>FZPE01000006.1 GCA_900188465.1 Micrococcales bacterium KH10
GCGGTGATCCGACCATACTTACCCACCGCCAGTTTCGCCTTGACGCGCAGGACTGCTTGATACGTGCTGCCCGACTTCGTGATCGGTGCCGTACCAACCACACCACCAGTCTTGACCGAACGGAACGTCACCACACCACTCGTGACACCCGACACAGACGCCGTGATCGTCACACGCTGCTTCGGCTTCGCACCAAACACCTGCTTACCCTTCGACACCACCGGCGCTGAGACACGTACAACAGGTCGGTCTGGATCAACCGGACCCGGATCAACAGGGTCAGGATCGGTTGGGTCAGTTGGACCAGGGTCCGTGTCATCTGACTCCGAGACGGTCACCGTCAATGACACAGTCTGTGACAGCTCGCCATCAGTGACCGTTACCTTGACCGGGAAAGAACCGTCTGTGGTGTAAGTGTGGGTGCCGCGCACCGCACCGTTCACAATCGTTGCCGGTTGCACACCAGAGCCATCTCCCCAGTTCACAGACGCGGAGTACGTACCTCGACCGCCGACAACACTTGCCAAGTCTGTAGTGAATGACTTCCCTGCCTCAGCGGTCACTGATCCTGCCCCAGCAGTGACAACCTCCAGTGCAGGCGTCGCAGAACCGTCGAAACCGAAGGCCACAATATGTACCTTGCCCGCAGCGATATTGTCGCCCTGATCAGCCAATCGGATCGCAGTCAATCGTGCGTTGGACTTCAACGGCACCGGATCGGTGGCAAAAACCGCAATCGGGCGGTTCCCCGGTTCTTCACCAGTGCCCTGCAAGCGGCCGGGGGCAACAAAGACCTGTGTGTTGCCCGAGATCGGATTGTTCGCTCGATCAACCCAGTCCCCGAAGGTCACATCGGTTTGTTGCTCGGTACCGTCGTCATAAACCAGCCAGGTTGGCAGAGTCTTTGGCCCTTGGTTTGCCATGCCGAGGAAGGTGATGTGTTCACTTCCCATATCCGCGAGCACCGGGATGGTCTGGCCACGGCCGGTCAGCGTATCGGGTTTGTCTACCGGAACGTCAGGCAAGGTGTACCGGAAGGTCCGCCCTGCCAGTTCCACAATCTGCTGGACACCGAACTGCACCCCCGCGGCATTGACCTTCGCCTTGTTATAGGCAAAACCTTCACCATCACAGCTTCCACCGATGCCCAGCACCGAGAAGCAGTTGACATTAGCAGCGTCAGCGAGCGCAACGAAACTACGGTTGTCGACATACACGTTAACCGATGCCGTCGTGCGAACCGTGACATCCCCTTGCGTCGCAGCGATGGTCACGTCATATACACCAGGGGTGTCAAAGGCGTGATACGCCGCAACCACATAGCCGCCGAAGGGGTTCGCAGAGACATCGGCGGTCACCGGTCCCGATCCGTAGTCGACCGTCACATCCGGTATACCACCGGTACCACCCGAGACGGAGGCAATCTGTTCCGCAAACATCTGACCGGCACGAACACTGAGCCCCGCGACACTACTCAAAGTCAGTTCACCGGTCGCTGCGTCATCGCCTGCAGCCAGGAACTCGATTTCAGCGAGAGCAATGCCATCACCACCGCTTTGCGTTATCACGAGCCGATAGTGGTCAAACTCCCCTGGTGAAGCTATTTGGAAAGCCCTGGTCTGTGTGCGCCACCAGAAGTCCTCGTCAACTCGCTCGTCCACGACAACCCAGTCAGTGCCATTGTTGGAGCCTTCTAGCCGCCAACTGCGCGGATCGGCACCAGTAGCACCAGCGGCATTAGTCACGGTGTACTCGTGTACCCGAACGGCTCCTACTTTGGATTGCGCAGTAATCGTGGCCGTAGTACCTGAGAATTCCGTCTCGGTGTGTGAGTTGTTGTCGACCAGTGCAGCCACATTCACGCTGTCGCCATCGGTCGCGGTCACCAATGCGTACTGGTCATCGAGAAGATCAATAGGTGCAGTTGGATGCTCTGCGGCGATCTGCCGCTCACCCCAGGTCGATGGCGAATCTCCCATGGTGAAATCTACTGAGTGGTCTGTTCCATCGAAGATCTCGTCATAACGCAACGCAGCTCGTTCTAACGGTTGACCGTCGAGGCTGGCCGACTGCACATAGACGTTGTCGACAGAGTTGTCAGTCGTAGCAATCGTCAAAGTGCCATCACGCCCCAGCGGTTTCACTACTGCCTGGTCATGGAGCGGCGAACCAATGACATATTCGCCCGATCCCAGGGCCAGCGGGTACAAACCCAGCGACGCGAAAACGTACCAGGCGCTCATAGCGCCGTTGTCCTCGTCGCCGAGGTAACCCTGCCCAATATCCGAACCAACATAAAGTCGCTGCACCGCGTCGCGGGTAATGCGCTGCGCGCGCGACGGCTTGCCTGCATCAACGTATATCCACGGAATGTGGAAGGAGATCTGGTTGGACGCGCCCCACTGCCCCATACGAACATCGCGGGCTTCGTAGGTTTCGTGGATACGACGAGTTTCGGCTCGTTCCTGAGTTGTGAAGAACGTGTCGAGTTTGGCGATCAGATCTGCTTGCCCGCCATAGAGCGCCGCCAGTCCGTCCACGTCATGTGGCGCATGGAAGGCGAAGTTCCAACCGTTGGTTTCGGTGTAGGTGTGGTGGCCGGTTTCCACGCCGGAGTCCCAGTCTTCGGGGTTGTACACCGAGTGCCGGTTACCCAGGTTGTAGGCACCTGGGCCCAACAACCACGAACCATCCGAACGCCTGCCTTGGAAGAATCCGAGCGGCGTGTTCGGGTCATCAGGGTCACCGACGGTTGGGTCGAATAGGTTGACGTATTGTTCCGCGCGGCCAAGTAGATACACGGATTCTTCGGCGTAGCGTGCTTGAGCGGCCTCGTCCACGTCGGGATCCTGCGCCAATGCCGCGGCCATCTTGCCGAGCGCGAAGTCGTTGATCACGCCTTCAAGCCCCCAAGACACCGATTGGTCCAATGACGCCGGGCTGTAGCCGAGGAAGATCGACTGGTTGAGTGCCTTGCGTCCGACTTGGACCGCGCTGTAGTTGCCGTCGTCCTTGATATTCGAGGACGAGAGCGCAGTGGCGTTCTTCAATCCTGCAGCATAGGCTTCCTCCGCGAGCGCTGTGGGCAGCGCCCCTGCAATGTATGCATCGGCAAATGCAGCGTCGGAACTCGTCCCTGTCATTGAATCCTTGTAACCTGGGGTGGACCACCGGGCGATCCAACCACCCGCCCGGTATTGCTCAACGAATCCATCGATGAGTTCTGCTGCTAAGTCCGGGTAGAGGAAGCTGTAGAGCGGCCATGCTGACCGATAGGTGTCCCAGAAGCCGTTATTGACGTACATCTTGCCGTCATTGATCTTGGCGTTAGTTTCCGTTGCAGTCGCATTGCCGGTGGCGGCGTTGACCGGGCTGGCGTATTGGTAACCGTCCTTGCTGCCTTGACCGGTGTACTCATGCTGCACGTTGGGGTACAGGTTGAGTCGGTACAGGCTCGAATACATTGAGATTTTCTGCTCGTCGGTAGCACCAGGGATATCGATCACGCTGAGACGTTCATTCCACGCTGTCTGCGCCGCCTGCTGCACCTGATCGAAGCTGAACTGACCGAGGGCCACTTCGTTCTCGTAGTTCTGCCATGCCTGACTGACGCTCATGAGCGAAGTGGCAAAACGCAGTTCGATGACCCTGTCAGCGGGGTCAGAGATGTCAAACTGTACGTACTTCGCGGAACCGCGGTTTCCAGCCGCGTTGCCTTGAGCCACGGCTGACCGGTTGAACCGCGCGTGGACGAACATGCGGGTCGTTCCTTCTGGACCGCCATACATCCACCCATCGAAGCCAGTGTTGTCAGAACGCAAGGTGAATTCCGCATCACTGTGAACTCGGTCAAGAAATAGCGTGGCCCTGTTGTTCGTATTGGCCGGGAAAGTGAACCGGAAGATCGCCCCATAATTGCCAGGGGCGATCTCAGCTTTGATCCCGTTGTCGAAGTCGACTGAGTAGTAGTCCGGGCGGGCAACCTCGTTGTCATGGTCGAACGTCAGTTCCCGGTTTCCTAGGCTGGCATCAGGCACGGCCGCTGTAGTGATCGATGGCATGAATTGCATTTGGTTGCGATCGTTTATCCACCGGCTCGGTTCATGGGAAATTGCCAGGCCGTGTAGTCGGGGCTTGTTCTGGCTCGTGTTCGACCCCTGGTACTTGTAGAGGTCGATATTCGATCCCCCTTCAGTCAGCGGGGTGTAGAAGTTAAAGCCGTTGGGCATGGCCGTGGCTGGGAAGTTTGCACCGCGCGTGTAGTCGCCGGTTGAGTCAGAGCCACGCCGGGTGTCTACGTAGTTGGTCAACGAACTGTCATCGATGACACGGGCTCCGCCGAGGCGAATATCGTCTACCCATCCTGACGTGACCGACGACGCGAACCCATTTGGATTGTCGTAGGAAAGCAGCACCTTATGGATCGTGGCACCTTCAAGCGCACCCAGATGCACGCGCACCGAGTTCCATTGGCGGGCGAAGATTCGCTTCGACTCCCCTTGTCCGCGTGCCGTGGCGGGAAAACCAAAACTGTCAGTCAGGCCCGCTGTAGACATACGCTGCGGCGTGTTGTCACCTGCCTCGGTATATTCCAGGTCCACCGCGACGTAGGTGGATGGCCAAGCCAGTTCCAACTCATCCAAGTTAGGGAAGATCTTATAGGTGAGTTCGCTATCGGCACCGACCTGCAAGTCCAGGTTGTCATAGAGCACGTTGGTGGTGCGTGATGGGCCATCAGCGGTGTGGAAACCCCAATAACGTAATGCTTTGGTTCCGGTAAAGCCGACTCCGGCTTTAGCTACCCGGCTTGACCACGGACCCGCATCGATTGCGGTCTGCCACGGGGTGACATTCGGCGTGCTGGTACCGGAACCGATGAGCTCAAATCCAGAAAGTTGCACCCCCTCACTCGCACCGTTGTTGTCGGAGATGTCGAGGCGATAGTGTCGGTAGTCTCCTTGCGCGGTGGTCGGGACAGTGAAGGCGTGTCGAGTGTGCAAACTGGGCGCGCCGTTGTTCCCCCACATTTGGTCCCTGCGAGTATCGATGGTCGTCCAGTTGGAACCGTCGTTGGAAGCACGTAGCGTCCAGTTCTTCGGGTTACGACCGGGGGCATCATTTGCTGTGGTCAGGATGTAGCGAGTAGCACGCTGTGCTGTATCGAATTGCATATCGACATTTGGCGACCGGCTACCAGCAAACCATTTGGTCAGCGGATTTCCGTCAATCAGATTGACGGCACCCTCACCGCTGCCAGTGTTTTCGTGGGTGGCGGAGATGGTCGAAACGAGTGGACTAAGTGATCCCGCAGAAAAGTTGGTACCGGAGAAGTTGGTCGTTTCCGCACCGTTTTCGTTGTATTGGGACGAGTTCAACAACCCCGCTGGGTTAGCAATCTCATCGAATGAGGTGTACCAGGGTGTCGACTCCATGTTGTCTGCTTGTGCTGCAGGCACATTTGCTCCCAACAGCGTGGCAGTGAGTGCCACGATAGCGATTCCTGCGGTGGATCGTTGTCTGCTACGGCCACGGTTTTTATTGATTGACATGATTGAGGTGCCCTTACTGTGGTCGGCTCTCGGGAGCTACGAACGGTGAGTGTGGTGGCCCGCTTCTTGAGGCCTTTATTGCCGCGAAATTGCACACGTGTCTTGCGGTTGGCATTGGACCGTATGGAAACGACGGCACGCGCCCGCCCCTTTTTATCGACCTGTACAGTCCGGACCCGTTTCCCGGCAACGAACACACGCGCTTTGCCTTTCGCTGATACCCTCTTCGGCTTCTTCACATTGATGCGCAACGCGACACGGTTTCCGTTACGTTTAGCCCGAACCTTGACCTTGGGTCGTGCCTTGACAATACGAATACGGTGGCGGGTCACGGCTGGAGTAAGTCGCGCGGTTGACGCCACACTTGCGGTGATCGTTCGGTTTGTCTTCCGCTTGACCGCAGGAAGTCGCACGGTGGCTACACCACTAGCTGGTACGGTCACCGAGCGGGTCTTCTTGCCCCAGCCGGTGATCTGAACTCGTCCACCCCGCCAGGTTCCGGGAGTCGCCACCCGGACGGTCGCGGTGACTTTTTTGCCCGCTACGGCCCTCTTATTGGTGACGGTCACAGTCACCGGTGCCGCGTTGACAGCGATCACCTGCGTGGTGGTGCGCGAACTGCGCCACTTTGTTTCGTCGGCGCTTCGGAATTCCGCTGCCACTGCATAGTCTCCGACTCCAAGTGACGTCGGGATGGTCAGTGAAACTGCCGTACCTGCGAGCGGTGTCTGGGCGATCACTGATCCATTTTCGACGAGGGCAATCGTGCCCTGTGGAGATTCATCGCTACTGGAGGTCACCGCAACGTTCGCGGTGATCGGCTGCGCCGAGTCCGCCACGACCGTTCGGCTGCTGAGTGTCAGCGTGGCAGTTGTCATAGTGGGCTCATCCGGGGCTGGAATATCGCCGACACGCACGTAGTTTTCAGGCGCATAGACTTCAAGGTCCCACATTGAGTATGACCATTCGGTTCCCCGTTTCACGCCAACCCAGCGAACGTAACGAGCCTCAGTGTCTTCGTCCAATGTGACGATCTGATCACCACCAGTGCCACCGGTCACAGCTGCAGCAGATGTCCAAGCGTTGCCGTCATCGGAGACCTCGATACGGAAATCGCGCCCGTAAGCCCCTTCCCAGTTAAGCCGCACTGAACCAAGCGAATGTACTTTCCCGAGGTCAATACGGGCCCACTCATCGTTGATTGATCGTGACTCCCATCGAGTGTGCGATGAGCCATCGGTCAAGTTCGTGCCGCCGTGGAAAATATTTGCGGTACCTGACACAGTTACGGATTTATTGCGCGCTAGGTCCGCGATATACGTCTCAATTCCCCGAAGATCGAACACAGTATCAGCCGGGATCACAACGCGTAAATATCGTGCGTCGCGTGGCGTAAACGTGATCTCTTCTTGTCCGCCTTGGGACGAGATCGCGCTGGCGGTAGTCCAGATCGTTCGGTTGGTCGACGTCGCAATGGTGTAGTTCTCAGGGTGGTTCTTGCCCCAGGCAATCAATGCCTTACCCACACGATATTGCCCTGCCAGATCCACCGTGACTGTCTGGACCTGATCCGATTCAGAAGCCCAGCCCGTGAGAAGATCACCATCGACGATACTGGCGGCGACTGCCGCATTGACGGTCGCTGGTGCCACGTTCACCGCTGCTCCTAACGCTAGGTCACGGTGTGGATCGACGTTGTATGCGATTGGCGCATTGTTGGCGAGCACGGTGTACCCGTCCTGCGAAATCGTCGCACCTGCTGGTAGTTCAACGAGCACGACTGATCCGTTCGCGGGAACCGCGACGGTCGTGGTGCCCGCGACATTCCGCGCCAAGTAGGTGCCGGTAACCGCATCGTAAAGGTCGTGTGATCCTTCCAAGGCGATTTCGACATTCGCGACCGCTTCAGTTGGGTTGTAAATCAACGAGGTCGCATAGTCGTTGGTGCCGAAGTGGTCCAAGGCGTTCAGGTCGGTGCGCAGCACGTCTGGGACGTTGGTGGGCTTAATGGTGGACATGAATCCGATCCATCCCGAGCCATACAGTCCCAAGTTCGTCGACTCGGGTCCAAGGTTCCAGCCGCCAGAGCGTTCTGGGTGAGTCACATCTGCGGTGGCCAAAATGCCGACCGTTGAGTGTGGCTGGAGTCCTTCATAAGCGATCGCGCCGGCACGTCTGTCGGTCTTCCACCCATCACTAGAACCTGGAACACCGGTTTCTTGGTCGGTCACAACACCTTCTTGCTGGTGCGGCCCCACCTGGTCGGAGAAGAACCAACGTGCTGAAGTGTTGACGTTGAGCAACCATCGCCCGATCGCATTGGCGTACTGAGTGTCGTACTTGGCCGTTGCGGCCAACCATGGTGTCACGAAGGAGTTCATCGCGAACGGGTAGTCCCGCGTCGTCGGATCGCCATCGAAACCTTCGTCATTGAGGCTTCCGGAAAGGCCGGAGACCGTTCTGCCGTCCCAGCGCGGTGCGGAGCTGCCACCAGTCCGGTAACCACCGATGGTTCCCCAACCGGACCGAGCCACTGAGTCATACTGCAACCAGTGGAGGTACTTCGCCACGTCGTAGTTAGTGCCATGCGTAGCATTCATCCGAGCCGCCAAGTACGGCAACAGCATCGTGATGATCTCGTAATAGCGGTTCTCATCGGAGCGTTCCATGGCGTCCATCGTCCACTTTGCGGTCTGCAAGTATTTCGCATCGCCGAAGTGGTCGTGAGCCCACAGCAGCACTGCCGCAGTGGCGGCACCGATATCGGTGGCCTGATTCCACGAACTGTTCACAATGGGCCGCATGAGTTCGAAGTCGTAATCCTGCATGTTGAAATCGGCGTGAGCGCCGCCAATTTGCCTGACCATCGCGTCATAGTTGTCCGCAATGCCACGCAGGATCTGATCCATGTCCTTCGCATCGGGGTACAGCGAACCCACTGCGTAATACAGAACGTTAGGCAAGAACTGGTACCAGCCGTCACGGGTGCCCGGAATGAACTTCCCGTCTCCCGTCTTGCCCAACAGTGGAGTATTGCCCGCGATGCCAATGTCCTCATGTACGAAGGTCCGCAGCATGTCCACATAGTTGCAGGTCGTCACACCGGTTGGAAGGTTCGGCTTATTACATTCCTGATTCGACTTATCGATTCCGATGAGCGTTGCCGAGATGATCGATGAGAAGTGCGTCACCGATTCTTGGTAGCCGTCACCATTGTTCTCACCGAGTCGCTGAATACGCTCGTCACCCCAATAGGCGGGCATCTTGAACGATGTTTCACCCGCGGGCATGTTGTATGCGGTGGTGTCTTCCATGATCGTGGTGAAGTCACCGCGATCAGTCCAGTCGTAGGCGAACTCGTCAAATGCCAACGCCCGCTCGGCCCAATCGAATGCCGCACTACCCGCTGTACCAAATGCCGGCACCGGCGAACTCTCAAAGGCCTCGATTGAAGCGTTAGGTACCTGGTCATTCGAAATGGCTCCGGCGGTGGTCGGCGCAATGAGCGCCGCGGCGCAACTGAGCGCGACAAAACCGGCCGCAGCTTTCTTTTGGTGTTTCATCGCACAGTCACCTTCACCTTAGTTTTGTGATTTGAGGACGAGTACGTCTGGTCTCCGAGGTAACGAACAAGGACGGTACTGTTTCGTTTGATTTTGCGTGTGGCCTTACGCTTCACCTTCACGACCGCGACGAAGCGCTTGCCGCGACGTTCCAGCTTGGCCTTGCCGAGGGCACGTTTGCCCACACGCAATTGAACTCGTCCGGTCACGTCAGCCGCGTGAGGTGACTTAATGCGGACCCGCACAGTTGCGGCTGCGCCTCGTTTGATCTTGTTACGAGCCTTCTTCGGTTTGGTGACCTTAGCGTTCACCTTGCCGACAGTGACCTTGGCAACCTGCACATCTAGTGCTTTAGTTGCGGCACGGAACTGATCACTCGTACTTGGCACATAACGCACTTGGGCCTTATGTGTACCCGCTGCGAGGTTTCGGCTCAGCGACACCGTGGCTCGTCCCCGCACCAACTGTGCGCTACCCAAGAATGCGCTTCCCGCATGGATCTCAACTCGACCCTGTGGCACCGCAGTGGCTGCACGCACATTCACTGCCACATTTGCGCCAGCACCGAAGGTTGTCTGCACAGTTGCTGGTGCCGTAATCGTCGTGGCAATCGGGCCGACCGGTACTGTTGGGTCCGTCGGGTCCGTCGGGTCTGTTGGCTCAGTTGGATCTGTCGGTTCAGGTTGGTAGTTGCCGTCTGGTGTGTACGAGATTCCAGTCTGCGATGCATTGATCTGCGGTGGTAGGCCACCAGTTCCAACAGCTTCACCACTGAGATGGATGTCCGTGCCGTCAATATCGAAGCTGAACTTCTGGTTCTTGTGGGTCAGACCTGAGACACCACCGGATGCGCCCTCCAGCCGCACAAAGGTCGGTGAACCTTCATCGAGCCGGTATCCGTTGGCGATCAACATGAAGTCGATGTAATTCGAGATTCCGAACAGTGATGGCCGCACGCCAGAGGCTTTGATGTGACCGCCAATCGCACCGTTTCCGGTCTCGTGGTAGACCTCAGCAAACCACTTGGCGATGACCATATCGCGGTTGTAACTGTTGACGAGGACCGTGGCCTGGTCCACCAGGTCGGACTTGGTGTAGTTCCCAAATGGCGTCATGTCGAGCAAACCATATGTAATCAGTTGCACATCTGGTGCTTTAACTCGGACGCGGCCCAACCCAGCGAGTTGACGGTGCTCGTCGTAATCACGTAAATGACGATCGATAATCTTCTGCTTGAACTCACCACCAAGTTCTTCCGCGACGAGCGCCGTCGTCGTGTAGTACGACAGACCCTGGCGCACCCAGCGGCCCTTGTGGTCGCGGTACGGTTGCCCTTCCGTTTCCGGGTGAGCCGGAATGGACGTGCGACTCGTATCCAAGAACACCTTCTGCACAGTCGGCCACACGTAGCCGTCACCGTCAGAAGTGGTCGGGAAGAACCACTCTTCGTAGTCACGAGTCAGGCTCGTAATCAATGCCTCATATTGCGCCGCGCGGGAGGACTCGTCCAATAACTCTGCGATGCGCACCGCGAACTTCAGGTCGTAGATCAAGGAAGCAACGAACTCACTGTCGCGCTCGTCCACGTAGTTATGCTCATAGTGCATCCAACGCAAATTGTGCGATTCCCAGATCAAATGCGCGTGCAGCTCCTCGTAAATCTCCTCGAGGTTGTCTTGGTTGCCGGTCACCGAATAGAGGATCCATGCCGTCTGAGCCTTGCGGCTGGGCAGCGACTCGCCCTTCAGCGCGCCTTTTGCTTCAACACCGTTGGTGTCAGTGGGTTCTGGCCCGTCCATGGTGACCGACTTCATCATGCCGATAAACGAATCCCACGACGCTTCCGGGTTGGTATAGACGAGTTGCTGCATACCCAACAGCGAATCCCACGACGCGACGTTAGCGGTACCGGGGGTGCCATGCATCCATAACGATGGCTTACCGGTTCCCACCTGTGCATAATGGTTGCCGGTTTCCGGCGTGGCCGGGAGCACGTTCATCTCGAGGTTGATCCACGCGTAGTAGTAGAACAACCGCATCCGGTCTGATTCGACGCCGCCAGATGGCACTCGTTGGATCGAATAGTCTTCGAGCGCTGGCGCATTAGCCATGTAATCGTCCCAGTGCTGCGACCAGTGAACGATGCCCGCTGCTTGTTCCTGCTTCACGGCCTGAGCGGTCAGTCGTGACTGTGCTGCAGCGTCGCCATCGCCCACAACAGCCCAACCAACGCCGATATAACGTTCCACGCCATCGCTGGGCAGTTGAGCTGACCAGTAACGCGTACTTGCGGTGGGCGCTGAGGTACCTGCGGCAGCGGACTGGAACTGTGCAGACGAATCAAAGAACCGGACCGTTGCGTCATCTGGCAAAGCGACACTGCGTGCCGCGTAAGGTCCGACCGTCGTGATCGTCTTAGTCGCAGCGTCGTAGGTCGGATTGGCATGTTCGATATTGCCAGCCGCGAAGATGTCAGTATCGCCCGTTGCAGAGATCTTGCGCGCAACTCCATCGAGTTCCGCTACAGAGAAATAGTCTTCCGTGGTGACATCAGTATTAGTGAACTGGCCCTGCATCGTGACGGAGGCTGGGGTCCATTCATAGTCAATGGCAGTGGTCGGCGTCGGAAGCCACGTTTGTCCCGGGTCACCTGAATCATCAGCTTGGTGGATCGCGAACGAGTCGAACGAGACCGAGACAGTGCTGCTTCCTACTTGCCAAGTACTGGACCACAACCGGATGTGGAATGACTGGGCACCGCCACGCCCTTCGGCTGCTAGCTCGTCCGCAAGATCAATTGTGAGCTCACCTGTCACCGACGAGTCGCCCTGGAACTTGACCGTGCCTGGTCCGCTGCCACCGTCAAAGACGGCTTCGAGCGCCCATAGCCCGTTGTTGGGTTGAATCTCGGCGACGTTGATCGTTAATTCCGGGTAGAGGTCCGGGTTGTAGTTGAGCTCGGGTGTACGGATATATCCCCATTCGGCATCGTGGTTGGTCACTATGACCTTGCCATCTGCGTAGCTTGCTTGCGCGTTATGCAGTTGCCAACCCGCAGCTTCTGTTTCGGCTTGCGAATTGAATTGCGCATCTAGCAAGTACTGCGGGATCGAATCATTTTGTTCGTAAACATTCAGGATGTTCTTAACGTGAATGGCCTCGTCATGAGCATAGAAACCGTTCGACAGCGGCATGTTGCTGCCGCCGGAATACTCAATTTCGGTGCGTTCGGTCGTGGCGCCAACTTCTTCGAAAGCAAAGGGGTTAATGACCGTGCGCGAGTACGGCACCGACAGCCAACGCGGTTGATCGTCACTGGTATCGCGCAGATCTGATGTCACCGGTGCTGCCGCGATGTCGGCGGCGGCTACGGCAGGGGCGATTAATGCGGTGGTCGCGACTAACGCGCTCGTTGCAACACCAGCAAGCAGAGCCTTCAGGGATTTCATGTATTTCTCGCTATCTGACCACGCCAGTGTGGCCATTTATGTACTGCTGAGATTGGTAACGCTGTGGAAAACAGATCAGGTCATCTCACCCGAATCTTCGTTTTTGTGACGTTCTTCCGATAGGACTTGTTGCCGTTGTAGCGAACCTTGATACGAGAGCCCTTCTTCAGTGCTTTCGTTACCTTGCGCGGAATACGAACTTTGGCAACACTTTGGCGGTTACCTGTCTTCTTCAGTTTGGCTCGTGCAATGACACGTTTACCGATACGGATTTGAACTCGTCCCGTTGGCGCCAACTGCTTCTTACCGACGACCTTCACGCGCACGACTGCGGCCTTGCCACGTCGGATCTGCTTGGCAGACTTCTTAGGTTTGACGACCTTAATGCCCTTGAACTTGACGTTAGCTTTCTTGGTTGCGGCCGGTGGCGGTGTGGTGGCTTGGTTATCGCCGTCGGTTCCAGTTCCGGGTGGCGTAACCGGATTTGTTCCCGCCCCAGGGTCGGTCGGATCCGTTGGATCCGTCGGGTCCGTTGGATCCGTCGGGTCCGTCGGGTCCGTTGACACTGGATCTGCAACGTCAATTAGTTCCGTGCGACCTGCCACCGAAACATCGACGCTTGTGGGAAGCATCTGCAAATCCACAGCAGGACCACTGATGTGCGCGACCTCTCCATCAAGATCAACGTTGAACAGTTCATCACGAACCTTCAGACCGGACAGACCGCCTACCGAATGCGGCAATCGCACAATGGCTGGATCCCCTGCATCCATCCGGAATCCATTAGCAATCCAGATGTTGTCAATCAGGTGGATGTTCCCGAAGATTGACGGTGCAATTGAACCGCCCCAGATCGAGCCGTCGCCACGTACGCCATACACCTCAGCGAAGACGCCAGCACGAATTATGTCGCGGGTCATGATGTGGGCGACCTGCTCTGCCTCGCTCGCCATGCCCTGGCCCAAGAGCCCATAGGTGACAAACTGAATGTCGGGAGCCTTGATGTCCTTGTTACCCGGTCCGGTCAACCCGGCTAGGCCCTTGGACGGATCAAAGTTGTTGTTGAACAACGTCTTGAGTTTGTCCATAGCACCAGCACCCAGATCCGGGGTGTGCAGACCTGTCAGCACGTATTGGATCGGCTCAGTCACATCGTCACGAATCTCCCATCCTTGATCGTTCGCAATCCACGTCTTGTACAGCGGCGGGCCGTCATCGGGGAAGAAGATCGATTCGTAAGTGCTAGTGAGCGTCTGTGCGAGTGATTCCCATTGCGCGACATCGTCACTATGGCCCAGTTCGTTGGAGATCTTCACTGCGTAGCCGAGGTCAACAATCATCGACACGTAGAACTCGGCATCGCGTTCTGCCGGACCACCTGAGGTGTAACTCCACTGCATGTTCTGGTCTTGTGACGCCCATTCCAGGTACTCCGCTAACCTGTCGTAGACCGATTCGAGTTCGGCCTGGTCGCCGGTCACTTGGTAGAGAATCCACGCGGTCTGCGCTTTGCGGCTCGGCAACGTCTCGTGGTGGCTGCCTGGTGGTGGCACCGCATATTTCAGGTTGCCTTTGAAGGCACTCCAGGAAATCTCCGGTCGGATATGGGCCATGAACTGCATGCCGAATAGTGAATCCCATTCGGCCGAGGCTTCAGCACCTTTGGGACCGGAAGCATAGGTAGATGGTTTACCGGTTGCTATCTGCCAGAAGTCATCACCTGCCTCCTGAGTCTCAGGAGTTGGCGCCATAATGTTGGCTTCGAGTCCTGTCCAGGCGCTGTAATACCAGTACTTCACATCATCAGCTGTCAGACCCATCGCATCGATGTTTCGCAGTTCGAAGTCCTGCGGTGTGGGGACCTGCGCAAGGAAATCGTTATAGTGGGCGGCCCATCCGGCCCTTGCTTGTTCTAGTGCGTGGACCGTGGCAGCTGATTGCGCTGTCGCGACGCTGGCAGTCACGGCACGTTGTTGTTCCTCACCCGATCGCTCAGACATCAGTTCGAACCCAAAGCCAAGCGCAAGGTCCTCGTCGGTGTCCAAGGTCGTTGCCCAGAAGCCGCCACCTGGACGTGGGTTGGTTCCTGCGTTTCGCCCCTTCTTGGCAGAGCCTTCTGAAGCGAAGAAGTACAGGTCTGTTCCCGCTGGGAATTGGATGGACCATGCGTAAGATCCGTCACCACGCGGGGTGACCACGGAGAGCACACCGGCAGCTTTGTCGTACGAGGCTTCGCCGTTGTATCGACCAAGTGCCCCTAAATAGCCGTCGGAGAAATCGGGACGGAGCACTCGTCCCAAACCATCTGTGCCAACGGTGGTATCGAACCCTGAGATCGAATCGCCATTATCGAATTCGGCTACGTAGTCAATTGCTTCCGGACGCCAGGTGGTCGCGTAGTCGGCTCCGACATTCAACCATTCTTGTTCACCGTAGAAGTGAAGATTGGAGAAGATGGTGGACGAGTTCACTGCTCCGTTGTGGAACAGTCGCACTTGGAAGGTCTTGGTCCCGCCCCACCCGGTTGCCGATGCGACGTCCATCGTGAACGTTCCGGTGGCGTTGGAGTCACCACCCGAATGTAGCTTACGTCCTTGTTCAACGTTGTTCTCAACGATGACGGCATTCCACACGCCGGCGGTGTCCGCCACGGTCACTGACAGCGTCGGATATCGGTCAAGATCAAGAGTGATGGTGCGTTCAACTGCACCCCATGAATCTGTTGCACCAGGGCCGCGAGTCAACACTCCGCCATTAGCGGTCCCACCGTAAGTGAAGCCGTTACCTTGATCGTTCGTGGTGTTCCACTGGTCCTGAGTCTGCGCACCCATGGTGTCTTCAAACCCAATAGTGCGTTCCGGAGCATCAGCACCGTCATCACCAGTGCCCCAAAACTGCAGATAATCGAACGTTGCAGTTCGGGAATTAGTGCCGTCGCCACCCGCAACGAATAGTCGAATACGGAAGGTCTGCTCACCGCTGAGGTTGTTAGTCGCGTCCAGTTCCGACAGGTCGTAGTCGAAAGTTCCCGCCTGGTTAGTGTCCGGTTGGACCGTGCGGTCCTCGCTACCTTCAGGCCAGATCTTCAGAGCCCAGTAGCTCATCCCCCCACCACCAAGTTGCGGTACCGAAACCGTCAGCATGGGGTGTGTAGTGAGATTCACGGTGATTTTCTTGGAGAAGACATTGCCGTATGCCTGACCATCTGCAGTCGACACCTGCACACCATTGTTGCCCTCACCTAGGTCAACAATCCGTGCTGTAACGTTCTCGTTTTGCCAATTATTGGTGACTAGATCGTCGAAGTCCTCACGGAACTCCACCTCTACGGTTGCCGAGTCACCCGATGCTGCAGGTTCACGCTCATCGGCATGAAATAACCGCAGTTGAGGGTCTTGGTAGCTCTCGCCGCCCCAAGCAAAATACTCCGTGCTGAGCGGGATAGTTGGCCCGGATTCAGCCGGGTTCCCTGGATTGATAGTGATACGCGACCCGGGGGAGGATATCCAACGCTGCTGCCCTGATGAAGAATCTGCAAGGTCGTCCGTGGTCACTACTGCTGTCGAGGTCGGATTCAAGGATGGATCGATAGCAGCCACCGATGCCACGGTTGATGTCGTTACGAGTGAAATTGCCATCATCAAGGACACTGCAGAAAACTTCATTGTTTCTCCTTAGCGGCGATTGTCACCCCGATGTGATCAAACCGGTTTAATGATAGGCAGAAGAACCGCACAATTTCAATGAACCGCAGGAATGTCGCCGTCTATAAAGACGAGAATGAGGCATTTAACCGAAGCGTTTCGGCACTTTCGGCATGAGTGTAACGATTTCATAACTTTGACGTGAAGGGGTCAGGTGAGCACGCGGGCGAGTTGCTCGTCCCACTGCTTTGTCCACCCAGACTTGAGTGCATCACCGAAGAGTTCGTCACGGACAGCAAGGCGCGCATCGCGCAACGGATCTTGCCCCATCGCGTCCGCAATGGCCCCGGGCATGCCTTGCAATGACGAGTCCACCCGGTACAAGCCAGGAAGCACTCGTCCATCAATGCCTAACACCGCATCGCTCGCGGTCAGCCCATCACCGTCTGCCGATTCCGAAATCCCTGTCGTTGACGGCAAAATCACGATCACCGGGCGCCCTGTCGCAAGGAAGTCCACAATCACGCTCGACGGATCAGCAACCAGCAGGTCGGCTTCGGCTGCCGCCGCCACAAAAGTCTTCGGCTGTGGCGTCGTTGTCTGCAGACGCGAACGAATCGCGGCGATCTGTGCCCGGCCCGCACGCGTCAGCGCACTCATCGGGTGTGGCCGGAAAATCACATCGAATCCGGCTACAGTTAACTCGTCGACGATCTGCGGACCGCGCGCTAACGAGCTTAGCTGTGTCATCGAATTGTAGCCGTGCCAGGTCGGCGCATACAGCGCAATAGGCCGACTTGCAGACGGCCCGGCCTTAAGGTTTCGTCCAGCAACACTGCCGGTCGAGTCGCCTAGTACTGCCAATTGAGGCCGCCCGATGATCACGAACTTGCTCGGCTCGATGACCACCCCGGCATCGCGGT
>FZPE01000005.1 GCA_900188465.1 Micrococcales bacterium KH10
AAATTGGCTGGCAATGGTGTGTGGTGGTTGTTTGAGAACTCGATAGTGTGTTTGATAGTTGATGCCATTTGGTTGGCTGGGCTGTCTTGTGGTGCTGTTTCTGCTGTTGTGGTGGGGGTGGTGTTGTGGGGTGGTTTGGTTGACTGTTTTGTTTGGTCCAGCGTCTGCTCTGCTTTGTTGTGGGGTGGGTGTTGGTTTTTGAGGCCAGTTTTGGTTTCGTATTGTTGTTCATGCCCTTTGTGGGTGTGTTCGGTTTTTACGGAGAGTTTGATCCTGGCTCAGGACGAACGCTGGCGGCGTGCTTAACACATGCAAGTCGAACGATGAAGCGGTGCTTGCACCGTGGATTAGTGGCGAACGGGTGAGTAACACGTGAGTAACCTGCCCCTGACTTTGGGATAACTACCGGAAACGGTGGCTAATACTGGATATGACCTTGTGCCGCATGGTGTGGGGTGGAAAGATTTTTCGGTTGGGGATGGGCTCGCGGCCTATCAGCTTGTTGGTGGGGTGATGGCCTACCAAGGCTTTGACGGGTAGCCGGCCTGAGAGGGCGACCGGCCACACTGGGACTGAGACACGGCCCAGACTCCTACGGGAGGCAGCAGTGGGGAATATTGCACAATGGGCGAAAGCCTGATGCAGCGACGCCGCGTGAGGGATGACGGCCTTCGGGTTGTAAACCTCTTTCAGTAAGGAAGAAGCGAAAGTGACGGTACTTGCAGAAGAAGCGCCGGCTAACTACGTGCCAGCAGCCGCGGTAATACGTAGGGCGCAAGCGTTGTCCGGAATTATTGGGCGTAAAGAGCTCGTAGGTGGTTTGTCGCGTCTGGTGTGAAATCCCAAGGCTCAACCTTGGGCTTGCATTGGGTACGGGCAGACTAGAGTGCGGTAGGGGAGACTGGAATTCCTGGTGTAGCGGTGGAATGCGCAGATATCAGGAGGAACACCGATGGCGAAGGCAGGTCTCTGGGCCGCAACTGACGCTGAGGAGCGAAAGCATGGGGAGCGAACAGGATTAGATACCCTGGTAGTCCATGCCGTAAACGTTGGGCACTAGGTGTGGGGGACATTCCACGTTTTCCGCGCCGTAGCTAACGCATTAAGTGCCCCGCCTGGGGAGTACGGCCGCAAGGCTAAAACTCAAAGGAATTGACGGGGGCCCGCACAAGCGGCGGAGCATGCGGATTAATTCGATGCAACGCGAAGAACCTTACCAAGGCTTGACATACACCGGAATTGCTCAGAGATGGGTGAGCCTTCGGGCTGGTGTACAGGTGGTGCATGGTTGTCGTCAGCTCGTGTCGTGAGATGTTGGGTTAAGTCCCGCAACGAGCGCAACCCTTGTCCTATGTTGCCAGCGGGTTATGCCGGGGACTCATGGGAGACTGCCGGGGTCAACTCGGAGGAAGGTGGGGATGACGTCAAATCATCATGCCCCTTATGTCTTGGGCTTCACGCATGCTACAATGGCCGGTACAAACCGTTGCGATACCGTGAGGTGGAGCGAATCGGAAAAAGCCGGTCTCAGTTCGGATTGGGGTCTGCAACTCGACCCCATGAAGTCGGAGTCGCTAGTAATCGCAGATCAGCAACGCTGCGGTGAATACGTTCCCGGGCCTTGTACACACCGCCCGTCAAGTCACGAAAGTCGGTAACACCCGAAGCCCATGGCCCAACCCTTGTGGAGGGAATGGTCGAAGGTGGGATTGGCGATTGGGACTAAGTCGTAACAAGGTAGCCGTACCGGAAGGTGCGGCTGGATCACCTCCTTTCTAAGGAGCATTAACACGACCCGCCGTGCGCGGTAGGGGTTGGTGGCCGCTTGTTCAACGCCGTGGGTGCGTTGGGTGGTTGCTTCGTTATTGGGTGGAACATCAACTATTGACTCGTCTTTACGCATTGCTGTTGTTAGTACCGCCCCGTGGGGTGTGGAACGCCAGGTGGTGTGTGGGGGTGGGTTGTGGACACACTATCGGGTCCTGAAGCAACCACTTGTGGTGCTTTAGACCAACACTGCGTCTTCGCTGATCGGTCTCGTGGTTACGAGATGGTCAGGGTTGGTAGGGGTGTTGGTGGTGCAACTGATGCTGGTTACCGGGTTGTTTTGCTTGGTGGTTGGTGTTTGTTTGTTGGTTGTTTGAGAACTGTATAGTGGACGCGAGCATCTTAATTGTTTGTGTGATAGCAAACGTGGGAGAAATGCTTTTTTGAAGTGTTTTTCTGGTTTTTGTGTGTTGAAGTTTTTAAGGGCACAGGGTGGATGCCTTGGCATTAGGAGCCGATGAAGGACGTTGTAGCCTGCGATAAGCCTCGGGGAGTTGGCAAACGAACCGTGATCCGAGGATGTCCGAATGGGGAAACCCAGCTGGAGTTATGTCCAGTTACCCTCATCTGAATATATAGGGTGAGTGGAGGGAACGTCGGGAAGTGAAACATCTCAGTACCGGCAGGAAGAGATATTCCGTTAGTAGTGGCGAGCGAACGCGGATCAGGCCAAACCATGCGCGTGGAAAGTTGTCAGACGTTGCGTGTATGGGGTTGTGGGACCTTCTGAACCTTACTGACATGGGGTTAAGGAGTAAGAAAGTTGCGTTGATAGTCGAACGGTATTGAAAGACCGACCGTAGAAGGTGGTAGTCCTGTAGACGAAATCTCGTGGCCTCCTTGAAGGGATCCCAAGTAGCACCGGGCCCGTGAAATCCGGTGTGAATCTGCACAGACCACTGTGTAAGCCTAAATACTCCCTAATGACCGATAGCGGACTAGTACCGTGAGGGAAAGGTGAAAAGTACCCCGGGAGGGGAGTGAAATAGTACCTGAAACCGTGTGCCTACAATCCGTCGGAGCCTCCCTAGTTGGGGTGACGGCGTGCCTTTTGAAGAATGAGCCTGCGAGTTAGTGCTCAGTGGCGAGGTTAACCCGTGTGGGGAAGCCGTAGCGAAAGCGAGTCTGAATAGGGCGAATGTAGTCGCTGGGTCTAGACCCGAAGCGGAGTGATCTATCCATGGGCAGGTTGAAGCACTGGTAAGACAGTGTGGAGGACCGAACCCACCTAGGTTGAAAACTGGGGGGATGACCTGTGGATAGGGGTGAAAGGCCAATCAAACTCCGTGATAGCTGGTTCTCCCCGAAATGCATTTAGGTGCAGCGTTGCGTGTTGCTTGCCGGAGGTAGAGCTACTGGATGGCCGATGGGCCCTACAAGGTTACTGACGTCAGCCAAACTCCGAATGCCGGTAAGTGTAAGCGCAGCAGTGAGACTGCGGGGGATAAGCTTCGTAGTCGAGAGGGAAACAGCCCAGATCACCGGCTAAGGCCCCTAAGCGTGTGCTAAGTGGGAAAGGATGTGGAGTTGCTTAGACAACCAGGAGGTTGGCTTAGAAGCAGCCACCCTTGAAAGAGTGCGTAATAGCTCACTGGTCAAGTGATTCCGCGCCGATAATGTAGCGGGGCTCAAGTACACCGCCGAAGCCGTGACATCAACGCGTTAGCTAGGCCTTCGTGGTCCAGGTGCGTTGATGGGTAGGGGAGCGTCGTGTGGGCAGTGAAGCCGCGGGGGAACCCAGTGGTGGAGCCTACACGAGTGAGAATGCAGGCATGAGTAGCGAAAGACGGGTGAGAAACCCGTCCGCCGGATGACTAAGGGTTCCAGGGTCAAGCTAATCTGCCCTGGGTAAGTCGGGACCTAAGGCGAGGCCGACAGGCGTAGTCGATGGACAAGCAGTTGATATTCTGCTACCGGCGAAGAACCGCCCATACCGAATCCAATGATACTAACCACCACAACATTCCTTTGTTCTTCCTTCGGGTTGAATGTTGGGATGGCGTGCTGGGACCTGAGTTGGTAGTAGGTAAGCGTATTAACAGTGGTGACGCAGGAAGGTAGTCTAAGCCTGGCGATGGTTGACCAGGTCTAAGGTTGTAGGGCGAACGGTAGGCAAATCCGCCGTTCATATGCCTGAGAACTGATGGGTAACCCCATAGGGGTGAAGTAGATGATCCTATGCTGCCAAGAAAAGCCACGACGCGAGGTTCCAGCCGCCCGTACCCTAAACCGACTCAGGTAGTCAGGTAGAGAATACTAAGGCGATCGAGATAATCGTGGTTAAGGAACTCGGCAAAATGCCCCCGTAACTTCGGGAGAAGGGGGGCCCTAACCGTCAACACCCTAGCGGTGGGCAGCGGATCAGGGCCGCAGAGACCAGAGAGAAGCGACTGTTTACTAAAAACACAGGTCCGTGCGAAGTCGCAAGACGATGTATACGGACTGACGCCTGCCCGGTGCTGGAAGGTTAAGAGGACCGGTTAGCCACCTTGTGTGGCGAAGCTGAGAATTTAAGCCCCAGTAAACGGCGGTGGTAACTATAACCATCCTAAGGTAGCGAAATTCCTTGTCGGGTAAGTTCCGACCTGCACGAATGGCGTAACGACTTCTCTACTGTCTCAACCACGAACTCGGCGAAATTGCACTACGAGTAAAGATGCTCGTTACGCGCAGCAGGACGGAAAGACCCCGGGACCTTTACTATAGCTTGGTATTGGTGTTCGGTCCGGTTTGTGTAGGATAGGTGGGAGACTTTGAAGCAGCCACGCCAGTGGTTGTGGAGTCATCGTTGAAATACCACTCTGACCGGGCTGGGCTCCTAACCTCGGACCATGATCTGGTCCAGGGACAGTGCCTGGTGGGTAGTTTAACTGGGGCGGTTGCCTCCCAAAAAGTAACGGAGGCGCTCAAAGGTTCCCTCAGCCTGGTTGGCAATCAGGTGTTGAGTGTAAGTGCACAAGGGAGCTTGACTGTGAGACTGACAGGTCGAGCAGGGACGAAAGTCGGAACTAGTGATCCGGCCACGGCAAGTGGAAGCGTGGTCGCTCAACGGATAAAAGGTACCCCGGGGATAACAGGCTGATCTTGCCCAAGAGTCCATATCGACGGCATGGTTTGGCACCTCGATGTCGGCTCGTCGCATCCTGGGGCTGGAGTAGGTCCCAAGGGTTGGGCTGTTCGCCCATTAAAGCGGTACGCGAGCTGGGTTTAGAACGTCGTGAGACAGTTCGGTCCCTATCCGCTGCGCGCGCAGGAAACTTGAGAAGGGCTGTCCCTAGTACGAGAGGACCGGGACGGACGAACCTCTGGTATGCCAGTTGTCACGCCAGTGGCACCGCTGGTTAGCTACGTTCGGAAGGGATAACCGCTGAAAGCATCTAAGCGGGAAGCCTGCTTCAAGATAAGGTTTCCATACCAGTAATGGTGAGAGGCACCCAGCAGACCACTGGGTAGATAGGCCGGACGTGGAAGACGGGACTAACGACCGTCGCAGCTGACCGGTACTAATCAGCCAACAACCTCAACACAACACAAACAATCAAAAAACTAGATCAACGCGTCCACTATACGGTTCCCAGAGAACCAACCACACACCCACCAACAGGGACACACGTGTGGCACACCCTCTGACAACGTTACGGCGGTCACAGCGAAGGGGAAACGCCCGGACCCATACCGAACCCGGAAGCTAAGCCCTCCAGCGCCGATGGTACTGCCACCGCGAGGTGGTGGGAGAGCAGGACACCGCCGAACACCCATCACACGAAGGCCCACCCCACGGTGGGCCTTCGTCACACCCTCAACAAAATACAGTTACAGGAGTGCATCTACTATGGCTAACAGCACGGGAGATTCGGGGAAGAACCCGCGCCGTTCAGGAGCACACCGTAACGAGCGCCGCAATGATGCGGGTGAGCGCAGATTCAGTACGTCGAAAGAGGGGCGAACCTCGCGCCGCGACTCTAGTGAACAAACTACGCGCGGAAGTGACCGTGGATCAAGTAGCGGCTCATCGCAGCGTCGCGATCGGCAGCAATGGTCTGATCGAAACGACCGAAACCGCACGTTTGATCGCTCGAGCCGTCGTGACGAATCGGCTAGCAGGGATGAGCGACCCCAGCGCAGAGGGGACCGGCACACGTCCTACCGAAACTTCCGTGACCGTGATGACTATCCGCGTCGCAGTGACGGACGTGACAGCAGTCGTGGCGAGCGCGGCGGTTATGGCCGCCGTGATGGCGGCGGCCAACGGCGTTTCGAACGGGACAGCCACGATCGGCCCCGTGATCAGCGTGACAGATCATACGGCGACGGTGACGGTCGCCAGCAACGCGAAGAGAATTGGCGGCCGCGCGGCCGCATTGCGGCGCCGGCGTCGAATCTTCCGGCGATCCCTGAGGGCGTCACTATCGGTATGCTCGACCGTGACGTGCGCGGCAGGTTGCGCGGGCTCACGAAAGAGAACGCAGAGTTCGTAGGCGGTCACCTCGCCGCGGCTGGCGCATTCCTGGACGAAGACCCGGAACTTGCCTATCAGCATGCTCGCGCCGCTACGACTCGAGGTGGACGTGTCGATGTCGTCCGGGAGGCACTCGGGATAGCCGCGTACTACACGGAGCGCTACCCAGAGGCGATTCGAGAGTTGCGCACCTACGAGCGCATCAGCGGGTCATGTGAGCACCTGCCGTTAATCGCTGACTCCGAACGCGGTCGCGGCATGCCTCGACGAGCGATCGACCTATGGCAGTCGGAGCAAGCGCAACGTTTGAAACCTGAGCAGCAGGTAGAACTGGGTATCGTCGTGGCCGGCGCCAGGGCGGACCTCGAACAATACGATGCAGGTCTGGCGATCTTGGACGACTTCGACGCTGCGCGGCGACTGCCGAATGAACTGCGACTTCGACTGCTGGAGGCACGTATCGGCATTCTGCGACGAGCAGGACGCGATGCAGAAGCAGACAAGTTGGAAGCAAGAATCCCGCAGCAGCCAGAATCGCAGGGCGTTGTCGTTTATGAGGTCCCGGTCGAGTTGACCGACGACGACAGTGCCGCCGACCAGGTTGAAACTGACAGTCAGCAGGCGGAGACATCCGAATCGGCCGACGCGGCCAACGAGAATCCAGCCGAGGGAGCACCGCAATGACACAGCCTGTGGTCGTCAGCCCCGGCGCAGGACTAGCGGATTCACCGGTTGCCATCACCGAGATCTGCGACCTCGCACTCATCGATCTCGACGGCGTCGCCTATCGTGGTCACGAACCCATCGAACACGCAGCCGAGGGCATCGCGGCACTACGCGACCGTGATGTGACCACCGTGTTCGTCACCAACAATGCTTCGCGTGAGCCAGAGGAGATCGCCGCGCAGCTCTCATCGCTGCGCATCCCCACTCGACCAAACGAGGTACTGACCGCCGCGCAAGCTTGCGCGCGTTACCTGGGGGAGTTCGTAGAGCCAGGGGCCAAAGTGCTCGTAGTCGGGGGCGCGGGTCTGCTGACGGCGGTACGTGAAGCCGGATATGAGATCGTCACGAGTGCCGACGACGGTCCGGCGGCTGTAGCGCAAGGTTTCAGCCCGGACCTGGGCTGGAAAGACCTGGCGGAGGCCGCGTATGCGGTTGCGGCCGGAGCGGTACATGTCGCTAGCAACCGCGATCTATCGTTGCCCACAGCCCGGGGTTTCGCACCGGGCAATGGCACGCTCGTGCAGGCGGTGAGCTCGGCGACAGGTATCGAACCGGTCAGCGCAGGCAAGCCGTCGCCCACGATGTACCACATGGCCGTTGCCGCGACTGGATCACAACGGACGTTGGTCATTGGCGACAGGCTGGACACAGACCTTGCCGGAGCGCGTGGTGGCGGCTACCTCGGCTTGCTCGTGTTGACGGGTGTGTCAACGGCGAGGGACGCGATCCTGGCTCCGCCCTCACTGCGTCCCCATTTGATCGTCGCCGATCTATCGGGTTTGGAAGAAGCCCATGGCGCTCCCACCTCGGATGAGGATGGGCGCTGGCACTGCCAGGACCGGAGCGCGGCGGTGATCGACGGAAAGCTCCAACTCAGTGTGACCCCGGTACAAGGCGGTATGGCGCTCGTCCGGGCTGCCGCTGCAGCCGTGTGGGCTGCGCGAGACAACGGCATTGAGGTGGACGAAGGCTCGGTGCCGGAGTTTCCTGTCGGGCGTATCGCACAGTCCGGCTAGCCTGTGGAAATCCCTATGAGAACCTGATTGACACGGTACCGTTGAGGTATATCCACAACGGACCTGAGATGAGGAGCGTGCAGTGACCGAGCAGGAACAGTTTTCGCTTGATGCGCTCAGTGACGAACTTGCCGGGCTCGATCACAAGCCCGTTAACGAGCATGTCGAATTCTACGAAGCGGCGTACGGGGCTCTGGTTAATCAGTTCACGGCATCGAGTCGATGAGTACGCTGCATCGTCTCGATCAATCACTGGTCGCGCGAGGCTTTGTCTCATCGCGGACCCGTGCCGCTGATCTGATCCGCAACGGTAAAGTCCAGGTGGCTGGACACGTGATATCAAAGCCCGCAGCTCAGGTGGGGCCAGACGAGCACATCCATGTCAGTGATATTGACCCGATGGTCTCGCGCGCCGGCCACAAACTGGAGGGCTTCTTGGCCGACCTGGGCACCGGCGTCCCAGACATCCAAGCGAAGCGATGCCTCGACATCGGTGCTTCCACCGGAGGATTCACTCAAGTGCTGCTTGCTCACGGGGCTCAACATGTCGTGGCGCTCGACGTGGGACACGATCAATTGGCCGCTTCGCTGCGATCTGACCCGCGCGTGACCTTGATGGAAGGCTGCAACGCGCGCTTCCTGGACGACGGCACACTGCCGTGGCGGCCGGATCTGATCGTTGCGGACGTCTCCTTCATCTCCCTGACGATGCTGTTAGAACCGATGCGTTCGGTACTTGACCCGGGGAAGCGAGCACTCGTCCTGGTCAAACCCCAATTCGAAGTGGGCAGAGAAGCGCTCGGCAGCGGCGGTGTAGTGCGCGACCCGCTACTGCGGGAACAGGCGGTGACCAACGTGGTCGATGCGGGGCTTGCCGCAGGCCTTCAGCCTCGGACCGTTCGTGCCTCGCGATTACCAGGGCCGCATGGCAATGTGGAGTACTTCGTGGATTTTGAAGCCCGAACACGACGCGAAGGCCCAGAGAGTATCTCAGCCACGCTGAGTAACGAGATTTCGCATGCGGTGCGAAACGATCACACAGAGGAGAAGGTGTCATGACGCGGAAGATCCTAGTGGTCACCCACCGCGGTCGGCCCGAAGCGCTCCAAGCCGAAGTGACAACCATCACCGAACTGGAACGAGCCGGCATTGAACCCGTATTCGATCCGGTTGTCACCACCACGGACCATGTTGAGGCGGTCATCGTGCTCGGCGGCGACGGCACCGTGCTGCGTGCCGCCGAGCTCACATGGGGATCGGCCACGCCGATTCTGGCAATCAACCTCGGACACGTCGGTTTCTTGGCGGAAGCAGAGATCTCAAACCTGCGTGAATCGGTGCAGCGCCTCGTCCAAGGAGACTATGAAGTCGAGGCTCGTCCCGCGCTCGACGTCACGATTCACCCCGGACGGGGACGAGATGTGGTGCGTGCCTGGGCGCTCAACGACGCCACCATCGAAAAATCTAATCGGCAGCGCATGATCGAGGTGCAGCTAGACGTCGACGATCGGCCTGTGACTGCCTACGCCACTGATGGTGTCGTTATCGCAAGTTCGACCGGTTCGACTGCGCATGCCTTCTCTGCGGGTGGGCCGGTGCTGTGGCCGGACATTCGCGCTGCCTTAGTTGTTCCCTTGGCCGCGCATGCGCTTTTCGCCCGGCCGCTGGTCGTATCAGACAAGTCACGTGTCGGGATAACCATTACTTCCACATCTGGCGCAGACGCACTAGTGACGATGGACGGACGACGCCAAGTCGACCTAGCACCCGGCGCCAGAATCGAAGTCATGGTCGCCAAACATGAGGTTCACCTGGCCCGAATGAATCTGTCGCCCTTTGCCGACCGCTTGGTGCGCAGGTTCTCGTTGCCGGTCAATGGGTGGCGGGCGCGAGATGGACGAGATGCGGCCACGTCCGACCGCACTCGGGGAACCTCGAGTAATGTCGGAGGCGGTCAATGATTCGTGACCTGCGCATTATTGATCTGGGGGTCATTTCTGAGGCGGTGATCGAGCCCGGTGATGGCTTGACAGCCATCTCAGGTGAGACTGGCGCAGGCAAGACCATGATCTTGCAGAGCCTGTCCTTATTGCGCGGTGATCGAGCGGATTCAACCTTGGTGCGTAGCGGTGCGCGTGAAGCCGTTGTCGAATGCGAGCTTGACATCGTTGATCCAGAACTGGCGCATAACCTCGAATCCGCCGGTGGGCATCTCGAAGACGCGCGGCAACTGTTGCTGGTGCGCTCGGTGGCCGCGGCTGGACGTTCGAAGTTCCTGGCCGGTGGGCGCAGTGTGCCGCGGGCGGCAGTGGCTGAGCTGATGAACTCACTACTGACTATCCACGGCCAGTCGGACCAGTTACGACTGCGAGACACCACGACGCAACGCGATACCATCGACCAATTCGCAGGGGCCGATCACCTGGCTACTGTGGCGCAATACCGTCAGTTATGGCATGAACGCTCACAGGTGACGCAGCGGCTAGAAGAACTCGTCGATCACGCCGCGGAACGTGCGCGGGAAGCAGAATTACTGCGCCTCGGCTTGGAGACCATAGACGAGGTCGCTCCGCAGACAGGCGAGGACGAGCAGCTAGCGAACGAGGCGGAGCGGCTGCGACATGGCGAAGACCTGCGCGACTACGTCAATCAGGCGCGGCTGCTGTTAGTCGGAGCGGACATCGATTCGGAAGCCGCGGCAGGGGCTGTGGATGCCGCATTGCGTGGGCTGGAACGTGCCGAAACTCTCGATGGCTCGCTCACCGAGATCACCACGACAGTGCGGGACATCAGTTTCCGGTTGGCCGATGTCGGTATCGAGTTAGCGCGCTACCTGGACGATCTGGTGGTTGCTCCGGGTCGGCTGGAAGAAGTCGAGCAGCGCCGCAACGACCTGGCGAAGATTGCCCGCAGTTACGGACCCACGATCGCGGACGCGCTGGCATGGGCGGAACAGGCCCGGGTCCGGCTCACTGAACTCGACGACGACAGTGAAATCATCGAAGAGCTCCGCAACAGACGAGATGCACTCAGCGCGCAACTGGAAGAACTAGCGAACGGAATCTCACGAGGCCGTCGCGATGCGGCACAGCGGCTCAGCACCGCCGTTGACAGCGAGCTGGCAGATCTCGCAATGCCAGAAGCACGTCTGACGGTCGAGTTCCAAACAACAGACGAGTTAGGCCCTCATGGCGCGGACACAATGACCATGCTGTTCTCATCACATCCGGAAGCTCCGGCGCGTCCCTTGGCGCGAGCAGCTTCCGGCGGTGAACTCTCCCGTGTCATGCTCGCACTCGAGGTGGTCCTCGTGGACAACTCAGTGACGACCTATCCCATGGTGATGGTCTTCGATGAGATCGACGCCGGGGTCGGTGGCCGAGCCGCAACGGCAATCGGTCGGCGGTTGGCACAATTGGCGGCCTTCCACCAAGTCATCGTGGTGACCCATCTGGCGCAGGTCGCCGCTCAGGCCGACACCCACCTCGTCGTTAACAAGATCAACACCAAGGGCACGGGTACGGCGTCCTATGTGACACGGGTCGATGACGAAGAGCGAATTGTCGAATTGGCTCGTATGCTCTCAGGTGAAGACGAATCTGAAACAGCACGCGCGCATGCGCAGGAACTCCTCAGCGCCGCTGCTATGAGAGGATGACGCGCGTGAAGTTATTTGGGGGGCGCACCCGGCGCCAGGATTCCAGCACGGGTATCGCTGGTCCTGCCAAAGTCGACGGTCGTACTAAGGACCTGGTCAGAAGACTAAAACCGGGCGACATCGCCATTATTGATCACACCGACATCGACCGGATCGCGGCAGAGTCACTTGTGGCAGCCCAGCCCAGCGCTGTGTTGAACGCTGCCCAGTCGATATCGGGACGATATCCGAATCTTGGGCCGTCGATCATCACCGATGCGGGGATTCCACTCATTGACGGACTCGGACCCGATGTGATGACCATCCGTGAGGGTCGTTGGATCACCGTCGATGATGGAGCCGTGCATGTCGGCGAGACACTCGTCGCCGAAGGTGAGATACAAGACTCGGAACGAGTCGCAGCGTCCTTTGAGACCGCCCGCGAAGGATTGTCGAGTCAACTCGAACTTTTCGCCGCCAACACCATGGAGTACCTGCGCAAAGAACGTGACCTGCTCATTGACGGTGTCGGCATTCCCAAGTTACGGACCAAAATACGCGGGCGGCATGTGCTGATAGTGGTGCGAGGCTACCACTACCGCGAAGACCTGATCGCGCTGCAGTCGTATCTGAAGGAATACCGCCCGGTGCTTGTCGGAGTCGACGGCGGCGCAGACGCCATGATGGAGCAAGGGCTCAAACCTGACGTCATTGTCGGTGACATGGATTCGGTTTCCGACGCCGCACTGACAAGCGGGGCCGAAATCGTCGTGCATGCTTATCGTGACGGCCGAGCTCCCGGTTTGGAACGAGTCGAGGCGATGGGTCTTGACGCAGTTATTTTCCCGGCAGTCGGAACCAGCGAAGATATCGCCATGCTGTTGGCAGACGACATGGGCGCCGAAGTCATCGTCGCTGTCGGTACCCACGCGACCTTGGTTGAGTTTCTCGACAAAGGCCGTGAAGGAATGGCGTCGACATTCCTGACACGCCTGAGAGTAGGCAGCAAACTAATCGACGCTAAAGGCGTCTCACGGCTATACCGTCACCGCATTTCAAACGTGCAGATCGTATTCCTTGCGATCGCGGGCCTTGTCGCAGTCGTCGCCTCCTTGATCGCCACGAGTGCGGGTAACGTGCTTTTCGGTCTCATCGGTGCCCGCTTCGACGACTTATGGTCATGGGTAGCCGGTCTTTTCTCTGGCGGTCTGTGATGATTACAAGCAGTAATGGATTTATTGCGTGCCCGCGCAAGAAAGGACAAAGTCGTTGATTGACTTTCGTTACCACCTGGTCTCCCTGATCGCCGTTTTCCTGGCGCTTGCTATCGGGGTCATCCTTGGCGCCGGCCCGCTCAAAGAGGCCATCGGGGACCAGCTGACCGGGCAAGTGTCCCAATTGCGTGAAGACAAACAGGCGCTACGCGATGAACTGGATCGGACGTTGCACAATGCCGCTGGCACAGACGAGTTCTTGCGCCAGTCCGCCACTGACCTGATCGGCGGTACATTGGCTGAACGTCGTATCGTACTGATCGCAACCGGCGCGGTCGACAGCGCAGCCAACGACGCCGTAGCGCAGTCAGTCGAAGAGGCCGGCGGCGAGATCGTTGGCCGCATAGGACTACTCGAATCGTGGTATTCGAGCGAACTCAGCGACGCGCGACAATCATATGCGGCAAGCCTGTCCGACTACCTGTCTCCGGCCACCGCTTCTGGCACCTACGACCAAGTCCTGGGGCGCGCACTCGCCCTGGCCTTTTCCGGGTCCGCAGATCCGTTAGGAGAGGGCTTCTCGGCAGAAGCCGACCTGGTTCGTGACATCTTGATCTCGGGCGATCTGATTCAGGTCATCGCAGAACCGGTCGTGCCAGCAGACGCATATATTCTGGTCGAGCCTACCCTTGAAGTCAGTGCCGACCCACTACTAGACAACCCAGATGCGGCGCTGCTTCGGGAACAGAGCTCCGTGCTGGCGCAGACGGCGGACTCCTTGGCGCGGTCGAGTGAGGCGACTGTGGTCGTCGGCTTCGACGAATCAGACGGAACGGTGATTTCGGCCATCCGCAACTCTGACGCGGTGGCGGCAACAGTTTCGACAGTCACCGGTTCCGACACTGTCGTAGGCCAGTTCAGCACTGTGCTTGCATTATCGGAACAGATGACGCGCCATGTCGGTCACTACGGCGTCATGGGGTCTGAACCGCAGTTTCCGCGCGGAGCCCGGCTATCGTCACCGCAACGGGATTGGATGACGGCGCTCGGCTCAGAGCCTTCATCGCAGCAAAGCAGTACGGCGAACACCTCGGGAGATGAAACCGGCGCCGAAGCCGAGTCGAGCGACGACGCCGATGCTGGTGATGAAGACTCAACCGATGACACCGCCGACGATCCAGCCGACGCAGGCAATACCCAAACGCCGTGAAATCACAGCATCGCAACAGGCGAATCAAGGCTGAGCCCGGTTCTAGACGACCTGGTCGTGGCGCCGCCGCTGGGATTCTGGCTTCTACTGCCGCCGCCGTAGCAACCAGCGCAGTGCGCCGCGGCATTGACGCGATCTGGCAGCAGTCCTCCCGGCAGCAGCGCCGGTGGCTGCGCAGCAACTTCAAAGGCGATCAGGTCAGTCTCGCCGAAGGCCCTGGGATTGTCGCAGGGCTTGTCACCGGTGGTCTGGTCAAACTCGTCTGCGGTGAGCAGCCCCGGAACGACACTGCGCACCTGATCGCTGTCACAAGCGCGGGAACACTGGGGCTGGTTGACGATCTGGCGGAACCGGACCCGGCTCGAGCGCGCGGGTTGCGCGGGCATCTTTCCTCGTTGCGGCAGGGACGAGTGACCACCGGCGCAGTCAAGTTGCTCGGTATCGGCGCTTCATCTTTGGCCGCCGCGATCATTATCGCCACTGAGCGCCGCGAAGCCGGTTGCACGAGGACTGCGGTAATGGTCGATGTGATTTCCGATACGGCGTTAATCGCAGGCATGGCAAATCTGGTGAATTTGCTTGATCTGCGGCCCGGCCGTGCGTTGAAAGCGGCCACTGTTTTGAGTATGGCGGTGTTGCCGCATTCGAGCCACGTGGTGGCGAGCATGACGGCGGCAGCTCCGGGCGACCTGACCGGCACCCATATGGCAGGGGACGCGGGGGCCAACGCACTAGGCGCGGCTGTCGGTTCGCTATGGGCGGCGCACTTGCCTCGTTCGCTGCGCATCGCGGCGGCAGCGGGCGTTGTGGGGCTTAATCTGGCTAGTGAACGAGTTTCCTTCTCGCGGGTTATCCGTGAGGTAGAAATACTCAACACCATTGATCAGTGGGGGGTCGTGCAATCTGCCCCGGAAACAACAGAGGCAGGATGACTGCTCGACGCGCCACTCGGCTGACCACCGTCGCTCAATCCATTGCAGCGGGCGCTGTCACCATCACGTTGCTGACCGTCGCTGTGCGAATCCTCGGTCTCGTGCGATGGGGAACGCAGGCAGGTCAGGTGGGTTCCGTCGGTATCGCCGAAGCCTATTCGTCGGCCAACCTCATTCCCAATGTGCTATTCGAAGTCGTAGCAGGTGGAGCGCTGGCAGGAGCCATCGTCCCGCTGCTCGCCGGACCGATCGTGGCCAAGGCGGCGAGGCAAGTCAACACGACCTCGGCTGCGCTGCTGACCTGGACCGTACTAGTGCTCAGCGCAGTTGGCCTTGCTACCGCACTTCTCGCCCCCCAGATCGTCGGTGCCATCCCGCGAGTCAACGAGCCTGAGCTTGCTGACACAGCCGCCTATTTCCTGCGGGTGTTCGCGGTGCAGTTGCCGCTTTACGGCGTCTCAGTGGTGCTCACCGGGATACTGCAGGCACATCGACGATTCCTCTGGCCAGCGATGGCCCCGGCATTTTCATCGCTTGTGGTCATCGGAACCTACGTTGCGTTCGGTCACTTGGCTCATGGCACCCAGACCTCGCCGGGATCTGTCCCGGACGGAGCGGTACAACTGCTCGCATGGGGGACAACCGCTGGTGTCGCGGCGTTGAGCCTGCCATTGTTCCTGCCGGTGCGAAAACTTGGCGTTTCCCTCCGGCCGACATTGCGAATGCCATCGGGTCAGGCACGCTCCTTTGCCGCGCTCGCAGGGGCGGGTGTGGCAGGCTTGATCGCGCAGCAGATCGCCATCGTCATCACGATGCTCGCAGTCAACGATCTCGCTGATGCGGGTGCCTACCCGGTCTGGCAATACGCGCAAGCAGTCGCCATGGTGATCTTTGGCGTACTGGCCGTACCGATCGCCACAGCCTCATTTCCAGTGTTGTCTCAACTCCATTCGCAGCAAAACCGCACCGGAGTCCAACAGACCGCCTCTAGCGTGTGGCGAGTCTTGGTGATCGTTACGATCGCTGGTACCGCGACCGTGCTGTGCATTGCACAACCGATCGAGGCCTTCTTCGGGTTCACCCACGGTGGCGTCACCGCCATGAGTCAAGCTGTGATCTGGTTGGCCGTCTCGCTTATCCCCATGTCGCTGAGCTTCTTCTTGGCCCGGCTGCTTTACGCAGTTCACCGGGCGCGCGCCGGAGCTTTGGGCACCGTAATGGGGTGGGGCACTGCCGCGCTCTTGACACTCGTTCTGATGGCGACGAACACGCAGCTCGGCACAGCAGCGGCCTTCACTCGCATCGGTATGGCAATGGTGCTGGGATTGAGCATTGGATTGATTGCACTTGTCATAGCGGTCGGAAGAGTCCTCGGCTATCGAACGTTCACTGACGCTGTGCCTGCAGCCGCGATGACGACAATACTAGCCATCGGCCTCGCCGCCTTGTGTCACGTAGTCGTGCCGTCCGCGGACTCGCTATCGGTTGCCCAAGGACTGCTTTGGGTCATCATGATCGGTGTGCCAGTATTCGCCGTCATTGTGGTCAGTGGACTGTGGCGGGAACGTACCAGCGTGCGATCACTCTTAAGTCCGACAGTGCAACGGCAGGAGCAGCCATGACACGAGTGATGCTAGTTGCAGGTCAAGCCAGTGGCGGCGTCGTGCGACAACTGGTCGAACACTGCCACGCACTTGAGACATTGGGACACCAGGCGGTCATCGCAGCACCGCCCAAGACCCTCGATTGCCTCCCGGAGGCTGTAGGACATCTTGAGACCGTGGTGCTCGACATCGGGGAACGACCGTCCGGTCAAGACCGAGCGACGATGAAGAAACTGCGCGATCACCTGGTTGACATCGACGTTCTCCATGCCCACGGTGCCCGTGCCGGTGCCCTGGCATGTCTTGCGGCACGAGGACACAAGGGCGGCGAACGCTCCACACCGCTACGAGTCGTCGTGACACTGCACAACAGACCAGTTGGAAGCCCGCTGGTATGTGCCGTTGGTGCCGGTCTGATACAGATCATCGCGACCTTAGCCGACGTAGTGCTGGCTGTCAGCCCGGACCTGGTCCGCCGGGTGCGCCGGGCAGGCATGCTCCGCGCCGGAACCCGCCGACTGACCAGGCACCCGCAAGTGCCCACCGAATTAGCGATAGTCGCGGCACCGGGTCAGCCACCGGAAGACCAGCTTGATCTGCCGCAGTTGCAGCGCAAACGCCAAGCCGCCAGGTTCACCCTGGGCTGGTCCGACCGTGACGTGATTATCGTCACCATTGCACGGCTCGCGCCGCAAAAAGGGCTCGACACCGTGCTTGCCGCTGCAGCAAAACTAGGCGAGCGTGCCAGCCGCTTCGATAACAGTGACAGTTGGCGTTGGCTGATCGTCGGTGACGGCCCGCTTGAAAAGGACCTGACTGCCTCCATTGCGGCACTCGGGTTGAGCGAACACGTCATCCTGACAGGGCATCGAGCCGATGTGCCAGTGCTACTCCAAGCCGCCTCCATCGTTGTGAACTGCGCTGTATGGGAGGGACAGTCCGTTGCGCTGATGGAATCCCTGCAGGCCGGCGCTGCCATCGTGGCAACCGATGTGGGCGGTACCCGCTCGGTGCTCCAGAGCGCTGGAAGGCACGTCAAATCAGGTGATCCCGACGCGCTCGCGGACATGATCGCGGCGGTGGCCTCGTCTGAGCTTGCCCAAGACCGCATGCGCCTTGCCTCGATTCGCAGGGCTGGGACTCTTCCCCGAGTCGGCGACTTGGCTGAGCAACTGGAGCGTGTCTATACCGGACACGACCCAAAAGCCGCGACCGATGTCTCACATCACTGATACAGTGGAGTTCCGTGGCAGACGACGCGCAACGGCCTTTCCCGTCCACACGTTCGGACGAAGAGCTGGGTCTCGCACCCAGCAGTACCCCTCGACTAGTTTCGTCATCCTTTCGTGGCGAACATACGACTCGTCAGATCTTTGTCACCGGCGGTGTTGCATCATCGCTCGGTAAGGGTCTGACAGCCTCCAGCCTGGGACGATTGCTGCGTTCGCGCGGCTTACGGGTAACAATGCAAAAGCTCGACCCGTACCTCAACGTCGATCCGGGCACCATGAACCCTTTCCAGCACGGTGAGGTGTTCGTCACCGAGGACGGTGCCGAAACCGACCTCGACATCGGGCACTATGAACGGTTCCTCGATGTTTTCCTCGGGGCCTCTGCCAACGTGACCACCGGTCAGGTCTATTCCGGAGTGATCGCCAAAGAACGTCGGGGGGAGTACCTCGGGGACACCGTCCAGGTGATCCCGCATATCACCGATGCCATCAAGGAACGGATGCGTGCCCAGGCGAGCGGCGATGTGGACGTGATCGTCACTGAGATCGGCGGCACCGTGGGCGACATCGAATCCCAGCCGTTCCTGGAGGCTGCACGGCAGGTGCGCCATGAACTCGGCCGGGAGAACGTGTTCTTCTTGCACGTCTCGCTGGTGCCCTACATCGGCCCGTCGGGTGAACTCAAGACCAAACCGACGCAGCACTCGGTCGCCGCGTTGCGATCTATCGGTATCCAGCCGGACGCCATCGTGTTGCGCGCCGACCGCGACGTGCCAGAGTCGACCAAACGCAAGATCGCGCTGATGTGCGACGTCGACAACGAAGCCGTCGTCACAGCCAAGGACGCCCCGAGCATCTACGACATCCCGCGAGTGCTGCACTCCGAAGGGCTTGACGCTTACGTGGTGCGCCGCCTTGATCTGCCGTTCCACGATGTCAACTGGGATGGCTGGCGCCAACTGCTCGAACGTGTGCACTACCCCGAGCGTAATGTCGAGGTGGCACTCGTCGGGAAATACATTGACCTGCCCGACGCCTATCTGTCGGTGACGGAAGCCCTGCGCGCTGGCGGTTTCGCCAATAACGCGAAGGTCTCGATTCGCTGGGTCGCCTCCGACCAGTGCGAGACCATCGAAGGCGCGCAGCACGCACTCGGCGGAGTTGACGCTGTGTTGATCCCAGGCGGTTTCGGTGTGCGCGGCGTGGACGGCAAGATCGGGGCTGCACGGTGGGCCCGCGAAAACAAGATTCCGACACTGGGCATCTGCTTGGGCATGCAGGTCATGGTGATGGAATACGCGCGCACCATTCTCGGCTTGGATGGTGCTTCCTCCTCAGAATTCGATCCAGGTACCAAATATCCGGTGATCGCGACGATGGAGGAACAGCAGTCCATCGTCGATGGTGACGGAGACCTGGGTGGGACGATGCGCCTAGGCGCTTATGACGCGGTGCTCAAGGACGATTCAGTGGTGGCAAAGACTTACGGTGCCGTGAATGTTTCGGAACGTCACCGTCACCGTTACGAAGTCAACAACTCCTACCGCGACCAGTTGGAAGAAGCCGGGCTGAGTATCTGCGGCACGTCGCCTGATCGTCAACTCGTGGAATTCATCGAGCTGCCTGCCGAAGCCCACCCGTACTACGTGGCCACTCAGGCGCACCCGGAGTTCAAGTCACGTCCGACCAATGCCCACCCGCTGTTTGCGGGGCTGATCAAGGCCGCGTTGGACGAGCAAGGGCTTCTACTCGATGATGCCGAACTCGATGGTGTAGAAGTACCGGTTGAGGGCTAGAGGGCGCAGATGTCGGACGAAACCGAATCCTCGCTGCGCGATCGGATAGCGCCGCGCGAGGTACAGCGCCGCGAGGTGCTGCATCAAGGCGCCATCTGGAACCTGGTCCGCGACGAGGTCGATCTCGGCGCCGCAGGCGTGGTCAGCCGTGAGATCCTTGACCACCCGGGTGCGGTAGGCATCGTCGCCTTGGACGAACGTGAGCGAGTACTCGTCCTCAAGCAATACCGGCATCCGGTGCGACGAGAACTGTGGGAAGTGCCCGCTGGGCTGATGGACCACGAGCATGAGAACCCGCTGGCGACCGCACAACGCGAACTTTTCGAGGAAGCGGACCTGCGCGCCGAGTCCTGGCATGTCCTAGCGGACTTCTACACATCGCCTGGCGGTACCACAGAACCGTTGCGGGTGTATCTGGCACAGGGATTGACACCGGTCGCCGAAACGGAACGCTACGAACGCCACGAAGAGGAACTCGATATGGAGTTCCGCTGGGTCGGCCTCGACGAACTCGTAGCAGCTGTATTGCGCGGTGATCTGCACAACCCCACCCTCGTCGTTGGAACACTGGCCGCATTCGCGGCACGTGCCGATGGGTGGAGCTCGTTGCGCGATGCTGACAGCCCGTGGCTAGAGCAGATCACGCGCCGACTTATCGCCGACGCCACGTAACCGCCGTTAGACGCGACTCCGGGTCGCTGTGACCGCCAGGGTTCCCACCGCAGTCAGGGTGGCTGCAAGGAGCATGTGAACAGCCACCAACCCGGCAGGTAGTCCGGTGAAGTACTGCACGTAGCCGACAACGCCTTCGAGCAGGACGAGCGCCCACAGCCAAGTGATCCTGCGCCGCAACAGTGCTGGAGCGCTGTGGGTCCGACGGAGCAGCATCAGGGTCGCAACCAGCAAGAGCGCAATGAATACCCACACGGACATGGCGTGCACGCGTGCCATTGCCGCTGGATCAAGAGCGAAACGGTACCCGATCTCTTCATCGCCGGAATGTGGGCCGGAACCGGTCACGAGTACACCGAGCACGATCACCGGAATGAGCCAGACGCCGAGTGCATAGACAGTGGTACGGGTCGGGCCGTCCACATTGTGCTGTGCTGGTCCGTCGCCTTCGCTCTGGCGCTGTACCAGATAGGCCGAGGCGGCCACCAGCGCGACAGAAATCAGCATGTGGAAGCCGACGACGGCTGGATGCAATTCGATGAGCACGGTGATGCCGCCGATGACCGCTTGAAGCAGCACGCCGATCAGGGGCACCAATCCCCAGCGACGATACGACTGTGCACGGGAGCGATCAGTCCATACCGCCAGGAGTACGAAGATTCCCAGCAGTGTGAGAACCCCGGACATCGTGCGGTTCCCGAATTCGACGAAGGGGTGGTAGGTGGCTGCCTCATGGAACTGTGGGGTGAACTGCCCAGGCTCGCACATCGGCCAGGTGGAACAGCCCAGTCCGGATCCGGTCAGCCGCACCAGGCCACCGGTGACGATGATGGCGATCTGACCGATCAGGTTCAACCACATCGCCAACCGGGCGTGACGTCGTGCCCAAGCCGCGATGCGGGCACCTCGGGACGGTGCGGTGGGGGGCGGGGAGATGTTGGTGGGGGACGATGCGCTCACGGGCCTATGGTAGCCCGAGCAGATGGTGATCGAGTCGTGATTGGATACCTGATATGGAACAACATGACGCAACCCACGACTCAGCTCTTGCCTATGCGAGGGATTTAGGGGAGTTCGTCCAGAATGTCCCCTCTTCGTTTCATACGAGTGCAGCGATCGCGCAGTTATTGACGAAGCGCGGATTTGTTGTGTTGGACGAGCGCGACCACTGGTCCATCGAGTCGGGTGGCTGCTATGGGGTGGTGCGCGATGGCGCAGTGATCGCTTGGACGGTTCCCACCGGTGTCGACGCCGCAGCGGGTTTCCGCGTGATCGGGGCCCATACCGATTCGCCCGGATTCAAGGTCAAGCCGGCGCCTGAAATCTTCGCCCATGGCTGGCAGCAGTTGGGCGTAGAAATCTATGGTGGCCCGGTGCTGACATCCTGGCTCGATCGAGAATTGAGCATCGCGGGACGAGTGCTGACTCGCGATGGCGCGCAGCACCTCGTCCATACCGGTCCGGTGGCACGCATCCCGCATCTTGCTATCCATCTGGATCGAACATTGCGCGATATGACCAAGCTCGATCCGCAGCGTCATACCCAGCCCATTGTGGCCACAGCACTGACCGAGAGCGGCACGCTAGTCGAACACCTCGCACATATCGCTGACTGCCAGCCGCGCGATGTGGTCAGCTGGGATCTCGTCCTGGCCGACACTCAAGCGCCGCAGGTGTTCGGGCTTCGCAATGAGTTTCTTGCGGCAGGAAGACTCGATAACCTCTCGTCGGTCTTCGCCGCGTTGAGCGCGGTGACAGCCAAAGCTGATGAACTGCTGGATGTCGCGCACATCACCGTGATCGCGGCCTTCGATCATGAGGAAGTCGGATCAGCCAGCAGATCGGGCGCTGCGGGCAGCCTGCTAGAAGACGTCATGAGCCGGGTGACGCAAGCGCTCGGCTTCACCGACAGCGACCGTCGCCGGGCACTCGCTGGATCGGTGCTGATTTCAGCCGACGCAGGTCACGGAGTGCATCCTAATTACCCCGAGGCTCACGACCCGGTTGTCCGACCGCACCTGTCAGGCGGTCCGATGCTGAAGGTCAACGCGGATCAGCGCTATACCTCCGATGCGGTCTCCAGTGCGCTATGGCACCGATGGTGCGATCAAGCCGGGGTCACCGGTCAGGTTTTCGTGTCACATAATGCGGTTCCCTGCGGTTCGACCATCGGGCCGTTGGTGGAGACCCGTCTGGGAATGCGCAGTGTCGATGTCGGTGTGCCGCTGCTTTCGATGCATTCGGCCCGTGAACTGGCCCATGTCAAAGATCTGCTGGCATTGCGTGACGTGCTGGCAGCCGCGGTCACGGATACTCGCCCCGCCGGTTGAGCCCACTGTCGTCGATTGAACAGTGCAGGGCTCAACCAGTGAGCGGCGACTGTCCGGTTCGGGACGAACGTCCCAATTTGCCCCGGCCGCTATGCGAAAACGTTGCAAACAAGCCAATTTAAGCTAGGGTGACGGGAATAAATGTGACTCACATCGCATTGCGGTTTTGTCCGAGTCGGGTCATAGGTCCCAAGAGTTGCGGCTGCCCGAGCCGTAGCCTGGCTATAGATCAGAACCGATCTACCCACACGCAAGGAGAGGGTTATGACAATCACGTCCGAATCAACCGACGCAGGCGCAGTCACGAGCGATGCCTGGCGCGGTTTCGCCCCGGGAGTCTGGCAGGAGACTGTCGACGTTCGAGACTTCATCCAGTTGAACTACACGCCTTACGACGGTGACGCCTCATTCCTCGCAGGACCCACTGCGAAGACCTTGGCTGTGTGGGACTACTTGGAGAAGAACTACCTGTCGGTGGAACGGCAGCGTCGCGTCTATGACGTTGACACGCACACCCCGGCAGACATTGACGCCTTCCCGGCTGGTTACATCTGCGAGGACGACGACGTCATCGTAGGTTTGCAGACTGATGTTCCGCTCAAGCGCGCCATGATGCCGTTCGGTGGCTGGCGGATGGTCGAGACCGCCATCAAAGAGGCTGGCAAAGAGCCGGACCCCGAGGTCAAGAGGATCTTCACGCAGTACCGCAAGACGCACAACGAAGGTGTCTTCGACATCTACACCCCGCGTATTCGTGCGGCTCGCTCGTCCCACATCATCACCGGTCTGCCCGACGCATACGGCCGTGGCCGCATCATCGGTGACTACCGTCGCGTCGCGCTCTACGGTGTCGACTTCCTGATCGAACAGAAGCTCAAGGACAAGGACGCCGTCGCGGACCAGCCGTTCTCAGAGAACTGGGCTCGGTACCGCGAAGAGCACAGCGAGCAGATCAAGGCGCTGAAGAAGCTCAAGAACCTTGGTGAACAGTATGGCTTCGACCTGAGCCGTCCGGCTGCCAACTTCAAGGAAGCCGTCCAGTGGACCTACTTCGGTTATCTGGCCTCGGTGAAGAGCCAAGATGGCGCCGCGATGAGCATCGGCCGGCTCTCAGCGTTCTTCGACATCTACTCGGAGCGCGACTTCGCTGAAGGCACGCTGACCGAAGACGAGGCACAAGAGATCATCGACGCGCTGGTCCTCAAACTGCGTATCGTGCGTTTCTTGCGCACCATCGACTACGACCAGATCTTCTCGGGTGACCCCTACTGGGCAACCTGGTCAGATGCTGGATTCGGAGACGACGGTCGCCACCAGGTCACCAAGACCGCGTTCCGTCTGCTGCAGACGCTGCGTAATCTGGGGCCGGCGCCGGAACCGAACATCACGATCTTCTGGGACCCGCAGCTCCCGGCGGGTTACAAGGAATTCTGTGCGGCGATCTCCATTGAGACCTCTGCGATTCAATACGAGTCGGACGCCCAGATTCGCCAGCACTGGGGCGACGACGCAGCCATCGCGTGCTGTGTCTCCCCGATGAAGGTCGGCAAGCAGATGCAGTTCTTCGGTGCTCGCGTCAATGCCGCTAAGTCATTGCTCTACGCAATAAACGGCGGCCGCGATGAGATGACAGGAAAACAGATCGTCGACGGATACGAGCCGATCAAGGGCGACGGTCCACTGGACTTCGATGAGGTCTGGCAGAAGTACGACGAGATGCTGACCTGGGTAGTCGAGACCTATGTCGAGGCGCTCAACATCATCCACTACAGCCACGACAAGTACGCCTACGAGTCCATTGAGATGGCCTTGCACGACAACGAGATCATCCGTACGATGGGTTGTGGTATCGCAGGCCTGTCCATCGTCGCCGACTCACTTTCGGCCATCAAGTACGCCAAGGTCACCCCGGTGCGCGACGAGACCGGACTGATCGTCGACTACGTCACGGAAGGCGACTTCCCGGTCTACGGCAACGACGACGACCGTGCGGACGAGATTGCTCAGAAGGTCGTCAAGACCGTCATGGACAAGATCCGTGACATCCCGCTGTACCGCGACGCCATCCCAACCCAGTCCGTGCTGACGATCACCTCGAACGTCGTCTACGGCAAGGCAACGGGTTCATTCCCTTCCGGTCACGTCAAGGGCACACCATTCGCCCCGGGCGCCAACCCTGAGAACGGTATGGACACCCACGGTATGGTCGCCTCGATGTTGTCAGTCGGAAAGCTCGACTACAACGACGCGCTGGACGGCATCTCGCTGACCAACACCATCACCCCGTCTGGTCTCGGCCGGGATAAGGACGAGCAGGTCGGTAACCTGGTCGGAATCCTGGACGCTGGAATGGGTGAAGGCCTGTACCACGCGAACATCAACGTGCTGAACCGCGAGACTCTCGAAGACGCCATTGAGAACCCCGACAAGTACCCGAACCTGACGGTCCGTGTCTCGGGTTATGCAGTGAACTTTGTGAAGTTGACTCGCGAACAGCAGCTCGACGTGCTCTCTCGGACATTCCACCAGTCCGCTTGAGGGTAGGCTCGATATCAGCGACTGTGGCCGTCGGTGCGCGACTTCGCGCCGACGGCCACAGCCGTTAGTCAAACGCATCAACTGAGCACGGCAGGAGGGAAGCTCCATGACTGAGACAAGTTATGGCGCACGCGACGGCAGTTCGATCCTGCTCGGTATCGGTCGCGGGCCGCTCGACAAAGACGACGCTGCTGAAAGCCGCCGTGATCAGGACTTTGAAGCACCACAAGCCCGCACCATGGGCGCAGGAACGACAGGGCTAGCCTCCGTAGAGGTGGAGCATCGCGACAAGTTGGCGATGATGCGTGACGGAACCTTGGGATCGATCCACTCCTGGGAACTTGTCACAGCGGTCGATGGTCCAGGAACGCGTATGACGGTATTCATGGCGGGTTGCCCGCTGCGCTGCCTGTACTGTCACAATCCTGACACCTTCAAAATGAAGGATGGAGAAGCCGTCACGTCTGAGGTCCTGCTGAACAAGATCCGCAGATACCGGGGTGTCTTTAAAGCGACCGGGGGAGGACTGACCATTTCGGGTGGCGAGGTCCTGATGCAGCCGCGGTTCGCTGCCACCATCCTTAAAGGCGCCCACGATATGGGCATTCACACCTGTATCGACACTTCGGGTTATCTCGGGGCCAACTGCACTGACGAGATGCTCGACACCATTGACCTCGTCCTGCTCGACGTAAAATCAGGCGATCCGGAAACTTACAAAAAGACCACGGGGCGTGATCTGCAGCCCACCATCGACTTCGGAGACCGACTCGCGGCACGCGGCATCGAAGTGTGGGCGAGGTTCGTGCTCGTCCCCGGTCTGACTGATGATTTCGACAATGTCGAGAAGGTCGCTGACATCGTGTCGCGGTGGCCCGATAACGTCAGTCGTGTCGAAGTCCTGCCGTTCCACCAGATGGGACGGGACAAGTGGGACGCCCTCGGTTACGCCTACGAATTGGAAGAGACCCAGCCGCCGTCACCAGAACTAGTCGAACGAGTTCGGGAACAGTTTCGCTCTCGCGGCTTCACGGTCAAGTAGTCGGCGGCACCACATCGCGTAACGCCGCACGAATAGTGTCGGCGGTCTGCTCGATCTGCCAGGGACGAGCGCCGCGTGACGCCAGGAAATCTGCCACGTCATCGGCCGAGACCGAATCGTCCCAGCACAACCGGCGCACGATGTCTGGTTGCAGCAGGTTCTCAACCGGCAGATTCAGCTCTTCGGCACGAGCCACCACTGCGGGTCTTACCGTTGCCCATCGTGCGGCTGCCAGCGGAGCCCGATCCTTCCATAGCCGCGGTTGAGGCGGGCCGTCACCGGCCGGACCGCGCATGGTCGGCAGTTCATTCTCGGGCAACGTCAACGCACGCGTGATCGCGGTCAACCACAACGAACCGCGCTGTCTGGTGTTCTTTCCAGCAAACTCGCGTAACTCCAGCAACGCGGGAATGGTGCGAGGCTGTACCTGGGCGGCCTTGATGATTGCTCGATCAGGCAGGATCCGGCCCGGAGAGATATCGCGTTGCCGGGCATTGCGATCACGAGCGAGCCACAACTCCCGCGCTACTGCCAACGCCCGCCTGCTGCGCAGCTCACTGATGTGCGAGATACGGCGCCAGGGATCGAGGCGAGGCTCAGGGGCCACGGCACCGAGCACGGCGGTAAATTCCTGCGTGGCCCAAGACAGTTTTCCGGCATCGATGAGTCGCTGTTCGAGAATGTCGCGCAACTCGACCAGCACCTCGACATCCAAAGCGGCATACTGCAGCCATTCCGCAGGCAGCGGGCGAATAGACCAATCGGCAGCGGAGTGTTCCTTCGCCAGCCGTAAACCGAGTAACTCGGCCACGACGGTACTCAGGCCCACCCGGGGCATCCCCAGTAGTCGAGCAGCCAACTCCGTGTCAAAGATCCGAGTGGGGAACAGTCGCTGTTCTCGCAGTGGGATGAGGTCCTGGCTGGCGGCATGGAAAACCCACTCCACGCCGTCAAGGGCAGTGCTGATTTCACTGAGGTCTGGCAACTCGATCGGGTCGATCAAAAACGTACCGGCACCCTCGCGCCGTAATTGCACGAGATAGTTGTGCTGGCCGTAGCGGTAACCTGAAGCGCGCTCGGCGTCAGCGGCCACCGGTCCGGTCCCGGCCCGCAACGCGTCAGCGGCACGTTTCAATTCGCGCTCAGTCGTCAGCACTGGTGGAACGCCATCTCTTGGCTCAGTGAGATCGCGAAGTTCAACAGGGTTGTCGTCGGTAGATACTTCAGCGCTCAATGATGGTCTCTTTTCACCACAGGGTGCGTTGGCGTTGCAGGCTCCAGACCGCCGCACTGGCACATGAGCTGTGTCCAGGCCGTCAGATGCCGTCCGATGTGCTCATCGCGCGGGGTCCACGACGCGCGAATCTCGACGTCGACGGTTTCAGTCGCCTGTTCGATCTCGCCGAAGCTTTGCGACAGCATCCTAGTGACAGTGCCAGCCCGGGTGTCTTCTTGGACCTCAGCATGTGCGAGTGACTCGTCGAGCCAGTCCCACATCACCGTCGGAAGCATGGGATCGGCCGCAACGTCGGGATCCATCGCAGCACGCGCCAACACGACGATACGAAAGTTTCCGCGCCAGGATGATTGTCCTTCTGGGTCGTACAACAGCACGAACCGGCCATCGCAGCGTTGCCCAGGAAACGGACGCCCCGGGCCTCTGCTCACTCCTTCTGGCAAAATGTCAGTGACTTCACCACTGAGAGCTGCGGCAAAAGGTGCAATCATGTGGGGGGCGCGGATTTCGGTCAATTCGATTTCCGGGCGCACCACGGCATCTCGCAGCGAACGAAGTGCTGCGAGGAACTCTTCAGGGGCTTCCCTAGGGAGTGCTTGCCTCACTTTGCCAGCATAGGTGCCATGCCTCTTCGACCGTGGCAAGGCACGCGGTGCACGAGCGGAACGTCTTACGCACTAGGCTGGGGTGGAAAGGTCATCGACTCAAATACACATTACGAGGGGATCAACACGTATGTCTGATCTGGCACAGATCGGGGTCACTGGGCTCGCCGTCATGGGACGCAACCTTGCCCGGAACATCGCGCGGCACGGTTACCGTGTCGCAGTCCACAACCGTTCCTACGCGCGAACCGAATCACTGATCGCCGAACACGGCAGCGACGGAGTCTTCCTTCCCTCGCAGTCCACGGCTGACTTCGTGGCCTCCATCGAGCGCCCTCGCAAGATCATTGTGATGGTCAAAGCTGGCGGTCCGACAGACGCTGTCATTGACGAACTGGTGCCGTTGCTTGACCAGGGTGACATCATCATCGACGCCGGAAACGCGCACTTCCCAGACACCATTCGCCGCGAGAACGCACTGGCTGCGAAGGGCATCCACTTCGTCGGCATGGGAGTCTCCGGCGGTGAGGAAGGCGCGCTGAACGGTCCTTCGATCATGCCCGGCGGCAACCCGGAGTCCTACACCACCTTGGGCCCCATCATCGAAAACATCGCAGCCAAGGTTGACGGTGTGCCTTGCGCGACCTACGTGGGCCCAGACGGCGCCGGACACTTCGTCAAAATGGTGCACAACGGCATCGAGTATGCCGACATGCAGTTGATCGCCGAAGCCTACGACCTGCTGCGTAACGGTCTTGGCATCTCCGCAGGGGAGATCGGCAAGATCTTTGAGCAGTGGAACACCGGTGACCTTGAGTCATTCTTGATCGAAATCACCGCGGATGTGCTGCAGCACAACGACCCGAAGACTGGCCAGGCATTCGTCGACATCGTCGCTGACCGCGCTGAGCAAAAGGGCACCGGCCGCTGGACGGTGCAGAACGGTCTTGACCTGGGCGTTCCGATCACCGGAATCGCTGAAGCGACTTTTGCGCGCGCATTGTCGGGTTCCGTGCCGCAGCGTGAAGCCGGACGAGTGCTTCCGGCCCACACCCAGCAGTGGCAGATCGGCGACCGCGACGCGTTCATCGAGGATGTACGTCAGGCACTGTACGCGTCCAAGGTCGTCGCCTACTCGCAGGGCTTCGACCAGATTGCAGCCGCCAGCGCAGAATACGGTTGGAACATCGATCGCGGTGCCATGGCCCGCATCTGGCGTGGCGGGTGCATCATCCGCGCGCGGTTCCTGAACCGCATCACCGAAGCATACGAGCGCAACCCGCAACTGCCGCTGCTGCTTGCTGACCCGTACTTCACCGACGCGGTCGGCAACGGCCTTGCAGCATGGCGTCGCGTGGTGGCTGCCGCAGCCTACAACGGCGTGCCGACTCCCGCGTTCTCCTCGTCCCTGGCCTACTACGACGGAGTGCGCGCTGAACGTCTGCCTGCGAACCTCATCCAGGCACAGCGCGATTTCTTCGGTGCTCACACCTACAACCGTGTCGATATCCCAGGGGTGTTCCACACGGAATGGTCTGGCGACCGCAGCGAGACCCAACAGTCATGACGTCCGGTTCCCGGCCGGCGGCGCACCCTGCGCCGCCGGCCCAGCCGGTGATCCTCGGTGCTGACATCGGGGTGTACGCGCTGGCACGGTCCTTCCACGAGGCGTACGCCGTGCGTTCCATCGTCGTCAGCGGTGCGGCCCTTGGCCCCATTGCCCATTCGCAGATCATCGAGAGCGTGCTCGTGGACGATGGACACAGCCCGCGCGACCTCGTCGACGCGCTGCTTGACGTCGCGAAGAAACACCAAGGCCCGCCGTTGCTGCTGCTAGCCAATAGCGACTGGCTGGTACGGGTCGTCGTCGAACACCGCGACGAGTTAGCCCCGCACTATCAACTGCCGTTCCTTGACGTCGAGTTGTTGCATGCGCTGAGCGACAAAGCGACATTCACTGAGATCGCGCAGCAGCATGGTCTCGACGTGCCCCGCACCGTTGTCCAAGACTTCGCGAATGCCACTGATCCGAACTGGGAACCGGAGCCTGTCGACTTCGACTTCCCGGTTATCGCGAAAGCCGCTTCGAGCGCCGATTACCAAGAGGTCGAATTCGAGGGCAAGTACAAGGTATTCGAAATCGGTAGCTTGGATGAACTGCACGATCTATGGGGCAAACTCAAGGCTGCGGGATTCCGTGGTCGGTTTGTGGTCCAAGATCTCATTCCGGGTGACGACACCGGTATGAGGTCTATTACCGCTTATGTGGACTCCAACGGGAAAGCGACGCTGTTGTGTTCCGCACACGTGCTGTTGGAAGAACACACTCCATCTGGATTGGGCAACCCAGCCGCCATGTTCACCACGGAGATCCCTGAGATCCTCGAGCCGGCTCGCCGCATGCTGGAGGCGATCGGCTACCGCGGCTTCGCCAACTTCGACGTCAAATGGGACCCACGGGACAACACCTACCGGTTCTTCGAAGTCAACCCGCGTATCGGTCGTAACAATTACTACGTCACGGCCGCTGGCGCGAACCCCGCACTGTTCGTCGTCGATGATCTGATCAACCGTGAACGAGTACCAGAAACGACGGTCACGAACGAGGTGCTGTACACCGTCGTACCTGTCGGCCTGCTCAAGCGATACATCCTCGATGCCGCACTGCGACGGCGGGTGCTCGGGTTGGCACGGGCCGGCAAAGTGGCTCGGCCGCTCGATTACCGGGTGGAACGCCAGCCGAAACGGCGGTTGTACGTGAAGCTGGCGCTGCTCAATCAGGTGCGTAAGTTCCGTCGTCACTACCCGGAAGTGTCTCAGACCGGGTTCTGATCACCGCTTCAGTTCGATCTGTCACCACCTCATAACTTCGGTGGAGGAGTAAATTGTCCAACGTGACATCCGTCCCGACTGTGCGGCTTGCCGATCGTCAGCCGCAGGTGAGCACCGAGCGGCTTCTCGCCGACCTTGTGCCGCCGCCGCATTTCAGTGACGCTACCTTCAACTCGTATATCGCCAACCCCGCACATCCCTCGCAGTCCCAAGCACTGGAGCGGCTGCAAGAGGTTGCTGCACAGGTCAATCGGCCACGGCGACGCGGTGTCGGTGCGTTGCTGCGCAAGCAGTCGACACCACCGGCGGTTTACCTCGATGGCGGTTTCGGTGTGGGCAAGACCCACCTGCTGGCCGCATTGAGCCACGCTGTGGCGCCGGGAACCTGTGTCTTCGGAACATTCGTTGAGTACACCAACTTGGTTGGCTCCTTGGGCTTTAGCCAAGCAGTCTCCGCACTTTCGCATTATCGCCTGGTGTGCATCGACGAGTTCGAACTGGACGACCCGGGCGATACCGTGCTGATGTCACGGTTGCTGCGTGAGTTGGCCGATAACGGCGTGGCTCTTGTCGCCACATCCAACACATTGCCTGAAGCGCTGGGGGAGGGCAGATTCGCTGCCGAGGACTTCCTGCGGGAGATCCAGGCCCTCGCCGCGCGGTTTGAAGTCATTCGCATTGACGGTGAAGACTACCGGCACCGCTCCGTGCGAACTCAAGGACTGGTGCTTCCGGAAGCGCAATTCCCCGCCGAGATCTGGAAACAGATCGGCTTGGACGCGGGCGAAGTCACCTTCGACGATTTCGCCGTGCTGCGCAAACACCTCGAACGAGTCCACCCCAGCCAGTATGGAGCCATGCTCGACGGGGTGCGGTTTGCGGTGCTCACCGGTGTCGGCGCTCTCGAACATCAACATGACGCCTTGCGTTTTGTAGTGCTCGTAGACCGGCTCTATGACCGTGATATTCCGACACTGCTACTGGGTGACGCGCAAGCGCAGGTCTTCACCGATGTGATGTTGCAGGGGGGATACCGCAAGAAGTACTACCGCACGCTATCGCGTTTGGGCTCACTGACCGGGGATGCCAGCGAACTGTTGCAGGTAGCCGACAAGTAACTTGCCGGTCGGTCGTGCCGTCCGCTGCTTGAGTGAATCGGCGGCGGAGCGTTGCCTGGCGACAGACGGCTACTCCGGCTTAGCGCCGAAGACGATCTCGTCCCAACTGGGCATCTGGGAACGCGACTTGCGCGAACTGCGCGCTGACTTGGTCCGTGGTGCAGGAGGCGGAGGCACCTCGTCATCTGGCGCAGTGGTCTGTGCCGTTGCCGAACTCTCGGGCGATTGTGCCGGCGGTGCTTCAATATCAGCCGGACGCGCCGTGGCCTGGCGCGGAACGGGAATGGATTCCGGCAGTTCAAAAAGTGATGGCGCGGTCTCAGCATTTTCTGCGGAACCGCCACCGGAATCAGGCGCCGGATCAGCTATGTCAGCGCGCTGCAAGGAATAGACCCGAGCTGAACTCGCCTCGTCCTCATCGGTCTCGGACGTATCGGCTGTCGCAGGGTCAGCAAGTGAGTCGGCGATAGTGCCTTCGTCAGAGCTGTCAGGGTCGTAACCTTGACGAGTGCCGCGTCGTGCGGCCAGGTCATCGAGAAGTGCTTCGGTATCGACGGCAGGAATCTGCGAGGTCGGAGTCAGCGGAACTACTGGTGCAACACTCCGGTCGGGCACTGTCGATTCAGGCAGTTCACGTGCGCTGGTGGCGTGGGCCTCGGATGACTCGATGTCGAAGGGTGTGTCATGGACAGCAGAAAGGTGACGCCGATTCGGAATCGGCTCGTCCGCCAACTCGGTCTCTGAAAGCCAGCGGGCCTCGTCCTCAATCGCCTTGAGTATCTGATTGCGCGGATCATAGGACCAGCGCGCACTCGTGGTCTTGGTGCCAACGGTGAACGTGACTGAGACCTGCCAACTGGACGATGAGCGTTTGGTCGCATCCCACTGCAGGTCAGCGACCTCGACTTCGCGCGCCGCCAACCGATCCGTGACAAGATCGCCTAATTCGGGTGCATCGGGGCTCGATCCGACTCGAGCACGACGCGCCTGCTTGGCAATGAAAGCACGTTCGTCCAGGACAGGGCGCTCCAGTCGCTGGATCTGAGTGACAGGCATGCCAGAATCGCGTGCGATGGATTCAGCCGACTCACCAGCGCGCACCCGCGCCTGAATATCACGTGGGCTCAGAGAGCTGGCGCTTTGCAAGTATTCGAGCCGTGAACGGTCGCCACGCACCGCTGCCGCGAGCTTCTCATCAATGGGGACGACGAAACGCGTGTTTCCGGCGGCTCGCAAGATCAGATGTTCGCCATCGGGGTGCAAACCCACCAGTGACAGTTCAATGACGGTCTCCGATATGCCAGGCGTGACTGCGTCTGACCGTTGGTCATCAGACATGCGTCCCTCCATTTCGCTCAGGTGACGAACCGGATACCTGGCTGTCGTAGTCGTACCTACCCCAAAGATTGCCACGAGTTACGACACGAACACGCGATATCTTCCGGTGTGGCGGCCGATCACCAAAATTCGCCTCACACCACTACCATGTGCCCCATGAGCGATCATACTGACGGACTGTCCAACGCCGCGGCCGGGGCAGTCGCGCGAGTGGATGTCGATTTCACAGAACTTGCCCGATTAGCGGTTGAAGTTGCAGAGAAAGCAGGGGCGCATATCCGACGTCACACGCCGGAGCGAGTTGAAGTCGCCGCCACCAAGTCGACTCCCACAGATGTTGTCACCGCGATGGATCGTGACGTTGAAACGCTCATCAAGGGTTGGGTGCAGCAATCGCGTCCCGACGACGGATTCTTCGGTGAAGAATCAGGCGATCACTCCCGCGGTGAACTGACCTGGATAGTCGATCCCATTGACGGCACTGCCAACTATCTGTACGGCATTGACCAATATGCGGTGTCGGTTGCGGTCGGATCACGGTCATCGGACGAGTCTGGTTGGACGATGCTTGCGGGCGCTGTGCACCATGTTCGTGCCGAGAAGACTTGGTGGGCGGCGAAGGGTCACGGCGCATGGCAGGACAACACCCGCCTGCGGATCGGCCCGCCGCCAGGACTGTCGATGTCATTGGTCGGTACCGGATTCGGGTATGACCCGGCGCGTCGGGCGCATCAAGCCCGGGTGCTGGTCGAGGTGTTGCCACAGATACGCGATATTCGTCGGATCGGGTCGGCGGCACTCGACCTGTGCCGCGTTGCACAGGGGCAGCTTGATGCCCTTTATGAGCAGGGTTTGGGCCTTTGGGATTACGCGGCAGGAGGGCTCATCGTCGAAGAAGCGGGCGGTGTCGTGCGTGGGCTTGCGAACGGGGCGCCATCGCCCATTATGGTTATTGCGGGTGCGTCGGGTACGGTAACGGCGCTAGACGAAATCCTCATTGATGCGCAGGCGGGTGAGATTCCGGACGCCTCACCGTCCTAGCGGCGTGCATTTGGGTGTTAAATGGGGCACAATTTTGCCGCCGGTGGGAACAAAACGGGCGTTAAAACGCTTGGTGAGGGCAGTAACGAAGAACGAGGTCCCGCGCGGGATACGAATGGAGTGTGATTCAGAGCATGGCTACTGATTACGACGCACCACGCAAGACTGAAGAGGAACTCTCAGAAGACTCGATCGAGGAGCTCAAAGCCCGGCGGTCGGATAAGAGCTCCGGGGTGGTCGACGAGGACGAGACCGAAGCTGCCGAAGGGTTTGAACTTCCTGGAGCAGACCTGTCGGGTGAGGAACTGTCGGTTCGGGTGCTGCCGCGTCAGGCGGACGAGTTCACCTGCACCAGTTGCTTCCTGGTTCACCACCGCAGCCAGCTGGCCTATGAGAAGAACGGCCAACAGGTATGCACTGAGTGCGCAGCATGAGTGCTGGGTCAGTCGAAGTACTCGTCACTGTCCTGGACGAGGCTGCCGCATTGCCTAGTTACGCTCACCCGGGGGACGCCGGGGCGGACTTGGTCACCACCCAGGACGTGACCATCCAGCCGTTACGGCGCGTCTTGGTGCCCACTGGCATCGCTATCGCACTTCCTGACGGGTATGTGGGACTGGTACACCCACGTTCTGGGCTGGCAGTGCGGCATGGTCTGACCATGGTCAACGCACCAGGAACGATCGACGCGGGCTACCGCGGTGAGATCAAAGTCGCGCTGTACAACTCAGATCCGGATGAAGCCATCGTGCTCAAGCGCGGTGACCGCATCGCGCAGTTGGTTATTCAAGAAGTAGCGCATGCGCGCTTCATCGCAGCGACCAAACTTCCAGGATCGCATCGCGGCGATGGCGGTTTCGGGTCGTCGGGCGGTTGGTCCGTCCCCGAACACTAAATGACGAGATCACACACGATCGAAGTACAGGTGCTTCCTTGTGCCCTTGCCGGGGTCACTAATAGCGCGCAATAGTGGCAAGATGGTGTGGTCTGAGTTGAGAATCAAGGAGATACGTCATCGTGGGAATTTTTCGTCGTAAGAAGGCGCAATCAGAGCCCGGCGCGCAACAAGTTCAGGACGAGGCTCTCGATGGCGTCGATGAGACCAACGATGCCGATACCTCGGCTGCGGACGAGCAAGGACGCGGCCCGTGGGACGTGACCGAACGTCCCGACCTCGAAGGACGGATGGACTTCGGCGCGCTTCGGGTGCCGGGTGTTGACGGCATGAAGATCCGTCTCCAAGCAGATCAGCAGGGCAACTTAGGCGGTTTGACCCTGGATCTGCACCGCACCTCACTACAACTCAACGTTTTTGCCGCACCGCGTCATGACGGAGTCTGGGACGAGGTCCGAGACGAGTTGGCAGCAAAACTAACCCGTGACGGTGGAGTCGCTGATGAGAAGCAAGGCCCCTTCGGGACCGAACTCTTCGCCCAGACGCCGGTGAAACTGCCTCAATCAGGGAAGCAGGCGCTTGCTCCTGCCCGATTCATCGGCGTTGACGGCCCGCGTTGGTTCATCCGCGCAGTCATCACGGGTAAGGGCGCGACTGATGAGCAGGCGGCCAAGGAACTAGAAGATGTTCTGGCCAACGTCGTGGTCGATCGTGGCACGCAGGCGCGGCCGCCGCGCGAAGTGCTGGCACTGACGCCGCCGAACGTCGCGGTGAAGCCAAAAGAAGCGGACGAGGCCAAGGAAGAGGACTTCAACCCGCTAGAGCGCGGCCCGGAGATCACCGAGATTCGGTGACGGTGACACGATGGCGCGGTCCCCGCGGGCATCTGCGCCGCATCACGAATCCATGACTCCCGGCGACCACACCGCGCGCTCCCACGACAAAGGGATGCAGGACTGCCAGCAGGCACGCAGGCGCGGCCACGTGGTCATATCCGGGCGTATTCGTTCTGTCGTAGTGCAGCCGCGATCTGGCGCACCTTCGCTCGAAGCCGAGTTATATGACGAAACCGGTGCCGTCAGGCTGATCTGGCTCGGACGACGTACCATTCCAGGTGTGGAACCAGGACGTTCCATGATCGCCGAGGGATTCGCGAATCAAGGCGAGTCGGTTCCAACCATCTTCAACCCACGCTTCGAACTGCTCACTATGCCCGGGGAGGGCCGTTGAACGACATCGCCGTGCCACCGAATGACGCCCACGATAATTCCGTAGTTGCATCACAGGCGAATGCGGCAGCCGAAGAGACGGCAGATACCGGCAACGGCGCAACCGGTATCAAATCGTTGACCGCGGACGAGTTCCATCCGCTCGATGCCATCGGGGGTGTCAGGGGACTGGTCGAGTCAATGCTTCCGGGCACGTTATTCGTTGTGGTGTTCGTGATCACCAATGAGCTGATGCCTCCGATCATCGCTGCCGGCGGGACCGCACTGGCGCTGATGATCATCCGGCTTATCCAGCGCACTCCCGTGACACAGGCCGCTTCTGGTCTGGTCGGCATCGCGATCGGCGTGATCTGGGCATGGCGCAGCGGCGAGGCCGCTGACTATTACCTCTGGGGCTTCTTGACGAACGCAATCTACTTCGTGCCAATCGTGATCTCGATCCTGGTGCGCTGGCCCATCGTCGGAATCGTCGTCGAAGGACTCAAAGCAGGTTTCACCGACGCATCGCGTATTGAGTCAGGTGCTACGAAAGGCTGGACCAAGTGGCGCCAGGACCCGGTTCTGATGCGACGCTACCAATTGGCGTCCTGGTTGTGGGTCGGTCTATTCGGGCTACGCCTTGCTGTGCAACTGCCGCTGTACTTCGCGGACCAGGTGGCGTGGCTGGGCACGGCGCGGTTGATCATGGGCTTGCCCCTGTGGGCCGCAACCCTGTGGCTCACATGGATTCTGGTGCACCAACGAGCAACTCGCGCAACGCAACCTGATCAGACTGAGCACCACTGACCAGCAGCAGTTCATCCCCGGCTTCGAGAGTGTCGTCACCGCTGGGGGAGAACGGCCGGGCATCACGCACCACCGCCGCCAGGACGGTATCGGGCGGCCATGTGATCATCGCGATCCGCACCCCGGCAACAGGGGATTCGGGTGGCAGCGTGATTTCAAGGATGTCAGCCCCGGATTGGTGGAACGTGAAGATGTTGACCAGATCGCCCACTGAGACGGCCTCTTCAACCAGTGCCGTCATGATGCGCGGCGTGGAGACGGCCACGTCGACACCCCAGGACGAGGTGAACATCCACTCGTTCTTCGGATTGTTGACGCGGGCAACCGTGCGGGGCACCCCGTATTCGGTCTTGGCCAGCAGTGAGATCACCAGGTTCGCTTTGTCGTCACCTGTCGCGGCGACGACCACGTCGGCTTCGGTGACCGAGGCCTGATTGAGCGCAGACAGTTCACATGCATCGGCGAGCAACCAATCGGCTGTCGGGACATCCTGAACACGCATGGCACTCGATTGCCGGTCCATGAGCGTGACCGAATGGCCATTGCTGATGAGCTCTCGAGCGATGGAGCGGCCCACTGACCCCGCCCCCGCGACAATCACCTTCATGACTTGTCTCCTTGCGGGGGAGCAGTCATGATCCGTTCGATCTCCTCAAGACGATCGACCGGCATGAGGAGGTAAAGTGTGTCATTTTCTTGCAGCATGGTTGTTTCGGTGGCGAAGACCCCGCGTCCGTCGCGGAGCAGGTACGCGGTACGAGCGCCTGTGGCCTTTTCAATGATGGCCACAGGTTTGCCGAACCAATCCGAGTGGACGTCAACCTGGTTCAATGAGACGGTGCCCGACGGGTCTTGGAAGAGTTCATTCGCCCCTATGGGCAGCATCCGGCGTAAGACCTGATCAGCGGTCCAGCGCACGGTTGCCACGGTGGGAATGCCCAATCGCTGGTAAATCTCCGCGCGATGCGGGTCGTAGATGCGCGCCACTACATTATCGATGCCGAATGTCTCGCGGACCACCCGCGCGGCAACGATATTGGAATTATCTCCATCAGAAACTGCGGCGAAGGCGTAGGCTTCGTCGATCCTGGCTTCTTTCAGCGTGTCCTGGTCAAATCCGACTCCGATAACCCGCGATCCGGCGAAATCGGAGCTGAGCCGGCGAAAGGCGTCGGCATTCTGGTCGATGATGGCCACCGAATGGCCGTAATCCTCTAGCGAATCGGCAAGTGTGGAGCCGACTCGTCCGCAACCCATAATCACGAAGTGCACAATTGTCCACGCTATACCCGATCGGTCCTCTTGTCGCTGGATTCACGCCGGCAGTATTAGGCTTTCGTTGTGTCAGGATTCGGTGCCGCTATCAAGCGACTCATAGTGGGACGGCCGGTTCGTTCCGACCGGGCCAGTGGTGCCCTGCTATCCAAGCGGATCGCGCTGCCGGTATTCGCATCGGATGCACTGTCATCTGTGGCCTACGCACCCGACGAAGTGCTGTTGACTTTGGCTGTTGCAGGTGGTGCTGCGACACTCATCTCCCCATGGATCGGGTTGGCAGTGGCTGTCGTTCTGGTTACTGTCGTCGCGTCCTACCGGCAAAATGTCCGGGCGTATCCCTCGGGTGGCGGCGACTATGAGGTAGCCACCGTGAACCTCGGCAAAAACGCTGGCATGACCGTGGCTAGTGCGCTGCTGGTCGACTACGTGCTGACGGTCGCGGTATCGGTATCTTCCGGTGCTCTTTATGCCGCGAGCGCGTTGCCGTTTCTACGTGGGCATGAGACCCAGTTCGCGGTGGCGATGATCGTGTTCATCGCATTGCTGAATCTGCGTGGGTTGCGCGAATCCGGCAAAGTGATGGCTGTACCGGTGTACTTGTTCATGGCTGGCGTCGGTGTGACCGCCGTGGTGGGATTCATCAGGTATGCGACCGGCTCGTTGCCGGTAGTCGAAAGCGCTCATTTCGACGTTGTCGCTCAACCAGGTTTCGAACAAGGCCTGGTGGGTTTGGGCGGTGCGTTCCTCGTTGCCAGGGCATTCGCATCCGGCGCTGCGGCGCTGACTGGCGTCGAGGCAATCAGTAATGGGGTGCCAGCGTTCAAGAAACCCAAGTCACGCAACGCGGCGGTGACGTTGAGCGTCCTGGGAGGCATCGCGGTCACCATGATGCTCAGCATTCTGGTGCTGGCGCGACTGACTGGTGTGAAACTCGTCGAGAACGTCAACCAACTGCGGCTGAACGGTCACCCGGTTCCGGAGGACTATGTGCAGCACCCGGTTCTGGGGCAACTGTCGCACGCAATCTTCTCCGGGTACTCACCCATGTTCTACTTCGTCTCGATAGCTACAGGTCTGATCCTGCTGCTCGCGGCGAATACCGCGTTCAATGGTTTTCCTATCCTCGGATCGATTCTGGCTCGAGATGGGTATCTGCCGCGGCAACTGCACACGCGCGGTGACCGTCTCGTGCTGTCCAACGGCATCATCATCCTGGCGGCCGTCGCGGCCACCCTAGTCGTCATCTTCGATGCGTCGGTGACCAGACTGATCCAGTTGTACATCGTGGGCGTGTTCATCTCATTCACACTGTCCCAAGCCGGAATGGTGCGGCATTGGACCCGCATCCTGGCGACCACGCCCCAGAGCGTAGAACGGCGCCGCATCATCAGGAGCCGACTAGTCAACGGTTTCGGATTCATCATGACATCGTCAGTGCTCGTCATCGTGCTTGTCACCAAATTCACGCACGGAGCTTGGCTGACCCTCCTCATGATGGCTGCGATCTTCGCCGTCATGCGGGCGATATCGCACCACTATTCGGCTGTGATGGCTGATGTCGAGTACCGACCCGATGAGGACGCGCCGCGTTCGCTGCCATCGCGTGTTCACGCCATCGTGCTCGTCTCTCGTATCCACAAGCCCACCATGCGAGCCATTGCTTACGCGCGGGCCACTCGTCCTTCCCAACTCGAAGCGGTCACTGTCGCGGTAGAACCCGGGGACTCGAATGAGATGCTGCGACTGTGGGACAAGCTCGACATGGCGGTGCCGCTGCGGGTGCTTGACTCGCCGTATCGGGAAATCACGCGTCCCGTGCTGCAATACGTCAAATCAATCAGGCGGCGCTCGCCGCGTGACCTCGTCGTGGTCTTCATTCCCGAATATGTGGTGGCGCACTGGTGGGAGCAACTGCTCCACAACCAAAGTGCGCTGCGACTCAAAACCCGGCTATTGTTTGTCCCCGGCGTGGTCGTAGCCTCGGTGCCATGGCAGATGACCGACTCAGCGACCGCAGCGTCATCGAGCACCTCCCTAAGCGGCGGTATCGCGACTCGAGGTGACCGGGTGAGAGGACGACAGGAACACCAATGACGGCCACATTCGATCCCGACCAAGACGAATCGGCGCAAGCGGAGCCAGGACGGGTGCTCACGCTCGACATCGGCCCACCGGCCCACGGCGGACACTGCGTCGCACGCTGGGAGGGCAGAGTCATTTTCGTTCGGCACGCCATTGCGGGGGAACGGGCCCGGGTGCGGATTACCGACACCTCGCATAAGTCCTACTGGCGCGGTGATGCAGTGGAGATCCTCACCGCAGCTCCAGAACGGGTCGAATCGCCGTGGCCTGCAGCCGGACCTGGTGGCATCGGCGGCGCCGAGCTGGCCCATATGACGTTGTCGGCGCAGCGCCGTTGGAAAACGACCGTGTTGCGGGAACAATTCACGCGGCTTGCCGAGATTGAAACCTCGTGTGAGATCGAAGCAATACCGGGAGACGATGAAACCGCCGGGATGGGATGGCGTACCCGGATCTCGTTGATCGCGGACGAGCACGGTCGGGTCGGCATGCGCAAGCACCATTCCCACGAGATCGTTCCGCTCACCGACATGCCGCTGGCGACAGCAGCACTGCAAGACCTGTTGGGCGCAGAACGTGTGTTCTCCTTTCCCTGGCGTCCCGGAACCGAACTTCACCTGGTCGACCCTTCGGGCGGTGACGCACTGCTTTTCGCCGGTGGCAAGCCGTGGCGGCGCGGGCGTCCGGATCGACGTTCCATCGGTCGGCGAGTCCGCGAGGTGGTGCGGGTCGGTGACGACGAGTGGCACTACCGCGTCAACGCCATGGGGTTTTGGCAGATACATCGCTGCGCTCCAGCGGTCTTGGTAGGCGCGGTCCTCGCGGAACTGCGAACTCTCGGTGACCTCGCAGGACTGAATGTGCTCGATTTGTATAGCGGGGCTGGCCTGTTCACCTTGCCGCTTGCCCAGGCTGTCACATCGCGCGGCAGCGTCATCGCAGTGGAATCAGGAGCAGAAGCGGTCAAAGACGCTCGGCGCAACCTCGCTGCTCACGAACAAGCAACGTTGGAACACGACAAAGTCGACAGGTCCTTCAGACGCGGGGCGCTCGCCTCCTATGAGCGAATGGATGCGGTCGTCCTAGACCCGCCGCGCACCGGTGCCGGACGTGAGGTGGTCGACTCCATAGCGAACCTTCAGCCACAGGCCGTCATCTACGTGGCCTGTGATCCTGCCGCGTTGGCCCGCGATGTGAAGTACTTCGCTCAACATGGCTACCAATTGCAGCGTTTAAGATCTTTCGACCTGTTCCCGGCAACGCACCACATGGAATCGGTCGCCCTGCTGACACCCATCAACTCGTCGCCCGCACCGTAAGGCAGCTATGGAAACCCCGCACACCACGCAGGAGACCAGCACCACCCCCGTATCCGGATTGACCGGCGCCGAGGTCGAGCAACGTGTCGCTGACGGCAAGGTCAATATCACTGATGACCGTTCGTCGCGTTCCATCTCCGCGATCTTGCGGGCGAACACCTTCACGTTGTTCAACCTGATTCTGGCAACCGCACTGGTTCTGGTTCTCAGCACTGGCCGATGGCCCGATGCGGCGTTCGGGTTCGTGATGATCATCAATATCGTGATCGGCGTCGTCACAGAACTACGAGCTAAACGCACGCTCGACAAACTTGCCATTTTGTCCGCGCCACACGCCGTGGTCACGCGTGACGGATCACAGCAGCGAATAGAGATCGACGAGATCGTCCTTGACGACGTGGTGCACATCAGCACCGGTGATCAGGTGCCCGCTGATGGCGAATGCCTGGCAGTCGGCGGACTCGAAGTAGACGAATCACTGCTCACCGGTGAATCGAAACCCGTGCGCAAGGCCATAGGAGACGAGTTACTGTCCGGCTCCGCCATCGTCGCGGGCACCGCCACCTACCGAGTCACACGAGTAGGCGCCGATGGCTACGCCAACCGTCTGACAGCGGCCGCGAAGAAATTCTCCCGTGCCCATTCGGAACTGCAAGCAGGCATCAACACGATTCTGAAGTGGGTCTCACTTCTCATCGTCCCGATCGCACTGCTGCTCGCAAACAGCCAGTTGCGCGCCACGGGCGGCTGGAGCAACGTACTCGTCGATGACAACTGGAAAGACGCCATCGTCCAAGCCGTCGCAGGCGTGGTCGGGATGATCCCTGACGGTCTGGTCCTGCTGACATCGATGAACTTCGCGCTCGCAGCGATGTTGTTGGCGCGCCAGAAGGTGCTCGTCCAAGAACTTCCGGCTGTTGAGATCCTTGCTCGCGTGGACGTGCTGTGTTTGGACAAGACCGGGACCATCACCGATGGGACTGTTGCGCTGCGCGATATTCAGTTGCTCGCCGATGTTGACGAGGCGCAAGAAGCCTTGCTGGCGGTGGCCACTGCCGACGGTGGCAATGCCACCTCGCAGGCACTGGCCGAAGGCCTAGGAGAGTTGACGTCCGCGAAGCGACTGGAAGCTGTGCCGTTCTCGTCCGCGAGAAAGTGGAGCGCAGCTGCCACGGAGGACTCCGCGGGCGTGGTCGCGAACTGGGTGCTCGGTGCCCCAGAAGTCCTGTTGGCGGGCCGGAGCGACAACGATGCCCGCCGCGCCATTGAGGCGGTCTTAGACCAGGCAGGTACGGGAGCCCGAGTGCTGCTGCTGGCCCGGGCGACTGCGCTGCCCGACCCGGACGTGCCGCTGTCCGCCGATCTGGAACCCGTGCTGATCGCGGTGCTCGGTGAACATATCCGCTCGGACGCGGCGCAGACACTGGCGTACTTCCGTGATCAGGGCGTCACCGCCAAGGTGATCTCGGGGGACAACCCCGCAACGGTGGCGGCTATCGCCACCGAAGTCGATCTGTTGGGGACCGGGCAGAATCTCGTCGGATACGATGCCCGGGACTTGCCCGCCGATCCTGACGAGTTGGCGCAGGTTCTTAGAGAGCATCACGTTTTTGGACGAGTGGTGCCGGAGCAAAAACGCGCTATCGTCCATGCCCTCCAGTCAGATGGCCATGTTGTGGCGATGACCGGTGACGGGGTCAACGATTCCCTCGCCCTGAAGGATGCTGATTTGGGCATTGCGATGGGCAACGGCGCAGCGGCCGCGAAAGCCGTCGCTCGTATCGTGCTGTTGGATGGCCGGTTCTCCACCCTGCCCGGAGTGCTGGGGCAGGGCCGCCGGGTTATGGCGAATATGGAACGAGTGTCCACGCTGTTCCTGACCAAGGCCGCCTATTCGTTCCTGTTGGCGCTTGCCGTGGTGCTGTTGTCCTGGCCGTATCCGTTCTTGCCGCGGCATCTGACGTTGGCCAGCGCTTTGACTATCGGCATTCCGGCCTTCTTCTTGGCGCTGCCGCCGAATAATCGCAGGTATGTCGCTGGCTTCCTGAAACGGGTGCTGTCCTACGCCATCCCGGTGGGGGTCGTGCTCGGTGCCGGAATCTTTGTCAGTTACAGCTATCTGGGCGGTAACGAGAATCCAGAATTGGGCCGCACCGCAACAACCGCGGTTCTGATCGGTGCAGGGCTGTGGCTGGTTGGTACTTTGGCTCGTCCGTTCACCTGGTGGAAGGTCGGTTTGCTCGGCGGACTCGCCGCGGCAGGCATCACCGCCTATCAGATCGACTTTGTACGGGACTTCTTCGAGTTGGAAGTTGTGGGTTGGGCGAACTGGGCCGCTTGTGCCGTGTGCATGGTGGTGGCTTGGGTGCTGATCGAACTGATCTATCGGTGGCACTGTAAGAAGTGGGGCGCGCTGGCTGACGCATAGCGCCATGTCTTGGCGGTCGGGGCGAATGTCCACGACACGCTCGATTATCTTGACGTCAAGATATTGCGATAGGGTGAAGTGAAACCCCCAGTTGCGTCCACCTTGCCCAGGTTGGCGCATGAGCAACCTGGAATAAGGAGTTGCGTCCATGAGTCGCGTCGATTCATTTGGTTCCAAGGGAACCTTGAGCGTCGGAGATAACGATTACGAGATCTTCCGCCTCTCAGCCGTGCCCGGCACCGAGAAACTGCCGTTCAGTCTGAAGATCCTTGCGGAGAACCTGCTTCGTACCGAAGACGGTGCGAACATCACTGCCGATCACATCAATGCCATTGCGTCGTGGGATCCCACCGCACAGCCGAATACTGAGATTCAGTTCACCCCGGCCCGTGTGATCATGCAGGACTTCACTGGTGTGCCCTGCGTTGTCGATCTCGCCACCATGCGCGAGGCGGTCGGCGACCTCGGGGGAGACCCGGAACGCATCAACCCCCTCGCGCCCGCTGAACTGGTCATCGACCACTCGGTGCAGATCGACGTCGCTGGTCGTCCAGACGCCTTTGAGCGCAACGTCGAGATCGAATACGAGCGTAACCACGAGCGCTACCAGTTCCTGCGTTGGGGGCAGACGGCCTTTGACGACTTCAAGGTCGTGCCACCCGGCACCGGCATCGTCCACCAGGTCAACATCGAATACCTGGCACGGGTGACCATGACTCGCGAGGTCGAAGGTGTTGTCCGCGCTTATCCGGACACCTGTGTCGGCACTGACTCCCACACCACCATGGTCAACGGTCTCGGCGTGCTCGGCTGGGGCGTCGGCGGCATCGAGGCCGAGGCCGCAATGCTCGGCCAGCCGGTCTCCATGCTCATCCCGCGGGTCGTTGGATTCAAACTGACCGGAACCATTCCGTCAGGTGTGACGGCGACCGACGTGGTGCTCACCATCACGCAGATGCTGCGCCAGCACGGAGTCGTCGGCAAGTTCGTCGAGTTCTACGGGGCGGGCGTCGCTCAGGTGCCGCTGGCGAACCGCGCCACTATCGGAAATATGAGCCCAGAGTTCGGATCGACGGCTGCCATCTTCCCGATCGACGACGTCACCGTGGACTACCTGCGTCTGACCGGTCGCTCCGATGAGCAGATCGCTCTGGTCGAGGCGTACTCGAAGGAACAGGGACTGTGGCACGACCCGTCCCGCGAAGCCGCGTACTCCGAATACCTCGAACTCGATCTCAGCACGGTCGTTCCTTCGATCGCCGGTCCGAAGCGTCCACAGGACCGCATTGAACTGAGTGCGGCCAAGCAACAGTTCTTGCACGACCTGCCCAATTACGCACCGCTGAGCCAGAACGGGGTGGACGAGGCCGCACGGGAGTCGTTCCCGGCCTCCGACGCACCCGCCATTGCCGCCGGAAGCGGCATCCAACGGACCTACCCGGTGACGACCCCCGAGGGCAATACCTACGACCTGTTCCACGGCGCAGTCGCGATCGCTTCGATTACCTCCTGCACCAACACTTCAAACCCATCCGTGATGTTGGCGGCCGGCCTGCTCGCCAAGAAGGCAGTCGAAAAAGGTCTGATGGCCAAGCCATGGGTCAAGACCTCCATGGCACCCGGCTCGCAGGTCGTCACCAACTATTACGAGAAGGCCGGCCTGTGGCCGTATCTGGAAAAGTTGGGTTTCCACCTGGTCGGCTATGGCTGCGCCACCTGCATCGGTAACTCTGGGCCATTGGCCGAAGAGGTGTCAGCCGTGGTCAATGAGAACGACCTCGCGGTTGTCTCGGTCCTGTCTGGAAACCGAAACTTTGAAGGGCGTATCAACCCTGACGTCAAGATGAACTACCTCGCGTCGCCGCCGCTCGTGATCGCTTACGCTCTGGCGGGAACCATGGAGTTCGACTTCGAGACCGAACCACTTGGTCACACCGATGACGGCGCTCCGATTTTCCTCGCTGACATCTGGCCCAGCGCTCAGGAAGTCCAAGAGACCATCGACGGCTCTATCAACCGGGAGATGTTCACCAGCGACTACGCGGATGTCTTTGCCGGTGACGAGCGGTGGCGTTCCTTGGACACGCCGATTGGTTCGACTTTCGAGTGGGACGCCTCGTCCACCTACGTGCGTAAGCCTCCGTACTTCGAGGGTATGGGGATGCAGCCTGAACCGGTCTCGGACATCTCCGGTGCCCGCGTACTGGCCAAACTCGGCGACTCGGTCACAACTGACCACATCTCGCCGGCCGGCGCTATCAAGCCGGGCACGCCAGCCGCGCAGTATCTCGAGGCCAACGGTGTGGGGCGCCGCGACTTCAACTCGTATGGCTCACGCCGAGGCAACCACGAGGTGATGATCCGCGGTACCTTCGCAAACATCCGTCTGCGCAACCAGTTGCTCGACGGGGTAGAGGGCGGCTACACCTTCAACTTCCTCACCGGTGAGCAGTCATTCATCTATGATGCAGCGCAGGATTACGCGGCTGCGGGCATCCCGCTGGTGGTCCTTGGTGGTAAGGAGTACGGCTCTGGCTCGTCCCGTGACTGGGCCGCGAAGGGAACCCGTCTGCTGGGGGTACGTGCGGTGATTGCCGAGAGCTTCGAACGTATTCACCGCTCCAACCTGATCGGCATGGGTGTATTGCCGCTGCAGTTCCCGGCAGGTGAATCCGCCGACTCACTTGGTCTCGACGGCACCGAGGTCTTCGACTTCACCGGTGTGACCGTGCTCAATGACGGACACACGCCGCAGACCGTCCAGGTCACTGCAACCAAAGCTGATGGCTCGGTTGTCTCCTTTGACGCTGTGGTGCGAATCGACACCCCGGGTGAGGCGGATTACTACCGCAACGGTGGAATCCTGCAGTACGTGCTGAGGTCTCTCGTCACCGCCTAATCGAAACCACCCTTCGTTGGTTTGAGCTTGCGCTGTCCTGAGCTCCCTCGAAGGGTCGAAACCACCATGCTGGCCGGGTATCTCGCTGTGCTGATCGAGCGCAGTCGAGATACCCGGCCAGCGTTTCATTGCCGGTTTGAACGTATTGATCCGTCAAACGGCAGCACTTATCGAAGGCAGATCCGCGGGTGATCATGTTCACTGTTTCCGTTGTCGCGACGGCCCGCGTTTAACACTTGGCGGAGTGTACCCCGAAACAGGACTAAGCGCTTCTTGACTCCCATCTGACCAAGCCGTAGGGTTCAAGTGCATGACAGCGTTGTCGTACCGTGACCACAGTGATGTGGCCGGATGCGTTGCCTGCCCCTAGTTTCGACGAGGAAGAATCGGGAGTACACCCATGCGTCCATCCCCAGCGCCGTCTTCTGGCGGCCTTGGCAGCGCAAGACGAGGCCGTCGCGCGCTAGCCGCAGGTACCGCGTTAGCGCTATCTGCATCCCTGATGGGTCTGACCGCGCCTGGCGCATATGCCGACCCCATCCAAGGTGGTAGTTGGTCGACCAGCTATGAGTCCGGACAGCCTCAGCCGCTCTCAAGAGTCACATACGAACCGTCTGTGAACCTGCGCGGTGAGACCGATTCAGCGATGGATCTTGTCACAAGCGTTTACTCGACAGACATGGAGGGTTCCGGTGCGGAGAATGCCACGCTTATCGCGGACCGCGAGAAGACGACGAAATGGCTCATAGGAAGAGACCTTGCGCCAGGCAATCCGACACATGCTATCTATACCCTCAGTGAAGCAGTGACGGCCACGGGATACGAGATAACCTCAGCTAACGATAACGTCTCGCGAGACCCGAAGAATTGGGCAATTTACGGCTCCAATTCCGCATCTGCCGCCACTGATCCGGACGATGGTTCATGGACACAGATTGATACGGTCACCGATGCGTCCTTTGGAGCACGCCGTGCATCGAAGCGGTTCTCGATCGATACCCCTGCTTCATACCAGTACTACCGAATCACCGTAATCGAGGCAAATACTGAAGCACGCATGCAGATGTCCGATTGGACGCTGCTTACCACAGACGCGCCTTCTACTCGGAGTAAGCGCATCCTGCCCTCGGAGATCGCGAGCGCTTCGTCGAACCCGACCAACGGCTGGCAGGCCGGTAACGAGAATTTCGATAAGGCACATGATGGCGACTACACGACTAAGGCGTTAGTTGCTTCGGGAATCAACTACGCGAACTTCTACATGTTGTACGAGTTGGGCACTGAGACCCAGATTGACGGATACATCATTACTGCCGGTAACGATGCGCCAGAGCGCGATCCGAAGAATTGGACGATTTGGGCCACCAACGATCCCGAAGCCGCTGCTACGCCAGCCAGTACAGACGGATGGACCCAGATTGACCAGCGCGTCGATGTTGCTAGTTCCGCGTATCGGCGCGGCAGCCAACACTTCGCCGCAGCATCGCCTGGATCGTACAAATGGGTGCAGATGCGTGTGACCGGTGACAACGGCGGTCGGTTACAACTGTCGGAATGGACATTGACCACGAACCTGCCAGATTATCCAGACCTGGCAATCAAAGCGGCCGACGCCCGTTCTGAGGGTGACACCTCAAATAGCACTGCCTTGGCATACGCCGGTGGCGCGCTCGCTTCTGACGACGCAAGTTCGGCTATCGTGGCACATCAGGATCTCGACGTTGTGATCGGCTCCAACACCGCACTGAGCTATCGCATTAAACCGACATCGGATAGTGGTAGATATGCTGTGGTTGATGTGGAGTACTCAGACGCGGAAGGCACCAATATCGGCGTCGCCACGCAGGTTGCGGAACTGGCAGATATCCGAGGGAATGCATTCACCACTGCGGACCAGGCGGCCGCTCTCACACTAGATGAATGGAACCAAGTCACGGTTCCGCTCGGCGAACTGGCTGGCAATGTAATCAACAAGGTGATCATTCGATATGACGAAGCCGGGGCTACTGCTGGCACAGTGACATCCGGATTTGTCGATGACATCGTCATCTCCGATAGTCCATTCACGGGCGACCTCAAGGTCACAGAGGTATCTGACACACAATTGCGAGCCGGGCAAGCAAGCAGCAAGACACTCGGTGTGATTACCGGACTAGGCACAGTCGAGCCAGGAAACGATCTTGCTGCGAAGTTGGTTCTCAACGACGTCGTGGAAACTGAACTTCCACTAGTACTCACCGAGACCGAGAACGGTGTTACGGTAACGCTCGACCCAGCGCATCGCCCGCAACAAGCCGGTACCTTCAACGCCCAGATCGTTGCGACCCTTGATGAAGCGAGCGCCGTTGCGGACTTCACCCTGACGGTCATCGCTGATGATTCACTGACCGGACAGTTCGAAGACCTGGCGAATCTGACTTGTTTCACGATCACTGGCACCGCCGCGAACTGTGATGGCAACTCATACGCTTATGACCGTGTCAAACTTGCTGCACTCGGATACACATTCGGCGAGACAGGTGTGGCGCAGATCGGCGGCGAAGACTTCTACTTTGAGGTTCCGGACATCCCAGTCGGCCAGCCCGACACATTGATCCCGGCAGGACAGTCCTGGAACGTATCGTTGCCCGATGGTGCCGAGAAGATCTCATTCTTCGGTGCTGGAAACGAGGGCACGCAAACACGTGACCTGACAATCGTCTTTACCGACGGGTCGACTCAGACGGTTACTGTTTCATTTGCCGACTGGGCTACAGGAACGGCATCCAACTGGGAGAACATCGAGAACACGCCAGTTTTCCGTCCGCAGGGGCGTCTGTTTGGTGAGAGCCAAGACGACAATTTGTACTCGGCGATCTTCGCCACACAGCCAGTATGGTTAGACGTCGACGGGGAAGGTGAGCCGAAGACGGTTGACTACATCCAGTTACCGCCAAAGGTGGGCGACATCAAGCCGGAAGGTCAGGTCCACCTGTACACGGTGGCGACCGAGAAGCCGGTCGAGGCTGCTGTCGTGGCGCCACAGGTTGACGCCGAAGTTGTGGCCGAACAGACCGTAACGCAGGAATTCACAGTGGACCTCGCCACCGTGACCGGAGGCGAGGCACCGTTCTCGGCCACGATCAACTGGGGCGATGGTTCTGCAGCTGACATCGGCGTCGTTGATGACGGTGTGGTGAGCGGAACGCACACTTACGCAGCTGCCGGCACCTATTCTGCGATTGTCACCGTGGCGGGTAACGGCGCTAGCGCTGCTGCTGTGGTTGAGATCGAGGTCGGTCGTCTCGCAAGCGACATCGCTCTGTCGGGTCCAGCAACTGCCGCGAGCAACTCTGGTGAAGTCATCACCGCCACAGTCACTCCGGCTGCCGCAACTGGTCAGGTTCAGTTCTCGGCAGGAGGCGAGAACATCGGTGATCCAGTTGACCTTGATAGCAACAATGAGGCGACTCTTGATGTCTCGGCGCTGAGCGGCGGCGAGAACACCGTGACCGTGAACTACCTCGGTGACGACTTCTACGCTCCGTCAAGCGGATCGCACGACATCACCATCACCAAGGCGATCTCGTCCATCACTGCCGGTGGTGGCGGTGAGTTCTTTGCGCTGCAAAGCCTGCCGATCCATGTGACGGTGACCCCTGCCGTAGAAGGTCGGACCGTGAACGTCACACTTGATGATGACATTGTTAATACCGGTACGACGGATGAGGACGGAAAAGTATCAATCTTCGTTTCTCCGCCGGTCGGTACTACCAGTTACGGTGTTGAGGTTGTGGAGGATGCAGATTACCTTGGCGCGACCGCTGATCCCGTGGTGATGACCCTGAACAAGCACAACGTCGGGGTGAACCTGGATCCCATCGCAACCGAGCCTGTTGAAGTTGGTACGAGCGTCAATCTGCGGGCTGTGTTGCCGGCGACTGCGACTGGTGAGGTGCAGTTCAAGAACGGCACTGAAAACATCGGCGATCCGGTGTCAGTGAACCTCGGTGTCGCGCTGTTGCAAACAAGCACATTGCCTGCAGGAACGTACAGCGTCACAGCCGAGTACCTCGGGGATGACAATCACAACGGTGGCGTTTCACCAGCTCAAAGCCTTGTCATTGTGAAGAAGACCGGATCGGTCTCCCTCGCAGTGCCAACGGCCGACGTTCTCATCGGTGACGATGCGCTCGTTGTGGCTACCGTGCCTGCGGATGCTGCCGGTTCCGTGATCTTCGTAGTGAACGGCGACGACCAGAGCCCGGTTAACGTGGCTGATGGTCAAGCCTCGTTGATTCTTGAGGACCTAGACATCGACGAATACACCGTCGTAGCAAAGTTCTCCGGAGATGCCACCTACGAGGCGGTGGACTCGAGCGCTGCAACCTTTGAGGTCGTCAAACGTGCCGGATCCATCACGTTGTCGACACAAACGCCAAGTGTGGAGGCGGGCAACGAAGTTGTCGTCGAAGCCACACTGCCGGCTACTGCGGGAGGCACCGTGACCTTCCTGGTCGACGGTGAGGTTTATGGTTCTCCGGTCAACGTGGTCGACGGCGCTGCTGAGGTGACGCTATCCGATCTGACAATCGCTGAGCACGCGGTCACCGCAACCTATTCAGGTGATGCACGTTTCACAACAGCGACAACCTCGCAGGCATTGACAATCACGATCACCAAGAAGTCGTTGAGCGAAGACGATTTTGCGATCGAGATTCCGGTGGGTGCAGTTGAGATTGGTTCTGACGATGAACTGACTGTTGAGTTGCCTTCGGATGCTAACGGCTCAGTCTCGTTCACCATCAACGGCGGAACGCCTATCGTGGTACCGGTTGAGGGCGGTAAGGCAAGTTTGCCGTTGGCAGATCTGCCCGCGGGTGCCAACGAGATCGTCATCGTATACTCCGGTGACGACAACTATGCTGCGACAGCACCGCAGACTGTGACCATCACCGTTGCGAAGTTGCAAAGTGCGATTGGCCTGTCTGGTCCGATCGAGAGTATTGAAGAGGGTACTGGTGTAGCCGTGACTGCCACGGTCAATGTCGGCGCGACTGGCCAAGTCCAGTTCTACGTGGGTGGTAAAGCAGTTGGTGCCCCCGTTAACCTGATCGGTAACACCGCAAGCACGACGCTGAACGGTCTTGCCGCGGGACGCCACACCGTTACCGCCAAGTACCTCGGTGATGACACCTATGAATCCGCTCAATCGGCTGATCTGGTCGTCGTCATCGTCGCCAAGCCGGGCGCCAGTGTCGCGGTCAACGCGCCGGTGGTGTCGAAGGCGAAGCAGGTGTTTAAGGCGAAGCCGAAGCAGCGTGTGACGGTCACGGCGTCTGTGTCGGGTGTCACGAGCGGCACGGTGACGTTCCGTTCGGTCAAGACTGGTGACGTGTTGGGTACGGCACCGATCACGAAGTCGGGCAGCACGTATCAAGCAGTCCTGCGCGTCAAGGCGAAACTGGCGGTGGGTAAGTATGGTCGGATCACCGCGTCGGTGGGCGCTGTGACTTCGGGTCAGTCTGCTCGCGGGTTGCGGGTTGTCAAGGCTCGTCCGAAGAAGGTCACGGTGCGTACTAAGCAGGTGCGTTCTGGTGCTTCGGTGAAGGTTCGGGTGAAGGTCGCGAAACTCAACAATGGCCGTCACGCTAATGGTCGGGTGCAGATCCGTATTGGCAAGCGTGTCATCGGTTCAGTTCGTATCAAGCCGAAGGCTAAGGGCAACCGTACGGTGACGGTGAAGTTGTCCTCGGCGCAGCGGTCGGGTTCGTCGCTCAAGGTGCGTGCGAAGTTCGTTG
>FZPE01000004.1 GCA_900188465.1 Micrococcales bacterium KH10
ATCGTGCGCGACGCCACTGCTATCAAAGAGTACGCGGCGGTCACTGATTGGCCGATCGTGCTGTGCCCACGCACGGCTGACCTTGAGATTGTCACGGCGTCAAGTGTTCGCGCGGTGTTCTACCTCAACCAGGTCGCCCGCAACACGGACATGGTCGCTTGGCGCGGGCCGCGTCACATCTACCTGGGGCACGGCGACTCGAACAAAATGCTCTCGTCGCATCCGGCGCACGCGATGTACGACGAGATCTGGGTGGCTGGTCGCCATTCCATCGACCGTTACCGCGATGCCGGGGTGGTCATCGAGCCGAGCAAGTTCGTGATCATCGGGCGGCCTCAATTGGCAGTACTAGGCGACTCGACCGGCAGTGTTGCTGGACGAAACCTTAAGGCCGGGCCGTCTGCAAGTCGGCCTATTGCGCTGTATGCGCCGACCTGGCACGGCTACAATTCGATGACACAGCTAAGCTCGTTAGCGCGCGGTCCGCAGATCGTCGACGAGTTAACTGTAGCCGGATTCGATGTGATTTTCCGGCCACACCCGATGAGTGCGCTGACGCGTGCGGGCCGGGCACAGATCGCCGCGATTCGTTCGCGTCTGCAGACAACGACGCCACAGCCGAAGACTTTTGCGGAGGCTGCCGCCGAAGCCGACCTGCTGGTTGCTGATCCGTCGAGTGTGATTGTGGACTTCCTTGCGACAGGACGCCCTGTGATCGCGATCTTGCCGTCTAAGTCAGCGTCGTCTGGTCCAATGGGCGTTAACGATTCGGCTGATAGTGCCGTTTTGGGGCTCGATGCACGAGTGCTTCCTGCTTTGTATCAGGTGGACTCGTCTTTGCAGAACCTGTCGGAAGTGATTGCAGATGCAGCGGGCGCCGATTCGTTACGTTTGACACGTTTGAAGGTTCGCGACGAACTGTTTGCTGATGCCCCCGAAGTTGGTTGGACTAAGCACTGGGACGAGCAACTCACTCGAGTTTTGGCTTAAATTTTCCTTCTGAGTATCGGCGACATTTAGTGGCAGGTCGCTGGTTCACAAAAAGACGCTGCCGGGATCTGCATCATGCAGATCCCGGCAGCGTCTTGATCACAAAGCAGCGAACTAGTTGCAGCCTATTGCTTGTTCACTATTTCGTCAGCGACCAGACTGTGCGAGTCGGCGGCGGGTTACGAGCAGTACGCCACCGGCGGATAGCAGCAGCAGGCCGGCCAAGGTAATCGTTGTGACGGTTGATGCACCGGTCTTGGCCAACTCATCATCCTCGGGGCCGTTTGTTACTTCGTCACCTGAGTTGTCGACCTTTGAATCGTCATCGGTATCGTCGATAGCTTTTTCGGTCTTCTTGTAGGTGTTCACTGCGGAAACCTTGACAGTTTCGCCTGCTTCGATGGTGAGAGTTTGTGCAGAGAACTCCACCGCCGTGAAGGTGTGTCCGGCAATCTCAGGCACGTCTACCTCATCGAATGTGACTTCGGTTCCCGCAGGCAGATCATGCGGCCCAGCCACTAGTGAACCGTCGACAGGGAGTTTGAACTCTCGAACGTTCTCGGTGCCGTCGATGGACCAGGTCGCGGTCACTGTGAACACAGTGTCCTCAGGGAAATCAGCAGCTGTGACACCTTTGAGTGTCTTAGCGAGGTCAAATCCACCCTCACTCACCTTTTGAGTCTTGTAGGTGTTGGTGACGGACCAGGCGATGTTGTTGTTGTCGCCTTGGTAGATGGTGATGGTTTCGGCTGATGGTTCATTGGATACGTAGGTGTATCCGTCGGGGGTGGTTGGTAGGTCGCCTTCTGTCAGGGTGACGGTGGTTCCTTCGGGCAGTGTGATGCCGGAGGGGACGACGGTGCCGTCTGCTGGGAGGTCGAATGTTTTGGTTCCGCCGTCCCAGGTGGCGGTGACGGGGAAGGTTGTTCCGGCGGGGAAGTTGGTTGCGTCGATTCCGGACAGGATCTTACGCAAGTTGAACGTTCCCTCCTTGGTGGGTGTCACGTCTTTTTCGTAGGTGTTGGTGACGGACCAGGCGATGTTGTTGTTGTCGCCTTGGTAGATGGTGATGGTTTCGGCTGATGGTTCATTGGATACGTAGGTGTATCCGTCGGGGGTGGTTGGTAGGTCGCCTTCTGTCAGGGTGACGGTGGTTCCTTCGGGCAGTGTGATGCCGGAGGGGACGACGGTGCCGTCTGCTGGGAGGTCGAATGTTTTGGTTCCGCCGTCCCAGGTGGCGGTGACGGGGAAGGTTGTTCCGGCGGGGAAGTTGGTTGCGTCGATTCCGGACAGGATCTTACGCAGGTTGAACGTTCCCTCGTTTGGCTCGGATGGCTGATCGCCGCATTCGAAGCGTCCCTTGAATACGTTAGTGTGAATTTCTTTTCCACCCTGTAAAGCAGTCACGCTCTGGGCGATGATCTGTCCCTCGAATTCACGCCCGCCATCTGACTCTGCAGGGAAGATGACGTGAGCACTCGGTGCATATACGGAACCACGTACTGGCTCATTTGCGGTCGTGAGTTCGACGTCGCCCGTTAGCGCGCTCAGGTCAAAAAGGATGTGGCTGATGCCTTCTTTATCTGCGCTGTCTTTACCAGCGAAGGAGTACGAGGGTAGGTTCACTCGACCGTTGACCACATCGCCAGCACTGACGGTGATTACCAGGAAAGAAGTCTCGGAGTAGTTCGCGAGCTTGTACTTATCGATTCCATCGAATGCTGAGAGTGGAAGTTTGCTAGGTCCGTCGGAGCTGAGCGTGATGGTCTGATCGTTACTTGCTGGGGCCTCTACTGGCTGCCAGTTACTGAACGATTGCAGTACTGTCTGCCCGTTATCGTCAGGGAAGTAAGACAGCACATCGCCATTCGTGCCCCAACTGCTCTGAGCATCTGCAAGGTTAGTCCACGGTTGAACGAACGATTCGATTTGAGGACTCATGTTGTTGCCGTCCGCAGGGAAAAACGTTGTGCCTGATCCACCGAACATTTGGCCGAATGTGTAGTCAGCGGGGGTGGTCTGATCTGCGATTTTGGCGCCAGCCTCAGCGTCACTGCCTACCGCGCCTTGCGCTTTGACCTGGACAACCTTGTTGTTCGACTTGAACTTCTGTATCAGCACACGGTTTGGTTGCCCATCGATTGTTGGCACTGAATAGTCGGCATTTCCTCCGACTCCGCCATGCATGATGGGGTACTGCTGACTTTGGTTGCCGCGAGGGTCTCCGAAGGTGGCGGTGCCACCTACAGCAATGGTCCCCTCGGTTTCGCTGTTTGCGAATACTGCGTTCTCGCGAGCAAAAACTGTGTAGCCATTCTCGGAGCCGTTGGGTGTTGCAGCGGCCATAGGGTTAACGCCGCAACCAGTTGATGAAGATGAAGCGGCAGTGGCGGTGGTGGCAGGTGTGGCAACGAGCCCTGTGAGGGAAACGGCCAATGCGGCAGCAATTGCTAGGAATCGTCGGGCACCACCTTTTCTGTGCGACGATGTAAGGCGTTTCTGCTCGACCATGATGATTCTTCTCCTCGTTCTCTTATCCCCCGAATTGGGGCGCACAAAAAGCGTCTACAGCGAAGTAACTACTTCGCTGTAGACGCTTGTTTAAGTAAACTGTAGTTTACGTAGACGCTAGTTTCAATTGAGTGTCACTCCCCCCTGGGTTGAGCGGGCTATCGGCAATAAAGGGTGGATGGAAACCTGATCTAGCCACGTGATTCCAAGGGAAAACTGGGGTCATTAATGTCGGCAACGATTAGTTGTGACAGACACCACTCACCCCACCATTTGCGTGGTATGCGAGATCAAGCTCGTGAAGAACGGCCGGAACACGGCAGGCAATCAGCGTTGGAAGTGCCCCTCGTGCGGCGCTTCATCGGTTCGTAAGCGCGCTGACCGCAGCAGACTCTTCACACTGCATCGGTTCCTCAACTGGCTCCTCGGGAAACACTCGCAAGCCGAAACCGAATCAGGTGGAACCGGCCGATCATTCAGGCACCAGATCCGCTGGTGCTGGCACCTCCGCCCCAAGGTCCCCGTCACCGGTGTCGTGCATGACGTGGTCGAGATCGACGGGTTCAACCTCCGAACCGGCTGGTGCATCCTCGCCGCCCGAGCAAACGGGAAAGTCGTCGCCGCACAGTGGTGCGCCCGAGAGTCCCAAGCGGCATGGGGTGAACTGTTCAAGCGGCTCCCGGAACCGGCCGTGGTGGTGTGCGATGGCGGCCCCGGCATGCACGCCGCGTTGAAAGAGCATTGGCCCAAAGCGCGCGTGCAACGCTGCCTCGTGCACCTGCAACGCAACATCCGAAATACGTCACTACCAGGTCGAGAACGCCTGCTGGTAAAGCGTTGTGGGGCCTCGCTGTGAAACTTACCCGCGTGAAAACCGCTGATGACGCGGCCGCCTGGTCGAAGCTGCTCATCGAGTGGGAATCCGCGTTCCTGCACCTCACGAAAGAGCGCAGCTATCGCAAGACCACGGCCGAGGTGCCCTCCTGGGTGCGGGCGACGCAGCAATGGTGGTACACCCATCAACGGCTCCGTTCCGGCTATCAAGTACTCCGCCGGGTCATCGACCGAGGGCACCTCTTCACCTTCCTCGACCAGAAACTTCAACACCTCAAGGTGCCCTCAACGACGAACGGTATCGAGGGCGGCACGAACTCGCCCATGCGGCTCCTGCTGCTCCACCATCGCGGCATGACCGAGGAACACCAACGCCGCCTCATCGAGTGGTGGTTGTACATGCACACCGAGCACCCTGACCCTGCCAGAGTGCTCGCTGAGCATCAGGCTCGACCCATGAAGCAGGCACGCCCGACACTCAACGAACCCGACCCCGGCCCAGCGCTCTATGACACCGGTCTCGACGCTGGTGAAGGACTCTGGCTACGCAGCGGCTGGGCAGGACGAAGCTGACACGCCCAACGCCATCCACCCTTTATTGCCGATAGGCCGCAATTTCGCAGCAGGAAACTGCGCCGTGAACTCGCGGCGCTTAGGCTCGTCGGACCAATGGGCAGGGTCGCGTCCTGCGGCGACAACGCCGCGATGGAAACCTTCTTCAGCCTGCTGCAGAAGAACGTCCTGAACCGGCGCTCCTGGACCACCCGCGAGGAACTACGCATCGCCATCGTGACCTGGATCGAGCGGACCTAACACAGGCGACGTCGACAGGTCCGCCTGGGCCGTTTGACGCCCATCGAGTTCGAGACCATCATGAACAACGACCTGGCCCTCGCGGCCTAACCAAAACTGTCACCCATTCCTGCACCAGACCCTTACCAGTCTTGCGGATTCTGATCGAGGGACGCAGCAACCGCGATGATCTCATCGAGGGCTCTGCTCGTTTATCCCTGGATTCCTTCACGCACACCTTCTTTTGCTTCGCGGTATCTCAACGTGAGCGGTCATCTACAACTTGCTTGGCACACTTCGGATCGTGCCCACATTTTGCGAGTGTTCTTAATCTGAGCAAAGTCTGCTACTGGTCAGTAGTGCAAAGTCTGCGTATACTATTGCGGTTGCCTAGGCGAGGGACGAGCGACGGGCCTGCGGCCCGCCAGTTCTGCAGCAGATTCGATCCAGCATCGACCAGCCAGAACCAGTCCGTAATCGACAGGGCGTCGGCATGCATCTGCCCGTCACCTGTCCCGCGCTTAGGCGACTTGCCGACGTTTCCCACTGGCGTTCGGCCCGATCCATTTCCACGGAGTTATGACCTATGTCTTCCATCAAGTTGACGTCGCAGCCACGCAACGAGTTCGGTAAGGGCGCAGCCCGCCGCCTGCGTCGCGCCCAACTGACCCCAGCAGTTCTTTACGGCCACGGCTCAGACCCGATCCACATCGCGCTGCCGGCCCACGACACCTTCATGGCCCTCAAGCACTCGAACGCCCTGTTCGAGATCGAACTCGAGAGCGGCACCGAGCTGGCCATCGCTAAAGAGGTTCAGCGCGACCCGATCCGCGACGTAGTCGAACACGTCGACTTCCTGATCGTCAAGCGTGGCGAGAAGGTCCACGTCGATGTTGAGATCATCGTTGTCGGTGAGAGCGCACCAGGCACCATGCACCTTGTCGAGGAGCAGACCCTGAGCGTCGAGGCGGAAGCCACCAACCTGCCCACTTCGCTCGAGGTGGACATCACCGGTCGCGAAGCTGGACAGCACGTCTTCGCCGGCGACGTCATCCTGCCTGAGGGCGCCCTGATGCTCACCCCGGCCGACCGCGACGTCATCACGATCGTCGACCAGAACAAGGCCGCCAGCGAGACTGCGGACGAGGCCGAAGAGACCGCCGAAGAGTCCACTGAAGGCTGATAAGTCAACACCTAACCGCCCTTCGCCGGTGTCATCACCGAACTGGCGAAGGGCGGTTAGTCATCCCACGGCCCAGAGGTAAGGAGAACCATGTCGAACCGTCCCTGGCTGATCGTCGGCCTCGGCAATCCTGGGCCGAAGTACTCGGGCAACCGTCACAACGTCGGCCACATGGTGCTCGACGTTCTTGCTGGACGAGGTAATGCCAGTTTTGCCAGGCACCGTACTAACGCCCACATCGCCCAGGTGCGATTGGGGATGCTCCCCGGCGGCGTGCCAGGACCACAGGCGATCCTCGCCCGCCCGGACACCTACATGAACACTTCTGGCGGCCCGGTTGCCGGCCTGCTGAAGTACTTCGACCTGACAGCAGACAACCTCATCGTCATCCATGATGAACTCGACATCCCGTTCGACTCCATCCGGATCAAACGCGGCGGCGGAGAAGGTGGACACAACGGGCTGCGCGATATCTCCAAGGCGATCGGAACCAAAGATTACCTGCGCGTGCGTATCGGAGTCGGCCGCCCGCCGGGACGAATGCAGGCAGCAGACTGGGTGCTGAAGGATTTCGGCACCGCTGAACGAGCCGACCTGCCGATCCTGCTTGAAGAAGCCGCCGATGCCGTAGAAATGGTCATCACCGAAGGCATGCTCGCCGCACAACAAAAATTCCACTCCAAGGACTCATGAGACTCACCGGCTTACTCGACGTTGTAGCGACAGATCCCGCCTTCGATCACATTGACCAGAACGCCAAGGATGCGCAATCAACCGATGTCATAGCGCCCACCGGTGCTCGTCCGGTGATCATCACCCGCATCGCCGAGCAGTCGCCGGTCATCGCAGTCACCGCGACCGGGCGTGAGGCCGACGAACTGGCCAGCGCACTGCGCTGCTACCTGCCCGATGACCACGTCGCCGTGCTGCCCGCCTGGGAGACGCTGCCGCATGAACGGCTCTCGCCGCGCTCCGACACGGTGGCCTCCCGGCTCGCGGTGTTCCGGCGGCTCAGCCACCCGGAACCCGATGGGCTGGCTGGCCCGATCCGGGTCCTCATCACGCCGGTGCGCGCCGTCTTGCAGCCTGTCGTCAAAGGTTTGGACGAGCTCGTCCCCGTCGCAGTGCGCACCGGAGACAGCGTCGACCTGGAAGAACTCGTCCGGAATCTCGCCGATGCCGCCTACACTCGGGTCGATATGGTCGAACGCCGCGGCGAAATGGCTGTGCGCGGCGGCATCCTCGACGTCTTCCCGCCAACGGAAGACCACCCGCTGCGCATTGAGTTCTTTGGCGACGAGGTCGAAGAGATCCGTTATTTTGCGGTGGCAGATCAACGGTCGCTTGAAATCGCCCAGCATGGACTATGGGCGCCGCCGTGCCGTGAACTGCTGCTGACCGACGAGGTCCGGGAACGAGCCCGAGAACTCGCCGACACGGTACCTGCCGCTCGCGACATGCTGGAACGCATGGCACAAGGCATCGCGGTCGAAGGCATGGAATCGCTCACCCCCGCCTTGGTGGACGAGATGGTCCCGGTGCTGTCCATGGTGCCTGACGGCACCGCGGTGGTGCTGTGCGATCCGGAACGAGTGCGCCGCCGCGCTGCGGACCTCGGTGCGACCACGCAAGAGTTCTTGGCGGCCGCATGGTCCGGTGCCGCAGCCGGTGGCAAAGTGCCGATTGACCTATCTGCGGCATCATTCTTGTCCTTGGACGAAGTCTCTGATGACGCTCGCGCGCGCGAACTGCCCTGGTGGACCATCGGTCCCTTTGCCCTCGATGACCAGGACGAGTCCATCAGTGCCGACGACCGTTCGGTGATTAGGATCGCGGCTCGCGAGCTTGAGACCTACCACGGCAACGTGGCTCGCGCTCTCGACGTCATCAAGCAGCATCAACGCGACGGATGGCGACTCGTCGCTACGACTCAAGGCGCTGGCCCAGCGCGGCGCATGGTGGAACAACTCAGCGAGGCGGACACACCTGCGCGCCTTGTCACTGACATCGCTGAAGAGCCCGAGCCGGGCGTGGTTTACGTCGTACCCGCCCTCGCCGGAACAGGCTTCGCATCGAACGAGCACCGCTACGCGGTCTTCTCCGAAAGCGACATCACGGGCCGCGCGGTTGCCTCTACTCGGGACATGAACCGTCTTGCCGCGCGCCGCCGCAACACCGTTGACCCGCTGCAGCTCAAGGTGGGCGACTTCGTGGTGCACGAACAGCATGGAGTCGGTCGCTACGTTGAGCTGACGCAGCGCTCCACCGGTAAAGGCGACGCGAAAACGACCAGGGAGTACCTCGTCATCGAATACGCGCCCTCAAGGCGCGGCCAGCCCGGTGACCGGCTCTTCGTCCCCACCGACAAACTGGATCAGGTCACTCGGTACGTCGGTGGCGAAGCCCCGACACTGTCGAAGATGGGCGGCGCAGACTGGGCGAAGACCAAGGCCAAAGCCCGCAAGCATGTCCGGGAGATCGCTTCAGAACTCATCCGGCTGTATTCGGCACGTATGGCCACCAAGGGCTTCGCATACTCGCCGGATACGCCGTGGCAGCGTGAGCTCGAAGACGCCTTCGCCTACATCGAGACCCCCGACCAGTTGGTCACCATTGACGAGGTCAAAGCCGATATGGAGCGCCCTGTCCCGATGGACCGCCTGATCTGCGGCGATGTCGGCTACGGCAAGACTGAGGTCGCGGTGCGCGCTGCCTTCAAAGCCGTCCAGGATGGCAAACAGGTCGCGGTGCTCGTCCCGACCACGTTGCTTGCCCAACAGCATTACGACACGTTCTCGGAACGCTATGCAGGATTCCCGGTCACGGTGAAGTCGCTGTCGCGGTTCCAGACCGCGAAGGAATCCCAAGAGGTTCTCGACGGTCTTGCGGATGGTTCCGTTGATGTCGTCATCGGTACCCACCGGTTGCTGACCGGGGCGGTGCAGTTCAAGTCGCTCGGTCTTGTCATCGTGGACGAGGAACAGCGTTTCGGAGTCGAGCACAAGGAGACGTTGAAGGCGTTGCGCACCAATGTGGACGTGCTGGCGATGTCCGCGACGCCGATCCCGCGCACCCTGGAGATGGCGGTGACGGGTATTCGAGAGATGTCCACGTTGGCCACGCCCCCGGAGGAACGCCACCCGGTCCTGACCTACGTCGGCGCGTATGAGGACAGGCAGATCGGTGCGGCGATCCGTCGTGAGCTGTTACGCGAGGGCCAGGTCTTCTACGTGCACAACCGGGTTGAGTCCATCGACCGCGCAGCGTCGCGGCTGGCCTCGCTGGTGCCGGAGGCGCGCATCGCGGTCGCACACGGAAAGATGAGTGAGAAGCAACTTGACCTGGTCATTCGTGACTTCTGGGAAAAGAAGTTCGACGTGCTGGTGTGTACCACCATCGTTGAGACCGGTCTGGACATCTCCAACGCGAACACATTGATTGTCGAGCGGGCGGACATGTTCGGTCTGTCGCAATTGCATCAGTTGCGGGGACGAGTTGGTCGCGGCCGGGAACGCGCCTACGCATACTTCCTGTATCCGCCGGAGAAGCCGCTGACGGAGACCGCTCACGACCGATTGGCGACCATCGCCGCCCACACTGACTTGGGCGCTGGCATGCAGATCGCTATGAAGGACCTGGAGATCCGTGGCGCTGGAAACCTGCTCGGCGGGGAGCAGTCCGGGCACATCGAAGGTGTCGGATTCGATCTGTATGTGCGCATGGTTGGTGAGGCCGTGCAGGCATTCCGAGGCGATGCGCCTGAGGAGATTCCCGACGTCTCCGTCGAACTGCCCATCGATGCGCACATCCCGGACAAGTACATCGGTGGGGAGCGGTTGCGGCTCGAGGCGTATCGGAAGCTGGCTGAGGTTGCCAGCGATGAGGCGCTGGACGAGATCCGCGCTGAACTGGTTGACCGTTACGGTGCGTTGCCCACGCCGGTGGAGAATCTGTTCGAGGTCGCTCAATTCCGGATGCTTGCGCGCCGTTATGGGCTCAGCGAGGTGGTGGTGCAGGGCAACTATGTGCGCCTCGCGCATGTGGAACTGCCCGAATCGGCGGGTCTGCGCCTGAAGAGGCTCTATCCGGGTTCGATTATCAAGCCTGCGGTGCGCACGCTGCTTGTCCCGTATCCGAAGGCGGCACGTATCGGCGGTGCGCCAATCGTTGGAACAGAGCTGCTTTCCTGGGCGAAGACATTGATCACGACAGTGGTGCCGCTCCCGGCCGCTGCCGCCACCGCCGACGGGAAGTCGACGGTCGAGTAGCCACTCGCGGCCTACCGGGACGCACCACTGAGCGTGAACCGTCGCATAATTCGTGTCATTGCCTAGTATGCGAGCACGGTTCACGAATTTCGCGACGGTTTGCGGAATGACGGCGCGGGCGCGTGGAGTCCGTTTCGAATTTGAGACAGTTGTCCAGAATGTGGACGAGCCTGAAAGGTCCCACCTGTGGTCGGTAGTTTTTCTCTTGATTTCGAAACGTTTTTCACGCACCGCCTGTCCATATCGTGACCTCGCGCCGCTGTGCCTTTGTGTCATATCGGCGCCTTGATGAGTACCGCCCACTCGGAGGAACCTGATGAAAATCACTCGCACCCTCGCCGTCGCTGTCACAGCGACCGCACTGCTGTTCACAGCGGCATGCTCGTCAGAGCAGCCCACCACGGAAACGACCGCCCCGACCAACAGCCAGCAGGACGACGGCAACGAGGTAGACACCACCGGTGTTGAAATCCCCGAAGCCGTCCAAGACCCGCTGAACGTGGCACTCGTGACTCGTATCACCACAGGATCCTGGTACGAGACCTACGCGCGGGCCATCGAATCTGAGGTCGCAGCCCTCGGCGGATCACTCCAGATCTACGACTCCAACAACGACTTGGCCCGCATGGCCGACAACGTCAACACCGCGGTCAACTCGCAGGTCGATGTCCTGCTGATCAACAACGGCACCGCCGAGGCTCTCGACGCACCAGTGCAGTCAGCCCTTGACGCCGGCATCTCGGTCGTCACCTACGACTCTGACCTGACCCTCGACGGCATCGCCACCATTGACCAGGACGACACCGCCCTGGCAACGAACGGCCTGCAGGCCATCGCGGACGACTTCAACAACGAGGCCAACCTCGTCGTGCTCTCGGTGGCGGGCTACGCGCCGCTGGACCGTCGTCTTGCTGCCGTCGCAGACTTCCAAAGCGAGAACCCAGGTATCGTGACCGTCGCTGAAAGCGGCACGGTCTCCGGCAACTCAGCGCTTGAGACGCAGGCCCAGGTCGATGCGCTGCTCAAGCAGTACCCCGAAGAAGGGCAGATCACCGCTGTGTGGTCACACTGGAACGAGTTCACCCGTGGCGCATTCGAAGCCATCAAGCAAGCCGGTCGCGACGACGTTGCGGTCTACTCCGTTGACCTAACCGACCAGGAGTTGCCTTACTTCTGGGACGAGGGCGTCAACTTCGTTGCCGCATCCGCCACCAACCCGGCAACCATCGGCACCTCTCAGGTGCGTCTGGGCTATCAACTGGTTGCCGGTGAGGACGTTCCAAGCAACCTGCTGGTCAACCCTGTGCTGATCCGCAAGTCGGAACTGCCCGCAGAACCGATCACCTTCGATCAGCTTCCTGAGACTGTTCCAGCCTGGTCAGACGACACCGCCGAATGGCCACTGTGGTTGGACGCCATCAAGAACAAGGCATAAGTGAACTGAATTGACGCTGACGCTGCGTGATCTCACGCACGACTATGGCACCGGCCCGGTGCTGCACAATGTGACCTTCACTGTGCAGCCCGGGCAGGTCCATGCTCTCCTTGGTGTCAACGGGGCGGGCAAGTCGACGCTGATCCACATTGCAACCGGAATGTTCGCGCCGACGGCCGGGCAGATCGTCATTGACGATGAGCCGGTCGCTTTCGCGCATCCAGGACAAGCCCGTCATCACGGCGTGGTGCTCCTTGCACAGGAAGTGGACCGGTCGCTGGTGCCGCAACTGGCGGTGCATGAGAACCTGACTGTGGCCCAGCGGCACGGCATCGGGCGGCGCTGGTGGTTCTCACCACGATCAGACCAGCGCGCCGCGCGCGCCCTGCTGGACCGCTACGGCGTCAAGCTTGACGTCACCCGGCAGGTGTCAACGCTCAGCCTGTTTGAAAAACAGGTGTTGTGCTTGATCCGAGCGGTCGCGTCGAATGCGAAATATCTGCTGCTAGACGAGCCGACCTCGTCCTTTGACGCCGAACAGGTCGCGCGGTTCTACGAGATCGTACGGGCGCTGATCGCTGATGGCCTGGGCGTGGTGTTCATTTCACACCGACTCAATGAGGTATTCGAGTTGGCGGACGAGATCACCGTCCTACGTGACGGTAGGACGGTGCTGGAATCGGCGGCTGATCAAGTCACGCCGGCTGAAGTGGTCGAGGCGATTACCGGCGGCGATGTCGCCGCGGTGCGTCGTTCGGAGCGGGTTTCGCGGGGTGGTGATTCGTTGATCGAGCCTGGCGAGATCCCCGACGTGGTTTCGACCCTTCGACAGGCTCAGGACGGCGCGAGCTCAACCAGCGTTGGGGAGGGCGCGCCCGCGTTTGCCGCGCGCGGCTTCACCATTGGCCGCAATCACACCAGTATCGACCTTGAACTAAAGAGCGGGGAAGTGCTCGTCGTATTTGGCCCGCTTGGTTCGGGCAAGACCTCGTTAGCTCGTCAGCTCTTCGCGCTGCGCGGCTCCTACGTCGCAACCGTTGATGGCCACGAGGTTACAGTCAAGACACCGACTGATGCCACCAGACTGGGCATAGCGCTCGTCCCGGAAGAACGCCGCCGTCATGGGGTGTGGTTGGACGAGACTGTCGGAACACACCTTGCACTGGGTTTGAACGGTTGGATCCGGAAGCGTCGCGAAGCGCGCCGTTCTGACGATCTGATGGCCAAGTTCGATGTGCAGCCGCGCGAATCAGGCCGTATCGTACGACGGCTTTCCGGTGGCAACCAGCAAAAGGTCGCGTTCGCCAAATGGGGTGACGACATCCACCGTGTGATGGTGCTCGACGAGCCCATGACAGGTGTCGATGTCGGTGCCAAAGAATCATTGTTCACCCGTATCGAACAGGCTGCAGATGCCGGAACCGCGGTGTTGTATCTGACCGCGGAACCCGACGACGCGCTGCGTATCGCAGACCGGGTGCTCGTCCTGGGCGATGGCGAACCGCGTACCGTCCCTGCCCGAGGGCTCACACCACTCGACCTCATGTTCAGCAACGAAAAGGAGCGCGAAGTATGAGCGCTATGGCTGCCCTGCCCGGGCCAGGCCGATTGAGCCCGCGCACGAAGGACCTGCTGTACCGCTACGCGGCAGTGCTCGTCATTCTTGCGATCATCGTGTTCTTCTCGTTCGCCAACGACAACTTCCTCACCTTCAAGAACTTCACCGACATTTTGCGGTCAGTGTCGATCAGCGCGTTTCTCGCGCTGGGTGTGACATTCTCCCTGGTCGTTGATGGGTTCGACGTGTCGATTGGTTCTGTGGCATCCATTGCCACCATCGGTGCTGCTGCCTCGATGATCGTGTTCCGCCAAGAGCTCGCAGTGGCGATCATCGTGCCGTTACTTCTCGGCGTGACCGTCGGACTGGTCAACGCATTCTTGATCGTCAAGCTCGGGTTGCCGGATCTGCTGGCGACCCTGGCAATGCTCTTTGTGGTCAACGGGATCCAACTGACCTATACCAACGGGTACTCGATCTATCAGGGATCGTCGTTCAACGGTGAGGCCACCACAGGTGTCATGCTGCCGTCGTTCTTAAAGATCGGCCAAGGCTCGATCCTCGGTATCCCAGTGGCTGCGATCTTGCTCCTGGTGGTCGTCGCCATCGCCCACGTCTTCCTGACTCGCACCACCGTGGGACGCAATATGTACATGGTGGGCGGCAACGCCGAGGCCGCCCGACACTTCGGCCTGCCGGTGGGACGACTGCGCACGCTCGCTTATGCGATCTCAGGCCTGCTGGCCGCCGTCGGCGGCATTGTTCTGACGAGTCGTATCGGTGCCGGTCAGGTCTCCGCAGGCGCACCCATGCTGATGGACGCCGTGGCCGCTGCCTATGTCGGCTACGCGATCTTCGGGCAGAAACGACCGAGCGTGGTCGGAACACTGTTGGGTGCTTTGCTGATCGGCATCCTGCTGAATGGCCTCACCATGATGAACGTGCCCTATTACGCGCAGGACATCGTCAAAGGCGGCGTGTTCATCATCGCACTCGCCTTCGCCTTCCTGCGTAAATCCGACTAGCCGACCCAGGCCCCGGTGAGTGGGCCCATCGGCCGCGCCACCGCTCGCATCGGCTCGCTACGATCGAAGTCCACCTGTCCGACCGGCGCGATCACAATTCCCGCATCTCATTCGCAAGGAGCACACTGTGAATAACGCCATCGCCGCACCGGACTACGGTTACGGATTCTCATTCCTCGGTCACAGCGATCAGGGCGGGCGTCCCGATGGCTGCCAAGTGATGGTGCACGAGGGCTACGCCTACGTGGCGCACGCATTCGCAGGCGGATTCAGCGTCATAGACGTACGCGACCCGCGCAACCCGCAGCCAGTGCAATTCGTGCCCGCACCTGACGGCACCTGGTCGGTTCACCTGCAAACAGCCGACGACCTGCTGCTGGTGGTCAATGCCAAGGACCTCTTCGCGGATTCGAATTTCCAGGTGGAGAACGATTACTACGGTCGTTCCGTGGGATCGCCCGCATTGCAGGCGGAACGCGGCTACGCCGCCGGACTGCGAGTTTTCGACATCTCGACCCCGGGCAGCCCGCGCGAGATCTCATTCATGCCAGTCGAAGGGGTCGGACTGCACCGCCTCTGGTACACCGGCGGCCGCTGGGCCTATGCCTCGGCGCTACTGGACGGATTCACCGACTACATCTTCGTCACCATCGACCTGGCTGATCCGACTCGTCCCGAACTCGTCGGCAAGTGGTGGCTGCCCGGCATGAACGAAGCCGCAGGCGAAACCCCTGATTGGGACACGAACCGGTGGCGCTACGGACTGCACCACGCGATCATTGACGGCGACACCGCCTATGCGTCCTGGCGTGATGGCGGATTGAGCCTGCTGGATGTGACGGACCGGGCCAACCCACAGTTGATCTCGTACCGCAACTGGTCCGATCCATTCGGCGGCGGGACACATACTGCCTTGCCGTTGCCCGAACGCGACCTGCTGCTCGTCGCGGATGAGGGCATCGCCGACAACGCGGCCGACGGCGTGAAATACACCTGGGTCTTTGACGTGCGCAACCCGAAGAACCCCGTGTCTATCTCGACCTTCCCCAACCCTGCTGAGCAGATCTACGTCAACAAGGGGGGACACTTCGGTCCGCACAACCTGCACGAGAACCGTCCTGGTACTTTCGTATCGGACCGATTGATCTTTGCGACCTATCAAAACGCCGGGCTGCGCGTGTACAACATCGCTGACCCGTTCCGGCCGCGCGAGGTTGGCGCATGGGTGCCTCCGGCTCCGGCGCAGATGGTGGATACTCGACCAGGCCGGCCGCGCGTCATCCAAAGTTTCGATGTGTTCGTGGACGAGAACGCCATCGCCTACATGACCGACTACAACGCGGGACTTTACATACTGCAATGGGATGGAGAAAGACTCTGATGCCTGACGAACATGTAGATCTCTTGCCAGAGGAATTGCTCGGAGCACTGCGCTCGGCCCTGGGTGCCGAGCACGTCAGCACCGACGAATCGGCGATCGCGCCTCGCTTGACGGACTCGTCCGGTATGGGATCTACGGGGCGGCCGCTGGCGCTGGTGCGCCCCGGTTCTACAGCTGAGGTCTCCCAGGTGCTCGCTGCAGCGAACCGGGCCAAGGTGGCCGTGGTGCCGCAGGGAGCGCTGACCGGATTGGCCGGGGCCGCTTCGGCGCTGGTCGGGTCGATTCTGCTGGATCTGTCGCGCATGGACCGGATCGTCGACATTGACGAGGTCAACCGGCTGGCCGTGGTGCAGCCGGGTGTGCTCGTCGCTGATTTCGGTGCGGAAGTCGCACGCCACGGACTTTTCTATCCACCGGACCCGGCCTCGGCTGCCCGCGCCACGATTGGCGGCACGGTCGCAACGAACGCTGGCGGTATGCGCGCCATCAAATACGGTCTGACCCGTGACTATGTGCGGTCACTCGAAGTGGTCCTGGCGGACGGCTCAGTGGTCAGGACGAGGCCGCCCACACGTAAGTCAGTCGCAGCATTGGACCTGACCGGCCTCATGGTCGGGTCTGAAGGCACCCTGGGCGTCATCACCGAAGTCACCTTGGCACTGCTGCCAGCACCGGCACCGTTGCGGGGCATCTCGGGAACATTTGCCTCCATGGCTGACGCGCTTGCCGCCGCCCGTGATATCGGCGCTGGCTCACGGCTCCCGGTCACCTTGGAGTTGCTCGACGGTGTAGTGCTGGACGCTGTGAAGGCCTACGACCCTACCGTGAATATTCCGGCAGGCGCAGGAGCCTGGCTGCTCGCGCTGACCGATGCGCATCTCGATCCCAGCGGCGATCTCGATGCTTTTGAAACCGCATACCGCGCACACGGTGCATTGTCGATCGAGCGGGGCGAGGACGAGGCTGCCCTCGACCAATTGATCGCAGCACGTCGCCTGCTGCATCCTGCGATGTTGAACCTGCGCGGGGTATCCATCAACGAGGACATCGCTGTGCTGCCGTCGCGGTTGGGGGAGATCACCGCCGCTATCGGTCAGATCGCTGCTGATCTTGGCGTGGTGATCGGCGTCGGAGGTCACGTCGGCGATGGGAATATGCACCCGGTGATCGCCTACGACCCGGACAACGAGGCGGAGACCGCCGCTGCGTGGCGAGCTCACGAACAGATCATGGCGCTCGCACCCCGCTTTGGTGGCACGATCACCGCCGAACACGGCATCGGTGTGGAAAAGTTGGTGGCTCTGGACGGCGAGGTGAGCCCGGCGCTGCGCGCCGCGCAACGCGCCATCAAAGCGGCACTGGACCCGAATGAGATCCTCAACCCGGGACGCAAGTTCTAGCCCTTCTACTGCGAACCGTCACGAAATTCGCGAACTGTCCTCGTACATTAGGCAATGTTACGAAATCGGTGACGGTTCATCATTGGGTGGAGGTCTCGATAAGCCGCAGTCGGCTACTCGATCGACGGGCCGACGGGCCGACGGTTCATCGTTGGGAACTGGGATTCTTACATGATTCATAACCTTCGCTAAGTGTGCTCCAATAACGCGTTGTCTGGGCAGCGGGAATCAGTGCGGCGGCGCTTGCTGGAACCGCTGTGACCTCGTCATTGATCACCCAAGCGGTGATCAATGACGACGGGCGCACCATCAAGGGGCGTGTAGCGGAATCCGTGCGAGACCCCAACGATGATCGACGTGATGGCCCGCGCCGAGATCGAGGCAATGGGGCACATACAGAGCGGGGACGCGGTGGCCCAAGCACTTAACGGAATCTGAGCGATAATATCGGCCGTGTGTTACCAGTTGGTGGCACACGGCCATCGCTTTATGGCTGCTTTCCTCAAGAACTGTGGTGGCCGTTATCGGGGAAGACTCGTTTGGCCACAGCCTGCATGTCGCGGTCGAGTCCGTCGAGCCGGTCGTCGACGCGTTGGAAACGCAACTCCATTTCGGTGCGTAGCGCTGTGATCTGAGCGTTGGTCTCGTGACGCAGTGACGTGATCTGCAGCGTGGTCTCGTTGCGCAGGCTGCCCACTTCGGTCAAGATCTCGCCGCGCTGTGACAGCATTTCGTTGCGTAATGAGGTGATCTGACCGGTGATGGTGCGTAGCACGAGTTGCGTGATCATAGTCATCATTCCAAGCAGGGTGGCGGTCAGTACCCCGATGATGGTCCACGTTTGTGGTTCGGTCACTTCGATCACCCTCCCATTGTTGCGGCTCGTAACCGAATATGCCAGGACCGTCACATTGTCGTTGGTTGCAGAGCCTGCCTGTGGACAACTACTGCGGTTCGGACGGTCATCGCAGTCCGTGCGTGGATGCGTATATATGAGATTGCCCATATTTCCCCGTCAGCTGCCGCCGGATAGCGGGCCAGATGGACAAATTCATTGGTACTGCAACAGCGGCACAAGCAGCGAGAACACTGAGTTGAGTTCGACTGCGCAGCCCTCAAGACATGAATGTCCGGTTTGCCCGGATTGTGGGGACAATGGTCCTATCGGGCAAACCGGACATCCCGTAAGTTCTAATAGCGAACTGATAATGAAAGACGAGAGGACCAGCATGCGTATCGGGGTACCGGTCGAAGCCGCTGAAAATCAACGGATAGTGGCGGCCACTCCAAAGACCGTGAGCAAGCTCATCAAACTCGGTTACGAGATTTCGGTGGCAACCGGCGCTGGTACTCGGGCGAGTTTCCTGGACGGTGCCTACAAGGAGGCCGGCGCTCAGATCGTCAGCGATGACGAGGCGTGGCAGTGCGACGTAGTCATCAAGATGGACGAGCCCTCCCTCGCGGAGATTGCCAAAATGCGTTCCGGGGCGACGGTCATCTCGCGAATGGTTCCGGACGACAACGATGAACTCGTCCAAAAGATGAATAACCACGGCGTGACCGGACTGTGCCTGGACGCTGTGCCGCGCATCTCACGCGCCCAGTCGCTCGACGTGCTTTCTTCTCTGAGCAACATCGCCGGGTACCGGGCAGTGATCGAGGCGGCGGAAGCCTATGGCGGCATGTTCGGTGGTCAGGTCACCGCCGCAGGTAAAACCGACCCGGCGACTGTTTTCGTCATCGGTGCCGGTGTTGCTGGTCTAGCCGCGCTCGGCGCAGCCGGATCGCTCGGAGCCCAAGTGCGTGCCTTCGACGTTCGCCCCGAGGTCGCCGAGCAGATCGAATCGATGGGCGCGACCTTCGTCCGCTCCGCTGGGCAACAGGAGGTCAGCGAAGACGGCTACGCCAAACCGTTGACCGAAGAGCAGCTCAAAGCAACCGCTGAAACCTACGCGGAAGAATCCGCAAAGGCAGACATCATCATCACCACCGCGCTGGTGCGCGGCAAGGCGGTACGGACCATCACCGCTCAGATGGTCGCCAATATGAAGCCGGGCAGCGTGATCGTCGACCTCGCGGCTTCGGGCGGCGGCAACTGCGAACTGACCGTGCCAGGGGAGAAGATCGTCACTGAGAATGGCGTGACCATCGTCGGATTCACCGACCTGCCTGGCCGGATGCCAGCCCAGGCCTCCCAGCTATACGGCACTAACATCGTCAACCTGTTGCAACTGCTCACCCCAAGCAAAGACGGTGAGCTGACCCTCGACTTCGACGACGTCGTACAGCGCGCCATCACCGTCACCCATGACGGCGAAGTGCTCTGGCCACCACCGCCAGTACAGGTTTCAGCGGCAGCCCCGGTTGCGACCCCCGTCGTTCAGGCAGAAGACCCCGCTGTCGTCGCTGCACGCGAAGCAGCAACAGCCAAGCGGAAGGAACAGCGCATGCTGGCCTGGGGCGGTCTGGCCGTGATCCTGGTCGGCCTGGCCATCACCTTCTCACCCGTGGCCTTCCTGAGCTACTTCACCGTGTTCATCCTGGCGGTCTTCGTCGGGTTCTATGTCATCACCAACGTGTCGCATTCGCTGCACACCCCGCTGATGGCACAGACCAACGCGATCAGCGGCATCATCCTGGTCGGCGCAATCCTGCAACTCGGCGACTCCAACCCGTGGGTGGTCGGCATCGCGTTCGTCGCCGCCGCGGTGGCGTCAATCAATATCTTCGGTGGCTTCCTTGTCGCGAGCCGCATGATCAACATGTTCCGCAAGGAGGCCTGAGTCATGTCATCTGCCTTGGTATTAGCACACACATCCCTGGTGGCGGTTGATCGCTGGCACTCCCTCGTCCAAGCCGCCTACGTCATTGCCGGAGTGCTGTTCATTCTGTCGCTGGCGGGCCTGAGCAAGCAGGAGAGCGCTCGTCGCGGAAACCTCGCCGGTAAGGCCGGTATGGTCATCGCTCTGGTCGCCACCGTCGCCCTGGCGTTACTCGAAAGCGAGAACGCCATCGCCGTCACCGGATCACTGATCCTCGGCGCGCTGCTGATCGGCGCCGTCATCGGCACCATCGCCGCTCGGCGTATCGAGATGACCCAGATGCCTGAGATGATTGCGATCCTGCACTCCTTCGTCGGTATCGCGGCGGTGCTGGTGGGCTTCAACTCGTACATCACCGAACCCAAAGATGATGCGGTGCACCTGATTGAGGTGTTCCTGGGTATCTTCATCGGAGCGATCACCTTCACCGGCTCCGTCATCGCCTACCTGAAACTGTCGGCCAAGATGAAGTCCAAGCCGCTGACCATTCCAGGACGCAACCTGTGGAACCTCGGTGCGGTTGCCGCCTGCGCGGGGCTGATGGTGTGGTTCTTGGCATCGCCGAACATCTGGGCACTGCTAGCGATGACCGTGGTCTCGCTGGTCATCGGTCTTCACCTGGTGGCAGCCATCGGCGGTGGCGACATGCCCGTCGTGGTCTCGATGCTCAACTCCTATTCCGGTTGGGCCGCTGCCGCCGCCGGGTTCATGCTCTCGAACAACCTGCTGATCATCACCGGTGCCCTCGTGGGCGCCTCGGGTGCGATCTTGTCCTACATCATGTGCAAGGCGATGAACCGCCGGTTCATCTCGGTGATCCTCGGCGGCTTTGGCGACGCACCCGCGGCGGCCGGTGAGGAAGTGACCGGGGAGCACCGCGAGATTTCCGTGGACGAGCTTGCCCAGTCGCTTGCGGAAGCCAAATCCGTGATCATCACACCCGGCTACGGAATGGCTGTGGCCAAGGCGCAGTATCCGGTGGCCGAGTTGGCTTCTAAACTGCGGGCGCGCGGCGTCAAAGTGCGCTTCGGCGTGCACCCGGTCGCGGGCCGCCTGCCAGGCCACATGAACGTGCTGCTCGCGGAGGCCAAGGTGCCTTACGACATCGTCGAAGAGATGGACGAGATCAACGACGACTTCTCCGAGACCGATGTTGTGCTCGTCATCGGCGCGAATGACACGGTCAACCCAGCCGCGCTGGAGGACCCGAACTCCCCGATTGCGGGCATGCCAGTGCTTGAGGTGTGGAACGCAACTCAGGTTGTGGTGTTCAAGCGGTCCATGGCGGTCGGATATGCCGGAGTGCAGAACCCGCTGTTCTTCAAAGACAACACGCAGATGCTCTTCGGCGACGCGAAGACTCGGGTGGAAGAACTCGTCCATGCTGTCGACTCCGCACTCGTGGGTTAGTGCGGCTCCGGGACCCCGGTCCCTGACGCAGCCGGTTCAAAACGACTAGGCTGTGTACGTAACTTCCGACAAACACCTCTTATAGGAGCGAAAGTGGCAATTATCGAAGCCGTAGGCGCACGCGAAATCCTCGACTCGCGTGGCAACCCGACCGTTGAGGTCGAGGTCGTCCTGGAAGACGGTACCTTCGCCCGCGCCGGTGTGCCTTCAGGTGCATCGACCGGAGCATTCGAAGCAGTGGAGCGTCGTGATGGCGACGAGGGTCGTTATCTCGGCAAGGGTGTCGAAGGTGCAGTCAGCGCCGTCGACGATGAGATTGCTCCTGAGGTCATCGGATACGACGCTGAAGACCAGCGCCTCATCGACGCCAAGATGATCGAACTGGACGGAACCCCCAACAAGGGCAAGCTCGGCGCAAACGCCATCCTCGGTGTCTCGCTGGCTGTCGCCAAGGCTGCCGCGAAGAGCGCTGGCCTGGACCTGTACCGCTACGTCGGCGGTCCGAACGCGCACGTGCTGCCAGTTCCGATGATGAACATCCTCAACGGTGGTTCGCACGCCGACTCCAACGTCGACATCCAGGAGTTCATGATCGCGCCCGTCGGTGCACCGAGCTTCAAGGAAGCACTGCGCTGGGGTGCAGAGGTCTACCACGCACTCAAGTCCGTGCTGAAGGCCAAGGGACTCGCCACCGGTCTTGGCGACGAGGGCGGTTTCGCACCGAACCTGCCGAGCAACCGCGACGCACTTGACGAGATCATCTCCGCCATTGAGAAGGCTGGCTTCAAGCCGGGCGCCGACGTTGCTCTGGCGCTCGACGTGGCATCGACGGAGTTCTTCAAGGACGGCGCCTACCAGTTCGAGGGTCAGGCACAGTCGACTGACTTCATGGTCAACTACTACGAGCAGTTGGTGACCGACTACCCGCTGGTCTCCATCGAAGACCCGTTGAGTGAAGACGAGTGGGACGCCTGGTCGCAGTTGGTCGCTCGCGTGGGCGACCGCGTGCAGATCGTCGGCGACGACCTGTTCGTGACCAACCCGGAGCGTCTGGCTCGCGGTATCGAGACGAAGGCTGCGAACTCGCTGCTCGTGAAGCTGAACCAGATCGGCACCTTGACCGAGACCCTCGACGCTGTCGAGCTGGCGCAGCGTGCCGGCTTCACCGCCATGGTTTCGCACCGTTCCGGTGAGACTGAGGACACCACCATCGCCGACCTTTCGGTTGCTGTGAACGCCGGTCAGATCAAGACCGGTGCGCCTGCCCGTGGCGAGCGCATCAACAAGTACAACCAGTTGCTCCGTATCGAGGACGCACTGGACGAGGCCGCTGTTTACGCGGGTCTGTCCGCATTCCCTCGTTCGAAGTTCTGAGAGCTTTCGGTGACTGAGTAGCGGGTCGCTGACAGTTTGTGAACGCGGCGGGTGCCGTGCCCAACAGGGTGCGACACCCGCCGTTTGTTCGTCCGCACTGGCGCCGCTCGTTCGTCCGCACCGCCGAAAGGGCACCATAATCTTGTTGCGCACCAGTTATAAGGGGTGCTGGAGACGATTATGGTGCCCTGCAAATGTGCGGAGGGAGCCAGTTGGGGGGCGCCCCGCGCGCCTACCGGCGGATTCTCAGCCCGGCGCGGCACAATCGGTGCTATGAGTTCCAGGGTTCCCGTGAGTCGGCCGAAAACTGGCCGCATGGGCTGGGTGCGCCCGATGTCGGTGCGCCTGGTCGTGCTGGGAATCGTCGCGCTCGGCGCCTTCGCGCTCGTCATCCCGACAATGATGAACTATGTGGAACAACGAGCCGAGACCCGGCAACTCGAAGAGCAGGCCGCGCAGACCCGCGCTGAGAACGACAAACTTCAGACCGAGATCGACCGCTGGAACGACGACAACTATGTGGCCGCACAGGCCCGTGAACGGCTCAGCTTCGGTTATGACGGCGAAACCCGCTACAAGGTTATCGATCCGCAAGCGGTCGTGGACGACACCAACCCCAAGACCGGGCAAGAGGTCACCGCTGGCGCGGTGGAATTCCCCATCGGCAAAGAAGAATCCTGGTATCGGACCTTGTGGGAATCAGTAGAAGTTGCGGGCGGTACGGCACAATAGGACGGTGCCTTCGACTGTTTACCCCCCATCGGAATCTGACGCGACACCGCCAGGGACGCTTTCACCACAGGATGCTCAAATAATCGCCGCCCGCGGCGGTTACGGTGCAGAGGACCCGGCCGCGACGATCACTGCGGACGACATCGCCGAAGTGGCCCACCAATTGGGCCGCACTCCGCGTGGCATGGTCGCGATCAGCGCTCGATGCGTGTGTGGCCGGCCCTGGGCGGTGAAAACTGCGCCACGTCTCGACGACGGCACGCCGTTCCCCACGCTGTTCTATTTGACGCATCCGGCGTTGACAGCAGCGGCATCCACCCTTGAGGCTGCCGGGGTGATGAAAGAAATGACGCAGCGCCTCAGTGAAGACGAGTCATTGGCTGCGGCTTACCGCAGTGCGCACGAGGCATACTTGGCCGAGCGCGAAGCGCTGGCTCATGTCAGCGAGATCGAAGGGATATCGGCAGGCGGCATGCCCACCCGAGTCAAGTGTCTCCACGTCCTGATCGGCCATTCGCTGAGTGCCGGGCCGGGTCAGAACCCGTTGGGGGACGAAGCCATCGCGCTCGCGATCAATGCCCGACTATTCACTCCGGGGCAATGCCAATGTGTCGCCCGCCCCGCTGAGGAGGCCGCTGATGGCTGAAAACACAAGACGGGTCGCCGCTATCGACTGTGGCACGAACTCCATCCGGCTGCTCATCGCGGATGTCGATCCGGTTGCCGGAACCCTGGTGGATATTGAACGCACGATGACCGTGGTGCGCCTCGGCCAAGGGGTCGACAAGACGGGCGTCCTCGACGCGGATGCACTGAACCGCACCTTCACCTGCACCCGCACCTACCAGGCATTGATCGAGCGGCACGGAGTCGAGGCCGTGAGGTTCGTCGCGACATCGGCGACCCGTGATGCCTCGAACCGAGACGAGTTCTTTGACGAGATCAATGAGATCCTCGGCGTCACGCCGGAGGTCATTTCGGGCGACGAGGAAGCCCGGCTGTCATTCAGAGGCGCCACAGGGGTCTTTGGCGGCCAATTCGAAGCGCCGTATCTGGTCGTCGATCTCGGTGGCGGCTCGACTGAACTCGTCCTTGGAACTACGACGCCCGAGGCCGCCTGGTCCATGGACGTCGGCTGTGTGCGCATGACTGAACGACACCTCAAGTCGGATCCGCCGACTGAAGCTGAACTCGCTGCCGCGCGAGCCGATGTCCAGGCGGCTTTGGATGAGGCTGGCCGGCACGTGCCGCTGGGCGATACCGCCACATTGGTCGGGTTGGCCGGATCGATCACGACGGTGACCGCACACGCCTTGGGCCTTGAGCTATACGAACGAGACCGGATCAATGGCGCAGTCCTTCCGATCGATGCTGTGCTCGAATCCGCGTCCGACCTGCTCACGCGCTCACGGGAGCAGCGTGCGGAGCTTGGTTTCATGCATCCAGGTCGCATCGACGTGATCGGTGCGGGGGCATTGGTGTGGTCGGAGGTCGTGCAACGTGTGCAGCGCGAGGTGCGGGCTGCAGGCCGGGAACTCGCCACTACATTGACCTCTGAACACGACATTCTGGATGGAATCGCGTGGTCACTTGTGCAGTAGCGCGGTGATGTGGCTAGCATCACATGACCAGGCGTTTTCCTGCTGAGCAAATGCTGACGTACGCTTGAGTGAAATCTGTCGATCACATTCCAGGAGACCGGTGTGTCTAGTTCTACTGTGTCCAACGATTCGAGCCTGCCTCGCATCCTTGTCTTGGGCGGCGGGTCCGTCGGCTTGTACTCGGCTCGTCGCCTGCGTCGACGCCTCGGCAAGAAGGCGCACATTACCGTTGTAGACGCACTGCCCTACATGACCTACCTGCCCTTCCTCCCAGAGGTCGGTGCTGGAGCAATCGGTGGCCGCGATGTCGTGGCTCCGTTCCTGCGGGCGCTCAAGGGAATCAACCTGGTACAGGCCAAGGTCACCAACATCGACCACGCCGCGCAGAAGGTCACGGTTGCTCCTGAGGTCGGCGAAGATTTCGACATCGAATACGACGAGTTGGTCGTCGGTCTCGGCTCCATCGCTCGTACCCTGCCCATTCCGGGTCTTGCTGAGGAAGCGATCGGATTCAAGGCCGTCGAAGAGGCGCTCTACCTGCGCAATCAGATCCTTGACCGCATCTTCATCGCTTCGAATACCAAGGACGAGGCACTCCGTGCCCGCCTGCTTACCTTCACCTTCATCGGTGGCGGTTTCGCCGGTATCGAGGCTGTCGGTGAGGCCGAGGACATGGCCAAGGCAGCAGTACGCAAGGTCCCGTCGCTGAGTGAATCAGATCTGCGTTTCGTCGTCATCGAGGGTGCTGACCGGATCCTCCCGGAACTGCCGCTGGAGATGGCGCAGTACGGCCTGGCGAACCTGCGCCGCCGCGGTATCGAGGTTCACCTCTCGACCTTCTTGAGTTCGTGCATCGAGGGCAAGGTAGTCACCTCGACCGGTGTGGAATTCGAGTCCGACACTATTGTGTGGACCGCGGGAGTGCGCGCCAACCCGGTTATTGGCGAATCTGATCTGCCCACCGACCAACTCGGCCGCCTCACCGCAGCCGCAACATTGCAGGTCGTGAACGAGGATGGCGAGGTCGTGCCGCACGCTTGGGGCGCCGGTGACTGCGCTGCAGTGCCAGACCTGCACAACCCAGGTAAGTTCTGCCCGCCGAACGCGCAGCACGCTATCCGCGAGGCCAAGGTCCTGGCAGATAACGTGGTCGCGACCCTGGCTGGTCGTCAAGTGCGTGAATACAAGCACAAGAACCTCGGAACCGTGGCCTCCCTAGGGCTGCACAAGGGCGTTGCGATGCTCTTCGGCTTCATCAAGCTCAAGGGTTGGCTTGCATGGATGGCGCACCGCTCGTACCACGTGATGGCCATGCCGACACCGAGCCGCAAGATCCGCATCATTTTCGGCTGGATGTCCGCGACGTTCCTGCGCCGCGAATTGGCACCCCTGGGTGCTACCGCCGACCCGCGCGCATCATTCCGGGCGGCATCGGCGCCTGCTAAGCCCAAGGAAGAGAAGAAGGCCGAAAAAGCCGACTGATCTGACCTTGTCAGGTCGCCCCCATAGCCCAATTGGCAGAGGCAGCCGACTTAAAATCGGTCCAGTGTGGGTTCGAGTCCCACTGGGGGCACTTCCTCCCTATTCAGTGCAACGCGGCACTCTCTCGCTTACGGCGGCGGTTGCCCACACCCCGGACGTGCCGCGCCGATGCGACCCGATGAGATGGGTGTCAACCATTCCGATTGCTTCCATCAGGGCGTACATGGTGGTGGGGCCGACGAAGGCGAAGCCCGCGCGTTTGAGGGCTTTGGATAGCGCCACGGACTCCGGGCTGGTCGTGGGGACCTGTGCATAGGTTGCCGGAGCGGGTGTCTCGTCAGGCTGATAGGCCCAGATGAACTGGACCAGCCCGCCATCTTCGCGCAACCGGACTGTTGCCGCTGCGTTGTTGATCGTGGCGAGGATCTTTGCCCGGTTCCGCACGATTCCGGCGTCTTCGAGTAGCCGGGCGATGTCGTCATCGTCGAAGTTCGCCACTACGTCAGGCATGAACTCAGCGAAGGCGGTGCGGAACGCCGGGCGCTTGCGCAAGATCGTCGCCCAAGAGAGCCCGGATTGGAAAGCCTCCAAACTGAGTCGCTCAAATAGGCCCCGCTCGTCCCGGACGGGCATACCCCATTCAGTGTCGTAGTAGTCGCGCAGCAAGGGGTCGTGGGCGGCCCAGCGAGGACGAGCCAACCCATCGTCTCCGATGACAAGGCCGCTAGGTTCCGAACGAGTTTCGGCAGGCTCAACCAGTGGGGTGGTTTCGGCGGGCTCAACCAGCGACCTTTCGTTGATCGAGCTTGTCGAGGTCAACGGAGTTGTTGCGGGACTGAGTTGCGAACTCATGCAGCTCGATTCCGCTTCTCCAGGTCTAGCAGCGCAACCTTCATCGCTGGGCCGCCACCATAATGACCCACCGATCCATCGGAGCGGACCACGCGGTGACAGGGCAAAACCAATGGCAGCGGGTTGGTGGCGCATGCCGTACCGACTGCGCGTGATGCTCGTGGTCGTCCTACGTCAGCCGCGACTTCGCCGTAACTCGCGGTTTCGCCATAGGGGATGTCGGCCAGTGCCTGCTGCACTGTCTGCCGGAACCCTGAAGCCAGTCGGTGATCCAGTGACAGGTCGAAAACCTGCCGTTGGCCGGCAAAATATTCCTCCAACTGGCCGATGGTCGATTGAAGAGGGCGGGAATCGCGGACGGGGTTGACTTCAAAGGTTCGCGACAGTGCGGCTAGCTCGGCATCGAAGTCAGCTTCGTCAAGACCGATTTTGACTAGACCGCGTGTGCTGGCAGCCAGCAGCAACTGTCCGTAGGGTGAGTCGATGACTTCGTAGGAGATGGCCTCGTCGCCAGCGATATCGGTGCGCATAGTTCAAGTGTCGTACACATCGGTGACGTATCGCCCGTCCAATTGCAATTGAGGTACTGAAAAATCTGTCATCGTCCCTGTCAGCTGGGCCTTATCCAAGATCTGCCCGAGCGTCAGCTCGACTCCGCGCGCCATCGGCCCGTGACCGCAGACGTAGATGCGCGCGCCGTCCGATAGCCACGCGATGATGTCGGCCGCCTGATCGACCATGGCGTGTTGTACGTAACGCGGATGGCTGCCGTCGCGAGAAAAGGCGAGGTCAAGGCGAGTGAGCACTCCGGTATGCAAGGCAGTGGTCAACTCGTCCTGGTAGAGAAAATCGGTGGCACGAGCACGATCGCCGAAAATCAGCCAACTGCGCCGCGACTCGGCTACCGCCATCTGCTGTAGGAAACCGCGGAACGGGGCGATGCCGGTTCCTGCGGCGATCATGATGACCGGTCGGTCATCGTCGGGCAATCGGAACTGGGGATTGGGGACCGGGAAAATCTCGACGGTGGCGCCGGGTGTGGCAGTCACCAGGTGTTCCGAGGCGATGCCGTGCCGGACGCGGCCGCCGTGTGTTTCCCGCAGACGTGCCACGGTCAGATCGAGCGTGTCGCCTTCGCGCGTGGGATAAGACGAGATCGAGAAAGCGCGCGGGTGGGCCGGTCGCAGTGTGCCCAGCAGGGTCGCTGGAGCCACCTGGTCACGAAGTTCCTGAAACAGGTCCAGTACATCAGGGACGGGCAATTGCAGTGATGAGGCGGGCGCGGAAACGGGGATCGGCAAGTGACGGAGAAGTCGAGGAGACGGGATTGACACTTCGAGGTGATGTGTCAGCGCATCGCGGAGGTCACGTACACCCCGGTGCGGCTCAGTGCCGTCATATCCCAGCACGTCCAGTAGCCCGTCGACGAGGGCTTCCGGCGCGGGTGCCAGCACTCCGAGCGTGTCACCGGGCAGAGATGTCAAAACGGTGCGATCCACCTGGATCCCCACTCGCCATACTTCTTTGGACGAGTTCTCACTGGTCAGCCGCTGCTGAGCGGCGATGCGGGCATGATAGGGGCGCTTCCGGCTGAACTGCGGCACCGCCGTTGCCCGAGCTGACCTCGCGACGGGAGTCGCTGCTGCTGCGCCCTGAGCCGAATCCACCATGTTTATATGTTGCCATCCAGGTATGACCAAAGATGACTCGTTAGGATGGTGAGGTCACCCGAGGCTCTCGGTGCGGTCGACCGTGCTGATTCCGAGGTATGACGTGGCCTTTTCCGATCTACCCCGGAGACCGCGATGTCCAACCCAGTGCTCAATTCCAGTTCTATTTTCGGTGGGAACGCACAGCCTTACCAGGCGAACCCTGCTCCGACCTACCAGGGACAGCAGAGCCCGAACGCTGCACCGCAGACACTCGACGCGATGTACAACGCGCCCGCCGCGACGTCGGTTGACACCGACCGGATGACATATGACGATGTCATCGTCAAGACCGGTGGACTGTTCCTCATCATCGTTGCGCTAGCAGCGGTGTCATGGCAGTTGACCTCCTCCATGCCGAGCCTGTGGGTCATCGGTCTGGTCGGTGGTCTGGTCTTCGGTCTGATCAATGCTTTCAAGCGTGAACCGAGCCCGGCGCTGATCGTTGTCTACGCAGCCTTTGAAGGAGTGTTCCTCGGCGGTATTTCCGCGATGTACCACTTCATGTGGGACGGCATTGTGTTGCAGGCAGTGCTTGCGACCTTCGCTGTCTTCGCGGTTTCGCTGCTGCTCTTCCGTTCTGGCAAAGTCCGTGTCACGCCGAAGTTCACCAAGTTCTTGTTGATCGCCATCAGCGGTTACCTCGTGTTCTCGCTCGCCAACCTGCTGCTCGTGTGGACGGGTGTCCTAGGCGGTTGGGGTATGCGTGGCGGCGGTTTTGGTATCGCCATCGGATTGTTCGCGGTAGGACTGGCAGCCATGTCGCTGATTGCAGACTTCGACCAGATCCAGCGCGGTGTTGAAGGCGGCGCGCCGCGCAAGTTCGCCTGGGCAGGTGCTTTCGGCCTCATCGTTACTCTCGTGTGGCTGTACCTCGAACTGCTCCGGTTGTTCGCGATCTTGCGCGGTGACTGAACGAATCAGCGCCCCAGTCGGTTCGGCACAAGTACCTGAACGCGCCACCACTTTGACCCGCACCGAATGCGGGTGCCATCAATCATTACTGACGTCGCCAAGAGCGACGGAAAACATTGGAGTCATCACATGACAGCAGTTCTGCCGGAAGTAACCGGTTCCTTCGGTGACGAGCCGACCCTGACCTTTCCCGCCCCGGCTGCGCCAGACGGGCTGCAAGTCCAGGTGCTGAGCGAAGGCGACGGTGAGGTGATCTCCGTCGGCGATGCGATCGACGTCAATTACCACGGCCAGATCTGGGGTGGCGGAATCTTCGACTCGTCCTTCAAGCGTGGCCAATCGATCGACTTTCCCATTGGCGTGGGCATGGTCATCAAGGGTTGGGATCAGTCGCTGGTGGGCAAGAAGGTCGGCTCCCGTGTGCTGGTGAGCATTCCGCCAGAGTTCGGTTATGGCTCACGCGGCGTCCCGCAGGCCGGCATCGGCGGTACCGACACATTGGTGTTCGTTGTTGACCTGCTAGGGATCAAGCGCTGACAAGCTCATTCAGCCTGGGTTTCGTCCCGGGCATCTCACCGGGGAAATGGGCGCGCGTGTGGCGTCAGCGTTTCCCCGATGTGGAATTGCGACTTGAGCCGGTTGAACTGGAACCGGCTCAAGTCGCCCATGCTGCCGGGCAACACAATGCGGTGTTGACTCGACTTCCGGTGGCCGATGCTGAGCGTAAACATGCTGTTCGACTTTATACCGAGGTCACCGTCGTGGTGCTTCCGATCGAGCACGAGCTCACCGTCATGGACGAGTGCTCCCTCGCTGACCTAGAGCCTTACGTTGTTCTGCTCCCGCCGGATACGGGACTGGAGTGGGATGGCGATCTGCCCGGCCGCCGTTCGAGTGTGGAGCCTGAATCAGCGGCTGATGCGGTGTCCTGGTGTGCGTCCTCGGCCGGTCTTGTCGTGATGCCGATGTCCTTGGCGAGACTGCATCATCGGAAGGATCTGACCTATCGTCCGGTGGTGGATGCGCCAGTGTCCACGGTCGCGTTAGTGTGGCCGCGTCGCGAAGCGCACCCGCTGTGCGATGAACTGGCTGGGATTGTGCGCGGACGTTCGGCCAGTAGTTCTCGAGGTGGTGACGGCAGTCGCATGCCGAGACCTGCTGAGCGTGATGGTGATCGAACGAGGTCTGCTTCCGTGAGCAGCTCACGAACCGCAAAATCAGGCACGAGGCGAGCAGGCGGCAAGAACTCTGTCGCCGGTGCCGGAAAGAGTTCTCATAGCGGAACAAAAATGCGTCATGGGCCGCAACGAAAGAATCGTGCAACGAGGAAGAGGCGCGGCAGAAACAGCCGCTGATACGGGTTTCGTGTGGCGGCGAGCAGTATAGTTCCCTGGGTTGAAGTGGAATAGGTCACAAAAAGCCTATTTTGAAGCGTTTCGCGAGCCCTAATCGGCTGAACTAGGTGGAATCACCTATGTGTTTGCCTAGGGATTGCGCATAGTATGGCGTCTGATCCCAATCCTAGTATGAGGTTTAGATGCGCCTGCCTTTGAACGAAAACTCCCGCGCCGAAGGGGGAGCGAGACGGTTTGTAGCAGTGATTGTCGCTGCAGCCGTTCTCGGGGCAATGGCGGTTGTTGGGATGAACACCAACATCGGGATCACACCGTCCTGGGCTGCAGGAACTCCGCTACTGAATGAAAACTTCGACCAGAGTTCCGCGGACGACCCAGCAATTATCCCTCTTGGGGATGCCTGTCTCACAGCCGCCCCCAACGGCTCATCGCCGCCGCCGGGCGCTTCAGCATTGTCAAACTGCGGCAATCGCACCGCAGGCGGGGCACCGCCCAGGGGCGTGGTCCCTGGATGGCTGCAGTTGACTCATGCGGCGCAGAACAGTACTGGCGGCATTTTGTACAATCAGGCGCTTCCTGCGACGGGTGGCATGGAGATCACCTTCCACCAGGCGCAATACGGTGGCAATGGCGCAGACGGAATCAGCTTCTTCCTTACTGACGGGGCGTATAACCTCACCGCGACAGGTGCCGATGGCGGATCGCTGGGGTATGCGCAAAAAGTGGGAACGGGTGCGACAGATCGCCCAGGTGTGGTGGGAGGCTTCCTCGGCCTTGGCCTCGATGCATGGGGTAACTTTCCACGCAGTAATGAAGGTCGCGGCACCGGATGCGCCGCCAACGGCGAGAATCCTGGAATCGGCAACCCACCTGCGTCGGACCGGATCCAGAACTCGGTGACGCTTCGTGGCCCTGGTTACGCCGGAACCGGTTGGGTCAACGGATACTGCCTGTGGCAGACCCAGCAGTTGACCGGTGGGCTGTCGTTGCGTGCAGACAATCTCGCTAATGCGGCTCGTACTGTTCGCATTCGAGTTCAACCCACCGACAGCAATGGCTATACCACCATCACCGTCGATATCGATTTCAACGACGGTCAGGGTTTCCGCTCGATCTTGAGTCACACCACCGATGTTCCCGTTCCCGAGACCTACAAATTCGGAATCTCGTCGTCGACCGGCGGAAGCCATGACGTACACCTGATCCGCAATGTCCAGGTGAGTAGTATCGTCGAACTCGAAGCCCTGAGCCTCGTCAAGGAAATCGACTCAACGTCACCGCTGTCTCAAGCGACCTACGCCGAAGGTGACGTGATCCCTTACCGATTCACCGTCACCAATGGTGGCGCTCTGGCGTTGAACTCGGTGACAGTCAACGACCCGCTCGTCACCAATGTGAATTGTCCCAGCACTACCCTCGCGAGAGCAGGGGATGCCGGTTCTTCCATGACCTGTACTGGAACCCACACGGTTACGGCGCAGGAAGCTGCTGCGGCGTCCGGCGAGTTGCCCAATACCGCGGTGGCAACCGGTCTGACTCCGCTTTCGGTCCTCGTCGAGTCAAACGAATCAACGGCCATCGCACTGCTTGAAACCCCTGCACCCGCCATTGAGCTCACCAAGCACGCGATCTGGAACGACACCAACAACGACGGTTTAGTGAACCTGGGTGACACGGTCACGTACACCTTCAGTGTGGAGAACACCGGCAACATCACGCTTGCTCCAGTGACGATCACCGACCCCAAAATCGGGTTGACCAACGCTATGTGCGTGGCGAGTCTAGCGCCCGGGGCTTCAGCTAACTGCGGACCGGCGGCTCAGGGAGTTCACACCATCAATGTCGATGATCTCATCGCCAACACCGTTGCGAACACGGCGACAGCAACCGGTACCCCGCCCAGTCCACTCAGTAACGTCACCGACACGGACAGCACGGATACGCCGACCGTTCCGGCTCATGCTTCGATGACGGTGACGAAGACCGCTTCAGTGCAGGGTGATGACGAGATCGGCCACGAAGGCGAACTCATTACCTATACGTTCCGTGTCACGAACACCGGAAGCGTCCCGATCAGCAATATCCGTGTCAACGACGCAATGTTGAACCTCACGAACTGGCTGTGCAGCGCTGGCCCGCTGGGCCCGGGACACTACGTGGACTGCGTCGCGCCGAATATGCACACCGTTGACCGCGCCGACCTGCGTGCCGGCGAGATCGTCAACACGGTCTACGTCAATGCTGATGCTCCAACCGGTGTCACTCCGCCCGCACAGGTCCAGGACACGGAGACAGTCCCCACAGGTGACCCGGTGCTTGGACTGACCTTGGTCAAGCAAGTCGACAATGGCACCACCGGCGCCACAGGGATTCCACAGCAGTGGACTCTGACAGCCACGCCCGACAGCATTCCAGGCCAGTCGGCTGTCAGTGGTCCAGGTGGAATCAACGATATTTCTATTCGACCAGGTACCTACACCCTCAGCGAAGCGGGTGGTCCCCCCGGATTTAGCGCTAGCGCGTGGAGTTGTGTGACAGCCGGTAACGTTCCGGTCAGCGTCAACAGTTCCGGTGTGGTGACCTTCACCGCTGATGACGAGGTCACCTGCACTATCACCAACACCGCCATCCCGGGCTCGGTCACTTGGGAGAAGACCGATAGCGAGGGTGCTCACCTCGCAGGTTCAGTCTGGACTTTGACCGGTCCCAGCCACCCAGCCGGTGTGGAGATCGGGGATTGCATCGCCGCCGATGCAGCGCTGTGCATCGGGCCGGACCGTGACCCTGCGCCTGGACAGTTTGCGCTCGATGGTCTGGCGTGGGGCAGTTACACCCTGACCGAAACCCAGGCGCCGATCGGCTACCTGCTCGATCTGAATCCCCGGACCTTCGTCGTCACAGGTGCTGCCGCTGAAACGGGCATTTCGCTCGGTGCCATCATCAACCACCAGATACCGCCACTGGTCATGCCGCTGACGGGCGGCTGGGCCCAGGACTACATCCACATGGCCGGACTCGCACTGCTCATGTTTGCTCTCGTGCTCGGTGCCTACCGAGCACATCGAACTAGAAAATCTCGTCCATAACGCTTGGCGGGATGGACCACAGCCAAACCCCCTTGGCTACTACGAAAGGAAAGAAGATGTCCCACACTGCGAAGCGGTGGAGTCGCAAAGCGACCGCGCTGCTCGCTGCTATGGCAGTGTCTTTGTTCGGCGCTCTTGCGCTGGCACAGCCTGCCTCGGCAGTCAACATCAACGATGCACGTGACGGCAACAGCTCCATCACGATCCACAAGCACGCGCAAGGCGCTGTCGTTGGAACTCCCGCGACCGGTCTTGAACTCGGCACCGCACCGGCTGACCCGCTGGAAGACGTCGAGTTCCTGCTGTTCCAGCTCACTGGTATCGATCTGGGCGACGAATCCGGATGGGAAACCGTTCAGGACATTCAGGACGCTATCGCGGGTGGCGCGACTGTTACACCGGACACGGTGCCCAACCCCGCTACCGTGACCATCGGCGGTGAGGGACCGTTCGCCGTGACTGCAGTCGGTTCCGAAGACACCGATGCTAACGGTCTGGCACCGTTCACCGGACTGGACTTCGGCATCTACCTCGTCATCGAGGGTGCTGACAGCGGAGACAACAACATCGTTAACCCGGCGCCGCCGTTCCTGGTCACCGTGCCGACCGCCGCTCCGTCGGGAAGCACCTGGATCTACGACGTTCACGTCTACCCGAAGAACTCGGTGACCAGCGCGACGAAGACCTCCGACCTCGGCTCCGCCGGCGCACTGTACCAGGCCGGTGACGTGGTGAGCTGGACCATCACTGCCGACGTTCCCTACCTGGCTCCAGGCGATGACTTCACCGAGTTCCGCATCCAAGATGTGCTCCCCAGCGGTCTGACTTTCCTTCCAGCTAGCTCGTCTGTGGTCGTCAGCGCCGGTACCTTTGCATCGCCCGCTGACTACACCGTCGTCGAGAGCCCGGTTGGCGAAGTGAACCTGACGTTCACCGGGACAGGTTTGCAGGAGCTTCAGGACGAGGCGCAGGGTGGCACCGTCACCTGGACCTTCCAGACCCGTGTCGGCTCGATCCCGGTTAACGGAACCATCAACAACACCGCGACGGTCCACATCAACGACACCGACACCACAGCATCCGGTAACGCTGGATTCGGTCAGCTGACCATCTTCAAGCACGCCGCGGACGGCAACGCTCCGCTGGAAGGCGCAGTGTTCCACCTGTACCGCACCAACACTGGCGGTACGCTCAGCGACCGTGTTCAGATCAACGGTGCCGACTGGGTCGGCACCTCCAACGGTTCAGGCGCCATCACGATTCCAGCCCTCAAGCCAGGAACGTACTACCTTGAGGAAGTAACCGCTCCTGCCGGTTACCAGCCGCTTGCAGCACCCATCCAGGTGACTATCGTCGCCGGTCAGACCGTGGGAACCTCGGTCAACTACGAAGCGGTGGCTAACACTCAGGTCGACGGCTGGGACTTGCCGCTGACCGGTGGCTCCGGAACCACACTGCTGATTTTGGTCGGAAGCGGTCTAGTGTTGATCGCTGGCGGTGCCGCAATGGTCAACCACCGCCGCAAGAACCGTCAAGTAGCACACTGACTCGTGCGGTAGGACATCCCACGTAGTTAGGGGGCTGAGGTGGGGACGGTGCGCAAACGCCGTCCCCACCTCGCATATGTCATTGAAGGGCAAATATGGGTGGTCACACGGCGGCAAAGTCATCGACAGCATCGGGAGATGACGCCACCCGGGCAACATCTAGACGGACGCGCCGCTGGGCAGTTCCCAAGATGGCTGTTGGAATAGCCGTGATCTTTCTCGCGGGGATCAGTCTGGTGATGTATCCGACGGTGGCAAGCTGGTTCTCGCAGTACAATCAATCGCGCGCCATCGAGCAATACTCTGGTCAGGTGCTGAATATTCCGCCCGCACAGCGCGCCAAAGCCCTGGAACTCGCCGATGAGTACAACCAGGCTATTCGAGACGGTCGGGCTGTGGTCGGTGCAAATGAACGCATCCCGAGCAGTTCCGGCAGTGACCAGGCATTGATCTACGACGAGATGCTCGCCGCTGATGCGGCGGGCCTGATGGCCCGCATCAAGATTCCCGCGATCGGCGTAGACCTGCCCGTCTACCACGGCACCGACGATGAGACCCTTCACAAGGGTGTCGGTCACCTTGAAGGAACCGCGCTGCCGGTCGGTGGCGACTCCACGCACTCGGTGCTGACAGGTCACCGCGGTCTTGCCAATGCTACGATCTTCACGAATTTGGACCGTGTCGGGATCGGTGACCGGTTTGTCATCGAAGTATTCGGCGAGGTCGTCACCTATCAGGTGATCGAAACCCAGGTCGTTGAACCGCAGGACACTCAAACGTTGCTCGTTCAACCTGGTCGTGACTTGATGACATTGGTGACATGCACGCCGCTCGGAGTCAACAGTCACCGCATCCTGGTCACGGGTGAGCGTATTTCACCTACTCCCGACGGCGACCTCAAGGCAATCGGACGTGCGCCCGAGGTACCTCACTTCCCTTGGTGGGCTGTGATCCTTGGCGGTGCCATTCTGCTGCTTTCGTTATATGTCTGGTGGTCCGGTCGCATCAGACCGCTACCAAACAAGACAGTGAGTCCGGTTGCCGAATCGTGATGAATTGTTACGGTCGATGCAATGCCAGTTGAGGGGACTGCGTTACAGACTGTACTGAAAATAACCAACTCGACGCACCGTATGCGCTGTTCCCCTGATCAATTGAGGGGATCAGATGAACATGCGAAAAGTCATTGCAATGGCGGCTGCCACCGTCGTGGGAGTCTCGCTGGCGGTACCGGCACAGGCAGCGGACGTCGGTGCGGATGATCCCTTTCAGCGCAGCGTATCCGGGAGGGAATCCTCCGAATTAAAGGCAAGTGCCACGGGCAAACGAGTTCAACCGTCGCGAAAAGAAATTGCCTCGCAACCTGATCCAGCTGCTCTCGGCGGCGAGGAATCGGTCAAGGCCAGCACCCGGCTCAATGCCGGTCTCCGTGACGCGAAGACAGCTGACCAGCAACCTGGTCAGATCGCTGACAGTCCAACGATTGCTGCTTCGCCTGGCAAATCAACCCCGGGTGCTCTGTTTGGTGTCATCGATGAGGTCAACTACATGAGGGAGGGACTCACCGCCGCACAGCGAGTGATCTCCGCACATGTGACCCAGACCCAGGCCGGATCGGTCAAGGTTGTCTACCGTCTTGCAGCAGCCCCGAGTGCTGCTTCATCGGTGCGTATCGACTTACTGCTGGGCCGTTGGAATGACAACGGTTCCTGCATCGCAAATTTCGAGTTGCGGGCCATCCCGCATGACAGTGCTCGTGCCGGTTTTGGGTCGGAGAGCACGTGGAAGAACACCTACGCCGCAAAGTTGACCCGTTCGGGCGCCACGGTGACGGCCGAGACTCCGAAGGCGGCCGCCATTAAGAACGCTAAATGGGACTGTGCCCGGCTGTACACCGGCGTTGAGGATTCGGGCGGGCAGCTGACTATAGGTCAGAGTTTCTATGCGGTGGATCTGTCTCGCTCAGAACTATCGATACGAGGAATCGACAACCCGATTCGAGCCGTTGCTCAAGGCAAGTGGCTTGATATTCGGCTCGATGTACATAACAGCGGCGACGCACCTGCCACGGGCACCAAGGTCACGCTCAAGGGCAAGAAGCTCAAGCTCAAGCCCAAGAACCGAAACGTCGGTACCGTCGACCGGCGCTCCACTTCGTACGGGGTCAAATTCCGGGTCAAGCTCAATGGTAAGAAGAAACAGAAGCTGACCATCACAGCCAGTGCCGCCAATGGTGCGAAGGCAACACGGACGATGACGATTCACAGGTTGCCGAAAGCCACGAAATACAAATCATTGGCAGGAAAGTATTTCTGGGGATTCGCCACGACGAGTTTGACGGATTATTCGGGCTGGGATACGAATACGGTGTACTTTGCGAATAAGCGATTCGTTCACGTCGGCTTCCCCAAAGGCGGTAAGTTGCCAAAGTGCACGAAGAAGTCCAAGACTTGCAAGCGTTATAAGTACAACGCCAAGAAGGGTCAAGTCAAGATCGGCAAGAAGCGTTTCAAGATCAACTCACGTGGTTTCTCGGCCAACGTTCCTGGCGATGGCAAGAAGCGTTTCTACTCGCCGCTGACATTGCCGAAGAAGGGCGCCAAGTTCAAAGTCGATCTGACGAACAAGGACTGGTCCGGCTACTGCCTGCTTAGTTGCACAGCAACGACGCAGATGCTTGCTTTCAAGAAGAATGGCAGTTTCATCAAGGGCTCATATTCCATTGGCTCCTGGCCGGGTCTGGGATCGTCATGGGCGGTCATCCCGCCGGACAAACGGGGCACGTACAAGATGATTGGCAAGGGGCGTATCGAGTTGCGGTATGCCGACGGCACCAAGAAGCGGATGGTCATCGGAGTTCAGCAGGACGAGCGAGAGAAGCCGTCAGCCCGTTACGAGGGCGTCGTATTGGGCGACACGAACTTCTACAACGAGGACTAGAGGCGAACCCGGTTCACGTTACGAGCAGCGCACGCCGGTGGCGTGAACCGGGCAGTAGCCCAGCGGGTTCTTCGCGAGGTACTGCTGGTGATATTCCTCGGCGAGATAGAAAGATCCCGCCTGGGCTGCGGACTCGATCTGTGTCGTCACAGCGCCATAACCCGCGGTTGCAAGGCGTGTGGCGAAGGCATCCCGGGAGGCCAGAGCGGCATCCCGTTGTTCCGGCGTCGTCCAGAAAATGGCTGACCGATACTGTGAGCCGATGTCATTGCCCTGTCGATCTCCTTGGGTCGGGTCGTGGTTCTCCCAGAACACGGTGAGCAGATCCGCAACCGAGATCTGCTGCGGATCGTACGAGACGCGCACGGTCTCGGTGTGACCGGTAGTGCCGGTGCAGACTAGTTCATAACTGGGGTTCGCCACCTGGCCGCCTTGATAGCCGACGGCAGTGTCGACCACCCCGTGCTGTTGTGTGAACAGTTTCTCGACGCCCCAGAAACACCCCATCGCGAGGTAGATGGTCTCCGTCATATGCGCCCCCAAAGTCATGTTGTATGGCCGACGGGCGCGGCGTACAGATGAGAGAGTGCCGCGCGCGGGTCTAGTGTGTTCTTCATTGCAGTGTGACACAGACCATGACGGGTAGAGGTGAGATGAGTCAGCAGCAGGTAAGTGCGCGTGACGTCGCGGCGGCCGCCGCGGCCTTGCAGGGCAGTGTTCGTCGTACCGAGGTTGTGTATTCACGAGCGCTCAGTGAACATGTCGGTGTTCCGGTCTATCTCAAATGCGAGAATTTGCAGCGCACCGGATCATTCAAGATTCGCGGCGCGTACTACCGCATGATGAGGTTGTCCGACGAGGAGAAACGACGTGGCGTGGTCGCGGCGAGTGCGGGTAACCATGCCCAGGGCGTTGCTCTGGCCGCGAATGCGCTTGGAATACCTGCGACGGTGTTCATGCCCGGTGAAGCCGCGTTGCCGAAAATAGCGGCGACAACCGAATACGGAGCCGAGGTGCGACTCGTCGGAGTCGATGTCGCTGATGCGCTCGCGGCTGCCGCGGCGGAAGCACAGCAGAGCGGAAAGGTGCTCATCCATCCCTTTGACCATCCCGATGTGATCGCCGGTCAAGGCACTATCGCCATCGAAGTCCTAGAGCAGCTTCCCGACGTGCGTACGATCATTGCGCCAGTTGGGGGCGGCGGGCTGGTCGCCGGTTTGATCAGTGCCGTCGCGACAGGCCCGACATCGGTAGAGGTGGTCGGGGTACAGGCCGCACAGTTCGCCGCCTACCCTGCTTCGCTGGCTGCCGGACAGCCTTGCGCTGTGCCAGCCCGTTCAACCATGGCAGACGGCATCGCGGTGAGTCGTCCGGGTGAAGTGCCGTTTCAAATCATTGCCCAGGCTGAAGCACGAGTTCTCAAAGTCGATGAAGAGGACATCTCAACCGCGCTGCTGCATTTGATCGAACGCTCGAAACTCGTAGTCGAACCATCGGGCGCAGTCGGCGTCGCCGCACTCTTTGCGCAGCGAGAACAATTCACTCAAGGCCCGATCTGTGTGGTGCTGTCGGGTGGCAATGTCGATCCACTGGTGATGCTTCGCATCATCAGACACGGTCTTGTTGCAGCGGGACGTTACCTCAACATTCGGGTTCGTCTGGTGGATCGTCCCGGGGTTTTGGCCGAACTCGTCGGTGAACTGGCCCGAGACGGCGGCAATGTGATGCATGTAGATCATGTGCGCACCGGAATCGAACTGAGCATCGACGAGGTCGAGGTCGGGTTCCAGGTTGAGACCAAGGGGCCTGAGCATTGCGCAGAACTGCTCGCCAGACTCCGAGACAAGGGCTATCAGGTGCTCTGATCACAACCTGCCGGTTGAGCGCCGTCCTGAACTTGTCGAAGGGTCCAAACCACCAGTCATTTCGACCAGCTCAATGACCTAGGGTCGAAGCCAGCGGCCTAGAAAGGCTTTGCGTCCTTGATCTCCACCGGGATCTGCTTGCCGTTGGGTGCCTCATACGAGGTCGAATCGCCGACCTTCTTATTCAAGATGGCCTCACCGAGCGGTGAAGTGGGGGAGAAGACCTGAACATCAGTGGTGTCGGCGATCTCGCGTGATCCAAGGAGGAAGGTCATGTCCTTGCCTGCGACGACAGCGCTGACCAGCATGCCAGGCTCGACGACGCCGTCATCAGGCGGGGTGCCGACCTGCGCCAACCGCAGTTTTTCTGTCAGTTCGCGAATGCGGGCCTCGTTCTTGCCCTGCTCCTCGCGTGCGGCATGGTAGCCGCCGTTCTCCTTCAAATCGCCTTCGTCACGAGCGGCGGCGATGCGACGGGTGATCTCGTCACGCACGGGCCCCTTCAAGTTTGCGAGTTCTTCGCTGAGCTTGTTGTAGGCTTCCTGGGTCAGCCAAAGACCAGTTGATTCGGGCACAGCGGCCTCCCTTCATAGTGCAGATGGACGCGACCAACACGAAATTGGCGCATGAACTTTCGATTTTACCGCGAATACGTGCTCAGAGCCAAAGCGTGCTGCTTGGGTGGAGGCGAAACAGCGGCCCGGATTATTCCGGAAGACACGTTTTGACGATTGCGGTCACAGCTTTCTCTGTTGTCGAGATCGTTGTGGTGACACGCTGATTCGCGGTTTCCGCCGGGCCAAGAGTGATCTCCTGGAAGCCAACTTGCAGGTAATTGTGCGATAGCGCTTCGACGGTGCAAACCACAGTCATATCGGTCGGTTTTGTGATGTCGAAAACCAGGGTGGTCTCTTCCGGCCCGTGAACCGTGAAGGAAATCTCCGAGGCCGCCACGGAATTATCCGGGTTGCCGAATGCGAACCAGGCTGCGACGGCGACACTAGCGCCGATAGCCACGATTGCCAGCGTGACCTGCCAGGTGCGCCACTTTGGTCGTGCTCTAGGGCTCTGCGAGTCGGGGCCTTCCCACTCGTCGATATCGATCTCAGTCATCGTCCCTACTTGCGTCGATCTCACGGTTTACTTTCGTTTCCTCCTAGAACTCTAAGGGCAATCGATGGTAAACAGCGCACTCGATGGATGGGATGCGTCAAGTCAGAGCGATAGGGCGATAATTGTCTAGGAACCGATAACGAGGAGCGCAGGTGACTCACACACGTCGACTCATGGCCGTTCACGCCCACCCGGACGACGAATCAAGCAAAGGCGCGGCGACGACTGCTCGCTACGCGGCTGAAGGCCACGAGGTGCTGGTGGTCAGTTGCACCGGCGGTGAACGCGGCGACATACTCAACCCAGCATTCGGGACCGAACCGAAAACCTTGGACGAGATGAAACAGATCCGTCGCACCGAAATGGCGAATGCGGCCAATGCTCTGGGAGTGTCACAGCACTGGCTGGGTTTCGTCGATTCAGGGCTCCCCGAAGGCGATCCGCTGCCTCCGCTGCCGCAAGGCAGTTTCGCCGCAGGGAACATGCGGGACGAGATCGCGGCACTCGTCGCGGTTGTCCGGCAGTTTCAGCCTCACGTCATGACCACATATGACCCGATGGGCGGTTACCCGCACCCGGATCATGTGCGTGCCCATCAGGTGGCGCTAGGCGCGTTCCTGGCTGCCGGTGACCCGGCTGCTTTCCCCGATGCAGGCCCACCCTGGTCGGTGCTTAAGCTGTACTACAACCATGATTTCTCGCTCGCGCGCTCGATGACCCTGCATGAGGCATTGCGGGAAGCGAATCACCCCTCGCCCTTCGGAGAGTGGATTGAACGCCGGGAACAGTGGGACATCGTCGAACGCCCCGTCACTACACGGATCGACGTTGCTGACTACCAGTCGCAACGTGACACTGCGTTGCTCGCCCACGCCAGCCAGATTGACCCTGAAGGATTCTTCTTCGCGGTGCCGCGCGAGATTGAACGCGACGTGTGGCCATGGGAGGAATACGAGTTGGCGGCTAGCCGAGTGCCCACTCACTTGCCAGAGACCGACTTGTTCGCCGGGATCGACCCACATGCTGCTGATACCGAACTACAGTCCCGACTTACTGAGTCAGCGCATGTCGCCGGGTATGAGGACCTTGTTCCGGGCGATCTTTTGGCAGACTTGATCCAAGGCCGCACCCACGCACAATCACCGTGGGGCATCGAGGGGTCGTCATCGCCCGATGACGCGGAAATGGAAGAGTGAGCCGCATGTGGCACAGCGCAACCGGATGGTTCTTGACCGTGGCCAAGCCGAGCGTCGAACCGACCTTGCGTCCGGGACTGTCGGATCGTGACGTTGCCCCGGGCGTACTCGGCTTCATCATCACCTTCGCCCTGGTCGTGGCGGTCATCGGGTTGATGATCGCGATGTCGCGGCGAGTGCGTCGTGTGAACCACGCCAAAGGCGCAAACCACATGGTGCAGGCGACAATTCGCACCGGTCCCGCTCCGCTGGACAGCAGTGAAGACCTGCAGGAGAACTCGTCCGCGACGCAACCTGGCGCCGGGCAACCGAAAGCGGAGTCGTCTCAGTTAGACCCCGAAAGACCATGAGGACAACGCTGGGGCAGGTTGCTGCCGCCACTGACCGCGTGGCCAATATTGAGGTGCTGCGCAACGCCGCCCAGCATGCCGCAGCGCGCAAAAGCGACCTGCTGATCCTGCCGGAATATGCCAGTGCCTACGACAAACGCGGCGTCGGAATCGACTTGGCCGAACCGCCGGAGGGGCCGTATGTCCAGGCGATGCGCGAGATGGCGGCTCGTCATCAAATATGGATCATCGCCGGTGTCGTGATCGCGGATCCAACCGGGGACGAGCGCTCCCTGGCTGCGGCCAAAGCCCGCAATGTGGTGGTTGCCGTCGCGCCAGACGGCACGGTCGCGGACGCTTACGACAAAGTGCACCTTTATGACGCATTCGGTGCGCGTGAGTCGGACCGCCTCAAAGCCGGGAGCCCTCATGACCCGGCGGTCGTGATCGCTATCGGCGGGGTAAAAGTCGGGATCATGACCTGTTATGACCTGCGGTTTCCCGAATCCGCTCGGCGGCTTGTCGATGCCGGTGCCCAAGTCATCGTGGTCCCTGCTGCATGGGCGCAAGGCGATTTGAAAATCGAGCAGTGGGAGCTGTTGGTGCGTGCCCGCGCGCTGGAGAATGTCTGCGTGGTTGTTGCCGTGGGAATGTCTGGTGCCGGTGTGATCGGTCATTCCGTGGTTGCTGCACCTGACGGCATGCCGGTGCTTTCGATGGGGGACGAACCCGAGTTCCGGACAGTGGACATCGACGTCGATTTGGTGGAACAGGCCCGGAGAATCAATCCGTCATTGACGAATCGTCGCTATCGGGTGGTGCCAGCGGCAACTGACGCGCAGGTCTAGTTATCGGGTCGTGAGGGCGGCGATCATGATCGCGGTGCAATGGCAGGCGAAGGCGGCGAGCGTCAATAGGTGGAAAATCTCGTGAAAGCCAAACCATTGTGGGAAGGGATTGGGTTTTTTCAGGCCATAAACCACAGCGCCGAGCGTGTAGGCGAGACCGCCGGCAATGACGAGCCACACCACCGCAGCGCCACCTGCTGCGGCAAAGTCGCGCAGGTAGATCACCGCGACCCACCCCAATGCGATGTAGATCGGCACATACAGCCAACGTGGCGCGTTCAGCCACAGCACACGTGCCAGTAGTCCGATCAGTGCCCCCGCCCAGATCACGCTCAGCAGCACGACGCGATCTTGGCCGGACAGAAGCAGTACTGCGAGCGGAGTGTAGGTGCCTGCGATCAGTAAGAAGATATTCGAGTGGTCCAGTCGGCGCAGTACCGCCTTGGTCCGCACTGACCAGTGGCCCAGGTGGTACGTGGCACTGGTCGAGAACAGCAAGACGGCACTCGTCGTGAAGGCCGCGGACGCAACTTTGCCAGCGGTTCCCGGTGTCAGTGCAATGAGCACAATGCCAGCAGCAAGGGCAAGCGGCGCGGCGGCGGCGTGCAACCAGCCACGTAACTTCGGTTTTGTCTGAATGGTGTCGGAAACAGATGTCGTCGTCACGGTTGTGCTCCTACTGCTGGGCGGTGATATCTCACCGACGGCGGCCTGCGATCAGGTGGCCGCTGCAACCACTAACCTACGCTACCGTAACTTCGTTGTGGAAGGGTCTTTTTGGCTTCCTCCGGTAACGTTTGACCGGTGAGCCGTAGGAACCAGCACTGGAGTAGCCGCCGTAGTTTGCCGCGTTATCTCTACCGACTGTATGAAAAACGGCTCCTGGCCTCGCTTCCTGCTGATCGCATGCCACGTCATGTCGGTGTCATTCTGGACGGCAATCGCCGTTGGGCGCGGGCATTCGGCGAGTCCGCCGTGACGGGGCACCGGCGCGGCGCGGACAAAATTGCCGAGTTCCTATCGTGGTGCGACGAGCTTGGTATCGAATTGGCAACATTGTGGATGCTTTCCACGGACAATCTGTCGCGATCTTCCGAAGAGCTCGAAGCCCTACTTAACGTCATCGAGGACGTAATTAACGAACTGGCCGACGCCGGCCGCTGGCAGATCCGTGTGGTCGGGCGGCTCGACCTGTTGCCCGAATCGGTAGCCACCGCCTTGCGTCGCGCTGAGGAAAAATGCGCCGACATCGAAGGCGGTGTGACGGTCAATGTGGCGGTGGGATACGGCGGTCGGCACGAAATCGCTGACGCCGTGCGGGCGGTGCTACGTGAAAGCCTGGAACGCGGGGATGATCTGGGCCACATCGCGGACACCATCGATGTCGAACATATCGCCGCTCATCTCTATACCCGCGGACAGCCAGACCCGGATCTGGTGATCCGGACATCGGGCGAACAACGGCTCAGCGGCTTCTTGATGTGGCAATCGGCTCATTCCGAGTTTTATTTTTGCGAGGCGCATTGGCCGGAATTCCGCCGAGTAGACTTTCTTCGGGCACTGAGGTCCTATTCGTTACGTGAGCGACGTCTGGGAAGGTAGTAGCGTTATCCTGCGAGTACATCCTGCGGGATGATTGTTACGACTGGTGCGAATTGGGGCTCGCGCAGGCGCTGAAGACCAGATTGAGGTAGACAACGATGCAACCTTGGTACGACTTGGCTAGTCACCGTGCGTGGCTCCAGGACCAGACCACCGACCTGTTGAGATTTGGTCGGCACGTCATACATCCCGATGGTGGGGCGGCGGTTTTGGACGACGAGGGTCAACCGCTTCTCGACCAGCCAACCCACACGTGGATCACTTGCCGTATGGTGCATGTGTTCTCACTGGGTACGCTGATCGGATTACCAGGTTATGCACCGTTGGCCGAGCAAGCCCTCGCGGGACTGACCGGCCGCCTCCGCGATACCTCCAACGGTGGTTGGTACTCGTCGCTGACGCCACACGGCACTTTCGACGAGGAAAAATCCGCTTACGCACACTCCTTTGTGCTTCTGGCCGCGACATCGGCGACGCGCGCCGGCATCCCCGGCGGCCGCGAACTCCTAGATGATGCGATCGAGGTCTTCCTCGGCAAGTTCTGGGATGAGGATGCGGGCAAACTCGTCGATACCTGGAACACTGCTTTTACCGAACTGGACCCCTACCGCGGTATCAACGCCAATATGCACGGCGTGGAAGCCATGCTGGCAGCAGCCGATGTCACCGGTGACCCGGCCTGGCTCGACCGCGCGCTGAGCATTGTGGACTTTGTCGTCGATCAGGCAAGCGAACGCGACTGGCAGATCCCAGAGCACTACAACGACGCCTGGGAACCAATCTTGGAATACAACGACGATCGGCGCGATGACCAGTTCAAGCCATACGGAGTGACCATCGGACACTCCCTGGAATGGGCCCGCCTCATCCTGCACCTTGAAGCCGCACTGGACGCGCTCGGCAAGGAACATCGCGACCTGCTGACTCCGGCCCGCGAGCTCTTCGCCGCCGCGGTAGCCAAAGGCTGGGACGTCGACGGCGCCCAAGGTTTCGTCTACACCACCGACTGGGACGGTGTCCCCGTGGTACGCGGTCGGATGCACTGGGTCGCAGCAGAAGCCGTCGGCGCAGCGGCCGCGCTGTGGACTCGCACCAAGGAGCAACAATTCGCGGATCTGTACGCGACCTGGTGGGACTACATCGACGCCTACCTCATCGACCACCAGAAGGGCTCATGGTTCCACGAACTCGACGTGGAGAACCGGCCGACCGCCATCGTCTGGCCGGGTAAGCCTGACCTCTACCACGCAGTGCAGGCCACGTTGATCCCGCGGTTGCCACTCGCCCCGTCATTGGCCAGTGCACTAGCCGAAGGGTTGTTGAAATGACCGGTAACGACGGATTGCTCATTGTCGGCGAGGCGTTGATCGACGTCGTCCACCGCCTCGACGGCACTGTCGATGAGGTTCCTGGTGGATCGCCTGCCAACGTCGCGATAACACTCGGCCGTCTCGGACGCACCCCGGACCTGTTGACATGGATCGGTCCAGACGATGCCGGGGAACGTATCGTCAAGTGGCTCGAATCATCGCATGTGAACGTGGCGGCAGCATCTCGCGGAGCAGACCACACCTCGTCGGCTACCGCCGTGCTCGCACAGGACGGCAGCGCGCAGTACATCTTCGACATCGATTGGAATATTCCGGACGAGCTACCTCTGACCGGAATCGGCCACGTCCACATCGGCTCGATCGCCGCAGTGCTCGAACCAGCCGCCGATCGGGTCTACGAGTTCCTCGTCGCGTTGCGTGATGCCGGAGCCACGGTCTCCTACGACCCGAATGCCCGTCCGGCGATCATGGAAGAGCCGACGATCACCGCGCAGAAGTTCGAGCGGCTCGTGGCCATTTCCAACGTCGTGAAGGTTTCGGATGAGGACCTGGAATGGGTCGCACCGAATGAGGACTACGAGGCGGTCGCTCGTCGCTGGTCCGAATCCGGACCGGAGCTTGTCGTAGTCACCCGCGGCGGTGAGGGCGCACTGGCGTTCCACAACGGACAACGGTTGGAGATCGATGGCGTCAAGGTTGACGTGGTCGATACGGTTGGCGCCGGCGACACCTTCATGGGCGCTCTGATCGAAGGACTGCTCAGTGCGGGCGCGCTCGGTGACGGCAGTGGTGAGAAGTTGCGCACCATTGACCACGAGGCGCTCGTGGCGGTGCTGAACCGTTGCGCTCGTGCCGCTGCGGTTACCGTCTCACGACCGGGCGCGGACCCGCCCACCAAGGCGGAACTCGACGGCTGAGTCAGCTCATTGATAGTGCCTCGACCTCCCGGTTCAACGGCGATCTCCCCTGAAATAACCACGGATGTCGAAGGTGGACCGTGAGTTCGGCGAGGGCGGTCTGTTCGATAATTGGACTAGCATTGTTGTCCCAACTGCAACTGTCGATACGGTGAGTAAATGAAGTACGCAGAGCACATCAGCGAACTGGTCGGTCATACGCCGCTAGTCAAACTCAAACGCGTCACCGCGGGCCTCGACGCCACTATCTTGGCGAAGGTCGAGTACTTCAACCCGGGCGGTTCCGTTAAGGACCGCATTGCGGAACGGATCATCGCTGAGGCGGAGGCCGCCGGGCAACTCCAGCCAGGCGGCACCATCGTTGAACCGACCTCAGGCAACACAGGAGTGGGACTGGCGCTCGTCGCGCAACGCAAAGGCTACGACTGCATCTTTGTCTGCCCGGACAAGGTCAGCCAGGACAAGCGCGACGTGCTGCGAGCCTATGGCGCGGAAGTGGTGGTGACCCCCACCGCCGTAACACCAGACGACCCGAACTCGTACTATTCGGTGTCGGACCGGCTCGTCCAGGAAATCCCGGGTGCCTACAAACCCGACCAATATTCCAACCTCTTCGGGCCTGCCAGCCACTACGCATCGACTGGCCCAGAGATCTGGGAAGACACCGAAGGTCGTGTGACGCATTTCGTCACCGGCATCGGAACCGGTGGCACGATCACCGGCACGGGCCGCTATCTGCGTGAGATCTCGGCTGACCGTGGCGCGGCCGACGGCGGTGAAGTGCAGGTTGTCGGCATCGACCCGTCCGGGTCGGTCTATTCCGGTGGAACCGGTCGTCCGTATCTGGTCGAAGGAGTCGGTGAGGACTTCTGGCCGACCGCCTACGACCCGGCAGTGCCGCATGAAGTGATCGAAGTCAACGACGCGGAGTCCTTCGACATGACGCGCCGCCTGGCCCGTGACGAAGGGCTGCTGGTTGGCGGGTCCTCGGGGATGGCCGTGGCGGGGGCTGTGCAACTTGCGAGCCGGTTGCAGCAGCAGGATCCGCAGGCGGCCAAAGACGCGGTGATCGTGGTTTTATTGCCGGATTCGGGACGAGGTTACCTGTCGAAGATCTTCTCTGACCCATGGATGCGCAGCTACGGATTCTTACCCGCGCAAGGTGAGGCGACCGTGGGATCGGTGCTGCGCGCCAAAGGCGGCGACCTGCCCGATCTGGTGCACACCCACCCCAGTGAGACCGTACGCGATGCCATCGACATCCTGCGGGAATACGGCGTTTCACAGATGCCGGTCGTCAGTGCCGAGCCTCCCGTCGTCATCGGTGAGGTCATCGGATCGGTGACCGAGCGTGACCTGCTTGAAGCCGTTTTCGCCGACAGTTCGGCGCTCTCCGATCGCGTTGCTGACCATATGAGCACGACACTGCCGCAAATCGGATCGAGCGAATCCGTCGCCGCATTGCAGCAGCTGCTGCACCGCTATGACGCTGCACTGGTGATCGAGGGCGGTAACCCGGTCGGCGTATTGACCCGCCAGGACCTGCTCGGATACTTGGAGTCGTAAATGAGTCAGACACCACAGCCAGCGCACGGCCAGGGCGAGGAAGGTTTCGCCACCCGGGCGATTCACTCGGGTCAAGAACCTGACCCGAGCACCGGGGCGGTGATTCCCCCTATCTACATCTCGTCGACCTACCTGCAGGACGAAGTCGGCGTGATGCGCGCCGGATACGACTATGCCCGTGCCGGACACCCGACCCGCAGCGCCCTCGAAACGGCGCTCGCCGCCGTCGAGGGAGCCGATAGCGCGTACACCTTCGCATCAGGGCTTGCGGCCGAAGACGCCCTGTTACGAGCGGTTCTGCGACCGGGGGATCACATTGTGATCCCGTCAGACGCCTACGGCGGCACCTACCGCCTCATTTCGAAGGTTTTCGGACCGTGGGGCATCGCACACACCGCAGTGGACACGTCTGATCCGCAGGCACTGGCGGAGGCGATCCAGCCGGGGCGAACCCGCATAGTGTGGGTGGAAACGCCGTCCAACCCCCTGCTTGGTATCACGGATATCGCACAAGCTGCGCGGGTCGCCCACGATGCCGGTGCTCTGCTGGTCGTGGACAACACTTTCGCCACTCCAGCGTTGCAGCGGCCCCTCGCGCTGGGCGCTGATGTAGTGGTGCACTCGACCACCAAGTACATCGGCGGACACTCTGATGTGATCGGTGGGGCGGTGGCCTTTCGGAAGGATGCGCCGTTGTCAGGACCCGCCGCGCGGTCGTCCGATACATCGTCGTTGGCAGACGCGGTGAAATTTCAGCAGTTCGCCGTGGGCGGCGGGCAAGGCCCCGTCGATCTGTATCTGACTCTACGTGGTTTGAAAACGCTGGAAGTGCGCATGGCGCGGCACTGTGAGAACGCCGCGGTCATCGCGGAACTGTTGACCTCGCGACTCGGTGCCGAGGCTGTGCTCTACCCCGGTTTGGCGTCGCATCCCGGGCACGAAGCGGCGGCGCAGCAGATGACAGGGTTCGGCGGCATGGTGTCATTTCGGGCCGGGTCAGCTGCGGCCGCGCGGCGAATCGTGGAGAGCACGAGGCTGTTCACGCTCGCTGAATCGCTTGGCGGTGTTGAGTCTCTGATCGAATACCCATATGCGATGACCCACGCGTCGGTGGTCGGTTCACAACTTGAAGTTCCCGAGGATTTGGTGCGGCTATCCGTCGGCATCGAGACCATCGATGACCTTGTGGCCGATCTCGAGCAGGCTCTCACCTAAGCGCGCCGCGCCGCGCGCCTATCGATCCGTGGTGAACCGTCGCGAAATTCGTAGGCCGTCCTCGCATACTAGGCAAGGTTACGAATTTCGCGACGGTGCACGGATTTAGTGCAGGCGTGTGCGACGAGGGCCGTGATCTCGACGGGCTCGATCAGCGGGTTTGGCGCTAGGCAGACTTTCCTGGCACGAATGTCGGCTCGATGATCGCGATTCGATCGGAGTCGTATTCGGCGTCGGGGTCTTCAATACGCTTGAGCAAGTGCTCTGTCGCCAACGTAGCCATCTCTTTGACCGGGTTCTGCACGGTGGTCAATTGCGGGATTGTGTTCTGCGCAAAACCGAGGTTGTCGAAACCGACCACTGAGATCTGATCGGGCACCTTGATGCCTCGGGTCGCCAGGACCTGCAGTGCTCCAGCCGCCAACTGGTCCGATGCCGCGAAGACTGCGTCGATGCTGCCATCGCGGTCCAGCAACTCGGCCATAGCGCGGCTACCGCCGCCCACGGTGAAGTCGCCGTGCGCCACGAGGTCGTCGGGCAAGCCGGCAGCTTGGACAGTCTTGCGCCAGCCTTCGAGTCTATCCACACCAGCAGCCATATCGAGCGGACCGGTGATGGTCGCGATCCGTCGTGCCCCACGATCAACCAGGTGCTGGGTGGCGATCTCTGCCCCGCGGACATTGTTCACATCGACGTAGCGCAGGCCCGGCTGTGGCTGAATGGGCCGTCCGACAAAATAGGACGGGATACGAGTACTGGCCAGGACTTCTTCGAGGCCGTCATCACGGTGATGTGAGACGACAATCGTGCCGTCGACATGCCCGCCCCGCAGGTACTGGCCGATACGTTGGATTCGATCTTCGGCATGGTTTCCGATCAACAGCACCAGTTGAATACCGGCGTCAGCGGCAGTGTTGTTCACACCGCTGACCGCCTGACCAAGGAACGGATCAGACAGAATACGCCCGTCATCTTCCGGAATGATCAGAGCAATCGAGTGCGTGCGCCGGGTGACGAGTGATCGCGCGGCCTGGTTTGGAACGTATCCGAGCCGTTCGATGGCGTATTCCACAGCCCGCTGCGTTGCGGGCGCCACCCTGACTGCACCGTTGATCACACGTGAGGCGGTTGAACGTGACACTCCAGCTGCGATCGCAACTTCTTCGAGCGTAGGGGGGCGCCTTTCCATGGACTATCCTCCTGGCAATTTGGTGAGAGTTCTTTTATTAGACTGTAACAGCGTTTTCACGGCTCACCTGGGAGTACCATCGACCACTTGCTTTGATGATTCGCTCCTGCGTGGTGAAATCGACGTAAACAATTCCAAAACGCTTGCCATAACCCCACGCCCACTCGAAGTTATCCAGCAGTGACCACGCGAAGTAGCCGTCTACGGGAGCACCCGATTCGATCGCCTCGTGAACTGCGACGAGATGCTGCTTGACGTAATCCAGCCGATCCAGATCATTGACTCGACCAGTGTCATCGACCCGGTCGTTGAAAGCAGCGCCATTCTCAGTGATGTAAAGCCTGGTGTTGCTGCCGTTGATGTAATCCTTGTCCAGGTGGACGAGCAACCGTCGCAGCCCCTCAGGCTGGATCTCCCAGTCCTGAGCGGTACGCGGCAGGCCGCGCGAATGCACATACATCCCTTCGTCGAGCACGAAAGGGGATGACGTTGGCCGGTCGACGGGAGCCTCCGTTGAAATCGCCGTGGGATCGGGACGATGCCCGACTGCCTCACCGTGATAGTAGTTCACTCCCAAGGCATCGATGGGAGCGTTGATGATCTCGAGATCACCGTCGTGGATGGCCTCGTCCAAGGGCGCGAACCGTCCGGCTTGTTGCAGCGCCTCCATCAGATCAACGGGATATTGTCCCCGAAACAACGGGTCCAAGAAGAAACTGTTGTGTTGGGACTCGAACTGGCGGGCTGCAGCGACATCTCGCGGATCTGTCGGATCGACTGGATCCGCGAGCGTGAAGTTCAGCGTCAGCCCGAGATTCGATTCAGGCGCCGCGTTGCGCAGTTCCGCCATGGCCAGGCCATGAGCCAGGAGCAGATGGTGTCCGGCCACCAGTCCTGCAGTGCTGTCTTGGCGCCCTGGCGCGTGTACGCCGGCGGTGTAGCCCAAGAACGCACTGCACCACGGTTCATTCAGGGTGGTCCAGGTCGAGATCCGATCACCGAGCGTGTCGTACACCGTCATCGCATACTCGACGAAGAGCTCCGCGACGTCGCGGTTGGTCCACCCGCCGCGATCTTCGAGAGCCTGTGGCAGATCCCAATGGTAGAGAGTGATCCACGGTGTGATGCCGTTGTCTAGGAGTGAGTCGACTAGCCGGGAATAGTAATCCAGGCCTTCTTGATTGATCCCGGACTTGCCCGACTTGCCGTCAGGTCGCACTCGTGCCCAGGATGTCGAAAACCGGTAAGACTGCACGTTGAGATCGCTCATCAGGGCGACATCGTCCTGATACCGGTGATATTGATCGCAGGCTACATCGCCATTGTCTCCGCCGATGACAGCACCGGGAATGCGGGCGAACTTGTCCCAGATCGAATCTTTGCGCCCGTACTGATGCGCCGCCCCTTCGACTTGAAATGCAGCGGTGGCCGCCCCCCAGAGGAAGCCGGGCGGAAACTCTAATTTGGTCATCCTTTGACGGCTCCTTGCATAATCCCGGAGACCAGTTGGCGTCCGGCAACGAAAAACAGCAGGATCAGCGGCACTGTGGTGAGCAACACGCCGGTCATGATCAACGAGTAATCCTTCGACAGTGAGGTCTGGATGAGCTGCACCGCGATGGGAAGTGTCGGGTTCTGTGACCCCAGCACAATCGATGGCCACAGATAATTGGTCCACGATCCGATGAACGTAAACAGAGCGAGCATCGTCGCAGCAGGCCGAGCCGCGGGCAGTGCGACCGCCCAGAAGGTGCGGATCATCGAACAGCCATCGACTCGAGCCGCTTCGATCAGTTCCATCGGCAACGCTGCATCGAGATACTGCGTCATCCAGAACACGCCGAAAGCTGTCACCAAGCCCGGCACGATCACCGCTATCAGCTCACCTTGCCAGCCGAACTTCGTCGCAATGATGAACAGCGGAACGATGCCCAACTGAGTCGGCACGGCCATGGTGGCGATGATAAATATCAACAGACCGCGACGGCCACGGAAGCGCAACTTGGAGAAGGCATATCCGGCCAAAGTGGCAAAGAAGACCACTGAGACCGACGTGACCACGGAGATGATGATCGAATTTCGCAACGCGAGTGGCAGGTTGACGTTCTCGTTCGAGAAGACCTTCCCGACGTTGTCGGTGAAATTCGGTCCGGGGATCAGCGACGGAATGGGATTTTGCGCGATGGTGATCTGATCGGACGACGCCAACAAGAAGGTGTAATACAGCGGATAGATCGAGATCAGCAAAATGATCGTCAATATCGTGTAGGTCAGCCAGCCGGGTCGACGACCGCTACCGCGACGCCGCTGCTCAGAGCGCGCAGCCTGATTGCTCACAGTCTGCGCGATGACAGGGATCGAAGTCATCGTTGCCCTCCTTCGCTGGCGTCCTGCTTATCTCGGCCCTTTAGTTGATTGCGTCTGAACGACTGTTGTTGGCGCAAGACTTTCTGTTTCGCCTGCTTCGCGGCGGCACGTGATGTTCGTCTTTGCTCGCGAGTTATCTTCGGACCGGCGCTCGCAATAGTGCGGGTAAGCAGGAAGTTGATCGCTCCGATGACCAAGATCAGCAGGAAGAGCATCCAGGCCACGGCGCTCGCCCGGCCGAAACCGTTGCGCACGCTGCCGGACCAACCGAGATCTCGGAGGTACATGGTCATCGTGAGGAACTGCCCTGACGCGCCGCCGGATGATCCAGCACGACTGGAGTCGAACATGACTGCCTCGTCAAAGATCTGCAATCCGCCGATAGTCGACGTGATGATCACGAAGATCATGGTCGGTCGAATCATTGGCAAGGTGACGGAACGGAACTGCCGCCATCGGCCCGCCCCGTCGATGATCGCCGCTTCATAGAGATCCTTGTTGATCGCCTGCATTGCGGCCAACAGGATCAAAGTGTTGTACCCGGTCCAGCGGAAGTTCACCATCGAGGCAATAGCGATGTGCGACGCGAGCGGCTCGACGTGCCAGGCGATAGGGCTTAACCCGATGCCTTCGAGAATGGCGTTGAAGAAACCGTAACGGTCAGCGAACATCTTGCCGAAGATCAGCGACACGGCAACCGGTGCGACTACGTAGGGCAGCAGCACGCTCATGCGCCAGAATGTCTTGGCGCGCAGGTTGGCGTTGAGTACCGCTGCAATGAACGTCGCAGCCATGATCTGAGGCACCGACGACAGCAGGAAGATTGAGAAGGTGTTGCGTAGCGCGATCCAGAACTTTGGCTGTCCCAACTCTGTCAGGAAGTTTTGGGTTCCGACGAAATCGCCCTGTTGCGGTGACGTTGGCAATATGTCCCAGTAGTGCAGCGCAAGATAGCCGGTGTACAGCAATGGGAACAGACCGACTACTGCGAAAAGAATGAAGAAGGGTGCGACGTAAAGGTACGGCGAAGCTTTGACGTCGATTCGGCCCCAGCGGGCCCGCGCAGGAGCGGATCGGAAGGTCCGATAAAACCAGCCGTGTCCTGTGGACACTTCCGATCCGCTGCCCACGGTTGTCACAGTCCGAGGCTCTTGAAGTCAGCCACTGCTTGCTGCCAAGCTTCATCGACTGACTGGCTCTGCTCGATGTCGACGCGGTTCAGTGCATCCTGAACGGTCTGGTGAATCGCTGCGAAGTTCGGGCCCACGTAAGGCACCACGGTAATGGCCGCAGCACGGTTAGCGAAGATTTCGCCCACCGGTGCGTCGTTGAAGAACGGGTTGACCTTGTCCTGGACCTCAGGTGTCTGCTGAGCCTCGATCTGGCTTGGGAAGTTACCGACCTCGGTGAAGACCTTGGCGGTCTGCTCCGGAGCAGTCAACCAGGCGGCCAACTTCTTAGCCTCTTCGATGTTCGCGCCCTGTGCTGGAACGGTGAGGTAGGAACCACCCCAGTTACCGCCGCCGCCAGGGAAGACGTCAGCGATGTTCCAGCCGTCAACGCCAGCGGCGCTGTTCTCGATGATCGGGGTCATCCAAGCCGGGCAGAGCATGGTGGCGAAAGCACCGTTCTGGAATGCTGAGAACCAGTCGTCGCCCCACTGTCCGAAGTGCGCGGACAGTCCGTCCTCAACCGATGCCTTGGCGATCTGCTCGTACAGGCCCTTGATGGTGTTGTTGGTTTCCAGGTCCATCGGCGTGCCGTCGGAGTTTTCGTAGGCGTTCTCTACTTGCTTGACCATAGCCTGGTAGTTGGCGCCAGCCGAGTCGAACCAAGCCTTGTCAGATTTGGCGACGAAGTCCTTGCCGACCTCGAAGTATCGGTCCCAATCACCCTCAAGCAACGCGGCGACCTCGGCGCGGTCGGTTGGCAGGCCAGCCTCTTCGAAGAGGTCTTGGCGGTAGCAGATCGCTTCGGGACCGGTGTCGGTAGCGTATCCGAGGAGTGTGCCGTCAACTGTGGCCGGTTCGACGATGTATGCCGGCCAGCGTCCGTCAAGTGAACTGTCGGACAGATCAGCGAACAGACTGGCGCTCTGAGCGAACTCTGGCATCCAGTCGCCTTCGATGGCCTGGACGTCGGGCAATCCGGAGCCTGCCGCGAGGCCGGACTTAACCGTGGCCATGACCTCGCCGGCTTCCGCTGCGAGAACCTCTTCGATCTTGATGTGAGGGTTCTCTTCCATGTATTGGTCGTAGAGTCCGGCTGCTTTGTAGCCGAACTCGTTGAAGGTACCGACGCGCAGTGTGATCTCTTCGCCGGAGGAGTTGTCTGAGTTGTTGCTCTGACCGTCGTTGTTCGGGGTCTCCGAACCATCAGAACCACCGCTACATGCGGCCAGGGCAAATGCCAAGGTGAGTGCGGTCGCGCCAGCGGCGGCAGTCCGCAACCTTAGTGCGTGTTTCATCGTGTCTTGACTCCTTAATCGTCAGGCAACCACAACAATGTGGTAGCGCTGCCTCGCAGCATCGCGAAACGGGGGTGTCTTGTGCGAAATCGTTCAAGCGGTGAGCGACCCCACGCATGGGAACGGTCCCAATGCGACCATGCTCCCCTGGGAACGTTCCCTCGGTCAACCGCAGGGTGCCTTACAAAGGGGTTCGTTACGTGATCGTTACATTACGAGGGGCTGTCGAGCCACGTTTGTAATGCTGATTCAAGTTGTCCAATTATGCGGCTCAAAGTCTCTGTGACCGCGCGTTCAATCATCGCTCCCAGAAGAGGTACATTCGATGTCACATCGAGGTCATAGTGCAATCGGGAGCCACGTTCCGTCGGAACCAGACGAGTGTTCCCCTTGGCGTGGACGGGGGCGCCGGAGATATCCAGAACGGCAGTGCCATACCGTGGTCCGTCCTCTCCCTCTAGCGGACGCGACCAGGCTTCGACTTGGCGAATCTCGATGGCCGAGCCGACGAAGCCGCGAGCTTGCGTGGGGATCAGATCGGTGGGCACGTTGCGACGCGCCACCAGGGTCACGTCACCTTCGTCGGTGATGTTGACAGTGACATCAGTCAATTCAGCGCCAGCCATCTCAGTGAGATACTCAACGAATTTGGCATCGCATAGCGCCTGCAACACCGTCTGAGGTCCGTGATCCACATCAATGTGAACGTCGATCTGCATGAGGCACCCTTTACTTCGGAGCGATTATGGCGAGCATATATGGGCCAGCGTAGTTGTCTTGGCCGTTTGTTGCGCGCTTCCCGCGGTCGGGTGCGCGTCTTGCCGGTCGGTGAGGGCTATTCGACTGAGAACAGGGGCGGGTTCGGTAATCGCGCGTGGGATGCGTATCGTAAAGATCGTGTCGACCATGAGCGAACTGATCGCCGCCCATACGAAACTGCAACCCCACGATGCGGACTGGCTGCACCTGCTCGTGGGGGACTGGCAGTTGATCTCCGATCTCGCCTTCGCAGACCTGGTGCTGTGGGTGCCGACTACCGCCGGAACCTTCATCGCGGTCGCGCAATGTCGGCCGAGCACCGGTGCGACAGTGCACTATGACGACATCGTGGGGTCAGTTGTGCCGGACGGATCCAAAGCAGAACTGGAACACGCGCTGAAATCGCGCGAGATCCGTCGCACCAGGGAGCCGCGCTGGTTCGGCACCTATGCGGTGCGTGAGGACACTATTCCAGTAGTGCATAACGGTCACGCCATTGCAGTGCTGGTGCGCCAGACAAACCTCGGATCGGGTCGCACGCCGAGTCGGCTGGAACTCAACTACGTCGAGGCCGCTGACGAACTGCTGTCAATGATCGCCGCGGGAGACTTTCCGACACCAGATGGCGCGGCCGGGTCAAGACGCGGCGCGCCGCGCGTGGGCGATGGTTTGATCAGGCTCAACCCTGAAGGTGAAGTGCTCTACGCCAGTCCGAACGCGCTCAGCTGTTTTCACCGGCTCGGGGTGATGGGGGCACTCGTCGGGGATTCGCTTGTCGAAGTCGTCACGGCGTTGGTCGAGCACAAAGTTCCCGTGGACGAGTCAATGCCGCTGGTATTGCTCGGCAAAGCGGCCTGGCGCACTGAAATCGAGGCGCGTGGCGTCAACCTGTCACTGCGCGCGGTACCGCTGATGGACGTCGCCGGCCGTCGTAGCGGCGCGGTGGTGCTGTGCCGTGACGTATCGGATCTGCGACGGCGGGAACGAGAACTCATCACGAAAGATGCAACCATCCGGGAGATCCACCACCGCGTCAAGAACAATCTGCAGACGGTGGCGGCGCTACTGCGACTGCAGGCGCGTCGTATGACCACCCCGGAAGCGCGCGCGGCGCTGGAAGAAGCGATGCGTCGCGTCAGCACCATCGCCCTGGTCCACGATTCGCTTTCGCAGAACATCGACGAGCGGGTCGAATTCGACGCGATGGTTGGACGAGTGCTCCGGTTGGCTGCCGACGTAGCTGCGGCCGATATCCCGGTTCGTACCGTCACTCACGGCAAATTTGGGTCAGTGCCAGCTGAAGCCGCGACAGCGTTAGCGCTCGTCCTGACTGAACTGGTGACCAACGCGGTCGAACACGGGCTCGCCGTGGTCGGGGGAGGCACTGTCGAGGTCTCCGTCGAGCACACCAATGCGGGTCTGCACATCGTCGTGAGCGACGATGGACGGGGCATGCCCGATGATGGTCCAGGCGGCGGGTTGGGAACTCAGATCGTATCGACGTTGGTCGCCAACGAGCTGCGTGGGTCGATCACCTGGAATCCTCGCGCGGGTGGGGGCACCGAGGTCCATATGGATGTGCCGCTCGACGATGACTAAACGAACCAGCCGTTCAGCACCCGCGGGTGCTGAACGGCTGGTCGGCGACCAAGTCGCAGAAAGTCCTTTGAGAAGGACTAACCGGCGCGGCGCGCACGTGCCGTGCGGCGCTTGAACGCGCGGCGCTCGTCCTCAGACATACCGCCCCAAACGCCAGAGTCCTGACCGGATTCGATGGCCCACTTCAAGCAAGTATCAACGACCTCACAACGACCGCATACAGCCTTGGCCTCTTCGATCTGCACCAGTGCTGGCCCGGTGTTACCGATCGGGAAGAAGAGCTCGGGGTCTTCGGTCAAGCAAGCAGCGCGACTGCGCCAGTCCATGGAGGTACTCCTTGTCATCCGCGAGGCCTCGACCAAGCACGCACCGGGGGATAACTCAGCGCGCACTCGACCACACACCACACTGCATCCTCGCTATCCGTCCGGCGAGCATCACAAATGAAGCACTACCGTGGTGCGACAGCACCACCGTCGACGGGGTGGAAGCAGCGGGAGAATGTGTGCCGAAGCAACATTGGGGGTAAAACTGCTGCATCTAGGTTCACACGAGAAAGCGTTTCAGACAAGAGATAAAAGCAATGCTTTCTCGCTTGATAGTGAGAAATTTCTCACATTGCCGCGCATCGCGTTGCGGTAGGGGCGCGGTTTCGGTGTCTGTGGCACTGTTCGGTCCCGCATCGTGATAGGTGTAGAGGCAGTTGAAGAAGCCCTGGGAGGGACGATGGCTGACAATAAGAGCGCTGAGGCAGAACCTGTGACAAACCAGGCGCCAAGAGCCCTACGCGTACTGAGCGTGCTGTTATGGGTTCAAGCGGTCAGTTTTCTAGCCGCAGGCGGCTTCGGTCTGTGGGCCACTCTGGCTGATGATGTCGCAACCGACGCGACTATGTACGGCCTGCTTGCCGTCGCCCTCCTGCTCGCGGTGTTCTTCGGATTGATGGCTCGGGCGGCTAGACAACAGAAGAGCTGGTTCCGTGGTCCCGCGATCACGTTGGAACTGCTCATCACGATTTCTTTGCTGTCGACCTGGTCCGCATTCACCCCGACGATTCCGTCGCTTGCGGTGGCCCTTGCTCTTGCGACGTTGGTGCTGCTGTTCTTGCCCACCGTGCTGCAGGCGACGACCAGTCAGGCCCGGCTCCAGGGTGCTTACCCCGAAACCGAGCCTGACTGAGCATCGCCGGTTTCGGCAGGCTCAACCGGCGGCCCCGCTGGTTACTCGTCAGCCAATGCCGCGACCGGCGGTGTCTTCACTGCGCCACGAGCGGGCAGCACTGAGGCCAGCAGGCCAGCGGCCAGCGTGACAAGAAGCACCAATCCGAAGTCGCGCCACGGCACCACGAGTGCGGGATCGACAAACGAGCCCAGAGCAATCGACGACCCCATCCAGCCATAGATCAGGCCTAGCGCGAGCCCGACAATCGCGCCGACCGCGGCAATGAACATTCCTTCGATGGCGAGCATCCGGCGCAGTTGCCGTCGGGAGAGGCCAACGGCTCGTAAGGTGGCGGACTCTCGCCGCCGTTCGATCACCGAGAGCGACAGAGTGTTCGCGACACCGATCATTGCGATGATGACTGCCACGGCCAGCAGCCCGACAATCACCGCCAGGATCGTATTGATCACTGTGTCGTACATGGCACGTTCGGCCGCCGGAGACGTGACGGTGATCATCGCCGGCTGCTCGTCGTAAATGGCCTGTCGCACGTCCATGGCGTTGACAGTTCCATTGAGTCGCGCAATAACGTTGTAAGAAACCTGACCACGCGATTGTGACTGAAGTTCCTGCAGATCCGATAGATCGGCGAGCATGAACTTGGCGATACCCGGTACCACGCGAACGGTTACTTCAGGCCCCGAGGTGTCGCTTCCCAGATGGATCTGGTCACCGTCGCGCAGTTTCATCTCACTTGGCGAAATGCCGTCAACGAATGCCCTGGACACCACAACGGTTCCCGGTGCCACCTGGTCAATGCCGTTGGCGCCGTTGACCACGTCAGGTACAGCTTTCGGTTCCATGGCGACGATGAAGGCATCTTGGCGGGTGTTGTTCGTGCGGTCCGGACCGACGTAGGACTCAGTGAGCAGTGTCGGCTCGGCTGCGCCGATGCCTTTGACTCGTCCTGTTCCGTCTGCCAGGTCTTCGAGACGGTCCCACATCACTTCGGTAGCCTGCGACTCGTCCCCATCCCAGTCATCCCACAGGGTCACCGAGATATCGAAGGGGAAGGTCTGGTCCAGGCTGTTCGCCATGGTGGCACGAGCACTGGCGGCACCGACGGACATCGTTGCGACCAATGTCACACCGATCAGCAGGGCTGTGCTGGTGGCAGCGGTTCTGCGTGGGTTGCGCAGCGCGTTCGCCGAGGCGAGCCGTGACGATGGGCCGACACGGTTAATCAGCCGTCCCATACCGCGGGCCACCGGCGGAAGCCAGAACACAGCGCCCAGAATCAACCCGGTGAACGAGATGGCTCCGCCGGCGACACCGAGCAACAGCCCGATTTCCACGTTTGAATTCGCGCTGACCAGGCCCAGCAGCAGCATTCCGCCACCTGCCAGTACCGCCAAGAGCGACAGCGTCGCCCTGACTTTGCCCGCTCGGCGTTTCAGCGACGGTGGCGCAAGCGGCCGCAGTGCTGCAAGCGGAGCGACCCGGGTGGCCTCGCGGGCGGGAACCAGGCAAGACAGCAACGTGACAACCAGGCCCACCACGATCGGTGCGACGATGGAACTGACAGACAGTGAAATCATCTGCGGCACGGGAACACTGTCCTGAACGTTGCCCAAGACGACGAGAGCCGCCTGAACCAGTCCCGCACTCAGCACGATGCCTATCACTGATGCGATGAATCCCAAGATGGCGCCTTCCAACAGCACTGAACCGCGCAGTTGGGCGCGTGACGCGCCGGTACAGCGCAGTAGCGCAAGTGTCCGGGTCCGCTGCGCGACCAGCACTTGGAACGTGTTCGCGATCACCAATGCCGCGACGATCAGGGCTAACCCCGCGAATGCGAGAATCACAGCGGTGAAGACATCTTGTCCGTCGGACAGACTTGCCATGGTGTCGCGAGCCGCCTGATCGCGATCGACAACGCTGACCGATCCGAGCGACGCGCGCAGCGCCTCGCTGACTTGCTCCGGGTTTGCGTTATCGGAGGTCGCGATCATCATCGATCCGAGCATGACGTACTCGTCGACTTCGGTGATCGCTTTCAGGCTCTCCGGAGTCAAGACGGCCGTCTGGCCGAACATGATGTTGGCGTTGTTGCGGTTCTCGGTGAATCCGACGATCTGTTTGGTCTCAAGATTGGACTCGTCATAACCGAAGCCGGGGGAAACCGCGATGGAATCACCGATGCCGACCTTGAACGAGTCTGCCGTGGCTTGAGGTACGGCGATCTCATCGACGGTCTCGGGAGCGCGTCCCTTGGTGATCGTGTACGTCGCCAAACTGTCTATGTTGGTACCCACAGCGGGAACATTGCGCTGCTCACCGGCATTGCCGACCAGAGTCCACTGGGGAGTATCGAATGCGGCTGCTGCCACCCCGTCGACTGCGGCTGCTCGTTCCAGGTCATCCCAGGTAAAGCGAGTTTCGGAAGAGTTGACGACCAGGTCAGCCTGAGCCAGGCTCGCTGTTGCCGCGTCGTAGGTGGCGCGGGTCAGTGCATTCGATGCGATCAGGGTCGCGGCGACAAAGCCGGTGCCGAGCGCGATGGCTATTCCGGCTGCGATAAGCCGGCCGACCGACTTTCGCATCTGGTAAAGAGTGATCCGCCACATCAGCGCGCCACCTCACCGGAAACGTGCGGCTGGGAACCGGTCGTGGTGGGAACATCGTCGAGGTTGCGCAGTGCATCCAGCCCAGACAGCACCGCGTCAGGGGTCGGCTGGTCGATGTTGCCGGCGATCTTGCCGTCAGCAAGGAGCACGACGCGGTCAGCGTAGGAAGCGGCAGCCGGGTCGTGGGTAACCATGATGATGGTCCGTCCCAACTCGCGCACCGAGCGGCGGAGGAAGCTGAGAACTTCGACCCCGGAGCGGGTGTCTAGGTTTCCGGTGGGCTCATCGGCGAAAACCACTTCGGGCTTGCTGATCAGCGCCCGTGCGATGGCGACACGTTGTTGTTGGCCGCCGGAAAGCTGTGATGGCAGATGGCTGAGCCGGTCGGTCAGGCCAAGAGTGGCTGTCAATGTGTCGAACCAGGCCCGGTCGACTTTTTGCCCGGCCAGGTCTAGCGGCATCAAGATGTTTTGCTCAGCGGTGAACATCGGCAGCAGGTTGAAGGACTGAAAGACGAAGCCGATCCGGTGGCGGCGCAGGTCTGTCAGGGCGTTGTCCTTGAGAGTTGTCACCTCGGTCTGGCCGATGAACGCACTTCCAGATGTTGCATTGTCCAGCCCGGCGAGCACATGCATCAGGGTTGACTTTCCCGACCCGGAGGGTCCCATGATGGCCGTGAACTGACCTTCAGCGAAGTCCACGTCGACCCCATCGAGTGCCTTGACCGTACCTTCGCCTGAGCCATACACCTTCGACAGCGATCGCGCGGCGACTGCCGGTCGATGCGCGAGGTGTGGTTGATTCGCGTTGTGCATTGCCTCTCCCGTTTTCGATATTTGCCCGCACACCTGATGCGGTCATTGACTTCGAAGTTACGGGGATCGCGGAGACGAATCATCAGCCCGTGGGCTGGTCTTTGCGGTGCGTTATGCCGCTGATGTCATACCGCAGTCGTACACCGCGGGGCATGATGAACGCGCGGCGCGGTAACCACGGGGCGTTCGGCCAGCTAGGTGAGACCGCCGGGGTGGACGAGTCCGCACTCGTAGGCGAAGACCACAGCTTGCACGCGGTCGCGCACCCCGAGTTTGGTCAAAATACGTCCAATATGTGTCTTGACGGTTGCCTCGGCCACGACGAGCGCCGCGCTGATCTCCTGATTCGACAGCCCTTGCGCGACGAGTACGAGCACTTCGCGCTCGCGGTCAGTGAGCTCTTCTAGCCTGGCGGTATCCTGTGCGGCAGACTCGCCGCCAGCCGTAGTGTTTGCTGCGGGAGTGGCAGCCAGCCTATCCAACAATCGGCGAGTGGTCGACGGCGCGAGCACCGCGTCGCCGCGGTGCACGTTGCGGATGGCCTGGAGCATCTGTTCCGGCGGCGCATCTTTGAGCAAGAACCCAGAAGCACCCGCTTGGATGGCGACGAGGGCGTACTCGTCAATATCGAATGTGGTCAGCACGATGACCCGTGCTGCGATATTCTCCTCGCGCCACTTTCTTACCAACTCGGCGCAGGCGGTCAGGCCGTCGACGCCGGGCATGCGAACATCCATCAACACCACGTCTACTTCGTGATCCGCACCCAGCGCCGCGATAGCCTCCGCGCCGTCTGACGCCTGGTAGACCACTGCCATATCCGGTTGGGAATCGATCACCATCGCCAAGCCGGCACGAACCAATGTTTGATCGTCAACGACCGCAACACGGATCGTGTCATCGGTTGTGTTCGTGTGAGTCGACATGTTCTCCTCGTCCCTAACCTGGCAATGGAATGGTGCATGAAACCTGGTACCCGCCCCCGGCGCGAGGCCCCGCCCGCAGCGTGCCGTTGAACATTGCGGCACGTTCCGTCATCCCGATGATTCCCTGTCCGAGGCCGTCATGATCGGCAGCGGCGCCGCGGCCGTCATCGAGAATCTCAACACTGATTGAGTCGGCTTCCCATTTCACCATCACACTGACCTGCGGAGTTGGCCCGGCGTGCTTGAGGACATTGGTAAGGGCTTCTTGGCACACCCGGTAGATCACGAGGCCAATTCCTGGCGGCAATGGTCGAGGACTGCCGGTGGAGCCATAGGAAACTCGTAATCCCGCTTTGCGGACCTGATCGACCAGATCGGGCAACGTCGCGATATCGGGCTGCGGGGTAAGCGTTGCAGACGAGGTCGATGGTCGATCTGCGGACAGGTGAGCCGATGATGCGACTTCGGCTGGCGAGGCGACCGCCGACACATTCGCATCGTCCGGTGCATCTGACCGGAGTACTCCCAGAAGGCGGCGCATGTCGGACAGCGCGGCTCGTCCAACTTCGCCAATCGTCTCAAGTGCTCGGGTGGGTGCCTCGGGGTCCTTCGCGGCGGCGTACCGGCCACCATCCGCCTGGGCTATCAAAACGCTGAGCGAGTGTGCGACGATGTCGTGCATTTCACGAGCGATACGAGTGCGTTCCGCAGCCGTGGCTAACGCCACTTGTTCATCACGTTCACGTTCGAGTCGTTCTGCGCGCCAAGCCAAAGCCTCCAACTGGGTGCGCCTGGTGCGGCGCATCATTCCCATGGACCAAGCCGCGAAGAAGCACAACAGAATCACGAGCGTCGTCACGACGGTGAATGTCGTTGACGTGGGCGGTAGGGAAGTCAACAAGTATGCGACCGTGATGCTTCCTACGATCGCTCCACCGGCCGCTATGAGGTAACCACGGCGACTCCCGTACGCGGTGACTGAATACAGTGCGATCAACACGACGAAATCAGCGGGAAGTATCAGCGAAACCCCAGTGAACAGATGGGCAAGTGCTGCGCTGTAGCACAATGCCGCCGACAGTGTCGGGTAGGTGCGTCGGACTGCCAAGGGAGCGATCAGCGCGAAGGTGAAGAACCCGAGTAGCAGGGGTGAAAGCCCGGTTTGCCCCACCGCTTCAGGGTCCGTCGGGTACGGGTCGGGGAAACTTGTGCCGTACCAGCCGACGGCTGTCATGGAGACGATTGAGAACAGGAAAAGCACCACAGCCAGTGTCACGTCGATAGCCAAGCGATGGCGATCGAACCAGTGGGATGAGCGCCACTGCGGCTGCGGTGAACCTTTCATTGAGACGACTCTAGGCGAGTTCTTGGAGTATTTGGGACGTATCCACCCTGACGAAGAACGATTCGTGACCTAACATTGAGACATGACTCGCGTGTTGTTGGCAGAAGATGACCCGGCTATTGCCGAGCCTTTGGCGCGTGCTTTGACTCGTGAAGGCTACGACGTCAACGTACAAGGCACCGGACAGGGTGCAGTGGGCGGAGCAAATGCGGTGGATCTGATTATCTTGGATCTCGGCCTGCCCGATATGGATGGACTTGATGTGGCGCGCGCCGTGCGCGGTCAAGGACACACCACACCGATCCTGGTGCTGACGGCACGGGCTGACGAGGTGGACCTTGTGGTCGGACTCGACGCCGGGGCGGACGATTATGTCACCAAGCCGTTCCGACTCGCGGAGTTGCTGGCCCGGGTGCGGGCGCTGTTGCGCCGTTCCACCGGTGAAGCCCTTGACGTTGAGGAGCTCCACGCACAAGATGTGCGTGTCGACGTGGCAGCGCATCGTGCTTTCCAAGGCGAGCGCGAGTTGCATCTGACTTCGAAGGAATTCGAACTGTTGCGGGTGCTCGTCCAAAATGCCGGCACTGTGGTGCTGCGGGACACCTTGATGCGCGAAGTGTGGGGGTCGGAACCAATGGGTTCAACGAAGACTCTCGACATGCATGTGTCGTGGTTGCGTCGCAAACTAGGCGATGACGCTAACTCGCCAAGTTACATCTCAACAGTGCGCGGTATGGGATTCCGCTTTGAGGTTCCCGCTAGTTAACGTGTTGCGCGGTGGCTAACGGGTAGCGTCGCATCACCGAGATGGCGATGTGCCGTCGGAAAGGCAAAGGTGTGAGCAATGCGCCAGCGAATCCTGCAGACGACCATCGCTTCCGTTGTGGTGACCGTGGTGTTACTCGGCCTACCTTTGGCGATTCTCGGTGCGCGTATGGTGCACGATGTCGAGGCGCGCAAACTCGATGTGCGGGCTGAGGAATTGGGCCGAGTCGTCGATGGACGAGTTCAACGCGGCGAATCTGTCGACTCGACTCTGTTGGAGCGGTTCTCGTCATACACCACCGGATCAGTTGAGGCATCTGTCGTTGTGGTGACGGCTGCTGGCGAGCAGGTTCAGGCCGGCCCGACGATCGACGGTCGAACCGTGGAGACGGCGCTGCGCACGGATGGCAACACCATCGTCGTGATCACGGTCTCGTATTGGGACTTATTCTGGCGAAGTTTCCAGATTGTGTTGCTTGTGGCCGCGTTGAGTGTGGCGGCACTGCTTGTCGGCTTGGGGTGGGCCGTGTGGCAGGCGAACCGGCTCAGCGCTCCACTGGTTTACCTTGCGGCCTCTGCTGAGCTGTTGGGATCGGGACAGGTGCGTCCGCGTGTTGAACCGTCCGGGGTCGAGGAGATCGACCTCGTCGCGCAGGAACTCTCGCGCAGCGCCGACCGCCTGGCAAGCCGTCTAGCGGTCGAGAGACAATTCTCCGCTGACGTGTCACACCAACTGCGAACGCCTCTGACCGCATTGGCGATACGTGTCGAAGAAATCATGCTTGCATCTGAGGACGAGTACATCCGGGACGAGGCGCGCAAGTCGCTGGAACAGGTGGAGCGGCTTGCCGGTGTCGTCGAGGACCTGCGCTTGCGAGCCCGGCAGACAACCGGTGGCACGACTGAACCGGTGGTGTTGCGTGAGGTCGTCGACCAGCAGATGGACGAGTGGTCGCAGGCTTTCGCTGCTCAGGAGCGTGACCTGGAAATTGAGGTCAGCGACACGGTTCAGGTGCTTGCCACGCCCGGTGCCCTAGCGCAGATTCTGGCGACTCTGATTGAGAACTCCCTGAAGCATGGCGCTGGAACGACCACTGTTCGCGCCACCGCGGGACATGGTGCTGGGGCAGTGGTGATCACCGTGGGCGATGAAGGGCCGGGTGTGCCCGAAGATCTTGCGCCGATCATTTTTGAACGCGAAGTCACCTCGGGTCAGGGCAGCGGCCTTGGACTTGGCTTGGCTCGCGATCTGGCTGCTGCCGATGGTGGCAGGCTAGAACTGTCGCAGCGTGTCCCGCCGGTGTTCTCCATCTTCTTGTCTGGTGTGCCGTCGGCGCTCGACCCGCACGAGGTTTTGCCTACCGGTGGGGGACCGCACTGGTCACGGCGGCGCTCGCGTCGTCGTCGGTGACCGGCGCGTCGTGGGCGCCGGTGAAAACCCAGGTGCGGTACGCGAAATAACGAAAGGCCGTGCCGAGTGCCAGACCCACCACGTTGGCAGCGATGTTGTCCGCGACAGCGCTGGTGAAGTTCAGAACGTAGTGGCTGAACCAGAGGCACAGCACCGCGATGACCATTCCGCCGACGTTGACCACAGCGAAGCCGACCAACTCGCGCCATTGCGATGTAGTGCGTTTATCGGCGAAGGTCCAATATCGGTTACCGACCCATGCCACGAGCGTCGCGACGGCTGCCGAGACCACCTTGGCGGTCAAGGGCTTCTCGCCGAGAAGCTCACCCGGACCGAATCGGAGCAAGTTGAACAGCCCGACATCGATCACGTAGGCGAACGCGCCGACGGTGCCGAATCGGGCCAGCTCGAAGATCTGGGTAAGCCAGCGATTGCTGCGCGATGAAGCGCGTTGAGTCATACAACAACCCTAGCGCTCGATGCGCCGCTCATGTCACGGTCGTCGATGCGCCGCTCATGTCACGGTCGTCGCTGCGCTTTACGCTGTGTATCACCCCATCCAGGGTGAAATATTCGGGTTGTCCCATTCATATGTGGCACCCTCAACCCGAATATGGAACCCGCTACCGTCGCAGCCGCACTGATACCCGACGGACAGAGTTAGCGAAGCGCCCAAGATTCGCTAGGGTTAGACGTTGTGACAGCACCCATTCTCGCCGTAATCGGCGGCGGCCAACTCGCCCGCATGATGGCCCCCGCCGCAGCCCGATTAGGCATCCAGCTGCGCGTCCTTGTCGAAGCCGCAGACGGTTCCGCCGCGCAGGTGCTACAGGATGCCCCTGTCGGTGCCGCGAAAGATGAAACCGCCGTGACGGCGCTGGTGCGCGATGCCGCGGCTCTCACGTTCGAGCACGAACACGTGGATGACGAGATGCTCGTGGCGTTGCGGACACGAGGGCTCTCAGTTCAGCCTTCCCCCGAGGCGCTGATACACGCGCAGGACAAGATCGTGATGCGGCGCCGCCTGACCGAATTGGGCGTGCCCTGCCCACGCTGGCTGGCGCTCGCCGCATCCCCCGCCGCGGCACGGGCAGAACTCGACCAGTTCATCGCGGAGTCCGAGCAGAACGAGGCTGTCGTTAAGACCTCCCGCGGCGGCTACGACGGCAAGGGGGTGCGAGTCGTCGCCTCGGCGTCGGATGTCGCGGACTGGATCGACGCTGCCGCAGTCGGTGGCCCGCCCCTGCTCGTCGAGGAAAAAGTGCCGTTCAGCAGGGAATTGGCTGTTCTGGTAGTCCGCAATCCAAGTGGCGAATCGGTCACCTACGACGTCGTCGAATCTATCCAGCGGGACGGCGTTTGTTCCGAGGTCATCGCTCCTGCGCCGAACCTTGCCCCTGAGATTCGCGAACAAGCTGGTCAGATCGCGACAACGATCGCCGACGGACTGCATGTCACAGGGGTGCTCGCCGTCGAGATGTTTGAAGCTCCAGCTCACGGCGGCGACACGAGGCTGCTTGTCAATGAACTGGCGATGCGACCGCACAACTCCGGGCACTGGACCATCGACGGGGCTGCCACCAGCCAATTCGAGCAGCACGTGCGTGCCGTGCTCGATCTGCCGCTGGGACCGACACGTCCGCGCACGCCGTGGACCGTCATGGTCAACGTGCTCGGTTCGCAATTGGACGAGTTAACCGACGTATTGCCCCGTGTACTTCGAGAGTGCCCCGACGCGCGTGTTGAGCTCTATGGCAAGCAGATTCGTCCCGGTCGCAAGCTGGGGCACGTCAATGTCACTGGAGTGGACCTGGTCCGCGTGCGTGAGCAGGCGAATCGAGCCGCCGCGATCCTGCGTGGGGAAGAATAGCGATCAGCGTCGTGACATCGCGACCGACCAACGAATCGTGACCGACCAAGAACGGATAAGGAATCAGAACATGGCGCAGGGCAAGGAACCGCAAGTCGGCATCGTGATGGGCTCGGATTCCGACTGGCCGGTGATGAGACTGGCTGCGGAAGCACTCGACGAATTCGACATCGCCTATGAAGCCGACGTGGTTTCAGCGCACCGTATGCCCACTGAGATGATCGACTACGGGCGTGGTGCGGGTGCGCGCGGTCTGCGGGTGATCATCGCCGGGGCTGGTGGTGCCGCGCATCTGCCGGGCATGTTGGCCTCGGTGACTGCGTTGCCGGTGATCGGTGTGCCGGTGCCGCTGAAGTACCTTGACGGCATGGACTCGCTGCTGTCCATCGTGCAGATGCCAGCGGGGGTTCCGGTCGCCACGGTCTCCGTCGCCGGTGCCCGCAACGCAGGGCTGCTAGCGGCTCGCATCCTGGGCTCCGGTGAGGGAGCGGAAGCAACTCGGATTCGTGCGGCCATGGCCGCATTCCAGGAGACGTTGCGTGACCAGGCTCACGCCAAAGGCGAGGCGCTGCGCGCCGAGGTCAGCGGCAGCACTGGTTGAGTAAGCGAAGCGCATCGAAACCACGTGAGTGATCTCGACGGGCTCGATCAGTGATCCGATCGACCGGGCGATCAGTCGATGCCGCCCACTTCACCGGGCTCGATGTTCCCGGCACGCAGGTCGTTGAAGAACTGCGGTGCTTCCTTGGGATCGAGTAGAACCGTTGACCCGACACCGCCGGGGCGGTAGTTCAGGTCAACGATGGGCGGTGTGCCGCGAACGCCACCTTCGCCATTGGCGTTTCTAAAGGCCAACGCGAGGTTGCCCAGGGTGAGGATATTGGCGTTCTCGTCCACGACCACCGATGAGGTGCCAGCCTTGATGAGATCTACCTGACGGCCGGGCTTGACCAGGATCGAGGGGTCCTTCATCTCGGTCATGATCGCGCCGATGACCTGACGCTGACGCTCGGCGCGCCCGATATCGCCCTTCGGGTCGGCATAGCGCATGCGGGAGAAAGCCAGCGCCTTCTTGCCACCGACGGTGCGGCAGCCCTTCTTCCACTTCAGTTTGGACAGTTCATCGTCGACATCGTAGTCCAAGCACAGACGCACTCCGCCGACGGCGTTCACAAGATCCTTGATGCCGGCGAAACCGATCTCGACGTAGTGATCGACTTTGGCATCGATGATCCCCTCGACGGTGCGGACCAGTAACTCGGGACCACCGTAGGAATAGGCGGCATTGACCTTGCCAGCGCCGTGCCCGGGGATCTCGGCATAGGTATCGCGCGGAATCGAGATCAATGAAGTAGGTCCGCTTTTCGGTACGGTGAGCAGCAGAATCGTGTCGGTGCGGGCACCCTCGACCGATGACTCCGGTGACGTGTCGGCACGAGAATCGGAACCAGCCAGCAGATAGGTGGTCGCGTCACTGCCTTCACGATTGCTCAGCGCGTCGACGTGTTGAATCTGTCCGTTCGCCCAGATCGCCAGACCCACTGGCCAGGCGATCAGAAGGATCAGGACGAGCACAGCGATGACCGCGACCACTTTGCGTTTCCGGCGCCGTGGTTTGGGTCGTCTTGGTCCATTGCCGAAGTCACCATCGTTCCCGGAACCGTTGCCGCCCGATGGCGGATCCATCACCGCAACCGGTGACAACTGCGGCGGTGCTTGCCGAGACGGCTCCCGCGATAGCCCGCCCGCCGCCTGATCACGAGAAACAGAAGGGCCCGTGGCACGGCGCGGTGAGCGTGACTGCGGTTGCATCGCGGCAGGCATCACACGAGTGGAATGGGATTCATCCGTGTGATCGCCTACGACTGAGGCATTCGAGTCATCGGGCCGCCGCCGTCCCGCGGCAGGAGCGAAAGACGGGGGTGACTGGCGTCGATCATCAGCAGAAGCCATACTCGTTAACTCACTTGCCCTTCTTCGGGGCGTCGCTGACGCATACCGCGGTGGTCTCGTCAGCGGTGAACGCCTCCCGGCCAGGTATCTTGGTCACTTCCGGCTCGGAGTTGGTCACGCTGGAATCAGAACCCTCGGTTCCGGCACCGTCGTTCGAAGTGCCCGCGCCAGTTCCTGACCCGTCGCCTACCGTGTCGGACGAGGACTTGGAGCTGAGGATAGGGCGGTCATCGGACATGTTCTGCCACACGATGTCCGCTTCGGCTGACCACTGCACTCGGTTGCGGTCCGCCGGGTATGCCTCGTAGGGAATGGTCATGAACGTGATGTTCTTTGAGCGAATATTGCGCAGTGAATACCCCAGTCCGACGAGGTCCGTCGTATCCGAAAGGGTGTCGGTGACCGTGAGGGTCTTCGTCGTGGCGTCAGCCAGTGAGAAGAGTTTGGTGGGGTTGGACAGTACGCCCTCGTCCATGACCTGGCTGAAGATCGCGGCAATCATCTGCTGCTGGCGGCCGGTACGGGTCAGGTCGGAGCCATCGAAGTTCTGTCCGGTGCCCTTGCGGGCACGAGCGTAGTTGAGCGCGTCTTTACCCTTGAGGGTCTGCCAACCGGCCTGCAGGTGCAGTTTTCCGGCGTCTTCGGAGATGGTCTCTTCGGGGATGCACATGTACACCCCTCCGATAGCGTCGACGACCCCCGCGAAGCCGGCGAAGTCAATCAGGATTGCGCCGTCGATCTTGACACCGGCGTTCTCCTGCACGGTACGCCAGGTGCACGCAATCGCGGACTCGTAGTCGCCGCCTTGGTCATAGCCGTATGCGTAGGCGTTATTGAACATGCCGAATGTCGCGCTGGTGGCGTTTCCGTTGGTCAGCTGGCAAGACGGAATGTTCACCATCGAGTCACGTGGAATCGAGACAACCTCGATGCGCTTCCGGTTCTTCGAGATATGCATGATCATCGTCGTGTCGGAACGAGAGCCTCCCGTGGAACGGTCAGTCAGCTTGCCGTTCGCGCCGGTGCGGTCGTCAACACCAATGATCAGATAGTTCAGGGCTTCGCCCGCGTTGGGGTCGTTCGGCGGTTCAAATGTGGAACCGGGAGAGTTCTCCAAGAGGCCGCCGACATTGATGACGTCCATGTTGTTGGTCAGTCGCTGGTAGACCGCGGCTACACCGGCCGTGGTGAAGGTCAGCAAACCGACCAGTGACAGTGCGACGGCTTTGGCTACCCGGTGGCCGCGGCGGCGGCGGGCATGCGCCAGATCAGCGTCGCGTTCGATCACTATATCGTCGAAGTTCAGCGGAGCTTCGTGCACGGCGGGGCCGTCGAATCCGTACGCTTGAGTTGTCGCCGCTGCGTCATATGCGGCGGTGTCGGCCCCGTAGGTCGCCGTGTTATCTGCTGCGCTCGTCGGTTCGCCGGCATGCGTCGAGTCCGCGTCAAAGTCGCTGCCGATGGGTGGCTCCGGTGCGAATTGAGTGTAGGACGCAGCGGCAACTGTCGGTGTTTCGGTGACGAGGGACTCCGGTTCGACCGGGGTGTCCGCTGCGGCGGTGGGAGCAGCGGCTGGCTTCGTGTCCAACTCGCGGTAACTGGTACGACGCGGCACGCTTCCGGTGTCCGGTAAGTCAGCGGTCGGCGCGGGGGTGGGGGTCTCGACAGGCTCGACTTGGTGCTTGACAGGCTCGGCCTGCGACGGCGTGTCAGCACTTAGTTCTGCCTGGAGACGCGCCTCACGTTTGGCACGTTCTTCCGCTTCACGGGCGAGGCGAAGCGAGCGTCGAGTTGGAAGTTGTTCCTCAGTCACGAATAAGAATCGTATTAGCCTTGCTCGTCCATATGGCGCAGAGGCTGGGGTTGGGACGTGGAGGAGTTGTGTAGATTGCGGTACTCCAGTTCGCTGCGCAGCAATGCGACCTCACGAGCGACCACCGTCAACTCGCGAGTGAGCTGGCTCGTCCTGCGATACGACGTGGCGACATAGCTCAAAAAAGAGATCACGAGCGCGTAGACCAGCAGGTCGGTGCCACGGCCGACTCCCACCGCATTGGCCACCGTCGTCAGCGCATTGGGGAACAGTACGGACAGCGCTGCTCCCAGCACAAAAACGCCAAGCAGCAACCGCCGCAGCGCAACATGCCGCGCCCCCAGAGTTGCCCGGGTCAGTGCGAATGCGATCAGCACAATGGCGATCAGCAACAAGACCTTAATCCACATGGCAACCCTCCGTGATGTGCTCGGCGTTCATTTGAAGATCAACTCCACCACGATATTGACAGAGTTCAACAACGACTGTCCCTTCTTGCGCGAATACTCGGTGTAGAGCACGTGAACCGGATACTCGCGATAGGGCAGTCGGGTCGCAGCGATCTGGGAGATGATCTCGCTGGCGTGGGCCATCCGTGCCTGTTGCAGGTCGATCTGCAAGGCAGCATCGCGGCGCAGCACTCGCAGCCCATTGTGTGCGTCGGTCAGCCGTAGTCCGGTGGTGGCATTGGTGAACCACACGGCACCGCGCAATACGATGCGTTTCAGCAGACTTGCTTCAGTGCGCTCATCGAGGAAGCGGGACCCCAGCACAATGGCCAGATCCTCGTCGCGTCCCAATCGAATCATCTCGGCAGCGTCGGACACCTGGTGTTGCCCATCGGCATCAAAGGTCACCACCCACCGTGCGCCGTGTTGCAATGCGAAATCAAAGCCGGTCTGCAATGCTGCGCCCTGGCCCAGGTTGATCGGATGGCGTACCACCACAGCGCCTGCGTCTGCGGCGACCTGGGCCGAATCGTCACGGGACCCGTCGTCGACCGCAACAATGTGCCCGAACGTCTCAAGGGCACTGCGTATGACATCGCCGACGACTTCCGCTTCATTGAACAGCGGCATCACCAGCCACACATCGGCGAATTCGGCATCGGTCATAGGTGCATTGTCTCAGGTGAGACCGTGGCGCGTGCGATACGTTATGAAGCGTGACCATAACTGGGGGTGCGCCGTGACGGTGCGAATTGTCGACAACGCCGATGTCGCGGCCGATGCCGAGATCGGTGACGGCTCGTCGATCTGGCATCTGGCTCAAATCCGCGAAGGTGCCCGACTGGGCCGTGATTGTGTCGTGGGGCGAGGAGCTTACATCGGCACCGGGGTGCGCCTCGGTGACGGCTGCAAAGTGCAAAATTACGCTTTGGTCTACGAGCCCGCACAATTGGGTGACGGTGTCTTCATCGGGCCTGCAGTAGTGCTCACCAACGATCATTTCCCCCGCGCCATCAACCCGGATGGTTCGCCCAAATCGGCTTCGGACTGGGAACCGGTAGGGGTGACCATCGAGCGCGGCGCCGCCATCGGCGCTCGTGCGGTGTGCGTTGCGCCCGTGATCATCGGGCAGTGGGCGAGCGTGGCCGCGGGGGCCGTGGTCACCAAAGACGTTCCGGCGTTTGCATTGGTCGCCGGAGTGCCTGCCCGTCAGATCGGCTGGGTGGGCAAAGCCGGGGTTAGGTTGGAAGAACGAGACGGCTTCTGGGTGTGCCCGACCACCGGCGACCGATACGAAATCCAGCAGGGTCGACTCAGAGAGGCACAGCAGTGAAAGAGGCACCGCAATGAACGAGTTCATCCCGCCGGCCAAGCCCATCATCGGGGACGAGGAACGTGCTGCAGTCGACGCCGTGTTGCGTTCCGGAATGATCGCCCAAGGCCGTCAGGTCAAGGCATTTGAGGACGAGTTCTCCGCCGCATTGGTCGCCGGTCGCGAATGCGTTGCCGTCAACTCTGGCACCGCGGGGCTGCATCTGGGGCTGCTGGCAGCGGGCATCGGACCCGGAGACGAGGTCATCGTGCCCTCATTCACTTTCGCCGCCACGGCCAATTCAGTGGCGCTGACCGGTGCGACACCAGTTTTCGTTGACATTGAACCAGACTATTTCTGCCTGGATCCTGCCGCCGTGCGCGCCGCCGTCACCGAAAAGACAACCGCTATCTTGCCGGTCCATCTGTATGGGCACCCTGCCGATGGCCCCGCATTACGCGGCATCGCTGCCGAGTACGGCCTGCGGCTCTTCGAGGATGCCGCTCAGGCACATGGCGCGTCTTTGCACGGTGAAGCGGTGGGAACCTTTGGCGACTTCGCCATGTTCTCGCTGTATCCGACCAAGAATATGACGTCGGGAGAAGGCGGTATGGTCGCCGCCACTGCCGAGATCGCGCACGGGATCCGACTGCTCCGCAACCAGGGGATGGAACGCCAATACGCCAACGAGCTGGTTGGCTTCAACGCGCGAATGACGGACATCCACGCGGCCATCGGACGGGTGCAGTTGGCGAAACTGCCCGAGTGGACTCGTATCCGGCAATCCAATGCCGCCTACCTGACTGAACATCTGGGCGCTGTGCCAGGGGTCACGACACCAAAGGTCGCCGATGGGGCAGTACACGTCTACCACCAGTACACGATCAAAGTCGACGGCGACCGCGACCGCATTGTGCAGGCACTGCGAGAGGAACATCAGGTCGGATCCGGGGTGTACTACCCGATCCCGAACCACCGGCTGGAATCGTTGCGGCACTTCGCGCCTGACCTTGACCTGCCGGTGACGCAGCAGGCAGCAGCACAGGTGATTTCACTGCCGGTGCACCCGTCGCTGAGCACAGCCGACCTGGAGCGTATCGTCACCGCGGTGAGCGCAGTGGTGAAGGCGGGGGCATGATGACGAACGAGTTGCCCACGCTGCGAGCCGGATTGGTCGGCATCGGCGCCATGGGGCGCCATCATGCGCGCGTGCTGCGAGAGATGTCCGGTGTTGACCTTGTCGCTGTAGCGGATTCGCAAGGAGACCGTTTCGGGGCAGCCGGGGGCGTGCCTGTGTTGCCTGATATCGCGAGCCTGATCAGCGAAGGTATCGATATCGCGATCGTGGCGTTGCCGACACAGTTTCACCTCGAAGCCGCACTGGAACTGGCAGAAGCGAAGATCCACACGCTGGTCGAAAAGCCCATTGCGTCTTCGGTCGCTGAGGGCGAGCAGATGCTGCATGCATTCGAGTCGCGCGGCATCGTCGGCGCGGTTGGTCATATCGAACGCTTCAACCCTGCGCTGCAGCAACTCCGCCGCCGCCTCGAGCGCGGCGACCTTGGTGAGGTCTACCAGATCGTCACCAGGCGGCAGGGTCCTTTCCCGGCACGCATCGCCGATGTCGGAGTCGGCAAAGATCTGGCCTCGCACGACATCGACCTGACCGCATGGGTGGCGCAAAGTGATTACCGGTCTATCTATGGGCAGGTCACGCGCCGCTCTGGACGCGAGCACGAGGACATGGTGCTCGCCACGGGACAGTTGGCCAACGGTGTCATTGTTAACCACACCGTGAATTGGCTCAGCCCCATGAAGGAGCGCACCACGGTCGTCACCGGAGAAAAAGGCGCCTTCGTTGCGGACACTGCCAACGGTGACCTGACGTTCTTCGCCAACGGCACCATCTTGCTGGAATGGGATTCGGTACAGGCCTTCCGGGGGGTCTCCGAAGGCGATATGACCCGGTTCGCCTTCGCGAAGCGGGAACCGCTGCGCACTGAGCTGGAAGCCTTCCGCGATGCGGTACACGGACTCGAATCTGACACCGTTTCGATGGCTGAGGGACTACGAACTCTTGCAGTGGTCGAAGGCATGTTGCAATCCGCACAGACCGGACAACCGGTAACGTTCACTCCATGAGGGTCACGGTCGTTTCGCGGATATACCTGCCCGAGCCCGCGGCGGCATCCTATCGACTCGCCGCCCTGGTCAGCGCGCTGCGCGCTAACGGTGACCAGGTGACTGTGCTGACCACCAAACCTGGCAAGACGGTGACATCGGATCCGACTGCGCCAGGGGGTGCCGAACCTGCGGGGCGAGTTCGCGTCAAGCGCTGGCCGGCGTTGCGTGATTCAAGCGGCTACGTGCGAGGCTATGTGCCCTACCTCAGTTTCGACCTGCCAGTGTTCTTCCGGGTGTTGTTTTCGCCGCGCCCGGATGTGCTCGTCGTCGAACCTCCTCCCACCACCGGAACTGCGATCCGTGTAGCGTGCGGGATTCGCCGCATCCCATATGTCTATTACGGGGCGGATATCTGGTCGGACGCCGCGGCGACAACCGGAGCATCGGCGTTTGTTGTTGGCGCGCTGCGCAAGGTGGAACGCTGGGTGTGGCGCGGCGCGACGACCGTCCTGTCAGTCTCGGCCGGAGTGACAGAGCGGATGCGCGAACTGGAGCCGACGGTGAAGCCCGACGAGATCGGCAATGGAATCGACACCGAGCTTTTCACGCCCGGGGACGAGCCTCCACCCGCATCGGAAGAACGGTATTTCCTCTATGCCGGAACCGCCTCGGAATGGCACGGCGCGGGGATTTTCGCCGCAGCCATGCGGCGGGTCCACGCCGTAGATCCGTCATTACGGCTGATCTATCTGGGCCACGGGGCGCAAACGGAACAGATCAAACAATCCTGCGCTGACCTGCCACCAGGAGTGGTTCAGTTCCTGCCGCGCGCCGCTGCTGCCGAAACGGCCGTTTGGCTGCGCGGTGCGGTGGCCGCGGTGGCAAGTGTGGAGCCGGGTCGCGGTTACGATTTCGCGTTTCCGTCGAAGGCGCTCGCTGCTGCGGCCTGCGGCACTCCTGTGGTTTATGCGGGGGCTGGACCCGCGGGCGAAGTCATCACGGAAGCCGGACTCGGTGCGGCGGTGGAGATGGATGAGTCACAGGTTGCAGCCGCGTTGCTCGCCGCTGCTAAGCAGGCTATTGCCGCCGCCGACAGCCCGGATGAGATGCTCGCTGCGCGGCAACGTCGTCGGGGGTGGGTTGTTGACAATGCCTCTCTTGGCTCCGTGGCGCTCCGCGCCGCCGCCGCTGTCCATCGTGCAGCGCGTATCCGCCGCTTGAGCGCGAAAGGGCAGCGATGAAGAACCTCTTTCGTACCGTCAACGAGTTGATGCCGCTGCTGCCTGCCGGTAGCCGCCGCTTCATTATCCTGTTCGCCACGCTCAGCGGCGCGCTCGCCATCCTCGATATCGGTGCACTGGGGCTGGCCGCGCTGGTCATCACGCCGATGGCTGCCGGTAAGCCAGCGACGATTCCGCTGATTGGCGAGATCACCACCACGGGTGGGTACGGCATAGTACTGCTCAGCATCGCGGCATTGATCGTACTGAAAGGCATTTTGGCAATTGTGCTGCAGTGGTACGCCACCAGGCGCTTCGCCAAATTCGAGTTGGAAATCTCTCGTCAGCTACTCGGTGGCTTTCTCGCGATGCCCTGGGGTGAGCGATTACAGCGCAACTCTGCCGAAATCGTGCGCTCCACTGATGTCGGTGTCGCCACCACCGTCGCTGGCGTCATCATCCCGTTCGCGCAGCTAGCCGGGGAACTGTGCACCTTCGCCGCGGTCCTCATCGTGCTCTTCGTGGCGCAGCCGCTGATGGCCGTGGTCGCCATCGCCTACTTCGCCATCGTCGGCGGTATCCTGCTGCGCTGGGTGATACGCAAGTCCATACAGGCGGGACGAGTCAACCGCGACTATGCGACCCGTTCCGCCCGGTTGCTCTCCGAGATGTTGCACGCGCTCAAAGAGATCACCCTGCGTGACAAGAGCGCGGAAGTCACCGCGCAGGTCTTGGACGTGCGACAGCAAAGCGCGCGAGCTCGTGCCAATATGTCCTTTCTTGCCGTGGTGCCACGCTACGTTCTTGAGGTGGCGCTGATCGGTGGCTTCTTGCTGGCAGCCGGAGTCGGCTACCTTGATGGCAAGGCCGTCGGCGCGATTTCCGCAGTAGCGCTGTTCGCGGTGGCGGGTTTTCGGATCGTGCCGTCACTGACCAGATTCCAAGCGATCATGTCGCAGAGCGCGGCGTCGATTCCATTCGCGCAACTGGCGATTGGAGAGATTCGTGCCGGGCAGCGGTTCTTGACGCAGCGAACGCAGCACCAGTCGCAGGATCTGCCGCTGCCGACCGACGCTGACAGCCTTGACCTTGCCGATGTGACCTTCCGCTATCCGGGTGCTCAGCGCGATGCGGTCGCTGAGGTGAATCTGCGGATTCCCTTCGGCACCTCGGTTGCGCTCGTCGGCGCTTCTGGATCCGGCAAGTCCACCACGGTGGATCTGCTGCTGGGGTTGCTGGAGCCCACGTCAGGCACCATCTCGATTGCAGGTACCCCGCTGTCTGACGTGCTGACGTCGTGGCGTGCCACTGTCGGGTATGTGCCACAGGAGGTGGCGTTGTTCGACGCGACGATTGCCCAGAACGTCGCTCTGTCCTGGAAACAAGCAGACATTGACGACGAGCAAGTACGCACAGCGCTCGCTGCCGCGCAGGTGCTCGATCTGGTCGAAGAACGCCCCGAAGGCATTCATGCCCGTATTGGTGAACGTGGTCTGGGAATCTCCGGTGGTCAACGGCAGCGTATCGGCATTGCTCGCGCCCTATTCACTGGCCCTCAGGTGCTGGTTCTCGACGAGGCGACAAGTGCGCTGGATACCGGTACGGAAGCGGCGATCACTGACGCGCTGGCCGGTTTGCGCGGTCAAGTCACGACGATTGTCGTCGCACATCGACTCGCCACTATCCGTCACGCCGATCTGGTGTGCTTCTTCAAGGATGGTCGGATTGTCGCACAAGGAACTTTTGACCAAGTGGTGGACCAGGTTCCCGACTTCGCTCACCAAGCTGCCCTGGCCGGGCTTTCCGAAGCTGGGCCGGGCTCAGACGCTGGCGCAGCCGATGGCGCTGCTACAACTGAGGCAACTGAAAGGGAAAATGTCGATGGCTGAAACCGCTCATCGCCCACGAGTCGTCGTACTGTCGTATTCGCCGATCGCCCGTGACCCCAGAGTGTTGCGACAGGTACGACTGTTCTCATCATTCGCCGATGTCGTCACAGTGGGATACGGGCCAACCCCTGATGGTGTTGTCGAACACGTCGAAATTCCCGAAAGTGTGCGTCCGTGGCGCACCAAGCGGCTGCGGGCACCTGTCCTATTCGCGTTGCGGTGGTGGTCACGGCTGTACTTCGGTTCGCCGCGGGTCAAATTCGTACAGCAAGCTGTCGCCGCAGGCTCGATGGACGTGGTGGTCGCTAACGACGAACTCGCGGTGCCGGTGGCATTGACCTTGCGACCACGTGGCGGAGTCCATGCCGATCTACACGAATACTCGCCCCGAGTCGGGGAGGACCGACCGGGCTGGCGTCGCCGGGTCGCACCGTTCATGCGGTGGGCAGTGCGACAGGTGCGCAAAGCCGACACGGTGACCACTGTCGCCCCAGGTTTGGCCAAGGAGTATCAACGTGAATTCGGGTTGAACTGCGCTGTGGTCCCCAATGCGGCACAGTACCGTGACGATCTTGCTCCAACAGCGGTGCCGGAGCCAATCCGGCTGGTGCATATCGGAATCGCCGGACGTGCCCGCAAACTCGAAAACATGATCGATGGGGTTGCACTGCTAGAGCAGCGCCGACCCGGCGCCTTCACCCTTGACATCATTGTCGCCCCCGGTGAGGCTGACTACATCGAAGAGTTGAAGGCGCACGCCGCCGATGTCGCGCCACAGTCGGCCCGAGTTCTGCCCCCGGTGCCCTACAACCAGATGGTCGATACCTTAGCCGCATACGACATGGGCGTGTTCATCAGCCCTGCGACAACTTTCAACTTGGAGCATGCCCTGCCCAATAAGTTCTTCGAGTACGTGCAGGCACGTCTGGCTGTGCTGGTCGGCCCCAGCCCAGAGATGGGCCCGTACGTACGCGAACACGGCTTCGGTGTGATCGCCGAGGGGTTTACTGCCGAGTTCATGGCAGATGTGCTGGAAGATCTCACCCCAACCGAGGTGAGCGAACTGAAAGTCGCTGCGGACCAGGCTGCTCAAACGCTCAGCGCCGATGTCATGTCACAACCGTGGATCAGTGCCGTGCAGCGGCTCATCGTCCGGGCACAGCCAGGCTGGACTGCGCCCGGCCCGGAGCGCGCCCCCGCACAATGAACGACGCCATGACTGCTGATAGTTCGCCGCGACGCATCGTTGTGATCAAGTTCGCGCCGCTCGACCGCGACCCCCGTGTGCTACGTCAGATTGAGACCTTGCAAGGGCTCGGGACGATCACGACCGTTGGCTATGGCCCCAAACCGCACGGTGCGGACGACCACATCGAGATACCGGCCGGACAGTCGTCCTGGCGCAGTGGCAAGTTGGCGCTCGTCCTGCTCTATGGGTTGCGATTGCACCGCCGCCTGTATTTCGGTGCGCCGCGCGTGCGGTACGTGCTCGGGCGGATCGCCGTCGGCTCCATGGATGTGGTGGTGGCCAACGATGCGCTCGCCGTTCCGCTGGCGCTAGAACTGCGGCCACGGCGCGGGGTCCACGCTGACCTGCATGAATATTCGCCCCGGCAGGGTGAGGCGAAGTCATGGAAGCTGCTTGTCGCCCCGTTGATGCGGTGGGCTTGTCGGCGCACCGCAGCGGTCAGTTCAGCAACAACTGTGGCGCCGGGGATCGCTGAGGAATACCGGCGCAGCTATGGCATCGACTGTGCGGTGGTGCCCAATGCGGCCCGCTACCGTGGCGACCTTGCGCCCACGCCTGCGGCCACGCCGCTGCGGCTGGTGCATATCGGCGTGGCGGGACGTGCCCGGCGACTAGAGGTCATGATCGACGCTGTCATCGCAGCGGAACGCGTCACGCCGGGACGGTTCGTCTTCGATCTCTACCTGGCTGCGGGCGACCAGAGTTATATCGACGAGTTGTGTGATCGCGTGGTGCAGTCCGGTTGTCAGGCAGTGCAGGTTCGTCCACCGGTGCCCTATGCGCAGATGGTCGACACTCTCGCGGAGTACGACGTGGGGATGTTCGTGTGTCCTGGAACCACCTTCAATTTGGAGCATGCGCTGCCCAATAAGTTCTTCGAGTATGTTCAGGCCCGTCTCGGAGTGATCATTGGGCCCAGCGTCGAGATGGCCCAGTACGTGCGGCGTTACGGGATCGGTGTGATCGCTGACGGATTCGATGCAGCCGCCACGCATGCGGCACTGGACACTTTGGACCGTGATCGGGTGACACAGTTCAAAGCGGCCAGCCACGCCTGCGCGGAAGAACTGAGCTCAGAACGCACCGCCGTGCCGTGGCGTGAAGACGTTGCGGCACTCCTGGGAACTGACGCTAGGAAGGGCAAGTGAGCACTCGTCCCAGAATCCTTGTGATCTCGCTGTCGCCTCTGATCAGTGACGCCCGAGTGTTGCGGCAGCTATCCGTGGTCGCCGAACACGGTCACGTCACCTCCATCGGATACGGGCCGGCCCCAGACATGGTGGATGAGCATATTGAGATTCCGCGAAATATGGCCTCTTTGCCGCAGACACCCTGGGGGGTCATCAAACTTGCGCTGCGCGCGCACCGGCACAGTGAATTGGCGGCACCCGCGATCCGGTACGGGTTGGAGCAGTTGCGCGAACGTAAGTTCGACCTGGTCGTTGCCAATGATGCCCGCGTGCTGGCCTTCGCGCACCAGGTAGCGAACGGGGCACCGGTGTGGGCGGATATGCATGAGTGGGCCCCAGAAGAACGAACCCATGTACTGGCTTGGCGGTTGCTTGTCGCGCCCTTGATGACTTACCTGTGCCGCATCTATCTGCCGCGATCCGCCGCAGTGACCACGGTGGGCGCCCGTATTGCTCAGTTGTACCGCCAGCATTTTGGCGTCGATGCCCAGGTGATGCGCAACTCGTCCCCGTGGCAGGATTTGAAGCCGTCGCCCGGACCCGATGACGATGCGCAGCGGATCCGGCTCGTGCATTCTGGCGCTGCGATTCACGGCCGCAATCTCGAAGCGATGATCGATGTAGTCACTGACCTGGGGGAACGTTACACACTGGACCTTTACCTGATGCCGGGTGGGGACGATGGCAAGTACCTGGCGGCGTTGCGGTCGCGTGCGGTTGGATGCGACCGCATTCGGTTCTGTGATCCAGTCGCCCCTGGTGACCTGCCCGCAACCTTGAACGGCTATGACGTGGGGGTGTTCTGGATCCCGCCGACTCATACCAATGCGCGTCTGACCTTGCCGAACAAGTTCTTCGACTTCGTGCAGGCTCGTCTGGCTGTGGCCGTGGGGCCGAGTGTGGAAATGGCCGATCTGGTCCGCCATTACGGGTTGGGGGTGGTCAGCGAGGGTTTCACAGTGGAAGAGTGCCGTCGGTCGATCTTGGATCTGACCCCAGGCGCGATCCGCGACGCCAAACGGGCATCCGATGCTGCGAGCAAGGAATTGTCCTTCGAGCATGACGCGGGGGTCGCCGATCAAATCCTCGAAGGGGCGCTGTCCTCGTCGGTCGAGTGACCCGCGGTTGAGCTGGTCGAGACCTGCCCGTGTGCCCGATTATTCGGGTTAGTTGACTTCTCTGGTGATGATGCCTTGGATGTCGCGGTCGAGGTCAACTAGGCGGCGGTCCAGTGAGTTGAATTGGGCGTTGGTTTCATTTCTGCTGCTGATCATCTCGTTGCGTAGCGATGTGATCTGACCGTTGGTCTCGCTACGATGGCTGGCCAGTTCGTTGCGCAGTGACGTGATCTGACCGTTGGTCTCGTTGCGCAGGGATGTGATCTGACCGTTGGTCTCGTTGCGCAGGGATGTGATTTGCACGGTGATGGTGCGCAGCGTGAGTTGTGTGAAGAGCGTGATGGTACCGATCAGCGTGGCAGTGAGTATGCCGATGATGGTCCAGGTTTGTGGTTCACTCAGCATGATCATCCTCCTATTGTCGCGTTCTGTCTTCGAATATTCCAGAGGGAATATGGCGACGCGTGGTGGATGCCCCCGGTGTGGATAACTCTTCGCTGCGGGGTGGGCCTATTCCGGCTTGCGGAACACTTTGTCGACGATGCCTTGGATATCGCGGTCGAGGTCGTCTAGTCGGCGGTCGATTGCTTTGAACTGGGTGTTCGTTTCGTTTCGGCTGCTGATCATTTCGTTGCGCAGTGACGTGATTTGCACGGTGATGGTGCGCAGGGTCAGTTGAGTCACCAGCGTGATGGTACCGATCAGCGTGGCGGCTAGTACCCCAATGATCGTCCAGACTTGTGGTTCGTTCAGCATGATCATCCTCCTATTGTCGCGTTCTGTCTTTGAATATTCCAGAGGGAATATGGCGACGCGTGGTGGATGCCCCCGGTGTGGATAACTCTTGGAAGAATCGTTCGATCAACTGGTCGCCGCCAGCGCGTTGTTGATGGCGTCTTCCAGCCACGGAATCATTGACACCGCGAACGTATCGGTGATGTGGTGTTTGTCCTTGTAGACCAGCACATTGCCGATCACCGGCTTGCAGACCTCTTCAGTGCAGAACAGGTCGGTGAAGTCGGCAACGGCCACACCGGGTGCCTTCGCCACGGCCCTGGTGAGGAGTTTGTTACCGCGCAGGGCCCGTCCACGAGGGGTTGCGCAGACATCAGGATCGTCATAGTTCTCAGCGACGCAGTCCGGAGCGTGTTTGTCCAGGCGCGGCACGTCACGCAATACGAGCACCTTGCTGCCAGCGTCCTCGAGGGCGTTCCAGTATTCGGCGAAACCAGCGGCGCCCCTGCCCACGTAGGCGGCATTGTTGAGCCAGGTTGTGATGACCAAATCCGGTGGGTCGGCCAAGATCGCGTCCATCACCGCTTCATTGGGCCGTGCGCACACATGGTCTCCGGCTGCTTCGCTCTCACGTGGAACCGGGTTGAACGGGCAAGCATTGCGCAAGTATGTGCGCAGTTGCCAGTTGTTGTCCTGAGCCATCTGGGCCAGCGCCGTCGAGTACATTCGCGCATGAGAGTCCCCAACCAGCACCACTGACAAGCTGGCGTCATCCGCGCCCATAACACAGGCCGGAGTGGGATCCTCGGACGTGGAATCCGCTACGCATTCGTCATGGTCGAATACGAGATTACGGTCGCGTTTGGCATCCAACGGTGTCGGTGTCATCGCCGCGATCTCGGTGGTGAAAGCGGGGATATCGTCGTCGGTGACAGCAGCCGCTCCAAGGTTGGGCAAGGATCGGGCGTAGCGGTCTAGATCGTCCCAGTCGCCGCTGGCGGCTCGTCCGCTCAGCAACGGGTAAGCGAAAGTCAGCGCAGCGACCATGAGCATCGCTACCAGGCCGCCTAACAAGGATCTGCGGGCACTGTCGGTGAAGTAACGAGAGCGGCGTACGGGCTGTTCCACCAACTGGTAACTTAGGTGTGCCAGCACCACCGATAGCGCCATCATCCCCAGCACGTCGCGATAGCCAAGGCTGTGGTCGACAACCATGGTCCACAGGATGATCACGGGAAAGTGCCACAGATAGAGCGAATATGACCTGTCACCGATCCATTGCACGACGCCGAGTCTTGCCCCGAATGTCCACGGGTCGTAACGGACGAGAGAGCGCTCGTCCTCGTCCCTATCGGGAATGCCGGCGAGGATGACCGCGACGGTTCCGAGGATGACGGGGAGCGCCGCGAGGCCTGGGAACGGGGTTTCGTTAGTCAGCAGCAGTGCTGACGCCAGAATTGCCGTAAGGCCCAGGTAGTTCAGTGCGTAGCGCCAGCCGCGCCCGAGGCGTCGTACGCCGATGACCGCCAGCAAACCTCCTGCGCCGAGCTCCCAGACTCGGGTGGTGGTCACGAAATAGGCATTCTGTCGGCCGTCGTTCACAGCGTCAATGGAGTAGGCGAGGGAGGCGAGCACGACGGTGAGGAAAATGACGAGCAGGACGCGGCGCAACTGGCGCTCGGGTGGGTTACTGCTACGGTGCGCAGTGTTTGCGGCACGACGAGTGACGATCCAAAGCCCTGCGAAAACTAGCAACGGCCAAAATAGATAGAACTGTTCCTCAACGGACAGCGACCAGAAATGCTGAAAGGCGGTGGCGTCGTTGTCAGCGGCGGAGTAGTCGACGGCATCGGCAGCCAGGACCCAGTTCTGCACATAGAAAATCGACGCCAGTGCTTGGTTGCGCAGGTCGTCGAAAAGGGTCACGGGCGCTAGCCAGGCGGTCACGCCAATGGTGAGTGCGATGGTCACCAAGCATGCTGGCAGAATACGGCGAGCGCGAGCGGCCCAGAATGCGCCGAGTTTGACTCGACCAGTGCGGGCAGTGTCACGGATCAGATGACCTGTGATCAAGAATCCGGAGATGACGAAGAAAACATCGACGCCGATGTACCCTCCGGGCATCCGGTTCGGGCGCAGGTGATAGATCAGCACCAGCACGACAGCGATGGCGCGCAGTGCCTGAATATCCGCACGGAAATGACGCCGTGATTGCTGCACCTCGCGGTCTGTCAGGCTTGGGATTGCTGGCATCGATCAGCAGTGTACCGAAGGAGTTGCAAGGACGGCTGAGCGGAGTGCGCTACGGTGCTCGCACGGGAGTCGGTAGAGTGGCTATCGTGCAAATCGCTGTTGTGGCATTAGGAAAAATTGGACTACCGCTTGCGGTCCAGTTCGCCGACGCAGGTCACCGCGTTATCGGTGTGGACGTGAACCAGGCGACCGTTGACACGGTCAACGATGGGCGAGAGCCCTTCCCCGGTGAGGCTCACCTGGCGCAGAAGTTGGCGGAGCTCGTCTCGGCCGGTCAGTTGCGGGCTACGACCGACTACGCCGAGGCCATCCCCACCGCTGACGTCGTCGTCGTTGTCGTGCCGCTCTTCGTGGACGAGGCCACCGCCGCCCCTGACTTCACTTGGATGGACGCGGCCACCCAGTCCATTGGCGAACACCTTGGCTCAGGGACGCTGGTTTGCTACGAGACCACATTACCGGTGGGTACCACGCGCAACCGCTGGCGTCCGATGCTGGAGAAACAATCAGGCCTGAAAGAGGGCGAGGACTTCCACGTGGTGTTCTCACCCGAACGAGTGCTCACCGGACGAGTTTTCGCCGATCTGCGAAAGTACCCGAAACTGATTGGCGGCCTGTCGCCGGAAGGCGCGGAAGCCGCCAAGAAGTTCTACGAAGCCGTACTGACCTTTGACGAGCGCCCGGACCTGAACCGCCCCAACGGGGTGTGGGACCTGGGATCGGCTGAAGCCGCCGAAATGGCCAAACTGGCAGAAACAACGTACCGCGATGTCAATATCGCGCTAGCCAATGAATTCGGCCGGTTCGCCGAGAAACAGGGGATCGACGTCTATCAGGTCATCGAAGCATGCAATTCCCAGCCGTATTCCCATATCCACCGGCCAGGTATCGCGGTAGGCGGGCACTGCATTCCGGTCTACCCGCGACTGTATTTGTCGGTGGACCCCGATGCTGAGGTGGTGCGCACTGCGCGCGCCGTCAACGCCGCAATGCCGGAACATGTGGTGGGCCGTGCGGAATCGCTGCTCGGTTCGCTATCCGGGCTGCGGGTGGCTGTCCTCGGTGCCGCATACCGCGGCGGGGTGAAGGAAACCGCGTTTTCTGGAGTTTTCGCGACTGTTGAAGCATTACGTAACCGAGGTGCTGAAGTCGTGGTGCACGACCCGTTGTATTCGGATGCGGAACTGGCTGGCTTTGGGTGGACGCCGTTCCACCTTGGTGAGCAGGTGGATGTGGCGATTGTGCAAACGGACCACGCTGACTACCGTGATCTCAGCCCCGCTGACCTACCTGAATTACGGCTGCTTGTTGACGGCCGTAACGTCACCAATGCGGAGCGTTGGAGCGGGACCCCTCGAGTAGTAGTGGGGTCGGGTGCGTAACGCAGAACAACCAGCGGAATCGGTGGCAGTGCCAAAGCCTGCGAATAGATTCCGACTGGATATTGAAGGTTTGCGTGCTGTTGCGATCGGAATGGTTCTGGTCTTCCATGCTGCGCCGAAGTATTTGCCGGGCGGGTTCATCGGCGTTGACATCTTCTTCGTGATCTCCGGTTTCCTGATCACCTCGTTACTAATCCGTGAAGTGCAACGAACAGGAACCATCTCCCTACGCGACTTTTACGCCCGCCGGGCTCGTCGTCTGTTACCGGCGGCGACGCTGGTGCTCGCCTTCAGCGCGATCGTGGTCTGGTTTGTGCTGCCGATCACCCAGCGGCGCACATTCGGTGGCGACATCATCAGCGCCGGGGTTTCACTGGTGAACTGGCGTCTGGCTGATCGCTCAGTCGACTACCTCGCCGAAGGCACGGGGGCATCCCCGGTGCAGCACTACTGGTCGCTTGCGGTAGAAGAACAGTTCTACGTGATCTGGCCGCTACTGATTTTGTTGGCGGTGGTCCTGGCCCGTCATTTCAAATGGCAAGTTCGTGCCTCACTTGCCGTTGGTATTGCGATTGTCGCGGTGCCTTCCTTTATCTGGTCAGTGCTGTATTCGCCAAGCAACCCTGAGGTTGCTTACTTCGTGACCACGACGCGCCTGTGGGAACTGGGTATTGGGGCAGCCGTCGCGCTGGCGGCGCCATGGTGGCCGAAACTGCCGCGCTGGTTCGCACAGGTTCTGTTCTTTGGCGGAATTGTCACGTTGGTTGTCGCAGGGTTTGTCATTGATGCCAGCACCGTGTGGCCCGGCTTCGCAGCATCAGCGCCGGTACTGGGCACGGCGGCAATCATCGTCGGTGGTTATGTTGTTGGGACGAGTGCTTCCGCCGCAGTTTTGACCAACAAACCGATGGTGTGGATCGGTTCAATTTCATACTCGTTATATCTGTGGCATTGGCCGATGCTGATCGGTGCTGCTGGTATCTGGGGTGAGTTACGCATCCGCGAGGCGGTGCTCGTCACCTTGGTTTCGATTATCCCCGCTTACCTGAGTCTGAAACTCGTCGAGAACCCAATCCGGTTTTCGCAGCGTCTGGGTAAGACGCCACGCGCGGGGCTGGGCCTAGGGGCAGTTTTATGTACGACGAGTGTGATCGCCGGTGCCGCTGTGATTCTACCCAGCATGCTGGCGCGCCCCGTCGTCGCTAACGAGTCGAGACAGGCGCTCGGCGCTGCCGTGTTACTTGACGATCCCACCTTCGACCCTGCCACGGTAGATAGTTACCCGCAGATAATTCCGGCGCCAGAAGTAGCGGTCGACGACCGACCGATCACCTATGATCATGTCTGCCAAGTTGATGGTGACGAGGCGGTTGTATGTGAGTACGGCGTGGAAGATGGTGCCAATACTGTCGTTTTGGTCGGTGATTCAAAAGCGAACCAGTGGTTCTCTGCACTGGAGTCGATAGCGCTCCGGAATAACTGGCGATTATTGACCATCATGAGATCCTCGTGCGCTTTCTCTGAGGCCACGTTGGTATTCAAAGGTGAGATATTTACATCGTGCCAGATTTGGAACGCTGGAGCGTTAGAAGCGATTGAAGAGATCCAGCCTGACCTAGTGATTACGAGCCAAAACGCATGGGGTGGACTTAGGGACCCGAATGATCCGCAATCGGGTTATATACCTGAACGCATGATCGATGGTCTGAAAGAGAGATGGCGTCAGCTCTCAGACACGGATATTCCTGTGATTGCCATTGCTGGGAACCCACAGCCACCCGACGAGATGTATGAGTGCGTGGCACAGAATTCGAATAATCTCACTGACTGTGTTTTCGGCGCGGAGTACGACTTAGCTGAGGTGCAAGTCGAAGCAGCATCACTGGTTGACGCGGTTTCCGTTGTCGACTTGAACAGGTACATTTGCCCGAATGATCGGTGCCCATCAGTTATCGGCGGCGTGCTCCTCTACCGCCAGGGATCGCACTTGACATCAACATTTGTCGACTCGCTCACCCCGGTATTGGAAGGTGCGATCATGCAGGTCTTGCAGTCGATGCCAGACGACTAGTTTTCCCGTTCTTCGGAGATGAGTGACAATCATGGATGGACACGTGTGGATGATAGGGACGAGGAAGAGAACGTGCTGACAGGCGACCAATCTGTGGACTCTCGAAGTGCTGAGGCGAACACTGTGAACAAAACAGTGCATCATTTCCCGTCGATGCCCGATGTGTCTGTGGTCATCGCCTCGTATCAAGGTGCCTCTCGAATCGAGCACACGCTCAAGAGCCTTGCGAAACAGACACTAGCGGCAGATCGTTTTGAAGTCATCGTGGTAGTCAATGGCGCTGACGATGATGGAACCGTTGACCTGTTGCGAGAAATGCGAGCAGTTTCGTTCCCCGCCGAATTAAGGATTATCACTACCAACACCCCTAACGCAGCGAATGCGCGAAACTTAGCTTTAGCTGCCGCGCGCGGGACGTACGTTACATTTGTTGACGATGATGACCAGGTATCGAAGAAATACCTTGCAGGGTTACTGAAGTACGCCCAACCGGGTTCTGTAGCCATGGCGCCGATCGCCGATACTGTGCAGGCAGATCAGTATGTCGCGGACTTTGATAACTATCTGAATCAGTCTTCACTTAATTTGGCAGGTTCGGTAGCGAGATTTGCGCAGGTTCCGGTCGCGGCCGCAGCGAACGCTGGAAAGATGGTTTTGACCCGACATGCGCGGGAGCACCTCTACCCCACGCACTTGTCTTCAGGTGAAGATGTCGTTTTCTGGGCGACGCTGATCGCTAGCAAGAATCTCAATATTAGTGTGTTGCCCGCCGGCACAGGAGCCGTTTATCGTCGACTCGTTCGCGAGACCTCGGTATCTAGGAGCTTGTCGCCGACATTTGTTGAAGACCGCCTGGAGATCATCAAGATCCTGCGACAGTTGGCTCAAGATTTCCCGGAACAACAGCGACCACTAGACAAACTTGTCATTGGGCAGACTAGCAACATTGCGCGCTACCTACTTCGCTATCCTGAGCAGCGGATGTGGGTACTCGACCGCATCCGAGAAAAGGGAATCGAAGCATTTCCATACCAGCGGTTGAATTCGGAATCGACAGATGAGTTAGTTGTGGCGTACGCGTTCCCACCCTATGCCGATACATCTGCCATGGTTGTGGCGCGTCGATTGTGCTTGGCACGTCAACCGGTTGATGTGCTGACGCACGCTATGGATAAGATCCGCTCCAAGGACGAATTATCGATGGGTCTCGTTGAAGAGAGCGTCGGAACAGTCATGACTGTTGGTGGCCCAGCAGTATTCGCCAACTGGAAACGTATCGCGATCTTTGCTGATGTTGGATACAAACTGGTTGAAGAACGGATTGGCGAGCGTGGACGTGCATATCGCACGGTGTATAGCCGGACTATGTGGCCAGCCGCGCACATTATGGCGGCATTGTTCAAAGTGCGGAATCCTAGCGTTCGCTGGAGAGCAGAGTTCTCTGATCCAATGAGAATTGATTCAGAAGGTAACGTGCGCACGACTGAGATTCCTGACGGTGATCCAGTATTTGAGGAGATCGAAAACGCGATTCGGAGCCGAGGGTTCCCAGGTACCGCGAGTCGGAACATGTGGGAGTGGGTAGAGAATATTGCGTACGCCCTAGCAGACGAAATCATCTACACCAACGTGAACCAGAAGCAGTTCATGCTTGAACATGCAACCCAGAAGGTCCTCGCCGATAGAGCCGCCTCTATCGCCAGCGTTGAGCGGCATCCCACGCTGCCGCAACGCTTCTATGAACTTGAGCACTCTTCATACGTGTTACCTAGCGATCGAATCAACATCGGTTACTTCGGCGTTTTCTACAAGGTTCGAGGCGTCGGTGACTTGCTATCGGCACTAGAGGCACTTTCTCGTCAAGATCGCTCAAACGTGATGCTTCATGTGTTTACCAACACCGTAGATGAGACTAAGGCCGAAGTGCGACGCCGAGGGTTGAGCGACTGCGTAGTTGTGCAAGCGTATATTCCGTATCTGGAGTTCTTGGAGCTTAGCCGTCACTTTGATTGGCTTGTAGTCACGGATGCCCGCGTTGGAGAGGTTCACGGGATCAACCCATATCTGCCGTCGAAGTACTCGGATTATGTGGGGTCGGGTGCGAAGATTTGGTCCATCGTCGAGCCAGGAAGTGTGCTTTCGACGATCGAGGTTGATGCAATGACAGAGCTGGGTGACGTGGCGGAAGCAAAGAAAGTGCTCGCAGGGTTACAAGATTCCACGATATAGCACTGAGAGAACGCAGGATTTCACTCAGGACGAGTCAGGGGGCGTGTCAACGACCAGTTGACGCACCCCCTGAATGACCTACTCAATGGAGTGTGGTGCGTAGACATCCAATGAGGGGTCGATAGCACCGAAGTATTGTCGAGCATCGTCGACGTTACCGTCAATGAGCGTCTTCCACGCTTCAATTATCCGTGCGGTATCGAGTGTAGGTAGGAGGTGGTCTCCCTGTACTACGGCCTCGAGTGCTCCATCTTCGCGCACATCGAGGATGGCCTTGAGTGCGGACTGCAAGGAGTCGTGGACAAACTTTTCTGGCCAGAGCCCTAGGATGCCTGGCCATCGTCTCGCGACTCCCAGAGCACCGGACGCGATCCCTTCCCCCAGTGCGACATGCGAACCCTCAATATCCGATAGGGAAAGCACGACCCCAATCTGGCGGAACCAGGCAGACATGTCGTTACCCGGTGGGTCAAAGAAGACCGCTCCGCGTAGTAGGGGATCGTTCTTCACTCGGTGTACGGTCTCGAACCACTGCACCTGGCTAGCTGCGTCTTTAGACCAGTTGATGTAGTCGACCGGTAGGGCAGATCGAATCCGCAGGTTATACCGTGCGTCCACCTGTCGTAATTCCCGCAGTAGGTCGAGCGCAAGGTCAATCCGCTTAAGGCCGGGCCGGATGCCGACCATTCCCAAGGTGAACTGCGCGCCATTTAACTTCGGGCGATAGAAGTACGACGAATCGATAAAGTTTGGGATGTAGACGATCTTCTCGTTTGGCCATCGAAATTTTTGCACGAGTTCGCGGCCAACCCACGGTGTGATGACTACCGCAGCAGAGTATCGCTGCATGTCGACTGCATCAGGGAAAGCTGTGGTGACTTCATAACGATGGCCTCGCACGATCAATTGACGATCGCGCGGCGCATGCTCTTGGATCCATTTTGCGTTCGGCCGGATCCATTCGGCGATGATTGTGTCCGACGTATCAATCAACCTCATGGTGTCGTCAAAGTTAGCTGGGCCCGTAATATGACTCCACTCCTGCATGCGAATCGACCGCACGTGCCCTCGCTTAAGGGTGTCCGCAAGTTGAGTGATGAAGTTTAGGTTGGATCCAATGATGGAAACATCAGAATCAATCTGCTTGGAGTCGTCCGAAGCCGCAAGTCCCGAGATCTTGTTAGCTACGTCAGGATCTTGCCAAGACGTTGGGACAGAATCTTCATCAGATGCGCGAACATGTGACGATGCGATGGTCGTCCAGTCCGCGTCCCATCGATCAACAGATCCAGGGCGTTGGTATGCCAGCGAGAGCGGCTCATAGTTGACCGGAGGAAACGCTTCCTCTTGCTGGGCTTGTCGGGCCAGAACCACAACTTCGATGCGGCGACCCGACACCACGGCTTCTAGTTGGTCACGTGCTTCTTCTGACGCAACTATGTAGCGCGGTGCGTCTAGGAGTGCCTCAACTTCCAAGATTGACTTAACCCACGGTTTGCTTGCGGGATCTCGATAGTGGGACCTTGGGAAGGTGAGAATCCACAGGCTTTCTTGAGAGGGTTCTAGGTCAAGCATTATTGACGCAGCGCCCGGTTCGGCTATTACGAGCGTTGCAGTAGCTACATCGTTGGCTGCGAGTGACGCATCGTGTGGCGTACATACGATCACGTTAGTGAATCGCTCTTTGACCGCAGCAACCAAGTCTTTGCGAAAACCTGCGGCCGCTGAACTGGCATTGCCCGTCGGGTCGAGAAATAGTACTGCCGTGTTGGTCACTTTTGCTCCATGTCTTTGAGCGTCTCCAAGATCATTGTCTCCACCATGCGCGAGTACAACTGGTGACGACGGGTTTCGGCGAGAGACTTCATAACCTTGGTCAACCGCCTATTAAGATCGGCAGTCTTTGCTGCCTTTTTCTGGAATGTGCGCACGCTCGTACTTAGCTTCAACAACACTCCGAGGTTGACGAGAAGTAAAAGCGTGGCCATCGACCATAGGATCGCTACTGCAGCCCCTTGCGCAAATGCTAGCCAGAAGACGCTACCCACCAAGGCGATAACAAGTGCTAGCAGAACGAACTTGTTACGGCGCAGTGAATTAAGGATCCGCTGCCGGCGGGAACGTTTCGGCGTTGACTTCTTTGTTGGTCGAGCGGAGTCTATAGCCGTTAACTCGCCTGTACCGGGCCTGTTGTCGTGAGGCAGTAGCGTGCGAGAGTCGGTATGGGCGATTAGTTCAGCATGGGTTTCCAACCAGAGATGCCGGGCGAGATCGCCTTGGTCTTCAGTTGCTTCAATCTCGAATGCTCGTAAGCCCTCCGCCTGAACGATCCCGGAGATACCGAGACCATATAACGATTCTGCAAGTTGCGGTTCCGATACGGTTGCTTCGTCGGCTCCAACCAACTGTCGATCAATAACGAGGAATACGCGTCCGCGCGCGGCTGTTGCGCGGCGCAGTGCAGTGGCCAGTTCCTGGACCCCGTTACAAACACCGATCAGAATGGTGTCGTGGTGCAATGGTGTCGTGGTGTCTGACGGGGGAATCACCGTGACGTCGGTGCCATAACTCAGGCCAGCTACCAAGATGCTGGAGGCGGAATCGTCAGCAATTAGGGCAACAGTGCCTCCAAGTGTCTTGGTCATCGAGCACGTGCCTCCTAGGTAGAAATTCTGTAATGAACCCAATGCTTCCTGCAGGGGTATTCATCGCAGTGTCATTGTAGCGAGGATGTGTACTGCTACAGGATGTATAAGGACCGCGTCGAGAGCACCTTGGTTCCATATGTTCGTCACCTTCTGGGAGTTGATTGTTTCCTTGTGGTGGCTACTACGCAAGCATTGGTCACACGGGCGTGAGGGACGAATCGGTGATAACTGATCGTTAGTGCTGAGGGGTGCTGGTGGGGAGGGTGTCATCATGCCTGGTCCTTTTCCTAGAGAGTTCCGCGAGGATGTTGTCGCGGTCGCTCGCAGCCGTGAGAGCGGCGTCACCATCAAACAGATCGCCACGGACTTCGGTATCAGTGAAGCGACGTTGCGGAACTGGCTGCGTCAGGCTGACGTCGAAGAGGGCAACCGTCCTGGTCAGACTGCGGCGGAAGCGGCGGAAGCTCGTGAGTTGAAGAAGCGGATCCGCCTGCTCGAGCAGGAGAACGAGGTGCTCAGGAGGGCTGCGGCGTATCTGTCGCAGGCGAACCTGAAACTTGGCGGCTCCCCACAATGACGTACCCGCTCGTATCTGAGCTCGCCAAAGCGGGGATTCCCGTGACGGTATCGTGCCGGGTCCTCAAGCTCGCAAGACAGCCCTATTACCGGTGGCGCAACGCCCCTGTGCGGGACGCCGACGTTCTTCGCGCGTATCGGATCAACGCGCTGCATGACGCGCACCACGATGACCCGACGTTCGGATATCGATACCTGGCCGACCAGGCCCGGCGGGCCGGGTGGCGGATGAGTAGACGCACGGCGTGGAAGTTGTGCTCGCAGGCGGGGATTCTCTCGTGCGCGCAGCGCCGCCAGCGCGGGAAGGGGAAGAAGACGGGTCCGCCGGTGTTCGATGACCATGTAAAGCGGGTCTTGCGTGCCATGGCCCGGGAACTACGCCGCCACGACATGATCGGATCGATGAGCAGCATCGGCGCAGCCGGAAACAACGCCGCGATGGAATCGTTGTGGTCACTGCTGCAGACGAACGTGCTGAACCAGCAACGATCGGCGACGGCCCACGAACTGCGACTGGCCATCGTGGTCTGGATCGAGCAGAAATATCACCGTCAGCGAACACAGGACACGCTCGACGGGTTGACGCCCATCGAACTCGAAGCCAAACTGACCGAGCCACTCACACTCACGACCTAAACCGAAACTGTCACCAGTTCGTTCCTCACGCCCCACGGTATGCTGGCATAGCGTACGAGAGTCTGTCAGGGACATGGGAATCTGTTGCACGTTATGGTGCTTGCCGATCCGAGAGGAAGCATTAAGTGGTCATCAAGGTCATGCCCGTCTATGGGACACGCCCTGAGGGAATCAAGATGGCTCCGATTGTTAAGGCGCTACAGGCCTCGCCGAACTTTGACGTTCACCTCGTGGTGACCGGCCAGCACCGCGAAATGTTGGCACAGGTCAATGAGACATTCGGTATCAGGCCACATGATGATTTGGATATTTTTGCGCACGGCCAGGGCATTGAGGCGGTAACGACGCGTACGCTCGAACGGCTCACGCCACTACTGAAAACTGAGAAACCGGATATCGTCATCGCACAGGGTGACACCACGTCTGCATTCGCCGCCGGGCTGGCTGCCTTCTACCAGCAGATCCCCGTCGTCCATGTCGAAGCGGGTCTACGCACTCCGTCGATCTGGTCACCGTTCCCAGAAGAGGGGAACCGTCGACTGTTAACGCGGATTAGTTCACTACACCTCGCTCCAACTTCAGGCAGCCGCGACAATCTCATCGCAGAAGGCGTCGACCCGGACACTATTGCAGTAACCGGAAACACCGTCATTGACGCATTCTTGGAAGTTGCGCAAAGTCAGCAGAGCTTCGAATCCGCTGAACTACAAGGTGTTGGCGAAGACGGTCGACGTATTGTGCTTGTCACTTCACACCGCCGCGAGTCTTGGGGTGATCCGATGCGCCGCACTGCTTCCGCGCTGCGTCGCCTGGCGCAACAAGAACCTGACGTGCAGTTCGTGTTACCGCTGCACGCCAACCCACTAGTGCGCGACATCTTCCGCCCGGCACTTGAAGACCTCGAGAACGTGCTGCTGACCGAACCGCTCGGTTATACGGACTTCTCGCGACTCACTGCCATGAGTACTCTGGTCGTCACCGACTCCGGTGGTGTGCAGGAAGAAGCTCCATCACTAGGTAAGCCCGTTCTGGTGCTCCGCGAAGACACGGAACGACCAGAAGCAGTCACTGCTGGTACAGCACTCCTGATCGGTACTGATGAAGAACTGATCGTCTCGAAGGTCACGGAACTGCTGCACAACCCCGAGAATTACAGCACCATGGCGAATGCGGTGAACCCATACGGCGATGGAAAAGCCGCGGCACGAACCGTTGCGGCGCTAGAACAGTTCTTCGACATTGGACAGCGACTTCCTGACTTCCAGGCGTAGTGTGCTGTTAGGGTCGTGACGGACTTTGGACCGAATTGAGAAATAGAGAGAGTATGTCTACAAATACTTCGTCAGTTGTTGTTATGGGATTGGGCTATATTGGCCTACCAACAGCAGCCATCCTCTCCTCAAAAGGCGTGCACGTTCACGGTGTTGATGTCAATCAGCATGTGATCGACGCAGTAAACGCCGGTACCGTTCCCTTCGTTGAACCAGACCTGGGTGAGTTCGTCGAACAAGCGGTTGCAGCAGGCACACTGACCGCCAGCAGTGAACCAATCACCGCTGAAAACTATGTGATTGCGGTGCCGACGCCATTCCACGCTGACCGTACCCCAGACTTGAGCTACATCCAAGCGGCTGCAGAGAAGATCGCACCGACCATTGAACCGGGTGCGCTCGTCATTTTGGAATCAACGTCACCACCGCACGCCACGCAAAAAATGGCGCAATGGATCCTGGACGCACGCCCCGACCTCGTCGGTGCAGATGGCGCCGCGCTGATCCACTTCGCGCACTGCCCAGAACGAGTCCTGCCCGGTCGCGTCATGATTGAGTTGGTGACCAACGACCGCATTGTTGGTGGTGTGACTCCGGAGGCGGCGCAGCGCGCCAAGGCACTCTACGAGGTCTTCTGCGAGGGTGAAATCCTGCTCACTGACGATGTCACCGCTGAGATGGCAAAGCTCACGGAGAATTCGTTCCGCGATGTTAATATTGCGTTCGCAAACGAACTGTCCGTGATCTGCGACAACCTAGGTATCGATGTGTGGGAGTTGATTGAACTCGCCAACCACCACCCGCGCGTCAACATCCTGCAGCCTGGACCGGGTGTTGGTGGCCACTGCATTGCCGTTGACCCATGGTTTATCGTCGCAGCTGACCCAACCAGCAGTAACCTGATCCGCACAGCCCGTGAGGTCAACGATGCCAAACCCGGTTGGGTGCTCGACAAGGTCAAGAAGGCAGTCGCCGATCAGACGGAGCCAGTCATTGCGCTGCTTGGGTTGGCGTTCAAACCAGATATTGACGACCTGCGTGAATCGCCAGCACGTAAGATCGCGGCAACCATTGCAGACGAGTTCCCCCACGCGAAGATCCGTGTGATCGAACCGCACGTATCCGAATTGCCGAAGGAACTTGCCAACCGGAAGAACGTTGAGCTGGCCTCGGTGGAGGACAGCCTCGAAAACGACGACTGCGTTGTACTGCTCGTCGACCACCAGGTGTTCAAGCAGATGGACCTGCCACAGCACCCGGCAGTGGTTGACACTCGGGGAATGTGGCGCTGACCCAGGCATGCCTCGCGTGACAGTGCGCAAGATTGTGCGCCGGTTAGGGTTGCGTAGCAGCCGCCCGGCTCCGCAACGCCTAGTGGTGTCCTACCTGTACCCGCCCACAGCTGAAACCTCCGCATACGTTGTCGCTAAACGCATCCGCAACTGGGGCATACCCGTCGATGTGATTTCGAGTACGGGTGATACCGGACGGGAGCCCGACAAGGCAGCAGGTCAGATCGCAGGCGACCTAGCTCGCCGTGTCATCCAGGTCCCCGGTGGCCGCCACGACTTGAACGACTGGTCGATTATTGAGGATTTCTCTACTGGTGGGTTAGCGGCCTTCGAACAGTTGCAATCTGACGGCCGCACCTACCGCGAGCTTTACAGTCGCTCCATGATGCCCGGCTCCCACATCCTGGCCGCCAGCATCAAACAGCGTCACCCAGACCTGCATTGGATTGCGGAATTCTCCGACCCGGTGCGTTTCAATACCAGGGGTGAACACCGGCAAGCGCCGCTGCCGTACAGCGCTATCACCGCACCTCTGATTGCTTCCGCGCAACAGGCTGGCTACAGCGTCGATCCCGCAAACGGCATGTTTGACCTCGTCGAATATGCGGTCTATGCACTTGCCGACACCATCGTGTTCACCAACAAGCAACAGCGTGAACTCATGTTGAATGCGGTCGCCGACCCGCAACTACGCGAGTCGATTGTGCGGCGTTCCAAAATCTGGCCGCACCCGATCCCGGATGCAGCGCTCTACAACGCCGTGCCCAGCAGCCACACGACCTCGGCCAAACCCGTGAACTTCGCCTACTTCGGGGTGTTCTTCGGGGCGCGTAGCGCTGAAGACTTAACTGACGCTTTCGGCCTGTTAACAAAGGACGAGCGCACCCGGGTGCATCTGGACCTCTACGTCGATAAGCCACGCAGAGTGCGCAAAGCGGTTCGGGAACAAGGGCTGGCCGACGTCGTGCGGGTGCGTCCACTTGTGCCTTACCTGGAGTTCTTGAACCTGACCACTAAATACGACTGGCTAATCGTCACCGATGCCCGCACCGACGGGGTGCATGCGCTTAACCCCTACGTGCCGTCGAAACTTGCTGACTACCGCGGGTCCGGGCGACCCATTTGGGCGCTGGTAGAACCGGGAAGTTTGCTGAGCCAGGATGAAACGATTGAACGCACGCCGATTGGCGACGTTGCGGCAGCCGCACAGTTCATTAGGTCGCAACTGAACTGAGCTGAAGCAACGCGGGCTCCGGTTCCTGCCCGCCGCGCAAATAACAATTAGGATGAAACCACCCGGTTTGCCGATCTGCTCGGGAAACCTCACCCACAACGAGGCAGGACACGTGCGCACAATCGGAGTAGTACTAGCTGGCGGCATCGGCTCACGGCTCGGTTTGAGCGTGCCGAAGCAGATGGTCAAGATCGCAGGAAAGACGATCTTGGAGCACACTGTGACCGCCCTGAACGATTCGCCCGAAATTGACGAGTTGATCGTCATGATTACCCCGGGTTGGTCAGAACAGGTTGCCACACTGCTTGGTGAGCGTTTTGAAAAGCTCACGCGCATCCTTGAGGGCGGTTCAACCCGTAACGAAACCACCAGTCGGCTCCTTGACGCGGTGGCGGCGGACGCAGCCCAGCATGGCGACCTGAAACTCGTCCTGCATGACGCGGTGCGCCCGCTGATTGATGAACGAATCATCGCTGAATCGGTGGCGGCGCTCGATGAATTCGGCGCGGTTGATGCGGTGATCCCATCCTCTGACACCATCGTGGAGGTGGACGACGCTGACGTCATTACCGCGATCCCACCGCGCGCTTCGCTGCGCCGTGGCCAAACCCCGCAATCCTTCCGCTATTCGATTCTGCGCAGCGCCTATGACGAGGCCGCTAAAGACCCAGACTTCGCTGCAACAGATGACTGCGGTGTGGTGCTGACCTACCGGCCCGACGTGCCGATCAAAACGGTTGAAGGCGCCGAACATAACATGAAGGTCACCCACCCCATTGACCTGTATATCGCCGACAAGCTCTTCCAACTCGCCAGCCAGCCCGCCGAGGAGTTCGACCCTGCGAGTCTGGCGGGCAAGGTCATCGTCGTGCTCGGCGGATCGTACGGGATCGGCGCTGAGATGGTGCGCCTGGCACAGGAAGCCGGTGCCACCGTGGTGTCACATGGCCGCTCGTCCACGGGTCTACACGTCGAATCCGCAGAAGCCATCACTGAAGCATTTGCTGCCGCTGCCGCAGAACACGGGCGCATTGACGCTGTGGTGCTGACCGCAGGCGTGTTGCGCATGGGCCGCTTGAACGAGACCACCGCGGACGAGGTCGCCCAGACCGTCGCGGTGAACTACCTGGCTCCCATTCATGTCGCACAAGCCGCCTACCCGTATCTGCGTGCTTCGGGGGGCCACCTGCTTTACTTCACCTCGTCCTCCTATACTCGCGGCCGTGAAAACTATTCGCTGTACTCCTCGACCAAGGCAGCCGTCGTGAACCTGACCCAAGCGCTCAGTGAGGAGTGGGCAGCGGTCGGTATCAAGGTGAACGTCATCAACCCCGAACGCACCGCCACCCCGATGCGTTCGAACGCCTTCGGCGAGGAACCACCAGGTACGTTGCTCTCAGCAGACCAGGTCGCACAGTCGGCGCTTGCCGTGCTGACCACCACGAGCACCGGATTGGTGATCGACGTGCGTCGCGGGGACACGGCAGAATAGGCGGGACTCGCCCCAACGCGGCGACCAGCCAACGGAATGACGCCAGTTGACTAGGGACGGTGACGGAACATTCACACGATGAAAGCGCGACTGCCCGCAGGATACCTACCGGCACGCAAAGACGGGCACAAAGAGCGAATTGCTGACTGGCCCGTTGCCGACATCACACGCTTCCTCAAGCGATACAAGCCGCGCATCGCTGTGGTCTTCGTAGGTGGGCGCGGCGGCGCCGCATATCAACTGCCGATGTGGCTGCCTTTTATCGAACGTATCGGTGCCCGGTATGTGCTCGTCACACAAGACTCGTCCCTTGTTGGCCAACTCAGCGAACTGACCGACGCGCCTGTGCTCGTCGCGCCAATCTCGGATACGGAAGCTATAAAAACCTCGCTCATCCTGCGGATCCGGTTGGCGTTCTATGTGCGCAACACCAAAGAGAACCGGCCTTATATCGCGCAGCGTGAGATGACGCATATCTTCCTCAACCATGGGGATTCGGATAAGCCAGCGAACTTCTCCAAAATGCACCGCGACTTCGACAAGATTTTTGTATGCGGTGAAGCCGGAGTTGAACGTTACGCACGCCACGGCGTTGAGATCCCGCGCAGCAAGTTCGAGATCGTGGGACGGCCGCAAGTTGGCACCATCGATTTCCACCCTGAGCCTGCCCCCACTGACCGGCCGCTGCGCGTGCTGTACGCGCCCACGTGGGAAGGCCTACATGACTACGACCATTTCTCGTCCTTGCCTGTCGGAGACCGCATCGTCAAAAGCCTGATCAGCCACGGTGCGACGGTGATCTTCCGGCCGCATCCGTTGTCACGGAAACCTGCTGAAATCGACATGGTCAACGCGGTTATTGACGTCCTTAAAGCCGATGCTGCGGCCAGCGGCCGTAAGCATATTTGGGGGGAGCAAGCCGAGACTGAGTGGTCGGTGGCTGACTGTGTGAACGAGTCAGACGCGCTCATTTCCGATGTCTCATCGGTGGTCTCCGACTACCTTGCCTCCGCGAAACCTTACGCTTTGGTGGCGATGGATCGTAGCGTTGAAGAATTTAAGGACGAGTTCGCCTCTGCGGCTTCGGGTTATGTCATTGATAAGGAACTCGAAACTATTGAGGACCAACTCTCCAAGATGCTCGGCGATGACCCGTTGCGCGAAGCGAGGCTGGAACGGCGTCGTTATGTACTTGGCGGCATGACCGGCGACGAGGCTGCGGCCGAGTTCGTCGCCACGGCGAAACGTCTGATGAAGCGTCCGATCGGTTCCGACAGTGCGACAGTGCGCAAGATCCGGAAGAAACTCAGTTCCGTGAAGAAATCACTACTTGGTCAACCTAAGCGTTAACCAAGTGTCGTCAGCGTCGGCTGCTTAACGGCGAAACTTCGCCTTGGTGCGGCGACGCACCTGGCCCAACGCGACACGACCGATCTTCTTTGCCGGCCAAGTGTCCAGTTCTTGTGCCGGGGATTTCGGATGGCGTCGCTGCTCACGTTGTTTTTTGACGAGCTCCGTGACTTCATCGAGTTCAGTGATCTCATCAGATGCGGCTTTCACGATATTCGCAATATATGCACTGACCAGTGGAATCGGAACTGCGTGGGGGTGCTCGTTCTTACCTACGCTACTTGGCACCTGCGCGATTGCACCAATATCGCCAACGACCTGCACACCCGAGTTGGTGATGATCTCAGCCTGCTGCTCAGCAAGCGGCTGCAGTTGCTTGACCGCCCAGTTCGGGGTGCGCAGCACCACTGGAGACGTGTCGTACTCCGGATGCGCCAACATCGGTTCAATCGCCGCATGGCGATACAGCCGAAGGTAATCGGACCAAGCCAAGGTGGCCCGTGCTTGAGTCACCTTATTTGTTTCGCATAGGAAACTGGACTCATTGACGGTCATGGAACGGTTCTGCTGACCCGGGTCGAGTTCCGGTGTATCAAGGAACCCGGTCGGCAGTCGTAACAAGGATTCGAATGCGCGGGTCAGCCGATCCGGTTCAGTCTTATCCAGCACGATCACAATGACATTTTCGGGTCCGACGACATTAGCCCACTTCTCGATGACTCGACCAACCATCATGCGGGTGTGGAATTGGTCGGTGCTGGTCTCAAAATCGACTTCTAGTCGTTTACGGAGCCAGGGTTCGAGCCGGGCAGCAGTGCCGAACTTCAGGTATTGCTGCCACATCGATGTTGGCAATGAGATTAAGTTTCGGACCGTGATCGCGACGGTAACTGGGCGGCCGAGCCCTTCGACAACTTTCTTACAGATGTCGACGGAGTAATCCGCGAAGTATTCGTGACTAACGAATCCGATAGTGTCGGGTTGCGCCGAGATTTCATCGACCAGTGACCGCCAATGCTTCATGCTGGGGGCTTTGCCACTCCAGCCAATTGGTCGGCCAGCGATCGCATGTGAAGCGCGGGCGTGGTTATGTCGGGCTCCCGGATAGATTACGCCGTGTTCGCGTAACTCGTCGCGCATGGAGGCGGCCAGGTTCTGCAAGGACGTTGTCCCGGCCTTGTACATCCCTGCGTGGAGCAGAACGTGCCCGGGCTCGAGCGGTGAGATCTGATGCGACGTCATATCTGTCAATCACTCTATTCGGTCAGGGCTGACGAACGTGGTTTGGGCGCGGGAATCAGTTTTCGGCGCACTTTACGGCCGAAAGCGCGCACAAACTCACTGAGCGGAATCTCATGGGGCTTGTGGCGGTCTTCCTTAGTGGGCCGCTGAAGTTTCGCGATGCGCGCGCGACGCTGATCGATTGCCTTCATCGCTTCCGCTAGAACGTTGGCAGTGAACTGTGTCGCAGTTTGCAGGTCGACTTCGGCAGCATCCGGGTTCTCCCCAACATTACGTGGCATCGTCGCCAACGAGGTCAGGTCGCCGACAGTGCGAACGCCCAACTGGCCGATCTTGTCGACCTGTGTAGCGGTGATGGCCGCGATCTTCTCCGCAGCCCACTGTGGAACCTGGATTGTGTGCGCATCAGAGTCGATATTGGGTTCAGCAAGCAACGGATCGATCGCCGCGTAACGAACCAACCGCTGATACCGCGGCCAAGACACAGTGGGATGGTCACGCAACTCGGTGTTGATCGCGCGGATCATCTCGGCTTCTTCTAACGAGAATGAGCGGTTGGCGGCTCGTCGATCCAACTCGACGTCAGCGAGCAATCCAGTTGGCAGTCCCAACTCTGATTCAAATGCGTCGAAGAGCAGGTTCGGTTGCGATTTATCGAGTGCCACCACAATGACATTCTCTGGTCCGACAGTCTGTGCCCACTTATCGACCAGTTCAGAACAGTGCAACCGAGAAAGGAACTTTCCGCCCTTCTTACCTGTGCTTTCTAAGGTGTTGAGCTGGTCGGTCAGCCAATCTTCAAACGAGTCAATGCGGCCATATTTCACGAACTGCTGCCACATGGAACTCGTCGCCGAGATCTGGTTGCGCATTGTGAAAATCACGGTCGGAACTGTGTCGAGGTCTGCGACTATGCGCCGGCAAACCTCAGGTGAGTAGTCAGCGAAGTATTCGTGGCTGATAAACGCGGTGTGGTCGGGATGGTCATGAACCTCAGCGACGAGTTCCTCCCAGTGCCGAATGTCCGGTGCGCTGGGTGGCCGACCGTCTTGACCCCAGCCGGTACGGTGGTCGCCCACTGCACGTGATGCCGACCGATGGTTGAACTCGGTTCCCGGATACAGCACATTATGTTCGAGCAGTTCACTGCGTCGTTCATGTGCGGCGACCTGAATCGCCGTGGTGCCGGCCTTGGCCAGCCCAACATGAAGCAATACGCTGGGGCTTTTGAAGTCTTCTGTCATCAACTATCAGCCCTTATTGTCTGTCTTTTGTGGTTTGCGCCTACCGGATGGCTTAAGCCGGCGTGCTGCCCGGTCCAACAACGTAGGTTGCTTACCTGCCGTGGCGGGTCGCTCCACTGGGACAGCGGGGGAGGTCTTCTTTTTCTTCTTCTTGCCACCTACGGGTGCAGGGGTGCCATCGGCTGGCACCGCCAAGCCGCCGGCAAAGACGACACCCATCGCTAACCGTGCTGCAACATCTGCCGGGACTGTAGCTTTTGATGGTGTCCCTGATTCTTCGCGACTAACCGGTAACTTGCGGAGCAGATCAAGGTCTCCCGTGACAGCAATCTCCTGCTTCAAGATGCCGTCAATGATCGTATTCGAGACCTCAGCCGCACGATCAATCGCCCACTGTGGCATGAGGACTTTCGCTTCGGAGGAATCCGGTTTCCGGTCTTTCAAGAAGCCGGAGGCACCACGTCCCACAATGCGCGCACGCGCGGCTCGTGACATATCAGTGTCTTGGAGCGCGACGTTGATATTACGAATGGCTTCTGCCTCACCGTAGGTCAAGGACCGGTTCGACAGTGACGAGTTCGCCGCTAGTGTTCCGTTCTTCAGGCCAAGAATATGCTCGAACGAACGCAGCACACTGCCATGGTCACTGTCATCGACGACAACTGCGGTGACTCGATCAGCACCCACCTGTTTAACCCAACGCGCAGTCAGCTTGTCGTGGCGGTGCCGCCACCATAACGCTGACGACCCATCAGTATTAGCGAACGCGTCTTCTAACCACTCGTCCAAAGTCCGCGTGACGCCAGCTTGGACACGCTGCTGCCACAACGAAGGAAGTATCTTAGCCAGTGGGCGTAACGTGACGACTATCTGGACTCGATCTGCATCAAACTGCTCGACCAACTTGCGAATATCGGCACCTTTGGCATGTGCCAGGAACTCACTGCTGATTACTGTGCGTTGATCACGGATGCTGCGAGCTTCTTCAACGAGTACATTCCAGTTTTCGATCGCCGGCGGTGCATCACCATGGCGCGTGGATTCCATGCCGAGGAATGCTCGTACCCCAACCCAAGGGTGGCGCTGCGCGCCAACTACATGCACGCCTTGATCGGCCATTTGATCCCGGCAGGTGTGGAACGCCGACTGCAGTGAAGTCGTCCCAGTCTTCGAAGGGCCGATATGGACCACGTGGGACCGTTCTGGGACGAGCAACTCACTTCCCGATACGAACCGGACCATCGCATTCCTTCCATAGCCAGTAGGCAACTGCATCATTCTAGCCCGCAGATGACATCCCTGAGTGTGTGGAGTGTCCGGATTTGTGCACCTAGTGCGCACGATCGGGTAGCGTGGATCGTTGATCCGCGGCGGCAGCGAGAAGGAACAGTGAGATCCGTATGACAAAAGATTCCACCCCGGTGACCCCGATTGCTCCGGGTGCCGTTCTAGCACATGTCGGAATGCCCAAAACGGGCACAACCGCAATCCAGATGGCGTTGAGCGCTGTGCGCGACAAACTCGTCGCAAATGGTGTGGTTATCCCGGGAACCGGCATAACCACTCATCTGCTTCATTTGCCATTGCTGGGCGGGTGCACGGCTGGCGTGGAACTCTAGACGACGAGCCCAAGCAGGGTGACGGTCCGTGGGATGCGTTGGTCGATGAAGTCCACAAGGCGTCAGATTCACGAGTGATCCTGAGCCACGAATACTTCGCTGAGTTGCCCGATGATCGAGTGCGCAAGTTTGTTGCCGACCTGGACCGGCCGGTGCATGTGGTGTTCACACTGCGCAACCAGGCTGCACTACTCAGTTCGAGTTGGCAGCAGACCCTCAAGGGGGGACAGCGCCGCACGTTCCCGGCATGGCTGCGCGAATCTCTGGGTGAGGGTTCGTCCAAAGGTCGCTTAGGTCGGCTCTGGCGTCGACTGCAACTAGCGGACCTCGTTGAAAAATGGGCGGAGGTTGTGGGGCCGGAGAACATCACGATTGTGGTGGTCGATAAGTCAGACCGGCAACGGCTCTATCGAACCTTTGAACAACTGCTGGACCTGCCCGAAGGACTGTTGCCTGAGGACGGCGATGGTCAGACTTCGAATCGGTCGATGAGTGCAGTGGAGGCAGCATTCTTCCGGCGTGTCAATGAATCTATGGCAGAGACCGACGAACGCAGTCGTGACCTATTCATTAAGTTGTACCGACGCGGAGCGATTAACCGAGTCTTGGCGGAGCGCACGCCCGCAGCGGATGAGGCGCGACTGTTGCCGCCGCAGTGGGCGGTTGATCGAGTCGTCAAGTTGACCCAACGACAGGTGGAACGGATTCGAAAGTTGCCGGTCAACGTAGTTGGTGTCCTTGATGTGTTGAGCACCCCTGTCTCGGCTGACCCGCACGATGAGCCTGCTGAAGTCACCGAGGTTCCGATTGACCTCGCAGCGATGGTGACGTCCGGGATGCTTGAGGCTGCTTACGGCGTGGAGAAGGAACGTCAGGAAACATCGCGCGCACGCAAGGTGAAGAAGGCGTTGAAATCCGTGAAACCAGCCGCGGTGCGGCCGACGGACTCCGTTAGCCGGCTTAAGGGCGCCATGGGGCGTAAGCCCCGCTGAGTGTAGATCCGGACCTGCCCCGGCCGTTCGTTGTTGTTCTCATCCTTGATGAGCGCAGGCGCAGCGCGTACCACCAGTGGTGCAAATCATTATCAGGATGAGAATGCTCTCATAAAGGTTGGATTCGATAGAAGTTGGTCTGACCTGCGGCGTAGTGTGAGCCTATGAACACATCAAGGTTGACGCTTAGAACTCCCAGCGGTCTCAGTGCGGTAAGTTCTCGTCATGGAATCTCGCTTGTCATCGCGTTTGTGGTTGCGGTCGCAGTGGCGATGAGCGGTCTGGCAACTGCGCCAGGCGCGTTCGCTGCATCATCGGCTTCAGTCACGATCAAGGTGACCACACGATCGGGCACTGCAGCGCCCGGTCTCTATGTCGCGATCGGGGACAAAATCAAGAAGACCCGACTCGACGGCACCGCCAAGTTCAAGGGCCTGAAACCGGGCACCCGCGGTGTTGTGATCAGCGAAACTAAGGGATACATCACCACCGGATGGAAGTACGACACGAAGCTGCGACTGAGTGCGGGAAAGAATAGCGCGAAGACCATACGTGCAGCGCGGCTAAGCGTTATCCGCGGCAAGGTGACGCGTAACGGGAAAGCCGTGAAGAACGTACCTGTGACTGTCACTATGACGGTTTCGGGCCGTAGTCGGGCCGCAACCACGGCCAAAGACGGCAGCTATGCCATCAGCATGGGGAAGCGAGCCCGCAAAGGCGACGATGCGCGGATCTCAGTAACGACGAAGCATGGAACCATCACTTATGCGCCAGGGGCCCTGCGGCAGTCCGAAGCGAAGGTACAAAAGTTGTCATGGACTCGCTCACACACCGTAAACATCCGATTGCGTGAAGGGCCAAAGGGGTGGGTTGAAGGGCGCGTGAAGCAGGCTGACGGTAAGCCTGCTGGCGGAGCCACCGTCAGCCTTTATGAAGGAAGCTGGGATCCGCACGCACCATATGTCGATGACCGTCGTGTACGTACTACGACTGCCGATGCCAATGGCAAATACACGATCGGTGGTGTGGCACCGGGTTCTTATCAGGTAGTTGCTGCGGATTCCGGAGCCCGAGGTGTAGGACAGTCAGCTCCGCAGCGAGTTGCCGTGAAAGCGAAGAAGGTTAAAGCACCGGCGGTGACGTTCCGCAAGACCGGGACAGTGAGGGTCCCGTTTATTGTGGCACCCAATAGTGGCGATGTTTCAGTTGGTCTGCTGGACGAGCGTGGCCGCCTGGTCGAGGCCCGTAGTGTTTACCTCCACAGTGAGCAGACCGAAGGATCCGCCACATTCTCATACGTTCCCGAGGGCACGTATCGGGCAACAATTGTTGGCACTGGTTTGGTAAGTAATAGCGTTGTACTGAACGGTGGCGAAGTTGTCACTTCGCAGACCATTACAACGCCGCAAACCACTGCCATCAGCGGCAAGGTGGTCCTCCCTGGTGGGCAAGGTGCTAGCGCCACCTTGACGTTTTTGGACTCGAACAAACTTCCTTCCACGTACTACGTAGGCTCAAGTAGCGGAGTGTTCTCTGTCAGAGGTTTTTACCCGGGAACATATAACGTGGCCGCGTGGAAATACTCCTCAGTCACCTTTGGATCGCGGAAGGGCAAACTCGTCCAGCGGGAACCGGTTAGTTTTACAGTCACTGCCGGATCCCCTGTCACTAATCTCGAGATTCCGCTCGAGTTGGGTGGCAAAGCAACCGGAAAGATTGCATATCCGGACTCGAAGGAGCCTGTGAAGCGGCTTCGTGCCGTCGCGACGCGAGTGACACCTACAGGTGATGCAGCATTCGATGTAGTCGAAGTTAACGTCGACAAGAAGGGTAAGTACGCCTTTGACCGGCTGGTGAATGGTGTCGAGTACCTTCTGTCGTTCGTTGATGGCGACGGCGTGTATCGCACCACCTGGTACGGCGGGAAGAAGGGCAAGAAAACTGCCAAGAAGTCGAAGGTGATCGTTGCCAACGCCAAGACCACAACCAAGCTCGGCGTGACGACCCTGCGCACGAAGTAGTAGCCGTTCAGAACGGCTAGCGGCACGGGCTGGTTCTTGAGCCAGAATGCTTCAGATGTGGACCGGTTACGGAAATGTGGACGGCAAATTTACGGGCCGCATTTCCGTAACCGGTCTTTATTCGTATTGATGACGAGGCGTCACCGCGCGGCGGGCGAGGCAGAGGCAGCGACCGCAGGTGCAGTCCGCACCGGCGGCGGGAAGCCAGCAGCCGCCAGGCGGGCATCGAAGCCGGCTGCGTTGCCGCCGGGACTGAATGCGTGGCGCAAGGCGTGCTCGTTCAAGAAGGCTTCGAACACGCCCCAGCGGGCCTGGTGCCCCTGCTCGTAGCCGCTCCAATCGGCTTGACTAGCAAGCTCGTTCACGTGCACCCGCGGCGAGACATCAGTAATCAACTGGTAAGGCAGTTCGAAGAACTCAGCCAACTCCAGGGTGCGCGAATCGTGTGCCAGCAGCACCGCCGGGGTGCCTGCCAGCAGTGCCGCAATCGTGCCGTGAATCCGGGTGCCGAAGGCGAAGTCGTAGTGGGATAACTCGTCGAACCAAACTTTGGGGTCCAGGCAGAAAACCGTGCGATCCTCGCGAAACGCAAGGTGGTTCGGGCGCGTTGGCGCCCGCTTGCCGGCGCGTGGGAAGCGGTATGGTTCACCGAGCATGAGCGACAGGGTTTGGTGATCCTGCGCAAAATACGTCGCGTTCGGATGCCGGCGCAGCGTACGCGTCAGGATGGGGCCCATTTCGCGCACATAAGGCGACACGGTCACCGCAATTGGAGAATTGCGGTGTAGTTCCGGAACCGGTCGTAATGTAGGTAACTCCGGGCCGTCCCAAAACAGTGATGGGCAACCAATGATACGGATGTGCTCGTCCCCAAACCCCAAAGACGCCAAGTAATCCCGCGTGTACTCGCCACGCACCCCGATACTCGGCCCATTATCAAGGACTGCCGAAACGAACTTGCGCACCAATGGGGCAAGGGCGCGCGTCTTCGCTTTCGCCTCACCATCAAGAGGCGCCTGCGCGCCCACACCCAGCACCGTCACTGGCGCTTTCATCGCGCGGATCGCAGTGGTGAGCTGCTCTAGGTGGGAGGCGAATGCCGGGCGGAACGCATTAGCTAATGGCAGCACATAGTGGTCGTAGTAACCCAGTTTTGACCGGTAGACATCGCGTCTGCGCGGCATCGAACGACCGGGCACGATCTTGACATCATGCCGACTCAATATTCGATGAGTTGCCTGCGCGAAGACCAGATTGCCGACATTGTTCGCAATCAGATTCTTACGCAGCACAGTGTGAGCATCAGCGGGCACGAAAGGGTCCCGCGGTGTGCGAAGCAGAATTCGAGCCGTCATAAAAACTCACTCACTTACGGTGGGGCGCCATAGCGGCAACAAGTTAAGGCCGGCGACCAGCATCAATGATGGACCGGGCTGCGTTCAGGAAGTGATCGGCATAGCCCTCATTCGGGAAGTCCCCGAGGTAATACCGACGCATTTCCTGACGTTGTTCAGCCAGCGAATCTGACTCAAGCAATTCGTTCAACCGTTCGTCAAGGCCACTGAGGTCGCCTGGAATAACGTACCCGGCGCGTGCCGCAGGCACTTCCTCGGTCAACTCGTCAATCGAACGCCCCATCGCCATCACGGCGAATGGCTTAGCCGACTGCAGATAGTCCGAGATCACAGCGGAAATGTCGCAGATCATGGCATCGGACTCATTGAAGCACTCCACCAAGGACATGGCCTCTTCAGCCTGCTCGCCCCAGATATGACCGCGGCCCGATGAGCGGGCGTCCTGAGCCAGAATGCGCTGCACCCGGTCAATGAAGGTACGTCCTTCGACCTGGTTGTAGTTCAGCGGGTGCGCTCGGAAGATCACACGCACATCGCGTTTCAGCAGCCGGGTAATAAGTTCTTCAGACACCGGCAGGGAGTACACATCCGTGTCGGAGTACGGTCCTACCCAGGTCGGGGCGTACAAGACCGTGGGACGAGTTTGCCCTGCGCGGTCAGTGCGAAGCGGTGCGATGTGCTCCACCTGCGGCCGTCCGGTGATCACGAACTTCTCGCGCGGGATGTTCACCCCATGGCGCTCGTAGCGATCGATACCGGCTTGACCCGCACTGAAGATCTTGTTGTAGATCGCGTGAACCGGGTTGTAGCAGGCGGGCTTTTCCGAGTCGCCGTGGTTCAGCCAGATATTGACCAGCTCCGCACGCTCAACCATGTGCGTGTTGCGGGTCGCATTGTTGACGTAGAACACGGTGGACAGCGAAGGCACATCGACCTCGTCCAAAGACCGCAATGTCGGGCGCAGCACCACAGGGGCACTGGTCATTGTGGCCATCACCTGCAACATCGCGGGGGCTCTCACCACCACGATGTAAGGCCGGTCGATACGGTCGAAGTACTCCGCCCACATCCCGTACTGGTAGTTGGCGCCGTTATTGGCCCCGAAGTACACCTCGAACTGGGGCCCGTACGCTTCGATCAGATTCGAGAGTTGCTCTCCGTCGCGTGCTGATCGCCAGGACTGCACCAGACCAAGGACAAAGGTGGCGGCCACCAAAGCCGCGGTTGCCGCTGCCAAGATGTACAGCACAGTGATCCACCAGTTATCTGGGCTGGGGGATACGACAGCGATGACCGTCACCCATCCGACCAGAGCCAGAGCGACCAGACCTGCCACTGCCAGGATCATGGGTGCATGCTGCGGTGAAACCCGAATACCAGGAAGGTGGTCGGCAAAGACACCGCGATACTGCAGCAGGAACCCGGCGGCAGCGATGGCAGCGACGATGGTCGGCAGTCCGACAATGACCAGCCACAGGGCGGTATCGGTGAGCCCGGTGCCCGCAGCGGCCGACAGGCCTATCCCGATCGCAAGCGCGAGCCAGGGCGCCTTCTCGTTGCCATAGACCGTTCGGATGCGAATCTCGGCCCGGATGCGACGGCGAATCAATGCCACTCCAGCGATCAGAGCCGCGACCAGTGTGCCCGCTGCCCATACCCAATGAGGTGAGATCACCGCGATCAGTGCCAGCAGTACAACAGGGAACGCCCGAGTCAAGGTGCGCACTGTCTGAGTGCGCGAAGCGGCCCGAGTCAGCCGGATTGCCTCAGCGAAAACGCCGGTGCCGGCGACCGCAGCATCATTGTCTCCGGCCATGTCGAGCATTTCCTCGGTGCCCACCGCGCCCTCGCCAGCCGATTCAGAACCGTCGTCACTGCTATGACGGTCTTGCGTGCCCAGCTTCTTGGCGCGCTGACCGTCTTCAGCGGCGTCCCGTACGGCCTGTACGAAGTGCTCACCATAGCCTTCGGCCGCGAATTCGCCCAGATAGTATGACCGCGTCGCCCAGCGCTGGTCGCGCAGCGGATCGTCGCCGAGAAGATCATCCAAGACGTCATCGAGGTTCGACAGTTCTGGGTCGAGTACGTACGCGCCCTTGGCCACCGGATAGTGCTCGATGAACTGATCGACAGGTTCGCTCACGTCCACCATGGCGAACGGCTTGCCGGAATAGAGGTAATCCGAGACCACTGACGAGACGTCTGAGACCATGGCGTCGGAGCGGTTCATGCAGTCCAGCACCGTCCAGGTGCGCTCGGCGACCTCACCGTAGACATGCTCGGTACCGCCACTGGCCTTGTCGGCTGCGAGCACCGCTTGGATGCGGGAGATAAGCGCGGCGTCTTCGGGGAAGTCGTAGCTAAACGGGTGCGGACGGAAGATCACTCGGGCCCCGCGTGCCACCAAGGCCGAGACGATCTTCTCGCCCACCGGCAACGATTGGAAAGCAGTCGCACCCACGTGACCGCGCCAGGTCGGTGCGTACAGGACGGTCGGTTTCTCCAGCGGAGCTGGAGCCGACTCGACCACATCGATGTCGGTGACCTGCGGGCGTCCGACGATGACGAACTTCTCTCGCGCGATCTGCACACCGTGCGCCGGATACCGGTCGATAGCAGCCTGCCCGGCAGCGAAGACCCGGTCGTACATCGCGTGAGTGGGGTTATACGACGGCGGCTTGTCCGAGTCACCGTGGCCCAGGTACACGTGGATGATCTGGCTGTGACGCACCATCGCGTTGTTACCAGACGATGCGTTGACATAGAACACGGCGCCCAAGGATGGCGTGAGGAGCGCCTCCAGGCTGCGCTGCGCTCGCAGCATCACTACGGGGGCTTCGGTGATTCCGGCCAGCGGTGCGGCCGCTTCAGGGGTACGGGCGACCACCAGGAATCGTTTGCCGGACTGCGCGAGATAGGGCAGCCACATGGTGATCTGGTAGCTGGCGTCATCCGGACGCGATGTGTAAAGCACGAACTCAGGGTCATACGCAGCGATGGCGTCGGCCAGTTCCTGCCAGCGACGCGGGTACACCAGATTCGAATAGATGGTGATGGCGGTGACAACAAGCCCGATGACGACGAAAGGGCCGCTCGACAGCTTCCACCACAGGGAGTTGCCGCCATCGGCAATGCTCACGATGGCTCCGAGCGGTGCAATCGCGCCGAGGACGAGCAATGTGTCGTCCCAGGTGCCTTCCTGGCGAATATCGCGGTGCCCTGGAAGCCGCACCACCCAACGCGCGACGCGCAGGCGGGCACGGATAAAGGTTGCCTCAGTGATCACCAAAAGCGCACTCACCAGCAAGATCAGGCCGCTGATGAGTCGTGGCGTTCCGTCGAGTCCGGCGACAACCGGCACACCGGCGGTCATAATCCCGGTGAAACGCGTGAACTGCGTCATCGGGAGGCTTTCTTTGACGGGTCCGTAGACGGCGATCACCAATGCGATCAGGCTTGCCGCCACGCTCGCGGCGACCAGCACAGCGGCAGGTTCGTCGTGAGTGACGTTCCAGGTTGCCTGCATGGCAGCGAAAACTGCAAAAACCAGCAGGATGACCACCGCGTAAATGGGGGTCACCTGCCGCCACGGCGGCGGAACATTATCCGGTTCTGTGGGGATTCTACGAACACGTAGCACCTACGGCACCTTACTTTCGCGTGGGATATCCTCGTGGCGTCTCGAACCGGTCGGCACGCCGATGACCTGCATCGCCGTGTTCGGCTAGGAGTGGTGTGCGGGTGGCTGCCAACGTAATTGTCCGTTGCGCCGGTTCCATTGCCATCCGAATTGGCCGAGTGCCTCACTGATCTTATCGCCCGGATCCCCCGCGATGCTCAATCGCCTGGTTGGAACGGTGATGCCCCGGACCAGGCCGGTCACTTCGAGCCGGTAGGCGTCACTTCCAGCGCCGTTGACGTTGGGGACTAGGACTCGCCACTGACCGTCATCGAGCCGGTTGGCGACGAGCGCGATGCGATCTTCCTCGTCCTTAATGCTGACGAGTTCCGCCGTACAGCTCTCGAGCGTTCCAGCATCGCCGCCGAGAAAAGCGACGGTGACATCGATATGCCCAGGCTCGGCTGCTATGACCTGCACACCAAGCCGATACTGGGCAGGAGCGAGAGTTCGCGCGTATCGAGGGATCGCCGCGGTAGTCAGCGTCGGATCGAGGACGAGTTCGCCGCCATCGTTGATCACTGGAAGTATGGCGGAGCCGGCCTCGTCCAACGTCTCGCTGATTGTCTTGATGTCTTCATAGGCGTGCTGTGCCGCGAGCGAGGCCAACGCGCCACGGTGCGCGACGACATGCTGCCATACCTGGGGATGTTGCACGGCATAGCCGATGAGCTGCCCAGCGAAATGAGCTACCTCGTCTTGATACTCGGGAGCGGCATACGGAGACTTCTTCACGAAGCCGGGCAGGCCCACATCGAGGATACGAGCAACGTACGCATCCATCACCTCAGCAGTCGTAGCGTTACGAACCTCGTCCATCCCCTGACGGTGAGCGGCAATCCAGTCACGAAGATGTGACACCGAGTGTTTCTGCTGGGCGATCGAACTGCCGTCTTCGCGCTGCCGCCACAGGTAGGTGGTTTCCTTAAGCAGATCAAAGGCCGGAGCGTGGAGGTAGAGCCGCAGGACCGGCAGGTGGTCCTCGTACCTGACATTGACTGGGAACAGGCCGTTGACCTCGTCCCAGAAATCTCGTCTGATCATGCGGTTGCAGGCCACGATGTCACGCAGCACCTGCGGTTGTTGCTCGACGGTCTGCGCGGTCAACGCCGTCCGGTGCGCCTGTTTGGCCCAGTAGGGGCGCCATTTCTCCGATACGTCGTCGATGAAGCGGTCGATTCCGCCAACGCAGAGCACAGACCCAGATTGACGCACTGCGGAGAAATAGCGAGCGAAGGCATCTGCCGGGAGGATGTCATCAGGATCGAGGAAGGTCACATACGGCGGCCTACGCCAGCGCAAGAGACGCCAGTGACGTAGTCCGGCATTACGGGCGGCCCCCAGGCCCGCATTGCGCTGCGAAATAATGCGAATCCGCCGGTCAACGCGAGCCGCCGCCTGCAACGTCTCCAGCGAGTTATCCGTTGAACCGTCGTTGACCGCTATGACGACGAAATCAGTGAAGGTCTGTTTCGAGAGGCTCTCGAAGCATTCGGCGAGATAACCGGCGACGTTGTACACCGGAACGATGACCAGCAATTGCCCTGCCGGGCCGAGCAGGCGACGACCGACTGCACTGCGAACGCGCTGGAATACAGCACGAACGCGGCGGATCAGCGGCGTCGAAGTGCGAGTCATCGAGGTCACTCTAGCGTGATGACCTGGTCGGCATACTCGTTGCTGGTCAACCGCGATAGATCAGCAGCTGCGGCTGCTCCGGGCTCGACGACGATCGCCGCGGCGCCGCCCAGCCAGCAGCCCACCAGGGTTCCCAACAAGCTCGGTGTCACCTCGGTTGCGGTGCAGACAATGATGACGCGTCGTTCGGCAATGGCAGCGGTGTTGAGAGCGGAACTGGCTCGCGCCTCGAGCCAATGCGGCAACTCACCGTAGGTCACATCCGCATCATGCAACGTGAGCGCGGTTTGCTGAGCCACTGGCTGCGGAACCCAGCCCAACACGTCAGAACAGCCCATGACCGCGGGTCCGGCGTCAATGACTCCTGCTGGAAGCGGATCGGGGAACCTGCGCGCCAAAGCGGGTAATGCGACAGCCAGCACCTCAGCGTCCGCCCGCTGCCATAGTTCAGGTCGGGAGGTGGCGACGATATCGATCGACTGACCAGCGGCATCGGGACCCAACACGACCTGCGCACCGACATGCCACGAACTGAGCACCCAGCACAGGGTGCGCCAGTGCGCCGGAAGATCGATGGCGACCGTGGTGCCATCGTCTGCCGAGAACTCGTCGACCAGCAGGTTGGTTGTCTTGGTGATCCAGTTCGCGACAACGTATCCGGACAGCTCCAACCGCCCGCCGTCGGCTCCGTACCAGGTCAAGGCGGGGTGACCGCCGCGCGAACTGAGGTGCGACAGGACGGTACCAGCCAATGATGAGGACATGGATCGAGCCTAACCGGCCGTTGGCAAGTTGCGCGCAGCGAACCAAGTATCGGGAAGCGGTTGCGAAATCCGCGTAAAAGTCAGAAGATGACATGGATGTAATTTGTCGTAAAGTACGACATTGCGGATTGATGGCGCGCTGGTGTGCAGACATTCGGCGGTCATGGTTCAAACCGGATCAAATTGGGTACCAAAGCGGAGGAGGACCACAGATGTGGAACATCTTGGAGCCTGACGGCCCTATGCCGTCGGACGCCGATCGTCCCGCTACCCCCGCACAGTTGAATATCTTGTCGGTGTTGATGGGCGATGACGCCTACGACACCGTTCAATCCTGGCAGGACCGCGCATTGTGCGCTCAGACGGACCCTGAGGCATTTTTCCCAGAAAAGGGAGGCTCCACACGCGAAGCGAAACGTGTGTGCGTGCGCTGTGAAGTCAAGGCGGAATGCCTTGAATACGCGCTAGCGAATGACGAGCGGTTTGGAATCTGGGGAGGCCTGTCAGAGCGTGAGCGCCGCAAGCTCAAGCGACGCGCCTGAGGCGACCGCTGCGACGGTGACGTCCGGTGCCACTGCCGTGGTCGTGGCGCGGGGCGCTTCGAGCGTGTTGCGGCGCACGCTGCGTTCTGTTCTGAGTCAGACAGTTCTGCCTGCCACGGTGATCGTGGCAGATGTTCAGCATGAGCCCGCCGATCAGTCACTGGTCCGAGGCCTTGATGTACCAGCGGGTGTATCGCTCATCCTGACCTCGGCGGCGCGCGCCAGGAATTTCGGTGCGGCCGCCCGTACCGTGTTACGGGACACCGCTGACCAGGTGAACTCGTCCTCTTGGATCTGGCTGCTGCACGAGGACAGCGCGCCGCTTCCGGACGCGCTTGCCCATCTCCTCCAAGCCGTCGAGGGCAATGAGACTGTTGGGATCGCCGGTGCCAAACAAGTCGTGTGGGGTGGGCCCGACCGCCTCATCGAGGTGGGCTACACCACCTCACCGGCGGGCCGTCGGCTGACCGGAGTCGAACCCGGAGAGATCGATCAAGGGCAGCACGACGGCCGTGAGGATGTGCTCGCGGTAGGGCTGGCCGGTGCGCTGGTGCGCCTGAGTGTGTGGCAGCAGCTGCGCGGAACTGACAATGTCTTGGGTCCATTTCGTGACGGACTGGATCTATGCCTTCGGATACGACGCAGCGGTTGGCGCGTCATCGTGGTGCCGACCGCCGCGGTCGAGCATGCGCAACTTTCGCTGCACGGGGTGACAGAGCCGACTGAGATCACCACTTCGACGGCAGACAGGTCCTTCGGTCCGCGGCTGCGCTCATGGCTCTATGTACGCACCGTGATGGCGCCGAACATCCTGTGGGCGCTGCTGCCCGTGTGGTACGTATTGTGCTCGCTCCCGCGTGCGCTGTGGCGCATCACCGTCAAACAACCCGGACAAGCGCTGGACGAGATTTTTGCGCCGTGGTGGTTGATCACCAAATTCCACCGGATTCTGCTCGCCCGGCATCTGGGAGCGCGCAGCGCTCGCATACCGCGCCGCTCTCTACGACCTTTGTTCGCCACTTCACGAGACATCGCTGCTGCGGACCGTGACCAACGTTTGGCTCGTGCCGCCACCAGAGCGCGACTACGGCGTGGCGATGAGTTGCAGTGGGCTGTGCGACTGGCGTTCGCGCGCCGCAGGCGCACGGCACTGGCGGCCGTGATACTAGGGCTCGGCGCCTTGACGTTCCTGGCGCATTGGCCCCAACTGCGTGCTGTCTTTCGCGGTGAGGTACTCGTTGGCGGTGCGCTCCTTCCGGCGTCGGGAAGCTGGTCGTCGTGGTGGCAGGCCATCGCATCGGGATGGAACACTCAGGACCTTGGTGCCGCTGCGCCGGTTGACCCGCTCATTGCCGCCCTAGCGCCCGCAATGGTGCTGACCGGCGGGGATATGGCTGCTGCTGTCGCACTGCTTTTGGGCCTGAGCATTTTGCTCGCCGGTCTGGGTGCTTGGTTCGCCAGCGGAGCACTCACTGAATCGCTGGCAGTGCGCATGTGGGCCGTGGTGTTGTGGGTGTCAGTACCCAGTTATTTCCTATCGGTGGCGCACGGCCGGCTAGGGGCGGTGCTGGTCCATGCCACCTTGCCCTGGTTTGCGCTCGCCCTGGCCCACGCTGTGGGGCTGGTTTCGCGCAGGTCGTATGACACGTCGGGAGCGGAGGATGGTGCTGACCCGGCGTCACGGCCGGCACCGCAGCGCACCTCGCTCGTCTCGGTAGGAGCCGCAGGATTGTTCCTTGCGCTGCTCGCCGCGGCGGCGCCCGTGCTGTTGGTGCCCCTGTGTGTCGTCGTCGGGATCGCGGGTTTCCTGGCGCGGCGGCGCGGCTCATCGGGACGAGGCGGCTGGTGGCTCATCCCACTACCGGCGATTGCCCTTCTCGCCCCATTGCTGGTGCGTGTGGTGGTGACCTGGAGCGCAGGCGGTTGGCGGATGCTGATCGCAGATCCGGGTGGTCAGGTCTCCTGGTCGAAGAGCCCATGGTGGCAGCAGCCGCTCGGCGTGATGAGCGACGTGGGTCTCGATGGACCGGCTGCCGACCTGACCTGGCTGCTGTACGCGATCCCGGGCGCAATCGTGATCGGTCTCGCGTTAGCGGGGCTACTGCGGCAAGACGGCCGCGGTGCTCTCGCCCGACTGGGCTGGGTACTGGCAGGTATCGGATTCGCCACCGCCGGGATGGCGAGTAATACCGTTGTCTCGGTAGACCAAACAGAGCCTGTCACGGGGTGGCCCGGTCCGGGACTGTCCTTAGCGACGCTGGCACTGATGCTGCCTGCTATGACGGCACTGAGCGGTCTAGGCACTGCGGCTCGTCGATACTCGCTCGGCTGGCGACAACTGAGCGTGGTCGCGCTGGCTGTCGTAGTGACATTGCCTCCCATGGTCCAGGCCGTGATCGCGGCCCGCACTATGCCTGTCACCACCGAGGTCGCCGCGCAAGAACGCAACGAGGTTCCAGCGATCGCACAGCAAATGCAGCAGTCAGGACGTCAAGCGCGCGTGCTGGCATTGAGCGGCACCACTGATCAAGTCAGCTATCGGCTGTTACGCCATGACGGTGTCGTTCTCACCCAGTCATCTGCCGTTGTGGCTGTCGATCGACTTCGTACCGGTGACGACAATGTCGCACCGGTCGTCGGGGCGCTGATCGGCTCGTCCGGCATCGGTGTCATGGAGTCACTGATCGAATTAGGCATCGGCGCAGTGCTGCTGGATGACGCCACCGGACCGTCTGCGGGGCTGGCGGATCGTCTTGACACTGCAACCGGATTGCAGCGCATGACGCAAGGCCGCCACGATGTCCTGTGGCGTGTGACAACGCCGCAAAACGAGGAATACCAGGTGTCATGGGCTCGGATAGTCGATGATCCGGAACTGGCGTTACCCGCCCCGGATCTGGCTATCGACACGACTATCCCGAGCGCGAGCGGCACTCGAACGCTCCATATTGCGGAGCGAGCCGCTCCCGGATGGCGAGCCACCCTCAACGGGCAACCACTCGAGCAGATTGAGCGGGATAACGGACTGCTCGGTTTCGCGGTGGGACCGCAGGCTGGAAATCTACAGGTCGCCTACGAGCGCTCCAGTAAACTGCCTTGGCTCGCACTTCAAGGCGGGGTCTTCTTGGTCTTCGCCTTACTCGCGCTGCCGGTACGGCGCCGGGCGGGAGGTGCGCGATGAGCCGCATGACCACGGTGACATCCGCCATAGCGGCGGTGGCGGTCGCTCTGGTGGGCGCTGCGACCATGACTCAGACGCCGTCAGAGCCGAGCACGCTGGAGGCGGCGCTGACTCCCACCCAGGTGGCGGTGCCACCGGCGGATGTGGTGTTGTCGTGTCCGCCAGCGATACTCGACCAAGCCGATGACGACCTGGCGAATCTCGCGACTGGCTCGTCCGACGTCATGTCGTCTGGAGCCTTTGCTGAGCGGCAATCCGGCGCTGTGAGCCAGGTGATCGACTCCGAAGCGCGCACGACTGCTGCAGACGGAGACGCGCTGCATGAGATCCGAGGCGCAACCGAATCTCAAGTCGTCGAGTCACCCGCGCAGCCAGCGACGGAGGGTTCCTGGGCCATTGTGGCCAACGTGCCCGATGCGCAGCCAGGCGACCCATCGGCATTGCCCAGCGGGTCGGTGGCGCACTGGGCGGATGCTGGAATGGCACGAGGGCTCACAACCTCGGCCTGCCGGCCGCCTGCGGCTTCACATTGGCTCGTTGCCGGAGACACGGAGGCAGGAAGCGTCAGCTCACTGGTCGTGAGCAATCCGGGACTGACAACAGCCAGTGTCACGGTGACGCTATGGGGTGCTGGCGGTCAACTCGAACCGCTTACCTCGACGTCATTCGCAGCGGCTCCGGGTGCTACGCAACAACTTTCATTGAACGCGGCGGTTCCCGATGAAAGGCGCATCGTCGCGCGCGTCGAATCCACCGGTGGTTACGTCAGCGCCACGATTCACCAGACCGTCGTCGACGGCCTGGTGCCGCATGGTGTGGACGATGTCGCCGCGGGCAAGGCGCCAGACCGCGTTCAAGTCATCCCAGGCGTATTCGTCAATGGCGCTGACATCGGCAGTGAACGAACCGCGATGTTGCGCATCATGGCCACCAAGAACGACACAACGGCCACTGTGGAGTTGTTGCGAGCCGATGGCAAGGTGATCTTGCGCGGTGCGCAACAGGTCGATCTGGTGGACGGACATGTCACCGACGTGCCGTTAGGGGGGGTCCCAGCCGGGATCTATACCATCGTCGTGACGGCGGATAGCCCGGTCGTTGCCGGGGCCAAAGGAGTGCGCGACGGAGGAGAGATCACGTCTTCGCAGGGCTCGGTGAGTGTGTCGCTCGGAACAGCCTCCGACTTCGCCTGGGTGGCGAGTGCGCTCCGGGATGAGTCAGAGGATGAGCCCGCAGTGTTGGACATGTTGGTGACGATCCCTCCGGCGGTGACCGCCCAGCTTTCCGTCTCGCGGTTGCCAAGCGACCAAGCGGACGTGGTCGATGGCCTGGCGCAGATACCGGTTCTCGGCTCCGGCGATGCCGCGGCAAATCAAGATGGGGCTCATGAGATAACGATCACGGCGTTGAGTGCGACCGGGGGAACATTGGGCAGCGCGACGGTGAGTCTCGGAACGGTTGCTGCGCACGTGGTTCGGCTCAACGATCTGGTGACCGATGCTCAACCGGTCGAGGGCCAAGAACGCATCGCCGCAGTGAGAATCACGTCGAACGACAGTCTCCGCAGCAGTGAGATCTCGGTGGGCCTGGTTACGGTTGTGGCCGAGGTCTCGGGCTCGCTTGGTTCGATGCAGCCAGTCATCCCCGTGCGGCAGCACAGCGAGGTGGCCGTGTCGCGCGGCGCGATCCGGTAGGGCTTCGCGTCGATACAGTGGTGGTTTGGTAATGGGCCGCGACCCTATGGTTGCTCGTCTTGGCCTGAATCAGTTGTAGCCGGGGTCGATCGCGTCGGGATCCTCGCCCAATAGTTGGGCGACTTGTTCGACGAGCACCGCACGCACCACTTCAAGTACCTCGTCACAATCCTCACAGCGGTTCTCGATGGGCTTGCGATACAGCACAATGCGAGCCGGATGCCCGACTTGGGCAGGGAAGAGACGAGCGAGCGGCACGCCGCCGCCTTCCCATGGCGCCGGGTCCGATGCCGGCACGTCCTCGACCGCGAACTCGGTGTGTCGTAGTTTCTTCTCCCAACGGGCCTCGATGCGCTGCACGATGGAGAGCACCAGATCGTCGAATCGTTCTGATCTGGTTCGGTAGGCGGGTGTCGTTGCTGGGATGAGGAGCCCGCGCATGCCTCGTCCGCGTCGATCGCGACGAGAGGTTCGTATGAACTCGGAGTGTGGGACGGGGCGGGACATGAACTTATCGTAGACGCGTTCATGCTTGTGAGCGGTCCTGGGCGAGATGCCCGATTGTCGGCGTGTGCACCACTGCCATCGCGACCGGTCGCAGTACGGTCAGTGATGTGATCGTGACTCGGCCGTGTTCTAGGTCTGCCTGCGGCAGACCAGCTGTAGCAACGTTGACGTATGTCTATGCTGATTCGACAGCCGTGCTCGGCCCGTTAGCGATGCACGCTGAACCGCATAGTTATGACCTGTGCGCGCAGCACGCTGAGCGATTGACGGCGCCGCGGGGCTGGGAGGTCGTGCGGCTTGCGCTGCCTGAGCAGCCGGAGCCAAGCGTCGACGAGTTAGTGCCCTCCCATATGGCACGGCACTCGTCCGATGACCTGACCCGCGTGGTCGAAGCGGTCCGAGAACCCGTCGTACCTCGTCACAAGACGCCAGAACCGGCCGTGCAGAGTTCGGAGATTTCACGACGAGGCCACCTTCGCATGCTCCGAGGTGACATTGTCTGATTCCGCCGAGGTGTTGACTTGTCCGCAGTGCGGTGGACGGGACGTCACGACGATGCCGCTTCGCCTGACTGACGAGCGAGAGTTCACCTTCATCTCGTGCCACGAGTGTGAATCAAACCGCTGGATTGATGCCTCTGGTGCCGTATGGACTCGTGCTGAGGTCTTTGACGCACCTTGACCGACACGCCTGTGACAGGTGTGAAAATTGTGATTATTGTTACTATCGAGGCATGCGTAAAGCGGTTGCTGCTTCCCTCGCCACGGTTCTTTCCATCGGTGCACTGAGTGTGCCAGTGGTGACTCACCACGCCTCGGATCCGACCCCGGTCGACCCGATCCGGCGCACCATCGAGCTCACAGGGATCAGCGAGTCAGCACTCGTCGCCCCAGAAGCGCTCGATGCAGTCCCGGTCGGACTGTCGGACGTTGGCTCGGTAGGCCCGCGCACTGCGCGAGGAGAACTGGCCGCGCTGACCGATCCCATCGAAACCGATGAATTCTTGGTCACCGGTCTGACCTGGGACGCCGCTGACACGGTGGACGTCACCGAGGTGGCAGCCCGCGTTCTCGAAGCCGGGCAGTGGTCGCCGTGGACCGAGCTTCCGGTGGCGGAATCCCCGGATCTCGAGGTGGCCAACGACGCCGAGCTCATGTCTGACGTGAGAGCGGGCACAGAGCCACTGACCACGGTGGGCGCACGGGGTATCCAGCTGCGGGTCTACACCGCCACCGGCTCGTTGCCCAACGCATCGCACATCGAATTGATCGATCCAGGTTCGTCACCCGCTGATGAACTGGTTACTCGCGGCGGCTCTAGCGCCGTCGCTCAGGCATCCGACCAGCGAGATGTACTCAAACCCAAAGTGATCACCCGCGAAGAGTGGGGAGCGAACGAGAAGCTCGGCGGTCCCTGGGACACTCTGTCGAACGGTGTGACCTCGATCTATATTCACCACACCGCTGGCACCAACAATTACAACGCCAATCAGGGCCCGGCATTGGTGCGCGGAATCTACTCGTACCACACCCAGTCGATGCGGTGGGCGGACATCGGCTACCAGTTCCTCGTCGACAAGTACGGCAATGTCTACCAGGGTCGCCGTACCGCCACGGTCGACACTCCCATCGGGGCGCAGACCGGCGGATACAACACTGGAACCATCGGCGTCAGTGCACTGGGAAACTACGAGACCGCGCAAACCACTCCCGCATTGCTCGAGGCGATCACAGAAGTCGTGGCCTGGAAGGCCTACGAATATGAGATCGACCCGCTGGGCCAAACCACGCTGACAACAGGCTCCAGCTCGAAGAGCACCACCCGGGCACGCTCCGGGACGAAGGTGAAGGTCAACACCATTCAGGGGCATCGCGACACCAACTACACGGCGTGCCCGGGCAGGAACCTGTATTCGAAGCTGCCGGGCATTCGTCGCGATGCCGCAGAGCGGATCAATCAAGCAGCCGTGGATTACGGTTCATTCACCGACTCGCTGCCAGCACCCAAGCGCATCAAACCGAAGAAAAAGAAGATGCCGGTGCAGTGGAAGAAGACCGTGAAGTACTCGTGGAAGAAGGTCAAAGACGCCAGTGCTTACCAAGTGCTGGTGCAGAACTCGTCCAACAATCGCACCGGCCCACCAGCCAACACCACCTGGTCGCTCTACACCACTGTGAAAAAGACCTCGGCAAAGGTCACCATCGCCAACGGCTCAACTCGCGTCATAGCAGTACGTGCGGTGGATTCCGCGGGCCGTCGCGGACCGATCAGGGTGCTGACCACCTCCAGCAGGCCGGTGCTGAAGAAACTGGTGTCCGCACCGAAGAAGCAATGGGCGGTGCAGAAGAAAAAGACGTTCGCCGGTGGCCAAGCACATCGTTCGAAGTCCAAGGGTGCCACGATGACCGTGCCGGGACTGTCCAACATTCGCTTCGTCACGTTGCGCACGGTGCGCGGTCCGAAGGCGGGCAAGGTCAGCGTGTCCATCGGAGGGTGGAGCAAGACGGTCAACCTGAAGGCGAAGAAGAACAAACCCAAGGCAGTTGTCGTCGTCAAGCTCGACAAGAAACGTTCTGGGACCCTGCAGATCAAAACCACGACCACAAAGAAGGTGCGCATCTCGCGTGTGGGCGTCGGTTACCCCAAACGCAAGAACCCCGGCGTTCGGGCGCTGGGGCCAGCTGCCAGCACACCGGTGATCGAGGCCACGGTGACGAGCGCGCATGCGGCTAGCCGCAGTGTCACGTGGCCAGCGGTTGCGGGTGCAGACGGCTATCTGGTGCTGTCGCGCACCATTGACGCGACGGCTGGCAGTTACAGCAACTGGCAGCGCACGACTACGTCTGGGCTGAGCGCGACGCTCTCGCTGCAGCCCGGACAGACGGGCGAAGTGGCGGTGTTGCCCGTGAGCGGGACGGCATTCCGACCTGCTGCCAATCCGGTTTCACCGGCGCGGTCCCTGGATCTGAACTCGATCAGCCTCGGTGCCGGCTGGCAACTCGTTCAGTCAAGTGGGGTGCCGCCACGGGTGCTCACCTCAGATCCTGCCAGCAATGCGGTGGCAACAGTTGCAGCGGTCAGTAAGGTGCGCGGACTAGAACTGGGCGCAGTGACCGGTCCGGATCAAGGTGTCTTGATCATCGAAGCTGGCGGTGCGGAAGTAGCGCGGGTCGACCTGGGGACATACGCCGCTGGCAACACCACGGTTATCAAAGTGCCGTTCGGTGCCTCGACCGGTCAGGCGTTGACCCTGCGCAGCGGTACGGGACAGAACGTGACGATCTCATCCCTGGCCTACATCCGCGGTTAGGAAGTCGTGACACGCGAAGTGTCGTCAGCCCCACCTGCGCCGGTCAAGAACCCGCGGAGGAAGCCGGTGCCCCAACTCACATGCATCGTTGGCAGCATGACAACGGTCGCGCACTTGTCGATGAAACGGCTGCCGCCCGCCTTGCTCAGCGCGCTGGCGAGGATCGTGACCGCATAGGCTGCGGAGCCCGCCCATAGCGGTCCCGTCAGGACCCACCACCAACCTGCGACGCCAGTGAACAGCGCGGTCAGTCCTGCCGCGGCCGCCAACACCAGTGTGATGACCAGGACGGGGGGAGCGAAGTAGCGCAGCGATGCACGGCGTGGCGACCGCCGCGACAGCTCGCCGCGCCACATGCCGGTCGCAAAGAACTGGCGGGCGATATCGCGAAACCTGCCGCGCGGCCGATAAGTCACACGCAACCCAGGGTCGAACCATACTCGGTAGCCGGCCTGGCGCAGTCGCAGATTGAATTCCCAATCCTCGCCTCGCTTGGTGGCCTCATCGAAAAGACCCACGGCGACCGCCGCGTCGCGTCGGAACACTCCGAGGTAGGCCGATTCCGCTTCGCCCGCAGCACCGCCCACGTGGTAGGCAGGACCGCCTAACCCGAGCCGACTGTTGTAGGCACGTGCGGCCGCCCGTTGCACCGTGGTCTCTCCCGCGGCGTGCATCACGCCGCCAACATTGGCAGCATCGTGAACGGTCAAGGTGCGCAGGGCGTCTACGACGTAGTTGTCAGACAGCTCGGTGTGCGCGTCGACTCGTACGATGACCGGGTGCTGACTGGCCTTGATCGCCGCATTGAGACCGGCAGAGATATTGGCAACAGGATTGTGGACGAGCCGAATGGCCGGGTTCGCCTGCGCGAGACGCTCGGCGATCTCGGTGGTGCCGTCGGTTGACGGGCCGAGGGCGAGCACGATCTCGCTGGCCGACGGGGTGTTCTGGCGTTCGATGGATGCGACGGCTTTGGCAAGGTAGTCAGCCTCGTTGAGCACCGGCATGATAAAACTGACCGCCGCTTGGTCACTGCGGTCGTCCCGACTGCTTGCAGGCTGCTCGTGGCTATCGAACGCTGAGGTCATGATGTTGGCAATTCGTCTCGGTGGCGGGTTCTGGCTCGATCTTAGGCGTAGATGCCCGCCTCCGACCGGTGGCGCCGCCGAAGTGGCGCTTAACCGCATGCATCTGTGACTGGTAAGGTGCGTGCCGTGTCGAAGTTTGAGTTTGGCCGGGGGAATCTAGGAAAAATCCTGGCTCTGCCGCTGTATGGGCTGGGCGCTATCGCGACCGCCCTCATTCCGCGCCGCCGAGATCACTGGGTCTTCGGTTCTGGCGTGGGAATCGGTGAGGGCGCTCTGCCCCTGTGGGAATACGCGAGGCAGTCGGACCCATCACGACGGTACACCTGGCTGGTGCGCAACCAAACTGACGCCGATCGGGCAGCCGAACTGGGCATCGAGGCGGTGCGCAAGAACTCATGGCGTGGCTGGTGGCTCACAGCCCGAGCAAAGGTGCTCGTCGTAACTCACGGTTTTGGCGATGTCAATCGTTACGCAACCGGCGGGGCATTTATCGTACAACTTTGGCATGGTATTCCGTACAAGAAGCTTCACCTTGATTCGCCTCAGGTTCTTCGCCTTCCTGGATTGGGATCAGGTGCGCTCGCCACGAGTCTGATGACACGCGCCTACCGAAGAGTCGGCAAGAAGATATCACTGTTCCCGGTCGCCTCGGATGAGGTCAAGCCACGTATCGTCTCTGCCTTTGCGATGAAGGACGAGCGGGTGGTGGTGACCGGCGATCCTCGTGATGACGTGCTGCTGGGCGGCGCGGACGAGGCCGAACAGCTGCGGGAGAAAGCGCGAACCGAACTTGCTGCAATCCTCGGTCAAGCAGTTGTACTAGGATCTAATGTTGTTTTGTACGCTCCGACTTGGCGTGATGGACAAGTCGACCCAGCAGTTCCGAAACAGGGTGATTGGCGGGCGATTGCAGACGTCCTGGTCGAACATGACCTGACACTGCTGATTCGATCTCATCCGCTGGGCAACGGCGATTACAACATCGGCGTGGACGTCAGTGATCGCATCGCGCTGTTCGATGCCACGACCGTTCCGGACCTGACTCCGATACTTCCGTCAGTGGATTGCCTGGTGACCGATTTCTCCTCCACTGCCTACGATTTCGCGCTGTTACAGCGTCCCATGATTTTCTTCGCGCCCGATGCCGCTGAGTATCTCGCCAGACGCGGCGCCTACGAGCCGTGGTCCGCTTTGACTGGAGGCGTCCAAGTCACCGACTGGGACGGCGTGACGGAGTCACTCGCACGATTGGCGACGGACCCGTCCTATCGCGACGAACGGATAGCGCATTCCGTAGCGCTAGCGCACCGTTTCCATCATTTTCAGGACGGGAATAACACTCGTCGCGTCTATGAGGCGATTGTGTCGCGCCAAACCTGAGCGATGAGACGTCGGGAGGCCGCCCCGTCGTCCCACGTCGCGAACCGTTCCAAGAAGGCGGTGTAATCATCGCTGTCACGTTGGCCAGGAGGGGGCGTAGCGGCCAGATCGGCATTGGTGCGAACCACCGGGCCTGGAAGTTCGGCGCTATCGAGATACAAGCCACGAGCGCTGCCCGCATAGTGATCGAGATCGGGCACATAAAAGTACATCGGCCGGCCGAGCAATGCGAAGTCGAAGAACACCGACGAGTAATCCGTGATCAGCGCATCGGAGCTAAGCAGCAGGTCATTGACGTCAGGAATATGGGAGACGTCGATGACATACTCCCGCATCTCCTCGCCCAGGTGCGCAGTCATCAGATAGTGCGCCCGAAACGCAATGACGACATCGCGGCCCCAGGATTCGCGTAACTGTTCGAGGTCGAGTGAGACGTCATAGCCGTAACCACGTGCTGACGGCTTCACGGTATCGCGCCAAGTCGGCGCGTACAGCACCACGGTTGCATCGAGGGGCAAACCGATCTGGTCGCGCAGCTGGTCGCGTAACCGCACCTGTTCGGGGCGTGGCAGCGAGGCCGCCGCCACCAGCCGATCATTGCGGGGGTTGCCGACTTCGCGCAGAATGTCGAGCTTTCCCAGCTCGTCCAAACTGAAAGCTGACGCGAAGACGCGCGATGTGAAGGGGGACGAACTGAGCAGATGCGTCATCCGTTTGGCATCGTGCCGGTAGCGTCGGGCGAAGTCATGGCTCGAAACCTTGGCAGCATCCGCCGGAATGTCGCGTCCCAGTTTCTTGAGTGGGGTGCCGTGCCAGGTCTGGACATAGCGCTGCTGAGGTCGGCGGCGAATGTGCTCCGGCATGGTTGTCGAGGAAACCCACACGCCAGCGGCGCGCATCGCGCGACAGAACTCTCGTGAGCCGTAGCGCAGTGTGGTGGTGCGATCGTTGTCGATGAGCGGGGCGTCGGGGAGCGTGTGGGACGAGTCGCGCACCGCCCAGACGAAACGCAGCGAGCTGTGAGCGGGATCGCTGAGCAAATGCTCGTAGATCGCCAGCGGCGAGCCCGCGACGCTACGCCCGGAAAACGATGCGAAGACCACGAGATTCGGATCGGACCGCACCGGAAGCACGTTGTCGCGTAGCACCAGACGCGCATTGTTCCCCCCGGCCAGTATCCGTCGCACAACACGGTTGCGGCGTGACAGGCTGCCGAGACGGTTCCGAGCAACGCGCAGCGCACGGCGCAGTGAGGACGACACAGAAGGCACCATCAAAGCGTATGTCAGGTTACTGAGTGGCGGTTTTGTCTTGTAGGCTGCACTGAGCGCCTTTTCACGCGGCAGGCGCGGTAGCGTAGTTGGTGCAGAAAGCCATGTGCGGCGCACCCAGAACAGACAAGGACCGACCATACGGTGAAGCGTGACGTTCGTGCGGCGCGCAAACGAGCCCGCGTTGGCGGTGGGCAGTCGCGACAAGATCAGATCATCATCCCCGATGATCAACTGACCCCTGACGCGCTGGCGGCGCGCTACGGCCTCGCCCCGGTCGGGCGACGCCCTGCGCTGCTGCCTTATATCCGCGAGATCGTTCGATGGCTGCCGTTCACAGTGATGTTAGGCACCTCCAGGGCCGCGTCGAAGAACCGGAACTCGTACCTGGGGCAGATATGGTCCTTCCTCAACCCGATCCTGAACTCACTGGTCTACGTGCTCGTTTTCGGGCTGCTGCTTGACGTTTCGCGTGGTGTCGACAATGTCATCGGGTTCATCGTCGTCGGCACCTTCATGTACCGGTCCTTTAACGACGTCGTGCAAAATGGCGGACGATCCATCCGGCGTAACCAGAATCTGGTCAAGTCGCTGCCCTTCCCTCGGGCGGTGATGCCCATCGCCGCGGCGGTGTCAGAAGCGGTCATGCTGCTCCCTGAACTTCTGGTGATGCTGATCATCATCAAGGTGTCCAGTGCTATCCCTAATATGACGCCGGTGATATGGGACTGGACCTTGATCCTGCTCATTCCCGCTGTGATCTTGCTCTACATCTTCAGCCTCGGTGTGGCGTTCATGGTCGCTCGCGTGATCAGCTTCATCCCAGACCTGGGCAACCTGCTGCCATTCTGCTTGCGACTGTTGATGTACACCTCCGGCGCCATCTTCCCAGTCTCTCGGTACTTCTCCAACGAGACGATCCAGAACATCCTGAGCTATCAACCGGTGGCGGTGATGCTGGACCTGGTGCGTCAAGTGACCTTGAGCGAGTCCACGATCCCGTTCACCTGGTCGCATTGGCTCTGGGCAACTGGATGGGCTGTCTCCTTCTTCACGATAGGTCTGGTCATCTTCTGGCGTGCGGAAGCGAGGTACGGCCGTGAGTGAGAAAGACCCGGCACAGGAATCTACTTCGCGGATCCCTTCGGTGATCGTGGACGATGTCCATGTCAAATACAAGGTCATCGGCTCTAAAGGCAGCAAGGTCCAAGCGCACCATAAAGACTCATTGCTCAAGAAACTCGTGCGCCGCGGCGCCAAGATAACCAGCGCCGGCAGTACCGAGATTCATGCTCTGCGCGGTGTGTCATTCATCGCACACGACGGCGAAGCAATCGGCATTCTCGGCACGAATGGCTCTGGCAAATCCACGTTGCTGCGCGCTATTGCTGGACTACAGCCGGTTTCGCACGGCAGTGTATACATGCGGGGCCGTGCCTCACTGATGGGCGTCGGCGCCGCATTGGTCAAGAACCTCACCGGTGAACGCAACATCATGATCGGCTGTTTGGCGCTGGGCATGAGCGTGTCCGAAGTCAAAGAGAAGTTCAACGACATCGTGAAGTTTGCCGAGCTGGGCGATGCCGTCTACCTTCCGATGTCGACCTACTCCCATGGGATGGCAGCGCGCCTGCGCTTTGCCATTTCCACGGCGATCACCCCTGACGTGCTGATCGTCGATGAGGCGCTATCGACCGGTGACTCGGCCTTCAAAACCAAAAGTCGCCGTCGCATCGACGAGATTCGTGAGGCAGCGGGCACCGTCTTCGTGGTCAGTCACTCCTCGGCGACCATCAAATCCATGTGTTCGCGAGCGATCTGGATCGACCAGGGCACGGTGAAGATGGATGGCGCTGTGGACGAAGTGGTCGACGCCTATCGGGCCTTCACCCGCCATAGCCGTGCAGAGCGTCGCCGTCGGCGCCGACTGCGACGGAAGCGCCGGGCAGCGCTGAACGGATCCGGTAAAGTCGAAAGTTAGGTCCGGGAAGATTCCGTCGGACATCTTTAGGGCATAGCGACTATGTCCTCGTCGAATTCAAGGAAAGTAGACATGACTCAGATTGCGATCTTGGCAGCCGGTATGGGCACACGACTGGGCAAGCCGTTCCCTAAGCCGTTGACGCCGCTGCGCGACGGCCGCACGATCATGGCCCAACAATTTGAGAACATCCACGGTGCTTTTGCCGACGCTCAGGTTTACGTAGCCGTCGGGTTCAAACTTGAGATGATCCTTGAGGCCCACCCGCGTGCGCTTTTTGTCTACAACGAGGAATTCGACCGCACCAACACCTCCAAGTCGTTGCTGCGCATCCTGCGTTCGACCGGACCCGGTGGCGTGCTGTGGATGAATGGCGATGTGGTCTTCGACCCGCAGATCCTGCAGCGGCTCAAGTCCTATATGGACCAGGACCAGTCGGTTGTGGCGGTCAACACGGCTACGGTCGCGGAAGAAGAAGTCAAATACACCGTGGACGAGCACGGTCACATCAACCAGCTGTCCAAGCAGGTGCAGGGCGCTCTTGGTGAGGCTATCGGCATCAACTTCATCGCAGCACGTGACAAGGAAGCGTTGATCCAGCGCCTTGAGGAAGTCGACGACCAGGACTACTTCGAACGCGGCATCGAACTGGCCATCGAACGTGACGGTGTCAAGGTGGTGCCGGTCGACATCTCCGACCTCTACGCTGTCGAGGTCGACTTCGCTGACGATCTGGCTCGCGCCAACGAACACGTGCCGGACTAAAGCACCGGTTTGATCGACAGCACCCACGAGGATGGCAACGAGCCCAACCTTGCTCGTATCACATCGGCTTTGGCGGTGAAGGTGGCCTTCTTGCCATTGGACGCGGTCGCACGCAGTTTCTTGGCTTGACCTGACGAATATCGCTGCACCACCTTGACCTTGGCAACATCGGGAAGTCCGAACATCTGCGCAAGTCGTTGGGCAGGGATCGTCCGCGTCCACGAGGTCATCGAGTTGCCGGGCGCTTTCAGGCTCGCCTCATCGGGTACCGAACGCAGGTAGGGGATCTCGGCGACCCACACGTCTTCACTGTTGGCAGTCGCCCCGCCAGAAGATGAATAGTAGAAGGTGCTGATGGGCTTGTTCTGGTAGGTGAGGACCTGCACCGAGTTGCCTTGCACTGTCGCGTCGACCGCACTGCGCCAGATGGCGCCGTAGCTGGTCGACCCGACTTTCTCGTTCTCCTTGTTCCACCCCGTGAAATGCTGGTCGCGAACGTCGTCGACGATGTGGCAGTTGCAGGCTGACTTGCGTTTGCCGTTCGGGTTGCTTGCGCTGATATTCATATTGACGAGCGCATAGCTGCGAGCTGTGATCGCCTGTGCGGACAGTGCCGCTGAGCCGCCGTTGGCAGGCGAACCCCAACTCGACGGCATCTCGGCGATGCCGTAGAGGTACTGTGTGAAGCCCACGTCATTGATGACGTTGAGCCGCCCGGAGATGGCCGTAGCGACCAGTGCGCCATGCCGGTATTTGCCATGAGTGCCGCTGAGGCTTGCCACTGCTGCCTCGTCATTGGGGCGGAATTCGGGTGTGCCGGACCATTGCAGGACGAGTGCGTGTGATGTGACAGTGGTGGAATATCCGCCGCCGCTGATCTGAGCGCGCGCTTTGCCGCTGGAAACGCTCAGCACGGCCTTGGCGTTCTTGCCATTGGATCCCGACGTGGTGAACTTGACGGCACCGTTTTCATCGACAATGCGCCACTGGCCTTGCGAGATGGAGAAGGTCGCTGTGTTGGCCGAGTCCGCGTATCCGGAGAATCCGTAAGGCTCTGGGCCGAATACCTGCACCGCGATCTTGCCCGGTACGGTCGCAGTCTTGACTTCGGTGCCCTGGTAGTAGTGCTGCAAGATCTGGGCTGCGGTGCTGCCGGTACGTGCCATCTGGTACGCGCCGTATTGGGACATACCCACCCCGTGACCGAATCCAGATCCGGTCACAGTGAAGGACTGGGCGGCCTTGAGCGGCTTCGGCGTTGTCGCGGTCTGCTTGATCAGCACCTTGATGACCTTGGAGTAGTGCTTGCCGCGCTTGATGCGGTACTTCCGGGTCTTCTTCGGCGTCACGACTGCCTTACCGACTCCGTTTACGATGGGCACGCGAATCTTGGTGTTCTGCCACTTGCCCGCTCTTTTGATCTGGAGCCGCGATTTGGCGGCAGCAACCTTCTTCTTGTTCTTCTTGAACACGACCCGCAACCGAGTCTTGCCGCCCGGTGTCGTCGAGGTCTTCTTCACGACGAGTTTCAGCGTGATCTTCTTCTTGGCCTTCGGCGCCATCGGGCTGGCCTGTGGTGTGCTCTGGAGCTTTGTCAGAAGAGTCTGATGCGCGGCAGGTGAACTCGTCGTCGAAACTGCTGTTGCCGCACTGCCTGCCGCTACGGTCAAGACTGAAACTAGTCCAAGCGCTATCGCTGAGCGTCGGTATCGCCACGCACGACGATAGGACGAGTCTAGGGCGGCACCACGATCGCTAGAGTTCACGGACCTCACGGTAATAACCGGATGGCTGAAAGTCGAATATCTGACGGTGCGCCGCTTGAAATCATCCGGAAAGGCCAAAGGGCAATCGAGTCCGCTGTGCATGGCGCTGATCTGCGATGACGCGCTGCCGCTGGGCGAACTGCAGATCGCGATCGCGTCGTTCGGCCAGCACTGCTGCCAGGAACTCTTCTGGATGCGTGCCCACTGGCGGCCCGGGAGCCGCAAACGGTTCAAGCAACCCAGCCAGTTCCTGTCCCAGTTGGTGCCGCGCAGCGGGGGTCAACCGGCTCGCTCGCGCCAGAAACTGTCGCGCGGCCAGGGCGTAGCCTGTCGGCAGTGGGCGAATATCGGCATTGCGGGCCCACATCGCCAGGTGCGGCGGCATCACCAACGGCGACACATCCCATTTTCCGCCGCGTACTCGCGTTGCATAGGTTCCCGCAAGCAGGTCACCGAGCCGCTTGCCCTTGTTGTTGAAGAAGGAAACGGTCAACGCGACGACTCCGGCGGTCATCCACAACTCCAGCACGGCCGTCAGACCACGGATCAGCGCATGCCGGAATCGAATGGGGCCGCCATCATCCCGTACCACGCGGATTCCCAAGGCCAGCTTCCCCAAGGAGCGTCCGCGGCTGAGAGTCTCAACCGTGACCGGCAGAATCACGAGGGCGCTTACGATCATGATGATCGTCCACACGCCCGCGACGTCCTCACCAAACATGGACGGCTGCCATCGGGCCGCGACTGAGATCGCGACTCCTATCGCCCACAGCGCCAGGAGCTGGGTGATGGCATCGATCGTGCCGCTGAGCATTCGCACCGCAAACGACACCGGACGAGAGTCCACGACGACACCTTCGGATAGGACAAATCCCTCCAGGTGGGCAAGTTCCGCCGGGAACTTCGCCGAATTCGTCGCGGTGCTCATGGGGAAATCTTCGCATATCCGCGTTCTAGTTGGCCGGGTCCTGTCGCCTGCTGTCGCCCCTGTCGCCTGAGTACGCGGCGAGGAGCCCATCGAGATCACACCCCATTGCTGAACCGTCGCATTTTTCGTGAACTTGCCTAGTGTGCTAGGGCGGTACGCGAAAAACGCGACGGTTCGATCGCAGTGCAGGGTCGAGACATCCAGCGCGATGTGCCAAGGTAGAACCCGTGGACATTGACGCATTCATTGCGGTGCATCGCGACCGTTGGGAACGCCTTGACCGGCTCAGCAAACGACGGCTGCGTGGGCAAGACGCGGATGAACTCGTTGTGCTGTATCAGCAGGTAGCTACCGACTTGTCGATCATTCGGTCCACAGCGGCAGATCCAGCGCTGATCACCAAGCTGTCTGACATTCTGCTGCGCGCTCGAGCGCGCATCGCTGGCAGCTCGGAGGCTTCGTGGCGCGACACCGCCAGATTCTTCACCGCGTCCCTGCCTGCTGCGCTCTATCGAGTCAGATGGTGGACACTGTGGGTGACATTGGGGTCCATCGCCGTCGGCGCGCTGGTGGCGCTATGGGTCGCCAACACTCCGGAAGGCTTGGCGTATATCGGTCCTCCCGAAGTTCGCGAGCAGTATGTCAATCACGAGTTCGCTGACTACTACGCACCTGGATTCGGCTTCGCCTCGACTGTCTGGACCAACAACGCCTGGATTGCAGCGCAGTGCGTGGCTTTCGGAATCACCGGACTTTGGCCGATCTGGGTGATACTTCAGAACATGATCAACGTGGGCGCCGTCGCAGGCTTGATGGCCGCATACGGCGAACTCGACACGTTCTTCGCACTGATCCTGCCGCACGGAATGCTCGAGCTCACCTCGATCTTCATCGCAGCCGCCGCGGGGCTGAAGCTGTTCTGGACTGCAATTGACCCCGGGCCAAGGCCCCGTACTGTGGCTCTGGCAGAAGAGGGACGGGCCCTTTTCACTATCGCCGTCGGCCTGGTGTTGACGCTGCTGCTGTCCGGGCTGGTCGAGGGATTCGTGACCGGATCGGCATTGCCGGTGTGGCTGAAGATGGTCATCGGTGCGGCCGCGCTTGGTGTGGTCATCGTCTATGCGGGGATATTTGGACGTAGAGCCGTGCAGGTCGGCCAGATGGGCGATATGGACGAGGACACCGCCGGATATCGCCTCGCCTATGCGGGATAGCGGTCGCTTCTCGTACTTCGTGCTCTGAGTCTGTGGCTAGCGTCGTCGAAGCCACTCCAGCGAAAGTGGACGACTTTTGTGAAAGTGGACCGGGCGTTTCCCGCCCACAACGGCAAAACCTGGCCGGTCCACAACCGCGGTGGGATGGCGCTGGCGACGGGAGACAGTGGAGCAGTGCGGGGATGGCGCTTTGCTAGGTGCCTACAGTGCGCCGCTGGCTTTGAGACTGAGATACCGGTCAGCGACCTTCGGTGCCAGTTCCTCACCGGGAACGTCAATGACGTGGACTCCGCCGCGGGACAACTCGTCGCTGACAGTACTGCGATCGAGTTCCCAGCGTTCCTGTGCCGCTCTGTCGAAGACGTCCTGGTCGGCACCGCCGACAGTTAGGCCATCTGACGCGCTGGATGTCGCGGCCGGCTCGGCCAAAAGGCTGCTCATCGTCGTCGCTGAAGCCAGCACTACGGTGTGACGCTCAGTAAGGCGGGCAACGACGGACAGGAGTCCGGATTCAATGGCGGCGGGTTCGAGTCCCGCGACCAGGACGACCAGGGAACGCTGCCGATGGTGCCGATCGATCCAACGTGTCACCGCATCCCAGTCGGTTTCGACCAGCGTCGGTTCCACCGGGGCCAGCCCGGAAGCCACCTCGGCCAAGGAGTTATCGCCAGCGGTCGCAGGAATAGTCGCGCGTAACTCGCGGTCGAAGGCGATGACGTCGACCCGGTCACCGGCGTGGGAAGCGAGCGCGGACAGCAGCAGTGCCGCTTCGATCCCAGCATCGAGGCGAGTGCCCTCATCAACGCGCATGGCACTCGTCCGCCCGGAATCCACTACGATCAAGACCCGTCGGTCGCGTTCTGGCCGCCAGGTGCGCACCACGACCTCGCTGCGCCGTGCTGTGGCACGCCAGTCGATGGATCGGACGTCGTCTCCGATGACGTATTCGCGCAGGGAGTCGAACTCAGTGCCCTCACCGCGAATCTGCACCGCGGCGCGTCCGTCGAGCTCGCGCAGGCGTGCGAGACGGCTGGGCAGGTGCCGCCGCGAATGGAACGCGGGCAGCACCTGAATACTGCCCGGAACATCAATAGAACGCTGTCGGCCCGCCAACCGCAACGGCCCCCAGGAGCGAATGGTCACCGGTCCGGCTTGCAATGTTCCGCGTCGCGTTGGCACCAGGGCGGTGACAAGGCGTGTGCCGCTGCCCGGCTTCAGGCCAATGCGATGGCGATTGCGTTGTGCGCCGGCTGTGGGAGTCCAGGCATCGCGGATCTCGCCGGCCAGTCTCGTTTTTCCTCGATGTCTGACGACGAGCACCGACTCGCTGGATTCGCCCAGCCGCACGGTCGGCAGCGGGCCCCGGGTGATGTTCAGATGCTTCGGGTGAGTAGCCAGCAGAGCATCGAACCACGCAAGCACGATGACACCGCCGAACCACGCGAGCGCCACGGCCATGGAGGGCCAGATCAGCACCGGCACGATTCCAATCAGCTGCAGGATGACTGCGCGCCCTGTTATGACCATCGAGCACCTCTACACGAACTTGCCGCCAGGGTCATCGCGGGACCGGGATCGTGTTCAAGATCGTACCGAGCACACTGTGCACGGTGACGCCTTCCATCGCGGATTCGGGGCGCAGCGCGACACGGTGTGCCAAAGTGGAGAAGACAAGCGCTTTGACGTCGTCGGGGGTGACGAACTCACGTCCGCTCAGCCACGCCCAGGCACGCGATGTGGCCAGCAGTGCGGTCGCACCACGCGGCGACACACCCAGTGCGAGTGAGGGTGAGTGACGGGTTGCCCGGCAGATATCGACGATGTAGCCCAGGACATCGGGATGGACCATGACCTTGGCTACCTGTTCGCGCGCTATGGCCAGGTCTTCCGCGCTCGCGACCCGCTTCACGCCCGCGGCGACCAGATCGCGAGGGTTGAAGCCGGCCGCGTGGCGGGCCAAGATCTCGGTCTCCAGGTGCCGCTCCGGCACTGGCAACGTCGCCTTGAGCAGGAAGCGGTCGAGTTGTGCCTCCGGCAGGGCGTAGGTGCCCTCGTACTCAATCGGGTTCTGCGTTGCGATCACAATGAACGGATCGGGCAACGGCCTAGGCTCGCCGTCGACCGTCACCTGTCGTTCTTCCATTGCTTCGAGCAGTGCGGATTGAGTCTTTGGCGGGGTGCGGTTGATCTCGTCCGCGAGCAAGAGATTGGTGAACACCGGCCCAGGACGGAACGAGAACTCAGCCGTGCGGGCGTCATAGACGAGCGATCCGGTCACATCGCCTGGCATCAGGTCGGGAGTGAACTGCACACGTTTGGTGTCCAGATCGAGGCTGTGGGCCAACGTGCGCACCAAGAGTGTCTTGGCTACTCCCGGAACGCCTTCGAGTAGTACGTGGCCGCGGCATAGCAGCCCGATCAGCAAGGTGGTCACCGCGCTGTCCTGACCGACCACGGCCTTGCCGACCTCAGTGCGTACGGCGACGAGACGCTCTAGCGAAGCGGGTCGCGGTGCCTGCGGTGCAGTAGCAGGCTGCTGTGCGGGGCCTGTCGGTTCCGGAACCTGGGAGTCGGGGGTAGTCATGCTTGGCGAACCTCTCTGAACAGTTGATCGAGCTCGTTGGTTAGTCGTAGCAGGTCGTCGGCGTTTGAAGGCGGCGGTCCGTAACACAGATGGTCGACGGTGGCTGGTGGGCGACCGGTGGCCGAGCAAATGGCTATGACAAGGCTGGCACGGTCAGTGCCAGCAGGCACGCCGAGATGTGAGGCGATCCGGGTGAGCGTTCCAGCTCGCACCAGCGCGCCAGCATATCCATAGTCACGTGAGGCGCGGTAGAGACGAGCTCGTCCCTGGCTTACTTCCTCAGGTCGTACCGTCACTGGAAGCGGTTCGGGAATCAGCGCACCAAAGCGACGTCCGCGCCACCAGGCCGCGACCGCGATCACACCCACCAGGACCAGGAAAACCGGCATGATCCAAGCGTGAGAGGCTTCTTGGTCAGCCTCGGAGACTCCCAGCATCTGGATCAGATCCGGAACAAACCAGACCACATGCTCATTCGTGCCGAGCAGTCGCAGTCCGAGTGCGGCGTTGCCGGCTTCCGCCAGGTGTTCATTGGTGATCCATGCTTCGGAACTGAGGGCAGTAACCGTGCCGAGACGAATCATCGCCGCGCCATCGTCACTGGTGAAACAGGAGACTGCCTCGGCGTTACTCGAATAAAGGGCTGGTGATGCCTGCGTGATCTCTTCGGCTGCGATGGCATCTGCATCGCGGCATCGGGCTTCCAACGTTCCCGCTGTTGCTGCCGCCCAGTTCACCGAAATCTGCGGAGCGAAGGCCTCTAGCGTTCCATCACCCGGTGCGAACAGCACCACCTCGTCGGCCGCCTCAGCGAGCCATTCAACCTGATCACTCGTCAAGCCGAAATCACCGCCGACGACGAGGGTCGCGCTGCCGGGCGCACTCGTTAACGCTGTGGCGGCGTCATCGGCATTCTGTACGAAAGCGATCTTGACCCCCTGGCGCTCGAGGATCTGCGCCACGGCCCTGGTGCCCGCAGCATCCGGATTATCTGGAGCAAAGGGGATTGACGAGGTGGGAGAGCGGAACAGTATCAGCACGGTGACAGCAACCGCGACGACCGCAACCAGCACCACGATGGCGCGTCGTGCTCCGCGGCGCGACCCGCCCGTGTTCGCAGGTGCCAGTGATGCGACTGGATCGGCGGTGAGTTCCGTGTCGAGGTCGCCATGATCTGGCGCTGCTATCGCACTATCATGCGTGACCGGAGTGGACATCAACCCACCACCTGCATGCTCGGTGCGGTCGTAGCCGACGCCTCTTGTCTCCAAGCAGCCGGGGTACGAGCCAGATCGCGCATGAACTCGGCCATTTCGAACGCCTCATCCTTGCTGATGTCGCGTTCGGCATAGGCGGTTGCATCGAAAACTGCAGCGCTCAGGGCCAGACGTGCGGTGTGATCGGGGAACACGGCGGCCAGCTGCGTCGCAGCTTCATGTGCGGTCAGGCCGGGTTGCGCCGTGATGATGGTGCGTTCGATACCGTCTTGCACGAGCGCCCGGAAGGCGAGAATGAAAGTGTCGCGGAACCGGCCGTCGCCATAGGCCGTGCGCGCGGCCGCACGAAGCTCAGCGGCTGAGACAGCCGATGACTCCAGTGTGTGATCTGCGGCAATGCGGCGGCGTCGCCGCATCGGCCCGACCACGATGATCAACACCACGATCGCGGCGACGATCAGGGCCAACGTCACCCATAAGCCGATTTGAGCGCCGGCGCTCGTTCCCGATAGCTCGTCCAGGAAATCGGTGATCTTCTCCATCAGCCAGGAGAACGGGTCTTGGCGGGTGTGATAGATCGGCTGGCTCAACTCGTCGCGAGCCCATTGGCGACCAGTAGGGGCGTCGGGAGTGACCGGGATCGCGAATATCACGAGGACGAGGCCTTCGCGGCAAGTTGGACGTCGAGACCTTCGCGGCGCATCCGCACGTCAACGTAGAGCAGTGCGATGACCGAGGCAGAGTAAGACACCCCGATTGTCGCGGCCAGCACAGTCGACAGCGTGACAAGCAGAATCCATACCAGCGCATTGGCCATCACGATCCCCACGATCGTTCCAAGGATGGTCAGTGGAACAACGATGATCTGCTGGATCACAGAGACGATCAGATAGACCAGCATCTGAATGCCAAGCACGCGCCAGAACTGCGATTTGACCAGGAACCAACTGCGCTTGAGCGAAGTGATGACCGAGGCTTCTTCCAGAATCAGCGCGGAGGACGCAAAACTCAACATGATCGAGAGCACGATAGCGGCGAGGATAGCCACGATGGTCAGGACAACTCCCACCACAGTCAGAGCCGCACTGTCCGTCGAGATGCCAACTGAGAAAAACAACACCGGAATCATGACGACTGCGCCCACGATGAGCGATGTCAGCAGTGCGACCCCGGCCAGTGCCCAGAGTCTTGGCTTGACTCGTGACCAGATCTCGCCAACCGAAGGACGCAGCCCCAAACACAGTTGGCCGATCGCGTAGACCAACGTTCCGGTGACGATGATCGTCGCGATCGTCATACCGATGGAGCCGGCGGTGATGATGCCCTGCTGTTCGAACCAAGACATCGAACCGATCGCCAGATCCGCATCGTCTCCCAAGGAGAAGCCGCCGAAGTTCTCGCGGATCCACGGCATTATCAAAGCGCCCAGGGCGGTGAACGCCGTAATGAAGACGGTCACGATGAGCAGCGTCAGACCGAGGGTGATCTTTGCGTGCCGTCTGATGGCCTGGAATGCGCCGTCAAGGATTTCACCTAGCGTGAGGGGACGCAGTGGGATGATCCCTGGTTTCATGCCCAACATGGAGGAGGGATGACCCAGATTCGGCGGCAGGCTGCCGCCGCCTTGTCCGAACTGTTGTTGTCCGTACTGTGGCTGCCCATAAGACGGCTGTACGTATTGAGGCTGACCAGGTTGCGGCTGTCCGTACCGTGGCGGCCCGTAGTGAGGTTGGTCCGATCCTGCTCCAGATGACGGTGTCTGGGGACCCGGTCCAGGATTATTAGGGTCATAGGTCATGGTGAAAGCCGCGCCCTTTCCGTCCATGAGTCAAGATTTACTGGGAGTACTCGTCTAGGCAATCGTGCCATGTCAGCATGAATGTCACGAGAAGACCAGGCTGATTCGGATGCGAAACCCGCATCAATCAGTAAGCAATGGCAGAATAACGCCATGACGTCTCGCATTCTCGTGGTCGATGACGATGCCGCGCTCGCGGAAATGATCGGCATCGTATTGAAAGCCGAAGGCTTCGACGCGATCTTCACTGGAGACGGTGAAAAGGCTGTCTCCGCATTCCGCAAAGAACCAGTCGACCTAGTGCTCCTTGATGTCATGTTGCCTGGGCTCAACGGTGTGGAGGTCTGCCAGGCGATCCGGAACGAGTCGAACGTTCCAATCATCATGCTCACCGCGAAGTCAGACACAGTAGATGTCGTGGCGGGACTAGAAGCCGGCGCCGATGACTACGTCGTCAAACCCTTCAAGCCCAAGGAACTCATCGCCCGTATCAAGGCGCGCCTGCGCCGCCAAGACGATGCCGCGACCCAGTTGATCACTGTTGCCGACCTGACTATCGACGTCACCGGACACAGCGTTACCCGCGGCGACGAGGAACTGCAGTTAACGCCACTTGAGTTTGATCTGCTCGTGGCGTTGGCCCGCAAACCGTGGCAGGTGTTCTCGCGGGAACAACTCCTTGAGCAGGTATGGGGATATCGCCATTCGGCAGACACCCGGCTGGTGAATGTTCACGTGCAGCGGCTGCGGTCCAAGGTAGAGCTCGACCCGGAAAACCCCAAGGTCGTGCTCACCGTGCGTGGTGTTGGCTACCGGGCGGGATCTGGGGCTGACACCTCAGCCTGATGTCCGCCTCAACTGCGACCAGGTCGCCCAACACTGACGCAACAGTCTTCGTCCGCCCCGACCGGTCAACGATGGGGTTCTTCGGTCGGCTCAGCCTGGCCTGGCGCTCGTCCCTCCAGATCAAGGTCGTCTTCTCGGTGCTGACCATGACCATCGTGTCTCTGGCGGTGCTCAGTGCCTTGATGTCCACCACGATTCGCGATGGCATCTTCAATCAACGCGTCGATGCGGTCATGTCCGAGAGCGCTCGTGCTTTCAGCGGAACCCAATCGCTGCTGAACTCGTCGACAGCAGCGAACTCCACCCAAGTGCAACAACTGCTGAAAGATACGATCGCCGCGCTACAGGCCGGAGCATCGGGGCAACGCGATGTGTTTTTGTGGCGGATGCGCACCGCCGCCCCGGTTCAGGTCACGGTCAACGACGTGTCCAGCAACCCGGAACTCGGTGGATTGGTGAGCGCGCAACTGCGCGAAGCGGTGGCTGCCGCGCCGCAGCAAGCACACTGGCAATCGGTAGGGATTCCAACCGAAGGTGGAGTCCATCCCGGTGTTGTCGTGGGGTCGAGCGTCGAGGTTCCTGTCGCGGGGACCTTCGAGTTGTACCTGATGTATTCCATGGAGACAGAGCAGTACACCTTGACGTTCTTGCAACGTGTGCTGGCCGTCTCATTGGGGTCGCTTACGATTGTGCTGGCCTTGATCACCTGGCTGGTGACGCGCCAGGTCGTTCACCCCATCATCACGGTCTCGGCGGCAGCCGGCCGCATCGCGGATGGTCACCTCGATGAACGGCTGCCGGTGCGCGGATACGATGAAGTCGCCGCGCTGGAATCATCCTTCAACGCGATGGCCGCGAGCTTGCAAGACCAGATTGAACGGCTCGGCCACCTATCGGCCCTGCAACGCCGATTCGTCTCCGACGTATCCCACGAGCTTCGCACCCCGCTGACAACCATCCGCATGGCAGCCGACGTCCTCTACGACGCGCGCAACGACCTGGTAGAACCGGGGCAACGGTCAGTCGAACTGCTCAAAGATCAGATCGATCGCTTTGAGTTGCTGCTGACCGATCTGCTCGAAATCAGCCGCTTTGATGCCGGTGCAGCGCGGTTGGATATCGATAGCCGCGATCTGACGGCCATGACTGCGGGCATTATCGAGGGCATGGTCCCACTGGCCGAGGCCAAGGGAGTCGACATCACCTATCGGTCTCCAATCGACCGGGTGGTCGCGGATGTCGATGCCATTCGCTTCGAACGGATTGTGCGCAATCTGCTGGCAAACGCGATCGAACATGCCGAGGGGAAACCTGTTCACGTTGACCTGGCCGCAACGGTTGATGCGGTAGCCGTACGAGTCCGCGATCACGGTATCGGGTTGAATTCGAGCGAACTGGCGCATGTCTTCGATCGTTTCTGGCGTGCTGATCCGGCGCGGGCTCGCACCACCGGCGGAACTGGGCTGGGGCTGTCCATCTCTATGGAAGACGCACTGCTGCACGGCGGACGCCTGGAAGCTGACGGATCGCCCGGTCACGGAGCAACTTTCATCCTGACACTGCCGCGCCACGCGGGGGTTGGTGCCATCGACCACGGTCCGCTGTCCACAGATGAAGACCGTGATCCGCTGTTGCAGGTGATGTTCCGGCATGTGAGCACCTACCCAAAGGCAGCTGAGGGAAAGGGGCCGAGGACGTGAGATTCGATCAATTGCGGATGAGCATTATCAGCCTGGTCGTTACGGTGCTGGCCTTGACCGGCTGCGCCACCATTCCCGTCACAGGTCCGGTTGGATCTGAGCCGCTTCCAGTGACCGACGCCGGCCAGGTCTTCGTCGAGGCAGAAGGACCCGTCGCCGGCGCGACTCCCATTGAGGTCATCCAGGGCTTCATCCGGGCGCAAGCCGCAGGCGTCAGCGATGACTATCGGGTTGCGAAGGAGTTTCTGACAGCCGAGGGCGCGGCGCAGTGGGAACCGAATAAGTCCACTGCCGTCTATCTGGGGGAACCGGTATTGGCGGTTGTGGCTCCCAACGTGTCCGGGGCGACAGCGCGTGTGGACGGCAACCGAGTTGAAGTTGGTGGCGCCATCGACCTGGCAGCCATCGTGGACCAGACCGGTCAGCTTGTCGAAGCGGCGAGCAATGAGTCGCAGATCGTATCCTTCAAGTTGGTTCGCGACAATGGCCAGTGGCGCATCAATGAGCTGCCGGACGGCACTTATGTGTCGCAGCCCAACTTCACAGTGACCCACCGCCGGATCGCGTTGCAGTTCCTGTCCTTGGATCACCAGTACTTCGTACCGGATGTGCGCTGGTATCCGTCGCGGAATCTGGCTGGCCACGTAGCAGAGGGATTGTTGGCAGGGCCATCGGCTTGGCTGCGCGATGCTGTCACTACCGCGGCGCCTATCGGAACCACGCTGCAAGTCGCTGGATCGGTCCAGGTCAGTGCCGAAGGCGTCGCGGAACTGGATTTGTCCTCGGCTGTGCTGTCGGCGGATTCTGAGCAGCAGTCGCTACTGCTGGCCCAGTTCAATGCGACGCTGCAGCAAGTCCCGCAGGTGCGCTCCGTGCGGGTCACGGCGGGCAACGTGGATATCAACGTGACGGCGGCCTCGGTGCTGCAGGACCCGCAGACTGGCGCTGCCGTGGCGGTGGTGACCGACAACGCGGTGCAGAAAATCGTCGATGGCGCGCTCGTTCCCGATCAAGGCTACGTGTCGTTGGAAGGGGTGAATGTCACGGCCCTGGCGATGGAGCCGCTAGATGGCCCGCAATCGGGTCAGTTCGCGGTTGTGCGTCAAGGTAAGCGCAGCATCGCGGCCGTGCCCCGCATCCTGCGCAACGCCGAGACCCCTCAAGTGTTGATCGAGGCGCCGGAGCTGTCCGCGCCGAGCATTGATCGGTTCGGTTGGGTGTGGGCGGGGTCTGTTTCCGATATCTACGTGGCAACCGGCGAAGGCGAGGTCAGCACCCTCGCTGCGCCATGGCTGGCATCGAGAACCATTGATGCGGTGCGAGTATCCCGTGATGGTGCTCGTGTGGCTATCGCCTCGCATGACAGCAGTAGCGGGGAAAGCCAGTCGACGATTGACATCGCCGCGATTGTGCGCGATGACACTGGCGTGCCGACGCAACTGGAGCAGGGCGTGACTGTCGGTGGATCTTTGGCCGTGGCTCATGAGATGGCATGGATCGGTGAAAGCACGCTGGCAGTGATCGGAGCATCGGGTGTCTCGGCTGACTCGAATATCTATGTCACTCCCATTGGTGACTTCTCCCAGCTGCAGCCTGTGCTGGACCATCCTGTGATGATCACCGGCGACCTGGGTGTGCGTACCACGCTGCATGTCCTCCAAAACGACGGTGTTCTGATGACGCGCAGCACCACCGGAGCAAGTTGGACTGAGGTCGCCCGGGACATCGCCGCGGTGGCGTACCCGGGCTGATAGATGGTCTCGGGACGAGTCCTCCCCAACAGCTCACTCAAGTGACCGGCGAGTGCGCAACTTCGCACAATGGGTAGATGAGTGTGCGTTCTGACAGATCCGGTCGGTGCCGTGATGGATCGCGTGATTGGCTGCTGGTGCCGCGACTGCTGGGGCGTTTGATCATTCCGGTACGTTGCGCTGGCTGCGGTCGATACGACATCGCGTGGTGTCGTTCTTGCCAAGGAGCGTGGGTTCCGGCCGGGTTTCGTTGCGAGCTGCAAGTGCCGCGCTTGAATCGGTCAGATTCCATCACACTGCCGGTATGGGCGCTGACCGCCTATGACGGAGCGTCGCGACTGGCGATTCTGGCAGCCAAGGCCGGTGGCCGCCACGACTTGCACCCAGTGATGGCCAGCCGCTTGGCTTACGCGGCTTGGTGCCGCCGGGCTGCGTTGGCTGTTAACCAGGATCGGATTGCCGTCGTTCCGGTGCCCTCGTCCTCGCGAGCGATTCGGGAACGCGGCGCGGACATGACAGGGCTACTGGCGCGAGAAGTTGCGCGCAACTGTGGTTGGCAGATGGCGGCGTTACTGTGTACGAGCGGCCGAAAACGTGATCAGGTCGGGTTGGGACGTGCGGCACGGCAACGCAATATCGCAGGGACGATACAGGTTGTTCATCGGCGGTTGTCGCCGCAGTTTCGTCAAGCCGTCTTGATCGATGACATCGTGACTTCAGGCGCCACGTTGCACCATAGTCGCAAGGCATTGGAAGCGTGCGGTATCCGGGTTGTCGGCGCCATGGTCTTAGCGGCGACGGCACCCTAGGCGGTGCCGTGCGCGGTTGCTGTGCAGGAGAGTGCCGCAGGATGAAGCACGTTGCGCCACTGCGGGCTCGGTGGATGCAATCGGTCCGAAGAACAGATAACCTGGGTGGTCTACAGCGTCGTTGCTGTTGACCGAACGTAGGGGATCGGATGAAGGTTGTGGGGGTTCGTAGCCCACAACCCCAAACCATCTCCGTCGCGCGAGAACGTCAGGAGGTGTCCGCAGGTAGGCACCCCAAGAGTGCCGCTCTACGCTCAGTTAGTTTCATTCGGGCGCGGCAATCGCGCCCCACACGCTCGGAGGTCAAAATGGAGATCGTCGTCGTAGGCCGTCACACTGAAGTCGCGGAACGATTCCGTCGTCACGCTGAAGACAAACTCTCTAAGGTCAGCCAGTTGGCGCCAGGAGCACAGCGAGTCGATGTCGCAGTGACGCATGAAAAAAACCCACGACTTTCCAGTGTGCGTGAAAAAGTGGAACTGACCGTACGGGCCAAAGGCCCCGTCGTTCGAGCCGAGGCCTCTGCGGATGACCGCTACGGTGCGCTTGACCTGGCACTCGATAAACTTCACGAGCGGCTGCGCCGGGCACATGATCGTCGTACCCGTAATAAGCGCCGTGGTGAAGGGCTAGCGTCCCTGCCAACGACTCCGATTGACGAGATCGATCTCGCGCCAGCGGCTGCTGAGACGGACGAGAACACAACCGAAGATCTCGCACCTCAGGAACTGGGCGAAGCAGTCGAGTTCCAGGTGCCGGGTTCTCCCGTCGTGATTCGCAACAAGTTGCACCAGGCAGCTCCGATGTCAGTCGAGGACGCAATCGACGAGATGGAACTCGTCGGCCATGACTTCTTCTTGTTCATCGACTCCGGTACGAAACGGCCTTCGGTGGCCTACCGTCGCCGCGGCTGGGACTACGGCGTGATCGCATTGGATACCACTTGCGAATGTGACTGAATTCGACAAATAGGACCACAGCGGCCGAGGGGTTGGACCATCGTAGCGATTGTCCAACCCCTCGGCTCTGAGCGTATTGTGGGGAAATTGATGCCATCTGTACCGCAGTACTCAATTGTCTCGTCTAAGATGGCTCGGTACGCATAACGCGAGATTGCGCTATGCCACGGCGGCAACAGCCGCGAAGAATTCGACATCAGGAGATTTGCGTGCCTGCAATCCTCGACAAAATTCTGCGCGTGGGTGAGGGCAAGGTCCTCAAGAAGCTCACCGCGATTGCCAACCAGGTCGCGGCTCTGGAGGAGGGCATTGCCGCCCTCACCGATGAAGAGCTCCGTGAGGAGACCGACCGATTCAAAGAGCGCCTGGAAAACGGCGAGACGCTGGATGACATCCAGGCTGAAGCCTTCGCTGTGGTGCGTGAGGCGGCGAAGCGCACGCTGGGACAGCGGCACTTCGATGTTCAGATCATGGGTGGTGCCGCGCTCCACCAGGGCAGCATCGCTGAGATGAAGACTGGTGAAGGTAAGACTCTGGTCGCCACCGCGCCTGCTTACCTCAACGCGCTATCCGGCAAGGGCGTTCACGTCATTACGGTGAACGACTTCCTGGCGTCCTACCAGAGTGACCTGATGGGTCGTGTCTTCCGCTTCCTCGGTCTGAGCACCGGTTGTATCCTCCAGGGCCAGTCGCCAGCGCAGCGTCGCGAGCAATATGCCGCTGACATCACGTACGGAACGAACAACGAGTTCGGCTTCGACTACCTGCGCGACAACATGGCGTGGCGCGAAGAGGACTTGGTCCAGCGTGGCCACAACTTCGCGATCGTCGATGAGGTCGACTCGATTCTCATCGATGAGGCCCGTACCCCGCTGATCATCTCCGGGCCTTCGGACGGCGAGGCCAACCGTTGGTACAAGGAATTCGCCCGTGTGGCGCGTCGCTTGACTCGTGACGTCGACTACGAAGTCGATGAGAAGAAGCACACCGCAGGTATTCTCGAGCCCGGTATCTCCAAGGTGGAAGACTACTTGGGGATCGACAATCTGTATGAGTCGCTCAACACGCCGCTGATCGGGTTCTTGAACAATGCCATCAAGGCGAAGGAACTGTTCAAGCGCGACAAGGACTACATCGTCACCCAGGGTGAAGTGCTGATCGTTGACGAGCACACCGGACGTGTGCTGCCGGGACGTCGCTACAACGAGGGCATGCACCAGGCCATTGAGGCCAAAGAGGGCGTGAACATCAAGGCGGAGAACCAGACTCTGGCAACCATTACGTTGCAGAACTACTTCCGTCTTTACGACAAACTGGCCGGTATGACCGGTACCGCGACGACGGAAGCCGCGGAGTTCCAGGGCACATACAAACTCAGCGTGGTCCCGATTCCGACCAACCTGCCGATGCGCCGTATCGACCAGCCCGATGTCATCTTCAAGAATGAAGCGGGCAAGTTCAACGCGGTGGTCGAAGACATCGTGGAGCGTCATGAGAAGGGTCAACCGGTCCTCGTCGGTACGACGAGCGTTGAGAAATCGGAGCTTCTTTCGAGCCTGTTGAAGAAGCGGGGCGTCAAGCACGAGGTGCTCAACGCCAAGCAGCACCAGCGTGAAGCAGCCGTGGTCGCCATGGCGGGCCGTAAAGGTGCGGTGACGGTATCGACCAACATGGCCGGTCGTGGTACTGACATCATGCTCGGTGGAAACGTCGAATACTTGGCGAATGACCGGATGCGTGAACTAGGCCTGGACCCGAACAACACTCCGGAGGAATTCGAAGAGCGTTGGCCCGAGGTGCTCGAAGAGGTCAAGAAGTCGGTTGAAGCCGAGCACAACGAGGTCGTCGAACTCGGCGGCCTGTACGTGCTGGGTACTGAGCGTCACGAGTCACGTCGTATCGACAACCAGTTGCGGGGTCGTTCCGGACGTCAGGGTGACCCGGGTGAATCTCGGTTCTATCTGGCGCTTGACGACACCTTGATGCGTCGCTTCAACGCGGGACTGGCTGAGTCGATTATGGCTCGTACCGGATTCCCCGATGACATGCCGTTGGAATCGAAGATGGTTTCGCGCGGTATCCAAAGCGCCCAGGCGCAGGTTGAAGCGCAGAACTTCGAAATCCGTAAGAACGTCCTCAAGTATGACGACGTGATGTCCCGCCAGCGTGAAGTGATCTACCGGGAACGTCGTGAAGTGCTCTCCGGGGCGGACATGCAAGAAGAAGTGCAGAACTTCATGCGTGACGTCATCAGTGCCTACGTCAATGGTGCGGTCGCCGAAGGCACCCCGGACTCTTGGGACCTGGAGGGCCTGTGGACAGCGTTGAAGGCAGTCTTCCCGATCTCCATCACCGTCGACGAGGTCATCGAGCAGGCAGGCGGAATCAAGCTCCTTGACCGCCAGATGCTGCTCGAAGAGATCATCTCCGATGCTGAGCACGCCTACAAAGCGCGTGAAGAAGAACTCGGCGAGGACGCCATGCGCGACCTGGAGCGTCGTATCGTGCTCTCGGTTCTGGACCGCAAGTGGCGCGAGCATCTCTACGAGATGGACTACCTGAAGGAAGGTATCGGCCTGCGCGCGATGGCGCAGCGCGATCCTCTGGTCGAGTACCAGAACGAGGGCTTCCAACTCTTCAAGGCGATGACGGATGCCATCAAGGAGGAGTCGGTTGGCTTCTTGTTCTACCTCAAGGTTGAGGTTCAGCAGGTCTCCGAGGACGAGATCGAGGTTGAGGTAGAAGGCATCGAAGAATTCGGCTTTGAAGGTGAAGAGGACGATGACGAGTATGAAGACGACGATGACTCATCGACTTCAGACGGTGTCACCGTGACCGCTGGCGCCTCATTTGCCGGTCGCGGGTCGAGCAGTTCAGCCAAGACCACCTCGAAGCTGGTCGCCAAGGGTCTGGACGAACCGCGTTCGTCCACGCCGCTGCAGTACAGTGCGGCAGGCGAAGACGGTGAGGCGCAGACCACAGGTGCTGTCGGCGCTGCCGGAGATAACCAGACTTTCCCCGGCACCGGGCGTAACGATCCGTGCCCGTGTGGCTCCGGCAAGAAGTACAAGGTCTGCCACGGCAAGAACGAGAAGGCCTGATCTAGCAGTTCGCTAAGAACGTCCGCTGGACGCGATCATCGCGTCCAGCGGACGTTCTTGCGTCATCCGATTTCGAGGGCGGTGACCTGCCAGCCCTCGGCGGCGTGTTCCAGCCGAATCGCAATGGCTCGATGCCGGGCATCCACTCGTACGCTAAGCGCTGCCTCAACCGCATGAGGCGTTACGGCACAGGTGTGAGCACTAGAGACCGTAATGACAGGTCGATCTACGGCTCCGACCGCAGCGATGATGCGCTGTTGTTGCGCGAGCATCCGTTTCGGCCCAGCCGCGAGAACCCGATCAAGCACTTTCGAGTTACCGGTACCGTGCAGACTCTCAAAGACGTGCAGCGCGACTTGTCTCGCTATGTGGACATACGTCGGTTCGTTGCCAGTGGTGACGTCATAGTGGCGCCGACGCTGCCACGGTGAGGGAACGCGTGATGAGCCGGGGAGAACTCGTCGGGGATACAACCTCTCAGATCGAGTCGCCTGTCGCCGAGACCGCTCGTCGACTGCCGGTGGCATCGGTTCGAGTTGCGTGCAGGAGCCCTGCTCCGTCAGCCGTGTGCTCATCAGTTTCCTCTCTGGCGTCAAACTTTGCGCCTCGACCACTGTTTCATAGGTGGAATTCCTGTCAGTGCCTAGGCGTGGGCTGTGGATAACTCTTCAGGGGCGATGTCACACTAAGGTCATGCGAATCTACCTTCCAGCGCACCTCGGCTACATCGACGAGCTCGACCTGGCGCCATCGCAGGCTGTGGCACCCCGGATCCCCATACCGGCCGGCACAGTCGTCTTTGCTGTTCCTGATGAGTTGCAACGTCGTGCTGAAACCGGACATCGTGACGCCGTCGAAGAACTCGAATTCACGGCGCTATACGGCGCGGCCGACTACGCTATCGCACTATTGGCGGATCAGCAGGTGCCGCATCAACGTTTGGTGATCTCCGTGGACCTCCCGCAAAGTGCGAAGGTCGTGCCGGTGGGCAGCGAGATGAAGGACCGACTGGGAGAACTCGTCGACTACGCATTGACCGTCGAAGAGACGATCACCGATATTCCGATCGTCTGCGTTCACATCGACGAGCCAGCAGCGGCAAGTGTGATCGATGCGGCTCTGTCAGGGGACAACCAGGCCAGCCAAGATATCGGAGATCTGGACCTGCTCTGGTACGACGCCTCGGAATTGGCTGAACTGCCACGCTCATAGCGACTGCCGCCGCCCGAACTCGTCCCCGGTGGTAAGACGGGCGAGCCCGAGCAGCGGCAGTTGACAGTGTGGAGCAAGACGGTCTTAGCGCTTGACCTTCTTAGTCTTGATGGACTTGACCTGGATCTTCTTGTAGCCCGCCTTGTTGACGGTCACCCGCACTGAAATCCGCTTCTTGGCGTTGCCCTTGCGGATCTTGTAAGTCTGCTTGGCACCTTTCTTGCCCTTGACCTGCTTCTTGCCGACAAACCAGCGGTACTTCAACTTCACACCGCTGGCAGAGTACTTGCCCTTGGTGGCCTTCAGCTTCTGACCGACCTTCACGGTGCGCTTCTTGGTGACCTTCTTCCTGCCGCGCTTGAGTTGCGGCTTCTTGGTCACGCGAATCTGCCCCGCCTGAACGGTCAGAACGTTTGTCGTGTTCGTCACCGAGGTGTAGCCGGGAGCCGAAGCCGTCACGACAACCGACAAACCACGTTTGTGGTCGGATGCCCGAGGCGCGAAGGTCGCGCTGGTCGCTCCAGCGATGGTCGCACCATTCGAGAGCCAACGGTAGGACAGGGTCACACCACTCATCGAGTAGGCACCAGAATTCACCGTGATGGCACGATCCACCTGCGCGGTTCCGGTCAATGATGGGCGAATGGTTGCGGTAAATGTTGCGGCGGCAACCGTACCCGCCGTGAGCCTGGCGGTCTTCGACTCATAGCCGTCCGCTGAGACGGTGATCTCCACCTGCAACTGCTTGTTGAGGTCGGCAACTGCTGGAGTGTAGGACGAGCCGGTCGCGCCCGAAACCGCGATGCTGTTGACGAGCCATTGGTAGGTGAGCGTGGCTCCAACCGGAAGGTACTCGCCGGGTGTGACTGCGATCTGCTGTCCGACGACCGGGTTGGTGCCCACAATCGGTGCACTGACAGTTGTGATCTGACCTTCGCTGACCACGGTGCCTGCCACAACGTAGGAAACAGTCTCGTAGCCAGCACGAGTCGCGGTGACCTCGACGCTGATCTCAGCACCAACCTTGTCTGCAGTGACGCGATAGCTACTTGCTGTAGCGCCGTCGATGGCCGCGCCGTCCGCCAACCACCGGTAACTCTCAGTCGCAGTGACGTTATACGTGCCTGGGGTGACACTGAGGAGCTCGTCGGTGGTGAAACTGCCTGAGATGGTTGCTGGTGCGGTCGTCGTCAAAAGTCCGGGTGCTACCTCAGCGGGGGCATTGAGGGTGAGGACGAGGTCTTCGTAACCGAGGCGTGTCGCGGTGACGCGCACCGAGACCTCGGTGCCCTGCTGATTTGCAGCCAGTGTGTAGTTGGCTCCGGTCGCGCCAGGAACAGGGTTGCCATCGGCAAACCACTGGTAACTTGTCAGAACGCCAGCAACTGAGTACTGGGGCGTGCTGACGCTCAGTGCGTCTCCAACACGAGGTTGAGCGGGCGAGTTGAGTACCGGGGCCGTGGTTGCGGTGAAGGTGCCTTTGAGGACATTCATCGTGTTGCTCTGTATCGAGCCCGCAACGAATCCGGGGGCGATACCGACCGCAGTCACTCGTAGCGTCTTGCCGGCATCCGCTGCCTGAACCGCGTATTGCGGGGTGTCAGTGATCGCGACGGTGGTGCCGTCCGTTTGCCAGACATACCGCACGTTGTCGGGTGTGACCGGATCACCGGTGCCGGTCTCCCAGGTCAGAGAGCCAGCAGCGGTGACCGAGACGGAATCGCCGTACTGCACTTCGCTGTCGAGGGTGAGAGAGCCTACGGCCTGGAGCGTGATCGCGTCGGTGTCGATTTCAGCGTCGGAAGCGATAGCGAAAATATGGAAGTTCGGTTGATTCCCCAGGGTGATCAGTTCGAGGGTGGCATCGGGATCGTCAGGGGTCAGTGTATAGACCTCGGTACGCCACAGACCGCAGCTGAGTTGTTGGACGCTGCCGCTGTACCAGCGTTCCGGCCAAGTTCCGATGCGAACGTTTGTACCCTGCGGGTCAGAATCACACCAGTCGCCTAACAGTGCGTTGATCTGCTGGGTGGAGCCGTCTGAGTAGTTCAATGTGACACCGAGCGTCTTGGACCCGTTGGTCGCTGCGCCGACGAAGGCGATTTGAGTTGCCGGGGTTGCAGCTAGGGAACCGAGACCCCGAGTCGTGTCGATGGTTTGGCCAGTTGCGGCCAGATTGTCAGGAGCGCCTGATACGCCACCGGAGATAGAGAAGGTGAGATCGGTGTCGGCGATTTCGTGTGTGACGTTGGGGGCGACGCCGCCACCGGAGCGGACGAGGTAACTGCCCATGCCGTCGATGTCAGCGTAGGAATTCCCGGCTTCACCGATGCCGATGTTGTTGAAGTAGCCTTCGAGCCAGTTGTTTGAGGCCACTGGATCGTCTGCGAAGGCCGAGGGGGAGGTGGCAACGAAGCCACTGGCAGCCAGAGCTAGAGCACTTGTGGCAGCGACCAGCATGCGCAGGCCACGCTGCTTGCGATGGGGAGTGTTGAGCGTATTCATCCGGTATCGACTCCAGATTGATATCTGTGATCCCGTTATTGGGATCAGACGGTCCCGGAGCGGGGGCATCCGGGCTGGACTGACAACGTTGTCCGACAAAGAACAGATTAATCGGTAGCATACGGCTGGTCAATTCCCCTTTGCGTCCCGAGTTTTGGCTGCGAGGGAATGAGGCAAACCGGTTAAGGCGAGCGCCGAACATCGGCATGGTCGTCCGATATACAAAGTGGTAGTTGGATATATAGGCCTACTACTTTGCTTATGGGGCTACCGACGTGGTCATCGAGATGATTGGGAAGCGGAGACGACAAGACCGGGGTGTGCGGTGGTTGCCACACACCCCGGTCGGGTTGTTGCCTGGTGGGTGTGGTTGGGCTAGTGCATGGGATTTGCACGAGCTCAACCACTACCGCGTGTACCCGCGTGGGTTATCGGCGGATTTTGGGGGTCTTGTTGGACTTGACGGTCTTGTTGGCGTAACCAGGTGCCTTGTAGGTCACACGTACGTGTACGCGTTTTCCTGCGGCTTTCTTGGTCACCTTGAACGCCTTCTTCGCGCCCTTCTTGCCCTTGACCTTCTTCTTGCCAATAAACCACCGGTAAGACACCTTCGCCTTGGCGCCAGGAGTGTTCACCTTGCCCTTGGTGGTCTTGACCTTCTGACCCACCTTGACCTTGGTCTTCTTCTTGACGACCTTCTTGCCCCGCTTGAGCTTCGGCTTCTTCTTCACGGTGATGGTGCCCCGAGCAACCGTACCGGCAGCCAGCGTGGTCGTCGCCGAGAGGTTACCCGCAGCCACAGCCTTGACTGTCACACTCAACCGTTTGCCTGCATCGGATGCACGGACTGTGTAGGTGCTTGCCGTCGCACCGGCAATAGCCTGACCTTCAAGGTTCCACTGATACGACTCGACTGCTGCAGGCGAGTAGCTACCCGGGGTGACACGAACGCTCTGTCCGACCTTCGCATTACCCGTCACCTGCGGACGCGCCACCACAACCAACCCAGGCACCGGAGCCCCAGTGACCGGACCGACTTGCGCAGTGGTGTGCTCGTAGCTGTTGTAACCAGCCTTCGAAGCGGTGACCTTAACGGCAATCCGCTTACCCTGTTCAGCGCTCGAAAGGGTCAGAGTGTCGCCGGTAGCGCCCGTGATGGGTGCTCCGTCGGCCAGCCACTGATACTCCTCGCTGACGTCAGCAGGGTTGTAGGTTCCAGGAACTACGGACAGAACCTGGCTGACCTGAGCGGTTCCGGAGATGCTGGGCGCGGTCGTCATACCGATCGTGCCCGCCGCGATGGCGACAGAGTCGGATGCACTCCGCTGTGCTTTGAATCCCGGAGCCTTTCCGGTCACTACGACGCTGATCTCGGAGTTGACATCGTCTGGGCCTACCGTGTAGGTCGTGCCATCGGCTCCGGTGATCGGCGCACCGTCACGCAGCCACTGATAGGTCACGTCGATGTCGTCCCCGTTAACACCTGAGAAGGTCGGAGCCGTTGCGGTGAGTTCGCTGCCCAGGGTTGCGTTGCTTGGTGCATCGACCTCAGCATTGCCGGACATTGTCAGGCCCGCGTCGGTTGCGATAGCGAAGATGTGCATCCGCGCATCGCCTGATGTTGCGGTGCCACCGGTAGACGTGCCGGGTGCACCGGGCCAAGTGATGGAGACCAGTTCTTGACCATCGAGCGAGACCGGGGTGGTGGCGAACAGACCGCAGTTGATGTTCTGTGCACCGCCTGCGTACCGCTGTTTGAAGCGACTGGAACCGATGGTTCCGGAACGCTCCCAACCACACCAGTCTGGTGCGGTCAGTGAGACCTGCTTCGACGTGTTGTTGGCGAAGTTCAGGGTTGCGGTCGCATTGTCGACGCTGCCGTTGTTAGCAGAGACGATGAACGCGATCTTGGTTGCGCCGGGGTAGAGTCCCTCGACGTCCGTGTTCTGACCCTCTGGGACCAGGTTGTCGTATGCCTCGGCTGGAGCCGAAGGACCGGAATCGTGCAGCACGTAGGTCAGGTCCGCATCGGACGGGTGCGTCAGGGGTGCGCCAAGTGGCGTACCGGAGGCCGCCGCGAGGTCACGGAGGTAGAACTCGGTGGAGGTCATTCCCACGTTGAACTTTGCCGGACTAGTGACGTTGCCGTCCTCGTCAACTGCACCGAATGCCTTGTTGTTGAAGACGCCAGTGCTTTCCAGATGTGAGACATCCTTAACGATCACATCGGTGGTCGATGTGTAGTCCCCAACCTGCCAAGTGACGGGGTACGAGCCTGGCTTCACTGAAGCGTCTGCGCTAATGCTCACGGAGACATTTTGCATCGCCGAACCGCCACGCGGATTCAGGTTCACGTTTCCGCCATTGACGGTGACGGAGATGCCGGTCCATGGATGTGCGACCAGTTCACCGGAGAGGTTCTCGGTGGAGGAGTATTGCACCGAGACATTTGCGTTGACTGCAGCACCACCAGCGGTGACGGCTGTGCTGCCGCCGCGTACCGTGGCGTTGAACCGGGTAGGAACTTCACCAGGTGCGATAGCACCAGGCGATGCATCTGCATCCGTAGCCCAATCCGACGGGGTGTCCGACACGGTGTAGTCGAGGGTACCTGCCGCAGCGAGGTCAGCGCCGTTGATGTAGGCCGACTCGAGGTTCTGGCCGCCGACCTGCACGGAGTCCGTGTACCGGTTGGTCATGGAAGCACCTTCAGCGGTGATGACCAACTTGTCATTGCCGTGGAACTCTTCCTCAAGGGCGATCTCGACCCGATCGAACACCGGGGTGGTCAGACCCCACAAATTGGTGCCTGGAACGATGGGGAAGATACCGATGGTCGAGGCAACCTGCCATGCCGCCATGGTGCCGAGGTCGTCGTTACCGGTGACACCGGTGGGTCCGTCGGTGAACAACTGCAGTGCTTCGCGCACCACGTCCGAGGCCTTGTACGGCTGTCCCGTCCACAAGTAGATATATGGTGCGTGGAAGTCGGGCTCGTTGTTCGGGTTGTAGGTGGTGACACCGTAGTAGTCGTAGGTGCCCGTGACCCACCATTTGGAATCACCGTTGGTGTTGCGAGCCACCCGACCAGGGTAATTGTCCAGATCGATGTCCTCGTATGCGAAGAAGGTGTCAAGACGAGCCTCAGTTGCGTCTCTACCGCCAAGCAGTTCAATCAACGATGGCACATCGTGCTGTACCAGCCATTCATACTGCGGTGAAGTGCCCTCGTGGAAGGCAGATCGACCTTCGTCGCTGTCGTGCTCGACCCAAATGCCGTTCATGTCACGTGCCTGCATCGAACCACTGTGGTCGGCGAGGACGTTCTCGGCTGGGTTCCAGACTGACCGGAAGTTTTGGCCGCGTTGCGCGTAGCGTTCAGCGTCCTCAGTCTTGCCTAGACCGCGTGCCATATATGAGATCATGCCGTCGGCCAGTGCGTATTCCAGAGTGGCGGATGCGCCGTGGTCGAGATCGTAGTCGGTGTTGCGTGATTTGGCTGACTTATCCTGCGGGACATATCCGTGCGGGATGTAGATCGGGTTACCGGCACGACCATTGGCGAATTCAGCGCGGTTCGGTACGTTGTCCGCGTTGTGCTTGATCTCGGTCCAAGCACGTTCGGACCAGGCTTCGTTAAGCAGGCCTTGATCCCATGCGGAAACAAGGAACACCGCCGCGGGATCGCCGGTCATAGTGTTGGTTTCGACCGGTCCGTAGCCCCATCGTGGCAGCCAACCTGACTGTTCCGATTGAAGGACAACGGACTTGACCATGTCGATGGACTTGAGGGGTTCCAGTAGGTAGAGCCATTGCTGTTGGGTACGGTAGGTGTCCCATAGCGAGAAGTTCTGGTAGTACTCGTCCAAGTCCTCGTCGGCGAGATCGTGAATCTCGCCGTCCCAACCGCGGTATTTCCCGTTTACGTCGGAGGCAATATTGGGGGCCAGGAATGAACGGTACAGCGCCGAATAGAATACGCGCAGTTGCGTTGCTTCTTCACCGGCTGGTGCGTTGCCGTCTTCTTGGGTGACGCGGACCTTGCTGAGTTGGTTCGCCCATAGTCCGCGTGCGGCAGCCAGGCCGCTGTCGAAGTCATCAGCGTACTCCGTGCGGTCATGTGCGAGGTTGGCGTCCGCGCCTGCTTGGCTGACATAACTGATCGCGGTCTGAAGTTGTACCTCGGCACCCTGGGGGAATTCCAAGGTTGCACCAGTGCGGGCAGCATTGCCGGTGCCGGTAGGTGTGGCGCTGACCGAACCGAGGTTCACGGTGCTACCTTGCCAGGTGCCATAGGACACGAACGGCTGGTTGAATGTGGTAGTCGACCACACGGTGAACACGTTGGTGTTCTGGCAGAACCCGTTGAGTGTGGTGCGGGTACGCACCGTTTGGTTGGGTACGTCGATGTGCGTCTCAGAACTGATCACGCCGTTGTTGTTCAGCGCGTTTCCGGCGTAAATGCGCACGAACGAGTTGTTGCCGGCGGTGGGGGTGTAGTCGTACTTCTGGATTCCGGTGCGCGGAGTAGCGGTGAGATCGACATCAACTCGGTCTCCGTTGGAATCTAATGCGACGCTGTAGTGTCCGGCGCTCGCGTCTTCAACTTTTTGTCCACCTTGACGCAAGATCCCGCGGCGATTGTTGCTGTCGCCGTATTGGGTCTGACCGTTTCCGACGTGTTCGAAGTGTGGCATTATCGGCACGAATCCAGCGATGGGGCAGCCCACACCTGAGAGGTGGGTTTGCGAGAATCCACGTATTTCATTGTGTGTGTAGTCGTAGCCCACACCGTGCCCGGTATCAGGTGACAACTGGATCATTCCGAATGGAACTGTCGCGCCGGGGAAGGTGTTGCCGTCGTCCTGGGTGCCAATGAATGGGTTGACCATGTCAACCATTTCCAGTGGTTCCGGAGTGCTCGAGGCGGCTGTAGCGGTTGGTGCCGTTGCGATACCGGTTGCGGCTAGTGCAAGGGCGGCGATCCCGGCAACGATTTTCTTAGATCGCCAGCGGCGACCTGCAGCAGGTGTATGGCGCTCAGCACCAACAATAATGGGTCTCATTCAGATGTCTCCATCCACGTCGATGTGGGTTACAGCGGTACTGCCAGGCGGGTATGCACGTCATGGTACTTGCCGACCAATCTGACAGCGTTGTCATGTAGGCACTAATCTATCGGTGACCGAGGTGTGGGTCAAACGCTCACGGTCCGTGCGGCAGCCCTTCTTCAGATGTCCCCAGGCGGCGGGAATTACTTGCGAAGCGCCGCAATACTAACTTCATGGAGCAACCCATTAGATGCCAATGCGTCCGGGCCGAATGGCCCGTAATCTCCGTTCAGGGACGTAAATTTCCCGCCCGCTTCCGTGACAATAGGAACGAGCGCCGCCATGTCATAGAGTGCAAGTTCTGGTTCGCAAGCCAGGTCTACGGCGCCTTCAGCGACCATCATGTAGGACCAGAAATCGCCGTAGGCGCGGGTGCGCCACACTGATTCGGTCAGGTCGATGAACTGATCGAAGGTGCCGCGTTCGCGCCAACCCGACAGCGACGAATAAGACAGTGAAGCGTCGCTCAAGGTCGACACCTTTGATACTTGCAACCGGCGTGCCGCCGACAGAGACCGCCCGGTCCACGCGCCCGTTCCTTTGGCCGCCCACCACCGCCGACCCAGTGCCGGAGCTGAAACAACGCCAGTGACGACCTCGTCCCCTTCAATCAACCCAATCAGGGTGGCCCATACTGGAACCCCGCGAATGAAGTTCTTGGTGCCGTCGATGGGGTCGATGATCCAGCGGCGGGAGGAGTGTCCAGTGGTGCCGAACTCTTCTCCGATGACGGCGTCGCGACTGCGTGAACGTGCCAGTTGGGCGCGGATGACTTCTTCGGCGCTGCGGTCGGCATCCGAGACCGGGGTCATGTCTGGTTTGGTCTCGATCGCCAGGTCCTGGGCGCGAAACCGTTTCATGGTGATGGCGTCGACTTGGTCGGCTAGGACGAGTGCGAGCCGCAGATCGTCGTCATATCGCGTTACGGGCATGGCACTACGCTAGTTGATCGTAGGATCGCTCAGGCGCGATGAGATGAGTCGGCGTAGTGAATCGACTCGATTGGTGCGATATTCAGTTGTTTCAGCGTCCGGTGATTCGGCAATCCAGGTGTCGAGGGCGCATTCGGGCTCGGTGGCAACGTGGGTGCAGCCGCGTGGACATCTGGTGGCGACTTCGGCTAGGTCTTCGAAACCGGCCACGATCTGGTCCACGCTGATGTGTGCGAGCCCGAATGACCGCACGCCCGGGGTGTCAATGACCCACCCGCTATCCACGTGGTCTGCGGGAAGTCGCAGCGCTACGGCAGATGTTGAGGTTTGGCGGCCTCGTCCCGTGGTGGCATTGACGTGGCCGGTGGCTCGGTCTGTTCCGGGGACGAGGGCGTTGACGAGGGTTGATTTACCGACCCCGGAATGGCCGACAAAAACGGAGGTGCGGCCGCTCAGTTGTGCCCGTACGGCTGCCAGCCCGTCGATTGATCCGTCGGACGCCTGCGAGGTCGTCAAGACCGGGATGTCGAGATTCCGGTAGAACTGCACGATGGGTTCGGGGTCTGCGAGGTCGGTTTTAGTCATGCATAGCAGCACGTCGAGCCCGGCGTCGTAGGCGGCTACGACGCAACGGTCTATCATTCGTGGCCGGGGTTCTGGGTCGGCACTCGCGGTGACGATGACCAGTTGGTCCGCATTGGCAACGATGACGCGTTCGAAGGGGTCGGTATCGTCGGCGGTGCGCCGCAGTACCGTCGTGCGTTCGGCTACCCGGACGATACGTGACAGGGTGCCTTCATCGCCGCTGACATCACCGACCACGTCAACGCGGTCGCCGCATACGATGCGGGTGCGGCCTAGTTCGCGGGCGCGCATTGCTGTGATCTGGCGCTCGTCGTCGGTGTCGAGATCTACCACGAGCGTGTAGCGGCCTCGGTCCACTCCCACGACCATGCCTCGAACGGCATCCGCATGTTCGGGCCGGACCTTGGTGCGCGGACGGCTGCCGCGTCGGGATGGTCGGTCGGTGAATTGTGACTCGTCCCAGTGGCGTCGACTCATAGGCAGGCGATCCTGTTATTCGGTGACATTCACGACGTGGCTGGCGCGTTTCCGCCCAGCATGGTTTCCCACTTGGCATCGAAGCGGGGAAGTGTTTTGGCGGTGGTGGCGACGTTTTCGATCTGCACGTCGGGGACTCGTAGCCCGACGATGGCACCTGCATGGGCCATCCGGTGATCGTGGTAGGTCTCCCATACTCCGCCATGTAGCGGTCGAGGGGTGATGACGAGCCCGTCACTGGTCTGTTCCGCCTGTCCGCCGAGGCGACAGATCTCTGTGGCGAGTGCGGCCAACCGGTCGGTTTCGTGTCCGCGCAGGTGTGCGATACCGCGCAAGCGGCTTGGTGAGCTTGCCAGTGTGGCCAGGGCCGCTACCTGCGGTGCCAACTCACCGCCTGCTGACAGGTCGAGATCGACACCCAGTACCTGGCCGGTCGATGTGACGGTCAGGGCATCACCGTCGCGACTGACTCGTCCTCCCATCTGCTCCAAGATGTCGGGCATCATCGCGCCGGGCTGCGTCGTCTCATGCGGCCATCCGGGAATGGTGACGCTACTGCCGGTTGCTGAGGCTACAGCGGCGGCGAGGAAGGCGCCTGCGTTGGACAGGTCGGGTTCGATCTGGACTTCACCCAGGTGGATCGGCCCGGGGGACACCTGCCAGATTCCGGAACGAGAATCGTCGACTTCCACCCCGGCCTCGCGCAGCACGGCCACCGTCATATCGATGTGCGGTAGAGAGGGCAGGGTCCGTCCGGTGTGTCGCACGGTCAACCCATTGCGATACCGCGGTGCAGCGAGCAGTAGGCCCGACACGAACTGGCTGGAACTGGAAGCATCGACATCGACGTGACCGCCGGGGAGGTCTCCTCGTCCTGAAACGGTGAAGGGCAGCAAGCCGCGTCCCTCATCTTCAACTGAGATGCCGAGTGCGCGCAGGGCGGTCAGCACGGGGGCCATGGGGCGGACTCGCGCACCTTCGTCGCCGTCGAAGTGGACTTCCGCATCGACTTGCGCGGCCACGGGGGGTAAGAAGCGCATGACCGTTCCGGCCAGGCCGGTGTCGACGCTAATCGATCCTGTGACGGGCTTAAGCGGCGTGACGTGCCACTCGTCTGAGGTCTCACCGGGTGTGAATGTCGCGCCAAGTGCCGTGAGTGCGGCGCGCATCAGTGAGGTATCGCGGCTTTCCAAGGCGCCACGCACGACGGTGGGTGAGTCGGCCAATGCTGCCAGGACCAGGTAGCGGTTCGTCAAAGACTTGGATCCTGGAACGGATACTCGTGCTTGGAAGCCGCCACGGGGAGCCATGGGGGCAGGCCAAAGGGCAGTTTCAGGTGTCGCGGCACTATTCGCGTCAGAAGATGAAGTCACAGGTCCCAGCCTACCGGGACGGTGTGACATCGGGTCCTGATCTCTCAGTGTGTGGGCAGTCGTCTGCTTTGCTACTCGTCGGTCGAGGCTGAAGGCTTCTTGCGACGGCTACCGGCCACTGCCAGGGCTCCTCCGACTAAACCGAGCGTGCGGATGAATTCGGTCCGCCGTGTGGGGCGGGACACTGCAGGAGCTGAAAATGGCTCATTCGTCACCAATCGAGGTGCGGTCAATGCTGCGAGGATCAGCGCATTGAGTCGCGGTGCCTTGCCGGTTGCCATCGTGAGCGCCGCGGCAATCGTCGCCGCGCCGTGAGCGCGCACGATGGTGGTCAATTGTGCGTTGTCGAAATCGGGGACCGCATCTGCGCCGGGGAAATCTTGCAGTGCGGACTGTGCCAAGGCCACGTGCCGGTCAGGGTTGCGGATCGCATCGATTCCGTCGGCGATGAAGGGCACAGCCAATAGTGCACGAGCGATACCTTGAACCATGATCTCCCTCACCCTTGATCGGCCACTCGTTAGTGGCGTATGACACTAACGTAACGCTAATCGCTGGATGTCTGCTTGGTGAGGGTTGTGGCTTTGTCCGAGGGTGCTGACACACTAAACAGCATGGAACGGGAACCTGATCGCATGGACGCCAGCAAGGGCGGCGCGATTGGCCCTGCCTGGTTACAAGCCGGTAGGTCCTGGAATGACGAGCAATTAGCGGTGCTGCAGGCTGCCTCGAGTGGCCAATCGCTCGTCGTGACCGGTCCGCCAGGTAGCGGTAAGAGCGCGCTGAGTATTGAAATCGCGGCTCAGGCGCTATTGAGCGGTGCATATGAGCCGGATGACATCCTGGTGCTGACAAGTTCGCGGCGCAGTGCGGCACGTAGTAGAGATGCCTTCATGCAGCGCATCGGACGGACATTGCACGGCACAGCGGTCCGATCCACCGCGTCGCTCGCCTTCGCGATCATTGCTGCGCAGTGTCGGCTACAAGGGGTGCCAGATCCAGTCCTGGCGACGGGACCGGAGCAGGATGCTGATCTCGCACAACTATTGTCGGGACACATTCAAGGTGACGGAGTCCCGATTGAATGGCCACCTGAGATCACCAATGAGACCCTCCAACTCCAGGGGTTTCGTGCCCAACTACGCGACCTATTGATGCGTTGTGCGGAACGAGGGCTCAGCCCTGCTGATCTCGCTGACCTAGGGCGCGAGCACGATCGACCCCACTGGGTCGCTGCCGCTCAACTCTATGACGAGTATCTCGCGGTCACCGAACTGTCTCGCAACACACCTGATCGTGGCCCTCGCTATGACGCAGCTACGATCGTGGACCAGGCCGCGTGGATCGCTCAGAAGTGGGTACGCGACGAGCAAAAAGAACGGTTGCGTTGGCGACTGGTGATCGTCGACGAGTACCAAGACGCTACGGCGGCGGCCGCACGGTTATTCGGTGCGCTACAACGTGACGGGGCACAACTCGTCCTTTTCTCCGACCCCGATCAAGCAGTCCAAGGTTTCCGAGGCTCACGACCGGACCTGGCCGGCCGAGCCGACCTTCCCCCGGGGCGCGACGACACCGAGATAGGACAGTTCGGGGCGGTAGTCAAAGTGCTACACCGGTCGCATCGACTAAACGACCAGGTGCGTGACGTCGTGGCGCGAATCAGCCACCACATTGGCGCGAGCGCAGGAGTGCAACATCGGCTGACAGTCGAAAAGAAGAAGACCACCGAACTTGACGCAGATGAGCTACCTCGCGGGAGAGAGACGGTCTCGGCAACTGAAACCGAGCCGGATCCTTCCCAACCAGTAATCGAACGTCGCCATGCCCGTTCGAGGGCAGAAGAGACCGCCTGGATCGCTTGGCGGATTCGGCAAGCACACTACTTCGATGAACTTCCCTGGTCGCAATGCGCGGTGCTGGCACGGTCAGGTTCGCACGTTCACGAACTAGTTCGAGGTCTGCAACGAGCGGGTGTGCCCGCCATGGCCCAAGGCTCTGACCTGCCGCTGCGTGCAGAACCGGCGGTACGCATGCTCCTTGAGACCATCGAGCGGACTCGCAGCGACGCCTGGGACGACGCCGCGCTCCACGAACTCCTGGTGTCGGCCTACGGTGATCTTGACGCTGTGAGCGTGCGCGAGTTGCGTCGCTCGTTATCCGTGGCCGCACCACGTGGCCGCACTACCTCAGAACTGGTCGCAGCTTTGACCAACGACGATGGCCTCAATGAATTACACATGAGCCGGGTCGCGGGGACACCTATCGCTGCAGCCGCACACCGGGCGGCTGCCATGATCGCCGCTGCCCGTGCGCGCCACGACACGGACAATGACCCGGCTGAAGTCTGTTGGCGAGTATGGCAGGCAGCAGACTGCGCGGACCGATGGCGAGAACAAGCACTACATGTCGGCCCCCGGTCAGTGGTCGCCAATGCCAATCTCGATGCTGTCATGACGTTGTTCAAGCACATCGAGAACTTCGCGCAGCGGTATCAAGGTGCGTCCGTCGAACGCCTCATCGCGGAAATCAACCGGCTTGATATCCCGGCCGACTCGCTCGCTGCGACAGCCAAGAACGAACAAGTCGTGGAAGTGCTCACGGCCGCACAAGCCGCAGGACGGCAATGGTCGTACGTGATCGTCGCGGGTCTGCAGGCGGGAAGCTGGCCCGACCTTCGACTGCGGGACACGCTGCTGGGAGCACAACAGTTAGCAGATCTGGTCGATGGACGAGGTGATGGCCCTGACCTGACAGCCGCACGCAAGGCGGTGCTTGACGACGAACTTCGGCTCTTCCTCGTCGCGTGCTCGCGCACCACCGGTGCTCTCACCATCACCTGTGTAGACGGCGAAGACGATCAGCCTTCTGCGATCTGTGACCTGGTATGTCCCGCGCCAACGACTACTGACGAACTACCACCACCTCTCGATCTTCGCGGTATCGTATTGCGATCTCGCATCGCCGGCGAACAAGAACCTGCAGATGATTGGGCGCAACTGTTGGCATACCTTGCGCGACACGGTGTGACCGCTGCCAACCCTGACACCTGGTATGGCATGGCGCCTCCATCATCGACCGCACCACTTGTTGCTTCAGGCCAGCCCATCTCAGTCTCACCCTCTCGGCTCGCCCTCGTCCATCAATGTGCCATGCGATGGGCAGCAGAAACCTCCGATGCCAAGGGAGGGGACCAGTTCTCCAATGAACTAGGCACATTGATCCATGACATCGCGCGTGACCACCCCACCTCCGATGCCGCTGAATTGCTTGAGGTGCTTCAAGACCGTTGGTCAGAGCTCGGTCTTTCGGATGGATGGCCCACCATCCAACGAGCGCACGAAGCAGAATCAATGGTTCGAGCACTCGGGCAATTCCAGCAGAAGAACCCGCCTCCGAAGGCCGTTGAGGCACCCTTTGCCGTGGACATGGTTACTGTGCGGATTCGCGGCTCTATCGACCGTATAGATCGCACCGAGCAGGGGCTCGTCATCAGGGATTACAAAACTGGACGCACAGTGATGTCGGTGCGAGACGCCACCGTAGACCCGCAATTGGCCTCCTACCAGTTGGCAATCGAACGGGGCGCTTTGCAGGACATCGACCTGATCGATGACGCTGAACCGGTGGCTGGTGCAGAACTGATCTATCTCGGTTCTGAAGAAGCAAAGGTCACCAAGCGAAAGCAGCCCGCACTCAGCTCACAACCGAACCCGCAGTGGATTGCGCACATGGCCACACAGGCAGCGCAGATCATGTCGTCGGGGAGGCTATGGGCCAAGATCAATGCAGGTTGCCGTACCTGCCCGGTCCATGAATCCTGTCCGGTCCAGCCTGAAGGTCAGCCATTGGTGCCGCAACGTGCCCCGGCCAACGAGATGACGCGGGCACCATTGAGTGACTTCGACACGGCGGAACGCCGCGCTGAAGCGGCCGCAACTTTGGATGCAGACATCGACTCCGAGACCACGCTCGGAAACTCTGAGGCTGCCGACCCAGAGCATGTGCCGCAGGCGACGGCGATAGACCCCATCACTCAGGGGAAAGGGCAACTGCGATGACTGAGATCACCTGGGGTGCCATAGACATTGCCCGTGCGCTGCGACTCCCCGAGCCCACCGCTGAGCAAGTACGGGTTATTGAAGCGCCACTCGAACCTGTGATCGTGGTTGCCGGGGCCGGCTCGGGAAAGACCGAAACTATGGCTGCGCGGGTCGTGTGGCTTATCGCCAACCAGATTGTGCAGCCGCACGAGGTCCTAGGTCTGACTTTCACCCGAAAGGCAGCAGCCGAACTCGCTGAACGTATCGACAGGCGCCTAGCAGGACTAAGAGTAGTCACCGGAACTGACGTGGCGGCGGAGCTCATCGATCGTCCCACCGTATCGACCTACAACTCCTACGCAAGTTCACTCGTTGCTGAACATGGCCTGCGGATCGGGATTGAACCAGACTCGCAACTGCTGACCGACGCAGGTAGTTGGCAGTTGGCTGCACAACTCGTTGAAAGCTGGCCAGAAGATCTGAACACGACAAAACGCGTTGGCACAGTGATCGCTGCAGTGGTGAGCCTCGACGCCGCACTGACAGAACACCTTAACGACATTGAGCAAGTCCGTACTTGGATGACCGAAACCGTCGCAGGACTACAAGAACTGCCCTATGGGCCGCGACGGAAGAAGATGTCTGCCAAGGTCACGGACGTCATCGAGTCGCTGGAGCTGCGTCGCCGCCTATTAGACATCGTCGAACAGTTGCGGGAACGTAAACGGCAACTAGGAATGCTCTCCTTCGGCGATCAAATGTACAGCGCTGCGAAACTCGCGATGTCCAGCCCTCTGGTAAGCGAAATAGAACGTCAACGATTCGCAACTGTGCTCCTAGACGAATACCAGGACACATCCTTCGCCCAGACCAGCATGTTGAGTCATCTGTTCGGCGACGGTCACCCGGTTATGGCGGTGGGGGATCCTCATCAGTCGATCTATGCCTGGCGCGGCGCGAGCGCATCCAGCCTGGTGCGATTCCCAAGCCAGTTTGCGCGAAGCGACGACAAACCAGCTCAAGTGCTGAGCCTGTCGACATCGTGGCGCAATGATGAGCACATCCTGGCCATCGCTAACACTGTTGCCACACCGCTACGCGACGAGCTAACCACTATCGACGTGCCCAGGTTGCAGGCGCGCCCCGGTGCCGGAACCGGAGCCGTCACCTGGCACTGGGCCGATACCGTCGGCGCTGAAGCTGAAGCCATCGCCGCGTTCATCGAGCGACATTGGGGAGCCGATCCTTCCGGCTCGGATATCGGACGAGGGCAGCCTGACAGACAAAACCGGCGAGACGAACAAAAACGACCCAGCGCAGCTGTGTTGTGCCGTACCCGTAAGTACTTCCCAGCCATTCAAGATGCGTTACTAACTCGCGGCATCCCGGTAGAAATTGTCGGGCTGGGTGGTCTGCTCGATGTGCCGGAAGTCGCTGATGTCTTGGCACTGGTCCAAGTGGCTCACGATCCGTCCCGAGGCGAATGTCTGTTCCGGCTGCTCACCGGAGCGCTCTTCAACATGTCACCTGCCGACGTAGCAGCGCTGCGGCGCCTGGCCCGTCACCTTGATGAGCGCGCATTGCGGCGCGGGAGCGTCGAAACATCACCGACCCCTGTCCACTTCGTGCGGCACAGCCTGGCTGACAGCATTGATTGGTTAGTTGACGAGAAGCGAGTCCCTGAGTTCATCGACATCTCAGCCGAAGGAGTACGACGACTACGCCGTCTGGGCCAGACGCTACGAGAACTGCGCTCCAACCTGGGCCTGCCCATCCCCGATGTCCTTGCATACGCCGAACGGCTCCTCGACCTTGATATCGAAGCACCGTTGGCCTACGGAACTGCCGCAGGCAAAATACACCTTGATGCGTTACGCAAAGTCGCATCAGGATTCGTTTCAATGGCAGTGACCTCCACTGTCGGAGCATTCCTAGCCTGGATCGATGCTGCCAAGGTCGAAGAACGTGGCCTGGACCGGCCTGTCGCCGAACCAGACCCGAACGCCGTTCAACTGATCACTGTGCATGCCGCGAAGGGCCTGGAATGGGATGTAGTTGCGGCCGCAGGCCTGGTCACAGGTAATTTCCCCAGCGTGCAATACAGTCAAGGTCGTCCGCGGTCGTCGGGCTGGTTATCCGGTGACGGATCGCTGCCGTACCCGTTACGCGGTGACCGCGAAGACCTTGAAAGAATCCACTTCGACGTTGGTGACGCCGCAGAGGTGGAAAAACGCATCGAAGACTTCCGCGAACGGGTTGGCGCACAGGCAGTCTTGGAAGAACGACGCCTCGCCTACGTTGCAGTGACCCGGGCTCGAAAGGAACTGCTTGTCACCGGGGCGAGATGGTCCGACGAACGCAAGACACCGTCACAGCCATCTGCGTTCCTCACTGAGATCGCTGAAGACGAGCACACTACCCGGAACCAGGGTTCTTTGGAACTCGGCACGGGATCGGAGATCAACCCTGCGGCAGGGCAAGAGGTTATCGGATGGTGGCCACGTGCCAATGAAAAGGAGGGGGAGGATACCTCGGGGAACGGTCAAGCGATATTGGCCAGCACTGTTCTGCAATACCTAGGTGACGATGATCGAAAAATTGATACACCGAAACTCGACCGTGCGCGGGGTTCAATAGGTCGAGCGGAGCAGGAGGTGGCGGGCCTGAACTCAGCTGGACAACTGTGGGCGTTAGCCGAGCTGTTGCTTCGTGAACAGGATGCACAGCGTCTGCGACGCAGCGATGATGTGCGGTTGCCATCCCATATGAGCGCCTCGACAATGGTCCAGTTCACCGCCGATCGCAAACAGGTCATGGACGACTGGCTTCGCCCGGTTCCGCGTCGCCCTTCGCCCGAGGCCCGTCGTGGTACGGCGGTGCACTCGTGGATTGAGAACTTCTACCGTATGCCCGCTGCGCTTGACCTCGATGAGTCCGACATCTACGAAGACAATGATTTCGTCACTGACCTGTCGGCATTGCAGGATGCGTTCTTGAACTCGCCGTGGGCAGAGTTGACTCCCATCGCTATGGAGGAACCTGTTGACGTAGTACTTGGTGATGTCACCGTCAGGACACGTATCGACGCGATCTTCGCCGATCCTGAAAACGAAGGACATCACATTGTGGTGGACTGGAAGTCGGGACGAGAGCCCACAGACGCCGTGCAGCAGGAAGCGCGCAAGGTGCAGCTCGCCATTTACCGGCTTGCCTGGTCGCGGCTTACGGGAAAACCCATCGAGGAGATTCACGCAGCATTCTGTTATCTGGCCGACGGTCGCACTGTCCGCCACGACGACCTGCCGGATGCCAGTGCCCTCGAAGAAATCCTCACCGCGCCGGGTTCGGCCCACTAGGTGTGCTGACGGAGCCGCGTGCCGTTGATCGAGCCTGGTCGAGATCACTCGGCACCTTCGCTGATAGGGCCGTACCCTTCGATGATCGAGCTTGGTCGAGATCACCGATACGTCTCGTTAAGTAATCCACAACGCATACCTTGACGGCGCGCAACTGATTGGGCTCTGGAATATTCGTTGGTAAGCCGTAACAATAGGAGGATGATCGTGTTAACGGAACCGCAAACGTGGACCATTATCGGTGTCCTGGCTGCCACATTAGTTGGCACCATCACTCTGGTCACTCAGGTCATGGTGCGCACGATCACCGGTCAGATAACCTCCCTGCGGAACGAGACGACCGGTCAGATTACTTCTCTTCGTACTGAGACGACCGGTCAGATCGTTTCCTTGCGGAATGAGACCACAGCCCAAATCGGCGCGCTGCGTACGGAGATGGAACTGCGATTCCAACGTGTTGACGACCGCTTCGATGGGCTTGATCGGGATATGCAGGCAGTTGCCAAACGAGTCTTCCCTGACGCGCCGTAGTTACTGCCAGTCCACCCCTCATGTCGCGGCGTTTCTGTCATCGCTGCAATGAAACAAACCGCCAACAAGGAAGAAAACCTGCGGCAATAGTCGGAAACAACATCGCCAGTGGTGACAATCGCCGATGTCCACCTGCATTCAACTACCTGAGCGCTCGTCCTGAGCAAGATCGTCGTCAGAATTCGCACTGTCAGTTACCGGTTCGATCTCAGCCACCGATTCGATCCTCTCGGTTGCGACGGAATCGCGTTCGAAAACGATACCTTCAGTATCGTCAGGCAGCGGCTCGTCCTGATAGTCCTCGTCCTCAGAACCGGCATCAAGATCATTTTGAGTAACCAGTGAAACCTCACCAGAGACCGCATCAGCAGCCGAAGCAATGCCGAAAGCACTCGTCGCGACGTCATCTGCCAGTCGCGGTTCGGTGCCGCCATAGGTCGGGAACCTCACGATGTCACCCTCCGCAGCTGCGGTAGCAACATCCAGGTCCGTCAACATCTCAACGGCATCAGCGACAACATCGTTCAATCCGTGCCGGGTGCCGTGCAGCAACCACCGCAGCAACGCGAGTTCACTGGCCAAGAATGCCCGTTCGGACAGATACGGGTCGGTCAACTCGGTGCGGCGTAGCTGGTACGCCTCCATAATCGAGTCAGTGCAGTCAGCGGGTGCGGCCGCAAGCACCCAGGCCAAGTCATCGGCCGGATCGGCTACTTTCACATCAGACCAGTCACGAACCGCTGACACATTCCCCGCCTGCACCAAAATAGACTCAGCCGACAAGGCGCCATGCGTCACAGCAGGGATGAACCGCCACATCGCGACGTTCTCCAACCGTTGCTCCCAGCGCTTCAGCAACGAAACCGGCACCAGACCCGTAGCCGCAGCCTCATCGACCTCGGCGAGCCGTCGCTCCCGATATTCCTCAGCCGAATAAGTCGGCTGGCCGGTCGATTCGACGATGCCGACGGGCAGCTCATGGATCGCGGCCAACGCTCGTCCCAGTGCAGCAGCCAAACCAGGCCCCGGCTGTAGCCGCTCCATCGGAATCGGATAACCGGGCAACTCCGGGTGCACCAATGCTCGTCCAGAATCCGGTAGTGAAGCCGTGCCAGCCACCCGAGGAATCACAAACGGGAGATCACCGCGATCAACGTAGGGAGTCAACTCGGACAGGAACGAAATCTCGGATTCGAGGGCCGCACCGGCCGACGCAGTCAGCGGCGCGCGCACGATCCAGTGCCGGGCCTCCGAATCGATAACCAATGCACTATCAAACCCGTCAACGGCTTCTTCAAGAGGTGCGACTTGCTTCACGTCAAGGCCTTTGATGGCCTGCGTGGCGAGCGCGGCTAGGGCGTACGGTGATCGATGCACATAACCACGCTACGGTGTCAGAGCCTTTCGCGCTCGTAACGCCACGCGTCCAACAGATCACATTGGGCTGGGAAGAGACCACGGTTTACTGTGAAAGAACGATGCCGCTAAAGCGCATCGAGAAATCGAAAAGGAGCCTATCTGCGATGGGGATCATGGCTGAACCGCTGTTTCCGGACGAGTGTCTGCCCCGTGCCGCAGCCTGGCGTACCACCGAGAACCTGTGGCAACACCTAGCGGTGCGCCCTGAGACCAAGGTGATCCTTGTCAAGGAGGGCGAACTCGTCCTCGATCCACGCGTCGATCGTGCGCGGATGCTTGAACTGCAGGCACCGGCCATCGTGGATCTGCTTCCTCAGACAGACTCCGCCCCGTTGTTCCTGGGAGCGCAGATCGACCCGACGACCCCTGAGCCAGCTACCACTGCACCTGTGCAATTCCCGCAGGCACCGGCTTACTTCGCGGTCATTGCTGACGAGTTCTCCGCCGCCTTGATCTCTTCCCTGGCCCTCGCTGACCGTGCGGATACCCCATCACATGACATCATCCGTGAGGTTGACGCCGACCTGTCCGGGATCGGAAGCGATCTGCGAGGTGCAGGCACCTGGCGGCTTGCCACGCTCCGTGAAATCGGGGATGACCTCGACCCCGCCGAACTTGACCGCGCACTGACCGCCCTCGGGCTGACTGCTTGGCATCGCCATGCGAGGTTTTGTTCATCATGTGGCGCCGCCACGACCATGATCGAATCTGGGTGGGTGCGCCAATGCACCCAGTGCGCGCGGGCGCACTACCCTCGCACTGACCCGGCCATGATCGTCACCGTCGTCGATGACCAGGACCGGCTGCTGCTTGCCCACAATGCCGCATGGCCGCAGCGCAGGTTCTCGCTGTTGGCCGGCTTCGTCGAACCAGGTGAAACCGTGGAACAAGCGGTGCGGCGCGAGGTCGCCGAGGAGACCGGGGTCGGTGTCGATCGCATCGGCTATACCGCTAGCCAGCCGTGGCCATTCCCGGCTTCCCTGATGTTGGCTTTCAGAGCACACGCGACAAGTTCGCACATCAAAGTCGATGGACGAGAAATCATAGCGGCGCGCTGGTTCAGCCGCGATGAACTACGCGCAGCCATGAACACAGGTGACGTGAAACTGCCCGCGTCGTTCTCTATCGCTCGGATGCTGATCGAACGCTGGCTCGCGGACTATTCGGGATGATTGCGGAGCCACGGTAACGGTGGAGCGCTCTAGTCCAAGCGCGCTTGCACCTCAGCCAACGACGGGTTGGTGGCAGTAGAACCATCAGGGAACACCACGGTTGGCACTGTCCGGTTACCACCGTTGGCATGTTCGACGAAGTCGACGAGTTCGGGCTGTTGCTCAATGTCGATTTCAATCACTGGAATGTCAGCCGACCCCAGCTGATTCTTCAAACGGCGGCAGTAACCACACCACTGGGTGGTGAGCATCACGATCTGCCCAGCAGGGGGCAAGTCCGGTCCAGTAATGCTCTTTTCGTTTCTGGACGAGTTCTCCTCGGCTGATGTCGTGCTCATGTTCCCTCCTCACAACTGGCCGTTGACCAGACACCGGTCGCATCTGTGCTGTCATCGGCTGTGGATATCTTCATCATGTCTGACGTACCTGTGACAATGGATAACAACACGACAATGCCACACTTACAAGGTCACATCACTCGGCCAGTTTCATGAGGGGGATCGATGCGCCTGCCCGGTGCCGACGAGTTAATTGATGCACTCGACCCCGAACAACAGCAAGTGGCGCTCGCCGTTACCGGTCCGGTGTGTGTTCTGGCAGGGGCTGGCACTGGTAAGACGCGAGCCATCACTCATCGCATCGCCTATGGCGTGCGCACCGGCCGCTATGCCGCGACCAGTGTTCTCGCGGTGACGTTCACGGCTCGCGCTGCGGGGGAGATGCGCTCGCGGTTGCGTGATCTCGGTGTACCGGGCGTGCAGGCGAGGACCTTCCACTCGGCGGCGCTGCGTCAGTTGATGCATTTTTGGCCCCAGGTGATCGGTGGGCGCCCGTGGAAAGTCGTGGAGCACAAGGCACAGCTTGTCGCGGCGGCTGCACGACGATTGGCGATCTCGGTTGATCGTGTAGCGGTGCGGGACCTTGCCTCAGAAATCGAATGGGCCAAGGTCATGTTGCGCTCACCCGACGACTACATCGGGGCGATCGAGCGAACCGGCCGAGAGGTACCCGCTGGTTATGAACCAACAACGATTGCGCGGCTTTATGCGTGCTACGAAGAGCTCAAGACCGAACAATCGCTGATGGACTTCGAAGACGTGCTGGCGGTCAATGCGCAGATGCTCGCTGACCATCCGGCTGTACGCCAAGAGGTGCACAAGCAGTACCGGCACTTTGTGGTTGACGAGTATCAGGACGTCTCTGCGTTACAGCAACGACTGCTGGAGCAGTGGCTGGGGGATCGCCGCGAGTTGTGCGTCGTGGGTGACCCGAGTCAGACGATTTATTCATTCGCAGGGGCAACACCGCATTACCTGTTGAATTTCAAACAGCGTCACCCTGCCGCAGAGGTCATTCGGTTAGTGCGTGATTACCGATCCACTCCGCAAATCGTCACCTTGGCCAACAATGTTCTTCAGCGAGCCCGCACGCGCGATAAGGACAGCCATCCTCCGCTCGAGCTCATCTCACAACGCGAGGCTGGTCCGGCCGTCAGATTCACTCATTACGACGATGATGAGGCTGAAGCGGCGGGTGTGGCGAGCCGGATCAAGTCGTTGATCGAGCAGGGCACCCGGGCAGCCAATATCGCGGTGCTTTACCGCACGAATGCACAGTCGGAGCTTGCCGAACAAGCATTGAGTACCGCTGGAGTAGGGTTTGTGGTTCGCGGCGGCGAGCGGTTCTTTGCTCGCAAAGACGTGCGCGACGCGATGGTGCTGCTGCGTGCCAATGCGCGAGCCGCTAGTGATAGCCCGATGCCAGAGATGGTGCGGCAGATCCTCAGTGATGTCGGCTGGTCCCAGACCCCGCCACAGGGACAGGGCGCGCAGCGCGACCGGTGGGATGCGATGGCAGCGCTCGTGGAATTGGCTGACGAACTCGCCCGGTCCCGCGGCGCTGATATGGCTGAATTCGTTCGTGAGTTGGCTGAACGGGCCGACAACTCTCACGTGCCAACGATCGACGGGGTGACCTTGGCTTCACTGCATGCTGCGAAGGGGTTGGAGTGGGACGCGGTTTTCCTGATCGGTGTTAGTGAGGGGCTGATGCCGATTTCCCTGGCGGAGGGGCACGATGCCATCGCTGAGGAACGCCGACTGCTTTATGTCGGCATCACGCGTGCTCGCACTGACCTCGAACTTTCTTATGCGAAGGCGCGGCGTGCAGGCGGCCGTGCTAACCGCAAGGTGAGCCGATTCCTGGACGGGCTGTGGCCAGATGAACGTGCCGCGATGAAACAACGTCGCAGCAGTGGTGGCAAGACCTCAGTGGTGCTCAACGGCGACGTCGATGCAGAACTGTTCGAGAAACTGCGCGTCTGGCGGGCAGATCTAGCCAAAGAGATCGACAAGCCAGCCTTCGTGATCCTGGGCAATATTTCGCTGGCTGGCATCGCCGAGGCCAAGCCCACGACACCGGCACAACTGGCTGGCATCCGCGGCGTGGGCCCAATCAAAATCGAACAGTTCGGTGCTGCGATCCTCCACATCGTGCGCGACCACGTAGGGCTGTAACCGTCTGACACGATTGGTGATATCAACGGCTGAGGTACTGGGACAATGGCCTGTACACGGTCCGCACGACCGTTGAAAATCCAAGCAATTGGTGGCTTTCGAAAAAATTCTTGAAAAATAACTGGCATCGGATTTCGCAGCGGCGTATGCTCGTTGAGTCCTGGTCCAAACCGGGCTTGTGCGCTGAGGTATCACACCCAGACACAAGACCGCAGAGCATCGCTAAGGAGGTGGAACGTAATGATTTCAAATAAATCAAGTGCATTGGCGTCGATTGTTCGACCCCGTGAGGCAGCCCCCGGCGGCCTCGGCACCGCTCAAGAACGTTCCATCCCTGCGCGCGGCTCACATTTGCGACACGTCTACTGACCAGTGAAGCATCTGAAACACCGGCCGCGCCCCAACATCTTCGGGGTGGCGGCCTTTTTGCTGTACTCATGATGATCAGCAACCTGAAGGTCGCGCCCCTCCAGCGTGAAATCAGACCTCCAGGAGTACCTCATGAATCCCGCAGTCATCCTGGCTGCGCCAGCCATGCGCAACATGGACACCGCCGACGACGGCGTGGACACACTGCTTGACCTCAGTGCGATCCCATACGATCTCGACACCCCTTGCCGCAGCAACAACGCAGACCTGTGGTTTGCCGAACAGGCCACTGACATCGCGAAAGCGAAGGCGCTGTGCGGTGACTGCCCGCTCAAGAAGCAATGCCTCGAAGGTGCATTGGGGCGGCAGGAACCATGGGGAGTCTGGGGCGGGGAAGTGCTCGTCGATGGCCGCATCGTCGCCAACAAGAGGGGTCGTGGCCGACCCCGAAAGCACCCTGTGGTGGCGCTGGCCTCTTGAAAGAACACGACCGAGTTCGGAGGTCAGATCGCATGTCACAGCAATCACCTACAGTTGAACCGTGAGCCAATGGCGGGACAAACGCGTTGAGATACGGCGAAGTACAAAACGCCGTAGGACCGTTAGCGCCCGCATTGAAGGCGACACGGTGATCATCATGATGCCGGCGCACCTTTCGGCCCGCCAAGAACAGACCTGGGTTGACACTATGTTGGCCCGACTGGAAGCGGCCGAGGTGCGTCGGCGTCCCTCTGACGAGGAACTGATGGATCGTGCCCGCGATCTGGCTGAGAAGTACCTGCCGAAGACAGTGCGCATCGGTTCGGTGCAATGGTCTGACCAGCAAGGACGCCGCTGGGGGTCATGTACCGTCGATTCGGCCGACATTCGGATCTCCACCCGGCTACGTGGCATGCCGCGCTGGGTGATCGACTATGTGTTAGTTCACGAATTAGCCCATACCATTTTCAAGGGGCACCACGAACAGTTCTGGGCGCTCGTCAGTTCCTTCCCGCACACCGAGCGCGCACGCGGCTTTCTCGCCGGGGTCGACTACGCGCAGCGGCACGGCCTCGACAAGGAACCGCTCGATGCGGAGCAGCCCGAGGACGAGTGCTCTCCCGTGATGAACCCCGCGACCGAATAGCACCACCCCGTCACCCCGTCGATCTTACGGCTTGTTCTCGACCTCACGGGTTATTTCTGGGGAGGTCGACGGTGTGACGGGAGATCGAAGTTGTCCCGACGAGTTCGACCACCCGGTTCCGCGCTACTCGATCAGCGTCGGAGCTCAGTCGTCGGAGTCGTCAGTTTCGGCAGCATCGAAGATTGCGTTGAGTGCGGCATCGACATCGTCGGTGCTTTCCCGGCCGTTTTGCCAGCGCGCAACAAAGCCTTCCGCGTTGTCCAGGTCCGCACCCGATGGCAACAGGTCAGGATGTGCCCAGACCTTGTCACGCTCCTCCGTTCCAACCCGCAACTGCAGCAACTCCCACAACGCGGTTGCTTCACGAGCCCGTCGCGGCCGCAATTCCAGACCCACCAACGTCGCAAAGGTCTGCTCAGCAGGTCCGCCAGCAGCTCTGCGCCGCCGCATCATCTCGCGCAGCGGCACCACCGTGGTCAAATGGGCTCGCGAGGCATCGAAGCTGACAGCATCCACCCAGCCTTCGATCAGAGCCAGCGCGGTTTCAAGCCGCTGCAAGGTCGCCTGCTGTTCAGGAGTGCTCGTCACCGAAAACACCCCCTGCGACAGGGCATGCCGCAATTGATCAGTATTCATCGGGTCGATATCACGCAGTTTTTCTTCCAGCGCATCAGTGTCAATACGAACGCCGCGCGCATAATCGTCAATCAGGCCAAGAACATGCGCCCGCAGCCACGGCACCGCCGTGAACAATCGAACGGCGGCAGCCTCGCGCAAAGCCAGGAACTGCAGCACATCGCGCTCTTCGATGTCCAGTCCTTCCGCAAAAGCCCGCACATTACGCGCCACCAACGCTGCACCATCAGAATCCAACAGCGGCACACCCACATCCGTGGTGCCGAAGACCTCAGAGGCTAATTCGCCAGTCGCCTGACCAACCTGCATGCCAAACACTGCGGCCCCGATCCGGCGCAGCATGTCGTCTGCACTGAACCGAGTAACGCCATCCTGCCCGGCACCCCCAAGCAGGTCATCGACGGAAAGCCCTTCTGGCAAGGAGAACTGCGCCGGTTCGATCATCTCCATCGACAGGGCACCTTCGTGGCCAAGCTCTTCACTCAAAAGTTCGACCAGCGCGTCGACGACCGCCTGCGCGACCGGCTCCGTCAGCGCATTCCAGGTACCGATAGTGGCTTCGACCCACTCAGCGCGACTCCAGGCGCGAACAGGCTTGTCGACAGGTGCGAAGTCAGTTGCAACATCGAGCCAGAGTTCCGCCACCCGATAAGCATCCGCAACCGATTTACGCTCTAAGTCCGACACCACCGGGTCAGCCCCGGCGGCGGCCGTGACCTGACGCGCAATGTCATGAGAGATGGACGTATTGACGGCCTCGTCCGAATCGGTGTCAAAGAATTCCTGGAACTGCCGCATCGCGGCCTGCATCATCTGCGGGTTCAGATCCCCCATGCCAGCGGCCAACTGCTCCGGGTCGAACCCGGCAGCGCGCAACTGCTCGAGGATCATGTCCGTCTGATCGCCGAACATCGAACGCAATGCGCGCTCCAGTTCAGAGTCGTCACTTCCGGGGTGTGGATCGAAACTCATAGATGCTCCCAGCCGACGTTATGGATTCGCGCTATAGGCTTGACTTAAGAATTACGGTAACCGCACAGCCTGAACGAAGGGCCGAGGATCCAGGTGACACGAGCTGATATTCGCTCAGGGCGCACAGCGCGCGTCGAATACCACTTCTTCGGTGAAGGGCCGCTCGTCAATTCTTTGCGCAATATCGTCAGCATCGACCACACCGGCGAAACAGCCCTTCAGCGCGGTTCCAGATCCGGCACCACGACCAGAAAAGTTGCTGTGCTCGCCCTGGACAGCGGTGATTTCAGCCAAATAGTGCTTGATCCGACCAGCGTGCGTCGCAACACGATTGATGTGCTGATCGACAGTACGGTACGGTCCGTGCGACGTCACGATATCGAACACATCGTCGTGTTGAGTTCTGCCGCCTTATGCGGTGCCTGGCGCGATCGAGTCCCTATCGTGGACGAGGAAGTCCGCGTGGCCAATCTTGACTCCGGCTGGGTGGGGGACATCGCCTATGGTGAAACGCGGCTCGTCCAAGCGCTTGAAAGCGATGAAGCACATGTCGCGGATTCTCACGCCGCGCCGCGTGTCACGGTATTGCGTGCGGCATCACTCGTCGGACCAGATCTCGACACGATGATCACCCGGCATTTCGAAGTGCCGCGCCTGCTCGAACTACGTGACAGTGCCAAACGATGGCAATTCCTCCATGTGTCCGACCTTGCCAGCGCGATTCGGCTCGTCGTCACCGATGAGATCACCGGAACGCTCACTGTCGGAGCGGTGAAAGAGGACCCGGCCGGTGCAGCGATTCCCGATACTGAGAACACCAAGACAATCGCCACCATCGCAGGGCGCCGCGTCGTGTCGTTGAGCGAGACCGCCGCCATGAACACTGCCGAAAGACTGCATCGCGCCGGGCTGCTCGCCGTTCCGGCTTCGGATATCGCTTACGCTGTGTACCCGTGGACGGTACTGCCTCACACTTTGGCGGACCACGGTTGGCGCAGTGAATACTCGACCGCGGAGTGCGCTCGCCAAATCGCCGCCCACGTCACCGCCCGCCATGGAATCGCTGGGGGATTGGTGAAACGACGAAGTGTGGCAGCCTTGGGTGCGGCGGGAGCGGCAGTGGCGCTCGCTGGAACCATTGCAGCAATGCGCCGATCAAGAGGAGTTTCATGAAACGGCCATACTGGTCAGTCGGTCAGATCGCCGGAACGTTAACTGCGGTGCTGCTCGTCGGGTTTTTGCTCGTCCCGATGCCTTACGTCACCACGGCGGCAGGTCAGACCCAGGACGTACTCGGCAGCTATGAGGACTCCGAGGGCGTCGTGCACCCCGTCATCCATATTGAGGGAGCGCCTACTTTCGCCACTTCCGGGAAGCTGCTGCTGACCACCGTCGGGGTGAGCGGATCGCGCGAATCGCCGCTGGCGATGCTCAATGTGCTTGCGAGCTGGATCTCACCTTCGCAGACTGTCGCCCCCGTGGAGGTCTACTATCCGCCTCAAACCACCAGTGATGAGGTGCGTGAGATCAACCTGGCGGAGATGGCCTCGTCTCAGAATTCCGCGTCTGTTGCCGCGCTCAGTGAGCTGGGCTACGAGGTTCCAGCCACGCTCAAGGTGGTCGGTGCGATAAATCGCGACGAGGTCGGCCTCGATGAGGATGAGGACATCACGAGGGCGGTGGACGTCATCGAAGACGGCGACATCATCGAAGCGGTCGATGGGCACGACATCACGACCTACACACAATTGTTGGACGTCGTCAAAGAACTCACCCCGGACGAACCCGTTGACGTCTCTGTGCAACGTGATGGCGAACAGGTCACCTTGAACTTCGCGCCGTATACGTATCCGACCGCAGCAGACCAAGATCTTGTCGCCGTGGAACCCGCCACGCGCCTTGGCGTGCTGCTCAATCCCGACTACGACATGCCGTTTGACATCACTATCGACGCAGAACGCATCGGCGGTCCGAGCGCCGGAGTGATGTTCGCGCTCGGCATCATCGACCAGCTCACCGAAGGTGAACTGACCGGTGGTGAAACGATTGCCGGGTCGGGGACCGTTGACGTCGACGGCTCAGTCGGCCCCATCGGCGGCATCGATCACAAACTTGACGGGGCGGTGCGTGCCGGCGCCGACTGGTTTGTCGCTGCCGCAGCCAACTGCGGCGATATCACCCGAGTGCCCAGCGAGCTTGAAGTGATCGCGGTTGAGAACCTGCACGAGGCATACCAGGCGCTACAGGACATCGCCGCAGGCTCGACGGACAATCTGCCGCGGTGCCCCCAACCGTAGCGGGACGTGGCATTCGCCCTGATTTGTCCGCCCAACGGACAGTTGTTTGGTCAGTTACCAGGAAAATGTGGGATTCTTGAAGTTCTGATTACCGCCACTGGGTCAGCCCTAACCGCCATGTGACGAGAGGCTCGCATACGATGACGTCCACTGCAAGCAATCCACCGCGTCGATCAGTCAGCGTGGATGACGACACCCCAATGCGCCGCTTCGGACCGTTGGGTGCCACGATTGCCTTCCTGGTGCTGGTGATCGGTTTGACGCTGCTGGCATCGCGATACCTCACCGAATACTGGTGGTTCTCTGAGCTCGGCTACAGCAACGTCATCACGACACAGTGGTTCTCGATGATCGTGTTGTTCCTCATCGGGCTGGCCGTCATGGCGATTCCGGTGTGGCTGAGCGCTTTCCTGGCTCACCGGGGACGTCCGGTCTACCCCAGCGCCGCACTGCGTCCCACGCCAATGGATCAATACCGCGAGGCCTTCGAACCGCTGCGCAAGATCGCAGTCATCGGTGTTCCGGTAGTGCTCGGGCTCTTCGCCGGAGTCGGTGCGGCCGCACAGTGGCAGAGTTTCCAGGTATGGCTCAATGCGGAATCCTTTGGTCAGACGGACCCACAGTTCGGCATCGACTTGGGCTTCTATGTATTTGCAGTGCCTGCGATCCAGTTCATCTTCTCGTTCGTCATCGTGGTGACGGTTCTCAGCCTGCTGGTGGCCATCGTAATGAGCTACCTCTACGGCGGAATTCAGATCAAGCAGGGTAACGGGAACAAGATCGGCTTCGCAGTGACCAATGCTGCACGCCGTCAACTCAACATCACCGCTGCCGTGTTGATGCTCATCCTGGCCGGACGCATCTGGTTCTCTCAGTACGAGACCTTGCTTTCGTCCACCTCGATAGCGCAAGGCGCCGACTACACCGACGTCCACGCAGGCATCCCGGCTCGTATGATCCTGGCCGCCGTGGCTGTAGTCGTGGCAGCGATGTTCATCGTCTGTGCCATTCGCGGCAACTGGCGGCTGCCTGCCATCGGTGTCGGGCTCATGCTGGTGACCGCAGTGCTCATCGGGGGCGCCTACCCGGCCTTGATCGCACGCTTCCAAGTGCAGCCCAACGCGCAGGAACTTGAAGCCCCGTACATTCAGCGCAACATTGACGCGACGCGTACCGGCTTCGGCCTTGATGACATGGAAGTCCGGGAATACGCCGCGACGACCACCGCGGAACAGGGCGCGTTGCGTGAGGACGCCGAGACCACCGCATCGATTCGTCTTCTCGACCCGAATATCGTCTCGCCAGCCTTTAGGCAACTACAGCAGAACAAGCAGTACTACAACTTCGCTGAAACGTTGGCGGTGGACAAGTACTCCTTCGAAGACGGCTCACACGACACCGTCATCGGTGTTCGTGAACTGAACTTGGCCGGTCTTGGCGACGACCAGCGCAACTGGGTCAACCAGCACACCGTCTTCACCCACGGCTTCGGTGTGGTGGCGGCATACGGTAACCAGGTTCGCGCCGACGGCTCCCCAGCCTTCTACGAGGCAGACATTCCATCGTCGGGTCGCCTCAGCGGTAACGGCGGCTCCCCCTATGAGGAGCGGATCTACTTCAGTCCGAACGCACCCGACTACTCCATCGTTGGCGCCCCTGAAGGTACGGAGCCATGGGAGCTCGACTACCCGGATGACTCAGCAGAAGGCCAGATCAAGACCACGTTCCCCACGGACCAGGTTTCTGCTGGACCGAAGTTGGACTCGTTCTTGTCCCGAATGCTGTATGCGATCAATATGCGTTCCGAACAGATCCTGTTCTCAGACCGCGTCAACTCCGAGTCGCAGATCATCTACGATCGAGCACCGGCAGACCGCGTCGCCAAGGTCGCTCCATACCTGACCTTGGATGGTCGCGTGTACCCGGCAGTGGTGGACGAAAAAGTGGTGTGGATTGTCGATGGTTACACAACTTCGTCGACCTTCCCGTATGCGACCTCGCAGGCACTCGACGCCGCGACCAGTGACTCGTTGACGGCCTCGTCCTCGTCTGTCAATGCCCTTGAACCGGCGCGGGTGAACTACATCCGTAACTCCATTAAGGCGACTGTCGATGCGTTCAGCGGTGAGGTCACCTTGTACGCCTGGGACGAGGACGACCCCGTGCTTCGCACCTGGCAGAAGGTCTTTCCTTCCACGGTCAAGTCGATCAGCGAGGTCAGTGGCGACCTGATGGCGCACTTCCGCTACCCCGAGGATCTGTTCAAGGTGCAGCGCACCGTGCTGTCTCGGTACCACGTGACCGATGCCGCGTCGTTCTTCACCGCACAGGACTTCTGGCAGGTGCCATTCGATCCGACCACCAATGTCGATGAGAGCACTGCGCGTGCTTCACTGCAGCCGCCGTACTATGTGACGCTGCAAATGCCGACACAGGAGAAGTCGTCGTTCTCGCTGACTTCGACATTCATCCCGGGTGGTAATTCAGACCGGCAGATCTTGACGGGATTCTTGGCCGCAGATGCGGACGCTGGCAACCAAGCCGGGGTGAAGTCGCCGGATTACGGAAAACTGCGGTTGCTCGTCTTGCCTCGAAATTCCACAGTTCCTGGTCCGGGGCAGGTTCAAACCAAGTTCAACACCGACTCGACTGTCGCTCAGGCGTTCACCTTCCTCAAACAAGGTAACTCCACCATCGAACTGGGCAACTTGCTGACCTTGCCGGTCGGTGGCGGTCTGATGTACGTCCAACCGGTATACGCATACTCGTCGCAGGGCTCGACCTACCCGTTGCTGCGTTATGTGATGGTTGCCTTCGGCGACGAGATCGGATTCGGCACTTCACTATCCGACGCGCTGGACCAGGTCTTCGGCGGTGACTCTGGAGCAGAGACTGCTGACAATGACGGCGCGACAGCGCCGGCACTAGATCCGGCGCCGGACGGTGACGAACCGGATGCGACCGACCCCGGCGCTGAGCCTGGTACGGACCCAGGCACTGACCCAGGCGCCGAACCCGGACCTGATGGGAACGGCGAACCCGGCACCGATCCCGGAACGTCCGACCCGGGCACCTCAGACCCGGGGACGAGTTCTTCCGCGCAGGATCGCCTCAGTACTGCGTTGAACGAGATGGAGCAAGCCTGGGAACAGGGGCAGACCGCCCTTGAGAACGGTGACTTCGCTGCCTACGGTCGCGCCCAGGACGCGTTGCAGTCTGCATTGGATCGTGCGGTGGCCGCCGAGCGTGAGGTCAACGCAGCGGGTTGATCGCGGTATCGCGCCGTATGGTGCGGCGCGACACCGAATTGGCAACAGCACTTCACGTGCTGTTTGCCTGTGATCAACCCTGGCGTCGGGCGATGTGGGTTGCATGGGAGTCGACCAAAGATCTGGTCGACTCCCAATCGAAAGGCAACCATGACTGTGTCCAAGCGATCAACGCTGCGATCGGTGCTAGTCGCCGCCACGCTCAGCGCGTTGCTCGGCAGCACGCTTGCGCCGACAACGGCCCTTGCAGCGACTGCAGATGTCACATTAATCAGTGCTGGCACGACTGACTGGCAGTATCTGGACGACAACACCGATCCAGCTCAGAGCCTGCCCAATCGCACCGATTGGACCGCCCCGTCCTTCAGCGACACCGGCTGGAAGACCGGCAAGTCACCGTTCGGAGCCAAGGGTGGCCAAGCCACGTCAAGCAACCCCAACGATGTCGGTGGCGCGAACTTCCCAGTTGCGACACTGCTGAACCAGTTCATCAACGGCACGGGATACCCAGACGTGCCAGCCTTCTTCTTCCGCACCAGCGTCTCGTTGACCCAACAGCAGCTCGATGACGCATTGCGGTTCAGAGCAGCGGTGCAATACGACGACGCGTTGACGGTGTATGTCAACGGCACGAAGGTCGCAGGTTTCCACGACCAGGACATCACCGCCAACATGCAATACGGCGGTTCCAATGACTCGAGCCCCAAGCCGGTTTCATTCGATGTCCCGAAGTCCGCGCTGACAGCAGGCTCCAACACGATCGCGGTGGAATTGCACCAAGGTCGAGAGAACAGCTCGGACATCTACTTCGATTTCACCGAACTTGTCGCCAGTTTCACCCCTGAGATTCCTGAGATCAGTGACCTGGTGCTGAACATCGGTTCCGACGAGTCGCAGCGCAACTTGGTCTGGTACACCAGTGCTGCCGCCACCCAGTCGGTCCAGGTGGCCAAGGCGTCCGATCAGGTCGGAGATGCGTTCCCTGGGGCGCAGGCGCGCTCGTTCTCGGCGCAAAGCGGACCGACGACTGACAGCCAGTTCTTCCACCACGCCACCATCACCAACCTGGAACCCGACACTGCGTACCTGTACCGGGTGGGCGACGAGACCAACGGCTGGTCCGACGTGTACTCGTTCCGCACCCAGGGATTCGGTGATGACTACAGCTTCATCTTTGTCGGTGACCCGCAGATCGGAGCGTCCGGCAATGTCCAGAACGACCGCACCGGTTGGGTGAATACGCTGAACACCGCTCAAGCCGCATTCCCCGACAGTCACTTCATCTTCTCTGCCGGAGACCAGGTCGAGCACGCGAACAATGAAAGCCAATATGACGCGTTCCTCGCTCCGGAGCAGTTGCGCTCCGTTCCTTTGGTGCCGGTCAATGGCAACCACGATGTCGGCTCCAAGGCATACGAACAGCACTTCAACCAGCCCAACTGGGATCCGTCATATGGGGCAGCTAGTTCTTCCACCAGTTCGGGTGGCAATTACTGGTTCAAGTACAACGATGTCCTATATGTGGTGCTCAACTCCAACAGCCGCGACCACGCGAGTCACGCAGAGTTCATGACCAAGGTGGTCCAGGAACAGGGGGCGGATGCCAAGTGGAAGGTGCTCGCATTCCACCACTCGATCTACTCGGTCGCCGCGCACACCAATGACTCAGACATTCTGGATCGCCGTGCGAACATGCCTGAGACTATCTCCGACCTGGGTTTCGACCTGGTTCTGATGGGCCACGACCACAGTTATACCCGCAGTTGGCTGCTCAACGATGGCCAGCCGGTTGAGGTTGGTGGCGTGGCTCAGCCGGTCGTTGAAGCGAACCCGGGTGACGTGTTGTACGTGACCGCGAACTCCGCTTCGGGCAGCAAGTACTACTCGGTGCGTGCGCCAGAAGCGCCGTTCGCTGCGGTGATCAACCAGGAGAACAAGCGCAACTACTCCAACGTTGCCGTCACCGACCGCTCCATCACGGTGACGACCTACCGCAGTGACGACAACACGGTAGTCGACGAGGTCACCCTGCAGCGTGTTGACCTGGAAGAACCGACCATCTCCGCGCCGGGCGACACCACGGTCAAATTCGGTGAACCATTCGACGCGCTTGCGGGTGTTACCGCGTACGACAACGTCGACGGCGACATCACCGACCGCATCACCGTGACCGGCTCTGTCAACACTGGTGCGTTGGGTGAGTACGAACTGACCTATTCGGTGGCTGACGACGCCGGAAACGTGGCTGAGGCCCACCGCACGATCTTCGTGGTCAAGAATGCTCTCGTCGCTCCACTCCCGACGATTTCGGGCAAACCCCAGGTTGATCAGCGATTGACCGCACAACCAGGACAGTGGCCTGCCGGAACGAAACTGACCTACAGCTGGAGCGCGAACGGGACCGATGTACCCGGCGCTACTGCCGCCACCTTGCAGGTGACGCCGAGCTTGGTCGGCAAGGCCGTGCGAGTACGTGTCGCGGCCACACTCGAGGGTTACGAGGAGACCTCAGTGGTTTCGGCTCCTGTGACGATTGCCAGTGGTCAGCTCACCACCGTGAAGCCTCGGATCAAGGGCAAGGCGAAGGTTGGCAAAAAGTTGCGTGTCCAGCCTGGCAAGTGGGCGCTCGTTCCGTCGCTGACTTACCGCTGGTACGCCAGTGGCAAGGCCATCAAGGGCGCGAAAGGCGCGAAGGCGACGCTGAAGCTGACCAAGAAGCTGGCAGGCAAGCGCATCACGGTGCGTGTCACTGCCAGCAAGCCGGGCTATGTGAGTGTCACGGCGAAGTCGGCGAAGACCAAGAAGGTGGCCAAGAAGAAGGCAGCCAAGAAGTCCTCCAAGAAGTCGGCTACGCGGAATACCGTGGTGAAGCGGGTGCCTAGGTAGTTGCGTATCACCCCTTCTCGGCGCAGCCAGAACCATGCCATCGCGGTGTGGTTGTTGGCTGCGCTGCTGGTCGCAAGTGGCTGTTCCGATGGGCAGTCGGATGCGCCTGAACCAGATTCCGGTGCCACCGTCTCGGTGGGCGGGTCGCAGCAGCTTTGGCACGTCTTCGGTCTGGATTCTGGGTCCGTGAATGGATTTCATCACGAGTTCCGTACCGAGATCGAGTCAGCGGCGCAGTCGCAGGCTGAAGTTGTGTGGGAGCCCTCGTCCCATCCTGCGGAACTGGCTGAAGCGATGACGGATGCGCTGAGGGCGGGTCCGGATCTGATCATCGGGGTGGGCAGTGGGGTTTTGGACGAGTTCAATCACGCTGCCGCGGAGCATCTCGATACGGATTTTCTGATCGTCGATGCGGTGCCGCCTGAGCCGACCGCGAATCTGACCACGATGCTGTTTGATGTGCAGACGTGTCCGGTCGGGGCCGAATGCGCCGAGGCGGCAGATGTATTCGACGTGATGATTTTGGACGAGCTGATCGAGCCTGACGTGGCCGCCGCGCTGCGCGCGACATTGCGGAATATCGCGGTGGGTCAGACGGGACGAGTTGCCCTGTACCGCCTTGAGTCACTTGCCTCGCAATAAGCCGAGCCGTTGACGATTTGGTAAAAACCTCGGTCTGCCGTAAGGTATTCAATGCGACGCGGGGTGGAGCAGCTCGGTAGCTCGCTGGGCTCATAACCCAGAGGTCGCAGGTTCAAATCCTGCCCCCGCTACCAAGAAACACCCCCTGACCAGTGAAAATATGGTCAGGGGGTGTTGTCATTGTAATGTCTTATTCCCAGCCCCAGTGTCGTCGCTGGGCTCCTACCGCCCACTGGTTGATGCGTGCCAGATCGACAAATTCAGGGAGGGGAATCGCCCCATCATCGAGCAGATCCCGGATATAGGCCTCAACACGAGTTATCTCGTCCGATACATCTGCCTGCGAGACTTCACAGCGTTTGACTGAGAGCACTCGTTCTCGCTGTTTTGAAGGCAACGGCAGTGTGAGGTTGCCTGTTTTGGCAATCTCACGTCCTCGGTAGGCGCACCGGTAGCCCATATGCAATGTAGTCGCATGATATGTCGCAATAACGATTTCAATTTGGGTACCAGATACATAGGGGCCACGGTCCGATACCAGGTCCCCGGTGCGATATGGCTCTTCCTGCCCTGATATCTCAGGGCAGGAAGAGCCATATCAGGTCAGGAACGCTCGGCGCCAGTGGCGGGCTCGTCCTCGTCGTGATGCGACAACGGCAGCGGGTGTGACCGTTCCAACTGCGCGCCTTCGATGTCGGCATCGGGCACCAGGCGGTCGAGCCACTTCGGGAACCACCAGGCGGCGTCACCGAGCAAGTGCATGGCCGCGGGGATCAACAGCAGACGTACCACGAACGCATCGATCAGCACGCCGAAGGCGAGACCGAAGCCGATCGCACGGATCATGGTGGACTCGGCGAAGATAAAGCCGCCGAACACCGAGATCATGATGATCGCCGCGGCCGTGACGACGGAGCGTCCAGAGTTCAGCCCGCGAACCACGGCCAGCCGCGCTGGCACTCCGTGGGCGTAGGCTTCGCGCATTCCCGTGACCGCGAACAACTGATAGTCCATGGCGAGCCCGAACAGAACTCCGATCATGATCACCGGCAGGAAGCTCAGGATCGGTCCCGGAGCATGCACGTCGAACACATTCGACAGCCAGCCCCACTGGTAAATCGCGGTGATGCCACCGAACGACGCGAACAGCGACAGTACAAATCCGAGCGATGCCGTTAGCGGCACGAGCACAGACCGGAATGCGACCATCAAAATCAGCAGTGACAACCCGATGACCACGGTCAGGTACATCGGCAGCACATCGGCAAGCTTGTCGGAGACATCGATTCCAGCGCTGGCGTTGCCGGCAACACCGATAGTCGCCTGCTGACCGTCAACGTCGAGTGGGCTTTGGTCGCGCAGAGTATGGACGAGTTCTGCCGTCGACTCCGCACTGGGTCCTTCCGCGGGAACCACCTGGAAAGCCAAGATGGTGCCGTCTTCGGAGTAACCGATCGGAGCAACTGCCGTGACATCGTCATGACCGATGAGTTTCTCGACCACCGCAGCTTGTTGCAGCACGGCGGTCTCCTCGGTCACTGGGTCATCCAACGTCGCGACAACGAGTAGCTGACCGTTGGTTCCGGGACCGAATTTGTCGGCAACAGTGGTAAACGCCTGATAGGCGGCTGACTCCACCGGTTCGGAGGAGCCGTCCGGCAGGCCGAGTCGCATCGAGGTGGCGGGGAGGGCGATGACACCCAGCGCCACTGTTCCGACAACAAGGGTGGCAACGGCACGCCAGGTCGACATCGGCTTGGTGGCGGCACGCAGTTGTCCACCGGATCCAGCCTTGCTGCGTTCCCGGCGGTTCAATGCGCGTTCGCCCAACAAGCCGAGCATGGCTGGAGTCAGCGTCAGCGCCACCAGGATCGCAATCGCCACCGCCACGGCAGCCACGGTTCCCATCAGCCCGAGGAACGGGATACCGGTCAGGTTCAAGCCGAGCAGTGCGACGATCACAGTCGAACCCGCAAACCCGACCGCATTGCCGGATGTGCCGTTGGCCAGCCCGATGGATTCATAGACTTCCATTCCGGCTTTGAGCTGACGGCGGTGCCGGTTGAGGATGAACAACGAGTAGTCGATACCCACAGCCAGACCCAACATCACGGCAAGAACCGGGGTGACAGAGATGAACTCGACCACGCTGGATAGCGCGAGTGCACCAAGAGCCGCGACGCCGACTCCAATGAGCGCGTTGAGCAGCGGTAGCCCCGCGGCCGCAAAGGTACCCAGCATCACCAGCAGCACGATGGCAGCGATCACGACACCGACGATCTCCGCAGTTCCCACGATCTTGGGGATCGCCTGCGAGATGTCGCTCGAAGGCAGCACGCTCACGCCATCGATACCAGCAGATTCGGCCATAGCGGCGATTTCGTCTTTGGCCTCTTCCGGGACGTCGAAGATCGAGTCGTTGAACTGAATCGCGACTAGGGCAGCGGACTCGTCAGAGCTGACCAGACGGATATTGGCGGCACCATCGAGCAGAACCTTGCCAGCCTCCAGCAGCGGTTGCTGCTGTGCGACCTGTTCCCGTCCTGCGTCGATCTTGGCCTGGCCTTCTTCGAGCGTCTTACGAGTGGCGTCAATCTCGGCCTGCTGAGCGTTGAACTCGTCCGCGGCCGAATCATAGACGCCGGCCTGGCGTGCCTGCTCAATCTGCTCGTCAAGCTGTGCCTGGCCGGAGTCGAGTTGCGCGGTTCCGCTGTCGACCTCGGCCTGCGACTTGTCGAGTTCCGCCACGGCGGCTTCCAACTCGTCGCTTCCTTCAGTGACTTGTGAAGCCTGCGCGGCCAACTGTTCTTGAACCTCGAAAGGATTCGTGACGGCGGTGACCTCGTCGATCTCCGCGATCTCACTGAGCAGCGCGCCGACGTCCTGACGTTGCTCCGCAGTCAACGGCGAACCGTCATCGGTGACGACGACGAGCGTTCCGGTACCGCCGGATGCGTCCGGGAACTTCTCACTCAAGGTGTTGGTGACGCGCTCAGTCTCGGTTCCTGGAATCGAGATGGCTGTTGACATCGTGCCTGCGAACGCCGCGTAAGCACCGGCCGATAATGACAGGACGAGTAGCCAGGCCACCAGCACATACCAGCGCTTTTCGGCTGAAAACCGGCCGAGTCGGTACAAAAATGCCGCCATGAGTTTCCTTTCGGGCGAAGCGGATCGCCGAGGTGATGCTCAAATAGAGATTGAGGACGAGCAGATGAGGTGAAGCTTTGGGTGCTGTGCCGGTGCAGGCAGGCGCTACGAGGTGGACGGGGGAGCAGGGGTGAGGTGGCCGTGCCGCAACTGGGTGATGACGGCGTGGAAATAAGGTTGCCAGTCGTCGTCCGATGCCTGATCTATCTCAACCCCGCATTTGAGCCAATGCTCGCTTGCCGTGGCCAGGCCGTTGACGAGCGCACTGACAAAGAGATCGACCTGGAATTCATCGGTACCGGGAAGACGGCGCATGGTCTCGGACCGAATGACGCCGTCGAGCAGGGTGAGCGCTTGATGCATGATCGCCGAAACACGCTCGTCAGTCTCGTTCTCCGGCAAAATCCGTACGATAGTGCGAATCGCACCGGGTAGATCGGTTGCAGCAAGAGCGGTGAAGATCGCATCGAAGTAGTTGTCTCGACTCGAATCTCCTACTGGAACCTCCATCGCGCAGCGGCGAAAATCTTCAATTACCGCTGCCAGAATGTCGTTACACAGGGCCAGGGTCAGATCATCGCGGGTAGGGAAGTGGTTGAAGACCGTGCGCCGCGAAACATCCGCGCGGGTTGCCAGTTCCTCAAAACTGAAGTCGGCCTGTCGGCGTTCGCGAACGAGTTCCTGCGCCGCCGACAAGATCGCCTCATGGGTGCGCTGCCTGTTGGCTGCGCGACGGTCCACGATTTTCATCATGTAGTTACACTAAGTGCAACATTGCACTCAGTGCAATGTGACCTTCTTCTCACATCATCCAATGTGAACTTCAGGTGACATCTGGGCCGCAACGCTAGCGAGACAAATCACATCGATGTAATTTGGCCCTATGGGTGGATCCACTACTCACAGGACGCTAACGCACCGATGACTCGGCGCGCTGGCGCCGTGAGGGGAGAAACGATGGACACCGCAACGGATACCCGCGCTGCCGCTGCTCCGAGCGAAGACACCGAGACCGCCACCGCAGCCAAGACCTTCGTGGTCGACACATCTGTGCTGCTGTCCGACCCCAGGGCGCTGCTGCGCTTCGCGGAACATGACGTGGTTCTGCCGCTCGTGGTCATCACTGAGCTCGAAGCCAAGCGCCATCACCCGGACCTGGGTTACTTCGCGCGCAGCGCGTTGCGGTTCCTGGATGATCTCCGAATTGCACACGGCAGCCTCGACCGGCCCGTTGCGGTGGGCGAGTCGGGTGGCACGATCCGGGTCGAACTCAATCACATTGACGTGACCGCACTGCCCGCGGGCTTCCGGCTCGGGGACAACGACTCGCGCATTCTCGCCGTTGCGGCCAATCTGCAGTCTGAGGGATGCGACGTCACCATGGTGTCCAAAGACCTTCCGATGCGGGTCAAAGCAGCAGCCATGGGGATCGACGCGCAGGAATACCGCGCTGAAGCGGTGGCGCACACCAGTTGGTCCGGGGTGATGGAACTCGATGTCAGTGCAGAGCGGTTGGGGCAGTTCTGGGAGGACGAGTCAGTCGCCATCGCCGATCTGGATGAAGAGTCCGTGGCAGAGTTCTCCGCTGCGCCCTGTCACACCGGGGTCATCATGCATTCCCCGCGTGGATCGGCGTTAGGGCGAGTCACCGCCGACAAGCACATTGAACTCGTACGCGGTGATCAGCAAATATTCGGGCTCCATGGCAGATCTGCCGAACAGCGATTCGCCATCGCGGCGCTGATGGACGAGTCGATTGGAATCGTCTCGCTCGGCGGACGCGCCGGGACCGGCAAGTCAGCGCTAGCGCTCTGCGCCGGACTTGAAGCGGTGCTCGAGCGCCGGCAGCATCGCAAGATGGTCGTGTTTCGGCCATTATTCGCAGTCGGAGGGCAAGAACTGGGCTATCTGCCCGGTAGTGAGTCCGAGAAAATGAACCCTTGGGGTCAGGCGGTATTCGACACGCTCGGTTCTGTGGTGAGCCAGCACGTCATCGACGAAGTGATGGATCGGGGTCTGCTTGAGGTGCTGCCGTTGACCCACATTCGCGGACGGTCTTTCCATGACTCGTTTGTCATTGTGGACGAGGCCCAGTCGCTCGAACGCAATGTGCTGCTCACGGTGCTCTCACGCGTGGGACAGAACTCGCGCATCGTGTTGACCCATGATGTCGCACAGCGCGATAACCTACGCGTCGGTCGCTATGACGGTGTGGCCGCAGTGATCGAATCGCTCAAAGGGCACCCGTTATTCGCGCATGTGACGCTCAACCGTCCGGAGCGTTCTGCGGTCGCGGCACTGGTCACCGAAATGCTCGAGTCCTACGAGGTGTAGTGCGCACTAGAAGCGGCTAACCGTCGCGAAATTCGTAAACCGTCCTCGCGTACTAGGCGCTTTCACGAATTTTGCGACGGTTCGCGGCTGAGTACACGCCGTATTGAGCCCGCGGACGGTTCGAGATCACGCCCCCTTCCTGAGTTGAGCGCATCGAGATCGCATGCGTGACCCCACTATGCCCAAAATCTGAGACGCGCTGTAGCGCACTGTGAGATATGTGCATAAGGTGAGGCTAACCTTGCTTAGGCAAGTGTCACCTAAACTGTGCGGGTGGGATGATGCCGAACTCGCACCTGTCGAAAAAGGAATATCTGATGACGCAGTCGCTGAATAGCGCCGCTTCAACCTCGCAGCGATCACCGCGTAAGTACGTACGAGTGGCCTTGACGGCCATTGCCGCATTAGCGTTGACATCCGTCGCTGCCGTACCCGCAACTCACGCCGCCACGCCGGCGAATGCCGCCAATCAGTGGAGCGCAACGGTCGAGACCTTCGACACCGGCGTCCGCAACGGCTACCAGCTCGCGTTTGACTCGGCGAACCGCAAGGTCTACTTCTCCGATGCAAAATGGCGTTCGGAGACTCGCACCATTGTTCGTGACGAGGAGGGCAACGCGATCGGCGGTTTTGTGACCGCCGACCCAGGAACCGGAAAGCTCGTCGAATTCGACGCAGCGGCCAAGTCCCTGGTCCGCAACCACTCTTACCTGAACGTGGGCCGCTCGGACGGCTCTGGTGCTGAGAACACAGCCTTCGACTGATCGACGACTCCGTTCCCCACGAATAGTGCAGCCACCCAATCCAAGAACTCCATGCGCACCGCATTCTCCCCCTATGGAGTCGGTGTTGACGGAACCACCACCAATGAAGCAGGCGATATCGACCCGACATTGGTCACCGTCACCGCGCCCGGCCGACTCCGTCCGCGACTGGCCGGGCTTGGCGCCATCCTCGACCTTGGCACGTTGGAGCCACTTCTGCAGCGTCATCGGGTGAACCCCGAAGTCGTTCGCGATCTGCTCGATCGTCACTCCGGACTCACGGCCCCGCGCGACACGCACCACGTCATCACGGAACTCGCTCGGATAGGGCTTGGGCACAGCAACATCCTTCCAGGCCGCCCTCCCGGGCAAGCCAGATCAGATGTCACCTACTCGTGCAGCAGTCCCCCCGGTACGAGCCGCGACACACCTTGCTGAGCACGTCGTGCCATGGGCACGGACCCTGGATCCGCGCATCAGCACGGATGCGTCACGAACCGTGGTGGCGGGTCAGAGTCTGGGCGCATTGACCGCGTTATTGACCGCTTTGCGTCACCCCGAACAGGTCGGTTCGGTCATCAGCCAATCGGCGTCGCTGTGGCTGATCGATCTGACAGATGAGGAGGCCTCCCTTTCGCCACGAGCAGACAGTGCGACTGTCAATGGCCGTGCTTACTGCGAAGTGGGCACGAACGAGTGGGTACTCACTCCGTTGCATCGTCAGGTCATGCCGCAGTTGCGCTCGTTTTGGGACGAGTTCACCTACGTCGAATACGACGGCGGCCATGACGACGTCTGCTGGCGTGGAACCATCGCCGACGGCCTGCAGGCGGTGCTCGGCACCGGTTGATTCAATGTCTCGGTAGCCTCATATGCAAGGTGGTAGTGCAACATATTGCACTACCACCTTGCATTCCGGGCAACCATTCGCATCGAGCCTCCGGGGGTGAGAGCTAGCCGCGGAATAGCTTGACGCTGTAAGTCACGGTGGGCAACGTCGTTGCGTCGCGCAACTGGATCCCAGAGACGGCAACTTTGACAACGGTAGTCTTTTTCCCCTTGGCCTTGGGAATCTTGTTGAAGTCCCAGCTGAGCCCTTGCTGATAGCCGTAGCCATCTGCCCCGCGATACACCTTGATCTTCTGCTTCTTGCCCTTGATGGTGACCGTGACGTTTGCCTTCTTGAAAGAGAGGTCGTGGCGGGCCGTCATGAACGACCAGCGCCCCCACGGTTCTAACTGATCGGGAAAGAAACCTGCCGTCGGCCAACTGATCCACTGTGGAGTCGGCTTGGCATAGTTCGGATCCGATGTCACATGCAGCGCATTGAACGTACCGGCGTAACCGGTGCCGATCTTTGTCAGTCCAGGCGCCATGATCCAGCGACGATGGCCGACTGCCGTGTTTCCCGAACCCGGATCGATCATATAGCCGTTCATGTTTCCGGCACCGACCCACCCCATCGACAGGTTGGACTCACTGGAGGCCGCGCCGCCGGCTTTCGTGTAGCACTTCGTCGACTTCGCTGGGTAATGATCCAGGTAGCCCTGCCGGTATTGGATCAATGCGGCGGCTCGTGCCCGCTGAGATAGTTTCTTGTCGAGCTTGACTGGCGCCAGGCCTGCCATCGCACGAAACAGATTAACCGCCTTCAACTCTCGCTTTTGCAGAGCTTTGGGCGTAGCCGCGGCTTTGCACCCCTTGACCTTGACGGGCTTTTCGTTGCGAACCTGCTTAGCGAAACGTTTGCGGTAGGCCTTCTTCACGGCTTTCTTCGAAGATGTCTTGATGGCCTTCTTGTGTCTTCCGGGATTTCTCACCGACGAGAGTCTGATCGTGCCGATGCTGCGTGTTTTGCCAGGAGTGACCTGTGGCAAAGTCAACGTCACTTCCTCGAACTGCCCGAACTCCTGATCGGAGTAGGTCAACTCAACTGAACCCACTTCAGCAACCGATACGGTCAGGACGAAGTTGCCATTCTTGTCTGTTGTGGTCTCACGATAATTCCAATCGTAGTCCCAGTTCGAGACACCGATCTTCGCTAACGGCCAGTTGTTCTCGTCCACAAACCGCCCTGTAATCGTGGTGGGAACTGCGGCGGCGGGACTCGATTCGTCGGCAACCGTGGTGGTCGCCGTGACGACAGCGAAGATGAAAGCTAGAAGAACTGTGCCTAAGGAACGTATCCGCATCTGCTCATAGTAGATGCGATCTTCCTGTCCGAAAAGGGGGTTTTAATCCCAATTTGCCGGTTAGCGGCCCCACTTCTTGTCAATTTTCCCGTTTGCCTTGAGTCGAATCACGGTGACGCGGCTTGCCGACGTGCCGTATTTCTTTCCTTCTGCCGTAGCGAGCACATAAATACGGCCCTTCTTATCGACAGCGGCGTCAACGGCTTGGACCTGTTTGTAACCGCGAACCTTAACGAGGGTCTTGCCCTTCTTCCCGAAGGTCTTGTCCAGGGTTCCGTCGGCGTTGGTGCGCATCACTCCGACGCGGTATTTCCCGCCCTTGTAGACAAGTCCCGCTGACACTGCCCGTCCGTTGGCAGCGGGCACCGCCGCAACCGCTTTGTCGAGCAGGTTCTTGGTGAACCGAACAGTGGATATGTCTGATGTGAGATTGCCGTATTCATCAAATTGTGACGTGAGGAACCCAGTCACGGAGGTGGCGTTGCCGCCAATAAAAACCTTGCTGTCGGGGTGCACGGCTATCGCTGAACCGAACGTGCCAGTCGTTGAATCGTTCACGTTCCATTCGCGGACGGTATACCCCGCACCACTGCTGCCGTACGTTGCATCGAATTGTCCGTTGGCAAGCAGACGAGTGACACCGAACTCTGGGTTAGTCAAAATCCCCTTATTGACACCAGTGAGGATGAGGATGCGTCCTTGCCTATCGAATGAGGCTTGCTTGAAGGTTGTACCGAGATAGCCGGTTTCCTGTTCGGCGTATTTTGCAAGACGAGTACGTCCGTTGCTGCCGAACCCGGTGTCAACCTTGCCCCTTGCGCTCAACCGGAAGGCCTCAGCAAAGTTCTGGCCCTTCTTAGGGGAGTGCTGCCCGGTGACAATGACTCGTCCCGACCCGTCAGCGACCACACCCGACACCTTGAAGCCCTTGCGCTGGAAGGTGCCCTTCTTGCCGAACTTCTTGTCTTTCTTCCCGTTGGCGGTGAACCGGATAACCCGTGCAGTAGAAGTTATGGCATGAGGATTGCTGGCGATAGCCAGGATGACTCGTCCATTGCGGTCAGTGGTCACGTCGATGGGTTCATATTTTGTCTTGAGGTATAGCCGCCCGCGGTTGCCGAACTTCTTGTCCAGTTTGCCCTTCTTGGTCATGCGGTAAACAGCAACTTTGTTGAAACCGATCCGGGCTGCCACGACGGCCCGGCCGCGATGATCCACCGTGATGGCTCGTGCCTCGTCATAGAATTGATTCTTCGCTTTAGGCTCGGTCACCACAACCGTTCCGGGTTGTTTCTTTGCCGCAGTAGCGGCGGGGCTGCTCATCATCGTGAGGCTGAGCGCTGAGATAGTAGCAATACCGGCAAAACGGATAAGACGATTCATTCCTCGACCCTAACCAGTGCAGCGGCGGAGATCAAGGAAAACTTGAGCATTGGAGCACCATACGGGACGTTGACCTCGGTTATGCCATCACTGCTGCGATGGCGGCCGCGGCCGTCGTGTGCTGAAACTCGAACCCGGACTTGAGCAGGGTCTCAGGTCTAACAGTCGCGTCGCTCAGCAGTAACGAATCCGCGGCGTCGCGACTCAACCCGCATCGCAATGCCCAAGCTGGAGCGGGGAGCACGTAGGGACGATGCATTGCGAGCGCGAGTGCGCGTCCGATGTCGTTCGCACTGGCGGGTTCAGGCCCCGAAAGGTTGACCGCCCCTACGATTCCCTTATCGATGACGTGGCGCAATGCCCGAATGTGATCGGCAAGCGATATCCACGGCCAGATTTGACGCCCGCCACCAAGCGGACCGCTCAGCCCTAGGCGTGTCAGCCGGATCATGGGTCGCAGCACTGAGTCAGGATGCAGCAGGGGTGCGGTGCGCAGCAGCGTCACACGCGCCTCCGGTCCTGCCGTCAGCGCCTGATGCTCCCATTGCACACACAGCCGGGCAAGGAATGTGGTGCCAGCAGAACTTGTTTCCGTGAGCAGCTCGCCAGGGCGATCGCCGTAGAAACCGACGGCTGAGGCTGAAATGAAAGCCGGTGCGTCGGACCCTAATGCTCGCACCGCCTGTGCGAGTGTCTTCGTCGGTATCAGCCGCGAGAACGCCAACGTTCGACGATAAGACCTTGTCCAGGGGAGCCTTCCGATACTCGCACCGTTGAGATTGACCACCGCCTGAGCCCCGCGGAGCACTTCGGGATCGAACGGCTTATCGCCGGAGAGCCACTCGGCCTCGTCTTCGGTACGAGCGGGCCGCCGCACCAAAGCAATGACCCGGACGCCATCGGAACGTAGCGAGTCGACCAGGGCTTCGCCGATCAGGCCGGAGGCACCCGAGACGATCACAGGGGCACTCGTCATGACTCATCCTTTCGATGACTCAATTTCGACGGCCACCAGACCTTTGGCCCGATGTCGTAAACCAGTGCCGGGATCAGCAGTGCTCGTACCAGGAATGTATCCAGTAACACCCCGAAGGCCACGATGAATGCGATCTGCACCAGGAACAGAATCGGAATGACCGACAACGCAGCGAAGGTTGCGGCGAGAACCAGACCGGCTGAGGTGATCACGCCACCAGTGACCGACAGCCCGCGCAAGATGCCCCGGCGAGTGCCATGGACAAGAGTCTCTTCTCGCACTCGAGTCATCAAGAAGATGTTGTAGTCGATGCCAAGCGCCACCAAGAACACGAATCCATAAAGCGGCACGGCAGGATCTGCCCCAGGAAAGTCGAACACGTGGTTGAACATGATCGCCGCCACACCGAGCGCGGTGCCGAACGACACAACGGTTGAGACGACCAGGAGCACCGGTGCCAAAACAGAACGCAGCAGGACCATCAAGATCAACAGGATCATCGCCAAGACCACCGGAATGATCAGATTGCGGTCGTGGATCGAAGCATCGTTGGTATCGATGGCGGTGGCCGTCACACCGCCGATCAAGGCGTGCGTCGACGACTCGGCAATGTCGTCTCGCAACTGCCGGATAGTTGATTGTGCCTGTTCTGAATCGGCCGCATCAGCGAGCGTCGCCTGAAGCAGGACCTGGCCGTCGACGACACGTGGCTCTGGTGGCGCCGCACCGGGTGGCCCATAACCGACTATCCCGTCGGGTGTCATCGGTGCGGTGACGTAGTCCATCCCCTCGATCAGGACAGTCACATTGTCGACGCCCGCATGCGTCACCAGCAGATCAGCGACCTGCTGAAGGTGGTCTTCGTCAGCGATAACATAGGCAGGGCTGCCGCCACCGGCTGGAAAATGCTTGCCGAGAGCCTCCTGCCCGTCGCGCGCTCCTGAACTGGTCAATACCAGATCGGACTGGGGCACTCCTTGTGCGTCCAGTTGCGTCACACCTGCGGCTCCGGCGATGAGGAGCAGTGTTGTTGCGAGCCAGATGTTCCGAGGGCGGCGCACGATGAAATGGGCGATGCGCGCCCATAGGCCGGTGGTGGGCACGGGACTATCGTCGGTCGCCGTGGGGTCGAAGCGCGGTCGCTTCGGCCAGAAAGCACTGCGCCCAAAGACAAACAGGACCGCAGGCAGCAGGCTCAGCGCCGCGAGCATGGCGAAGACGATCCCAATGGAAGCGACCGGCCCCAGTGTGCTGTTGGACTTCAGATCACTGAGCAACAGACACATCAATCCTGCGATGACGGTGCCACCCGACGCCAATATCGGCTCGACAGACCTGCGCAGCGCGCGCCTGGTGGCTGCCCAACGAGCCTCGTTTCGGCGCAGTTCCTCACGGTAGCGTGCTACGTACAGCAGCGAATAGTCGGTGGCCGCGCCGATGACGAGGATGAACAAAATGCCCTGCGTTTGTCCGCTGAGCAGCACCACCCCTGCTTTTGCCAGCCACCAGACCGTCAACAGGGCGACCGTCAATGCGAATACGCTGGTCATCAGCACCGCAATGGGAAGTAGCAATGACCGGTAGACCACGATCAGGATCACAAAGACGGCTACCAGGGCTACCATCAGAAGTATTCCGTCGATGCCGGAGAACGCCTGAGTCAGATCAGCGATGAAGGCCGCCGGTCCCGTGACGAATGCTGTCGTGCCTGCTGGGGCCTGCGCTTTCAGCGCCTTCGAGATCGCCTGCACCGCATCGCCGACAGAAGCACCGCTGTCGATAGTCAGAAAAGCCTGCGCTGCCATCCCGTCGTCAGACGCAAGCAGTGGGGACATATCGGAGCCCACGCCGTCGATGCTCGTCAGTGTGGCAACGGCCGCGTTCATCGCATCGATGTGGGCTTCAGTCAACCGCGCTTCACTGGTGAATACGACAACGACCGGAATCGCGTCCGACGTGTTGAAGGTTCCCAATAGGTGTTGAACCTGAGTCGCCTCGGCAGATTCTGGGAGGTATGTGGTCTGGTCATTGGACGAGACCTCACTGACCTTGCCGAAGTAGGGGCCGCCGATAGCGGCTCCTGCGAACCAGATGACGATGACGACAATGGCGAGGGTAACCCTGAGCCAAGCGGGTACCCGCGGATCGCCTGTCCTCGAAGATCTAGAGCCTGGTTTGCCCAGCCTGTCCTGCCGTGTGGTCAATGCGGGCCTCCTGGCAGCGATTTATGCAGAAATGTCCGATGAGGCCGAGCCTACTCAATGGGCCGCAGGTGGGCGAGTCATGCTCAGCACGTCAAGAGCGTTATCGAGTTGCTCGACAGTGATCTCGCCACGGTCCACGAAGCCAAGGTCGAGCACCGCTTGACGGACCGTCACACCATTCGCGACTGCATGCTTGGCGACCTTCGCGGCGGCCTCATAGCCGATCACACGGTTCAGCGGGGTGACGATGGACGGGCTGGAGCCAGCGTAGGCCGCGGCGCGGTCAATGTTGGCGACGATCCCGGCAATGGCCTTATCGGCCAGCACCTTCGAAGCATTGGAGAGCAATCGAATCGACTCCAAAGTGCCCAGTGCCATCACCGGTATCTGCACGTTCAACTCGAAACTGCCCGATGCGCCAGCCCATGCCACAGTGGCGTCGTTGCCGATCACCCGGGCAGCGACCATCAGCACAGCTTCTGGGATCACGGGGTTGACCTTGCCGGGCATGATGGACGAGCCGGGCTGGAGATCAGGTAACTGGATTTCGGCCAGACCGGTGTTGGGTCCTGAACCCATCCAACGTAAGTCGTTGCAGATCTTGGTCAGAGATACCGCGATAGTGCGCAGCGCGCCGGAAAGCTCGACGAGCCCGTCACGAGCGGACTGAGCCTCGAAGTGATCGCGGGCTTCGGTCAACGGCAGGCTTGTGTCCTCACGCAGCAACTCGATGACACGCTGCGGGAATCCTGCGGGCGTGTTGATGCCGGTGCCCACAGCGGTACCGCCCAGTGGCACCTCGGCGACCCGCGGCAGTACAGCATTCAGTCGCTCGATCCCGTAGCGAATGGCAGCGGCATAGCCACCAAATTCTTGACCGAGGGTCACCGGGGTGGCGTCCATCAGGTGGGTGCGACCGGACTTGACGACCTCGCGGTATTCCGCCGCCTTCGCTTCTAGCGCGACAGCTAGGTGTTCCAGGGCCGGGATCAGATCGCGGATCACACCCGATGTGGCCGCGACGTGTACCGAGGTGGGGAAAACGTCGTTGGAGGATTGCGACGCGTTGACGTGGTCGTTCGGGTGAACGTCCCGGCCCAGCGACTGGCTGGCCAGGGTTGCGAGCACCTCGTTGGTGTTCATGTTGGACGAGGTTCCAGAGCCAGTCTGGAATACATCGACCGGGAAATGCTCGTCCAAATCGCCGGAGGCAACTCGATCTGCGGCGGCCACGATCGCATCGGCAATGTCACGATCGATCACGCCCAACTCGGCGTTGGCGTGTGCGGCGGCTTTCTTGACCCGCGCTAGCGCTTCGATGTGGCCGCGTTCCAGCGGAGTGCCGGAAATGGGGAAGTTCTCCACGGCACGTTGGGTCTGGGCGCGATAGAGCGCATGTGCGGGTACCCGCACCTCGCCCATAGTGTCGTGTTCAATCCGAAACTGACCGGCTGCGTCGGCGGCTTGTGACGAGATGCTCATGGACTACATCGTGCACCACAAGTGCGGCCGATAGCCAACTGCCGGGCAACTCGTCCCAAATCCGGCAACCGGGACGGACACCGAACGGGGAGGAGCTCAGTCGATGGGGCCGCGTGAATCGAGCATGGATATTTCGCCATCGCGAAGCGCGTATTCGACTCCGACGATGGCACAGCGTCCCTCGTCGACCGCTGTGGCTAACTGCGCTGAATAGGTGTACAACTGGTCGACCGTGTTGCGGACGTGTTCGCGTCCCAGCTCTACCCTGTCGAGCGCCAACCCGCCCTTGCTCTCGTTGCCGGTACGAACAATCGACGGCAACACGCGGTCCACGACGGCGCGCACAAAACCATTGGCATGATGTCCAGTGGTCAAAGCCTCGTGGGCGGCCGCGATCGCTCCGCAGTTGTCGTGAGCCAGTACCACAACCAGCGAGGCTCCGAGTATTTCGACACCGTATTCGATGGATCCGATTACGGTGGTGTCGAGTACGTGCCCCGCGGTGCGTACGACGAAGACGTCACCGAGACCCTTGTCAAAGATGATTTCAGCGGCCACTCGTGAATCGGAGCATCCGAAGATCACGGCGAAAGGGGACTGCGCGGCTGCCAATTCATGGCGACGGGCGACATCCTGCGATGGATGGGCCATCTCGCCCGATATGAAACGTTCGTTGCCTTCACGTAGTGATGCCCAAGCTTCGGCTGGTGTCATACGGGGTTCGAACGTTTCGGTCATCAACGTGCTCCTATAACGGTTGTCTTCGGTTCAGTCGTGCGTGGGCGTCGGCAACTGCAGTCTGGCCTCGATATCGCTCAGACGCGGCATGTTCGCACCCTGCTTCGACAAGGTGTAGGCGCATAACTGCGCGCACCAGTCCAAAATAGCCTGCAGGGTGGGCTCGTCGATGTTCGCAAGTTCCTCGCGGCGGCCCTTGCCGAGCAATCCAGCCTGACTCAGACCGTCGATCAGTGCGCCAGTGGCGGCGTCGCCGGCGCCGACTCGGTCCACCACTGTCCAAGCAGCGGTGGGCGTGTGAAGCTTCAGGTTTTCAGTCACGGCCGTAGCGCCCTGCGGCCCTTGGGTGACCACGACCAGCGATGGGCGGCGTTCCCGCACGATGCGCTGAGCGACCTCGATCGGGTCCGAATACGGGTAAAGCCACAGCAGGTCAACATCGCTGGCGCGCACTACGTCAGCGGCATCGAAGAATCGCTCAACGCGATGGCGCACCAGATGCGGATCGTCAACCAGGGTGGGCCGGACATTGGGGTCGAAGACCGTCGTCGCGTCACGCGCCCCGCGCAGCAGGTCGTAGACCTTGTCGCTGCCTGGTTCCAAGGTGGCCGCTAGTGATCCCACATGGATCACGGAGGTGTCGGTAGAAATTGTCGCCCCGGGAGCCAGATCCCAGGTCAGATCGAAGGTGTAACTGGCAGAGCCGTCGTGGTCGAGCACTGCGGTGGCCAAAGAGGTACATGGTGCGGCGTCCTCGCCGGAAACGATGCGCACCCCAGAGTCTGTGAGCCAATCGCGCACAATATCGGCGTAGGCATCTTTGCCCAGCCAGGTGATCAGATCGACGTTGTGACCGAGGCGTCCCAGTGCTATCGCCACGTTGGCAGGTGATCCACCACAGTGCTCACGCACCGTGCCGTCGACCTGTTGCACGATGTCGATCAAAGCCTCACCAATGACCAGCATCCGGTACGGCGTTGGACGCGGTCCGATCATGGCGGATTCGGCTGGTGTCATCTCAGTCCTCCGATGCGGTGACCTGTGTGATGGATTCAGACTCAGAACGTCCGCGAGCGGCATCCAGGCGAACTCGTGCTTCGTCCAACCATTTTTGACAGTGTGATGCGAGAGCCTCGCCGCGTTCCCATAGCGTCAACGATTCCTCGAGCGTGCTCGTGCCCGATTCAAGAGAACTGACAATGGCAACGAGTTGATCGCGGGCCTGCTCATAACTCAAAGCGGCGATGTCCGAGTTGACCTGCTCTTGACTGCCGCTGTTATCGAGGGGCTTTGACGTCTTGCTCACCACTTAAGTTAACCACTGGTTCAGGTTTCGTTTGACATCGCGAGCTCGCAGGCGACGGATTTCAGGAGGTCACAGTTTCACGCACCGGCTCGCCTTGGGCCTCAAGCACAGTGGCGCTGATGGAGCCTTGGGCAAGACGGGCATGGATCTGCTGGCTGGTATGGACGAGTTCGGCATTGCGAATGATCGCCCCGTCGCTATCGCGCACGATCGCGTATCCCCGTTCGAGAGTCTGTGCAGGTGAGAGTGCGCGCACCTGAGCATCCAGCGCGATCAGATCCCGTTCGGCGCGCAACACGGTCGCGTCCAGAGCCGAACGAAGCCGGTGCAGGGCATCGTCCAGGCGTTGTTCTTGGGTGTCGTAGACAACCTCCGGGTTGGCGATCACTGGTCGAGATCGCAGTTGATCGAGCCGGCGCTCTTCGCGTTCGATCTGATAATTGACGAGTTCTCCCAGTCGGCTCTTTGCCGCCGCTACCTGTTGCGACTCCTCGTGCAGATCGGGGACGATGCGCTTGGCAGCATCTGTTGGAGTCGAAGCGCGCAGGTCGGCGACCAGGTCGAGCAGGGGAGTGTCGGTTTCGTGGCCGATGGCGCTGACCACCGGTGTGTGACAGTTGGCCACTGCGCGCACCAGCGCTTCGTTGGAGAACGGCAGCAGGTCTTCAACAGAGCCACCGCCGCGCGCAATCACGATGACCTCGACATGGTCGAGCTCGTCGAGCTCTTGGAGCGCTGCGGTGACCTGCGAGACGGCTTGGTTGCCCTGTACCGCGACCTCGCGGGTCTCAAACTCGATGGCAGGCCAACGGGCCGCTGCGTTGACGTGAACGTCGTGTTCAGCCTTGGATTCGCGGCCGCAGATCAGACCGACCACTTTGGGTGCGAACGGCAGTGGCTTCTTGCGCTCGGCATCGAATAAGCCCTCGCCGGCGAGCGTGCGGCGCAGTTGTTCGATCCTGGCCAGCAGGTCGCCGACGCCAACCGGCTTGATCTGGTCGGCCTGCATCTGAAACGACCCGCGCGAACGCCAAAACGACGCCTTGGCATGAACCACGACATGGTCGCCTTCTTGGATCTGCGGCCCGGACTGCAGCACACGACTGTAGATGCTGACTGATAACGACTCGTTGACATCCGTATCGCGCAATGTGAGGAACGCCATGCCGGAGCCGGGACGCCGGTTGAGCTGGACGATCTGCCCTTCGATCCACACCGGTGACATCCGTGCGATGTACTCTTCGATTTTCGCGGACAGCAGTCTTACCGGCCAGGGCTGGTCAGCGGTTGTTTCGTTGGCGCGGGTAGGCAACGGCTGTGGATCGGTCATGACACTAACCTAGCGTCCGGCTGTGACAACGGTGGTGGCTGCGGTGGCGACGGTGGTGGTGGCTGCGGAATCCTCAGCGATGCCGGATAGAGTAATGGGGTGACTTCTTCTGCAACGAAACGGGTGCTGCTGGCCGCGCCGCGCGGTTATTGCGCCGGGGTGGACCGGGCGGTTGTCGCTGTCGAACAGGCATTGGAGCATTATGGTGCTCCGGTGTACGTCCGCAAGGAGATCGTTCACAACAAGTACGTGGTTTCGACCCTGGCGAAGCGCGGCGCGATCTTTGTCGACGACACTGACGAGGTTCCCGCTGGTGCTCGTGTGGTGTTCTCCGCCCACGGTGTTTCCCCTGCTGTGCACCAGGCAGCGGAAGAACGTGAACTCAAGACCATCGACGCCACCTGTCCGCTAGTGACGAAGGTCCACAAAGAGGCAGTTCGTTTCGCTAAGGACGACTACGACATCTTGCTGATTGGTCATGAGGGCCATGAGGAAGTCGAGGGAACGTACGGCGAAGCTCCGGAGCACATCCAGGTGGTCAACTCTCCCGATGACGTCGACAAAGTCGTGGTGCGCGACCCGGACAAAGTGGTGTGGATTTCACAGACAACACTGTCGGTAGACGAGACGATGGAAACGGTGCGCCGGTTGCGCGAACTGTTCCCGTCGTTGCAGGACCCGCCCAGCGACGACATTTGCTATGCGACACAGAACCGTCAGGTGGCAGTGAAGAAACTGGCTCCGGAATGTGATCTGGTGATCGTGGTGGGTTCGGCGAACTCGTCCAACTCGGTACGGTTGGTGGAGGTCGCGCTCGAAGCGGGCGCTCGATCTTCTTACCGGGTCGATGGGATCGGCGAACTCAAGGATGAATGGTTCGAGGGCGTCTCAACGGTGGGGGTCACCTCGGGTGCCTCGGTTCCAGAGATCCTTGTCGAGGAACTGATCACAGCGTTAGGCGAACGAGGCTACGGTGAGGTCCAAGAGGTACGCACCGCCACGGAGGACCTGATGTTCTCGCTGCCGCGCGAGTTGCGTGCCGACCTGAAGAAGGCGGGCCAAGGCCCGTCTCGTCCCCGGCGCGAAGGCCGACGTTCATTGAACGTCGAGCCGGTGTGACCAGGGAAATTTGACGAGTCGATGATGACTGACACCCCAGTTGCGCTCGCAGTGCGCGGATTGGCGAAGAGTTTCGGCCCCAAGGTTGCGGTCGCAGGGATCGACCTTGACGTGCCGACCGGGTCGTTTTACGGGCTGGTGGGGCCGAACGGGGCTGGGAAGACCACCACGTTGTCCATGGCCTCCGGCCTGCTGCGCCCGGACATGGGGGAGGTGTTCGTCCAGGGACGCAACCTGTGGCACAACCTCGCCGAGGCCAAACGCATGCTCGGTATCCTGCCTGATGGTGCGCAGCTTTTCGACCGGCTCACCGGGGCGCAACTGGTCACCTATGCGGGGTTGCTTCAGGGACTGGAGCGAGATGAGGCAGATCGGCGCCGCGATGAGTTGTTCGAAGTGCTGGGGTTGACCGAGGCAGCGGGGCAACTCGTCGTTGACTATTCCGCCGGCATGACGAAGAAGGTGTCACTGGCCTGCGCGCTGGTGCATGCACCGAAGATCCTGCTGCTCGATGAGCCATTTGAGGCCGTTGACCCGGTTTCGGCCACGGTGATCCGTTCGATTTTGGTTGATTTCACACATGCCGGAGGCACTGTGGTGGTTTCGAGTCATGTGATGGACTTGGTGCAGCGCATGTGTGACCACGTTGCGATCATCTTCGAAGGTCAGGTCAAGGCAGCGGGCACTTTGGATCAGGTTCGCGCAGGGGTGAGCCTGGAGGAGCGTTTCGTCGACATTGTCGGTGGTTTGCCGCAGCGATCGGGGCTGGGATGGTTACTGTCCTAGTCCGGCTGAAACTGGCACTGCTTGCCAACGCATTTCGGCGCTCAGCGTGGCAGGTGGTCGGCATCTGCTTGGCTATCTTCTATGGGCTTTCATTGGCGGCCGCGCAGTTGGCGTCGATTCCGTTGCTGGCGCGCCAGGATCCGGAGTTCATCGAGAGCGCTTGGGTGATTGCGGGAACCATGGTGGTGCTGGGCTGGATGATGGTCCCGATCATCTCCATGGGTGCTGACATGACGCTTGATCCGCGCAGGTTTGCGATCTATGGGGTGACGGCACGGTCATTGATGCCGGGGCTCGGGATTGCAACACTGGTGGGGGTTCCGGGTGTTGTCACGGTGGTGCTGTCGTTGGCGAATTCGCAGATCTGGCGGCAATACGGAATCGGTGTGGTGGTCTGGGCCGCGGTTTGTGCGGCGTTTGCAGTGCTGCTGTGCGTGGTTGGTTCTCGGGTGTCGACTATTTGGGCAGGGCGGCTGCTGGGCTCGCGATGGGCCAAGGTGTTGATCGGTGCGGCTGTCGTGCTGCCGGTAGCCGCGGCTATTGGTTTGATCGCTCGACGCGGGACCTCGGGCCGACTGGAGATCGACGCGACGATTCTGCCGCAGATCGCCGATTGGCTCGCTTGGACACCGTTGGGTGCTCCCTGGGGAGTCACCGCATCTATCGCCCGTGGTCAGTATGGTGCGGCCACTTACCAGGGTTTGCTGACCTTGGTCACGTTGGTACTGCTGGTCTTGGCTTGGTGGTGGGGGCTACGCGCAACGATGGAGCAGCCGCAGCAGACCCGATTGTCGTCTGGGCGGTTGACGCTGGGCGTGTTCGAGCGTGCCAGGTCCGACCTGGCAGCCGTGGTTGCGCGGTGCACGACGTATTGGCTGCGGGATGCGCGGTATGCGGCGGGTCTTGCGATGGTGCCGATCATTCCGTTGTTCTTCTACTTGACCACCGGTGGGCGTGGCGCTGGAATGCTTGCTCTAGGTCCTTGTCTGGTGTTTTTGATCACGTGGTCGATCTCAGCGGATGTGGCTTATGACGGCAGCGCGTTCTGGCTGCATCTTGCGACTGGAGTTCGAGGTTGGGTCGACCGGGTTGGTCGAGTAGCGGCAGCGCTGATGTTCGCATTCCCGTTGGGAATGGCCGGTGCGTTTGGGTCGCTGTGGGCGACGGGGCGTTGGGATGCGACGGCCGCGACAGTGGGGCTGACGCTCGGGGTGATGTTCATCTCGGTGGGGTTGGCAAGCGTTTTGTCTGCAGTGTTCGTGTATCCGGTTCCTGCGGCGGGGGAGAACCCGTTCTCTGCGCCGTCGGGCAGCTCGGCTGTGAACCTGATGACTCAACTGGTGGGGTGGGCTGCGCTGATGCTGTGCTCGGCTCCTATCGTCGTCACGGGCTATTTGGCTATCAACCGCGCTAGCGGGGCGTTGGGCTGGCTGACGCTCGTGGCCGGTGTGGTCTTTGGTGGTTTGTTCTTGGCGCTGGGCGTCCTCCTTGGCGGGCGACTGATCGATCGGGGTGGACCGGATCTTTATGCGCGTACCGTGGCTGTGCGCTAGCGCCGGTGCTCGCCTGCCTGCACGACTGCACTGTGGTTGTGTTGGCGCCGGTGCCCGACTGTGCTGTGGCGGCGGGCTAGTCGGCAGGCTCTGCGTGCAGGTCGGGTTTGTGTGCTGGTGTGGCGAGCACTTCGAGCGGTGGCGGGGTCTCGATAGGCGCGTCGATCCCTTGCAGTTCAGCGAACCGGCGTGCTTGTGTCACTACGGTGCGGTCCAGTGAGTTGTTGAACTTGTTGAAGGACTCGACGGTCGCGTTCAGTTTCTTTGACATGTCGGTGAGGTGTCGGCCCATCGTCCCGAGCCGTTTATGCAGTTCGGCTCCCGCAGTGAATATCTGCTGTGCATTGGATGCAAGTTGTTCTTGCCGCCAGGTGTAAGCGACTGTGCGCAGCAGTGCCACGAGTGTGGCCGGGGTGGCGATCACAACGTTCTTCGCGAATGAGTGCTCAAGCAACGATGGGTCGCGTTCCATTGCCGCTTGCAGGAAGGTTTCAGCGGGCAGGAACATCACGACGAACTCTGGCGTGGACTCGAACTGTTGCCAATACGCTTTGGCTCCAAGCTGATCGATATGGGTGCGCACCTGGCGGGCATGCGCGTCGAGGCGTGCGGTGCGAGTGGGTTCGTCGCGAGCATCCATCGCTTCGAGATATCCGCTGAAGGCGACCTTCGCATCAACCACCACGTCCTTGTTGCCAGGCAGATGAACCACCATGTCGGGGCGCAGTGTGCCGTCGTCTGTTGTGACTGAGGTCTGCTCGTCGAAATCAACGTGGGCGAGCATCCCGGCAGCCTCGACCACTCGTCGCAGTTGCAACTCGCCCCACCGGCCGCGCACCTGCGGTGCCCGCAACGCGGTGACCAGTTGGCTCGTTTCGGTCCGCAATCGGTCAGAAGCCTCGCGCATGGTCGTCAACTGTTGTTGCAGGGCGGCGTTGGCCTCTAGGCGTGCTCTTTCCGCCGTGGTGACTTCTCGTTTGACCTCGATCAGAGTGTTTTGGAGCGGATCGACCATGGCTTTGAGTGCGAGTTCGCGTTTCTCCAACGTGGCGTCAGCGGTCTGACGTTCCCGCTTGAAACGCTCATCGGCCAGGTCGAGCAACGATTTTTGCGATTGTTCCAACACCCTGGCTGAAAGCGACTCAAACTCGTGAACCAGTCGTTGTCGATCCTGGGTGAGCGCGGCCAGTTGCTGCGCAGTCGCGTCGCGCTGTGCAGCCACCTGAGCAAGTTTGGTCGCTGTGCTGGTGCGTTCGCCCGCTGATTGTGAGCGTGCCACCAGCCACCCGACAACGAACCCGAGCGCCACACCGACGATGATTGCGATGAGTATCTCCATGTATACAGCACACCACGACCCTGTGACATTACATTTCAACGGTCCGCACCAGTCGGCCGCATCCTTCGTCCGGCAAATGAAACATACCGGGCTTGAAACTTTGAGTTGCGGTAGGCTCAGGCTCGTACTCCTGAGCGTAAGGAACTCACGTGGCAACCATGTGGCGGTTCATTCACCCTCACCAGCTCATGCGGCTCGTCGCGGCGAGTTTCGTCGCGGCCGTCATCGGCACGATTGTCTTGCTCGTTCTTCCGTACACGGAGTTTCACGCACAGGCGGTGTATGAAAGTTTCGTTCTAACGGCGCAAGTCGCATTGCCCGCCATCTGGATGCTCGCCTGGCCGGTCGACGTTCTGACTCATAGGCGTGCATGGTCAACCCAAATGTGGCTGATGACAGGTATCGGCGCGCTCGCAGGAGCCGTCTGGATGCTCCCGATCTTGTTCGCGGAAGGCTGGAGTGAAGGTGGCTTCTCTATCCTCAGTCTTTTCATGCTGGTGTACTCAGTGCCGCCTGCCGCAGTCACCGCGTTACTTACGTTCCTGGTCGTAGACCGCTGGGTCGATAACCGGAAACTGATCTATGTGACCGGTCCGCTGTGCCTAGCCATTGTTCTATGAGCCAACTGGATCTATCCGTATGACTGGTACTGATCGCGCGCGCCGTTGGGGCACCGCCACTTGCAGGCGATGCCCCAGGACCAGTTCGGTCAGCGCGATGTCAGACACCAGGTATTCGGTGCGGGTTGGAACACGATGATCACTTGGCCGTCCTCATCGACGAGCCACTTGCTAGCCAACTCGCGCAGCGGTGAACCGGCCGGTACCTCGATGCGCCATCCTTCGTCGACCTTGGTCACAGAGGGTGCCGAGGAATCCCTGCAACTGTCTACCCCCGACCCATCGGTCACTTCGTCAACGGCTGCTTGCTGATCGGCCTCCTGCGAACCGCTCGCTGTTTGTCGCTCAATGTGCAAGGTGTCGTCGCGTTCCTCATCAGCCACCGTGCCGGCAGGCCCAACGGGTAGGTCGGATGGGTCCCCGACCTGGACCGAGACATTCCCATCGGCATCGGACACCGTGATCACTGATCCGTCAGCCAGACTCTGAGCGTTGAAGTTGACCTCGGCCTCGATGCCGCGTTCTGCGAGTGCCTCCTGCAGCTTCGCCTCATCGCTGAGCTCGCGAACCGTCACGATGATGCTGCCGTCGGCTTGAGCATCGATGGCGAATGCTGGCGTGGGGGCCAGCGCTGAGAACGCGACGGCAACTCCAATGGCAGTGATGCCGGTGGCAGCCACACCGATCAGCCAGTTACGCGACTTGGGTTTGGCATGGCTACTGACCGTCGACTCAGCGGAATCGGCAGAACGCTCTTGCGTGTAGGTGCGCAGTTCGGTCAGCAACGATTCTTCGAACTTGTTCAAAGGTGGGCGGGAATTCATGATGCTGCCTCCTGATAGGCCGTGATGGGGGGAGAGAATGCTCTGGAGTGTCTGTCGCGCACGGTGATAGCGAACTCGTGCGGTATTCGCCTTGATTCCAAGGATTTCGGCTGCATCAACCAGGGAAATATCGTCAATAGCAACGAGTTCCACCAACTGCCGATCGGCTGAAGACAGCTGCGAAAGCGCTCGATACATCGCCCGTGCGGAGCGTTCTGCGTCCAAGCGTTCTTCGATGCGGGCAATAGAATCGGGGTCGAGTAGTCGCCTGCCGCTAATGCGCGCAACGATCTGAAAGCTTCTGGCATTGGCCCTGGCACGTGCCGCCAAGACGTTGCGCCCGATGCCGTAGAGCCAGACCAACGGTGCAGCGCGCTGTGGATCATAGGTATGGGCGGAGTCGACGGCAGCGACGAAGATGTCGGCGACGGCGTCAGCCGCATCGTGAACATCGCTCAGGCGTCTTGCGACGAAACGGTTGATTACCTCGATGTGCTCCCGATAGAAGGCCTCAAGCGCGTCGCCATCGTGTTGGATAGCGGCTACCGGATTCCCCGGGCCGCTTGGTGGGGTGCTCATGACAGTTATTGGACAGTTCTTGGCTGAGCGTTACAGGGATGTTGCTGACCTCATTGACTTAGCGCAGCGCCTCGAAGAGTTCACAGGTCGTGTCGTAGTACCTGTCGCTGAGTCCAAGGTGCGTCATGCCGAGCCGGCGGCACACCGCCTGCGATGCCACGTTCTCACGATGCGTCACCGCCACAATCCGATCCAGACCAGATTCGAAACCGGCCACCAGCACCGCCGCCGCAGCTTCGGTCGCGTATCCACGCCCCCATGAATCCGGGTGAAAATGCCACCCGATCTCCACGTCACCCGACGGCTCCCGGTTGCCAGATGCGGGAATTGGTTTGAGCAATACCACGCCGCAGGGCTGCTCGTCGTCAAAAACACCCCACACACCCTGCATCCCGCTACGTAACGCCTCCCAACGTTCAAGCAGGGGAGCGACCTCGCTCACGTCGGCCATCATCCTTGGGGTCCGGCCGATGTAACGCTGCACTTCGGGCCGCGAGTAAAGGTCGAAGAGGAATGGCGTGTCGGAGCTCGTCCAACGTCGTAATGTCAGGCGTTCGGTGATCAAAGTTGAGGACGAGTCCATGTCCACGAGCGTAACCGCCTAGACTTGTCCGCGTGGCCCTTACTATCGGAATCGTCGGTCTGCCCAATGTCGGCAAGTCAACCCTGTTCAACGCGCTGACCCGCAACCAGGTCCTCGCGGCAAACTACCCGTTCGCGACCATCGAACCGAACGTCGGCGTGGTGCCGCTGCCGGACGAGCGGCTCGGTAAACTCGCGGAAGTGTTCGGGTCGGAGAAGATCGTGCCGGCGACGGTGTCGTTCGTGGACATCGCGGGCATCGTGAAGGGCGCTTCCGAGGGTGAAGGTCTGGGCAACAAATTCTTGGCCAATATCCGCGAGGCCGACGCGATCTGCCAGGTGACCCGCGCGTTCGTCGACGCTGACGTGGTGCATGTCGATGGCAAGGTGGACCCGGCTTCGGATATCGAGACGATCAACACCGAGTTGGTGCTCGCTGACCTGCAAACCCTTGAAAAGGCGATCCCTCGCGTCGAGAAGGAAGTCAAGATCAAGAAGGGCGACCCGAAGTATCTTGAGGCGCTGCAAACCGCGCAGAAGGTGCTCGAATCCGGATCGACTCTGTTTGCCGGTGCGGCAGCTGCCGGACTTGACCTGGCTGACATCGCGCAGTTGCAGTTGATGACCGCCAAGCCGTTCATTTATGTGTTCAACACCGACGACGCTGGGCTGGCGGACACCACGCGCCAGGACGAGTTGCGCGCTATGGTCGCTCCCGCTGACGCGATCTTCCTCGATGCGCAGTTCGAGTCCGAGTTGGCTGAACTGGAACCGGACGAGGCCGCCGAGATGTTGGCCGATGCCGGGCAGGACGAGTCCGGTCTGGACCAACTGGCCCGTGTCGGATTCCACACTCTTGGATTGCAGACGTATCTGACTGCCGGGCCGAAGGAGGCTCGTGCCTGGACGATCCGTCAAGGATGGACTGCCCCGCAGGCTGCCGGCGTGATCCACACCGACTTCGAAAAGGGCTTCATCAAGGCCGAAGTTATTTCCTTCGACGACTTGGTTGAGACCGGGTCGGTCGCGGCCGCGCGTGCAGCGGGCAAGGCCCGGATCGAAGGCAAGGACTACGTCATGGTCGACGGGGACGTGGTGGAATTTCGTTTCGCCGTATAACCTCTCGCGTCGATTGAGCGGTCTGACCTGCCGATGCGATGACCAAAATAGGTCAGCAGTCACTGTATAGTTCAGTGCATGCTGACCATTGCTTCACGCCTCGACGTCATGTACCGGCTCGGCCGAGCCATGGCGGACCCGACGCGATCCCGGATCCTGATGACCCTGCTCGACGGGCCGAGCTACCCGGCCGTGCTCTCGCGCGAGCTGGAGCTGACGCGTTCGAACGTGTCGAACCACCTGACCTGTCTTCGCGACTGCGGGATCGTGGCCGCCGAGCCCGAGGGGCGGCAGACGCGCTACGAGATCGCCGACCCGCACCTCGCGGCAGCGCTCACGGCGCTGGTGGACGTGACGCTGGCCGTGGACGAGCACGCGCCGTGCGTTGATGACCAGTGCCCGGTGCCGGGCTGCTGCGGGACGGGGGCAGGCGCATGAGCGCGGCGTGCGGCTGCGACGAGCCCGAGACCCGGGTCGGCGAGGAGGCCGAGGAGGAGCGGGAGCGTCCGTGGTGGCGTGACCGCGGGATCATGGTCCCGGCGCTCTCCGGCGTCGCCTTCGGCACGGGCCTGGCCGTGGAATGGACAGGGGCGGAGGTCCCGGCGCTGGTGGCGTTCTGGATCGGCCTGCTGCTGGGCGCGTCGACGTTCACCCCGGGCGCGATCCGCAAGCTGTTCAAGGGCAAGCTGGGCATCGGCCTGCTAATGACGATCAGCGCGGTCGGCGCGGTCATCCTCGGCTACGTCGAGGAGGCCGCGGCGCTGGCGTTCCTGTACTCGATCGCCGAAGCGCTGGAGGACAAGGCCATGGACCGCGCCCGCGGCGGGCTGCGGGCGCTGCTCAAGCTGGTCCCGGAGACCGCGACCATCCGGCAGGATGGCGCGCCCGTGGAGGTCGCCGCGAAGGATCTGGCCGTTGGCCAGCTGATGCTCGTGCGTCCGGGTGAGCGGATCGCGACCGACGGCATCGTCCGCACGGGCCGATCGAGCCTGGACACCTCCGCGATCACCGGCGAGTCGATCCCGGTCGAGGTCGAGCCCGGCGACGCGGTGTCGGCCGGGGCGATCAACACCGCCGGTGCCCTGGAGATCGAGACGACCGCGGCGGGCACGGACAACTCGCTGACCACGATCGTGGAGCTGGTCGAGCAGGCGCAGGCCGAGAAGGGCGACCGCGCCCGCCTGGCCGACCGCATCGCCCGCCCGCTCGTGCCCGGTGTGCTGATCCTCGCCGCTCTCGTCGCGATCATTGGCTCGCTGCTCGGCGACCCGGAGCTGTGGATCACCCGCGCCCTCGTGGTGCTCGTCGCCGCGTCGCCGTGCGCGCTGGCGATCTCCGTCCCGCTCACCGTCGTCGCCGCGATCGGCTCGGCGAGCCGGTTCGGCGTGATCATCAAGTCCGGTGCCGTGTTCGAGCGCTTCGGCGTGATCCGCCACGTCGCCGTCGACAAGACCGGCACCCTCACCCGCAACGAGCCCGCCGTCACCGCCGTCCTCACCGCCGACGGCGTGACCGAGGCGCAGGCCCTGGCCTGGGCGGCATCCCTGGAGCAGCACAGCACCCACCCGCTGGCCGCCGCGATCACCGCCGCCGCACCCGGAGCCCCCGCCGCCCTGGACGTCACCGAGCAGGCCGGGCACGGCATCGAAGGCACCCTCGACGGGGCCCGGGTCACCGTCGGCAGCCCTCGCTGGCTGGACTCGGGGACGCTCAAGGACCAGGTCGCGGGCCTGGAGGAGCAGGGCATGACCGTCGTCATTGTGCACCTCGACGGGGTCCCGGTCGCCGCGATCGGGGTCCGCGACGAGCTGCGCCCCGAGGTCCCAGAGGTCGTGCGCACCCTCGCGGCCCAGGGCGTCGGGATGACCATGCTCACCGGCGACAACGCCCGCACCGCCCGCGCGCTGGCCGCGCAGGCCGGGATCGGGGACGTGCGCGCCGAGCTGCGTCCCGAGGACAAGGCCGCCGCGATCAGCGAGCTGGGCAGGCACGGCTCGGTCGCGATGATCGGCGACGGCATCAACGACGCCCCCGCCCTGGCGGCCGCGGACATCGGCATCGCGATGGGCGCGACCGGCTCCGATGCCGCGATCGAGTCCGCCGACGTCGCCTTCACCGGCCACGACCTGCGGCTCCTCCCGCGGGCGTTCGACCACGCCCGCCGCGGCAGGCACATCATCAACCAGAACATCATCCTGTCCCTGCTGATCATCACCGCCCTGCTCCCGCTCGCCCTCTTCGGCGTCCTGGGACTCGCTGCCGTGGTGCTCGTGCACGAGATCGCGGAGGTCATCGTGATCCTCAATGGCTTGCGCGCGGCCCGGACCCGGAAGGAGCAGATCGTATGAAGGTCGAACTGCTGCACATCGTCGACTGCCCGAACACGGCCATCGCCGAAGCAAACGCGCGCGCCGCGCTGGATGCCGCCGAGCTCGCGGAAGTGCCCATCGAGCTGGTAACGATCCACACCGAGACCGAAGCGGTGAACACCCGATTCGGAGGCTCGCCCACGATCCTCGTCGACGGCGTCGACCTGTTTCCGACGCAACCGGTTCGCTCGCTCGCGTGCCGGGTCTACGCGACTGAGCGCGGGTACGCCGGTGCACCGACTCCGTCTCAGATCGAGGAGGCGTTGCACGAGACCTATCGTTGACGTCGAACGCAAGCTGTCGGTCCCGGACGCGGGGCCGAGCGCTTCACTGCACACCTCAAGAGGGTGGTATGTACCGGAAATCGGTGGAGTTCCGCTTCAATGTGTGAGGCGATTGGCTGCCTATCGCGTTGACCAGCGGGGGGTCAGTCGTCCAAGAGTGGGTTGTATCTCATGCTCAGCCCTCGTTCGATCGCCGCGAGGCCTCCGGCGATGACGACGAGGAGGTTCTGCCAACCCGCGAGGCGGATCGCCGGGATCTCGAATACTGGGAGCCCGACGTACGACGTCAGCAGACCGACGAGGTTGATCAGCTGAGGAAGCTCGAGCAGAAGCACCCCCACGACGATGAGGGTGGCAACGATTCCGACTGCTCGACTGGTTGCGGGGTGCTGTCGGTCGAGGTTCGCTCGCCAAGCCTCGGCGGTGCCCGCAGCAGGGGTCAGCGGCTGGGTCTCCCGTGCCTTCGCCTCGCGGATGCGTACGTACTTCATCCCGAGCTTTGCGACAGCTGCCTCGATGTGCGCGCCGTCTTCGATGGGGAAGGAGGCCTTGCGTCGCGTTGTGTCGACGAGGCGACCGTCGCGGTACAGGGAGATGCGCTCATCGAGATCGAGGTACCCGGAGTCGACGACGTAGTGATGTCCGTTCCGGTGCACCTCGAATCTCCCCCGGATGAGGCCGGCTCCCCACCGGAGGGGCCTCAGCGTCGTTGATGATTGCGTGGTCACGATGCGACTCCTCGAAACATGTCGTCGATGGATGTCTGCAGCAGCGCGAGCGCCCGATCGGGCGAGGACTGGCCGAGGAGAACCTGCCCGCTGAGCCCTTCGGCCGTAGCAAGGAGTCCCTGAAGAGTGCCTTCGGTGTTGTTCGAGTCAAGGCGGATCCTGCTGGATTCCAGGAGGCGTTCGAGGAAGGCGAGAAGTTCGGCGTGCCCCTCGCGGATCCTCGTCGCCAGGATGTCCTCCGTGAGCGCCAGCGACTCGAACTGTGCCACCACCCGCAGTCGTCGCATCGCTGTGTCGTCGGTGGGAATCATCGCGCGCAGGACGGCGGTCAACACCTGTTCCGGCGCGGCGGCTTCCCCGACGGCCGTGGTCACCTCTGCGGCAACGGCGTGCTGTACCGAGTCGAAGGCCGCGAGCATCAGAGCAGTGCGGTCGGGGAAGTAGTGCTGAACCCGGCCGGGCGAGACCCCAGCAGCGGCAGCAACTCGTCGCACCGTCAACGCGCCGGCACCTTCCTCCGCCACCAGTACGCACGCTGCGGCAGCGATAGCGCCGCGCACTGTCTCGTGGTCCCGCCCCACACCTCGGCTCACTGGCACCTCCTAATCGATACGAGTGTATCGGATTGCGAGGCAGGTGTGCCAGATGTTCGTCCGTGCCGGAACTCGGTCGAGTTTAGGTTTAACGTGTAGCGTTATTGACGCGTTGCGCTATAGGATGGATTTGTGATCAGATCGTTCGGTAGCAAGGAGACCGAACGATTGTGGCGACGTGAACGTGTCCGGTCGATCGATCCGAGGATCCATCGGATCGCGTTGCGCAAACTTCGTCAGGTTGGATCGGCAGAGTCCCTCGATGACCTCCGCATCCCACCCGGTAATCGTCTCGAGGCGCTCAAAGGCGATCGGGCCGGTCAACATAGCATCAGGATCAACGACCAGTGGCGGATCTGCTTCGTGTGGACCGACGCCGGACCAGAGGAGGTGGAGATCGTTGACTACCACTGACAAGATCGAGCCGATCCATCCTGGTGAGGTCCTCATGGAGGACTTCATCGAGGGATTCGGTATCACGCAGAACAAGCTCGCAGTGTCGATCGGTGTACCGCCCCGGCGGATCAACGAGATCGTGCATGGTAAGCGTGGGATCACGGCGGACACCGCGCTCCGGCTTGCGAAATACTTCGGAACCTCGGCTGAGTTCTGGATCAACCTGCAGAGCCATTACGAACTCGACCGCGCAGAGGACGCTGCAGGGCAGCAGATCGCGTCGATCACTCCGTTGCAGGTCGCATCGCGGGTGTGACGCTGACCGCGCAATGCGAGGATCGAGCGGCGTTCGATGTACATCAGACACGAGCCTCGCGGAGAGCGACGTTGATCCCTGAATTAGTGGCGGCTACATCCACTTCACGCCGTGTTCGACGTGCTCGTGAACCCGGTACTTGATCATCTTGCGTAGGAGAGGGCTAGGCACAGGCTTGTCGTAGGGAAGTTTCACGCTACCTTTGCCGGTATCGAACCCTGTCAGGTCTTGAGCGAAGGCGTCCTTTGTGCTCGGTGTGAAGATCACATTGGAATGATTCTTGAAGAAATCGAGAATGAGCAGAATCGTCCCTGAGGGGTGGACGTACGCAGGTGAACCCCACTTGATCGCTTCAGACGCTTCGGGAACACATTCCTGGCAAAGCGACCGGAGCTCCTCCAGTCGGCTCCGCGCCGGACCTTCGAGAGTATCGAGATACTCGTCCACGGTCTGGGCTTTAGCCATTCCCACACACTAGCAAGTAGCAAACGGATGAAGTTGGCTGAAGACGACGCGCGAAGTCCAGGAAGGGCGCCCGACATCTCGAAGCGCGAATTCGTCGACAATGGGAAGCATGCAGGAACCATCCAAGTTCGAGTCCGTACCAAGGCAAGGTACTCACGCAGGGATTCCGCGCCGTCCGTCGCCGATGGGTGGGCGCAAGCCCAAGCAGGCTGACCTGGCGCAGTTCGCCACTGACAACACCAACACCATCGATGACATTTTGCCTGCGGATGGGTCACAACTGCGGTTGCTGATCGTAGGTATCAACCCTGGGCTCTGGACAGCGGCGCTCAATGCGCCGTTTGCTCGCCCGGGCAACCGGTTCTGGCCATCGTTATATCGCAGTGGTCTCACGGACGAACTCGTCGACGCGGCAACTGGCCTACGACCTGAAGACGAAGCGCAACTTCTCGACCGCGGTATCGGATTGACCAACCTCGTCGGAAGGGCGACGGTACGTGCCGACGAACTAAGCGCGGATGAACTTCACGATGCCGCGACGACGTTGACCCGCCGGGTCACCCAACTGCGTCCTCGTGCAGTGGCAATCGCTGGAATCGGAGCCTTCCGCACAGCATTCAGACTTCCGAAGGCCAAAATGGGGAGGCAGGAGACGAGTTCGATCGCATCGTGGCCGTCGGGCGTTGACCTGTGGGTAGTGCCACAGCCAAGCGGGTTGAACGCCCACGAGAATATCGACTCCCTAGCAGCACGATGGCGCGAAGTGTGGGATTCGATCGCCGATTGACCATTGTGGGTCGAGTGCGGCGCGCTGTATGACAAGGTTTTGGAGTTCACCCAACTGCAGATCCCCTCAACACCAATGACAACGTGCTGTTGAGGCCCGTTGATCAGTATGGTCGGCGGAATATTTGTTTTTCGTGGTTGGCGGATGGTTGCGATTCCCGACAGAATCGAACCGGGATGATCGGGCGCACTTCTCGTCGGCGGAATGAGAATAGAGTGCGAAGGGAGTGACCATGATCGAGATTCTCAACCACCTGATTGACGAGATCGAGCACCGTCTCAGCGATGAAATTGACATCGATGCACTCGCCACAGCGGCTGGAACGACGAGTTACCACCTGCGTCGGATGTTCTCGTCATTGGCGGGGATGCCGGTGTCTGAGTACGTGCGCCGTCGTCGGATGACTATCGCGGCGTCCGACCTGATCGCAGGCGCGGACCTTCTGACGACTGCCGTGCGTTTTGGTTACGGATCCGTCGAGGCGTTCGGACGCGCGTTCCGGTCGGTACACGGTGTCAGTCATGGTGATATTCGTCGTGATGGTGGCCCCCTTCGAACTCAACCTATTCTCAGGTTCCGCCTGACCGTCGAAGGGAACTCCTCCATGGACGCCCGAATTATCGAACGACCTGCTTTTCGCCTCATCGGCCATGCTGCGCGTGTGCCGCTGATCCATGAGGGAATCAATCCACATATCCAAGAGCACATTTCGTCGTTGCCCGCCATAGAGCATGAGCGTCTCAAACGTCTTAGCGCTACTGAACCGAGAGGTCTGCTGCAGGTCAGCGCAGATATCGATCCCGACTATCGGGAGGGTAGTGAGCTCACTTATCTTCACGGTGTGGCAATTGGCGCGGATGTCGAGGTTCCTGTCGATCTGGACGTAATCGACTTAGAAGCGGGCGCATGGGTTGCTTTCCGTACCTCAGGCCCGTACCCGGCTGCGTTGCAGCAGGCGTATGCTGCGTCTGCTGCGGAGTGGTTCCCGTCCAATCCGTGGCGACTACGAGCAGGGCCGTCGATTATGGCAATCTTGGAACATACTGACGATTTCAGCACCGCAACATGCGAACTGTGGTTTCCGATCGAGCGTGAGTGACGCCTGTTTCGGCTGTCGGCGCAGAGCCAGGTGAGAGGATCCCCCGCGAACCTCAGGACGAGTATCGCAGCGGCCGTGTGATCTGGATGACCTCCGGTCAAATGGACGGTCCCATGCCCGGTGAGGTCGCTTATGGTGCGAGCAAAGCGGCGTTGGCAGGGATCACCCCGACCGTGGCTAGCGAACTACTGAGTCGAAATATCATCTTGAACACCATCAACCCGGGGCCGGTCAATACCGGCTACATGGACCCGGAAACTGCCGATCGCCCTCTCGACGAACTACAGGCAATGCAGCAGACGCTCCCTTTCGGTCGTTTCGGCGAGCCTGCAGATGTCGGAAGACTCGTAGCGTGGCTGATGTCCGCTGATGCTCGCTGGATCGTCGGACAGGTTTTGACCAGTGATGGTGGGTTCAGGCTATAGGCTGCGGCTAGACAAGTGATTCCGTCGAAGTCGAATCGAGTTGACCATGACACATCTAACGCCGACCTTCGCGGGTTGGTACCCGGATCCGGATGCCGGTGGGACGAGATATTGGAATGGTTCCCGGTGGACGGGCGACACAAGGCCCGCGAGAAAACCCTTCGCAGCTGCAGCCGCTCATCGCGGTTGGGGCATCGCCCTGATAGTTTTCGGGCTGTTGTCGCTCGTGATGAGTCCGGGCGATTTATTTGACCCGACAGGGGACAGCGGACTCTCCATGTTCGAGCGACTTGGCGCATTCTTCTTCCGAGGGTTCTCAGGAATAATTGCCGCGTTATGGGGCCTCTATCTCGTTCGAGGACAGGGACCTACGACTAAGGCGGTTCAAAAGCGCGTCGCATTCGCCGACCACGTCCAGGCAGTGGCGGAGTACACGGCAGCCCCGATGAGAAGCTACGAGCCAGCGCCCCTAGTAGATCCGGTGCCTACTCAACCTCAACCAGTGGTACCTGACGGTCCCGCGGCCCAGATCGATGCCCTCGCAAAACTCGCGGAACTGCATCAGTCTGGCGCCTTGAATGACGTTGAATTCGCAGCAGCAAAGGGCAAGATCCTAGGGTTGTAGCGTGCTAACGCCCATCGCTCAGTTGCAACGAACCGGCGCCGTTGTTACCTTTCGCAGGTCTGCGGACAATACATAGTGTGAGTACGGATTCCGATGAGGACGAGGCAGTCTGGCGCGAAGTGCTGGATGGAAACGCCGATCAGTAAGATTCATAGACGGCTCCCTCGTTCCGTGGCTGCTCGTGACCGCGTTGAACACCTCTCGTAATTCCGAACGAGCAAAACGCCGCTACCGCACTTTTCTTGCCAAACTCCCACCACCCGGAGACGCGCAAGACCCCGCAGACCAATTTGGGCTGAGCACGATGGATTTATCGGCTGAGGCGACGCAAGTGCTCGCAACGTCCAACGTGACAGACCGCAAGCTCTTGGCGCTGACCGTGCTAGAAGACCTGACCATTCGTGAAGCCGCTGTGGTGCTCGAAATCTCCGAAGTCGCAGCAAAGATGCCAATATGGACGGCGAACACCCAGATCTGCAATCAGTGGTACTGATTCCACCGACAGGGCTGTGGTGGCTCATTCGATGGATGGCTCAAGCCCACGCAGAATAATCCGGATGATCTCAGCGTTCAGCTCGGTCAGATCGGCATTGAGGTCCCGTTGCAGTTCCGTAGGCGACAGATCCAATAGCGACTCGACAAGGCTGACAGCCAAATGCAGCGGCAGCGTACGGAACAGGCCTTGCTGCATCCCTTCGGAGAGAATCTGGCGCAGCAATGCAGAGTCCTCATCCGTGGTCGTCAAATACAGCGGGATCCCGTCCGCACCGCGATGCGAGACCAGAATCTCCACCCCCGCGACGATCTCGGCACGATGCGTATCGGCATAATCCAAGTAACTTTGCGCGTAAGCCCGCAGTCTGGCCCGAGGCTCATCATGTGCCGCAACAGCCTGAACCTGCAGGTTGCCGATATCGGTAAAGACATGGTCGACAACCTGGAGCAGCAGTGCTTCCTTCGTGGCGAAGTAATAGGTGATGGCACTTTTGGCCGCACCAGCGCGCTTGGCGATCGCTGACAACGAAGCATTCGGATAGCCGATCTCGTTGACCGTATCGATTGCGGCTTTCAGTAATTGCGCGCGACGAGCCTTCTCAGTGAATGTCTCGGAGTCGGACGAGCTAGCCATGACCATCATTATCGCTTCGTACTGGCGAGGGTGAACTCGTCCACAAGCCGCGGAGCGAACTGGCTGGCGAGGCTCACCGCCTCGTCGCTTGAGATGTCAATCGCCTCGTAGGCACCCCACCCGGCGGCGCTCATCGCAGACACCGTGCTCAGTCCCAACCGTCGCTGCAGAATCGATTGCCGCACCGCAATAGTGCTCACTGAACTGCGCAGCAATGCTGAGGTACTACGGCTCATCAGCCCTGATCGGACCACGAGGTAATCGCCAACGACGGCGTGCCCGAGAACTCGATAGGAGATGACCGCGCCCAGCAATGCCACCGGCAACGCGACGAGTGCGACCCATAACGCCCAGATGGGAACCGTGTTGGTCGCCGCCGGGACAATGAGCGCGACGGCAGGCGCCAATCCGATCCAGGTTGCCCACCACAATCGTCGCCGCAGCGCCGCCATCGGATGACGGCGCAGCCGCGCGGTCAGCGGTGACGGATCGCCCAGCACTTGGGCCGATACCTCGCGAGCCACTTTGACCGGGCCACGAGGCAAAATCGCGGTGGGCTGTTCCATGCTCCACAGGCTCAGCCCGGTGGTGATGATGTTGGTGTCAGCCAGGCCCATCCACCGCCACAGCAGCGGTTCGGCAATCGACATACCGCGCATCCGAGCCTCGTCGCGGTTGACTTCGCGTGTGCTGAACAAGCCGCGCCGAGTACGCAAATAGGTCTTGTCGCCAGTTCGCACCTGCGCGAGTTCAAAGTTCCAATATGACGTGATGAAGTTGATGCCCATCCCAATCGCGCCGATGGCGCCGATAACGACGAGTGCCACCACCGTCGTTCCAAACCAGCCAATCGAGTGCCAGTCGGCGAGTTGTGACACGAAGGCGTACAGGTTGACGTTGAACATCAGCAATAACCAGTGCAGACCCCACAGCAGACCTGCGGCGGTCAGATACGCCCAAATGCTGAACATGTTGTAAACGACCCACCAAGGACGCAGCGTTGCCAGCAGCTTCTCGTTGTGTGCAGGCTCGCTAGCCGCAGGCTGTACCTCGACGGTCGGAGGAGCCTCGTCGGCGGTGATGTGACTGGTCGAATCGAGCAGTTCTTTGCGCAGTACCGTGGCGTCGTGTACCGATAGTGCGTCGAGGTAGAAGGCTGATTCGCCTGCGCCGCTTTGCTGTCCAGCGCCGATGGTGACGATCCGTAAGCCCGCGATGCGATGACGGAGTTTGGCGTGCAGATCCACGCTGCGAATCCGGTCGCGTTGCACGGTCCGATGTCGGCGTGTGAGGACTCCAGTCCGGCGTTCAATCTCGGTTTCGGTAACGCGGTACCGAGTAAATGCCCATCGCACAATGTCGAAGAATGCGCCGACCAAACCCCAGGCGGCAACGGTGAGTAGCGGCCAGAACACGCCGGGTGAGAACTCCGTCCCAACGAACACGACCGCCACAATGCCCGGCACCAGTGAAAGTATGCTTCGAGCAAGGTCCACCCAGACCACTCGTATGCTGAGACGCCGCCAGGTTGGATCTGTTTTGGGTCTGTTCATGTTGCGTCGCCTTCAGTGAGTTCAGCGACGGCCGCCAGGCGTGTGACGGCCTCGTCCGCAATGCGGTGATCGAGCCCGTTGATCTTGATCGCGCCGTACGACGAGGCGGTGGTCACACGCAGTGTCGATAGACCGAGCAGTTGTTCCAGGGGGCCTCGTACGGCGTCGACGGTCTGAATGCGGGAGGTCGGGGCTACCCGCCATTCCCGCACGACCCATCCGGTCGTTGCGTACGTGGCGTTTGCGGATACTTCCCAACGGTGCACCCGGTATCGCCACCACGGTTCAACGATGATCTTGGCGAGCAGTACCAGAGTGGTCACCACGAGAGGGACAACGAGCCAAGGGCGTGTGCCGGGCCAGATGGCATAGACGCTCAGCAGGGCAGCGAGCACGGTGCCCCACGACAGCAGGGATCTGAGGAGCCACCACCACACCGCGCGTCGTTCGACCCGCAGTTGCGGTAGGCGGATGCTGGTTATCCCGTCCCTGCTGATCGAATTCATGCCCCACTCCTTCGATTGGTCCAACTGGTCTAATTTTAGTCCGATCGTACTAAATATGGCTAGGGTAGCGCGCACTAACGGAACAAGGCGGGCATCTTGGGGCGTATAGGCCGACTATCAAGGAGTCCATCATGGCGGCATCTCTAGCGACCTATATCTCATTGCCAGGCACTATGGCCGAGGCAATGGAGCACTGGCATGACGTATTCGGTGGTGAACTGAACATCATGCGCTACGGCGATACGCCGATCGAAGGCATGCCCTTCGAGCCTGCCCCCAATGCGGTTGCGCGCTCGACGCTTGTGCTGCCTGTCGGGACAATCGCTGGCGGCGATTCCATGGATGACGGTAACGACTACCCGGTGCGCGGCACGGCATACTCACTGCTTTACACCACCGAAACTCCTGACGAAGCCCAGGAACTGATCCAGAAGTTGCTCGATGGCGGTGGCGTCATGGGTATGCCCTTTGAGCAAGCACCCTGGGGCGGCTGGTATGGACAGGTCTTCGATGGCTTCTGTCATGAAAAAAGACGAGACCCCACCGGGCCTGTCTCATTAGGGTGAAGAAAGAACACACCCGCCAGGAGACAATATGAGCCTCATCTCAGATCCGTTTAGTTACCGCATCACGAAATCGGGAACAGTCCTGGTGAGCCGGGGCGGCCGAATGATCGTCACCATTGCAGGCTCACATGCCCGTGCGCTGATCCCAAAACTGGGCAAGAGTGACGAATCTGATCAGATGCTGCTGGCCAAAGCCACCGGCAATTACCGCCACGGCAACGAACGTCGTAGCCAGTGAGCAGCATGAGCATTGTCCCCTCGTACAGCGGTGTGATCGGCAAGAAGCCCGGTTTCCTCAAGAAGGCGAAGACCTCGAAGACGACCAGAAAGGTCAGGTAGTCCGTTATACAAAGCAGTAGGCCGATATATCGCACTACTGCTTTGCGCATCGGATGACCATGCGGCCGACACGGGTGCGGAGGTCCGGTCAGTTCCACAAGTGCGGGAATACTCGCGAACGTAGTCTCGTTGAGGACGAGGCCACCTGACCGGCCCCTGCCGCACCAAGACGGTGCGTGACTGAGAGGACTGCCCATGACAGCCGCTCCAACGCCCGATTCCATCGCTGATCCCTCGCGACGACTAGCACCGGTCCTCGCTCAAATCGACCGCTTGGCGGGCCTGGGTGTTCCGGCGCTCGCGGGCATGTCCGCAACAGATTTTCGTGCCCTCGGCACCGCACTAACTACTATGGAAGTACCCGAGGACGCGCTCGTCGTTATCAATCCGAATCTGGTGGCTCCGAGCCTGCTCACGCCGTTACTCAGACGAGGCGGCAAAGCTGGGTTTGTCGTCGAGGACATGACAGACGTGGACGAGTTCACCTCCATCCCAACTGTGGATGCGCCCAGTGCGCAGCTTTACCTCGCCACGGCAGTCGAACGCGGCGACGACATGCTCAACTGGTCACCGGAAGAGGCGCTGGCTGCTTTCGCGGAGCGCGCCCGAAGTCCGCTGACGCTCAGTGAGGGCATCAGTTGGCTGTTGCAGCAGCCCGAGATGTTGGCACCAGGCAAGTGCTTTATGTGCATTGGCTCGCGAAAGCCCAAACCCGACGGTGCACTCGATTCCCGGGTTCCTGCGCTATGGATCAGTGGCGGTACCGGTCGTGACGGCCGTGAACGCAAGGGCGCGCCGAAAGTCGGATGGTGCTGGGCGCGCAACCGGCACACCTGGTTGGGGTTCGCCTCCGCTGGCAGACGCCTGGGTTGAGCCACATCGTGGCCGGTGAGACTGATTCGCCACATTCTTAAGGACGAGGGCGGCCTCGTGCTTATCACGCCAATGCTTGGCGCAGCGGCTCGGCGAGGTTGCCACGGGAGGCGACCTCAATGTCACCGAGTCCCTGCCACACGGCCGCTTCCCGAAGCGCGGCGGCGAGCGCTTGGCCGCTATGTTCGGGCGCGTCCGGTTCTGCCCAGGCGGCCTGAACCAGCAGTCTGCCGTTCTTGCGATCGGATTTGAGGTCAACCCGGCCCGCGATCTGGTTGTCAAGCAGAAATGGCAGACAGTAATAGCCATAGATGCGCCGCGCGGAGGGTGTGTAGATTTCAATCCGGTAGTGGAAGTCGAACATGCGCTCCAGCCGTTCGCGAAACCAGACCAGCGGGTCGAAAGGGCTGAGCAGTCGCGCGGGCACGGTGTCAGTTTCGGTGCTGCTGGCACGAGGCACGGATGTGCCAGCCCAGATCCAGGTTGGATCTTCCCAGCCTGCGACGGTTACTGTCCTGACCTGCTTCTGGGCGATCAGAGAGGTAAGCGCACGGCGTGTGTCGGCGCGCTTCATACGGAAATAATCGGCCAGATCTGCTTCGGTGAAAATGCCGAGACTGCGCGCGGCACGTTCGGTCAGCGCGAGTTGAGCCTCGTCCCGGGAGAATTCAATCTCACGCAGCTCGGCTGGAATGGCGCGTTCCACTGTGGTGTATTCGCGTTCGAAGCCGCGCCGTCCCGCGACAGCCAGTTGGCCGGTAGTGAAGAGATGTTCCAGACCTTGTTTGACGTCTGACCAGCCCCACCATTGACCACGGCGAACGTTGCGTTCGTGCTCCACGTCGGATGAGGTGACCGCGCCATGATCACGAACATAGTCGAGCAGCCAGTCCAGGAATCGGCGATTCTCGTGTGCCCACGAATCCTCACGTGCTGCGGCGATCCGGTGATCCTGCATGCGCCACTGCCATAGTGGCCAGTCATCAACGGGAACGAAGGCGGCGGCATGAGCCCAGTATTCGAAGAACCCTTGATGACGAGCTGACCCGAGTTTGTCGAGACTGCCCATGGAGTATGGGCCGAGCCGCGAGAAGAGTGGCATGTAATGGGCGCGTGCGAATACGTTCACCGAGTCGATTTGAACCACACCAAGGCGCCGAGCTTCTCGCATCAAATGCCGGGTAGTGACTTCACCCTCGGCTGGCGTTGCTGTTAGGCCTGCACGGTGTAGCCGCTGGGAAGAGATTGCGACTCGTCGCGCCTGCTCGGCGGTCAAACGCCGCACCCGGGAAATCTGTGACACGTTTTATCCTACCGGCGTGACCTCTTACGACTTCACAATCCAACGGAAGGTGAGGCGGGTCAAAACCGCGCCGATCACCAGCCATGCGGCAATGACGAGCGCCACCGTGCCGAGTTCCCATGCTCCGGCTGGCTCGACTGAAGCCCATGAGTCCGGCAGGAACGCTGACCGCATCCCCTGGGCCAGCCACTTGAGCGGGAACAGCGCGGCAAAGTTCTGCAGCCACGTCGGCAGTTGACTAAATGGCAAGTACACGCCGGAGATGAACTGCAGAATCAACACGAACGGAAGGACCACGGCGGTGGTGCTTTTCACGGTCTTGGGTAGCCGTGCCAGTGCGATGCCCAGCCAGCCGCACGTGACCAGTCCCAAGATGAGTACCCAGGCAAATGTGAGCCACCGCGCGGGATCAGACGGCAACCCAACCCGGAACGCCACTGCGGCAATGAGCACCAGCAACAATGCCTGGGCGATGCCTGTGACCACCACCTTGCCGAGTTTCCCGAGGAAATATGCACCTTGGGGAAGAGGGGTTCCGGCGTAGCGTTTCAGCGTCCCGTCGAGCCGTTCGGTTGCCACGTCGATGCCGAGTCCTTGCATACCTGAGATCAAAACGCCGGAGGCTACCATGGCGGGCAGGTAGTACTCCGAGGCGCTGATGCCGCCGGGCATGGTCATCGAAGAAAACGCCGTTGCGAAGATGGTCAGCATCATCACCGGGAACAGGAACGTGAAGAAGACCTCGTCGGTGCGACGGAAGTACGTCTTGACCTCAAATCCGGTGCGCACCGCGCCCAACCGTGGGATGTTCACGAGGCCTCCTGGGAAGATGCGACATTAGTGACGTCCGAGCCGTTCGCAGCTCTCAATAGGGACAAGTAGATGTCTTCCAGGCCGGGTCGGATGACCTCGAGATCTCGATACTGTCGCGAACCGTGCAGGTCGTAGACCACTTGGCCGGGGTCTTCGGTGCGTACCTCGTGTGGGCCATCGTCATCTTGCCACCGCACCAGCGGTGTCCGCGCTTCAGGTCCACCCAATTCAGGTAGCGGGCAGTCTGCTATCAACGTGCCATGAGCGATGACGATCGCACGGTCTGAAAGATGCTCCGCTTCGTCCAAGTAGTGGGTGGTCAACAAGATGGTGGTGCCCTCGGCGGTCAGCGAACGGATCAGATCCCAGAATTCCCTGCGGGCTTCAGGGTCGAAGCCCGTGGTCGGCTCGTCCAGGAAAAGGACTTGCGGGTCACCGATGATCCCCAATGCGACATCAACTCGTCTGCGCTGTCCGCCAGAGAGTTTCGCCAACCGGGTTTCGGCCTGTGGGGTCAGACCAACTGCCGCGATGGTTTCGGAGACTGGTCGCGGATGAGGGTAGTAGGCGGCCACTTGATTAAGAAGCTCTGTGATCGTGACTTCTTCGAATGCCCCGGGCTGCTGTAAAACGATCCCGATCTTTGCCCGCCAGTTCGCACCGGCCTTTTCGGGGTCGATGCCGAGCACCCTGACCGAACCACCGGATTTAGTGCGGTAGCCCTCCAGAATCTCAATGGTGGTGGTCTTGCCTGCGCCGTTGGGCCCGAGGATCGCGACTGACTCGCCCGGGTCGATCGTGAACGAGATATCTCGCACCGCCTGAACGTCACCGTATGACTTGGAGAGGTTCGCGACCTCGATAACGGGTGCCGAAGATGCCATAGGTACAGCATGGTCGAATCGCAAGATGGTTGCCAACGTTCGCAGCCGAGGTTGAGTAGGAGCATGTAAGGAGGCGACCGATCGGCGATGCTCGAGCAGTTGTCAGGACGAGTTATCCCAACCTGCTTGGAATACCCCTAGGGGGTATCGTGTTGTGCAATGAGGAACCGAAAGACGAACCGGGTAGTCGAAAGGGCACGATGATAGAGCCAACGGCAGATCAGCAAGCAGACGGCCCGCATCAAGACCACTTAGGGCCTGGTCGCCATGATCATGGTGACCATCACCGCAGCCATGACGGCAGTAAGGTGCATAGCGGCCATAACGGGGCGCAGCACCACGCCGGACATGGTGGACATGGCGATCACGGCGCCCATGTGCTGCGATTTCGACGGCTGTTCTGGACGAACCTTGTCATCGCCGTTCCGGTCATCATATTTTCGCCGATGTTCGCGATGCTGCTCGACTACGAGGTGCCTGCATGGGCGCTATGGATCGCACCGGCGTTGGGAACGGTCATGTACCTCTGGGGAGGTCAGCCGTTCCTTACCGGTGCCTGGGCAGAGATCAAAAGTCGAAAACCCGGCATGATGCTGCTGATCGCACTAGCTATCAGCGTGGCGTTTATCGCGTCTTGGGCAGCAACACTGGGTCTGGTCGATCATGGACTCGAATTCTGGTGGGAGCTGGCGCTGCTGATCGTCATCATGTTGCTGGGGCACTGGATTGAGATGCGTTCGTTGGCCCAGACCACCTCCGCACTGGACTCGCTCGCAGCATTATTGCCGGACGAGGCCGAACGAATCGACGGCGATCGTGTCACTAAAATCGCACCGAATGAACTACGTGTGAGGGATGTAGTCATCGTTCGGCCCGGAGGAAGCGTGCCTGCGGACGGCAAGATCATCGATGGTCGTGCCGACATGGACGAGTCCATGATCACCGGCGAATCTCGTCCGGTCTCCCGAGGATTAGGAGATCCGGTCACGGCCGGTACGGTCGCAACCGATTCGGGGTTGCGCGTCGAGATCACGGCCGTAGGAGATGACACTGCGCTCGCAGGCATCAATCGCTTGGTCGTCGAGGCCCAGAACTCGTCCTCGCGAGCGCAACGGATCGCTGACCGCGCTGCTGCATTGCTCTTCTGGTTCGCGCTGGGAGCCGCCTTCATCACTGCCGTGATCTGGTCCGTCGTCGGCGATGTGGACGCTGCGATCACTCGCAGTATCACGGTGCTGGTGATTGCCTGCCCTCATGCGCTCGGGCTCGCGATTCCACTCGTCGTATCGATCGCGACAGAACGAGCGGCACGTAGTGGAGTCTTGATCAAGGACCGGCTCGCGCTTGAATCAATGCGCCAGGTGGACAGAGTGCTCTTCGACAAAACCGGCACATTGACTGCGGGTGAACCAGCCCTGGTCGCCGTCGAACCAGTGGGCGATCACGATGCCGATGACGTGCTTGCGCTGGCGGCAGCAGCCGAATCTGACAGTGAGCATCCGTTGGCTCGGGCTATCGTGGCAGCTGCGCAAACGCGAGAACTCCGGATTGAACGTGCCACCGGGTTTTCTTCGTCGCCCGCGGTAGGTGTCACGGCCACTGTCGCGGGATCTCAGATCCGTGTTGGCGGACCGCGGCTGCTCGAAGAGATAGGCGGGCCGGAAGTGACTGCGGCACAGGCTTGGCGCGATGAGGGCGCGATCATCCTTCACGTTGTGCGCGACGGCACGGTCATTGGTGGCCTAAGGCTCGGTGACGAGATTCGTCCTGAATCCCGCGAAGCTGTTGCTGCCCTCCACGGGTTAGACGTCGAGGTGGTCATGATCACTGGCGACGCCAATGCTGTGGCCACCAACGTCGGTGGTCAGTTGGGGATTGACCGGATTTTCGCCGGAGTGCGGCCAGAGGACAAAGCCGCGAAGGTCGCTGAGTTGCAGCAGGAAGGCAAGAAGGTCGCGATGGTCGGCGACGGCGTCAACGACGCACCGGCGCTGGCACAAGCCGATGTGGGTATTGCGATTGGAGCAGGCACGGATGTGGCCATTGCGTCAGCTGGCGTTATTCTGGCCAGCTCCGACCCTCGGTCGGTGCTTTCCGTCATCAGTCTGTCGCAGGCCGCTTACCGCAAGATGAAACAGAACCTGTGGTGGGCCGCTGGATACAACCTGCTCTCGGTTCCTCTCGCCGCGGGTGTTCTCGCGCCCGTGGGTTTCGTATTGCCGATGTCTATTGGAGCTGTGCTGATGTCGTTGTCGACCATTGTGGTGGCGCTGAATGCGCAACTGTTGCGGCGGCTCGACCTTTCACCGGAGCACCTCGCACGGGTGACTCGCCTGTGAGTTAGGGCGGTGACCACCGTCGGTTTCGCCGCTCCGCCGGCCCTTGCGACCGGTTCCTCGATCAGCACGGATAATGAGGTCGATGCCCTCGGTAAGAAGATCACCGTCACCTACGAGACCGACCAGCCGGCGCCATCGCCATGGAGGACAACACAGTGACAGTCACCCAGGTATTCGTCCTACCAGGTGCCGCCACGGTCAAGGCTAAGGTGTCTAAGACTAAGAAACCGGTCCGGCTCCGCATCATCAGGTAGCGCCACTATTGCCCGTGCCCCAGCCATGACGGCTGGGGCACGAGCATGTCGCAGTAAATCGCAGTAACGTAGTCATCCAGACGAAACTGACTGAAGAGCATTGGAATGACGAGGACGAGTACACCAAAGCAGGTCCCGACTGCCGGTTATCTACGACGCACGTCGCTGCGCATCATCGCTGCGGTCGTGATGGCCTCACTCTCCCTGTTGGCCGGGATCGTCACCCCAGGTACGCAAGCGGCTGCGCCGACGAAGCAGGAGATAGCCACCTCGGTATCGAATGCGACGAACGCCGGGGTATCGATGGCGTCCGCTAACAATCCCCCTACAGCTGACGTTGTTCAGGTAGCCTCGTCTGCGCCTACCCGCGCGATAAGCGAAACTCGCTCCGAAGCGGACACTCCCGCCGACCCATTGGCGGGCTGGACCGCGGAACAAAAAGTCGGCCAGTTGTTCATGGTCGGTGTTCCGGTAAGCGGGGACCAACGTGCAAGTCGCAAGGCGGTACGCGCCAAGCACGTCGGCAACATCTTCCTGCATGGACGAACCACCGCAGGGATCAAACCGGTGCGCAAGATCGTCGATGGCTACACCGGCCTGGTCACTAAGAAACGAACGCGGAACACCGCGATGTTCGTAGCGACTGACCAGGAGGGCGGCAGGGTTCAGGTACTGCGCGGCAAAGGTTTCACCGACATTCCCTCGGCAATGACTCAGTCGAAGTGGTCGAAGAAGAAACTGCGCAAGAACGCCAAAAAGTGGGGCGAAGAACTCTCCAAAGCCGGTGTCAACCTCAACCTCGCTCCTGTCACTGACGTGGTGACCAGTGCCAAGAGTGCGCGTAAGAACGGCCCGATCGGTGTCTTCGAACGCAACTACGGCTACGGGAAGCGGTCAACGTGGACCCACGCCAACGCGTTCAGCAACGGGATGCGGTCATCGAACGTCGACGTCGCGATCAAACACTTTCCGGGTCTTGGCCGCGTCAAAGGCAACACCGACACCACTGCTCGGGTCGTAGACAAGGTCACACGAGCGACGAAGAAAGACCGGCAGATGACTGCTTTCCGTAAGGGCATCAACGCCGGGGCGCCATTCGTGATGATGTCGAGCGCTGTTTACGCCAAGATCGATGCCAAGAACCCTGCGGCATTCTCCAAGAAGACCATCAATAAGGTGCTCCGCAAGCAGTTGGGCTTTGAAGGAGTCGTCATCAGCGACGACCTCGCTGCGGCCAAGGCAGTCCAGAAATGGAAGCCGAGCACTCGTGCAGTGAAATTCATCCAGGCTGGCGGCGACATGGTGCTCGTCAGCGCTGACGCCACTGTTGTCGCTGAGATGATCGATGCTGTGGTGGCCAAAGCGAAGAAATCACCTGCCTTCGCCGAAAAGGTCGATGCCGCGGTGTTACGTGTGCTCGCTGCTAAAGAGCGGCTATGACAAGGACGAGTCACGACCAGCAACTGCGCGATATCGTCGTGATCCGCCGGGTTCGGGATCGCATTGACCGCGAATATGCGCTGCCGCTCAATCTTGAGGCATTGGCGCGCGGCGCATACATGTCAGTTGGACATCTGAGCCGAGAATTTCGCCGCATCTATGGCGAGTCGCCGTACTCGTACCTGATGACCCGTCGGATAGAACGAGCCATGACGCTATTGCGTCGCGGCGATCTGTCCGTCACCGAAGTCTGCTTTGCTGTCGGCTCGTCCTCGCTTGGGACATTCAGCACGAGGTTCACCGAACTCGTCGGAGTGCCACCCAGCGTCTACCAGCGCGACCATTCCCGTGCCGCCGAAGGCATCCCACCGTGTCTGGCCAAGCAAGTGACCCGGCCAACGCGAAGTTGAAGCACCTGGTCAATGTGGTGCTCGTCGAACTGATCAAGAATCAAGAAGCCCGCTGGTGATGCTCGGTTGTAACGTCGTTGCCATGGATATCTCGATTCACTACGCGTTCCTGCCGCACACTGACGCTGAAGCGGCACTGACCTTCTACCGCGACGTCCTGGGCTTCGAGGTCCGAGCCGACGTCGGCTACGAAGACATGAGGTGGATCACCGTCGGGCCGTCGGGTCAGGACACCTCCATTGTGTTGCACCCGCCAGCGGTTGACCCCGGTATTACCGACGATGAACGCCGCACGATTCTCGAACTGATCGCCAAGGGCGTGTACACCGCGATCACATTCGCCACCGACGACCTTGACGGCCTGTTCGCTCGTCTCGTCGCGGCTGGCGCCGATGTGATTCAAGAACCGACAGACCAGGACTATGGCGTCCGCGACTGCGCCTTCCGCGACCCGTCGGGCAACCTGATCCGCATCAACCAGCGCGACTCAAGTGACTAAGGAGCATCAGGGGAAGGTCGTCGCATCTTCCGATTCTTCAGAAGTAGCCCCATAGTCCCTGACGTTCGCTGCACCAGCCGATAGCCTGGAAATCCGGGCAGGGGAGGTGCAGCGAACGTTGCCGACAGACAAGATTCCGGTCTACTTCTATTCGTCGAAGTCGGGCATGGTCAGACTATTCGCGGAGCGGCTGGACCGCCCGGTCTTCGATCTGTCCGATCGCGCGGTGCGTCGCAGTGTGCCAGACGGACCGTGGGTGTTGCTGACGCCTTCCTATAAGACCGGCAACGTCAACAACGACACCATTCCCGAACCGATCAAACGGTTCCTTCGCGATCCCATCACGCGTCGTCGGCTCATCGGCATCATGGGATCGGGCAACCGCAACTTCGGTGAGCACTATCAGGCGGCGGCGCGCACCATCGCACGCGCCTCAGGGCGCCCCATCCTGTTGGAGTTCGAACTGCAGGGCACTCAGTGGGACGTCGCCGACGCGAAGCGGATCTTGGCCGAACTGGATGAGTCCGCCCACCAGCCCACGATAGGGACATCGCTCTCGGAATAGGTATTGTTGGGCCATGCGTGAGACCTGGACCTGGCCAGCCTATGTGGCGGTCTTACTCGGTGGCCTGCTGTTTCTCGCTTGCCTCATCCCACTGCTGGCCTACCAGGTGCGCCGGTACGGGCAACTGAACTTCGCACGCGGGATCGGTGCGGCGGCGCTCGCAATCTATCTGGTCGCCGTCGTCGCGTATACCTTGTTGCCTTTCCCGACGGGGCAGTGGTGTCGGATCAACATTTCGCCCGGCGCCGAGTTAGTGCCGTTCCACTCATTCGACGACATCGCCCGGGAGACGTCCGGATATTCCTGGTCGGCACGACTGCGCTCGATCGCATTCTTGCAGGTGGCCTTCAATGTCCTGCTGTTCGTGCCCTGGGGCGTGTTCGCACGCAGATTCTTCCGGATGCCGTGGTTCACAGCGGTGCTCAGTGGTTTCGCGGCATCAGTGATGATCGAGGTCACTCAATACACCGGAGTCTTCGGCATGGTCGGCTGTGCTTACCGAGTTGCCGACGTGGACGACGTCATCGCGAACACCACGGGTGTGGCGCTCGGCGTGCTGATCGCCCCGCTGGTGCTGTTCTGGATGCCATCGGTAGGACGTTTGCAAAGCACGAGGCTTGATCCGCGTCCGATCTCTTGGTTCCGCAGAATCGCTGCGATGGCAGCCGACCTGTTCTTCTTCCAGTTCTGCGCGGTCGTAGCCACGATCACATTGCGGCTGGGGTTGCACTTCCTCGACGTGACGATGGGCGCAGGGCCAAGTTGGTGGGACCCGTTCCTGCCGCTGTCGATCGCTTTCCTGCTGGTGGTCATCTGGCCAGCGATACTGCCCGGTGGTGCGTCCTGGGGACAGCGCATGATGTGGCTGACACCGTGGTGGGACAACGGCTATCGACGAGGCAGAGCCCTGCTGCGTGTCATGACCGGTACGGGCTTGTACGGGTTCCTGCTTCTCGCCGCAGCCCTGCCCGAACCCGCAGCGGGATGGTGGAATGACTTCGCCACCGGTGCCGCACGTTGGTTGATCCTCGTCGCATTCTTGTGGGTCACCTTCGACCGCAGCCGCGCAGGCATGTCTTTTCGGATCGCTGGCGCGCAACTCGTTGACGCACGAGCGCCCAGACCACGGAGAATATCGACGCCACCGCCAGCGGCTCCGATGGACCTAGAACCACCAGCCTCAGACCCAGCACCGACCGTGCCGGTGTCGACCGATCCGACTCTGACTGCCGCGATACCAGACGAATCAGCATCGGGGCCAGCACAAGGCGATTAGCAACCTGATTACTGAGATAGCCGCTCGATCAGGTCCAGAACCACGGAAGCGGACCGGTCGGCGGCATCGTCCACATGGGTGTCGAATTCGCTAGGACCGCAAAGATCCGATACCGCGCGAATTGACACGAACGGGACCCCCAGGCTGTAGCTCGTCTGTGCCAGAGCGCCGGTTTCCATGTCGACGCTGAGCGCATCGGGCCACTGCTCACGGGTCGGTGCCACGCGCGGCGTGCTGACAAAGACATCGGATGAGAGCATCAACCCGCGGCGCACCGGTGAGTCATCGCGCGTTTGACGTACGAGCGCCAGGACGGCCTCGTCCGCGTGGTATTCGGCCGGCATACCGGGCACCTGCCCCAGTTCATATCCGAAAGCGGTGGCATCAGCGGCGGAGTGCACGAACCGGTTTCCGGCAACAATCTCTCCAACGCGAATATCGCGATGGATTCCACCCGCTGAACCCGCACTGATAACTACAGGTGCATACTGCGCAGCAGCTTCATGGACGAGGCCAGCAGCATGAGCAAACCGTGAATTTCGAAGGGCGGCGATCACCGCGGTCAGACCGCTTGCGGCATTGACGTACCCGATACCGGTTCGGACGAGCACAATCTGGCGTCCGGACACGTCGATGCGCTGTGCCTGTGCATTGCCGAGTCGCGCGGGCTGACCGATGACGGCTCCTTGCGCCAGAAATGGTGCGGATTCCTCGGGCATGGCCACACACACCACCGCGACAACCGGAGGCGGCGCGGCGACCTGGTCGCTCATGCGGTCACCGTGAGCCACTGGTCTCGGGCAGCAAGGAAGGTCCGAGCTGCCTCCTGCGCTCCCGGCAACGAGTGATTCGCACCCCAGCCGCACTGCACCTCATTGGCAGCGGGCACCTCGTCGGCATGAAGAATGTCCTTCATTGTCGCCTCGACCAGTGCGGCGACAGCCTCGATGTCCCAATCGCCGCTGAGCAACAGGTAGAAACCGGTCTGGCATCCCATAGGGGAGAAGTCCACGACGTTTGTGCTGTGATTGCGCGATTTCTCCGCGAAGAGATGTTCCAGGGAGTGGATGGCGGGCATCTCAAGGTGCGCGCGATTGGGCTGCGTGAAACGAATGTCGAACTTGCTCAATGTGTCGCCTTGGGGCAACGTCTTGTGATCGGCGAGCCGAATATAGGGCGCGACCACTGTGCGGTGATCAAGGTTGAACGATTCGACGTTCATCCGTTGTGCAGATGCGGCGGAAGGAGATTTGTCAGTCACCCTAGTAGTCTCACACATCCAGGTATCTGCAGGCAGCAGCACCGAGCCGGACATATCGGCGCATTTGAGGCAGGACGATATACGGGCTTCGCTCAGCGCCTGTGGGGATGCGATACTTACCCCCATGGCTTCGAAGTCCTCAAATAAGCCCGCAGCCGGGCGCACGAAGAACTCGTCCTCAAAGAGCGCGGCGAACTCATCGCCAGCGACACCGAAGAATTTTATCGACCGATTCTTCAAGATCACTGAACGTGGCTCCACTATCGGCACTGAGATCCGTGGTGGTCTAGCAACCTTCTTCACGATGAGTTACATCATCGTGCTCAACCCCATCATCCTGGGCAATGTACCTGACGGTACCGGCGCATTCCTCGGAGGCGACCCTGCCAATAACAGTGCAGTGATCGCAGCCACCACGGCGCTCGTCGCCGGCTTGATGTCCATCCTGATGGGCGTCGTTGCCAACTTCCCACTTGCCCTCGCGGCCGGCCTCGGCCTGAACGCGGTGGTGGCCTTCTCTATCGCCTCGCTGCCTGGTATGACCTGGGCCGATGCGATGGGCATCGTGGTCCTTGAAGGTCTGCTCATTTTGATACTCGTGCTCACCGGCTTCAGAACGGCGGTGTTCCGCGCGATTCCACGGTCCATCAAGACGGCCATCAGTGTCGGCATCGGACTCTTCATCGCGTTGATCGGCATGGTCAACGCCGGGTTCGTGCGCGCCACATCGAATCCATCGCCTCCGCTGGAACTGGGCATCGCCGGTTCACTGAGCAGCTGGCCGATTTTCGTCTTCGTTGTGGGCCTGTTGCTCGCGCTGGTGCTGATGGTGCGCAAGGTCAAGGGCGCGATTCTGATTTCCATCGTGGTTACCACCGTGATCGCGATCATCGTTGAGGCAGTCGGCAAGGTCGGTTCGCAATATACCGATGATGGCATCGACGCCAATGGGTGGCAGTCGAATGTACCAACCGTGCCTGACGCAGTGGTTGCTACACCTGACTTCTCGCTGCTCGGACAGTTCTCGTTGTTCGGATCTGTGGGCAAAGTCGGTATCATCGCAGTGATCCTGCTGGTCTTCTCGATCATGCTCGCGGACTTCTTCGACACGATGGGCACGATGGTTGCCGTTGGTGCCGAGGCGAAGTTGCTCGACAAAGAAGGCAACCCGCCGCGCACCAAGCAGATCCTGATCGTCGACTCGATCGCGGCTGCCGCAGGCGGCGCGGCATCGGTGTCGTCGAATACGTCGTATATCGAGTCGAGTGCGGGTGTGGGAGACGGCGCTCGTACCGGTTTCGCATCGGTGATCACCGGTGTGGCATTCCTCCTCGCGACCTTCCTGGCGCCGCTGGTCAACATCATTCCGGCTGAAGCAGCCGCTCCCGCGTTGGTCGTCGTCGGATTCTTGATGGTCACCCAGGTGCTCGACATCAATTGGAAGAGCTACGAGATCGGCATCCCTGCCTTTTTGACGCTGGCGATCATGCCGTTCACCTACTCCATCACTGCAGGTATCGGTGCCGGAATCATTGCCTGGGTCGTCATCCAGATCTGCGTTGGCAAGATCCGTAAGATCCACCCGCTGATGTGGGTGACAGGTGCGATGTTCATCGCATACTTCTTGATCGGCCCCATCCGCGAGGCTGTCGGAATCTGATTAACTCACCTGTCAATAACACTGCCGCCGTCCACTCAGTGGACGGCGGCAGTTGTCGTTTCGGGTTGCGCCGGTGCTGATCGTGCAACGAATATCAGTATTTGAGAAATGTCGGAGTGAGGGTGTGAATTAGCGGGCGAGATGTCAGTCTTGTGCTCACAAAGTGAGACAACACTCGCTGACCGGTCACGTTGAGGAGCGCCGAATGCCAACTTCCTGGCTTGATCCTATTGCCGCCATAGTCGCAGTAGGACTCTTTGCGGGATTGATCGCGCTGCGCCGTCGCAAGTTCAACTTCGCGGTACTGATCGTGATCGCTCTGGTGGTAGGTGCCGCCTATGGATGGGTTTTCCGTGGCCACTTGAAATACGTCGAGCCAGTGGGCGACATCTATGTGCAGATCATCACCGCCATGGTGGCGCCTCTGATCATCGTCTCGATACTGTCGTCGGTGACATCGCTGGGCAACATGCGCGAACTGCGCTCAACGGGTGTGAGTTCCGTGTTCTGGCTGATGCTGACCAACTTGATCGCGATTATTCTGACGCTCGGCGCGGCTCTGGCTACCGGCATCGGCAACAGGGCCACCCTGTCTTTGAGCGAACTCGACTCGTCGCCGCTGAGCAACCTCATGCGACCAGCCAACGATGTCTTGCTCGGTATGTTCCCACGCAACGTCGTCGGCGACATTGCCAGCAACTCCATCGTGCCGATCATCATTTTCTGCCTGATGCTCTCGATCGCCTACCTTCTGGTCGCCAAAGACAACCCGGCCAAGGTCGCTGGGCTCAAATCTGTGATCGACGGCGGTAAAGCCGTCATGTACAAGGCCGTCGGCTTCGTGATCGAAGTGACCCCCTATGCGGTTCTTGTCCTGATCGCCTCGTCGACCTCCACCGCGCTGTCCCGTATCGAGACGGTATGGTCCCTGGTTGGAGTCTTGGTGCTTAGCTTCGCCGTCACCTTTGTCTTCATCTATGGCGTAGGCGCGTTCTTGATCCGTAGTTTCGCTCACCTGCCCGCGGGCCGGTTCTTCCGCAAACTCACGGACTCACAGTGGACCGCATTCACCACCCAGTCCAGTGTCGGAACACTGCCACTCACCTTGAGCGCGTTGACGAGGCGTATCGGTGTGCCCGAATCCATCGCGAACTTCACCGCCCCACTTGGTACGACCATCGGGATGCCGGGCTGTGCGGGAATCTGGCCCATCATGGTCGCTGTCTTCGCGGTCCAGGCCCTGGGAATCGACTATTCTCTTGGCGACTACCTCGTCCTGGTTGCCCTCGGTGTATTGGTCTCCCTTGGCACCGCTGGGGTACCGGGCACCGCGATCGTCACCGCAACAACCGTTCTGACCGCCGTCGGACTGCCAGTCGAAGTGATGGTACTGCTCATCCCGATCAACGCAATCGTCGGCGCGGCCTCCACGATGGCCAACCAGACTGCCGCAGCGATCAGCGCGACCATCGTGGCCCGCCGCCAAGGCGTGCTGAACGAAGCCATCTTCGCCCGTGACGACGACACCCCGATCCCGGACGACGATGCCGCGCCTGGTGACGAGACATCCAGTGTGGACGACGAACTCAAGCAGCTGTTACGTCCAGCAACAGTGGCCGGCCAGGCGGCCGCACCCGGCCAGGTGCGTTCAACCAGCCCGCTCGATCTGGGGAGCTGTTCGACGTGACACCGCAATCCAGTCCAAGTGATTCACACCCGATCAGTGCGCCGCTCGTACCCGAGTCCAAGCGCCCAGCTACACCAAGGCATTCACAAAGGAGCCTGAACATGACACGCAAGCTACGGGGAACATTGCGCCGCGCCGCCTCACTGACAGTGTTGGCAGGTATGGCGACTGCGTTCCTGGGGATCTCCGTGACGACCGCGCCCGCAGCGTTCGCGGACAACCCACGTGAAGTGTGTGACATCTGTTCCTCCGACTTCGATTCTGCTGCGTGCGATGCACTTGGCTACTTGCCTTACGACTCGGTCGAGCAACCAGAAGGCCCGAACAAGAAGCCGAGTAGCGGGGACTCGGGCGGGTCGAATAACGGTTCCGGCTCCCAGAGCGGCAATAACTCTGGTTCGTCCGGTGGTGGTCAGCAGTCTGGCTCGAATAACTCGGGCGGGACGAGTGCTCCCAAACCAAAGTCGACCCCGACCGCTAAGTCGAAGCAGAACTCCAAGACGACCAAGTCGTCTGCGTCGAAGTCCGCCAAGAACTCGAAGTCTGCGCAGAAGTCGACGACCTCGACTAAATCATCCGGATCCACGAGTTCGTCGACGACTACAGGCTCGACAACAACCACTCCGACTCCGGCGGGCACCACGATCCCGACTGCGGTGGGGGACGACGCAACTGAAGTTGACCTCCAAGAGGTTGATGAGTTCGAGGAAGAGGAACTCGTCGAGGAGTATATCGAGGAGGAGCCTGCCTTCGAACAGCCGGTCGCGCCCGCCGCCACTGTGGTGGAGAACTCGGTGACCGTGACCTGGACACAGGTCGTCACCACCGAGCAGGTCGATGGTTACATCGTCTCGTTGATCAGCGACGAGGGCTTACGCGAAAGTTATGTCGCTCCGGGCGTGACGGAATACACCTTTGCGGCAGTACCGCAGGGTGCGTACACCGCCACCATTGCGCTGTACGGGCCGGCAGGACAGTCGGATGCGTCGCAGCCATCGGCACCGATCGTGGTGGAGTCCACACTGCGCACCGTCCCGCCGTCAATCGGAGTGTCAGCGGAGTTGGCCAGCGGGGCTACCGTCACGATTTCCGGCGGCGGTCTGGACGCGAGTTTGGGTGACGTGCGAGTGGAACTGCACTCGGACCCGATCGTTCTCGGCACCGGCCCTGTGGCCGCTGACGGTTCCTTCTCCTTCACTGTGACACTGCCGGAATCTGTGGTGGCCGGTGAGCACTCGCTCGTCGCCTTCCAAGGTGATGTGGAGGTTGTGCGCACCGCGGTCACCGTTCCCGCTCCGGTCGTGGTGACGTCGACCACGCAGATTGCAGGGATTGCGCTGCTCGGGGCGCTCGCGGTTCTAGGCGCAGTGATCTTCGCCATTCAGTTGGGACGAGGACGCCGCCAGGCCGCTCTGGCGTCGCAGTCTGCTCCGGCTGAAGAACGAATGCCTGGCGACCGTCCTGCGGAACAGGGACGGTCTATCCCGGTCTCATTTGAGCCGGTGCTCAAAGAGACTGACCGCGAGCACGCACCCGTGGGTTAAAGACCCGCCTATCAGTCGGAACCACCCGCCGGTCGAGCTCGTCAAGACCTACAGTCATGGGTCGAGACCCATCCGTCTGACGAAATGTCACAACCGCATTGCCTAGTAAACCCATCAAGTTATATCTGCCCGAAAAGCCGTGCCACGAACACGGTGGGCTCCGATGAAGAAATGAGTATCTCCATGTCCCGATCACGAAAACTAACAGCGGCAGGGGTGAGCGCGGCTCTCGCCTTGACGCTCGCGGCACCCATCGCCGCCGTGGCAGCGCCTGCGGAGAGCGTCGACACGATTGACTACCTCGCCGCCACCTATGGTCTGCCCCATGACCACATCGTCGAAACGGTCACCTACGAGCGGTTTGAGTACCTGCTGAACCAAGAGGGCAGTTTCGTCTTCTTGCTTGGTGGTCCAGCTGAGATCAGCGAGGAAATCGTCGAGGTCAACGCCGCAGCCAAGGCAGCAGGAGTACCCGCGGTCTACAACTTCGATCCGGTCCTTGACGGACGCAGCGGCCTGGACGCCGACGAGAGCTTCGACATCCGTAGTTCTGAGGTCGTCAAGCGTGCAGGTACCGCCACCCGCCCGGTAGAACTCGTCAGCATCCTGTGGGACAACCTTGCTGACAACTATCTGAACAAGGACACTGACGCCAGCCAGCAGTTCACTGGTGACCCTGCGAGCGACCCGGTGGTCTTCGTTTACAACAAGGACCGCGTCATTGAGGCGGGTGACCTTGACGTCGAGGACCGCATCATCTCGGCTGTCGGGCAGTTCACCGGTGAGGACGCTGCTGGTTACCGCGCAGCACTCGATGCAGCGCTCGATCTGCCAGCAGGACTTGAATACGGCGAATCAACCCAGTTCGAGTTCTACTCCGAGCAGTCGAACTCTCGTCATGCTGCACAGTATCCGAATGCGGAAACCCATGGCGGACCTATTTTTGACGAGTCAGATGCTGAGGGCTTCACACTGCAGTCCATCACCTATCCCGAACTCGAGTACCTGCTTGAGAGCGACGGCAAGTTTCTGATCTTCTTCGGTGGTACCTGGTGCCACAACACCCGTGCGGTGATCAAGCAGATCAACGCCGAGGCGAAGGAGCAAGGCATCGATGTGGTCTACCAGTTCGATCTGCGCCTTGACGGTTTCTCCTCCGACACGCTGCACATCCGTGACACGAACTCCTACTTCGCCGACCGCTACGGACAACTGGCCAACGAATACCTGCCCAACCTCGTCACGCAGTACCGGCTGGACAAGTCTGCGGGCCAGCGTGTCGACTACTACGCCGACGGCGACCGGAACAACGAACTGACCGCAGCCCAGAAGTTGCAGGTTCCTTACATCATCGAATACGACAAGAGCAATGTCGACGCACTGGGTCAGTCCGCACCGGTCGTTCACGAGTGGATCAAAGACAACAATGACGGCACCTACCGCGAGTTCATGACCGAATGGTGGTACACCTTGGGTCTTCGAGGCGGACGCGCCACCATAGAGGCTGCAGCCGGTGACATCGCCTTCGCCGCTGAGGCCGTTGCGGCCATCGAGCCATTCTTCACGGCAGTGACCTCCGGTGCGGCTACCGCCCCGAAGCACGCCGATGTCCCGTTCCCTGCCGTTACTTCAGTTTCCGAGCAGAGCGTCACCGTGAACTGGCAAGCCCCTCGCGTGAACGGCTCCGCGATCACCGGCTACAAGGTGACGTTGGGCAACCCAGCGGTTGCCACCGCTGATGCGCCTGCGGACGCAACCAGTTACACGTTCACGAACGTTCCTGGCGGGGAGTACACCGCGACTGTCGCGGCTGTCACCGGTGTGGGTACGACTGCCGCTTCGGATGCATCCAACACGGTGACGGTTGTTGCCGCGCAGACTCCTGGACCGGGCGAGAATCCAGGCCCGACTCAGCCGAATCAGCCTGCTCAGCCGACCCCGCAGGTCAAACAGCCAGCTGCGACCTCTGCCAAGAAGGCCAAGACCCGCATCACGGTCAAGGCACCCAAGCAAGTCAAGGCGAGCAAGCGGGCCAAAGTTCGCGTGACGGTGAACGTCGTCGGCGCCAAGACGAAGGCCAAGGGCAAGGTTGTCATCCGTGTCGGCAAGAAGAAGGTCGGCACCGCCAAGGTCAAGAAGGGCAAGGCGACAGTCGCCCTGAAGAAGTTGCGTGGCGTCAAACTGACCAAGCGCGGCGTTGCGAAGCTTCAGGTCACCTACCAGGGCAACAAGAACTTCGCGAAGTCCAAGAAGAACGCGAAGATCCGCGTCGTGAGGTAATTTTCGCCGCCCACCGTGAGACTCGGTAGCCCGATATGCGAAGTAGTAGTGCGATATATACGCCTACCTCTTTGCATATCGGGCTACCTTCGCTCTGTGTGAGGATTTAGCTCCGGACCCGGATGGTGAACCGGACCACCTTCGACTGAGCGGTGCGTTTCTTGGTATTGCCAGTCGGCTTGAACCTGGCCTTCGGGCGATACGTGCCAGCACGTGATATCCGTGGCAGTGCGACTTTGATCTTGCTCTTGTCCTTGGCTTTCAGTTTCTTGGTCACCTTCTTGCCCGCGACGCGAACAATCACTTGTCCCTTGGGGCGTTTGACGGCGGCATTGACCTTCACGGTGATCTTGGGACGGGTACCGACACGAGTGCGTTTCGGTGCTTTCACCTTGACCTTGGCTTTGAATCTCTTCACCTTGTTCACGGCTGATGTCGCCACGACCGGGGCGTACCCCGGTTTCGCGCCGGTCACGCGCACCCGGATCTTGCGGCCCGCGTCAGCCTTGACGAGCTGGTAGCGCGCCGCCGTCGCTCCCTTGATCGGTTTGCCGTTGCGCAGCCACTGGTATGTCAAGGTGACTGGTGCCGGCTGCCAGGTGCCGGCTTCGGCTCGTAACGTCTTACCGACTTTTGCTTTGCCGGTCACCTTGGGTGTCGGCCCGGTGATAACGTCCGGTTCGGGATCTGGTCCCGGCTCATCTGGCTTCGCAGTGACAGTGATCCCCACGGAACTCGTGACCGGTGCAAAGGGGTCGGGAGCAAATCGTGGAGATTCGGACGGACGTATTGTCAAGGTGCCGGTGAAATCGCCCGATTTCGGCAGTGTCGCGGTCAGCGCCAGATTCCAGCCATCGTCTCCTGATGTGACCGTGACCGGATAGGTCACCTCGTCGATGACAAGGTCAGCCGTGATGGGAACCACCGACGAGTCCATATCGGCGAAACTGACTGTTCCCAGCGGTGCAGTGGATTCAACCGTTGCCTGGAAGGTCGCATCGGTCACCGTGACCTGCGGTAGCACCTGCACCGGTGCCGCAACGCTAGGCAGCCAGTCGGCCTGGGCGGTACCCCAGGTCGTGTCGCGATCCTCAGTCAAGGTGAAGTTCAGCGATCCGCCACCTTGGATGTCATCGAGATCGAACCAGGTCTTACTGTGCTGCTTCCCATTGATCTCCAGGCCCTCGATATAGCGCGGTAGCGACTCGTGCGCACCGGAGGCGGTAATCGTCAACGTCTGGCCGTCACCGATGGTCACGGTCGCCGCCTCGACGCGTGGCGCGTTGAGCGCGAACATTCCCGACCCAGGAACGATCGGCTGGAAACCCAGCGTTGCCATCACATACCAGGACGACATCGTGCCGAGATCGTCGTTCCCGACACCGCCGCCGGGCGTGTTGGGGAATCTGTTCAGGTTTGCTGAGAGCACGTCGTTGACGGCCGCGGGCCTGCCGACGGAACTGTACAACCAAGGGTTCATGATCGTCGGCTCGTTGCCTGGGTTGTATCCGATGCTCACGTAATAGGCACTGCCGCCCGGTGCCCAATGCGATGGCGATTGCCCGGGGCTCGCCAGCAACGATTCCATCGCCATGTAGTGATCGAGGCGTTCGATGAAGTCGTCAATGCCGCCCATCTTCTCGTGCAGGCCGGCAAAGTCCTGGTTGGCCATCCACTGATATTGCCACCGGGTGCCCTCGTGGAAGCCAGACTGTTGCACCGAAGCCAATTCGTTGGGCTCGGCGTTGAAAGTGCCATCGGGGTGCACGGCGTTCACGATGCCCTGGAACCCGCCCGACAATTCCATTTCGTCATTCCACAACCGCTGCCAGTTTTGCCCGCGCTCTAGATACCGAGCTGCGTCCTCGTTCTTGCCCAGACGTTGTGCGGCTGCGCCAATGGCAGCGTCGGAGATCGCGAACTCCATGGTGGAGGAACCACCGTGCCGGTACTCCTCATATTGCTGACCGAGCCCTGGCAGATCCTCGAAGTAGAACGGAATGTGCTTGTTCTCGATATAGAAATCTGCGCTCTGGCGACCTACGGACATCACGCCGTCGGGAGTGGGTGTGTCGGCGTTCTCAACGAGGTATTCCCACATCTGATCGGCGATCTCGTCCGGAACGGTGCCGAGGGTGAAGTTTTCGGCCACCCAGGCGGAAACCGGGTCACCCGCCATGATGTTGGTCTCGATCGCTCCCAGTGACCAACGTGGGAACCAGCCGCCTTCGACACGGTGTTGGAACATTGACCGCACGATGTCGGTCGCGTAGTCCTTCTCGAAAAGTCCGTGCAAAGTCGCCTGTGTGCGGTAGGTGTCCCATAACGAGAACGTTTGGTGGTAGTTCCAACCGTCCGCTTGGTGCACCTGATGGTCCATGCCGAAGTAGCGGCCATCGACGTCGGAGCCGATCGTGGGGGATAGCAGCGACTTGTACAACTGGGTGTAGAAGATGATCCGTGCTTCATTCGATGCGGTGATGTCGATGCGGCCGAGGTGATCGTCCCAGGTGGATTCGGCTAGTTCGCGGGCTTTGTCGAAGGTCACTTCGCCGTTGTCAGACTCGGTGATGCGATTGTCTCGGGCGCCTTCGACATCGACGAAGGAAATGCCGACTGTCACTTCGACGACCGGGTCATCGGTCGTGTCGAAGACTGCCGCAGCTCCATTGTGACCGGAAGCTACGGCTGACTCGATGACGCCGGCCTGATATTGCCCGTTTTGTCCCCAGATGCCGGTGCTGGTCGCGGCGCGGTCGAATTCGGCACTGAAGAACACCTTTTGCTTCTGCGGAGTCGACCCGCAGAAGCCGCCGTTCTCAACCCATCCTTCGAGTGTGTGGTCATCGATCCAACTCACCTCGGATGCACCGGCATCGCGCAATGTCTGCCCGACGTTGAACGACAGGTTCGCGGTCGCGGTCCCGGGGAAGGTGTAACGGTGGAATCCGGTACGAGTGGTGGCGGTTACCTCGGCCGTGACATCGTTCGCGAGCTCGACTGTGTAGTATCCGGCGTGCGCGGCCTCAACGCCTCCGCTCTTCTTGTTCAACTGTGCGCGCGATGTCTGCGGCACAGTCGATGTCGTCGGACTGACCAGGATTTCTCCGGCGGCAGGGCATCCGGCTGAATTGATGTGCCGGTGGCTAAAGCCCCATATCCAGTTCGTGTTGGGGTTATACGAGGTATATCCGTAGGAGTTCGCGTTGTCAGGGCTGAGCTGGACCATCCCAAAGGGCGTGGTCGCACCGGGGTAGGCGTTGCCTTCGGAATCAGTACCCACAAACGGATTGACGAGTTCAGCCAATCCATCGGTGGGAGCGGCCGTAGCAGGCTGTGCGGCTACTGTCACGGAACCGACGGCGAGCACTAGCGCCGTGGCCAATGAGCCGATGATCTTGCTGTAGCGGTTCTTTCGATGGGCATGTGAAGTGACGGGGGTCATTGATCCTCCTCGATCGATGCCGATTCATCCCACATTCGACACTAAGGGGAGAATCGGTATCTCGCGCGAGGAGGTTGATGCCCGGTGCGCGTTTTGCCGCGAGGGCTCTGCTGCCGCGACGTCAGTTACACGGGTGGGCGAATCTGGCCGCAGGTCGCTGCGGCCGTGGCGATCAACTCGTCCAAACCGAGGTTGATCGGCAATGGGCGACGGTCATTGGCCAGTACCCAGGCGCCACCTTCAACACGATACTGTTCGCGCGGCCCTTCGGTGACCAACCGCTGTAGCGCCACCAGTAGTCGATCAATGTGCTCGCTGGTGGTGCCTAATCCGATACTGGCGCGCACGGCGCCGTCTGACAGGCCGATGCGACGCAGGAGCGGATGTGCGCAGAACTTGCCGTCCCGCACGCCGATACCGTGTTCGGCGGACAGATACATTGCGACGAGTCCAGGCTCATAATCTGCGACTTCGAAGGTGACTACACCGACTGGCTCTCCACTGTCCTGCCAGATTCGAGCGATGGTCACACCATCGATCTTGCTCAGGCCATCGGTCAGCTGTGTTCGCAGTACCTGATCATGTTGCTGGAGTCGATCGTCACCAATGTCGGTGAGGACTTGCGCTGCCGTGGCTAGTGCGACTGCTCCGAGGACATTGGGGGAGCCGGCTTCGTGGCGGGCTGGTCCCTGCTGCCACGACACGTCGTCGTTGCTGACATGGGACACCGCGCCGCCACCTGCCAGATACGCGGGTGCCTGGTCCAGCCAATCTCGTCGGCCGACCAGCACGCCGGCCCCGTATGGCGCGTACAGTTTGTGACCCGACAGCACCGCGTAGTCGATATCGAGTTCCGCGATGGAGAATCTGCGGTGCGGCGCAAGCTGCGCTGCGTCGACCAGCACCCGAGTGCCGTGTCGGTGAGCAATATCGATGACCTGGGATAAGGGCAGCGCTTCACCCGTGACGTTAGAGGCACCGGTGATCGCCAGGAGAGCGTAGGACCGAGCCTGTAGGGCCTCGTCCAATCGGCTCAGCGTCTCGGTGATGGTGTCAGCCGCAGGCACGGTGGTGACCTGGTGCTCGGTCGTGCGCCAAGGCAGCAGGTTCGCGTGGTGTTCCACATCCAGGACGAGCACATCACCGGGGGTCGCGGTTGCCAGCAGGTTCACGGCGTCTGTGGTGTTGCGGACGATCACTGTCAGATCGTCGCTGCGGGCGCCGCAGAATTCCGCGATGATCGTGCGGGCCGACTCATAGAGGGACGTTGCCACCTGGGACAGGTAGCCGGCGCCGCGATGCACTGACGCGTACCAGGGCAGAATCTGCTCAATGCGAGCCGCAACCGCTTCTAAGGCCGGGGCGCTGGCTGCGATGTCGAGATTCGCGTAGGTCGTGGTGGTGCCGTCGGCCAGCGGGACGAGAGTAGTAGCGCCGACGACGGATGCGATGGCGCCGTGACTGAGCCCGGCGTCGGGCAGTGGCAAAGTTTGACAGTCGGCGAGGTCGAGTGCGGTTGTCGTCGTCATGGGAGACTCTCCTTGTGTGCCAGACGTGGCACCTAGCGCTTGCCGTAGCGGTCTGACTGCGGCCAGGTCGTCACCCGGAGCACCCCACGCTTGAAAGAGGGTTGCCGATCAGCGAGCCGGGGCTGTTGCACTGGCGTGCACGCTGATACTCATGACCTAGTCTCATAGTGTGGTCGATTACAGGGGGACATTTCCACTCAGTACCGACGGGATCTCACTATGTGGTTAAAACTCGTGTTACACGGACAGGGCATCGTCCAATTCTTGTAGGTCGGCGGCAACCATGAGTCCCTGGGGAGGATCGACATCTCGTCCTGAGGCGGTCAGGATGATCGCAGCGGGGGGATTCGCGCTGCGCAATAGGGCTACGACCTGCGCCGCGGAGACCTCCTTTGGCAGGAAGGCCACGGTTTCCGCAGGTTCAACATGCGGCAGCACATGTCTGACAAGCGCTGATTCGATGAGGGCGTCCCCGCGCTCATCGATCTGTCCCGCGAGCCAACGCGCGACGGCGTTGGTTGTGAGCAGTCCAGCGAAGACACCTCGGTCATAGACGGGGATCTGTGAGATGTCTCGTTCGCGCATCTGCCGCAACCATATGCCCAGGGAGTCGGCACTGGTAGCGCGCATGATGGCCGATGAAGCAATCCGAATTGCGGGTGTCGGCTGGGTGATCTCCTGCAACAGCCGTTTCGCACGGGTCACTACGGCTTCGTCGAGGACCCCGCGGGCGCTGGATGCCTCGACGTGCTCGTGGGTGACTGCTTCACGGTGAGCGGCTAACCGCCACAGATCGACACCGTAATACCGGACGATGGGATCGCCTAGCGCGATGGTGGCGCGGGTCACTGCACCGAGGCCGTGAAGCGACTCAAGACGATGTTGCTCACGAAGCGCCGCTTCAATCGCGTCAGTGGCATCGATGAGGTCAGCCGTCAACTGTTCTGTGCTGGTCGGCATGGGCTGACTCCTGTTCTGAAGAACTAAGCAGTAGTGCCGTGCGGGCTATGTGGCGGCGGAATTGGCGATGAGTTGTTCGCGGATCTGACGTTTGGTGCGTTGCAGGATTCCTGCCATTCCGCGCAGACGTAGCGGTGATACCGCACGATCGAGGCCGAGCCAGGTCGGGTAATCATCCGGAATGGCCAGAACCTCGTCGGGGGACAGGCCTGCGATACCCTGCACCAGGATCGAGGCGAAACCGCGGGTAGTGGGGGCTTCCTCGGGTGCTGTCGCGTAGAGATTCACCGTGCCGTCGGTTCCGACTTCCGCAAAGGCTCGGACCGGAGACTGGCATTCCTCGACCCGTTCCAGCAGACCGGGGGCATGTTGATAGCGCGGCGGCAAGTCGGGCAGTTCACGCGAGAATTCCAAGAGGAGTTGCAGCCGTTCACGTTCGGGGACTGCCAAGAATTCTTCGCGGATCTCACCCAGGGTGCTCGGCAAGTCTTCAATCTGTTGCCCGGTAGTGGTCATGACTCCATTGTTTCATCTGTCGGCGGCTCATCGGCGATCTTGGTCGAGCAATAAGACGCGGAGGGTCCAACTGAGTTATCTGTTGGACCCTCCGCCAGGTTCGGGGATCAGACGAGTGCGCCTGCTTCTTCGCCCTTGACGATGGGCACGCGCACGGCGTTGCCCCACTCGGTCCAGGAGCCGTCGTAGTTCTTCACATTCTCGAGGCCGAGGAGGAAGTGCAAAGCGAACCAGGTGTGGCTGGAACGTTCGCCGATACGGCAGTAGGTGACGATGTTGTCGTCTGCCGTCAGGCCAAGGCCGCCCTCCTGGTAGATGGCTTCGAGTTCTGCACGAGTCTTGTAGGTGCCATCTTCTGCCACGGCTGTCGCCCACGGAACATTGGCCGCGGTGGGGATGTGTCCGCCGCGCAGTACGCCTTCTTCCGGATAGTCCGGAATGTGCAGCCGCTCTCCGGTGTACTCCGGGAACGAGCGGATGTCGACCAGCGGGCCGCGTCCGATGTGCTCCAGCACGCCTTCTTTGAAGATGCGGAAGGTGACGTCGTCACGCTCGGCAACGGGATAGTTACCTGATGCCGGGTTCGGAACCTCAGTGGTCAGTTCGCGGCCTTCAGCGATCCACTTGCCGCGCCCGCCGTCGAGCAGACGAACATCTTCGTGACCGTAGATGGTGAAGACCCAAGCAGCGTAGGCGGCCCACCAGTTGTTCTTGTCACCATACAGAATGATGGTGGTGTCCTTGGAAATGCCCTTTGAGCTGAGCAGCGCGGCGAACTCGTCCCCGGGGATGTATTCGCGCACGGTCGGGTCGTTGAGGTCGGTGTGCCAGTCGATCTTGACGGCACCAGGGATATGTCCGGTTTCATACAGCAAGACGTCTTCGTCGGACTCGACAACGACGATGCCCTCGTCGCCTAGGTGCTCAGCCAGCCAGGCGGTGGTGACGAGCCGCTCCGGGTGAGCGTATTCCTGGATTCGTGGATCGGTGTCAATGGGTGCTGTCATGATGTTCCCCTCGCAGATTCTTAAAGAGTGTGGTCGTGACCACTGTAAGACTGGCATCGGACATGGTCACGACCAAGCGGGCTACTTCTCGAAATGTGAGATAAGAGGACAAGGAGGGGTGGTGGGCACCATGAAAGACAAGGCTGTTAGCCGCTTTTGCGCTCATGGCGGCGTCTCATTAAATGGGAAATCGCCGCTTTACTCACTTCGTGACTGGGCGCGTCACTCGGTGGTACCCCCATGACGGCTGACCCTCCAGCGGTATCTGTTCGCGGGGCCAGTAGTTGCGGTCCAGCGCAATGACCTCGACCGTGTAGGTTCCGGGTGCCCATGACGTGGCTGACTGCGTCCACTGCGCCTCCACCCCAGCGGTCGGGTACAGCCAGGGCGAACTCGCCACCACACTGCCATTGGCGGTGTTGCGCACCCCGATCAATACACCCTGTACCTGGTTGAGCTGGGGTGTCATGGTGTAGTTCACGGTCAAAGTGTTGCCGGAGATGGCAGCGGTTGCCTGCGTGATCCGGGGTGATTTGCCGACGATGGTCACGTTCCGGGTGACAGCGCCTATCCGGCCTTGTGAGTCTTGGGCGATGAACCGCATCGGATAAGTGCCATCCGGCAGAATCCCGGTGTCGAGGTCATAAGAGAGGTCAAGCTTCTTCGTGAAGCCCTGCCGGCCGACGTACACCGGCGAAGACGACCAGGGCAGATCCAGGTAGGCGTACAACGAAGTGATCACAGCGGGCGTGGTATCGCGCGTGCTCGCTGAAAGGCGCAGCGGGATAGTTTGACTGTAGGACTGGCCCGTAACGGGTGAACTCACCGTCACCACCGGCGTCACAGGCGCTGGCGTCACTGAGATCGGCGCAGACCAGGAAGACCAGCCTTTCTCGTTACGCGCTCTGACTTGAACTCGGTAGGCGGTGCCGTTGGTCAGCTGCTGCACCATGACGGTGCGACTAAGCGCCGCGGTCGCCGTCACGGTGCCAGATATCGTATGTCCGCCCGCAACGGGAACAGCGCGCACCCTCCAACGCTGGATCGGGGCACCGCGGTCATTGCCTTTGGCGACAGTCACAAAAGCCGAAAGATCGCCAGGTTGGACGGTGACCTGCTTCGGTGCGGCTGGCTTCCTGGCTTTCTTCGCACGTCGCTGCACCACGACGGTCGCGCGCTTCTTTGTCTGTTTCTTGACCTGGAAGCGAATGCCTTCCGGAGAAGTCCACGATGCGCCGAGTGGAAGCGCGATGGCGGAGTTGTTGTTCTGCGGCTGCATGTCCAACGCGTTTGACGCATGACCACGCCGCGGTGGCGCCAGGCTGACCGTGACCCCGGTGAGGTCTTTACTGAGCACTTTGTCCAGGCCGGAGCGAGTGCGGTATTCAACCCAGTAGGTCGCTCCTTTGCCACGCACCCGGACCGCTCGAATGCCCTTATTCGATGACCGAGGTCGCAACTTCACCGTGGTTTTACGCTTCTGGGCGTTTCGCATGCGGCCTTTGGTAAGCCAGGACGCCTGGTGCTGCATCGCTGCTTGGGTCAGACCGCTGTAAGGTCCGGCACCCATCAGATCGCCAAGATCGCCATACTCGTGGGATTTACAGCCATGGCCCCTGCGCGTCAAGGTGCGCGATTTGTTGCACTGCACGACGTTGGCATGTCCCAGCCCGAAGTTGTGCCCGAGCTCGTGCGCCAACACGGTGGCTTGTTTCGCCCCGTTGAGCCAGACGTATTTACCGGGCATCTCGCCTCGTCCCGCCCAACTCGCGCACGACGAACTGTGGGGGAAGTAGATCACCACACGGTTGAATCGGTCGGCGTTATGTGCGCGATTTCGCGCCGCTGCGGCGCGCGTTGCGCGTTGTCCGATGAGCCGGACGTCGTTACAGCTTGTGCGGGAGATCTTGATCCACGGGGTGTATGTGGCGTTGATGCCGTAGCGCCCTCGCGTTGCCGAGCGCAGGACCTTGTCGGCGTTGCTGGTCAACTTGCGCAGCCGCTTGGTGCTGGTCTTGTCCTTGCGGTTGCCGTTCCAATGCGCTCGGATCACCAAAGTGCGCAGTCTGTTCTTGGCACGAGGCGCCTTGAGGCGAGAGATCACGCGTTCAGCGCTCTTGTATGTCCCAGGTGCGGCGGGAGCCTCGGTGAAGCCGATCCCTTCTGGTGTGTCGTCGCCGATATGAGGAGCCAGATCGCTTGGCAGCAGGCCTAAGTCGGTGCGAACATCAAGGCCCTCGATTTCCTGGTCTTCCGGAGTGTCCAGAACCAACAGGTCACCAGTCGTAGCGGGAGAGTTGTCTGTAGTCGTCAGTGGAGTCGTCGTTACGGACGAGCTCACCGCCCCGAGAGGAGCATCGTTGCTGTTCGGGGTACCGGTATCGATGTGATGCGCACTCGCTGCGACCGGTGTATCGCCGAGAGCAGCGGAGGATTGCGCCGACATTGTCGCTGTACCGGCTATCAAGGACATGGCCAATACGATGCGGCTTGTGCCCAGCCTGACCCGGTGAAGACTGGAGGCGTCGATGCGATGTGGTCGGGTGAACATGACGGCCTCTTTACGAACTGGAGTGACGTGAACTTCGATTCTAGGTGGCTTGGGCGTCGAAAGGCGGGCTGAAGCCGACAGTCGATGGTGGCTCGCCATCCTAAGAAGTGCATGACCGTGTCAGACCACGCTGTGCACGTTTCGCAGTTACGCGCGGATTTATCTCGCCAGGTGTTGTCCGGGTGCCGGAAGATCGTGTTTACCACCCGTTATCACCGGTGCCTGACACGATTTTGGTGCACTTTCACCCAAGCCACGCACTCGCTACCCCAAACCAGCAGGTCAGACCCCACCCACGCCCTCAACCTCGAAGAGCCTGACGGGTCGGAGGGCACTGCGGCGCAGATAGGCGATGAACTAGAAAATAGATTGAGGACTAATGTGCCGAGGGGTGGGCCTGTTCCGGGTTGCGCGCTGATGCAGTCGGTCATCGCAGGGCAGTTATTGCTGCCGTTTTTGCAAGAAATTTTCACGTCTTTGAAGCCGAGAAATAGTTGCAATTACAGGACCATAGGCGAGCATAATGCCATCATCAATGAATATACTTTTCAATATTGTTAACCAGGCGAGTGCGCGCGGCTTCGGTATCTGTGACCGTAGGAGATTACCGCCCTGAGTGGTGTGACAATAGGGCCTTTGGTGAATAAATCCGTTCTGTTTCGTCGTAGTATCAACTCGGTAACGAAAGAACATTTCACGTCTCGTGGGGCTGCGAGTCGCGCGTGATGTCGGTACGTTCGTATGTAACCACTCATGGCTGGTGGGTTCTTTCCGTGCGGCTTCATTGCTGCGTCGGGCTGGCTCGCAAGCCCCAGTGCATGCCAAGGAGGAAAACCGTGAAATCCAACAGATTTGCGGCGGCAACCGCTCTGGTTGCCGTTGGAGCACTCGCTCTTGCTGCTTGCTCCGGTCCAGACCGGAGTGCCGACCCGACTACCACCGGTGGTACGGGAGAGGAAACTGCCAACAGTTCCATCACCATCGCGTGGGACGCGCCCCTGAACTCGCTGAACACGAACAGCAATAACGGAAGCGCCACGCAGAACGCGATTGTGCAGTTCCTGCTCGATGACCTGTTCTACACCTACGATTCCGAAACGCTGGAAACCATCCCCAACCCGGGCTTCGGCACCATCGAGAAGGTCAGCGACAGCCCATTGCAGGTCAAGTACACCTACGCAGACGGCGTTGCCTGGTCTGATGGCACCCCGGTTGACGTGGCTGATCTGGTCTTGGACTGGGCTGCTACCTCGGGTAACTTCAACACTATCGACATCGAAGAAGCGATGGATGACGAAGGAAACCTCGTCGATGTCGGTGCGGACCAAGTCGCGTTCAACTCAGCTGACCCGGCTGCTCAGCTGATCGAGGACTTCCCCGAGATCAGCGAGGACGGCAAGTCGGTCACCTTCACTTACAGCAAAGAATTCGCTGACTGGCAATACACCTTCGATGGTCACACGGTTCCAGCTCACATCGTCGGCAAGCGCGCCCTCGGCGTCGAGGATCCGGCTGAGGCAAAGACCGCGGTCATCGAAGCCATCGAGAACAAGGACAATGCCTCACTTGCCAAGCTTGCTCAAGTGTGGAACAGCGACTTCAACTTCACCTCACTGCCAAGTGAGCCGGAGCTGTACCTGTCCAATGGCGCTTACATCCTGACCGACTATGTCGAGAACCAGTACTTGACGTTGAAGGCCAACCCGGACTACACCGGCGACCACAAGGCTGCTATCGAGAACGTCACCATCCGCTACATCGAAGACTCTCAAGCCCAGGTCACCGCTCTGGAGAACGGCGAGGTGGACTACATCGGCCCGCAGGCATCGGCTGACGTGAAGGTCGCGCTGGAAGCACTTGGCGACCAGGTAGAGACGCACTTCGGTGTTGAGGGAACTTACGAGCACGTTGACCTCGTCTTCGAGAACGATGGCCCCTTCGATCCTGCCAGCTACGACGGTGACGAAGAAACCGCCAAGGCCGTGCGCAAGGCGTTCCTGCTCAGTATTCCGCGCCAGGACATCGTCGACAACCTGATCATCCCGTCGAACCCCGACGCCGCAGTGCGTAACTCGCAGATCCTGCTGCCCGGTTCTGCTGACTACGACCAGATGGTGGCCGAGAACGGTTCGTCAGAATACCCAGACACGGGCGACGTCGACGCTGCGGCAGCACTGCTCGACGAGGCCGGAGTGGAAACACCGATCGATGTGCGCCTCGCGTTCAACGCAGACAACCCGCGTCGTGTCAGCCAGTTCGCGCTGATTCAGGATGCCGCACAGTCCGCTGGCTTCAACGTGATCGATGCTTCGGCGCCTGCCGCCGAGTGGGGCACGTTGCTCGCGACTCAGCAGGACCAGTACGATGCGTCGCTCTTCGGATGGCAGTCGACCTCTACCGCAGTGACCGAATCGGATGCGAACTTCCGCACCGGTGCGATCAACAACTTCGGCAAGTACTCCTCTGACGAGGTCGATAGATTGCTCGACGACCTCCAGGTCGAGATCGACCCTGCCAAGCAGCTCGAACTGCAGATCGCGGTTGAGAAAGAGTTGTGGGAGGACGCGTTCGGTATCACGATCTTCCAGTTCCCAGCCGTTCAGGCTTGGAAGCCGACCCTGCAGGGAGTGCGTGCGAGCACTATCTCCCCGACTATTTTCAACGAGTTCTGGAACTGGTCAATCGCCACCGCGTGATCTGATCACGTAGTCATCAGTAGTAAAAGTACGCCCCACTCGCTTACTCTTGGGCGGGTGGGGCGTACTATGACCACGAGCAATGCTCCTAGGGCCAGAGAGGGCGGAGGACGCGGTAGATGCTGAGGTTTATCTCGCGCAGACTTGGAATGGGTGCGCTCATCCTTCTGATTTCAAGTTTCCTGATGTACCTGCTGGTCAATGTCTCGATCCGTCCGATGGAGGATCTGGAACAGAGCACCGCTCGTAACAAGGAACAGTTGATCGCGGATCGTATCGAGCAGTTAGATCTCAATACGAATGTGGTCATCCGGTACTTCAAATGGTTAGGGAACTTCTTCACCGGTGACTTCGGGGTGGCGTGGCGCTCAAGCCAATCCGTGAACGATCAGTTGGGATCAGCGATGATCTCGACTTTGCAGCTGGTGAGCGCGGCTGCCGTCCTCGCCATCTTCCTCGGTGTGGCCGTCGGTATCATCTCTGCCCTGCGCCAGTACACGACCTTCGACTACCTCATCACCTTCTTGTCGTTCCTGCTGTACTCGCTGCCGGCGTTCTGGGTGGCGGTGTTGCTGAAACGCTGGGGCGCGCTGCGTTTCAATGACTTCCTTCGAGATCCGGCCCTGACAGCGCTAGCCATCGCGGGAATATCCGCCGCCCTGGGCATAGTGTGGATGCTCGCTCTTGGTGGCGCTCTGAAACGACGGCTCATCAATTTCGTGGGTGCGGGCACTGTCACTGCCCTCGTCCTGTTCTATCTGCAGGCCACCAACTGGTGGACATCGCCCAAGATCGACCCCGTCCTTATCGCGGTACTCGGTAGCGGCGTCGCGGTCGCGACGACCTTGCTCTCCACAGGACTGCGGAACCGGCGGTCTCTGGGAACCGCGTTCAGTGCGGTGGCACTCGGCCTCGCGCTCTACGTTCCGATGCAGTACCTGTTGTACTACGTGCAGATGAACTGGTGGATCATTACCGGTTTGGCACTTGTCGCACTTGCGTCTGGTGCGGGCCTGGGCCGGCTGTGGGGCGGACCGGACTGGCGACAGTCTGCCCGAACTGGCGCCATCACGGCCTTCGGCGTCGCAGCGCTGATCTTCCTCGATCAAGTGATGAGTTATTGGGGCCAGTACCTGGCTCATCCGACCATCAGCAACCGCCCGATTGCGACGGTGGGCGACCGGACACCGAATCTCGTCCAGAGTGTGCAAGAAGCCGACAAGTTCTGGCTGGGCACGATCGATCAATACACGCACTTGTTGTTGCCGACTGTCGCGCTGATGCTGATCAGCTTTGCAAGCTACACCCGTTACGCGCGTTCGAGCATGCTCGAAGTGCTGAATCAGGACTACATTCGCACCGCGCGCGCCAAGGGACTGACTGAGCGAACTGTGATCATGCGTCATGGCTTCCGCAACTCGTTGATTCCATTGGCGACCATCGTGCCGCTTGACATCGTCGCGCTGTTCGGCGGTGCGATCATCACCGAACAGGTCTTTGGACGCCCCGGTATGGGACAGATGTTCATCAAGTCTCTCCACAACGCCGAGATCGAACCGATCATGGCGTACCTCATGGTCACGGCGTTGCTCGCGGTCCTCGCGAACATCATCGCTGATCTGATCTACGCAGCCCTCGATCCGAGAATTCGGGTGACAGCATGACCATTCCTCCTCCTGACACCAATCACCCCGCAGGGCCTGTCGAGGCCGGCGCACCCGCGGATCTTCTTGCAGCTGAGTCACAAGCAGAAGAACTGAAAATGCGCGATGTGGAAGGTCTGTCGCAGGGACAGATCGTCCGGCGCCGGTTCTTCCGCCACCGCGGTGCGGTCGTCGCCATGATCGTGCTGGGCGCTGTGATCCTGCTGGCATTCACATCCGTCGGTTTCGGCAACTGGACCGGTTGGTGGAAGCACACGCCATTGCAGACCGGCAATGTGACCGGAACCGGAGCGCAGCCCACACTGAGTCTGCCGACGTGGCTCGGCGGCGATGGATTCGTGTGGGGGGACCATCCCTTCGGTCGGGACGAATCAGGCCGCGATGTCTTCGCCCGTGTGATGAAAGGCACCCAGACCTCGCTGATCGTGATGTTCATCGTCGGGATCGTCTCAACGGTGATCGGCGTGATCGTCGGCGCCCTGGCCGGATATTTCGGCGGCCGACTCGACCGATTTCTGATGCGGGTCACCGACCTCGTGATCACCATTCCGGTGTTGGTGCTCGGCGCAGTGCTCGGCGCCTTGGCGGCCGGAAAGAACAGTGCATTCTTGCTTGCTATATTCCTGGGCCTGGCATCATGGACGACGCTGGCTCGACTGGTGCGAGGCGATTTCCTCACCTTGCGAGAACGTGAGTTCGTCGATGCGGCACGGGTCGCCGGCGCCAGTTCGCGGCGGATCATCTTCAAGCACATGCTTCCCAACTCGATCGGCGTGATCATCGTCAACCAGACCTTGCTGATGAGCACCGCGATCCTGCTAGAGACCGCGCTCAGCTTCGTCGGCCTTGGCATCACCTACCCGAATATCTCTTTGGGACAGCTGATCAACCAGTATCAAGAAGCCTTCGCAACGCGCCCATGGTTGTTCTGGTGGCCCGGACTGTTCATCGTTGTGATCGCACTGTGCGTCAACTTCATCGGTGACGGATTACGCGATGCCTTCGATCCGCGCCAACGCCGCATCCCATCGCAGCGCGCGTTGCGTCGGGCCGAGCGCAAGGCGGCCGCCCGCGCTGAATCCGCTGCCGCAGCCGACAGCACTGTTGGCGCCTCCGGGAAGGAAACGACATGACCGCGGCTCACGCACCGGTGGCAGACACACCACCGTCAGAACATGTTCTCGAGGTCAAAGACCTCACTGTGGAATTCTTCGTCGACGGCCAGTGGCTTCCCGCCGCGATAGACGTGTCCTACGACGTCAAACCAGGCGAGATCCTCGCCATTGTGGGTGAATCCGGCTCCGGTAAGACACAGTCCTCGATGTCACTCGTCGGTCTGCTGCCGCCCAACGGTCGTGCTCGCGGTCAGGCTCTGCTCGACGGGCAAGATCTCTTTGCGATGTCCAAAGGTCGACTGCGTCACGTCCGCGGTAAGGACATCGCGGTCATCTTCCAAGAGCCCATGACCGCGCTTAACCCGGTCTACACCATCGGGTTTCAGATCATCGAGACGATTCGCACGCACTTCCCGATGGGACCGAAGGAAGCCCGGGAACGCGCACTCGAACTGCTGCGGATGGTGGACATCCCCGAACCCGAGCGGCGGATCGACTCCTATCCGCACGAACTCTCGGGCGGTCAGCGACAGCGCGCAATGATCGCCCAGGCGCTGGCCTGCGATCCTCGGCTTTTGATCGCGGACGAGCCGACCACCGCGCTCGATGTCACCGTTCAAGCGGAGATACTCTCCTTGATGCGCGATTTGCGTCAGCGCATCGATTCCGGAATCATCTTGATCACGCACGACATGGGTGTCGTGGCAGACATGGCCGATACCGTGCTCGTGATGAAGGACGGGAAGGTCGTCGAACGCGGCCCGGTCCGACAGGTCTTCTACGATCCGCAGCACCCCTACACCCAACGTCTCCTTGCTTCAGTGCCTCATTTAGGCCGACCAGATACTGACGCAACTGAGCAGACTGACGGTCCAGCAGCGCCAGCGACTCCTGCGGCAACAGATACGAGCGTGCGGGAACCCGCCCGTACCAGCACTGGATCGCTACAGGCCGCACCGATCGAATCCGACCTGGTGCTCAGTGCTCGCGGTATCGACATCGTCTACGAAGGTCGGAAAAAGGGCACCGATTTCAAAGCGGTGTCGGGTGCCGATCTGGATATCGCACGCGGTGAGGTGGTGGGACTGGTCGGCGAGTCTGGTTCGGGTAAAACCACTGTCGGACGAGCAATCGTCGGGTTATTGCCTGTCAAGACAGGCAGCTTGGAGATCTGTGGCATTTCAGTCGTCGGCGCTGACGCGCAGACCACTCAGCCGTTGCGGTCCAAGGTGGGCATCGTGTTCCAGGACCCCGGTTCGTCCTTGAATCCGCGGTTCCCGATTGGCGAGTCCATCGGGGAACCGCTGTTCTTGCACCGTGGATTGCGCGGCGCTGAGTTGTCAGGGCGCGTCGAGACATTGCTGGATCAGGTTGAATTGCCCAAGGCAATGCGCAACCGGTACCCGCACGAACTGTCCGGCGGACAGCGGCAACGAGTCGGCATCGCTCGTGCTCTGGCGCTTGAGCCGGAACTGCTCGTGGCGGATGAGCCTACCTCGGCGTTGGACGTCTCGGTGCAGGCCAAGGTTCTCGAACTGTTTCGGGAGTTGCAACGTGAACACGGTTTCGCCTGCGTATTCATCAGTCACGACCTGGCCGTCGTGGAGATGCTCTCGGACCGGATCGCTGTGATGCACCACGGCAAGATCGTCGAGGTCGGCACTGCTCAGCAGGTTGTGTCGGCACCGAAAGACTCCTATACCCGTCGACTTCTTGCGGCGGTTCCGCTACCGAACCCCGATTTGCAACAGGAGCGTCGTCAAGAGCGAGATCGCCTGCTCGCGGAGGCCGCAAAGCACAACGACTGAGATATGCAGTAAAATCGGATGGTTTGCGGCTGACGTGGGTCGCGCTCGACCGACGTCTGGGCCGGAAGTGGTGGGCCCTCATGGGTCGAGCGACCCTTATCGCCGCTCGTTATCAGCCATCACATTGAATCGAGTCCCCTTATATGTCAGTGCGTTCGGATCTTCGCAACGTCGCAATTGTCGCGCATGTCGACCACGGTAAAACTACCCTGGTCGACGCTATGCTTCGCCAGTCAGGTGCTTTCGGCGGTCATCAGCAAGTAGATGAACGAGTCATGGATTCCGGTGATCTGGAACGTGAAAAGGGCATCACGATTCTCGCCAAGAACACGGCGGTGCACTATTCCGGTCCGGCTGCACAGGCTGCGGGTCAGACTGATGGCATCACGATCAACGTCATCGACACCCCGGGTCACGCGGACTTCGGTGGCGAAGTGGAACGTGGACTCTCGATGGTCGATGGCGTGGTCTTGCTCGTCGACGCCTCGGAAGGTCCGCTCCCGCAAACCCGCTTCGTGCTGCGCAAAGCGCTGGCTGCCAAACTCCCAGTGATCCTGGTCGTCAACAAGGTCGACCGGTCGGACGCCCGGATCAGCGAGGTCGTTGTGGAAGCAACGGACTTGTTGCTCTCACTGGCTTCGGACCTTTCCGATGAAGTTCCCGATCTTGACCTCGATGCGGTGCTCGATGTCCCCGTGGTCTACGCAGCGGCCAAAGTCGGACGCGCATCGCTGACGCAACCCGCTGATGGCGCAATGCCCGATGACGAGGATCTTGAACCGCTCTTCGCCACGATTCTCGACAAGATTCCGGCTCCGGAATACGACGAAGGTGCTCCGTTGCAGGCACATGTGACCAACCTGGACGCATCGCCGTTCTTGGGTCGTCTCGCGCTGTTGCGCGTATTCAACGGCACTTTGCGCAAGGGCCAGACTGTCGCATGGGCTCGCCAGGACGGCACCATGTCCAATGTTCGCATCACCGAATTGCTCGAAACCAAGGCGCTTGAGCGGGTGCCCATGGAAGAGGCCGGTCCCGGAGATATCGTCGCGGTTGCCGGTATTGCTGATATCACCATCGGTGAGACGCTCACCGACCCGGAAGATCCTCGTCCACTGCCGTTGATCACGGTGGATGACCCTGCGATCTCCATGACCATCGGGATCAACACTTCGCCGCTGGCCGGTAAGGGCGGCAAGAACCACAAGGTCACCGCACGTCAGGTCAAGGACCGCCTGGATGCGGAGCTGATCGGTAACGTCTCACTCAAGGTCGTACCCACTGAGCGCCCTGACGCGTGGGAAGTGCAGGGCCGAGGCGAACTCGCGCTGGCTATCCTCGTGGAAACCATGCGCCGTGAAGGCTTCGAACTGACGGTCGGAAAACCGCAGGTCGTCACGCGCACCATCGACGGGGTGTTGCACGAGCCGATCGAACGCATGACGATCGACGTACCCGAGGAATACCTCGGGTCGGTCACACAGCTGCTCGCGCAGCGCAAGGGCCGTATGGAGACGATGTCCAACCACGGCACCGGCTGGGTCCGCATGGAGTTCATCATCCCGGCGCGTGGCCTGATCGGTTTCCGGACTCGCTTCCTGACCGAAACACGCGGCACCGGAATCGCCTCGTCCATCGCCGAGGGCTACGAACCGTGGGCAGGCGCCATCGAGACCCGCACCTCGGGCTCGCTCGTCGCCGACCGTGCCGGTGTCGTCACGCCTTACGCGATGATCAACCTGCAAGAACGCGGTTCGTTCTTCGTTGACCCGACCCAAGAGGTCTACGAGGGCATGATCGTCGGCGAAAACTCGCGCAACGAAGACATGGACGTCAACATCACCAAGGAGAAGAAGTTGACGAACATGCGTGCGGCGAGCTCCGACACATTCGAGAATCTGACGCCGCCGCGTCACTTGACCCTTGAAGAATCACTCGAGTTCGCGCGTGAGGACGAGTGCGTCGAGGTCACCCCTGAGATCGTCCGGATCCGCAAGGTCATTCTCGACTCGTCGGAACGAGCTAAAGCAACCGCGCGGGCAAAACGAGCCTCATGAGTCAGACGGTGCGTGATTGGCCCCAGTTCGGTCAAGGGACCTTACTGGCGGTCCATGCGCACCCCGATGACGAGTCGTTATCGACCGGAGGATTACTCGCCGCTTGGCATCAGGCCGGGGGAAGGGCGGTTGTCATCACCGCGACCCGTGGCGAGCGTGGGGAGACGATCGGAGACGAGTTCTCCCACCTTGAGGGCGACCACCCGGGAATGGCAGCTCATCGACACGGTGAGTTGCGAGGTGCCCTTGATGCGCTTGGTGTGAACCACCATAGGTTCCTCGACGCGTACGCTGAGCCGCAAAGTCGCTGGGCAGACTCCGGGATGGCTTGGCTTGATGTGGCTGGTGGAACCGCTGGTGCTACCGCACGGATTCCGGCAGGGTCTTTCATGGCAGCCGATCAGGACGCGGTTGTCGCCGCGTTGGGTCGTGCTCTTGCGGACGTGCGACCACGAGTGGTGGTGACCTACGGGCCGGATGGCGGATACGGGCACCCCGATCATGTCAGGGTTCATCAGGTGACGATGGCGGCTGTGCGGGTCGCAGTTGAACGCGGCGCCGCACCGATCGAATCTGTGCTGTGGCGAACCATCGATCCGCAGGCAGCGGCGGTGACTGCCGCTGCCTTGGCTGAACAGTGGTCTCAGATTCAGCATGAGGCGATCGGGCGCAGTGGCCATCGCAGGGCGCTTCGTCCGCCGATGCCAGCCGCGTCGGCTTTGCCTGTCGTCGAGGACGACCTGGTACGAGTTCCCATTGCCGCAGTCACACAGGATGTGATCAGTGCGCTGCAGGCGCACCGCACCCAGGTGCAGTTCATCCGACGAGTCGATCAGTCACCGGACTCAACGACAGGCAACCCGCTCGTCGCTGTTTACGCCTTGAGCAATGGCGTGCTGCAAGGAATGGAAGATCACGAAACGTACCGGGCCAACCCGCCTCTCGCCCCAGCAAAGTCAGGTAGCGTGAATTGATGTTTGTTCCGCAAGAAACCTCCATCCCACCAGCTCCAAGCGAGCCGCGTGGACCGGCTGCTCCACCCAGATACGGTATGAAGCATCACGTGCTTGGTCTTCTCGGCGGTGCACTGCTCGGTATGGCCGTCGCGATAGCAGGCACGCTGGTACATCGCCAGTGGTATCCGATGATGCTTGTCGCAGCGTTGGCAGCGACCTTGTCCGCCGGCGTTTGGGCCGTATCGTGGCGGCGCGCAGCCGCTGGTGCGGGCTATGTCAGCTTGTGGTGCGTTACCACTTTGATCCTGGCATCGCACGGTCCGGGGGGAGACGTGCTGATTGCTGGCGCGAGTTGGGGCGCCGCCCCGGTTGCAGCGGGCTTGATCTGGATGAACGCTGGCACGGTATGCGCTGCGGCTCCACTGCTCCTATGCGGACGATGGGGATCTCGGATATTCAGTCTCGGCATACGGAATACCGATTCGTCACTGGGTGAACAGCCGTCTGCTTCGGTGCAGGAAACGGCGAGCCACGAGTTGAACGGGCCGGGCTACAACTATGCTGGGACGGACCAGACTTCCAAACATTCGTGATGTCTCGACAGGGCGCAGGAGCAGTACACCTTGGCACAAGGAGCAGATGAAAGTCCCGAGTACCCACTTGAGGGCTTTGAAGAAGCACGACCGACGGACCGTAGTAAGCGGCTTCGCGTCGTACTGATCGTTGCGACCATCGTGTTGGTCTTCGCTGCGATCTATGTCGCGGTGCAGGCGTCGTTCGCCGATAAGGTTCCCGGCGGTACCTCGATCAGTGGCATTGATGTCTCAGGCATGACACAAGACGAGGCTACAGCTGCGGTGAGCGAAGGGTTGGCGAGCCGAGTCACCGCTCCGGTACAACTCGTGGCCGCAGACTCTCGTGCTGAAATCGACCCTCAGACCGCCGGGTTGAGCATTGACCCTGAGCGCACGACCTCAGGCCTGACAGGATTCACGCTCAGCCCAGCACGGCTGATTGAACACCTCGGCGGCGGCAAGCAACTCGATGTGCACACCAGTATCGATCGGGGCGCACTGCGTGAGGCCGTCGAGACTGTCGCGGAGGATTTGAGCACAGCCGCAGCAGACGGATTCGTCACGATAGTGGACGGTCAGCCCATCGCCACTGCGGCCCAAGACGGTGTCGATGTCGATATCGACGGCTCGGTGGACGCTGTTGTAGAAAACTGGATGCGAACCACTGAACCGATTGAGGTTCCGGTGGTCACTGCCGCGCCAGTCGTGACCCAAGAGGCGACCGACGCCGCAGTACAGCAGGCACAGACCATCGTCTCGGCGCCGGTGTGGGTCGAAATCGACGGTCAACGAGCGGAGATACCAGAAGACGTCATCGGCACGGCGCTCACTTACCAGACTTCAGCCGGACAGCTCGTCCCCGAACTGGATGCTGACGTCATGCGCCAAGCGGTGATTGACCGCACCACGAAACTCGAACGTGAACCCAAGGACGCGTTCTTCGCGTTCAACAAGAAGAACAAGCCCAAGATCCGAGGCGGGCAAACCGGTCAGGTGCTCGAAGGCACCGCTGTCGCCGAACAGGTGCTGGCAGCAGCCCAAACCGAAGATCGCACCGCCCAAGTGGCACTGACCGAGAGCGACCCGGAGGTCACCAAGGCGGATCTCAAGGCTCTGGGAATCAAGGAAGTGGTCGCTGAGTTCTCCACCCCGTTGACCTCGGAGCCGATCCGGACCATCAATATTCGCAACGCAGGCGAAAAGCTCACTGGCTATCTGGTCAAGCCCGGCGACACGTTCTCGCTGGAGAAGGCCATCGGTCCGGTCACTGTCGAGAACGGCTACAAAGAGGCCGGCGTGGTGGTCAACGGATTCCACACCAAGGGCGTGGGAGGCGGTCTGTCCCAGGTCGCCACGACAACCTACAACGTCGGTTTCTTCGCTGGAATGGTGGACGTCGAGCACCGGCCGCACACAGAATGGTTCTCACGTTATCCAGAGGGACGCGAAGCGACCATCTTCACCGGCAGCCTCGACATGAAGTGGCGCAACGACTCGCCCCATGGTGTGCTGCTGCGCAGCTGGGTCGCGAACGGGCGGTACTACGTCCAGGCCTGGTCCACGAAATTCTACGAAGTCGAAACCACCACCTCGCCGCGATCGAATGTGCGCGCACCGACAACCGTGTATACGAAGGCACAGGGATGCGTGCCGTCGGGTGCTGGAAACTCCGGCTTCACGGTGACCGTCTCACGTAAAGTCACCGAGATCGAATCCGGTAAGGTCGCGATCGACGAGAAAAACACCTGGACATACCGACCGACGAACGCAATCAGGTGCGGCGACAAGCCGAAGCCATCTGACGATGATGAGTAGGGGCCATGCTCGGCAGAATCACACGAGAATCCGCGACTAACGCATGGCGCGCAGCGCTAGATGCCGGCTGGGTCACCGATGAGACCGGATTGCTGGATCTCGGTTCCACGACCTTGACGCTGTCAACTGTGGGGTCGATCGCGAACCTGTCGGCCGTGATCAATATCGGGCACCCGTCACGCCCCGACCCCGCACTGGAACGGGCGCTGCTGTCCAGCCCTCCAGGTGTTCAGCTCACCGACGCTCGCGGCGTCGAGGCGGAATGGGTGTGGGTTGGATCGAGTGCCAACGCGACCGGTCATACCGTTGTCGACGAAGCAGGCATGCGTGACTGCCGTCACCAGTTGCGGGCCATGGGAGTCTTGCCACACCTCGTCCCCACGACCATGTCGATTGAGGAACGCATCGCGCTTGCGGGACCAGACGGCATGCTCGTCATCGAGCGGGCGCAAGTGCCTGCGGGTTTCCAAGAAATCGTCGGTTCCAACCGGCTCGGCCATCACCCGCTGTGGTACGGACACGTGGCACGAGTAAGCCGCCCGGAGGTGACCGGCCCGTCACGCATTTGGCTCGCCTTCGGCCCGACGAGCGACCACCGCGGCTCGTTGCACGCCGTGCTCGGCTCCATTGCCCAGGTCGGATTCGACCTGGTGCACTTGCGCAGTCACCCGACTGGGGCCGGTCCGCACGCCTTCTTCTGCGCCTTCGACTGCGATTCAGCAGCCGATCTGGCGGCGTTGACAAAGACCTTCGACGACCTCAACGTGTCACACCGTGTCCTGGCAGTACTGCCGGAAACTGGATACTACCCCGATCCGTCTGCGGTGGAGCCGGTGTGGCACAGCAACTGACCGCCTATTTAGGGCCAGAGGGCTCGTTCACCTATGCGGCCGCACTGCACTGGGCTGAGCGGTCCGATCTGATTCCGGCCCGCACCGTGGCCGATATTGTCGCCGGGGTTGCGGCTGGAGATTGGTCGCAAGGCGTCGTGGCCATCGAGAACAACGTCGAAGGCTATGTGGTGCCGTCATTGGACGAGTTGATCGCGGCCCATGACGTGGTCGCGGTGGATCAACACGCGGTGGAGGTCGTCTTCGACGCGTTTGTTCGTCCCGGCACGTCGAAGTGGCATGAGGTTTCGGCACACCCGCACGGTTTGGCCCAGTGTCAGGACTTCGTCACCCGACGCGGTCTGTCGTCCGTTCCCGCGACATCGAACGCAGCAGCGTGCCGAGACCTCACTGACGATACGGTCGCTCTGGGTCCACGAGTGTGCGGTGACCTTTATGGTTTGGAGACGCTGGAACAGTCGGTGCAAGATTTCGCTGGTGCTCGTACTCGCTTCTTGCGGGTCATTCGGCGCGACGGCGCGCGCGAGGCTCTGAGCAGCGCGGTATCCGGCCAGCAATGGAACACTATGCTCGCCGTCACGCCAACTGTGACCGGCCCAGGCGTGTTGGCCCGGATCACCGTCGCCTTCGGCGAGCGTGGCGTCAATATGTCCAGCCTGATCACACGTCCGCTGAAAGCTTTGCAAGGTCGGTACGTCTTCGTGATCACCTGTGACGGAGCACCGTGGGAAGCGCCCATGCGCAGTTTGCTCGCTGAACTTCTGGCCGCGGGTGATTCGGTCAAGACCATCGGAGTCTTTCCGGCATCAGAAGACCTTGACGCGCTTGTGGACCCGCAGCGCATCCCCGCCGGGTCAGTAGCGGACACCTCCTCAGATGAGGAATTACAACGAGGTCTTCTATGGTGATCGCTCACCGGCAGCAGCCCGCCGTGGTCGTCATCGGGCTGGGATTGATCGGCGGCTCGCTGGCGAAACTATTGGTGAAGGGCGGTCACCCGGTCGTGGGCTGGGATCCGGACCCTGGAACGCGTGCGGCCGCGGCCACAGCGGGCGTTACCGTGCCTGAGACCCTTGCCGAGGCTGTCCGGGCTCGTCCCGACTTGATTGTGGTTGCCGTGCCACTTCGAGCGGTCGCCCAGACCATGGCGAAGATTGCAGACCTGATCGACGATTCGGTCACGATCACTGATGTGGGATCGGTGAAACGACAGGTGCGCGACGCCGCCGTCGCTGCCGGACTACAGGACCAGTACGTGGGCGCCCATCCGATGGCCGGTACTGAGCTCAGCGGTTTCGCCGCGGCCGAGGCGGAACTGCTCGACGACATCACCTGGGCGGTCACCATCACCGCGACGACCGATGTCCGGCACGCCGCACGGGTGCTGCATCTGATCACGAAGACCGCGCGGTCGCGCGCACTGGTGATCACCGATCAGGAACACGACGAGGCCGTCGCACGGATCTCGCATCTGCCGCACGTGTTGGCGACCGAACTGCTCGCCATCGCCGGTGACGCTCCGGTTGCTGGGCGCCTTGCCGCGGGCAGTTTCCGTGATGGTACTCGGGTGGCCCGGCATGGGGCGACGCGATCCCAGGCGATGATCGAGGCCAACAGGGATGTGTGCGCGGAACTCGTCCGGCAGGCCTCACACGATCTGGCTCGGCTCGCCGACGACCTGGCGCAGGATCGTGACACGGACTGGTTCTTCAGCCGCGGTGAGCTGCCTGCGTCGGACGAGCGCCATTTCGCCTCTGCGACGATCGCCTGGACCGGTGACTGGCGGGCTGAGGCCATAGAGGCAGGCTCGGCGGGCAGGGCCGTCGTAAGCATCACGGCCGAACATCTGGTGATCGAGTCAGCTTGAAGTTGGCTGCGCCTCAGTCGATACGCGGACGCCGTCGCGGCGGTGCGGGCGGGATCCGTTTGCCCGTGACGATCAACGAGCAGGGCACCTTGATAGCCTCGCCGCGGCGGTTCTCCAGCACGATCTCCTGCGATGTGACGGCGATGATGACGCCCAGCACATCGGTGTATTTGTGTGTGGGGTCGGTGGGGAGGAGTCGTCGGATCATCACTCGTTGTCCCGGTTCCCATGTTCGCCACACGGGCAGGTCGGATTCGTCCCTGTCCGCAGATCGGACACCGTCATCGAATGTCATATAGGGGATACTAGGGTAGTAAGCAAGAACTAGCCTAGGGTGCTGTTCCGCAGGTCCCGGGTTCTTGCATTGGGGTACGAGAAGGGAAAGTCACCGTGACGTATGTGATTGCTCAACCGTGTGTCGACGTCAAAGACAAGGCATGCATTGAGGAGTGTCCGGTGGACTGTATCTACGAAGGTAAACGTTCGCTGTACATCCACCCCGATGAATGTGTCGACTGTGGCGCATGCGAGCCGGTATGCCCCGTCGAAGCCATCTATTACGAGGACGACGTCCCCGAGGAATGGGAAGACTACACCCGCGCCAACGTCGACTTCTTCGATGAGGTCGGCTCGCCAGGCGGTGCGCAGAAACTGGGCGAGATCGACCACGATGACCCGATGATCGCAGCCCTTCCGCCTCAGGTCTGACTAGAGCCTACTGAGCACTGGTGCTCATTGGACACTAGTACTCATCGAACGAAAGGCACGCGAAGAACTCGTGGGATTTGCCGCATTGGGGGAGGACTACCCCTGGGACTCGATGGTGCCATTTCGGGCGCGAGCCAGCGAACATCCGGACGGATTGATCGACCTATCCATCGGAACTCCGGTCGACCCGACTCCTGCAGTCGTGCAGCAGGCCTTGCAGCAAGCCAGCAATGCTCCTGGCTACCCGCTGACGGCAGGCAGTCCGGCGTTGCGGGACGCGATCGCCGCTTGGTTTGATCGCCGTCGCGGCGTGCCGCATCTGACCGACGAAAACGTACTGCCCACCATCGGTTCGAAAGAAGCAGTGGGCTTGATGCCGTCGCTGCTCGGTCTTGGGACCGAAGATGTCGTGGTACACCCTGCCGTTGCCTACCCGACTTACCGCGTCGGCGCGCTGTTATCGGGTGCGACGGCGCTGGCCACGGACGATGTCGCCCAGTGGGCAGGTGACCCGAACGTCAAAGTGGTGTGGATCAATTCCCCCAGTAATCCCACCGGTGCGGTGCTCGATGTGCCGCAGTTGCGCATGATCGTGGCGGCAGCCCGTGAGATCGGCGCGGTGGTCATCAGTGACGAGTGTTATGCCGAACTGGACTGGCGCGCCGAGAACAGCACAGTGCCATCCGTGCTGGATCCAGCGGTCACCGAAGGGGATCTATCGAACCTCCTGGTGGCTTATTCGCTGTCCAAGCAATCGTCCGTCGCGGGGTATCGTGCGGCCTTCATCGCGGGCGATGCTGATTTGATCTCGCGATTGACCGCGTTGCGCAAGCATCTGGGAATGATCGTGCCGGCCCCGGTTCAAGCAGCGATGACAGCCGCGCTCGATGACGACGAACACGTCGCAGTCCAGCGGGCGATCTATCAGTACCGTCGTACAGTTCTGCTGGACGCAATCATGGCCGCTGGTATGAAAGTGGATCATTCCCAAGCCGGACTGTATCTGTGGGCCAGGCATCCAGAGCACAGGGCAGGATGCTGGGAGACAATCACGTGGTTGGCCGACCGCGGCATCGTTGCTGGCCCCGGTGAGTTTTACGGGCCGCAGGGCGCCGCGCATGTCCGGTTGGCGCTGACTGCCGCTGACACGGATATTGCTGCCGCTGCCCGCCGACTGGCCCACTGAATAGCGAACATTGACCCAAAAGGCAGCATTCATGGTATAGGCTTGGTGAAATCTTGGCATTTATCAGCACGGACCTACGTCCCGCTGATTGGTCTAGATCTTGTTGTAGGCGGTACAGTCCCAAAGGTATGTCGACTGTACCTTGATCAACGAAGGGTATGAGCAACGGTGCCGCCCAGCTCCGCCGAGGTCGTCATCTCACAGCTCAGAATCCGCGAAGGGAAGTACTCGTGACTGCTAACGAGTTATCGGTAACGATGGACACCGCAACCGGGAATGTGACGTTGCCCATCCACCAGGCAGTTGAAGGCAACGACGGAATAGTCGTTTCCGACCTGCTGCGCAGCACCGGATACGTCACCTATGACCCCGGTTTCATGAACACGGCGCAGTGCGAGTCCAAGATCACCTTCATCGATGGCGATGAAGGCGTGTTGCTGTATCGCGGTTATCCGATCGATCAACTCGCATCTCAGTCATCGTTCCTCGAGGTCGCCTACCTGCTCATCCACGGTGAGCTTCCCGACGAGACCCAGCGCGATGCCTTCATCGAACGGGTCAACCGCCACACTCTGGTCCATGAAGACTTCCGTACTTTCATGGGGACATTCCCGCGGACAAGCCACCCTATGGCAGTGATGTCGTCCGCGGTGAACGCACTCGCGACCTTCTACCCAGAGTCACTCGACCCGTTCAGTGAAGACACCGTGGAACTCGCAACGGTCCTGCTGCTGGCAAAAGCACGGACCATCACCTCATATCTGCACCGCAGACGGGTCGGCGAACCGCTGCTCTACCCGGATTACTCCCGCGGATACGTCGATGACTTCCTGCGTATGACCTTCGCGGTTCCGTATGAGCAGTACGACGCGAACCCGGTGCTCGTTGATGCCTTGGACAAACTGCTCATCTTGCACGCCGACCACGAACAGAACTGCTCGGCATCTGTCGTGCGCATCACCGGATCGGCGCATGCGAATATCTACGCTTCGGTATCGGCTGGGATCAGTGCCCTGTCCGGCCCGCTCCACGGCGGTGCGAACGAGGCCGTGCTCAACATGTTGACGTCCATTCACTCCGCGGAATACGACGTGGACACCTTCATCAAGAAGGTCAAGGATAAACAAGACAGTGTGCGTCTGATGGGCTTCGGTCACCGCGTCTACAAGAACTACGATCCGCGTGCGGCGATCGTCAAAGAACAAGCGCACAAGGTGCTCTCGACGCTGGGCATCCAAGACCCGCTGCTGGAGATCGCCATGGAGCTCGAAGAGATCGCCTTGAAGGACGATTACTTCGCTGAACGCCGGCTGTACCCCAACGTCGATTTCTACACGGGCATCATCTACCGTGCCATGGGCTTCGAGCCCGCGATGTTCACACCGCTGTTCGCGCTGGGTCGCATGCCGGGCTGGATCGCCCAGTGGCGCGAAATGATGAACGACCCCAAGAGCAAGATCGGTCGTCCGCGACAGATCTACACCGGTGCGCACAAGCGCGACTACGTGCCGGTGGAAAAGCGCTCCTGATTCATCGGGGTTAGGGCTCTGGTGTGGCGGTAAGCGATCCGCCGACTGAGAGCACCACATCGGTCGGCGAATTGCTGACCTCGTGCCAGTCGCCGGTGTTTCGTGTCCACATCCAATTGCGGTACTGAACCGCGTCGATGTCCGTGACTGCTGCAACCGCCACAGCCCACTGGGCAATGGCCCACCCGACACGGGTCCGCTCTGCAGCGCGCAAGTCGAGCGCCTTGGTGGTCGCGCGGACTGACACGGTCAATTGGCGTCCGGCTTTGGCCGTGGTCTCAGCCGTGACCGGGATGTCACGCGATATCCGAGCATCCAGGTTCCGCAGTGCCGCCGTTGCATCGACGTCAGCCGGAACGTCGCCCAGCCGGCAGGTCAATACCGCTTCGGAGTAGCCGTTGAGCGCCGAGGCCCAGGCGCGTCCCATCGGTTCATGACGAGCGTAGGCGAGCGGAAAGGCCGACCGTTGCACGGCCTGCGCCGCATCCGTGACCGGCATCGACACATAATCGTCTATCTTTGCCAGGCCGTCGTAGAAGGCATTGGTCGAATAGACCGGATCCATCACCTGCTCCGGTGTGCCCCAACCCTGAGAGGGACGTTGCTGGAACAGACCCAACGAGTCACGATCCCCATAGTCGATGTTGCGGATTTTCGATTCCTGGTATGCCGTCGCCAATCCGATGGTGCCCGCCCTGGCAGGCATCGAACGCACCAGGGGCTGGATCCCGATCAGAGCGGCGTTGGAAGACTGTTCCACATCGAGTGACCACGCCGTGCCATCGACGGTGGCGCGGCAACGCTGAGCCACCGTAGGCGCGGGAACCGTGCGATCCAGGACGAAGATGACCGCGCCAACCGCGAAGAGCGCGGTTAAGACGATGATGGATACGACCAGGACTGTCTTGCGCACTAGTTGTGATGCAGAGCGGCGTTGAGTTCGATCCCGGTTCCAGCGCGTTCCACGACCTCGACGCCGCCGGTCAAGGAGTTACGGCGGAAGAGCAGGTTGTTCTGACCGGACAGTTCGAGTGCTTTGACCGTCTGACCTGCATACTGGCCGCTGGTCACGGTCACCTTGGTACCCGCCGTGACATAGAGACCCGCCTCGATGATGCAGTCATTCCCCAGAGAGATCCCCAGGCCGGCATTCGCACCGAGCAGGGATCGTTCGCCGATGGAGATGGTCTGCTTGCCGCCACCGGACAACGTCCCCATGATGGATGCGCCGCCGCCGATGTCTGAGCCGTCGGCGACTGTGACACCAGCAGAGATCCGACCCTCGACCATGGACGCGCCCAGCGTGCCGGCGTTGAAGTTGACGAAGCCTTCGTGCATGACGGTGGTCCCAGGGGCGAGGTGGGCGCCCAATCGAACTCGGTCGGCGTCAGCGATACGCACACCGTCAGGAACGACATAGTCCACCATGCGCGGGAACTTGTCGACGCCGTAGACCGTGACAACACCGCGGGATCGAAGTCGCAACCGGGTTTCCTCGAAACCCTGGACCGCGGCAGGACCAGCGGAGGTCCACACCACGTTGGCCAGCACGCCGAAGATGCCATCCATGTTCTGACCATGTGGTTTGACCAGACGGTGGGAGAGCAGATGCAGGCGCAGGTAGGCGTCCTCCGCGTCTGCCGGAGACTGGTCCAGGTCGATGCTGGTGAGCACTACTCGCGTCGCGACACGGCGCGCGTCGTCTGTGCCCGCCAAGTCATGGAGGGCTTGGGGTGCATCGGCGGCAGTGGCCGTCGCGAGTGGTTCGCCCAACTGTGGTTTGGGGTACCACACGTCGAGCACGGTTCCGGAGATGTCGACTGAAGCAAGGCCGAATGCCCAAGCATTGCGTGGTGTGGTGTCATTGTCGATGTTGTCAGACATGCAACCCAGCCTAATGCCTTCGTGGCGAATATGTGACCAATTCATGTCTCATCTTTACTATCGGCATGACGGTGCCGTTCAGCTCCAATCCGCCCTGAAGTTCGTCGCGACGTAGGATGTGGCCCATGCCAAGTATTGACCTGATGACCGGACGAGATGGTCTGACACAACTCACTCAGACGATTTGCGACATCGCATCAGTCAGCGGCGACGAGCAAAACCTCGCCGATGTCATCGAATCCGCCCTGCGCGGTCTCGCCGCCCCCACGGTGGATGTCACCCGATACGGCAACAACATTGTGGCGCGCACCAGCCACGGCCGTGGTCGTCGAGTGATCTTGGCTGGCCATATCGACACGGTTCCCGTCGCGCATAACCTGCCGACCCAACTGCGTGACGACCCTGATCGGGGACCCGTGCTGTGGGGACGCGGCACCGTCGATATGAAGGCGGGCCTGGCGGTGCTGTTACAGGTGTTCGCACAGTTGGCGCTCGATCCTGCATCCACCACGAGTGACGTCACGCTAGTGGCCTACGACAACGAGGAAGTCGCATCCGACCGCAATGGACTGGGCCACCTGGTCGCCCGGCATCCGGATCTGATCGCGGGAGACTTCGCGGTGCTCGGCGAGCCGTCCAACGGCGGTATCGAAGGCGGCTGCAACGGAACTCTGCGGGTTCACGTGTCGACCACCGGAGTCGCGGCGCACTCGGCGCGTTCCTGGATGGGCTCCAACGCCATCCACGCGGCAGCGCCCATCCTCAGTCGTCTCGCCGAGTATCAAGCAGAAACCGTCGAGGTGGACGGGTTGGCATACCGCGAAGGGCTCAACGCGGTTGCGATCAGCGGAGGGATCGCGGGGAACGTCATACCGGATCGATGCCGGGTAACGGTCAATTACCGCTTTGCTCCAGCGCGCAGTGAAGCCGAGGCCTTGAAGTTCGTCGAAGAGTTCTTCGCCCCATTCGAGGTACTCGTCGATGACACCGCACCCGGAGCTCGCCCCGGACTGGACTCCCCGCTCGCCCAGGAGTTCGTCGCCGCGGTCTCCCGAGTCACCGGTGGTGGTGCGAGCGCCAAAGTGGGTTGGACCGACGTTGCCAGGTTCTCCCGGCTCGGCGTGCCGGCAGTGAACTTCGGCCCGGGCGATCCGTCGCTGGCCCACCACGACGAAGAACGAGTCAGCCTTGCCCAGATCACGCAATGTTATGACGCGCTTTACCTGTGGCTTGCAGGAAATTCGACTGCGGTCCATTAGGCTCAAATCATGAGTGATGAAGGAGTACCACAACACGGATCGGGCTATCGCAAAGGACCAGTACTGCTGCGGGGTCAACACATCCCGGACTCGACCAGCGACGAGCGGTTGCTGCGTGGCGCCGATAAAGCCGATTGGCTCCATGACGACCCGTGGCGCGTGCTGCGCATTCAATCCGAGTTTGTCGAGGGCTTCGGCGCGCTCGCGGAACTCGGCCCGGCGGTGTCAGTTTTCGGCTCGGCCCGCACTCCCACGGATCACCGGGACTACATCGCCGGCGAGCGGGTCGGCAAGGCTCTGGTTGAGGCCGGTTATGCGGTGATCACCGGTGGCGGTCCAGGGGTGATGGAAGCTGCCAACAAAGGTGCCGCACTCGCCGGTGGCACCTCGGTGGGATTGGGCATCGAGTTGCCGTTCGAACAGGGCATGAACAACTACGTCAACCTCGGGGTGCACTTCCGCTACTTCTTCGCCCGCAAGACCATGTTCGTCAAGTATGCGAGTGGTTTCATCGTGCTGCCGGGTGGCTTCGGCACGCTGGACGAGCTCTTCGAGGCGCTCACCCTGGTGCAGACCTCCAAGGTCGGTGCGTTCCCAATTGTGCTGGTAGATCGCGCGTACTGGACCGGTCTGGTCGAATGGCTGGGGCAGTCTGTAGCCGAACGAGGCATGATTCACCCCAAGGATGTCGAACTGTTCCGGATCGTCGACGATCCGGATGAGGCGGTGGAATTCGTCGTCTCAGCATCAGAGTCTGCCAGTGGACTAGAATAGGCCAGGTAAACCTGCTGGTAGCCACTAAGAAATGAGGGACGAGTCCATGGCGGCGATGAAGCCACGTACCGGTGATGGACCGTTAGAAGTTGTCAAGGAAGGACGCAGCCTCGTGCTGAAGATGCCACTTGATGGCGGTGGCCGTCTGGTCGTCGAACTGACAGCTGATGACGCAGCCAACCTCAAGAACGCACTAGAGGGCGTTGTCGGCTGAAGTGGTTGACCCCACTCATTTCACGATCGACACGATGACCGGGCGACTGGTTCTGCCTGAAGTCATCGCGGCTGATGGGACTGTCGAAACTACACCTCTGATTACGGCGGATCATTGCGATACCGTCGTGTTGGCGATTCAACCTCCCGCGGGCGACGACAGTGTTCGCCCGACCCCTGGAGCCACCGCCGCATCCTTGAGATACGGGGTTGACCTCGCTGACGCTGCAGAACGCTGCCATGCGAAGGGCAAGGCAGGCGAATGCAATGTCGTATCACTGCCGCGGGTCCATGGACGCCGCAACGCGTCAGTGCCTTGGGACGGTCTCGCGCGACGCATCATTCTATTGGGCATCGGCGAAGGAACCGAATCGGATATTCGAACCGCCGGTGCAGCGCTGTGGCGTCATATCGATTCCGATGAACGCACGGTCATCGATCTCGGGCCACGGACTGCTCCCGAGATCTTCGCCAGCTTTGCTGGGGGCCTGTTTCTCGGTGCCTATCGGCCGAAGCGGGTCACGAAGACCGCTGCTGAGACATCGTCATCGCCTCAGATCGTGATGCTGTCCGGTCGGCACCGTCTCGATTCACTCACCGACGCATTGGGCGCCGCCCAAACCGTTGCCACCGGCACCTGGCTGGCACGGGACCTGGCAAACACCCCGAGCAACATCAAGACGCCGCAATGGTTCGCGGCGCAATGCGAGGCTATCGCAGCCGCTGAAGGCCTGGACATCACCGTTCACGATGAGTCCTGGTTAGCAGACCGGGGCTTCGGCGCGACTCTTGCAGTGGCCGGCGGGTCGGCGAATCCGCCCCGGTTCGTGGTCATCTCTCACGAACCGGTGACGGCTGGTGACGGTGCGAGGCACGTCGTGATCGTTGGTAAGGGCATCACCTATGACTCGGGTGGGCTCTGCCTGAAACCACGGACCGCCATGGTGCCGATGAAGACCGACATGGCCGGTGCCGCGACAGCAGTCGCCACCGCATTGGTCGCCCGCCGGTTGAACCTGCCGGACCGGATTACGGTGGTAGTCCCAGTGGCCGAAAATGCGATCTCGGGATCCGCCTATCGGCCCGGTGACGTACTGACCACGTTCAGCGGCGCTACGGTCGAGGTTACGAACACCGACGCAGAAGGTCGACTGATCTTGGCAGAAGCGCTGTCCTGGGCCGTCGCGGAACTGGAACCTGATCTCGTCATCGATATCGCCACCCTGACCGGTGCCTCCCGCATGGCGCTCGGTGACCGTCATGGTGTGCTCTACAGCAACGATGATGAGACAGCAGCCGATCTGGAACAGGCCGCGTCGCGCGCCCATGAATACCTGTGGCGGATGCCGCTGGTCGATTCCTATCGCGCGGGCTTGGAGTCTTCGCTCGCAGACATTCGGCAAACCGCAGCATCACAATGGGGCGCGGGCAGCATCATGGCGGCGCTGTTCCTGGAACACTTCGCACCGAAGACGAGTTGGGCCCATCTTGACATCGCTGGTGCGGCGCGTGCAGAGAAGCCGCGCGCCGACACCGCCGCTGGCGCCACCGGGTACGGTGTGGGCCTGCTCGCGCAGTACCTCCTACTGAGTGCGGGCCGCGAGCAGTAGTCCCTGCCCCACTGAAATTAGTGAGACGGTGAGACGGTCGTCCTCGCGCAGTGAGGTGAGCACTGAGCGCATCTGAACCACGGGCTCATCGCGCCGTGCCGCATCGGGCACCGCATCGTGCCACAGCGCATTGGTGATCGCGAGCAGTCCACCGTGACGCAACAGGCGGATCGCTTGTTCGAGATGTGATGGAATAGCGCCCGGGGAGTCATTGATGACCACCAGGTCGTAAGCACCATCCGCTAGCCGCGGCAGCACTTCCTTGGGCCTGCCGAGAATCGTCCGGGTACGACCGGGCGCAATCTCAGCTTCCGAAAATGACTGCTTGGCCTGACGTTGATGTTCGGCTTCGGGGTCGATAGTGGTCAGGACACCATCGGATGCCATGCCTTCAAGCAAGTAGAGTGCGCTGATGCCCACGCCAGTTCCGATCTCGGCCACTGTCTTGGCTTGCATCGCCGCGGTTATCGTACGTAGCAGCGCTCCACTGGCTCGAGAGATCGCGGGGCTGCCAAATTCTGCCGCGCGTACCCTGGCTGCCTCGATCGACGTGCTGTCCGCTACGAAGTCCTCTGCATATGACCAACTCAGGGCCTTGTCGGTTGCGATGGTAGTCTCCTTCGGCCGTTGTCGGTGGTTGCGGTGTGGACTACCGCAACCGGGTGTCGTGCTCCATAACTGAGCCTACTGGCATGGCCGTATTCTCTCAGACCGTGGCGCGCGGCGTACCATGGGAGAAATCCATGTCCATCGGGGACGAGTTCCCCTGGTTTGAGGTGACAGGCGTGTTCGGGATCAACGGCGGAGAGCTGATGGTACTGCTCGTTGTCGTCGCTATTGTGATCGGGCCCGCTCGGCTCCCGCAGTTTGCCGAGCAGTTGGGCAAGCTCGTGCGCAATGGCCGAAGTTACCTGTCGCGGATCCGTCAGGAGATGGTTGCCGAGGCCGGGGACGAGTCCTTGGCTGACTGGGCAGATCTGGATCCGCGGAAGTATGACCCTCGTCGGATCGTCCGAGATGCTCTGCGCGACGAGTCTGCCGATCCTGCGCTATCGCAGCCGAATCCGGGCGGACATAGCGGCGCGGGACGGCCCCAAGTCATGCGACTCGCCCCAGGTCAGCGCCCACCATGGGATGCTGAGGCCACCTGACACTCTTCGTCAGTTCGATTCAGGCCGACTTACCTGACATGATGGAGATCATGTCCGCACAATCACGTCCCCGGATTCTGTCGGGAATGCAACCCACCCAAGATTCGCTTCACCTCGGCAACTACATCGGTGCCATGACGCAGTGGGTGGCGCTGCAAGACGAGTACGACGCTTTTTACATGCTGGCTGATCTCCACGCTTTGACAGTCGCCCCGGAACCCGCGGCATTGCGAGCACGAACCCGGCGAACGGCAGCCCAGTATCTGGCCGGCGGACTCAACCCGGACCGCGCAACGCTTTTCGCTCAGTCGCACGTGCCAGAGCATGCGGAGCTGTCCTGGGTGCTCTCGTGCATCACCGGCTATGGCGAGGCTGGGCGCATGACTCAGTTCAAGGACAAAAGTGCCAGGCGGGGCAATGAGGGCACGACCGTGGGGCTGTTCACCTACCCGGTGCTGATGGCTGCCGACATCTTGCTCTATGACGCTGCGCTGGTGCCAGTGGGCGAGGATCAACGTCAGCACCTGGAGCTGACACGGGACCTCGCGGAGCGGATGAACACGCGTTACGGCTCCGACACAGTGGTCGTGCCGCAGCCCCATATCGTCAAGACCATCGCGAAGATCTATGACCTGCAGAACCCGCAGGCGAAGATGAGTAAGTCGGTGGACTCCGCCAAGGGAACCATCTGGCTGCTCGATGACCCGAAGCGCGCGGCTAAGGCCATTCGATCAGCGGTCACCGACGCGGGCGACACCATCGCTTATGACCCGGAAGGAAAGCCAGGCGTCTCCAATCTGCTGTCGATCTATTCGTCACTGACCGGACAGTCCATCGACAGCATCGTCGCAGAGTTCGAAGGCAAGCAATACGGACACTTCAAGGTAGCTCTCGCAGACATCGTCGTGGAGTTCCTCACCGACTTCCAAAGCCGTGCGCAGGTGTATCTGGATGACCCGCACGAACTCGACGAGATCCTGGTACGCGGCGCGCAGCGTGCGCGAGAGGTGGCTGCCCGCACCTTGAGCCGAGTCTACGAACGTGTCGGACTTCTGCAGCCGATAGGGACAGTGTCCTGAAGTGATGCTGCCGACTCCTGCGCTCGCACCCGGTCAGATCCGCATCGGGGTGGCTATCGCTGTCCCGGAACCGTTCGCCAGTGAGTTGGTGGCGGCGCGGCGCCGGTTTGAGGACCCCATGGCTGAGTTCATCCCGCCGCACATCACCCTGCTTGGTCCGACAGTGATCAACGAGCAGGATATGGCGGACGTCGCCGAGCATCTTCGCACGGTTGCACAGCAGGTCAATAGTTTCGTGGTGCATCTTCGCAGTTCCGGCACCTTCCGGCCGGTTTCTCAGGTCGTATTCGTCCAGGTCGCGCAAGGTATCGCCGAATGTGAGCAACTCGAAGAGCTGGTCCGTTCGGGACCATTGCAGCAGGATCTGCGGTTCCACTATCACCCTCACGTCACGGTGGCTCATGACGTTCCTGAATCGGCACTCAACGTCGCTTTTGAGGACATGGCCCGCTATGAAGCGAGTTTCGCAGTCAACGAGATCCAGTTGTTCGAACACTACGAGGACAATCAGTGGCGGGCCGTTGCCGGATTCGATCTGACCGACCCGTTCGACGATCAGTTCCCCACGGTCCGGTTACCGTGATGTGACGATAATCAGCACCAAGGCGGCAACGACGGCGAGGACCGCGTTGCCGAGTACAAAGAGTTGGATGTGGCGTGGGGCAGGGCGGCCCCACGGATATTTCTCCTCGTCATCCAGGTCATCGTCGTCAGTTTCCTCGTTGACCGAAAGCCCGGGGCTGGTGGGCGGTAACATCGGTGCTTGTGGCTCCTGGTCTTCTCGTTCACCGTGCGAAGTCATGGATAGAACCTAGCATCGTTACCAGGGACTTGATGACAGAGTTCACGACTCAGGACCGGGGGAGACGATGACCAAAGGATTGGGACGAGTGCTCGCATTCGTCAAAGGTGTCCTGCAATGGTGGAAAGCCAGCAGGGGCGGTCGCACGATGGATCGGTACAACCAAGCGGCAGGGGCGTTGCTGTGCGGGGGTATCGCCTATACAGCGGTCTTCTCCATCTTCGCCGCGTTGGTGATCGGCTACACGACGGTCACAATGATCGTCGGCAACAACGACGAGCTAAAGGATCAAATGCTCTCGGGGGTGGATCAGTTCATCCCGGGCTTGGTCGATACCGGTTCCGGTGGTGCCCTGACTCCAGAACAGCTCATGCTCACCACCGGACGAGGCCTGACGTCGATCATCGCTGCCGCAGTGTTGCTGTGGTCCGCCATCTCGTTCATGGGTGGGTTGCGCACAGCCGTTCAGACAGTTCTCCACACTGAACCGGTCAGTGAGAATGCCGTGATCGGCAAGCTCAAGGACCTCGGCGGATACGTCGTGCTCTTTGCCGCCGTCCTGCTCACCTCGGCCTTGAGTTGGACGATGTCGCTTGCCGGGTCCTGGCTCAGTGAAAGACTGGGCAGCACAGCGCTGACCACTGCAGCGAACGTTGTCGGCATTGCCCTGATCATCATTGTCGACATCGCCGTGTTCTCCTACGTGATGGTGGTCTTGGGGCGGGTGAAACCGAAACGGAAGGACCTCATCATCGCTGGGTTCGCGGTGGGACTCGTGATTGAAGCCTTGCGCCTGGCTGGAACCCAGATAGTGACGGGTTCAGCCTCGAAGAACGCCCTGTTGGCATCGTTTGCCGTGATCGTCACACTGCTGCTAGTGGTCAACTTGGTGGCACGGGTGGCGCTGATGGCCGCCGCCTGGTTAGCGGAAGGTGAGATCACCAAGATCTCTGGTTCCAGCCCTTCGAAACCCGCAAAGTCGACTAGTGCGCAGCAGTATGCCGAGGGGCCTGTGGCCACCCTTCCCAAGCAGACTTGACCATATCGGCCAGATCGTGTGATGCGGTCCAGCCGAGTTCTGATGCGGCCAGTGCAGGGTCAGCGACCAAGAGCGCTGGATCCCCCGGGCGTCGTGGCAACTCGTCGGCGGTCGTGTCGAGACCGGTCACCTCACCGACAAGATCGATGACCTCACGCACCGAAGCGCCGTTGCCGGTGCCGATATTGAAAGCGTCGAAGACGTTACGTCCTGAATCGAGGTAGGCCAAGGCCTGCAGATGAGCCTCCGCGAGATCCTTGACGTGGATGTAGTCCCGAATGCAGGTGCCATCTGGTGTCGGGTAGTCGGTGCCGAAAATCTGTGGCGCCCGGTTCGCACACAGTTTCTCGAAGACCATGGGAATCAAGTTGAGCGCTACGGTATCTGCCAATTCGGGCCAACCGGCGCCGGCTACATTGAAATAACGCAACCCGACATACTGCAACCCCCACGCAGTGGTAGCGGCCCGCGCCAGCCATTCCCCGACGAGTTTCGTCTGGCCGTAGGGATTGATCGGTTCCTGTGCGGTCTTTTCCGCGACATAGCCGCTGTCGGGTTGACCGTAGACGGCCGCTGACGATGAGAACACCAGTTTCGGAACCGAACTGGCCTCCATCGCCGCGAGCAGATTGACCATTCCGCCAACATTCTGCTGGTAGTACCAGGTGGGTCGTTCCACCGACTCGCCAACACGTTTACGGGCCGCGAAATGGATGACTGCGCTGGCCTCGTGTTCGGCGAACGCCGCAGCAAGGATCTCAGTTGCCCCCGCTGCCGCAATGTCCAGCTCGATCAGCGGGACATCGGCAGGGACTCGGTCATGGCTCCCTGTCGACATATCATCAACGATGACGACCTTCTGCCCTGCCAATTGCAAGAGCCTGACCACATGGGCGCCGATATAGCCGGCGCCGCCGGTGACAACGATGCTCATAGGAACCTCTCACCTATTCGGCGTTCAAACCCCGATGTGGTTTGAATCAGAATGCACGAGTAATCATGGCACGTTTGACTTCCTGAATCGCTTTGGTGACCTCGATGCCGCGCGGACATGCCTCAGAGCAGTTGAAGGTGGTGCGGCAACGCCACACGCCTTCCTTGTCATTGAGGATCTCGAGGCGGTCAGCGGCGGCCTGGTCGCGCGAGTCGAAGATGAACCGGTGGGCGTTGACGATCGCGGCGGGGCCGAAGTACTGGCCGTCGGTCCAAAACACCGGGCAAGAACTCGTGCACGCGGCGCACAAGATGCACTTGGTGGTGTCGTCGAATCGTTCCCGCTGCTCTGGGTTCTGGTGGCGTTCCGCGGTGGGGTGCTTGCCATCCTTTGTGATCAGGAACGGCATGATCTCGCGGTAGGAAGCGAAGAAGGGCTCCATATCGACGACGAGGTCCTTGATCACGGGCAGACCCTTGATCGGTTCTACGATGATCGGCTTGGCCGGGTTGACGTCCTTGAGCAGGGTCTTGCAGGCCAGGCGGTTACGGCCGTTGATACGCATAGCGTCCGAACCGCAAATACCGTGTGCGCACGAGCGACGGAAGGTGAGTGAGCCATCCTGTTCCCATTTGATCTTGTGGAGCGCATCGAGCACGCGGTCAGTGCCGTGGACATCGACTTCGAACTCGTCCCAATATGCCTGTGGCCCGTGGTTCTCGGGGTCGAAGCGCATGATCTTCAGCGTGACGGTGAAGCTGGGGATCGCGCCAACCTCGGCGGCCGGGCTCGTGGTTTCGACAGTGGCAGTCATCAGTACTTACGCTCCATCGGCTGGTAACGAGTCATCGTGACGGGCTTGGCGCCGAGCACCAGTTTGTAGCCGTCGAAGACTTCGACGAGGTTGAACGCATTGTCAGCACTCAGTTGATCGTGCGGGACCAGTTCGACTCTGCTATCCGCTGATTCCAGCGGACGGCGGTAAACCATGGTGTGCTGCATGTAGTTGGCGTCGTCGCGGTCCGGGTAGTCCTCGCGGAAGTGGCCGCCGCGCGATTCACGACGGTTCAGCGCTCCGACGACGACGACCTCGGCAAGATCCAGCAGGAAGCCCAACTCGATTGCTTCGAGCAGGTCGGTGTTGAACAGTGTGCCCTTGTCCTGTACGGAGACATTCTTGTAGCGACGCTGCAAGTCGCGGATCTTGTTCAGGGCGTCGGTGAGTGACTGGTCGGTGCGGAACACCTGAGCCTCGCGGTCCATGACCTCTTGGAGCTCGCTGCGTACGTCAGCGACCCGGTCGCCATCGGGACGGGTGCGCATCTGCTCGAGTTCTTCAACCGTCGCGGCGATCGCATCTTCTGGAATGTCCAGGAATTGGGCGGTCTTGGCGTATTCGGCGGCGGCACGTCCAGCGCGTTTGCCGAAGACGTTGATGTCCAGCAGGGAGTTGGTTCCCAACCGGTTCGAACCGTGGACCGACACGCATGCCACTTCGCCGGCGGCATACAGACCGCGAATGACATTCGTGGTGTCGCGCAGCACTTCGGTTTCAATGTTGGTCGGGATGCCACCCATGGCGTAGTGCGCTGTCGGGTAGACCGGCACCGGCTCGGTGTAGGGCTCCACGCCGAGGTAGGTACGTGCGAACTCGGTGATATCCGGTAGCTTCGCGTCGATGTGGGCGGGCTCAAGGTGCGTCAGATCAAGGAGCACGTAGTCCTTATTGGGACCGGCGCCTCGTCCTTCGCGCACCTCGTTGGCCATAGACCGCGCCACGATATCGCGCGGTGCGAGGTCCTTGATGGTGGGGGCATAGCGTTCCATGAAGCGTTCGCCGTTGCCGTTACGCAGGATCGCGCCTTCGCCACGGGCTGCCTCAGACAGCAAAATCCCAAGCCCGGCCAGACCTGTTGGGTGGAATTGGAAGAACTCCATGTCCTCAAGCGGAATCCCGCGACGAAGGGCGAGCGCCATACCGTCGCCGGTCAAGGTGTGGGCGTTTGACGTGGTCTTGTAGATCTTCCCGGCGCCGCCGGTTGCGAAGACAATGGATTTGGCGCGGAAGACATGGATCTCACCGGTTGCCAGATCGTAGGCGACCACACCGGTGGCGTTGACTTCTTCGCCGTCGGGCACGGTGCCCTGCGACAGGTCGTGATCGACCAGCAGATCGAGCACGTAGAACTCGTTGAAGAACTCCACCTGCTGTTTGACGCAGTTCTGGTAGAGGGTCTGGAGAATCATGTGGCCGGTGCGGTCCGCTGCATAGCAGGCACGTCGCACGGCAGCCTCACCGTGGTTACGGGTGTGACCACCGAAACGACGTTGGTCGATCTTCCCGTCTGGGGTGCGGTTGAAGGGCAGGCCCATGTGCTCGAGATCCATGACGGCCTCAATGGCCTCTTTGGCCATTACTTCCGCTGCGTCTTGATCGACGAGGTAGTCGCCGCCCTTGACGGTGTCGAAGGTGTGCCACTCCCAGTTGTCATCCTCGACATTGGCGAGTGCGGCGCACATGCCGCCTTGGGCGGCTCCGGTGTGAGATCGGGTGGGATAGAGCTTGGAGATCACTGCCGTGGATACGTCTTTGGATGATTCCAGGGCGGCGCGCATTCCAGCACCGCCGGCACCGACGATCACAACATCAAAACTGTGGGTCTGCATTGGAAGTGACTCGCTCCTTAGCGGCTCAATGAGATACGTGTGAAAGCTACGATTTTGACCGTCACGCTTGACAGAAACTTGCCAGTAGGTCAGGATCAGCGCCGACAGGGCAGGGATCGAAGGTGAAGATGACGAGCGTGCCGAGCACGATGATGGTGATCGTCATCGTGTACAGGATGACCTTGAGCCATAGGCGCAGGAGGTCGCGGCTGACATAGTCGTTAAGGATCGTGCGCACACCGTTGTTGCCGTGGATCATGGCGAGCCAGAGCATCAGAAGGTCCCAGATCTGCCAGACCGGTGAGGCCCACTTACCGCCGACGAAGGCGAAATCGATGGCGTGGACGCCGTCACCGACCATCAGGTTGACGAATAGATGCCCGAAGATCAGGACCACCAGTAGCGCACCGGAAGCACGCATGAACACCCAACTGTAAAGCTCGAAATTTCCGCGGCTCACCTTTTTACGCTGGTATTTCTCGCGGGGGGCCGCAATGTCTACTGTGCTCATCTCAGTGGCCTCCGAAGACGTTCATCAGGTGTCGAGGCAGGAATCCGGCCATGGTGACGAGGAACAGCCCGACGACGATCCACAGCATCACGCGCTGATAGCGAGGACCCTTGGCAAGGAAGTCCACCAGGACGATGCGGATTCCGTTGAAGGCGTGGAATACGACGGCCGCTACCAGTCCGGCTTCACCGATTCCCATGATCGGTGTCTTGTAGGTCCCGATCACTGCGTTGTACGCCTCGGGTGAGACCCGGACGAGCGCTGTATCGAGAACGTGGACCACCAGGAAAAGATAGATCAGCAGGCCGGTCACGCGATGCGCAATCCATGACCACATTCCTTCGCGGCCGCGATACAACGTACCGACTGGTGCGCTGGGCACTGTGCGCCTCCTGTGGCGAATCAGCGGGCTGCGGATCGCCAGGGCAACGCTCGCATTCCGGCTGTGCCGGTGCGAGCGCAGGGCTGACCGTGCCCTCAATGTTGGGTACTTCACAACTTACACGGTCAACGGCTCGATACGAGGTTAGGTAGACCTGATTTGTCGTGGTGGGGCGTGCTATAGTCCGCAAACTCGCGGGTAGATCACCGACTGTTCCCGGTTGCGCGTGTACCGCGGACACGTGCTGGCAGCGGTCACTATGCTCAGCCTATGAGCATCGATGCCGCTAGCAATTTTTGCACCATCATTCCCGCTGGAGGGTCTGGCACCAGGCTATGGCCGTTGTCACGTAGCGACCGACCGAAGTTCCTGCTCGACCTGTTCGGAACCGGCCGTTCGCTCTTGCAGAGCACAGTGGACCGGATGGCACCCTTCGGGACGGCTGAGAACATCTATATCGTCACGGGCGCTGGGCACGTCGACGCGGTGCGAGAACAATGCCCCGAGGCCGCGCAGGGGATCTTGGTGGAGCCTTCCCCGCGCGATTCGATGGCCGCAATCGGACTGGCTGCCGCGGTGATCCATCATCGTCACGGCCCCACCGTGGTCGGCTCGTTCGCGGCGGATCACGTTATTTCTGGATCCGTTGAATTCAACCGCGCGGTAGGCGAAGCCATCGAGGTAGCCAGGCAAGGCTATTTGGTCACTATCGGTATTCCGGCGACGAGGCCATCAACGGCGTTCGGCTACATCCAAGTCGGTGACCCGTTGGATATCGCCGGCGCCCCCACCGCGCATCACGTCACGGCATTCCAGGAGAAGCCCGATTCGCTGACCGCCTCGCGCTATCTCGCAACCGGAAAGTACCGATGGAATGCGGGGATGTTCGTTATGGCGACCGATGTACTGCTGGGGCACCTTGCTGAACTGCGACCACAATTGCATCAAGGGCTGACCACTATTGCGCAAGCCTGGGATACCGATCGCAAGGACGAGGTGCTCGCTGAGATCTGGCCCACGCTCGACAAGGTTCCCGTCGACGTGGCGATTGCGGAGCCTGTCGCTGCGCAGGGCGGTGCGGCAGTCATCTCCGGGGGCTTCGGCTGGGACGATGTCGGCGATTTCAACTCGCTGGCTGCGCTGCTGCCCACCGTTGACGGCTTCGGCAACAAGCAGATCGGCGATGAGAACCAGATTGTGACCAAGAAGGTCGCCGGCTCGATCATTTCGGCGAACTCGTCTCGAACCATTGCCGTACTGGGGATCGATGACGTTGTGGTGATCGACACGGACGATGCGCTGCTCGTCACCACCAGGGCGCGTGCGCAGGAAGTGCGCAATATCGCTGCGAAAGTCGCCGACGAGATTCCAGATCCACCTGTGTGAGGCCCACAGCGACTAGGCTAGTGCGTTGTGAACCCTGGTGAAGTTACTGTTGCGACCATCCATGAAATTGCTGATGGGCTCGAAGCTGAGCTCATCGAGTTCCGCCGGGATTTGCACGCGCACCCTGAACTGGCCCGCACTGAATCGCGAACCACCCGTCGGATCGCGGAGCGTCTGAGTGAGGCCGGGCTGCAACCGCGGCTGCTGCGCGGCACTGGCCTGATCTGTGACATCGGTGAGATCAAGGCGGGGGCGCGACGAGTCGCCTTGCGAGCCGATCTGGACGCCCTGCCAATTGCGGAGGCCACCGGGCTGCCGTTCGCATCCCGAAATACCGGAATATCGCACGCCTGCGGCCACGATGTGCACGCCACGGTCGTCCTAGGGGCGGGCCTGGTGTTGGCGCGGCTTGCTGAGCGCGACATGCTGACGCGTCCCGTTCGGTTGATCTTCCAGCCCGCTGAAGAAGTGATGCCCGGTGGCGCCCTCGATGTGATCGAGCAGGGCGTCCTTGAAGGTGTGGGACGAGCGTACGCGGTGCATTGCGATCCGCGTTTTGATGTCGGAATCGTGGGTAGTCGCATCGGTGCGATCACCTCGGCTTCGGACCAGGTCACCGTCACGGTTTCCTCGACCGGTGGCCATACTTCCCGGCCGCACCTGACCGGTGACGTGGTCTATGCCATCGGCGAGATCATCACGCAGGTGCCGGCTATCATCGGACGACGACTCGACCCGCGTTCGGGAGTCAATCTGACGTGGGGCATGGTCGAGGCGGGCAACACCGCAAATGCCATACCGACACACGGCATCGTGAAGGGAACCTTGCGCTGCCTTGACGAGAAGGCCTGGCATGCCGCAGGTGATCTCGTCGACGATGTGGTGCGTCAGGTCGCAGGACCGTTCGGTGTGACCACTGAGGTCTCTCATGTGCGCGGGGTGCCGCCGGTGGTGAACCAAGAATCGGCCGTGGCTCGCATTGATATGGCTGCCCGGCAAATGCTGGGAGACGATTCAGTGCGTCTCACCGAGCAGTCCTTGGGCGGTGAGGACTTCGCGTGGATCCTCAACAGCGTCGGGGGAGCTATGGTGCGCCTGGGGGTGCACACTCCGGGAGGCAAGCGCTACGACATTCACCAAAGCGACTTGATCATCGACGAGCGCGCCATCGCCATCGGCGTCAAACTGCTTTCACGCACCGTCACGTTGACCTCGCCAGAAATGTCATTGACCCCCGATATGCCGTGGACTCCTCAAGTCCTTGGCACACCGGGGGTCAAGAAGCCCCAGCCGTCAACCGATCACCCGTGAGGATTACCGGCGCAGTACCATCCCTGCTGCGACAGTGCGGTTCGTCTGCTCGTCCACCAGGATGAACGAACCGGTTTCACGGTTCTCGGTGTACGGATCGACGAATAATGGAGCGGTCACCCGCAGTGCGACTCGTCCGATCTCGTTCAACGACAGCTCAGTCGCCTCGGTGTCACGGTGCAGCGTGTTCACGTCCACCTGGTATTCGACATCGCGCACCAGTGCCCGTGCCCACCGCGTGGTGTGCTTGATCGCGTACTTCTTGCGCTGAGTCAGCGGCATGGTCTCATCCATCCAGCAGATCAGCGCTTCGATGTCCTGCGACTGTTGCGGGATGTTTTTGGGCCGCACCAGCATGTCGCCACGCGAGATATCGATGTCCTCGGCCAGACGCACCGTGACGGACATGGGAGGGAACGCCTCCTCCAATGGACCATTGGGCCCGTCGATGGCAGTGACGGTGGTCTCCAGGCCGCTGGGAAGAACTCGTATCGGATCCCCGACCTTGAGGATTCCGCTGGCGAGCATACCCGCGTAACCACGGTAGTCCGGGTGGGACGCGGTCTGCGGCCGCACCACGTACTGCACCGGGAAACGGACGTCGACGAGGTTGCGGTCCGAAGCGACGTGAACGTTCTCCAGGAACGACAGGAGAGTCGTACCGGAGTACCAGTCCATGTTCTCCGAACGCTCCACGACGTTGTCTCCCAGCAGAGCAGACAACGGGATGAAACTGAGGTCCTGAATAGTCAACTTGGCGGCGAACTGGCGGAAGTCCTCCTGGATCTCCCGGAACCTGTCCTCCGACCAGTCGACGAGGTCCATCTTGTTGACGCACACCACGATGTGGGAGACCCCCAGCAGCGTGGCCAAGAAGGCGTGGCGGCGCGACTGTTCGGTGACGCCGTTGCGCGCGTCAACCAGGATCAGTGCGACGTTTGCCGTGGAGGCACCCGTGACCATGTTGCGGGTGTACTGCACATGGCCGGGGGTGTCGGCGATGATGAATTTGCGTCGCGGTGTCGCGAAGTAGCGGTAGGCGACATCGATAGTGATGCCCTGCTCGCGCTCGGCCCGCAGGCCGTCGGTGAGTAGCGACAAGTCAACGTAGTCGTTTCCGCGTCGCTTGGAGATCCGCTCGACATCGTCGAGCTGGTCCGAGAACAAACCCTTTGAGTCGTACAGGAGTCGTCCGATCAGGGTGCTTTTGCCGTCATCGACAGAACCGGCGGTTGCAAACCTAAGGAGGTCAGCCATTGTTTAAAAGTATCCTTCCCGCTTACGGTCTTCCATCGCGGTCTCAGAGACTTTGTCGTCGCCACGTGTGGCGCCGCGTTCCGTGAGCCGGACGGTTTCGATTTCAGCAACGACCTTCGCGATGGTGTCCGCATCGGATTCGACGGCGGCCGTCAGGTTGGCGTCACCCATGGTGCGGTAGCGCACGCGGCGGACTTCGGAGGTCTCGCCCTCTTTGAGTTGGATGAACTCGTTGACCGCGAAGAGCATGCCGCCCCGGTCGACAACCTCGCGCTCATGCGCCAGGTACATCTGTGGGATCGGGATGTTCTGGGCTTCGATGTAGTGCCAGATGTCCAACTCGGTCCAGTTGGACAGCGGGAAGACGCGAATGTGCTCCCCAGGGGCCACCCGACCGTTGTACAGGTTCCACAGCTCGGGGCGCTGATTCTTCGGGTCCCACTGACCGAAGTCGTCACGGAACGAGAAGACGCGCTCCTTAGCCCGAGCTTTCTCCTCGTCGCGGCGAGCGCCACCGAAGAGAGCGTCAAAGCCGTGCTCTTCTGTCGCCTCCAGCAGCACCGGCGTCTGGATCCGGTTACGTGAACCGTTGGACTCCTCACGGACCAGACCGCGCTCGATGGCGTCCGGTACGGATGCGACGATCAACTCGACACCGAGGTCCTGCACGAGCTTGTCGCGGAATGCCAGAACATCGGGGAAGTTCAGTCCGGTGTCGATGTGCATCACTGGGAACGGAACCCGCGCTGGAGCGAAGGCCTTCACAGCGAGCCAGAGCATCACAATCGAGTCTTTACCGCCTGAGAACAACAAACAGGGTCGCTGCATCTCCGCAGCAACCTCACGAATGATGTGGATGCTTTCAGACTCGAGGGTGCGCCACTGGTCGAGAACCCTGGTGGTCACGAATCTTGTCCTTCCAGTGATAGTGCATGGGCCACTGCTGACTGTACCGAATCAACGACGTCCTCGTCACACACGATGAGGTCAGGCACAGACAAATCTCGCCTGTTGTACACGATCGGTGTCCCGTCGATCCGGGATGTGAACATTCCGGCGTGTCGGGCGACGGCTACCGGTGCCGCTGAATCCCACTGGTACTGACCGCCAGCGTGTACATAGGCGTCAACGGTGCCATTGACGACGCTGATTGCCTTGACCCCAGCCGAACCCATGGCAACAGGCTCAGCATCGAGGGCTTCCAGAACAGCCTTGACGAAACTAGACGGGTGCGAGCGGCTGACCGCGACGCGCAGTTTCTCACCGGGCTTGGAGCGCGGGGCGATCTGTTGACCGGTGTGCAAAGTAAGACCACGTGCCGGAAGGGCGACGGCGCCCGCCGTCAGCCCATCCTGCTTGGTCCACAGAGCAACGTGAACCGCCCAGTCATCACGCCAAACCCCGGCGTCATCGCGCTCGGAGTACTCTTTGGTGCCATCGAGCGGGTCGATGATCCACACCCGGTCAGCATCGAGCCGCGCCAGGTCATCGCGCGCTTCTTCCGACAGTACGGCGTCGCCTGGCGCGAGTTCAGCGAGCAGTTCCGCGAGTCGCCGCTGAGCCGCAGCGTCTGCCTGGGTCTTGAGTTCACGAGGTTCATACGGCGCTTCGCCGATCTCTTCGCGAAGTGATAGCAGTACTTCTCCAGCGCTATCAGCGAGTCGGGCAGCAAGTTCGTGATCAGTTATGGTCACACCATCTCCAGTGCAGTTTTACGGAATTTGTGTCGTCGTACTAGGTGATAAGCAGCAGGTTCCTGCTGCGTCACGACATCATCTTGACTCTAGTCGTTATGTATCCCAGTAGGCTGAGAACTGGACTAGCGCAGTCCCACTTCAGTGGGTGATCATGGCTGACGAATACCCTACCCGTCGGTTACAGATTCGGCCAATGACGCATGTCACGCTCTGAGACGGCTGGGTGATGATTGAAGGAGACAGATGTCTGAGTTAGCGCAGATCGTGCTTGACGGTTCCGGAGTGGACATGGTCGAAGCGATGCTGTCCGGGTTCGTGTCGCCACAGGACGTGGTGGTCCGCGGTCTGGATTTGCCGACAGCGTCTGGGGGCAGCGCCGCTGTGGCGGCCGCAGTGCGATTCCTCGATGCGGAGAACACTCCGATCGGAGAGGTTGAACTCGTCCGCGCTGCAGAACTGCAGGATGCGCCTTGGTCGATACAGTCGGTTGCCCCGGTTAAACCGCTTGCCAGGCAACACGGCGTGCTTGCCGATGTGCGTTACCGCGTTCCATCGACTACGGTTGCCGGTTACTTCGCTCAGGGCCGTGAGACGGTGCTGGTCGCAGGCTTGCCTGCCTTCGCGGATCTGGACCAGGTATGGCAGAGCCTAGGGGACGCGGCTCAGGCACCGGTGTGGTGTGTACTGTCATCCAGGGCGCGTGGTGGCTTGGATCCCGCTGCTGGCATTGCGCGAGCCATCGCAGAGACGATCGATAGGGGCGAACTGCGCGGGGATCTGGTCGTGATCCCTGATGTATCCGTAGCTGCCGATCCTGCGTACCCACGTTTTGAGTTTGTCGATTCGGACTTGAACGTCGCCAGTTTGCTGACGCGCCTAGGCGCGTCAAACGCGATCATATTGGACAGCACCTTGGACGAGCGGCTCAGCCGTGTTGCACCACGGCCTGTTTTGGACGAGTACCAGCGGTCGGCTCGTAGAACTGCGAGCAAGGGAGCGGTCGTCCTTTTCTCGGGCCTGTCCGGGTCCGGGAAGTCGACTGTCGCCAAGGCCTTCGCAGCCCGGGTCGAGGCCGAGGGCGTGATGAGGACCGTGTTGGTTGACGGCGATGAAGCCAGGCAGATGCTGTCTGCCGGTCTGGGCTTCGACCGTGCGTCACGAGACCTCAATGTGGAGCGGCTCGGTTACGTGGCATCGATGGCGTCGAGTGTTGGCGCGCTCGCAGTGCTGGCGCCGATTGCGCCGTTTGCTGAGGCTCGGGGACGAGTGCGCCAGCGGGCTGAGGCAGTCGGGGAGTTCATCCTGATACATATCTCCACCCCGCTCGAGATCTGCGAGGCACGCGATCGCAAGGGTTTGTACGCAAAAGCCCGGGCAGGGGAGATCCCGGACTTCACCGGTATCTCGTCACCGTACGAGGAGCCCACCGATGCAGATCTCGCAATCGACACAGGTGCTGTTTCAGTGGACGAGGCAGTGGATCAAGTGTGGGAGCTAGCCGCTGCACGACTGGGGTGGGCGTAGTCTCGCCGATATCGGTTCGATAGACTGCACCAGGACCGCGAGATGTTTGCGAGGCGTGGCTAACGACAATCGAGTCACCACGCACCAACGTGAGTTTTGGAGGAAAGATGCAGATCACTGCCCGTGTGGACTATGGAGTTCGCGCGCTGGTGGCGTTGGCTGCCATGGAAGGAGCTGCAGCGACCGGCCCCAAACTCGCCGAAGATCAGGACATCCCAGTGAAGTTCCTCGAGAGCATCCTGCGCGATCTCAAGCGCGACGGGCTCGTGGTCGCGTACCGAGGACGATTCGGCGGCTACCAATTAGGACGGGATGCGGACGACATCTACATCGCCGACGTAGTGCGCGCGGTCGATGGACCGTTGGCGGCAGTGCGCGGGTTGCCGCCGGAGAACGTCAAATATCAGGGATCAGCCGAGGTCTTGACATCTGTCTGGGTAGCAGTGCGCGCATCACTGCGTTCGGTGCTCGAGGAAGTCAGCATCGCCGATATCGTCGCGAAGCGGCTTCCTGAGGATGTCACCGGCTTGCTACGTGACGATGACGCGTGGAAACGACGCAAGTGAGTGCGTCGTCGGTCGACCAACAACCAGGCAACGGGCGCGAACCCGCACAGTTGACGGCATTGCTGTACGCGATGCGTGTGTGGCGCACCAAAGTCCGCCACATCGCTGATCCGGTTGAACCAACCGGTCAATTGACCGCCGCCGGACGAGCGGAACGGGCGGGCCTGGACCAGTCGCAGCGTGATCAGGTGGTGCGGCAGGTAGCGGGGTTGGACTCGTCCTGGCGTGAGACTGTGTTGAATCCGCTGCGGGCAGCTGACGATGGCACCTTGCAGTGGTGCGGTTTTCATGTGCGCCAACCAGACCAGACGGCGTGCGTGCCGACCGTATTGGCTGTGCAATCCGCGCGCGGAAACATCGCGCTGGCACTGTGGCTGGTCAGCGGGATCGACACGATTGGAATTGAAACGCAACTGCGTAAAGTTGTACGAGATTCCCTGCCTGCATCGAGTTCGAATCACGATGAGCCGCAGGGCGGCGAGGCGGGGAGCCATCAAGCTCAGATCGCGGCCCGGTTCGGTGCGCTGGTTCGTTATTTCCAGTTTCGTGCCACTCATCGAGGACGAGTTCGCCTCTGGCCCAGTGCGTGGGGTACGCCACCATGGGGTGCGGCACGAGTCGCGCGATACGGCCAGTACCGGTTCACTTCCCGTTTGGTCAATGATTTAGCCGCTGACAGCGTCAAACACGTCGTGGGTGCTGCCGTCATAGCCGCGGATCGCGGTGTGCCGAGCGTGCTGTACGTCGGCGGGGACAGTTCTACGAAGTATCGTGATGCGGTTCCTCGTCACGCAATACTGCTACATAGTTCTGACGGCGCGGGTCTAGCGGTGTTTGAACCATCTGCCGGGCGAATCATCCCGGTCGCGCCGGAAGAATTGGCGCGCAGCGGTGGCCCTCGTCAGGCGTACGCAGGTTGGTCCCACATCGGATGGGCCGTGGTTCCGGTGCAACCCGACGTCTAAAAACGGGCCTTTAACGAGTCACGATTGATCGATTTCAGTTAGCGTGTATGCATGCGAAGGAGAATCGATGCCATCCGGTTATGAAGAACTTATTGCAATCGTTGATCACACAGAACTTCTCCCGCAGGCGACATCGCGGGATGCTCAAGTGGCATTCGATGTCGCAGCCACGTTGGGAACGTACGGCTGCTGTGTCGCGCCGAATCGACTGGCTCGGCTAGAGCGCGGAACCTCGCCGGTCAAGTTGGTCGCTGTTTGCGGGTTCCCCTCTGGAGCGCACTCGGCACAGACCAAGGCGACGGAGGCGGTTGCCAGTGTTCGCGATGGCGCAGACGAGATCGATCTGGTGATGAATCTTGGTGCCGCCAAGGCCGGTGAATGGGGGCGAGTCACCGACGGCATTGAAATCGTGCGCCTTGCGATCGATGAGGCGGTGGCCGAACTAGGGCGCGACCCGGTCGTGCTGAAGGTGATTGTCGAATCGGCGATCTTGTCCGATGACGAGGTGGTTCGAGCCTGTTACGCCGCAGCTGAAGCTGGTGCTGACTATGTGAAGACTTCGACTGGTTTTCACGGTGCAGGGGGAGCAACGCCGCATGCTGTCGAGTTGATGGCACGTACGGTTGCGGGTGAGATGGGCCTCAAAGCCTCGGGTGGAATCCGCACGCTTGACGACGTGCGGCGCATGGTCGATGCGGGAGCCACCCGGCTGGGTCTTTCGCGAACGAGCGAGATTTTCCGCGAAGCACTATAACCTTCTCGAATGGCATGGTATTGCGCCTGTAACTCGGCACGTTAATTACGATGCTGGTCTAGTCTTCAACTATGAAGTCTCGATTTGGCACAGGCGTCGCGTTGGTGGCCGCTGCTGCACTGTTCGTGGCCGGGTGCACTGCTGAGACTGAGCGTTCTGCTGCTCCGCCGCAGGAGCAGCACAGCAGCGAGCAACAGCTAGCGCCGGAGCCGCCCAACGAATCACAGTGGCGGGTGCTCGAACGGGACAGTCTGGTCGGTTTCATCCACGACAAGTTCGTCGCTACCTCCTGGGATCCGGACGAGCAGTTACTCATGGACACGATTAGTGCTCATGGGTATCGCGGCGAGGGGTACGCGGACTTCGGTCTGGACCTTACTGACACGCAGACACTAACCAGCAAGATCGACAGTTGGGTGAACGAGGGCGCTGCCGCCATCATCATTGAATCGACTCTCTGGGAAGACCTGGGCGACAGCGTGCAGCAGGCGCGCGAGGCGGGCGTGCGGGTGATCTCATACCTGAAGCCAGCACCTGAATCAATCGAGATCGACGCGCACGTCGGTGTCGAATCGGAAACATATCAACGCGCACAGCTGAAGCAACTCGTATCCATGCTGCAGGTCAAGGGCGCCGCCAAACCTTGGCGTATTGCTTCGGTGTCGCACCACAGTGCGGTTGGTCTTCCGACCGATGTTGCAGTCGAGGAAAGAATCATCGACGAACTCGTCACGGACGGGACTCTCACCGCATCCGACGATATAGAACTGCTTACGTTTGAGTGGGAGAAGCACGATAACCGCAACACGTCCAAGAAACTGGGCCGGTGGCTCGGGAAGCAGGAGGGCATCGACGGGGCAATCTTCTCCGACAGCACCACGTTGCGCACGATGCGCCGACTTGAGCATTTGTCCCCAACCCTGCCAGTTGTTAGCGGTGAGGCGATGACCGGTCATGGTCCCGACCTTGAAACCGCAGAGATGATCGCCCGCAACCGCCACTATGCGGCAGTATTCGTACCTGCCTCGGTACAGGTCGACCTTGTTGTGGACGTGCTGGATGCTTTTCGAGACGGCACCGACAGTTCATTGGATCGGCTCAAACGCGATGGTGTTCCAACTGAACTGCCCGTGGCGGTGCCTGAACCTGTCACACTCACGCGGGATAGTTACCGGGAACTCGTAGATCGATTCCCCAATGATCTGATGTACGTCCAACACATATTCGACGAATGGGTGACCGGAAAGTGAGCGCGTCATCACTGGCGCTGCAGGCCGCGCCGCAGTGCGGCCAGATAGATCGGCCACTGCTCGCCGAAAGCGCTGAGCAACTCGTACCGGGGCACCTCGTCAATGGGAACCCAGCGCAATTCGATGCTTTCTGCGTCCTGCGCTTCCAACACGGGACGTGCAAGGCTGTCCAAGATCGCAAGTTGTGTGGTGTACGACCACATGCCGTGGTCGAGCACGACGGTTCCGACAACACGGATATGTTCGGAACGGATCCCGGCTTCCTCGCCAGCCTCGCGCAGTGCGCCTTCCAGGGCCGTTTCGCCGGTCGCGATGGCGCCCCCGGGAATCCCCCAGGTGCCGCCCTGGTGACTCCACAAAGCTCGGTGCTGAAGTAAGACGTGCGACGCAGTGCCCGTTATCGCATCGAGAGAAGCGACGAGCACACCCGCGGCTCCTTCGAGTCCCCAATGTCTGCGACCGCAGGAGCATTCCACCCAGCCATCGCCAGGCAGCCGTGGATGACGCAGATCAGTCTTCAATCTCGCAAATCACATTGCCGGCGACGACCTGCGAACCGACCTCGGCTTGCAGCGATTTGATGACACCGGCGCGGTGCGCGGTCAAAGGCTGCTCCATCTTCATCGCCTCAAGAACCACGACGAGGTCGCCTTCGGCCACTGTTTGTCCTTCGGACACTGCGATTTTGACGATGGTGCCCTGCATCGGTGAGGTCAGCGAGTTCGAACTCGCACCGCGTGAGGCGGCATTACGCCGCGATCCTGCGCTACGACGCGGTGCGGGTGCCCCATTTCGCTTCGCACCGTTGGCGCTGATTCCAAGGCCCGCCGGGATCACGACCTCAAGCCGCTTGCCGCCGACCTCCACGACAACACGTTCTGTCCCGGCAGTGGCTGGTTGCTCAGCCGCCGGGGAGCCGGGAGCAGCAGGGGCGAGCCCGGCCAAGGTCTCGGTGAACTCGGCCTCAATCCACCCGGTGTAGATCGAGAATGCCTCATCGCCATCGGGGGCGAAGGCGGGGGAGTCGAGTACTGCTCGGTGGAACGGAGTGACCGTCGGGATGCCCTCGACCTTGAATTCGCTCAGCGCGCGGCGAGCGCGTGCCAAAGCCTGCTTCCGATCGGCGCCCGTGACGATAATTTTGGCGAGCATCGAGTCGAACGATCCCGTGATGGTGTCGCCAGAACGCACACCGGTGTCAACGCGCACACCCGGGCCGGACGGGAACGACAGTGAGGTGATGGTGCCAGGGCAGGGCAGGAAGCCTGCTGCGGGGTCTTCACCGTTGATGCGGAACTCGATGGAGTGGCCGCGGGTTTCGACCTCGTCGTAGCCGAGTGGTTCGCCTGCTGCGATGCGCAATTGCTCCCGCACCAGATCAATGCCGGAGATTTCCTCAGTCACGGGGTGCTCGACTTGCAGTCGCGTGTTGACCTCGAGGAACGAAATGGTGCCGTCGTTACCGATCAAGAATTCACAGGTCGCAGCGCCGACGTAGTTCGCTTCGCGCAGGATCGCCTTGGAAGCGCGAACAAGTTCTTCGTGCTGGGCCTCCGTCAAGAACGGTGCAGGTGCTTCCTCAACTAGTTTCTGGTGACGGCGCTGCAGGGAACAGTCACGAGTCGAGACGACGACCACCGTGCCATGCGCGTCCGCCAGGCATTGTGTTTCAACGTGTCGAGGCTTGTCGAGGAATCGCTCGAGGAAGCATTCGCCACGCCCGAAGGCGGCGGTCGCTTCGCGCACCGCGGACTCGTAGAGCTCGTCGATCTCGTCCGCGGAACGCACCACCTTGATGCCGCGCCCACCACCACCGAAGGCGGCCTTGACTGCCACAGGCAGCCCGTATTCGGCGACAAAGGCGTGCAACTGGGCAGAGTCGGTGATCGGGTCCGCTGTTCCGGGCGCCAGCGGCGCTCCGGCTCGTCCTGCGATATGACGAGCGGAAACCTTGTCCCCGAGCGCTTCGATTGCTTCAGGACTGGGACCTACCCAGGTCAGCCCGGCGTCGATGACAGCCTGGGCGAATGTGGCATTCTCTGCCAAGAAGCCATAGCCAGGGTGCACGGCATCGGCACCTGCCCGCCGTGCGATATCGAGCAATTTCTCGATGGACAGGTAGGTGTCAGCAGCGCGCTCCCCACCGAGGGCAAAAGCCTCATCGGCAAGATTGACGTGCATGGCGTCACGGTCGGAGTCGGCATAGACCGCCACCGAGGCGATCCCCGCATCGCGGCAGGCACGCGCGATGCGAACTGCGATTTCGCCGCGGTTTGCGATGAGGACCTTAGTCACTGAATGTGATGGCTGGGCTGGGGTCGAAGTCAACGAGGTCACGGCTTAACCTATCGCGACTTGATCACCTGGCGCGATTGGCCCGCAGGGGCATCGGATAACTTTGGGGTCGTGGCCAAGGTCTATCGCCGGGCTTTGTGGGGAACCTACTAACAAATTGTGGCTGATGGCTAAATCGTCGACCAGCAATCCGTCCAGTTAATCCCCACTTGGGCGAATAATCCACGTACCAGCGGTAGCGAGATCCCCACCACGTTGTGATAGTCGCCCTCGATGGCTCGAACGAACGCTCCGCCCTGACCATCGACAGTGAAGCCTCCTGCGACCTGTAACGGCTCACCGGTGGCGACGTAGGCCTCGATCTCGGCATCGCTGAGGTCCGCGAAATGCACCGTGGTCGATTCAGTGGCGCCGACAGATCGCACGAGAGTGTCGGCAGCCGATACCTCGTCAGTATCGGGCCGATTGCGCAGGTCGACGACCCAATGCCCGGTGTGCAGCACTCCGTTGTTACCGCGCATTCGGCGCCAGCGCTCAATGGCTACGTCGGCGGAGCGGGGCTTGCCTACCACTTCACCGTCGATCTCCAGCATGGAGTCGCACGCGACCAGTACATCGGCGCGTTTGGCGGCCGCTTGATCGGACGAAGCCACCGCTGTGGCCTTAGCCCGTGCGAGTTCCAGCACGATGCGCTGAGGCGGTGCGTCAGGTGTGGTGGCGAGCAGTTCAGCGATGACTGCATCCTCGTCGACATCCGACACTTCGACCAGCGGTGTCACCCCGGCTGATTGCAGCGTCGCAAAGCGGGCAGGAGAGGCAGATGCGAGCAGAACTTGAATCACCCCAAGAGCCTACCGGCTTGTCGGGCGCTGTTTACGGCGCAATGGCGCGTATTGGGGACTTACGGCCCATCGTCACGGTTCTTACCTGGGATGTACTTGAACGAGATGTCCCGGTCGGGTCACGTGATCGACGGAGCCCGATTGAGATGCCGCGACTCGGGCGTATCAGCGCGTAACCCCCTCCACGCGCTGATACGCCTGTAGTTTGTCCCCGCATCTTTGACTCACGGTCCCACGTGGGGACGAATGTCCCGACTCGTCCGATTTTTCCCAGGCACTATGGAGTGCAGTACACCTGCTATGCCCATTGGAGTTCTAAGGGGACCGACATGACAGCGGAGTCCACCGCCGAGTCAATCGAGATCGCTGACGATGACCTGGTCACGCTCGACGCTGACCTTGAACTGGACGAGGCCGCCGAAGGTCGTGATCTGGCTGTCGCACTACCGTGGCGCGGCTTCCGCCACACCAACGGGTATCTGTTCACCACGATGTTGCTCTCGGCCCTGTTGTCGCTCACGGCGGCCGTCGTGTTGTCGATCGACGCCTGGATTCTGGCTGCCGACCCGACAAAGGAACTCGCCTGCGACATCAATGCCGTGCTCAGCTGTGGTTCGGTGGCACTGTCCGACCAGGCGACCCTGTTCGGCTTCCCCAATTCATTTCTGGGACTGATCTTTGAACCTGTCGTCATCACGCTGGCAATCGCCTCGCTGGGCGGCACCAGGTTCCCGCGCTGGTTCATGGCAACAGCGCAGTTCATCTACCTTCTCGCGTTGATCTTCGCACTGTGGCTGTTCTTCCAGTCCACCTACGTCATCCACGCGCTGTGCCCGTGGTGCCTGGTGATCACCTTCGGTACCACGATGGTCTTCATGACTTTGCTGCATGTCAATATTCGCGACAACAACCTCTATTTGCCGCGCGGACTACAGCGCAAAGCAGAGTCCGCGCTGCGGATGAACCTTGACCTGCTGATGACCTTCCTGATGATCGCCGCGATCACAGCGATCATCCTGGTCAACTATGGCACCGCGATCTTCGGGGTCTAGCGGTTACGCCTTCACTGAAAACCGCAATGCGCACAGATCGCGCTCACGCGACGACGACCCCAGCAACAACTCGAATTCACCGGGCTCGATCACACGACGTCCCGCGGCGTCGACGATGGTGCACTCAGCGACGGCGACGGAGAATTCAACAGTGACCTGCTCGCCGGGAGCCAGATCGACGTGCTGGTACGCCTTGAGCTCTTTATCGGCCCAACTCACCGACGTCACGCAGTCGCGGATATACCCCTGCACCACCTCGTGAGCTGGACGACTGCCGGTATTGCGCAGTGTGATCTGCGCCTTGATCGTGTCATCGAGCCCGACGGTGTCCGTGAGCAGTCGCGCGTCGCAGTACTCCACTGTTGAATAGCTCAGTCCTTCGCCGAAGACGAACATCGGTTCCTGAGTCAGATCGGCGTATCGGTCACCGTGCTGACCTCGAATCTGGTTATAGTACGTGGGCTGTTGGCCGACATGGCGAGCAAAGGAGATAGGCAGTCGGCCACTCGGTTCGATGATCCCGAGCAGCAACTCTGCGATTGCTTGCCCGCCGCGCATTCCAGGGTTGGCAGCCCACACCAGAGCGCAGTGTGCGGCAGACTCGGGCAGCACCAGCGGCTTGGATGCGACGAGCACGATCACGACTGGCTTGCCGGTGGCCACGAGTGCATCGATCAAAGCGGCCTGGCCGCCGATAAGCTCCAGCGTCGCGGTGGAACGTCCTTCACCGATGAGCTCGATGCGGTCGCCCACGACGGCTACCACCACGTCAGAGCGTTCCGCCACCGCGACTGCCTCGTCGATCATCTTCTGATCAGGCTCACACGGCACGACGATCTTGGGTCGCGGTTGTCCGTCAGGGAAGTACTTCCCAGCAGGGTCGTCAGCCAATTCAAGAATGTCAGCACCCTGGGCATATTCGACCTTCCAATTCGAAGGCACGAGCCCGTCCAGGCCCTCCAGGACGGTGGTGATTGCTTCACGTGGGTGGCCGCTCGGCATCCAATCGACTTGGCCGGACGAGCCTGCCCAGTCGCCAAGCTGGGACTGGGCGTCATCGGCCAACGGTCCCACGACGGCAATTCGTTGTGCCACAGTGGGTAGCTCGCGCGCGATATGGACGTTCACCGCTGCGCCGCCCGCTATCGGAAGGACTCCGTTATTGCGCAGCAGCACCAGGGAACGACGGGCCACCTCGAGGTTGACGGCAGTGTGCTCGTCAGTGCCGATTGCGGTCTCGATGCGCTCGCGGTCAGGAAGACGCGGGTTCTCGAATAACCCGAACCGGAACTTCAATGCCAGAACCCGCCCCACGGACCGATCAATGTCGGCCTCGGTCAAAAGCCCTTGTGCCACCGCCTCCTGGGCGCCTTCGAAGAAGCCGGGGGTGGTCATGATCATGTCATTTCCGGCGCGCACTGCGGCGGCTGCCGCATGAGCGTAATCGGGCTGGACCTTTTGCTCCCAGACCATGCGTCCGACGTTGTCCCAGTCGGTGATCAATGTGCCGGTGTAGCCCCACTCACCGCGCAGTACCTCGTCGAGCAGCCAAGAGTTGATTGTGATGGGAACCCCGTCGGTGGTTTGATAGCCGAGCATGAATGTTCGACAGCCTTCACGCGCGACTCGCTCGAACGGCGGTAAGAACCAGGACCGCAACTTGCGCCGGGAAATATCCGCCTCAGATGCGTCTCGTCCGCCCTGGGTCTCGGAATACCCGGCGAAGTGCTTCGCCGTCGCCAAGATCGCGTTCGGGTCAGCCAGCCCTTCTCCCTGATATCCGCGAACCATCGCCGAGGAGAGCTCGCCGATCAGATACGGGTCTTCGCCGAAGGTCTCGTCCACTCGTCCCCAGCGCAGGTCCCGGGCAATGCACAACACGGGGGAGAAGGTCCAGTGGATGCCGGTGGCGGCAACCTCGGTGGCGGTGATGCGTGCAGCCTGTTCGATCAGTTCGGGGTCCCAGGAGGCAGCCATGCCCAGCTGGGTCGGGAAGATGGTGCCGCCCTCCCAGAACGAGTGCCCGTGAATGCAGTCCTCCGCGACGATCAGCGGGATCTTCAGCCGAGTGGTGGCCGTCAGTTCCGCGGCGCGCAGCACGTTGGTCGGCGATGTGTGCAGCAGTGATCCGGCTTTTTTCTCGATGATGATCTCGTCAAGGTCGCTGCGGGCGTCGAACTGCATCATCTGGCCGATTTTCTCGGCCAGGGTCATCCGGGAAAGCAGGTCCGCGACGCGCTCGTCCACGCTGAGCGCGGGGTCGAGGTAGGGGGCATCGGGCGAAGTCATGACGGCTCCTTGGCGCTGGTACGAACGGTAGTGACAGTAGCGGACGGGGATATGCCCTTCTTGCGCATGGCTCGGGCGCGCTCGCCTGCGGATCGCAACCGTGGATTAACGTACTCGTCAATCCCGAAGTTGATCAACGCAAGCGCCATCCCCAAGAGTGCGATGCACAGACCGGCGGGGATGTACCACCACCAGTAGTCGGGGAACGCGCCGTTCTGCTGAGCCCAGAACAAGATCGTGCCCCAGTTCAGGTTGGTGATCGGGATGACTCCGATGAAGGCCAGTGTGGTCAGGCCCAACACCGCTGCCGTGACGGTCCCGACAAAACTCGAGGCGATGATGGCCGTCAGATTGGGGAGCATTTCGACCGCGATGATGCGCCGCAACGGCTCTCCGTTGGCCCGCGCGGCCTGCACGAAGTCGCGGTTGCGCAGCGACATCGTCTGGGCGCGCAGCACCCGAGCGCCCCAGGCCCATCCTGTGATCGCCAGCACTGCGGCAATCAACAGTAGCGACGGGTTCTCGTACTGGGACGCCACGATGATCATCAGAGGGAGGCCAGGCAGCACGAGGAAAACATTGGTGACGGCGGAGAGCGATTCGGAGCGCCATCCCGCGACGACTCCGGCCAGCACGCCCATTGCCACCGCGATGACGGTCGCGATGATCCCCGAGAGGAATCCGACGACGAGCACCCCGCGCGTGCCGTAGATGATCTGGCTGAGTATGTCCTCACCCATGTGCGTGGTCCCGAGCAGGTGCTGCCACGATGGCGGCTGCTTCAGCGCAGCGTAATCCTTCTCGAGTGGACCGTACGGTGCGATCAGGTCGCCGAAGATCGCGACCAGCACGAAGAATCCGAGAATGCACAGACCCACCAAAGACTTGCGATTGCGGAACATCGCGAAGGAGGCGGTCAGCCGGGATCGCAGGCTGCGGTCTTTGGGCGGCTGCGGTTCCGGTTCGATTGCCTGGGTGGTCGATGAGACAGTCATATTAGGCCTCCGCCTGGCGAGCACGTGGGTCCAGAATTGCGTAGGCGATGTCAGCGAGGATGTTGGCCAACAGCACCGCGAGAGTGATCACGAGGAAGAGTCCTTGCATCAGGGGGTAATCCTTGGCGTTGGTGGCGTCAAGGAGCAGTTTGCCGACGCCGGGATAGGAGAAGACGAGCTCCATCACCAAGGTTCCGCCGACGATGAATCCGAGAGCCAGAGCAAAGCTGGACAGTTGCGGTAGCACTGCGTTGCGCGCGGCGTAGGCCGTCACGACACGGCGGGTGGTCAGTCCTTTGGCCTGGGCGACGGTGACGTAGTCCTCGTCCAAGACCGTGATCATCATGTTGCGCATGCCTAGTATCCAGCCGCCCAGTGATGCAATGACAATGGTCAGAGCCGGTAGCGCGCCGTGATAGAGCACTTCGCCAATGAACTCGAAGGTGAGTCCGGGCCGGGTGCCCTTGCCGTAGGCATGCGAGGCGGGGAACCAACCTAGCGCCGTCGAGAACGTGGCGATGGCGATCAGGCCCATCCAGAAATACGGCACGGTGGAGAAGAACGTGGCGATGGGTATGACTGCATCAGAGGCGCGACCGCGACGCCAGCCGATGATGGCGCCGATCGTGGTCCCGAGGAAGAACGAGATCACCGTTGCGATACCGACCAGCCCGACGGTCCACGGCAGGGCGCTGGAAATAACGTCTGTCACCGGTGCGAGCCCGTGGGAGAACGAGCGGCCCAGGTCGCCACCCAACAGCAGCTTCCAGTAGTCGATGTACTGTTCCCATAGGTTTCGCTCCGTGTCGAGACCGAAAAGCGTGCGTAGTGCATTGGCCGCTTCCGGTGAGATCCGGCCCTGGTGCTTTTGCAGGTAGGCCGACACCGGGTCGCCCTTCATCATGCGGGGCAGGAAGAAGTTGATGGTGATCGCGGCCCATGCGGTGAAGGCATAGAACGCGGCGCGACGTAGGGCGAACCTCATCTCGCACCTCCGGACAGTTCTGAGAAGTGACGGTCGGGATCAGGGGAAGCGTCGCGTAGGGCGCGGGTGTACTCGTCCTGGGGGTTGAGGATCACCGAATCGGACGGACCGTGCTCAACGACTCTGCCGTGGTGCAACACCATGATCTCGTCACTGAAGTGGCGTGCGGTCGCTAGGTCGTGGGTGATGTACAGCACCCCGAGGTCGGATTCGCGCTGCAGGTCGGCTAGCAGGTTCAGCACCCCGAGCCGAATGGACACGTCAAGCATGGATACCGGCTCATCGGCGATGAGTAGGCGTGGGCGGGAGGCAAGGGCGCGGGCGATGGCGATACGTTGACGCTGTCCGCCTGAGAGCTCATGGGGCCGGCGATCAATAGTCGTATCGGGATCGAGTCGTACTCGCGTGAGCAGGCGGCGGACCTCGTCCTCGATCTCATGGCGCGGCACCACTTGGTCCAGCTTCAACGGACGCTCTAGGTGGTAGCGGATCGTGTGGTACGGGTTCAGCGAGGCAAACGGGTCTTGAAAGACCATGCGCACCTGCTGGCGGTAACTTCGCAGCGCCTTACCGCGGCGCGGAATCGGTTGACCATCGAGCAGCACCTCCCCACTGGTGGCACGTTCCAACTGCGTGATGATCTTGGCAATGGTCGACTTGCCGGAACCGGACTGCCCGACCAGGGCGATCGTCTTGCCTGTCTCCAGCGTGAAACTGACATCATCCAGGGCTAGCATGCGGCCTGCGCCGCGTATGCCATAGCGTTTCGTCACGTTCTGGAACTCCAGCTGCGTCATGACATCGCCTCCTTGGCTGTTCCACTGCGCACGAATCCGCCGCGCTCGCCGGTCAGAGACGGGAACGAACTGAGCAGCGTCTTCGTATAGGGGTCCTGCGGCCGGTGGAAGATGTTCGCCGCGGTATCCAGCTCCACGATGCGCCCTTCGCGCATCACGGCAATGCGGTCGGATATCTCAAGCAAGAGCGGCAGGTCATGAGTGATGAACACGACGGAGAAGCCGAATTCACGGCGTAACTGAGAGATCTGCCGCAGAATATCGCGTTGGACGAGCACATCTAACGCCGTGGTGGGCTCGTCCATGATCATCAGCTCAGGACGTAGCGCCAATGCCATGGCGATCATGACACGTTGGCGCATGCCGCCGGAGAGCTGATGCGGGTAGGACTTGAGTCGTTCGCGCCCGACCGCCACCAGGTCCAGCAGATCGCCGCATTCGCGGTTGCGTTGGGTGCGTGACATCTTCGGTCGATGGGTTTTGAAGATGTCGCCGAGTTGGGCGCCGATGGTGATCACCGGATTCAACGCGTTCATCGCACCCTGGAATACCATCGAGGCTTTGTCCCACCGGAACCGTCGCATCTGCCGATCGGACAGTCCGCCGATCTCGATGATGTCGCCGTTGGCACTGTGAAACTGGACATCTCCGCTGGTGATGACGGCCGGAGGCTTCAAAAGTCGCTGGATGCCGTAGGCCAGTGTGGTCTTACCGCAGCCTGACTCTCCAGCGAGTCCGAGTATCTCGCCGCGTTGAAGTTCCAGGTCGACATCGCATACCGCCTCGACCGGCGGGTCCACGTCGTAGGTCACGGAGAAGTTGGTGATCCGCAGCAGGGGATCGTCGTTTTTCATGGGGCCGTGAGTCTCTCTGCGTCAGCGGTGGGGCCGGATCAGGGGCAGATCCGACCCCACCTAGTCGCGGTATCAGTCGGCTGGACGTAGTTTCGTCAGGATGTATACCGCTGTCGGCTGGGTTGGGTCGGCAGGGACGTATGGGTCGTCCTCGCCGGGCCAGCCGACATAGTTACGAGTGTTGTACTGGCTGATGAACGGGCGGGTTCCAATCGGCATTGCCGGAACCTGCTCGACGAAGGCGGTCTGAATCTGATCTAGAGCTGCGTCACGGACTGCGTCATCGGTGGTGTTGGCGTATTCCTGTAGCGCCGTGGTCACAGCGGAATCGTCGAACCGACCGAAATTGAAGTCAGCGCCTTCACCGATGGGGGCAAGGAACCGGCCATCCATCTGGTTGGAGTAGAGGTCATAGGGGGTGGCACCCGAGTCGGTCCAGTGCAAAATGGCGTCGAATTCGCCGTCGCTCTTGGCTGCCCACCAACTGTCGGCATCGGGTGTGTCCACCGCGGCAGTCACGCCCAGCTCCTTGACAGAGTCAGAGATCAACGAGATACCCGTGACGTAGTCGTTCCATCCTTGCGGCACAGACAGCGTGAAGGTCACTTCGTCGCCATCGGGGTCGATCAGGGTGTCACCGTTCCAGGTGTAGCCGGCGGCTTCGAGGACTGCCCGAGCCCCATCGACGTCTACCGAATACTCCTGACCCGCGTATTGAGACGAGATGAACGCGTCACCGGCTGGGGTTGGCAGGCCGGTCACCGAGGTCAGTGCTGGCACGCCGCCTTCACGAGCGATCTCCATGTGCTTCTGGCGATCGATGACCATGTTGACGGCCTTGCGGAAGGCGACGTCGTTGAATGGTTTGGTGGTGGTGTTGACGAACATCGTGTCGATACCCAGACCGGCCGCGGCCCAGTACACGTTGTGGTCTGGGTCTTTGTCAAGGTACGCGGACTGCACATTCGGGATGAACGCTTGCGCCCAGTCGGCGTCGCCGTTGGCCAATGCTGTGGTCAGTGCCGTGTTGTCCGCGTAGGAGACGTAGTAGAGGGTTGGTACCGCCAGTTCACCGCCCCAGTAGTCGGTGCGAGCTGTCAGCTCGACGGCCTGCGTGCTGAAGTTGGACAGCACGTAGGGACCGGTGCCCACGGGGTTCTCATTGACGTGAGTCGTGGGGTCGTCAACGCTGGCCCAGATATGCTCGGGGACGATAAGACGGTGCAGCACCTTGTCCTGCTTGACGAACATCGAGTTCGCGAAGGAGATCTCGACCGTGTCGCCTTCGGTGGTGACCGAGGTGATCTCCAGTGCTGCGGTGTCCAGTGCCTCGTTGTCCTGAATGAGCTGGAACGTGAACGCAATGTCATCGGCGGTGAATGCTTCGCCGTCGTTCCAGGTGACGCCGTCACGTGCGGTGACTTTCACCGAGGTAAAGTCGTCGGCCCATTCGACGGCGGAGGCCAGCCAGGGCACTACGTCAGCCGAAGGATCGACGAGATTGACGATAGCCAGAGGTTCGAAGATCGCGTTGGCGTAGCCGAGGCGTAGCGCGGACGAGTCGCCCACCCATGGATTGTTGCCTTCGGTAGTGATGGGGCCATCGGGTTTTGCGACGGTCAGTGCCGCGCCGGTGGCGTTGTTCCCCTGATTGCTGGGGGAGGTGGGTGAATCGGTGTCCGACCCGCCGCCACTGCAGGCGGTGAGTACTAGTGTCGCTGCTAAGCCCCCAGCGACAAGGGAGGGCCTAAGCTTCATTGCTTCTCCTTGGCTTGTTGGCTCCGAGCGTGGACACGAAGCCGTCTTTCACTCGACATCGAGTGTGATCGCTTAACTAACTTACTTGTAAGTAACAGTTGTCGTCAACAGGAAACTAGTCTGTAATCGTTCATAAGTTGAAGATAGTTGCTGGATTTATAACCTATTGCGGTTTGAAAGATGGGAGATTTGTGCGGATTGGGTGCTGTATTACAGGCGCGTAGCCTGCGTTTTTCCAGCCTTTGGACGAGTTCTGCTGGTTTGATGCGTAAACTATGGGGGACCTGTCCGCGACGTGGCTACAGGTGTCGCACGGCGGTAACGAAGCAGTTTTTCAAGAAGAGGTGGCGTTTCGGATGAGCCGAATATCTGGCCCGGTACAGCAACCGCAATCACGCCCTGCCACTGCAGCTCGGCGGCGGGCGATCATCGAGGCCGCCATTGAGGTCTTCGGCAGTAAAGGTTTCACCGGCGGCACACTGGCCGACGTAGGCGCTCATGTCGGAATGACGCATGCCGGGGTGCTGCACCACTTCCGCAGTAAAGAGCAGTTACTGCTCGAAATGCTCAAATACCGTGACGCCGTCGACGTCGAGGCCTTCGAGGACCAGCACATCCCCGGCGGTGCAGCACTCTTCGAACACCTCATTGAGACAGCGTTGCGCAACGCCGAACGAGTCGCATTGGTTCAGGCCTATGTGGTGCTGTCCGCAGACTCGATCACGGAAGATCACCCCGCCCGGGAGTATTTCGAGTCGCGCTATCGAATCCTGCGCCGGGAAGTCGCTGAGGCCTTTGAAGTGATGTGCCAGGAAAAGGGTGTCCACGACGACGAGCAGATCAAGATGGCTTCGGCCAGCATCCTCGCAGTCATGGACGGCCTGCAGTATCAGTGGCTGCTGGCGCCCGACACCCTAGATCTGGGCAAGGCGACCAAGTTCGCCATCGAATCCATCGTCACCTCGGTCGTCGGCCCACCGGACGCCGACTAGCCGGGGCCGACAGGGCTACCAGTTCTGCATGGCGCGCAGCGACCAGCGCCATTCGTCCGGTCCGCGCCCGCCCTTGCGGCCCAGTGGGCTCATCCGTAGGCCACGGCCTGGGTCACGCCAGCGCTCACGGGGACGGGATACTTCCTCCGGGTCAGGCGTAGGTTGCGGGGCCGTCGCGGCAAGCCCAGCGATCAACGCGACGATCTCGTCCTCTGTCGGATCGCCGCGCAGAATCCTCATTCCCGCCCACGGGTTGGTTGCGGCAGGATCGGGCGTCTCACTCATCGTCGTCACCCGCCTCGATGTAGTACTCGTGAACGCAAGACCAGCCGTTGACAGCGATGCCGTCGGCTTCGAGTTGCTGCACGACCTCGTTCGCGGCCCGGTCAAGCGTCTCCATGGCACGGCGCAGGCTTGCATCAAGGGCCTCGGCCTCGACATCGCCAGTGTCGAGCATGAACTCCAGATGGAGTGCTTCTTCGGCCTCGACTTCGTCGTCCGTCTCATCGTCCTCGTCCGCGGTCCAGGTGTGAGCGCTCGTCATCCCTAACTGGGACTCGAAAGCGTCATCCAGCGCCGCATTGAGTCGCGAAATATGGGATTCGGCGGCCTCGACGCGCGGGTCGTCATCGGCGGTGGCCGCATCAAACTCGGCGCGCACCCCAACCGCGGTGTCGACATACCGGTGCAGTGCACCGGCCAGTTGGTCGACCATGTCATGCAACGGGGCAGGGTCGACCGTGGCCGGCTGGTCGCTTAGGTCCTCATCGGTTGCAGGCTCGCCTGCGTCTACGGCATCTGCGTCATCGGCTGACACAGGCTGATTCGCGGATAACTCGTCCGCGGGCACTTCGCTTGCGGATCGCGAGTCGGTAGGCTCCTCGTCTTGAGGCTGCTCAGCAGTCGGTTCGTCACTCATAGCGGAATGTTCCCGTGCTTCTTCGGCGGCAGGCTGCCACGCTTGGTGCGGAGCGCGCGCAGCGCCTTGGTGATCTCAGCGCGAGTGGTCGCCGGCTCGATCACCGCGTCGATGTAGCCGCGTGCGGCCGCATCCCAGGGGTTGACGATCTCATCCTCGTATTCGGCCACCAATCGAGCGCGTTCCGCTTCGACGTCCCCGCTTTGCTCAGCGACCTTCTGCAAAGCCCGGCGCTGCAGGATGTTGACCGCTCCACCGGCGCCCATCACCGCGATCTGTGCTGTCGGCCAGGCCAGGTTGATATCAGCGCCGAGCTGCTTGGAGCCCATCACGATGTAGGCGCCGCCATAGGCTTTGCGGGTGATGACCGTGACCAGCGGAACCGTTGCCTCCGCGTAGGCGTAAATGAGTTTCGCACCACGACGGATGATGCCGTTCCACTCCTGATCCGTGCCGGGCAAGAAGCCGGGCACGTCGACCAAGGTGACGATCGGAATGTTGAAGGCATCGCAGGTACGGACGAACCGGGCGGCCTTCTCAGCCGCGTTGATATCCAAGGTGCCGGCCATCGACATCGGCTGATTCGCGACGATTCCGACGGAATGGCCTTCAACTCGACCATAGCCAATCACCACATTGCCTGCGAAGAGCGGTTGGATCTCTAGGAACTCGCCCTCGTCCACGATGGTGGCGATCAGGTCATGCATGTCGTAGGGCTGGGAGACCGAATCCGGTACCAGTGCGTTGAGCGCCAGATCGTCTTCAGACGGCGTCAAGTCGGCGTCCGTCGGGTAGACCGGTGGGTCTGACAGATTGTTCTGCGGCAGGAATGTGAGCAGATGGTGGACGTATTCGAAGGCGTCGTCCTCGTCCGCGGCGAGGTAGTGCGCCACACCGGAACGCTCGTTGTGGGTCTGGGCACCGCCGAGTTCCTCGAAACCAACGTCTTCGCCGGTGACAGCACGAATCACATCTGGCCCGGTGATGAACATATTCGATGTGCCGTCGGCCATGACGATCACATCGGTCAGAGCGGGGGAGTAGACCGCACCACCAGCACTCGGCCCGAGAATCAACGAGATCTGCGGGATAACCCCTGAGGCTGCGACATTGCGGCGGAAGATCTCGGCGAACTGGGTCAGCGCCGCGACGCCTTCTTGAATGCGAGCGCCGCCGCCGTCGCTGATGCCGATCAACGGCACTCCAGTGCGCAGTGCCAGATCCATCACCTTAGTGATCTTCTGGCCGTGGACCTCACCCAAGGATCCGCCGAGCACCGTGAAGTCCTGCGAGTAGATGCACACTTGACGACCATCGATCGTGCCGTACCCGACCACAACACCATCGCCGGGGATGACCTTGTCCGCCATGCCATATTTCGTGGCGCGGTGCGTCGCGAAAGCATCGAGCTCGACAAAGGAGTCCTCGTCGAGCAGTTGGTCGATCCGCTCTCGGGCGGACTTCTTGCCGCGAGCGTGCTGCTTTGCCTGCGCATGTTCCTCGGGTTCGGCAATGGCCTTGTGGGTGCGCTGCGCCAGGTCCGCGAGCTTGCCTGCCGTTGTCGCGGTGAGAGGTTCCGATTGCGATGTCTCGGTTGCATGTGAATCAGTCACAGCACGAGCCTAGACCTATCTGGTGGTGCTGGTCATGTTCGCAGGCTCACGGCCTGCACGCCTGTTCTTGGTCGATTCGGCAATCGACACTGGTGCATCGTCCACTCCACGCGATGGTGGCGCCTCTGGCGAGAACTGTCGTATCAGACCAAGATGGTGGACATGAGCCAGTCCCATCTCGTCGGCGACCTCGACCGCGACCGGTTACTTGCCTTGATCGCTGAGCAGGTAGGTGAGCACGGCGTCGGTTATATACCGCCTGTCATAGAGTTTTGGGACGAGTTGCCCTCGACCAATGCGTATCTGGCAGACCAGTGGACGAGGCGCAGCGACGAGTTACGCGACGGAACGCTGGTATTGACCGGACATCAAAGTGCGGGTTTGGGTCGTCGCGATCGTACTTGGCTGACGCCGCCCGGTTCGGCATTGACGATGTCGGTGCTCGTCGATCTGGATCGCATTGCGCCGCGTCATCGCACCTTGTTGAGCGCGCTTGCTGGTCTGGCGGTGGCTGAATGCGTCGGCGACCTGACTACAGCGCAGGTTCGGTTGAAGTGGCCAAACGATGTGGTGGCCGAAGTCAGCGATGCCGCCGATCTGGATCAGTGGGGTCGATGGCGCAAGCTTGCTGGGGTGTTGACGGTGCTCGTCAATGATGGTGAGCGAACCGCTGCCGTCATCGGCATCGGGCTTAACGTACGTCAGCGCGCGAACGAGCTGCCCGTCCCGCACGCAACCTCTGTCGCGCTGCTGACTGCCGACGAGACAGAAGCGCTAGACCGAACCGAGCTGGCCGCGAATGTGATGACCAGGCTGCTGACCCGTGTGACGCAGTTGCGTAGCGGCCGCAGCGAAGAGATTCTCGGCAGTATCGCGGCCGCTTCGATGATGGTTGGGCGACGGGTACGAGCGGCGCTTGCTGATGGCCTCGTGATCGAAGGTGAGGCGATTGGGTTGGGCGAAAGCGGCCAACTCGTGATCCGTGATCTAGCTGGAAATCACCACGCGCTTCTCGAAGGAGACATCACCCAGGTGCGTCCGGCGGGATCTGACGCCTAATCGTGATCCACCTCACTTCTGCGACCTTTCTGCCCTAGACTTTGGTCTGTGCAACAACCCGACGAATCTGGTCCCGATGAGGCGACGCAATCAGATGGACGTGCCATCGCTGCTCGTCTTGACCACGAGATTCTTGGCGAATCACGCGAGCTGACGGCGACCGAACTCGCAGCGGTAGCTGATGTCGATGAGGAGTTCGCTCGCAACTATTGGCGTGCACTGGGACTGCCCATCGCGGCGCGTGACCGACGGGCGTTCACCCCGGCTGACGCTGAAGCCGTTCACGAGATGGCCGAGACCGCTCGGGAACGTCAGTGGGATATCGCCACAGTGAGCACGCTGGTTCGCTCGGTGGGGCACACCATGGACCGACTGGCCCTGTGGCAGTTGGAGGCGCTCGCGGATCACATCATGCGCACGCAGGGAATCTCGGATGCCGCGGCGAGGACGCAGACGGTCGATTCGCTGCCGGATCTGATGCCAATGCTCCAGACTCAGTTGTTGCACGCCTGGCGCCGTCAACTGGCGGCCTGGGCGAGTCGTTATGCCATCGAGTTCTCCGATACCGGGCCTCAAGCGGGGGACGCCGGAGCATTGCCGATGCCGCGCGCCGTCGGTTTCGTCGACATCGTCCAGTTCACGCAGCGGACCACAGCCCTGGAGTCGCGCGAGCTTGCAAGCTTCGTGCAGAACTTTGAGGCGACCTGCCGTGACATCGTGACCGCTCACGGCGGACGGGTGGTCAAGACCATCGGAGATGCGGTGCTGTTCATCACCGATGATGCGGCTGCGGGCGCTGACGTCGCGCTCGCGCTCGCTCAGCAGTGGCAGTCGCCGCAGAACGCCGTTGATGGCGAGCCGCTCGCGGTACGGATCTCGTTGGTTTGGGGACGAGTGCTCTCTCGCTTCGGAGATGTCTTCGGACCGTCGGTGAACCTCGCCGCACGGTTGGCGTCGGCTTCCGAACCAGGTCAGATCCTTATCGACGAGGCCACCCGCGAGGCGCTACAGGTGAGTGAGCGGTTTAGTATCCGGCAATGTGCCGTGCAGTCGCTGCCCGGTATCGGTGAGGTCCCCACCTGGGCGCTCGACCCTGCTCTCTAACCGGCGGTTGAGTAGGCGTGGGACGAGCCACGCCGTCCTGAGTCGGCAGAAAGGACGAAACACCTGCTGGTTGCCCCACCCCATTCCCTGTCGGTCGAGCCTGGTCGAGACGTCGAATATGGGCCAATTTGGCGATTATGGCCGGGCAATTTCCCGTCCGTAATTACATGGACGGCCCACAACTGCGAAGGAAGAGAGAAGAGGTCGGGGAGAGGATGCGCGGTGTCACGCTTGATTCGACCGTCCCGCTAAGCAGGGCAGCACACATCTTTGACACCGGACGTTGAGTGCAGCGGCTACACCGAAGCAGCAGCAGCCAACCACAGTGCAGCAACAGCCAAGATCAAACTTGGCCTCGGCTAACCAGCCCACACCGCTGCCGGTCTTCTTTCCTGTTGTCGGAAAACAAACCGTCGACAGGAAAGTTATCCTGCGGCAATAACTGCTCCCCGGGTTGAGACCACCACTTCGCGCAGGGGCATCAAAGTCGTGTTAGGCACACCATATATGAGGTGCTTGACGCGACTTTGATGCCCCCACGCCGCTGTTGTGTGCGCGTTAGAGCGGGTCGAGCAGTTCGGGTCCGTCGTTACGCACGTTGTTGACCAGGCTGGAGACCGCAAAGGACTCACACGGCACGTAGGAGTCGTGAAGCAAAGCCAGGGCTTCATCGACACCGGTGTCCGCAGCGAGCCACCGATCCCACCGATCAGGGGTGAGCATGACGGGTTGCCGCTCGTGGATATTCGCCAGATCGGCGTGCGCGGCAGTGGTGATGATGGAACAGGTCACCAAGAAGTCGTTTCCAGTGGCGTCGGCCGGGTTCTGCCACCGCTCGTACAGGCCTGCGAAAGCGAACGGTGCCCCGTCGACTGGTCTGATAGCAAACGGCGTCTTCTTACGAGTCGCCGGATCGGTGAACCACTCGTAATAGGCGTCCGCGGGAATGATGCAGCGACGACGACGTACCGCAGCTGAGAATGAAGGCTTGTCCGCCACAGTTTCCGCACGGGCGTTGATCATCTTCGAGCCGATGGCGGGATCCTTGGCCCACGAGGGCACTAGACCCCATCGTGCCAGCCGCAGCACCCGAATGGGCGAGCCATCAGGGCCGGGAACCTCGGCAACGACCCGGACCAGCATGGTCGGCGCAACATTCCACACCGGATGGCGCTCCAGCACCCCACCCGCGACATCATCGATGTCCAGGCCGAATTGAACGGCCAGATCGTGTGGCGAACGAATATCCGCGTACCGGCCGCACATCACGCCAACTTCGCGCCGCTGCGAGCAAAAGCAAGCAATCGTTCCACCCCGGTGCGCAAGGTCGCCTCGTCCTTGACGAAGGTGAAACGGACCAGCGAGTCGAACGGCGTGGACGCACCCGGCCGGCATAGCGCGCTCACCGGAATGGCCGCTACCCCCGCTGCTGCGGGCAACTTCTCGCAGAAGCGGCGCGCGTCCTGATAGCCGAGTGGAGCAATGTCAGCGACCACGAAGTACGTACCTTGCGGTCGGATGATCTCGAAGCCAGCCTTGAGCAGTCCGTCACAGAGCAGATCACGCCGTCCGGCCAGGTCGCTGGCCAGGGCAGCGGGCAGTTCGGGTTGATTCAAGGCAGCGGCGATAGCGGGCTGAAACGGAGCACCGCTGGCGAAGGTCAAGTATTGCTTGACTGTCTGCACCGCCACGAGCAGGTCTGCAGGGCCTGTGACCCACCCGATTTTCCAGCCGGTGAAAGAGAACGACTTGCCTGACGAGGACACAGTGAGGGTGCGCGAGGCCATCGCGGGCATGCCCGCGATAGGGCGGTGGATGGCGTCGTCATAGGTGAGGTGCTCGTAGACTTCATCGCTGAGCACGAGCACATCGTGTTTGATAGCCCATCGAGACAATGCGGCCAACTCGTCCTCGCCTATGACCATGCCGGTCGGGTTGTGGGGAGTGTTCAGCACCAACATGCGGGTTCGGTCGCTGGTTACCTGCTCAAGCGCCGTGAAGTCGATGTGGAAGCCGCCTTGGCGACGCGTCAACGGGACTGTGACCTGTTTAGCACCAGACATGGCGATTGCGGCCGGATATGAGTCGTAGAACGGCTCGAAGGTGACGACCTCGTCGCCAGGACCGGTCAGGGCGAGGATCGCTGCGGTCAGTGCTTCGGTCGCCCCGGTGGTGACCATGACCTCGGCTGCGGGATCGAGGTGGATGCCGTAACGCTCTCGTTGATGCCGAGCGATGGCGGTGCGCAGCTCAGCGATGCCCATGGCAGGCGGATACTGGTTGTGACCTGCATCGATGGCTTCTTTCACCAAGGCCTTGATATGGTCCGGTCCATCAGAGTCGGGGAAGCCTTGTCCCAGGTTCACCGCCTGTGATCGGGCAGCGAGCGCCGACATCTGGGAGAAGATGGTCGGCTGTACCGTGCCGTTCGCCGCAAGCAGTCCGGTGACTTCCGCTACCGCGCGCCATCGCGACGGAGCCTGTGGTGTGTGCTGTTTCATCGCTCGTTGTTCGTCTCGACATCGGCCAGGTAGAGCTGAATGGAAAACGGTGCTAGTCGCACTTCGGTGCCACATGGCAGCAGATCAGTGTGGGCCTTGACCTCGTCCGGGTGCTCAAAGGCTGAGTTCCAGGCGAGTCGCCACTGCCGTGTGGTGACCTCGGCACCGCCAAGTCGCACAGTACGAGGTTCGTTTTCTCCGTTGAGAACCAGGAGCACGTGTGAATCCTGCGCGGTGCCCCGCCGCAACATCTGCAGTGTGCGTAGCGATGGGTCATTCCAGTGGTCGTGACCCAGAACTTCCCCGGCCGCGCAGAACCAGCTCAGATCGACCTGGTGTGGCTCCTCATGCGGTCGGGGGGCGCCGAGGAAGAAATTGTCCACTCGCAGTGCACTGTGTGAGCGGCGCAGTGCACTGAGATAGCGCACCGTTGCCAGCAGATCGCGCTGCCAGTCGGACAGGTCCCATGAGACCCACGAGATTTCGTTGTCTTGGCAGTAGGCATTGTTGTTGCCGTTTTGGGTCCGGGCGAACTCGTCCCCGGCGGTGATCATCGGAGTACCAGCAGACAACAGCAGCATGCCCCACAGATTGCGCAGCGATTTGCGGCGCAGCGCGGCGATCTGGGTGCCGGTTTCATCAGCCACCGACCCGTGGGCCACCGGTCCTTCGACACCGTGGTTCCAGGACGAGTTGCCCTGTGACCCGTCACGATTATCCTCACCATTGGCAAGATTGTGTTTGTGGTCGTAACTGACCAGGTCATGCATGGTGAAACCGTCATGTGCGGTGACATAGTTCACCGAGGCGACGGGGCCGCGTAGCAATGGCGGGTCGGACATGCCGAACAGGTCGGCCGATCCAGCAAGGCGGGTAGCCAGCTCTCGCACACCCGCAGTGCCCTCGCCCGCGCGGGCTGCGCCGAAGTCGCGCACCCAGAAACCACGGATCGCATCGCGGAACCGGTCGTTCCATTCGGCAAAAGGCACCGGGAACTGCCCGGTGCGCCAGCCTCCAGGCCCGACATCCCAGGGTTCGGCAATGAGCTTTGCGCCACGTAGGACCGGGTCGGTGTGCAGGGCGACGAAGAACGGATGGAATCGTTGAAAGCCGTCGTCTCCACGTCCGAGGGTCACAGCCAGATCGAAGCGGAAGCCGTCGATGCCGATCTCTGAGACCCAATAGCGCAGTGAGTCCAGTGCCATCTGGATGACACGAGGGCGGCGGAAGTCCAGAGAGTTCCCGGTACCGGTCACGTCTGCGTAACGCAGTGGGGAGCCGCCATCGTGCATGTAGTACAACTGATTGTCGAGTCCGCGCCACCCCAGGGTGGGGCCGTCAACGCCACCCTCGCAGGTGTGGTTGTAGACGACATCGAGCACAACTTCGATGCCGGCTTCGTGCAGCAGGTGAACCATGCCTCGCACCTCGTCGAGTACCGCAGTGGGGCCACCGGCCTGGGCGCGCTTTGTGGCGTAGGCAGCATGGGGGGCGAAGAACCCCAGGGTGTTGTAGCCCCAGTAGTTCGACAGGCCCAACGAGTCCAGATGCGACTCCGAGGCGAATGCGTGGATCGGCAGCAGCTCGAGTGTGGTCACTCCCAGAGATTTCAAGTGGTCGATAACCGCCGGGTGCGCCATGCCCGCATAAGTGCCACGCAAGTCCTCGGGCACCGCACTCATTTGAGCCGTGAGGCCTTTGACATGCGCCTCATAGACGACGGTGTCCTTCCAAGGAACTCGGGGGTGGTGGATATGGGGGTGTTCGCCGAGCGGTTCGACCACCACGCTGTGCGGCACGAATGGCGCGCTGTCGCGCGAGTCGGGTGCGCCAAAAGGATCGGCTGGGCCGTCAGGTCCGGTTGTGAAGTCACGAGTTTGCGGAACATTGCGCAGGTCTCCGACGAATCCACGAGCGTAGGGGTCGACGAGGAGCTTCGCTGGGTTGTGCCGCTGTCCACGTACCGGATCCCAAGGGCCGTGGACCCGAAAACCATAGCGTTGACCTGCCTTCATTCCGCTGACGTGACCGCTCCAGATTCCCCAGTCACAGTGGGGCAATGGGAAGCGGCGTTCGGTCAGGGTGCCGTCGTCAGCGATGTCGATTGCGCAGAACTCAACTGCTGTCGCGTTGGTGGCGAGAACCGCAACGTCGACGCCGTCGCCGCTGAGGTGAACGCCGAGCTGTGGTGTATGCGCATGACTGGGTAAAACCGATTCAAGCATTCCCTTATTGTCTCGCATTTCAACATGGTCGAGTTCACACCCCCAGTTTTAGCCGGGAACGCAGGTTCAAGCGGTAAGGTTTAACCCAAAACCAAGGAGTAGTTGTATGCGCGTGCTCGTACCGGTCAAATACGTCCCGGACATCCAATCTGACCGTCGTTTTGATGACGATGGACGGATCGTTCGCACTCTCGCTGAGGGAACGCTCAATGAACTCGACGAAGTTGCCGTTGAGGTTGCGCTGCGACTCGTGGAGGCCGACACCGGTGTCCCACGTGAAGAACACGAGGTGATCGCACTCACGATCGGCCCAGCAGACGCCGATCTCGCCTTGCGCAAGGCCTACCAGCTTGGGGTGGATTACGCAGTACGTGTAACCGACGATGCGATCATCGGCTCGGATTATTTCGCTACGGCACGTTTGCTGAGTGCTGCGACCAAAGCGCTCGTCGCCGACGATCGTCCCATTGACGCTGTCGTGACCGGTATGGCGGCTCTGGACTCACTTGGGTCAGTAGTCTCAACGCTGCTGGCTGCCGAACTGGAATGGCCGCAGTTGCTGCTTGCACGGTCACTGCAGGTCAGCGACGGCCGAGCGCGAATCGAGCGGGAACTGGACGGCGTGACGGAAGAACTGACGGCTCCGCTCCCAGCAGTCATCTCGGTCACGGATCATATTGCCGCGCCGCGCTACCCGAACTTCTCGTCGATCGTGGCGGCACGCACCAAGCCCATCGACGTGTGGGATATGTCGCGTTTGGCTATCGACGCCGAACTTGTCGGGCAGTCAGCCGCACGAACTCGAGTGATCTCAGCCGCCCCACGTCCTGAGAAGGATCCTGTCATCGTGCACGTCGATCAGGGTGAGGGCGGAAAAGAGCTGGCTGACTTCCTTATTTCTCGCGGTCTCGTGTGACAGTGGGCAACAACCACACAAGGATTTGGATATGACTGAAACTCACTCGCGCTTCGCTGGAAAGATCGCCGTACTCATCGATCACGCTGCTGACGGACTTCATTCTCCGGTGCGGGAACTGCTGACCATCGCGCGCGACCTAGGACAGCCCGTGGCGGTGTCATTTGAAGCCCCGACCGCTCAAGTCGAAGCCGATCTGGCGGCGCTTGGCATCGCCGAGCTGATCGTCGTCGACATCGATGCTGACTGGCATCTCACGGCTGTCGCCGCCGAAGGACTGACTGCGGCGGCACTGGAATGCGATGCCAAACTCGTCCTGGCCACGACGACTTTTGAGAACCGAGAGATTGTTGCGCTCACCGCACGCAGACTAGGTGCTGGGCTGGTCGCTGACGCTCGGCCGGAAATCGGCGCTGATGGGCAGTTACAGGCCTTTAAGCGCGTCTTCGCAGGCACCTGGGATGTTGTTTCGGAGTTCGAAACCGAACGGGCCGTGATGACAGTGCGAGCCAACACGGTTCAGGCCAGCACCGTCGAACCAACCGCCTACCCGACACGGACCATCGAAGTCGCTGCGTCCGCATGGGCGAAGTCCGCGACCTTGGTGACACGCACGTTGCATGAGCACACTGGAGCAACCCGTCCGCCACTGGCTGAAGCAGCCTATGTGGTTGCGGGTGGGCGCGGCACGCTGGGCGATTTCTCGGCAGTCGAAGAGCTGGCAGACGCGCTCGGTGCGGCAGTCGGCGCCACTCGTGACGCAGTGGACGAAGGCTGGGTGGATCACGATGCTCAGATCGGCCAAACCGGTGTGACAGTGGCGCCGCGTGTGTACATCGGGGCAGGGATCTCCGGCGCCCCGCATCATCGTGGTGGCATGCAGGCCGCCCAGACGATCATCGCCGTGAACACGGACCCAGAGACGCCGCTGTTTGAAATCTGCGATTTCGCTGTGGTTGGTGATCTGGGCGAGGTGCTGCCTCAAGCAGCGAAGCACCTGAGGGAATATCGCGAACAGTCATAGCGTTGAACACTGGTTGCAACTCCATATCGGAGCTCAGGACAGGTTTATGACATCGGTGTATCTCGATCATGCGGCTACCACGCCCATGAGTGCTGCGGCCCTCGAAACATATCTTCGGGTCGCTTCGACCGTCGGCAATGCGTCGTCCCAGCATGGTCTGGGACGACAAGCCAGGCGGACTGTCGAAGAATCTCGCGAGCAGATCGCACAGGACCTGAACGCGCGCCCCAGCGAGATCATTTTCACCTCCGGTGGCACTGAGGCAGACAATCTCGCGATCAAAGGCAGTTTCTGGGCCAAGGCCCCGACTGGTCGCCGCCGCATCGTGATCTCCGCCATCGAGCATCATGCCGTGCTGGAACCAGCGCAATGGCTGAGCGAGCACTGCGGTGCTGACTTCAATGAGGTTCCGGTCAACGGCATCGGTGTAGTCGATGCCGATGAGTTGCGCCGCATCCTCGATGAGTACCGTGACGAGATCGCCATCGTGTCCTTGATGTGGGCGAACAACGAGGTCGGCACGGTCCAACCACTGGACGAACTGGTCCCGCTGATCCACGACTATGGCTTGACCATTCACAGCGATGCGGTGCAGGCATTGGGCACTTTGCCGATTGACTTTGCTGCCTGCGAACTCGATGCCATGACCATCGGAGCCCACAAGATTGGCGGGCCGGTTGGGGTGGGGGCGCTCGTCGCTCGTCGTGAACTACCTCTGGTACCCGTGGAATCTGGCGGCGGCCAGGAACGCACCGTGCGTTCGGGCACTGTCGATGTGGCGGGGATTGCTGCGTTCGCAACGGCTGTTCGCGAGACCACAGCGCGACGCGAAGACGAGGCGATCCGGCTCGCCGGTCTGCGCGATGAACTGATCGCAGGTGTGCTCGCATCGGTTCCAGGCGCCAGCCTACGGGGCCCGGATCCGAAGACGGACTCAGTAGGTCGATTGGCCGCCAACACGCTCTTCACTTTCGATGGCTGTGAAGGCGACTCTTTGATTTTCGCGCTCGACTCGCAGGGTGTTTGCGCATCGACTGGTTCGGCCTGCCAGGCTGGAGTGCCGCAGGCGTCCCACGTTCTTCTCGCGATGGGCGTGGACGAGGTGACTGCGCGCGGTGCGTTGCGATTCTCCTTGGGGCACACTTCGACCCGTGAGGATGTGATCGAGTTGCTGAGGGTGCTACCCGGTGCGGTCGAACGCGCCCGATCAGCGGGCATCTCGAGCCCGCGCCCCGCGATAGCGGCGGCAAGAGTGATGGAGGAAGTCTGATGCGAGTGCTCGCAGCGATGTCGGGAGGCGTCGATTCAGCGGTGGCGGCTGCGCTCGCAGTTGAAGCGGGTCACGACGTGGTTGGCGTCCATATGGCTTTGAGCCGTAACCGTAACCAGTTCCGCACCGGTTCACGCGGCTGTTGCTCCATTGAGGACGCCTCGGATGCGCGCCGCGCCGCGGACATCATCGGCATCCCGTACTACGTATGGGATCTGTCTGAGCAGTTCGAACAGACTGTGGTGGCCGACTTCCTGTCCGAGTACGCGGCTGGGCGCACACCGAACCCCTGTGTGCGATGCAATGAGCACATCAAATTCGAGGCGCTGCTAGACAAGGCGACGGCACTGGGCTTCGATGCCGTGGCCACCGGTCATTACGCCCGCGTCGAGATGGTCGAGCGTGAAGACGGCACCGTGGTGCGCGAGTTGCACCGCTCACCGAATACCGCCAAGGACCAGGCCTATGTGCTAGCGGTCATGGGGCAAGAGAGGCTTGCCCGCTCCATCTTCCCGTTGGGCGGGTTCTCATCGAAGGACGAGGTGCGTGCGCTAGCAGCGGAACGCGGACTGTCGGTGTCCAATAAGCCTGACTCCTATGACATCTGCTTTGTAGCGGATGGTGACACCCAAGGGTTCCTGCGGGAGCGGCTAGGCGAGCAGCCCGGTGACATCGTCGATACCGAGGGCAATGTGCTCGGACAGCATTCCGGCGCCTACTCCTACACTGTCGGCCAACGCAAAGGGCTGGGAATCGACCGGCCCGCTACGGACGGACGACCTCGTTATGTGCTTTCGGTCGAACCTGCCAAAGGGCAGGTCATCGTGGGGCCTGCCGAACTGCTCAGCGTGAACCTGATCGAATGCGACCAGGTGAACTGGTACGCCGACGATATCGCTGCCGCGGCGCTGAGTACCGCGGCGTTCGGGCAAGTGCAGGTGCGTGCGCACGGTGAAGCGGTTGAGGCGGCCGTGACGGCTGGCACCGATGGCACGCTTTCGGCTCGTCTGACTGACACTACGCTGCGCGGTGTGGCGCCTGGACAGTCGTTGGTGTTCTACGACGGTACCCGGGTCCTCGCCCAAGGGACTGTGACCTCGTCGCGTCGCGAAGCATGATCGGCGTCACCGGTGCTGGGCCGGTTCCGGCGTCTGATCCTCTTGATGCCCAATTGGCGGTGGTCGACGAGTTGACCAGCCCACCTGCAGACGAGGGCATCGGCATACCGTTCGAGGTTCAGGCGGTGGCGGAACCAGGGCCTTTTTCCAATGCGGTGGGACGAGCGGTGTCGCTCCTGGACCAGCTCTATGCCGAGACCGGCCCGCACGGTTGGAAGTTGGCGGACCGGCCCGGACGTGACTTGGCGCGGGCACAAAGCCGCCGCGAAGAGCACTTGGCGGCCCTGGAGATAGCATTGGCCGGTTATACCGGGGCACTGACCATCGGGTCGCTGGGGCCGATCAGTCTGGCCGCCGAGTTGTACACGGCGCGGGCTGATCGAGTGATCGCAGACCCGGCTGCTGTGACCGATCTCGCCCATGCGCTTGCGGAGGGCATCAGGGAACACATTGCGGCGGTGCGGTCTCGGGTCCCCGGCATCAGCCAAATGACGTTGCTGCTGGATGAGCCTTTGCTGGCTCCGGCCTTGGTGGGTGCTTTGCCGAATTTTTCGGGGATGTTCCGCATTCGGGCGCTCGATGGCGATGCGGCTCGCGAGACGCTCGGCACGATGATCGAAGGCGTCAAGGACCCCGCAGTAGTACATCTTGGACCGAGCGCTGTCGGTCTTGAGATGGTGAGCCAATGCGGGGTCGCCGGGATCGGCATTGATTTACCGCCCTGGGACGAGGCCCGCTGGGCCTCATTGGCGCAGGTAGTCGAATCGGGTACCCCGATCTGGTGGGGTATGCCAGCCCCGGCACTTTCACAGTGTGCCGGTCCTCAGATTGTCGCGCTGGCCGACCAGTTGTGGCAGCCGTGGCGCAGGATCGGGCTGACCGGTTCGATGTTGCTTCCGAGCGTGCTGTTCGACCGTGACGCTGGGCGCACTCATTCGATGTCGCAGGTGCGCGATCACCTGGCTTCGCTGGTGAGAGTCAGCCATATTCTTGCCGAACGGACCTCTGCTGGTTGAGCTCGTCGAAGCTGGTTGAACTCGTAGAACACCACTCGCTAGGTCACCTTGACTACTTGATGCGGAACTTGAATTTTTTCGTGTACGCAGTTTTGTCTACGACAACCCGTAGTTTTGTCCGCTTGTTGATTCGTTTGGTGCTGATCTTGGCGCCGTCTTCGCCCATCCGCACTGTCTTGGCCTTACGCCATTTCTTCGTCCCAGGCTTTTTGCGTTGCAGTGTGACCTTGGCACGAGTGAGTGCATCGGTATCGACGTCGAACTGAACTTTGGTGCGCTTCTTGGTGTGGCGTACTGACTTGTTCGACACGCCATGACGTAGCAGTTTCTTCGGGGCGATGACGGTGACGGTATAGGCGACCTCTTTGGTGTACTCCTCAGTGTCGAACGAGCCGCCCGTGTTGTACCTCTGGGTCAAAGGTATGAGGAATGTGTACTTACCCGGAGTGGTCTCAGGTTCGATCGAAAGCGACAGCCGGGCCGGTGACTTGAGGTGTTTCTCGTATACATCGTCGAGCCTAGGCCTCTTGATGTCGCGGGCCCGACCGACATGCGCTGCGTAGGGCTCCCACAACGTGCCACGCGAGGTCGTCGATGAGATTTCGTACACGATGGTGGCGCCATCGCCGTTGTCGTCGTCACTAATGTTCATGCTCGAGGAGATGGTCGGCTTGTCGGCTGGGGTTCCGGTATAGGTGAGTGTGACGGGAAACGTGCGTTCGATATCGGAGAGGGTGACGACCGCAGGGCCGTTCAACGATGTGATCTGAAACTGTCCGGGTGCCGGTGCCGCAGATGCCGCGGGGGCTACGGCTGTTCCGGCGAGCATGAGTGCAACTATGGTGCCAAGGCTGCTGATAAGACGCTTCACATTAACTCCTTGCTTGACGGGTGACTGGTTCATTGCTCAGGCTGTTCGGTTCCGTCGGTTCCGATGCTCCCAAGAGTCTCTGCACCATGACCTCGCTATCCGATAACCAGAACACCACCTATGATATCTATAAGTATCATAAGTAACTCTCAGGTGCTTGATGCGAGGTATCGTGTCAGGACCGGCCACAGCGGCATGGCGTCGATGGGATCGTGCGTGAGGAGCAGTACGCGTTGAGACGGAGACTTCTTGCGGCTTGTAGTGTCGCTGCACTATTGATCAGTGTGACTGCGTTGACGGGTCTGGTCGCGCACGCCGCACCTGCCGTGGCGCGACCACTTGGTGGCGCAATGATCGTCACTGAGTCAGGGCAACTTGAAGAAGTGTTCATCCTCGAAGTGCTCGGGCAGGACTCGTCTTCTACTCAGATCGTGAGTCGTGTTCCAATTCCCCTAGATTTTCGTGTCCTGGATATCAAAGCGGCGCAACCTGGCCGATATACAATCTTGGCTGAGGATGGCACCCTGTGGGCATGGCGACACGATGTCGCGGGTAACCCGAACTCTGCAGGTGTGCCGCAGTTGGATTTACTACTAGACGGCGCTCAAGTCCGGAATCTGTCTAGTGATGGTGATCGGGACAAGTACCCGATGGTGGACGGCGACCAAAACAACGCGATGTGGGAATCTCGCCTATCAGAAATGGACCTATCAGACGTAGTCTCGATTTACACTGGGAAAGGTTACGATGGATCGATCCTTGTACTGGAGGATGGGTCTATCGAATCCTGGGGACCAAATCCCGATGGCCTGCTGAGTATCCCGGAACGGGTGTCTGAAGCTCACATTGTCAGCGTTGATTTCTGCTGGGGGTCAGGTCAGAATGCCGGTTTTATCGCCGCGCAGTCGTTGGATGGGACGATCTACACGTGGGAGTCGTTAGGACGCGGCTTGATCAGCGATTATGCCGTTGGTGCACCGGTCTCACTTGCGGAACGCACCGAAGGTGTGCTGACGGGTCACCAGGAACTGAAGAACTTGAGTTCGGCTGGTTGTGTGGCCTTCGACAGTGAAAGCCAGCCGATGCAGTTGCAGGCGGATGGCTCCACTTCGGTGTTGGATACGCCACCTCTAGGCAATGACCCCCTTGAGTTTCTTACGTACAGCCACAACGGGACACGGTCGTTCATGGGCCACAGTACATCCGACATTGCCTACTATGACTCGTATAGGCGTTACAGAACCTTTGTAGGCATTAGTGAACAAAGACGTCTGTGGATCTGGAGCGATAACGGTGAGGCTATTAGTTCCCCGGGTCCGATTACCGAAGAGCGCATCATCGCGGTGGCAGCGACTGGTGCTTCTGCGAAGGCGTCTTCTAGCGGTCAAACATTCGTCTTGGCATTGCTAGACGATCCCACGATTGTCGGAGACCACACGGAAGGTGCCACGTTACGCGCTGAGCACGGTGACTTCTCGGTGAAGCCGGTCACTGAGGCACGGTATCAGTGGTATCGCGATGGTGAACTGATTGAGGGTGCGACCGACCAGAGTTACATCTTGACTGCTGCGGATGTCGGACACGAGATCACGGTATCGGTTACCGGTTACATCGATCCGGATGGTGAGATTGCTCAGAAGTTTGCTGGAAACTATGCCAACTGGACTTGGGCATACAACGACGGCTTTGAAGAACTAGAAGCCCTTGGCATGAATGTTGTGGTGGGCAGGACATCGGCTGCCACTGGAAGTATTGCCGCGCGCCCCGCGGATCCCGGACCATCTCAGCGGGACGGTCAGTTAGGTGGCGATGAAGGTGGTGACGCTGGGCAGGCGCCTTCGCAGGTCTCGGGCGATTCCAATGTTCATCCGGGCGTATCGCAGCAACCACCGCAGGATAGTAGGGGTCGCGATCACCGTCGGGAGCGTGCGAAGCCTCAACAAGACCGTTCTGAGCGAGATCAACCTGAACCAGATACCCCAGAGCCTGACGATTCTGTGCACGATGATTCAGGGCAGGGTGAGGCGGAGCAAGAAGAGCCCCGAGACGAGGACACAGCAACAGATAGTGGCAGTCCCGAATCTGACATGGAACTCAGTGCGATAGACCCCGGCAGTGGGCAGAGCCTTGAAGCGAAAACTGACCCGCCTGCGACAACATCTGGATCCCCGATGTTGAGCCGAGACGACCGGATGGCACTGGCTCGCGCTGAACGCCGTCTCGATCCTGCGGCGCTGCTGAATGGAGCGTCCGTCGCACCCACCAGCGTTACGCGGGCGCCGTTCGTCCACCTAACAGTGCTTGGACTGGGCGGCGTAATCGTCCTAATGTGCGTCGTTGTATCACGGCGGCGACGGGCTACTCGAATGCCAGCCCTGCCCGCTATGTCGGAGCCATCCGCCTGGACCGGGCAGGCTCGTCCTGACCATCTGCGCCCTTACGCAGTGGCGCCAGCTTACGAGCGAACCTACTGACGAACGAACTCGAACCTGTGACGAAGCCGCGCACCGATACTTCCCGTAAGAAGCGCCGGTGCGCGGCTTCGTAGTTGTTGGCTTGCGGGCTTGTCAGATCACGCCGAGGGCGAGCATTGCGTCAGCGACCTTGGTGAAGCCGGCGATGTTCGCACCCAGTACGTAGTCACCTGGCTTGCCGTATTCTTCTGCGGTCTGCGCGCACTGCTCGTGGACGTTGACCATGATTTGCTCAAGGCGGTCAGCCGTGTAATCAAAGGTCCAGGTGTCGCGCGACGCGTTCTGCTGCATCTCCAGTGCCGAGGTGGCAACACCTCCCGCGTTTGCTGCCTTACCCGGCGCGAACAACACACCGTTCTGATGCAACAGTTCGACTGCTTCTGGCGTGCATGGCATGTTCGCGCCTTCGGCGACGGCAGCACAGCCGCCATCGAGCAGCGAACGGACATCGTTCTCGTCCAACTCGTTTTGCGTAGCACACGGAAGTGCAACGTCAGCGCCGCCTTCTTCGCGGGCGATATCCCAGACCTTGCCGCTGGTGCGTAGTTCTGCGCGACCGCCGCGGCGTGCGACGTAGTCGGAGATACGTCCGCGCTCGATCTCCTTGATCTGCTTGATCAGCTCCAGATCGATGCCGTCCGGGTCGTAGACATAGCCGGACGAGTCCGACAAGCCGACGACCGTTGCGCCGAGTTGTTGTGCCTTCTCGGTGGCGTAGATCGCAACGTTTCCAGAGCCGGAGACGATGACGCGGGCTCCGTCGAGGGAGCGGTTCTTTGTCTTGAGCATTTGCTGCGCGAAGATGACAGTTCCGTAACCGGTTGCCTCAGTACGCGCCAGGGAACCGCCCCACGCGGGTGATTTACCGGTCAGTACGCCCGACTCGTAGCGGTTGTGCAGCCGCTTGTACTGTCCGAACAGGTAGCCGATCTCACGGCCGCCAACACCGATATCACCGGCGGGAACGTCAGTTTCCGCGCCAATGTGGCGGTGCAGTTCGGTCATGAAGGACTGGCAGAACCGCATGACCTCAGCGTCCGACTTGCCCTTGGGGTCAAAGTCCGACCCACCCTTGCCGCCACCGATGGGCAGGCCGGTCAAAGCGTTCTTGAAGATCTGTTCGAAGCCGAGGAACTTGATCGTGCCGAGGCGAACAGAGGGGTGAAAACGCAAACCGCCCTTGTACGGGCCAAGGACGGAGTTGTATTGGACACGGAAGCCGCGGTTGAGTTGGACTCGTCCCGCATCATCCATCCAGGTCACTCGGAAGATGATTTGACGCTCCGGCTCGCAGATCCGCTCCAAGATGCCGGCGTCGAGGTATTCGGGGTGGCGTTCCACAACTGGCATCAAGGAGTCGAGAACTTCTTTGGCTGCCTGGTGGAATTCCAACTCGCCGGGGTTGCGGCGCAATACTGTGTCGTAAGCCGCGGATACGGAACTGGCTGCAGATGACATCGTTTGATCCCTTGATTTGTAGTGAAGTTGCCGTGTGACCCACGGCTAAGCAACATGACCCTTACATTGCGGTAATGCGCATGTCATTTTCGCTGTTAACATGCGCGGCGGTCAAGTGGGAAGGACTCATTCTTCGATCGTTGATGGCAAGGGCGAGAGCCACCACCACATATTGAGCACCATAAGTCTCTTTTGCTGTTAGGTGGCATGCACCCAGCCGAACCCAATGCCGGTGGGTCAGGGCTTCCGCGCCGCAGAAGGCATCGAGTGAGCGGTTCTCCACTGCGCAACCGGTGACAAGCGCTGCGAGGAGTGCGATGGAGGTTGCTGCGCATGCCCCGCAGCCTGCGTTAATTGCGAGCGAATGGGGGCATCACGCCTGCGCGATAGCGTAGAAATGCCTTCTTGCCGTAGTGCACTCGCTTGACCTTGTTCCATCCGACGTACTTCACTTTGAAGCGTTGCTTCTTCAGCTTCCCGTTACCTTTGCGGAACTGGATGGTTCCTTGAGAGACCGTTGCGCGTTTGCCTGAGCGGAAAGTCTCTGCGACCTTGACCGTCGCTGTGTAGCGGGTCCGGTTCTTCTTGTCCTTGCGGATGAGTTTGAACCGTTCGGAGTACCTCACACGGCCATTCTTGAGTTCTTGGTAGCCTTGTTTGCCCTTGCGGACTTCGGTCGTGCCGCTGGTATATCTGAGACGAGATACGTACGGCGTGAGCGCATAGAGGTTGTACTGCGCGCGCCATTCCCAGGACATTGAAACCAGTCCGGTCACCTGGCGGCCTAGGCTCGTGAAACGGTAGTCGTCGATAAGGTTCCCTCGTGTCTTGCTGGACGCGAGGAGCCTGCCGCTCTTGTCGATCAGAATGCGAAAACGCCAGTTCGTGATCTCGTCGTCTCCACCTACCCGGCATAGTTTGGTGTTGAAGTAGGTGCCTGCGTACTGGCTCCGATGGGGCGCGTCAGGATCGGGTGCGACATGTTGTTTCCATGCCTTCTCGACGACATTACCGGGGATCTTTCCACAGTTTGCGGTCTTTGCTTGGGCCGGAGCAGCGGCAACCAGACCGCTGATAGCGATGAGGGCAGCCACCGTAGCGGCGAGTATTTTGCGAGGTTTCATGATTTCCTTTTAATAAGTGCGCGACTGTCCTCCTGTGTCTCCAGCACCTGCAAGTGCATGGGAAGACGACAGAGACCTGCTAGGGGTGTGCTGTGGTGATGTTTACTCGTCGACACGTAGTCGCTCAGAAGTTGCTATTGGGGGATAGACCAGGAAGGGGAATGTAGTCTTCGCCATTGGGTCCGGTGCTAATCGCTTTGGTGCCTGATAGTGCCGCCACCTGGAACAGATCAATGGCATCTGTGTCACCTTCGGGTTGTTCGGGCGTGAACAGTCCGCCGATTGCAACCACGATGGGTGCCGGTCCCCATGATGTGCCACCACCGAGGTCTGGTTTGAAGAAGAATCCTCCGTATAGATCGCCGCACTCTTTGCTGGAACTTGTTTCTACACCGAATACTCGTTGGTACTTGTACATGTAGGTTTCGCCTCGTTCGCGCCAGCCACCTCCGAACTGCCATTGATAGTTATTGGTGTCGAAGCCCTGTGCTTCCACCTCAAATTCGATGGTTCCGAATACGAAATACCCGTTCTGAGTCGAGAAACTCCATCCCGCTGGTCCGCTGTAGCACGCGTTGTCACCGGTTCCACCGACGCTTTCCCACCCCCGTGCCATAAGGGCGCTATCTCTGCCTTGGACTCCGGGATAGAGAGTCAATGTGGCAGTGTGGTGGTAGCCATATTGATCCGATATTTCGATAGTGCCGACTTGAGGGCTTCCGAGCACTGTTTCGGGGTCGAGTAAATCGATAGAGGTCTGATCTTCTGGAGTCCATTCGTTGACATCGCCGTGTTCGTTCTCTTCATAACCGCCCTCTTCTTCGGTCAATACCGTTGGTTCCGGTGGAGGCACGTACACGGATGACGTGCTGCTGGGTTCCGCGCTGCTGCAGGCGGAAAGTCCGCCGATGAGTGCGGCAGTGATGAGGCATGCGCCTAGGTAGGGTTTTGTGTTCATCCTTTGGCTTCCTGTGAGATGAGCGAGGACGTGGATGCGGCATCAAGATGAGGTCAGATCTCCGGGGTGGGTCGGCTCGTCGTCAAGCCGACCCACCCCGTTTACAAGGGACTACTGCGAGTTCCCGCAGTGTGGGCAGCGGTAGCCACCTTGGGATGTTGCGCTGTACGAGATGTAGAACACGCCGTTGCAGGACGAGTTGTTGCATACGCGTCGAATGTTGTCATTGCCGCTTGGCGACGACTTCGCTTCATAGGTAAACATGCGTTCACCTCCTTTCAACGGTGAGTGGAATGTGACAGCACTGAACGATCGGTGCCGTTACAGGCTGGAGTCGAACGGCGGCGCGCCCGCGGCTACGGGGAATTGCTTTTCCAGCGCCTTTGCTAACTTGCGCGGTTTACTTCGTCCCTTGCTTTGCACAATTCCGGTTTGTGTGACGTAGGCGTCGAGGCCCGTGTTCACTTCGACATTGCCGTCCGGCAGCGCATCGAAGTCGACGGAGACGACGCAAGACTTGTCACTGGTGTTGCGGCGCCAGTTCATTTCGCCTGTGCCGTCGCACGGAGTCCAGAATGTACCGCTGAACTTCTTGGCCGTTGCCGCTCGGACCTGCTCAATCGGTCCAGAGACGATTACGGTATAGATGCGTTTACAGCGCACTGTGTCCCAGATACGAAGACCGACACCGAGCAACACTCCGATGATGAGCAGGATGGTGAAAGTTTTTGGGTCCATGTTGTTCTTTCTATTTGCCGGGCAAGTTGTTGCCTGGGTGTTTGGATAGGAATGTCTCTCTGTCGGGGCATTCAGACCGTGATCTGAACTAGCGCGGGCCGGATAACTCGACCGTTCAGTAGGTAGCCACTTCGGAGTTCGGTTAGGCGACCGACTTGGGATTCAGCCTTATCGGCTGAGATTTGCGCCACCGCATGATGGAACTGGGGGTTGAAGTCACCAGTGGTGTCGACATGTTCGAGTCCGCGTCGATAGAAAACCTCAAGGATCTCGGCAGCGACCGATTGATGATGCCCAGATTCATCCTCGACGGAGGTGAGCCGGTCTACGGCCACCAGCATTTCTTGAATAATCGGCTCTACAACCCGCTGTTCCACCAAATCGTTGGCAACTTTGAGTTGTTGATTGAGACTTTCGATCAACTGACCTTTTTGGCGATCCTCCAGGAGCCTGCGTACGAACAGATCCTTGAGCTGCGCAACTTCCTGCTCAACCCCAGCGATCGCAGTATGTAAGCCCTCGTTTCGATCCGTCACTGGTTCCAAGGGGTGAGCGACTGTTTGCTCAGCGGCATCTAACTTGTCCATGATCATCCCCTAGATGTTTCCTTTGGCATGCCACTGCCAATTAGCCATGTGAGTGGTCGATGCCGCGATACCGAGAATGATCGCCATCAAAATGAGGTACGCGACGAGCGCTGCCCGGAAGTCGCCGAACCAAACGGTGAACAAAATGAGTACAACGACCGTGAGCGTTCCAGTCACGCCATTGAAGATCAAGGCAAGGACGAGTGCACCCGCATCGTGCGTGGATGTAATCTGCGAGTAGGTGATCTCCTTTTCAAGTTCCCAGATGCGTTGCTGAGACTGCTCGAGGTTGAGCAACTTGAGGCCCTCGACCGCATCCTTGGCACGCTGTAATTGCTCGAGTGATGAGATATGCCATCCGACGTCTTCACGCCCCATCCAGCCGACTTGCGCAAGTTCCACTATCCGTTCGGTGAGTAGGAACGTCGTCCCCTGATAGATGGACTTGTATAGTTCGCCTTCCGCCTTGAGTTCACGGATGTAATCAAGGTTCTTGGCTGCTTCGGAGAACCAGTACTGCTGTGGGAAGTTCTCCAACTTCTCGAAGTCATTGTTGAGTCGGCACAGCAGCGCAACGGCCAGCTCGTCGCGGCCTGCCGGATTCGATGGATCTAGTTCAAGGGCCCGGTGCCCGTATTTGACGGCATCGTCAATGAGTTGAAGACGACGGCTGGCTTCGCAGAACCAGACGTACACGAAGGCGTTGTCCGAAGTCGGCTGGGAGGTCGCGAACTTCAGGCAGCGCTCTGCTTCCGTTTGACGATCCCGTTCCAGGTAGAAGTCGACCAGACACAACGCATAGAACGGGTCAGTCGGCGCGAGCATCATGCCTTGGTTGAAGGCGTACTCGGCATCGGTATCGTTTCCGAGATGCTGCGCATAGCGCCCCTTCTCGCGCCACGCTTCGGCACGCTTGGGGGTGGCTTGGGTAGCGAGCGTCGCGGCATGGTGCGCTTGGGACCACATCGCTTGGTTCGCCCAGTTACGGGCCACGAGCAGCCAGTCCTGCTCCCCGTCACCCATGTTCGGGTCTGGTACGGGTGGCGGCTGACGCAGTAGTTGATCGTCGTACGCGGCGCGACGAGTCGCGTCTAGCAGTGTCTGCTCAGCCTCGGTGAACAGTTGTACGTTCTTCTCGGCTTCGCTGCGAACGTCGGGATCTGGATGATTTGCGCGGCTGGCCCATAGGTTGCGGCCCCTGCGGATCGCCTTCTTGAGGTCATCCTCAGAAGCATCCTGTGGCACATCCAATACGGCGTAGTAGTTGGGAAGCGACATGAGAAAGTGGTTCCTTTCTGGAATCAGCCGAGATTTACGGACTGAATCTTTTGTGTTCCCGCCGCGAGCGCGGATTCGGAAAGTGCTGCAGGACGATCGACTTCAAAGGTGCCCACCTGCTGATTCGCGGTCAGATCGAATAACTCGATAAAGACGATCTGGTCGATGTCGTAGGCGTATGTGAGCCGGAATGGGGCGCCTTGCGGGTAGGGGGTCAATGGCAAGGTCTTGCTGCCGACTACCGGCGAATACTTCGGATCGGGGTCGTCTCCTTGAGTGACCTGCACGTTCATGCTGCGTTGCTGATTGCTGACAGTGCTCACCTCGACGGAGCACTTCGCGGGGATTTTGCTCTCGCGCGGGATAACCACGGTATTTCTTTCAGTGACTAGGTCATCCGTCACTGTGATGACACCGAGCGCGTGAGACGTCACGTCGCTGATCGATAGTTCTTGGCCACCCGCAATCAGATACCGCCGACCGGACTGCTCAGCTTCAGTGGCTGCTGATTGGATTGCAGCGCCTTGTGCCACCGCAAGATCAGGATCAACACCTAGAGTCACGGACTTGCCACTGATCCTCTCGACCATGCTTCGCACCATGGGCATACGAGTCGAGCCACCGACCAGCAAAATGTGGTCGATGTCGGTCCACTGCGTTGTGTGTCGTTCCAATAGGTCGACGATGAGGTCTTCAGTGCGTCTAAGCAGACTTGCTGTGAGTTCTTCAAACTCAGTCCGAGTGATCAGTACCCGATACGGCTTGCCTGCCGCGGTGACGTGAACGGTGGTTTTCTCAACGTTGGTCAAACTGCGTTTGGCCATCTCTGCCTTTTCCCGCAGATCGGCGGTGGCATACACGTCATCGAGCAGACTTGGGCCGCCTTGAGAGACGATTTGCGCTGCAATGTGGTTCATTAAAGCGTTGTCGAAATCGAACCCGCCGAGGTTCCTGTCGCCGTCCGTTCCGATGACGTCGAATGAACCGTCGACGATATTCATCACCGTGATGTCGAAGGTGCCACCACCGAGGTCGTAAACCAGGACCTTCCCGCTTGCATCGGGGCGGACTCCAAATGCGAGCGCTGCTGCTGTCGGTTCGTTGAGCACGCGTAGTACGTTGAGGCCAGCCATCGTGCCGGCTTGGATGGTCGCTTTGCGTTGGGCATCCTCGAAATAGGCGGGCACCGTGATCACCGCATCAGTGACCGGGTGACCGAGTGCAAGTTCGGCATCCTCTTTGAGTTTTCTGATGATGAGCGCAGAAACCTCTTCGGGACGGTATTGCGTGCCTGAGGAACTTTCGAACTTATAGTGCGAGTTCCCCATGAACCGTTTGATGAACTGAACGATGTCCTCGGGCGCGGTCGCCGCTGAGTGTTTAGCCATAGTGCCGACTAGAGGTTCATCGGTGCCATTGACGTCCTGAAAAAGCACGACCGACGGAGTCGTCGACTCGCCTTCGCGATTCTTTAGGATCTCAGGGCTTCCAGTCGAACCTATGATCGATACGGCCGAGTAGGTGGTGCCTAGGTCGATTCCAATAGTGCTAGTCACATGATTTCTTTCTCGAAGTAGAGCCAAGGTGAATAGGCGCTATGTCGCTGCTGTGAACAAGGCCCGTGCTGAGTGCGCTCGTGGTTCGTTCTGTCGGGTCGAGAGCGTTAACCGTCGATGCTCTTGATCGGGTTTGAACTGTTGCCGAGAGTGCTGTAGCAAGCGAGTACTGGCCAGTACGGCGGTAGCCGTGATCGCCACTGCCGTCAGTGCCTTGCTGGCGCGACAGTTGTGCATTTTCACACCCCTCGTCTGATTCATGAATGTGGTTTACGACCGTGTGTGGGTCGAGTGGCCAGAGAGAGGAGATCGCTTGGTGGGCTAATCCGCGGTCTGTTCAGGCGCATCTTTGTGGTCACGCCGAATCGAATGCTATCTATAAGTAGCAATAAAAGGCAACAAGATGCCTACAGTCGCGAAGTTCAAGTTGTAAGTGTGGGCTATTTTGACCAATACGCATGTGCTACTTATAAGTATGTAGACCTATGGGTGGCGTGCTGTCACCGTGATTATGTGATTGGAGAACTGCAACAGGTCGTCGGGCAGAACTTGCGGCGCCATAGGGAAGAACGGCGACTTTCTCAAGAGCAACTTGCCGAGGTTCTCGGTGTGCACCGAACCTATATGGGCGGTGTCGAACGCGGGGAACGGAACCTCACGTTGCAGTCGGTCGAGCGGCTCGCGGAGCGGTTAGGCGTGGATCCGAGGGAGTTGTTCCGCCAACCCTGAGACATGCTGTGCGGCTGTTGCGGTGTCTGAGGGTCAGTGCATGATCAATGCATGGCCCCTGGCTCCTGAGGAGGGAACCCGCAATGCCAGCAATTGATCGTTCGGCCGTGTGGCAGCGTACGCGTTGCCCGTCCTGGTGCGTTGTCACGCATAGCGACGACGACCATATGCATGATTGGCGCCACCAATCTGAGACGTACGCGCTGCCGGTGCTGGCAGTTTCGGAAGGTACTGGAAGCCATCCCGACGGGCGAGACAACTGGCAGTCGACTGAACTGGTGATCTGTCTGCAACTGCGTGACGGCGCAGACCACACTGAGGTCTACATCGGTGATGGCACGGATCAGCGACTCGCGCTGGATGCGCCGAGTGCGTTGCGGTTGGCTCGCAAACTCGCATCGGTCGTCCAGGTATTGACGGCGTTGCCGGATGTGCAGTTAGAAGCAGCCCGATTTGCGGCTGATGCCGCTACCGAAACCGGACCACCATGCGATACCGGGCGCTCTCCGGGCAAAATGGACTCATGACGAAACCAGTTTCCAACACGAGTGGCGCGGTGCCTTCGGATGAAATGGGCGACTCGGAGCAGGTTGATTCCGGTCAGGTCGCCGATTTAGTACCAGCCACGAGTGAGCAGCATGCCCGCTGGGCGGAACTCGTCGACGAGATTCTTATCGATCAATTTTCATATTATGTGCGGGACTCGCCGCGGGTCTCTGATGCCGAATATGACGCCAAAATGCGCGAGTTGGAGGCTCTCGAAGAGGCGCACCCGGATCTGCGAGTTCCGGATTCTCCCACTCAACGTGTTGGTGGGACATTTTCGACTGACTTTGCGGCGGTGACACACCCGCAGCCGATGCTGTCTTTAGTGGACGTGTTCTCGGTCGATGAAGTCGTCGGATGGGCCACGCGGATTCAAAATGACTTACCTGATCAACCAGTGACCTATCTAACTGAGGTCAAGATCGATGGGTTGGCGCTCAACCTGGTCTACGAACACGGCAGGTTGATTCGGGCTGCAACACGCGGTGATGGAGTCACGGGCGAAGACGTGACGCTCAACGCCCGCACCATCGACTCGATTCCTCAGACGCTGGGCGGGAAATCAGACGAGTACCCAGCCTTGGTTGAGATCCGCGGTGAAGTGTTTATCCCGGTTGAGGAATTCGCTCGGCTCAACGCGGAACAGGTCGCGGCAGGCAAGGCGCCATTTGCCAATCCCCGTAATGCCGCCGCGGGGTCGCTGCGGCAAAAAGACCCCCGCATTACGGCGTCCCGACCATTGCGCTTCTACGCCCATGGGCTGGGGGTACTGCAGTGGGAGACTGGCGACGAAGCCGTGCTTACTCGTCAGTCTGAAGCGTACGAGCACTTCCAACGCTGGGGTATACCAGTCTCTTCGCATAACCGTGTCTGTGTGAACGTAACTGAAGTCATGGAGATGATTGCCTACTACGGTGACCATCGGCACTCCATCGAGCATGAGCTCGATGGAATCGTCGTCAAGGTCGACGAGATCGCGTTGCAGCGTCGATTAGGCGCCACCAGCCGCGCGCCGCGCTGGGCGGTTGCCTATAAATACCCGCCGGAAGAAGTCAACACGCGCCTGCTCGATATCCAGATAGGAGTGGGACGTACTGGACGAGCCACCCCGTATGCCGTGATGGAACCGGTCTTCGTATCCGGCAGTACGGTGCGTCAGGCAACCTTGCACAACCAAGACGTGGTGAGGGTCAAAGGCGTGCGCATTGGGGACATGGTCGTATTGCGCAAAGCAGGTGACGTCATTCCCGAGATTGTCGGTCCCGTCGCCGCGCTCGCTGACGACGGCTATCCCCGTCGCGATTTTGTGATGCCTGCTGATTGCCCGGAATGCGGTACTCCACTGCGTCCGATGAAAGAGGGCGATGTTGATTTACGCTGCCCGAATGCCAAGTCTTGCCCGGCCCAAGTGCGCGGTCGGGTTGAGCATATTGGTTCGCGCGGTGCGCTAGATATCGAGGCGTTGGGAGAGGTCACTGCTGCGGCGCTGACGCAACCCGATGTGCCCGCTGTCCCGCCACTGCGCACGGAAGCGGAACTGTTCGATCTGACCATTGATCAGTTACTGCCCATTGAAGTGGTGGTGCGCGATGCGGAGACAGGGCTGGTCAAAGTGGATGAGGACGGTGTGGCGCGCCGCCGCACCCCATTCAAGAAAGTAATCAGGACTTACCCGCCTGGCGCCGAAGATATGGACCCTGCAGAACGGCGTAAGGCGGGCATTCGCAAAGATTACGAGCAGATCGAGCCGTCAGCGCAAGCGTTGAAGTTGCTTGATGAGCTCGAAAAAGCGAAAACCAAGGAACTATGGCGGTTATTGGTCTCGCTCAACATCAGGCACGTCGGACCTGTCGCGGCACGTGCACTTGCAACTCGTTTTGGTTCGCTGGACGCGATCCGCGCGGCCGATACTGAAAAACTCGCGAGCGTCGAGGGCGTGGGTTCCATCATCGCCGAGTCGCTGACCGATTGGTTTGCGGTTGACTGGCATCGCGAGATCATCGATGCGTGGATGAACGCTGGAGTGCGGTTCGAGATCCCGGGCCACCCAGGCCCTGATGCGGTAGTCGCCGAATCTGCGGAGTCCGGTGGAACGCTAGCTGGCTTGACCATCGTGGTGACTGGATCCTTGGAAGGGTTCAGCCGCGATTCGGCCAAGGAAGCCATCCTCACTGCGGGAGGCAAAGCCGCGGGCTCGGTGTCAACGAAGACTGACTTTGTCGTCGTTGGGGAGAACGCGGGCAGTAAAGAGACAAAGGCGCGCGATCTCGGTCTGAGGATCCTGGACGAGGCGGGCTTTGTCGCGCTACTCGAAGGCGGACCTGAAGCTGTGAGTGATTCCGGCCTCACCGGCACCGACGGGACTGTGGCCACTGTGGCCTAGGTCACGGAAGTTGCTTGACGGTCTTGCGGCGGACAATTGCGTGGTCAGAGGGTATTTCCTATTGGAATTGCAACGCAAGCACACGCCGGCGAGGTGGATTTGACCTGAGGGAAATATCTGGCGTAATGTTTCACATGTCGCCCGGTAAGGGAGAAACGGACAGGCCGATCCGATAAGGATCCTCAAGAGCCTGGCTGGTCCCGCGGGCAAGTCACTAAAACCAATCCGCAAGGATCGAAATAGTGGCGCTCTGACTTCTCGAAAACGAAGCTGTCAAGTGATTTGACTGCGAGTTGATCGGGGTGTAAGTTAGAGAGGTTGCCCCAGACCTGGCCAAGAAATTGGCTGGCAATGGTGTGTGGTGGTTGTTTGAGAACTCGATAGTGTGTTTGATAGTTGATGCCATTTGGTTGGCTGGGCTGTCTTGTGGTGCTGTTTCTGCTGTTGTGGTGGGGGTGGTGTTGTGGGGTGGTTTGGTTGACTGTTTTGTTTGGTCCAGCGTCTGCTCTGCTTTGTTGTGGGGTGGGTGTTGGTTTTTGAGGCCAGTTTTGGTTTCGTATTGTTGTTCATGCCCTTT
>FZPE01000003.1 GCA_900188465.1 Micrococcales bacterium KH10
AAAAATCTTTCCACCCCACACCATGCGGCACAAGGTCATATCCAGTATTAGCCACCGTTTCCGGTAGTTATCCCAAAGTCAGGGGCAGGTTACTCACGTGTTACTCACCCGTTCGCCACTAATCCACGGTGCAAGCACCGCTTCATCGTTCGACTTGCATGTGTTAAGCACGCCGCCAGCGTTCGTCCTGAGCCAGGATCAAACTCTCCGTAAAAACCGAACACACCCAAAAAGGGCATGAACAACAATACGAAACCAAAACTGGCCTCAAAAACCAACACCCACCCCACAACAAAGCAGAGCAGACGCTGGACCAAACAAAACAGTCAACCAAACCACCCCACAACACCACCCCCACCACAACAGCAGAAACAGCACCACAAGACAGCCCAGCCAACCAAATGGCATCAACTATCAAACACACTATCGAGTTCTCAAACAACCACCACACACGCTTCACATCAGCCTTGCAGCCAACACGTTGCGGGCAACTTTTCAACCATACACGACCCGGAAACTTGAGGCAATCTCGCGAAAGTCTGCCGTTCCTCTTGGGACGTGTATCCCGGGTTAAGAAACCTTGATTTCTTCTCCGCGGGCACTCCACTTTACACACATATTTCTATGCGATCAAGTCTGAGTGGATCCGCCCGGGGAACCGGCCAGCAGAGATTCGCGATGCGATCTTCGTGCTGTCCGTGCCTTCTCACCGGGCAACGAGGTAAAACACTACACACCTATCCTCAGTCGCGCAACTTTCCCGGAATTTCAACGAAATCACAACTTCGACGTTACCCATCGCCATCGACAACTCGTGCAACCCAAGGCATCAATGCCGCCGCGTACTCAGCGGTCAGATGCGAGGAGTCCCGATAGACGATCAGATCGCCCACCACCGGGTAGCACCGTTCCGCATCACAGAAGTGATCGGTCAGGTCTATCAGCTTCACCGATGATCCAGCAGCACGGGCGGCCATCCGCATAGGATCTTCGATCAGCGCTCGGTCACGCTCTAGCCCACACCGGTTCGCGTCGCGTCCATACAGTTCGAGACAATCAGGCACTCGAACATTGACAGTGCGAGGTATCGGCGCCAGCACGTATACCTCCTTCCCCATAGCCCGGATACGTTCCATCACTGACTGATACCCCTGAATCGCGACGGTTTCCGTAGCAGCAGTCGACAGTTGACCGTTCGCCGTCGTCGGTGTGGCAGACGCCCAGGCATAGCGACTTGCAAAACTCGTCAGCATCACGCTGTCGATCGCTGTATCGCCTGCAATCTCATCCAACACCGCTTCGACCCATTGTTGACAGAGTCGTTGTTCCGTCGCTGTTTGCTCTTCGGACAGGACCCGCAGGGCTGTCGACGGTGGACAGCTCGAACGGGTAAAGGTCCTCATTCGCCAACCCAAACGCTGGCCGGCCACGTCGAATCCACTGAACCACGCGGTGGCATGCGAGTCGCCAAACAGCGCAATGGTGCGACGGGGATCTTCACCAACCCCCAGTTCACAGGACACGATGCCTTCTCTGTCACTGTCCTGCTGACAGCCCGGGTACTTCGGTTGATCATTTTGTGCCGCCACAGCCGACGGTTCACTAATGTATGGGCCGTCACCCATCGCAGCACACGTGTTATCCGGACGCAGCGCATCTGGCCCCACGCACTCGTCCTGACCGCCACGGGCTAGTTCCTCAAGCGAAACCCGCGGCGGCGGCACACTGTGACTATTTGCCGCAATCAACGCTGATGACGCGACGACAACTGCCGCCAGTGCGGCAAATACGATCGGACGGCGGGTGCCGCGCAGTGCTGTCCCAAAGCGAAGACGATCCTCGACCCATCTAGTCGATGCAACAGCTAGCAGCACAGTCAGAGCCACAGCCACCAGAGCAGTAACGACAGATATCTCGCGCCCCGTTACCAGAGGCACCACGATGATGATCGGCCAGTGCCACAGGTAGACCGAATAGGAGATGTCGCCAAGTTTGACCAAGGGAGCACTGGAGAGCAGCCGCAACGGCGCAGATTTTCCGTGCAGATCCGGAGCCGCCAAGATGACCGCAGCACCCACGACCGGCACCAGGGCACGCCAGCCCGGAAATTCTGTTGTGCTGTTCATCAGGATCGCACTGGCCAGGATTGCCAACACGCCAAGGCCGGACACAACCAAACCTGCGATACGGCGATCGATCCACCAGCCGATCCAGCCCTGCAGTCTGCGTTGGTGCAACATCGCGATCAGCCCGCCGACCGCGAACTCCCAAGCCCGCGTGGTGGAGAAGAAATAAGCCTGCTGCATCGAGACTGCGGTGAAAGCAACGGAGTGCCAAAGCGAGCAGATGACGACTAGAAGCAGGACTCCCGTGACGACCTTGGCTGACGAAAGCCTGGAGGTTCGCGACATGCGGCGCACTAGTAACAGCGCTACGACCAGCATCACCGGCCACACGATATAGAACTGCTCTTCAACCGAGAGCGACCAGTAGTGCTGGGCTACCGTGGCCGAGCTGTCTTGTGCCATGTAGTCGACCGCGCTGTGCGCCAGATGCCAGTTCTCCAGATACAACGCGCTAGCGGCAATCTGCCGGAAGGATTCAAACCATTGGGTTCTAGGGACTACGAACAGGACGACCAGCAATGTCACAGCCAGGACGAGATACGCGACTGGAAGTAATCGACGAATCCGGCGCGCCCAAAAGTCCCGTAATCGAATCGTTCCAGTGCGTTCCACTTCATGCCAAAGATGAGCGGTGATCAGGTAACCAGAGATGACGAAGAAAACGTCGACTCCGACAAAACCACCGGAAAACACCGTTGGATACAGGTGAAATACCACAACGAGCGCGACTGCCAGTCCGCGCAGCCCTTGGATGTCACGGCGATGGCGACGCGTCGGGATGAGGTGGTCGTCGCCATGAACAGGCGTGGTTCGTTCTGCCTTCCGACGGCCGCTTTCGGTGACATCGCCAGGAAGGTGCCTCATAGAAGCCTCGGTCAGGCGTCCACCTCTGACTTGGTCACTGCTGCCAACGATTTCTTCCCTCGACGAATCACAGCATGACGGCCGTGAAGGAAGTCAGTTTCCTCTAGAACAGTTTCAACGTCAGTAACTTTGACGTTGTTGACGTACACACCGCCGTCACCGAGGGCACGGCGCGCCTCATTGCGACCCTTGACGATCTCGGTCGAGACGAGCGCGTCGACAATGCCGGTTCCTGGTTCGATCACTGCGCTGGGTAGTTCAGCGACAGCGGCGTCAAGGGTTGCGGCGTCGAGCTCGGCCAGGTCGGCGCGGCCGAACAATGCCTGGCTCGCCAAGATCGCCTGATTCGTCGCCTGCTCACCGTGCACCAATGTCGTGACATCTCCGGCCAGGGCACGCTGTGCTTCGCGAGCGAAGGGACGCTCTGTGACAGCGTTCTCCAGCTCAGCTATCTCGTCCTGGGTCCGGAATGTGAAGGTCTTGAGCCAGCCGATGACGTCTTGGTCGGCTGCGTTGATCCAGAACTGGTAGAACGCATATGGCGACATCATCGACGGATCGAGCCAGACCGCACCACCTGCGGTTTTACCGAATTTCGTACCGTCGGCCTTGGTGATCAGCGGTGTCGTAAGCGCGAAAACTCGTTCTTGATCAGCTTTTCGGACGAGCTCAACCCCTGAAAGCAGGTTCCCCCACTGATCTGAGCCGCCGGTCTGCAACTCGCAACCGTACCGACGGTGAAGTTCGAGGAAGTCCATTCCCTGCAGAATCTGGTAGGAGAACTCGGTAAAGCTGATGCCTTCGTCGCTGGCGAGGCGCCGCGCCACGATGTCCTTGGCGAGCATGGTTCCGAGTCGGTAATGTTTGCCGATATCCCGTAGGAAATCAATGGCAGTCAACTCCGCGGTCCAGTCGAGGTTGTTGACCATACGGGCAGGGTTATCGCCTTCGAAATCTAAGAATGACGAGATCTGCTTGGCGAGCCTCTCCGTCCACTGGGCCACTACCTCACGAGTGTTCAAGGAACGTTCCGTGGTCGGCCGCGGGTCACCGATGAGTCCGGTCGCTCCGCCGACGAGTGCGATCACACGGTGTCCGGCACGTTGCAGGTGTCGTAACAGCACCAGTTGCACCAGGTGCCCGTGATGCAACGACGGCGCGGTCGGGTCGAATCCGGCATAGACGGTGATCGGTCCTGCTGCGAGTCGGGCGCGCAATGCGTCCTCGTCTGTCATCTGCGAAATGAGCCCACGCCATGCCAACTCGTCAATGATGTCGCCGTTCACCGTCAACCTCTCGTTGTTTCTTATTGTGGTCTCGACACGCTCGACCAACGGACCTCGCAGCCTCGACACGCTCGACCAACGGTTAGTTTCCTTGGACTATCTTGCCCCATGCGTCGATGTGAATATGCGCTCGCTCGCGGGTGCGGGCCGACCGATACCGGGCCTGCTCATCCATCATGAACTGTAGCCAATGCTCGCGCGCTACCTCGCCATCACGGGCCAAGCCGCGCCGCAGCCGCAACTCGTCATCAGCCTCGATCCAGCAGATCAACGAAGCCACGTCATCGAAATCAGGCTGTGCACTATGGCAGCCCTCCACGATCAGCACCGGCGGATGGTCGACCGTGATCTGCTCCGCAAGGCTCCGCGTATGCCAGTCATATCGTTGGAATCGACCGATTCCGCCGCGGCGCATAGGGGCGATGACCTCACCGCTAAGCCGGTCGATCCCGGCGGCCACGCCATCCCACCCCAGATACAGATCGTCCATGTGGATCACCTGTCCGCCCCAGCGGGCGGCCAACTGACCAGCCAGAGTTGTCTTCCCCGATCCGGCAGGACCGTCAAGAAGTACCAGTGCCGTGCCGGACAGCCGCGGCCGGGACGAGTCAAGCCACCGATCAAGGCGCTGCAGGGTGTCAGCAGGGGCCACCACTAAGGTCACAGTCTGCTATCCGTTCACCCACACACGATATTCAACAACCTGATCACGGGCTTGTTCACGTTGCTCGCGTACCCGGTCGAGTGCGGTGCCGCCCACTGCGTTACGCGACGCTACCGAGCCTTCGACGGAAAGCACGTCTCGTACCCCAGGGGTCAGCGCCGGATCGATCTTTGCCAGGTCAGCGTCGGTCAGGTCCCACAGTTCGATGCCGCGTGATTCGCATTCGCGCACGCATGCTCCCGAGATCTCGTGCGCGTGTCGGAACGGCACGCCCTGCCGCACCAGCCATTCGGCGATGTCGGTGGCCAACGAGAACCCTTGCGGCGCCAGTTCAGCCATCCGCGCCGTGTTGAACTTGGCGGTCGCGATCATTCCGGAGAACGCCGGCAGCAGCACCGTAAGAGTGTCGATCTGGTCGAAAACCGGCTCTTTGTCTTCTTGCAAGTCCCGGTTGTAAGCCAGCGGCAGCGCCTTGAGTGTGGCAAGCAGTCCCGTTAGGTCTCCCACCAGACGCCCGGCTTTGCCCCGTGCCAGCTCCGCGATATCCGGGTTCTTCTTCTGCGGCATGATGGACGAGCCCGTAGAGAACGCATCATCGAGCTGGATGAAGCCGAACTCCTTGGTGTTCCACAAGATGATCTCTTCGCTCAGCCGCGACAGATCGATGCCGATCATGGCGCCGATGAAAGCGAATTCGGCAACGACATCACGCGAGGCCGTGCCGTCGATCGAGTTCTCGGTCGGACCGTCGAAGCCTAGTTCGGCTGCCACCGCGGCAGGGTCCAATCCCAGCGACGAACCGGCGAGCGCACCCGACCCGTAGGGAGATTTCGCAGCGCGCGCATCCCAATCGAGAAACCGGTCGACGTCACGCAGCAGGGGCCACACGTGAGCCTGAAGGTGGTGCGCCAGCAGTACCGGTTGCGCATGCTGCAGGTGAGTTCGCCCCGGCATGATCGAGTCTCCCGCGGCGTCGGCCTGGTCCAGCAGCGCATCGACCACGTCGAGCAGCAGATGGCTGATCTCCTTTGCCTGCTCGCGAAGATACGCGCGCACGAGCGTCGCGATCTGGTCGTTGCGCGAGCGTCCCGCGCGCAGTTTCCCGCCGATTTCGGCGCCTGCTCGTTCGATCAGACCGCGTTCTAGAGCGGTATGGACGTCCTCGTCGGCTATGTCAGGGGTGAATGCCCCGGACTCGACATCATTCGAGAGCTGCTCTAGCCCATCGAGCATTGCCGCCAGCTCGGCCTCATCAAGCAGGCCGGCCTGGTGCAAGACCCGCGCGTGCGCGCGCGACCCGGCAATGTCGACGTGAGCCAGGCGCCAGTCGAAATGTGTTGACTTACTCAGGGCTGCGAGCGCATCGGAAGGGCCTGATGCGAATCGTCCGCCCCACAAGCCCGTCGAGTCCGCGGGGTTATTCATGGGTCACAAGCTCCCTACACCGAAGTCGACACCGTTTCCGAACTTTTCATCGCGGGCCGCGGCCAGTTTTGCGCTGAGGCCGTAGATCTCGATGAAGCCCTTCGCCTGTGACTGATCGAAGGAGTCGCCCTCGTCATAGGTGGCAAGGTTGAAGTCATACAGGCTCGCGTCGCTGCGCCGGCCAGTGACGGTGGCGCGGCCACCGTGCAGCACCATGCGAACCTCGCCGGAGACGTAGCGCTGAGTGTCGGCGATGAAGGTATCGAGCGACTTCTTCAGCGGTGAGAACCACATGCCGTCATAGACGAGCTCCGTCCAGCGCTGTTCCACGATCTTCTTGAAACGAGCCTGCTCACGTTCGACGGTGACGTTCTCGAGCTCCTGGTGCGCCGCGATGAGCGCCATCGCTCCTGGCGCCTCGTAGATCTCACGGGACTTGATGCCGACGAGGCGGTCTTCGACGATGTCGATACGGCCCACGCCTTGCGCGCCAGCGCGGCGGTTCATCTCCTGGATGGCCTGCAGTGGCGTGACAGCGACTCCATCGATAGTAACCGGAATACCGCCTTCGAAAACGATGGTGACCTCGTCCTCCACCGGTGGGAAGGTCGGGTCGTCCGTGTAGTTGTACACGTCCTTGGTCGGACCGTTCCAGATGTCTTCGAGGAAGCCGGTCTCGACAGCACGACCCCACACGTTCTGGTCGATGGAGAACGGGTTCTTCTTGGTGGTGGCGATCGGAAGATCGTGTTCCTCGGCGTAGGCGATGGCCTTCTCGCGGGTCAAGGCCAGGTCGCGCACCGGTGCGATCGTCTTGAGCTCCGGTGCGAGCGAGGTCGTGGCGACCTCAAAACGAACCTGGTCGTTACCTTTACCAGTGCAGCCGTGAGCCACGGTTGTCGCACCGAATTGACGGGCAGCGCGCACCAGGTGCTTGACGATCACCGGACGCGACAGCGCCGAGACGAGCGGGTACCGGTCCATGTACAGGCCGTTCGCCTGCAATGCTGGCATGCAGTATTCAGCGGCGAACTCGTCGCGTGCGTCAGCGACGTACGCCTCCACCGCGCCGCAGGCGAGTGCCCGCTGACGTACTACCTCAAGGTCTTCGCCGCCTTGGCCGACGTCAACCGCCACAGCGACTACTTCTGCCCCAGTTGCTTCGGCGATCCAGCCGATAGCCACTGATGTGTCCAGTCCGCCGGAATACGCCAGCACTACCCGTTCGGTCATTTGTGTTCGTCCTTAGGTCTTCAGAATTTTGCGTTCGAGGAATATCCGTCATGCTGTGAAGCACGCCGGGAAGTCTATGTCTCGGTGCCACCGGCCATCTCAAGCAGACGGGCGGCAACATCGGATGCACCCGCTGGGTCGCGGGCAACGATCAGCACGGTGTCATCGCCTGCCACAGTTCCCAAGACTCCCCGCAACGTCGAGTCGTCAAGGGCCGAGGCCAGGTATTGCGCCGCACCAGGCGGTGTGCGCAGCACGACGAGATTGCCCGCCGCCTCCGCCGCCACGAGCAGTTCGGTGCATACCCGTGCCAAGCGTGCCGCGATCTGCTCCGCCGGGTCAAGTTCGTCACTGCTGCGTTCCGATGGCTCGGCGATCCGATATGTCATCGCACCGTTCGTCCCGCGGATTCGTACTGCGTGCAACTCCATCAGGTCGCGCGAGAGCGTCGCTTGGGTGACGTTGAGACCGTCCCCGGCCAAAGCACGGGCGAGCTCGCCCTGAGATCGGATCTCCTGGTGCGCCAGCAGGTGACGGATACGCGCGTGCCGCGCGGCTTTAGTGGCAGGTACTGAGGTACTCATGATGTGGGTCACTGCGCGTCGCCGTGGGTCAGCAGGTAAGTCAGCAGTGCCTTTTGCGCATGCAGGCGGTATTCCGCCTCGTCCCACGCCACTGATTGCGGGCCGTCGAGTACCGCGGCGGTGATCTCCTGTCCCCGGTATGCGGGCAGGCAGTGCAACACCAGTGCGTCGGCCTTGGCATGTTGCAGCAACTCGGTGTTGAGCTGATACGGGATGAAGATGTCGCGTCGTTCGGCTTGCTCGTCTTCTCGTCCCATTGACACCCAGGTATCGGTTGCCACAGCGTCCGCACCGGCGACTGCCTCGTTAGGGTCAGTGGTCACCGTCACTGAGCCGCCGGTCTGCGCCGCGATCTGTGTGGCACGGCCAACCACCTGCGGGGCGGGACTGTATTGCGCCGGGCTGCCGATCCGGACATGCAGCCCTGCCGTCGCCCCTCCTAACAGGTAGGAGTGCGCCATATTGTTCGCACCGTCGCCCACATAGGCAAGAGTCTTTCCGGACAACTCCCCCGCACCGCCGAAGTGCTCTGCGAGCGTCGCAAGGTCAGCGAGGATCTGGCAGGGATGGAAGTCGTCCGTCAGCGCATTGACTACCGGGACTCCCGCCAGTTCAGACATCTCTGTGATGGCCGACTGTTCGAAGGTCCGCCACACGATGGCCGCAACTTGGCGACCGAGCACTCGTGCCGTATCGGCAATCGATTCGCGCTTACCGATCTGCGCCAGGTTGCCGTCGACCAGCAAGGGGTAACCGCCGAGTTCGGCGATACCCGTGGTGAATGACACCTGAGTACGCAAGGTCGGCTTGTCGAAGATCACCGCCACGGCGCGTGGACCCCGCAACGGCGTCTGGACGTGCCGGTCTTTCTTGAATGCGAGCGCCAGCTCGAGCACCTGCCGCTGCTCGCTGGGGGTCAAGTCATCGTCCCTGAGGAAGTGCTTTGTCATGATGTCTCTTCCTTCGGTGCGAAGTCAGCGGGGGTCAGCTCACGCAGGTAACTGAGGAATGGGGTCAGTTGGTCCGCGGTGATGATGAGCGGCGGAGCCAATCGAATGGCATCCTCGGTGACGGCGTTGACGATGAAACCGTGTTGCCGGGCGTGTGCGACGATCTGTGCCGCGTACGGGCCGGTCAGACCGATTCCGATGAGTAGACCTGCGCCACGCACCTCGGCGACCACTGACTGCTCTGCGGCGGCCAACTGCTTCAATTCACCGCTAAGCCAACGGCCAGTCTGCTGAACCTGGGATAACAGGCCGTCGCGTTCGATCACTGAGATTGTCGCTAGCCCGGCAGCGGCAGCAACCGGGTTCCCGCCGAAGGTGGTGCCGTGCTGACCACGACCGAGCAGGTGTGAGACCTGTTCGCCATAGGTGATCATGGCACCGATCGGGATTCCGCCACCTAGTCCCTTGGCCAGGGTCACGACATCGGGCACGACATCGGTGACGAGTTCATCAGTCAGGTGAGCCAACCACTGCCCGGTCCGTCCGACGCCGGTTTGCACCTCATCGATGATCATCAATGCGCCTGCACTGCGGGTCAGTTCCCGCACCCGCTGCAGGTAAGTGCTCGGCAGTGGACGAACGCCGCCTTCACCCTGGATCACTTCGAGGAAGACCGCGGCGATGGTCTCGTCCTGTCCATCGGCGAACGCAGCTTCTAGGGCAGCAGTGTCACCAGCGGGAATGAACTCGACACCGCCGGGCAGCGGTGCGAATGGCTCGCGGTATGCAGCCTTGGACGTGAGCGCTAGCGCACCCATCGTCCGACCATGGAACGACTGGGTGAGCGCCAAGATCCGGCTGCGCCGACCATTGTCGTTATTGCGCCGCGCCAGTTTGAACGCCGCCTCGTTAGCCTCAGTGCCGGAATTCGTGAAGAACACCCGAGAACCCGTCGGTGCCCCGCTGATAGCCAAAAGCCGTTCAGCCAGCGCAACCTGAGTGGGGCTGGCGAAGAAATTCGACACATGACCGAGGGTGGACAGTTGCGCCGATACCGCTCCGGTCAACGTCGGATGAGCATGCCCGAGCGCGTTAACCGCGATTCCTGCGAGCAGGTCAAGGTAACGAGTTCCGTCGGCATCCCATACATAGCAGCCCTCACCACGCACCAGAACCGTCTGCGGATTGCCGAAAACATCCAGCAGCGCGTTGCTGTATCGTCCGGTCCATGCCGCAACCGTCTGAGAGTGGTCAGCTACCTGCCCCGCGAGGCCCTCAACGATCTGTGAACTCATGATTTCGGTTCCTCGACTTGTGGAATCGCGCCGGTGAGTGCCACTCCAGCTCGTCCGGTGAGACGACCGTCGGATTCTGGCAGCACCATAGTGCCGACCCCTTCGGTGGTGAAGACTTCAAGCAGAACAGCGTGGGCAACTCGTCCATCGATAATGTGAGACTGACGCACTCCCCCGTGTACCGCACGCAGGCATGCCTCCATCTTGGGGACCATGCCCGATTCCAAGGACGGCAGCAGCTCGCCAAGTGCGGCGGTCGAGATCTGACGCACCAGCGAAGACTTATCCGGCCAGTTCAGATACAGTCCCTCGACATCGGTGAGCACTATGAGTTTGCGCGCGCCCAGTGCGACCGCCAGTGCTGCCGCAGCGGTGTCCGCGTTGACGTTGAGCACCTGGGTTGGGTCCTCGATGTCCGGTGCGATCGTGGAGACCACCGGGATACGGCCCGCATCGAGCAGGTCCTGGACCGCACGCGGGTCGACTTCCACCACATCCCCGACGAGACCGACATCCACCTGGCGGCCATCGACCACCGCGTGACGGCGACGAGCCCGCAATAGTCCGCCGTCTTCACCGGACATGCCTACTGCCATAGGCCCGTGCGCGTTGATCAGCCCGACAAGCTCACGTGAGACCTTTCCGGTTAACACCATGCGGACGACATCCATCGCCTCCGGGCTGGTGACCCGGAAGCCGCCACGGAACTCGGACTCGATGCCGAGTCGCTCGAGCATCTGGGAGATCTGCGGCCCGCCGCCGTGCACCACCACGGGGCGTAGTCCCACTTGACGCAAGAAGACCATGTCCTGCGCGAACGCGGCTTTGAGCTCGTCGTCGATCATCGCGTTACCGCCGTACTTCACGACCACAAGCGCGCCGTTGAACTGTTGTAGCCACGGCAGTGCCTCGATAAGGACTTCAGCTTTTTGGTCGGGCCGCAAATCCGTGCGGGTATCGAAGTCGGCACCAGCGGCATCGAATATCGGTTGCTCTGTCATGTTGAATATGCGCTGTTCTCGTGGACGTAATCGTGTGTCAGATCGTTGGACCAGATCGTGGCCGAATGAGTTCCCGCGTTGAGATCAAGGGTGACGTGAACCTCGCGGTCCGCCGCCATGTCGACCTCGGAGCGGTCCGCGTGCGGGCGTGAGTTTTTGCAGACCATCACGCCGTTGATCGTCACGTCGAGTCGTTCGGCGTCGAATGGGGCGACTTCTTCCGGCACCGTGCCGGCCTGGGCGATGACCCGGCCCCAGTTCGGATCGTTGCCGAAGATCGCTGCTTTGAACAGGTTGGAACGGGTCACGGTCCGGGCCACGGTCACCGCTGCCTCCTCAGTGGTCGCTCCCACCACGTGCATGGCCACATCATGGCTGGCACCTTCGGCATCGGCAACGAGCTGGCGGGCCAGCGACGCGCAGACTTTCCGAACGGCCGCCTTGAACTCATCCTCGCCTGGTTTGACGCCGGCCGCACCCGAAGCCATGAGCAGGACCGTGTCGGAGGTCGACATGCAGCCGTCAGAATCAACCCGGTCGAAGGTCGTGGACGTGGCGGCGCGCAGCGTTTCGTCGAGTTCGGCAGCGGCGACATCGGCGTCAGTGGTGATCACACACAACATGGTGGCCATCGCCGGTGCCAGCATGCCCGCACCCTTGGCCATCCCGCCTACCGTGAACTGCCCGGTTGCCGTGGTCACGGTGACGTGAGCGGTCTTCGGTCTGCTGTCAGTGGTCATGATCGCCTTAGCAGCGTCACCGCCGCCTGACTCACTGAGGTGCTGAGCGGCGGTTTCAACACCGTCGAGCAGGATCTGGCGCGGTAGCCGCTCTCCGATCAGGCCCGTCGAGCATACGATCACATCACCCGCCGATACTCCCAAGCATTCGGCGACTTTCTCTGCGGTGGCGTGTGAGTCCTGGAAGCCTTCAGGCCCGGTCGACACATTGGCACCGCCCGAGTTCAGCACTACAGCCTGAGCTACGCCATCGTTGATGACCTGCCGGGACCAGAGCACTGGTGCGCCCACGACGCGGTTGGTCGTGAAGACCGCCGCCGCCGCATCGTTTGGACCGTCGTTGACCACCAGCGCCATATCTGACTTGCCGGAGGCCTTGAGCCCTGCAGTGATACCGGAAGCTCGAAACCCTTGCGCTGCTGTGACCCCGGGTGAGGTTCCCGGGTTCGTGCCTTCGAGTGCGTTGCCGAGATAGTCGGTCATGGGGCCACTCCGTTCGTCGGAAGTCCGGTGTGTTCTGGCAGTCCGAGTGCCAGGTTAAGGGATTGGATGGCGCCGCCTGCGGTGCCCTTGACGAGGTTGTCGATGGCGGTGATGGTGACGACTCGTCCGGCGGCACGGTCGATGGCCACTTGGACGAGTGCCGAGTTGCTTCCTTGAACCATCGCAGTGGTGGGCCACTGGCCCGTTGGGAGCACTTGGACGAAGGGCTCACCGCGGTAGAAGTCGCACCAGATGTCGTTGATCTGTGTATCGGTGAGTTCTGTGTGCCCCTCGTTCAGTGGTGCTGTGGCTGTCGCCAGGATGCCTCGTGACATGGGCACCAGCACCGGAGTGAAGGAGAGATTGACGTGCTCGGCACCAGCGAACTGGAGGTTTTGCGCGATCTCTGGGATGTGGCGGTGGGTGCCTGCCACCGCGTACGGTGCCGCGTTACCGAGGGCCTCGGAAGCGAGCAGATGCGGTTTCACTGCTTTCCCGGCACCGGAGTAGCCGACAGCGAGGACTGCGACGACGTCACCTGTGTCGATGGTTCCGCTGACCACTCCTGGCTGAAGACCGAGGGTCACCGCGGTAACGTTGCAGCCGGGCACCGCGATACGGCCCGCTCCCGCAAGCTCGTCCCGCTGCCGACCGCTGCTTCCGATCGCTAGTTCCGGCAGGCCGTAGGGCCAGGTTCCGGCGTGGGCTGAACCATAGAACTTCTCCCACTGTGTGGGGTCGATCAGCCGATGGTCGGCACCGAGGTCGACGACGATGGTGTCGGCGGGCAAGGCATCAGCGATCGGCCCACTCGCACCGTGCGGCAGCGCCAGTATGACGATGTCGTGCCCGGACAGCGTTTCTGTTGTGGTTGGTTCGATGACGCGGTCCGCTAGGGAGCGGATGTGGGGGTGGTGCTCCCCCAGCTTTGTCCCTGCGCTGGAATGCGCGGTGAGCGTACGGATCTCCAACTCGGGGTGCATGACGGCAAGCCGGAGAAATTCTCCGCCTGCGTACCCGCTCGCACCTGCGACTGCCACAGAAAAAGACATGTGCATAACAATACACGCTTATGCATATTTGATGGAATCGGTGTGTCGGGCGGTGTCGGTGGGTCTGCTGACGGTCAGTGTAGGAGGCCCCGGGTGCTGATCACCCGCCCCGCACGACGCCGAGACTGACCAGTTCGACCGGCGAAACCGGCCATAGTTGGCACGCGGCGCCGGTGAGTGATTGGCTGGAGGTATGGAGGCTATCGTTGCGGCCCGCGCAGGCGGACCAGAAGAACTCGTCCTGACTGAAACCGACCGCCCGCTCCTGGCCGATGGCGAAGTCTTGGTCCGCGTCGCCTATGCGGGGGTCAACTTCATCGATGTGTATCGGCGCACCGGACAATACCCGGTCGATTTCCCCAACGTGCCGGGCTCCGAAGGCTCCGGCGTGGTGTGTGAAGTCGACGACGCAGTCACGTCCGTGCAGGTTGGCGATCGGGTGGCATGGGTGGATGGGACGAGTTCCTACGCGGCCTATGTCTCAGTCGCCGCAGACAGGCTCATCCGGGTGCCCGACGCAATCGACCTGGACGTTGCGGCAGCCGCAGCCCTGCAAGGTCTGACCGCGCACTACCTGGCAACCTCCACCTTCCCTATCGAATTGAGCGATGACGTGCTGATCCACGCAGGTGCTGGCGGTGTCGGACTACTGCTGACTCAGATGGCCCGTCTGCGCGGCGCTGAACGCATCATCACCACCACGTCCACGCCGAGCAAGGCGGAACTGTCACGCCAGGCTGGCGCGACCAATACGTTGAACTACACCGAATTCACCGACATTGCCGACGAGTTGCCACGCGCAGTGAAGGCCCTCACCGGCGGCAACGGCGTTCAAGTAGTCTATGACGGGGTAGGACGCACCACCTTTGATGCTTCGCTGGCGAGTCTGACCTCCCGGGGCATGCTCGTCCTCTTCGGTGCCTCGTCCGGACCGGTGCCACCCTTCGAACTCCAGCGGCTCAATTCCGGTGGATCGCTCTACGTCACGCGCCCCAGCCTGTGGCACTACGTCGAAACGCGCGACGAACTCACCAGGCGCAGTGGGGAACTCTTCGACTGGATTGCTCGTGGCGATGTCACCGTGCACATTGGACGAGAATTCCCACTTGCCGAGGCCGCAGCAGCCCACCGGTTCCTCGAATCCCGGCAATCCACCGGAAAGGTATTGCTTGCGGTTGATCCCGAATAGCGAGTGGCTCGCGCCGATCCCATCACCTGCCATCGACCTCCCGGTAAATAACCAGTGAGGTCGACGGCAGCGCGATAGTTCGAGGTAGTGCGCTAAGCGCGCAGTGCGGCGCCGAGGGTCTCAGCGGCCCGAATGGCGCCCTCGCGCACGTGAACAGCATCCTCAGCAGTCAAGGTCCGGTCCACAGCACGCAATCGCAGGGCGAAGGCCAAAGATTTCTTGCCGTTGCCAATGGCCTCACCGCGGTAGATGTCGAAGAGGCGGACCGATTCGACCAGATCACCGCCGCCGACCTCAATGGCAGCAGCGAGCGCCGCCGCTGTGACTGACTCGTCTACGACAAATGCCAGGTCTTCCTTGGTCACCGGGAAGGTGGACACCGGGTCAGCCTGCACCGGTTCGTCCGCGCTGTGTTCCAGCAAAGCATCGAAGTCGATCTCAAATGCCACCGCGCGAGCGGGCAGCCCAAGGCGCTCAAGCACCTTCGGGTGCAGTTCGCCAGCATGACCGATGACGACGCTCTGGCCATCTTCCCATGCGGAATCGATGGCGATAGCAGCACATCGTCCGGGGTGCCATGGCGCGCGTTCCGTTGCGGTCACAGTGGCCTCGGACCCGACGCGGCGCGCAACAGTCCGAGCCAATTCGATGGCGTCGGTGTAGTCCGCCACGCGGCCATTGCCCCACCATCCCGTTGGCCAGATATTGCCGACGAGCACACCCGCAACGAATCGCGGCTGATCCGGGATGGCCGCGGCGAGCGCGGCGAGTTCGTCATCGTTGGGACGAGTTCCACCCGGCAAGGCCGGAGCACTCAGGGTGTGGTCGCCGCTCCGGAAGACCAGACCCGACTCGAAGACTGCTACGTCGGTGGCGCCGCGTGCGAGATTTCGCGCGGTCGCATCCAGCAATGTCGCCAGGATCGACGTACGCAGCCCAGGCCGATCGTCGCCGAGCGGGTTACGCAGTACCACGACACCGCGACGCGGGTCATCGGCCGGAATGTCGAGCACATCATTGACATCTGACGCGACAAAGGGATAGGTCAGCGTCTCGACGAGACCGTGCTCCGCGAGCGTGCGCGCTACCGAACGGCGCAATTGCTGAGCGCGAGTGAGCCCTCGTCCAGCAGGAGCCGTTGGCAGTACCGGCACGATCTGGTCGTAGCCGATGATCCGAGCGATCTCTTCGACGAGTTCAGCAGCACCCGTCAGATCGGGCCGCCAGGACGGCGGGAGAACCTCAAGCATGTCGGCGTTATCGGCTGCCGGTGCCACCTGACATCCGATCTGTTCCAGCACACTGACGATCTGCTCACGGGTGTAGTCGACTCCGACGAGCCGGGCTGGCTCGCCCAGCGGCAAATCGATCGCTGAGGGCTCCGGCACATTGTTCAGGTCTGAAACAGCGTTGTCGGCAGTTCCCCCTGCGAACTCGACCAGAAGGTCAACCACCCGCTGGGCTGCGACCGGCGGCAATTGCGGGTCGACACCGCGCTCGAATCGCTTCGCGGCCTCGGAAGGCAGTTTGTGACGACGCGCAGTGCGCGCCACCGTGATCGAGTCGAAGTGCGCAGCCTCAACGAGCACATCCACCGTGGCATCAGTGACCTCGCTTGAGGCGCCGCCCATCACCCCAGCAAGGCCGAGCACACGTGATCCTTCACCGCCGTCGGGAGAATCGGTGATGAGCAAGTCCTGCGTGTCCAGGCGACGCTCCACGTCGTCTAGGGTCGTCAGCGTCTCACCCGCGCGCGCACGACGCACCACGATGGGGGCGCTGACCTGCGCCAGGTCATAGGCGTGCAACGGCTGCCCGAGGTCGAGCATCACGTAGTTGGTCACATCGACCGCGATGGAGATGGAGCGCATCCCGGCCTGCTCCAACCGGCGAGCCATCCAACGAGGGGTCGGTGCCTTCGGATTCACGCCGCGCACGATACGTGTGACAAAGCGGTCGCAACCGGCCACTCCGTGAATCGGGGCGCTGTCAGCAACCTGTACGGCGAAGCCGTCAGCAGTCGGCTCAGGCAGCCGCCCAGACAGATTCGCGGCCAACCCAGGATCGGTGAAATCGCCGCCGGTGGCGTGGGAGTATTCGCGCGCCACACCGCGTACGGAGAAGCAGTAGCCGCGATCCGGGGTGACGTTGATCTCAAGCGTCTCGGTGTTCAGCCCGAGCAATTCCAGAGCGTCGTCTCCAACCGCGAAGTCAGGTTCCGTCGGGTCGTCACCGCGGTGCAGCACGATGATACCGTCTTGATCCTCGCCCAGACCCAGTTCCTTGGCGGAGCAGATCATGCCGTCAGAGACGTGTCCGTATGTCTTACGAGCGGCGATCGCGAAACCACCAGGCAGCACCGCACCCGGCAATGAGACCACGACCCAGTCGCCCTCGACGAAGTTGTGCGCGCCGCAGACAATACCGCGCGCCACAGTCGGTTGACCGGCATCATCCAGATCGTTATGCGAGCCCACGTCGACCTGGCACCAGTTGATGGTCTTGCCGTTCTTCTGTGGTTCCGGCTCGCGGGACAGCACTCGTCCGACCACCACCGGCCCGGTGACGGAAGCACGATGAATCGCCTCTTCCTCCAAGCCCATGCGAACCAGTGCCGCCGCCAGCTGTTCGGTGGTCTCATCCGGCCGAACTACTACGTGCTCAGCGAGCCAATCACGGATAACGAAAGGCATCAGATCTCCATCCCGAACTGTCGTGCAAAACGAACGTCACCTTCGACCATGTCACGCATATCCGCAATGGAGTGACGCAACATCACTGAACGCTCAATACCCATACCGAAGGCGAAACCGGTGTACTCGTCCGGATCGATGCCTGCTGAACGCAGCACATTGGGGTTAACCATGCCGCAACCGCCCCACTCGATCCAACCAGGACCGCCCTTCTTGTGCGGGAACCACAAGTCCATCTCAGCGCTCGGCTCAGTGAACGGGAAGAAACTTGGACGCAATCGAGTCTTGGCCTGGTCACCGAAGAGCGCCTTCGCGAAGTGGTCAAGCACGCCCTTGAGATGAGCCATGGTCAGGCCCCTATCGACCGCGAGCCCTTCCACCTGGTGAAAGACCGGCGAATGGGTGGCGTCCAGTTCGTCCGAACGGAAGACCTTGCCCGGGCAGGCGATATAAAGCGGCAGGTCGCGGGTCAGCAGTTCGCGTACCTGGACTGAAGATGTCTGGGTACGCAGCACCAAGTTCGAGTCAGTCTGCCCCAGGGGCGGCGCCACGTAGAACGAATCCTGCATCTGACGCGAGGGGTGGTCTACTGCGATATTGAGCGCGTCGAAGTTGAACCACTCGGCTTCGAGCTCCGGCCCCTCGGCGATCTCCCACCCCATAGCCACGAAGAAGTCAGCGACACGCTCTTGCATGAGTTCGAGTGGGTGCCGTGCACCCGCCACGACCCGGTCGGTTGGAACGGTGACGTCGACGGCCTCTTCAGCGATGACGCGCTGGTCCCGTTCTTCTTCGAGTTCGTCCTTGCGCCGCGCGAGCGCCTGGTTGATTCGACCACGCGCCGGACCGAGATTCTTGCCGGCCTGCGCCTTGTCTTCACGCGGCAAGGCTCCGATCGCGCGATTCGCGAGCGCAAGCGCGCTGCGTTCCGAAGTGTGCGCGATACGAACTTCTTTGAGTTCATCCAAGGTGGTCGCTGCCGCGATGTCATCAAGCGCTTGAGTGACAGCCCGTTCGATTCCGGGCAGGTCTAGCGGTGACAGTTCGCCATCCGTCGTGGGCATAGTGCCTTCCAGCAGTGGGTGGGGTACGGTCAATCACCCTCGACGGGGCAATCACGATGAACATTCTAAGTCACGCTTACCAGAAGCATCGCCATTCAAAGACAATCGCCGTTCGTTCAAACATTGAGTTGTTCATTTGCACATCTTGTGGCTACGATGAGCGGGTGGATCAACCCGCACGCATCACAAGAATCCTGTCTGCCCTGCATGAGCACGGCCAAGTCACCGTCAGTCAACTGGCTGCCGATCTTGACACGTCCCCGATGACGATCCGGCGAGACCTCGGCGACCTTGACGCTCAGGGCATGCTCCGGCGCACCCATGGCGGCGCCCGACTTCCCGAAGTACGCAGCGGTGTCAATACCCCGTTTGCGGTACGGGAGCACGAGCACGTGGAATCGAAAGCCAGGCTCGCCGCTGCCGCGCGGCAGTTGCTGCGCGACGACGAACTCATCGCCTTGGATTCGGGCACGACCTGTGCGCATGTCGCTCGCACCTTTTTTGACCTCGCCGCAACGGTGACCGCGGTCTCCCTGCCGGTTGCCGCCATACTGGCCACTGCGGACGATATCGAGGTCGTCATGCCCGGCGGCACACTTCGCCATGACGAGGGTTCCCTCGCCGGACCGGCCACGACTGCATACCTACGCTCGCTCAACTTCGATGTGGCCATCATCTCGGGATGCGGCACGTCGCTCGACCGCGGCATCACGTCACGCGACCCGCTAGAGGCCGACGTCAAACGTGCACTGATCGAGCGTGCCACCCGCTCCATCGTGGTGTGTGACCGCAATAAATGGGGCACCGCGAGTTTTATCCAAGTCGCAGAGTTAGCCAGCATCGACGTGCTGGTCACCGACGCAACGCTGACCGCATCCGAACAGAACCTCCTTAAACAACACAACGTATCGGTGGTGACCGTATGACCGAGCAGGTCTCAACCCAGCCAACAATCGACCTCAGACGGCTGCTGAAGGCGCGTATCGCCACGTTCGCGGTGTTCGCAGTCAACGGGTTGCTGTTAGCGGTATGGGTGGTATCCATTCCTGACATCCAACGCGCCACCAGAGTCAGCGAAGCAACCATCGGCACGCTACTGCTGCTCCTGGGCGGGGCGGGATTCATCGGCATGCAACTCGCAGGTGCAGCCTCGGACAGATTCGGTTCCAAGCCGATAGTGCTCGGCACCGGAATCTTGACCACTGCCGCCGTCTTCCTTCCAGCACTGGCCCACAGCACCACGACATTGGCACTCGCCCTGGCGCTGTTCGGGTTCGCACTCGGCGCCATGGACGTGGCGATGAACGCTCACGCAGTGGGATTGGAACGACGATATCGGCGCGCTATCCTCGCCGCTTTCCACGCATTCTTCTCAGTCGGCGGAGCTATCGGCGCATTTGCCGGGGCAGCCGCTTTCCGTGCCGACTTCACCGTTGTGCAACTGATGGGAACCGCCGGTGTGCTCGGCGCCGTCACGCTGATCGCAAGTTACTTCCTGCTGCTGCCGCCCGCCTTGGAGCGCGAGTCCCACAGCGCAGCACCCCGCCAGACTCGAAAGCGTTCACTGGGACTGTCGAAGCCCGTCGTGCTGCTGGGGGCAACCGCGTTCTTGCTGATGCTTGCCGAGGGAGTCGCCAACGACTGGAGCGCGTTGCAGATTCAAGATCGTTTCGACGCCACAACTTCGACCGCGGCCGTCGGCTACGGCATTTTCGCCGTGACCATGACACTGGGACGCTTCAGCACTGACCATATCGTTAGGCTCGTCGGTCCCGGACCGATCCTGCTGTGGGGTTCATTGACCGCCGCCGTGGCGTTGGCCTTCATCAGCCTCGCACCCACCCTGTGGTTGAACTACGTGGGATGGGCGCTACTCGGCATCGGGCTGAGCGGTTGTGTTGCCCAGTTGTTCACCGCATCTGGCAATCTGCCGGGAATCAACCCCGGTGTCGCCATGTCACGTGTCGTCGGCATGGGTTACTTGGGCATTCTCGCTGGCCCGGCGGTCATCGGCTGGCTGACCCATGTGACCTCACTGTCGACCGCACTGCTGCTGCCCGCGCTGGGTTGTATCGCGGCCTATGCGATGGCACGCCAGGCGGCGAAGTATCTGCCGGACCTGCGGTCGACTCCTGAGAACACGGCTGAGTAGCCGGTTAGCGTTGTGCGCGTGCGGACGCGTACAGACATATTGTGGCTGCCATGGCCAAGTTCAACGACTCAGCGTGGCCGCGCAGCGGAATGCGCACCGTCCAGTCGGCGAGGCCACGATCCGCATCGGTCAGGCCCCAGGCTTCATTGCCGAAAAGCCACACCGTCTCACGAGCCAGATCTGGTTGCGAGGCCTCGTCGTGACCGGCGATGTCGAGCAAGTCATCGAGGTCGAATTCACCACGCCCGTCAGCGGCGCAAATCATCATGCCGTGGTTGCGTAGTTCGGCAATGACCGCACCAAGGTCACGGGCGCCGTCCGACGCCACGACAGGCAGGTGAAAAAGCGATCCGACCGTCGAGCGGATCAACTTGGGGTTGTACAGCTCGACACTGTCACCGGCCAAGATCACCCCGTCAGCACCACAGGCATCCGCGGCACGGATCACCGTGCCGGCATTTCCAGGGTCGCGTGCGTTAGCGAGCAGTGCGACAACGCGCGGATTCGTGCTCGTCATATCGGCAACGCAGACACTGTCGGCACTCATGACGGCTAGAATGCCCTGTGCGTCCGAACTGATGTGTTCGACGACCTCCGGGCTGGCCTGTGCGATACGCACGTCGTGCTGACGCGCGTCGCCGATAATTTCGACATGACGAGCCGCCGCCTGGGGCGTCACGTAGAGTTCCACGACGTGGTCAACCGCGAAGCTGATCGCTTCGCGTACTGCCTGTGGCCCTTCGACGAGGTATCTGCCGGTCTTGCGGCGTGCAGAACGCCCGCCGAGTGCACGAATGGCCTTGATCCGATCACTGCGCGGATTCGCGAGGATGGAGGTGCCGGGGTGCACTGGCGGGCGTCTGTCAGTCATATTCATTGACCCGTGCCCAGGGGGCACGGAACATGTGAATGATCAGGCTGCCTTAGGAGCGTTGACGTCCTTCGGCAGGGCATCCTTGGCAACCTTAACGAGTGCCTTGAATGCTGCAGAGTCGTTGACCGCTAGCTCAGCGAGCATACGACGGTCGACGTCCACCTCTGCGGCCTTGAGTCCCTGGATAAACCGGTTGTAGGTCAGTCCCTCCGCGCGAACCGCAGCGTTAATGCGCTGGATCCACAGCTTGCGGAAGTCACCCTTGCGCGCCTTACGGTCACGGTATGCGTAAACCAGTGAGTGGGTAACCTGTTCCTTCGCCTTGCGGTAAAGGCGTGAGCGCTGGCCGCGGTAACCGCTGGCCCGCTCGAGGGTTGAACGACGCTTCTTCTGGGCGTTAACCGCCCGCTTCACGCGTGCCACGTGATGCTCCTTGCAGTTCGGGGTCGGATAGGGGAATCGACAACGGCGCTAGCCGTCATGACTCACTTACCGAGCAACTTCTTGATCTTGGGGGTGTCGGCATCAGAGACCACTTGGTCCATGCTGATGCGGCGAGTACGGCGTGACGACTTGTGCTCAAGCAGGTGGCGCTTGTTGGCGTGTTCACGCATGATCTTGCCGCTACCGGTCACCCGGAAACGCTTCTTAGCACCGGAGTGCGTCTTGTTCTTCGGCATGACTGCCGTCTCTCCTCATCTCTGGTCAGCCAGTAACTGGCTGACATTTCAGCGCTACACGGACAGGTGCAACGCGATACATCGAAGTCTGCGACCGGCGAGGTCAGGAAGCCTCGTCCACGGTCTTACTGCGACTCGAAGAACGTCCTTTGCGTTGCTCTTGCTTCGCATCGGACTTCTTCTTCGTGGGAGCCAGCACCATGACCATGTTTCGCCCGTCTTGCTTCGGCATGGATTCGACAGTGCCAAACTCCACCACGTCTTCTGCCAACCGCTGCAATAACCGCACACCCATCTCAGGGCGAGACTGTTCACGGCCTCGGAACATGATCATGGTCTTGACCTTGTCACCGGCCGAGAGGAACCGAACTACATGACCCTTTTTGGTCTCGTAGTCATGGTCGTCAATCTTAAGGCGGAAACGAATCTCCTTGAGTTGCGTGTTGGCCTGGTTACGACGGGCCTCACGCGCCTTCATGTCGGACTCGTATTTGAACTTTCCGTAGTCCATAAGCTTGACGACCGGGGGACGTGCGTCCGGCGCAACCTCAACTAGGTCCAGATCAGCTTCCTGGGCGAGGTTGAGTGCGACCTCAATACGGACGACCCCTACCTGCTCGCCTCCGGGTCCGACTAGGCGGACCTCGGGGACGCGAATCCGGTCGTTGATACGCGGCTCGCTGATGGTGATCTCCTCACGTCTGTCACATAAATAACTGCCGCAACGAAGAAAGGCCTTCGCTGTAGTCAGCGAAGGCCTGCATAGCCGTAACGGTCGATCACGAATACGTCATCGACCTCATGGCGAACCTGGACACTGTTGTAGTGAAGTTTCAACTCACTACGGTTGCGACTCAGGTGGGAGCAGGACTCCGCTTAGAAAAGTCGGTCGGCGGCACTTCAAACCGAAGCACCATCAACCAACAGACAAGACTACCACATATCGACCGTTACGAAACCTTCAACGCAGCGACACTGTCATGCAGCCGTGCAGCCGGCAACGGTTTGACCAGCCCGCGGCACTTCTCCGTCAACGCCCGGAACGCCACGACGCGAGCACGGGTGCGAGTCTCCTGCTGGTCAACATCCGAGAGCATGCTGCTCAGTGCGCCACTGAGACGGAATCTGATCACGAGGTTGCGCCAATCAAGCAGCATCCGTTGGAAGTCAGCGAGTTGGTTTCCCACGCGCTCGATGGTGTCGGCCACATCGAGCAGGATCCGGCCGGTATTTGCCCACTCTGCATCGAGGTGGCCAACCGTGTTCTCAAGCGCTTCGCACAGTACACCGAGGGAAGCCATGGCCTCGCCTGGAGCTTCGCCCCGTGCGATATCAATGGCGAAAGACTCAGCAGCGGCATTGTGAAGTACTGCCACCGCCAGGTACTGACGTAACGCCAGCAGGTCGGCGCGAGCCGCGGTGAGCAGACCAGGAAGGGTCTCGAGGCTGACGCTCACCTCCTGGGCAAGACTCGCTGCTGCCGACGCAGCTCGAACCAGCACCGGTGCGCTTCCCGCGACCTGTTCTGAAGCCTGTGCCGCCACGGCCACGACCCGAGCCAGATTGCCCACCGCGGGCTGCAGGCTCTCCGATTGCTCGCCCAGCTCATGGGCTAGGAGCAGATAGTCAGACAGTTGCGCCCGTATGACCTCGATCTCTTCGTCGATGACCTTCGAAGCGGATAGGACTCGTCCGATCTCGTGCCCCTCACGCGTGATTGCGGCAGGCAACGGTGGACGAGGTGCTTTGGCCCACAGTGCGATCTCGGCAGGCAGAGTATCGGCGACTAGAGCATCGTAGGAGGAATAACCCTGTTCGGTCACTAAGCCCTCGATCACCCTGCTGGACTCGGCTGCAGCATCTGGGACGGACATTCCCCCCGCCGTCATCTTGCGTTCTGCCGCCCGCGCCTTGGCATAGATCTGCTCAATCATGGCGTGGTGTTCCGGATGCGACACTTCAGTGCGCACCGAGAGGAAACGGTCGGTGCCGACGGGAACAATGGTTGCGAAGGTCCAGTAACTTGCGCCATCGGCAGCGAGGTTTTGTATGTAGGCAGCGACCAGGCGGTTCGATTCCAACCGGTCCCAAATCATGCGAAACAACCCACCGGGCATCTCTGGGTGTCGGACCGCGTTATGCAACTCACCGATCAGATCCGCGCTTTCGTATCCGGAGATCTGCGCGAACTGGGCATTGGTCCCGGTGATGATGCCGCGACGATCCGTCGTGGAGAACAACACCTGTCCGGTTGGGATTGGCCGGACTACGCCCGATGGAATGACATTGCTTGGCATGAATGCGCCCCCGTTCACAACACGTCAACGAAACTAACTCTCACCACGGGGTGAATCGGAACATTTCGCCCCTCACATGAGTCGTTGCCCCAGGCAATTTATCGAGGTGGCATGAGCGCTGCCGCCCGCTGAGGATCGGATGAGCCGCATGATGGGTGACAATGGTGATGTGACCCACGATCAAGACAGTATTGCTTCGACCGATCAGACCCCAGTCGTCGCGGCGACTCGCGACATCGCCCAGGTTCCAGCGGTGGAAGTCATCACCACCGCCGCCGTCCATCTCATGAGTGCCGCGGCAGTCAAATGTGGTCTCTCTGAAGACGGAGAATCAGAGATGGACCTCGATGAGGCCCGGAAGTTGATTGTCGCTCTAGCCGGGCTCGTGACTGCCTCTGCTCCGGACATCGGCTCACAACATGCACGTTCGCTGCGTGACGGACTGCGCTCACTACAGTTGGCATTCCGGGAGGCATCGCCGTTCCCGGACCCTGTCGGTGAGGGTCCGGGCGAATCGCTGACCGGCCCCGTGCGCTAACCGCCTTACACCAACCGTGCAGCCGGATCACGGCGTCATCGGCGACCGCTCAGCCGCGCACGAGTTTCAAAGCAACCGCATCGATACGTTCGGCGACAATTGAACTCGCCGACAGCGCGTGGTTGATTCGCGCAATATGACCATCCAGATCGCGCTGCGTCAGTCCTTCCACAAGCTGCAGTTGCACCACGATGCGCTCCGGGCCGGTTTTGTCCGGCAGACAGGTCACAGATTGCACCACGTGCGAGGACTCTTGGACGATCTGGCGGATGTGCTCCGCCACCTCAGGTATGACCGTACCCCCGACGATGATCGGCTGCCACGGCTGCTGCTGAGCCATGGCCCACACTGCTGGCCGTGGAATAATCGCGGGACACGGCCCAGCGGGATCGACCACGAGCAACGACCAGCCCTCCGCAACCGATGCCAGAGCAGCGCGAGCGCCGACCACTGGTACCGGACGCGCCTGAGGATGCCAGTGTTTCATCGCATCCATTGAGGTGAAGACCGGCAGCGCAGTTCGTCCATCTCCGGTAGCGACCGCTACGATGCCCGTGGCCGCTTCCTTGTCTACCTGTAAGCCGTCGGAAGTCAACGAGTCCTGCACTAGTTCAGCCATCATCGGAATCAGGACGCGAATATCGCGTAACCGTTCGACGATCGCGGACATGCTGCCGTCGTCGCGCTGGTGCGACGTGAGCAGTTCGGCCATCACCTCGTCGGCGGAACCGTCGTCATCTGCGAATGCAGAGGTGGGTGGCATCTGCTTGCCGTCCCCGCCGAGACCGGGCTCATCGTCGCAGCGCTCATGTCCACCAAACGGGTGATGCATCATGGGAACCTAGCGCCGACCTGCGACATCAAGTGCTTGCGGCAACGTGAAGGCGCCCGCGTAAAGCGCCTTACCCACGATCGCTGAGTCAACCCCCTGTGGCACCAAGTTACGTAGCGCCGCCAGGTCGTCAAGGCTGGAAATGCCGCCTGAGGCGACCACTGGAGCGTTCGCCCGTGTTGCCACCTCGACAAGCAGGTCGAGGTTCGGTCCGCGCAGTGTGCCGTCCTTGGTGACGTCCGTGACGACGTAACGGGTACAGCCAGCCGCTTCCAGTCGTTCCAGCACCTCCCAGAGGTCACCGCCATCTTTGGTCCAGCCACGCGCTGCCAATGTGGTGCCACGAACGTCGAGTCCGACCGCGACCTTATCGCCGTGATCAGCGATAACACGGGCGGTCCACTGTGGGTTTTCCAGTGCCGCAGTACCCAGGTTGATGCGCTGGGCCCCGGTTGCGAGCGCCCGTGCCAGTGATTCATCGTCACGGATACCGCCTGAGAGCTCAACTGCGATGTCCATCTTGCCGACTACCTCGGCCAGCAGGTCTGCGTTAGATCCGCGCCCGAATGCTGCATCGAGGTCGACGAGGTGAATCCACTCAGCACCGTCTGACTGCCAGTCGAGCGCTGCCTGCAACGGGTCACCGTACGAGGTCTCTGAGCCAGCTTCACCCTGGACTAAACGCACAGCTTGGCCGTCAGCGACGTCGACAGCCGGAAGCAGTACGAGTCTTTCTTGATCAGCGGCAGACATGGATTCTCTCTTTCCTCGCGGGGTCTGACCTGAGCTCATCGATGACTGGCGCAGGTACGGGTAACCGGAACTAAACCGTGGTAAGCCAGTTCCGCAATAGTTCGGCGCCGGCATCGCCGGATTTCTCCGGGTGGAACTGGGTGGCACTCAGCGGCCCGTTTTCAACTGCGGCGACAAAGGGACCACCGTAGTCGGCCCAGGTCACCGACGGCAGCAGCAGTCCTGCGCTGGATGGCTCGTCGTTCAGCGGGAAACTACGCGCTGCATACGAATGCACGAAGTAGAAGCGTTCTTGGTCGATGCCTTTGAAAAGAACGGAACCCGATGGCGCTGACACGGTATTCCAGCCCATATGCGGCACGACCGGCGCTTCGAGGCGATCAACCACACCTGGCCACTGCGCCAATCCGTCAGTTTCGTTGCCGTGTTCGACTCCAGTGTCAAACATCACCTGCATCCCAACGCAGATACCCAACACCGGCCGACCGCCCGCTAACCGTCGTTCAACCAGCCAATCGCCGCGGTGCGCTCTCAGCCCCGCAATGCATGCCGCGAAGGCGCCCACACCTGGCACTACGACTCCGTCAGCAGCCATGGCACGGTCAAGATCATTGGTCAAAGTCACCGCCGCACCAACGCGCTCCAACGCTCTGACGGCCGAACGCACGTTGCCGAATCCGTAGTCGAAGACAACTACATCTTTAGCGGTCACGATTGCCCCTCAGCGGTGGGCCTGCGCTGCGCCGTTCTGGCGGCCCGAGCGGCCTTTGCCAAAGTCCTCATCGCCTTCCAGCGCCCCAGGCTGTTTGAGGCGACAGTCCCGGTCAATTCGTCCACGGTGGTCGCGCCCAACAAGATGCCTTCGACTTCTGATGGCAATGAATCCAGAATCAGTGCGGCCGGAACGTCATCACCTTGGTTCCCGCCAGCCCATTTCGTCGCACTCAGGCGGTCATCGGCAACGGTGAGCAGCAAAAACTGCGCATGCGGCACCGACTTGCTCAGTATCTGAGTCAGACCCGGCCCAGTGTCCGTGTCGGTCACTATGAACGCACCGATGTCACTGGGGACGGCGACGATCTCGATCTTGTTCAACGCACAAGTCGCGGCCAGGACTTCAGCCGAAGCGACCTGAGTCAACAGCACAGCAGGGCCGGGTCTCGTACTCACGTCGTCCTTCTCAGTTGGTGCTGCCGTGTTGTCGTGTCGCGTCACAGAGCGCCTTTCGTGGAAGGGACTCCCGTGACGCGCGGATCCCGTTCGACAGCACTACGCAGCGCACGAGCCAGCGCCTTGAACTGCGCCTCTACGATGTGGTGCGGGTCGCGTCCCGCAAGCACGTTGATGTGGAGGCAGATTCCAGCGTGATAGGCGATTGACTCGAAGACATGACGGGTCAAGGATCCGGTGAAGTGGCCGCCGATGAGGTGATATTCCTGGCCAGCCGGTTCACCCTCGTGCACCAGGTAGGGGCGACCGCTGATGTCCACGACGGCACGCGCGAGCGCCTCGTCAAGCGGAACGATAGCGTCACCGAAACGCGATATGCCCACCTTATCGCCCAGCGCTTCGCGCAGTGCGTCACCGAGCACGATTGCTGTGTCTTCGACGGTGTGGTGTGCGTCGATGTCAGTGTCGCCATGGGCCTTGATCGTCATGTCGATCAGGGAGTGGCGTGACAGCGCGGTCAGCATGTGATCGAAGAACGGCACCGTCGTAGAGATATCACTGGTCCCCGTGCCGTCAAGGTTGATCTCAACCCTGACAGTGGACTCGCTCGTGGTGCGCGCCAATTCGGCCCGACGTGTCTGGCTCATACTCCTGCAACCTCCACCAATGCACTGAAAAAAGCATCCATTTCGTCCCGCGTTCCCACTGATACCCGCAGCCAGCCGTCAGGGCCGACCTCACGGATGAGCACTCCACGGTCGAGCAGTCCCTGCCACACCGCATGACGGTCCGCGAACTGCCCAAAGTACACGAAGTTGGCATCGGAGTCGGCGACTCGCAATGCCACACCATCTACCTTACGTTGTCTGAGCCACTGCACGGTGCGATCACGCTCCGCGCGCAACTGCGCCACCTGGCCAAGCAACTCGTCACTGTGCCGCAGTGCGGCCAGCGCCGCGGCCTGGGTGATGGCCGAAAGATGGTACGGCAATCGGACGATGCGCAACGCATCGACGAAGTCTCGGCTCGCTGCCAGGTACCCCAGTCGCAGACCAGCGGCGGCAAAGGCTTTCGACATCGTGCGTGTGACCGCGAGTGCAGGGTATTCGCTCAGCAGTTCCAGCGCCGAAGGGACCGACTCGCGGCGGAACTCGGCGTAGGCCTCGTCCACCACGACCACGGCAGGAGAACCGTCAACCCGCACTCGCCCGGCAGCCTCGAGGATCGCGGTAAGCACGTCACTCGCAAGCGCAGTGCCAGTGGGATTGTTCGGGCTGGTCAGCAAGATGATCGCGGGTTGGACTCGTTCAATATCCGCGACTGCCCGGGTGACATCGATGCTGAAATCGTCATTGCGCTCCCCCACCACCCAAGTGGTGTGGGTGTCACGGGCGTACTCCGCGTACATCGAATAGGTCGGTGTGAACGACATCGCGGTGCGACCCGGTCCACCGAAAGCCTGCATGATGTGCAGCATGACCTCATTGGACCCGTTAGCGGCCCAGATCTGTTCTGATGCCAGCGAGACCTTTGATTCGCGAGCAAGATAGGAAGCTAGCGCACCGCGCAGTTCCAGGAACTCACGATCCGGGTACCGGTTCATGGACGAGGCAGCCTGGGCCACGCTGCGACCGATGTCTTCAGTGATGGCAGCAGACGGCGGGTAGGGGTTCTCGTTGACGTTAAGTAGAACAGGAACGTCTAGCTGAGGCGCACCGTAAGGCACCTCACCGCGCAATTCGGGGCGCAATGGAAGTAGCGGACGTTCTGCTTGATCGGCGTTCACGATCCCCAAGTCTACGGAACGGGACGCAGCCGCGCCGCAATGGCCTCGCCGTGCGCCGGTAATCGCTCTGCAGCCGCAAAGGTCTCGATCTTTGGCCCGATTGCTTCGAGCGCTCCCTGGTCGTATTCAATGACCTGCACAGCGCGCATATACGAGTGCACGCCGAGACCTGATGAGTAACGCGACACTCCCCCGGTCGGCAGCACGTGGTTGGAACCAGCCATGTAGTCGCCCAGCGACACCGGCGAATAGGGACCTACGAAGATCGCACCGGCGTTAGTGATCTGTTCGGCACGCTGCGCGGCGTCACGGGTGTGGATTTCAAGGTGCTCTGCACCATAGGCGTCGACGACGCGTTGTCCGACATCGACCGAATCGACGAGCACGATCGCCGACTGCGGGCCGGCTAGTGCCTGAGCGACCCGTTCGGCGTTCAAGGTGGTCGCAGCGCGACGCTCTACCGCCGCCAGAACAGCTGCGGCCAATGATTCATCGTCAGTGACGAGCACCGAGGCGGCGTTGGGGTCGTGTTCGGCCTGGCTGATCAGGTCACTGGCCACGAAATCGGCGTTGGCGCTGCCATCGGCGAGCACCGCGATCTCAGTCGGTCCGGCCTCTGAATCGATGCCGACTGTCGAACTGACGATGCGTTTGGCGGCCGCAACGTAGACATTTCCAGGACCGGTGATGACATCGACCGGTTCGCACAGTGTCTCCCCGTCCAGGTCAGTCTCACCGGCGGCGCCATAGGCAAACATGGCGATAGCCTGTGCACCGCCGACCGCATAAACCTCGTCGACGCCCAAGATAGCGCAGGCTGCCAAGATCGTCGGGTGCGAGAGGCCGCCGTTATTCGCCTGAGGCGGTGAGGTCACGGCCAATGAGGGCACGCCAGCAGCTTGCGCCGCCACCACATTCATCACAACAGACGAGGGGTAGACAGCGAGACCGCCCGGCACATACAAGCCAACCCGGCGTACCGGAATCCAGCGCTGGCGCACCTGGGCGCCTGGCGCCAATTCGACTGTGAAGTCCTGCGGCGCCTGAGCTCGGTGCACCTGGCGGACGCGCGCAATCGATTCCTCCAGAGCATCACGTAGCGCCGGATCCAGCGAATTCAACGCGGCGGCCAACTCGTCCCTGGGAACCCGCAATCGCACAGGACGCACGCCGTCGAATTTCTCGGCCAGGTCGCGCAGTGCTGCCGCACCGCGGCCGCGGACATCGGTGAGCACCGGTTCGACGATGGTGGTGGCATCTTGCACCGACACCTCGGGACGAGGTAGCGCTGCGGAGATCTCGCGTGCGGAAAGAGTCTGGCCTCGCAGATCGATTGTTCTGATCACATGGACCATAGTAGTCGCGCACCGCGTACGCAGTGCCGGACTATCCGACGCAATGCGGCCCCAGCAAGGCCTTCAGGCTGCCGAAGAGGTCTGAGGTGCGTTCCACGCGGAGCCGATCGTCAAGCTTCATCACGGTCGTCCGGCCCGGTTGCATCAGCTTCATATGCACGGGCACCGTGCCGTGGTGGGCACGTAGAATCTCGTGCAGTTCCTCGATGACCGGTCCGGTGCACCGCGAATAGGCCACTGAGACCACCAATGGCGCGTCATCGGCGATGGTGACATCGGGCAGAGTCATCTCGAAGGCCTGCAACGAGATGCCGTCGTCCCGGCGTCTTAACCGACCGCGTACCGAGACCACTTGGTCTTCAGCCAGCGATGTGGAATAGGCGAGGTACGTGTCACCGAAGAACATGATCTCGACGCTTGATTCGAGGTCCTCCACGGTCACCAGCGCGAATGCGTTGCCCTGTTTCGACACCTTGCGCTGCACCGAGGTGATGAGTCCGGCGATCTTGACGGTGGACCCATCTGGCCGATCTTCATCTTGCAGCAGGCTTACGATACTTGTTTCAGATTCACGTGCCAGAACGGGTTCCAGACCGCTCAGCGGATGGTCGGAGACGTACAGGCCGAGCATCTCGCGTTCGAAGGCCAGCAGTTGCTTCTTCTGCCATTCCGGGATGTCCGGGACTTCGATGGCGAAGGAACTGGATTCGGTTTCCTCACCGAGGTCTGCGAACAGGTCGAATTGACCTTCGGCCTCTTTGCGCTTAACGCCTATGACTGAGTCGACAGCTTGTTCGTGGATGGTGATCAAAGCGCGACGACGGTGCCCCAATGAATCGAAAGCACCCGCCTTGATCAGCGACTCAATAGTGCGTTTGTTGCACACTGTGGCTGGAACCTTGTCGAGGAAGTCGGTGAAGCTCTCGAACCGGCCGTGTTCCTCACGGGCCTGCACGATGGCCTCGACCACATTGGCGCCCACGTTGCGCACTGCGGAAAGTCCGAACCGAATGTCTTTGCCCACCGCGGCGAACAGCGCAACCGACTCGTTGACATCGGGCGGCAGCACTGTGATGCCCATGCGGCGGCACTCGCCCAGATAGATCGCAGACTTGTCCTTGTCGCCACCGACCGAGGTCAACAGCGCTGCCATGTATTCGGCTGGGTAGTGCGCCTTGAGGTAGCCGGTCCAGTAGGAGATCAACCCATATGCTGCCGTGTGCGCCTTGTTGAAGGCATAATCGGCGAAGGACTCCAGCACCTTCCACAGCGACTGCTGCGCATCTTTGGAATACCCATGTTCGGCCATGCCGGCAAAGAACTCAGCCTGTTGCTTGTCGAGCTCTTCTTTCTTCTTCTTGCCCATGGCACGGCGCAGCACGTCTGCTTGTCCAAGCGAGAAGCCTGCAAGCTTCTGCGCCGCTGCCATGACCTGTTCCTGATAAACGATCAGACCGTAGGTCGTGTCAAGGATCTCGCTGAGCGGTTCTTCGAGTTCGGGGTGAATGGGCTCGATCTCCTGCAGCCCGTTCTTGCGCAGCGCATAGTTGGTATGCGAGTTCACACCCATGGGACCCGGGCGGTACAGCGCCAAGACCGCGGAGATGTCCTCGAAGTTGTCTGGTTTCATCAACTTCAGCAGTGCCCGCATGGGGCCGCCGTCGAGCTGGAAAACGCCAAGCGTGTCTCCGCGCGCAAGCAACTCGTAGGTACCAGCATCATCGAGCTCGAGGTCTTCGAGGACGAGTGGTTCCTTGCCGTTGTTGACAATGTTGTCGAGAGCATCGTCCAAGATGGTCAGGTTGCGCAGCCCGAGGAAGTCCATCTTGATCAGTCCGAGACCCTCACAGGTCGGGTAGTCGAACTGCGTGATGACCGCACCATCCTGCGGACGGCGCATGATCGGGATGATGTCGATCAGAGGATCGGATGACATGATCACACCAGCGGCATGAACGCCCCACTGTCGCTTCAACCCTTCGATACCGAGAGCCAGTTCGACGACCTTTTGCGCGTCAGGATCGGAGCTGTGGAGCTGACGGAACTCGTCGGCCTCGTGATACCGCTTGTCCTGTGGGTCGAAGATGCCTCTGACAGAGATGTCCTTGCCCATGATGGTGGGCGGCAGTGCCTTAGTGAGCTTCTCACCGGTGGCGAAGGGATAGCCCAGCAAGCGGGACGAGTCCTTGAGCGCCTGCTTGGTCTTGATCGTGCCGTAGGTGACGATCTGCGCAACCCGGCTCTCACCGTATTTCTCAGTGACGTACTGGATCACTTCTCCGCGCCGACGCTCATCGAAGTCAACGTCGAAGTCCGGCATCGAGACACGCTCAGGGTTGAGGAATCGTTCAAAGATCAGACCGTGCTCTAGCGGGTCGAGGTCAGTGATACGCATCGCGTAGGCAGCCATGGATCCTGCTCCAGAACCTCGGCCTGGTCCGACGCGAATGTGGTTCTTCTTCGCCCAGTTGATGAAGTCTGCGACGACGAGGAAGTATCCGGGGAAACCCATCTGGACGATGACTTCGGTTTCATAGTCGGCTTGTTTGCGCACGGCGTCGGGAATGCCGTGCGGATATCTCTGGTGTAGTCCCTTTTCGACCTCCTTGACAAACCAACTGGTCTCGTCCTCCCCTGGTGGACAGGGGAAGTTCGGCATGTAGTTGGCGCTCGTGTCGAACGAGACCTCACAGCGTTCCGCAATCAACAGGGTGTTGTCGCATGCTTCGGGGTGTTCGCGAAAGAGCTCGCGCATCTCTGTATTCGTCTTGAGGTAATAGCCTTCGCCTTCGAAGGCAAACCGGCGACCGCCCTGTGCGTAGGTAGGTTCGGTCAGGGGTTCGCCCGAGTTGATCGCGAGCAGCGCCTCCTGTGATCCGGCGTCGTCCTTGCGCACATAGTGCAGGTCATTGGTGGCGAGCAGCGGAGCATTGATCTTCTTTGCGACCTCGAGCAGTCCGGTCACTGCGCGCTTCTCGATGTCCAGTCCGTGGTCCATCAACTCGACGAAGAAATTCTCCTTACCGAAGATGTCCTGGAACTCTCCCGCAGCACGCAGGGCCTCATCGAACTGACCCAGGCGCAACCGGGTCTGCACTTCGCCGGAGGGACACCCCGTCGAGGCGATCATTCCCTCCGAATAGGTCTGCAGAAGTTCGCGGTCCATGCGCGGCCATTTGCCCATCTGCCCGTCCAGACTGGCCAAAGAACCCATCTTGAACAGGTTGTGCATGCCTACGTTGTTAGCTGCCCACATGGTCATATGGGTATAGGCGCCACGCGCCGAAACGTCGTCGCCGCTACTGGAACTCGAGTCCCCCCACTGCACACGATTCCGGTCGAACCGAGAAGTACCGGGGGTGAGATAAGCCTCCAAGCCGATAATCGGTTTCACGCCGGCCGCAGTGGCCTGGCGCCAGAACTCGAAGGCACCGAAAAGGTAACCGTGGTCCGTGATGGCGACCGCTTGCTGTCCTTGTTTTTCTACCTCTTTGACGAGATCCTTGATTCGCGCCGCCCCGTCGAGCATCGAGTATTCCGTGTGGACGTGCAGGTGTACGAAAGAATCCGATGCGGGCATAGTGACAATCTTAGGCACCTAGCCGCGTAGCCGTTCGAGGACTTCGGTCAGTGTCGCGGGATATTCACTCGACAGCATCATGGGGTCGCCGGTCCGAGGATGGTCGAACCCCAATGAAACCGCGTGAAGCCATTGATGCTCCATTCCCACCCGGGCCGCAAACGTCGGATCGGCGCCATATGTCAGATCGCCCACAAGCGGGTGTTTCACGGCTGACATATGTACTCGAATCTGGTGGGTACGACCAGTTTCCAATTGCACCTCCAGTAAGCAGGCGCCAGGCAGCATTTCGATAACCTCATAATGCGTCACCGACGCTTTGCCATCAGCGGTCACCGCAAACTTGAAATCTCGCCCCGGGTGTCGTCCGATCGGTGCGTCGATCGTACCGGCCATGGGTTCAACGTGTCCTTGCGCCAGCGCGTGGTAAATCTTGGTCACCGTACGCTGTTTGAAGGCACGCTTCATCACGGAATAGGCAAGTTCAGATTTAGCGACCATCATCAGCCCGGACGTACCAACATCGAGTCGGTGCACGATACCTTTGCGTTCCGGCGGACCGGAGGTAGATATTCGGTATCCTGCTCCTGCCAGACCAGAAAGCACCGTCGGGCCTGCCCATCCCGGTGACGTGTGCGCCGCTACGCCCACGGGCTTATCTACTACGACAAGGTCCTCATCGTCGTAGACGATGCTCATCCCTGGGATCGGTTCGGGGTCCGGCAGGGGCTGCTCTTGCGGATCGTCCAGGGCAACTTCGAGCCAACTGTCAGCAGCCACGCGATCCGATTTGCGCGCTGCGACACCATCGATGAGCACTTTTCCTTCGGTGACCAAGACCGCGGCGGCAGTTCGGGAAAAACCCAGCATGCGTCCTAACGCAGCGTCGACGCGTTCACCCGCTATTCCTTCAGGAATGTGAAAAGACCGTACCGGTGTCATCAATGGCGCTCCGCTGCGGCGTCGTCTGAATCGTTGCGCTGCGCCTTCGATGCAGAATAGTCCGCCAACGCCTCGTTCACGTCGGCTGAGTCAGGCTCCACGGAAGGAACTGCACTGAGATTGATACCGCGCAGGTTCAGCAAGATAACGAGTCCAGCGCCGACAACCAAAGCGATATCGGCCACGTTGCCAACAAAAATGTTGTAGTCGATGAAATCGATGACATGGCCGCGACCAGGCCCCGGTGCGCGCACAAGGCGATCGATCAGATTTCCGACGGCCCCGCCAAGGATCATTCCGAGCGTGACCGCCCACGCGGTGTTTGTCACGCGACGTGACAACCAGACGATAAACCCTGTTGCCGCCAATGAGATAATCGTCAGAATCCATGTCGACGACGCTCCCAATGACATAGCGGCCCCAGGATTGAATACCAGGCGTAGGCCAAGCAGATCACCGAGTATCGGAGTCGCTCGAGCACCAGGTTCGAGGGCTATAAGCGCCCACCACTTCGTCAATTGGTCCAATACGATCGTCAGCGCGGCAATAGCCAGAAGGATCCATTGAGTCCGTCTCACATACGTCACCTACCGACGCTCCTGGCGTTGTTTACAGGTCACACACAACGTCGCACGAGGGAAGGCACGCAACCGTGCCTTCCCGATCGCTTCGCCGCATTGTTCACAGTTTCCGTAGGTACCCACCCGAATGCGCTCCAGCGCGTGGGAGTTCTGTGCCTGCAGATCGCGAGAATTGTTCAATATGGACAACTCGTGCTCACGCTCAAGAGCCGATGCGCCAGAATCCGCCTGATCGTCACCAGCACCGTCGCCCGAGTTGCGCAGCATATCGGAAAGCGCCCGGTCAGCCTGTTCGATGTCCTTGGCCAGACGTTCGCTGGCTACCAGCAACTCTCCGCATACGTCCGTCAGCTCATCAGCGGTCCACGGACGCTCGCCGTCACGAACGGCAAATGAGGCTGGGTCATCGACTATGAGCGAAAAGCGCTCTGTTATCTCGCTGTTCGGGTCCTGCTGTGATGTAGTCATCGCATTGAACTTTCGTCTGGAAGGCTCGAACTGGGTTCGGATGCATTATGCACCATCAGTGACTGTCGGCCCACCTTACACCCCTCGCAGCACTCAATGCTGCATCAGGAAACGGCGTGTAACAAACCAACAGCGCACCCGTTCGTCATGGTGATGAACGAGTGCGCTGTGAGTGGAGTTATGCGCTGGCACTCACTGAGTGCTACCAGGCCCGTTGTCCAGGTCATCCAACATGGACTTCAGCGAAGATTCAAGACGCGAACGGTAGTCGCGCTCGAAGTTCTTCAGGTCATCAATCTTGCTTTCAAGCGCGGACCGCTGTTGCTCCAAGTCAGCGAGAATCTGAGTCTGCTTTGACTCCGCATCACTGATGATGCGAGCACTCTCGTCATTTGCCTCCGAGACGAGGCGCGCAGCCTCTTCCTGTCCCTGCCGCACATGATCATCGTGCAATTGCTGAGCCAGCGAGATAATACCGGTTGCCGCTTCGGGTTCGGCAGACGGCGCGGATGCCACCCGACTCTTTACTTCTTCGAGCTCCGCACGCAATCCCTCTGCCTCTTGCGCGGCAGCGGCAGCCTGAGCTCGTGCTTCTTCCAGCTGCTGCTGGTGCGTATCCAACTCACCTGAGGAGGCGTTGGCGCGCAACTCAGCTTCTGCGGCACGCGACTCAGCCGCGCTGAGCTGATCACGCAACGATGCGATCTCAGACTCGAGCGTAGCCCTAGCGGCTGCTGCTTCATCGTCGTCCGCACCGGCAGATCCACCTGCCGCGGCTTCTGCCGCTAAGCGCTCATTCTCGCTGTAGAGTTCCCGCAGCGTTCCAAGTACAAGATCGAGGAAGTCATCGACTTCTTCAATGTCGTAGCCGTCACGGAACTTCGTCGTCTGGAACGTCTTCTTAAGGACGTCATCTGCTGTCAGCAGTTCCATCGTTTCACCTCGAACATGTAGTGCGGATCGCGCGGTCAGTCTGCCGTCCGCTGAGACAACGTTAGCAACAAGCAGCCTACTGCGCGCTACCTGCAACTATGCGGTCAATTATGACGTGTCAATACAGGTCGTGCCACCACTAAAAGCTGATAGTCACCTCGCTAATATTGCCACAACTTGGATGAGCACCGTACATAACAAGAAAACCGCCATGAAACTTAAGTCTAGAGCGATGGGGCCAATACGTAGTGATGGCAATACTTTTCGCACGGCTTTGATGGGGGGATCAGTTGCCGTGAAGGCGATTTCTCCGATCCACAAAGCGAACCCTGTCGGCCGCCAATCCCGGTTGAGTATTTGCATCCAACCGTATGCCGCTCGGATAAAGAGCAACAGAAGATAGATCAGCAGTGCCCAAGACAGGATCACCCATAACCAAGTCATCTGCTAACTCTGGTTGTAGAAACCGGCTCGCGAACCGTCGCGGGTACTCTCGTCTCCGGTGATCTCAACAGTCTCTGGAGAAAGCAGGAATACCTTAGAGGTGACGCGCTCAATCGATCCATGGAGGCCGAAGATCAGTCCTGCGGAAAAGTCCACCAGACGCTTCGCGTCTGCATCTGACATATCTGAGACATTCATGATGACCGGAGTTCCGGCACGGAACGCCTCACCGATTGCTCGCGCATCATTATATGAGCGCGGATGGATCGTGGTGATGCGACGCAAGTCACCGGCAGCGGCATGACGCTCGTTGCTCGGGCGCAGCGGAGTCACTGGGGCATCGTAATCAGAAGGCACCTCACGCTCCACTTCGTCGTAGTACTCATCTGTCTCGTCGTACTGGGCGTCCTCGTCTTCAGCACGACCGTCACTAAGGCCTAGGTAAAGCATCGTCTTACGTAGAGCTCCAGCGGCCATCTTACGACTCCATTCCTACCCGGTCGACCTGGGACATTCCACCGCTACTGCAATAGTTCACGGCAGTGTTCACGTTAGCGTTTTGCCCGGCGAGATTATTGCCGACACGCCGCACTCTCATCGCAGTCCGATCAATCCGGCACAACGGCCGGTGGTCTGCGTTCCCGATTGCAACCGGGAACGATGTGAGAAGAACCGCTCGTCCTCAAGCGTGCACCACTGCTGCTGGACCGCCACACGCACCTCGGCTCGGGCCAACTGCGCGCGCACTGCGGCGGGAAGGTCCAGTGCCGCGGTTCCGCGCGACGTGGTTGCATACGCCTGCGGGCAACCCGCGGTAACTTCCGCACGCAACGACTCCGGAACCTCGTAGCATCGTCCGCAGATGCTCGGACCGATAACAGCGGTGAGTTCGCAAGCGCCTAGTTGACGCAGTTTCGCCACAGCCGTAGTGACGATGTCGAGTTCTACCCCGCGCCGTCCAGCGTGTATCGCTGCGATGAGTCCTTGCACAGGATCGGCGACGAGTATTGGAACACAGTCCGCAACCAACACCGCGAGAGCAACATCCGTGCGGGCAGTGACCAGCGCATCGACGCCGACTATGACTTCGCCACGCCAATCGTCACCGATAACAGCGACGTGATCGCCATGGACTTGCTCCATGTATACGACCGGTCGTCCCAGTTCTTTCGCCACTCGTGAGCGATTTTGCCGCACTCGCACCGGATCGTCGCCAACGTTGAGTCCCAGATTGAGCGATTCCCACGGCGCGGGTGATACCCCGCCAAATCGCGTGGTGAAAGCAGCCCGGACCTGCGGTGCGACTGGTACGTCAAGCAGCATCGGCACCGCAGGTGCATCGGTCACTTCAAGAAATCAGGCAGGTCGAGTTCGTCCTCGGTAGAACGCCGCCGCGGCTCCTCATCGAAGATACGAGGGACTTCTATGGCACCGGTGTGCGCCGTGGTAGTGGGAGTGGCTGCCGGATCAGCCGTCGCAGCCACTGGTACGCCCTGCGGTTCATCGACCTCGTCGGAAAGCGAACGACCGGTCTCATCAATCTCGTCGTCAAGGGGCACCACCGGACGAACCACGGCGTGCGCTCCGGTTTGCGGCGAGGCGGCTACACGCTCAGCGGCCCGACGCGGCGCCGCGGAGCGGGTGGCGGCAGGTTCTGCCGGTGCCTCATCTGGCACACGTGCGGGCGCTGCATGGTTCGGGGCCTTGCCCGACGCGGCCGGTGTCTGGTCGAAGCCGGCTGCGATCACCGTGACACGGACCTCATCGCCGAGTGCATCGTCAATCACGGTACCGAAGATGATATTTGCCTCCGGGTGCGCGGCTTCGTGAACCAACCGAGCCGCCTCGTTGATCTCGAGCAGACCAAGATCGCTGCCACCTTGAATGGACAGCAGCACTCCGTGCGCACCATCGATACTGGCTTCAAGCAGCGGGGACGAGATCGCTAGTTCTGCGGCCTGTACAGCACGGTCGTCACCACGTGCGGCACCGATACCCATCAGAGCGCTGCCCGCGCCCTGCATGACTGACTTCACGTCAGCGAAGTCGAGGTTGATCAGCCCCGGTGTGGTGATCAGGTCGGTAATACCCTGCACACCTGACAACAGCACCTGATCGGCTGAGTGGAAGGCGTCCAGAGCGGATACCGAACGGTCTGACATCGACAGCAACCGGTCGTTGGGGATCACGATGAGGGTATCGACCTCATCGCGCAGCGCTTCGATACCGGCGTCGGCCTGTGCCATGCGACGTCGCCCCTCGAAGCCGAATGGCCGGGTCACGACACCGATAGTGAGCGCTCCGAGGCTTCTGGCGACGCGCGCCACCACCGGTGCGCCTCCGGTTCCGGTACCGCCGCCTTCACCGGCGGTCACAAAAACCATGTCGGCGCCGCGCAATACCTCGGCGATGTCCTCTTCGTTGTCCTCGGCAGCCTTACGGCCGACCTCGGGGTCAGCGCCGGCTCCCAGGCCGCGAGTCAGTTCCCGCCCGACATCGAGTTTCACGTCTGCATCCGACATCAGCAATGCCTGTGCGTCGGTGTTGATCGCCACGAACTCCACGCCGCGCAGGCCGACCTCGATCATGCGGTTGACGGCGTTGACGCCACCACCACCGATGCCGACGACTTTGATGACTGCCAGGTAGTTCTGCGGATCTGCCACGGCGTAACCCCTCGATGTCCTTAACCCTCTAGTTGAGGGTTACTGTTATGTCACGTTCCACTGCCAACCAGACGGTATGGGCAAGACAATGCTGCGGCAACGACATCCGGCGCGTGTCGGAGATTTCTTCGAAACGAACTTCACCAAGTAATCGGTGCACTAGGCGCGGAAACATCGTAATTACGCGAATTCCCCGCTTGTTCACGCAAAACTGCCAGGACGGACGCCTTCAACGCATTACTCGAGGAATCTCCCCAGATGACCTTCCCACCACCACGCAACCGCAAAGTTATGTCGTCTTGAGTATTGGCTGAAACTGCTCGCACATCCGCACCCAACTTATCCGGAATTGCCTCCAGCACCACCAGAACAGACTCCAGCACAACCTGGTTGTCGCCCTCGATTGGCACCGAGATCACCGGCAGATCCTTCGGCGCCTTGGCGGCTCTGCCAACTTGAATAGCCTCGCTGTCGAGGAGCAGATATCCACCCTCGTCCTCATCGGGTACCGCGACAACCGGCTGGCGAGCGGTAATGCTCACCGTGAGTCCGCGCGGCCAATCTCGTCGCAATGTGACGTCTTGGACACCTCGAACGTCTTTGATCTGTAACCGCAACGCGGTGGTATTGAGCCGTGGCAACGGCACGCCGTGGTTGTCATTGACGAGTTCGACCACCGTCTTGCGGTCAACTGTGTCAGCCGTGCCTTCGACTGTGATCTGTTCCGGATCGAGCGCGAAAAGCGGCGAGAAGAACACCGCCCACACCATGAGCACTGATGTCACCGCGACACCGGCGACCCAATAGAGACGCCGTCGCAGTCGGGCCTTGTCGATCAGTTCTCGTTCAGCCAACCGGGCCTGCAGGCCGGTAGACACCACCGATCTGGGCTGCTGAGGTTCGCGAGCCTGCAACGGCACCACGGTGGCCACCGGAGCCTTACTCTCAGCTGTCGTAACTTCCGCACTTGCCTGCTCCGGCTTGTCCTGCGGCAACGTGGTCCGCGTCGACCGGTCCGGGAGTGGCCCCTCCCGAGTCGGCCCAGCGGCGCGCGGCTTGGCCGTGCCTGGCCTCTTCGCGGGGGGCGGGGCAACCCGCGGACTGGGCGGCTTTGGCGCGGTCTTGCCCAATGCCGGACGAGGACGAGACGGCGGCTTCACGGCGACGACTCCGCTGGTGCATCAGGCTTGAGCCATCGGCTCGTCAGCTGATCAATGACCTCGTCGCCGATGGTGGTGATGTCACCAGCGCCAATGAGCACAATGACGTCGCCTGGTTCGGCGAGAAAAGCAGCCTGGCGGCCTGCTTCGTGCTTATCGGCTACAACCCGCAGTACCGCACCATCCGATGCGGCGGCAACGATTGTCTGAGGCCCGACATCCTCGCGATAGTTCTCGCGAGCCGCGTAGACGTCACAGAGCAAAGCGGCATCGGCCAACTGCAATGCCTGCGCGAATTCAGCGGCAAACGTCTGCGTTCGCGAATACAAGTGCGGCTGGAACACCGCGATGACCCGACCACTGCCAATGATCGCCTTGGTCGCTGTCAGCAACGCTGCCACCTCGGTGGGGTGATGCGCGTAATCGTCGATCACCCGAATGCCGTCCACCTCGCCGCGCAGGTCGAATCTGCGTCCGGTCCCCGTGAAGGCGCCCAGTGATCTGGCGGCGGCCGCTGGGTCAAAGCCCAGATCGACGAGAACCGCGAGCGCTGCAGTGGCGTTGAGCACGTTGTGAATACCTGGGACCTGTAACCGTAGTCGTACGGTCTGCCCCGTGTCGGTGCGGATGGTCGCTTCGCAGAGGCAGCCCTCCCCGGGCATGGCGGTGTCCTGAATCCGGTAGTCAGCGTTCTCGGCTCGTCCGAAGGTCACCACGCGCGGCGGTGCTTGATCAGTGGCCGAATGCTCCGATTTCAGTTGTGCGGTCAATCGCCTCGTACCCGGGTCATCTGCCGAGGTGACGAGCAGTCCCGACGCTGTGATTTGCCGGGCGAAGTCACTGAACGCTTGTTCGAACTCCGTCACCGTACGGTAGTGGTCCAAATGATCCGGTTCGATATTGGTGACCACGGCTACGGTCGGGCGGTAGTTCAAGAAACTGCCGTCTGATTCGTCCGCCTCAATCACCATGAGCGGATCTTGTCCGGCGTGGCCGCCAGGAATGGCTCCGTGCGGTGTTTGAATGGTCGATCCCACCGCAATCGATGGGTCCCTGCCGAGGGCACGTAGTGCCACGGCGATCATCGCTGAGGTCGTTGTCTTGCCGTGCGCACCGGCCACGGCGATCAAAGAGTTGCCCTCTGACAGTGCGGCCAATGCCTGGGAACGGTGCAGCACCGTCTTTCCTGCCCGTCGTGCCGCGGCCAGTTCGGGGTTGTCTTCCTTGATCGCGCTTGAGACTATCACCACGTCGGCGTCGGTCACGTGCGCGGCATCATGCCCGACCCAGACTCGCGCTCCGGCTTGTTCCAGTGCGCGCAAGGTTGCTGAGTCGTCACGGTCACTGCCCTGAACCGGCACCGAACGATCCAGCAGCAGTTGGGCGATCACCGACATGCCAGCGCCGCCGATAGCGATCAGGTGGGCTCTGCCCCACTGTTCCACCGCGATCGAGTCTGTTGCGGAAGCAGTCGCATCAGGCATGCTCATTCACCCCCGTTCGGGGCTCGGGAGCTCTTGACCGGGCCGCTGGCGGCTTCTTGGATAAGCGCGACGAGTTTCTCCGTCGCAGTCGTGATCCCGACACCACGGCTTCGCTGGGCGCTGCGGACGAGTCGATCTGGGTCATCGAGTAACGCCCGAACTTCTGTCACCAGCCGGTTCGCGGTCAGATCATGGTCTGCGACGAGTCGTGCGCCGCCTGCCGCGACCACCTCTCGCGCGTTGCGCGCCTGTTCGCCGTTTCCGATCGGCAACGGAACATAGACAGCGGGCAGTCCCAGCGCTGACAGTTCACAGACGGTGCCGGCGCCCGCACGGCACACCACCAGGTCTGCCAGAGCGAAGAGTTGGTCTATCTCAGTGGTGTACTCAACGACGTGATAGTCCTGCTGCAGATCGGACGGCAGACGTTCACGAGCCGCCAGCGCCTCGCGCTGCTTGCCTCGCCCGGTCAGATGCACCACCTGAGCCATCCCCACCAGGTCCGCGACGGCAGCGACAACAGCCTCGTTGATCCGTTGCGCTCCGAGTGAACCGCCGGTGATGACGAGCACGTTGCGCGCCGGATCGATGTTCCAGCGAGCCGCCGCCGATGCGACGATATCCGTGTCTGTCCTGGCGTCACGGGCTGCGGCGAGTCGTGCGATGGCAGGCTGCAACGGCAGACCGATGTGATGGGCGTTTCGCAGCGGAGTGTCCGCAAAGGTCGTGGCCACCACGCTCGCTGAACGAGCGCCCCAACGATTGGCCAGGCCGGGGCGGACGTTCTGCTCGTGTAGCACCACCGGCACCCCCCTGCGGCGCGCCGCTCGGTAGGCTGGCGTGGCAACGTAACCGCCGAACCCGACCACAACGTCGGCTCCAACTTCCGCAATGATCTGTTCGACCTCGCTCACGGTGCGGCGAAACCGCTGCGGCAGCGTGAACAGTTGCGGTGAGGGACGCCGTGGAAGCGGCACCCGCTCAATGGTGCGCAAGTCGTATCCGCGGGCGGGCACCAGGTCGGATTCGATACCGGTAGCCGTGCCCAGAACCGTAATACGGGTATCGGGGTCTGCGGTCATCAATCCATCCGCGGTAGCGAGCAACGGATTGACGTGGCCCGCTGTGCCGCCTCCGGCCAACAATACTGACAGTGAGGACGAACTCATCGTTAACTTTCTTGGTTCGGTCTGTTGGCCCGGTTACGCACCGTGTGGGCCACTACGGCCACGGAACGGCGCACTAACGACGGACGTGCCTTCAATAGTTCCGGAGCGCCCGGTTCTTCTCGGGCGAAATGAATCACTATGCCTAGCGCCAGCATGGTCGCGAGCAAGGCAGACCCGCCGGCCGACACCAGTGGCAACGGCACTCCGATCACCGGCAGCAGGCCGATGACCACACCGATGTTGATCAGTGCCTGCCCGATGATCCAGCACGCGATTGCGGCGGTTGTGACCTTCACCATCGGGTGAGGATGACGTCGAATGACCCGCACCATGGCAATACCGAGGACCGCAAACAACATCAGCACAGCGACGGTGCCCACCAGGCCCAGTTCCTCTCCGATCACCGCGAAGATGAAGTCATTATGCGCCTCGGGAAGATACGACCATTTTTGGCGTCCTGCGCCCAGTCCGACTCCAGTGAAGCCACCGGTGCCCAAGCCCCACAGGCCGTGCTTCGTCTGATAGGCGAGTTCTTGCGGATCGGCGATGTCGGCGTGCCCAAGCCAGGCCTTGACTCGGTTCATCCTGTTATCCGAACCGGCGAGATACCACACCGCGAAGGCGCCGAGCCCGCCGGCCGCAACCGCAAAGATCCGCATCGGGATGCCCGCGACGAAATGTGCTCCAGCCGCGAGCAGGATCATCACACCGGCGGTGCCAAGGTCGTGTCCGCCCATCACCAGACCCAGCGCGACCGCGATCACCGGTATCGCCGGGATCACCGCGTGTCTCCAGTCGTGTAGCAGGTCGTTTTTGCGGAACATGATGAACCCGAGCCACACGGCCAAGGCCAACTTCATGAATTCCGACGGTTGGATGGTGAATGAGCCGCCGATGGCGACCCAGTTCATATTTCCGCCTTTGCCGCGCGCCAACGGCGTGAAAATCAATAGCTGCAACGCGAAGGAGGCGAACAGCAGTACCCAGGCGAACCTTAGGTAGAACGTTAATTTGATACGTGTTGCCGCCAGCATCGGCAAGAGCCCGATGAGGACGAACAATCCTTGATCGAGGAACTTAGAATAGACCGATTTTCCTTCGGCGAGGGCATCGACCGAAGAACTTGACAGCACCATGACCAGACCGAGGACGAGCAACATGGTAGTCGCACCGACAAGCATGTAGTAACTGGTCAGGGGCGAGTCCCAAACGGTGGCGAACCTTCCGCGCCGCTGTGTTGTCGCTGCCCTGGCGGCACGTGCCCGATTGGTGACACGCACGGTGTCGGATTCGAGTTGGACCATATGTCAATCGACCTCGGCAACACTGACCAGCGATCGCACTGCTGCAGCGAAAGAATCGCCACGACTCGCATACGATGCGAACTGGTCCATTGACGCGCATGCAGGAGCGAGCAACACCACGTCGCCCGGCGTCGCCAGGTCGTGGGCAGCTGTCACAGCTCGTTGCATCACTGTCTTAGTGTCGCCGGGGTCGATCATAGTAACGGGGATATTCGGGGCGTGTCGGTCAAGTGCCCCCTTGAGTTCACGTTGATCGACGCCGATAAGCACCACCGCCCGCAGTTTCGCCACGCAGGCAGCCACGAGCTCGTCAAAAGACACGCCTTTGGTCAGCCCGCCCGCGAGCCAGACCACACTGTGGTCAGGTTGGGAACGCAGCGAAGCCAAAGCCGCATGAGGATTCGTGGCCTTGGAATCGTTGATATACGTCACCGACTCGTACCGCGCCACAGTCTCGATGCGGTGCTGACCGGTCGAGAAGTCTCTCAACCCCTGCGCGACGGCATCCGGTGGCACCTGGACGGCACGGGCAAGCGCCGCGGCCGCGAGCGCATTCTTGATTACATGTGAGGGGATCTTCCCGTCAGCCGCAGCCAAGTGCTCCAGATCGGACAGTGTCGCGAGTTCCGCCGCGTGGCGCTGGCGGGTTGGGTCATCGTCATCAGTATGGAACGCCCGGTCGACAATGATGGATTCAACCAGACCGAGCTCGCTCGGTCCCGGTGCACCGAGCGTGAATCCGATTGCCCTTGCGCCCTCGGTCACGTCGGCGTCGATCACGGCTTGGGCGATGGCACGATCCCCGACAGGGTAAACGCAGGCGGTCACGATGCCGTGGTAGATCTTCGCTTTGTCCGCGAGGTACGCGTCAAAACTGCCGTGCCAATCCAAATGATCGTCCGCAACGTTCAAAATCACAGCAGCATCAGCCTGCATCGAATACGTGTGATGCAGTTGAAAACTCGAGAGCTCGATAACGAGCACGTCAACGTCCGTATCGAGCACCGCTTCAATAACCGGCTCACCGATATTCCCCACCACCCGATGGGACACATCCGCCGCTCTCAAGATGGACCCGAGCATCTGCACCGTGGTGGTCTTGCCGTTGGTGCCGGTGACCGCCACCCAACGGGCTGGCTTGCCGGTATGCGAGTTCGGCATTCGCAGGCGCCACGCCAACTCCACTTCGGAGAACACCGGAATGCGATAGCGGCCAGCACGCTGCAATAGCGGATGCGATGGCGGCCATCCTGGCGATGCGACGATCAGATCGACATCGGCCAGTTCCAGGGTCTCTGGATCTTGTACATCCGCATCGGCGGTGCCGTCGACCGTGGTCAGACGTGCGACCCGATCCGAAAGCGCGGCCGAGACTGCGCGACCGGTGACGCCTGTACCGGCAATGACCACATGTGACTCAGCGAGATTGAACTCGTCGGTCACGAAGACACCACCCATTGTCCGTAGAAGATTCCCAGACCGAGGGCCGCGCACAGCCCTGCGATCAGCCAAAAGCGCACCACGATGTTAGTTTCGGTCCATCCGGAAAGCTCGAAGTGATGGTGTAGCGGAGCCATCTTGAACACCCGGCGCTTGGTGAGTTTGAAGAAGCCGATCTGGATGACGTCTGACAGCACGATGATGAAGAACAGGCCACCGATGATCACGGCGAGGATCTCGGTGCGGCTCACAATCGAGATACCTGCAAAGGCGCCGCCGAGTGCTAGTGCTCCGGTGTCGCCCATGAAGATCTTGGCGGGATTCGCATTCCACCACAAGAAGCCGCAACATGCGCCGGCGATGGCGGCAGCCACAATGGCGATGTCATACGGGTCTCGTACGTCGTAGCACCCTGAAACGGCCGAGCTGAGCTCCCCGCAGTGCTGGTTCATCTGCCAAATGCCGACCAGCACGTAGGCGCCGAAGGACATCAGTGACGCGCCCGTGGCCAAGCCGTCTAGCCCGTCAGTCAGGTTCACTGCATTCGACCATGCGGTGATCAGGAAGTTTGCCCAAAGGATGAACAGCACCGTCCCGATGCCCACGCCCCAATATGCGAGATTGATCGGCGTATCGCGCAGGAAAGAGACATTCATCGATGCTGGGCTGCGACCCGAGGCGTTGGAGAACTGCAGCGCCAAGAATGCAAAGGCAATGCCGATGACGCCCTGTCCGATTACTTTCCACTTGGCTGACAGTCCCAGACTGCGTTCTTTGCGAATCTTGGTGAAGTCATCCAAGAAGCCGATGACGCCCAACCCGACCATGAGAGTCATCACCAGCACCGCCGAAGCCGATGGAAGCCTGCCCATCACCACCGACGCCGCAAGCCATCCCAGCACCGCTGCAACGATGATGACCACGCCACCCATGGTCGGGGTGCCGCGCTTCGTCAAGTGACTGGCCGGTCCGTCTTGTCGGATGAACTGGCCGTATTGATGTTTGACCAGGAACCGGATGAAAAGCGGCGTCCCGATCAAGGTCACGGCAAGACCGACCGTGGCCGCAACGATGATCGCAATCATTCGTTCATCCCCCCTGTGGCCAGTTCATCAGCCAACTTCCATAGTCCGGCGCCATGCGACGACTTCAGCAGCACCACGTCATCAGACCTGAGAATCGAGATCAGGTGCTCCCGTGCTTCGTCGAGGGTTTCAACGAAGATGGCCTCGTCCCCCCATGAGCCTTCTTGCGTTGCACCGTCGAAAATACCGGAAGCTCCCGAACCCACCGCAATGACCAATGAAATATTCAGTCGCACAGCGAGTCTACCGATCTCGTCGTGCCTGGCGCGCGAATCCTCACCCATTTCCAACATTTCGCCAAGAACAGCGATGGTCCGACGTTTCCGATTGGCAATCACAGCCAGGGTGCGCAGTGCCGCACGCATGGAGTCGGGATTCGCGTTGTACGCGTCGTCGATAATCGTCACGCCGTCTGGACGGTCAATGACGTGCATGCGGTGCGGTGAAAGTGTCGTGGCATTGCTGAGGTGTTCAGTCACTTCTTGCAGGGGTAGGCCCAACACGAGTGCTGCTGTGGCAGTGGCCAGCGCGTTAGTGACGTTATGAGCGCCGATGAGCCCCAGGGAGACGGGATAGCCGCGCCCGGTATCGTTGTCGACGATGGTGAAGTCAATGCCGCCATCACGGCGCACCTGCACCTGCTTCGCCTGTAGTCGGGTGCCGGTGACGTTGCCGAATGTCACTACCGGCCCTGGCGCGTGTTCAGCCATAGCCGCGACTCTCAAGTCGTCTGCGTTGAGTACGGCAACACCGTCAGGCAAGAGGCCTTGGACGAGTTCCGTCTTCGCCTGGGCCACTGCTTCGATTCCGCCGAACTCGCCGACATGGGCGAGTCCAACCAGCAGGACAATGGCGATGTCGGGTGGGGCGATACTCGTCAGATAGGTCAGTTCGCCAAGGTGGTTTGCACCCATCTCTAAGACGAGATACCGCGTGGTCTCATCCGCTCGCAGTACCGTCAGCGGCAGGCCGACCTCGTTATTGAAGGAGGCGACCGGCGCCACCGTCGGTCCGTAGGACCGCAGAACCTGTAACAGCAGGTCCTTCGTCGTGGTCTTGCCCGCCGAACCGGTGACGGCCGCCACCCGAAGTCCGGTACGCTCGCGCAATTCGGCCAGATAGGCACGAGCCAGATCGCCTAGAGCCGCAGTGGTGTCCGGAACAACAATCGCGGGAACCGAGTCCACTGGTTCTTCTGAGAGCACCGCGACCGCGCCGCGCTCCACTGCGTCGGTGATGAAACGGTGTCCGTCAGTGGTCTGACCGCGCAGCGCCACAAACAACGAGCCCGGTTCCACATCACGCGAGTTAGTCACGACCGGTCCGGTGATCACTGCAGATGCCTGCGGTGCGGCAGCACCGATCATTGCCGAGATCTGCGAGGTAGACAACTCGATCACGCAGCGAACTCCTCAATTTCCATAACTGAACTTCTTTTCGGCCCGATGTGGTCTATCCACACTATGCGCTGCCATAAGCAGCCCGCACCGCGTCAGCATCGTTATAAGGGTGGAAAACTCCGGCGATCTCTTGCGTCGGTTCATGACCTTTGCCGGTGATGATCACGGTGTCGCCTGGCCCCGCCAACGCGATGCCGTGCGCCACAGCATCGAAACGAGGCGACACTTCGTGGACATCGACCAGGTCAGGACGCTGCGAGCGGACTCCCGCAAGGATAGCGCGTCTGATCTCTTCGGGCGGCTCAGACCGCGGGTTCTCATCGGTGACAACCAACACATCGGCCAGTTCCGCGGCGATCTTGCCCATGATGGGTCGCTTTCCTTGGTCGCGGTCGCCATCGGAGCCGAAGACAATGACGATCCGTTTCTCGGTGATCGGCCGAACGGCTTGGAGTGCGAGAACGAGCGCATCCGGGGTGTGCGCATAGTCAACGATGACAAGGGGCTCCGTCGCGGAATCGATCACTCGTTCCATGCGCCCGGGTATCGCGACGATCTGTTCGATTCCGCGGGCAGCGTCCTCCAGTGCCACGCCAGCACGATGGGCAACGACCACCGCGAGCGCGGCGTTGGACACGTTGACCATGCCTGGCAGTGGACTGTGCACGGTGACTTGTTCCCCATCGGGGCCCAGGAGGGTAAACGTCGAACCGACTCGGTCCAATCCGACTGCTGCTTCGCTTACTCGCCACTGTGCTGTGGCATAGCCCGGTCCGTCAGCGCGGGTGGCTACGGTATCAACCGGTATGTCGGCCTGAGCGGCAAGAGTCACGCCCCATTCATCGTCCACACAGACAACGCCGCGTTTAGCCGCGGTCGGTGCGAACAGGCGTGCCTTGTCCGCGAAGTACTGCTCCATGGTGTGATGGAAATCGAGGTGATCACGCTGCAGGTTCGTGAAGGCGACGACATCGAAGGTCGTCCCTGCCACACGGTTCAACGCCAAGGCGTGTGAGGACACTTCGGTGGTCAATGCCGTCGCACCTGCTTCCAGCGCCATCGCCATCACGGATTGCAGCACTGGAGCTTCAACTGTGGTGCGCGGGCTCGGGATGCTGGTCTCACCGACTCGCAACTCGACAGTTCCCAGCAGTGCCGTCTTGAGATGTGCCGCTGAGAGCGCAGCGTCGATGAAGTAGGTGGTGGTCGTTTTGCCGTTGGTTCCCGTTACTCCAACGGTGACCAGTTGCCGTGCCGGGTAGTCATAGAACCAGGCGGCGATATCCCCCACCAGCGCACGTTGGGTGGCTGCATCACGCAATGCGATCACTGGGATGGCGCCAGCTGCGGGACCTGTCGCGATGATGCCCGCACCTTCGTCGTCGGTGAGCACCGCCACAGCGCCTGCTGCCACCGCCCGGTCGACGAAATTGGCACCGTGAGTGCGAAGGCCCTTGAACGCAACGAAAATGTCACCGGCTGCCAGATCGGAGGTTCCCACGGCGATGCCGGTGAAGATAGCATTCTCATCAGCCTCCGTCGCAAGAATGACTGAGTCCCGGTAGCGATCGAGAAGGTCTTTCAGACTGCGCGAGGGTGTGCGCTGGGGCCGCATCTGTCCCTGGTTCGAGATCATGATCGACAATCTACCCGCAGGTGAGGCAATACTCGGGTCTGGCTCACCAATTCTCCTTATAGAGTTTTGGCGCTTCACTTGATGGTTCGATGCCCAGCTTCTGCAGCGCATAGGTTCCGACTTGTGAGAACACCGGTCCGGCCACTGGACCGCCATAGATCGAGACCTTCGCCGATGGGTTGTTGATCACAACAGAGATCGCCAGGACGGGATCCTCAGCGGGAACCACACCGACGAAGGACGCGATGATGTCGTTCATCTGACCCGACTCATCTGCTGCTTGGGCCGTACCTGTCTTCGCGGCAACGCGGTAGCCGTCAATGCGTCCGGCCTGGCCAGTACCGTCGATAACGGTCGATTCAAGCATTCGCAACAGTTGGTTCGCCGTCTTCTTGCTGATGACCTGGTCGCCTTCGGCTGGCTCAGTGGCCACCTCGTTGCCGTCGGCGTCGGTCACGGATCTCACCAGATGTGGCGTCGGTCTCTTGCCGCCGTTTCCGATGGTGGCGAATACGTTGATTGCCTGCAGTTCGGTGACGGAAACCCCTTGTCCGAACAGAACCGCGTGTCGAGTACGTCCATCCCATTTCTCGACAGGGTGGAGGATGCCACGTGATTCACCGGCAAGTTCGATACCGGTCAGTTCACCGAAGCCGAACTTCTTCATGTAGTCGTACCGCACCTGCAGCGGCAGGTCTTTGGCAGCGGCAACGGTTCCCGTGTTGGACGAGTGCGACAAGATACCTGTCAATGTCCATCGTTCACGATCGTGATCATGAGCGTCTTTAAATGTCTGGTTGTTGTCTGTGGTGTAGCGGTCGTCAACCTTGTAGCGGCTCTTCGGCGTGGCCAATCCGGTTTCAAGCAGTGCGGCAACCGTGATGACCTTCGCCGTCGACCCTGGCTCGAAGACGTTGGAAACAGCGCGTGAACCGCGATTCTTAGGGGCCGACGCACCGGGGTTGTTCGGATCGAGCGCATCCGCTTCGGCCAATGCGTAGATGGCTCCGGTGCGGGTGTCCATGACCGTGACCGATCCACCCGTGGCGCCGAAAGCCTTGATCTGATCCGCTAAAGCCTGTTCTGCGACGTACTGGATATCCCGGTCGATAGTCATGGCGACCGTCGCACCGGGTTGGGCCGCCTGTTCTGAACGCTGGCCTGCGGGGATGACGTGACCGCTGCGAGCTCGCTCGAAGGTGCGCGACCCCGGGACACCGGTCAGTTGATCGTTGAACGCCGCTTCGATGCCCGCGACACCTTGTACTTGTTCGCTTTCATCGTCGCGATACCCCAAGTAACCGATCAGGTTGCCGGCAATCGCCCCGGCTGGATACACCCGTTCCGAGGTGTCTTCCGCGTAGTAGCCATCAATGCGCAGTGCCCGAATCGCATCCCATACCTCCGGCAGCACGCCTTTTTTCACGTACTTGAACATGCGGTCGCCGCTGAGGAGGGCCGCAAGTTCACCCTGGTCCATTTCGAGCAGATCAGCGGTCAACCGAGCGGCCTCAACCGGTCCGCCGCGTTTCTCGCCGTTCTCGTCGGTGTAGGACCATTCAGCGAGCTCACGCTGGTTCACCGTGATGTCGTACCTCGTCAACGAGGTGGCCAGCACCACGCCGTTGGTATCGGTGATTTCGCCACGGTTTGCGGGGACCTCACGTGTCACGGTGAGTTGTCGATAGGCTTCGGATGCCAATGCATTGGCTTCGAATCCCTGGATGTAAACGAGCCTGCCCACGAACACCACGAGCACGATGGCGGTCATCGTTGCGAGGACATTGATGCGACGGGCCGGGCGTCCGGCCTTCGCACGCGACCGTGGTCGATTCGACCCGGAACGCTGCGAGGCCGACGTTCCGCTACGCACTGCCACGCTGCGTTGGGACGTACGAGCGGTTGAGCGCGCTGAGCGCTGACCGGTGCCGCTGTGCTGCCGACTGTTACGGCCGGTGGAACGGCTGGGAGCACGCTCGCCTCGAGGAGGAGCGGCACTCGTGCCGCCCCGTGAACGTGCGGCAGGATGCGGTGATTTTCCGCTCGACTGAGGTGCCGAGCCCGTCCCGCTATCGGTCGTGGAACGGCGGCGTCGATCGGCAGAGCGCGGACGACCGTTACGGTCGTTGGGATGTTGTTTGTTCATCTCACTTGTCCAGCCCGATGATCGTCTCGTCAGAAAGTCGGATCATCAAGGGCGCCTGCTGTTGCGACATTCCTAGACCCTTTGCTGCCTTGGCGAGTTGCTCCGGAGTGTTGAGGTTGTTCAACTCGGTTTGAAGGCGATCACGCATTTGAGCTTCTTGCGCGATCTCGCGCTGCAACTCCGCTTGTCGATAACTTCCTTCAGCCATCAAGGTGTTCAGCGTCAGCGAGCCGATCAGACCGCCGACGAGCATGATCATGCACACGACCAAGAAGACAATCTTGCCGCCAGCTGGCACTGCTGCAGGCACGACCTGCAACTCAGGGCGGGGTGCAACGGTTTCGCGTTCTGGGCGTGTCCGACGCGGTGACGGTATTGGTTGAGCAAGAGTCAACGTCGTGTCCTTTCAGATTCGCGCACTGATGCGGTGTCTCGGATTCGTTGTGCGACGCGCAGCCGCACCGAGGCGGCACGAGAGTTGGTCAAGATCTCGTCATCGGATGCCTTGATCGCCCCCCTGGTCACCAGTTCCAAGTAGGGCTGATCGTCGGCAATCTCGACAGGCAGCCCGCGCGGTGTTCGCGAATGTGACCCAGCAGCGAAAGCTCGTTTGACGATGCGATCTTCCAGCGAGTGATATGACATCACCGCTATTCGCCCTCCGGTGCGCAGAGCGGCAATGGCTGTGGGCATCGTCGCCTCAAGGACTCGCAGTTCGCCGTTGACCTCGATGCGCAAAGCCTGGAAGGTGCGCTTCGCGGGGTTTCCTCCGGTACGCCGGCTCGCCGCCGGAACTGCATCATGGATGAGTTCGACGAGTTCCCCGCTCATATGCCAGGGACGTTGCGCACGTCGGCGCACGATCCGCTGCACGATGCGCTGCGCGAAACGTTCCTCCCCATAGGTGCGCAAGATGCGGATGAGGTCTTCGGGCTCGTATTCATTGAGCACATCCGCCGCGGTCAGTGAGGTTGTGCGATCCATCCGCATGTCAAGCGGCGCGTCCTGACTGTAGGCGAATCCACGCTCTCGTTCGTCGATCTGCATGGACGATACGCCAAGATCCAACAAAATCGCGTCCGCACCACTGAGGTTGTTCTCAGCAAGGGCCTCGTCGATGTTGTCGTATGTGGTGTGCACCGGTCGGAACCGATTGCCAAATCCGGCAAGTCGCCGGGAAGCGAGTTCGAGAGCGCTGGTGTCACGGTCGATGCCGACGACGGTCAGATCAGCGAATCTGTTCAAGAAGGCCTCGCTGTGACCGCCTAATCCTGTTGTTCCATCGACTAGCACCGGACTGGGCCGGTCGAGCGCTGGGGTCAGCAATTCGACAGTGGGCTCAAGGAGTACCGGGATATGACGTACAGAGGTCTCGTCAGATGAGGCCATAGTCCGCTGCTCCTTTCTGATTTCATGCCGTTTCACTGCTGGAAGTGCCCACTGTCTTGAGCGTCGAAGCTCGTTTCCTGTGGTCTCCCTCCGCTACATTTCTGGCGCCGGGGAAGTGCGTCAGAACTGCGGGAGGAGGCCGCAAGAAACGCAGCTGCTAGAAGTTCAGATCAGGAAGCACCTCCTCCGCGGTGTCCGCGTACCCCACTTCCGTGCCTTCCAGATACGCCTCCCATGCCTGCAGATCCCAGATCTCGACACGAGTTCCCGCTCCGATGACTGCTAGATCGCGGTCAAGACCCGCATAGGTGCGCAATAACGGTGGGATCGAAATGCGTCCTTGCTTGTCTGGAATCTCTTGACTCGCACCGGACATGAAGACGCGCAAGTAGTCGCGAGCCTGTTTGGAGGTGATCGGCGCCTGACGGATCTTGTCGTACATCCGCTGAAATTCGTCGAGCGGCAATAGGTACAGGCAGTGCTCCTGTCCGCGTGTCATGACCAGCCCGGTTGCGAGTTGATTGCGGAACTTGGCGGGCAGGATCAATCGGCCTTTGTCATCGAGCCGAGGCGTGTACGTGCCCAGCAGCAAATTAGGTATGGCGCCAAGCCCTTGGGACATCTACACACACCTCCCTCCACATCCAAGTGGCACCACTGTACTCCACTTCACTCCACTCGTCACGGCATATGAGCCAGATACGCGTGTTTGGGAAGCAAATATGCAGGTCAAATGCGTGGAGGAAACTGGAGGAAAATTTCTAGACTGGACTAATATGCGTCACCATATGCATCGTTTTCCGCCATGAAAGCTAGGCGGCGATGAGTCTTGTCAGATCAGAGGCAGGCAGGCGGAAGATAGTTTTTCCTGTGGAAATCCGCCAACTTGGCACAGTCGCTAGCCGTCACTGACCGGAAGCCGCGGGCGCGCAGCAGATCAGTTGAAAACGTGAGACATGCGAGCCCCAACGACAAAAACGCACCCGAGGGTGCGTTTGGGGAGGAAAGTGGAGGGGTTGACTGGAGCGCGAAGGCTAGTCGCACCGAGTCAACTAGAGTTCGCCGCGACGCCGACGCTCCCAACGATCTTGTATGCGTTCATTCCACGACTGCTGCGTCGCAGAATGAGATCCGGAAGGGAGCGATGAGGACGTTTTGTCAGCCGAACCATCGGCGGGCTCAGTCGAGGTGGGCCGACCAAAACCGTAGATCATCGCGGCAAGCATTCCCACGAATCCCACAATTCCGAGAATGACATTGGACTGGGCAGCACCGAGGACGACTAGGACGAGTCCAATCAAAGTGCCAACGATGGCGATGGTGTAGCGCCGCGCGCTACCCGGCGACGATTTGCGCACCACGGGGTCACTAGGAACCTCGACGCCTTGGTCGCCTCTGAGCGACCGTTCCATCTCGTCGAGTATGCGTTGCTCGTGTTCCGACAGAGGCACCGGACACCCCCGTTCGCGCTGCGTGCCATATCTATTGTCTCCAAGGATAGATGCCAACTGCATCAATAGGAAAGTCGTCAGGCTGTCAAGTATCAATGTCGGGTCGTAGTTGAGGCACCGAGGCTGCTCGCGGACCGCAATGAACTGGCACCGAACCGGCTCATGACATGGTCTACCGCCGAAGTCACGTGATCATCGCGCTGAGCACTGTCGTCAACTACTTCGTCCAGGGTCGCTTGAATTCCTATGGCCGCCGTCTGGGACAACTGTTCGGCTCTCACCCCGAGAAGTCTGATCGACTGGCCGCCTTGGATGATCGGTGTCAATAATGCCCGTGCGGTGGCAACAAACTGCACCGCACGGTCAGAGCTGCTTGTCAGAGTGCGTGAGCGGGTGACAGTGCGCAAATCCGCAAACTTTATCTTGACGACGACAGTCGCAGCACTATTGCCGCGCTTACGCAGTGAATGAGCAACCTTTTCGCACAGTTCCACCAGTAGTCTGTCTAGCTCAGCCGGGTCCTGAGTGTCTGCCGCCAAGGTACGTTCCGCACCGACGCTCAGTTCCACACGCTCCGGTTGCACAGCGCTGGCATCGCGAGCCCACGCCAAGTCATGCAGATGACTTCCAACGTTTCCCAGCCAGTAGCGCACCACCCCTGGATCGGTACGCGCCAGATCACGGACAGTCTCGATTCCCCGAGCGCGCAGCATGGAACTGGTTTTGCCGCCCACGCCGGGCAATGCCCCGATAGGCAGCGCCTGTACGAAATCGACCTGAGTGCTGCGTGGAATCACGATGATCCCATTCGGTTTGATGTGCGTCGAGGCGAGCTTCGCGATCAGTTTGGACGCTCCGATGCCCACAGAACAGGTGATATTTAACTGTTCAGAGACCAATGCGCGGATTCGTTCGCCAATTGCCAGTGCGGATCCCCATCGACGACGAGCTCCGGCAACATCGAGATAGGCCTCATCCACCGAGACCTGCTCAACCAACGGCGTGAACTCGTGAAGTATCTGCATCACCTCCTGCGAAACCTGCCGATAGCGACTCATTTGTGGCGCGACGACGACGGCTTCGGGGCATAGCCGCCGAGCTTTCGCCATCGGCATCGCCGCGCGCACACCAAATTCACGAGCCTCGTAGGTGGCGGACAGCACCACAGCACGCTCCTGCCCACCGACGATAACCGGCTGACCGAGCAACTCAGGGCGTTCCCTCACCTCGACGGCGGCAAAGAACGCATCCATGTCGATATGAATGATGTTGCATGCGTCATCTTCCTGCCCCCAGGTCCGGCGGGTGATGTCAACCCGCGATCCCACACTCATGAGGCACGCTGCCATGGCGTATTGGATTGGGCGCTATGCGCACGCTGCTGCGCCTCCACCCAATCCCAGACCGCATGCCCGAACTCGTCGACATGGACCAGGTGTTGGTCAACTTGTTGCGTGTCAATCTCAACCGGTAGCCCCACTTCGAGCCGCTCACGTATCGGAGCAGCTGATTCGAAGAGCTGCGCCCAATGCGATAAATCGGGGACCCGCTGGGTCAACTGCGCCCATGCCGACCTGTTGCGCTGTCGCGTCACCGGAGGCAGGACACTCAGCGCCGCCGCGGCGAACCGCAAGGCGGCCAGGTGCCCTTGCACAAAGGCGACCTCGATGTCGGCTTGGCTCCGCGCAACTGTCAACTCCCGCTCGGCGCGAATGAGCAGATCCCTCGTTGCCCGATACCGGGCCGCACTCGGACGAGCGCCAACTGCGGAAATGCGCGACGTCCGCACTACCGGTTCTGCCACCACCTGAGACACTGCCATCGAAACCACCTCCCACTCCATATTATCGAACACTTGTTCGACTAACGCAATACTTCGGCAAGGTCCTACCGTTAAGGTGGACGCGTGTCACGAACCTCACGATCTACTCGCAGAACAAGTCCATCGAAACGCTCAAGAACATCGTCCCTCGACCCTCTGACATTGCACGGAAGAACCTTCGACACCACCTATGGCACCGTCCGGCTCCAACGCGACGAGGACGGCCGAAACGCTGTGACGATGTACGTCAACGACGTTCCCAGCTCCTACATCGATCTAGACGACCCCGATAACGTGACTTTCGAGTATCTGGAGATCATGCGGCTAGTCATCGCGTCTCTACCCGACGGGCCGCTCGCCGTGACGCATCTCGGAGCAGCAGGGTGTACGCTCGCGCGCAGTATCGCGCACCGCCGCCCTCATTCGACCCAGATTGCCATTGATCTAGACCCCAAATTGCTTGAGTTCACACGCGAGTGGTTCGACCTTCCGCGGTCCCCCGCCTTACGTCTGAGACCGGGTGACGCTCGAGAGGCCTTGGTGGCGATGCGCTCCGATAGCGCAGACGTCATCGTGCGAGATGCCTTCGCCGGGAATGCAACACCGGATCACCTCACTACCGCACAGTTCGTGGCTGAGGTGCGCCGTGTCCTTAAGCCCGGTGGGCTCTACCTGGCGAACGTGGCTGATCGTCCGCCGCTCGGCCTGACTCGCTGCGAAGTGGCGACGATTCGTGACCAGTTCGGTCCTGACGCGCGAATCGGCGTCATCACCGAACCCGGGATCCTGCGTGGCCGCCGGTATGGGAACGTCGTCATTGCGGCGACTGAGATCGGCGGCGATACCGCGGTCCTCGACGATCCGAGCCTCATAAGGCGGTTACGGACGTTAGCAGTCCCGATGAGCGTGGTGCAGGGTGACGAACTGGATCAATTTGCCCACGGGGCAGCGATCCGAAATGACCCTCCAGGTGGAGAATCCACTTCGGTCACGACCACCTGACGATGGCGGCTACGGCTGCTCTGGATGCTGTTCCGCGAGGAACTGCTCGAACTCGGCGGCGATATCGTCCGCACTAGGCAACCTGCCGTTGTCTGCCAAGAGCGAGTTTTCACTTCTCCCTCGTGCGAATGCATCGAACTGCTGCTCCAATGCCTGCACCAGAGCAGCCATCTCGCCCGACTCCGCGACTTTGGTGGCCACCTCGTCAATGGCATCGGCCGCGCGCTGGTGCAGGGCCGTCGAGTCAATGACCAGCCCGGTGGTGTGGGCGAGTTGATCAGCCAGCACCATCACGGCAGGAGGGTACTGCGACTGCGCGACGTAGTGCGGCACATGAACGGCCATCCCAACCGCATCGCGCCCCAACTCCCCTAGTCGCACATGCAGGGCATTGCTGACCCCTGCGGGAATGGTCACTTTGCCGAAGACGCCCAAAGTTGGATCGGGCTGCGTTATCAAGTCATCTCGAGTCGCCGAGTACGTCACCATTGCAGGTCGGGTATGGGGCATCGCCATAGGAATCCCGTGGGTATGCACCGTCAGATCGACACCGAACTGCTCGATGAGTTCAGTGGCGGCGTCGATGAAGTGGTTCCAACGATAATCGGGTTCCACCCCGTGCATCACCAGGAACGGCACACCTTCCGAATCAACCGCCATGTCGATACCGAGCTGATGTGACTCATAGTTCGAGAAACTGCCGCTGTCGAAGTCCACAGTGGGACGCCGGGAGCGATGGTCGACGAGCAGATCAGTGTCGAAGGACACGAGCCGTTCTCCCTGGGCCCGAAGGTGGTCGACAAGTTGTTCGCCAGCATGTCCGGCGTCGATGTATCCACGCAGCCCAACGATCAGCGGCACCCCACGCCCGCCGGTCAACGACGCCAGATCCTTGGCGACAGCCTCGTTAACGGTGTAGATCCGGTCTCGGTCTGACAACGGCACATTTACTCCTTCGACTGGTACGCGGCCTCGTGCTCGTGCGAAATGCAGCGAACCCCGACTATTTTCTCTAACACCGACGGGCCGCAAAGCCTTCCCAAAGCCATCCACCGCGACGCGGTGACACCCTCGCACCCTGACTGTATTGCATCGAATCGAGGCACATTGACTCAGAACACAGCGTGATCGTGGATAATAGTTTGCCGGATTTTCGTCCCTCACCGTTGCCGCAACCGCCACGTCGTTGGGATACCGCAGCCGAAAGGACAGTCCATGAGTGAAGCCGAGCAGATTGCGATCGAACAAGGCAGTGTCGATGGCTTCTACCAACGTCTCGACGAGTTGCGGGTTATCGTCCGCACGAAGTTGGCTGAGGTGCGCCGCGCGGGTCCGAGCGGATCACCGCAGAACCGATCTGAACGAGATGCTTTTGCATCCATGTACGAGGATCGACTCAGCCAACTTGAGGCCATCGAGGACCGGCTGTGTTTCGGCAGACTCGATTTCGATGACGAGACTGTGCGATACATCGGCCGGATTGGTCTGACGGATGAAGACCACCTGCCACTTCTCACCGATTGGCGGGCGCCTGCCGCAGAACCGTTTTATCAGGCAACCGCACAGCAACGCGGCGACGTGTGGCGCCGCCGTCATCTGGTCACTCGGGGGCGACACGTCACCGGTCTGGACGACGACCTGCTCGATCTCGATCGTGCGCAGGACTCACATCTGACCGGCGAAGGCGCGCTCATGGCGGCCCTAGCACGCGGACGCACTGCCAAAATGACCGATATCGTCGCGACGATCCAGCGCGAACAGGACGCGATCATCCGCAGCGAACTCGACGGAGCCCTGGTGGTTCAAGGCGGCCCGGGCACCGGCAAGACCGCAGTCGCGCTCCACCGCGCCGCGTATCTGCTCTATGCCCACCGCAATCGTCTTGAGCGCTCCGGAGTGTTGCTCGTCGGCCCCTCGCGCACGTTTCTGCGGTATATCGACCAGGTCTTGCCATCTTTAGGAGAGACCGGTGTGGTTGCCACGACCATCGGTTCGCTCGTCCCCGGAATTACCGCGACGGGCACGGACACCTTCGCTGCCGCAAAGCTCAAAGGCCGCAAGGCCTGGGTGAAGATTATCGCCCAGGCAGTTCGAGCACGTGAGCGAGTACCTCGCCGCGATATCGAGTTCACTCTTGACGGCACGGATCTGACCATCTCTCGTCATGACGTCATCGATGCGATGTCTCGAGCACGTCGATCACATAAACCTCACAATGAGGCTCGCGCCGTCTTTGTTCGCGATATGTTGCGAAAACTCACCGACCAGTACCTCGCAGCGCAAAAACTCGATCCCGAGTCAGCTGACCGCGCTATCGTGACCGAAGACTTGCGGACACATCAAGTCGTGCGCCGCGAACTGAATCTGTGCTGGTTCCCCATTTCGGCCGAGAACTTGGTGAGGGATCTTTTCGCGAAACCTCATCGTCTTGCTGAGGCCGCGCCGAATTTCTCCGAACAAGAGCGCGAGCGCCTGATCCGCGACCGAGATCACCCCTGGACCGTGGACGATATTCCGATACTCGATGAAGCCTGGGAGTTGTTAGGGCCAGTCGACGGCAACGAGACCGATTCCAACCACGACGCACAACATGCCGAAGCGCTTCGCTATGCGCGCGATGTCCTTGAGTCCACAGGCGCTGGTGGCGGCCTAGTCGATGCGGAGACCCTCGCACGACGCTTCATGGCGTCACACAGCCATCACAGCGCAGCCGATCGGGCGGCTCACGACCGCTCTTGGGTCTACGGGCATGTCGTCGTCGACGAAGCGCAGGAACTCTCCGAAATGGCCTGGCACAGCCTGCTACGGCGGTGCCCGACTCGATCATTCACCATCGTCGGCGACATAGCGCAGACGAGTTCACCCGCAGGCACCCGCAACTGGAATAGTCGGCTCCGTCCGTTCTTCGGCCGTCAACTCCGCCAAGCAGCATTGACCGTCAACTACCGCACACCTCGTCGTATCGCCGATATCGCCATGCGCGTCGGGCAAACTCACGGCCTTCCGGTCACCACTTTGCAGTCGGCGCGCGACATCGTCGACGCGTTGATCTTCGAACAGCCCAGCCGTGAGTCTGCTGTCGCTGCCGCACTCAAGCACTCATTGGACGAGTTGGCGAGCCGAGCGGAGGGCCGGATCGCACTGATCACCACCGATCCGCAGCGGGTCACGCACGCGATGTCGACGGCTCCTGGGACGCCACAAAATGCGATATCCGAGCGCCTGGTAGTTGTTACGCCACAAGGCGTCAAAGGGCTCGAATTCGATGTGGTCGTCGTGCTCGAACCCGCTCAAATCCTCGCTGGATCAGGTGGTGCAGCGGACCTGTTCGTGGCCCTGACTCGTCCTACGCAGCGGCTCGTCGTTATTCACAGCGGCCCGTTGCCGCAGGGCTTCGCAGGATGACTTCTCGTCTTGCACTGTGACCTCAGTTTGGCTCTGGAGCGAAACGGGGGCACGATGGGATGCGTGTTGAAAGCCTTGCTTCTTGAGAACCTGCACCCAGACGCCACAAAGATCCTCGCGAGCCGCGGTATCGAGGTCGTCACTCGAACCGGCGCACTCGACGAGGACGAGTTAGTCGACACCCTTGATGGCGTCCATATTCTCGGTATCCGCTCTAAGACTCACGTCACGCAGCGGGTGCTGGAGGCGGGAAAAGACCTGCTCACCCTTGGAGCGTTCTGTATCGGGACGAATCAGATCGATCTGAAGAGCGCCGCGGGTCAGGGCGTAGCAGTCTTCAACGCCCCCTTCTCCAACACTCGATCAGTCGTCGAGATCGCCATCGCCAACATCATCTCTTTGGTGCGGCGCCAACCGGTCTTCGACAAGGACATGCATGCTGGCGTGTGGAACAAGACTGCCATCGGCGCACATGAGATCCGAGGAAAGACTCTCGGCATCATCGGTTACGGCAACATCGGCACTCAGTTGTCCGTGTTGGCTGAGAACCTCGGCATGTCCGTGATCTTCTATGACATCTCTGAGAAACTGGCGCTGGGTAACGCTCGTCGTGCCGGGAGCCTGGACGAGTTGCTCAGCATCGCCGACGTGGTCACCTTGCATGTCGATGGCCGTCCCACCAACAACGGGATCTTCGGCGCGGAACAGTTTGCCGCGATGAAACCAGGTGCGATCTTCCTGAATCTGGCACGTGGTTTCGTTGTCGATGTCGATGCGCTGGCGGAAGCACTCAAGGCCGGTCACATCGCTGGGGCAGCCGTCGATGTGTTCCCGCAAGAGCCGAAGCGCAAAGGTGATGCGTTCACCTCACCGCTGCAGGGGTTGAGCAATGTCATCTTGACGCCGCACACCGCCGGATCGACGGAAGAAGCGCAAGAGGCCATCGGACAGTTCGTCTCGCACAAGATCCTCGACTACTTGGGTACCGGCTCAACGACTCTGAGTGTGAACCTGCCGAACTTGGCGTTGGCGACGAATAATGGCGCTGCCCGAATCGCGTACTTGCACCACAACACACCGGGTGTGTTGGCGCGCGTCAACAACATCTTGGCCGATCACGGTGAGAACATCGAAGGCCAGTTGTTGGCCACCCGGGGTGAACTCGGATACGTGGTCACCGATATCGGCTCGGAAATCGAGCCCGAGACCATCACTGCTCTCGAAGCCATCGAGCAAACCGTGCGGCTTCGGGTGCTGCATGGACCCCAACACTGATTGATCAGTCGTCGGTGGCCGTCTGCTGTTGCTGGGCGACCCGCTCCCTGTCGGCCCGCAACAGGTTCACCGCCGCTTCGAAGTCGTCGAGCGATTCGAAGTTCTGGTAGACACTGGCGAACCGCAGATAAGCCACTTCGTCGAGTTCACGCAACGGGCCCAGAATGGCCAGCCCGACCTCTTGCGAGTCGAGCTCCGCACTGCCGCTAGCACGTAATGCCTCTTCAACGCGTTGCGCCAGGACAGCAAGATCGTCGTCACTGACCGGTCGTCCTTGGCATGCCTTGCGCACCCCAGAGACGATCTTGTCCCTGCTGAAAGGTTCTGTCACACCCGACCGTTTCGCGACGACCAGGCTCGATGTTTCAAGGGTGGAGAACCTCTGACCGCACTGCGGACACTGCCGCCGACGGCGAATAGTCAGACCATCATCTGAGGTGCGTGAATCAACGACTCGCGAATCTGAGTAGCGACAAAAAGGGCAGTGCACGATTCTCCTCGTCATAGGCTGCGGTTTGCAATGTGACGCACTTTACTCCTGAAGCATCGTACCGACTCATCGCTGGCTATGCCCCGATAGCACCCGGTCCGGGTAGTGGCGTCGCTGTGTTCCCTCCCACTATCGTCACATTTGACGGTAAATGATGAACGGGGAGCGACCGTCATCGGTCGCTCCCCGTTGGGACACCCCATCCCCATCGCCGAGCTATCCCCCCTAGGCGCTCGGCTGACGCAATCGTGCGGGACATCTTGCCCTTCGTCCCGCTGTAGTCTCACTGTCCAACCCCCAGCTGATCCGTGAGACGTACCTAATTTAGGTAAGGCTTACCTGATGCGCAACTGCTGTTCAGAACAATCTCAAAATTTGGACATAGAGCGCAAGTGCACCTACCGTCGCGGCAGCACCAATCGCTGACCCGGAACGATGTAGGAGCCCTCAAGCCGGTTCAGTTCCGAAATCTCTAACAGCACGTCGCGCACGTCCGCACCAGGCTCAGTCACCGACACGGCGATCTCCCACAGCGTCTCCCCGCCAGAGATGGTGTGAACGGTAACCGGAATCGGTTCTGCCACCGAATCCGCCTGCGCGCTGACCAGCCCGAAACCCGTCCCCGCCACGAGCATCGTGAGCAGACCAGCGACGACCAGTCGCCCCCGCCGGGTCAACTGCATAGCTCCCGCATCTTTGACTGCTGTCTTGCGCTCCATGATCAGAACCCTTCCATCTCACACCAAGTCATTTTTAGAACATCTGTATGATGTACAAATGTATGACTAATCGAACAAGTGTGCAAGCTTTGTCGCGACACACTCGAACACGTGTCGGATTGATCCGGCATATTCGCGTAGTGTGAAGGCATCGGCTCGCAGGTACCACTTGACCAGGACCCTGTGACATTGACCCGAAACGGAGAGAACCGTGACAGTTGATCGCCCTCACGACGCTGACGACTCCCCCGCACAGTCCACCCCGGACGCTGACATTTCTTGGTCGCCGACCGCTCAACAGCGGCAGTCGACCGCGGCAGCGGCACAGCGCGGCGGTCGCGGCGCTGCTCTGACAGACCGACAGCAAGAAGTGCTGTCCGTTATCTACGAATCCACCCAGAGCCGCGGATACGCACCATCCATGCGTGAGATAGGCCAAGCAGTGGGGATGGTTTCCCCGTCCAGCGTGAAGTATCAGCTTCAGGCGCTGGAAGCAAAAGGATTCCTACGACGAGACCGGCAGCGGCCTCGTGCCATGGAGCTCACTGAGACGGGACGCTATGTCGCCGCCGCAGCCGCGGGTGTGGGCCTCAGCGCCGACCCCGCTCCGGTAACGGGCGATACCGCGATCTCCCCGCTTCGACGCGAGGACGCCTTCGAATCCGATGAGTATCGTGATTCGCACCCCACACCCACATTCGTCCCGTTGGTCGGTCAGATTGCGGCAGGTTCGCCGATTCTCGCCGAAGAGAACGTCGAGGACGTATTCGCATTGCCGCGCCAACTCGTTGGTGAAGGCGAATTGATCATGCTGCGCGTTCAGGGCGATTCGATGATCGATGCCGCGATCTGCGATGGCGACTGGGTCGTGGTACGTCGCCAACCGGTCGCGGAAAATGGGCAGATCGTGGCGGCGATGCTCGATGACGAGGCAACAGTCAAGACGTTCAAACGCCAGGGCGACCAAATCTGGCTACTGCCGCAGAACCCTGCCTATTCCCCTATCGACGGGAATCACGCCACCATTGTCGGACGCGTCGTATCAGTTTTGCGCAGCCTCTAGTCCGCTACTTCGTCACAGACCTATCGAAAGCGCGGCCTGGCGCAGCGATTCAGCTGAAGCCTGCAGGCCGCGTAGTTCCGCAGCGGACAATGGAACCTCGATACGGTGCAATATGCCGTCCTTGCCGACCACGCTAGGCACAGACAAACACACCTGCGAGATTCCGTAGTAGTTCTCGAGCAGCGTTGATACCGGTAGCACGGCATGCTGATCCTGCAAGACAGCTTCTACGATCCGAGAACCCGCCAATGCCACGGCATAGTTCGTAGCACCCTTGCCTTCAATGATCCGGTATGCGGAATTGACCACTTCATAGGCAATCGCAGCGCGGGCTTGGTCACCAAGTTGGCCTCGTCCATCCTCCAAGCTGTCCCAGTCGAGCAGCGGTGCCCCGCCAATGGTCGCTGAAGACCACAACGGTATTTCCGAGTCTCCATGTTCGCCGACCATGTACGCATGCACGTTCTGCACCGCCACGCCCGTGTGCTCGGCGATCAGATAGCGCAATCGTGACGAATCAAGCACAGTTCCGGAGCCAAACAGTCGATGCGGCGGCAATCCCGAAATCTGCAGTGCCGCATAGGTCACGACATCAACCGGGTTCGTCACCATGATGTAAATGGCGTCAGGTGCCACTTCGAGCAGCTGCGGAAGCACCTTCTTGGTAAGTGAGATAGTCGATTCCGCCAGTTCCAGACGACTCTGTCCAGGGCGCTGCTTGGCTCCAGCGGTGACGAGCACGACATCGGAACCACGCACCACCTCAATGTCATCCGAACCGGTGACCTCAGCTTGTGGCATGAATTGAATGCCATGAGCCAGGTCGAGCGCTTCCGCCTCGACTTTCGCCTTGTTGATGTCATAGAGCGCGACCTCACGGGCGACACCGCGCATCAGCAATGCGTACGCCATCGTGGCGCCCACCGCACCAGCACCGACGACAGACACCTTGGTCCGTCGAATCAGCGGTTCGAAACTGCTGCCGCGTGGCGCTGACAGATCATCGCTTTGAGTATTGAAAGACATCGGTATTGCTCCCGGAGGGTAGTGTGCTCAGCTACGTGTCACCAGCCTAGCCGTCGCCATAGCCGCACACGGATAATTCCGACGAAACGGACACCACTAGTCAGTCGGCGAGCTACGCAGCCGTCCTAGCGCAGCCAGCGCTATCTGTCGATCTTCAGTGCGCCAAAACGGCGGCAACGATCCCAGCAGGAACGAACCGTAGCGTTTTGTCACCAGTCTTGGATCCAGGACGGCCACCACGCCACGATCGTCCACGGAGCGAATCAGACGACCCGCCCCCTGGGCGAGCATCAATGCTGCGTTGGTCGCTGCCACCGTCATGAACCCGTTGCCACCGGATCGATTCACTCGATCAGTGCGAGCCGACATCACTGGATCGTCCGGGCGCGGGAATGGGATCTTGTCAATGATCACCAATCGGCATGACTGTCCGACCACATCGACTCCCTGCCACAATGACAGCGTGCCAAAAAGCGAGGCGGCCGGATCTGCCGCGAAATGGGCGATGAGTTCCGGAAGGTGCGCATCGTCCTGGCACAGGATCGGCAGATCGGTTATCGCCCGCACTCGCTCGGCGGCCTCATGCGCGCTGCGCCGCGACGTGAACAGGCCAAGCGCACCACCGCCGGAGGCCTCGATCATGTCTCGGATGAGGTCGACATGGTCCTGTGTGAGTCCATCGCGTCCCGGTAGCGGCAGGTCACGGGCGACATACAAGATCCCCTGCTTTGCGTAGTCAAAGGGGGTGTCAACCTGGCCACCGCGCCAGCGGGTCGATGCCGGTATTCGATCCTGATTACCATCCAGGTTCGCGTCGTCACCGCGGCTAGTCGTGTCTCGTCTGACCGGATCACGCAGAGGCTGTATCGCCCATTGGCTCAGATTCTGATCCTGTTCTTCCCACAGACCGATGGTGCGTGCAAAGGGCTCAAATTTTCCGCCGAGTACCAAGGTCGCGGAAGTCAGTACCACTGTGCGTGTCTGCAGCACACGATGCGCGATGGAATCGGACACATCCAAGGGGGCAGCGTAAATGGTCGCTGTCGGTTCTTCGTACCCACGGCTCGCCCACAGCACATCACCGCCGCGCTGCTCGGTGATGCGCTCAGCGATCTCAAATAATTCAGTCAGCGCCGCTATGGCCACCTGCCGAGTCGCTGAACCCGAATCACCTGCGCGAACTGCGGTCAGCGCTCCCCTAGCCGCATCGCGAACGGCCCCAACCGCCGCAATAAGTCCATCGGACAAGAGCGTCGCCGGACTACCAGCAGGAACTTGGCTGAGTTCTTCCGCAAGTCCGGTCGCAGCGGCATCGAGTGCGGCGAGTCCGCTGCCACCTTCACGGCGGGCGCGGCGGGCCGCCACTGTGACTGAACGTACCGATAGCTCTTGTGTCGCAGCAGATGTCACACGCGATACGAGCTCGTGAGCCTCGTCGACGATCAGCACATCGTGAACTGGAAGCACGGCGTCATTGCCCGCAGCCGCAATTCCGACCAACGCATGGTTGGTGACGACGATGTCAGCCTCATGCGCGTTGTCCCGAGCGAGCTTTGCGAAGCACTCCTCCAATAGCGGGCACCGTGACCCGAGACATTCGGCAGAGGTGACAGAGACCTGCCGCCAAGCACGGTCCGAAACCGAAGGAGTCAGATCGTCGCGGTCTCCGGTATCGGATTCTTCTGCCCACTGTCGCAAACGCAACACTTCTCCACCAAGATCTGACGTATGCGAGCTCGCTTCGTCCTGCTCCGCAGTGCCGCCGACTCCCAGGTCAAACAGCGTCACGTCGTCCTGCGGGTAGCCACCGGCGATCTTGTTGCGGCACACATAGTTGTGCCAGCCTTTCAAGGGTGCTGCGGTGGGCTGGATTCCAGTCAATTCGCCCACGGTCGAGATCACCGCAGGCACATCCTTGGTAAGCAACTGACGTTGCAGCGCCAGCGTTGCCGTGGAAATGACAACACGTTTGCTATCGGTTGCGGCCGCCATCGCGGCAGCAGCCAGATACCCCAGAGATTTTCCGGTGCCCGTGCCCGCCTGGATCAGTAGGGTGCCACCGCGTTCAATACCCAACTCGACATCGCGGGCCATCGCTTTTTGTCCCGGCCGGTCTTGACCGCCGATTTTGGCAACGATCGCGCTGAGAACATCGTCCGCACTGATGGTGTTCAGGTTCTTTTCATCATCGGTGGGGGCGGCACGCATTGTGCGATTCTACCGAGTTGCCCCATCAATGATTGCGACTGAATCGAGCGTGTTTGCCAGCCGCGAGTCGACCCGGGCCACGAGTCTGCTACCACGCGCGGTGTGTTCGACTTTGCTCACTTCGCCGCGCCGGTATGCTTCCGAGATCAGATCGCCGCGATCGTAGGGAACCACGAGATCGACTGATACTTGCGGTCGTGGCAGCTCTTGGGCGATTCGTTCGAGCAGTTCCGCAATCCCCTGACCGGTGTGCGCCGCGACCGCGATAGCACCTGGTTCGCGGGCCATGACCTCGTCAATGGACATCTCATCGGCTACATCACACTTGTTGAGCGCGATGATCTCGGGAACATCACCGATACCGTCGATCTCAGAAAGCACCGCACGTACTGCCGAGATCTGTCCCATCGGGTCCGGGTGGGACGCGTCGACAACATGAAGCACGACGTCGCAGTCCGCTGCCTCTTCCAAAGTGGAACGGAAAGCCTCAACGAGTTGCGTGGGCAGGTTGCGCACAAAACCAACCGTGTCGGCCAGCGTGAACTCCCGGCCATCTGGAGTCTTGGTGCGCCGCACTGTGGGGTCCAACGTGGCAAAAAGCGCATTCTCGACGAGCACTCCCGCACCGGTGAGCGCATTGAGCAGTGATGACTTACCCGCATTGGTGTATCCAACGATCGCCACGGCTGGAACCTCAGCCTGTTGCCGCGATCGCCGTTTGGCTTCCCGAGCTGGAGCCATCTGTTCGATCTGACGACGCAGTTTCGCCATCTGTGAGCGAATCCTGCGGCGATCCAACTCGATTTTGGTCTCACCAGGTCCGCGCGATCCCATACCGGCTGCCCCGGCTCCCACCTGACCACCGGCCTGACGGGACATGGACTCACCCCAACCGCGCAGCCTTGGCAGCAGGTACTCAAGCTGAGCAAGTTCGACTTGGGCTTTGCCTTCACGTGACTTGGCGTGCTGAGCGAAGATATCCAGGATCAGAGCAGTGCGGTCGATCACCTTGACTTTAACGATGTCTTCCAGGCCCCGTCGTTGCGAGGGTGCTAGTTCCGAGTCGACGATCACCGTGTCGGCGCCCACATCGGAGACAAGATCGGCGAGCTCTGCTGCTTTTCCGGATCCTAGGTATGTGCCGGGATCAGGGGTGTCACGACGTTGCAACACCCCGTCTAGAACCTGTGATCCTGCCGTTTCCGCGAGGGCAGCAAGTTCACGCAGCGAGATTTCAGCTTCCGAAGTGCGCTGACCGCGGTACATTCCAACAAGGACAACCCGTTCCAGCCGGAGTTGGCGGTATTCGACCTCGGTGACATCTTCCAGCTCGGTGGATAGACCGGCGACGCGTCGCAACGCGCTGCGCTCCTCCAGTTCGAGTTGGTCACCGTCGGAAGTGGTGTGGCGGGTTTCGCCTTCATCGACTGCGGTGCCTGCGCGAGCCAGAATACGTGCAACCACATCGCGCGCTATCGCATCGTTGGCTGCCGCAACCTGCTGTGATGCTGCGGATTGAATTGGCTCCACCGCCGCTGCGTCAGTGTCGGTCGATGAATCCGTGTGGTGCTGTTGCGTCATACTGTCCTATATCGTGCGCGGTTATGAGTTGAACTATGTTCCATCGTCCCACGCTGGGCTGAACTAGCACCATCTTATTTTGTGTCAGACCGATAGCATGGTCTGGTGCATTCCAGGCAGAAGCGGTCAACACCAGTATCTGAGCATTACTTCACGAATCATGAGCGTGCCGGCGACGATGAGCGTGCTATTCGGCAGGTGACCTTAGCTGGGCAGTCTGTTGAGGTTGAAACCGCACCGGGGGTGTTCTCGCACCAACATCTCGATATCGGAACCGACCTTTTGCTTCGCACCGTGCTCGAACACGAGAATCTTGAGGACCGCACAGTGGCTTTGGATCTGGGATGCGGGTGGGGGCCGATCGCTCTGACTCTGGGCCTCGCCACCACGGAACACGACTTGACCACTTATGCCGTCGACATCAATGACCGTGCACTCGATCTGACTCGGCGCAACGCGGCACGGCTCGGTCTGGAGACGGTCGTCACTGCGGCACCCGACGATGTGCCGTCGCAGGTTCAATTCGACCTCATCGTCTCGAACCCTCCCATCCGGGTCGGCAAGACTGCGCTGCACGATCTGCTGCGCACCTGGTTGCCCCGGCTGCGCCTCGGTGGCGCTGCCTACCTCGTCGTGGCGAAGCAACTTGGAGCGGACTCGCTACACCACTGGTTGGCGTTACATCTCAACCGCACCGCGACCAATGGCGAAACTACAGGAATGATGACTTCCGATGGTTCCGTCATGACAGGCACAGTGGAACGTGTTGCACAAGGCAAAGGCTTCAGAGTGCTGCGGGTTCAGCGATAAACACCTGTGCTCGTGCGACTATTCGCGCCGGTCCCGCTAACCGAATATCAGTGAGATCGTTCAGGTCAACGCTGACTTGTCCCCCGGGAACATCGATCAACCACCGCTGCGGTGCGCTCGGCCCGCCCCAGGTAGCCAATGCGACGGCCACAGCGCACGCGCCGGTGCCGCACGACGGAGTTTCGCCCACTCCGCGCTCGTGAACTCTCATGACCGCACGGCCGACGATCCCGTCATCCGATTCGATCTCTGACAGCGGCACCACGAACTCGACGTTGGTTCCATCGGAAGGCAGCGGAAGGACCTCCGGCGCACGGGTCAGATCAAGTTCTTCCAACTCAGCACGACTGTATAGCGCCACCACAGTGTGCGGGTTACCCATATCCACGCTGAGCCCTGGACGCGGCGGACCTTCCAACCCCGTCACTTTCACGGTCGCGTCTGCGCCGTGTTCTTGCGCTGCGTCGGGGGCGCTGAGGGTGCCAGGTCCCATCGACACCGAATACCAGCCGGTTTCACTGTTTTTGGTGACCCATTTGGTCCCGGCTCGGGTTCCGACAGCCAGTGGCGCTGCGGCGCAGTCGGCGATGTCCAGAAGTTCCAAGAACGCAGCGAATGCTCTGACCCCATTGCCGCACATCTGTGCCACTGATCCGTCGGCGTTGCGGTAGTCCATGAACCACTGCGGCGAACCAGCCAGACGGTCTCGATCCGGTTGCGGCATGGCCACAGTGGGCACCAGCCTGATCAATCCGTCACCGCCGACACCGTCGCGGCGATCTGTCAGGGTCCGCACCAGCGACTCGTTGATGTCTAGCCTCGCGTCACGATCGTCGAGCAACACAAAGTCGTTGCGTGTGCCGTGACCTTTGTAGATCTCCAGGACTGTCATGAGCCAAGCCTACGGCGGATCGGCTCGAGTGCCGAAGGCACGTCGGTACTGAGCGCGAGTTGGTCGTGGCGCGCTTTGTCGTCTGCATCCGCGATCACCGTCAGAGCATTGCGGACGAGTTCGTCTGGCGCCACCTGGTCTGCTCTTATCCAGTTGATACGCGGGTCACGACCGAACCAGCCCATCTGCTTACGCGACAGGCGCCTGGTGGCGGCAATGATCTGTTCTCGTGCTTCTGCCGCACTGATGCGACCGGCAAGATGCGCCACCGTTTCACGATAGCCAACCGCACGAAGCGCAGTTTGCGATAGGCCGTTGAGTTCGGGTCCAGCAAGGCGCTGCACCTCGGCAACGAGTCCGTCGTGCCACATCTGAGCAGCACGCTGCGCGATGCGTTCGTCGAGTGCTTGTCTGCCGTAGTCGATCCCGATCTGCACGGTTTCAGTGACATATTCCTGACGCGGCAGGTTTGCGCTAAACGGCTCATCGGTAATGTCGATGACTTCCAAGGCACGGATGATCCGACGACCGTTGGCGGGATCGATACTGCGCGCAGCAGCGGGGTCTTTGATCGCGAGTTCGGTGTAGAGGGCAGCAAGCCCTTCTTCTTCGGCGCGCTGTTCCCATTTCGCGCGGATCTGCGGATCCGTTCGTGGAAAGTTCATATCGTCGAGTAGCGCCCGCACATACAGTCCGGAGCCGCCGACGACGATGACACGGGCACCGCGTGATCTCGCCGCAGCAATATCGCCACGTGCTTGCTGCTGGTATCGGGCCACTGACGAGTCTTGGCCGGGCTCGATGACGTCAATCTGGTGGTGGCGATAGCCGCGCCGCTGTGATGGCGGGAGTTTGGCCGTACCGATGTCCATTCCGCGATAGAGCTGAAATGCGTCAGCACCAACGATCTCAACTGCTTCGGGGCCGCCTAAACTGTCCGCGATATCGAGAGCAAGGCTAGATTTGCCTGATGCTGTCGGGCCGACAATCGCGATGACCGGTGCTGGGCCAGCAGGGGGTTCAACGTAACGTTGTTGGGGTTCGGTCATGCCGAAGGCGCTGGTCGCAGTGTCGGCATTCCGAGTGAAATCGCGGCACCGCCGCTGGAACCGCCATGGTCGTGTGACGCTGATCCACCGTTAAGCCTGGTACGTTCCCTCTTCGCCCAGGCATCGCCTGATCGAGTACGACGCACCCGGTAGTGTCCTCCGGTATGCGCTGAGTCGGCCACCAGGAAGTGAGGCGCACCGCGAGTAACTTCGACTTCAATCATGTCGCCGGGCCGGGGCAGTCTCGGGTCGATGTCCTCGCGCAGTCGCGGGTCATCGGATCGCACATCTTTCGAAGCGCTGAATCCGTGGGCCAGGCCATCGGGGACGCCCACGTGCACCAGCCGGTTGTCTCGTGCCCGGCCGCTAACGCGCCGGGTTTCCTCGTCCTTTCGGCCCGAACTTTCCGCGACGAGCACTTCGACCACTCGCCCGACCTGTGCTTGTCCTTCGGCGGCGTTGATCGACTCCTGGAGTTTGAGTAGTCGGTCGTAGCGTTCCTGGACCACCTCTTTAGGAATCTGGTTCTCCAGCGTTGCCGCGGGTGTTCCGGGACGAGGCGAATACTGGAAGGTGAACGCTGACGAAAACCGTGATTTCTCTACCACATCGAGTGTTGCCTGGAAGTCCTCTTCAGTCTCTCCCGGGAAACCAACGATGATGTCGGTGGTTATCGCGGCATCAGGAATGACCTGACGGACTTTGTCCAGGATTCCCAAGAATCTCTCGGAGCGATAGGAACGACGCATGGCACGCAGGACCCTGTCGGAGCCAGACTGCAACGGCATATGCAGGCTCGGCATCACATTGCGGGTCTCTGCCATGGCCTCGATCACGTCATCGGTGAAGGCCGCCGGATGGGGCGAGGTGAAACGTACTCGTTCGAGTCCTTCGATGGTTCCGCAGGCTCGCAACAGTTTGGCGAAGGCGCCCCGGTCACCGAACTCGACCCCGTAAGAGTTGACGTTCTGTCCCAGCAAAGTCACCTCGATGGCGCCAGCGGCTACCAGCGATTCGACCTCGGCCAATACTTGCCCCGGGCGACGGTCGCGTTCTTTACCGCGTAAGTGGGGCACGATGCAGAACGTGCAGGTGTTATTGCATCCCACGGATATCGATACCCATCCCGCGTATACGGATTCACGGCGGGTTGGCAGCGTTGAGGGAAAGACCTGCAAGGATTCCGCGATCTCTACCTCGGCACGGCGGTTATGCCGGGCCCGTTCCAATAGCGGTACCAATGCGTCGAGGTTATGGGTACCGAGCACCACGTCGACCCACGGCGCCCGTTCCACGATGCCGCTGCGGTCTTTTTGCGCAAGACAGCCGCCGACCGCAATCTGCATACCGGGACGGCCGGCCTTGTTCGATGCCAGCTGGCCGAGCATCCCGTACAACTTGCTTGACGCGTTTTCGCGTACCGCGCAGGTGTTGATCACCACGACATCAGCGTCACCGGCTGCTTCATGATGTGGGTCAGCAGGCTGATAGCCAGCCTGCTCGAGCATTCCAGCCAGGTGCTCGGAATCGTGGACATTCATCTGGCAACCCAAAGTGCGCACCACGTATGTGGGTGCGGAGGGGTCGGCTACATGATCGGTGGGGGCAGACATCGGCGTCTATTCTAATGCCGTTGAGATCGTTTCAGGTCCGCGGCCGCGGTTCGGTGTCCTCGTGCACGTCGTCCGAATCGTCGAGCTCGTAGGTTTCATGCATTTCGCCGGTTGTGGCCACGGCCCGCAGTTCTCGTACCACTGTGACGGTGACCACGCCGAGGCGCCCCATCTCACGCTCGATCCGGCGCGCGACATCAGTGGCAAGTGCCGCTATTTGATCGTCGGTGACGGCGGACGGCTCGACGACGACCCGCAATTCCCGTCCAGCCGACATGGCCAGCGCACGGTGCACGCCTTCGATACCGAGGGCGATGTGTTCAAGCCGTTCCATCCGCTCGATGAGTTGCGTCGTCTCATCGCGGCGTGCCCCGGGCCGCGCAGCAGAGATCGCATCGGCGATCTGCACGATGACGGACTCGATGCTCTCGTGCGGCACCTCATCATGGTGCGCGGCAACAGCGGAGACGATGTCTTCAAGTTCACCGTGTTTGGCAAGGAACTCAGATCCGACGATTGCATGAGTGCCTGTCACGGTACCGGTGAACGCTTTGCCGATATCGTGCAGGAAGCCTGCGCGAGAGGCTACCGCGGGATCGGCGCCAACATCTTTGGCGATACCCGCAGCGATCTGCGCCACTTCCACGCTGTGGGCCAGCACCGACTGTCCGTAGGAGGTGCGCAACCGTAACTGGCCCATGATTTCAATGATCTCGTTGGCGAGATGGTGCACGTCGGCTTGCTTCGCCGCCTCAAGGCCTGCTTCACTACTACGTGCCGCAGTGGCCATGGCAGCACGTTCGAGGGCTTCTTCAATGCGATGCGGATTGATACGTCCATCGTTGAGCAGCTCTTCCATCGCGGCCGTGGCAGTTTCGCGGCGTTCCGGGTCAAAACTCGCGAGCATGACTACCGAACTGTCATCTTCAATCAACACGTCGACGCCGCTGATGGCCTCGAAGGCTCTGATGTTGCGGCCTTCTTTGCCGATGATACGGCCGCGCATCTCTTCATGTGGCAGGTGCAGAGTTGTCACGGCTGCCGCAGAACTCACCGGTACGGCAATGCGCTGCAGTGTTGAGACGATAATCTGCCGTGCTTTTTCTTCAGCGGTGTCGCGCGCTTGCTGCTCAATGCTGGTCACGACGCCCGCGACGTTGCGATGCGCTGCTTCCAAGATGGAACGCTCCAGCGTCTTGCGAGCATCGACCACGGTCATTCCCGCTACTTCTTCCAGACGTCTGGCAGCCTCCTGCACAGTCCGCTCACGCTCTGCCTCGAAGGCAATACGGTCATGGACGAGTTCTTGCTCGCGCTGATCATTTCGCTGCCGTTGCTTGCGCAGCCGGCGCCGCTCGCTGATGAGTTCCTTTTCGGAGTTACGCAACTGTTCTTGTCGCTCGGCCAGTTCGGCGGAACGGTCCTTGATGTGCTCGCGCAACTCGCGTGCGTCTTCTTGCGCCTGAACACGCACTGCTTTGGCTTCCCGTCGCGCCACGAGCACAAGAATCAGCGCGATGAGGCATGCACTCAATAGCGCGAGGACATAGCCCCACTCCAATGCTCCGAACATCCACTGCCTCCCGGCCAATTCTTAGTGCGTTTAAGGCTACGTGAGATACCTGGTTATTTCCGTAAGATACCGACAAATTTCACGGTTTCCTCACCCGATTCAAGCTTGCATCGGCCACTTTCGATCACAATATGGAGTTCAGCGCTGCCAGGCGCTCGAAGTCAGGCCGTCAGGTCATGATCGTCAAGTGCCATCTTCACCGCGGAACGGCTGACGGCATCACTGAAGCCCCGTCTTGCCAGTGCCGCATAGATCCGCTGAAGTTCCCTATCTGACCGGGAACGACGGTTCACTCCAGACCTTTGACTCCATTCATCATCTGACGGCGAGTCATCACGTGCCGTCATACCCGACTTGCCGGAAAGTCTCTTCGTCGCGAATCGTAGCGCCACTTCCAACTCTTGTTCTGGCGGGTACTGCTCCATCGCGCGGTCAATGACCTCGTGGGCTAAACCGCGTCTGCCCAATTCGAGAGCCACGGCGCGGCGCGACCGACCTGTCCGGTCGCGCCGGTCCCGCACGAACATTGCGGCATACTCGTCGTCGTCAATGAGGCCCACGGCGGCTAACCGGGATATGACTTCACCTATGCAACCTTCAGTGAAACCCTGTGCCTCCAGCCGCGCGACTATTTCACTACTCGGCTGAGGTGTCCGTGCCAGAATCTGCAAAGCTGCTTCACGAGCGTGGTCAATCGAGTCAGGATGCTCGGTTTGACGACGCGCCTTGGCACGCACCATCACTTGGTTTCTGACTGCTCCGTCTCAGCATTGACTCCAATGCCGAGTTTTTCTTTGATGCGACGCTCGATCTCGTCGGCGAGATCGGGGTTGTCCTTTAAGAAGGTACGTGCGTTCTCTTTCCCCTGGCCCAACTGGTCACCATCATAGGTGAACCATGATCCCGATTTGCGCACCAGGCCATGTTCAACACCCAAGTCGATCAGACTTCCCTCGCGCGAGATGCCGACACCATACAAAATGTCGAACTCCGCCTGCTTGAACGGCGGTGCCATCTTGTTCTTGACCACCTTGACGCGAGTACGGTTACCGACTGGGTTCGTGCCTTCTTTGAGCGTCTCGATACGACGAATATCCATACGCACCGATGCGTAGAACTTCAAGGCCTTACCACCAGTGGTCGTCTCGGGCGAACCAAAGAACACACCGATCTTCTCGCGCAGCTGGTTGATGAAGATAGCCGTAGTACCAGATCCCGCTAGCGCGCCGGTGAGTTTACGTAGCGCTTGAGACATTAGCCGCGCCTGCAAACCGACGTGGCTGTCCCCCATCTCGCCTTCGATCTCAGCCTTAGGAACCAGCGCAGCGACCGAGTCGATGACGATGATGTCGATCGCTCCGGAACGGATCAGCATGTCAGTGATTTCGAGGGCTTGTTCACCGGTGTCAGGCTGCGAAACCAGGAGCGCGTCAGTGTCGACGCCCAATTTCTTGGCGTAATCCGGGTCGAGGGCATGTTCAGCGTCGATAAAGGCGGCGATTCCGCCCGCCCGCTGGGCGTTGGCGACGGCGTGCAATGCCACGGTGGTCTTACCCGAGGATTCTGGACCGTAGACCTCGATAATGCGACCCTTCGGCAAACCGCCGATTCCAAGTGCGACATCCAGTGCGATCGAGCCGGTGGGAATGGCCGCGACAGGAGCGCGCCCCTCGTCGCCCAGGCGCATAACTGAGCCTTTGCCGAAACTACGATCAATCTGCGCCAAGGCGGCTTCAAGTGCCTTATCGCGGTCTGCTGGTGCTGCCATGTGGGGCCTCCGTCATATCAAAGTCGAATCTCATATGTCGCCGTGTGGCTCAGTCGAATCGATCATGGCGATCGCGACGAGACTACGGCATACCTCTGACATCATCAGATTCGCGTCCGCGTCACATCCGGAACAGTGCCATTGTGGATAACTTAACCGCTCGGCGAAACTAACATCGCCACCTTATCGCACACATGTTCGATAAGGTGGCGACACGCCAAGAACTATTTTTTCGGCTCTGGCAGTCCCCAGTGAAACTGCTCTGGCAGATCGAGGTCCGTACACAACTCACGCCATACGTCGCCCGGGCGATCACCGCGGTCGATCGCCTGCTGCGCCGTGACGCCGCCCAAAGAGACGAGGGTATGGTCGTTGACCAGAGTGCGCCCGTAGCCCATACCTAGAATTTGATCGACGCAGGCGAAAAACTCGCGCAACTCCATCAGCGCTGTTACTCAGCGATGAGTTCCGGCGGAGCTGAGTTCACGAGTCACTCGCGGCATCTCGAAGTCAGCCATGACCAGGTCAGGCATCTCAAGTGCCTCGGCTACGGCGATACGATCGGCAACCTGATGCAGCACGGCTGACATCGGCACATCGAGGGCGTCGCAAATGGAACCGAGCAATTCTGAGGAAGCTTCTTTCTGACCGCGTTCGACTTCACTGAGGTATCCCAGTGAGACGCGTGCTTGGGATGACACTTCACGCAGTGTCCGCCCCTGCCGCTGCCGCAGGTCACGCAACACGTCGCCAATTTCCCTACGTAGTACGACCATGGTGTGCCCTCCCTCCAATCAGCGTCGATGTGGTCCTCGACGCTATATCGAATCAGTTATTGCACAGTGGAGTCAATCTGATTCTTCATCTACTACGGTACCGTCCCAACCTGGGAGTGCAGATCTGGTGTGACTAAAACGACACAATGACTCTGGTGCCGATACGGCAGGCTGTTGCGGTTACATCCATTGTCAACCGCAACGAGTCTTACCGTATTCCCACTGATCCGCCTTTTCTTCAATCCGATGAGACGAACTCGATAGCGAGTTGCAGCGCGTTGCAGACGCTCAACGCCCTAATCTGTCCGCGATCGCCTTCAAGTGAAAGCTCCGCAACGCGAGTGAGCACTCGTCCATCGGGAAAACGCCCTGCCACAGCAACGAAGACCTGACCAACCGGATGGCCGTCTTGCGGCTTCGGCCCCGCGACACCGGTCGTCGCAATGGCGATATCGGCCTCGAAGAGCCTTAATGCACCCCGGCTCATCTCACGGGCCACCTCGGGGTCAACAGCACCACGTTCTTGTAACAAGTGTGCGTTCACGCCAAGGATCTTGGCTTTCATCGGCGTCGCGTAGGCGACAACCCCGCCGTGAAATACCGCAGAGGTACCTGGCACTCGTACTAGTGCGTCGGCCAATGCTCCCCCGGTCAACGACTCGGCAACGCACAACACTCGCGATTGAGCGGCGCAGAGATCAACGAGCGTCTTGGCTAGTTTTTCGGCGTTCATGCGTCAATCTCACTGCGTCAAGGGTGTATTGGATTCCGGTCAATAGAGTCACTGCAACGGCGGCGATAAACAGCACTAGGGCACATATCTGCACCCATTGCGGCAGCACCCACAGCGGAAAGAGAAACAGCGAGATCGACGCCACCTGCAACGTGGTCTTGATCTTGCCGCCCATGGATGCGGGCATCACCTGGACTCGGATCAGCGCCAACCGCAATACGGTGATGCCGATTTCCCTGCCGAGCACGACAATCGTGACCCACCACCAGACCTCGCCCAAACCTGACAAGGCGCAAAGCGCGACACCGATCAACAATTTGTCCGCAATGGGATCGAGGATCTTGCCCAAGTCGGTGACCATATTGCGACTGCGCGCCAGATGCCCATCCAGCCGGTCGGTCAATGCTATTACGACAAAGAGCGCGGCTGCGATCCATCGAACTGTCACATCATGACCGCCAACGACCAGCAAGACGCCCAGAACCGGTGCGACAGCAATCCGGGTTGCGGTGATAGCATTCGCGGCATTCCATTGGCGAAGTACCTGCTGGGTGGTGGTCACACTCTAAGCCTATGCGGTGCCTGCCGTGTTGCGGACATCCAAGCACTCCAACCGAGTTGCCAGCGCGTTTCCCACGACTTACGACTATTGTGCATACCGTGCCACGTCATGCCGCTCCATCGAAATGCCGATTCCGTCCCTGGTTAATCGCTCTCGCCCCGATCATCGCGCTGGTCATCGGCGGTGGCACTGCTGTGGGAGTGGTCCTCAGCCAACGCGATGCCAAGACTGATCAGAATGCTCAGCCGACAACGGCGCAGTCACCGACTCGCAGCACTGATGCTGCCGACAAATCGGAGGACCCCGCACCCTCCGTTCCCCGCCCGGATCCAGAGCCTGAGCCACAACCGGATGCGACCTTCACGATCCTCGCTGGCGGAGACATCTTGACGCACGAACCGGTCAATAACTCGGCCCGTACCGGGCAGAGTTATGACTACGCACCGTTGCTGGCTGGCATCGACCAGTGGGTTCAAGGGGCGGATCTCGCACTGTGCCACCTTGAGGTGCCGGTGGCTCCGGAGGGAACGGCACCCAGCGGGTATCCAATGTTCGGCGCGCCGCGTGAAATCGTCGCTGACATCGCCAAACAGGGTTGGGACGGTTGTTCGACGGCTTCGAACCATTCAGTAGACCGCGGCTGGGACGGTATCGTCGCGACGGCCGATGCGATGGACGAGCACGGTCTCGGATTCGTCGGCACCTCCGTGAGCAAAAAACAGCAGCGCCAAGCCCAGCAGTACGTCCTGGGACGCGAAGGGCAGCGCATCACCGTCGCCCACGTGGCTGCCACCTACGGGACGAACGGCCTGCCCGTTCCCTCCGGTCGCGAATGGTCGGTGGATCTGATCGACACAGCGCAGTTGCTGAAACAAGCGGAGCGAGCTCGAGACGATGGCGCGGATTTGGTCCTGGTCTCGTTGCACTTCGGCCAGGAATACCGCATCGAACCCACCGCCCAGCAACTCGAAGTGGCCCAGGAATTGGCCGACTCAGGCCTCGTGGACATGGTCATTGGCCACCACGCGCACATCTCGCAGCCCATGACTAAACTCCCCGGCGGTCCTGACGGACAAGGCATGTGGGTGGCTTATGGTCTGGGCAACATGATTTCGAATCAAGACGCATCATGCTGCGTTGCCGGCACCGAATCAGGGCTGCTCATGATCGCGACGGTGGTCAAACCGGCTGACCAGCCTGCCCGGGTGGTCGACCTGCAATGGCAAGGTGTCACAGTAGATCGCCGCGGCGGCCACCGGCTCTTCCCCTTCGCATCCAATCTCAAGAAGGGCGCGGGCACACTTTCAAGCGCTGAAATGCAGGTGCGTCGTGAACGTGTTCAAAGCGCTGTGGGCGACGAGATGGACGAGTTGCGCGAACCGCCAACGCCAACTGGACCAACGCCCCAGGTCGTGCCTCGTTCCGGCGCTCAGTAGTCGTCAGACCGGTCCGTCAATTGCCAGGCGTCTTCGCCGTCATCTGAGTCGTTTTCGTCGTCGACGCTACCCGATGACGCAGCAGGACCGGCTGATTCACCGCGGAGCATTGCCAGCGTCGCCGCCAGATCGTCCGGTCCAACCAGCACATCGCGGGCCTTCGACCCCTCCGACGGCCCCACGATCTCACGGGACTCAAGCAGATCCATCAGACGTCCGGCCTTGGCGAAGCCGACGCGCAGTTTACGCTGCAGCATGGAAGTGGAACCGAATTGCGTGGTGATGACCAGTTCAGCGGCCTGCAACAGCACGTCGAGGTCATCACCGATGTCCTCGTCCACAGCCTTCTTCTGAACGGCTTGAGCGACGTCCTCGCGGTACATCGGTTTGAGTTGCTGCTTGACGTGATTGACCACGTCGTGGACCTCTGACTCGGAGACCCAGGCACCTTGGACGCGCATCGGCTTAGCCGCCCCCATGGGCAAGAACAGTGCGTCGCCCTGCCCGATGAGCTTCTCGGCTCCTGGCTGGTCGAGCACCACCCGGGAATCGGCCAGCGATGATGTGGCAAAAGCGAGGCGCGAGGGCACATTCGCTTTGATCAGACCGGTCACCACGTCGACGCTCGGGCGCTGTGTCGCCAGGACCAGGTGAATTCCGGCGGCACGGGCCAGCTGGGTAATGCGCTGAATCGACGCTTCGACGTCACGTGGGGCGACCATCATCAAGTCAGCGAGTTCGTCTACGACGACCAGAAGATACGGGTATGTCGCGATCTTGCGCTCCGACCCCGGCAACGGCTTGACCTTGCCGGAGCGAACCGCAGCGTTGAAATCGTCGATGTGCTTGTATCCGAATGCCGCCAGGTCGTCGTAGCGAGCATCCATTTCCCGCACCACCCATTCCAGCGCCTCTGCCGCCTTCTTGGGGTTGGTGATGATCGGTGTGATCAGGTGCGGGATGCCGTCATAGATCGTCAGTTCGACTCGTTTGGGGTCGACGAGGATCATCCGCACCTCGTCCGGGGTCGAACGCATCATGATCGACACGATCATGGAGTTCACAAAACTCGACTTACCTGCGCCGGTGGCACCCGCAACCAGAATATGCGGCATTTTCGCCAGGTTTGCCACCACGTAGCCGCCCTCGACGTCCTTGCCGACTCCGATGACCATCGGATGGTCGGTACGGCGCGCAGGGCCGGAACGCAATACGTCACCAAGGGCAACGGTTTCGCGGTCCACGTTGGGAATCTCGATACCGATGGCGGATTTACCTGGAATCGGCGACAGGATGCGCACGTCGGCGCTTGCCACGGCATAGGCGATGTTCTTCGACAACGCGGTGACACGTTCCACCTTGACCGCGGGCCCGACCTCGACTTCGTAACGTGTCACCGTCGGTCCGCGGGTAAACCCGGTGACGGTGGCGTCAATGCCGAACTGCTCGAAGACACCGGTCAGCGCTTCAACGACACGGTCGTTGGCTGCGGAACGTTCCTTATGCGGCGGCCCGACCACCAGCAAGTCCTCGCCGGGCAGAATGTAGACCACATCGCCACCGAGTACCTGCTGCTCACCCTGAGGGACTGCTTTGGTCGGCGGCGGGGTGAGGTGAGTTCCGATATCTGACGAAGCCACCGAGGTGATGATCTCAGTGGGCGACGCTGCCGATACCGGCTCAAGGGCATCTGCTGCGTCACTGTCATAGTGTCGCTCGGCCGCGGCCGCGTCAACGTCGTAGACGGTCGTCGGCGTCGCGTCTGAGTCACCGACAGCCGATTTTTCCGCCTCGACCGCCTGCATGAACGCCTCGTCGCCCACATATGGCCGTCCGAGTTCGTCATCGATGTCGTCACGATCGCGCTTCGTCTTCTTACCGCGGCGCCGTCGCCTACCGGACGCGGTTTCGTCAGTGCCGTCATGGCGCGAGACACCCTCAGCCAGAACGAGCTCGTCGTCATTCGATTCTTCATCGAGCGATCCGCCCGTGAACAGCGCGTGTAGTTTCGGGCCGATCTGGTTGACCGGTGTGGCGGTGATGACCAGGATGCCAAAGAACACGACGAGCAAGAGCACCGGAATGGCCAGCCATGGAGTCAGCCCGGCAGCCAGAGGAGTTCCCAGAGCCCAGCCGATGACCCCACCGGCGTCCAACGTGCTGTGCCAGCCCGTCGCGTCGTCCCGCAGCGCGGGAGTGCCCGCGACGATATGCACGATAGATGCCGAACCGGTGGCAACCGCAAGTGTGCCGATCGTGATACGACCGTTGGCTCGACCACGATCTGGGTAGCGCATCAGGCGTACCGCGAACCACACGAGGATGACCGGCACACCTAACGCGAGGATGCCCACAACGAATGCGAAACTGTTGTACACCGCGCCAGAGACCGGACCACCGGCGCCCAACCAGCCTGCTGCGCCAGCCAGCAGCGCCACAACCAACAGCAGAAGTGCCGTGCCGTCACGCCGGTGCGCCGGGTCGAGTTCACGTGCATCAGTGCCGACACGGCGCACTCCGGCACCGATCAGGTGCGCGATACCGAGGAAGAATCCTCTGATCGCCCTGATCGGCCACGGCAGGGCCTTGGGGGCTTCCTCATCCCTAGAACTGTTGCGTGAGTTTTGCTGCGCCACCGGTTTCTTCGAGGTTCCCTTCCCTCCCGACGCTACTGAGCGAGTGCCGGACTTTGCGTTCCTGCTTTTGGTGCCCGTACCTGACTTCGACCCTGTGGACGAACGAGAATTGGGCACACGTGAAGACATGAAAGCAAATCTAACGCGATTCGCCCCATTTCACGGTCAGGCTCGCGGATTACGCCTCGACGACCACTGGAATGATCATAGGTCTGCGACGCAATCGATTGGCCGCGTATCGGCCGATGATCCGCCGCATCACCTGCTGTAACTGGTGCGCGTCTACATTGCCGGTGGCGGCTTGCTCCTCCACTGCGGTCTTGATCTGCGGGAGAATATCGTCGAAGACGCTGTCTTCTTCGGCCACACCGCGTGCTTGTACGGTCGGCCCAGCGACGACCTTGCCCGAGGACGAGTCAATCACTGCGAACACCGAGATGAACCCTTCTTCGCCGAGAATTCTCCGGTCTTTCAGTTCCGCATCGGTCAATGTACCAACGGACGATCCGTCAACGTACACATAGCCGCACGGCACTGCTCCCGCAATGGAGGCCTTGCCATCCTTGAGATCGACTACTACCCCATCTTCAGCGAGGATGACCCGTTCCGGTGCCACCCCGGTCTTGACCGCTAGCGCCCCATTGGCGATGAGGTGCCTGACCTCGCCGTGAACCGGCATCACGTTCTTAGGTCGCAAAATGTTGTAGCAGTACAGCAATTCGCCTGCGCTGGAGTGTCCTGAGACGTGCACTTTGGCATTGCCCGAGTGCACTACACGCGCTCCTAGCCGCATCAGCCCGTTGATCACGCGGAATACAGCGTTCTCGTTACCCGGAATCAGGGACGAGGCCAAGATGACGGTGTCCCCCGGCCCGACACTGACCCGGTGGTCGCCGTTGGCGATACGGCTCAGTGCCGCCATCGGTTCCCCCTGCGACCCGGTGCACATCAGCACTACTTGATCGTCTGGCAATGAATCGATCTCTTTGACGTCAACGATCACGCCAGGCGGCACATTGATGTATCCCAGTTCAGAGGCGATGCCCATGTTGCGCACCATTGATCGGCCGACGAGTGCCACCTTGCGCCCGTGAGCGTGTGCAGCGTCGAGCACCTGTTGGACACGGTGCACGTGGGAGGCGAAAGAAGCGACCACTATGCGTTTCATCGACTCGGCGAACACCTGGTCGAGTACCGGACCGATCTCCCGTTCGGGGGTGACGAATCCGGGCACTTCCGCGTTCGTCGAGTCGACCATGAACAGGTCGATGCCCTGCTCACCGAGCCGAGCGAAGGCCCGCAGATCGGTGACGCGTCCGTCAAGTGGCAACTGGTCCATTTTGAAGTCACCGGTGTGCAGCAGACTTCCAGCCGGAGTGCGCACAGCGACAGCAAGAGCGTCCGGGATGGAGTGGTTGACAGCGACGAACTCACATTCGAAGTCTCCGAAGGAGACAATCTGCCCCTCGGCGACTTCCCGAGTCGTGGCGTTGATGCGATGCTCTTTGAGTTTCGCACCGACGAAAGCCAGCGTAAGCCTGGAACCGATGACCGGGATGTCCGGACGCATCCGCAGCAGATACGGCACCGCGCCGATGTGGTCTTCGTGTCCGTGCGTGAGCACTAGGGCTTCGACGTCATCGAGCCGATCGGCTATGTAGTCGAAGTCGGGAAGAATCAGGTCGACACCGGGCTGGTGGTCTTCGGGGAACAGCACCCCGCAGTCGATGATGAGCAGACGTCCTTGGTATTCGACGACCGCCATATTGCGACCGACTTCACCTAGTCCGCCCAGCGGCACGATGCGCAAAGTGTCCTGGTCAAGCGGTGGTGGCAGTTGGAGTTCTGGGTGTGGGTGGCTCATGGCCCTCCTGAAGTGGGGAGATGGTGGGGTGGCCTGGGCCACGCAGCATCACGAGGACAACAGTCCTGCATCGGTGAGTTGCTGGCGTAGTTCGGCCGATTGAGTGTCGGTAGCGGGCACCTGTGGCAGCCGCAGCGTGTGAGTGGGGATAAGGCCGAGGATGGCCAGTGCTTCTTTGACCATGACGGCACCGATACCGCCGCCCATAATGGCTTCGATTAGCGCAGTGATGTCGGTGAATTCGGCAAGCGCAGTGGCGTGATCGCCCTCGTCCCAAGCTGTTCGCATCCTGACGAGCGCGCCGCTGGCGACGTGCGAGACCACGGAGACGAGTCCAACGGCCCCCACTGACAGGAACGGTAGGTAGAGACCGTCGTCGCCGCTATAGAGCGCCAGCCCAGTGCGTGCCCGGGTCAAAGCCGCGGTGTATACGTCGCCGGTGGCATCTTTGACTGCTACTACGTTGCTGATTTGCGCGAGCCGGTCGTAGGTATCTGGCCCGATGCGCAAACCGGTGCGCCCAGGGATGTCATAGAGCATCACCGGAAGTTCGGTGGCAGCGGCCACGGCCTTGAAGTGTTCGAAAGCGCCTTCTTGTGAGGGCCTGGAGTAATACGGCGTGACGACGAGCAGCCCGTGGGCGCCTGCTGCGGCGGCTTGTTCAGCCATCCGCACCGCGTGCTCGGTGTCATTGGAACCGGCACCGGCGACGATGTACGCCCGATCGCCGACCGCCTCGGCCACCGCCGCGATCACCTCGGCTTTTTCCGGGGCGTGAGTCGTGGGAGCCTCACCGGTGGTGCCGTGCAGAACGAGGCCGTCGTTGCCCTGGTCTACAAGATATTTGGCAAGTTCTACTGCCGCTGCAACGTCAACTTCACCATTGGGCTTAAATGGTGTGACCATCGCGGTGAGCAATGAACCGAAGGGGCGTTGAGGATCACTGTTGAACGGCATGTTCCTACGGTACCGCGCGGAGCCTGATCCTCGAACTTCACCGCGCGCGGGTCGGGTCCGATTCGTAACTGATGAACCGATAGCGCAGGCCTTTTTCGGAGACCTGCCATTGACCGGTGGCAACGGCAGACCACCGATCGTCCAATTCCGGGGCAAACGCGTCACCGACTATATCCTCGTCGATCTGCGTGACCTCTGCGCGCGCCGCGACGTCGGCAAACTGGCGATATAACTTGGCTCCGCCGATCACCCATAGGGTACGAGCCGCTCCTGGTCCGAGTGCCGCTGCACCGAGACAGATCGCTGCCGCGGGACTGGAGGCGATCTCTGCGCCTTCGACGCTGGACAAACTACGTGAGACCACGATGTTGTGTCGTCCCGCCAATGGACGGAACCGCGGTGGCAGCGAATCCCAGGTACCGCGCCCCATGATGACCGGGTGGCCATGAGTCTTCGCTCTGAAATGGGCGAGGTCTTCTGGAAGATGCCACGGCATTGTGCCGTCAGCGCCGATCACTCCAGAAGTGGTCTGCGCCCATATCATCGCGACGGAAACCGACTGTTCTGCGATGACGGCGGTCAGTTCCGTCGTCATACCGCGACCGGAGCTTTGATCGCAGGATGGTGCTGGTAGTCGTGGACCACGACGTGATCAAAGTCGTAGTCGAAGATGCTCGGGGCGGTCTTGAGTTCGAGATGCGGGAACGGGAACGGATCGCGGCTGAGTTGCTCTGCGACTTGTTCGTGGTGATTGTCATAGATGTGGCAGTCACCGCCGGTCCAGATGAAGTCACCCACGTCCAAAGAGCACTGTTGGGCCACCATGTGGGTCAGCAACGCATACGATGCGATGTTGAACGGCACGCCGAGGAACAGATCAGCAGAACGCTGATAGAGCTGACAACTGAGCTTGCCGTCCGCTACGTAGAACTGGAAGAAGGCGTGGCACGGCTGCAGTGCCATCTGGTTCAGCTCGCCCACGTTCCAGGCAGAGACGATCATGCGACGCGAATCGGGGTTGTTCTTGATCTGTTCGATCACCTGTGAGATCTGATCGATGTGCTGTCCATCCGGCGTGGGCCAACTGCGCCACTGCACCCCGTAGACGGGTCCCAGTTCACCGTTCTCGTCAGCCCATTCATCCCAGATATGGATGTTGCGGTCAGTGAGCCACTTGATGTTCGAGTCGCCGCGCAAGAACCAGAGCAACTCCCCCACTACGCCGCGTAAGAACACCTTCTTCGTCGTGATCAGCGGAAACCCCTCGGAGAGGTTGAACCGCATCTGGTGCCCGAAGATGGACCTCGTCCCGGTACCTGTCCGGTCTGCCTTGCGGGTTCCTTGCGTCAGAACCGTGCGCAGCAGATCCTCGTATTCGGTCGAAACAGGTATCATCGTGTTCTCACTCACGTCCTCATGCTACTTCGCTCTGCGGCACCTCGGGCTATTTCAACGCGCGGCGCAGCGCGGCTGCCTTACGCAGTGACTTTCGCGCCCGTCCTCGGTCCCCGGCAGCCTCGTAGGCGAACGCCAGGTGGTACCAGTTCTTCCAGTTCGCGGGGTCATCGGCAACCAGTTCACGCACCGCCAAGAACGCCTCGTCGGCGGCAGCCCGGTCGATCCGTCCGCCCGGTGAACGCGGCAACTCGTCCTTAGGCAGTTCGTCGGCCGCAGCCAATTCATTGGCCATGGACTGGACCTGCGCGGCCAAATACCATTCCCGCAGCACTAACACGACCACGAAAACGGGCAGTACCAGCACAGCAACGCCAATACCGATACCAGCGAATTCGCCGGTGCCGATCAGCGCGACGGCGCGGCCGAAAAGCGCCCACACATAGATGGCCAGTAGTCCGGTGACCAGAACTGCTGGTATGAAGCCCTTCGCGCGCGTCACTTCGCCAATCCCAGCAGGTGTTCGAGCCCTACAGTCAGTCCGGGGCGTGATGGCGTCTGGCGCACTCCGAGCAGCACACCCGGCATGAACGACGTGCGTTCAAACGAGTCCTGACGAATGACGAGCTGCTCCCCTGGGTTGCCCAGCAGGATCTCTTCGTGCGCGACCAATCCACGCAATCGCACGGCATGGACGTGAACTCCATCCACCACGGCGCCGCGGGCTTCGTGCCCGACTTCGGTCGCGTCAGGCGAAGCACCGACCCCTGCAGCGGCACGGGCCTCGGCTACCTTGGTTGCGGTATGACGGGCAGTTCCCGAAGGTGCGTCGACCTTATCTGGATGATGCAGCTCAATGACCTCGACCGACTCGAAGAATGCGGCTGCTTGAGCCGCAAAGGTCATAGCGAAGACCGCGCTGAGTGAAAAATTCGGGGCGACGAGCACGCCAGTGGTATTCGACTTGTCCGCCAGGTGGGTCTCTACTCGTCCTAAGGAATCCTCATCCCAGCCAGTCGCGCCGACAACAGCATGCACGCCGTGGTCAATCAGTGTGTGCACATTGGCTTCGGTGGCCGTCGGGATCGAGAAGTCGACAGCGACATCGACGTTCGCGCTCTGGAGCACCGTGGCCAGATCGTCGCCCATATCGATCTGCGCTGCCAACTCCATATCAGGTGCACTGGTCACGGCCTCGCATACGGTACGGCCCATCCTGCCTGCCGCACCGATCACCGCAACACGTATGACGGATTCACTCACTGGGGATTCTGCATTGTTCACGCCATGCACCTTATCAATCCATTCTGGTCGTGTTCTGTCGCACGCACTGAAGACACAGCGCTTCGCCACCCAACATGGCGACAGACTCTGCGACCAGTCGCCACGACCGACGGATTATGAGTCCGTCGGTCCCACTACTACTCGGCTGCGGGCTGCTGCCGCCAGTTCTGCACCGAGTTCTTGGATCTGCGCTGCCGTCACCGACCGAATGGCCGCCAGGGACTCGTCAATCGAGTACAACTCTCCTAGCGAGATCTCTGCCCGGCCCAGCCTGCTCATGCGCGAAGCTGTGTCTTCGATGCCCAGCACCAGTCCACCGGTCAGCTGACCCTGGGCGCGCAACAGTTCGTCCGCTGGCACTCGTTCGCTCGCGAGCCGGTCAAGTTGCTCGATCATGAGCTTTTCGACCTCGGTGACATTGCGTGGCGCGCACGCGGCGTACATGCCGAAGGTGCCCGCATCGCAGTAGGACGAGGCGAACCCGTATGTGGTGTATGCCAGACCGCGCTGTTCTCGGATCTGCTGGAACAACCGTGACGACATGCCGCCACCCAGGATCGTGCTCAGCACCGACATGACGAAACGCCGCCGGTCGCCCAGGGCCAGCCCAGGTGCGCCCACCAGCACATGGGACTGTTCACCGGGCCGGTCAACATGACGGCGTTCGCCGGGGCCGATACTTGTCTTCGACCGGGTGGCACGGCGAGGCCGCGGAGCGGCGTCGAGCGCCAGCTCCCATCCGCCCTGTTCCAGGCTGGCCAGCAGACGAGCACACAGCTCGTCGTGGTCAACGTTACCTGCGGCGGTCACAACCAAGGTGTCCGGTCGGTAATGCTCCCGGTAGTGCTCCCACACCGCGTCACGCGGGACGGCACCGATGGTGTCGCGGGTTCCTCCGATGGGACGGGCAAGTGCCGTCGGGCTGAGCACGGCGGCACTGAACGCTTCGTGGGCCACATCGGCTGGATCGTCTTCGGTCATCGCCAGCTCTTCGATGATGACCTGACGTTCCATCTCGAAATCAGCCGGATCCAATGTGGCCGAGGTGACCATATCGGCCAATACGTCCACAGCCATATCCAGATCGGCGTCGAGCACGCGCGCGTAATAGCAAGTGTGCTCTTTGCTGGTCGCAGCGTTCGATTCGCCACCGACAGCATCGAAGGCTTCGGCGATCTGCGCTGCGCTGCGACGGCTCGTTCCTTTGAACAGCAGGTGTTCTAAGAAGTGCGTCGATCCATAATGACCGTCGGTCTCGTCCCTGGACCCGACTGGAACCCAGAAGCCGATCGAGACCGATCGCACGCCGGGGACTGACTCTGTCAGGACGCGAACGCCGCCGGGCAGGACGGAGCGACGAATCGTCACTCCGTCCTGCCCGGCGGTCAGTGCTGCAGCGTCATCTGTCGCTGCGACGATGGGCAGTTGCCACGGCACGTCAGCTCTGCGCCTCCGTGTCGGCGGCCTCGTCCTCGTCGACCACGGCAAGCAGGGACAGCTTGCCGCGCGGGTCGATCTCGCCGATCTCGACCTGAAGCTTCTGGCCGATCGAGACGACGTCTTCAACGTTCTCGATGCGCTTTCCGCCGACCAGCTTGCGGATCTGGCTGATGTGCAGCAGTCCGTCCTTGCCGGGAGTCAGCGAGACGAAGGCACCGAAGCTCGTGGTCTTGACGACGGTTCCGACGAACCGCTCGCCGACCTCTGGCACGGTCGGGTTGGCGATCGCGTTGATCTGCGCGCGTGCCGCCTCTGCGGACGGGCCGTCGACAGCGCCGATGTACACGGTGCCGTCGTCTTCGATGGTGATGTCTGCGCCAGTTTCTTCTTGAATCTGGTTGATCATCTTGCCCTTAGGTCCGATGACCTCACCGATCTTGTCGACTGGAACCTTGACAGCGATAACGCGCGGTGCGGTCTCGGCCATCTCGTCCGGAGTGTCGATGGTCTCGTTGATCAGATCGAGGATCTCCAGGCGTGCTTCGCGTGCCTGTTGCAAAGCTGCAGCCAGGACTGAAGCCGGGATGCCATCCAGTTTGGTGTCGAGTTGGATAGCGGTGACGAACTCCGAGGTACCAGCGACCTTGAAGTCCATGTCGCCGAAGGCGTCTTCGGCGCCGAGGATGTCAGTCAGCGCGGCGTACTTGGTCTCGCCGTCGACCTCTCCCGAGACCAGACCCATGGCGATACCCGCGACGGGTGCGCGCAGCGGCACACCGGCGTTGAGCAGGGCAAGCGTCGAGGCGCAGACCGATCCCATGGAGGTCGAACCGTTGGAGCCGAGTGCCTCGGACACCTGACGGATCGCGTAGGGGAACTCTTCACGTGTCGGCAGCACCGGCACGATGGCACGCTCGGCGAGAGCACCGTGGCCGATCTCGCGACGCTTGGGGCTGCCCACGCGTCCGGTCTCACCGGTCGAGTAGGGCGGAAAGTTGTAGTTGTGCATGTAGCGCTTGCGCGTCTCTGGGCTGAGCGAGTCGATCTGCTGCTCCATACGCAGCATGTTCAACGTGGTCACACCCAGGATCTGAGTCTCGCCACGCTCGAACAATGCCGACCCGTGGACACGCGGCAGCACGTCCACCTCAGCTGCGAGCGAGCGGATGTCCGTCAGCGAACGGCCGTCGATACGGAATCCATCGGTGAGGATCCGGCGGCGGATGATCGCCTTTTGCACTGAGCGATAGGCAGCGGAGATCTCCTTCTCGCGTCCTTCGAAGGATGCAGCGAGTTCTTCGCCAACCTCGCCCTTGATCTCATCGAGGCGGTTCTCGCGAGTCTGCTTGTCAGCGATAGACAGTGCCTCTTCAAGGCGTGCGGTGACAGCGGCTTCCACTGCGGCCAGCGCATCGTCCTGGTAGTCAGGGAACAGCGGGAAGTCTTGAACTTCCTTGCCTGCCTGGGCCGCGAGCTGTTCCTGTGCTTCAACCAATGCGCGGATGAATGGCTTGGAAGCCTCGATGCCCTCGGCCACGATCTGCTCGGTCGGCGCCTGGGCGCCATCCTGCTTGATCAGGGTCCAGGCCTGTTCGCTGGCCTCGGCCTCGATCATGGCGATGGCCACGTCTTCGTTGCCCTGCTCGTCGCGGATCTTGCGACCAGCGATCACGATCTCGAAGACCGAACGCTCCTTGTCGGAGTACTTCGGGAACGCAACCCACTGACCGTCGACGAGCGCCAACCGCACTGCACCGACCGGACCGGAGAACGGCAGACCTGAAATCTGGGTCGAAGCCGATGCCGCGTTGATGGCAACGACGTCGTAGGCGTCATCGGGGTGGATCGCGAGAACCGTCGCCACGACCTGGACCTCGTTACGCAAGCCCTTGACGAACAGGGGGCGTAGCGGGCGGTCGATCAGGCGGCAGGCCAGGATCGCGTCGGTGGACGGACGTCCTTCGCGACGGAAGAACGAGCCAGGGATCTTGCCCGCAGCGTATTGACGCTCTTCAACGTCGACTGTCAGCGGGAAGAAGTCGAATTGCTCCTTCGGGTGCTTGCCGGCTGTCGTGGTTGACAGCAGTGCGGTCTCACCATCGAGGTATGCCATGACCGCACCGCCAGCCTGCTTGGCGAGGCGACCGGTTTCAAAGCGAATCGTGCGCTTTCCAAAGCGACCATTGTCAATGATTGCTTCAGCGAATGTAATGTCGGGACCTTCCACGGGTACCCTCCGTTCTTGATCGATCCCTGCTGTCATGTTCTTGCAGCGGTCTTCGATCGAGGCCCACGGACGACTGACGTCGTACCGGAGGCCACTACCGAGGACCGAACTCGAATCCTTAGCAGGGGTGTGTTGTTATCTGGGCGTATTTGCACCACCAGCCCGGACCCATCACAGGTCCGGGCTGGTGACGAAAAACTTAGCGGCGTAGACCGAGCTTCTCAATCAGGCTGCGGTAACGCTCAATGTCGACCTTCTGCAGGTAGCCGAGTAGACGGCGGCGCTGGCCGACGAGGAGGAGCAGGCCACGACGTGAGTGGTGGTCGTGCTTATGCTCTTTGAGGTGCTCGGTGAGGTCCTTGATGCGCTGCGTGAGAAGTGCGACCTGCACCTCAGGCGAACCGGTGTCCGACTCGCTGGTTCCGAACTCTTTGATGATCTGCTGCTTTGTGGCAGTGTCGAGTGGCACGATTCTCCTTGGTTGTTGATCGTTGCGCGGTGCTTCGGGGCTGATCCACCCGAGCGCTCTGGATCCGCGGCCGTTCTGACGGCAATCATTTATCTTACCAGATCGAACCGAGGCGCTACGTCCCGCGATATGCCGCAGTATTCGCTCGTCATGAGGCGGCTGCTGCCACGAGCAGTTCCACGCCTAACTGGCTGAGCAGGGAACGAGGCAGCACATCGCTCTCCGCCTCTGTCACCAACGTGTCGACTTCCCCGAGTTCAGCGAATGCGACGGTGGCGTCGCCGCCGAATTTTCCCGAGTCAGCCAAGACGACTCTGTGACGGGCGCTTTGTACGATCGCCGTCTTGACCAGTGCCTCGTCCGGATCTGGTGTTGAAAACCCGCGCGCGGGTGAGACCGCATCTGTTCCCAAGAAGCAGACGTCGACCTGGAGACGCTGGATCGCTTCGATCGTGGCCGCTCCAACTGCCGCTTGCGTGGTGCGCCGCACCTTGCCGGGAAGCAGATGCAGGTCAATGTGCGGCAGGGACGCCAGCCGGGCGGCGATGGACACGCCGTGGGTAAATACCGTAAGGCGACGATCGTGTGGGAACATCTCGATGAGCCTGCCCGTTGTGCTGCCGGCATCGATGAGCACGGTCCCCCCCTCCTCAGGCAGGAGCATGAATGCGGCTCGCGCAATCATCTCCTTCTCAGCTGCCCGCACTCGGTCGCGCTCATCGAGGCGCGATTCCATCACCGACAACGATGCTGCGCGTACGGCGCCACCGTGGACTTTGCGCACTACTCGTGATTTCTCAAGCAGACTGAGATCTCGTCGGACCGTCTCTGTCGTTACGTCGAATGTCTCGGCAAGCTCCTGTACCGAGACACGACCACGAGACTGCACGAGTTGCCCCATCGCCTGGCGGCGTTCCTCCGGGTACATCGCGGTCTCCCCTATTCGCTGGTCTGTGCACGGTTGAGCATCACCAAGCATAGGTGACACAGGACCCGTCAGCGGCAACGCTGAGTGTCCGTGGCCCAGCGACGAGCCCGGTTCGAACTCGTCGCCGGATCAATGTGGCAGTGGCTATGGCTCGACGGTGACCTTGATGCCGGTGCCGTTCTTGACAATCTCGAAGGCATCCAACACCTCGGTCAGCGGCACCCGGTCAGTAATGAGATCCTTGACCGGGACTTTTCCGTTTGCGATGTACTCGAGGGCGCGTCGGTTATGCTCCGGAGCTGAACCGTTCGCACCGTGGATGTGCAGTTGCCGGTAGTGGACAACATTCGAGTCGCACTGGATCACGGGGTCGTTCTTGGGCAACCCGCCAAAGAACGAGATCCTGCCGTTGCGCGCCGCCATGGCGATGGCTTGTTCCTGAGCGATCTTGGCTGCGGTGGCAGTGATGATGACATCCGCGCCGCGCCCCCCGGTGAGTTCCTTGACCCGTTCGACGACGTCGACTTGGGAACCGTCGATCGCCTCGTCGGGTCTCGCGGCGTCTGCAGAGAGCTTGAGCCTTTCCGCATTGACATCGATGAGGTAAATGGCGCCTGCCTGATGAACTCCGCGCGCTACACGTACGTGCATGCAACCGATCGGCCCGGCACCGAAGACGACAACCGTATCGCCGGGCTCAATCCCCAACAGTTCCTGCGCGTTGATGGCACAGGCAAGGGGCTCAGCAGCAGAAGCCTCGTCAAAGCCCACCGAATCGGGAATGCGGTTGAGCCCGTCGACCTTGAGGACCTGTGCGGGAACAATCATGTACTCCGCGAAGCCGCCGTCGTACTGGTAGCCGACGGATGTCTGGTTTTCGCAGACTGCCATCCATCCCTTACGGCATTCATAGCATTCGCCGCACGGGACTGCCGCGATGACCTGCACGCGGTCTCCGATCTCCCACTGTTGGGAGAATCTTTCGGCCACCTGCGATCCGACCTCGACGACCTCGCCGGCGATCTCGTGTCCGATGGTACGCGGCGGCGTCAGGTTCTGGTGACCGTTGAAGAAAATCTTCACGTCGGTTCCACAGGTGGAACAGTTGCGGACCCGGATCTTGACCTCATCCGGACCGCATTCTGGCTCGGGACGATCCTCAATGCGGACGTCTTCGGGTGCATAAAAGCGTAGGACCTTCATTGGTACTCCAACTCTTGCGATGGTGGCGACATTATTGGCGCCCACCTCATCATAACCACACTACTCGACACAAATAAAGGTGACTTTAGTTGGTTACTGTTGGCATTTAGTGGAAAGTGCGGTTTACTGGTTGTTGTCAGAGTGATCCGGGTCACACCTCGACGGTGAGGTTGCGCCGGTTAACGTTTCTCAAGGAGGAGATATGTCCGTTCCCACGGCGACCCGTGCGCCGCGCGGCGCGCGCGTCGCAATTCAAAAACTCGGCACGGCCCTGTCGAATATGGTGTTGCCCAATATCGGCGCATTCATCGCGTGGGGTTTGATCACCGCACTATTCATCGAAGCCGGCTGGATAACGCTGGTCGGCGGCTGGTTTGGATACGAGGGCAGTTACGGCCTCGTTGAACGCCTAGGCGCCTGGGGGTCGGGAGCCGACGGCACCGGCATCGTCGGCCCGATGATCACCTACCTGCTCCCGCTGCTCATCGGATACACCGGTGGACGCATGGCCTATAAAGACACGATCCGAGGCGGTGTCGTCGGAGCGATAGCGACGATGGGTGCCGTCACGGGCGCCGAGGTGCCGATGTTCCTCGGTGCGATGGTCATGGGGCCACTGGGCGGCTGGTCGATGAAGAAACTCGACCAACTATGGGAGCATAAGATCCGGCCCGGCTTCGAAATGCTGGTCAACAACTTCTCCGCTGGCATCTGGGGGATGTTGCTGTCGATCTTTGGCTTTGTCGTCGCCGGACCTTTTGTCACGGCGTTCTCCAACGGCGCGGAGAAGGTGGTCGACTTCCTCGTCGACAACTCGCTGCTGCCCTTCACCTCAGTACTCGTCGAACCCGCCAAGGTCCTGTTCCTTAACAACGCCATCAACCATGGTGTCTTCACACCTCTTGGAACCGCCGAATCCACCACCAACGGCAAGTCGATTCTGTTCCTCATCGAGGCCAACCCCGGGCCCGGTCTCGGTCTGCTGCTGGCGTTCATGGTCTTCGGTGCCGGGTTGGCGCGAGCTTCCGCATCCGGTGCGGCGCTGATTCACTTCGTCGGTGGTATCCACGAGATCTACTTCCCGTACATCCTGATGAAGCCCAAACTGATCCTGGCGATGATCGCTGGCGGCATGACCGGTGTCGGAACAAACATGGTCTTCGATTCAGGGTTGCGGGCGCCCGCCGCACCGGGGTCGATCATCGCGGTTCTCATTCAATCGCCGGTCGGCAGTCTGATCGGTGTGATCCTCTCAGTCGTGCTTTCCGCGACGGTGACGTTCGTCGTCGCGGGCTTCTTGCTGAGATTCGACAAGGACAAGGACGATGACCTTGCGAGCGCTACGGAATCGATGGAGAAGCTCAAAGGCAAGAAATCGTCTGTCGCGAGCGCACTCACCGGCGGTATCGCCGCTGGCCCCATCCGCACCATCGTGTTCGCCTGCGATGCCGGGATGGGTTCGTCCGCCATGGGAGCAAGTGTGCTGCGGCGCAAGATCCGCGAGGCAGGATTCAACGATGTGACCGTCGAGAACAAGGCCATTTCTAATCTGAAAGACGAAGTCGATCTCGTCGTCACCCATCAAGATCTCACTGAACGGGCGCGACAGCGCACACCATCTGCGCGGCACGTCTCAGTTGAGAACTTCATGGGCAGCCCTCGCTACGACGAAGTCGTAGAGCTCATCATCAAGTCGAACAGCCCAGACGCATCGGGCCAAACGCCGTCTAGCGGCGGAACGTCCGACGCATCGACGGCTAAGCTCCTGGCGCTTTCAGCGATCAAGCTCGATGGAGTGGCGGCTACGAAAGCAGAAGCCATCGACGAAGCCGGAGCGCTCCTGATGGCCGAGAACGTCATCCCGCAGGAGTATGTCGCGGCCATGCACGAACGCGAGTTGTCGGTTTCGACCTATGTCGGTTCCGGCCTGGCGATTCCACACGGCACCGTAGAAGCCAAAGAACTGGTGCAGCGCACGGGACTCAGTTTCGTTCGCTACAGCCGTCCGATCGAATGGAACGGGCACGAGGTGGAATTCGTGATCGGCATAGCCAGCAAGGGCAACGACCATCTGGACATCCTGGCGAAAGTCAGTCGGATTTTCACCGATCCGAAGATGGTGGAACGTCTACGCCAAGCGGAGACAGCTGACGAGGTTCAGTCGATCGTCAGCGGGGTCAGGGCGTAGTCCTTATCGTCCTCGCCGTGGGGGGTTTCTCAGGCATTCCCCACGGCGAGGGCGGTTCGTACCCGAGTTACGTCCGCGTGCATTTGTTCGACGAGTGCCGTCACAGACTCGAATGCCACCTGACCGCGCACGAAGCCGACGAACTCGACTCGTACGTGATGGCCGTACAGATCCAGGTCATCGCGGTCGAGCACGTAGCATTCGACCCGACGTTCGCTTCCGTCGAAGGTCGGATTGGTGCCGACGGAGATGGCGACTGGCAACCGGGCAGGCTCGTCCTGACCTATCGCATCGGAATCCAACACCGTCAACCAACCTGCGTAAACACCATCAGCCGGAACAAGTCCTTCACTGTCCGTACTCAGATTCGCAGTTGGAAATCCCAGTTCACGGCCACGATGATCACCGTGCACCACCTCACCAGACATACGATGCAGTCGTCCGAGCATCCGATTGGCTGTGGTCACATCACCCTGGCGCAACGCCCGGCGGATCAGACTTGACGACCAGCGGCTTGGCTCCCCACTCACGCCACTGTCTGTGTCCCCACGGCCGACATCATGGATGACCACCACATCGAACCCATAGCTACGTCCGAGTGCACGCAAGGTGTCGATGTTGCCTTCATTGCCCCAGCCGAACCGGATGTCGTGCCCGGCAACTATGGTGCGCATCTGCAGCAGGTTGACCAGAAAACTCTGCACGAACTGCTCAGGAGACTGCCGTGCGAAGTCTTCGGTGTAATGAATGACCAGAGTCGCATCGACGCCAGCGTCAGCGATATGACTCAGCCGTTCTTGCAACGAGCAGATCGCGGCCGGGGCATGGTCGGGCCGGTGCACCTGCGCCGGGTGCGGGTCAAAGGTCATGGCGACTGACTGCAGACCATCGCGACGCGCGAGAGACGCGACCTGCTCGAGCACCTCACGATGTCCGCGATGCACCCCGTCAAAATTGCCGATGGTGACGACACAGGGACCAAAACCCACCGGAACCCGCTCGATCCCTTCGAAGATCTGCACTTATTTCCCTTCGGATACCACGTCAAGGGCAGGCGCACAGCGGCAGCACCGCTCGTTACATCACCTGCGAACCCGCTGCGGGTCCTCAGCGATCATACGTCTCCAAGAAGCCGCCATAGGCGGGCAGGTCGAGTTGTCCGTGTCCTGAGACCCCGATCACGATGGTCTCGTCACGGTCGTTCTGCCCTAGGTAATCGAACGCGGCAGCGAGAGCGTGGGTGGATTCCGGTGCTGGCACGATGCCTTCCGTGCGAGCAACCAGAATGCCGGCGTGGAAGGCTTTGTCCTGCGCGATGGCGACAGCATCGACCAGTCCGATGTGCTTGGCGTGGCTGAGCAATGGTGCCATACCGTGATAGCGCAGACCACCGGCGTGGATCGGGTCCGGCACGAAGTCCTTGCCCAAGGTGTACATCTTGAGCAGCGGCGTCATGCCGGAGAAGTCACCGAAGTCATAACGGTATTCACCCTCAGTCAGCGAAGGGCAGGCCACTGGTTCGGCCGCGACGACCCGGGTCTTGGCGTCCTTGGTCAGCACGTCACGTAGGAACGGGAAGGACAGGCCTGCGAGGTTTGAACCGCCACCGGCACAACCGAAGACGACATCGGCGGTATCCTCCCCCGCAAGTGCCAACTGTTCAATGGCTTCCAGCCCGATGACGCTTTGGTGCAGTGACACATGGTTGAGCACGCTGCCCAGCGCGTAGCGCGCTGCAGGCTCTTTCATTGCGACCTCAACGGCTTCCGATACGGCCATGCCTAGTGAACCAGGGGTGTCGGGAGTCGCAGCGAGGATTGCTCGTCCCGCCTCGGTCAGTTCGGATGGGCTGGAGTGGACCGCGCCACCGTACAGTTCCATCAGATAACGGCGGTATGGCTTCGACTCGTATGATGCAGCCACCTGCCAGATCTCGATATCCACGCCGAACAGCGCCCCGGCGAAGGCAAGTGAGCTCCCCCACTGCCCGGCTCCGGTTTCAGTGGTGAGCTTGGTGATGCCTTCTTCTTTGTTGAAGTAGGCCTGCGCGACCGCTGAATTGGGTTTGTGGCTGCCGACGGGCGAGACGCCCTCGTATTTGAGGTAGATGCGAGACGAGGTGCCCAACGCTTGCTCCAGTCGGGTAGCACGGACGAGTGGCGTGGTGCGCCAGATCTGATAGACGTCACGAACGGCTTGAGGGATCTCGATGTAGCGTTCGGTGCTCAGCTCTTGTTCGGCCAGGGCGCGCGGGAACAGGCCCACCAGGTCGTCTACCGTGATGGGCTCGTTGGTTCCAGGGTGCAAGTGCGGCGGCATCGGCTCGGGGAAGTCCGCCTGGATGTTGTACCAGTGAGTGGGAACCTGGACGGCGTTACCGGTTTCAGGCGCAGGGGCATTGGCAGACATGCGTATTCCTTCGAGTCGACGGTGACCTAATGTGAGTACTTCATGACGAGTACTAAGTCCGATGATATCTGGCCACCATGGAAGTACAGGGCGAACGTGCCGGATGGATCCCGCACTACCCGAATACTCGCTCAAGCAGTACAACCCCAGCGTGGGTCACGGATCGACTGCATCAGACAGATCGTCGAAGACGGCTTGGTGATTGAAATTGACCTACCGAAGCGTGCAGAAACGCAGCGATCAGTTGAGTTGCCATGAGGTATGTGCTGGATACCAACGTCATTTCGGAGACCCTTCGTACTGAACCTGACAGCAATGTGACCGCGTTTCTTCGCAAGAATGACGCATACTGCGCCATCACTGCGATGACTGCAGCGGAACTCGTCTATAGGGTGGAACGGCTGGACGAAGGTGCTCGCACATATCGGCTTCGCACCCAGATTGACCAAATTCTTGCCTTGTACGTAGACGGCATGCTTCAGTTCGACCATGTTGCTGCTACGCACTAGGGCAAGCTTGCTGCTGCCTCAGAGCGAGTAGGGCGGCCATTGCCTATCGTTGATCTGATGATCGCTACAGTGTGCCTAGCGACCAGCGCAACGCTCGGCACTCGCAATGTGGCAGATTTTCACTCGACAGGTGTCACGCTCATCAACCCCTGGGGTAACCAAGGCAGTCGTGTTCGGGATTAGTTCTTAGGCAACAGGACCGCCCCGGCACACGCCGAGCGAAAGGCGCCTCATTGACGCCCGCGCCACCGATCGCTACGACCTCGATCGAGCAAGCACCCACAGGAGCCTAGTCGGGAGTATGCGCACAAAACGGCCGAGAAGGAATGGAAGCGGCAAACTAACAAAGTTCACGGTAGACGAATGCCCTCGATATGGACTCAGAGATCGATTGGCGGGTGGGCTCGAGAGGCTCGACCAGCGCAGGGCGGGCTCGGCGGGTCAGTTGGCTGGAGCAAGCACCACGACGGGCTGCGCGACGAGTTCTCCGCGCACTCGACGATCCTCCAGCAAAGCCACTGCCTCCCCGGATGCCGAGAGCGCTCCAAAGGTTCCGGGTTTTCCAGTGGCCGTGACCGCACGCCCAAAACTCAGTTCACGGGCTTCGTCATCTGTGACGTGACGCACCGGCAATACCGCTGAGATGGCATCCGCGATAGACCTCACCGCCAGTGCGCCTTCAGTCTTCGTCTGTTCTTCCAGCGGGATCGGCCCGAGCGCACCTTCAACGGTGAAATCGCCGATATGAGTGCGACGCAACGCCGTCAAATGACCGCAAGTTCCCAGTTCATGCGCAATATCTCGTCCCAAAGCCCGAATGTATGTGCCAGCCGAGCACCGAACCACCAGGTCGACATCGACCACCGCTATGCCATCGTCAGTCGTAGCAGTGCGCACCTCGATGACATCGATGAGGGAGATATTCACCTCACGCGCCGCAAGATTCACATCCTCGCCCTGACGCACCAGGTCATAGGCCCGCTTCCCATCAACCTTGATGGCCGAGACCGCCGAGGGCACCTGCATAATCGTGCCGGTAAACTTGGCCGCAGCGACCTCAACTGCAGCCGGATCAGCATGGGCAAAACCGGGTGACTCGGTCCGCTCCCCCTCGGCGTCCTCCGTGGTCGTCGCAATCCCCAACCGCAATGTCGCGTGATACTCCTTCGGCGCATCCACAATGTAGCTGAGCAGCCGCGTCGCCCGACCGATTCCTAAGACGAGCACTCCCGTCGCCATGGGGTCGAGCGTGCCAGCATGGCCGATCTTGCGGTTCTTCGCCAGATACCGCATCTTCGCCACGACATCGTGGCTCGTCCATCCTTGCGGTTTGTCCACGACGAGCACGCCGTCGTCGATCTTGGCCCAGGGCCGGTCGTCGCGTCTGTCAGTCTTCACGCTCAGACACGTTATCACCGTAGCAACGACGACTATTCGTGCAGTCCGGCCTTGAGCAGTGCAGCGACGGCTCTGCGGCCTGCGCGATTCGCGCCGATAGTCGACTGGTTCGGGCCATAGCCGATCAGATGCAACATCGGCTCGCCCACAACCGCGGTATCGTCCATGGCTATCCCGTCCACCGGGTCGAGGCCGAGCGGGCGGAGATGATCCAACGCGGCATGAAAACCCGTGGCCCACAAGATCACGTCGAACGGCTCGAAGCGTCCGTCATGCAGACGCACCCCATTCGCTTCGATGGAGGCGAACATCGGGTGTCGCACGAGCGCTCCGCGAGCTTTGGCGCGCTGGGAATGCGGGCTCTCCACCAGGCCGGTATACGAGACAATCGACCCCACCGGCAGTCCTTGCGCGACATCCGCGGCCACCTGCGTCTCCACTTGCCTGCCTAGGGTCTCGCGCCGGAACTCGTTCACCCACACCGGCTCTCGCCGAGTAAACCACCTGGTCTCGGTGACCGCGGAGATCTCGTCCAGTAACTGCACTGCGGTGATACCGCCGCCGACTATCGCGACTCGCCGACCGGCGAACGCCGCAGGGTTGCGGTACTGGGCTGCATGCAACTGCCGACCGGCGAACTCTGCCCTGCCCGGATAATCCGGGACACGTGGCTTCGTCCATGTGCCGGTCGCATTAATGACGGCGCGCACGGACCACTGTCCATCCGAAGTGACGACGTCAAAGCCGGTCGAATTCCGCTCGACGCGCTGCACCTGCACTGGGCGATGCACTTCGAAGCCGTGTTCTCGCTCGTACTGCGCGAAGTAGCGCGGCACTGCCACGGAACTTCGCTCGCGAGAATCCACGGCGGGGACGGGCATCCCCGGAAGCTCGAAGATTCCGTTGACCGTCGCCATTGTCAGTGAATCCCAACGGTGGCGCCAAGCTCCGCCTGGCCCGGATTCGGAGTCGAGAAGAAGAGACGGCACCCCGCGCCGCTGCAGGTGATGGGCGGCCGACAAACCGGCCTGTCCCATTCCAATCACAGCGACGCTAGGTGCCGTCATGCTCACTCCTGCGTGCGTTCAGTCGTCCGCACGTTCAGTCGGCTTCTTATATGGGTCAGCATCCCCCGCAGGCTGAGCGCTTGCACGCAGTCTGGCGAGTTCTTCGTCACGACGACGAGCCTCAGCCAACGCATCGTTGAGCTGTTGCGCGCCCTCGGGAATCTCGTCCAGATGGAACTCGATGGTAGGGGTCAAGCGCAACCCAGTCTGCTTGCCGACCTCGGAACGGATCAAACCCTTAGCCCGTGCCAGTGCGGCTGCGGTTCCGGCACGGTCCTCCTCACTGCCGAGCACGGTGTAGTAGACCGAAGCATGCTGGCAGTCGCCCGTCACCTTCACATCCGTAACGGTGACAAACCCCAACCGAGGGTCCTTGATTCGCCCTTCGAGCAACATGGCCACGATCTGCTGGATTCGCTCGGCCAGTCGAATAGCGCGGGGATTCTCTTTCATCGCTGTCTCCTCATTTCAGATGGCGACTACAGATGGTGGGGCTCACCCGAAATCGGATGAGCCCCACCACCTGCTGAAACAACTCAGTCGCGCGGCTTTTCGCGCAGTTCGAAGGTCTCGACGATGTCGCCTTCAGCGATGTCGTTGAAGGAACCGAGGCCAATACCGCACTCGAAGCCTTCCCGCACCTCTGTGACGTCGTCCTTCTCACGGCGCAGCGAGTCGATTGCGAGGTTGTCGCCGACGACCACGCCGTCACGCAGCACTCGTGCCTTCGAGTTCCGCTTGATCGAACCGGAACGAATGATCGAACCTGCGATGTTGCCGAACTTCGACGAACGGAAGATCTGGCGGATCTCCGCGGTACCGGTCTGCACCTCTTCGAACTCGGGCTTGAGCAGGCCCTTAAGCGCTGCCTCAACATCATCGATCGCCTGGTAGATGACCGAGTAGAAGCGGATGTCCACACCTTCGCGGTCTGCCAGTTCGGCAACGCGCTCAGCGGGCTTGACGTTGAAGCCGATGATGATCGCGTTGTCCACGGTGGCCAGGTTGACATCGTTCTGCGTGATGGAACCCACACCGCGGTGGATGATGCGCAACTGGACTTCCTCGCCCACGTCGATCTTGAGCAGTGCGTCCTCGAGCGCTTCGACAGCACCTGAGACATCGCCCTTGAGCACGAGGTTGAGCGTGGTGACCTTGCCCTGTTCGAGAGCCTGGGTGAAGTCCTCCAGCGAAACCCGCTTGCGGCGCTTCGCCAAGGTAGCGGCGCGTTCAGCAGCCTCGCGCTTCTCAGCGATCTGGCGAGCCGTGCGGTCTTCGGGGGCCACCAGGAAGGTGTCACCTGCACGCGGCACTGAAGTCAGACCCAGTACCTGGACCGGACGTGACGGCAACGCGACATCGACGGCGCTGCCGTACTCGTCGAACATGGCACGGACACGTCCGTAGGCGGTTCCGGCCACAATCGAGTCACCGACAGCCAAGGTTCCAGATTGGACGAGCACCGTCGCGACCGCACCGCGTCCCTTGTCGAGGTTCGCTTCGATGGCAACACCACGAGCGTGCTTGTCTGGGTTAGCGCGCAGGTCGAGTTCTGCGTCAGCGACGAGCAGCACCGAGTCGAGCAACTCGGAGATGCCCATGTTCTGCCGAGCGGAAACGTCGACGAACACGGTGTCACCGCCGTATTCCTCAGCGACCAGGTTGTATTCGGTCAACTGCTGACGGATCTTCGCCGGGTTGGCCTCAGGCTTGTCCACCTTGTTGACCGCCACGACCACCGGCACACCGGCAGCCTGCGCGTGGTTGAGCGCCTCGATCGTCTGAGGCATCACCCCGTCATCGGCCGCGACCACGAGGATCGCGAGGTCGGTGACCTGCGCACCGCGAGCACGCATGGCGGTGAACGCCTCGTGACCCGGGGTGTCGATGAAGGTGATGGCTCGCTCGTTGCCCTCGTACTCGTGCTGAATCTGGTAGGCACCGATGTGCTGGGTGATGCCTCCGGCCTCACCTGCGAGCACGTTGGTGTTGCGGATCGCGTCGAGCAGTCGAGTCTTACCGTGGTCGACGTGACCCATGACGGTCACGACCGGCGGACGAGCTTCGAGGTCCTCGTCGGACTCTCCGGCTTCCTCAGCCTCAAGGTCGATGTCGAAGCCTTCGAGCAGCTCACGATCTTCGTCCTCAGCTGAGACCATCTCAATGACGTAGCCCAATTCGGCACCGAGGGCACCGAACGTGTCCTCATCGAGTGACTGAGTGGCTGTCGCCATCTCGCCGAGGTGCATCAGCACCGTGACTAGTGATGCCGGGTTGGCATCGATCTTGTCAGCGAAGTCCGCCAGGGATGAACCCCGGCGCAGTCGGATGACCGTATGACCATCGCCGCGAGGAACCTGCACGCCGCCAAGTGACGGTGCCTGCATCGCCTCGAACTCTTGCCTCTTCGCCCGTTTCGACTTACGGCCTCGTGCCGGGCGGCCGCCTTGACGACCGAAGGCACCTTGCGTGCTGCCGCGGCCGGCTCCACCGCGACCGCCAGGACGACCGCCGCCGAAACCACCGCCGCCACCAGGGCCTCCACGAGGCGCACCGCCACCGAAACCGCCGCCGCCACCAGGGCCTCCACGACCGCCTTGGCCCCGGCCACCGCCACCTGCGGGGCGTTCGTTGGAACGCTGCGGGGTACGACCCGGCATCATTCCTGGGTTCGGACGTGGACCGCCACCGCTACGAGGCGCTGGCCCACCGGGACGTGGAGCGGCACCTGGCCGTGGGCCACCGCCTGCGCGGGCTGCACCAGGACGAGGCGTGCCGCCGCGTTCACCCGAGCGTGCTTGGTCCGCGGCACGTTCACCGCGACCGCCAGGTCGCGGCATGCCTTGGCTGGAAGCGTACGGATTGTTGCCCGGCCGAGCCCCTGGTCGCGGCATGCCTTGGCTGGAAGCGTACGGATTGTTGCCCGGCCGAGCCGCTGGACGCGGCCCTGGCGTAGCAGAGCGTGTCGTGGCGGCATCTGAACTCTTGGCCGCAGCGGCTGGCTTGTCTGTCAACTCGTCCGGCTCGACGATCTTGTCGACTGCCGTCTCAGCGGGCTCACTTACTGCCTTCTTGGCCTGACGAGGACCTGGGACGGCACTAGCTGTCTTCGGGTTCGCCGCCGCAGGAGTCTCCGCCTGAGCAGTGTCTGTTTCCTTTTCGGCCGCCGCCTTCTTAGCAGCTGGTTTGGGCGCTGTTGCCTTCTTGGGCTCCGCCTTTGGTTTCTCCTGCGCCGCTGGTTCTTCGGGCGGCGGGAATGCGTCGCGCAGTTTGCGCGCGACCGGCGGCTCGATAGTTGACGAAGCGGAACGGACGAACTCACCCATCTCGGTGAGTTTCGCCATCACGTCCTTACTGGACTTACCGAGCTCTTTGGCGAGCTCGTATACGCGGACCTTTGCCACATCTCTCCTGTCTCGGCCCGCCCGGACAGGGTGGACCGTCGTTAGTACCTCATCGCTGGGTGCTCATCGGGTGCCCATCGGCTTCCAACCCGCTTTCCATATCGACGATCGAGGACAGGGTTGTCCTCGCCTGACGCGCTAATTCTTCGATCTCGCTCGTGTCCACTGGACCGGTCAATCGCAAGGCACGCGCAAAGGCGCGCCTTGTTAGCGCTTTTTCTAGACAATGTTCGTGCAGCCACGCTCCCCTGCCCGACATCGTTACACGCGCATCAAAGCGCACATATGCAACACCGTTACGGGAGTCCGCCACTACTCGCAATACATTGGCACGAAGATCACGACGACGGCATCCGATACAGGTGCGAACCGGACCGGTCCGTCGCGTGGAATCTGCGGTGAGCACGCCTTCGCGTGCCGACACCGTGGATAGTCTACCGCTATTTATGTCCATCAACACTCGTCACGGCTGATCTTGTTCCCCATCGGAGCGAATATCGATCCGCCAACTCGTCAACTTCGCGGCGAGTCGGGCGTTTTGTCCCTCTTTGCCGATCGCAAGTGAGAGCTGGTAGTCGGGCACGACCACCTGTGCCACTCGGGACTGCGGATCGATCACAGTCACCGAAGAGACTTTTGCCGGAGAAAGCGCATTGGCAACGAATCGCGCGGGATCGTCCGAATAGTCGATGATGTCGATTTTCTCGCCGCCGAGTTCGGCCATCACCGCACGCACCCGCTGCCCCATCGGACCGATGCATGCACCCTTGGCGTTCAACTCCGGCAAGGTCGAACGCACAGCCAGTTTGGTGCGGTGCCCAGCTTCACGGGCAATCGCAACGATCTCCACGCTGCCGTCCGCGATCTCAGGTGCTTCGAGTTCAAATAGTTTTCGCACGAGTTCAGGGTGGCTGCGAGACAACACGACTTGGGGTCCGCGCATTCCGCGTGAGACCTCGACGACATAGGCGCGCACTCGTTCGCCGTGACGGTATTGCTCATTGGCGACTTGCTCGTGCGCCGGCAAGAGCGCCTCGGTGCCCCCGACGTCGATCTTCACGTTGCGCGAATCTGCGGACTGCTGGACGACACCGGAGATCAGTTGGCCTTCCTTGTCCTTGAACGCACCGAGCACCTGGTTGTCTTCTGCCTCGCGCAGTCGCTGCACGATCACCTGCCGTGCTGTGGCTGTTGCGATGCGCCCGAAGTCTTGCGGTGTGTCGTCGTACTCTTCTCCGAGTTCGCGGCGCGTGGCCTCCGAATCGTCCGATTCCAGATCAGCGACTTCGATCTCTTCGCGGGCCCACACCACGACGTGGCCGGAGGCCCGATCGAGTTCGACACGTGCGTGACGCTGGGCACCAGGCAGTTTGTGGTACGCCAAAGTCAGTGCGTGCTCGATGGCATCAACCATCACTTCCAGGCTCAGGTCACGCTCACGTTCCAAGGCGCGCAGCGCCGACATATCGATGTCCATCTCAGTCCTCCACCTCGATCTCGTCATCCGACGCAGCACGTTTCAATTCGACTTGCACATTGCCGTGTTTCACATCGGCAAACTCCAGCACCAGCGGAGTATTCGATTCCTCGTTGATCACATGCAATTGCGAGCCGATTACCTCGTGCAATCGGCCCGTAACGGTATCACCCGTCACTGTTGTCAATTGCACCAGACGGGTTCGAGCCCGCAAGAAATGACGCAACTGCGTCAATGGGCGCGACGTACCGGGTGTGGAAACCTCCAAGGTGTATGCCCCGGGGATGACGTCCGTTTCGTCGAATTTTTCTGCCAACGCACGGGAAACATCGGCTACATGATCCAAGGACATCGCTCCGACACGGTCTTCTGGCAAATCCACTGTGATTCGCACAAGCAATTTGGAGCCGGCTCGCTTGACTGTGACATCTTCGACAAAGGCATCTGCTTGAGTTGCGATGTCACGCGAGACATCCTCAAGTCTGGTGGTGAGTTCGACCAGTTCCTGCTGCGGTGGTGCCGCAGTCCGAGACCGAGCCGCTCCAGAACGTCGGGACTTGGCCATCAGACACCGCCTCGCTTAGTTTTCCCTGTTATTCAGTAATCATCACGGTACGCACCGCGACGACCCATTGCATCACAACCATAGATAGCCTAGCCGGAATACATGGTTCGCGGCACACGGCATGGCTGGATGACGATACCGGGCTTGTCGTGAGACGATCAATTCCGATGCACCCCGACACTTCACCGGCCCGAGTCGGTCTGGCTTCTCGCCCCATAGCCGCGCTTCTGGCGGCCCTTCTGGCTGCCGTCTTGCTAGGCGGCTGCAGTCTGCGTCTGGAGACCGACAACCCCCACGCCCCCACGCCGGATGCTGTAGAGGTCATTCGAGAGGCCATGGTCCTCGATGTGCTGACCATCAGAGACTCGGCCGAGACGTTGATTACAACTGGCGGAAATGATGATGCCACCACTGCCGTGTTGCAGGACATTCTTACTGCATCCGCGGCGCATCTAGAAGCACTTGGCGGAATCTACGATCCTGGCCCTGATTATGTTGTCGCCCAAGCCGAACCGACCCCGAGTCAGGCGCCACCGACACTCGAGACACTCACTGCTACGTTGGCGGATGCGGCGAATCGCACTCGCTCAGCCCTCGAAGCCACCGCGGCTCCACTTGATGCGCGACTGTTCGCGACCATCGCAACCGCCCACTACGGGTATGCCTTAAGCCTTGCGAATGCAGCTGATACCGCGCTTCCAGACATCGATTTGGTCAGTGCCGCCGTCAATCCGGAGCTGCCCATCCCCGCTGAACTGGAAACCTCCGACTACCAGTCGCTGGTCGTGACGCAGGATGCGATCGGCTACATTCGCGAGATGTGGGGACTGCACCTCGACGGGAACCGGAAAGAGCGCGTGCTGGCACAGTCACGATCCGACCGAGATCGGGCACGTACCCTGGCGTCCCGGAGCGGGTTAATTGATACTGCCGATGATCCGCGTGAGCTGTTCTACGAGTTCGACCGTGATATCACACGCCAGCGCGCCGCTCGCCGCACTATTGCCGAACTGCGGCTTGCCCAGGTTCACCGGTTCAGCGCACTATTGCCGGATGTCGCGTCCGGCGAACGTGCCAACCTGCTCGATTGGATGGTGCAGTCGTATCACGACGCACTGCGTACCGGAGCAACACCAGAACCTTTCCCCGGCATGCCGGAGTACGAGGCAGCTGACGTCGGCTGAGCCCAATACGCCTCTTTGTCACCACTCGATTCGCCGCAATCCGACCGGCGGAGGATGACGCTACTCGACCGACGGCAGCGCGACGAGTGACTGTAAGTGCTGGAGAGCGTCAGCCACGGGTACATTGTCGCTTTGGCCCGTTGCACGAGTGCGCACCTCGACATTGCCATCGGCCAGTCCGCGGCCCACCACGACGATCACCGGCACGCCGAGCAGTTCCGCGTCCGCGAACTTGACCCCTGGCGATACCTTCTTCCGATCGTCATAGAGCACCTCGATGTCGGCCGTTTCTAGTTGTGCAGCCAACTCTTCGGCGGTAGTGAACACCGCCTCGTCCTTGCCGGTGGCTACAATGTGCACACTCGCCGGAGCCAGGTGAACCGGCCACGACAGTCCGCGCTCGTCATGATACTTCTCCGCGAGCGCGGCGAGGGCGCGTGAGACTCCGATGCCGTAGGAACCCATGGTCACGACAGTCTGCTTGCCGTTGACGTCCAGCACCTTCAGACCGAGCGCTTCGGCATACTTGCGTCCCAGTTGGAAGATGTGCCCGATCTCGATTCCGCGGGCGAGTTCCAGCGGACCGGACCCATCCGGTGCAGGGTCGCCAGCTCGGACCTCTGCTGCCTCGATGGTGCCGTCGGGGATGAAGTCGCGGCCCGCCACCAGGTTGATCACGTGCTTGCCCGCAACGTTGGCACCGGTCGCCCAGCGCGTTCCAGTGACCACTCGCGGGTCCACCAGGTAGCGCACGGCGTTCTCGTCGCGGGTGTGTGCTCGTCCAATGACCTGCGGACCGATGTATCCACGCACCAATGCAGGGTGTTTGGCGAAGTCAGCCTCGCCTGCTGGCTCGACTTCAGCTGGGGATACGGCAGCCTGAAGTCGCTTGATGTCAACTTCTCGGTCACCGGGGATTCCTACAACGAGTAGTTCTCGGGTGCCATCGGGCTGGGTCAGCGCGAAGACGACGTTCTTCAACGTGTCACTCGCCTGCCACGGCCGGTCGTCGCGCGGTGCCACGTCATTGAGCACCGCGACAAGGGTGTCGATCGTCGGCGTGTCAGGAGTGTCGATCACCATGCTGTCAGGAGCATCATCATATGGCAGCGGATCCGGTGCCGGGGTCGTCACAGCTTCAACGTTCGCGGCGAATCCACCTGGTGAACGCACGAAGGTGTCCTCGCCGATCGCGGTGGGCGACAAGAACTCCTCGCTACGCGAACCTCCCATAGCTCCCGAGGTCGCGGTGACGATGACGTAATCCAGACCGAGCCGGGTGAAGATCCGCTCGTAGGCGTCCCGCTGGGCCTGATACGACTGGTCGAGCCCAGCCTCGTCGATGTCGAAGGAATAGGCGTCCTTCATGATGAATTCGCGACCGCGCAGCAGACCGGCGCGCGGTCGAGCCTCATCCCGGTACTTGGTCTGGATCTGGTACAGCGTGACCGGCAGGTCCTTATACGACGAATACAGGTCCTTGACCAGAAGCGTGAACATCTCCTCGTGCGTGGGCGCGAGCAGATAGTCGGCTTCCTTACGGTCCTGGAGCCGGAACAGGTTCGGACCATATTCGGTCCACCGTCCGGTCTGCTCATAGGGCTCACGAGGTAGCAAGGCGGGGAAATGCACTTCCTGGGCGCCTGCCGCGGCCATCTCATCGCGAACGACTCGCTCGATTTTCGCAAGCACCCGTAGCCCGAGCGGCAGCCAGGTGTAGATGCCGGGAGCCGCGCGACGAATGTAGCCAGCGCGCACCAACAGTTTGTGGCTGGCGACCTCAGCATCGGCAGGGTCTTCGCGCAAGGTGCGCAGGAACAACGAGGACATCCGAATGAGCATGACCCAAGCCTACCGATACTGCGAGGTGCTTCAGCACATCATGGCCCGACCGCTGGTTAGCGGTAGGGTCTTATCCGGCACGATAAACATCCGACCATGTGAGAAGGCACCGGCATGAGTCAAGAACAACCCCGAGTGATGCGCGCGGACCGCATCAATCTGATCACAATGGTCGCTCTGACCATGACAACAGGGATCATCGACGCCATCGGGTATCTGGGGCTTGACCGAGTCTTCACCGCCAACATGACCGGCAACGTCGTCATTCTGGCTATCGGTAGCACCGGCACCGATGGGCTTCCAGTTGCCGGACCTCTCGTAGCATTGGTGGCCTACGTTCTCGGTGCCTTGATCGGCGGACGAGTGCTCCGCCGCACCGATACCGGCTGGCACCGCACGACAACCCTCTCGTTTCTTGCAACCGGGTTTTTCGTCCTGCTCCTTGCTCCGGCCGTGATGTGGCGAACTCCGGTCTACGGAACGCCGTGGGCGCTCTCGATCACCGGGGTGCTCGGTATCGCCATGGGATTGCAGGCTGCGACTGCCCGCCGAGTGTCCGTCAAAGACGTCACAACCGTGGTGGTCACCTCAACATTGACCGGCCTTGCCGCTGACTCGTATCTGGCAGGTGGAACGTCGCCGCGGTGGGTGCGGCGCCTGGCTGCAGTAGTGGCGCTAGTCGTCGGGGCTGCTATCGGCGCCGTGCTGGTTCGGATCAGTCTGCCGCTGGGGTTCGCCGTGGCGGGCATGCTGATTATCGCGATTGTGACAGTTGGTGCTCTCGCACACCACAAACAATGAGCCGTCGGAAAATTGTGAACCGTCGCGAAATTCGTGAACCGTCCTAGCACACTAGGCAATGACACGAATTTTGCGACGATTCGTCGTGGGAGGGGCGGGTGGTCTCGACCCTTCGACGAGCTCGACCGACGGTTGTGAGTTGCGCCTTAAAACAGCACGGTGGCGTAGGTCCCGACTCGCTCAAATCCGACCGCCCGGTAGGTGGCGATAGCCGGTTCGTTGAAGTCGTTGACATACAGCGCCGGGGTGACGCCTTGCGTCTGGAGCGCCTGGACCACGGCGGCGACAGCGGGGGCTGCTATGCCCTGTCCGCGCAGTGTCGGCGCCACCCAGACGCCCTGTAATTGTGCCAAGGTCTCAGATCGTGCTCCGACTTCAGCTTTGAACTGCACCGGTACGTCCAGTGATGGCCCATCGTTCGGAATGATCCAGGAACAACCCGTATCGATCAGCCACCGCACCCGTTGCGGGTAACCATGCGGCGCAGCCTGCACCGGCGAGTAACCCACCTCCTCGGTGAACATCGCCACGCAAGCCGGGAAGACACAGTCGAAATCAAGATCGGTGGCCTGTCGCACCCGCGGGTCCGGGTCGACAAGCGGTTCAGTCCCGATCGTCATCGAGTGCTGTACCGGTCGCACTTCACGGGCTGGAGCCCAGCGCGGTTCGAGCAGACGCCATATCTCCAGGACATCGACATCAGTGCCCACAATCGACGACATCGTTCGGTTCCGCGCGATCAGCGCTTCGGCAACCGCCTGCGCAAAACCTGGCACACTGTGGGGGTTGAAAGGCACAACATTGGTACCCACCCACACCAGGGCCTCTAGTTCACCGACGGCCGGGTAACCCCATAGTTCGCCACCGCTGAATTGCAGCCCAGATTGCGCTGCCACGTTGATACGAGACGCCGCAAGGATGGAGGCCGCCGGATCGATGCGACACAGCGCTGCCGCGGTGGGAAGATCCCGGTCTGAAAGCCGACGCAGTTCGCGGCGCTTCTGCCCCATCACCGCCGTCATATCCGGACCACTTCACCAAGTTGGCGTCTCAGGACGCTACTGTCACAGTCGGCGCCGCACCTTCTTGGGCGGGCATCGATTCGGCGAGGCGCATGGCCTCGTCGATCAGCGTTTCGACGATCATTGCTTCTGGCACGGTCTTGATGACCTCGCCCTTGACGAAGATCTGCCCCTTGCCGTTACCCGATGCCACACCTAGATCAGCTTCGCGAGCCTCACCTGGACCATTGACGACACACCCCATCACCGCGACCCGAAGTGGAACCGGCAGCCCTTCCAGACCAGCTGTGACCTTCTCGGCCAAGGTGTACACGTCGACTTGAGCGCGGCCACACGATGGGCACGAGACGATCTCGAGTTTGCGTTCGCGCAGGTTGAGCGACTGCAGAATCTGTAACCCCACTTTGACTTCTTCGACCGGCGGCGCTGACAGCGACACCCGGATCGTATCGCCGATGCCCTGTGACAGCAGCGCTCCAAAGGCAGTGGCGGACTTGATGGTGCCCTGGAAGGTAGGCCCCGCCTCGGTCACACCCAGGTGCAGCGGCCAATCGCCTCGTTCTGACAGCAACTGGTAAGCCCGCACCATCACGACCGGGTCGTGGTGTTTAACCGAGATCTTGAAGTCGTGGAAGTCGTGTTCTTCAAATAACGAGGCCTCCCACACCGCCGATTCGACGAGCGCCTCAGGGGTGGCCTTGCCGTATTTCTCCAGCAGTCGCTTATCGAGTGAACCGGCATTGACGCCGATGCGGATCGAGGTTCCCGCATCTTTGGCTGCCTTGGCGATCTCGGCAACTTGGTCATCGAATTTGCGGATGTTGCCGGGATTGACTCGTACCGCGGCACAACCCGCGTCAATCGCCGCGAACACGTAACGCGGCTGGAAGTGAATATCGGCGATTACCGGGATCTGTGACTTCTTGGCGATGACCGGAAGCGCCTCCGCATCGTCTTGCGACGGGCAGGCAACACGGACGATGTCGCATCCCGAGGCCGTCAATTCTGCGATCTGCTGCAACGTGGCATTGATGTCGGTGGTGGGGGTCGTCGTCATGGACTGCACCGAAATGGGGGCGTCACCGCCCACGTCGATACTGCCAACCTTGATCTTGCGTGTCTTGCGACGAGGCGCTAGCACGGTGGGTGGCGGGGTTGGCATACCGAGACTGATGGGGATACTCACACATCAAGTATCCCCTACTCGATGTGACAATTCGGTGAAGGCGGTCACCGTGGCCGACTAGAAAATGCCGCGCACTACTGACGCATGCCGAAGCCAGTTAGAAGATGGAGACCGGCGCCACAATATCTGCTGTGATCATGATGGCCGCCATCACGATCAGCGCCGCGAACATCCCGTAAGCGACCGGCACCATCTTCGCAGTGTCGGCAGGGCCGGGAGACGGACGGCGGCGCCACCGGGCGATCTGACGTCTGGCGCCTTCATAGATCGCCCCTGCCACGTGACCGCCATCGAGTGGCACGAGCGGGATCAAGTTGAATACAAAGAGCGCGATGTTGAGGCTGGCGAGCAACTGCAGCAAGATGACCCATGACGTGTTGGCGGGGGCGCCGGGTATATCCGTTGCGGTGATCTCTCCTGCGAGCCGTCCCACACCCACCACCGATAGGACTGCGTCATCGCCGCGTTCTTGTCCGCCCCATACCGCTCGCGCGGTGTCGTAGACCTTCACCGGAAGCTGCAGCACGACGTCTGCGGTCATGGTGACCTGTGTCCACACGCTGGAAGGCACAGTGCTCAAGGGCTCCGATTGCCATTCGTACGCCGGGGCGATCCCGATCTGAGTGCGCGTCGTGCTCGTACCGTCGTTTGCAACTGACGTGACCGTGACCGGCGTCAACGTGACTTGCTGCGGTTGTCCCTCCCGTTCGAAGTCAACAGTGACCGGTGCGGTTCCAGCCGCTGCGAGGGCATCGGGGATCTCGTCCCAGGATGCTACGGCCCTACCGTCAACTGCGGTGATTTTGTCTCCGGAGCGCAATCCGGCGGCGTAGGCCGGCGCCGCGATCTCATCGGGGCCACACGCTTCACCCTCGCGGGTCGTCGAGACCGTGGCGCCCAAACAGGGCACCGCCGAATCGATCGTGGTCGAGACGACCTGCTGACCAAAGCCCACCTGCACGATGGCGATCAGCACGATGGCGATCAGCAGGTTCATCACCGGCCCGCCCAGCATCACGATCAGTTTCTTGGGCGCGGAAAGGTTGTAGAAGGCACGAGGTTCTTGCCCGGGCAGGATCTCCTCAGCTGATGCTTGGCGTGCGTCTTCGACGAGGTCGGACATCCGACCCGACCTTGGCTTTGTTCCAGCCGGTGCGGGCGGGTACATGCCGATCAGTCGGACGAAGCCGCCCAGTGGAATCGCCTTGATGCCGTATTCGGTTTCGCCCTTCTGCCTCGACCACACCGTGGGACCGAATCCGACGAAATACTGGCTGACGCGAACCCCGAATTTCTTGGCGGGGACCATGTGCCCGACCTCGTGGAGCGCAATGGACACCAAGATGCCGATGACGATCACGATGATACCCAGGACCATCAGATACTCCTCGCTATCCCACGTTGATAACAGCTAGTGACGCCCGGCCACAGGCGGTGAGTCGAACCCAGTTATTGTCGATGACCCACCTGAGTATTCACCGGCCTGCTGTCGTGCCCAGTCTTCAACCGCAATAATGTCCGCAATGGTCGTTGGCACCGGACCTCGGTGAGCGAGGAAGTCATCAGCTCGTTCAAGGACACCGGCCACCGTATCGGTGATGTCGAGGAATCCGATCACACCGGCGCGGAACCGTTCCACAGCGACCTCGTTTGCCGCGTTGAGTATGGCCGGATGCCACGGCGAAGCGTTCAACGCCTGACGCGCCATAACTAGCGCCGGGAAGGCCTCGTCGTCGACCGGCTCAAAGTCCCAAGCTTTCGGTTGACCCCAGTCATACGGGCTGATCGCGTCCGCGATACGATCCGGCAGGCCCAATGCGTATGCGATCGGTAGTCGCATATCTGGCACCGAGACCTGTGCGATCGTCGAACCATCGTGGAACTCGACCGCCGAATGGACAATGGACTGCGGGTGGACCACCACCGTAATGTCATCAGGAGCCACGTCGAACAGCACATGTGCCTCAATGAGTTCAAGCGCCTTATTCATCAGCGTTGCTGAGTTGATCGTGACGACCGGCCCCATCGTCCAGGTGGGGTGGGCAAGCGCCTGCGCAACAGTGACCTGGTGTAGTTCAGCGCGAGAGCGCCCCCTGAACGGTCCGCCGGACGCGGTCAGAATCAACCGCCGCACTTCACTGCTCTGACCCGACCGCAGTGCCTGGGCCATCGCGGAATGTTCGGAATCGACCGGAACGATCTGCCCTGGATATTGGACCGCGTCTTTGACCAGCGCCGCGCCTGCCACAAGTGACTCTTTGTTCGCCAAAGCAAGCTTTGATCCAGCCCGCAGCGCTGCCAAGGTCGGTTCCAAGCCGATGGAGCCATTCATCGCATTCAGCACGATGTCCGCGCCGCTTGCAGCAAGTTCTGCGGCGGCATGAGGGCCTGCCGTCACCACGATGCCTGTGCCGCCCTGCTCGTCCAGCGTACTGCGCAGCACTGCTGCTTGCGTTGTATCCGCAATGGCGACCTGACTGACCTGGTATTGGACCGCTTGCCGCGCCAATTCAGCGATCCGAGTACCTTGCGCGCCCAGGCCCACCACCGTGAACCTGTCCGGGTTGCGGGCTATGACGTCGAGCGTTTGCGTTCCGATGGACCCGGTCGATCCGAGCAGCACAACGGATCTAGCATCGTGGGCTGCTGACATAGGGCGATCGCTTCTGATCACTGCACGCCGAGCAGGACTCGGCTGGCGCGCCGCAAGAAGGCGTCGACCGAGGCTTCGTCGTAACCGCGGCCCTGGCCTCGACGCCGGAAAGCCGCGTGTTGTATCTCTTGCGCGCTTAGTGGCTCTCCCGCATCGAAATATGCGGTCAGGCGGTCGAGTAGATCGTCGACCTCTGCCATGTCGTAACCGTGTCGGTTCGCGGTGGGACGGAATCGTTCCCCACGTGGCCGCGTCAAACGCGGATACAGCGTAGTGGCCGATTGTGCCAGTTTCTCGTTCCAGGCCTGCTGCCCGAGTGCACCGACGATTCCGACGCGCTCTTTGGCGATCATGGCACTCGCCAGCCGGTCAAGCGCAGCGTCGACCACATCGCACTTGTAACCTCGGCGCACCAGATCGAAAACCACCTGCTGGATCTGTTCGGCGTCCAGTTCCGCGTGAGGCGCACCCTCATAGGCGGCACGGGCCAGCTCGAAGAAGTCATCGACTTCTTCGATATCGTAACCATATTTCAGCCAGGACACCCGCTCGAAAGTTGCGCTCATGCTGGTTGTTCCTCCTCTACTGCGGCCAATTGCCCGCAGGCACCGTCGATGTCGCTGCCACGAGTATCCCGGATTGTCGTGGGAATTCCATGAGCACGCAGCCGAGCAACGAATTCTCGTTCTACTTCCGGTTCAGACGCCGTCCAGATCGATCCCGGCGTTGGGTTGAGCGGGATCGGATTGACGTGCACCCAGCCGCGGCCGCGCGCGTTGAGTTTGCGACCCAAAAGGTCGGCCCGCCATGCATGGTCGTTCATGTCCTTGATCAGCGCGTATTCGATAGAGACCCGTCGGCCCGTCACATCGAAGTAGTGCCGTGCGGCATCTAGCGCCTCGTTCACGCTCCAGCGGGTGTTGATGGGGACGAGTTCCGAGCGCAGATCGTCATCTGGCGCGTGCAATGACAGCGCGAGGGTGACTGGAATGCCTTCATCCGCAAGTTTGCGCATGGCAGGAACCAGGCCGACCGTCGAAACGGTGATGTTACGCGCGGACATTCCCATCCCCCACGGCGCCGGAGTGACCAGGGCGCGCACGGTTCCCATAATCGCCCTGTAGTTTGCCAACGGCTCCCCCATGCCCATGAACACAATGTTGTTCAAATTGGTCGGACCGCCAGGGATTTCACCATCGGCCAAGGATCGTGCAGCAGCACGCACCTGTTCCACGATCTCTGCGACTGACAGGTTTCGAGTCAATCCCAACTGACCGGTCGCGCAAAATGGGCAGGCCATACCGCAGCCAGCCTGGCTGGAAATGCACAACGTGGTGCGGTTCGGGTACCGCATCAGCACTGATTCGACCCGAGCCTGATCAAAAAGATGCCACAGCGTCTTGACAGTCGTGCCGTCATCGGCCGAGAGCACTCGCGATGCCTTCATCAACGTCGGAAAGATGCGTTCGGTCAACTGATCGCGCAACGCAGTCGGCAGATCTGTCATTTCAGCTGGGGACGCACTGAAGCGGGAGAAGTAGTGAGTCGCGATCTGAGCCGCACGGTATCGGGGTTGGTTCAACTCCGTGAGGACTTCGACCACGCCGTCGGCGTTGAGGTCAGCGAAATGCTGGGGCGGCTTACCGCGTCGACCTTTGACTTTGGTTGAGAAATCGAGCGGCATTCCCAGCGGTTCTGGGCGAACTGACATGAATATTTACTTTCCGTACGTGCGGCGGTTAGCCGCTCATTCGTTCCGCCACGTTGAAAACCACATAGACGAAAGGTGCGGTGAGGAGCATCGAGTCGATGCGATCGAGGACACCGCCATGCCCGGGCAACAACGTTCCCATATCCTTGAGGCCGAGATCACGTTTGAGCAGCGACTCACCGAGGTCTCCGACCGTTGCGGTGATGGGTACGAGCACACCGAGCATCACTCCTGAGACGGGGTCCATATCGAGCAATCGTGCACCAACGGTTGCTACCGCCAGACAGAGCACAAATGATCCGGCGAGGCCTTCCCAAGTTTTCTTCGGACTGACACTTGGCGCCAGCGGGTGTCTGCCTAGAGCAACTCCGGCGAAAAATCCTCCGACATCGGATGCCACCGCCAACAGTAAGAACAGGGCGACTTTGTACTGCCCTTGTTCCGTGGCGAGGATGAGAACCACGAACCCAGCCAAAAAGGGCACATAAGCCGTTGCGAAGGCCGCACCGGTCAAGTCCCGCACCGCAGCAGCACCGCCGCCGTCAACGAGCCGCCAGACAACTGTGGCGAAGATCGTCAGGACAGTAGCGACCAGTAGTCCCTCTAAGCCCACCTGATAAGCCGACACCGAGATTCCGGCGCTACCGACAAAAAGCGGCAGCAACGGCAGTCGGATATCTCGCCGCCGTAGTGCTTGATCCAGTTCCCACAGCGCCAACGACAGTCCGACGACAACCACGATCAAGAAAAACTGCTTCCTGATCAGCAATGCGACGGCGACAATGCCGAGCAACCCGAGGCCGACGGGAACCGCGATCTTCAGATCGCGTCCGCCTCTACGAGTTGCCCGCTGTTCGCGTGCGGGTTCCTCAGCGACTGACATTACACCTCGAGTAGTTCAGCCTCTTTGGAGGCGAGCAACACGTCGACCTGATCGACGTGGGTCTTCGTCACAGACTCAAGTTCTTTTTCAGCCCGCGCTACTTCATCTTCGCCCGCATCGCCGTCTTTGCTGAGCTTGTCCAGAGCGTCTTTGGCCTTGCGGCGCACCGATCGGACCGACACACGAGCTTCTTCAGCTTTTGCCTTGGCCAGTTTCACGTATTCGCGGCGTCGCTCTTCGGTCAGTGCAGGAAGCGACACCCGGATGATGTTGCCGTCTGTGTTCGGATTGACTCCGAGATCCGAATCACGCAACGCCTTTTCGATGGCTGCGATAGCGGTCTTGTCGAATGGCGAGATGATAACCGTGCGTGCTTCTGGAACTGAGAAGGAGGCCAACTGCTGCAGTGGCGTCGGAGCGCCGTAGTAGTCGGCGGAAATCTTAGCGAACAGCGCGGGATTAGCACGACCCGTACGGATCGCCCCGAACTCTTCTTTGGCGACCTCAATGGCCTTGTCCATCTTGTCCTCGGCTTCGAGGAGTATCTCGTCAATCACTGCTTCTTCTCCTTACACAATGAACTATTTGAGCTGGTCAGTCAGCAGTGACCAGTGTGCCGATCTTTTCGCCGAGCAGCGCGCGCGTGACGTTGCCTGAAGTGTCCATACCGAACACGCGCATCCGGACATTGTTGTCCTTGCACAGGGAAAAGGCCGTGGCATCAACAACTTTAAGACCTTTGACGAGTGCTTCGTTGTAACCGACCTCATCCAGCTTGGTCGCCGACGGGTCCTTTTTGGGATCTGCCGTGTACACACCATCGACGCCGTTCTTGGCCATGAGGACCTCTTGGCCTCCGATCTCGAGCAGTCGCTGGACCGCGACAGTGTCCGTGGAGAAGAACGGCATTCCCGCACCGGCGCCGAAAATGACGACTCGGCCCTTCTCCAGGTGTCGGATGGCTCGCAACGGAATGTAAGCCTCAGCGACTTGTCCCATCGTGATGGCGGTCTGGACTCGCGTGGTCACTCCAGCCTGTTCCAGGAAGTCCTGCAGCGCAAGGCAGTTCATGACGGTGCCGAGCATTCCCATGTAGTCGGCACGAGCACGATCGAGGCCGTTCTGGGCTAGTTCCGCACCGCGGAAGAAGTTGCCCCCGCCCACGACGATGGCGACTTGCACGCCCTGGTGCACTGCGGCAGCGATCTCCTGCGCCACACGCCGGATAACGTCAGGGGCGACCCCGACCTTGCCTCCGCCAAACGATTCGCCGGATAACTTCAGGAGCACTCTGCGTGGAACTGTCGCATCTGCCTGACTGGTCACATCGCCCGTCCTTTACTCATCGCGTTCAAAGTTGCTAGGAACTAACCTACCTGGGTGTGCGTCGGCCCGGCCCACATTCATGTGGGCCGGGCCGACGTGCCACTTACGCTCCTACTCGGAAGCGGACGAACTCGGTGATCTCGCCGCCGATCTCGCTCAAGAGCTGCCCGACCTTCTTCTCAGGGCTCTTCGCGAGTGGCTGCTCCAGCAAGACGACATCCTCGAAGAACTTGTTGAGACGGTTCTCAGCGATCTTCGCGATGATGTGATCTGGTTTGTTGCCGCCTTCGTTGCGTGCGGTCTCCTCGACGATGCGGCGCTCGCTGGCGACGACATCTTCTGGAACGTCTTCACGCGACAGGTACTGCGGGGACAGTGCCGCAATGTGCTGCGCAATGTCCTTCGCCACAGCGGCACCGGCCACGTTGGTGGCGACCAGCACACCAATGGCAGGCGGCAGACCTGCTGCAGTGTGGTGGAGGTAACTCGCGACACGCTCGCCAGCAACGCGAGCGACGCGGCGCAACTGCACCTTCTCGCCAAGCGTTGCCGCCGTGCTGTCAATGACCTCTTGGACTGACTTGCCGTCAGCGTCAGCGCTCAGAGCCTGGTCTACATCGGCAGCACCAGCGGCGACGGTAGCGTCGAGCACACGTGCGCTGAGGTTCAAGAACGGGTCAGACTTAGCAACGAAGTCTGTCTCAGAGTTCAGTTCGACCAAGGTGCCGACTTCGCCCTCAACATCGGTGGACTGCTGCACGGTCAGTGCAACGAGACCTTCCGAAGTTGAACGGCCCTCACGCTTGGCCACACCCTTGAGTCCTTTGACTCGGATGATCTCAAGCGCCTTGTCGGTGTCACCGTCTGCCTCGTCCAATGCCTTCTTGACGTCGAGCAGTCCGGCACCGGTGCGCTCACGCAGCGCCTTGATGTCTGCGGCGGTGAAATTCGCCATTGTTGGTTCCTTTACTTCTACGAAGAATCGTCTGGGTGGCCTGGTACGAGGCTCAGCTGGCTGCTTCGTCTGCGGCCGGTGCTTCTGGTGTCGCAGCTTCAGCAGCGGGTGCCTCTTCAGCTGGAGTCTCAGTTGCAGGCGCTTCAGCAACGGGTGCCTCTTCAGCAGCAGGCGCTTCCACAACTGCCTCGGCCGGCGCTTCTACAGCCGGTGCGTCAGCCTCTGATGCAGCGAGCAGTTCCTTCTCCCACTCTGCCAACGGCTCAGCCTGGGCATCTGCCGACTGTGAGCCGCGAGTAGCCGCGCTGGCGCGCTCGATCAGTCCCTGAGCTGCAGCATCTGCGATGACGCGAGTCAGCAGCGCGACGGAACGGATTGCGTCATCGTTGCCCGGAATCGGGTAGTCAACCAGGTCGGGGTCGCAGTTGGTGTCGACAATCGCCACAACCGGAACGCCGAGCTTGCGTGCCTCGTCAACAGCCAAGTGCTCTTTGTTGGTGTCAACGATCCACACAGCACTTGGAACGCGGTTCAGGTCCCGGATACCACCGAGGGTGCGGGCAAGCTTGTCGCGCTCACGACGCAGAACGAGCAGTTCCTTCTTGGTGTGACCGGATCCTGCCACGTCGTCGAAGTTGAGCTGCTCAAGTTCCTTCAGGCGCTGCAGGCGCTTGTGCACAGTCGAGAAGTTGGTCAACAGACCACCCAACCAACGGTAGTTCACGTAGGGCATGCCGACACGAGTGGCTTGCTCGGCGATCGCCTCTTGTGCCTGCTTCTTGGTGCCGACGAAGAGAATCGAGCCACCGTGAGCAACAGTCTCCTTGACGAACTCAAACGCGTTGTCAATGTAGGAGAGCGACTGCTGCAGGTCAACGATGTAGATGCCGTTGCGCTCAGTGAAGATGTAGCGCTTCATCTTCGGGTTCCAGCGGCGGGTCTGGTGTCCGAAGTGAACACCGCTATCAAGTAGTTGACGCATGGTCACAACTGCCATGACGTTCCTTCCCTTGGCGTGGCTGTTGAGCGCACGCCGTCAATCAATGCAGCACATACCAATGGCATCTGCTGCGAACGGTTATCTGGCGACACCGGGTTGGCATCACCCCTGGTGCCAACTGCGCCTTTACCGTTTCTCGTAGGAGAATCGGACCGTTAAAGGCGGCATAGCGCTCATATGAATACAAGCAAGATGGCACGCGAAGTCAGCCGACCGAGATCGACTGCTCCCACCATGGTACCCGACGAAGCGTGTCACCCAGGCCATCCCCGTGTTCTCGTTTTCGGTGCAACATGTGGTCTGCCCTGCCTCTCCCTGGTCCCGGCCGGTTTCTAGTGCGCTATTGCCCTTCCTGCCCTGTTATATCGGGGGGGAAGTGCAATATAGGTGTAGGGAAGCGGGCGGGCCTGCTGCACGAGTTATCCACAATGGCTCTGTAGTCGTGCCCGCGAGCAACTGACCGCGGCATCGTAGTCATATGTCAGCTCACTCTTTGACTGCGTTCCGACAACCATACGGATCACTAGCCGTAGTGTCGGCATCTGTCGCCGCGCTCCTGCTGTTCTCGCCTGCTGCCCAGTTCACTCATGCAAGCAGCGCTAGACATCTGGTGACCGCGCCTCAGTCCACCCCGACGGCTTCACCGACGGTGCAGCGGCACCCCTATCGACTCCCGTTGGCTGGAGCGAGCATCGCCGACATCACACGGCATTTCACTCCCGCGATGCGTAGATTCGGCCCGGGACATCGCGGCATTGATCTGGGGACTGCCTGGGGCGCTGAAGTGATCGCACCCCATGATGGACGGGTGACGTTCTCCGGTCAGGTCGCTGGCAGGACAGTGCTGGTGCTGCGGCACGATGACGATCTGCTGAGCACGTTGGAAGCGATTGACTCGGACCTGGCGGTCGGTGATCTAGTGGTTCGCGGACAGTTGGTCGGTCACGTGGCAGCAGGGCATCGATGTGAGACGACCACATCGTGTCTGCACTGGGGCGTTCGGACCGGCCCCGACCGCTATATCAACCCGTTGCTACTGCTTGGCCCTATGCAAGCTCGGCTACTAGCGGATGTCGAGATCGACGATCTTCGCCCGTAACTGCTTCATCGCCGCACTGTGCAACTGGGACACCCGTGACTCTGTGACACCGAAGATGCGGCCGATCTCCTGTAACGTCAGCCCTTCGAAGTAGTACAGCACCAGCATCAGCCGATCACGGTCAGACATGGATGAAACCAACTCGATCAACACGCGCCGTTCTTCGTGTCCGGCGTAACACTGTGCTGGGTCGCCACATAGTTCACGAGGATTATCCGATGGGGCGATACGCTGCTCCACCCCGTCACCGAGCGCAAGCAGCTCATCAAGCGCGACTACGGCCGTTGTCGCATTGACAGACTGAATGTGGTCGACCTCGTCCACCGATACGCCAAGATGCGACGCCACCTCAGCCCGCGTCGGCTCACGGCGCAGCACCGACTCCAGTTCGCCCACCGCTCGCTCCAGGTTGCGAGCCTTGGCGCGCACCGACCGAGGGATCCAGTCCATGGCCCGCAGACCGTCTATGACAGCGCCGCGAATACGGGTCTGCGCATACGTCTCGAAGCGGATGTCTCGTTCTGGATCGAACTTGTCGATCGCATCGATCAATCCGAACATGCCATAGGAGACAAGGTCTGCCTGCTCGACACTGTTCGGCAGTCGCATCCCTACCCGTGTCGCGACCTGAGAAACGAGTGCCGCGTAGTGCAAGATGAGTCGTTCACGGGCTGCCTTGCTCGCCGTCATCCGGTAGTACGTCCACACGTCCGCGATAGTGCCGTGTTCTAGATCGACAACCTGCGCATCGTTCGAAATCTCAGCGCGCTTCGCTGGGGCGTTCTCAGTCTCGTCGCGTTTCTGCTTGACCTGGTCTCGCCGTGCAAACAGCAAACCGGATCGAGCCCGCGTCGTATGACGAGTCGATACCGGTGCAGCCTCGTCACTCTTGCTGGCCTCAGTGTCGATGAGGGCATCTGCACTTGGAATAGCTTTGCTGTTAAACATCGTTGTCTCCCTAGGCAATCGCTACGCGCGCGGATGCGCTTGTCGGTATGTGGAGCGCAAACGCTCCGGAGTCACATGGGTATAGCGCTGTGTGGTCGATAGGCTGGAATGACCCAATATCTCTTGCACGCTCCGTAAGTCTGCGCCGCCTTCGATCAGGTGTGTGGCAGTGCTGTGCCGCAGCGCGTGCGGTGAAATCTCGTTGACGGCAGCGGCTCGGCTGGCATCGCGGACCGCCTGACGGATCTGCCGGGTGCCCCACCGTCCGCCGCGCCGCCCGAGCAAGAGCGCCTTCGTACTCTCCGCGTTCTTCTTGGGTGCAGCGAACTGGTCACGCCCGTGGTCCAGCCACTCTGATATGGCTTCAGCGGCTACCGCACCTAACGGCACAACACGATCTTTCGACCCTTTACCGTGAAGCCGAACGAGGCGATCCAGCAGATCAACGTCGGCGATATCGAGGGAGCTGACTTCAGCGACACGGGCTCCCGTGCCGTATAACAATTCCAATAATGCCCACAGTCGCAATGTCTCGGGCACGGTGCGGTCGATCTGTCCACGCGCATGTTCCATCAATTGCCCAGCAGCATCAGCCGACAAGACCGTGGGGAGTCGATGCGGGATCTTGGCTGCAGCCAGACGAGTCAATTCGGAGGAATCCTGTTCTCCGACCGAGCGCAACCATGCATCATAGGCGCGAATGCTCGCGCGCCTGCGCGCCAGAGTGGAACGTGCGCAGTTGTTCTCTGCTTGATGCGCCAGCCATTGCCGCACTGCAAGTAAGTTCACATCGTTGCCAGTGGGGCTCTCGACCCCGATGAACGTCGCGAAATCTCTGATATCCGAGGCATAGGCTCGAACTGTCGCAGCGGCTAGGCCGCGTTGCTGGGTCAGATATTCCAGAAATGCCTCAGCCACCACATCGGTCGCATCACCACGTGATACGGCAGCTACGGTAACTAAGGCCATGTGGATACCGTGTGACATACAGCACAGAAAATCAAGTCTCGTTACCCAGTTGGAATATTTTCCGTAGTAGAAATGACCTTTTTTTACTCAGCCATTACTCGTCCTAGGTGGAACTAGTTCGTTGCCAGCCTCGCCCCCGCCAGGCAGCGGCGCCACGCAACTCAAGTTCACCCAGTGCCGCTAACACCGTATTCGCCGCAAGACCCGTGGCCATGACGAGTTCATCAAGGCTTTGTCCTCGTCCGAGCCGTAACTGCGCGATAAGTGTCGTCATAGCCGTCGCTAACCAGGGCGGCGGTTGGAAATCGGCGCCACCCGTGAACTCGGGTCTGTCATCAGTCGTTCTCCTAGTGTCCGCAGGGCGCGATGGAACCACTGGTTGCGGGAAGTAACTCAGCGGTGATTCTTCTTGTGACTGTCCGGCTTGTTGCGTGCTTTCAGTTGTCGAACTGCCAACCAACTCTGCAATATCGGACACTGATGTCACGCATACGGCAAGGGCATCACGAATGAGTGCGTGGCAGCCTTGCGAGACTCGCGAAGTAATGGGTCCCGGAACCGCACCAAGGGGCCGTAACAGTTCACTGGCATGACGAGCAGTCGACATGGCTCCAGAGCGCATGCCTGCCTCGACGACGACAGTCGCCTGCCCTGCCGCCGCGATCAGTCGATTGCGTCGCAGGAATCGCGAGCGCAATGGCTTCGCTCCGGGGCCAAGTTCTGAAATAACCGCTCCCGAAGATTGCGCGATATTGAGCAACGTAGTCTCGTTGGCTTTGGGGTACATGTTGTCGATGCCACCCGCCAAGAAAGCCACAGTCGTACCGCCGACCCCGTAAGCTCCCCGATGCGCCGCGATGTCGATACCGAACGCTCCGCCAGAAATGACCGCGGCACTTGAGTGGGCTAGATCTGCCGCAAAATCAGAGGCGATGGCGATGCCATAGTTGGTGGCAGCACGTGCCCCCACTAGAGAGACCGCGCGTTGCGTGTCGCGCCACCAATTGACGTTGCCGCGCAGCCACAGGCAGATCGGGCGATCACCGTCTAGTGAGTCGCACAATGGGGGCCATTGCGGATCGGACGGAATCACCACCGTCGCATCATTTCGCGCGACATCGCGCCGCAACTGATCCAGTCGGACCTGCTGCGCCTGATCGAACCATCGCAGCATCGAGCGGGTCAACCGTTGAGGCACATCGTGTGGTTGTTCGCTGGCGATGCGCTGACCGGATTCGAGCATCCAGAGCCAAGCCTGTTCCGCTCCCATATGCTCTACCACCGCAATCGCGGGTCGCTCTCCTGGTTCGATGACCTGCGACCACGCCATCCGTGCTTCACGGTCGTCTTGCGGCATCAATTCGATTGATCTGCCCGTCATTGCGCCGGACCTCCAGCACGCAGTGCTAAGGCGGCGGACACGTCTGATCGGTCCGGAGCCGCTCGCCCCGCCAGATCGGCCACGGTCCATGCCACCCGCAAGATTCGATCGGCAGCCCGCATGGAAATGTGGCCGCGCGATATAGCCTGCTGAACCGGTTCCAGCACAGCATCTCTGATGCTCCAGTTTTGCCGTAACCACGGTCCTGGAACCTGACTGTTCAGCGTCCATGGGGTGTCCTGAAGACGCTTAGCCGCAGCACTACGCGCTGCACTGACACGCAGTGCCACGCTCGCGCTGCTTTCCATCTGCTCTCCGGACATGTCACCCAATCGGATTCCACGCAGTTGACAGTGCAGATCGACACGGTCCAGTAACGGTCCGGACAGTCGGGAGAAGTAGCGTCGTTGCACTAGTGACGTACATTGACAACGCTGCTCATCCATACCGCAGGGACACGGATTCGCTGCCATCACCAGTTGGAATCGAGCTGGGTATCGCGCAACCCCACCGCTGCGGTGTATGACGAGCTCGCCCGCTTCGATCGGCTGTCGCAGGGTTTGGAGTACGCTGCTTTTGAACTCTGGACTTTCATCAAGAAACAACGTGCCGCAGTGCGCCAACGATACGGCGCCAGGTCGTGGCAGTCCTGAGCCGCCACCGACAATCGCAGCTGCTGTCGCGGTGTGGTGCGGCGCTTCAAATGGCGGGCGCCGTATCAATCCCAGGGATGGGTCAAGGGAACCCGCTAAGGAATGAATGGCTGTGACCTCCACTGCCTGTTCATCGGTGAGATCGGGGAGGATAGTGGGCAGTCGTTTCGCCAACATGGTCTTGCCTGCACCCGGGGGCCCCACCATGAGCATGTGATGACCACCAGCCGCGGCGATTTCAAGGGCGTAGCGCGCTTGGTGCTGCCCAACGACATCGCTCAGATCTCCCACATCAGCCCGGGGCACCGCCTGATCAGCGGTGATCACCGGACTGTCACTGCTGACCACATCACCAGGATCGGCACCCAGCAGCACCGCGGCGTCACCTAGCGATGCCACCTGATGGACTTCAGCGTCGGGAACGAGTGCGGCTTCTCGCGCATTTTGTGCAGCCACGACGATACGACGGTGACCTTGGGCCACAGCGGCCGCAACGGCAGGCAATACGCCGCGCACCGGATGGACCCTCCCATCAAGCCCGAGTTCACCAAGCATGACGAATTTCGCGCATTCTTGTGGTCGCACAATGCGCGCTGCTGCAAGCAGCGCCACTGCAATCGCCAGATCGAATCCAGAACCGCGTTTGGGCAATGACGCGGGAGCGAGATTGACGGTAATGCGGCGGTGCGGCAAAGCGAGTCCTGTGCTGGCGATCGCCGCGCGGACCCGATCACGTGATTCCGACAGCGCCGCGTCGGGCAGCCCGACAATGGCAAAGCCCGGCAGTCCCTGGGCGAGATGCGCTTCGACCTCCACGACATGCCCGCGCAGACCGACCAGCCCCACCGATCGGCTTAGACCCAACCCCGATCGAGGTGCAGACGCGATACCATTCCCGCTCACCTTGGCGATAGCACTCATGATCCGACTCCCGCGATGTAGTCGCACTCAAATCGGTCGCCATGCGCGATCAGCGCCGCCACATCGAGTCTGATGGCACCAGCGCGCTGGTGCGGATGTTCGTGGATCCACTGCCCCACCAGACGACGCAATCGCATCAGTTTCGAGGCATCGACCGCCTCCGCCGGATGTCCGAATACCGCCGATGATCGGGTCTTGACCTCAATGAAGATCAGCGTGTCACCGTCACGGGCAACGATGTCCAACTCGCCGATCTTGCAGCGCCAATTGCGGGCAACGACCTGCCAGCCCCATGAGACGATCTGGCTTACGACCGCATCTTCGCCGCGCTGTCCGAGCACCTGGCGGTGGTTCGTCGGTGCGACTGCGCCGTTACTGTTCTTAGTCACATACTCACAGTGTCAAAGGTCAGCGCGCAGCGACTCGCTCAGTTGACCGATGTGGATAACTCAATGGCACCGGGCATGCTCGTCCCGAAAAGCTATGCGGTCTACAGGTCGATCTCGTTCTTCGCCAGTTCCTCGACGTTGACGTCCTTGAACGTGACTACCCGAACGGACTTGACGAACCGCTTGGAGCGGTATACATCCCACACCCAGGCATCGGTGAGACGAAGTTCGAAGTAGACCTCACCGGCCGCGGAACGCACCTGAAGATCCACCGCATTAGCAAGGTAGAAACGTCGTTCCGTTTCGACTACATAGGAGAAGAGCCGCACCACGTCGCGGTATTCGCGATAGAGCGCCAGCTCCATGCTCGTCTCATACTGTTCCAACTCGTCTTCGTTCACCTAACCATCATGGACCATCGAACCGTCAGTTCCGTGCAGGCAGCTTCCATGTCCTGCGGTGATAGTCAGTCGGACCGTGTGTGGTGAGCGCATCGCGATGGGCGGCGCTGGCATACCCCTTGTTGCTGTCCCAGGCGAACTGCGGATACTGCGAAGCGAGGTCGCGCATGTGCGCGTCGCGGTAGCACTTCGCCAGAATCGAAGCCGCCGCGACTGTCGCGCAGTGCAGGTCGGCTTTGACTCGGGTGCTCACGCGGTAAGAGGAACTTACGGCGCTCGAAGGCGTATTCCACAGGTCGAGGACCTCGTCGGAAGTGGCAACGCCGCGCGGTTCAGTCAACCAGTCGTGACTGCCATCGAGAAGCACCAGGTCCACCCTGCCGAAGGTCTGTTCGATCTGTGCGATTGCCCGCCGCCCGGCTAGCCGCAAAGCTCCTATGATGCCGTGGGTGTCGATCTCGCTGGCGCTAGCTTCACCAACCGCCCAGGCAGTGGCCCAGGCGAGAATCTGTTCCCGTAGCAGTTCGCGCCGCTTGGCAGAGAGCAGTTTCGAGTCCGTCATCCCTGCTGGCACCTGACACTCCAGGTCAGCGACCACAACGGCGCCGACGCATACTGGTCCGGCTAGTGCGCCGCGTCCCACTTCGTCCATACCTGCTATGACGAGGCCGTCTCGCGCAAGCGACTGTTCCACCAGGAGGGTCGCGTCGCTACGGGACATCAGCGAACACTTCATGCGGATTGGTCATCCATGCCCACCTGTTCACCGGCCACATGCGGGCAAAGGTGGAACCGACGACGTTTTCGCGCGGCACGAAGCCTTGGCCCGGACCGTTGGAGTGGTATCGAGAATCTTGGGAATTCTGGCGGTTGTCGCCCATGACCCAGTAGTGGTCCTGCGGCACAGTCACATCGAATTCGACTTCGCTGGGCAATGAGCCGGGGCGCAGGTAGGTCTCGGTGATGGCGGTGCCGTTGACCTCGACTCGCCCATCCTCGCTGCAGCAGCGCACATGATCACCACCGACGCCAATGATGCGTTTGATCAGGAATTGGTCTGAGGCAGGTGGCAGCAGGCCCACTGTTGTCAGGACTGAGTTGATCGCTCGAACCGGCAGTGGACGGTCCTGCGCTCTAACCGGGGTGAGCCAGCAATCGCGGTCGTTACGGGCTTCAGTGGTGCAGCCAGGATCTTTGAAGACGATGACATCGCCTCGGCGCACATCCGAGATGGACACCGACAGTTTTGAGACCAGCACTCGATCGCCGACCGCCAGGGTGTCGTTCATAGACTCGGAGGGGATGTAGAACGGTTGCATGAGAAACGTCTTGATCAGGAGTGATAGCAGCAATGCGCCCGCAATAACGGTCACCGTCTCGACAACTAGGCCGATCTTGCGGTGCTGGCGTAGCCAACGTGCTACCGGTCCGTTTCTGGGCTTCTTGCGGCGCTTGGGACGAGACGAGTCCTGTTTGGCTTCACTTGGTGTTTTGGCTGTGGGCAATGGCGATGTCACCGCACTACTGTAACGACCGTGACTGCGTATCGTCTGATTGCATCACGTCGAGTCGGGAATGGGTCTCAACCCTTCGACCTGCGGTAGACGCTGATCGAGTAGCGCATCGGATCGAGATCAATCGCCTATTCGTCGCCGTCAGCATCGGGGATGTCGTCGAAGACATCCGTTGGGTTGGTGTGCCACGTGAGTCGGTTGAGCGGCCACACCGTGGCAAACGCCGTGCCGACGACTTGGTCCTTGGCGACGAAACCACCACCGGGCGATCCCATGTGGAATCGAGAATCGCCGGAGTTTTGGCGGTTGTCGCCCATCACCCATAGTTTGTCTTGCGGCACCGTGACCTCAAAGGGGATCTGGCTGGGTAGGGAACCCGGCTTGAGGTAGTCCTCAGTGATGGCAGTACCGTTGACTGTCACTAAACCGTCATCGGTGCAGCACACGATGTGGTCCCCGCCGACGGCGATGATGCGTTTGATGAGATATTGCTCATCGGTTTCAGGGAGGATGCCGATGGTCTCGAAGAATTCACGAGCAAGATTCGCGTCTCGCGGCGGCACCTGACCAAGCCAATGGTCAGTGTCGCGAAAGACCACGATGTCGCCGCGGCGCACATCCGAGATGGAAGTTGACAGTTTTGATACGACGACTCGGTCACCTTGGACGAAGGTGTCTTCCATCGATTCGCTCGGTATCACGAACGGCTGCATCAAGAATGTCTTGATCAGGAATGACAGTGTCAGCGCTATGACGACGATGACCGAGATGTCGACGAACTGAGAGGCCCAGGGGTGGCTCTTGCGCCACTGCGCCATGCGGCCTTTGGGCATTTGGGCAGATGAGTCCGCCTGATCGCGGTCCTCGGCTGGCGCTGTCTGCTCGTCCACAATGTCCGAACTGTTTTCTGTGGACGCCAACGGCGGGCGATCGCCTGGATCGCCCGCCGTTGCCGAAGGTTCGTTGCTCACTTGCCGCTAGGTGCAGTTTCGCGCTTTTCCTTGATCTTCGCCTTCTTACCGCGAAGCTCGCGCAGGTAGTACAACTTTGCGCGGCGCACGTCACCACGGGTGACGACCTCAAGTGACTCGATGGTCGGGGCGTGCAGTGGGAAGGTGCGCTCGACTCCGACACCGAAACTGATCTTACGCACGGTGAAGGTCTCACGAACCGATGCACCCTGGCGGGCGATGACAACACCCTGGAAAGCCTGGATACGCGAACGGTTACCTTCAACGACCTTGACGTTGACCTTCACGGTGTCGCCTGGACGGAATTCTGGGATGTCGTTGCGCAGTGATGCTGCCTCGACGTTGTCAAGCTTGTGCATTGCATTCTCCAGTACCTGCCACAGGTCAGGCATGATCATGGTGCGGGATTTGTCCCGAACCGTATGGTCTTGAGTGTGGCCGCGTCACCGTGTCGACAGATTCGACCGGCTAGATCCCGCGCAATCCCCCATGGCAGATAACACGGCACCGGCCAAGGTGTAACTTTACCGCACAGATCGCTATTCTTCGAATCCTTGTTCGCGCAGCACCTCGTAGTCTCGGCTGTCGAACCTTTCATCGTGCTGCAGCGCGGCGATCAGATCTGGTCGGCGTTCCTGAGTTCGCTGTAGCGCCTGGTCGCGACGCCATCTGGCAATTTTCGCGTGATGTCCGCTCAGCAGCACTTCCGGGATGTCTCGTCCCTGCCAAGTCACCGGACGGGTATAGACCGGGTATTCGAGCAGACCAGCACTGCCGTGCGATTCCTCGACCAAGGAATCTGGGTTACCGACCATGCCCGGAATGAGTCGGGCAATGGCCTCGATCATGACCATTGCGGCGACTTCGCCACCATTGAGCACATAGTCACCGATCGAGACTTCGAGCACCCGGTAGCCTGCCGCGACATAGTGTTCCGCTACTCGGCCGTCGATTCCCTCATACCGGCCGCACGCGAAGACAAGGTGCTCGGAACTGGATAGTTCCGTGGCGAGCCGCTGGGTGAAAACCTGACCGGCTGGGCTCGGGATGATCAGGGTCGCGCTTTCGGACAGGGTGTCGTCGAGTGCCTTGCCCCAGATATCGGGCCGCATGACCATGCCGGCTCCCCCGCCTACCGGGGTGTCGTCAACGGTGCGGTGGCGATCAGTGGTCCAAGCACGCAGGTCATGTGCCTCGATCTCAAGCAGACCCTTTTCTTGAGCTTTGCCGACCAGAGACAGCTCCAGTGGTGCTAGATACTCAGGAAAGATTGATAGCACGTCAATCTGCATCGCTACCCGATTCCTGTCCGCCATCAGCACTGTCAAGGTTTGCCGAGTCCGCCTCGAGCAATCCGCCTGGCGGGTCAATGACCACGCGTCCTTCTTCTGGCGCCACGACTGGGACGATTTGCCGCACGAACGGGATCAGAGTGCGCCCTCCCGGTCGTTCCGCGATGACGAGCATGTCTTGCGCCGGGAACTGTTCCAGCCCGATGACGGTACCTGCCACGGTCCCATCGGGGAGTTCGACTCGTAGTCCTTCGAGTTCATGGGGGTACCAGGCATTTTCTTCGTCTGATGCCTCTGCGTCAGTGCTGAGGTTGATCCCGCGCAGTGCCTCTGCACCGTTACGGTCTGTCACCTCTTCGAATCGGACATACCAACGTCCCTTGTAGGTTCGCGCACTCGCCACGGTCAATGTGTCCACTTCGGGAGCGTCAGCGTGTAGTTCCGCACCCACGGCGAGCCGTTGTTCGGGCCTGTCGGAACGGACTGTCAAAGCAACCTCACCTTTGAGTCCTTGTGCGCGATCGATGCGCGCAACAATCAGTTCCATGTGCGACCTTCCATGCCGGGTGCGTTCATCCAGTCTTCATAGTGTTACAAATTGCAGTTGATAGACGAAGGTCCGGCCCTCTTGATACAGGACCGGACCTTCGTTGAATACTGCACGTGGCGTGCTGACTAGCGTCGGTCGACGTCAACGACGTCCACGCGAACCTTGCCGCCTGGTGCAATCGAGTTGATCACCGTGCGCAGCGCTCGTGCCGTGCGTCCGCCGCGACCGATCACTCGTCCTAAATCGTCGGGGTGAACCCGAACCTGGAGGATTTCCAGGCGGTGCGACTTCTTGACGGTGACCGTCACATCATCGGGATGATCGACGATGCCGCGAACTAGGTGTTCTAGTGCGTCAGCGACCATCAGGCTTGCTCGTCCTGGCCCGCTTCGTCAGCGCTGTCGTCACTTGACTCGACAGCGGCGGCCTTAGCGGCGCTGGCGTCAGCCTTGCGCTTTTCGGCTTCACGCTCAGCGGCTTCGATGGCGACCTGCGGGTCGGCCTTGGCTTCCTTGACCTTCAAGGTGCCTTCAGCACCTGGCAGGCCCTTGTGCTTCTGCCAGTCACCGGTGACCTTAAGCAAGGCAAGTACCGGCTCGCTCGGCTGTGCGCCAACGCCAAGCCAGTACTGGGCACGCTCTGAGTCGATGTCGATCAGTGACGGCTCTTCAGTCGGGTGGTACTTACCGATCTCCTCGATGACGCGACCGTCACGCTTGGAACGCGAGTCAGCGACAACAACACGGTAGTACGGGGCGCGGATCTTTCCGAGCCGCTTCAAACGGATTTTGGTGGCCACAGTAGTGGGCTCTCCTGGTTCTTCTTGGGATGAACGGCGCAACTCGACAGTGGGGCTGTCATGGTCGAATCGTTCGAGGACACAGCGTTGCTCGGAGAGAGGGGCCGGGCACGCGGAGTACAGCGAGACATTCTGCCAGAGTTTGCCCGCTAACGGCAAGTCGCCACAACCGGGTTGAGTCGGAGTCAGCCGGACGTGGGATGGAACCTGGACGAAGGGCAGCGTCGTTGAGGCCGCAGGAGCAGCGGGCAGTGCTAGACCACTCGACGTCCGCGCAAGATCACGGCCTTGGGATGGGCCAGCACGTTGATGTCGCGGCGCGGGTCCTCGGGATAGACCACCAGGTCAGCGCTGGAGCCCTCGATAATGTCCGCGACACCGACGAAGCGGCGCCCTTTCCAGGACGCTGCCGCCACGACCTCTCGGGCTGGAATCCCTGCCGCCACCAGTTCTGCGCATTCCGCCGCGATAGCACCATGCCCGATCGTGCCCCCGGCGTCGGTTCCGATGAGCAGTTGCACACCCGCCTCGTGCAGCATCCGCACTTGTTCATAGCGACGCTGGTACAGCGCGCGCATTCGCGCGGCGAATTTCGGGTACTTCTCGTCACCTTGCGTCGCGATCGCCTCGAATTGGCCGATCTGCAGCAAGGTCGGAGTCACCGGGATACCCCTGGAAACCAATGTATCGAGGTGCTCAGGCAAAATCCCAGTGCCATGTTCAATACAGTCGACACCAGCATGGAGCAGGTCATCGATGGCTTCAGTCGCGAATGTATGCACAGTGACCCGGACGCAACCGCGATGCGCCGCATTGACGGCAGTGACGAGTTGTTCTCGATTCCACAGCGGTGCCAGATCGCTGTCGGGACCGTCGGATCGATCAATCCAATCGCCGATGAGTTTGACCCAGCCGTCACCGTGCCGCGCTTGCTCAGCGACCACGGTCGCGAGATCGTCCGGGTCCTCAAGCTCGAGCGCATAGTGCTGGATATAGCGTTTGGGACGAGCAATGTGGCGGCCGGACCTGATGACTCGCGGTAGGTCGATCTCGTCGTCGACCCATCGAGTCTCTCCAGGCGAACCCGTATCGCGGATCACAAGGACTCCGCTATCACGATCGGCAAGGGCTTGTTCCCTGGTGGTGTCGCGATCGACAGCCCCTTGGCCTCCCAGACCGACGTGGCAGTGCGCGTCAGTGAGCCCGGGAATCGCCCAGCCGTCAACGGTGATAGTGTTCAAACTCAGGTTGGCGGGGCGCGTCAGAGTGACTTTTCCGCGATGAATCCAAAGGTCTCCGACTTCGCGATTGTCGTCAAGCACAATCCGCCCGGTCAGGTGGATAGTCGGGCTAGGGGAAGTTTCGTCAGCCACGCAGGTATTTCTCCAAATCTGGCGGTAAGTTCAGGTCTTCAACGCTGGCCGGACCCGATGCATTGGCACCAAGCCCGAAACCATCGCCCGATGCAGGCTGTGCGCCCTGTTGCTGAGCTTGGGCGGCCTTCTTTGCCGCCTTCATCGACTGAACAGAGGCACGACGCTGCGCTGCCTTGTTCTTCTTCCCCTTGCTCGCTTGCCGAGCACCAGCGCGCTTACCCGAGCCAGGCAACGCACCCATGCCTGGCACCCCGCCCATGCCAGGCAGTCCACCGGTCTTGCCCATCTGCTTCATCATCTTGCGGGCACTTTCAAAGCGTGTCAGCAATTGATTGACATCTGTCGTGGTCACACCGGATCCGCGAGCGATACGGGCGCGTCGCGAACCGTTGAGGATCTTCGGATCACGGCGTTCATGCGGTGTCATCGAACTGATGATGGCCTCGACGCGGTCGATCTCGCGTTCGTCGAAGTTGTCGATGGCCTCGCGCATCTGGCCGACTCCCGGCAGCATCCCGAGCATTTTCTTCATGGAGCCAAGCTTGCGCAATTGCTGCATCTGTCCCAGGAAGTCTTCGAGTGTGAACCCGTCGCCCGAGGTGATCTTGGAGGCCATCTTCGCGGCTTCTTCAGCATCGAAAGCCTTTTCAGCCTGCTCGATCAGCGACAGGATGTCGCCCATGTCCAGAATCCGCGACGCCATACGGTCGGGGTGAAAAGCCTCGAAGTCGGTCAACTGTTCACCGGTGGATGCGAACATGATCGGTCGGCCGGTCACCGAGGCGACTGACAACGCCGCACCACCGCGCGCGTCGCCATCGAGTTTCGACAACACAACGCCGGTGAAGTCCACCCCTTCAAGGAATGCCTGTGCCGTGGTCACGGCATCTTGACCGACCATCGCGTCGATCACGAATAGCACTTCGTCGGGGTTGGTGGCGGCTTTGATGTCAGCGGCCTGCCGCATGAGCTCTTGATCGACACCGAGTCGTCCGGCGGTGTCGATGATCACCACGTCGTGCAGTTTCGCACGGGCCTGCTCGACCCCGTCACGGGCCACTGCCACCGGGTCGCCGGTGGGTACCTCTGCTTCCGAGGCCACCCCTGGATGCGGAGCATAAACCGGCACACCGGCACGGTCGGCGACGACCGAAAGCTGGGTCACTGCGTTGGGGCGCTGCAAGTCAGCAGCAACCAGCAGCGGCGTGTGTCCGGATTCTTTGAGGTGGCGCGCCAGCTTGCCGGCCAAGGTCGTCTTACCGGCACCTTGCAGACCGGCCAGCATGATCACGGTCGGTGGATTCTTGGCGAACTGCAAACTGCGGGACTGTCCGCCAAGAATGCCGACGAGTTCGTCGTTGACGATCTTGACGACCTGTTGCGCCGGGTTGAGCGCTGCCGAAACCTCGGCCGAAAGCGCGCGTTCGCGCACGTTGCCGGTGAACTCGCGCACCACAGGCACGGCAACATCCGCGTCCAGCAGCGCCCGCCGGATCTGACGCACTGTCGCGTCAATATCCGATTCGGACAGTCTGCCTTTGGTGCGCAGGTTCTTGAAGGTCGATGTCAGCCGATCTGACAAGGTCGCAAACACTTAGCCCGAGTCCTCACGTTGTCCAGTAACAAAGCCCACCGAAACCGATGCGCCATAACAAAAGTCTCGTTACAGGTTACCGGCATTAGGTGGCAACTTGCTCAGAGCACGCGCCACCAGTTCATCGACCAGGCGCGCCCGCCATGCCGTCCACCCCTGTTTGCCCAATGACGATGAGTCCGCTTCGGTCAGATCGCGCAGCACCCACAGTAGTTCGGTGCTGCCGTTGACCGCATTCATCAGTTCTTGAACCGCGTCGTCATCGTCAGGGTCGGCGCCGAGGGCTATGCGCGATAACGTCAGGTGTTCTCGTACCAGAAGCTGCACGTCATCGGCGATCCGCTGGTCGAATCCCATGCGCATCACGATTGTCGGGACGAGTTCGGCTCCGGTGCTGGAGTGATCGACTGCTCCCGCCCGTTTACCGATGTCGTGCAGCAGCGTCGCGAGATAAAGCACTTCGGGCCGGGTGATCTCATCGCGCGGTCGCGGCAGACGCGATACCGCCTCGATCATGTGTCTGTCGACGGTATGGCGGTGAGCCGCGGCACGTTGCGGCCGGTTTCGCACCCCTTCCCATTCAGGGATCCATGACGTGATGACCCCGGCACGGTCGAGTGCCTCCCACACTGGAATCTGCGCAGGTCCCGATGTCAACAGGGTCATCAATGCATTTCTAGCGGCTTTGGGCCAGGGCGTTGGTAGCGGCGGACATTGCGCAAACTTGCTTGCGGTCACCGGCGACAGCACTAGCCCCGTACGCACAGCCGTCGCGGCCGCCCGGATGGGCAGCAATGGATCATCCAGCGGTTTGGCATCGATAGCCAGGACGAGTTCGCCATCGTGCTCCACAAGTCCATCCGCAACAGCACGCAGTCGCGGTGCACTCCGTTTGCCGCGGATCATGAAGGGCCGGGCCGCCAAGGACGGCCGCTGGAGCGACTGCCTGGCTCGCCGCACCGTGGTGTCCAGCGCGTAGGAGATTTCTCGTCCCGCATCGGCGAGCATAGCGAGGTAGTCGTCGCCGTCGGCGTATCCGCACAGTTCCGCCACTTCGTCGAGGTCTGCAAGCAGGAGTTTGTTGGTGTGCCTACCGGTGGCGATATGCAAGGCATCACGGGCGCCCAGTAGTGCTTCACGGGCGTCGTCGACGGCACCGTGTGGCCGGTCGGTGAGCCATGTCGCGGCGAGCGCGCCGAGCACTACCGCGTCACGGATACCGCCGCGGGCCTCCTTCAGATCCGGTTCGATCAAATATGCGAGTTCGCCGAATCGCTCGGCTCGGGTTTTGATGCTGGTGAGCAGATCCGGCAGGCGCCGCCGGGCTGCGGAACGCCAGTCGGCCAGTACCGCCGAACTGGCGCGATGCGCGATCACCATGTCGCCTGCAACAGCCCGGACGTCAAGCATGCCGACTGCGGCTGGAACGTCTCGTGACGCCACCTGGCGGCATTGTGCAAGGGTACGGGTGGAGTGGTCGAGGTCAATGCCCTCGTCCCACAGCGGATACCAGAGTCGTTGGGCGAGTTCTTCGAGCGTTTTCGTATCGAGGCTGCGTCCGTCGTGGATGAGGACGAGGTCCAGGTCGCTGACCGGTCCGAGGTCGCCGCGCCCCAGGGACCCCACGGCGGCTAACGCGACTCCCTTCATCTCACTGCCCTCGGTGGCTTCGTGCCACAACTGTTCAAGGCGTGTAACGACGAGTTCCACCAGAGCCTGTCGGCGGTGCTCGCCCGATCCGGTCAGTGTCCGTGTTCCTGTCGGTGTCGTCATCACATCGCGCCGGGCGATATCGAGCATGGCAGCCCGCAGGCCCCGAACCGCGGAGTGGTTCGGGGCCTGCGGGCCTGCGCTGCTGGGGATGCGACCGTTCATCTTGCCGCCCCCTTCGATCTAGATCAGCAACGCTGTGTTGATGTTTTGCGTCATTCGGTCAGAGTGCCTGCTCACCTCGTTCTCCGGTGCGGACCCGGGCGACATCGTCGATGGACGTGGTCCAGACCTTGCCATCTCCGATCTTGCCGGTCTGAGCGGCTTTGACAATGACTTCGGTCACCGCGCTGGCGTCGTCGCTGTCGACGAGAACCTCGACACGGACCTTCGGCACGAGGTCCACGGTGTACTCCGCGCCGCGGTAGACCTCAGTGTGCCCTTTCTGGCGTCCATAACCGCTTGCTTCCGAGACTGTCATGCCCCTGATACCAGCAGCCTCAAGAGCGGACTTGACGTCGTCGAGCCGGTGCGGCTGGATGATCCCAGTCACAAGTTTCATCACTTTACCTCCGTAACAACGCGGGCCCCTGAGACCGTCTCGTAGGCCGATTCACCGTGCACTGCAAGGTCGATTCCGCCGACCTCTACTTCTTCGCTGACGCGCCATCCCATTGTCGCCTTCACGATGAACGCGGCGATCAGTGTGGCGACTGCGGCCCAGATGATGGCGAACAGCGCGATCACGATCTGGACCACGAGCTGCTTGATACCGCCACCGTAGAACAGGCCGGACTCGGTTGCGAACAGACCGATCAGAACCGTTCCGGTCAGACCTCCGACGAAGTGGACTCCGACGACGTCGAGCGAGTCGTCGTATCCGAACTTGTACTTCAGGCCCACTGCCAGTGCGGCGAGGATACCGGCGATGCCACCGACGAAGATCGCGCCGATCGGGCTGACGGACCCTGCGGCCGGGGTGATCGCGACCAGACCGGCGACGATTCCGGATGCGGCACCCAGTGACGTGGCGTGACCGTCACGGAACTTCTCGACGATCATCCAGGCGCACATTGCGGCGGCGGTTGCGGTGGTGGTGTTGACCCATGCCAGGCCTGCGTCACCGATGGCACCGTATGCGGAACCGGCGTTGAATCCGAACCAGCCGAACCACAGCAGTGCAGCACCGAGCATGACGTAGGGCAGGTTGTGCGGACGCATCGGCTCCTTGCCGAAGCCCTTGCGCTTGCCGATCAGCAGCGCGAGCACGAGTGCCGCAATACCGGCGTTGATGTGGACGACCGTTCCACCTGCGAAGTCGATAGGTGCGACATTGGCTTCGCCATCAGTAGATCCGAAGATCAGTGCGGAGAGTCCGCTTTCGCCGTCGGCGAGGAATCCGCCGCCCCAGACCTGGTGTGCCAGCGGGAAGTAGGACAAGGTGACCCACAGACCCACGAAGAGCAGCCACGAACCGAACTTCACGCGCTCTGCGAGCGCACCATTGATCAGCGCCACGGTGATGATCGCGAACGTCACCTGGAAACCGACATCGACGATCACGGGCAGACCTTCGGACATCGCGTAGACGTAACCGTCCGGTGTTGACTCAAAGACGCCCTTGAGCGCGAACTGCTCAAACGGGTTTCCGAACCAACCGCCGACGGTTGAGCCGTAGGACATCGACCAGCCCCACAACACATAGAGCACACCCACGACGCCCATCGCACCGAAGGACATCATCATCATGTTCAAAACGGACTTGGATCGAACCATCCCGCCATAGAAGAATGCGAGCGCCGGGGTCATGAGGAGAACCAGAGACGCCGAGGTCAGCATCCAGGCGGTGTTCCCCGCGTCCAGGGCGCTGCCGTCCCCGAGGACTTCAGCTACGAACATCGAACTAACTCCCTTCACCGACGTATCTCGCCGGCCCACCCACTACGGTGGTCCATCAGGATTTCGTTCGACGTAACGAACTGTTTCGGTTCCGTGACGTCGTCGCGCGCTATGTAAAGAATATGTTTCGCGCAGCGGTCACTCCCCGAGCAGACCGTCGACGAACTGCTCGGGCTCGAAGGGCGCCAGGTCATCGGGGCCTTCTCCGAGACCGACGAGTTTGACGGGCAGGCCCAGTTCCTTTTGCACCGCCACGACGATGCCGCCCTTGGCGGTGCCGTCAAGTTTGGTCAGTACGATGCCAGTCACCCCTGCGACCTCGGTGAACACCCGGGCCTGGTTCAGTCCGTTCTGCCCTGTCGTGGCATCTAGGACGAGCAGGACCTCGCTCAGCGGCGCTTCTTTGCCTATGACCCGAGAGACCTTGCCCAACTCGTCCATCAGGCCGGTCTTGTTCTGCAATCGCCCGGCGGTGTCGACCACCACCACGTCAATTCCCGCGGCGCTGCCTTGCTTCACGGCGTCGAAAGCAACGGATGCGGGGTCAGCGCCCTCCCGATCGGAGCGCACGGTTTCGACACCGACCCGGTTTCCCCAGGTGGTCAGCTGGTCGGCAGCCGCCGCACGGAATGTGTCAGCGGCGCCCAACAGCACACTCTTTCCCTCGGCGACCAGCACGCGGGTGAGCTTTCCCACCGTTGTGGTCTTGCCGGCGCCGTTGACTCCGACCACCAACAGCACAGCAGGTTTACGAGTGCCATCTCCTAGAATCTGCGGTGCCAGATTGAGGGAACGGTCCATGTCGGGTCCGACTAGCGCTACGAGCTTCTCGCGCAGCAGTGCGCGAACCTCAGCGGCACCGCTGATGGACTTGACCCGCACCTCGGTGCGCAACTCTTCGACCAGATCGAGAGCAGGCCCGGCACCGATGTCGGCAAGCAGCAGCAGTTCTTCGATCTCATCCCAGTCGTCATCGCTGAGCGTGTCCCGCGACAGCACTGCGAGGAGTTTGGCGCCCAACGGCGACCCCGAACGGGCCAGACGAGCCTTGAGTCGGGTAAACCGTCCCAGCACTGGTTCTGGGGTTTCCACCTCGGGCTGTGCCGCTGCCGTGGGCGAAGACTCGTCAGCGATCTCAATCGCAACAGCATCGTCATCAATCGCTGAAGCGGCCGTTTCGCCGGTCGCCTCATCGACGCGGGGTCGCAATGCTCGTGAAGCCGCATCGTCGACCTTCTTGACGCGATCACGGCGCAAGAAGAATGTGCTCACTGCGACAATGAGCAGTGCCACAACAATGACGAGGACAGCAATTCCGAGCGGAGAATCCAGATTAATCACGTGTCCAAGTCTGTCACGAATACGCCGGTCAGACCGCTTCGCCCAATCGCTGGGAAATCACCGTGGTCACTCCGTCACCGCGCATAGTGACGCCATAGAGTGCGTCAGCGATCTCCATGGTGCGCTTTTGGTGCGTGATCACGATCAGCTGCGAGTCGGTTTGCAGTTCCCGGAAGATATCGAGCAGTCGCGATAGGTTGACGTCGTCCAGCGCGGCTTCGACCTCGTCCATGACATAGAACGGACTGGGTCGAGCCTTAAAGATCGCCACCAACATGGCGATGGCGGCCAGCGAGCGTTCCCCGCCTGAAAGCAGGGACAGTCGTTTGACCTTTTTGCCTGCCGGTCGCGCTTCGACCTCAACACCGGTACCCAGCATGTCTGACGGGTCGGTCAGAATCAGCCGCCCTTCACCGCCGGGGAACAATCGTGAGAACACTTGGGCAAACTGAGCCTCAGTGTCCGCGAATGCCTCAGCGAAGACCCGTTCCACGCGCTCATCGACCTCCCGGACGATATGCAGCAGATCGGCGCGAGAGCGCTTGAGGTCGTCAAGCTGCTCGGTGAGGAATTTGTGCCGCTCCTCGAGCGCTGCGTGTTCTTCCATCGCGAGCGGGTTGACTCGTCCCAACAACGTCATGGCGCGCTGAGCGGCTTTCAGCCGCTTCATCTGCTCTTCGCGCACATATGGCTGCTGCACGATCTGGTCGCCGTCGTCACCCTCGATTCGGACCGGCACCGGCAGGTGCGGGCCGTATTCCTCGATCAGCACATCAGGGTCGATGCCAAGTTCGTCCATGGCTCGTACCCGTACATGATCGAGTTTCGCCTCACGCTGGGTGCGCGCGATCTCCTCGCGGTGCGCCACGTCGGCGAGCTTTGCTTGCTCGGCTCGCAGTTGCTCACGTTTGGCGCGCACTTCTTCTGCTTGTCGTTGCAGCGCCTGTCGCTCGCGTTGCGCCTCATCACGGGCAACTGCCGCCTGGCTGAGCGAGGTTTCCAGTTTTTCTAGGACGAGTTCCACCTGGCCAGTGATGCGCCGCGCGGCGGCAATGTCCTGTTCGCGCTGTAGTGCTGCGGCGGCGGCCTCATCACGACGCTTCTTCTCTTCTGCGGCGGACCGCTCCAGCGATTCGGCGCGTCCTGCCAGCGCTCTCGCACGTTCTTGGTTGGTACGCAACACCAATTGGGCCTCGGTCTCGGCCGTGCGAGCTCGCGCTGCCGTGGCATCAAGGTTTTTTTGCTCCACCAATGCCTGGTCAATGCGTGCCTGCGACTCTTCAGGGTCCTCCGTGAATGCCTGCAGCCGCATCTCGGCGTCTTCCATGGCAGCCTGATGCACCTGGATCTGAGCCAATCGTTCTTCACGCTGTTTGGTCAGCCGATCCACGGTCGCCTGCGCGCGACGCGCTTCCTCTCCGATCCGCGCCAACCGAGCTGCCACTGCCGAGATCCGGGCATCAGAATCATGCAACTGGGTCAAGGCGGCGTTGTACTCGTCACGGGCCCGGCTGACCTTCTCGGTCAGATCGGTCTGAGCTAGCTCGGCTTCTTTGATGCGCGCTTCGACTTCATCTCGGCGACGCGCCGTTTCGTCATACTCCGCTTGCAACTGCAGCACTGATGGGGCTCCAGTCGACCCGCCCAAAGCGTGTGCCGGACCAAGCAGGTCACCGTGGACCGTGACGATGCGCAGTTCGGGGTGTTCGGCGTGCAGCGTGCGGGCAGACGCGAGGTCATCAGTGACGAGCACATCTGCCAGTAACAACTGCACCGATGCAGCGATTGCCGCAGCAGGTTCGACCAGATCACTCAGCCGCCGCACACCTGCTGCATCTTGAACTGTCGCAGCAACCTTACGTGCAGTGGCTGTGCTCGATACGACCAGTGCCGCTCGACCGGCATCTTGCTGTTTCAGCCACTGCAAAACCGTGGTGGCCTGCCGGTCGTCCTCGACCACAACGGCGTCAGCATACGGACCGAGTGCCGCATTGACTGCCGTCTCATACCCCGGTTCGACCCGCAACGAAGCGGCGACTGAACCGCCGACATCGGGCGCATCAGGGTCACTCAGCAATGCCCCAGCGCCATCCCTGCGAGTCAGTGACAGGTCGAGCGCTTCAAGACGAGCACTCAACGTGGCTCGTTCCTGGGTCGTGGCACGCAGCTGGGCGGTGACTTGCTCTAATTCTGCCGCGAGCTCTTCGGTGGCCTGCTTCGCGGCTTCATAAGCGGCATCCAGATCCACTTCACCCGCCTCGATATCGGCGACTTCCATCTCAACTGTGCGGTAGCTGCGCTCTGCTTCCGCGATGTCTTTATTGAGCTGGGCGATTTCAACGTCGATACGGGTGATCTCGTGCTGACCGGATTCCAACCTGCCTCGGTGCGCCTCGACTTCGCCTGCGAGTCGCGCATGTCCCTCGCGCCGGTCAGCGGCTGCACGTTGCAGCCGCGCGATCTCTTGCGCGATCTTGGCGGCTTTGGCCTCGGCAGCCTCTTTGAACTGTGCCGCAGTCTCCAATGTCGCGGCTGCGGTGCGCACTTCGGCTTCGAGCTCCGACTCGGCGGCCCTGATTCGTTTGGCCTGTGCAGCCAGTTCCTCGGGGTCTGCTCCCGGTGTCGGGTCTGACACCTCACTGAGTAACGTGACGCGTTGCGTGGCCAGCGAATGCAGGCCTCGCAGTCTCTCTCTGATCGATGAGAGCCGGTACCAGGTCTCGGCGGCCGCATCGACCTGGGGCGCGGCCTCGGCGATGCGCGCCTCTGCTTGTTTCATAGCAAGGTCGATCTGCTCAAGCTGCGCTGCCACCGCTTGCTGCTGGCGCTCCAGTTCCGTGAAGTCTGCCGATTCTTGCTCATGTGTCGCGATGGCCTGGGCAAGTTCATCGGCAAGCAGTCTGGCAGAAGCGTCGCGCAGGTCGGCTTGGATGACGCTGGCGCGTCGCGCTACTTGTGCCTGTTTCGCCAAGGGGCCGAGTTGGCGGCGGATCTCCGCGGTCAGATCCTGCAACCTGGTCAGGTTCGCGGCCATGGACTCAAGCTTGCGCAGCGCTTTTTCCTTACGTCGGCGATGCTTGAGCACACCGGCGGATTCTTCGATGAATCCGCGGCGTTCTTCTGGTGTGGCTCGCAGGATTGCGTCGAGTTGCCCCTGCCCGACGATGACGTGCATCTGACGGCCCATGCCCGTGTCGGATAGCAGTTCTTGCACATCGAGAAGACGGCATGCGGCGCCGTTGATTGCATACTCTGAGCCACCGTTGCGGAACAGGGTGCGCGAGATCGTCACCTCGGAATAGTCGATGGGCAACGCGCCGTCGGTGTTGTCGATGGTCAGCGAGACCTCGGCTCGTCCCAAGGGCGCTCTGCCCGCCGTACCGGCGAAGATGACATCTTCCATCTTCCCGCCACGCAGCGTCTTGGCACCCTGTTCGCCCATCACCCAGGCGAGTGCATCGACCACATTGGACTTGCCCGACCCGTTAGGTCCGACGACACAGGTAACACCCGGTTCGAATTGCAGCGTCGTCGCAGAGGCAAACGACTTGAAGCCGCGCAGCGTCAGGGTCTTCAGATACACGTGTCAAGACTATATGTCAGGCACGAGCCGCCGCGGGAAACCACAAGGCGATCTCGCGTTCGGCAGACTCTAGTGAGTCCGAGCCGTGCACGATGTTCTGCGTGACGGCCGTATCCCAGGTGCGACCGAGATCGCCTCGGATCGTGCCTGGCGCGGCGGCTGTCGGGTCGGTGGCACCAGCCAGTGATCGGAAGCCTTCGATGACGCGGTTTCCGCTTGCCACAACAGCGAGCACCGGTCCCGATGCCATGAACTCCACCAGCGGCTCGAAGAACGGCTTGCCTGCATGCTCGGCGTAGTGCTCTTCGAGCAGATGGCGATCGGGCGTGCGGAGTTCTGCGGCTTCGAGGCGATACCCCTTGGCCTCCACGCGACGCAGCACTTCTCCGCTCAGTCCGCGGGCCACGCCGTCGGGCTTGACAAGGATCAAGGTACGTTCGGTGGTTGATGTCATAACTACCAGCCTAGACGTTGAGCCTCCTCGCTCGCGAATAGCCGGGATCGAACGCCTCCCTTTGCACTTCGGATGACGGGCATTGATTGCGCCCCAAAGGGGTGGAACCACCTATAAATAGCAAATATGGCATACATCACATATGAGGCATATCGTAAAGAAATCGGACTGGTTCATCCAGCGATGACTCGAGTCCCATTGAACGTTGCACAACGCCGTGCAACGTCCGCTTCTATTCGGTTTCGGAGGAAAGATGAGAGTCCAGAGAAAGTCCATACTTGCGCTCCTGCTGGCATGCTGCCTTGCTGTCACAGGAGGACTGACCACGACGTCGGCCCATGCCGACGACACCGAGCCTAGTGTCGCCGAACTTCGTGCGGAACTTGGTCTCCTCGACATCTCCGAGTTCATCGACGTCCTTGAAGCATTGTCGTCTGAACTCGAATTCGATGACGTCATCTTGAGCCGACTGCTGTCGGGCAGTGATCTGGGCGATTTGCCCGATGCCGTCGCAGAACTCATCAGCGACCTGGGCTCCGACCCAGATTCCCGAGCAGATCTGCTGGCGCTCGTGACCGCTCTGCTCGACCAGACCGACAGGGGACTGCTCGCATCCATCTTGGGCAACGAATTGGGACTGAGTGCGGCCGTCGTCGTCATCGTCCTGGGTGTTCTTGACACTCTGGGCGTGGGAGAACTCGTCTCGTATCTCGTCGACACTCTGGGCATCTCTCTGACAAGTCTGGCCACAGCACTCGTGGGCGGGCTGGGCATGCCCACGACAGTCGACACGCTGGTCGAAACCCTGGGGCTGCTCGATTTGGCCCCACGACTGGGCGTGCCCGAACTCGCGAGTGCGATCGGACTACCCGAACTCATCGCACTGCTCGGTCTGGACACCATCACCGCTATCATCGTCGGAGACGATGGCGAGCCGGGCGGCCCTGGAGAACCGGGCGGCCCTGGAGAACCGGGCGGCCCTGGAGAACCGGGCGGCCCTGGAGAACCGGGCGGCCCTGGAGAACCGGGCGGCCCAGGCGAGAACCGCGCCACGGTCACCCTGTCGAATCTGCAGGTAAGCAAGTCGAAGCAGTTCTTCAAAGCCAAGAAGAAGCAACGTGTACAGCTCCGCGTCTCGGTCTCAGGAGCCAGTTCCGGCTTAGTGACGTTCCGAAGCGGCACGGCGACCCTCGCAGTCGGACAGATCTCGGGCGGATCGGTTTCGGCCCAATTGCCGGCAAAACTCAAGCCAGGCAAGTACACCAACATCGGCGCCTACTTCGATGGAACCTCGACGCACGCACCAGCGGAGTTAAAATCCAGTCGGCAGGTCCAGGTCGTCAAGGCAACACTGAAGAAGGCCCCCAAGCTGGTCGGGAAGAAGAGCTTCCGTTCTGCCACACGACCGACGGTGCGGGTGAAGCTGAGCAAGTTCCGCCAAGGGATGTGGCCGGTCGGCAAGGTCACAGTACTGGCTGGCAAGGAGAAGGTGGGCACTAAAGCAGTGCGCAAGAAGGCCAAGGGAAAGGTTCGCGTACGGTTGACCCGCACCTTCTCCTCGGATCAGCGATTCCGTGTCGTCTTCAAGGGAAAGAAGAAGACGAACTTCAACACGTCAAAGTCGAAGCGCGTCCTCTACCGCGCCTTATAGCGAGCACGTCGGGGGGGCGGAGACGTACTCCGCCCCCCCGACGGCTTCGCTTCTCAGATCAGGCATTCGGCGCGGTATCGGGGTGGGCAGCGTCGTAGGCTGCACGCTCGCGGTCGATACGCGCGCCGACACGCAGTGACACGAACCAGATCGCGGCAAAGACCACGCCGACAATCAGCATCAGCGGCAGTACAAAAGCACTGAGCAATACCGGGATCTGCGCCACGGACCCTGCGATGTCTCCTGCAGTCGATCCCGCCAACCGCGAGAACACGATCAGGATCACCACCAGCGACCCACCAGCTAGCCACACGGTGCCAGCACTGGGCGGTTCTCCGTTCCACACCGTCGCAACGGAACGCAACGTGTTCACCGCCAATGTGGCAAACAGCATCACCATCGCTTCAAGAATCAGGATGGTCTGAGCGAACTGGGCCTTCGCACTGCGCTTGGCGACGATCCGGTCCCCCGGTTGCGATGGTCCCTTCGGCCCACTGGGTCGGCTCACTTCTCCCCCTCGGTTCTCACGCTTCGCGGCCGAACAGGATACGCGCCTGGGCAGCAAGCACCACCGAACCGGTCACCACCACGCCCGTGCCCAGACCCACCTGATCGGCGTCATATTGCTCGGCCACCGCTGCGGCAGCATCGACGGCATCCGGCAAAGTGTCGGCCACGCTCACACGGTCTTCGCCGAAGACATCCCGAGCGATCGTGGCGAGATCTTCACTGTCCATGGCTCGCGACGAATCCATATTGGTCACCACAATGTGGCTGACCTGCGGTTCGAGCACCGACAAGAACGCCTCGACCTCCTTATCGGCCATCATCGCAACCACCGCCACCAGATTCCGAAGCGTGAAGGCCTCGTCGATTCCGGTCAACATGGCCTCAGCACCCGCGGGATTATGCGCGGCATCCACGATGAAAGTCGGGGAGGACCGCACCACCTCAAGTCGGCCTGGCGACGTCACGGCGGCGAAGGCTGCCTCTACCAGATTGGCGCTGAGCGCTCGTCCCCCGCCTAATAGCGCCTCGACGGCACCGATGGCCAGCAGGGCGTTGTGCCCTTGATGCTCTCCATGAAGCGGCACGAAGACATCCGAATAGGTGGCGCCGGGGGTGCGCACCGTGATGACCTGACCGCCGACGGCTACCGCACGTCCGACAAGGACGAGTTCTTCCCCGTCAACGAGCATATGTGCTTGATTGTGCTCGACTGCTTCGAGGATCGGTCCGACGGCTTCCTCAACCTGCGCAGCGCTGATCACAGTGGCCCCGGGCTTGATGATCCCGGCTTTCTCGGAAGCAATCTGCTCGACCGTATCCCCCAGCCAGGTGGTGTGATCGCGTGCGATAGGCGTGAGAACCGCCACAGCGCCGTCAATCACGTTGGTCGAGTCCCACCTGCCACCCAGACCCACCTCGATGATCGCGACGTCGATGGGGGCATCTGCGAAGGCAGCGAATGCCATCACAGTGAGCACTTCAAAGAAGCTCAGCCGAGGACCTCCCGCAGCCAGAGAGCGCTCGTCCACCATCTCGACGTAGGGGATGACATCCCGGTAGGTCTCGACGAATCGTTCCTCGCTGATCGGGACCCCGTCGATGGCGATGCGCTCGGTCACGCTAGTCAGATGCGGGCTGGTGAACCGGCCGGTGCGCAGCCCGTATTCGCCCACCAGGGCCTCGATCATCCGAGCCGTGGAGGTCTTTCCGTTGGTTCCCGTCAGGTGGACTGTGCGATAGGCCCGATGCGGATTGCCGAGCATATCCAAAACCTCGCGCACCCGTTCGAGCGTCGGGTCGATGTCATGTTCGGGCGCACGGCTCAGGATCTGCGCGTAGACCTGCTGCAGTTCGCTCGGGGTGTTCTCGACGCCGGTCACAAGGACACCTTAGTAACACTGGCTGTCAGTTCGCCGCCCGGTACGACGATCACACTGGTCGACAAGGTCTCCTCCGCAATCAGTCGCTCGTGTGCCTGCACCGCAGCCAGCTGATCCGCCGGGACAGTGAGCGTCAACTCAATGCGGTCAGCCACGTCGAGGTCAGCAATCTTGCGGGCTTCCTGGACCTCACGGATCACGTCACGGGCATAGCCTTCGGCGCGCAGTTCATCGTCAAGCCTCAGATCGAGCACGATGAATCCGCCACCTGGAAGCACAACAGCCGCCTGGGTTGGACCACCTTCGGTCTCTTCCATCGCCACGACCGTCGTCAGCTCGTATTCCGCTGGCTCAAGAGCGACCGGACCGTCTTCGGTGTCAACGATGACCTGACCGGCCTCGTCCACTCGCCACGCACCCGTCTTGGACGCCTTGATCACGAACTGCACACCCCGGCCCAGTCGGGGACCGGCGGCACGGGCGTTGACGACGAGCTTTTGGGAGATCCCGTATTGCTCTCCTGCTTCTTCAGAGAACTCAGAGAGCACGATCTGCTTGATGTTTAGCTCGCTTTGCAGCAGCGGTGCGTAGGCCTGCAGTGCGTCAGCACCGGGGACGAGCACTGCCAGCGACGCCAGTGGCTGACGCACGCGTAGCGAGTGCGCTTTGCGCAGCGACAATGTGGCCGAGGTGATCGCCCGCACCTGCTCCATGCGGGTCACCAGGTCATCGTCGCCGCGCAGCACCTGCCCGAGGGGACCGGAAAGGTCCGGCCAGTCGGTCAGGTGCACCGAACGCCCGCCGGTCAGACCGCGCCACACCTCTTCGGACACGAGCGGCGCCAGCGGCGCGATCACGCGCGTGAGCACTTCAAGCACGGTGTGCAGCACATCGAAAGCGGTGCCGTCCTCGTCCCAGAATCGGGTGCGCTGAGTGCGCACGTACCAGTTGGTCAACACGTCGGTGAAGTCACGGGCCCGTTCGCAGGCTGACGGCACGTCGTAGGCGTCCAGGTCCGCTTGAATGCCCGCCACCAGATCCCGGGTGCGAGCCAACAAGTAACGGTCGATGTCGGGCAGTTCTGCGACACGCTCAGGGGTCAGTTCCTGGACCTGGTAACCCCGGCCGTCATTCACCGCGTTCGCATACAGGGTGAAGAAGTAGTAGGTGGACCACAGTGGCAGCAGCACTTGGCGAGTCGCCTCGCGGATACCCTCCTCAGTCACGATCAGGTTGCCGCCGCGCAGGATGGGACTGGCCATCAGGAACCAGCGCATCGCGTCCGCGCCGTCTCGCTCGAAGACTTCCGACACGTCGGGGTAGTTGCGCAGCGACTTACTCATCTTGCGGCCGTCGTTACCGAGCACGATGCCGTGCGATACGCAGGACCGGAAGGCCGGCCGGTCGAACAGTGCGGTGGCGAGCACGTGCAGCAGGTAGAACCAGCCGCGGGTCTGCCCGATGTATTCGACGATGAAGTCGCCCGGATAGTGGTTCTCGAACCAGTCACGGTTCTCAAAGGGGTAGTGAACCTGGGCGAACGGCATCGAACCGGAGTCGAACCACACGTCGAGCACGTCGGTGATGCGGCGCATGGTCGATTTGCCGGTGGGGTCATCCGGGTTGGGCCGGGTCAACTCGTCAATGAACGGGCGGTGCAGATCGACTTCACCTTCGTGGTTGCGAGGCAATCGTCCGAAGTCGGCCTCGAGCTCCGCCAGCGAACCGTAGACATCAGTGCGCGGGTATTCCGGGTCGTCGGACACCCACACCGGGATCGGCGAACCCCAGTACCGGTTCCGTGAGATCGACCAGTCGCGAGCGTTCTCCAGCCATTTGCCGAATTGGCCCTCTTTAATGTTCTCCGGTGTCCAGTCGATCTCCTGATTGAGTTCGACCATCCGGTCACGGAACTTGGTGACAGCCACGAACCAGCTGGTCACCGCCTTGTAGATCAGTGGTTTGCGGCAGCGCCAGCAGTGCGGGTACGAGTGTTCGTAGGAGGCCTGCCGCACGAGTACCGCACGCTCATTTTCCGGGCGCCGTGCCAGCGGGCCGGACCCGTCGCGCAAGTCGGTGATGATCGGCTTGTTGGCATCGAAGACCTGCAAGCCCTGGTAGTCCTGCACCTCGGAGGTGAACACGGCGCGCTCGTCCACCGGAAGCACCGTGCTGATGCCTGCTTCGCGGCACACTGCCATGTCGTCCTCACCGAATGCCGGTGCGAGGTGCACCAGACCGGTGCCGTCCTCGGTGGTGACGAAGTCGCCGGTGAGGATGTGGAAGGCGTTCGGCCCAGGTGCCTCGTCCATGCCGCGATTCGCAAAATAGTCGAAGATCGGTGCGTAACCGCGTCCCGCCAAGTCTTTGCCGGTGTATTCGGCGACAACCGGCGGATTCTCGCCGAGTTCGCGCGCATAGGCGCCGACGAGTGCCTTGGCGAGGATCACTTGTTCCCCTGCCAGCGGTCCTTCGGCGGGTGCTACCGCGACGTATGCGATGTCGGGGCCGACTGCAATCGCGAGGTTCGACGGCAGCGTCCATGGCGTTGTGGTCCAGATCAGAGCTAGTTCGCCGGTTTCCAGACGCACCCCGACTGTTGCCGTGTTGTCCTGCCGCATCTGGTAGACGTCGTCGTCCATGCGCAGCTCATGGTTCGACAAGGGGGTCTGGTCGTTCCAGCAGTACGGCAGTACGCGGTGACCCTCATAGGCGAGTCCCTTGTCGTAAAGCTGTTTGAACGCCCAGATCACCGATTCCATGTAGGTGACGTCAAGGGTCTTGTAATCGTTGTCGAAGTCGACCCAGCGGGCTTGGCGGGTGACGTAGTCACGCCATTCGCGGGTGTATTTGAGCACTGACGAGCGGCATGCCTCATTGAACCGATCGATGCCGACGCGTTCGATATCGGCCTTGCCTTGAATGCCCAGTTCGCGCTCGGCCTCAAGTTCGGCAGGGAGGCCGTGGGTGTCCCATCCGAAGCGGCGTTCGACACGCCGGCCACGCATGGTCTGATAGCGCGGTACGACGTCTTTGGCGTAACCGGTCAGCAGATGGCCGTAGTGGGGCAGGCCGTTGGCGAAGGGCGGGCCATCGTAGAAGACGAACTCATTGGAGCCGTTCTCGCCGGCGTCGCGCTGCGCGATGGAGGCGTTGAATGTGTCGTCTTGTTCCCAGTAGGCCAAGACCTCGGTCTCGATATGAGGGAACTTGGGTGACGCGGGAACATTCGATTCGTCACGGTGACGGGGGTACGCCATGAGGCCTTTTCTCCTGCATATGAGTGTCACTACCGGTTTTGCGCCGAGGACGAGGCATGAAGCACGTACTTCATCCCCGCGGTACCACCCCGCTTGCCGCGGCAGCGCTCACTCAATCTTCCATTGCCGAGTTCTGCCGTGGCCACTCATTGCAGGCTGTCACGGGCCTACCCGTCCGGTTCTACTGGGCCGCTGGGGTCGATAAGAGCAGTGGCTGTTCTTCCGGAGACTCGCCGGTGATGGCCGGGTCAACGTCATACGGGCACTATCTTAGCGTGCCGCCGCCGGGTTTCCGACGAGTTCGCGTGCCCCGCTCCCCTGATCCTCGGCGGGCTCAGCCCCACAGACATCAGGCCTCCATCCCACGTGGCGAGACAGGTAGCACAACTTAGATAAGGCTTACCTTATGATGCCGGCGTGAGCAAGGATGACCTAACCCTCCAGAGCGGTGGTGACGACACCGAGACGACGATGCCTTCGCACTGTTCGTCTGGCATTCCGGCAGCGAGTTCCGGCATCCCCGTCACGGTGATCACTGGTGCGGCTGGCGGCATCGGCAGCGCCGTGGCGACCCTGCTGCGATCCGCAGGACACCATCTCGCGCTCATCGACTCCGACATGAGCCGGCTCAAGCAGCTAGCCAGCACACTGCAACAGCACAGTCCTTCCAGCGGACACCCGGATCGATCACCACTGATGCGATCGACGTGGCCGATGATCGTGCGATGGCCGCCACAGCCGAGGCGATCATCGCGCAACTCGGCGTGCCACATGGACTCGTCCTTGCTGCCGGTGTCTTGCAGCCCGGCACCTTGACCACGACCACCCTGTCAGACTGGCACCGGCACCTATCGGTCAATGCGACCGATCATCATCTCGCCGTGCCCTCGGTGACCCGCGCCGACCGCAGGTGGACCATCGGCGACGATCGCAAGTGAGTGGCGATCACCTCAGTGTTGGAGCACTGCTGGTCTCGTGCGACATAAGCGATCCCCCGACTGAAGCGTTACCGGAACTACTCTTGTGACCCACAAACGCTTAGGGCCGAAGTGCAACAGCAAGGGCCTCTCGCCATCGCAGTCAAACGCCGCGTCGACGACCCAGAGTCATGCGATCAATCGGACGCAATAACGCAAGCAGCGTCAACGCCAGCGCCGCAATACTTCCGATAACAAACCACTGTCTGGCTGTCGAGTTCTCATTGACCGCCACCGCCCACCATCGTATCGGGCTCGTCCCGTGTGGTCGCCAGCCAAATTGCAAACTACACACAACCAACAGCGTGACCGGAAGCCAACTTAGTTGGACTGCACCGAGCGCCACCATGATCGTTGCAATCGCGACGAATAGCAGCACATTCCGCGCGACCGCGGCCTGCACTATTACACCTTCAGAGGCGGCAGTCAGCATGGCACATACGATTGCGACCAGCCACCAGAGCAGACCCGTTGCCGCTCGCATAATTTGGACTCGCGGCGGATTAACAGCCGGCAGCGATGGCCCAACCACTGCGATTGCGGCTGCAATCCCCCAAATCGCGGCGACAAAAACCAACATGGACACGGGCGACGGCAACGGCAGCGGCCCCAACCTCTCGATATAGACCGCACGACCGAAAAATCCGATGAGTAGTCCAACCAGCATCATGACGCCAGCAGTACCTGTTGGCAACACTGCGAACCATGCTCTTGCGACCCGCCACATTGTGGTGCGCTGGCTCGATATTACTTGCCGGTTCACAGGTCGCACGTTGTCCAGCGACCCATAATGCCACTGACCTCATCGGGACTGAGTACCTCGTCTGCGGAGAGTTCAGGAAGATTGGGGTCGGTTATCCCGCTAATACTTAACCATGTCATCGCCGACGCTTCCAGATCGCGGAAGTACCGTTCTGGCGGCGCAGTATCGGCATAGATCGCAGGGCAATGCGTAGGCATGAGCATCTCTTCGACGAAACTCGTATCGAATGTCGTCTCGTAGTCGAAGGTCGGCAGCGGAGCGATCCCCGAACCAGGTTCCGGCTCGTAACTTCGGCTAGTCTCTTCAAACCCGTCAAAGACAAATCCCGAATAACCATGCTGTTGAGCTGCGTCGTAGAGCTGGATCAGCGGAGGAAGCAAGTCCTCAGCGTACTTTGCATGTTCTGGGTAGTAGCACGCCAGTGTGTCACCATCATCGCTTAATGCCCAACATTCGTCCGGTCGCTCAGGCCTTTGCACCAGCGGTTCCCCTGGCACGAACGTGTTTGCCCCGATCAGTAATGCACCAACGCCTACGAAGGTGACCACCGCCATCACACCGGGGACGAGTCGGCCCGCAATATTGGAGGAGCGAACTACCATCAGCATAACGGCAGTGCTCAACAAGATTGCGCTCTGGATGACCAGATGCGCAACGTTCCAGGTTAAACCGATCTGTGAGACAGAGGCCCCACTATCCCCCATAATGCTGAACTTTGGTGCCAGTAACGATGCTCCACCTAGCAACTGATACAGACCAAATCCGGCAATCGCACCAACCGCTCCCGACGCGAATACACCCAGATAGCGGCCTATCGCGGAACCAAACGCCACAAACCAGATGATGACCGAAACCTGCGCCAGAAGCGCCAATACGATCGGCCCCCAGCCCGGACGGGGCGACAAATCGCCGCCAATGAGCAGTACGCTCCCCACTAGCAACACATAGGCCAAGGTTGCGAAACCGGCGGTGATACCAGCCGCACGAAGAGATATGACACTGCGCCGCTGTGACACCAATATGAGGTGGTTAGCGTGGACTTGCGATAGCCGGGAAGCATCAATAGCGGCAGCAGCACAGCAAACGGGCACAATCAAAAACAGTGACAATGCGAACCACCTGACGGTCCACATCGCCTCCCCCAGATATGGTGCGTCACGGGTCACAGCGATACCTACACCAAGACCGACCACTGATGGAACAGCGATATACGGTCCGAGTAACGTCGAAAAATCATACCGAAGCGCCCGAGTCATGTTGTGCACAAAAGCATTCATCATCACTGTTTGGCACCATCCTGGATGGCGACGGCAAGGCCCCGCTCAAGTTCTGTCGCACCTGGAGCATCGTCACGAGCAAGCATTTCAAGTGCTGGAATACCATCCGAAAATACGATACGACCCTCCGCAAGCACCACGATATGATCCGCGATCCCTCGAACGTCTTCGACCAAATGCGTTGATACTAGGGTAGTGCGCTGTGCACTGTTCTCTCGGATGGACTCACGAAGAGTCGCACGCTGAACTGGATCTAACCCGGCTGTTGGCTCATCGAGTAATAACAAGTCAGGGCTGTGTAGTACCGATTGGGCAACAGCAAGCCGTCGCATCATTCCGCCAGATAGTTGTCGGATGCGTTTGCGTCTATGTTGTGCCAGGTCGAATGCGCTCAACACAGTGTCAATGGCACTTTCGATCTGTGTCCGAGGAATCTTCTGAGCCCACCCGACATATCGCAGATAGTCCTCACATCTGGCATTCCCAGGTAGATCCGGCTCTTGTGGTAGATAACCGATCTGCACATCTTCCGCCCCTTTCACGGATCCATGAGAGGGCTTTTGAATACCGGCGACAATGCGAAATAGCGTCGTCTTACCTGCTCCATTTGCACCAACCAGACAGGTGACTCCGGGCCTCAATGTCAGATCTATTGGCCCGAGCTCAAATCCACCGCGGTACTGAAACCTGATCCCAGCGCACTCAACCGACATATGCGATTGCCTTCCTATGTCGAGTCGATAGGTAGCCGCGACTCGTCCGTCGAAACCGTTGATGATCGCAAGATAGGCCCACTGTCAGTACTTCACGCCTTTGGTGTGCGTGGTGCCGCTCGTCGGGTCAGCTCTCCATGGGATGTCCAATTTCACGTTGATGGATGCGCGAGCGTAGTCAGCGATCCCAGGCACCCCGGTTGTGGCACGCTTAGTAAACCATTTGTTAGCTTTGTCGATTTTGCCCGAGTTGTTCCAATCATGCGAGTAGTATTTCTGCGTGCAACTGGTGTAGTCGCTGGAAAGGCATGTCCCCGCATTGACCAGGGTCTCCAACTTGGCATAGACCTTGTGATTGTCTGCGTTCTTATACTTCATCGTGGCACCCAAACGAGACTTCGTGCCATCAGTTGAGGTCGAAACTGTCCAGTTTCCGTATCCATATCCCGTGCTGCCGAAACCAGTCACTGTCAGCGGCGTTGATGCAGAGTTCCAGTATCGGATCTTCGCGTGCGCTGTTCCAGCGGTGACAGAAAGCAGTAACGTCATAACCGCAACGATGACATGGACTTTTCTCAGATTCTTCATGATATACCTTCAACTAGATACCGCGATGACTGGATCAATATACACAATCTCACAGATCCCAGCGACTCGATCCCAGGGATCCCAGCAACTCGAAAATACAGCAGTGCCTCGGGTCAAGACCACGCACCATTGGTCCCATATAGGCGGTTTAATACCCCCTTACGGTATTGCCTATGGCAACCGGTCCATCGATGACAGTGACTTATCCCGTCACTGGAATGACGTGCGCCAGTTGCGAGCGCCGCATCGAGAGATCACTATCGAAGCTTGACGGCGTCACCGCGGCGACAGCCTCCAATCAGAAGGGCACGGTCCAGGTCACAAGTCAGCGACCACTCGATCCCGAGGACATCGCGCTAGCCCTCATCGACAGCGGCTACTCATTGGGGAAACCGCCGCGCAAACCCTGGTTGGCCAAAGATCGATCAATTTGGCGCGACTCCGCCATCGGGTTCGGCATCGTCCTGATGATCGTTCTTGCTTTCACCCTGCTCGATATCGACCAAGCAGCCAGCACATTGACCTCCGGTCGGATCAGCGGCGGACTAGCGGGGGTAGCGCTCCTGGGTCTGACCGCCGGATTCTCCACCTGCATGGTGACCGTCGGCGGACTGGCACTGAGCATGGGCGCGCGGTATTCAGCGCGGTTCCCGGCAGCAAACGCTCGCGCGCGATGGGGCATACAAATCGCCTTCAATGTCGGGCGCATCATGGCCTTCGCAGCGTTGGGGGCAGTCCTCGGCTCGGTGGGATCGGCAGTAGCCATATCTACCCGCATGGTCGCGGCGCTGCTCATCATCGCGGCTGTCGCCATGGCTCTGATCGGTATCAGACTTACCGAACTGAGCCCTCGTATGGCCCGCTGGTCCCCCACCCTGCCAGGGTCGTGGGGGCGACGCGTCCATGCGACGATCAACCGCTGGACCTCGGGCGATAATGCCGATTCAACTCGCCCGGTGCGCTGGTGGGCGGCTACCGCGGCATTAGGAGCGGCGACGTTCTTTCTGCCCTGTGCCTTCACACAAGCTGCCCAGATGCTCGCCTTCGCATCTGGTTCACCAGCGATGGCAGCGGCCCTGCTCGCCGTCTTCGCATTGGGAACTGCGCCCGGTCTTCTTACCGTTGCGGGGGTCTGGGCCACTCGTACCGGTATCGGCGCTGCCCGCTTTGCTCGAATTGCCGGAGTCATCGTCGTGGCATTTGCACTCGTCACATCGAGCAATGCGCTGAGCCTGTGGCGATCCGTCCAGCCGAGCAGCACCACCATCAACGCTACGAAGATCTCCGACAACGTGACGGTCAGCAACGGCGTACAGGTGATGCGCATGGAACAGAATCCAGGCGGCTACTCCCCCGCTCATTCGGTCGTCCATCTCGGCACGCCAGTGCGGTGGGAGATCACGTCAAGCGGCTACGGATGCGCCTCTATTCTGATCGCGCCACAGGCCGGGATTGACGGTGAACTCCTCGTCCCGGGGCAAACCTTCGTTGCCGAGTTCACTCCCACGACACCAGGAACGTGGGAGTACACCTGCTCAATGGGAATGGTCGGTGGCACCGTGACGGTGCTGCCGACACGGGTTGCCGGGTAACGTAGAGTCATGACTACAGTCGGATTCATCGGCGCGGGCAATATGGCGAGCGCCATCGTCAAAGGCATCGTGGCAGCGGACAACACGTCCCCGGAAAACGTGATCATCTTCGACACGCATCATGACTCGGCCGAAAAACTCGCCGCAGCAGTCGGCGGCGCTGAGGTCGCGGATTCCGCCGTGGCCGCGGCCGAGAAGGCAGACATTGTGATCCTGGCAGTCAAGCCCAATGTCGTACCGGTCGTCCTGCCTGAACTCGGCGATACCATCTCGCGCACTGGCGGTGTGGTGATCTCCATCGCAGCCGGATTGACATTGGCGCGCCTGGGCGAATTAGCAGGAGCCGAGATCGGCATCATTCGAGTGATGCCCAATGTCAACGCACTCGTCGGCGAGGCAATGTCCGCGCTGACTGCCAACGAGCATGTCTCACCAGAGCAGAAAACCTTGGCGCTGGACATTTTCAACGCCATCGGACGAGCCATCGAGTTGGACGAAAAGCAGTTCTCCGCTTTCACCGCCATCGCAGGCTCCTCCCCGGCCTTCACCTTCGTCTACATCGATGCATTGGCACGCGCGGCGGTCGCGGCCGGCATGCCCAAACCCGTCGCAACCGAAGTCGCCGCACAGGCGGTGCTCGGCAGCGCGAAACTCGTCCTGGAATCCGGTACGCACCCGTGGGAGTTGGCCGATATGGTCAGTTCACCGGGTGGGACGACAGTCGCAGGTCTGCTGGCGATGGAGCACGAGGGCTTCTTCGCGTCTGTGGTTGCAGGCGTACGAGCCACCATTGAGCGCGACCAAGAACTCGGCAAACAAAGCTGAACCGCGCTCCGGAGTCGAACTAAGCCGCGGTACGCGCCTTGGTATAGGCGTCGATGTCGCGCGCAATCAAATGCTCGATACTGATGGTGCGGCGACGCTGTGCCGACTGCACAGCAGTCAGACTCTGAGTAGTGGCCACCGTGGTGGCTGATGTCTGAGCAGATGGCGTGTGGGTGTGTCCTGGAAAAGCAGCGGAGATCACGGGAATCCTCATCAAGATGTTGTCGAATGTTGAAGTGATGGCTGCGCGATGCGCTCTGAGCTTGAGGTTCGCTCAGCAACGAGCCGAACCGGGGCTACTTCAACAACAACACTGCTGCGAAGCGCACCGAGCACCGGACATTCGACAGGTCATGGCGACCTGTGCCGGGTTCATGGGTGCGTTCATGCTCTCCATGGTGGTTGCCGCAAACCGACCTGACAACCGATGTGGGCAATTTCTCACCATCTGATACGTCACTGCCACGAGGTCGCGGCCACCGCACCACACAGTTGAGTGCGCTTTTGGGGATCGGGTGAGCGTTTTTCCGGCACAGAACAGCACCTCAACACCCAAAACACTCACCCAGCCAACCTACGTGTTGCACTTCCGTTGAGAAACCAGGCGGGCTACTCAAGATCAAGGCTGCGCTGTGGAAGAATATTGACCCATGAGCACATCCCCTGCCACAAGTGAGTCCAGCGCGCCCCAAAGCCACCACACGGCTACCGTCACGGGAGTTCCGGACCGAGTCAGCACGGACGGACTGGAAGCGAAGTACGACGAGGCGTGGCAGTCGAACCAGACGTATGCCTTCGACCGCACCGCAGATCGCGACCAGGTCTACGCGATCGACACGCCGCCGCCAACGGTATCTGGCTCGCTGCACGTCGGGCACGTGTTCAGCTACACGCACACAGACGTCATCGCCCGCTTCATGCGGATGCGCGGCAAGCACGTGTTCTACCCGATGGGTTGGGACGACAACGGCCTGCCGACCGAGCGCCGGGTGCAGAACTACTATGGCGTGCGCTGCGACCCGTCACTGCCCTATGTCGAGAACTACGAGCCACCGCTCCAAGGCGCTGAAGGCAAGAGTGTGAAGGCGGCCGACCAGCAGCCCATTTCGCGCCGCAACTTCGTCGAGTTGTGCGAGCGTCTGACAGCCGAGGACGAGAAGCAGTTCGAGGCACTGTGGCGTCGCCTTGGACTATCGGTGGACTGGGATCACACCTACCAGACCATTGGTGCCCGCGCTCAGAAGGTCGCTCAGGCCGCGTTCCTCCGCAACCTTTCCCGCGGTGAGGCATACCAGGCTGAAGCACCTGGCCTGTGGGATGTCACCTTCCAGACCGCGGTCGCCCAAGCGGAACTCGAAGCACGCGACTACCCCGGTCACTACCACCGGGTGGCGTTCCACCCGACCGTCGGCGGAGATCCGATCTACATCGAAACCACTCGTCCGGAATTGCTCGCCGCCTGTGTCGCCCTGATCGCTCATCCGAATGACGAGCGCTATCAGCACCTTTTCGGCACCACGGTCCGTTCTCCGCTGTTCGATGTCGAACTCCCCGTTCTTGCCCACGGCGCTGCCGAGATGGACAAGGGCGCTGGAATCGCCATGTGCTGTACCTTCGGTGACCTGACCGACGTGCAGTGGTGGCGCGAACTGCAGCTCCCGACTCGATCCGTCATTCGCCGCGATGGTCGCATTGCAGCCGATATTCCCGAATGGATCGAATCGGACCGCGGCCGGGCACTGTACGAGGAGCTCGCCAACAAGACCACGTTCACCGCACGCAAGATCGTCGTCGATGCGTTGCGTGAGTCCGGCGACCTCGATGGTGAGCCGAGTGCCACCACTCGTAAGACCAACTTCTTCGAAAAGGGCGACAAGCCGCTCGAGATCGTGACCTCCCGGCAGTGGTACCTGCGCAACGGTGGCCGCGACTGGCTGAAGGACGATGGCTCCACTCGTGACCTTCGTACTGAACTGCTTGGACGCGGGGACGAGTTGGCTTTCCACCCGGACTTCATGCGGGTGCGCTACGCGAACTGGGTCGGCGGCCTGAACGGTGACTGGCTGATTTCTCGGCAGCGCTTCTTCGGGGTGCCGTTCCCAGTGTGGTACCCCATCGACGGCACTGGCGAGGTCAAATGGGACGAGCCCATCGTGCCGTCTGAAGCTGAGTTGCCCATTGACCCGTCGAGTCATGTTCCGGCCGGTTATGACGAGAGCCAGCGCGGTGAGCCGGGCGGATTCGTCGGAGACCCCGACATCATGGACACCTGGGCCACCAGCTCGCTCACGCCGCAGATCGCCGGTGGCTGGCTGGACGATGAGGACTTGTTTGCTCGCGTCTACCCGATGAATCTGCGTCCGCAGGGACAGGACATCATCCGCACCTGGTTGTTCTCGACCGTGGTGCGCGCACACCTGGAATTCGATGCACTCCCCTGGTCGCATGCGGCGATCTCGGGCTGGATCCTCGACCCGGACCGCAAGAAGATGTCCAAGTCCAAGGGCAATGTGGTGACCCCCATGGGGCTGCTTGAGGAGCACGGTTCGGACGCAGTGCGTTACTGGGCGGCATCCGCGCGTCTCGGTACCGACGCAGCATTCGAGGTCGGCCAGATGAAGATCGGCCGACGGCTGGCCATCAAGGTGCTCAACGCCTCGAAATTGGCGCTCAGTTTCGGCGCCCAGGAAGGCCAAGCACAGACTATCGTGCTCGATCCGACCTCGGTCACGGTGGATTTGGATCGCTCGATGCTCGCTGGGTTGGCCAAGGTTGTGGACGAGGCCACCGCTGCGCTCGAATCGTACGACCACACCAAGGCATTGGAAGTCACCGAGACCTTCTTCTGGACCTTCTGCGACGACTACATCGAGCTCGTCAAGGATCGTGCCTACGGCGAGGGCGCCGATGACGCCTCCGTAGAGGTTGTCTCGGCTCGTACCGCCCTGGCACTGGCCGTCGACACGCTGCTGCGGTTGCTCGCGCCGGTGCTGCCGTTCGCAACCGAGGAAGTCTGGTCGTGGTGGCGTGAAGGCTCGATCCACCGTGCCCCGTGGCCGGTGGCAGAACCGCTGCACACTGCATCTGGCGGAGTTGACCCTGAATTGTTGACGATCGCGGGTCACACGTTGGCTGTGCTGCGCAAGACCAAGTCGGAAGCCAAGGCGTCGATGCGCACCCCGATCGAAGACGTCACCGTCGCCGTGCCCGCTGCGATGCAGTCTCATGTTGAGTCAGCGCTGAACGATGTTCGCAACGCTGGCCGGGTCACCGGACCGCTGACCGTGGTAACTCCCGACGAAAACGAGATCGACTCTGCGGTACATGGCGGCATCGCGGTGCGTGAGGTCACTCTGGGCGAGGCACCGCCGCGTAAGAAAGGCTAGTTGCCACTGATGATCGAAATACTCTCACCCCCTCAGATCGATCGAGCACGCGCGACCGGTGCCCTTGTCGCGACCATCTTGCGCACGCTGAAAGAGCGCGCGACTGTCGGAACCAACCTGCTGGACATCGATCGATGGGCCAAGGAGATGATCCTCCAGGGCGGTGCCGAGTCATGCTACGTGGACTACGCCCCGTCGTTCGGGCGCGGTCCGTTCGGTCATTACATCTGCACGGCGGTCAACGATGCGGTGCTCCATGGCCTCCCCCACGACTACAGCCTGCGGGACGGGGATCTGCTCACCCTGGACCTTGCGGTGCTCAAAAACGGCGTGGCAGCAGACTCCGCGATCAGCTTCATCGTGGGAGAGGCTCGTCCAGCTCAGAGTGTTGAGCTCATCGAGGCGACGGAGCGTGCTCTGGCCGCGGGCATCGCCGCGGCGGGACCGCAGGCGCGCATCGGAGATATCGCTCATGCGATCGAGACCGTGCTGACCGAAGCCGGGTACCCGATCAACACGGAGTTCGGCGGGCACGGCATCGGTTCGACGATGCATCAAGACCCGCACGTTCCCAACACGGGCAGACCCGGCCGCGGCTACGCGTTGCGCCCAGGTCTGCTCTTGGCGCTTGAGCCCTGGGTCATGGCCGATACCGATGAACTGGCGATCGACGAAGACGGCTGGACCCTGCGCAGTTCCACCGGATGCCGCACCGCACACAGCGAGCACACCATCGCCATCACCGATGACGGCGCGGAGATCCTCACTCTGCCACTGTGACCTTCGGCTCTGATTCGAAAGACGGCCGCTGACTGGAGAATGTATCCAGTCAGCGGCCGTCTCGCTTCCTTGCGCACGAGTCAGCGGCGAACTTGGACTGTCACGGTCTTCTTCGCCTTCTTGAGGTTCTTCGTCGCCTTGTAGTTGACGCGGATCTTGGCCTTGCCGAGGCGATTGACCTTGATACGAGTTGTCGCCTTCCCGTTCTTCTTCACCTTGACGGTCTTGACCTTCTTACCGCCGACCCGGATGACAGCCTTGCTCTTGGCTGTCACGCCCCGAGGTCGCTTCACGTTGATCCGCACCCGCATCCGGTCACCACGCTGAGCGCGCTTAGCCACCTTGACCTTCACCTTCGGCTTCGCCTTACGAACCTTCACCACAGCAGACACACTAGAACCAGCCAACCGCGACGAACCACCAAAAGTCGCAGAGATCGTGGTCGCTCCTGCTCGAGTCACTCGACCAAGCGAAACTCTCGCCACTGCGGAGCCGGGGACGTGGACGTCGATGCGCCGTTTTCCGTCGATCGACAATCTGACAGTGGCAGGAATCCATCTGCCCGTCGTTTGTGCGCGCACGATGACATGAATCGTCTCCCCCACCCGGGTCTTAGCGCTCGATGCTATCAAAGTCAGCGTTACTGGGTCTTGTCCTGGTTGCGGCGGGTTTACCGCTGACCCGACCGTCAACACCACCGAGGCTGATGAATACGGACCGTGGGCGGTCAGAGTGTGAATCCCCGTGATCCGCGGTATGACGACGCTACCGCTGAATGCTCCGTTAGTGTTTGCTTGCGCTGTCCCTAACTTCGATGTTCCGATGGCAAACTCGATACTTTCGTGCGCGCCAAATCCAGTGCCGGTGACCGTGACGGCATCTCCCGGTTTCACTTCGGTGGACGGCACAGTGATCCGCGCTTCTTTACCGACGCAATCGTCAAGCCCTGCGGTTTGGCCCGGTGTCAGAAGAAGCAGTCGGCAGCCGACGTTATCGGCTCCAGGACCACTGAGCAACGCACCATCGTCAGTGAGGTCGATGTCAAAGCGCTGTCCCATGTTCATTAGCCCAGTCACACCGCCCTGCATGGAATCGGACAGCCGGATCGCCGAAAGGTCACCCAAGTCCATCCGATAGCCGTTGTTGAGCCAGATATTCTCGATCAGGTTGGTGATGCCGAATATAGACGGGCGCACACCGCTGACGCGCGGAGTTCCTTCGCGGGTCGAGCCCGCCTCGTGGTAGACCTCAGCGAACCACTGCGACCTGACGGTGTCCCGAATCGTTGCGTTGGTGAAGGTCCGGGCCTTCTCGAGATCGCCTCGACTAATGAGCCCATAGGTCATCAGTTGGGCATCCGGCGCCTTCTGGGCAACACGAGCGAGTCCCGCAAATTGCCGGTTCGGATCGTACTCTTGCATGAACCTCTCGACGACCCAGCCCATCTCCTCGTCTGCCAATTGGTCCATCACCATCGCTGTCGAGGTATAGAATTGGTGGCCCGAATCAGTCCACCGACCCGTCACCGGGTCGCGGAAGACATTGATTCCGGACGGAGCACTCGTCCTGGACGTATCCAAGTAGATTTTCTGCACCGTGGGGAAGCCGCGCGTGCGACCATCGACGGGGAAGAACCATTCTTCGTAATTCCGCGCCAACCGTGTCTTGGTCTGGACCCATTCCGCAACGTGGGCGTCTTCACCTAGCAACGTGGAGATCTTTTCTGCGAAAGTCAGGTCGTAATAGAGCGACGCGGTGAACTCACTGTCGATCTCGTCTGGCTCGTCATGATCGGTGGACATCCACCGCATGTTCTCCTCTTCCCAGCGCAGGTGCCGGATCAGGTCGTCGTAAGTTGCCGCGAGCCGATCCTTGTCTCCGGTGACTTGATACAGGATCCAAGCGGTTTGCGCCTTGCGAGACGGCAGAGATTCCCCAGCGAGCATCCCGTCATCGGCGACGAGCGCCATCATGCCCTCGAATGTCTGCCAGGAATTCTCCGGATCCACGTGCACCAGCTGCTGGATACCCAGCAATGAATCCCAACTCGCGGAATTCGACACCCCGATGGTTCCCGTATCGTACAGCGACGCCATTCCAGTGCCCAGGCTTGAGAAATGGTTGCCCGTTTCAGGTGTGGGGGGCATCACATTCATATCCATAGTGAGCCAGCCCAGATAATACATCCGTTCGATCTGCGCCGGTGTCACACCGTCGGTGTCGATATGGTGCAAAGAGAAGTCCTGCGGGGCCGGAACCCGAGAGAGGAACTCGTTCCAGTAGGTCTCCCAATGATCGCGGGCACCATCGGGATCATCGATAGCGGCCATGGCCTCGGCCCGCGCGTCTGACAGAGCGGCGGCAACCGTGGTCGTCCTCGCGATGAATCCCACTCCGACCGCTTCTATGGAGCGTTCCGGAATTAATGCCAGCCAACGGCCAGAGCCCTGTGCCGATGGAGTTGCAGCACCGTCGAACGTAGGCACAGCGCCTACGGGCAGCGCCACGGCCACTGCCAGTGCGTCAGAGTGGACCTCATCGAAGATGGAAAGACCGTCGACAGTGTAGGTGATGGTGTTAGTGCCCGGATCGTAGGACGCGTTCTTCCCGACATGTCCGCGAACAGCGATCTGACCGCTGGTCACACCGGTGCTGTCAATGACGCGTGCGAAGGCATCGGGACTGGAAAACTGGTCCCGGCCCGCCACCTCCCCGGCAGAACCATATGCCGCGGTGAAGGTCAGTTCGTGGGGCGCCCAGGTGTTGATCACCTCCGTCGCATTTTTTAGCCACGGTTCGCCGGTGTGAATGGCAATGGAATTGAACGTCGTGGTCGAGCCCTGCGGTCCGATCTGGAATAGCCGGATTTCGAAGGAATGTCTGCCCGCTAGATTGTAGGTGCCCGCTAGGTCAACTGTGATCTGGCCTGTTCGATCAGTGTCGTATATCAATGCCGGTGCCAGGTCATCGCCTGATGAACCCCGGCGAATTTTGAGTGCCCACTGAGCTGTCGTGTTGGCCACGTCCACTGTGAGCAGCGGTGTGTTCTCAATATTCTGAACAGTGACTGTCTTCGCTACGGCGCCCCAGCCGCTCGATCCCTCATTGGTAACCGTGCCGTCGGAGATCGTCACTGCGTGAGTGGAGGTCGCCCAGCCGTTCGAGGAGAAATCGTCAAAGTAGGGCGCATACCAGTCACTGATGGTGACCGAATCGAAGGTCGCCGAGGCACCAGAACCACCGGTCGCCCATAGCCGTATCTTCAGAGACTTCGCACCAGACCACCCTAGGGTTTGGGCGATGTCGAAAGTAAATGTGCCCGTCTCATCGGTATCAGCTTGGAACAAGGTGTCATAGTCGCTGCCCGTTGCCGGATTGTTGATCTTGACGTTCCACTTCTGGGAAACATCAGTGACCTTGACAGTCAGGTACCGCGCTACCGCGATGTCCTCGACTTCGATAGTCGGACTGATGATGCTGCCCCATTGCTTACCGGCATCGGTGACGATGGTCACCGCGCCTTCGCTGGCAGAAGTCGATACCTGATCAACCTGCCACCCTCGGCGGAGTCCATGTCGCTATGGAACGGCGTTGTCGTGGCTTCCATTTGAGTCGCGGGCGGGTCGGTTTCGTCGGCGTGGAACAGTTCCAGGACATCGTCTATCCGAATCGCATCGTCATGGGCAAACACTCCGACGTCCATCGGAAGTGTTGGTCCTTGGTGCTGCACCAGTTCTGGACCGCCGCGTGGGTAGTCGTACGGATGCAGAACCATGCGTGAATTCGGCACCGACAACCATCGTTGCTGGTCATCGCCGGTTTGAGTGAGTTGGTCAACCGTCATACTGCCCGACTCGTTCACACTGGTCAGTGAACCGGCGCTGCTAGCGCCAGCTCCGGCAACTGCCGCAACTCCGCTTGTCGCAATCAACGCGGCACAGATAAGCGCCACGTGTGCTGTTCCAGACCGCCAGCCACCGCGCTTGTTTTCATCAGAGTTCCACGTGGCCTTGTTTACTCCGCTATACATCCTCGAAATCCTCGTCATTGAGTTCTTCTATTAGCTTGAGTTGAAATGACAATGCGGGTTAGCGACGAACTTGGACTGTCACGGTCTTCTTCGCCTTCTTGAGGTTCTTCGTCGCCTTGTAGTTGACGCGGATCTTGGCCTTGCCAAGGCGATTGACCTTGATACGAGTTGTCGCCTTCCCGTTCTTCTTCACCTTGACGGTCTTGACCTTCTTACCGCCGACCCGGATGACAGCCTTGCCCTTGGCAGTGACACCCTTAGGTCGCTTCACATTGATCCGCACCCGCATCCGGTCACCACGCTGAGCACGCTTAGCCACCTTGACCTTCACCTTCGGCTTCGCCTTACCCACCTTGACCACAGCAGACACACTAGAACCAGCCAACCGCGACGAACCACCAAAAGTCGCAGAGATCGTCCGGTTGCGTGCCTTGACCAATCGAGGCAGTTTGACTTGGGTTCTTCCGGAAGCAGGCACGTTGACCACGTGGTCACCGCGCCACCCGGTGATCCGCACTGCACCGCCGGTCCATTTGCCTGGAGTTGACACGGTCACCGTGGCGGTTGTGGCGGATCCAACCGTGGTGCGAGCCACCGCAAGCGAGAACGTCACTGGTGCCGGTACGACCTGCAAAGACACCGTCGACGATTGTCCATCGAGCCAAGTATCCGCATCGGCGCTGTGGTACTGGGCGACGATCGAGTGGTTGCCCACCGCGAGGCTCGAGACAATGTCGAAGACTGCCGAGCCGTCGGCAACCGGCTGCTGCGCCAAGGTCACACCATTGCTGACCAGCCGAACCGTTCCTTGCGGCGGCAGCACCGAGTCAGCGCCGACGGTAACGGTGGCTTTGGCGGTGTTTGAACTATCCGCGACGAGCGACCCTGGAGCAATGTTCAACGTCACCGAGGTGGTCACCGCTCCTGGCTCCGCTGCCACCGTCAGGTTGATAGTCCGGATCACGCCCGACTGCACCCCTTCGATAGTGATCGCGTAGTCACCCGGCTCGTAAGGCACAGTTATCGAAACTTCGAAGGCACCGTCATCGTCGGCCGTGGCTGCGATCGACTCCCCGGCCACGGAGATATTCACTGTTTCACCGGGCTGGAAGCCTCGTCCGCTCAGCGCAAGCGCGTCTCCCGGTGCCACTGAGCGCTCGTCGATAAAGACATCGCCTTCACGGGTCACTCCCTCACGGGCGTTCACTTCCAGGCTCCACATGGAATAGGCCCAGCTGGTGCCACGCTCGTCACCCCACCAGCGCAGATATCGGTATGCGTCCTGCTCGCCCTCATCGAGCGACAGAACTTCGTAACCACCCGATCCATTGGTACGAGTAAAGACGTCCTCCCAAGTCTCACCGTCATTCGAGACCTGGATACGGTACGCCTTACCGTACGCACCCTCCCAATCAATTTTGACTGTGCCGAGCGGTTGCGCTGATCCGAGGTCGATCTCGGCCCATTGATCGTGAGCCGTGCGCGATTCCCAACGAGTTTGGTCTGATCCGTCAGTCAAGGACGAGGGCGTGTTGAACACGTTGTTCACTCCGCCGCTGGTGGTCACTCCACCAACCGTGACCGGCTTGGAACGGGCTAGATCAGCAATCCGCGCTTCCATCGAACGCAGTTCAAAACCGCCGGCACCTTCGGCAATCGTCACCCGAATCCGCTGGGCGTCCCGCGCGGCAAAGTGAACAGTCTCGATACCGCCTTTGGACTGGACCGTGGCGGCATCCGACCAAGACTGGCCATCAAGCGAAGTGGCGACGGTGTATTCGTCTGGGAAGGTCTTGCCCCAAGCCATCGTGACCGAACCCAGTTCGTGACTACGTCCCAGATCGACAATGACGCTCTGGCCGTTCGCAGCCTCGGCGCTCCATGCCGTCGCCTCGTCACCGTCAGTCACCGCTACGACTGCTTCATCGTTTGGCGTTGCCGCCACTTCGGCGTTGCGTGCTAGATCACGGTGCGGGTCAGTGATGTAGGCGACGGGTGATGCGTCGGCGTAGACGATAGAACCATGGCGAACCAGTTCGACGCCGACAGGCAATTCGACGACTACGACTGACCCGGATGCCGGTACTGGAACTGTCACGGTCCCCTCGGCGTCACGCACCAGATACGTACCGGTTATCGCGTCATAGAGGTCGGTTTTGGCGCTGACTTCATAGTCGACATCGGCCACTGCCCCAGTCGGGTTGTAGATCAGCCAGGTCGGATAGTCGTTCTTGCCGTAACTGTCCAGGGCGTTGAGGTCCGTCTTGAGCACATTTTCGACATTGGTGGGTTTGATGACTGACATAAAACCGATCCACCCTGATCCGTACAGTCCCAGGCCTCGCGCATCCGGTCCGGTGCCCCAGTTGCCGGAGCGTTCTGGCACATCTGAGGTGGCCAGAATCCCACGAGTGGAATGCGGCTGCAGTCCCTCATAGGCGATCGCTGCTGCCCGGTCGTCCTTGTCCCAGCCGGTAGATGAGCCCGGTTGACCGGTTGAGACGCCATCGATGAAATCGGTGCCGTGAGTCTGTTCATTGGCAGTCATCTGATCCGCGAAGAACCAACGCGACGCATTGTTGACGTTGAGCAGCCACTTTCCGATGGTGTCCGCGTATTGCGTGTCGTATTTGGCAGTTGCCGCCAACCAGGTGGTTGCGAAACTGTTCATCGCGAAGGCGTAGCCCGTCGTGTTGTCGTCGCCGTCGAAACCTTTGTCAGTCAGGCTTCCGGAGAGTCCAGCGACCTGTTTGCCACCCCAGGTGCTGATGCCGTCGTTATAGCGGTTCTTGCCGCCGACGGTTCCCCAGCCGTTACGGGTCTTGGAGTCGTGCATCAGCCACCGAATGTACTTGTGGATGTCATAGTCGGTGCCGTGCAGCGCGTTCATCCGTGCAGCGAGGTAGGGCAGCAGCAGCGGGATCATCTCGTAGTACGTGTTCTTGTCGGAGCGCTCTGCAGCGTCCATGGTCCATTTGGCACCGGTCAGGTACTTCTCGTCGCCGAACCGCTCATGAGCCCAGAGCAGGACCGCGGCAGTCGCCGCCGCCAGTTCTACAGCTTGATCACGACTCGTCAGGTACTTCGCCTTTGCCTCGAAGTCGTAATCTTGCATCTGGAAGTCAGCGCTGGGGCCACCGATGTCCACGACCATGTCGTAGTAGTTGTCTGCGATTCGGCGCAGCATCGTGTCCATGTTGGTCGCGTCCGGATACATGTCGCCGACCATGTAGTACAAGACGTTCGGCAGGAATTGATACCAGCCGTCTTGCGACCCAGGAAGCCCTTGACCGTCTCCCGCCTTGCCCAGCAGCGGGGTGTTTCCCGCGACGCCGATGTCCTGGTGGAAGTAGGTCTGCAACATGTCCACGTAGTTGCAGGTGGTCAGATCGCCAAGGGTGCATTCCTGACTCGACTTATCGATTCCGACCAACGTGGCCGAGATGATCGAGGAGAACTGCGTCACCGACTCCTGGTAGCCGTCGCCGTCGTTCTCGCCCAGCCGCTGAACTCGGGTGTCGCCGTAGTAGGCAGGCATCTTGAAGGTGATCTCACCGTCCGGCATATTGTGAGCAGTCTCATCGGGCAGGATGGTCGTGTAGGACCCACGATCCGTGGCGTCGTATGCGAAGGCATCAAAGGCCCGGGCTCGCTCTACCCAGTCAATAGCAGGGTCATTGCTAGTACCGAATCCTGGTGTCGGAGCATCAGAGAACCCATAGACGCCAGCCGCCATGATTTGGTCGGGCGCTATGGCGTGGGCACTGGTAGGAAGCACGAGCGCTCCCGTGCAGACAAGGGCAGTGGTCGAGATTATGCGCCGAAGACGCCGATTCTGAGACATCGATGCTCCTGGTTTATTGCGGCGAACATCACCGTTGGTGTTCTGCAAGTACAACTACTTCGTATAGCGATAATGCCATACGAAGCGTTTCGGTAATCTCACCGTAGCACGGCTACTAAACCGGTCCAATAAATGCACCGATGTGAGAACTCGGCTCTACTAGTAAAGCGCTGCTACGCCGATTTCTCGCGCGGTTCGCGTTTGCGGGTCTTGGGGACGATCGTCGGGTAGACGTTCTCCAGCACTGTCTGCTCAGTGATGACGACCCGCTCAATGTCGTCACGGCTCGGCACTTCGAACATCACCTGCTGCAGTACCTCTTCGAGGATTGAGCGCAGTCCTCGCGCACCGGTGCTGCGCAACAGGGCCTGATCCGCAATCGCGGCGATGGCCTCGTCCGTGAACTCAAGTTCAACGCCGTCGAGTTCAAACATCCGCTCATACTGACGAACAAGCGCATTGCGCGGCACTGTCAAAATGTTGACCAGAGCCTGCTGGTCGAGTTTTTCGACGTTCGTCACGACCGGGAGGCGACCGATGAACTCAGGGATCAGCCCAAACTTGTGCAGGTCCTCGGGTTTGACCTCAGAGAAGATATCGCCCTCGTCCTTCGAGTGCATCGGCGCATCGAATCCGATACCACGCTTGCGTGCGCGCTGCGCGACAATGTCCTCGAGACCGGCAAAGGCACCAGCGCAAATGAACAGCACCGACGATGTGTCGATCTCGATGAACTCTTGGTGCGGGTGCTTGCGCCCGCCGCTCGGTGGAACAGAGGCGACTGTGCCTTCGATGATCTTCAGCAGTGCCTGCTGTACACCCTCGCCTGACACGTCGCGGGTGATCGATGGGTTCTCTGCCTTACGAGCGATCTTGTCGATCTCGTCGATATAGATAATCCCGCGCTCAGCGCGCTTGACGTCATAGTCGGCTGCCTGCAGGAGCTTGACCAGGATGTTCTCAACGTCTTCGCCCACGTACCCGGCCTCGGTGAGCGCCGTGGCATCGGCAATGGCAAACGGGACGTTGAGCAACTTCGCGAGTGTCTGCGCCAGGTAAGTCTTGCCAGTGCCGGTCGGGCCGAGAAGAAGAATATTCGACTTAGCGATCTCGACCCGTTCGCTCTCGTCATGAGCTAACTGGTCGCCGTGCTCGGCGCGCACTCTCTTGTAGTGGTTGTAGACGGCAACAGAAAGCGCCTTCTTCGCCGCTTCTTGCCCGACGATGTACTGCTCAAGGAAACTGTAGATCTCTTGCGGTTTAGGAAGCTCGAGCTCCTCGCCTGCCGCTGCCTCGTTGGCTTCTTCCGCGACAATCTCGTTGCAGAGTTCGATGCACTCGTCACAGATATAGACACCCGGACCAGCAATGAGACGTTTGACCTGCTTCTGCGTCTTGCCACAGAACGAGCATTTCAGCAGGTCCGAACTGTCGGACATTCGGTTCATCACGTCCCTTCCTCACGCCAACTCGAAATCGCGGTGCGTTCTCTATTGCACACTACCGTGAAAGAAATGTCAGTGTGCCGCCCCGAGGGACGGCACACTGACATTTCGATTACACCTTGACGGCAACCGGCTTGCGGCTCTCGAGAACCTGGTCGACCAGACCGTAGTCCTTCGCCTGCTGGGCCGAGAGGATCTTGTCGCGTTCGATGTCCCGACGCACTTGCTCGACGTCCTGTTCGCAGTGCGCGGCAAGCGTAGTCTCCAACCAGGTACGCATCCGGTCCAGTTCGTTCGCCTGAATCTCGATGTCTGTAGCCTGCGCGTAGGAGCCTTCGTAGATCGCCGGCTGGTGAATCAGGACTCGTGCGTTCGGCAATGCCAAGCGCAGACCTGGGTGGCCGGCTGCCAGCAATACTGCAGCAGCTGATGCTGCCTGGCCCAGGCATACGGTCTGGATCCGCGACTTGACGAACTGCATCGTGTCGTAGATCGCTGTCATCGCGGTGAACGAGCCACCGGGCGAGTTGATGTACATCTTGATGTCTAGGTCAGGGTCCTGGCTTTCAAGCACCAGCATCTGCGCCATCACGTCATCCGCCGATGCATCGTCGACCTGCACCCCCAGGAAGATGATGCGGTCTTCAAAAAGCTTCGTGTACGGGTCCAAACGCTTCATGCCATAGGCGGTGCGCTCTTCAAACTGAGGCAGAACATAACGCGCTGCCGGCATCGCCAATCCGCGGTCGCCAGCAAGGCGGCGCGCTGTGGCGGCAAACTGAGATTCGATACTCACTATTGGTCTCCTCGGCAAATAGTCGATGACGGCAATCAGGATTCGCGTGTGGTGCCGCCGCCACCGGCAACCGAGTGCGCACTGGCAACGACATGGTCGATGAAGCCGTATTCCTTGGCCTCTTCGGCAGTGAACCAACTATCGCGGTCGTTGTCCTTCAAAATCTTCTCCACCGGCTGTCCGGTCTGTTCAGCGGTGAGTTCAGACAGCACTTGCTTCATGTGCAGGATCAGTTGAGCATTGATTCGCACGTCCGTTGCGGTACCGGCCACACCACCGGACGGCTGGTGCATCATGATGCGCGCGTGCGTTGTGGCATAGCGCTTGCCCTTCGCTCCCGACGAAAGCAGGAACTGTCCCATGGATGCGGCCAGCCCGACTGCTACCGTGGCGACATCCGGCTGAATGAACTGCATGGTGTCGTAGATCGCCATACCCGCGGTGATCGAACCACCCGGGGAGTTGATGTACAAGAAGATGTCTTTGTCAGGGTCTTCGGCTGCGAGCAGCATCAGCTGAGCACAGATAGCGTTGGCGTTCTCGTCACGCACTTCCGAGCCGAGCCAGATGATGCGGTCCTTGAGCAACCGGTTATAGATGCTGTCATTCAATCCGAATGTGGCACCGTCACCGCGTGCGGCTTGTGGCAATGAATCGTTCACACCGTCTCCTCAACTCTCGTGCGTAGCCGCATCGGGCGCGGCATCGTGTGACTCACTTGATTCTGTGACCTAGTGGTCCTCGTGCGTTGACATTAGCGCGCTGACAGCTTCGAATCGTGCCCTCGCGCTACTGTTTCGCTGTCGGCGCATACTGGCCCGCCAATGTTCACGCATGGCGATACGCCGAAGGCCCGATCCGCGGATACGGCTCGGGCCTTCGGATGGATCTTGGAGCGCATTTGGGCTTAGCTCAGGCTGGCGTGCCAGTCGGAGCGGACGAGTCCAACCAACGCGACGTTGATCAGTCGTTGCTGTCCTCGTCGCCGTCGTCCTCGTCTTCTTCGGCCTGGTCCTCAGGCACGACGAGGTACTGCGACAAGTCGACCTCATTGCCTGACGGGTCAACCACAGTGACCTCGCGCAACGCCAGGACGACACTCTTGGAGCGCGCGACCTCGGCGACGATCGCCGGAATCTGACCGTTCGCGTCAACGCTCTGGATGAACTGGTTCGGGTCCTGGCCGTACTGGCGCGCAGCGTTGAGCAGGAACTCCAGGAGTTCGCCCTGCCCGACCTTGACCGCCAACTTCTCGGCAAGGGTGTCCAGCACGATCTGACGACGCAGACCTTCAGTGACCTCTTCGGTGACCTCAGCGCGGTGCGCATCGTCCTCAAGGCGACCTTCGCCTTCGAGGTGACGGCGCACCTCTTCCTCGATAACGCCCTGCGGCAGCGGGGTGTCGATCTTGTCGAGTTCTTCGAGCAGTGCGTCACGAGCCTGGGTGGCCTGCTGCTGTTCCTTCTGCGTCGCAGCTTGAGTCCGCAGGTCCTCCAAAAGCTCGTCCAGTGTGTCGAACTCGCTTGCGAGTTGGGCGAAGTCGTCATCTGAGTCTGGGAGCTGACGCTCCTTGACCTGCTCGACTGTGACCGTGATCTCAGATTCGGTACCAGCGTTTTCGCCGGCGACAAGAGCCGACGTGAAAGTGGTTGACTCTCCGGCGGAAAGATCCAGGAGTGCATCGTCCAGACCGTCGAGCATCGAGTTCGAGCCGATCTGGTAGCTCACGCCCTTGACGGAGTCGAGGACCTCGTCACCAGCCTTCGCGGTCAGGTCAATCACGACGAAATCGGTGTCAGCGGCGGGCCGGTCAACGCCTACGAGGGTTCCGAAACGCTCGCGCAGTGCGTCGAGGCGCTCGTTGACATCCTCGTCCGTGACCTCAATGCTCTCGACGGAAAGCTTCAGTTCGGACAGTTCCGGAAGCTCGATCTCCGGGCGGACCTCAACCTCCGCGACAAAGTGCAGTTCACCAGTGGGGTCATCCGTGTCAGGAACGCGGGTGACCTCAACGTCGGGGCGGCCCAGCGGACGCAGTTCGGCCTCACGGGCAGCATCCGAGTAGAAGCCGCTCAGCGACTCGTTGACTGCGTGCTCCAGCACAGCCGCACGTCCGACACGCTGGTCAATGATGCGTGGCGGGACTTTGCCCTTGCGGAAGCCGGGCACTTGGATCTGTTCGGCGATGTGCTTGTACGCGTGGTCGATGCTCGGCTTGAGCTCGTCGTACGTCACCTCCACAGTCAGCTTGACCTTGGTGGGTTCCAGGGACTCGACAGAACTCTTCACTTCGATGATCTCCAACTGAAATTGGCGCATGTAGATCACTGCGCGCGGGGATGGTCCAGGACAACCTCACCAGTTTAGAGCACTTACTGAGTTAGTGCTGAAACCTGCGCCAGTTGTGTGCATCGCCACATCTGGCACACCCCAACCTGCTATTGTAATGATTCTCATTCTCAATTAATGGAAAGGGAGACTGTGAAAATAGGAACACTGACCCGGGCGACGCTGAGCAGTGCGACGATTGCGGCACTGTCCGCAACGGCATTGATCGCGCCTACGGCGATGGCAGCCGACCACGATGACCATCACGACCATATCGCCGCTGCATACACCTTGGAGTTGCTCGCCCCCGCCGCAACTGACACCTCTGCCACCGCACTGGGAATCAACGACACGGGCGATGTCGTGGGGCTCATCCGCCCCGGCACCGCGGCACAGCCGCAATTCACCGCGATCTGGGAGCGGCACGGCGATCACTTCCACCGCCACCAGTTGAACAACCTCGAAGGTTCCCAGTTTTCACGCGGCTTTGGCATCGCAGCTGACGGGACCGTCGCCGGTGAGGCATTCGACTCGTCCGGAAACACCATTCCCATTCGCTGGTCAGCCGACGGCACCCCGAACCACGTCACCAATCTGAACGAGTCAGGCTCAGGGATTCTCAACGACATATCCGAGGGCGGCACCGCCGTCGGAACGGCTTCGGGAACCGGCGTCACCTTGAGTTCGACCGGTGTGGTCACCGCCTTGCCCACTCCGACACCGACCGTTACCGGAGCAACAGTGTCCAGTTACTCCGCGACCAGTATCTCAGGCGACACCATCGGGGGCCGCGCGGTGGTATCCGAACCGCACGGGGATCACTCCCACGATTACAGCCATCCGGTCGTGTGGCGGGCTGGAACGGTCGCACTGCTGCCACGCGCCGCCGGTGCTAGTAACACCACGGTCAGTGGCGTGGCAGCCAGCGGAATCGTGGTGGGAAGTTCGACTATCTCAGGCAGCGAGACAGCTCTGATCTGGGATACTGCGGGCGAGGTGTCGTCCCTGCCTCATCCCGGCCTCACTGATTTCCCCCACACCGCAGCCAAGGCGATCAACAATTCACAGCTGGCCGTCGGATACGCGTCGAAATTCGCTGGTAACACCAGCTTCGGCGGTGCGGCGCTGATCTGGGATGCGCATAGTGTCGCAGACCTCAATGCCCTGGTGCCCGATCTTCCCGAAACCGTGACGTTGCAGTCTGCCTCCGATATCAACGAGGCAGGGCAAATCGTGGGAACAGCGACCACGTCTGACGGTCAGCGCGGGTTCGTCCTGACTCCGGTCTCGCACGAGCCTGTCGACACGACGCTGACAATCGCCGGAATCGCGGACCACTACCACCCCGGAGACGTTGTCACCCTCACCGCACAACAGGATCCGCAAACTGATCTCGACCACTACCACTGGTTCACTCGCCCGAACGCTTCGACTGACTGGTCCCTGGCACCAGAACCCGGGATTTCGGGAACTTTCACGTTCACGGCGCAACTGGAACAAGACGGCTATGAAGTGTTGGTGCGACTCTATGACGACAACCACTCGGTCGTTGCTGAGTCGGCGCCCGTGACACTGCATGTCACCAATCACGGTGGCCCCGACGGACCAGGTCCGGGCGATCCTGCGGTTCCCCCCGCGACAATCGCCGCCAGCGACACCTCGTCTCGCTTCGGCAAGCGCGCCACGATCTCGGTCCGGGTCAGTGCGGCAGGCCGTGCCGCAACGGGCACCGTCCGTGTTAGCGGCACCGCCATCAAGCCGGTGAACTCAACCCTGGTCAACGGCGTGGCCACGGTACGGTTGCCGAAGAAACTGGCGGTCGGACGTCACAAAGTCACGGTGAGTTATCTCGGATCGGCATCCGCCAAGCCAGCATCGCGAACTGTGGCCGTGCGCGTTGACAAGGCGCGCACCAAGATCAAGGCCTCCGTCAAACCTAAGCAGGTTCGAGCTGGCAGGAAACGACCACAGGTCAAGATCCACGTCCAGACCCCGGGCATCTCGCTGAAAGCCAAGGGCAAAGTACGGATCCAGGTGAACGGCAAGAAAGCCCGCACTGTGAAGTTGGTTCAAGGCAAAGCCACTGTTCGCCTGCCTCGTGTCACGAAAGCTCGTACGCTTCGCGTCAGGGCCGACTACGTCGGTACCAAAAACCTCACTCAAGCAAAGTCGAAGATCATCAAGATGAAGGTGCGTCGCTAGCACCGCGACAGCGCACTGCTAGCGCTTTCGATGGGTGGCCCGTGCTCCGCAACGAGCGTGGGCCACGTCATTTTGAGTGCCCCGCACCATCGAGTTCCGCCTGGATCAATCTCGGGTGCGATGTTCGGGTTGAGTGTTCCATATACGGGTGGGGCAACCCGGATATGGTGCCCGCAACCGCTCGTGACCGGAACGGTGCGGGCGAATTGAGCTGAGTGCCAAGTACTGACTGTGCTGCAATGAAAATGATGAGGGCCCAGCATTCGCTCGGCCCTCATCACATGGTCGGGGTGACAGGATTTGAACCTGCGACCTTCCGCTCCCAAAGCGGACGCGCTACCAACCTGCGCCACACCCCGTGGCCTTATTCACGGCTGGTTTTTGCCCCATCCGTGTTCGGTCCGCTCGCAAGTGTAGCCATGGACTTGCCTCAAGTGCGAATCGGCACCCGCAGCAGGGTCGTGTACCGACTTGTGAAAAGATGTTGGTATAGTTTCTGGTCGAACCCTTCACGACGAGGGGATCACGCGGATGTAGCTCAATGGTAGAGCCTCAGTCTTCCAAACTGATTACGCGGGTTCGATTCCCGTCATCCGCTCCAGTTTCCATGCTTGTCAAGGCGCGCTGCGCCATGACCCGTTCCGTCGCCTGCGATTGTTCCCCTCGCCTGCTCCCCTCGTTCTAGGTGCACCATCGAAAATCCCTGCGAAACGAGTCGGGCAACGCTCAGGGATGTCGAAGCAACTCGCGCAATAATTGCCCCATGGGCGAGATCGATCCGTGGATGTCGGGACGTATGGGCGGCACCGGCAAAGAGAAGAACGGTGAATACAAAGTGCGTGACACACGCACGCACCTGCGCGGTGGCCAGAAAGGCCCTCGCGGCCTGTCATGGCGCGAAAAGCGGCGCATGCGTCAGGAGATTCGCCAGTTCAAGAAGACCGAATCATCTTTTGACGATCACCCATCCCCCAGCGGCGCTCCCATCTCACGCCCTGTGACGCAGACGCCACAGGATCCAGTTGAACAGCGCCACGCACCTGCGCCACCCACGAACTCTGATAACCGTGACAGCAACAACCCCTATGCCGACAACCGCTTCACCCGCACGATGCGCATCACTATCGCACTGCTGTCATCCGCGTGTGTCGTAGTAGTGGCGGCGATGTACCTGACCTGACCACGTGTCAGATCAGACCTGAACCTGCGGCAGTGGCGCGGCAGGCAGGGACCGCCGCAACCACATCGCGAGACAAAGCCCGCAAACACCCGCCGAACCCAGACAATTCGGCCCACTGCGGCTATGATGAATACGGCGGTCAGCAGGAACGCTGTTACCGCCCTAGTTTCATGCCGACAACACCAGGAGATTCATCGTGCGCACGCAGCCAGCAATGCTTTGCTGCCGCGCCGTGATGTGTTGTTGTAGCTGTTGATTCCAACAATCCACCGCGCCCTTGCCGATCCACGGGTGATCGCTCTCTATCTGGGTGCCCCGCCTCATCGACGCTAAGCCGTGTGCGCCAGCCCACGTCGTATCCATCAGCGCACAGTTCCATCTCACCCAACCCACACCACGAATGAAGGAGAAACGAGCATCATGGCTCAGATCTACAACGACGCGACCGAACTGATTGGCCGCACTCCCCTGGTGCGACTGAACCGCATCGCAGAAGGAGCGAAGGCCACCGTGTTGGCCAAGCTCGAGTTCTACAACCCCGCAAACTCAGTCAAGGACCGGATCGGCGTTTCCATCGTCGACGCTGCTGAGCAGGCAGGCGCACTCGGCCCAGGTGGCACCATCGTGGAAGGCACTTCAGGAAACACTGGAATTGCGCTGGCTTGGGTTGGTGCCGCACGTGGTTACAACGTTGTGATCACCATGCCGGAGTCAATGTCCAAGGAACGTCGCGCCTTGCTGCGCGCACTCGGCGCCGAGCTGATTCTGACCCCGGCGGCCGAAGGCATGAAGGGTGCGGTGGCGGCTGCGGAGCGTGTCGCCGCGGAGCGTCCAGGCGCCATCCTGGCAAGCCAGTTCGCAAACCCTGCCAACCCAGACATTCACCGTCGTACCACGGGTGAGGAAATCTGGAACGACACCGACGGCAACGTCGACATCATCGTTTCCGGTATCGGTACCGGCGGAACGATCACCGGTGTCGGTCAAGCGCTGAAGGAGCGTAAGCCGGACCTTAAGCTCATCGCTGTCGAGCCCGCTGAATCCCCGCTGCTGAGCGAGGGCCAGGCCGGCCCGCACAAGATTCAGGGCATCGGAGCGAACTTCGTGCCAGAGGTGCTCGACACCGACATCTATGACGAGGTCATCGCCGTTCCATCCCAGTTGGCGATTGACACCGCTCGTCAAACCTCGGCCAGCGAGGGTCTGTTGGTCGGAATCTCCTCTGGTGCCGCCATCAACGCCGCATTGCAGGTGGCCGCTCGTGACGAGAACGCGGGCAAGACCATCGTGGTGATCGTCCCCGACTTCGGCGAGCGCTACCTGTCGACCCCACTGTTCGAGGGTCTGGCAGACTGATCGATCAGCGTCGGTGGGCCCGCAGTACCGGACCCACCGACGCCAATTCTCCCATGCTGACCAAGCCGCACCGCATCGGAAGGAATGCCATGTCACGACGCATCTCCTTGGCCACACTCATGCGCGAGGACATTCGAGCTGTTCGTCGTGGTGACCCCGCCGCCCGCACAGGTTTCGAGATCGTACTGACCTACCCTGGACTGCACGCAGTGTGGGGCTATCGCTTGGCGCACGCTGTTTGGCGCCAGCCAGGCGGAAAACTCGCGGGACGAGTGCTCTCGCACATCACTCGGGCTCTGACCGGTATCGAGATCCACCCCGGTGCCACCATCGGTCGACGGTTGTTCATTGACCACGGCATGGGTGTCGTCATTGGCGAGACGGCTGTCGTCGGAGATGACGTGGTACTTTTCCACGGCACCACGTTGGGTGGCCGCTCAATGTCCAAGGGCAAGAGGCACCCCACAGTCGGCGATAACGTCGTCATCGGTGCCGGGGCCAAGGTGCTCGGCCCCATCTGGATCGGATCCGGCGCCCAGATCGGCGCCAACGCCGTAGTCGTCAAAGACGTGCCTGCCAATATGGTGGCGGTCGGTGTTCCCGCTCAGGTGCGGCCGCGCCGCAAGACCGGCGCCGAGGACCGATTGACCGATGCGGCCCTGCTGGTCGAGTACGTGATCTGAACTCGGCAGTGGCATGGACCCATCCCAAATGTGAGGTCAGACCCGGAAAAATACCTGGCACACTGGCTCGATCCGCGCGACAGTGGAGGTATGACCTTCCACAACTCGTATCGCGAAGTCCTCTTGGACCCCACCGACACCGATCGCATTTGGAACATCGACACATGGGCCTTCCCGAACACCGCCTCACCTGAGCAAATCAAGGCCTACCCGCTTGATTTGGAGGCTGGACGCACCTGGGGCGTGGTTCCCAACGATGCCCCTGACGACGCAGACCTCGTTGCCATTCATGGCTCATATGCGCAGGCTGACTTCACCGTTCCCGGCAATACCGTGTCCAGTTCCGGTCTCACGTGGGTCGGCGTACACCCCGGACACCGCCGTCGCGGCATTCTTTCCGCGATGATCGCCAACCATTTCAACCGCAGTCGGGAACGTGGAGAGATCATCTCCACCCTCTTTGCCGCCGAGATGGGCATCTACGGACGATTCGGGTTCGGGATGGCCGCCGACGAATTGGGTCTTTCTCTCAGCCGTGGCGCAGATCTTCGCAAGGTCGATAGCAGCGACAAGTTCGACATCCGGCTCGAAACCGCATCCGAGGAACAGCACGACGGACTCGTCCAAACCGTGCTTCAGCAGGCGGCTTCCGCCCCTTATGGCCTCGGAGTGAATCGGCCCGGATCTTTCAGCTATTCCACCGCTAGCCATCGTGCCCGGTGGTGGTTTGACTGCCAGTCTTTGCGCGACGGTTACGAACGATGGCGTATTGCCATTGTGGAGCGCAATGGTCAGCCGGAGGCATTCGCGCTCTTTCGTCGCAATGCCGATTGGGATCACACTGGACCGCACAGCAAGGTCACCGTCATGGCTCCTGTCACCCTTTCGGTGGCGGCCGCACGAGCGCTCTGGTCGGTCTTGCTCGACCTGGATCTGACCGAACAGGTCAATGTGCACCGGATGGCTGTTGACGACCCGCTGCCAGGATTGCTGGCCAATAGGCGTGGCGCTGCGCCTCGTATCGGTGACAACGTCTGGGTACGAATCCTGGACGTGCGACAGGCGCTGGCAGCCCGACAATATCAAAGTGCTGTCGATGCGGTCATCGAGGTCAAGGACGAGCGCTTCCCTGACAATGCAAAGCGCTGGCATCTGGTGGCGGGTGCTTTCGATACCGCCGAGGTCTCCGAGACGGGCGCTGCACCGGATGTCACAGTGGACATCGCGACACTCTCTGCGGCTTATCTTGGCGGCGTCTCACTGGCTTCGTTGGCCACCGGCGGCCGTGTCACGACCGCGTCCGCGGATAAGTTGGCCGTGCTTTCCACCGCCTTCGGCTGGCCCTTGGCACCGCTCAGTCCGATGGTCTTCTAGGCCGCTTGCCACAGGCTATGACGATGACTGGCAGGTCGGGCACCAATAGAGTTTCCGGCCTGCCAGTTCTGTCATGGCAATCGGGGTAGCGCAGACCTCACAGCCAAGGCCGGTGCGCTGGTAGACGTAGAAGGGCCCGGTTGGCGCCAACGACTGGGACAGATATGCAGTGAACCGAGAATGGTGCGGCGAGGTTTTGGTTGTGATGATTCGGCCGACCTTGACACCGTCAGTCATCAGTTCGACAAGGTCATGCCAGATCGCCATTGCGTCCTCGATGCTCACAACATTCGAAGGCTTCATCGGGTCGACTCCGGCTCGAAATAGCGCTTCGGCACGATAGATGTTCCCGACGCCAGCGATCACACTTTGATCCATGAGTGCTGCGGCGATCGGGATACGGCGCCGCTGCAACGCCACGATGAAGCATTCGGCATCCGCATCGGGATGCAACGGGTCGGGACCGAGTCTTGCAATGACTCGTTGCACCTCGTCTACTGTCCGCACCGCACAGGTGGTCGGACCGGTTAGATCAGCAACGGCATGTTTCTCAAGGATGCGCAGCCGCACTTGACCTCGCGGCGGAGGCGGAAAACTCTCATCGACGACCGCGAGCTCAACTTCGCCTTCACCCACTCTACGGCGCGGCGCACCAATCACCTCCGTCACTTCGATGGTGCCGTCTCCGGCAAAGGTCCACGAGCCGTACAGCCCCAGATGCACGTGCAATGTGTGGGAGAACTCGTCGTCGAAATGAACGAAGAGATGTTTCCCCCACGCCTGTGCCCGCACGATCGTTCGACCGGAAAGAAGCTCAGCGCCTGCGGTAAAACGCCCCTGCGGGCTGACGGTCTCGACAGCACGGCCCGCGAATAGGCTGTTGAATGCGCCGGCAAGCCGGTGGATGGTGTGTCCTTCGGGCATGGCTAGTTCCGGCGGCAACGAGAACTGAGGTCGCTCGTCATCGTTGTTCGATGCGTTGTGACGACTCGAAGTCAGCGAGCTGATCGATACGGCGCTGGTGGCGCTCTAGTCCGGTGAACGGCTCAGCAAGGAATACTCGGACAAATTCCAACGCTTCCTCGGTGGTGTGCTGGCGCGCACCGATGGCGATGACGTTGGCGTCATTGTGCTGGCGCGCGAGCTTTGCGGTCTCAACGCTCCAAGCCAAACCTGCGCGTACTCCGATAACCTTGTTGGCCGCGATCTGCTCCCCGTTGCCGGAACCACCGATGACGATGCCGAGGCTGCCGGGTTCGGCGACCACTGCCTTGCCTGCCGCGAAGCAGAACTCCGGGTAGTCATCATCGATATCGAAGGTGAGGGCTCCATGGTCGACAACATCGTGGCCATCGTCCGTCAACGCAGCGCGCAGCGCTTCCTTGAGTTCAAATCCGGCATGGTCAGTGGCAATGTGAACGCGCATAAGCACTATTTTGCCCTAAAGACAGCAACAGGTCGCCGCGTCCACGTGATGAGATGTGGACGCGGCGACCCAGAGTGCTAGTTCCGATGCAGTTCAGCCGCGATTCGTGAGGCTATGAACTGCTCCGGAGATCAGCTGGTTGGCTGCTCGTTCTGGTAGATCTCGTCCTTGCCAGCGCCGCCGATCAAGATGTCGCGGCCAGTACCGCCCTCGATGAAGTCGTTACCGGGGCCACCATGGATCCAGTCGGCTCCCTTACCGCCGTAAAGGATGTCGTGCCCCTTGTTGCCCCAGATCTTGTCGGGGCCGCTACCTCCGTCAATGGTGTCGTTTCCGGGACCACCACGGATGATGTCTGCACCCTTGCCACCGTAGATGGTGTCATCGCCTTGACCGCCGCGGATGTCATCCTTGCCGGCACCGCCGTAGATGGTGTCGTCTCCCTTGTTGCCGCGGATCGTGTCGTCACCCGTCTGGCCACGGAGCACATCATTGCCTGGACCACCACGGATAATGTCATCGCCCTTGCCGCCGCGGATCTCGTCGTCGCCCTTGTTGCCGCGGAGGTTGTCGTTACCCGGGCCACCGTGGATGAAGTCATCATCGGGACCACCGCGAATGATGTCATCGCCATCTTCACCGTAGATCCGGTCTTTTCCTGCACCACCGCGGATGTTGTCATCACCAGCACCACCGTAGATGGTGTCATCGCCGTCGTCTCCGTTGATGATGTCGTTGCCATCTTCACCGTAGATGGTGTCGTTGCCAGCGCCTCCGGAAATGGTGTCATTACCGGCGCCGCCGAAAATGGTGTCGTCCCCGTCACCGCCGTTGATGATGTCATCGCCCGCGCCGCCACAGATCGTGTCGTTACCGCCAAGACCGTTGATGGTGACGTTGGTGCCAAGTGCCACGATGACGTCGTCGCCTTCGGTGCCGTTGATGACGGTCTCATCTTCAGCGCCCACGATGGTTGCCTCGAGACCGTTACAGAGATGTACTACCGGTTCTTCAGCTGGGGGGTCGGTCGGCGCGTCATCCGCAAGGGCAGGCATCGCCCCGGCAACAGCCACAGCACCGCCTGCAAGCAGTGTCCCAAAAGTCATCTTCCAATGTTTCGTACTCATTCGCTTCGACATGTGTATTCCTCGTTTCGTAGCCTTCAGTGGCACTTGCCACGCTAACGAGACTCGCGTCGCGTTGCACGACGAACCATGGCGATGTCACTGAGTCTTCACATCAACCACACATTCGGCCATTCATGGCCAGAATTGGGTCACTGCAGACCACGCGTCATCCCATCTATGCCCACCATCATGGCGTTGTCAGCCCTCACACGTAGGCTAGACATATGAGCATCTCCGAACCTGGCCAGGCGACCCTTCCCTCGGGAATCGCGCTTGACGCACTCGATCCCACTATCCGCCCGCAAGACGACCTCTTTCGTCATGTCAATGGCCGGTGGCTTGCAGCACACACCATCCCTGCCGACCGTGCAGTTGATGGAGCCTTTCGCGAACTAGCCGATCAGGCCGAAGTTCATGTGCGTGAGATCGTCGAGGCGTGTTCGAACCGTACTCAGGACGAGGCAAGGACGAGTGATAACTTCGGGCCTATCAGCACAGCGATCGGCGCGCTCTACGACAGTTTCATGGACGAGGAGAACCTCGAGTCCTTGCGATACAAGCCGCTAGAGGCCGACCTCGCAGCGATAGCCGCAACAGCAAACCATGATGAATTGCTGACCTGGCTAGGACGTACGCAACGTGCTGGCGGACCGACATTGGCGGCCATCTACATTGACACTGATCGAGTAGAGCCAGACCGCTATGTCGCGTTCCTCTCTCAAGCCGGCATCGGACTCCCAGACGAGGCGTACTACCGCGAGGAGCAGCATGCCGAAGTGCTGAAGGAATACGAGCACTTCATCGGTCGCGTGCTGGAGCACGCCCAGATCACGGACGATCCGCTTGATGCCGCTGGGCGTATTGTCTCGCTGGAAAAAGAGATTGCTGCTGGACACTGGGATGCCGTCAAAGACCGTGACGCCCAGGCGACCTATAACCGGATGTCGCTGACGGAACTGGTCGAGAACTCTGCCGGTCTCGATTGGGGCATGTGGGCTGCCGCAGTGGGTATTCCTTCCGCCGCTCACGAAATGCTGATCGTGCGCGAGCCCGACTACTTCGCCTCAGTCGCACAAGTGTGGCAGAACCGAGATCTGTCGGATTGGAAACTGTGGGCGACCTTCCACCTACTACGTAAATTCGCCCCGTATCTACACAGCGCGGCTGTCGAAGAGAACTTCGCGTTCTATGGCACAACCCTGACCGGTGCCCAAGAGCTGCGGGACCGCTGGAAGCGAGGGGTCTCGCTCGTCGAGGGCGCGCTCGGTGAAGCCATCGGGCAGATCTATGTGACACGGCACTTCCCTGCTGACCACAAAGCGCGCATGGTGGAACTCGTCAATAACCTGACTGAGGCCTACCGCCAGTCAATCTCGTCTCTGGAATGGATGGGTGAGGACACTCGGCGCAAGGCCTTGGACAAGCTCGAGAGCTTCACGCCCAAGATCGGTTATCCCGACGTGTGGCGAGACTACTCCGGGCTGGAGCTGACCGATAACGACTTGGTCGGCAACGTAAAACGCTCCAACGAGTTCGACCATGCGTACGAGTTCGCGAAGATCGGCTCACCGATCAACCGCGACGAGTGGTTCATGACCCCGCAAACCGTCAACGCCTACTACAACCCTGGAATGAACGAAATCGTGTTCCCGGCAGCGATTCTGCAGCCGCCGTTCTTCAACGCGTCAGCGGACGATGCAGTGAATTACGGGGGCATCGGTGCCGTAATCGGGCATGAGATCGGACACGGTTTCGATGATCAAGGTTCGCGCTATGACGGTCAGGGCAGGCTGATCGACTGGTGGACCAGTCAGGATCGCGAAGAGTTCGAGCGTCGAACCTCGGCTCTGATCGAGCAGTACGACCGCTATGTTCCGGCACAACTCGGTGAGGACGGACTGCACGTCAATGGCGCCTTGACCATCGGTGAAAACATTGGCGATCTGGGCGGGCTGGCGATCGCACTGCGCGCTTACGAGATTTCTCTGGGTGCCCCGCTGGATCAAGCGCCGGTCATCGATGGGCTGACCGGAGTGCAGCGAGTGTTCTTGTCATGGGCACAGGTGTGGCAGAGCAAAATCCGCGATGAAGCGCTGATCCAGCGGATGAGCGTTGACCCGCATTCACCTAACGAGTTCCGGTGTAACGGCATCGTGCGCAACATTGACGCCTTCTACCAGGCATTCGACGTCACCGAATCTGACGCCCTCTATCTGGCGCCTGAACAGCGCGTCACGATCTGGTAGTTCATCACTCGGCGCGATCGGCCTCGGTATGACTCGACAGGTCCGATCAACAATATGCCGGTGGCATCACTCCAACATTCTGGAGTGGTGCCACCGGCGTCGTTATGTTCCAGATCAAATGACCCGGTCAGCATGGAGCATCAGTCGTCGTAGTCGTAGAACTCGCCCTGCGTGACGCGGTCACGGCCCGGTCCGCCTTTTAGCTCGTCCTTGCCGCGCCCGCCTTCGATACGGTCGTTGCCGCGACCACCCTTGATGACATCACGGCCGCTACCACCCTCGAGACGGTCATTGCCCCGCCCGCCGAAGATCTTGTCGTGACCGCTGTCCCCATCGATCTCATCGTTCCCGGACCCACCGCGGATCACATCGTTTCCAGAATCCCCGGAGATCTCATCATGCCCAGAACCGCCGAAGATCTTGTCGTGGCCACTGTCCCCGTCAATCTCATCGTTCCCGGAACCACCGTAGATGCGATCGTTGCCCGATCCGCCTTCAATCTCATCGTGGCCAGCGCCACCGCAGATGATGTCGTTTCCACCCCGGCCATCGATCTCGTCGTTCCCGCCCAGCGCGACGATCACGTCATCACCGTTGGTGCCGACTATCTCGTCGGCGCCCTGAGTGCCAACGATCGTCGCTACCTTGCCACCGCAGCTGTAACCCGGAGCCGCGGAGGAAGCTGGCGCAAACGCAGCGTATCCACCTAGAAGCAGCAGGCCCGCAGCAGTCGCAGCGGATAGCCCTCGCAAGTTCCTTCTTGTCGATCCCATGATCTGCCCTTTCACTTGTCCGTTGACCGCCCAGAGGTTGTCTTGAAGCGCGCCAAAGCGCCATGAAAAGCAGTCAACCTGGGCCAGATGAGCCGAAGATGACTCCCACATGAGGAACTTCTCATGCAGCCACCGCATTCACTAGTCGAAGATCGGCCCTTGTGTCCGCGTGCGTTTCAACTCGAAGAAGCCGGGAGTTTGTGCCACCAGGACACAGCCGTCCCACAACTTCCCGGCCGCCTCGCCCTTGGGAGCGGGCGTCACGACGGGGCCGAAGAATGCGGTGCCGTTGAACGCGACAACAGGTGTCCCCACGTCTTCGCCGACGAGTGAGATACCTTCCTGATGCGAAGCGCGCAGCGTGTCGTCCCATTTATCTGTCGACGCCGCCTCGATGAGTTCCGTCGGCAACCCCGCCTCGGCCAACGCCTCGACTAGGACCTGCTCGTAGTCCTTGCGATCACCCGGGTGCAGGCGGGTGCCGATAGCGTCGTACAGCGGCTTGACTATGTCGTCACCGTGAAGCTGCTGTGCGGCAATCACGACTCGGACTGGACCCCAGGCTTTAGCCATCAGTGCCGCGTAGTCCTCCGGGAGGTCTCGGCCATCGTTCAACACCGCAAGCGACATCACATGCCAGCGCACCGAGACATCGCGGACCTGTTCGACTTCTTCCATCCACCGCGATGTCATCCATGCCCAAGGGCACAGCGGATCGAACCAGAAGTCAGCCACGTTATTTTCGGATTCATTTGCCATGTTTCGAGCCTAGCGTGCGATCTGGAAAACAACATTCCGGTCAAATCAGAGAAATTGAGTTCGTTACTTTGCGTGGGACGTGGAAAGATTGATTGACGGAACCAAACCGGTCACCTTTCTCGCTGCACATCAAGGAGCGCTATGCCTGGGGAGAACCTCACCCGCGTCGAAGCAACGGAACGCGCAAGCATCGTCAACGTTGACTCATATGACATTTCACTTGACCTCACCCAAGGTGAGGTTACCTTCCGGTCAACGACGATCATCCAGTTCACGGCGCAGGCGGGCGCTAGCACCTTCCTAGATTTGGTCGCCCCGACGGTCCGTGAGATTGAGCTCAACGGCCAGTCTCTCGACCCGGCGCGGGTTTTCACGGACTCTCGCATCGCACTATCCGACTTGGCCGAGAACAACACGGTTCGAGTCGTGGCCGACTGCGCCTACATGAATACCGGTGAGGGATTACACCGTTTTGTCGACCCGGTCGATAACGAGGTTTATCTCTACAGCCAATTCGAGGTCCCCGATGCGCGGCGCATGTATGCAACCTTTGAACAGCCCGACTTGAAAGCCGTTTTCAAGTTCACAGTCACGGCTCCCGCCAACTGGCAGGTCGTGTCGAACTCGCCGACGCCGGAGCCTGTCATCGCCGCTGACGGTGTGAACGCCACCTGGTCATTCGCACCGACGCCGCGTATCTCCACCTATATCACCGCCCTGGTGGCTGGCCCCTATCACGTCGTTCGTTCCGAACTGACCAGCAGCGACGGCCGCACCATTGCGCTGGGTGTGTTCTGCCGAGAATCGCTGGCCGAGCACCTCGATGCGGATTACATCGTCGAGACCACCCGACGCGGTTTCGAGTTCTTCGAATCGAAGTTCGACGTTCCCTACCCGTTTGAGAAATACGACCAGTTATTCGTTCCCGAATACAACATGGGTGCTATGGAAAACGCTGGCTGCGTCACATTCACGGAGAGCTACGTCTTCCGCTCCAACGTCACCGATGCCATCCGCGAGCGCCGCGTGGTCACCATCCTGCACGAACTCGCCCACATGTGGTTCGGCGATCTCGTCACCATGAAGTGGTGGAATGACCTGTGGCTCAATGAGTCCTTCGCAGAGTGGGCCTCGACCCTGGCCACTGCGGAAGCAACCGAATGGCACGATGCCTGGACCACTTTCGCCTCCATGGAGAAGGCCTGGGCGTACCGCCAGGACCAGTTGCCATCCACTCACCCGATCGTCGCTGCGATCAATGACCTTGACGACGTACAGGTGAACTTCGATGGCATCACCTACGCCAAGGGTGGCTCCGTCCTGAAGCAACTGGCCGCCTGGGTTGGTTTGAACGAATTTCTCACCGGCGTATCCGCCTACTTCAAGAAGCACGCCTGGTCGAATACTGAGTTGCCTGATCTATTGACCGAACTTGAGAAGGCCTCGGGACGAGATCTGACTCGCTGGTCTGAATTGTGGCTGGAAACTGCCGGAGTCAACACATTGCGCCCGCTCGTCGTCACCGACTCATCCGGTGTCATCACATCGTTCGCGATTGAGCAGAGTGCACCCGAAGACTATCCGACGTTGCGCCCGCACCGCGTTGCCATCGGCTTCTATGCGCTGACTCCGGACGCTACGACCGGACTGCCGCAGATGAGCCGGGTGCATCGCGTTGAGGTCGACGTCGACGGGCCGCGGACCGAGATCGCGGAACTCGTCGGGGTTCCTCGTCCGCATTTGATCTTGGTCAACGACGAGGATCTTGCGTACGCCAAGATCCGTCTCGATGACGAGTCCTGGACCGCCGCATTGGCGCATCTCAGCGAGGTGAACGACGCGTTGGCGCGTGCTCTGATCTGGGGTGCCGCATGGGATGCGACCCGCGATGGTGAGTTCCCGGCAAGCAAGTTCGTCGAGTTGATCCTCGCCAACGTTGCGATCGAAGATCAGTCGACCACGTTGCGTACCGTCCTGAGCCAGTTGACGACAACCGCCCGGGTCTATGTGGCACCGCAGCGTCGGGCAGAAACCTTGCGCCGTATCGGTGACCGGATGTGGGATTTGGCCACACGTGCGGCCGCTGGCAGTGACCAGCAACTGCAGTTCGTCAAGACTTTTGCCGCGGTTGCGAGCACCGAAGAACACGCAGCACATCTGCGCGGTCTACTCGACGGAACCACTGTGGTTGACGGGCTTCAGGTCGACACCGATCTGAAGTGGGAACTGCTCGATGGCCTCGTCCGGGGTGATGCTGCCTCCAGCGATGAGATCGACCTCATGCTCGCTTCGGACGATACGGCCAATGGGCGTCAGGCCGCTGCGCGAGCCCGGGCCACTGTCCCCAGCGCTGATGCCAAGAAGGCAACCTTTGAGGCGATTGTCGCCGATGAGCAAGCCCCCAACGCAATCATCCGACACACCGCAGCGGGCCTGACCCATGTGAATGACCCGGCGTTGCTGGAAACGCTAATCGAGCCGTACTACGCGGCATTGACGCGAATCTGGCAGGAACGCTCCTTCCACATCGCGGATGAGTTGATTGAGGGACTCTTCCCTGCAACAGTGGCAAATGAGCAGTTGCTCTCCGCTGCGACCGCATGGCTGTCTGGGCACCAGGACGCCCCTGCGGCGTTGCGCCGTTACGTTCTGGAGCAGAAGGCGACAACGGAACGGGCGCTTCGCGCACAAGAAACCGACTCCGCTTCGTAAAGTCACACCAAACTGAATACCGATATCGACGTAGCGCATCCGATACAAATTGAGGAGCTTTCTATGACCGTGCCACAGATCTCGTTATCTGAAACCGTCCAGATCCCGCAGATAGGTTTCGGGGTTTTCCAGGTACCCGACGATGAAACAGCAGCGGCGGTCAGTGCTGCGCTTGAGTCGGGTTACCGGCACATCGACACAGCTGCGATCTACCGTAACGAGCATGGTGTCGGCGAGGGTCTCAAACAATCCGGCGTCGCACGTGAGGATGTTTTCATCACCTCCAAATTGTGGCCGGACGACTTCGCTGCAACGGACGTGCGTCCTGCGCTCGAAAAGAGTCTCGGGCTGCTCGGAACCGACTACCTGGACCTCTACTTGCTGCACTGGCCAGCCCCGAGTCGCGGCACCTATGTCGGCGCGTGGCAAGAAGTCCTCAAGGCTCGTGAAGAAGGTCTGGTTCGTGAGGTCGGCGTGTCGAACTTCACCCCGGAACTGTTGGACGATCTGATCGAGAAGACCGGTGTCACCCCTGTGATCAACCAGGTGAAGGTCGATCCAGTGCTGCAACAGCGTGGTTTGCGCGCTTACCATGACGAGCACGGCATCGTCACCGAAGCGTATTCGCCACTCGCACAGGGCGCGGTTCTCGATTCAGCTCCCATCACCACTATTGCGCAACGGCTGAGTGTCACACCCGCGCAAGTTGTGTTGCGGTGGCACCTGCAGCACGGAACGGTGATCATTCCGAAATCCGTGACACCGGCTCGCATCAAGTCGAACCTGGATTTGATGTCATTCGAGCTATCGGCGGATGACATGGCTGCGATTGACGCTATGGACTCGGGCACGTCCGTATGGCAGGAACCGCTGAGCTTCCTGAGCTGACGAGGCAGTCTCGATACGCTCTCGCACCCGCTACCGGACCAGTCAGTGCTGCTTTGCTACTCGACTGACGAGTGGCCGCGGGTCGTGCTCAGGCCACCGAATGGGGCGAATCGGGCATGACCCGCGCGATTCTCGTTGCCAAGTCAAGGCCAAAGATGTCTTCGAGACATAGTTGCCTACCAGCACGATCCGCCAGCGGAATCCGCCAATTCGGGTATTCCTGATCGGTCCCCGGCTGATTCTGGGTGCGGCGCTCCCCCACCATGTCTGCCAGAGACACGCCCAACAACTGTGACGGTGTGCGAGTCAAATACTGGTGCAGTGCGACGACGAACTCGTCGATATTCTCATTCGACCCAGCCCCATCCGACTCGTCGCTATCAAGCAATCCATATTCGGTCAGTCGTTGCTTCATCGTCGCGATCTCACGCTGCGCGTGGGCCAACTCGTCCGCCATCGGCACGGTGAGCAGGCCCAACTCCTCACGAAGTTGGACGTGGTCACACTGCAGATACCCCGCCGTAGGAGGCAGATCGTGTGTGGTCACTGTCGCTAACACGCTGGTGCGGTAATGGTCGGCGTGCTTTGGGCTGCCATCCCATTCCGATTCGAACCACAGCACAGCGGTGCCGAGGATTCCACGATCGGCGAGGTAGTCCGTGACCCAGTGCTCGAACGTTCCCAGGTCCTCTCCGATGACGACGACACCGGCTCGCTCTGCCTCCAAACACAGAATGCCCACGAGCGCTTCGTGGTCATACCGCACGTAGGCGCCATCCTTCGCACCGTGACCGGCAGGAACCCACCACAACCGGAACAGGCCGATGATGTGATCAATGCGCACGGCGCCGGCATTCCGAAAAACCGTGCGGAGCATGCCGCGGTATGCGGCGTAGCCCGTTGCGTCCAGGCGGTCGGGACGCCACGGAGGCTGGGACCAGTCCTGACCCAATTGGTTATACATGTCCGGAGGCGCACCCACGCTGACACCGGAGGCGATCACATCTTGTTGCGACCAGGCGTCGGCACCATAGGGATGTACTCCGACGGCAAGATCCTGCATGATGCCAATTGACATCCCTGCCGTACGTGCCGCGTGTTGTGCCGCGGCGCACTGGCCAAAGGCGATCCACTGCAACCACTTGTGGAACTCGATTTCGTCCGCGTGATCGCGAGATGCTTGACGTGACGCAGCCGTGTCGGGACTTTCAAATCCTTGTGGCCAGGTACGGCCTTCGTTGTGGATGTACAGAGTGCTCCACAGCGCGAAATCATCGAGGGCTTTGCCGTGTTCCTGGCAGAACCGGTCGAAGGCATCTTGACGTGCCGGGGTACGCGACACCGCAAAGACCGCACGCAGCGCGGCGAGTTTCGCATCCCAGGCAGTATCGCGGTCGATCAGAGTCTGGTCATCACCGTCAGCTGGAGTCACCTGGCCGGTAGTGAGTGATCCGGCCGCGTGCGGCACATCATCGGGCGGGGTGTTGTGCGACTGATAGTTCGTCCAATCAAAGAGTCTTGCGCGTTCAGCAGCAGGTAAATACGCGGCTTCACGGATTTCTTCGACTCGTATATACCAGGGGCTGATGAACCGGCGGGAAGTCGGCAGATACGGCGACGGCGTCAGCGGGCTGATCGGTTCGACAGCGTGCACCGGGTTGATCAATACGAAATCAGCACCCCACGCAGTGTGTGACAGGTGTGCCAGGTCAGCAAGGTCAACGAAATCCCCCACACCCCATGAACGCTTGGATCGCACCGAATACAGCTGGGTCATCACGCCCCAAGCCGTTTCAGGGGGCTGCGGTGCCCGGTGCGGCACAACCACAACAAGACCACGGTGCACTCGTCCCGGTGTCTGTGCAATCAGGGTGTGGTAACCCAACGGCAAATCTGCGGGGAGCGCGAAGGTGGCGCGTCCGATCAACTTTCCATCAACGTATTGCGGCTCAACCCACACGTCACGTTGCTGCAATTGAATCCGCTGTGTCGAATCTTCTAGGTCGATGTAGACATCTACCGGGTCACCGTGATCGAGGTGCACTGGGATATCTCGTCCATGCCCCTCTCGCACGATCGATGTCGGCGGGACGGGCTGGCGCCACGGCCGATTCGGCGTCTCGGCCAACGCATCCTCGACACTGGCTGCGGTGCTGGCGTCAATCTCAAAGACCGCCAGTACGGCAACGAGCGCCTCGGGCGATACTTGATTCGTGTCGCCCGAGTGGCCCTGGTAGGAGGTTTGGATCCCATAGGCTTCCGCGAGCGCGACGAGGCGATCGTAGGATGCTGGCTGTGTTGACGAAGGCTGCTCCACAGCACGAATCTTGCCAGATGACCACCGGGGCGTGCGCATCGTGTCCACTAATCCGTCCCGCGATCAGTCAACTCGCGTCGAAGAACGTTAGCCTTGATAACCATGGGTGTGTTTGAAATGGTCACATTGCCGGCTGTAGCAACTGATGCAGCAGCCATCCTGCGATCAGACCTGGCGGCTGACGGTGATAGTTTCGTCGCAGAAGTGCCGAAGTGGCTCAGCGACACGGGCAGCTGGCTGATTGGAGTACCGCTGCGCATCGTGTTGATCGTCGTGGTGTCTTTGCTGCTCCTCGCAGTGGTTCACCGCGCGATCAAGGTAGTCACAGAACGAGTCTTGCGCGGCAAGAGTCACAAGCCAGTCCTCGCGCGGACCGAGATCGGGGCCGCACTGCTCGACACCGCCACGCTGGAGTCACCCCGGCGGGAACAGCGGATTCGCACCTTGGGCTCGGTACTGCGTTCGACGTCGAATATTCTCGTCACCGGTATCGCGGTCCTGCTTGTTCTGGACGAGTTGGGCATCAACATCGCTCCTCTGGTCGCCTCGGCGGGAATCGTCGGCGTGGCGCTCGGTTTCGGCGCGCAATCCCTGGTCAAAGACTTCCTGTCCGGTGTCTTCCTGCTGATGGAGGACCAGTACGGGGTGGGCGACCTGGTTCAGATCGGTGATGTGACGGGAACAGTCGAATCGGTTGCCTTGCGGGTGACACGCTTGCGTGACGTTGACGGTGTGCTGTGGATCATCCGCAATGGCGAGATTCTCAACGTCGGCAATAAGACTCAAGGCTGGGCGCGGGCATCGGTGGCAATCCGTGTCCCCTACGACGCCAACCTGCCGATAGTGTACGAGGCGCTTCAGCAGGCCGCTGATGATGTGATGGAAGACGAGTCTCTCAGCGGTGCTTTTCAAAGTCCGCCGACCGTTGGCGGCATCGAGAACATGACCTCGCAGTCCCTGACCATTCGTGTCGCTGCGCGCACCGATCCTGCCAAGGTGTGGCCGGTGACCGTTGCGCTCCGAGAGCGCATTCGCGAGATCATCGACGAACGCAAGATCCCGCTGGCGCCCGACGTCCCACCGGGCCTGTTGGCGTGAACTCCAAGGTGCCGCCGGAGGCGGTTTTGCTCCAGTGGATCATGGGATGATGATTTGATGGCTACCGACGATAATGTTGCGGCACCGCACGACGCCTTCGAGACGTTCTACGACAAGATCGGCGGACGAGCGACCTTTGAGCGCCTAGTCCAGAAGTTCTACGAGGGTGTCGCTGCCGATGAGGTGTTACGCCCGATGTATCCCGAGGCCGATCTTGGCCCGGCTGCTGACCGGCTGCGCATGTTCTTGGAGCAGTACTGGGGCGGACCGCGCGCCTATGTCGAACAACGTGGTCACCCGCGGTTACGGATGCGCCATCAGCCCTTCCGGATCAACCCGGACGCTCGTGACCGATGGTTGAAACACATGAAGGCAGCGGTAGATTCGATTGACCTGTCCCCTGCCGACCATGCGGTGCTGTGGGATTACCTGGACCGAGCCGCCCACTCGCTGGTGAACACCTTTGAGTCGACGCCCAGCGTTGCGGTCAACCTGCCTCTTGCCGACGATACCGGCGGGCCTGTGGCCGACACCAGATCTGACGGCTCTCGCTGACAACACTGACGCGATATCAGCGCCTGCGGAAAGGAACTACATTGTCATCGCCTGGAGATCAGTCTCGCCCGTTGCACACCGGTGACCCGGAGGCGCCTTTGGAGCAGCTTTGGCGTGTGCTGACCCTAGAGCCCACCACGACTGCCGATGGCAGGGCACACGATGCACAGGTGTTTTCCGGGATCTCGTTGCATCAGCCCACCGGACGAGTCTATGGCGGGCAAGTCTTGGCCCAGGCGTTGCTGGCGGCGGGTACCACCGCCCCGGCTAGTAGGTTGCCGCATTCGATTCACGGATATTTCATGCGAGCCGGATCGATTGACAAGTCGCTGACCTTTGGGGTGGATGTGTTGCGTGACGGCGGCTCTTTTTCCACTCGGCGCACGCACGCTTATCAAGACGGCGAGCCGATCTTGTCAACCGTGGTCTCGTTTCAGGAACAGCAGCCTGGTATCGAGTTGTCCCCCGTGATGCCGGACGCTCCTGACCCGCTGTCGCTTCAGTCTGTGGCTGAGCATTTAGCGGGCATTGACCATCCTGCCGCGGCCTTCCTTGCCAGCGAATCGCCCTTTGACATCCGCTATGTGGGTCAACCGATTCTGCTTGCTCCCGATCCCGACCCGCAGCCACGGCAGTTGGTGTGGCTGCGTTCCAAGGGCTCGGCCGATGTCAGCCAGCTGTTGCACCGGGCAGCACTCGTCTATGCCTGCGATCAGCTGATCTTGGAGCCGGTGTTGCGCGGAGCAGGGCTGTGCTGGTTGACCCCCGGGCTGAATCTGGCCAGCCTCGATCACGCGATGTGGTGGCACCGTGATGTGCACATTGACGAGTGGCTGCTGTTCGATCTGCAGGCCGAGTTCGCTGCGGGCGGTCGTGGTTTGGGCAGTGCCAACGTGTTCGCGTCGGACGGCACGCATGTCGCTTCGATCCGGCAAGAAGGCATGATCCGGGTACCTGCCGCTTAGCCGGGCGGCCGCCCCAGCATCCTATTGCCGCAGTGAAACTTTCCTGTTGCCGGGAAACCGTCGGGTTGAGCCTGTCGAAACCAAACCGTCGACTCGGAAGCAGACACCTGCGGCACTTTGACCCCAGACGAGATTAGCGGCGGAAGACGAGTGGCGCCGCAGTCGCCTGCTGCCACACGGCGCGCTCTTGTGGGGTGATGCGTCGTGGCCGGTTGGTTTCCGGATCGATCATGACCAACACGGTACGAGCGTTCACGCAGACTGTGTCGCCGTCGATCACCTGGTAGTCCAAGTCGATGCTGGCGCCGCCGATGGTGGATATCCACAGGTCGATGCGCGCCGGTTCACGTTTATGTCCCAGCGGTGCGACGTACTCAATATGGTGGCTGGCCACGAAGGTGAGCGTCGATCCCGTGGTTCCTGCCCCGAGGATGGCGGTGGGCAACTCGTGATCGATGTGATGTCCGGCTTCGACCCGCTCTTCAGCGGTACGGTCCTGCGACTCCGGATGTTTCGGATCAATCTCATCTGAATCAGGCGTGGGCGTCGGTTTGCTCCAGAACGCGGCGATGCGCGCTTCTTCGAGCAAGGAGAACATCGCGACATTATTGACGTGCCCGTAGGGGTCGAGGTCACCCCAGCGCACGGGCACGTGCACCGTTTGTTTAGCCACGAAAGTACCGTCCCACCCCGTCGTCACTAAGTTAGAGCCGTTCCGTCCGGTTCTATTTCACATCCGGTTGGCAGTCGATCAGTCGCGTGTCAGCTTGCGGTAGGTGACACGGTGCGGACGCGCGGCTTCCGCTCCTAGGCGATCGACCTTGTTCTCCTCGTAGGCGGCGAAGTTCCCTTCGAACCAATACCAGTTCGCGGGGTCTTCTTCGGTGCCTTCGTAGGCGAGGATGTGGGTTGCGACGCGGTCGAGGAACCACCGGTCGTGGCTGACGACAACAGCACAACCGGGGAACTCAAGCAGCGCATTTTCGAGTGAACCGAGGGTTTCGACATCGAGGTCGTTGGTGGGCTCGTCGAGCAGCAATAGGTTTCCACCCTGCTTGAGGGTCAGTGCCAGGTTGAGCCGGTTACGTTCACCTCCGGAGAGCACACCAGCGGGCTTTTGCTGATCCGGCCCTTTGAAGCCGAAGGACGCTACGTAAGCTCGTGACGGGATTTCGGTGTTACCGACCTTGATGAAGTCCAGTCCGTCGGAGACCACCTCCCACAGCGTCTTCTTCGGGTCGATGCCGCCACGTGACTGGTCAACGTAGGAAATCTGGACGGTCTCGCCGATTTTCAGGTCACCGCCGTCGAGAGGTTCGAGACCGACGATGGTCTTGAACAAAGTGGTCTTGCCGACACCATTGGGGCCGATGACACCGACGATGCCGTTCCGTGGCAGGGTGAAGCTCAGTCCGTCGATCAGGGTGCGACCGTCGAAGCCCTTTTGCAGGTTGTCTGCTTCGAGTACGACGTTACCGAGGCGCGGTCCGGCTGGGATTTGAATCTCTTCGAAGTCCAGCTTACGGGTGCGCTCTGCTTCGGCTGCCATCTCCTCGTAACGCTGCAGACGAGCCTTGGACTTGGCCTGGCGACCCTTGGCACTCTGACGTACCCATTCGAGTTCGTCCTTGAGTCGTTTGGCAAGTTTCGCATCCTTCTTACCCTGCACTTCGAGACGCCTCTGTTTGGTCTCAAGGTAAGTCGAGTAATTGCCCTCGTATGGGTAGAGGCGACCGCGGTCAACTTCACAGATCCATTCGGCGACGTGGTCGAGGAAGTACCGGTCGTGGGTCACGGCGAGGACTGCGCCGGAGTAGGAAGCGAGGTGCTGTTCGAGCCACAGCACGCTTTCGGCGTCCAAGTGGTTGGTGGGCTCGTCCAGCAGGAGCAGATCGGGCTTTTCGAGGAGCAACTTGCACAGGGCGACTCGTCGTCGCTCACCACCGGAGAGAATCTTCACATCGGCATCCGGCGGCGGGCAGCGCAGCGCATCCATGGCCTGTTCCAACTGGCTGTCGAGGTCCCAGGCGTTCGCAGCGTCAATGTCTTCTTGCAGCGCGCCCATCTCGGCCAACAAAGCATCGAAATCAGCATCCGGCTCTGCCATGAGCGCAGAAATCTCGTTGAACCGGTCAAGTTTGCCCTTGATCTCCGCGACGCCTTCTTCGACGTTGCCAAGAACGGTCTTGTCGTCATTCAGTGGTGGTTCTTGTTGCAGAATGCCCACGGTGTAACCGGGCGAAAGTCGTGCCTCACCGTTTGACGGGGTGTCAAGACCGGCCATGATCTTCAGAATCGTGGACTTACCGGCACCGTTAGGGCCGACCACACCGATCTTCGCGCCGGGCAGGAAGTTCAAGGAGACGTCGTCCAGGATGAGTTTGTCACCGTGCGCCTTACGCGCCTTATACATGGAGTAGATGTACTCAGCCACAGATTTCCCTTGCCTCGTGTGATGTGTCGGTCTGCCTCGCGTACTCAAATGCCAGTTAGTGCTCTAGCTGGCGGAGTCTCGCGCTGATTAGGCGATCTAGGTATCGGGACGCCAGTTCCTTCCGCCCGGAAGTCTGGTGGTCCAACCATTGATCATACGCGTTCAACTGAGAATTGGGCATATCCAGTGCTGGTATGGGAATGGGCGGGTCGGCTCTGGCCCTGATCTGTCAGAGCCGACCCGCCCGTTGCTAGACGAAGGATGAGCACCCCGTGGCACTCTTGCCTACGCCGTGGTCGACAACCGGGTGTCATCCACCAGTTCGGTCCTGAACTGGGCAGCGAGGGCCTTATCGGTGAGCCCTTCGTCCTCCAATCCCTCGATCGTGTCGGGCACATCGCCGTCATCGTCTTGAGCAATCGTCGGTGTCGAAGCGCTCGGGTCGTCAACACCATCCGCGCTGACCGGTGCTGCCTCCAGGTCACGAGCCGTTCGTTTAAAGTACGTCGTGCCGAAGGACAGGTCCGGTGCGATGGACTCCGCATCGATTTTCATCGTTGAAACCCGTCCGCCGTCTTGTGCTGTCCATTCGTCAAGCCAAGGGTGGCCGATCACGATGACGGGATCAGATCTGCGGATAGATTCGGCCACGTTAGCGGCGTGGTCACCCCAGATCTGCACCGTGTACCAGGTGGTTTTCGAATCAGACCAGGTCCCAGTTTCAGGGTCGCGCCGTCGAACCGAATCAGCGATCCGGAAAGTGGTCACGGCTTTTCCATCTGGCATTTTGCGGTATTCCGGGGTGGTTCCCACCCAACCACGGATCGTGAGCAACGAGCGTTGAATAGCCATGTGAGTCTCCAAAAGGTCTTGCACACCTGGTGTGTGCTGCACTTTCGATCCTGCTCACCACTGGGGTGGCGTGCAGCGTCAAACAGGCATTGTGGATAACTCATTGGGATGGATCTTGGTCCATCACCTGAGCCGTGGCACCACATCGGTCCAAGACATCGGTAAGATTTACCTGCCCCCATAGCTCAATGGATAGAGCGACGGCCTTCTAATCCGTAGGTTGCAGGTTCGAGTCCTGTTGGGGGCGCCACACTGAACAGCGCTCTTGAATCGACGGCTTGTTGCTCTTAACGTGCTGGTCCAGCAGTCCGAGTCTCGTTGACACGATCATCGGGGACGACCAAGGGTAAGACCCAAGTACCTGGATCCAAGGTGAAGTACCGGTGGTTCATCGGCAACAAGAAGGTCAAAGGCAAGAAAAGCGCCAAGAAGACTCCGAAGATCCGCCGATAACGCGGCAGACCCAGCAACGACGTTCGGTGTGCGTGGCGTAGACCACGCACCCCGAGCTTTATCACTGCCACCTATATTGACGAGGCCGTTTTGCCTGACATCACGGTTTCAGGAGACCGAAGGTGTGGGGCGACATTAAGTCGCCCCACACCCTGACATCACCGGCGTTTGAGGGTGATGGTTTTCGAGGTCTTGCCGGCCGTGGTCGCTTTGGACTTGGGCACATACTTGACCTTGACCTTGACCTTCTTCCCCTTGGCGAACTTGGCCTTGATCGTCACCTTCGCCTTACCCTTGGTAAACGCCTTGAGTTTGACAGTCTTGACGCGCTTCTTACCCACAAACACGCGCACCTTGCCCTTCGTGGCCCGACCATCGCTCAACTTCGCAGAGATCCGCACCCGCACCACAAACTTCTTCCCAGGCTTAAACCTCTTCTTCCCCGCAACCTTGAGCACCGCCACACGCGCCTTACCCGACGACACCGCAGGCGAGACCGGCACCAAACCAGCCACCGCAGCACTCACACTCGCCACCACACCATCAACTTGCACCTGCGTGACGTTCGGATCAGACAACACCTGACGTGCCTCGGTGAGCACACTTTGCAAACGGCTCCACGACGCTGCCGTATACCGGCCACCCGCATTCGAGACCGCCACCGCACTGGCATACACCGCCTGCAACACACCCTTATCCACCGGCATAGGCACAAGCTCAAGCCCAGCAACCGCCTCGGTCAACGCCACCACAGCAGCATCAACCTGCCCCTGCGTCACGCCCGGATCAACCAACACCCCTTGCGCCGCAGCAATCGCAGACTCCAACACCGCCCACGACTGCCCCGTATACCGACCATCCGCATTCGACAACCCACCAACACCATCCAACACACCACGCAACACCAACACATTGACGTTCTCGGCGCGAGGTTGTAGTCCATCAAGCGCAGATTGCAGTGCAGACAGCGCAGCATCGAGTTGAGGCTGAGTCACGTCTTCACGGTCGATCAGGACATCCTTTGCTGCGTTAAGAGCCACAGTCAAAGCCTCGACAGAAGCCGGAGTGAACCCGTCCAGTTTTCCTGTCAGTCCGTCAACGACCTCAATCAGGGTTTCGAGCACCACCGGGTCACCACGATGCTCCAGTTGTGCGATGGCCTCGGTCAAGGAAACCCGGGCGGCATCCAAATCCTCTTGAGTTACGTCCTCAGTTTCCAGTAGGTCGATTGCCAGGACACGAGCACTTTCAAGGGCAGCCCAGGAACTGGTCGTATATGACGTCTCGTCCAACCCTTCTACCTGATCAAGAACCTCGGCCAACTCGGACCGGTCGACGAGAGCCCCGTAGACCTCAAACTCCCATACCGAGATGCCGCCATAGTTGCTCCTGGGCATATTGGCCAGCCGCACATAGCGCGCTCGCACCGGATCGAAGTCAAGGTCTTGGAATTCACCGGGAATCGAACTACCGGATACTACCGTTGTCCAAGAGTCCGAGGACGAGGCGCGCACCTGGAGATCGAACGAGGGTGGCGCGGCAACCTCCCACAAAACGGTGGCGCTTTCAATGGTCTTGACATCACCAAGGTCCACTTCCAAACTGGCCCGGGCATCCGCAGACATGGAACCGGATGACCACCGAGTGGTGTAGTCACCGTCATTCGCACCTACAGCGGCAAGTTCAGATTGGCTCGCCGTAATCGGTCGCCCCTGGGCAAGGTTCGGGTTGTCCTGACCGGTGATGTCAACGAAGTACTCGCCCGAGATACCGCTGCCGTCTACCGACTTGGCCACCACCATGACTCGTCCGTTGCCCTGCGGCAACAATCTGCCCGTGGAGTCAATCTCGGCGAGGGTGGTTTCCTCTCCGTCCTCGTCGTAGACATACCACTCAACGCGCTGATCAGTCGCATCGCCAGGGCTTGCCACCGCACTCATCTGCAATGGCCGGTGTCGTCTAGTGATTTCGGTGGCGCCTTCCTCGGCACTAACGCTGATCGACGTCACCGGTTGGGTGATGTTGTACGAGCCGTCGATGGAGAGCTCGTAAATCGAAATACCCCAGCCACTGTTGTGCATCGCGTCGGTATACATCCGCACGTAACGAACGCCATCTGGTTCGGCCTGCTGCAGCGCCGCAAGGCTGTCCTCGCTGACACGGGTTATCGCATGATTCGATAGCGACTGGTTGGTGAAGACCTGAATGTCAGTCCACGTCGATGCGTCATTCGAATATTGGATCCGGAAGTCCTTGGCGTAGGCGGCTTCCCACTCCACCGTGATCAAACTGAGCTCAGCGGGGTTGAGCAGGTCGATGTAGGCCCACGGGTGGCCGTCGTTGCCGGTACCGGACTTGCCGTTCCAGCGTGTGCCGGTGTCACCGTCGTTGATTCGCTCCTTCGCCTGATCAATGGTGTCGGAAACAGTGACAGGTTTGTTCACTGACAAGTACGCCAGGGTCTGTCCGGTAAGCGTGACCTGCAGTTCGCTGTAGAGCCCCGACCCGTCGGTCGCGGTCGCCCGCACCAAGATCTGTCCATTCTTTGCCGGGGTCAGTACGCCTTGAGAGGTGATCGTCGCCTTGGTGGTCGGTTGTCCGTCAGGGTCGGTGACCGTCCAGATCACGTCCTTGCTGATCGCTGTCTCGGGCGCAACCTCGGCACTGTATTGAGTCGCTGCTCCTCTGCTCGCGATTGACGTTGGGCCAGTAATGGAAACATGTTCGACCGGGTCCGATCCCGGCAGCGGCAGGGTATCCGCGGTGGAGTGACTGATCAAAGCACCGCCGATTGTGGTCGTACCCGCACTGACGACAGGATCAGGGCTGTTCGGTGGCAACAGGACGATCACCGTTGCCGAATCGCCGAGCATCTTGAAGGTTTGCGTACCGGTGACGTTCTTGGCCAGGTAGATTCCCTTGGTGGAGTCGAAGATGTCGCGGGCCGTGGACCCGACGTCTATCTGCACGTCCTTGACCGTCTGGTACGGGTTGTAGTAGAGCCACGTCGGGTACTTCACGGCCTTGGCGTCGCTGACACCATCGGTGAAGTAGTCGGTCTTGTTCGCGTTGAACCGCAGGATGTTCTCAACGTTGGTCTTTTCGACGAGCCCGCCCAGGACCCCGGTGTAGATCATGCCGTAGGTGGCCAGATTCGTGACCTCGGGGCCGGTGCCCCAGTAGTTCCAGGACTTCATTGCGTCACCGGTTGCCTTGAGAGTGCTGGCGTTGATTGCCTCGTAGGCCATCACTGAGGCCTCGGGCTTGCCAAGGAACTCGGGGTTGTCCTGGTCGGATGCCGCACGCAGTTCGGGAAGCGCGTACTGCGAGGTGTTCGTGAGGTTGAGCGCCCACCGGCCCGCAGCCTTGGCCCAGCTTGGGTCGTACTTCGCCAGTTGCACCAGGGTCGTCAGCGGGTAGATCGAGTTGAAGAAGTACGCCTGACTGTCCCCGGTGTAGCCGCCGATGTCGATGTTCCCGACGCGCCGCGAGTGGCCGTTCCACCCGTTGCGGTAGGTAGCGTTACCGCCGATGACCCAGCCCATGAACTTCTCGATGTTGTAGTTGGTGCCCTCGACTGCGTTCAGGATCGACGCGGCGGTAAGGGCCTCGAGGGCAGCGAGCTCGTAGTAGGGGTTGACGCCCTCAAGGTTGTCCAGGAAGTTCAGCGCCCACTTGGCGTGCTGGAGGTAGTCAGAGTTGCCGGTGTGCCGCCAGGCGTACAGGAGGATCATGGAGACCGCAGCAGCCGCGTCGGGCTGGGTTCCCGCGTTAGAACTGGTGATGACGGTGTCCGTGTCGAAGTTATAGCCCTTGATATTGTTCGGGAAGGCGAAGTTCTCCCCACCCAGGTTGTCGATCATGTCGCACATGCGATCCGCGACCGAGGTGAGGTACTCCTGCACCTGCGGGTCGCGCTGCACCCAGTCCGGGTACATGGAGGCGACCCGGTAGAAGTTCAGGTTCGCCAGCATCACGTACCAAAAGTCGTTGTACGGCTGCTGCGTGGGGATGCCACCGGAACTGCCCACAAAATTCGTGAAGACGCCACCGGTCGGCCTGAAGAACTTCTTCGCCGAATCCAGGTAGGTCTCCCCCGGCTCGCCGCCCGGGTATTGGACGTCCTTGTCGATTCCGGCGATGGACGAGTTGAACAGTGAACCGGTGATCGTGATGGATTCCTGCATGTGCGCCGTGTCGGCGGATGCCGCGCGGATGTCACCGTAGAACGCGGGCATCATCCAACCACCGTAGGTGTCGTCATCGACGATGGTCGCCCACTTGCGTCCCGGTGTGCTTTGCCAGTCGGCGTTGTAGAGGAACTCGTCGAGCGCGTGCGCGCGTTCCTTCCAGTCGATGATGTTGATGCCGTCAGGAAGACTCGGCATCGAATCGATGCCGGACACGGTTCTTTGCACGAGATAGTGCCCCTCAGATGGGTCGGCGTGGGCGACCGGAGTCGCTACGACCATGCCGGCCGCAGCCAATACTGCGGCTGTGGTCAGCGCGACCGCTCTGCGACCTTTGGTGTTCACCGCGGTTCGGCGGTCTGTGCGCCGCTGTGGTGACATCGTCAACAACATGTGATGTTCCTTTCCGGGACTTCCTCGTCCAGTCCAACGCTTCTAGTTCAGCGTTGGCATTAGTAGGGCTTCGTCGCCGCCCTGCTTGATCGTGGTTTCTTCAAATCAGGTCTTGAATCTTTTGAGGCGACCAAGAGTTGCGTCCTATTTGATCAACGACGTTTCGGCGGGTTTGATAACTTCCTCGTTATCAACCGAAACGTTTCGGTTAATGATTACTTTACACAGAGGGCCAGACTGCGTCAAGGTGTCCGTCGGGGCGTGCGGGAAATTTAGGCTGCCGAATTCACGATCACCGGCAGCACTTGCTCGGCGAGCAGTGGGGCAAGATCCGCAGGAAACGGTCGCTCGTTGAGATCGAGCCAACGCAATTCGGCGATCTCAGCGGCGGGAGCTACTCCGCTGACCGCCGGGTGCTCGAAGACGTGAGCCTCGACATCTAGATCGGGCTCGTTGGCTGCGGCCGCGCGGAAAGCACCGAGGTGCCGGAGGGACTCAGGCGCCAGATCGATGCCGAGTTCTTCACGACATTCGCGAAGCGCGGTCTCGGACGGGCTCTCCCCCGGTTCCGGCTTGCCGCCGGGAAGCATGAAACGCTCGGTCCCGCGTTTACGCACGGTCAATAGGGCCCCAGCCCCATCACGCAATACGACCGCATTTGCTGATCAACGAGAGTTGTACCACTCGTGACCAGCCTGACCTGGAACATAGTCAGGGTCGAGGGATCGAGCTTCCGAATCAGAGACAAAGCGACGCTCGTAGGCGTTCTCGCACAGGTTGTCGTTTTAGGGATCCTTGTCATACGACGTTGCATCGCTACAATGCCAACGTTCGGCCGCAGCCTCTGCGGCATCCTTCTCAGCAAAGGCCAATCTGTCTGCTTTAGGTCCCCAATCACCAGTAGGTTTGAGACCATTACACCTCTGCCAGATTTTGACCTTCATGGTCGTGTCAATGCCATAGACACCGTCTGCCTTCGCACCCATCACCGCCTGGATTTCCGCTACTGACCGCTGCGTGAGATTCTGCCCAGGCTTTTTCACTGTCTTCGTGTCCTGTTTTCGACAGTCGCCCTCAGAGGCAAGGGCATTCTCCTCTTTTGCGACCTCTGGAGAATTTGTTGGTGAAGTCACTCGTGAATCTGCAGTGGAAGCCTGACAAGCGCTTAGGCCGAGAATCAAAAGACAGACCGCAACTTTTCGCGCGATAAGACGTGGGCAAAGCCGTATTCGCGTTCCGTCGCTACGAAGACGCATCCTTGTCCTACACCGGTATCGAATCCCACGAGGGCTTGCGCCATATTGGGCTGTACGACACGGTCGTAGCAGTGGACGAAAATGACGAGTAGGTTGTTACTTATCGCCTTGTCGATCAAGGCAAATCCCGCACCACCGACGCTGTCTTACTGATCCCGTTTCAGTGAACCATCACGGCGAAAGGCTCACGTCTTCATGTCATCGAATACACCACTCACCTGCGCACTCGTTTACGACTTCGATGGCACGCTTGCCGAGGGGAATTGCGCCGAACACGGTTTGATGTCTGCCCTCGGTATAAGCGACAAAGGTGAGTTCTGGGCATCAGTCAAGGACCGGGCGATAGTCACCAATGCGGATGAAATACTCACATACCTTGGCCTGCTCGCAGAGCGGGCGATGTCAAGCGGTTCAGATGCACTCAGCACAGACAACCTGTCGGACTTCGGTAGTACCATCCCGCTATTTCGAGGAGTTGAAGCATGGTTCCCGCGCATCAACTCCTACGCGAAAGAGAATAACATTCACCTCTCGCACTACATCATTTCAAGTGGCATCGAAGAGATGATTCGGGGCAGTCAGATCGGGCATCACTTCGCGGAAGTGTACGGCTGTCGATTTGGACGTCTGTCCGACAGTCACCAGTCGTACTGGCCAACTCAAGCAATCAACTACACCACGAAGACCCAATTTCTGTTCCGCATTAACAAAGGAATCTCCAATGCTTGGGACAATACTGCGATCAATCGCTTTATCGAACTAGCCGACCGGCCATTGCCATTTGAGCAGATGATCTTCCTAGGAGATGGTGACACAGACATACCCTCCATGAAGATGGTGCGGCACCAGGGCGGACACTCTCTTGCTGTCTTCGACGAGAAGAAGTGGGCAAGCGCCACGCATCAATCCAAGGTCGAGAAGTTGATTGCCGAAGAACGTGCCAACTATGTCGTTCCTGCGGATTACCGCGAAGGTTCCCAGCTCGATGTGACGGTCAAGGGTCTCCTTCAACTCATCAAGAGGAAGCAACTCTCTTGATTGCGCCAGAATCACTTGCCAGGCCGATGCAATGCACTAACTTTTGTCGTCCACATTTACGACAACCCGGACTGAGCCGTCAGGAGTCATAGCGATCTGGGCTGCGTCAATTGGCCAGTCGATCACAAGTTGCGATCCCATCCGCAACACCTCACGCTTCATACCAGTCGCAAGATGAGTCGCCTCGCAGAGCGTGACTGTCGAATCCTCACGGATTGGGGCGTTGTAGCGCACATGTAAGTCGTTGAAGTGTGTCGCAGTTTTCAAGTGAGGGTCGTCACTATCGCGCCAACGTAGCAACTGTTCGCGTACCGCTGTGGCAACGGGTTCGGTTTCAGGTTCTGGGATTCGGCCAAGCGCCACACACGCAGCAAGATACGCGCTCTTGACAATCGCTACGTAGACAACACAGTCGCACGGATGTTCAAACCGGTACCGAAACTGACCAAGGCCTTCGATAACCTCTCCAATATGGGGAGGCCACCAACCATTCCAGGTGGACATCATGTATGCGCTATTCTCGGCCTGCCGCACGATGACGTTCTTCACTCGCGCTTCCCCGCCAGGCAACGCTGCACTCTGAATGTGCATCGTCGCACGATGTTCAACCCGCGCCAGCAACCCGTCCTCAAACCCTCCGTAAACGTTATTGCATCGCTTGCACGTCAACGTCAGGACCGAACCACCGAGCCTAGCCGGAGGCACATGTTCCTTCGTCAACTCGCCCGCCGACAAACAGATGGGACACCTGTCAAAATCCTGTCGATCAATACGCAACCAAGGGGTGTACGTCCACGGATCATCCTCGTGTGCACCAGGAAAACGAAAATCCAGTTGCGGATGGTCAGATGATTCGATAACTGTCGAATAAGCGAGCGGCAAACCATCCCTCTTGATGGCCCGCCCCTCGGCAGACACGACCGTACCCCTTGCAGGCTGACCCGCAATATGCGCATCAGACCACTCCGTGAACTGTACCCGCTGCGAAACCATGTATCCCACCCCTCGACCGTGATCTTCGCTTCGAGCCTACGCGGTAAGGTTGCAACGTCAGAGAGCGAGCGTAAACAGTTCTTGAACTACCCCAAATCGGACTGTACGACACCCTAGTCGTGCTCGACGAGAATGGATCTGCGGAGGCGGCAATATGAGTGAGATTGATAGCTTCCCAGACCTTTCTGCGGATCCGACAGGCTTTCTTCAGGAGTTACACCGTCGCGCAGAAATCGGAAGAAGAACCGCTGCGGCGCGACCCGGCTGGCAACAGGTCGCTACTGTTCTGCTGGCACTCCAAAGATCGGCAATTCTGTCCCTATGGGGCGGTCCAGACACGGCACGGAACAACGAACGTCCTTTGACACCTCGCGCTGATGCAGCGGGTGTCTCACCCGGCACAACGCGTCTGAACCCAGAAAACTCGTTAGTGCTTGGAGCCGCGCACACTTACCTATGGGGTGTACGTGATCACCTACAGTCAGTTGCCATGATGTGCCTGGCAGAACTGCCACCTCGCTCGATAATCGCTATGTCCCGCGTCCTACTAGATGCAGCAACGAGAACCACCTACATTCTTAACGCAAGCATTGACGAGCGTACAAGGGTCATTCGCGCGTGCAATCTTCGCTTCGAGTCATTTCGTCAACAGTTAGCTGACCACCCCAAGGACATCGACAAACGTGACGAGTTGTCCTCCGAGCGCCAAAACCTACTTGATGCCGCTCTTGCAGACGGCTTCTCCCAGGTGATAACGAAGGCAGGAAAGCCCGAATGGATGCTTGCGCCAAGAACAGCGGCCCAAACAGTTGAAATGTTCCGGGATGCGTACGGCGAAGAGTTCACAAGCCTCTGGCGCGAACTATCGTCCGTGACCCATGTGGACGAGCGTCCGCATTTTAGGTTCGCGTTTGGGCTCGACTCGACTGATGCAGGTCCTCATGCCGCTACCATTCCAATGATTTACATTCACCTTGCCACGATTGGCGTGATCTCTGCTCTTGAAACTGCCGAACGTTTCTATGGGACTGCCGGTACGCCGATTGACCACGACACTAAGGAAGTCACGCATCTCGTCCTTCGGATGGCAAGTGGGCTACTCGACGATTTTGTGCGTGCAGAAGCAGGAATCTCGTAGGTCTGGGCCTTTGTTCACACACTCAGCACACACCTGCCAAAGGTTTTCAACCGTTTCGACAGTCTACAACTTAGGTGGAGGAAGATCGTTAAGAACCTCGCAGAGCCCTTCAGGCGCATGTGCGTTTGACATCTGGAGCCGCCGGTTGATCGATGACCCGGCCCGGTTCAACGGCGTCACCACGATCGGCGTCGACGAGCATGTCTAGCGTCACGCCCGCACGGGCGACAAGTACGTCACTGTGATCATTGACCTCACCCCGACCGGCACCAAGACGAGGCCAGCACAGCTGTTGGATATGGTCGAAGGGCGCTCGAAGGTCGTGTTCAAGCAGTGGCTCGCTGCCCGGCCGGAAGGTAGTTTATCCTAAGCAATTCATTTCGGTGATCTTAATGGAGTTAGCGTATCCGGTGGTGTCATCAAGCCTGACAAACACTCCTTCATCAGAAGCAACTGCGGGACTGATTACATTCGTCCACCCAACCGCTACATCATCCGCATTAAGATTGGCACGAATGTAAATCCCTCGACTACAACCCTCCAAGTCAGCCACATAAAGGCCCCAGCAATCGTTGTAGCCACACGAGTAATCCTTCGAATCAGCCCACTTGTAGTAACGTCTACCCGACTCCCACATACTCCAAGCGCCATTCTTTTTCTTACGCATCTGCCTATCGGTGTACTCCAAATCCGTTTCGCCGTCTTTGTACCCGAGCAACTCCCGGCCTTTGGCGACATCAGCATTCATCTGGTTTTCAGAGATAAGTTCCTGTACGTCGTCGCTGAGTCTGTAGTCGATTCGCGGGCTTCCTGCTCCTTTAATGACCGTCACTTTCGCTGAACCATAGATTGCTTCCGCGTCGATTATTACCGAACACTGAAACCTTGCACCCACGACCAACTGTTCAAGATCTGGACATGAAACACTCGCATTCTCGATACCACCTCGAACTGCCTCCGCTTCGATCTGACGAACGAGATCGTCCTTGTCGTACTCCACGAACTCACGAGCAGGCACGGTAGAACTCTCGGCAGGAACTGCATCTGTTGAAGTGACAACTTCTTCATTCTTCCCGCGCTGTGAGTTCACTAAAGCGATGGTCGCTACCGAAATCAATACTGCGGCACAACCTAGGAGCGCGAGTTTCACGAATTTAGTCTTGCGAGATCTAGTTTTATACAGTGTCTGCTGGTTGTCGATCGAACTTTCGGATGGCGTCTCTGAGTGTCGCGTATCACTCTGGCTCTCTTCGTTCCCAGTCGTTGCCTCGACACCGGTATCGCGATCGCCTTCGAGTCGCGAGTTATCGTACGGCATGGAACGAACCTCGTCTGACCATCGATTCCCGTCCCAGTAACGTTCACGAGTCGCATCAAGCGGGTCCGTATGCCAGCCCTCATGGCTAGGACCATCGTTTGAGGCTGCACGAGTCGGATCATGAGTCATGTATGCACATTACCGTTCTTTTGCTCAGCCATTGTGTGACACACCCAGCGCTACGATAGCTCTGACCAGGTATATGAGGAGGTGAGCACCGTGCCCGATGAAGCATCGGTCGCACCGCAGTGGCAACCGGATATCCTCGGCGTACGTTTCGAGTCACTCACGTTAGACCTAGGCGAGGATGACGAAGGTCCACTCGTCGCCACCCTGGTGCGAAGCCTGCCTAGGCCAGTGCCATTCGGCTGGTTGCGCAATGATCCCCGGCCACTCAGCGATGTCGACGTGCTCTATATCCACGGCTGGTCGGATTACTTCTTCCAATACCCGCTCGCCGATTTCTTCACCGACCGCGGTGCCCGCTTCTTCGCAATTGACCTGCGTAAATACGGTCGTAGTTTGCGGGAAGGACAGACTCCCGGATATGTCACCGACCTCACTGACTACGACCAAGAGATCGAAGCGGCCTTGAAGATCATCAAGGCGAACTCGTCCAAAAATACCCCGCCGCGGCGGCTCTTCCTGTTGGGCCATTCCACCGGCGGCCTGACCTTGAGCCTGTGGGCGTCACGCCATCGCGGCGCTGCGGACGCGCTGATCCTGAACTCCCCCTGGCTGGAATTCCAACTCAGTTCGGTAGTCCGTTCCGCGATCACTCCCCTCGTGAATCTGCACGCAACAGTCCGCCCACACGAATCAGTGCCGCAAGTTGATCTGGGATTTTACGCACGAGCTCAAAGCACCGTCATTGACCCAGACGAACCTTTCGCGATCAACGAAGCCTGGCGTCCAGAACAAGCTGCCGCGGTGCGCGCGGGGTGGCTAGGGGCCATACTTTCGGGTCATGCCGCAGTTCACAGCGGTCTGGACATCGACGTCCCGATTTGTGTTTTGTTATCGGCGCGCAGCGGCACCCCGACACGTTGGAGCGAAGACCTGGCGCGCGTCGACAGCGTGCTCGTCGTGGACGATATTGCGCGAGCCGCACTGAAATTGGGCTCGTCCGTCACGGTCGAACGTATTGAAGGCGCGCTCCACGACGTGTTCATCTCCGAACGCGGTGCCCGCCGCGAAGCGTATAACCGCATGGATCGCTGGTTGCGGGGCGTGAACGATGCCACACGTCGGTCGGCAACCGCACCGTCGACCAACGATGCGTCCTAGTCCTGTTTTGCCTGGCAATCGGCACAGCGACCAAAGACATCCAGAACATGTCTGATCGGTGTGAAGCCGTGGGTTGACGAGACCTGTTCCAGCCAACCTTCCACCGGTGGGTCGATCTCCACAGCGGTGCCGCAGTCCACACAAATCAAGTGATGGTGGTGCCCATCCACGTCCTCGCAGGCCCGGAACAGTTGCATGCCTTCTTCGGTGTAAATCGCGTCTGCTTCGCCGGTTCGCACCATATCGGCAAGCACCCGGTAGACCGTGGCAAGCCCGACCGCATCGCCACGGCCGCGCAATTGGGCATGCAGGTCTTGAGCCGAGATAAATCCAGGCTCTTGTTCCAGACCTGTGCGCACGGCCGTGCGCTGGCGGGTATTTCGTTGCGGTGGTGACTTCGTCATCGCTGCCTTCATTGCCGGACCTAGTTCATGGACGAGTTGCCTCGCACCGATTTACTCGGCGCTGGCTGCTTCCTCTTCTGCAAGCGAAGCATGTACCTGCGCCATGTCAAGATCCTTCACTGCGCCGATCACTTCTTCAAGTTGTGGTGCGCGCAGGGCTCCTGGCTGCGAGAAGACGAGCACGCCCTCACGAAAGGCCATGATCGTTGGAATCGATGTGATACCGGCGGCCGCTGCAAGTTGCTGCTCAGCCTCAGTATCGAGTTTTCCGAAGACGATGTCCTCGTACTTCTCCGAAGCCGCCTCAAAAATAGGAGCAAACTGGCGGCAAGGCCCACACCATTCGGCCCAGAAGTCAACAAGGACGATGTCGTTGTCTTTGACGAGTGAAGTGAAGTTGTCCTTGGTGATCTCGACGGTTGCCATAGTGTCCTCTCATTGCGCGCGGCGATCGTAATCGCACGCCCGTGCCGTTGTTTTCTGTGTACCAAGTGGCCGACAGTGATACCTGTGGGCCACCGCGATACACCCATCGTCTCCAATAACACCGTCAGTGTGCCAGATAGTCCCGCACTGTGGATAAGACACCGCCGAGTTGTAAGGTCATACCCATGATCGAACTGAAAACCCCCGGAGAAATCGAAGCGATGCGTGCCACCGGACAAGTGGTCGCCCGGGCGCTAGAGGCCATGCGTCAGGTCAGTGCACCGGGCGTGTCATTGCTCGAGTTGGACGAGGCCGGCCGCGACGTATTGCGCGAAGCGGGCGCGACCTCGCCATTTTTGGGTTACCACCCGAACTGGGCACCGAGCCCTTTCCCCGGTGTGGTGTGTGCTTCAGTCAACGACGCGATCGTGCACGGGGTGCCGAATGCGTCGCAGTTGCGCGACGGAGACCTGGTTTCACTTGACTTCGGGGCGGTGCTCGACGGGTGGTGCGGTGACTCGGCCATCAGTTTTATCGTGGGTGAGGGATCTGCAACCGATCTGACTCTGATCGACGCGACACGTCAGGCGCTCGAAGCCGGGATCGCCGCAGCCACGGTCGGCAACACAATTGGTGACATTGGTCATGCCGTCGATGCGGTGGCCCGCAAGAATCGTCTGGGGAACCTGGCCGACCATGGTGGTCACGGCATCGGCCGCGAGATGCACATGGAACCGTTCGTTCCCAATCAGGGACGACGAGGTAAGGGACTGCCCCTGACTGCCGGGCTGACTATCGCTATTGAGCCGATGTTCATTGCCGACGGCCGTTCGGACTACACCTATGACGACGACGGTTGGACGATCCGCAGTACGCATGGAGCCCGGGCCGCACACTTCGAACACACCATTGCGGTGACCGAGGACGGCCCAGTGATCTTGACTGCGCTGTGACAGGGCCGCAAGACTGTGCGACGAGTCACGGTAGGGTAAAAGGCGTGTCTAATAACCAAGCTCCCGCGGGCCGTATCGTATGGATCGACTGTGAGATGACCGGCCTCGACCTCGAGAACGACGCTCTGATCGAAGTTGCCGCCATCGTCACCGATGCGGATCTGACGCCACTGGATGACGGTATCGATGTCGTGATCCGTCCACCTGCTGCGGCCGTGGAGCAGATGGGCGATTTTGTGCGCAATATGCACACCACGTCAGGTTTGCTTGAAGAACTCGATAACGGCCTGACCTTGTCCGATGCTGAACAGGCGGTGCTCGAGTACGTGCGCAAATGGGTGCCCGAGCCACGAAAAGCGCCATTGGGCGGCAACTCGGTCGCCACCGACAAGGCGTTCCTGGAACGAGACTTCCCGGAGCTAAGCGCCCACCTGCACTACCGCATCATTGACGTGTCGTCCATCAAAGAATTAGCACGCCGCTGGTATCCGCGGGTGTACTTCGCATCGCCGGAAAAGCATGGCGGGCACCGTGCATTGGCAGATATTCTGGAGAGCATCGACGAGTTGCGTTACTACCGTGCGGCACTGTTCCCAGCAGGTGCTGGGCCTGACACTTCGACGGCTCGGGCGATCTCCGCACAGGTCGCTGAGAACTCGTTTTCTGGGACGATTACAGCGCCAAACGGAAAGTGACTCTCATCGATTCGGTGATTCAGGAGTTTTAACGCTAGAATCGTCTCCGGTCCGAAACTCCATTGGACCGCAGTTTCCGGCCTGCTGGTAAGCGAACCGGAAAAATGGTGGGCGTAGCTCAGTTGGTAGAGCGCTGGCTTGTGGTGCCGGATGTCGCGGGTTCGAGTCCCGTCGTTCACCCCAAATGGGAGAGGTTCAAACCCTCGACAAGAGTCTCCACTCTTTGTCCGGTCTGAACCTCTCCCTTCTTCTTCGCTTCCGCGGCCCAGTTCAGAGCGTTCATCTGCTCCTCGGTGTCGCAGAGCGACCCGAAGGGCCGCTCGTACTCGACTCGCACATCTCCTTCTTCCTCAATGAAGATCCGATGGAAAAACGCCTGGTTACACAGCCGCCGGTTCGCGTCATCAGCGCGCTGGTAGATGCTGACGATGTTGGCGAGCAGTCCGAGCGAATCATCGAGACGGTCGCGCTCACTCGTCAGCCGCGAAAGCTCTTTCGTCTCGTTCGCCATGAGTAGATCGAAGTCGGCGTGGATCTTCCCAGCGAGGTCCTGCCGCAGAGCGGGTGACACTTCGATCATCTCGTAGTACTTCTCGATGAGCCGTTCGACATCTTCGATGAGCATCGCCTGCCGCGTGCACCCAGTCTTTCCCGAGTACGTTCCCGAACACACAAAATACGCATAGATGTTCCCATGACGGTTCTTCGTATTGGTGATGATCAGGTGTTCACCGCACCGGCCGCAGTAGACCGAGCCCTTCAAGTAGTGGTCCCCTTCCCGGCCTTTCGACTTGATGCTGAAGCCTGGAAGCCCTGACTCGGACGGCTGGACCAAGCTCAGTTGGCAGATGCGCGACGTGCTGTGCGCGCCAGACGCGACCCTGACCGAGAGCTCCTCAGGGGCCGAGGCGATGCAGCTTCTCTCCGAGTTCCTTACTGACGCGGAGCAGCGGCGGGCGAAACTCGAGAAGCAGCTCGCCGCGGCCGACGAGTTCATCGGCCTGCTGGGCGACCACATCAGGGCATAATCACGCCCAGGCGAGATCGATCCCGGCGACGCTCGCGATGATGCCTGCCGCCGCCCCTGCGAGCACAGCGATCCATGCCGGTAGTTTCCAGACGGTGAGCATGAGGAGGCACCCGAGCGCGATGATCAAGGGGGCGAGTCCGGTCACTCCGGATGTGATCACGGGCGTCCACAGCGCGGCGGCGAGGATCCCGACCACCGCGGCATTCGCGCCTGCCATCGCTGAGCGGACCGTGGGGTTCCCGCGGAGGCGCTCCCAGAACGGAAGTACACCGATCAAGAGCAGCAGGCCGGGCAGGAAGACCGCGACGAGGGCGAGGAGCGCCGCGAGCGGTGCCGCCCATCCGTCCTGCATCTCGAAGCCGAGGTAGGCGGCGAAGGTGAACAGCGGGCCGGGCACGGCTTGCGCCGCACCGTAGCCGGCGAGGAACTGGTCGTGGCTGACCGCGCCCGCGACGGCAGGTTCTGCCTGCAGCAGCGGCAGGACGACGTGCCCGCCCCCGAAAACGAGCGCTCCTGCCCGGGTGAATGCGTCCGCGATCCCGAACCAGGTGTTCCGCGTCAGCGCAGTGACCACGGGGAGTGTGACGAGCAGAACGCCAAGCACGACCAGGCACGAGGCCCCGAGACGCCGTGAGACGCGTACGGCAAGCGGCTCGGAGGCCGCGGCGTCGATCCGCCGGCACCAGAGGATCCCCGAGGCCAGGCCAATGAGGATCGCGGCGAGCTGGCCGAGGTTCCCGGGCAGCAGCAGCGCCAGCACCGCGGCGGCGACGCCGATCAGGGCGCGGCGGGCGTCGGGCGTGAGCGTTCGGGCCATCCCCAGCACGGCGTGCGCGACAACCGCCACGGCGACGGCTTTAAGACCCAAAAGTAACCCCGCGCCGACCGGGCCTTCCAAGGACACCGCGCCGATCGCGAAGAGCACGAGCAGTAGCGCGGACGGCAGCGTGAACGCCGCCCATGCCGACAGCGCCCCGCGGAAGCCTGCGCGAACGAGGCCGAGCGCGAAGCCCACCTGGCTCGACGCCGGCCCAGGGAGGAACTGGCACAGGGCGACGAGCTCCGCGTACTGCGCGTCGCTCACCCACTTCCGTCTGGCAACGAGCTCCTCGCGGAAGTATCCGAGATGCGCGACCGGGCCGCCGAACGACGTCACACCGAGCTTCGCAAATGTTCGGAATACCTCGCCGACGCGACCGCGTTCGACCGGAAGGCGTGCGTCCACCATCCGGCTCACTGCCCGAGCAGCTCCGCCAGGAGCACCTCGACGCGACCCTTGATCTCGTCGCGAATCGGGCGCACCGACTCGATGCCCTGCCCTGCTGGGTCGTCGAGCTTCCAGTCCTCGTAGCGCTTTCCGGGGAAGAAGGGGCAGGCGTCACCGCAGCCCATCGTGATCACCACGTCGGATGCCTGCACGGCCTCCGTCGTCAGGATCTTCGGCTGCTCCGCAGTGATGTCGATGCCCACCTCACGCATCGCCTCGACGGCGACGGGGTTGATCTGGTCAGCGGGCATGGATCCGGCGGAGCGGACCTCGACGCGGTCACCGGCGAGCTCGCGGAGCCAGCCGGCGGCCATCTGGGAGCGTCCGGCGTTGTGGACGCAGACGAAAAGGACGGAGGGCTTCTGGTCAGTCATGGCAGTTTCCTTCAGTCAGTCGGTGAGAGTAGCGAGGAGCTTGCGGACGCGGCCCTCGATGTCATCGCGGATCGCGGCGACGCCCTCGGGCGAGGCCAGCGCTGGGTCTCCGACGGCCCAGTCCTCGTAGCGGACCCCGGGGATGATCGGGCAGACGTCGCCGCAGCCCATCGTCACCACCACGTCCGCGGCGCGCACCGCGTCGTCGGTCAGCGGCTTCGGGAACGCATCCCCCGCTTGCTGTTCGCCTTCGATCTCGGTGAGCAGAGAGCGCAAGTGCGGGTGCACATCCGCCGCAGGCGTCGACCCGGCGGAGCGGGCGATGACCTTGCCCCCGGCGAGCTGGTTGACAATCGCGGCGGCAAGTTGCGAGCGGCCCGCGTTCTGCACGCAGACGAACAGTACCTGCGGCACCGCTGTCACCCGATCTCTGGTCAGATCGGCCAGGCGCTGCCGGGCGAACCGTTCGGTCAGCGGGATCATGTGCGCCGGCAGCTTCGCTGAACGCACCAGGCCCGCGTAGGACTCGCGCACGATCGCGACCACGAGATCACGGTTCAGCCCGGTCAGCTCGTCCGCGAGTTCCTCGGCGAGGCGGGTCACGCGGGCGTCCATCTGCTGCAAGGCCTCGGCCCGTGCTGTGGTGTCTTCGGGCTCGTCCATGGCGGCTGCGGCGGGAGCGAACGCGTCAAGGAGAGCCGTGACGGCGCGCTGCTTGCCTGGCGCGATGCGGTAGTACACCCAGGTGCCGCGCCGCTCGGACAGCAGCATCCCCGTCTCCTTCAGTACCTTCAGATGGTGGGAGACCGTCGGCTGGGACACGTCGGCGAGCTCGGCGAGGTCGCACACGCAGGACTCTCCGCGAGGGTCGATCGCGATCGCGGAGAGCATCCGCAGACGCAGCGGATCAGCGAGCGCCTTGAGCGCGCCGGCCACGGTGGTCGCGGCCTCGGTGCCGATGGCATGCGTCGCGGACGGCGCGCACGCCTCCGTGTTGGAGATGACGGCGGTATCGGTCATGACGTCCTCGATTCGACGGCGTAGGGGTCGGTGCGGAACCAGGCCCGGGCGGCCCAGAGCGAGACGTAGACGAGGCCCACGAGCACAGGCACCTCGATCAGGGGGCCGACGACTCCGGCGAGGGCCTGTCCGGAGGCCGCGCCGAAGGTGCCGATCGCGACCGCGATCGCTAACTCGAAGTTGTTGCCCGCCGCGGTGAACGCGAGCGTCGTCGACCGTGCGTAGCCGAGACCGAGACCCTTGCCGAGCAGCAGCCCCGCGAACCACATCAGGCCGAAGTAGACCAACAGCGGCAGCGCGATCCGCGCCACATCCAGCGGGCGGGACGTGACCTGCTCACCTTGCAGCGCGAACAGCAGAACGATCGTGAACAGCAGCCCGTACAGCGCCCACGGGCCGACCGCGGGGAGGAACTTCTCCTCGTACCACGCGCGGCCGCGGCGCTTCTCGCCGATCCACCGTGACGCGAACCCCGCCACCAGCGGCACGCCGAGGAAGACGAGCACGTTCAGCGCGATCTGCCAGACGGAGACCTCCAGGCCCTGCGCGTCCAGGCCCAGCCAGCCCGGCAGCACCGTGAGGTAGAACCAGCCCAGCACCGAGAACATCACGACCTGGAAGACGGAGTTGATCGCGACGAGCACAGCCGTGGCCTCGCGATCCCCGCAGGCCAGGTCGTTCCAGATCACGACCATCGCGATGCACCGCGCCAGGCCCACGATGATGAGCCCGGTCCGGTACTCGGGCAGATCGGGCAGGAAGATCCAGGCGAGAGCGAACATCACCGCGGGGCCCGCCAGCCAGTTCAGCACCAGCGACGAGACCAGCAACTTCTTGTCCCCGGTGACGGCCGCGACCTTGTCATAGCGGACCTTCGCGAGCACGGGATACATCATCACCAGCAGGCCCAGCCCGATCGGGATCGAGATCCCGCCGACCTCCATTGCGGAGAGCGCGTCGGAAAGCGCTGGCACGAATCGTCCGAGGAGGAGGCCCGCGACCATGGCGAGGCCGATCCACAGCGGCAGCCACTTGTCTAGGGTGGAGAGCCTCTTCGGGGCGGTACGGGTCAAAGCGTCGGTCATGCGAGCAGCTCCTCGATCTTCGCGAGGTAGACGGGCTTCGGGTGCGCGCCGATCAGCATGTCGACGCGTTCCCCGTCCCGGTAGAAGCCGAGGGTCGGGATCGAGGTCACGCGGGCCGCGGCCACAGTCTCGGGATTCTGGTCGGCGTCGAGCTTCACGATCTTCACCCGGCCCGCGTACTCGCCGGCGAGCTGGTCCAGGATCGGGACGATCGCCTTGCACGGCCCGCACCAGGTCGCCCAGATATCGACCACGACGGGCAGCTCGGATTCGAGCACTTCAGCCTGGAAAGTGGCGTCGGTGACGGGGGTGACGGTGCTCATGCGGAGACCTCCAGAACAGGTGCGGAAACGGTAGCGGGTGCGAGGTTCGACAGGTAGTGCTGGGCGTCCTGCGCGGCCGCGCAGCCGGTGCCCGCGGCGGTGATCGCCTGCCGGTACGTGTGATCGACGAGATCCCCGGCCGCGAACACCCCGGCCAGGTTCGTCCGCGTGGACGGGTGCGCGACACGAACGTAGCCGTCCGCGTCGGTGTCTACCTGGCCCGCGACGAGCTCGGAGCGAGGATCGTGCCCGATCGCGACGAACACCCCCGTCGCGTCGAGCGTGCGCTCGGCCCCGGTGACGGTGTCGCGCAGCACGAGCCCGGTGACCTGCTCGTCGCCGAGGATCGCGGCGACCTCGCTGTTCCAGGCGACCTCGATCTTCGGATCCTCCAGCACGCGCTGCGCCATGATCCTCGACGCCCGGAACTCGTCCCGGCGGTGCACTATGGTCACCTTCGACGCGAACCGAGTGAGGAACAGAGCCTCCTCCATCGCGGAGTCCCCACCGCCGACCACGACGATCTCCTGCTCGCGGAAGAAGAACCCGTCGCACGTCGCGCACCACGACACACCGTGCCCAGACAAGCGCTCCTCTTCGGGGAGGCCGAGCTTGCGATACGCGGAACCCATCGTCAGGATCACCGCCCGCGCCCGATACGTCGCCCCGGCGCCGGTCTCGATAGTCTTCATGTCGCCGCTGAGATCAAGACGAGTCGCGTCGTCGTAGACGACCTGAGCGCCGAACCGCTCGGCCTGCGCTCGCATCGACTCCATTAGCTCCGGACCCTGTACCCCCTCGACGAAACCCGGAAAGTTCTCCACCTCGGTCGTCGTCATCAACGCACCGCCCGCCGTCACCGAACCAGCGATCACCACCGGCGCAAGACCCGCACGGGCCGCGTAGACCGCTGCAGTGTATCCGGCGGGACCGGAACCGACGATGACCAGCTCGACCTCTTGATTAGACATACTTCTATATTGACATATATCGAACTAGTCAGCGAATCTATGCCGACTTCGTCACCAGATGTTCACCTGTCGTGTTCGGACAGGGGCAGCCAACCCTTTTCCCAACTAGCCGACATCGTCGCTCAACCGACGCGAAAAGTGCACTCTTCAACAATCGGGACTACCAGTAGCGCTCATCGAGCTCACCCGGCAACTGCATCCCCGGATCGTCTCGGATCTCCTCGGCATCACGACGGCATCCGCTGCCTCATGGTCGCGTCTCGCCGGTGTCGAGTGGTCCGATTACCCGGCTCTCCGCTCCACCCACCCCTGATCAAGCATCACCCGTCAGAGCCGGGCCGGAAATCGCTTCGCGCAGTTGCTCGACGGTCGGAGAGCCTCCCAGCCCGGCAGGGGTACGGAACACCCGGCAGGCGAGCCCGACCGGCGTGTGCTCGTCGGCGAAGGGATCGACGCCGTCGACGAGGACGGTCGGTGACCCGTGGAATCCGAGGCGCTCGGCGTCCTCGGCGGTCTCGACCAACTGTCGTGTGACGCGGATATCTGATCGACCGTCGAGCAGCTCAGCAAGCCGGCGGTCGAGTACTTCCCAGTTCGGGCAGCCGTCGAAGTACTGCAGGGTGATCTCCATGGTTGGTCCTCTCAGTTCTCGGTGCCGCGGAGCATCAGGAGCGCTCCGGCAATCGCGGCGGTGACGATCACGATGTCGGCGAGGTTCCCGATGAACCAGTTGCCGTAGGCGAGGAAGTCGACGACGTGCCCCCGGGCGAATCCTGGTTCGCGGAAAAGCCGGTCACCGGCGTGCGAAGCAGCGGCCCCGCCGAGTGCACCGATCACGATCGCCCACCCAGGGCGTCGGACCCGGAACGCGAACACGATCGCGGTGCCCGTGGCCACGACGGCGATAAGAGCGAACACCCAGGTGGAGCCCTCGCCGAAGGAGAACGCCGCCCCGGGGTTGTACGCGAGCTGCAGGCCCAGCAGGTCGCCGATCAGCGGGATGCGCTCGTGCTCCGACAGGGTGGCCTCGGCCCATGCCTTCGTCCCCTGATCGATGAAGACGACGACCACGGCGATAAGGAGCGCCCAGGCCGTGAGTCGCCAGCGCCCCCTCTGCGGCCGCTCATCCGACGCCGACTCAACGTCGGCGTTCGTGTCGGGGGTCATGCGAGCACCTCGAACAGGCGGACGATGACGCCGGATTCGATCAGGATGAACAAGCCCAGGCCGATGAACACGACCGGGACGAGCCAGTGCTCGACGCGCTCGAGCGTCTCGGTGACGGCCTTGTGCGTGCCGATCAGTCGCCCGGCAGCACACCAGACGGCCACGAGGATCAGGAACACGACGATCATGATCACGACGTTGCCGGGAGCGCTGGTGCGGAAGATCGGCGTGTAGAGGGAGATGTTGTCCGCACCGTTGGCGATCGTGATCCCTGCGACGCCCCATAGTCCGACGGCGGTGATCTTGGAGTCGTCGTCATCGTCGTCGCCGTTGCGGCGCAGGCCGCGCACGAGCGTCCAGATGCCGATGCCGAGCGGGATGAGACCGAGGAAGCCCACCCATTCGTCCGGGACGATCGTGAGGCCGAGTGCGGCGATCACGCTGACCACGACGAGGGTGATGAACCCGAGATATTGACCCGCGACGATCTGCCACGGCCGCGGCCTCCCCCGGCTGGAGGCGAGGAACAGCACGGTGAGCACGACGATGTCGTCGATGTTGGTCGCCGCGAACAGGCCGATCGCTGAGCCGATGGTCGCGAGCATCAGCTCTCCAACCGTGGCGTGCGGGTGCGGGCGGCACGCAGGCCGTTGAGGATCACGATGACCTCCGCAACCTCGTGGACCAGGACGACGGCCGCCAGTCCCAGGACGCCGAAGAGCGCGAGCGGGAGCAGCGCGGTGATGATCAGCAGCGACAGGATGATGTTCTGGTTGATGATCCGTCGACCGCGCCGGGCGTGCTCGAACGCCCGTGGGATGAGGCGCAGATCATGGCCGGTGAAGGCCACGTCGGCGGATTCGATCGCTGCGTCGGAGCCGGTCGCTCCCATCGCGATACCGATGTCTGCGCCAGCGAGGGCCGGGGCGTCGTTGATGCCGTCGCCGATCATCGCGACAGATCCTGCCTTCGACAACTCGCCGATCGCCGCCGCCTTGTCCTCGGGACGCAACTCCGCGCGCACGTCGCTGATACCGGCCTGCGCAGCCAGCGCACGAGCAGTGCGGGCGTTGTCCCCGGTGAGCATCGTCACGCCGATACCCTGATCCGCGAGCGTACGGACGACTTCGGGGACTTCTGGGCGCAGTTCGTCGCGGACGCCGATCGCGGCGACCGGCACTCCACCGCGATGGACGATCACCACGGTCATGCCCTGCTCTTCCAGGGTGGTGACCTGGTTTCCGAGCTCGCCGGCGTCGAGCCAGCGGGGGCTACCCACGGTGACCCGGGCCCCGTCGACGGTGCCTTCGATGCCGTGCCCGGCCTGCTCGGTCACGTCCGCGGCCGCGGGAACGCCCGGGGCCGCCGCGGTGATCGCTGCGGCGAGGGGGTGCGTGCTGTGCTGCTCCAGCGCCGCCGCCCAGGCCAGCGCCTGCGACTCGGTCACGCCGTCCGCGGTGAGGACCGCGGTGACCGCAGGCTCGTTGCGGGTCAGGGTCCCGGTCTTGTCGACGGCGACGTGCCGGACCGTGCCGAAGCGCTCGAAGACCGCTCCGGACTTGATGATCACACCGAACTTGCTCGCCGCGCCGATCGCGGCGACGACCGTCAGCGGCACCGAAATCGCCAGCGCACAAGGCGAGGCAGCGACCAGAACGACGAGCGCACGGGTGATCCACACTTCCGGGTCGCCCAGCAGCGACCCGATGATCGCCACCAGGACGGCGAGGATCAGCACCCCGGGCACCAGTGGACGGGCGATCCTGTCCGCGAGACGAGCACGCTCGCCCTTCTCAGTCTGCGCCTGCTCGACCAACTCCACGATCGTGGTCAGCGAGTTGTCCGTGCCCGCCGCGGTCGTCTCGACCTCCAGCGCACCGGCACTGTTGATCGCGCCAGCCGACACCGCATCACCGGGCTCGACCTCAACCGGGATCGACTCCCCGGTGATCGCCGACGTGTCCAGGCTCGACCGGCCAGAACGCACGATCCCGTCGGTCGCGATCCGCTCACCCTGCCGGACGACCATGACCTGGCCGACCGTCAGCTCCTTCGCCTGAACCTGCACGGAGACGCCGTCGCGCAGCACGGTCGCCGTCTCCGGCACGAGCTTCAGCAGGGCCCGCAGCCCGCCGCGGGCGCGGTCCATCGCCTTGTCCTCGAGGGCCTCGGCGATCGAGTACAGGAACGCCAACGCCGCAGCCTCCTCGACGTAGCCGAGAATGACAGCGCCGATCGCGCTGATCGTCATCAGCAGCCCGATCCCGAGCTTGCCCATGAACAGCTTCCGGATCGCGCTGGGTGTGAACGTCGACGCACCCAGCAGCAAGCCGATCCAGAACAGCGCCAGCGCCGGGATCTCGAGGCCGGCCCATTCGAGGATCAGACCGGCGAGGAACGCGACCCCGGAGAAGACCGGCACCATGATCCCGCGGTCCTTCCACCAGGGCCGCTCCGCTTCTTCATGCTCCTCTCCCGCCATGGCGGCAGGCTCGTGCTCGCAGCCGCACGCCGCGCTCACGCGTCAGCCCCTGCACCGCAGCAGCCGGGCACCGTGCACGACGAGTCCACGCACGGCGCGTGCTCATCGACAGCCAGCGTCACATCCACCAGCGCGACGAGAGCAGCAGCAAGGTGCGGATCGGCGATCTCGTAGCGCGTCTGCCGGCCCTCAGGCTCGGCGACAACGATTCCGCAATCCCGCAGGCACGTGAGGTGGTTCGACACGTTCGAACGGGTCAGTTCAAGCCCTCGCGACAGCACCGCGGGGTAGCTCGGGCCTTCGAGCAAGGTCATCAGGATCCGGGAGCGCGTCGGGTCGGCCATGGCCCGGCCGAGCCGGTTCATGACATCGAGGCGTGAAGCAATGGTCAGCATGCACTGAACTATACAGTATGAGCTGATCAATCACCGATGTGTCAGAGCTTCTCTACCAGTCGGATGAGCAGCCAATATCTGATCAATTCGCGACTCAAGAACAATCGGCGCTACCAGTAGAGATTATCTCGCGCTACTCCGCCTGGCAGGAGGTGTACTCGATTGACGAATCTTTCGTTGGGCTCCGAGGCGCACCAGCCGAGCTGGAGCGGGTCGGCACCGAGATCAGGCAGGCAGTTCGTCGACTCACAGGGGTGCCGGTGCGTATCGCGATGGGGGCCAACCAAGTCCCTCGCAAAGGTCGTCGCCATAGGTGTCAAGAAGACACCCGCCATGAACGGAGTGCTGCACGTCGGGCGATACTGCGAGGAACAAATGAGTCGGATCCTCGAATCCATCCCCGTCACTGACCTTTGGGGAGTCGCAGGGCGCAGCGGAAAAAAGTTAGCTGCGATGAACGTGCACAGCGCAAGAGACCTGCGAGATCTTGATCCAAAATGGGCCAGGAAGACGTTCAACGTGAATATGGAACGCATCGTGCTCGAACTATGCGGCATTCCGTGCATTCCGCTCGAACTGATCCCGCCGACAACCAAAGAGCAACTCATCTTCTCGCGCAGTTTCTCGAAGAAGATCACCGACGCCCGTGAGATGGAGCAGGTGATCTCGCTGTACGCGCAGCGAGTATCGGCGAGGCTACGTGCACAGGGTTCACTCACCGGACATTTGTCTGCCTGGGCAATGACTGGCTGGGCAGACACCGGCACCGTTGCCCACAGCGCCGGGGCGTCAGTGGGGCTCCCCACGCCAACTGATGACCCCATCACACTCACCAAGGCTGCACGAGCGCTCATACCGAAGCTGTTCCCAACCGAGGGCATCAGGTACGCCCTTGCCGGTGTCGTGCTCACCGACCTGCGACAGGCTGACGGCGTGCAACCGCTCGACCTCTTCCGGTCAGAGTTCGAAGGGCGCGGGGTGGGGCAAGCCCTCGATGCGATCAATCGAAAGTTCACGACCACCGCGATTGGCGTCGGACTTGGCGGTTTGAAAGCTCCACCCGGTTGGGAGATGAAACGCGAGCTGCTATCTCGAAGATGCCTCACCAACTGGGACGAGCTACTCGTCGCCGCGGCGTAGTTCAGCACGCGAGGGTGGTTGCTGGCTGCGGATTCAGGCGTCGACGAGTTGCTCGTTCGCGTGCACAGTGGCCCCGTTGGCAGTAGACCTCTGGAGTCGCCGCTCGTGAATGCGTACCCGCGCGAGGAGCCCCGTGCAGACGATGCTGTTCGCTAAGAACTTCAACGCGTTCCAGATGCACACGACGAAGATGACATAGAGCCATTTCGATGCGCCACCGTCGACAAGAGTCGAGACGTAGCTTGCAGCGAACACGTACGGCACTGACAGAAGCATCGCTGGTGCGGCCCACTTGAGGCCGCTGCGAGTGCGCAGTGCGGTGATCGCAATATTGCTGAGCATGAAGCGTCGCATGAAGCTGCGAACGTAGATGCTGATGATCCAGATCAGGCGAAACATGGTGACAGTCCTCTCCAAGTCGAGGGCGACAGGAGGAAGAAAACTGTTCAGCCAAGGCCGTTGAGTTGTGTCATCGCTTGGGGCGATGACGTAGCAGGTAGAGGCCGCCTGCCCTCAGCATACGCCGAAGGCTTGTGCGCTGGGAACCCGAAATTCCAAATAGTCGCTCAACCGAAAACAGAATCCCACGCACTCAATCCAAGAATGTCGGAGGGTAATGGCAATATCAGTTATATGGACACGATGCCGATGATGGTGCAGCCCGAGCTGAGTGCAGTTCTTCCTTTGCGTCCGCTCGAAGACGGGCGCCTTGGTCTCTACGCTTGGCAGGAAGAAGCATTTTGAATTGGCCTGGTTCTTGTTCCGACCGGTTTCCCTGTCAGCCGGTCGGTGACAGAAGCGTCTCGGTTTCAGCGTAGTACGCCTGTTCGACCTCGATCGGAGTACGCATATCGAGTTCCCCGTGGAGCCGCTCATGGTTCCACCACCACACGTATTCGAGGGTCGCAAGCTCGACCTGCTCGACCGTCCGCCAGGGCCTTGCTGACGGATCAGTTCGGTCTTGTAGACCTTCATGGCGCCCAGCAGATCAACCAAGAAGCGACTCACAGCACCCAAGTAGCTGGTGAGCCACAGAGAGGAGCTCCGAGCACGACTTGATCTAGGTCAAGGCTGAGGCTCTGTCAACACAGTAGTCTGGGTCGCGAAGGCCAGGAACCTCCTGGTCGATCCCCGTTTCGGGGTGAAGCGAAAGGACTCATCATGGCAAACGCTACTGACACCACCCACACTCTGCTGCGTGCCGAGGGTTTCTCGTGCCCGTCGTGCGTGACCAAGATCGAGAAGCAGGTCGGCAAGCTCGATGGCGTCGAGAACGTGACCGTGCACTTCGCCTCGGGTCGCGTAGAGATCGACCACGATGAGACAAGAAGTTCCGTCGACGATCTTATTGCTGCTGTCGATAAGGCCGGCTATAAGTCGAAGGTCTCCGCGTTCTAGCCAAACGGCTCCTAACGCACTGAGTTCACCAATTCGAAAGGCGGCACATTCGTGAACGCGTTCCGTAAGTGGCGGTATGGCAACTGGTTCATTCCCGTTGTCTCGGGCCTCCTCATTCTCGTGTCGTTCGGCGTCGAGAAGCTCTTCGGTGGCGTCTGGAACGTCACGGTCGGTCCGCATTGGTGGATGGACGCTGGCGAACACGCCCACGGTTCTGGTCATGTGTTTACCCTTGCGAACGCGTTCATGCTCGCCGCAGCAATTGTCGCGGGGTACGGAATCGTCGTGAAGGCCGTCCGGGCACTGCTCGTAAAGTTCATCAGTATCGACCTGCTCGTATCGGTTGCAGCGATCGGCGCGACACTCATCGGCAACTTCTGGGAAGCTGCCGCCGTGACGTTCCTCTTCGCGATCGGTCACGCACTCGAAGCCGGCACGATGAACAAGACCCGTGCAGCGCTCGCTGAGTTGGTCGCGGTGGCCCCCGACGTTGCAGTCGTGATGCGCGACGGTGAGCAGGTCGAGATCGCCGCACATCAGGTGCGCATGGGCGAGATCGTGCTCGTAAAGAACGGAGCGAAAGTTCCCGTCGACGGGCAGGTCGTGTCAGGCACCGGAGCGATCGACGAGGCATCGATCACGGGTGAGTCGATCCCGGTCGAAAAGACGAAGTCAGATCACGTGTTTGCGGGCACGATCTCGCGGGGCGGATTCCTACAGGTCATGGCGACCGGCATCGGAGCCGACACGACGCTCGCGCGCATCATTCACCGTGTCGAAGAAGCGCAGGATGCGAAAGCGAAAACGCAGGCATTTATCGACCGATTCTCGAAGTGGTACACGCCCGCGGTGATGGTACTCGCGCTTGCGGCGGGCCTCATCTCTGGTGACGTAGTGCTCGGCCTCACGTTGCTCGTGATCGGTTGCCCGGGCGCGCTCGTCATCTCGATTCCCGTGGCGATCGTAGCGGGAATCGGCCGCTCGGCCCGCAACGGGATTCTCATCAAGGGCGGCGAGTATCTCGAAACCTCGGCCAAGATCTCGGCCGTCGCAGTCGATAAGACGGGGACTCTCACCGAGGGCCGCCCGGTACTCACCGACATCGTTGTGCTCAATCCTGAAGCGGATCGGCGCGAGGTGCTTCGCTGGGCAGCCGCCGCAGAAGCAGGGTCCGAGCACCCACTTGCCCGCCCGATCCTCGACACCGCACGAGAAGAAGGAGTGGCCCCCGAGGGCCTTCCGGGATCGGTCACACCGGTCGTGGGCAAGGGGATCGTGGCCGACGCTCGCGGCAAGCGGGTACTCATCGGTAACGTGCCGCTGCTCGAACAGTACGGGATCGTGAACGACGCGGGGGCGGCTGTGGCTGCGAACAAACTGGCAGCGGCAGGCAAGACCCCCATGATTGTCGCGGTCGATGAGAGCGTGCTTGGCGTAATCGGTTTCGCAGATACGATCCGCGAGGATGCCCCCGAGATGATCAGGCGCTTGCACGCTGGCGGGGTGCAGAAGGTGGTGATGCTCACCGGAGATACGCGCCTTGTCGCCGAAGCCATCGGTGAGGCGGTCGGCATCGATGAGATCCATGCTTCGTTGCTACCCGAGGACAAGCTCGACGCTGTCGCGCGGTTGCAGCGCGAGGGGCACACGGTCGCGATGGTGGGCGACGGCGTGAACGACGCCCCGGCCCTCGCGACCGCCGACATTGGTGTTGCCATGGGTGCAGCGGGCTCAGCGGTGGCCGTGGAGACGGCAGACATTGCCCTGATGGGCGACAACCTCTTGAAACTGCCCGAAGCAATCAGCCTCGCCAAACGCACCGTGAACGTCATGCGCCAGAACATCTGGATCGCGCTCATCACCGTTGTCGTGCTACTCGTCGGGGTCTTCGCAGGGGGTGTCACGATGGCTATCGGCATGTTCGTGCACGAGGGATCGGTGCTCATCGTAATCCTCAACGCGATGCGCCTGCTGCGCAACACCCAAGGAGCCACTGCGTTGTCGAGGAGTGAACGCGCCCGAGCCGCACCGAAACAGGCCGCCCGGTCGAACCAGCCACGGCCCAGAGTTCATCCGAACTTCCATCTTGAGAATGGACCACACACATGAGTGAGAACCAGTTCAGCGTCGGCGAGAAGGCGACGCACTTCATCATCGACGAGGTCGCGAAAGCAAACACGAATTTTCGTCAGGTGCTCTGGACGGGAAAGCATTCCCAACTCGTTGCGATGACGATTCCGGTGGGCGGGGCGATCGGCGACGAGGTGCATGACACGACCGACCAGTTGCTGAGTTTTGTGTCGGGCAGCGGAGAGGCCGACCTTGACGGCGAGACGCACACCGTTGATGCTGGCGACCTGTGCGCTGTCCCGGCCGGTACTCGCCACAACTTCCGCAACACTGGCGATGAGCCTTTGGTGCTCTACACCGTCTATTCACCTCCGGAGCACGCAATTGACGCGGAGTATGCCACGAAGGAACTCGCTGATGCGGCAGAGGCTTCGGGTGAAGACGCTCCGCCACAGGCAACCACGTAAGTGTCACTCACCTGGAAAATGAGGAGAAGTCAATAATGTCGAAAGCGCTGGTCTTCGCCGCCTATGGCGGCCCCGAGACGCAGGAACTCGTTGAACGCCCCGCTCCGACGCCTGGGCCTGGAGAGCTCGTGATCGAAGTGAAAGCGGCCGGGGTGAACCCTGCTGACTGGAAGATCCGTGCGGGGCAGATGGGCTCCCACTGGCCACTTCCCGCACCGATGGGCCGAGAGGCCTCCGGTGTCGTCACCGCCGTAGGCGCAGAGGTCGAGAACTTCGCTGTCGGTGACATGGTGCTCGGCCTCGCGGCCAAAGGACAGGGAACGTTCGCGAAGCACGCGGTGTTGGATGCGGCACAAACCGTCCAGAAGCCCGAAGAGCTATCCTTTGCTGACGCTGCAGCACTGCCTGTCGCAGGGGCGACTGCGTATGACGTGACGCATCAGATCGAGCTGGAACCTGGTCAGACGATGCTGATTCTTGGCGCCGGAGGTGGGGTCGGGCTGATGGCGGCGCAGATCGGCAATGTGCACAAGTTCACGGTCATCGGTGTGGCCAGTGCAGCGAAGCAGAAACTGGTGGAGTCGACCGGCGCGACGTTCGTTGCCTCCGGGGAGGGTGCGGCTGACCGGGTGCGTGCCATCGCGCCGGAGGGTGTTGATGTGCTCATCGACCTGGTCGGTGGGCAGGCGCTTCGTGATCTCGCGGTCGTCGCCAAAGACCCGAGCGTCATCATCAGTACCGCAGACCCGACCACCGTGCAGCAACTCGGTGGCGTATCGGTGGTGCGCACGCGTGAAGGGCTCGAGAAGGTCACCGGCGTCGCCCAGTACGGTCTCGTCGACCCGCAGGTGACGGACCGGTACAGTCTCGATCGGGCTGCGGAAGCCGTCGCCATGGTGGAGGCCGGGCACACTGCAGGCAAAGTGATCATCGAACCATGACCCAGCGGCCTGAGGCACCGACGGACGCCGTATTCACAGCAGCACGGACGTCTGATCCTGTGGCCTCAATAAACCGGGTGGCCGATGCATACGGGTCGCCTGAGGTTGATATCGAGGGCATTCTCGGTGCCGAGATCTCACCGGATGACCCTGATCGTGCGGTCATCGAGCCGTGGGCCGCGGCAGTCGATGGCCCCATTCTCGATGTCGGCGCGGGGCCGCGGCTAGAGGCATTCGACCATCCGATCGCCGCCGCATACCGGTGGCCGATGAACAAAATTGTCGAAGCCCTCACCCACGCCGGGTTCGATGTGATCGGGCAGCGCTCGAACCCGCGGACGCCCCACGCGTACATCACTGCACGCGCCACCCCTGGCTTCAGCTGAAGCGCGGGTGTTGTGCCATGAGTCGCCATACTAGAAGGGAATGGAAGGGAAGGGAAGGGAAGGGAAGGGAAGGGAAGGGAAGGGAAGGATGCCGTTGGCTGTTTCAACCGATGTGGATGCTGATCCAGCAAATGATCTCTGCGTGGCCCGTGTACCACTGTTTCAAGGGCTCACACATGCGCAGCAAGTGGAAGTTGCGGGATTTGCACGTACCGTCCGATTAGACGCTGTCGAGCAGGCGTATACAGCAGGCTCGGATCTGTCGCAGTTGATGGTGGTGCACACCGGTCAGGTGAAGATCGCTCGCACAAGTGCGGCTGGGCACGAGCAGGTGATCCGGGTCCTCGGGCCGGGCGACTTCATCGGAGAGTCCGCGTTTCTCACCGGCACGAGACCCGATCACGCAGCAGAAGCACTCGTGTATACCGAACTGTGCGTGTTCCGTCATGCCGATCTCGGGCGTCTCGTCGAGAAGCATCCGAGCATCGGGCTGCGCATGCTGCAAGGAGTGAGTCAGCGCTTGGATGATACTGAGGCGCGACTGGCTTCTGTCATCTCGGGAAACGTGAGCTCTCGTCTCGCCGATTACCTGCTCTCGCTCCCTGCGACGCCAGGGCCGCGAGGAGTCATCGACGTGACGCTGCCGCTCGCAAAGAAGGACATCGCTTCGCTCCTGTCCACGACACCAGAGTCCCTCAGTCGGCAACTTCGCAAACTCACCGACACCGGGGTAATCTCACAACAGGACCAGGGGCGGATCACGATCACTGATGTGACCGCGCTCACCGCACTCTCAACACTCTCGAAGAGAGACTGAAAACAGCACCGTGCCAGCCCAGACCATCGCCCCACGTACCTCGGAAGCGTCACACGCAATGTCTTCGACGGTGGAATTTCTTCGCAACCGCAAGCTCATGATGTTCGTGCTCGTCGGTTTGGCGACCGGGGTTATGCTCTGGCTGACCGGCGCAGAGATAGCTCTCGGGGTCACCGCATACTTGGTGCTCGGTATCGTGATCGTGATCACCGCGATCGACATGTTCAAAGATCTGATGCGCGGACATTGGGGGCTCGACATTCTTGCGGTCATCGCCATGATCGCGACACTCGCCGTACAGGAATATGTCGCGGGGCTCATAATCGCGTTGATGCTCACCGGAGGGGAAGCACTCGAAGACCTCGCCGCTCGCCGCGCGAGCCGAGAACTCGACCAACTGTTGAACCGAGCCCCAGCATTCGCGGGTCGAATTCACCCGGTAACAGGTGAGGTCGAACGCATCGCGATCGAAGAGGTGAAAGTCGGCGACGAACTGCTGGTGCGCTCCTCAGAGATCCTCCCCGTCGACGGGGTGCTCCTATCGGATCACGCGACGATTGATGAATCATCCGTGACCGGTGAACCGATCCCGGTGAACTACCACGCGGGCGACCCACTGCTTTCTGGAACGGTCAACAGCACGACGAGCTTCACGATGCGCGCGCAGAAGGTGGCAGCCGATTCGAACTACGCCTCGATCGTACGGTTGGTCGAGGAAGCCGTGGACTCCCGGGCACCGATGGTGCGACTCGCCGACCGTTATGCGGTGCCGTTCACCATTGTGTCATTGCTGATTGCGGGCTTCGCGTGGTTTCTCAGCGGGGATCCGGTGCGATTTGCCGAGGTGCTCGTCGTGGCGACGCCGTGCCCGCTGCTGATCGCCACCCCGGTCGCGTTTATGGGCGGGATGAGTTCCGCGGCAAAGCTCAACGTCATCATCAAAGACGGTGGCGTGTTAGAGGTGCTCGCCCGGGTCCGTGCAGTCGCATTCGACAAGACCGGCACCTTGACCGAAGGTAAAGCCGACGTCGTCGAGATTCACCCTGCTGCTCGCACCGTAGACGAGACGCTGCAGCTCGCGGCCGCCGCCGAGCAGTACTCCGTGCACGTGTTCGCCGATCCGATCGTGGCATCGGCACGCACACAGCAACTTGAGCTTCCCAAAGTGGTGACGGCCGACGAGGTGGCAACAAACGGTGTCCTCGCCTCCCTGGCAGACGGCACTTCGGTGCGAGTGGGCAAGCCCTCATTTATCGAAGAGGTGACCGGGCCGATCGATCGACCCGTACTCTCAGCTGGGGAGACGGCCGTCTACGTATCGGTCGGTGACGAGCTCGCCGGAGTGATCATCTTGTCCGACCCGATTCGTGAGCAGTCTGCAGACACGGTGTCCCGTCTTCGCCGAGCAGGCGTAGCCGAGATCGCGATGGTGACCGGTGATATCACGTCGACCGCGGAGTCTGTCGCACACGCGGTCGACATTCAGACGGTGCACGCTGAGACCACTCCCCAGACCAAGGTGCGGATTGTGCAGGCGATGCGGCCGAGACCCGTACTCATGGTCGGCGATGGGATCAATGATGCCCCGGTGCTGGCGGCCGCCGATGTCGGTGTTGCGATGGCGGGCAGGGGTGCAACGGTAGCGAGCGAGTCAGCAGCGGCGGTGATCACCTCGAACGACATCGCGCGAGTGGCAGACGTGGCCTATGTCTCGCGGCGCACGGTGCAGATCGCCCTGCAGTCGATCTGGATGGGCATCATCATCTCAGTCGGTTTGATGCTCGTCGCCGCATTCGGCTATTTGCCGGCGGTGGTGGGAGCGCTGCTGCAAGAGATTGTTGACCTTGTGGCCATTCTGTCGGCGCTCCGCACGCTCCGAGCGCACCGGAGTGCGCGGCGCGAGAGCCCTGCTCGGCGGGAAGTGCCGGTAGGCTAACCCGCGAGGCCGACTCACACAGTCACGATCGGATCAGCCGGTTGACCGCGGCAGTGGACTCCTGAGTCTTTTCGTGGGCGGCCTCGTCGCTAACATTGGCGGCATCGAGCACACAGTGCTTCAGGTGATCATCGAGGAGCCCCGTCGCCACCCCCTGCAGCGAGCGGGTGAGCGCACTGACCTGGGTCAGAATGTGGATACAGTACTGCTCTTCGTCGATCATGTTCGCGATGCCCAGGGCGCTTCACTCAAGCCACCGGAGTGGTGACTCTGCTAGACCTGCTTCACACCACCCGGCCGTGTTACTGGCGCAACAACCGGCTGAGTCCGACCAATTTGTCACCCCAGGGAGGCGATAGATTTCTAGGCGCAGCCCGTGGTGTCATCCACGATGAGCCCCGCCTTGACGAGAGCCACGCGCACCGCCTTCCCTGTCTGATGAGGCCCTTCCTACCCGGTTACATCAGGACAAAAAGGGCAGCGTCGGGATAGGAACACCAAGTTAGCGGCGAAGCCATCGCCCTCGTCCGTGTCCCAGCAGTCCCACGCCACGGCCGTGTCATTGCCCCAGCCGAGGAACGCAGCGTTGCCCTCCACCCCTTTGCTGACATCACGGTAGGTCGCAGAACCATAGATGCCTGCCGGTACGACGTCAACGATGAACTGTGACGGCGCCTCGACGTGCCGCCGACCAGCCAGCCGATCTCCACCTGAAGAGTGTCGTCCATATCGACAACGCGATAGTGCGTGAGCGGAGCACCGCAGCGCTCGATCCCTTGCGTGGCAGACCCCTCGATAGGCTGACCACATGATCAGTGGCACCGATGCGGATATTCAAGCCTTCTGGAATCAAGCACGCGAAGAGATCCCTGCCTTTCCCGCTGCTCCCCCGTCGGCGTGGGCATTCGGTGCGACGCCCGCCCACGCAGACGAGCTGCTTGCACTCGTCCTCAAAGGGGTCAAGACTGGCACGGCTTCCTCCCTGTGGGATTACGAGGCAACCGGCGAGCCGCTGCCGGAAATCGGCGAACTGAGCATCGTCTTGGACGGTCGAGGCTCACCCCGAGCAGTCATCGAGACCACCGACGTTCAGATGGTCCCCTTCCACGAGGTGGACGACGAGCACGCCCGCAGTGAGGGAGAAGGCGATCGCACGCTCGCCCACTGGCGCGCCGTCCACGAACGTTACTGGCGCGACTATTCCGAAAACCAGCGCGGCTTCGCCCCGGATATGCCCGTCGTGTGCGAACGGTTCTGCCTCGTCCTGCCTCATCGGTGATCCGCTACCGCAGGTCAGATTCGTCCTATTACCGTAGAATCCCTAGCGCACGGTCTTGAAAGGCACGTCCTCAATCCCGACCTGACTGGAGGCTGTTCGTGCGGATTAAGGTAGCGATCCTCGATCGCGATCTGGAGTACCTTGAACGTCGTCAATCCTTCTTGACGAATCTTTACGGCCAGCAATTGGAAGTGCTGGTATTCACCGATCCGCAAGCTGCAATGGCAAGTGTCGAACGCGATCGAATCCGCGTGTTGATTATCGGCGAACACATCGACGTCAACCCCGACACGATCGTCCCCACCTGCGCCTGTGCCTTCTTGGTCGAGTCCAGCCAGATCGCCGAGTTCAATGGGGTCCGTGCCATCGGCCGGCACATTCCGGTGGACGAGTTCTATCGCGAGATCACGCTCCTGTTCGATTCAGTGTCGCGGGCCGCGCAATACCGTTCGAAGCACCCTGATGAGAGTGCATCGAAGATCGTCACCTTCACCTCTCCGGCCGGCGGTGTCGGCACGACCTCGGCCGCCGTGGCCTTCACACGAGTGCTCGCACTGGCCGGACATCGCCCGCTCTACCTGAACCTGGATCCGTTCCAGCAGACCGAGGACTTCCTCCAGACTCAGCCCAATGGCACCGGATCCTTCCACGACATCGTCTTCGCGATCAAAGAGCGCCGCAGTCTGGCGACACAGTTTGAGGCACGAGCGGTCTCAGATCAGTACGGGGTGCGGTTCTTCTCGTCCGCCCCGCTGGCCGCCGATGTCAACGAGCTCAACGCCGACGATCTGATTTACCTGCTCGAACAGGTGATCAACCAGAACACCTACGATTTCACCGTTGTCGACATCCCCTTTGCGCTAAGTGAAGCCGAGCGGAACGTGTTCAACGCCAGCGACCGAATCATCTGGGTGTCCAACGGCCGGCACACCGTCAACAACAAGATCACACGCGGTCTCGAAACGCTTTCAGTTGTCGATGAGCGCGAGGACACGCATATCTCGGCCAAGACGAACCTGCTATACAACCGGTTCTCTTCCAAGCTTTCATCACGTATCGCTGATCTTCCAGTTCCCGAACTGGGTGGAATCAACCGGTTCGAGAACGCCACCGAGTTGCAGGTCGTCGATGCCATTGTCGCTAGCGGGCGGCTCAGCCCGCTGGCCGGAGAGTTCAGCTCATGACGACACCGAACACGGATTCGTTGATCGAGTCGATTCGCGAAAGCATCGTCTCAAGTTCCGAGTTGTCCCGCCTGGACGACGACGAGCTACGCGAATACATCCGCGATGTTCTCGAACGCGAACTCGCTGACTCCTACACCCCGATCGAAGAAAAAGTCCGGGTCATCCAGCAGGTCTATGGCGCGATCCGCGGGCTCGGGCCGCTCGACAGCTTGCTGCACGACGAGTCCGTGACCGAGATCATGGTCAACGGTCCGCGCAATATCTTCATCGAGCGTGACGGACGAGTATCGCGGGTTGACAGTTACTTCGAGAACGAGCGCCGTCTCGAAGATGTCATCCAACGCATCGTCGGCACCGCGGGCCGCGAAGTCAACCAGGCGAACCCCATCGTGGACACCCGTCTGCCCGACGGCTCTCGTGTCAACGTGGTCCTTCCTCCCATCGCGTTGGAAGGGGCAACGGTCACCATTCGTAAGTTCTCCCGGGAACCGATGACTGTGCGCAAGCTCATCCAATATGGATCCATCACGCCCGAGGTCGCTGATTTTCTCGATGTACTCGTCAAGAGCAAGTACAACGTGTTCATCAGTGGCGGAACCGGCTCCGGAAAAACGACATTCCTCAACGCCCTGAGCAACTTCATCCCCAAGACCGAACGTGTCATCACCATCGAGGACTCAGCGGAGCTGCAGATCGACAACATCGCCAACCTGGTACGGATGGAGACCCGTAACGCCAACACGTCCGGCACCGGCGAAATCGATATCCGAACCCTCATCAGGTCGTCGCTGCGTATGCGCCCCGAGCGCATCATCGTCGGTGAGGTCCGTGGCGCCGAAGCTCTCGACATGCTCCAGGCGATGAACACCGGACACGACGGTTCACTATCGACTGGTCACGCGAACTCGTCCAAAGACATGCTCAGCCGACTCGAGACAATGGTGCTTCAAGCATCAGGATCGTTACCGTTGCAGGCGATCCGTCAGCAGATCGCTTCGGCGATCGATATCATCGTTCACCTGTCCCGGCTCCGCGACCATTCCAGGCGCACGATGGAGATATCCGAGATCGTCGGATACGTCGACGGCGAGATCGAGCTCAACCCGCTGTTCGTCTTCGAGGAGGACGAGCACAGCACTCTCGACCGGGTATCAGGAAGCCTGAATCGCACCGCAAACAAGTTAATGCACGACGAGAAGCTCTTGCTGGCCGGCCATAGGATTGAGATTTAGATGGCTAAGAAGGAAATCGCTCCACAACTACAGCCCTCGTTGTTGAACACTCCGGCATACAACTACCGGGTGTATCACTTCGGGAAAGTCGAACGCATCGCGACCTTTATCGTGACTTTTGGCTTGGGTGCCTTCGTGGGCTATACGTTCTTCGGTGGACTTGCCGTCGATCAGAACGGGGAGCCGACAACGGCCACTACCGTGATCAACACCATTGTGATCCTGGTCTTCGGGTTGGCCGCGGCACGGATCCTGATGCCCATCCGAGCCAATGCGATACGCGTGCAAAAACAGCGGCAGCTGAAAAAACAGTTCGGCGACTTTCTCGCCAGCCTGACATCGTCGCTGTCTGCGGGCGGCACTATTGTGCAGGCCCTGGATTCGGCGCGATCCGACCTTGAGCAGCAGCATAACGAAGACGCTCCGATCGTCCATGAGATCGGACTCGTACTTGCCGGTTTCCACAACAATGTTCGTATCGAGGATATGCTCCACGACTTTGGCGAACGCAGCGGTGTGGACGACATCCAGTCCTTCGCCACGGTGTTCCGTATCGCCTACGAGCGCGGTGGTGACATGAAGGAGGTCGTACGGAACACGAATACGATCCTCTCGGAGAAGATGTACATCAACGACGAGATTGAAACCAGTCTGTCTGGCAGCAAATACGAAACCCTCATCATGGCGGTGCTGCCCGTCGTCCTGGTCGCAATGATCAAAGGAAACGGTTCGACCTTCGGTGCGGCGCTGTCCACGCCGATCGGAATCATGTGTACCTTCATCGCCCTCACCCTGTTTGTCATCGCGTTCTTGCTTGCACGCAAGATCATGACGATTAAGATCTGAGCCGCACCATGTACCTCGACACCACTCAACTCATCCTGATGATCGTCGGCACCTTGCTGTTGATTGCGTGGATCGTCTTCTTCATCACTGGGCGCAAGTATCGCGACCTCTTCGCCAATCTCGACGACAAGCAGCACCCCCTGCACGAGATCTATCACGTCGGATATGCGCTGCTCAAGGCCGTACGGTACTCATTTAGAAACAACAACGACAAGGAACTTCGGCGCATGCTGGAGATCCTGTATGAGAAGGACTACGGCGACTACTACCTGCATGCGCTCCGCGCACAGCAGGCCACGATGCTGCTGACACTGACGATCGTGTCATTCGGCTTGTACGGCTTCGTGAACGAACCCATTTTGTTGGGCTTGTTGCTCGTATGCGCCTTGACCGTCACCTATTACTTCCAGGATCAGGTCAAGACTGAGATTCGCCGTCGGCAAGAGGCGATCATGCTCGATTTCTGCGACGCTGTCTCACTGCTGGCGCTGCTCACAAACGCCGGAATGATCTTCCGTGAGGCTTGGCGCCGTACCAGCTTGGCCGGTGAAGGCGTGTTGTACAAAGAGATGCGCATGGCCGTACAGCAAATCGACAACGGCATGCCCGATGTCGATGCGATCACAAATTTCGGGATGAGAAGCATGCTGCCGGAAGTCAAGAAATTCTCCGGTCTGATTGTTCAAGGCACCCAAAAGGGCGGCGGCGAACTTCCTGCTCTGCTCACGGCGCAAAGCGCTGAAAGTTGGCATCTGAAAAAACAGGTGGTCCAACGCAAGAGCAATAAGGCGGGCAGCATGCTGCTGCTGCCGATGATCCTGATGTTCACCGGCATCCTTATTTTGGTGATCGTGCCGATGTTCTCGGGCCTGACCATTTAGCGGACTACTTGGCTATATCAGGACAGCCGCAGCCTAACCAAGTAGATTAGCCATCGGAGCGGAAAAGCCACGTGAAAGCGTGCTACCGCTGTTCACAGCATGCTGTCCCGAACCAACACAATAGGAGAGACCGCAACGATGAAAGCCACACGAATTAGCCGCAAGGACCGAACCGGTCTGGCCAAATTAGGGCTTCTCGCATGCGCATGCGTGCTCGCGTTCACCACTGCTGCATGCTCATCCGACAGCGAACCGACCTCCCCCGCCAACGGCGGCGACAACACCAGCCAGTCGAACGGCGAGGGCACCGACGAGGATATCGTCAACGGAACCATCTACGAGCCGAATGAGCCACGTCCGATGCCTTCCGGCGACGAGTTCGGGTATGTCACCGTGACGAACATGGGGCTGCCACGTCTCGAGGCGGCGATCGCGGGGCAAGAAGATCCTCGGTACGACGACCCTCGCTACGTCCTGCTGAAGCGAGGTGAACCGCTCCCCGACAGCATCAAAGAAATCGTCAATGAAAAGTACTTCCAAGAAGGCGTCGAGATGTTCGCTCGTATGAGCGAACTCAATGACCCAGACGATTTCCACTTCGCAATCAGTACGTTCAGGTCAAACATGAACGCCCTGCTTCGTGAAATCCAGGAAGCATCAGGAACTTTCGTCGATGTGATCTACGACAACGGTCTCACGGACGAACTTCTCGGTGGCTTCAACAGAGGATTCACCGGAACCATTGCCTGGACAGACAGTTATGTCATGGACTTGACGCAGACCCCCGAAGAGTTCGTCGAGCTCTACGAGAAGGCACTGGCGGAACAGGGCATCAGCGACTATGAGTTCTGGGCATTCAAGCCGGAGATGCTGCCACCGTGGCAAGCCGACAACAATGAGCTCCCATGGGACTACAGCGTCACCGAATGGAGTTCATGGAGCTAGCCCGCTCCTGACGAGGACTGAGTAAACGACTGTGGGTGGGACCAAGTGACTTCACTTGGTCCCACCCACAGTCGTTTTAGTTGATTGTCCTATTTCACGAGATCGTGAAAAGCAGTTCTTCGTCACCGAGCAGGATCGTTGCGCCGGATTCGATCGCGACCTTCACACCCGGTTCAATGGTGGTTCCATTGACGAAGACACCGTTGGTAGCACCGCGATCCTGAATCGACCAGCCGGTGGGTTCGTAGTAGATGGTCGCGTGTTGCTTGCTCACCGTCCGGTCAGCCAAAATCAGATCCGCGTTATCGGTCTTGCGCCCGATGACAAACTCCGGCTTGGTAATAGGGATCGACTCCCCTGTGGCTTTGCGGACGATCATTGCGGTGATCTCGGTTGCATGCCGCGGCAGACTCTTGGGCTGTTCCGGCAGCACTCCGGCTGACTCGATGTGAGTCACAGCAGGCGCGTGCACCGGTGGCTCACCATTGCTTCCCGCGTCAGTGACACCACTGTTCGGGAGGGCCTGTGGTGCAGGTACGTAAGGCGCGATGCCGGGTTGTGACACCAACCCGGGAGGCTGCGCCCCGACCTGTGGCTGCGTCGCAGGTATCGGTGCCGCGGCTGGTGCTGCGTCAGCCGCTGGTGCGGCCTCGTCCTGCTGTCCGAACATAACGGTTTGTCCGAAGTCTTCCACTGAACTGTGGTTCAGTCCGTAGAGGCCTACTGCTGGTGCCACCGACGCAGCATGCGGAGGCTGTGCGGCGGCCGCCGCCTGCATGTTCACAGCTGCAATGCCGCCGCCCTGCTGGCCTTGAGCAGTGGCGGGCAGGCCAGGGGTGCTCGTCATCGGTCCCGTCACAGGATGAGGTGCTCCATTGCTTCCAGGAACCTTGCCTGGGACAGGCTGGTTGTTCCCGGCGGCCTCCTTCGCGGCTTTCCGGGCAGCACGCTGCTCGTCATAGATGCGTTTGTTGTCGCTGCTGTAGTGGGCCATCAGATAGAAGATGCTCATCGGCTTCTCCGACGATTCGGTTGAAGCGCCAGCGGGTGCGTTGCGGCCGCCACTATCGTTGCGTGTCCTTTGAGGTTGTCGCGATGGCGGGACGCGCACGCCACCACCGTGTGGTGGCGCGGGCGGTGCAGCAGGAGCGGGCGGCGCGTGCGGTGGGGAGACCTGGGGTGCGGCTGACATCGGCGCCGCTGACATCGGCGTAGGCGGCGCGGCGATGGTAGGCCCGGTTAGCGGAGAACCTACAGTCGGTGCGGCAACGACGGGTGCCACAGGCACCGGGGGTACTGCTGTCGGCAGAGTGGGAACGTGCGGAGCTGAATTGGTCGGCAATGCCGAACTGGCTTGGATCGCCAGCACATGCTTGAGAAAATCGGCCAGTTCAAAGGACTCCGCGACTTGCAGGTGTTCGCGAACCTGCGCCAACGTGGCCAATGTCGCAGCAGACGAAGCCTGAAGTCTCGCGATCAGGTCGTCCAGAGCAGGCCGCAGGTCGCTATTCGACTGATCTTTCAAGGGAACGTACAACAACTGTGCTGTCGTTGTCGTCGGATCAAAGTAAATGTGCTCTGGATCCAACACGAAGCAGTCGGTGTCGAGCATGAACCGCTGCGCATTGATCAGCGTTTCGGTCACCGACTTCACATACCACACGGCATCGGCATCTGACACGTCTGTCTGCAGAAAGGTCGCTCCAGGTACGGCAGCGCCGCTGTCATAGGTGATGAATATTTCGTCATCGACTTGTTTCTTGACGATCGGGATGACGCCTGGAACATCGTTGTGGGTCAGGATGTCGATGGCCACGTTATCGGGCCGACGTTCCGATCCGATTCGAAACTCGAGGATATTCGGCTTATTTGCTGGATCTGGGTATGTGAACATGCTTAGACCTTTGATCGAGTAAGTTGCAGGAAGTACCAGGCTGGTTCTTTACCCACCCGGTCTCCGTCACCTCGTTTGATGAATGCTGTACCGGACTCGCTGAAGTCCAACGCGCCTAAGAATCGCGGCTCGATGGCGATGTCGCCACTTTCGGAGACATAGCCCCAGTATTCGCCTTGTTGGACTGCTGCCAGGCCATTGGCGAAGGAACGCGCGTCATCGTATTCCGGGTCGATGACTAGCTCCCCATCCGTATTGACGAATCCCCATTTGCCGCTGACCTGCACGGCAGCATATCCGTCGTCGTTGAATGGGCGAGCATCCTCGAATTCTAGTGAACCGACCTGGGTGCCATCACCGTCATACATGCGGTATTTCGCATCTGGGGCGGCGAAATACCGCTCAGCACTATAGACGACCCCGCCCTCATTCTCCGCGATCTTCGTGTAGTCCTCACCGACCTGCACACCACCGGGTGTCAGTATCTTCCACACTCCATCGACCTGCTGCACTCCGGCGAGGCCGTTCGCAAAACTGGAAGCATGATCGAACTCAGTGCCGCCCAGAACGGGATCGAAACTCGTGTTCAAGAACACGGTTCGACCGTTGCGTTGCTTGGCGGGGAATACATTTTCGTCAAGGGTCCCATAGGAGACATAGTCAGCTTTGGTGGCAATGAGCACAGTCTGGTAGCGCCGATTCACGAACTGCGGAACACCGTCGATCACCACTGGCGCGTAGTTTCCGTAGAACGAGTATGCCTCGGTGTAATTGTCGCCGCGCGTCCTACCGACAGCCTCCATGAACGACCAACTGCCCCGGGTGTAGACCGCCGCCACATCGCCTCGGTGGAAGGTCCGGACGTCGTCGTAGGCATAGGTTCCGATCTCGTGCACGTACCGGATCGATGCGTAACTCGCCCGTAACTCATCCGAGGTCACCTCGTTGCGACCGGCTGCCTCGAAGACCTCGAAGGCGCTTTCATAGTCCTCCTCGTCAATATATACGCTGGTCAAACGTTCATATCCGAGGGCTTCGGTGGGGAAGAAACCGATGACTTCGCGCAGGACGCTTTTGTATCCGGCAGGATCCTGATTGATCTTGGAGAAGTCCATCAGCTCAACGGCGATCTCATGCGTGGGGTTCATCTGCAGAGCGCTACGGTAGTGCGAGAGCACCTCGGTGACGACCCCCTGCTCCGCCTTCTCCCTCGCGGTGGCGACGTGTTCGTTATACCGAGCCGACTCGTTCGCGTTGGCTCCGATAAGCGAGAACCAAGCGCCGGCGATAAGAGCCGTGAGCAGCAGCAGCACTCCATATGCCTTGAAACCCATCTGGTTAGCCTCCCAGGCTAAGGAAAACGATGACCAGGACAGACCCGGCCAACATACTCGGTGCGAACGGCAGACCGTCCTTGAGCGTGGCGCGTTTACTCAACAGCAGCGCACCCGACACTAGGAACATCACGATAAACGATGCGATGATCGCGGTAAGTCCCATCTCAGATCCGTAAAAGATCGGCACGATGGTAAGCAGCTTCAGGTCGCCGGTTCCCAGCCCCCCGCGCTGCAGAACCTTCATCACGAGCAGAAACACCAGCACGACCACAGTAGTCAACAGATCACGGCGCATCGAACTAAAGAAGACCGACGGATCTGCCGCGAGTTCAAACGGCATTACGATCACACGCGCCGCCAGCAAGAAGACAAGGATCTTGTTCGGGATGATGTGGTACTTGTAGTCAAGCGCCGCAATCGCGAAGAGTGCCGAGGTGAACAGCAGGATTCTCGCCATATACGTTGGTGCGATCTCCTGGTTCATCCACATGACGATGAAAGTCGTCAGGACAACCTGCGAGGCAATCGGAACAGCAAGCAGTCGACGTCGTTCAATGAGATCCGACGCCCGCCATTTCACTTTCCGTTTTGTGCTGTCGATGTAGAGAGTCAGCGCGTACCAAACAATGGTCAGCAGGAGCGATCCACCGAGCCATAGGCTCAATTCAAGTGCGGTCATGACGGAACTGGTACAGCCCTTCTCAACTCGTTGAGTATTCCCACCGCGCTGTCTGCGCCTTCGCAGTCATCGGTATCTCAATATTCACGAATGGCACACGCAATTTGTAGTCGACGATCAATTCGATCTGGTCTCCATCCGTGATCGTGGATTCGGGGTTGACGATGAGGCCGTCTGCTCCATCGACGACCCCCAGCCCCGATAGCGTATCGCTCGCACTATCTAGGCGTGCCCGCAGCAAAGTCTGGGCGGCCCCGTCACCCGTCTGCAGAATTTGTGCAATAGGGTTCGAGTCACTGCCGAGACCTGGAGAATCACCCGTCAACTGCTGCATGATGCTGCCGTATGCGTTCACCGCCTGCTGTGCGTATCCTCCTAGGTCACCGCCTGTCACATAGGTGAATTGAGATAGCTCCCGCGCCGTCGAGTTCACTGCGACTTCAACTCGCGCCTGTGCGGCGGCGAATATCACCAGTTGCAGCAGCGCTATGGAAAACATCAGATATAGCGGCAGAATCAAGGCTGCTTCAACAATGATCTGGCCGTCTTCGCCATTGTCGTCGCGCTTGCGGCGCCAGGGACGTGCTCCCGTCAACCAATCAGATTTCGTCGACATCCTAGAACCCCGCAACATAGGTCTGTTTGTCCGAGAACCGGAAGTTTCCTTCACCCAGCCGATTCGCGGCGTCGGAACTTCCGAGAATGTTTGTGAAGAGCGGCTCCACGGAGAATTCCGTGACCACAAAGAAACTCGTATGCGCGTTGCCCAGCTCGAAACTTCCGTCAATATATTGCTTGTTGTACTGGATGATGGTCCCGGTGCGCTCGATCACGCCATCCCGGCCACCGATCATCGCGATGAATATGAAGATCACCAGGTGGTCTTGATAACTCAGTTCCGGTCCGTGCTTGCCCTGCTGAGAGTTTCCCGCGCTCCCATCGCCGAATCCCTCGAACGCATCGACCAAGCCCTTCCCGTCGCCGCTATAGCCCGGCTCGAACAGCGGCAATCGGTTGGAGAAGAGCGGCACCTTACCGCCGTCTTCTACCAGCACCTTGATGTCGATGACCGATTGGATGATCGCGAACGCGGGTGTCACTAGCAGCGCAATGGCTTGTCCCACAATGGGTATCGCCATCGCAGCACGGCTGATCGCCTGGACCCGTTTGTCCATGACCGCCGCGACCATATTGGTGACCACACGTAGCCCGAAGACGAGTCCGACTGCGCCAATCGGACCGTTGACACCGGTGAGGATGTATTCCATCTCCGCAGCGCACTTCTGAGTGCGGCAACTGGCGAACTCACTGTGGTTATTCCGCGTCGGGTTGTCCTCGTCGAAGTCCAGTGCCGAGTGTGTGAAGTGACCGGAGATGTAGTCAGCGATCAGAATATTCTCGTAGGCGGTGCTAAGGACGTTAGTGAGTCCGTCGAGCAGTTTCCCCATGTCTCCGAGCAGCCCGCCACCCGAACCGTCCGAAATGCCGTCTTTGATCGCATCCTCGTCGTCGAACCCAGTCGGATCAATGATCGGCGACATTTCATCGGAACCGACGCCTGCGACAAGGCTCTCATCCCAGGCACGGTTATTCGCGAGGGTCTGAGTCAGATTAATGTAGCCATTGAGCGAATCCGGCACCTGATTGAGTAAGACGTCACGCACGGTGCCCCACACGTCGACCTTGCCCGCGGCGTCTTGGACCACATCGCCGAGGCTCTCAAGCAGAACTGAGAGCCGGGTCTGGACGATCTCGCTGATATTCAACGTAATCCCATTGGGGAACACGATGTTGAACACCTGCTGCGGTGTCTGCGGACCGTCTTCCGACTCGCCGGTCAAATCATCGACCATCGCTTTGATGAGCGCGAAGTCAATATCGGCCAATGTGGGACGACGCGTTTGGCTGGACAGTTGATCGGTAATGTCGTCGATCACGCCCTGCCCGAACTCATCCAGGGCACTATTGATGTCGCTGTTGATACTGTCGATCAGATCGTCTGCGACGCCGGTCAGAGCTTCTTTGAGGTCGTTGAGGATCGATACTGAGTTTTCCGCCTCTTCTTTGAGGGTTTCCTTCTCCTCTTGATCGGAGTTCTCCGAGCCGTCGATCTCGGACTCGTACTCCTCTTTGGCGTTGAACACCTCGTCGATCTTGTCGATCAACTCGTTGGCCTTGCCACCCGTTCCGTCTTCGCCGAAAAGCTCGTTGAAGGTGCTGCGAACCGCGTTGAACTGCTGTTGCGCATTCGTGATACGGGTTGCCGTGTCGCTTAACCGTCGGTTGATCGCCTGTCGTTCTGAAGCGGTGACTTCGTCTTGGAGCGCCAGCGCGATGGCATCTCGCAGTACGTTTTGCGGCGGATCGGCCAGCAACTGCTGAATGGTGGTGTTGAATGTCTCGATGTCATCGACCAGTTGCTCAACAAGGTCTTTGACCTCTTGGATCAACTCCGCGACGTCATTGATCTTCTTGAAGTAGGCCACGCGTTTCTCCATCAACGCGACTTTTTCTTTGAAGTTGGTCAACCAGTCGAGGCTATCGAGCAGGTCGGCCACCAGCCCCACCGGCGCCCGGTACTTCATATATTCGGTGATCTGGCTCGCCATGATCTCAGCGTCCGCGAGACTCGCGTCCGTCACTGGCTCTATCCGGGACGTGTCAACGTCAATGCGCAGCAGGTTGCCGGCCTCGGGATCGCCAGCCAGGCTCGCCAGCATCGCGTTATTGGCCTCGTCGAGCAAACCCGCGTCGCTTACCGTGGCAAGCAGTCCGAACATCCGATGCAGATCATTGTCACGCTGCGCCAGGACGCTGTTGATTGCCAGCTCTTGATTGGAACGCACCACCGAATCAGCTGAAATGAAACGGGCACCGTCAACGAAGACGCCAGTCACGAGGAGGACAGGAATCATCGCGAGCGCCAACAGTACTGTTACCGCGCCATGCTCGCCGTTCTTTCGGGGTCTCATTTCAAAACCTCAGCAATCTGCGAGTCCAACAAATGAAAGAAACCGGCAGACCTCGGTTCCGGCGTTCTCTATGAGAGCGAAAGTGCCCGTTCCCTTTTCAAAGCTGACGACCATGTCGTTGGCCAGATCAAAATTACGAACGAATTCGGCACTTTGCAGCACCGGCAGTTCAGCACTCGCGTTGAACTCAAAGCTGAAAGGGCCTCCGCCAGCGACTTGTTTTCCGAGGAATGGCAAGCGATAGCCATAGTCGACGCTTACCTTCAATTCCTCATAGGTGAAATGACGCCCGTATGTTACGGAGACGCTGTCGAGGGTCGGCGCCGGGCCGAAGAACCCGATGTCATTCTCATCGAAGGCACGAGTCACGGCCGACTCGACTTTGCCTTCCACCGTGGCAAAGTCGTTGTGAGATCCCAGAATATAGCGGTAGAGCGCGCGGTCCTGTTGTCCGGACACGCGAACCGATTCGCCGTCCCCCGCGACGTCGTAATCCATCGAATCGCTCATTTCAGCAGCAGCTTGCTGCGCATAACTGAGCGTGAGACTTTCTACCCGAGCACGCTGGTAGTACATCTCGGACATGGACATCACCAGTACGAGAAGGATGAACACAAGCGGGTAGATGAACGCGGCCTCGACGATGACGAGGCCGCGTTCGCTCTTAGATTCCTCTCGGAAGGAGACGATCCGGCGCTTCAATGCCACCACAATGCTCAGGCTTGGAAGTCTTCCGGGCTGTTTCCGGAGATGTTGTCCATGATGTTCTTCACGAAGCCACCGATCTGATCCTTGAAGATAATGACCAGGCTGATCGCGACGACGATGAGTAGAACGATCGCAATAATGTTCACTTCACCGCGTTCATCGGCCAGGGCAGCCTTGGCGCGCAGGTTGAGTGCAATCAATTTCTCGCTAATGAGGTCAAGCATCGTGTGATTTCTCCGAATCTCTTCCGGCTACGGTCGGTCGATTCCCCTGTGGGTGCTGCTACTGACGATCACTTACTACGAGTTATGCCCGCGTTTGCGCCGCTCACCACAAAGTACAAAAGAAACAGTACCTGTTTCCATGCGATCCGCATCTTGACAAGTCGTCCCCGAACAATGACGTAATAGACGAAGAACTCTCCCTTGCGAATTGACCGTCGAGATCACCACCCCAGTGCCGGACCGCTCGCGCCACGATCACTGTCAGACGTCACTTCTCCGCCATATCGCTTGATACATTCCACATGTTTATCGTTCAACAATCTCGTGTAACGATAAGACCGGAGTGTGCTCATGGCACGACCAGTCACCATGGCACCGGTTGCAGAGGCCGCAGGTGTCTTACACGAATGTATTGCCCGAGAGCTCCGCATAACGCTGATACCGGTGTCGGGAGACAACGACGCTACCCGTGTCACCGACGTCGACGTCGCAGACTATGTGGTCTGGGCCGCGGCGGAAGACGACTCCATCCGCTATCAGATTCCCATCAGCGCGCAGTTGCCCCAGATGACCACACGCTGTGTTCTCGTGCAGCCCAGATGCTGCGACCAGTTCCGCCGTGGAGATTGCCTCACGTCTCGACTCGAGGATACGGAGGATCTCCTCACGGGCTGCTGAGTGTAAGTGCCAGCGCGGCACACCGTGTGAGCCTTTCGATGTCGAGACCATTGCGCATTCGATTCGACGCGTGGTTTCGGCGCAATGGCTGAGCGGTGTGCCAGCGGCGCTATGGCACGCACGACATCGCCGCAATCTCAGCGCGTTGTCCAACGTGCCGCCATACGACCATCGCACATCACCTTGACAACCGCGCGCACGGTTACTGGCCAAAAAGGCCCATAACCGGGTCACTTCGTATCCCTAGACTGGTTTGTGATGAGTATTCAGCCACGGACGTCAGACGGCGGCGCAGTCGATGCCGTCCGTCGTCGACTGCCCGGTTTGGCTATCGTCATCGCATTGGTTCTCAGCGTGATCGCACTGCACGGCGACAGCCTGCCGAGGGCTGAGGCCGCCAGTGCCGGTGCTAGGTTCACGGTTGCTTCGCAGTCGAACACGTCGACATCCTCGGCATCTCACCACCAGATCGAGGCGAGTTCCGCAGTCGGGGCACCTGTGGCTGCCATGGATGTCTGTGCGAACTGCGAAACCGACCTGGGCTGTGCCGCGATGATCGCCTGCTTGCTTGCGATGATCGCAGCGGTCCACCTGATGCTGTTACAGCGACCGTCGCGTCACCGGCTGCCGCGACGTCGGGCAAGCGGCAACACCGAACCCGCCGTCATTATCGAACCGGTCCGCGCTGTCTGTCTCCATAAGCTGTGCATCAGTCGTACGTGATCTGGCATTGACCGGCCGTGCCACATTCCGGCACACCGTAAGGCCCATGATCATTCCTCTCGCCTCGTGATAGACGACGAGGCATCCCACACGACTTGATGCAGGAGCATACCCATGAAAACTCGCACCACCCTCGCCACCGCACTCGCCCTGACGACAGCGCTCGTCCTCGCCGGATGCAGTAGCGACGATTCACCCGGCACCCAGACAGGTTCGGAACAACCGACCACGACCACGCAAACGCCCAACGGCAACACCGATGCCGATCTGTTGGCGGCACACGATCTGACTGGACTCGATGCACGCCAGATCATCGAGCGGCTAGACACCATGCCGCTGTCCGAACGACCTGCCGACCTGATGGCGTCCATCCGCCCAGACGAGTTGATCCTCAGCGACGCGGAGGACAACAGCCTCTCCTTGCCGATGCCTTCGGACGAGTTCTATCTGTCATTCGCACCCTATGTGGATCAGACGCATGACTGCTATTTCCATAGCCTGACCACCTGCACGGGCGAACTGCAAAAGGCAGAGATATCAGTGACGATCACGGATTCGAACAGTGGTCAGATCATCGTGGACGAGTCGATGCTCACTTACGACAACGGCTTTGCCGGGGTTTGGCTGCCGCGGGACATCGAAGCAGAGCTCACGGTGAGCTACGACGGCCTGACCGCCTCAGCACCGATTTCAACACGCCAGGCGGACGATCTGACCTGCCTGACCACATTGCAATTGACCTGACATCCACCTCAGCACAGGTGAGGGCCGACGCCTCTGCCTGGGACACCGTGTTGCCGGTGATCTTTCACATGCGTCGGCCCACAGGCTCTCGCTCATGGTGTAAGCCAACTGCACGGTCGCGGCTCATAGCCCTCGTCCCATTGCAAGAACCGCACCAACGTGCAAGTCTGAAAGGACCTGCACGAAGGGAGACATCATGTCGGAAGCACCATGTCGAACATGCGGTTCGGCCCATGTCGCTCGTATCCCTATCCACCGCCAGACGAACTCGTCACATAGTGAGTCGCCACCGACCAAGCGAGTCTGCCGCAATCCGGACTGCCCCACCAATACCGGGCAGGCGAGCATGACCGATACGGTCTAGAAACCAGACCCGCTCGGCTCCGGCTGACAGCCGATCACTCGATACCGCTGGACCGCGATAGCGGCTCACTTTCTCACGACTTTTTGCAACTTCGGTCATGCGGAGTTGAAAGTTCGACCCCTCAAACATATGCTGGTTCGCGTTGCAACGAGCGTGCGTCTGCAGCATGTTCTCGAGCACCGACCGATCCAAAAAACCTGGCGATGAAGGGTACTGATGCGAGCCATAGCTATTACAGTCGGAACAATCTTGCTCGTGACGGGCTGTTCCGGACCAAGCAGCGATACCTCGTCCAAGTCGCTCCACATCTTCGCGACCACCGGTTACCTCGCTGATGCTGCACTCAACATCGCTCCCGACGCCGTCATCACCACCATGGTCGGACCCGGCGGCGACCCACACACCTATCAACCGTCGACACGCGATATCCAGCAGATGCGTGACGCTGACGCGGTGTTCAGCAATGGACTGCACCTCGAGGCACAGATGACCCGGCAATTGGACAGCCTGGGCGATAAGCACCTAGCCGTTGGGGAAGAACTGTCGGCTTCAGACCTGATCGACCTGACTGCGACTGGTGAGGATCAGCCGGATATCGAGTGGGCGGACCCAGACAGTGACGAGTCGATCGGTCAGTACGATCCTCATATTTGGAACGACCCCGAACTGTGGTCGCAGGTCATCGCATTGATGGCGATAAAGTTGGGAGAACTCGTCCCGGAAGAAGCCGACTCTTATACGGTGAATGCGGCAGCGTATCGAGCCGAACTGCGCGAGGCACATGAAGCCGCCACGACGAGGTTCCAGACACTCGACGATCGGCAGCGCACTGTTGTCACAGGTCACGACGCCTTTGGGTATCTCGGCCGGGCCTATCAACTCGATATTCACGCCACAGACTTCATCTCAACGGATGCTCAGATCAGCCCTCGCGAACTGTCCGAGCTTGCTGACCTGATCGTGACTCAACGCGTTCCAGTGATATTCCAAGACAACCAAGCCAACCCGCAAGCTATCGCAAGTCTGAATGAGGCAGTGCAGGCTCGCGGTTGGCGGGTGACAATCAGCGATGAGGAACTCTACGCAGACTCGCTGGGCAGCGAATCAGGGGTCGACACCTACCTCGGTGTGTTCGCCCATAATGTCGCGGCGATCGTCATGGCACTAGGCGCGGACTCAGTCAACGCGGACGGGCTGGAGCCTGCACCATGACCACAATCAACGACGTGGCGATCACAGTGGCACGTCTGACTGTCGCCTACGGCACAAACGTCGTACTGCACGATGTCAACGCCGCATTCGCAACAGCGACGATTACCGGAATCATCGGCCCCAACGGTGCCGGGAAATCGACACTGCTCAAGGCAATGCTCCGACTCGTACCTCCCATCACAGGGCGCGTGGTTTTTTTCGGCAGACCGCTAGACGAGGTCCGGCAACAGGTCGGCTACATCCCACAGACCAGCGCGGTCGACTGGGATTACCCTGCCACCGTCTATGACGTGGTACGCATGGGAACTTACCGCAAGCTCGGTCTGCTGCGCCGTACGCGAGCCGACGATCGCACCGCCATTGCGCAGGCAATGGAAGACACTGGGATCGCCGATTTGGCAGGTCGTCCGATCGGCCAGCTATCGGGTGGGCAACGGCAGCGTACCTTCCTGGCCCGCACTCTCGCTGCTCGTCCTGATGTGTTGATCATGGACGAGCCGTTTCAGGGAATTGACGCTGCCAGCCAGCACGCAATCATCGAACTGCTGCGATCCCTTCGGGATCGCGGAAAAACGATCATTATCGTGCACCACGACCTACTGACGGTCGGAGCGATCTGCGATGAGGTGCTCATCCTGGGTGCGGAAAAAATGGTATCCGGAACGGTGCACGCGGTGCTCACTGCGGAGAATATTCGTCGAGCCTATGGGCTGGACGATGACGTGACCTTCCTGCCCGGGGTCCCATCATGACCCCTGCCGAGTTCTTCACCGATCACACCTTCCGCACGGTGTTCCTGGGCACCACCATGATCGGCCTGGTTGCGGGAGCGCTCGGAACATTTGCCTACCTACGCAAGCAGTCCATGATTGGCGACGTGATCTCCCATGCTGCACTGCCGGGCGCATTAGGCGGCTTCCTTATCGCTGTCACGGTGCTCGGGATCGACGGCAGGAATATGGCCGTACTCACCGCAGGAGCCCTGGTCACGGGAACACTGGCTGCCTGGCTGACGCAGCTGATCAGCAGGCGCAGCGTGCTGCGGGTCGACACCGCTATGGCCGTGACACTGACCGGGTTCTTCGGCGTCGGCATGATCGCGATGCGGGTGATCACCAACGGCGACTACCCCGGCAAGGGCGGTATTCAGGATTATCTTTTCGGCAACGCGTCGGTGTTGACCCGGGCTGACCTGATCACCATTGGCGCGGTGGGACTGACGGCGCTGGTCGTAACCATGACTTTCTGGCGCCCCTTTGCGATGCACGCCTTCGACCAGACCTACGCTGCTTCGCAGGGAGACAGGACTCATCTGATTGACACTGTGATGTTCGGTGTGCTCGCTGTAGCAACAGTCATCGGTGTCAAGGCCGTTGGCCTGGTGCTCATGGTGGCGATATTGATCACACCAGCGGCTATTGCACGGCAATGGACAAGTTCGCTGAGATCCATGACAGTGACTGCAGGCGGTGTCGGTGCAGTGACGAGCGGATTCGGCGCCTATCTTTCTGTGTCTCTCGGCAATGTTCCCACCGGGCCGCTCGTCGTGGTGTGTCTTTTCGTTCTGCTGGTGCTGTCGGTGCTGTTCGCGCCGGGGCGCAGTCTGCTGCTGCGGGCTTGGCGTCGCCGCCGCCTACGCCGGGCACTGCGCGACGAGATCCAGACGGGTGACAGTCAACCCCGTCCGCTGGCGTGGAAACGGGCCGTGTCATGAGTTTTGTGATCGGAGTACTTGGGCTGGCCATCATGACCGCACTTGCCTGCACACTGCCCGGCACTTTCCTGGTGCTACGTCGACAAGCAATGCTGGTCGATGCCATCAGCCACGCCATTCTGCCTGGAATTGTCGCTGGTTACTTCTTCACCCATGATCTGTCGTCGCCGCTGCTGATCGTTGGAGCCGCCGCCGCCGGGCTGGCAGTGGTCTCGGGAAGCGAGGTGCTGCGGCGCAGTGGGCTCATCACTGGAGACGCCCCACAAGGACTGGTGTTTCCGGCACTGTTCAGTCTGGGAATCATCTTGATCAGTGCCGAGTTCACGGATATCCACCTCGACACCCACACGGTGCTGGTCGGCGACCTCAATCTTGCCGCTTTCGATCAACTGACGATCGCGGGGGTTTCGTTTGGTCCGCAGTACCTGTATGTCATGGCGGGGTTAGCGCTGATCAACGCCGCGTTCTTGGCGGTGTGCTACCGGCCGTTGACGACTCAGTCATTTGATGACGAGTTCGCCCGCAGCGCAGGGCTGCGCGGCGGCATGGTGAGCGCGCTGTTCATGCTGTTGACGGCGATCACGGTCACAACAGCGTTCTATGCTGCCGGGGCTGTGCTTACTTTGGCGCTGATTATCGTTCCCCCGGCCACGGCATTGCTCATCTCCCGGCGAGTGCCGCGGTTCATCGTGTGGAGTCTCGCCGTGGCAGTCGGCGGCGCAGCGGGCGGGTTCGCTGTGTCGTACCTGTTCGACGCGCCGACCAGTGCGGGGATGGCGGTGTTCTACGCAGCGATATTCGCGGTCGTTTTTATCGTGCGAGAACTAGTCAATCGACCGAAGCGAGCGCCGCGTGCTCAACGTGCCGAGACCCACACCGACTCCCCCGCTATATGACCTAACGCGAAGTCCTCGCCCTTTGCCACCTTCACCTGGAAAGAGCCGGAATAGGGCGGACCGGGCACCACGACCAGTTGCGCCCCGACCACGAGTCCCTGTTGCGCGAAAAAGCGCAGCAGGTCGGGATCGTCATCAGCGATACGTTCAACTACCAGCTCGGTCTCGATGGGAGCATCGGCCAAGATCATGGCGTCAGGGACTTCGACGGCACCCGATGCTGCCGGAATGGGATCACCGTGCGGGTCACGGGTCGGGTGCCCCAGATGCTCGTCAATCCGGTCGACCATATAGTCCGACACGGCGTGTTCCAGGTTTTCGGCCTCGTCATGGACTTGATCCCAGCCGTATCCGAGCACTTCGACCAGGAAGGTCTCAATGAGTCGGTGACGGCGCACCATCGTCAGCGCGTAACTGCGGCCACGTTCAGTGAGCGTCACCGCCCCGTATGGAGCGTGCTCGATCAAGCCTTGGTCGGCGAGCTTCGACATCGCACCAGAAATCGTCGATAGCTTCAGACCGGTTTTCGCTGCGATCGTACTGGGTGTGATCGGCTCGTCAGACCATTCCTGCAACCCCCAGATCACCTTGAGGTAGTTCTGGGCTGCAGTGGAAAGCTCAGTGACAGACACGTCGGGATCGTAGCAAAGATCGCGGGTCAGGACCGGTCAGCGATGCGTCGCTGCACCTCGGAGACGAATCGGTCGATCGAACGTGGTGTCTTGGAGAAGTACAGCACTGGTTCGGTCAATTCCAGTTCCAACAGGTGAGGCACGTCATCGTCGCCTGGCAGCATGTCGACACGCGCGTACAACAGATCGGAACGCGAGATGCCCAACAGTTCGGCCGCCTTGTCCATGGTGTGCTCCGCCAACTTGATCTGTTCGCTGGTGGCCGTGGTGGCGTTCATCACTTCACGCTGGTATTGCCCCTTGGTTCGGGTGGCGTCACGTTGCAGCATCGGGTCCTTGCGAACCGCATGAGAGAACTCCCCTGCGATATACACCAAGCAGGTCTCACCGTCAGTGTCGACACGGGTGAAGTAGCGCTGCACCATCACGTTGCGGCCATCGCGCAGCAGGTCGCGCACGTGCAAGATGGCGTCGCCGCGTGCCTGAGCACTCGATTCGCGGTACCGGATAGTGTCTTGGGCGCCGGCGGAGATGGTCGGTTTGATCACGTAATCGCCGAAAGCCGGCAACCGGGTGTGGATTGCTTGCGAGGTCAGGTGCTTCTCGGGATCGAGCCACAGTGTGTCGATGGTTCGCACACCCTGTTCAGCCAGCTCCTTGAGATAGTGCTTGTCGGTGTTCCACTTCAACACAGTCGCGGCGTTGAGCAGTCGCGGGACAGAGTTCGCCCACGCGATGAACTCGTCCCTGCGATCTGAGTAGTCCCATGTGGAACGCACTACGACGAGGTCGTAGTCACCCCAGACCACGCCGGGCTGGTCCCACACGACGGGCTCAGCGGTGATGCCGACCTGCGCAAAGGCAGCGATCAGCGGGACATCGTCCTCCTCCAGCATGGGCAGCGCGGAGCAGGTGGCCAAGGCAACTCGTGAATTCGACACAACACCATCTTAGAAGGCAATGTCGTGACGTACCTTGGATAGCGTGAGTCAAGATTCTGCCGCCCTTGCCGGGCCACCTGTTGCACCGCGTCGTCCTGGACCGCGTACCTTCCACGGACATACCTTCGTCGATGAGTACGAGTGGCTTCGTGACAAGGACGATCCCGCCACTATTGGCTACCTCGAAGCCGAGAACAGGTGGACCGCGCAACGCACCGCGCATCTATCGGATCTGCGCGAAGAGATCTACCAGGAGATCGCTTCTCGGACTTTGGAGACGGATATGTCGGTTCCAGTCCGGTCCGACGGGTACTGGTACTTTGCGCGTACCACCGCCGGGAAGCAGTATCCGGCTCAGGCTCGGGTTCCAGTGGTGGACGAGTCTGACTGGACTCCCCCGCAAATCACGTCCGGGGTGCCACTCGACGGGGAGGAGATTTTCTTCGACTCCAACACCGAAGCCGAGGGCCACGACTTCTACTCCCTGGGATCATTCAGCCTCAACAAGGCCGGGACACTGTTGGCGTATGCCACCGACATCCAAGGCGACGAACGGTACCAACTGCGCATCCGCGACCTGAGGACCGGCCAGGACCTGCCAGAAGTCATCGATGACACGTCTTCGGGGGCGGTACTCACACCCGATGGCCGGTTCGTCTTCTACACCACAGTGGACGATGCCTGGCGACCCGACCGGGTGTGGCGACACGAGGTCGGAACGCCGGTCAGTGATGACGTGATGATCTTTCATGAACCGGACGAGCGTTTCTGGGTTGGTGTGGGCTTCAGCCGCACTGAGGCGTACCTGCATATTGAGACCTCGTCAAAGGTCACGTCGGAGACGCTATTGGTCTCACTGTCGGACCCGACCTGTGACCCGCTGGTGGTGTGGCCGAGGCGAGACGGAATCGAGTACTCGGTTGACCATGCGATTTCACCTGACGGTGAGTCATTGCTCGTCATCTGCCACAATGAGCGCCACCAGGATTTCGAATTGGCCGTCAGCCCTGTTCCTAGTGCTGACACTGGATTGGACCCAGCCGAGGCTCGCACTGTGCTCGTCCCGGAGCCTGGGCAACGCATTGAAGCAGTCGATAGTTTTGCGACGTTCCTGGCGGTGTCGTATCGAGACCGTGCCGTGCCACGTGTGGCGGTGTTGCCGATTACCGCACCGTTGTTCGCCGCGGGTACATCCTGGCAGTTGACCCAGTTGGAGCTAGGCGACGAACTGACCAGTATCGGTGTGGGTGCGAATGCCATGTTCGACCAACCGATGCTGCGCGTTGGTGCTGGATCGTTTATCGCGCCGGCACGAGTGTATGACATCGACGTTGCCAGTGGCGCCGCACATCTGCGCAAGGAGCAGCCGGTGCTGGGCGGATACAGCCCGGCCGACTACGATCAGCGCAGGTTGTGGGCCACGGCTGACGATGGCACGCAAGTGCCGATTTCGGTGGTGTGGCGCCGCGATAAGGTTTCTGTTGCCGTTGCGGCAGATGGCGCGGTGACCCTCGATGCTCCAGCGCCGTTGCGACTGTACGGGTATGGTGCGTATGAGTTTTCGATTGACCCGGGCATGTCGATTCCGCGGTTGTCGGCATTGGATCGTGGTGTGGTCTTCGCGGTGGCCCATGTGCGAGGCGGCGGCGAACTGGGTCGGCACTGGTACGAGCAAGGTCGACGGGAGCACAAGCCGAATACGTTCAGCGATTTTGTCGCCTGTGGTCGCTATCTTGTTGAGACCGGTTGGACCGCCCCTGATCGTATGGTCGCCGAAGGCGGTTCGGCGGGTGGCCTGCTGGTGGGCGCGGCTATCAACCTGGCGCCGGAGTTGTTCGCTGGGGCGGTTGCCGATGTGCCGTTTGTCGACCCACTGACGTCGATCCTCGATCCATCTCTGCCGTTGACTGTCACGGAGTGGGACGAGTGGGGCGACCCGCTTCACGACCCGGCGGTCTACGAGTTGATGCGCGCATATTCACCGTATGAGAACGTCCACGAAGGCGTGCAGTACCCGAAGATTCTGGCGGTCACGTCCCTCAATGACACACGCGTGTTGTACGTGGAGCCAGCCAAGTGGGTGGCTCGACTGCGACAGGTGGGCGCGGATGTCCTGCTCAAGACTGAGATGAGCGCCGGACACGGCGGCGTTTCCGGGCGCTATGAGCAGTGGCGCGAGGTCGCTTTTGAACTCGCCTGGACCCTCGATGTGGTCGGAGTGCGTTGAGATCAAGCCGATTTGGGTCGGCGGCGCGATACTGGTATTGTTTTCAATCGCGCGCCATTAGCTCAGTTGGTTAGAGCAGCTGACTCTTAATCAGCGGGTCCGGGGTTCGAGTCCCTGATGGCGCACCCGCAAAGCGGCCCTGACCAGGGAATACCTTGGTCAGGGCCGCTTGCGTTTGCATGCCCCATCCGACTTCCCTACCCGATATTTTCCTTCCCACCCTGCTATATCGGGGCAGGAAGCGCAATGTCAGGGTAGGAACACCACAGTCGGGGACTATAGCGCGTCAACGAAGTGCTGGTTTGGGCATGTCGTGGATTACTGGCCAGCCGATCACCGCACTCGGCATCCTCAGACTACGCACCTCTCTGGCCTTGTGACGAGTGTCGTGCTTATAAGATGGCCAGTCATGGAGATGCCCCCTGCCGCTGTCCGGCAAAACAACCACACTCTAGGCGCTCGACTGATAGCGCTCATCGCTGCCGTGTTCTGCTTCGCCGCGGTGCTGGCTGGCTGTGAAGACGCCACTTCACCCGAACCTGCCGCGAGTGCATCGCAGACCGAGCAAACAGAGCAGACCGATCGGTTCGACGATGTTGCCGCCGAGCCGGACCCTGCCGGCGAAGCAGACAGGCCCGATAATGCACCTCCTGTGATCGATGAACCGACGGTTTCCGAGGCCCTGGCCGCGCTGGCGTCCCTGCAGACCAAAGGACGAGCACCCAAGACGGGCTACGACCGTGACGCCTTCGCATATCGTTCATTCGATCTTGATCGCAACGGCTGTGATGCGCGCAATGACATCTTGCGGCGCGACCTGCGCAAGATCACAATCCAACGCGGCACCGGTGACTGCGTGGTCCTCACGGGTGTTCTCGATGACCCCTATTCCGGCGAGACCATCCGGTTCAACCGTGGGGCGGCGACGTCCGCCGATGTGCAAATCGATCATGTTGTGGCGCTATCGGACGCCTGGCAAAAGGGCGCCCAGTCTTGGAAGAGCGACAAGCTCAAGCGTTTCGGCAACGATCCGCTTAATCTGCTGGCTGTTGATGGACCATTGAACAATCAGAAAGGCGATGGCGATGCAGCGACCTGGCTGCCGCCGAATCGTGCCTATCGGTGCGATTACGTGGCCCGTCAGATCGCGGTGAAGAAGGAGTACGGACTGTGGGTGACCAAGGCTGAGCGTCGTGCTATGAAGGATGTCCTCAGTGATTGCGAGAATCAGAGGCTTCCAAAAGACGTGACCACACCGAAATCCGACAAGGTCAAGTACGCCAAGGCGCCGCAGAAATCGGCCAGCAAGGCCGAGACTGAAACGTCACCGGAGCCGGTAAAGACCTCGACCTATTTCAAGAACTGCACGGCTGTTCGTGCCGCTGGCGCAGCGCCGGTCTACAGCACCGATCCGGGATACGGTCGTCACCTGGACCGTGACGGCGATGGAGTTGGATGCGAGTAGCCGGTTCGACGAGCGCACCGCTTAAGCCTGCCGCAATGCGCGCCCAGGGCAAGATCTTTGTCAACGTCGGCAACGATGTGGGCTGCATGTTGTGTCTCGGAGTTCGCAGCGCGACCACAGTGATGACGGCAAGCCCGATCCTATCGACGGATCACGTGAGGACTCATAGAGCTAGCGCGCGAAGACGCCCGCCTAGAGATAGAGGCCGGGGTTGGGCGCGGCGGCTTGATCGCGCCACACTGCGTGGAGGTCTTTTTCGCGTAACAAGACATAGTGTTTGCCGACTACCTCGACTTCGGCACGGTCTTCGGGGTCATACAGCACTCGCTGCCCCACCTCGACTTGCCGCACGTTGGAACCGGCTGCGGCAACCGTGCCCCAGGTCAGTTTCTTCGGACCTTCGGCCGTGGCCGGTATGACCAATCCGGCGGCGCTGTGCCGCTCCGCGTGGTCTTGTTCGGGCAGGACGAGCAGCCGATCATGCAACATGTCCAGTGGCAGTTCGGTGGCGCTGGACTCGTCCTTGGCAATCTCAGGGGAACTGGCTTCGCTCACCCGTACTACGTTACCGACCGCAATCCCCATTCGTGACATTGTGGCCGCGCTGATCACGCTACGGTAGGACAACCGACTAGATACAGGAGCGATATATGGCTACGACATTGGAGCCAGGAGATCTGGCGCCAGACTTTACCCTTTCGACCGCTGACGGTTTCGAACTCACGCTGAGCGATCTGCGTGGCAAGAAGGTCGTGCTGTACGCCTACCCTGCCGCGAGCACCCCGGGATGTACCAAGCAGGCCTGCGATTTTCGTGATTCGCTGGCATCGTTGCAGGCGCACGGTTACACCGTGGTTGGAATCTCCCCCGACAAGCCCGCGAAGTTGGCGAAGTTTGCGGACGAGGAAGCTCTGACTTTCCCTCTCGTCTCTGACCCGGAGAAGTCGATATTGCGGGCTTACGGCGCTTTCGGCGAGAAGAACTCCTACGGTCGTGTCATTGAAGGCGTGATTCGTTCCACTTTCGTGATTGACGAGGACGGCAAGATCGAGTTTGCCCAGTACAACGTCAAGGCGACCGGACACGTCGCACGGCTGCGCAAGCAACTGGGTATCGATGACTGATTCGCGGTGACGGCCTTGCCGGTGGGTCGCCCCTCGCCGACCTACCGGTTCACCTTCGACCTCGCCCGATATATCCCAGGATCTCGAAGGTAAAGCGTGAAGTCGCCGAGAAAACAGGATGCGAACAATGGGCAGTCGATCGGGTAAGATCGACTGTCGCGCGCGAGTGGCGGAATTGGCAGACGCGCTGGATTTAGGTTCCAGTGTCTTCGGACGTGGGGGTTCAAGTCCCCCCTCGCGCACCAGCCGAACAGCCTCTTGCCGGGTAGTCACAACCCAGCAAGAGGCTGTTTTCGTCCGATGTGACGGCAGCGACCATGACACCCTGTCGGGTGCGGCAAATGGTCTGCAGGTTCCCTGGGCGCTATAGCCCCATAACGGTGCGAGCGATCAGGAAGTAGACGATGAGGCCCGTGGCATCGACGAAGGTCGAAATGAATGGATTGGAGAACACTGCGGGATCCACCCGGATGAAACGCGCGATCAACGGCATAATGCCGCCAACCGTTGCCGCCAGCGTGCACACCGCGAGCAGTGTCAGACCGATGACAAGGCCGACTCGCAGGTCATAGATCACACCGGTGAGAACTAATCCGACCGCCCCCAGCAGCAAGCCCAGGAGCGCACCGACTCGTGCCTCTCGGCCCAGGACTTTCAGCACATCCCTCGGACGCACATCGTCAAGGGCCAGGGCACGTATCACCGTCGACGCGGCCTGATTGCCGGTATTTCCGCCGGTGCCGATCAGCAGCGGCACGAATAACGCCAGGACGGTCATCTGCTGCAAGGTCGCTTCGAAAACCGACAGCACCTGCACGGTCAAAGTTGCGCCGATGGCAAGCGCGAACAGCCACACGATCCTCGAACGGACGATATCGAACACCGGTGTCGCCAGATAGGGACGGCGCAGCGGTTCAGCACCACCCTGCCGGGCGGCGTCCTCGCTTTCTTCTCGTTCCAGAATCCTCATCGCATCGTCAATCGTGAAGATTCCCACCAGGCGGGACTCACTATCGACCACTGGCAGTGCCAGTACTCCCAGATCGGCGCAGCGACGAGCAGCGATCTCCGCGTCCTCGGTTGCAAGCACCGTGTGAGCTTCATTCATCACCGAATCAACCAATGCCGCATCGTCGGCGCCCAGAAGATCGCGCAGGCTGATAACTCCGACAACACGACGTTCCCGCCCAAGCACGGGAAGCGTGTAAACGGTCTCGGCATCGTGCACCCGCAATCGAATACGGCGCAATGTCTCACTGACACTCAGCTCAGGATGCGTAGCCACGACTTCAGGACTCATCCGCCGTCCCACAGATCCCTGTGGGTAGCCGAGTACCTCCGCGGTGAGCTGACGCTCTCGTTCCGGCAGACCCTGGAGCAACTGTTGGGCAATCGATGCGGGCAACTCGTCCAGGAGCCATACCCGGTCATCGGGATCCAACTCGGCGAAGATCGCGGCGACCTCGCCATCTTGCAACGCCGCCATCAATTCACTTTGCAATGGTGGTTCAAGAGCCTCGAAGACTTCGAGAGCACGTTTTTTCGGCAGCAATCGATACACCACCGCACGCTGGTGCACGTTGAGCCGTTCCAACACGGCAACACTTTGCTGAGTGTCGAGCCTGCCCACCAGCACGGCAAGTCTGGTGAGGTCTCGTCCGTTCACCAACTGCTTGATTGCACCGATGACATCGCTTTGTACCAGAGTCGAGTTATCCATCATCACGAAGTTCTTTCACGTCAGGCATGCGGTCCGCTCCTAGGCGCACCAAAAACAGGCACGGCGTTGGGCAGATGCCGCCTAGATATGCGGGAAGGGCGGTAATTCGCGCCGGACCACCACGCGATTCCCGTTGCCGCTCAGCGTGAGAAGAGTTCGAAGAAGCGACGGGGCGTGGCGTCCGGCCTATGACTATCACTGGACATTTCAGCCACTCACCCCGCTTCCTTCGTTCGAGAACAAGTCCACGAATCGCTTTTGCCATCAGTGCCGACGGCAGTGCTGGACTCCGGGGTCAAGGATAGTTGCTCCAACTGAACTTAACCAAGGCAAGGCCTCAAGGCGCGATTTCTCCCGTTGGCTCTAAACCCGCCTTCGGTCGCCGATTGTCGGTTTTCTAGCAAAATCCAGTAAAATAAACCCTGGATACTCCCCTAAATTAGTAGGGATTGTTACAACTGAAGGGTAATGACGGTATGGAAATCCCCCTGATGATCGGTGGCCTCATAGTCGGGTTTCTCGTAGGGCTGACCGGCATGGGTGGCGGCGCGTTGATGACACCGATGCTGGTGTTCTTCTTCAACGTCAACCCGCTGACCGCTATCTCGTCGGATATCGTCGTTAGCCTCTTCATGAAGCCCGCCGGCGCCATCGTCCATATTCGCCGCAAGACCGTCGACTGGACCTTGGTCAAATGGCTGTGTATCGGTTCCGTACCCGCTGCCTTCGTCGGAGCGATCGTCATCCAGACCTTCTTCCAAGGCGAAGGGCTTGAGAACCAACTCAAGAAGTTCCTTGGCGGAGCACTGCTGATCGCGACCGCAGGGCTCATCATCCGCGCCGTACACGGTATGCTGCGCCGAGCCACGCCGCTCGGCGAAGGTCCCGTCGCTCCGAGCCGTCCCAAGGGAGTCGTCGTCAAGCCACTGCCGACGCTCATTCTCGGCATCGTCGCCGGACTGATGGTCGGAATCACCTCGGTCGGCGCCGGTTCGATCATTATCATTGCACTGCTCTTGATGTATCCGGCTTTGAAAGCATCGCAACTCGTCGGCACTGACCTTGTCCAGGCAATCCCCTTAGTAGCAGCGGCAGCCATCGGTCACCTGTTCTTCGGCGACTTCAATATTTCCGTGGCCGGCTCGTTGCTGATCGGTGCGATTCCAGGTGCCTGGGCCGGAGCCCAGGTATCGAGTCGCGCACCGGGAGGCGTCATCCGTCGCATCCTGGCAGTGCTGCTGCTCGCATCGGGACTGAAACTACTCGGCGCCTCCAACACCTGGGTGCTCATCGCGGCCGGTACCGCTCTGGTGGCTGGCAACATCGCGTGGATTCTGCTGCGTAACAAGGTCACTGCGCGGGTGGCAGTGCGAGCCGCAACCCAGCGCGAAAAGGAATCGGCCCCATCCAACCCGCAAGGATCGAATGAGGCCGAAGACGACGATGAAGTGACAACGAGCCGGTCAGTGTCCTGACGCGGAGCGGCCGTTCTCCTTCTCCCACATCGACAACTGCTGCGTCAGAGCCTTGGCGAGTTCGAAGACCTGCTCTGGTGGGATACGGATACGTGAGACGACTTTGGCCTGAATCACTTGTACCGGACTGCCGTCCTCGTCCTCTTCGACTTGAGCCGGTCCTTTAGTCGCGACAAAGTCGATGACGAACGATGTGGGTGTGTGCCACAGTGATGCGAAGTCTGCCGGTACGCCGGTTTCCACTTCATCGGGCAGTTCGATCTGGAATTCGACGTGCTCAGTGTTCTCGCTCATGGCGTCTCCTTTTGACGTGCGGTCTGCTTTACCTTCGGTTCAAACCCTATACGCCCGATATGCAGGTAGGCTCCCATAAATGACCATGGACACCCAGCAAAATGATGTGCCCAGTGACGACACCGGTACCGAACGTTCCGTTCCACCGCGCTCCCGGCGCGGCATTCGCTCCTATGTTCAGCGGTCGGCGCGCCTCGGACCGCGTCTGCAACGCCACTGGGATCAATACGCCGATACGTATCTGATCGATCTGGCCCGCGATGACTCGGCGATGGAGGTCTCCGCGGAGGTCCGGCTCGATCTGGCCAAGGAATTCGGCCGCACTGCTCCGGTGGTGATGGAAATCGGTTCTGGGCGTGGCGAGATGCTTGCCGCCGCTTGCCAGGCACATCCGGAATGGAACCTGCTCGGCTGCGAGGTATATCGGCCCGGAGTCGCGGGATTATTGGGACGAGTTGGCCGCCAGGAAGCCACCAACGTTCGCATCGCGCATGCCGACGCAATGACACTGCTGCGCGGAGCCATCCCAACGGGCAACCTGGACGAGTTGTGGGTGTTCTTCCCCGACCCGTGGCACAAATCACGCCACCACAAACGTCGCCTCATCAACGATGAGTTCGCCGCACTTGCGGCTCGTGCCCTGCGCCCTGGCGGCATATGGCGTGTCGCCACTGATTGGCTCGACTACGCCGGTCAGATCGCCCAGGTCATCGAGAACAGCCCTGACTTCGACGGCGGCCTTTCACCACGTTTTGACCTGCGTCCGCTGACCCGATTTGAGGGTAAGGCCCGCGATGAAGGTAGAAGCGTGAGCGACTTCACGGCCATTCGCCGCTGACTGACGGCGAATATCGGGCACGATTAAGGTACGGCGATAGTCCGTCGTGCCACATCTTCAAGTTCTGAGGTTGCCAGTGACAGAGACAGTCGATTTCCCTGAGTTCGATCCACGCTCAACCTCGCCGTCCGGCGGTTGGCTCAGCGCAGCCCAGATCCGCGAGATTCGCACCCAGTTGCCGATTGTGTACGTCGATGCGGTCCCGGTACGCACGGATTCGGTCGGCGATGTGATCCAGGTCGGCCTGCTGCTGCGCGTGACCGAACACGGGCAGATCACACGCGCTTTGGTCTCTGGTCGGGTGCTTTATCACGAGCGCATCCGCGATGCACTGCTCCGACACGTTGAAAAAGACCTGGGGCCTATGGCCCTGCCGACCATTCCTGCCAGTCCGCAGCCCTTTACTGTGGCCGAATACTTCCCCACCCCCGGCATCACACCGTATTACGACCCGCGTCAGCACGCGATCTCGATGGCATACATCGTCCCGGTACGCGGTGACTGCGCGCCGCAGCAAGATGCTCTGGAACTGTCCTGGCTCACACCAGAGGAAGCCATGCATCCCGACGTGCTCTCTGAGATGGCGGGCGGCCAGGACGTGCTACTACGCACGGCACTCGCGCACGTTGGGCGGCTTGCCTAGGCTCGAACCAGCAGGATTTTTCCCGAACACGAGCGCCAACACCGACGAGGGAGGCGACAACAATGCGCAGTACCCGATTCGTCACCACTGGCATGGCCGCCGGGCTGGTCGCCGGGGCGGTGCTCCTTCTTGCTAGTTGTGGCGGTGACACTGCCTCGCAGACTCCCGAGCCGAATCCTGAGATATCGACCCCTGCACCTATGCCGTCTGAGTCGGCGGAATCGTCGGATGTGTCGGAGCCTCAACCGGTGCCCGCGCCGGGTGTTACGGTCGGCGCACCTGCCACGGTGACGAACGAACTTACTGCCCCGTGGTCGGTGGCTTTTTATGGCGAGATAGCGCTCGTCAATGAACGAGATTCTGCGCGCATCCTAGAAGTCGACGATGCTGGGCATCTGCGTGAGGTTGGCACTGTGGCGCAGGCGTCCGCGCGCGGCGAAGGCGGACTGCTCGGCATGGCAGTGCAGGACGACTACCTCTATGCGTACTTCACGACCGACCACGATAACCGCATCGAGCGGTACCCGTTGTCGGGCGACACCGGGTCGCTGGCGCTTGGTTCTGCCGAAGTGCTTCTGGCTGACATTCCGGCTGCGAGTTATCACAACGGCGGGCGCTTAGCCTTTGGGCCGGACGGCATGATTTACGCCACCACAGGAGATGCTGGTGATACCGGGCTTTCGCAGGACCTCGATTCGCTGGCGGGCAAGATTCTGCGGCTAACTCCCGACGGCGAAGTGCCGTCCGATAACCCCTTCGATGGCTCCTACATTTACAGTTACGGGCACCGCAATCCGCAAGGGATTGCGTGGGCCGGTGACGGCTCGATGTTTGCCAGCGAGTTTGGGCAAAACACGTGGGACGAACTCAACATCATCGAGCCGGGCGGCAATTATGGCTGGCCCATCGTCGAGGGCATTGCCGGGGACGAGTCTTATATCGACCCGGTACAACAGTGGGAACCGTCCGAGGCTAGCCCTAGCGGCATCGCAATCGTCGGGGACAGCATCTTCATCGCGAACCTACGCGGCGAGCGGCTACGCGAAGTGCCGGTGTCTGCGCCGCATAGTTCCGTTAATTACTTTGTTGGCGAATATGGGCGGCTGCGTGATGTTGTGAGCACCCCGGACGGCGGCCTGTGGGTGGTCACCAATAACACCGATGGACGAGGCTCGCCCGGCGCCGACGATGACCGCATCCTCAACGTGGCCACGTGACCTGCGGTCCGCCTCCGTGTCTTCTTGAGTCCATATGGCGGGTACCAGTTTCATTGCTGATACCCGCCATCCGATCGCGCTACGCGCCTTGGTTTAACTCGTCCCTGCTACTAGTTCACCAAACGCACCTTGTAAGCGATACGCACTGGAGCGAGCGCTTGGTTGCCTTTGAAACGGACAATCACGCGAGCCTTCTTCGCGTTGTTCAGGCGCTTCACCTTCTTCGTCGCCTTCACTACGATCTTCTTCTTGTACTGGCAGTTGCTCTTGAGCTTGACCTTCGTCTTGGCGATCTTGGCGAACTTACCCTTCTTCTTCGCCTGGATAGTCACGATCATGTTGCCCTTGCACGCCTGCTTACGTTTGACGTGCTTCGGGATACTCAGTTTTCCCTTGACCCGCAGCACATACTTCTTCTTTTTCTTCACCAGCCCCTTGCCCTACACGGGTGGTTTATTACCTAGTGACGGTGCAGGTGGGTTCGAGGTATTGGTGCCAGGGTTGTTCGGCTGTGACGGATCCTGGATGTTCTGATTGGCGGTGGTGCAGTGCAGCAGTGCGCCTCCGGCACCCGCCACAACTGCGTGACTGTTGCTAGCGAACGCAACCGCCTTCCAGTCGTTGGCGTTCAGCGCGCCAGTCGCCGCAAGACTCTCGGCGTGGGTGCCGTTCTTGGTGCGCTCAATCAGACCTCCGTCACCGACGATGTAGAACCAGCCATTTGGTGACGCTTTCAGATCCGCAATCTCTTTGGTGTTGTCATGCCCCTGGTTGCGACCAGCGTAGATGCGTGAACTCCACTGGTTCGTGCTGTAGGTCCAGTTCGTGTAGTGCGCAGTCGTCGAGGCCGAACTTCGACGTTGTGGATTCGTTGGATCGATGGCGATCAAGACACCGGAGGGGTTGTAGTCCGAACCGGCCTGAGTGACAGTGCTCACCGTAGTTAGGCCATCAGTAGACCCCTGCAGAGTGTTAGTGACCGCTCGGCCGTGTAGCCATACCAAGGCTGGGTTGGAAGTGGTCAGCACATCGTAGAACGACACAGCGGACAAGCAGGTACCGTCGGCAGGGTTCTGCATATCGGCCCACGTGACGCCACCATCGGTTGTCTTCAGCGCATAACGAGCGTGCTCTGCCGCCACAACGGTCTTTTGATTACCCACCACGTAGCCGACTGTGTCTCGCTCGCCCACGCCACTGCTGAGAACTCAACGTTGGTGACCGGGCCAGCCGCGAGGTCTGGTGACTGAGCGGTGCAGTTGCTTCCGCTGCCTCGCGATGCCACTGTCGCCGTCGAGAGATCTGGTCGGGTCCAGGTGGTGCCGTCGTAAACGTAGAGTTCGCCGTCATCATCGCCGGTGCCAATCGCAAACGTCCGTGTGCCGGACGGATTCAATTCTAGTTCGGTGAAGTTCGCAACCGTGGGTGAATTGGTGATTGCGAATGTCCCGTTTACTGAGCCGACCGCTAACTGACCGCCACTGGTCGCGTACGCGATCGTACTGCCTTTGTAGTCCACCGCCGCGATCTGGTGGGTGGTCCCTGAGTTCAGTAGTGTCCAGCTCGGTGCGGCGTGTGCCGATGGTACGGCCGCCAGCCCTGTGATGCACAGTGTCGCGACAGTTCCGAGCGCCCCTATTCTTGTTTTCGTCCCAACTCGCATTGGCCGTCATCCCCATCCAAATGGTCCTTGTCAGCCCACGCAGTGCGACTGACCGTCATCTATCGCTGTTTCATTGCCTACGTCCACCCAACACTACGGCCGATGAGACAGGAACATATATACTCGAAAGTTGCAGCGTATTACCCAAAGCGCGGCGCGCATCCGCCACTTCGTCGCGATCACCGTGAACCGTCACAGTTTTCGTGCGCCGTCCTCGTGTACTAGGCAGACTCACGAAATCCGCGACGGTTGACGAAAAGGGCTGGGGTTAGTCGGTGAGATCGGTGAGTTCTAGCCAGCGTTCCTCGAGTGAAGCGACCTCGTCTTCCAGTTCGCTCAACTTCGTCGATTGTTGCTGCAAACCTTCGAAGTCGCTTGGGTCATGAGCAACCAACTGTTCATGCATCGTCTGTATCTGAGCGTTGAGTTTGTCCATCCGACGCTCAATGGAAGCCACTTCTTTCTGGGCGGCACGCCGCTCCGCGCCGGAGAGGGTTGCAGTGGTCTCGACAGGCTCGACCAGCGCAGCAGAACCAGGTGGCTCGACCTGCGACGTACCACTCATTGAGCTTGTCGAAATGACAGGAGCTTCGACAGACTCAACCGGTGCGGCAGCACGAAGCTTCAGGTACTCGTCCACCCCACCGGGTAGGTGCCGCAACCGTCCCCCGAGAATCCCGTACTGCTGATCCGTGACCCGCTCTAAGAAGTACCGATCGTGCGAGACCACGATCAACGTGCCCGGCCACGAATCCAACAGGTCCTCCAGCGCAGCCAACATGTCCGTATCGAGATCGTTGGTCGGTTCGTCCAAAATCAACACATTGGGCTGGTCGAGCAGAATCAGCAGCAATTGCAATCGTCTCTGCTGCCCACCGGAGAGATCCTTGACCGGCGTCGACAACTGCGCGTTGGAGAACCCCATGCGCTCCAGCAACTGGCCTGGCGACAGTTCCTGCGCCTTGGATCCCGCTCCGAAGGTATAACTAGTCCGCAGTCCGCTGATGACCACTCGCACCGGGTCATCGAGGAACTCGTTCAACTCGGTCATCTGCTGACTCAAGATGGCGACTTTCACAGTCTTGCCTCGTTTGACTCGTCCCGAAGTCGGCGGAACCGAACCAGAGATCAATCCCAGCAACGTGGATTTACCGGCGCCATTGACGCCCAGAATCCCCGTGCGCTCCCCGGGAGCGAGCCGCCATTCGACATCCGTCAGGACGAGTTTGTCACCATAGGACACCGACGCGTCAACAATGTCCACGACGTCCTTACCCAGCCGCGATACCGCCAAGGACTCCAACTCGACCCTGTTACGGATCTCGGGCACGTCGGCGATCAGTGCGTTCGCTGCATCAATGCGGAACTTCGGTTTGCTGGTACGAGCCGGTGCGCCACGGCGCAGCCACGCAAGTTCCTTACGGGCAAGATTCTTCCGGCGTGCTTCAGTCGCAGCGGCCTGCCGATCACGCTCGACGCGTTGCAGGATGTAGGCCGCGTATCCACCCTCGAACGGTTCAACGATCCGATCGTGAACCTCCCAAGTGGCAGTGCAAATCTCGTCTAGTATCCACCGGTCGTGAGTGATCATGAGCAGCCCGCCCGTGTTGGCCGACCAGCGGCGCTTGAGATGTCCGGCAAGCCAAGTGATGGCTTCAACATCGAGGTGGTTGGTGGGCTCGTCCAACGCGAGCACATCCCATTCACCCGCCAACAGCGCTGCCAGCGCGACTCGTCGACGCTGCCCGCCAGACAAGGTGCTGACGGACGCATTCCAATCCAGATCGGATAACAGCCCAGAGATGACGTCGCGAATCTTCGGGTCGCTTGCCCACTCGTGATCAGGCCGGTGCCCCACCACGGACACGCCCACGGTCAGCGAGTCATCAAGGGTGTCACCCTGATCCAGCACACCAATCCGTACGCCACCGCGCACGGTCACCCTGCCGCTATCGGGTTCGAGGCGGCGCGCCAACATGGCCAGCAGACTCGATTTGCCGTCGCCGTTGCGGCCCACGATGCCGATGCGGTCACCGTCGTTCACCCCGAGCGAAACAGATTCAAAGACAGTCTTGGTGGGAAATTCCAGATGAAGGGCCTCAGCCCCAAGAAGATGCGCCATATCGCGCACGAGTCTACCGAAGCCGAAACATTCTCTTTACATCCGCCCTCTAGTCTTGGAGAGTGAGTAGACGTAGCGCATCCGAATACCAGGCCGAACCAAACCCTCTGACGAGTGGTTCGCCATCCCAGCAATCGCAGGTCATCCGTGCGGCTGTCAGCGACACCATGGCCGTTATTGCCTTCTGTGTGCTAGTCGGTCTAGGGCTCGGCGAACGGCCCGCGGATATTCTGGAGTTGCTGGCCGCCTTCATTCCAGCGCTGGCACTGGCGTGGGTTGCCTCACGGGCGTGGCGCAACCCGGCGATCGTCAAACCAACCGGTCTGGGCATCTGGGCGGCCACCGCCATGGTTGGCCTGGCGGTGATTGCGCTGATTAATAACGCTCGACCGACCATGACTATGGCGACACTGACGGTCGCACTGCTCGGGATTCTACTGCTCGGTTGGCGCGGGTTGGTCACGCTGATGAACCGCAATGTCACCACCGGCCAGTAGTCCGACTACAGAACCCGCGCGATGTCTTCTGCCAGCAACCGAAACGCTTGACCCCGATGCGAAATAGCGTTCTTCTCCGCAGCGCTCAGTTCGGCGCAGGAACGAGTCTCCCCAGCAGGGCGCAGAATCGGGTCGTAGCCGAAGCCGCCCGCACCACGCGGTTCGCGCAGCAGTGTTCCTTCAAGCCGGCCGAGCCGCACGATTTCAGTGCCGTCGGGCAGGACGAGCGCCGCCGCGCAAACAAAAGCCGCCTGACGGTGCGCATCGGGAACATCGGCCAGCTGTGCCAGCAATAAATCAAGGTTTGCCTGGTCATCACCGTGCTGTCCAGACCAGCGCGCTGAGAAAATACCAGGAGCCCCGCCCAGCACATTCACGGCTAGTCCCGAGTCGTCAGCAATAGCCGCGCGTGATGTCGCTGCCGCAAGCGCCCGCGCCTTGATCAATGCGTTTTCCTCGAAGGTCACGCCGTCTTCAACAGGCTCTGGCAGTCCCAGATCACGTGACGCAATCACCTCGTCCTCACGCAACCCGGCAACCCCATCCGAACCGCACAAGATCGCTCGCAATTCACCGAGTTTGTGCATATTGCCGGTGGCAAGCAGCAAGCGCGCCTGCGCGGGCACCGTGACGACCGCCATCAGAAGGACACCTCGACGCGGCCCGACTCCGCCGCTAATACATCGCGCTGAATCTGAGCCAGCGTTGCGGTACCACCCAGAGCCAGGTCAAGCAGCGCATCGAGTTCCGTACGGTTGAACGGCGCATGTTCTGCCGTGCCCTGCACTTCAACGAAATCTCCGCTACCTGTCACGACCACATTCATGTCGGTTTCGGCACGCACATCTTCGACGTACGGCAGATCGAGAACTGGCTGACCATCGACGATTCCCACGCTGATAGCCGATACCGAGTCGGAGAGTACCTGGGCGCCCTGCGGCACCAAACCTTGGGCCTGCCCCCAGGCGACGGCGTCTGCGAGCGCCACATACGCACCCGTGATCGCCGCGGTACGGGTGCCGCCGTCGGCCTGCAACACGTCGCAGTCAAGGATGATCGTGTTCTCACCCAACTTGGAAACGTCGATGATCGCACGCAGCGACCTGCCGATCAGGCGGGAGATCTCATGCGTGCGGCCACCGATCTTCCCTTTCACGGACTCTCGTCCGCTGCGGGTCGACGTGGCTCGCGGCAGCATCGCGTATTCCGCGGTGACCCAGCCTTCTCCGGAGCCTTTGCGCCAGCGCGGCACACCTTCGCTAAACGATGCTGCACACAGCACGCGAGTGCCACCGAACTCGATTAGGGTGCTACCTTCGGCTGAATCGAGCCAGTTCCGGGTGATGCGCACGTTGCGCAGTTGATCGGGGCGACGTCCATCGGGACGAGGTTGTGGCACGGCAAGGTCAGCAGAGTTTGTCTGGGTCATGACATGAGCCTACCGAGTCAGAGCGAACTCGTCCTAAATATCGAATATCTGCCCTGGGATGACCTCACAGGTCGGTCCGGAGAAAACCTCAGCTGCCTCGGCCAGTGCGGTGCCGGTTTCATTCCACGGTGGGATATGCGTCAGCGCCAGTCGTCTCACCCCCGCGCGGGATGCGACCTCGCCTGCTCGTTTTCCAGTCAGGTGGATTCCGGCAACGGCGTCATCACGTCCTTCGACGAAGGCGGCCTCGCTGAGCAAGAGGTCAACATCGCGGGCAGCCTCGTCCAGTCCGGCACACTGGTCGGTGTCTCCCGTGAAGGTCAACGTAGCCGTGCCTTGCTCGGGTGATTCGGACGGGCCGGTGATGCGCATGGCATAGGCCTCGACCGGGTGCTCGACAAGGAACGGCGTCATGGTCAACGGACCGATCTGGATCGTGTCGTTCGGCTTCCAAACCAGGTGGTGGAACACTGCTGGGGCTTCGCTGTCTGGTTCTGTGCCGCACAGTCGGCGTACTCGCTCGGCGGTGCCTGACGGTCCGTGGACGGGTAACGGTTCGCGGCAGGCTCGACCGTGTATCGGATGGTAGCTCAAATAGACTTCGAGACCGGTGATGTCAGCGATGTGGTCGGCGTGCAAGTGAGAGATGGCGACAGCATCGAGCCGAACAGGATCGATATAGCGCTGAAGTTGACCGAACGCCCCCGACCCCAGATCGAGTAGCACGTTCCACTCTTTGCCATCATCGTCGTCGGCCGAGACAAGGTAACAGGATCCGGCACTGCTCGGTCCAGCGAAGGATCCGGAGCATCCCACTATTCGTAGTCTCATCGCGCTCCCTCGGTCACGGTTCCCGAGGCGATTCCGTGCTCGACTTGATCGACTTCTGGACCAAGAAAGCGCCGCGCTAACGAACTGAAGACCGCTTCATCACCGGTTGAGACGAAGCGGTGTTGCGGTGGTGGTGCGTCGTCGCCTCGCAACAAGTCTTGGGCGACCAGTGTGCGGTAGACATCGCGTGCGGTTTCATCGGCTGACGACACCAACGTGACTTCGTCTCCCATGACATAGGAGATGACGCCCGCGAGAAGCGGGTAGTGCGTACATCCCAGAATGAGGGTATCGACGTCGAGTTCGATCAGTGGCTCAAGATAACGACGAGCCACGTCAAGCACTTTTGGTCCGGCGGTGACACCTTGCTCGACCAGTTCGACGAAATCAGGACATGCCTGGGAGAACAGTTCGATGCCGGGAGCGACTGCCAGGGCGTCATCGTAGGCACGCGAGTCAACGGTTGCTTGGGTGCCGATGACTCCGATGCGGCCGGTTCGGCTGGCTGCAACCGCCCGACGTGCTGCCGGCAAGACGACTTCGACGATGGGCAAGCCGCGACCGATGGTGTAGCGCTCACGTGCATCTCGCAGCACGGCGGCTGACGCGCTGTTGCAGGCGATCACCAGCATTTTGACACCCTGGTCGACCAGTTGATCCATCACGTCAATGGCCAGGGATCTGACCGTTGCCAGCGGCTTTGGGCCGTAGGGGGAATGTGCGGTGTCGCCGATGTAGATAATCGATTCCTTCGGCAACAGATCGAGTACCGCGCGCGCAACGGTCAAACCGCCCACGCCCGAATCGAAGATGCCGATGGGTGCGTTTTCCACGCGCTTCAGCCTACCCGTCCAGTGCTCGATTCCACCGGACCAGCGGGTCAGTTGTAGCGCAAATCACGTCATTTACTGTGAGGTTGTCATTTTCCGCGCGGGTCAAACCGCTCCAGCATGCCATCGACGAGTGACTGTTGTAGATACCCGACGACCACGAAGGTAGCCGCGACCAGGTCGTCGGGGCTGACATCCGGCGGCCCGTTGTCAGGGTCTTCGCCGCCAACCGTGAAAAATGTTGAGAGCACTCGTTCTTGCAATTCCTCACTGGCTAATTCATCGTGTATCTCCAACAATTCGGACAACACGAGCCTGACGTCCGACAGTGCCGCTAAGACTGCGTCAGCGTTCGCGCTAGGAACATCGAACGGGTCGTGATGGGCGGGGTCAGGTGAATCCGCCACGTTGGTGAGCGTTTTATGAAGTTCCACCAATCGGGAGTGTTTGAGCTCCGTGAGACCCTGTTGGGTCAGTTCACGGTAGTGCTGCGCCACATCAGGGTCATCGCTGGCATCGGGCAGCAGCCGTAATGCGGCACTGCTGTCCGGCCGGGCCAAGTTGATGGCGGACGATCCCATGGCTTCGTCGATGAGCTCCGCAGCCAATTGGTCTTGTTCGCTCAAGTTCGAATCGTCGTCGTTGCGGGACGATGATGTGGCGTCGATCAGCCATTTGGCATTGTCGTAGGTCTTACGCAGCACTTCAATGGTGCGCAAAATACCTTCGCTGATCAGCCAGCGTTCCGGTTCGGTCAACCATGCTCGATAGCCATCAGCAGTGGCACTGAATTCTCTCATCGGTCCTTACCCGGGTTCCGGACGCATGGTCGCGTGCAGACCATAACCGTGCATCGCCTGAACATCCGCTTCTGCTCGTTCTTTCGAACCAGTCGCCACGATTGCCTTGCCCTCGTTATGGACTGCCAACATTCGTTCGCGTGCCTTCGCCCGGTCAAAGCCGAAGTGCTTCATGAAAACGTATTCGACATAACTCATCAGGTTGATGGGGTCGTCCCACACCAGCACCTGCCAGTTGGGGCTGAGCACAGCCTCGGTCGCCTCGTCCACGGCGGACGAGGTGGCGGTGCCGACGCCGTGTTCTGGTTCCTGTGATGAGTTCACGCTTCTAGTTTAGTGAAAATCACGTACCGTGAACACGTGAGTACCTCGATTTTTCCGGCCCCCTCGGTGGCGATGAATACGGACATGTACGAGCTCACCATGCTGCGCGCTGCTTTGGCTGACGGTACGGCGAACCGGCAGTGCGTCTTCGAAGTATTCACACGCCGACTCCCGTCATGGCGCCGTTACGGTGTATTCGCGGGCGCGGGACGGCTCATCGACTTGTTATCCGGGTTCCGGTTCACTGACGATGACCTTCGATTCCTGTCTCAGCAAAACATCATTGACGAGGCCACCCGTGCTTTTTTGGCGAACTATCAGTTCCGCGGCACCATCACTGGGCTGGCCGAAGGCGAAACCTATTTCCCTGGCACTCCCCTGCTCACCGTTCGCGGCACCTTTGCCGAGGCCGTGATCCTCGAAACTCTGGCGCTATCCGTGCTGAACTTCGATTCGGCCATCGCTGCGGCAGCATCACGGATGACGAGTGCTGCCGGCGACCGTCCCTGTCTGGATATGGGTGCTCGCCGCACCCACGAGCAAAGTGCGGTGGCGGCAGCCCGCGCCGCGTTCATCGCGGGGTTTGCCGGAACTTCGAATCTGGCCGCCGGCGCCAACTACGGAATTTCCACTATTGGCACCGCCGCGCACGCATTCACGTTGCTACATGACAGCGAGGATGAAGCATTCACCTCACAAGTGAACATGTTCGGTGCAGGCACGACGTTATTGGTGGACACATATGACGTGCCGACCGCTATCGAACGAGCGGTCGAGATTGCGGGGCCTGATCTTGGTGCTGTCCGCCTGGATTCCGGCGATCTGGCCTTGATGGCCCGCCAAGTGCGCGACCAACTCGATGCCTTGGGGGCTCACCGCACCAAGATCGTGGTCACGTCGGATTTGGACGAGTACGCGATCGCGGCCCTGGCTGCCGCGCCGGTGGATTCGTATGGGGTGGGCACTCGGCTGGTGACTGGATCGGGTGCACCGACCTGTTCGATGGTGTACAAACTGGTGGCCCGCGAGGGCTCCGATGGCCTGATGGAACCGGTGGAGAAGGCATCGACCGCGAAGACTTCTGTGGGCGGACTCAAGCGCGTAGCCCGTCAATATGACGGCGACCACGTCGCGATCAGCGACTTGGTGGTGGGCGGAGACCACGCGGCGGTCACAGCATGGAAGCCTGCGGATAACCAGCGCCAACTCCACGTCGACTATGTTGTCGATGGCAAACCGGTGACAGAACAGCTCGGTACTGCCGCGTTGCACGCCGCCCAGCTTCATCACGAGAAGTCACGGGCTGAACTTCCCGCCACAGCGCTGCGACTGTCCAGCGGTGAACCGGCCCTCCCGGTGATCTTCACCGCACTGCCGTAGCGCGAGCGTGGCATGCGGCTTAGCGAGCATTCATGCGAGCCAACCCACATCAACACGAATTGCTGACGGGTCTCTTCGTTGTGGACCGGTAATTTCCCGTCAGAAAGGAAGAAACCGGTCGACAGGCGGCGGGCTTACCGCTTGCCGACGAACCATGCCCGCAGGATCGCAATGCGGGCTTCGATTTGTTCGATAGTCGCCTGTGGCACTTCGGGGCCACCGGTGCGTCGGCGCAGATCGTTGTGAATCGAACCGTGCGGTTGTCCGGACCGGCGCGACCAGGCTCCAACCAATTTGGCCAGTTCTTTGCGCAACTCTGAAGCTCGGCGGTGATCCGCCAGTTGGGAGGCTGACTCGCCCCGAGCCGCGACGCCGCGTAACTGTTCCGCCTGACGCGAGCGCAACAAGGTTGACACCTGTTCCGGTTCCAACAGTCCTGGCAGTCCCAAGTAGTCTGCTTCCGCTACCGAGCCTGGGTCCGCTGCCGTCCCGAACTCGCCGCCGTCGAAAAGCACCCGGTCAAAGGATGCTTGCGCTTCCAATGCCTCGAAGGTCCCCTGATCGGTCAGTGAACTAGATGCTTTTTCTTCGCGGTTCGCTGCGATGAGTTCTGCTTCTTCGGGGGAAAAGTCGGGGTCGTCTGCGCTCACCGGGCGATCTAGCGCGTGGTCTCGTTCCAACTCCAACGCCCCAGCCAACCCTAACAACTGCGGCACTGACGGCAAAAAGACCGAGGCGATCTCACCACGCTTGCGGGCACGAACGAAACGCCCGACAGCCTGTGCGAAATATAGCGGAGTCGCAGTCGAGGTGGCGTATACGCCCACGGCTAGGCGCGGTACGTCGACGCCTTCGGAAACCATGCGCACCGCGACCATCCATCGCCGCGACACGTCACTTGAGAATTCCTCGATGCGGTTCGAAGCGCCGTCATCATCGGACAGCACGATCGTGGGGGCCTGGCCCGTCACCGCACGCAGGTGCTTGGCGTAGGCGCGAGCATCCGCCTGGTCACTGGCAATGACGAGCCCACCCGCATCGGGCACCGAACGGCGCACCTCCGTCAGTCGAGTATCGGCTGCACGCAGCACTGAGCCGATCCATTCTCCGCTGGGGTCCAGCGCGGTACGCCACGCTTGCGCGGTAATGTCCTTCGTCATCGGTTCGCCGAGTTGTGCTGAGACCTCGTCCCCGCTGCGCGTGCGCCAACGCATCTGCCCGGAATAGGACAGGAAGATCACTGGGCGCACCACATGATCAGCTAACGCTTGGCCATAACCGTAGGTGTAGTCCGCCTGCGAACGACGGACACCGTCGTTATCAGCCACGTAGGTAACGAACGGAATCGCCGCGGTATCCGACCTGAATGGCGTGCCAGTCAGCGCAAGGCGCCGAGTGGCCGGTTCATACGCTTCGCGGATCGCGTCTCCCCACGACAGCGCATCGCCACCGTGGTGAATCTCGTCCAAAATCACCAAGGTGCGTCCCGCCTCAGTCTTGGCGCGGTGCAACGCAGGGTTGGCAGCCACCTGAGCATAGGTGACGGCCACACCATGGAAGTGACTGCCATGCGCCCCTTGGGAGTTCTTGTAGTTGGAGTCGAGTCGAATGCCGACCTTACTGGCCGCTTCCGCCCACTGGTGTTTCAGGTGCTCGGTGGGAGCAACGACGGTGATACGACGAACCACGCCAGCGTCCAACAGCAACGTAGCGAGCCGCAACGCAAAGGTGGTCTTTCCGGCCCCGGGGGTGGCTACCGCGAGAAAGTCGCGCGGCTGCTTCGCCTGGTACAGCTCAATGGCCTCAGCCTGCCAAGCGCGCAGTTTCGTGGCAGTTCCCCATGGTGCACGGCGCGGAAATGCTGGCGAAAGATGCTCCGCGGCAAACACCGATCCAGGACGCGAACGTCCCGCATCGGTATCGTCGGTGACGGGTTCGGCTACTGCGTCAAAGAGGGTGGGGCTGTCGTCATAGTCCTGAGTAGTACTCACGACTCGGCGTCACCATCCCCATCTTGCGGGTCTCGTAGACCTTCGTAGATCTCCTTGCAGATCGGGCAGACCGGAAACTTATTCGGGTCTCGTCCCGGCACCCAGATCTTGCCGCACAAGGCGACCACCGGCTTGCCGGACATGGCCGACTCGAGGATCCTCTCTTTGCGCACATAGTGGCTAAAGCGCTCGTGATCGCCGGGCTCAGCCTCCTGAGTTTGTTCGGCACGTTCCAGGACGGCTGTGGTTGATCCGCTGGTGGCTGGGTCGTCAGGCAAACCTGGATCATCAAACTCAGGGTGGGTCATAGCCTCATCTTACTTCGCCGACTTCAGCGAAGTTCAGATTCGTTGCCAGTCCGGTTTGTGTTCATATGCCTGCCGGTAGTAGTCGGCGAGTTGCAGCCGACCTGCCGCACCATCATCGACGAGCACCGTCACATGCGGATGCATCTGCAAGATCGATGCAGGCCACATAGCAGAAACAGCACCCTCGACCATCTGGTGAACCGCCTCAGCTTTGCCTCGTCCTGTGGCGATCAGCACAATATGACGAGCGCTCATGATGGTCGCCAAACCCTGCGTCAGGCAGTGCCGCGGAACCCGATCGACATTGCCGTCGAAGAACCGGGCGTTGTCCATGCGAGTCTGCGGGGTCAAGGACTTCAGCCTGGTCCGCGAGGCAAGCGACGAGCCGGGCTCGTTGAATGCGATGTGACCGTCGGTGCCGATTCCCAGGATCTGAAGGTCAACCCCACCGGCCGCTTTGATGGCCTCCTCATAGGATTGGCAGGCGAGCGCGAGATCTGCGGCGTTCCCATCTGGACCATGCACTGCTTCAGGACGGAAATTGACATGCTTGGTGAACTCGTCGTCAATGACATTGCGGTACCGCTGCGGATGATCAGGATCGATGCCGACGTATTCATCCAACGTAAATGCCGCGGCGCCAGAGAAGTCGGCTTGCCCGTCCTGATACCGCTCGATCAACTCGCGATAGATCGGCAGCGGACTCGAACCCGTGGCCAGCCCAAGCACGGCGTCAGGTTTACGCTCCAGCAGTCTGATGATCGCTTCCGCCGCGAGTTCGGCTAATGCCGCGCCAGGTTGGATCACAACCTCCATCAGATATTCACCTCAATTGGTCCAGTAGACGAGTGCAGCGTTGTTTCGACGCTTGCGGCCCCACCTGCGACCGCAGCGCCGATTGCCGCCACCGGCACGCCCATGGGAGACAGCGCGATCCGGTCGGAGATTCCCAACGCAGTCAGGAATTGCGAGCGGGCGCACGCCATATCGCACTGCTCGCGCACAGCCTGGAGCAATGGTTCGCCTAGCGATGAGACTCCCCCGCCAAGCACCACATTCTTCACGTCGTAGGTAAGTACGAGTAATCGCACCGCCCAGGCCAGGGCGGCGGCAAACTCGTCGCGGATCCGTGTTGCCCGCACGTCCCCGGCCGCTGCCGCATCGAAGACATCACGCGGTGCCGGGCGAACGGACCGTTCACCCCACTGACGCTCCAAGGCCGATCCAGACGCATAGAGTTCCAGGCAGCCGCGCTGGCCGCACGGACACAATGGTCCTGCCGGATCCATCGGCACATGCCCGATCTCCCCGGCAGCGCCCCAAGCGCCTCGCCGCAATCGTCCATCGAGGACTATGCCCGCTGCCAAACCGGTACCAACCGCGACGAAAGCCAGGTCAGTGTCGGTTTCACCACGCAAGAACCCCGCACCCAATGCGGCTACGTTGAGATCATTGTCAATGATGATCGGCAACGGCCCTGGATCAGCCTGCGGAACGTGAGTCAGTCGGTCTCGCAGCGCCGTATGCAGGTCGAATGGTTCGGTGATTTCCAGATTCACCGCGTGGGAGACGACCCCGGTCAGCGGGTCCACCAACCCGGGGATACCCACACCGATTCCTGCGATGCTCGCCCGCGGGCCTGCGTCACTGAGCAATTTGTCGATGGCATTGACCGCGCACTTCACGGTTCCTTCCGGCCCGTGGATAGTGGCTTCGCGAGCTTCCGCGATGACGCGGCCCGATGGGCCGATCAGCACGCCGAGCACTTTGGTGCCGCCAATGTCTAGACCGATCCGCAGGGGCGGCCGGTTGTCGTTGGTATTCACGTCAGCCCTTCACCGCCCCCGACACCAGTCCCGACGTCATCCGCCCCTGCACGATCAGGAAGAAGATGATCACTGGGATCGCGATCAGAGTCGACGCAGCCATGACTTGCGACCAGTCGATGCCTTTGTTGGCTGAGTCGGCTAGGAAACTGCGCAACCAGATCGGCAAGGTTTGGGCGTCACGGGCCGGCAATGCGATCAAGGCAACGGTGAACTCATTCCAGGCTTGCAAGAACGCATAGACGCCGGAGGCGATCAGACCTGGGGCAAGCAGCGGGAATGTGATCTTGAAGAACGCCTTCGAGCGGGTCAGGCCGTCAACCATCGCGGCTTCTTCCAACTCGGCGGGCACGCCAGCGACGAATCCGCGCAGCATCCACACCGTGAACGGGATGATCGCGGCGATGTAGATGATCGACACACCCCAGATGGTGTTGACCAACTGGGCTTTGGACAACATCTGGTACTGGGCGAGGAAGAGTCCTTCAGCGGGCAGCATCTGAATGAACAGCACCGCCAGCAGGAACGACTTGCGTCCTTTGAATTTGAAGCGACTGATGGCCAACGCGGCCAGTGTCGCCCAGATGATGACGACTAGCACGGTCAACACCGTGATCGCCAGTGACATTCGCAGTGCGCCGACGAAGCCACTGCCGGAGATGACGTTGGTGAAGCCACTCCACGTCGCCGACGTCGGGAAGAAACTCGGGTTAGTCGATTGCAGTCGGGCGTTGGGGGTAAAGGCGGAGATGATCATCCAATACACAGGGAACACCCATACGAGTGCTGCGGCTATGCCAAGCAGGGAAATGACGACCTTCCCAGGGCGGATCTTGCGCCGGTTCTTCGCTCTGGGCACCGCTGTGGCCGACACTGCCGCCTTGGTGGTCCGGGTAACTGGCTCGGGCGCGTCGCGCGTTACTTCGATCGCGGTCACGAGTTCTCCTCCTCTTTCATCAAGGAACGGACGTACGGCCATGAGATCAACATGGTCAGGGCGAGCACGAAGAGGGAGACTGCTGCCGCGGTTCCGAAGTCGCCTCGTCCCACGCCGACTTCATAGATGAAGTTTCCGAACAGGTTGGTTGACCCCACCGGGGCGCCTTGTTGTTGCAGCAGGTTGATCTGACCGAAGACGCGCAGATCCCAGATGATTTGCAGCAGGAGCACGATGGACAGCACCGACTTGATCATCGGGACCAAGATGCGCCACAGAATTTGAGTCGAGCTTGCACCGTCGATGCGCGCGGCCTCGACAATCTCATCCGGCACTGAGGTCAGCCCGGCGTACAAGGAAAGCGCCACGAACGGCACCGACATCCACACCACGATCATGGTGGCGACCAGGAAGAAGGTCCAAGGGCTGGAGAACCACGAGTAGTTCTCGAACTGGTCCATTCCCAACTTGACCAGCACCCAGTTGACCAGTCCAGTGCGGTAGTTGAATAACCATTTGAAGACCGTGACGCTGGCGACCATGGGCATCGCCCAGGCCAAGAGCATCGCGATCTGGATGGTGATGCGGATTGGGGCCGATACCGCGCGCATGAGCAACGCTAGCGCCAGTCCGATCGCCACTGTCAGCAGGGCATTGACGAGACAGAATGCCAATGATCGAACAACGACCGCCCAGACCGCATCGTCAGTGAGGATCTTGGTGAAGTTGTCGAACCATACCCACTCAGCCGGGGCGCCGAATGCCTGGCGTAGACCGTATTCCTTGAATGCGGTGGTGAACTGCCAGTACAGCGGATATCCAAGTCCGGCAAGCAGACCGAGGATAGCGGGGGTGAGGAGAAGATAGGGGACGAGTTTTCCTCGTCGTTTTTTACCTGATGGCTCCTGACGCCTTTGCGGTTGCTGCGCTGTCGTGTCAGGCGGCACATGGGCAGCAGAAGGCGCGATCGTATCCGTCATGAGGAAACTAGACCTTAATCGCGAAGCGGGCGGTGGGTCGTTGTGGGGGCCAGGGCTCCCGGCCCCCACAACTGGTCAATAACAGGCGTTCTGACCGCTAACTCACATGTTGAGCAGTGGTGTGATCTTGTCGTCGAATTCCTTCGCCAGCTCGGTCACGTCACCGCCGTCTGCGATCTTCTGGAACAGGTCTTCGTAGATGAACTGTCCTTCGATCGCTGCCCAACCAGGGGCTGCCGGGGTCAGTTTCGACGCAGCTGCGGTTTCGATGGTGGTTTGGGCGAACTTGTCGGTGCCGAGCGAGTCAGCGAAGTCAGCGTTTGCTGGTCCGAGGCCGTTCTCTCCCAGCATCTGCTGGTACTCGTCCGAGAAGATGATCCGCATGAGGTTCTCGGCCAACTCCGGGTTCTTCGAGTTCGCGGAGATACCGATGTTCGAACCACCGGCGAATACTGGTGCGACGCCGCCGTCAACGCCTGGCAGTGCGAAGATATCGAACTTCGATTCGTCGGCCATGCCATCACGTACTTCGTCACCGTCGTCGTTGGTGGTCAGGTCACCGATGGACCAGCGTGCCCAGCCCGGTGCCATGATGGTCGCGGCTGCGGGGTCTGCTCCGCCTTCGCCGTCATTGAGCAGGTCCCAGTACGCGATGTCACGTTCCGTGGACGGAACGATGGAAGCACCCTGGTAGACGTCCTGCCACTGCTCGAGTCCCTTGATGGTGGCTGGGTCGGACAGTGTCGACACCCACTGGCCGCCTTCTTCGCGAGCCAGGTCTCCACCGTTGGCGAAGATCCAGGAAATGCCGTTGCGCCAGTCCTGGCCACCGATGCCGAAGCCGGACATCTTGTCGTTCTTGAGTTCCTTCACCGACTTGGCGAACTCGTCCAAGGTGGTGGGAACTTCCTGGCCAGCCGCGGTCCACAGGTCCTTGCGGTAGAACATGTAGCGCGAACCGAAGTAGTACGGCAATGCGAAGTTCTTGCCGTCTGCTTTACCGGCTTCGACGAAGCTGGGGAGCAACTTGTCCCCGCCGAGTTCTTCGTACAGTGGCGTGAGGTCACGGAATGCGCCGATGGTGGTGAAGGTCGGTGATTGGGTGTTACCCACTTCAACGACGTCCGGGGTGTTCTCGGGGTCTTGGAGGGCGGTCGTAAGTTTAGCGACGAGGCCATCCCACTCCTGTTGCTCGATGACGAGTGTCGAGCCGGGGTTCTCGGCTTCGAAGGTCGTCTTGAGGTAATCACGAAGCTCGTCGGGGGTGTCGCCGCCGGCAACCCACATCGTGATGGTGGCACCTTCCGGTGCTTCCTCTGTCGGTGTGTTATCTGGATTCTGAGGTGCTGAAGAAGTCGTGGGGTCATCTGACCCACATGCTGTCAGTCCCAGCGTCACAGCCATGGACACCGCCACAGCCGCTGTGATGATGCGATTGCGCTTCACTGATCGTTCCTCTCGGTTGCTGCATTACACCGTTCGGTGCTGCTTATTGAGTTGTGCGAAACAAGTGGTGGCCGCCTGTGACGTGGGTTCCGCTGTGAACCTAGGACACGCCTAGTTGGCCGGATAGGACCAGGACGGCGGCACCACGCAGTACCACGTCCTGACCCAAAGTTGCCATCGAGATTGACAAACCACTGCTGATGGCGGGCATGGTTCGTTGGTTGACGGTTTCCACCACTGATTCACGCAGTGGACCGTCGAGGACGTCTGCTGGACCGCTGAGCAGGACCTCCCCAATATTGAGTGCGCTGATAACGGGAGACAACAGCGTGCCGAGCAGTTTGCCGACATATGCCAGATGCGCCGCGGCATCCTCGGTTGAGCGGTTCACCAGCGCCTCATGTAGTGCGGGCGCTGATAGCACTGTCTCGAGACAGCCGATTCGACCGCAGGCACAGGTCGCGCCGTCTTCGACGACCTGTACGTGTCCGATCTCGCCAGCAGCATGGTTGACGCCACGCACCAGCGAACCATCGACAAGCAGTCCCGCTCCGACGCCTTCGCCGACTGTGACGATGAGCAGACCGTCAGGGTCAGCGCCACCGAAGGTCAACTCCCCTAGTGCCGCTGTGTCAGCGTCGTTGGCGACGTGAGTCGGGATGCCGAGGGTGCTCGTGAGAATCTCAGCCAACGGCACGTTGTACCAACCCCGGTTCGGTGCGTTCACGACCGTCCCTGCCGCATCGACGACACCAGGCGAGCCGATGCCGATGCCGATGACTGGTTGCTTTGAGGCGGACACCAGCAAGCGGCAGAACTTCGTCACCAATTCAGTCATGTCTTGGCCGGTTTGGCCGTCGACAGGTTGTTCCCGGTAGTCGACCACGTCGCCTGTGAGTGTGACAATGCCGCCGCGCATGATGTCCCCAGCGGTGAGATCCACTGTCACGATGTGGAACGCCGACGTTCGCATTCCGAGCAGTGTCGCGGGCTTGCCGACCCTGCCCGCCGTTTGCGTGCCGAGTTCTTCCACCAGGCCTTCGGAGATCAGCACCGCGACCAGGTCAGAGACCGTGACACGGGTCAATCCAGTAGCGCGAGCGATTGAGGCGCGCGAGATCGGGCCGAAGTGAAAAAGTTGCTGCAGAACCAGTGCCCGGTTGTGTGCTCGGGCATGTTCAGGCAGTACCTTCGCGCTGGGGCGCAGCACGCGTCCAAGACGCTGCGCACGCTGTTCTGAGGTCGTTGCCATGTTCGTTAGTAAACCTTCCTTATTTACTCGTGTCAACGTGAGACAGCGTTCGTAATCAAAATGTGATCCACGCAACACTGTGAAATGTGACACGACGGGCGTGTGAGGGTTTCCGCTGCAAAGCAGTGCTTCCATGATGCCATCCGGCCACGAAGCCCCTGCAAAACCGCCCACAAGGTTGTCTCGGTTGTCGATCCCCGGGCTCTCGCTGCCAATTCCCGGAGCAACAGCCACCCCGCCAGACAAGATCCCTACAGTTCGACGCGCTTCTTGCGCTTCGACGTACGAATTTGACGGATATAACGGCACCCCAACACCACTAACGCACCTCCAACGTTCCGAGGCAATCCGCAAGTAGTAGACAACCGGTTAGGGGACAACTCCGAATCACGCACCAAAAACCGAAGGCGCAGCAGGTGATCTGCTGCGCCTTCGGCCACGAGGATGTCTCAACCATTCTCGAGTATGAGCACACGTAGCGCGCACATGTTGTCACTACGTGTTGAAATGTTTCTTACTGAACCATGTTTGCACAGGTCAGACGTGGTGGAGGTGCGGGGAATCGAACCCCGGTCCGGTGACGGTCACCCACGAATTCTCCGGGTGCAGTCTGCTATGGATTTTCTCGGCCCCAGCACTCACGCAGACAAGTTGCTGACAGGCTCAGTCGGCTAAAAGTCCCGATCGTTCCACCGACGAGAACGACCAGCAGTGGCTTCCTAGATGACGCCAGGATCCGGAGCGGAAGCTACCCCGGGCTGACGGACTTCTTATGCGCTCGCGCTATCAGGCAGCGAGTGCGAAGTCGGTGCGCTTGGAATCGGCACCTATTGGTTTGCAGACATCGTTAACGAGATAAGCCTGCATCCTCGACCCGCTTCGCGTGGAATCACGACCACCGTCGAAACCGATCACCCCCGTGTTCAGTTGTCAAACTCGCCACCACGACAAGCAGCAGTGGTAACGATGTATCAGTCTATCTGTTCAACCAATCGACTGTCGCGCTTATTTCCGGGCGGACTCAGTACGGCGCCCCGCCATTGCTGCAGGGCAACTTCCTTGTCGCCGGTTTGTTTCCCTGCGGCAATGGAAGAAACCCTGCAGCACCTGGGAGGAACACCGACTGTGTTAGCCGATCTCCCGGTAGCGCATGGCGCGCCGCGCCTCCATGTTGTCCTGACGCTCGCGCAAGGTCTGGCGCTTATCCCATTCCTTCTTACCGCGGCCAACCCCGATCTCCACCTTGACTCGTCCATCGAGGAAGTACAGCGACAGCGGCACAATCGTGAAGCCCTTCTCACGAACCCGCTGATCAAGACGCTCAATTTCACTGCGGTGCAGCAGCAGTTTGCGCTTGCGTCGCGGCGCATGATTCGTCCAGGTGCCCTGCGCATATTCCGAGATGTGCGCAGCCTCAAGCCACGCCTCTCCCCTATCAATCGCCACATAGGCATCGATCAGGGAGGCTCGTCCCGCGCGCAACGCCTTGACCTCAGTTCCGGTCAAAACGATCCCGGCTTCGAGGACATCGTCGATCGCATAGTCGTGCCGAGCCCGCTTGTTCGAAGCGATCAGCGACTTGCTCACGGTCTTCTCCGGCGCCTTCTTGGACGGAGTGGGACCGACGTTGTACATCTTGTTCTTGGCCACGACTCCTCCTCTTCTCTTCGCCGGGGCACTGTGTTTTCCAGCGCCATGGCACTGTGCAACGGCAACCAAGCCTAGTACACAGGCATGGACGAGTTCACCTGTTTTTATCCACAACGCAACGCCCACGGTGCAACGACGAATCGATCGACGCCCGAAGCATCGTCAATGCCTACAGCCGCGACATCGGATCGACGGTGTTTCCGTTGACGTACACCTCGAAGTGCAAGTGGCATGCCGTCACCGTTCCCGTCGCACCGGAGTACCCGACCAGATCACCCTTCTTGACCTTGGCCCCACTCGAAACCGCGAAGCGCGACAGGTGGTTGTAACTGGTCATCAGGTTCGATCCGCTCACGGTGCCATGGTTGATCATCACCTGATTGCCCCAGCCGGAACGGTACTTCGCCCATTGCACCGTTCCAGAGCCGGACGCATAGATCGCAGCGCCACAGTATGCCCTGAAGTCAGTGCCCGCGTGCAACCGCCAGTAGTGCAGCACCGGGTGGAATCGCATGCCGTAGTGCGAGGTGATGTAAGGATTGCTCACCGGATAGCCAAGGAACTTGCCAGACCCTGAACTGCTCGGCGGACCTGACGACCCGGACCCTGATGATCCCGAGTTTCCTGACCCGTTGTTCGCCTGTGCCTTGCGCTGCGCTTCGGCACGTTGACGAGCTTCACGTTCGGCCTTCTCACGTTCCTTCTTGAGGCGACGGCGCTCAGCCTTGGTCAGACCGATCAACTTTTGAATCTCGTCGCTGAGCTCGGACGATTCGTCCTCGAGCTCTTGTTGACGAGTCAATTCTGCCTGACGTCGTGACTCGATCTTCGCGGCGGCGGCTGACTGGTCGGCAGCCAACCGATCCAGTCGATTCTTCGCGTCCGTCGCCTGTTGCTGCGCGAGCTTGGTGGTCTCGACATTCTGCTGCGCCTGCACCTGCAACGTGGCGATGGTCTCTTCCGCAGCCTCAAGGCGTACCTGCATATTCGTTGCTACTGCCTGCGCTTCGCGCACTGACTGCAGCGCATCGGCTTCGGTGCGCATCGCGGTCTGGGACAGGCTGTAGTCCGCCATCACCTCTGAGAAATCACTGGCACCGACGAGCAATTCGATGGAGGTGAAGCGGTAGTTGCCGCGCGCATAGTCACGGGCCATCTGCGCGATGCCTTGCTGCGCTCGCGCAGCGTCCCGCTCGTTCTTCTCGATCTGTTCGGCAATCTCGCTGCGCTCCTCACGAGCATCTTCCAGTCGTTCAGCAATGGTCGTCGCCTCGCGCTGGGCAACCTCGTACTCTCCATCAGCCTTGGCCAACTCCGCCTCAGCGACGGGGATTTGAGCACGAGTGGTCTCGAGTTTCTCGTAAGCCTCGGCCAGTTCCTTGTCAGAGTGCTCTAGGTCGCCCAGGACGTCATCAAGCGCCGACTTGTTCTGATCTGCCTGGCTTCGAGCATTGCGCAGCTTCTTCTCGAGATCTGCCAGGTCGTCGGCAGCAGCTGACGTCACCGCGCCACCAAACAGCATCACCGTTGCGAGTATCGCTGCAGTGATCCGGTTGCGCCGGGAAGAACTCGTCATCGTTACACCTTCAAATACCTACGTAGCGTCAGCGCGGACGCCACCATTGCGACCGCGACGGCCGTGATGATCAACCACGGCGCCAACCGCCATACCTCGGACGTTGTGACCACCGGAACCCACTGCATCGTGCTGGACTGCTGTGCCTGCACCAGGTATTTGACTGCAAACCACAAGCCGGTCACCGACAGTATGCCACCGATCAAAGCTGCGATAGCCCCCTCAAGCATGAACGGCAGCCGGATGAAGAAGTTCGAGGCACCCACCAGTCGCATGATGCCCGTTTCACGGCGACGGCTCAGTGCGGAAAGTCTGATCGTAGTGGTGATCAGCAAAATCGCCGCCAGCAGCATCACTGCGGCCAGCCCGGCAGCAACCAGGGTCGCCCCACCCAGTACCCGGAAGATCGGCTCTAGAATCTGACGCTGGTCTTGAACCTCCTCGACACCTGCTCGTCCGGTCAGGATGTCGGCGATGACTTGATAGTTCGAGGGGTCGGTCAGCTTGATCCGGAACGAGGCGTTCATGTCCTCTTCAGAGACCTGCGACAGCAACCATTGGCCCTCAAATCGGTCAGCGAAGGATTCCCAGGCCTCAGCCTTGGACTCGAAAGTGACCGTTTCGATCTCCGGCGCGATCTCTGGCGATTCGAGCACTTGTTCAATTTGCGCAATCTGTTCGCTAGTGGCTTCTCCCGAAGCACACACCGGCTTCGCGGAGTTCACCGGACACAACAGGACGGACACTTCGACTTTCCCGTACCAGTCATCCTTGAACTTGCCGATCTGCGTCTGCAGCAAGGCCGCAGAACCGATGAAGGTCAGCGACACGAAGGTCACGATGATCACGGCCACGGTCATCGAAAGGTTGCGACGCAGACCGATCCAGATCTCCGAGGCGATGAATTGAAAACGCAAGATCAATAACTCCTAGCGGGACGCCCCATAGACACCGCGTGACTGGTCGCGGACCAGATCACCGGTCTGCAGTTCGATGACACGTTTACGCATCTGGTCGACGATCTCGTCATCGTGGGTAGCCATGACAACAGTGGTCCCGGTGCGGTTGATCCGGTCCAGAAGACGCATGATGCCGAGCGAGGTCGTGGGGTCCAGGTTTCCCGTCGGCTCGTCAGCCAGCAAGATCGGAGGTCGGTTCACCATGGCGCGCGCAATGGCCACACGCTGCTGCTCGCCGCCGGAGAGCTCATGCGGACGCCGCTTTTCCTTGCCAGCAAGACCTACGAGTTCGAGAGCCTCAGGCACCGTGGTGCGAATCTGGTGCCGCGGCCGACCGGTGACCTGCAATGCGAATGCGACATTTTCGAAGACAGTCTTATTGGGCAGCAATCTGAAGTCCTGGAAGACCGCGCCGATCTGGCGGCGCAGCGCCGGGACCTTCCAGTTCGACAGGTTGCCAAGGTCACGGCCCGCAACGAAAACTGTTCCCGAAGTGGCACGCTCTTCGCGCAGCACCAGCCGTAGGAAGGTCGATTTTCCAGAACCAGAAGCCCCCACCAGAAATACGAATTCTTCGCGCTCGATCTCTAGTGAAATATCGTGTAGTGCCGGACGAGCGCCCCGCGCGTAAACTTTGGTGACGTTGTCAAAACGAATCACGTCGCGCTCTCCCCTCTCGAAATCACATACCCGGGCATGCCAAATGACAATGCACTATCTCAACGAGAGTAGAGGGGCTACCTGAATCGGCTGACCTGACACGCCGAACCGATTTCAATACATCGCCTAGTGTCACGACTAGGAATCGGGCCTTTTCAGCAGTGGCGTCGGCGATTATTCGACGACATCTCCGTCGACAACAGAGCCTTCCCCGGGATTGCCCTGGCGTTCCACACCGATGGTGACCTGGGTCAGCAGCGCTGCAATGGCTCCGACAGCCACCAGCGCCGGTGCGACCAGCGCCGTCGCAGCGGTGACCGCCAGTCCGGCGTTCAGTGGGATCTCCAGCAGAGTGTCGCCTTTGTCGTTCTTGATGAAGACTCGTCTGACGTTGCCCGCCTGGATCAGTTCCCGCACCTTGGCTACGACCGAATCACTGTTGACCCGGAATTCTTCGTACCACGTGTTCTTCTGATTCATCGGTCTCTCCTATCGAGTGAATCCTTCGTAACACCGACGGTACTCGTCTTATGGGGCGCTTACCTAGTTAGCGTTTCGCTCCTGCGAGCGCCGCCAGCGGATCCCCGCTTCGATGAAATCGTCAATGTCCCCGTCGAAAACAGCACCGGTGTTACCCACCTCGTATTCGGTACGAAGATCCTTGACCATCTGGTAGGGCTGCAGCACATAGGAGCGCATCTGGTCCCCCCAGGATGCCTTGATGTCGCCCGCCAGTTCCTTCTTCTTGGCGCGCTCTTCGGCTTGACGCTCCAACAGCAACCGCGATTGCAACACACGCAACGCAGCAGCACGGTTTTGAATCTGTGACTTCTCGTTCTGCATCGACACCACGATTCCAGTCGGAATGTGGGTCATACGAACAGCAGAGTCGGTGGTGTTGACGGACTGCCCACCTGGTCCAGAGGAACGGAACACATCGACTTTGATTTCCGACTCCGGGATCTCAATGGAGTCGGTCTGCTCAATCAACGGCACGACCTCGACAGCGGCGAACGAAGTCTGGCGCCGCCCCTGGTTGTCGAATGGTGAAATGCGTACCAGCCGGTGGGTTCCCGCCTCAACAGACAACGTGCCGAAAGCGTAAGGCGCTTTGACCTCGAAGGTGGCTGACTTGAGTCCGGCTTCTTCCGCGTAGGACGTGTCCAGCACGGAGGTCGGGTAGCCGTGGCGCTCCGCCCAACGCAGATACATGCGCAGCAGCATTTCAGCGAAGTCTGCCGCATCCACACCACCTGCCCCTGCGCGAATAGTCACCACGGCCTCACGCGAGTCGTATTCGCCCGACAGCAATGTGCGCACTTCCAGTGCGTCAAGGTCCTTCTTGATAGTGACGAGTTCGGACTCGGCTTCGGCCAGAGTATCGGCGTCATCGCCTTCTTCTGTTGCCAGTTCGACGAGTGCCTCCAGGTCATCAATACGGCCTGCCATCGACTTGACCCGCTCCAGTTCCCCCTGTGCCTGAGACAGCGCAGTGGTGACGCTTTGCGCTTTGTCTTGGTCATCCCACAGATCGGGGGCGGCCGCCTGCTCGGAGAGTTCGGCGATTTTTGCGCGCAGCGCTGTCGGGTCCGACACTGCAGAAATGGTGTCGAGGGTGGATCGCAGTTGCGTTATTTCGGATGCGAAGTCGATGGTGGCCACGATCCTCAAGACTACGCGATCTTGATGGTAAAGCGCGCATCCCTAGGCTCTTGACCCAGACGCGACTCCCCGCTTATCCGCCGAATCCTATTGTGTGAGCTTGCCCAGCAGGTCGTCGCCTGGATCGGTGGCGGACTCATCCGTCGCCGACTCGTCGGTGTTAACTGCTGCTGCAGGTGCAGCTTTGCTTGCGTCGGCGATAGCCCGTTGCGAGGCAATCACGGCGTCCTCGATCTGCGCTTCGCCTTTTTCAAGAGCCTGCAAGTTGCGGGCGCGCAATGCTCGTCCTGCTTTGTCAGCTTGCACGATTGACGCGCATTGGGCCTTCACGGAGTCGATCACGACCCAGATCGTCTCCTCGGTGATCACCGGTGCCTGCGCGGCGTTCGCAACCGCTTCGACCGACGCTGCAGTCCCCTGGAACGCACCTTGGATGAGTTTGTTCGTGCCTTCTTGGACTGCCGCGCCCAGTTCCGCGCCCTCTTTCGCAAACGCGGCCTGCTGCCACAGTGCGAGCGACTGCCGCGCCGATGGCAGACCCATGGTCCTAAAGGTCGCAAGACGGCGGCGCAATGCGAATGTGGTGACAATCAGGTTGCGCGTCGCTGGGGCGTGCGCGAAACCCAGGAAGAACTGTGAGCGCCAGTCTGCCCAGGTTTTCTCCGTCTCCGAGAGCACAAAGGATAGATTCGCGTGGATTTCGCGCAACTCATTCGTGGTGATGGTCTCACCCTTGTACTGAACTGAGTCCATATTCGATGCCTCTGCCGCGCGCAGCGTGGCGTCTGCCTCAACGAATTCTGCTCGCAGAACATCGATCACCTGTTCCAAGGCAGCCAGCACAGCCACAACGTCGTCCATGTGAGACAGCGCCTGCTTGTGCAGCAGTTGCCCTCGAGCGACATTGTCCGCCAGAGCGGTCTCCATCTCCTGGAGTTTCACCTCGGCAAGGTCGATCTTGTCGGCGATCGGCTTCGATTCGCGCACCATCGTCTTGAGGGTGTACTTGGTCTTTTTGAACCAGCCCTTGACCGAGTTGACTGCGTTCTCGAGTTTGACCGAACGCCATTTCTTCTCGAAGCCATCCATCTCGCGCAACATGTCGTTGACGATGGCGTCCGCTTCCGGCACTTTGATGTCACGCTGAGCGTCGAGCAGTTGGGTCGAGGCGTCGTTCATCTTCTTCATCACCGGAGCACCGAAGCTGACGATCTGGTTCACATCGGCTATGAACTTCTGTGCTAACGCTGGCGCGCCCTTTTCCAAGTCGGCGCGCTGCTTGTCGGTCAGCAGACTGCGGAACTTGAAAGCGGCATCTTCCGGCCGCGCAACAGTGATGTCAGCGCTTGGCACCTCGGCGATAGCGGTTTCGAGCGCGGTGCCCTGCACCTCAGCACTTTGTGTGTCGCCTGCGTCCATCAGTGCGGCAAAATCAACCGTTACAGTCTCTGTAGACATCACTATCCTCCTGGGTGCTCAGGTGAGCAGGGTGTTGTTCGGGCCTGGTGTCAGCATATGGGGCGCTGGAGACGAGTGCTTGCTCGTATCTAGTGCCTAAACTTATGGCTCACGGTCGCTGTAGACATCGGAGAGCCGTGCTTCGTCAACAGACTTGATGAGCGAATCGAGTGCCACCTGGAACTCAAGGTCGCGCGATTCGTTGACCTGCATGATGTTCTCTACTGCTTGGCTATCGACAGAGCCGATTGCGCGTTGCACGTCAGCAAGGCGCGATTCCGGATTGCTCCAGAATCGTGGGTTCCTCACGATGTCCCCGTAATAATCGTCGCTGAGAGCCTTGAGCAACTTGGTCAAGGTGTCTTTGTATTTTGCTTGCAAGAGTCGGATCTGCTGATCGGTGCCGCGTTTGCGCACTCGCACGAAGAGTTCTGAAATGTGGCCGCGCAAACCGGTCAACTGCGGACCGATCTGCGGCAGCGCGCGGGCCCGTTCATCGAGTTGCTCTATCGCCTCGCGCAGGAAACGACCGTCTTCACCATCGAGAGCCTCACCCAGTTCCTTTTCCAATCTGCGCGCAGACATTCCGTTCGCACCCGCGCGGTTCTTCTTACGGACTCGATGGACGACCTCGATGATCGTCCCGCCGATCACCACCATGGCGACCACAGCGATCAGGGCGCCACCCGATAGTCCTCCCAGCGAGAACCCTTCATCATTACCGGGAATGGACGCCGCTGGGGAAGAGGGAACGAGCGTGTCAGCGATCCCAGCCACGGCAAGTCCGCCGTCATTTTGGCCTTGTCCATAGAGCGCCTCAAAAATCGAATCAGAATCCTGATTCGACGCCACCCCAAACCGATCTTTCACTGCGTGATCCTCAATCACGATAACGGTGTCGGCGCCGGTCGCTTGCTTCACGCTATTTGCGATGTGGGTCGAGGACACGTCAGGCGGCTCTATCACGATCACCTGCACCCCGTCGGGGAGAACCCGTTGCAGTTCCGAGGCATTCGAGATCGAGGCACCAGGCAACTGGCATACCGATATGTCACCACATGTCTCGACGATGTCGTTGACTGTAGCCACTATGCCTCCTCAAAACCACGTTGTGACGAATGTGAACTGGTGCGATCAGAAGTTGTTCATCACCGACTGGAACGTCTCGGCGATCTGCGTCGGGTCTGTCGCGTCGAAGACCTGACCGCCCGAGGCGCGAGCCAAATTCGACAATGCGTCGACGTCAGCGGAATCCGAGTAGGCAATGGCGAAGATGCGCACCGGCTTGTCGTTGCCGCCTTCCTTCTGGTCGGCGTTGATCTTCTGGATCAGCGAGTCGAGTTGCGTACGCGAGTCAGTGTCCTCGCCATCGGAAAGCACCACGATGGCGTTGATCCGACCTGACTCAGCATGCCCCTTCATGTAGTCGTAGGCAGTGTTCAGCGCGTCATACAGTGGCGTTCCGGCACGTCGGGCATAGGCAAGATCTTCGATATCGGACCGCAGTGCCTCTTTATCGCCAGCAAGTTCGCTAAACGGACGCACCACAGCGATGCCATCGACAAGGTTCCCATCGATCTCATCGCTGATACCCGTGGTGAAAGCCCACACCCCGATCTCGTCTGTTGGGCGCACGTCGCCGAGCGTCGTGGTGGAACCAGCGATGGCACCATCGAGTCGGGTCTGCCCACCGCCGATGCCCTCGTCCATCGAGCCTGAAATGTCAATGAGTTGCAGGATTGCGGACGGCTTACGGATCTGCGTCCACTGCTCGATCACAGCCGAGACCACCTCTGGCGCTGGCTGCGGAAGAGTTGTCTTCGGTTGCGAGACGTCGATTCCAACGGAGTCGTTGAGCGTCTTGGACGCGTCGACACCGCTATCGAGTGGTCGGAAGCCGTACTCCGGCAGCAGACTCTGAGCAGCTTGAGTGTGCAAGAACGCAACGAACGCGTCAGCGGCCGTCTTCTGCTCTGGTTCCACCCATGCGGCGTTGAGGACCACCGCAGGGTTGTCGCTCCACATCGACCCTTCACTGGGGTAGATCGCGACCAGTTTCTCAGCTGGCGGCGTGAGGACTTCGCCCGGCTGGACCGTATGCGAGTCAGGATTGCCGAGGTTGTAGTTGTAGAGCGATGTCTCTTCAAGCGCAATCGCGCTGACATAGGACGAGCCGCCACCGCCCGTTTGCCCATCCGCGAGGTTCTGCAGAACCTTGCCAGTGGTGTCTCCATAGTGGATTGCACCTGACTCGAATACTCTTGAGAACTCCTCCGCCCCGGCGACGTCACCGGTTGTGAGGTCGTCCGTCTTGCCTGCTGCGGCATAGGCCTGCATCAGCAATGTCGACAGCCCGGTAGTCGAAGTATTCGGGTTTGTCTTGGCTATCTTGAATGAACCCCAGATTGATTTGCCGACTGCTCCCCAGCCGCCCGGATCTGCGACAAGATCGTGGATCTGGGCAATGCTGATGTCAGTGCCCGGATACCCAAGAGCCTTAGCCATCGACTCCGGCATGCCGAACACGATCGGTGTCTTGGTGAAACTCTTGGCACCCGCGACGACCTGTTCACCGGCGATGGACGCGACGCGATCGGTCCACACCGTCGAGGCCGGCGACCATACCGACGGCGCCACCTCACCGCCGAGTGCCCACTCTTTGGTGGACTCCGAAAGATATTTCGCTGCCTTTCCCGAAGCAACATTGACCGGTACCACAGTCGCGCACTGCGCCAGAGCCTCGTGCTCCGGAGATTCCTTGAAGACCTCGCCCAGTTCCTCCATCAGATTGACCTTCTCCGATGACGTGGCCACGATCACGGATGTGCAACCGTCGTCGACAATGACGGGGTCATCGGTGATCACCTCCGCCGAGCACCCGGCGATGGTCAGCGCACCTACGGCAGCGACCGCCGCGATCCTGTGGTGAAGTCTTCTATTGGCCACGGGCGATGGTCCTTCCGGCTCAAGCGTTCTTCTCACTGCGATGTGCGCAAGTCTATTGCACGATAGGCGACGATCGAGATCGAGATCTCACCGTGCGACGCACTCGCCGGTGTCGACCGTTTCCGTCAGATCGGACGACCGCACCATCACCGGCAATAGTTCCGTAGTGGTCATGGCGTAACCGAGGTTGTCTATGTCGGCTGCTTTGGCGAAGACCACGCCAGCAACCTGCCCATCGGTGGTCAGCAATGGACCACCCGAGTTACCCGGTTGCACATCGGCTGCGAGCGCATAGATCTGTCGGGGAGAACTCGTCGTAGCAGAAACCTCTGGAACGTCAGCCGTACCTACTGACATCACTGCTGCTCCTGAGATCCGCAATGGCCCGCCGTGCGGGTAGCCGACCAGCACTGCTTCGTCACCACGTTCCAGGTCCGCAGATACCGTGAGTGGCTCGGCGATGTCGCTGTCGAAAGCAATAACCGCTAGGTCATCTATCTCGTCGTAGTAGACGACCTCGCCGGTACTGGCTCGGCGCCCCGGGAACTCGGCTATCGGCGATGTCACACCGGCAACCACGTGCGCGTTAGTGACCACGAGGTTCGGTGCTACTGCAAAACCGGTACCCGTCGAGGTCACTCCACACGCAAATGCCACACCTGATATCCGCGCCACCGACTGCGCCGCTCGGGCGATATTCGGGTCGTCGGTCTCGACCTGGGGAATCTCACCGGGCGTACCCACTCCGAGCAGGTCGCCCAGAGCCGCCATTCCCGCAGGGATGCTCTGTTCCCGCAGTTCCGCCAGAGCTCGTTCCACGGGAGCCGGAATTGCCGCATTGATTGTCGAGATCACCTTCGAAGATGCGAAGGCCGGTGCCAGATGCGGCATACCCGCACCGGTGATCATGGCCGACGCCACACTCAATCCCAGCGCCATCACGACGACGTTCGCAAGCGCGCCAAAGGTTCGATCGGTCAGACGTAGCGGTGTCACATCCACGCCACTGCGGAGCATGTGCCCTATGAGGGAACCGATTTGAGCTCCGGAGACAGGTAGCAAGATCACCAGTACCAAGGTGACCACGACACGCCACCCAGGAGATGGGACTGCCGAATTGATCGGTGGTATGACGAGCCAAGCCACTACCGCACCGATCACCGCACCCAGCAGCATTCCCAGCGTGGCGACCAGACCTCGTCGAAACCCGACGACGAGCGCAGCAAGTAGTCCTACCAGCAGGACGATGTCAAGGAGAGTCACGAGCTACTCGCCGATCACCGGATCGACTTCGACCTGTTCCGCAACCCAGGGGTATCCCCAGGTGAAGAGCGCGTAGACAACCAGCGCCAGCAGCACGGCCACTTCGATGATTTTGAGCCAGGTAGGTCCGGGCAGGCGTCGCCACAAGAATCCATACATCTCAGTCGATCTCCACTTCGCCCAGCACTTGTTCGGGCATGCCCTCGGCGCGGTCCATCCACCCGACCAGCTCAGCGTGAGTAATCCAGCGGTGCGAGTTTCCCCACTCACCCAAAGTCGGCGAGTGGCAGGTGGTCAGCGTCAACATCCGTTTGGTCGGTTTCTCCTCCGGGCTGCTCGGTACCGGCGCAATGACGTCGATTTCGTTGGGCAGCACGATGCGATGACTGGTCACTTCGTAGACGTACCAGGTGTGGGCCGTCTCAACGATGATCTGGTCGCCAAATTCAAGATCATTGATGTATCGGAACGAATTGCCGTGAGTGCGACGATGCCCAGCAAGGGCGAAGTTGCCCACCTCACCGGGCATCGCAGTGTCGACGTAGTGTCCCGCTGCTGCTTGGTCCAATATCTCCGGCGTCGTCCCTGACCTGATGGGCATATTGTTATTGGTCTTCTCGTACCACTTCGGCACGATCAAGACGCCAAAAGTCTCGCCATAGCCAACCGGCTCAACTGTTGGCGGCTCCCCCTCGGTCTGCAGTGTCGCAGCGACCTTGACCGGCTCAGGGATACTGGCGTGGAATTCCGCGATCTGCTCGTTGGCCACGGCCACAGCCTGATTCGATTGCCACCACACCTGCCACACCACAAACCCGATCACCAGCAGTCCCACTGTGATCAAGACTTCGCCCAGCAACCCGAGAATAATAGCGATCGCGGAACGAGGTTTGCGGGCGGGATGTGAGGCCGGAGGCACCAATGGGGCGCTCCCGGTCGTCATCCAGGCGGGATCAGTAGCGGTCATCGGGCACAGTTTATGCGGCATTTATGCGTCATGCCTGAGCCTCGTCTGGCATGTTGTGGTCGAAACTAGGTAGATTCAGGCTTGTGAAGCAGCCAAAGACCACAGCCCCCGCCACGCCTGCCGCCAGCGCGTCCGCGACAGCCGCCAACCAGCAGGTTGCCGTTGGCGGACCTACCATCGGACGTATTCCGGTGATTGACGTCGAACCGGTGATCGAAGGCGGCCGGTGGGCCGCTAAAGCCGTGGTCGGCGAAGTCGTACCGGTTCGTGCAACGGTCTTCCGAGAGGGGCACGATGCCCACAGTGCCACCGCGGTACTGATCGATCCCCGTGGCAAGGTGCATTCACGCGCGCAGATGAGCGAAGTCGGCAAGGGCTTGGACATCTGGCTAGGTCACGTGGTGCCGGACCGTGAGGGCGACTGGACCTTTGTCGTCGAAGGCTGGTCTGATCCGTATGGCACCTGGCGCCATGATGCTGAGATCAAGATCAATGCCGGCATCGATATCGAGTTGATGCTCGCCGAAGGCGCCGCGGTGCTACGACGAGCCGCCACTGAGGATTTCCGTTCGGCGGACGACACCAAGATCTTGGCTGACGCTGCCGACACGGCCCTCGACGCCACGCTTTCAGTTCCATCGCGACTGGCTGCCGCAACATCCCCGGCCGTCGTGGGAGTCTTGCGGCGTGAGCCGTTGCGTGACCTCGTTTCGCCGTCTCCGGCATATCCATTGCGGGTGGACCGTGCGGCAGCATTGGCGAGTTCCTGGTACGAATTCTTCCCTCGCTCGGAGGGCGCGTATCAGGACGAGGACGGCACCTGGCACTCAGGTACTTTCGAAACCGCCGCTAAGCGCTTGCCTGCCATCGCGCAGATGGGTTTTGACACCGTATACCTCACTCCGATTCACCCCATCGGCACCACGTTCCGTAAAGGCCGGAACAATACGCTCAACGCCACTGACCGCGATCCTGGTTCGCCCTACGCCATCGGCTCGCCCGATGGCGGCCACGACGCAATACATCCTGATCTAGGAACCTTCGACGACTTCGACGACTTCGTCGCCACCGCACGCGACCTGGGCCTCGAGGTGGCCATCGACATAGCTTTGCAGTGCTCGCCGGACCACCCGTGGGTCAAAGAGCACCCGGACTGGTTCACTGAACGATCCGACGGTTCGATCGCTTACGCTGAGAACCCCCCGAAGAAGTACCAGGACATCTATCCGCTGAACTTCGACCGCGACCCAGAGGGCATCTATTCCGAGATCCTGCGAATGCTGAAGCTGTGGATCTCCCACGGAGTCACCGCGTTCCGGGTGGACAACCCCCACACCAAGCCGCTGTCCTTCTGGGAGCGCATCCTCGACGAGATCCGCCAGACCAACCCTGAAGTGATCTTCTTATCGGAGGCCTTCACTCGTCCCGCAATGATGCGAACGTTGGCGACAGTGGGCTTCCACCAGTCGTACACCTATTTCACCTGGCGCAACACCAAATACGAGTTGGAAGAGTACTTCCGCGAGATTGCCGACCCATCCGGGGTCATGCGCCCAAGTTTCTGGCCTACCACGCACGACATTTTGCCCCCTTATCTGCAGCACAGTGGTATCGCCGGGTTCAAGATCCGCGCAATGCTCGCCGCCATGTCGTCGCCGACATGGGGCATCTACTCGGGTTACGAGCTCTTCGAGAATGTGCCGCGTCCCGGCGTGGAGGAACAGATCGACAATGAGAAGTACGAGTACAAGCCTCGTAACTGGGCGCTTGCTTCGCACTACGGCATCGCCGATCTGATCACCCGGCTCAACGCCATCCGTAAGAACCACCCGTCGCTACAGCAGTTGCGCAATTTGCATGTGCACCCGACCAGCAACGATTCGGTCATTGCGTTCTCCCACCACCTTGACGCCCAGTACACGCCGACTCACGTTGCCGACACCGTGCTGACCGTGGTCAACATCGATCCGAACAACACCCAGCATGCGGTGGTGTATCTGGATCTGGCCGACATCGGCATGGCAGATCTCGGAGAGGACACCATGACCGCCTATGACGAACTGTCTGGCGAGACCTATCAGTGGGATGCTCACCCGCTGGTGATTCTCGATCCAGGTCAGCGTGTCGGACATGTGCTCCATCTGCGTCGTAACTAACTCATGTTGAATTCACGTCCTGACGAATTACCCTCAGCCATCGCCGAAGCACTGCGGCAGTGGTTATTGGAGCAGCGATGGTGGCCGGGTGACTCACACTGGGCGTCAGCGACGGTCATCGATCTGACGGACCATGTGCAGATCTGGTTGCTGCGCACACCCAGTGGCGTGACAGTCCAGGTACCGCTGATCTGCGACGTGGTTGAAAAGGACGAGCCCTCCCCGGCGACTTCTCCCGATAGCGAGGTCAGTGCTGCCAGCAATGTGGTGTCGTTCGCCGACTATTCCCGCCGACGTCACGGCCAGCCGGAAATCAGTGCGGAGCCTGAGCAGACACCCGGGCTGATCGCAACGGTGACCGTGGACGACACCGATATCGCGGTCATCGATGCGACCCACGATGAACGGTTTCATCGAGCGGTGCTGGAACAACTGCGAATCGTCGAACCGTGGCTCAAGCAGTCAACCAACCGACTGTTGATTCCGGACGACATCGGTGACGAGGACACCACTGCCGGCACGCCGACGGAACGCCCTGGGGTGTATCCCCCCGAACTCGAAGACGGGCGCCGACTTGGCGCTGTGCTCGCGGTCGAACAGTCCAACACCTCAATCATCATGCCGCGAGTCCACCACGGTGTGATCGTCAAGGTCTTGCGCTGCGTCGTCGACGGCGCCCAGCCCGATCTAGACGTGCCGAATTCACTGGCTGCGGCTGGTTTCGCCCACGTGCCACGCACCTACGCGGTACTGGAGTCCAAGGTGGATGACGGCCGGTTTCTCGCCGGGTGGCAGGCCACCTTGGCCATCGTCTCCCAATTGGTGACAGACGCCGAAGACGGGTTCACCCGGGCATGCGCGATGGCAGCCGGAGACTTATCCGCTACCACTGACTTGAGGACTCTGGGCGCTGATCTAGCAGAGATGCACACCGCACTGCGGCGCGCCTTCCCTGCTGAGATCAGTTCCCTTTATGACGTGATCGACGCCCTTGAGGAGCGCTTTGAGGATTCAGCGTCACGCTGTGATCAGGTGCGCGAACTACTCGGTCCCATCGACACCTACCTCGATGCGGTGCGGCGCCAGCTTGGCGATGAGCCAGTGACGGTACAGCGCCTCCACGGCGATCTGCATCTGGGGCAGACCTTGTGGTCACCGCACGGCTGGTGGGTGCTCGATTTTGAGGGCGAGCCGTTACGTCCGCTGGCGGCGCGCATCCTGCCGGATCTGCCAGAACGCGATGTTGCCGGAATGCTGCGGTCGGTGGATTACGCCGCAGCGATCAGTGACGGTTCGCCCGCATGGGCTTCTCAGGCCCGTGACGCACTGCTCACCGGTTACTTCCAGCATGAGCCTGCCCCTACCGCTCGTTATCCGCGTCCGGACGAGTCTCACCGTCGAACGCTGATTGAGACCTTCGAACTCGACAAGGCCGCCTATGAGGTCGGTTACGAACAGGTCCACCGACCTCATTGGCAGCATATTCCGCTTGCGGCCATGCACCGGATTCTCGCCCCGTATCTGTAGCGCTCGCGGGTCGGTGAACAGTTACGGCACGATGTGACCGGCCGCGCGGAAGAGCTCGTACCACTCGGCACGCGTCAACGGAATCTGCGACCCGGCTGCAGCCTGAACGACACGTTCGGGCGTCGTCGTGCCCAGCACCACCTGCATATTCGCCGGGTGACGGGTAATCCACGCCGTCGCGATGCTCGTCGGCGTTACGTCATACTTTTCAGCCAACCGGTCTAGCACGGCGTTGAGTTCTGGATAGTCATCGTTGCCGATAAACGGCCCATTGAAGAAACCGGCCTGGTACGGGGACCAAGCTTGGACCGTGATGTCGTGCAGTCGGCAGTAATCCACGATCCCGCCACCGTCTATGGTGATGGATTGTTCTTCAGCGGACATATTGGTTGCGATGCCCTGCGCCACGATCGGGGAGTGCGTAATCGACAACTGCAGTTGGTTGGCAATCAGTGGCTGCTTGACGTATTTGCGCAGCAGGTCGATCTGACGCGGCGTGTGATTGGAGACTCCAAAGGCTCGTACTTTGCCCGTCTGGTGAAGCTCGTCGAAGGCACGAGCGACTTCCTCCGGTTCGACGAGTGCGTCAGGGCGGTGCAGCAGCAGGATGTCGATGTAGTCCGTTTGGAGTGCCGCGAGTGACGCATCGACTGATTCGGTGAGGTGCTCGTAGGAGTAGTCGAAATAAGGGCCGTCTTTGACGATGCCCGCCTTGGTTTGAAGTGTGATCTCTGCGCGCTGGGAGGAGGTCAGTCGCAGCGCTTCAGCGAAGCGGCGCTCGCATCCGTGCAGTTCGTTACCGTATACAGCGGCATGGTCGAAGAAATCGATGCCAACGTCACGGGCGGTGCCGATAAGCGTGCGGATCTCCTCGTCCGACATGTCAGCGATGCGCATCACACCCAGCACAACATTGGGTGCCGCAATACCTTTGAGGTCAATGGTCTTCATCAAGCGCTCCTTGTCGTCATAGCGTCGTCGCCGGGTCAGAGCACCAACCGTCGTGGTCAGCGCTGATCTATTTCAGTTCCTGTAGATATTCACGCAGTACCGCTGCGTGGTTGATCTGTGGGTCTTTTGCTCCGTAGAGCAACGTGACCCGGTCGTGTTCGCGACATGACGCAGCGAACTGAGCCACAGCCGGATTCTCTTTCAATTCTGCGCGGTAGCGACGGGTGAACTCGTCAAAGGTCTGTGGGTCGTGTCCCCACCAGGTTCGTAGATCCGGGCTGGGAGCGACTTCCTTGCACCAGTCATCGAGGTCGGCTCGTTCTTTGGTGACGCCACGCGGCCAGAGTCGATCGACCAGCACCCGCCACCCGTCCGCCTGGGAGGACTCGTCATAAATTCGTTTGATCGTCACTGTCATGTCGCTCACCTACTGTTCTGACTACTCCGCCTCGTAAATATCCGAAACCACAGGATTGCGCAGCGTGCCTAGACCTTCGACCTCACATTCGACCACATCGCCCGGATTAAGTGGCCCGACGCCTGCTGGTGTGCCAGTCAAGATCACGTCACCGGGCAGCAAGGTGAATACCTCCGAGATGTACGAGATCAAGAACGGCACGTCGAAAACCATGTCACTGGTGCGTGCATCCTGGCGGACTTCGCCGTTGACGCGCGCGGTGACTCCCAGGTCTTCCGTGTCAATACCCGTGGTGATCCACGGCCCGAGTGGGCAGGACGAGTCGAATCCCTTGGCCCGGGTCCACTGGTCGTCACTGTTCTGAATGTCACGAGCGGTCACGTCGTTGGCGACCATGTAACCGAGCACGTGATCGAGCGCAGATTCTTCGGTGACATTCTTGGTCATCCGTGAGATGACCACCGCAAGCTCAGCTTCATAATGGACGTCACTGGACCAACTGGGAAGTTGAATCGGGTCATCTGGGCCGATCACAGCGGTATTGGGCTTGAGGAAGAGCAGCGGCTGCGCCGGAATCTCACTATCGAACTCCGCGACATGTGCTGGATAGTTGCGACCGACACCGATGACCTTGGATCGCGGGATGATCGGGGCGAGCAAGCGCAGTCCATCCGAGTCCAAGTCGATCCGTTCCCCTGTGGGCCGGGCAGGTTGGAACAGCGGGTCACCACTGAGCACCGCTATGTACTCCGAGCCGGGGTCACCTTGCACAAATCCGAAACGGGGATCAGAGCCTTCAGAAAATCTCGCAATACGCACAGGTCCAGCCTAGTGCGCTCGTCTGACAAACGGGTAACGGTTCGGCCGAATGAGCACAAACATCGCCAGCTGTGATCATCAACCTACCCGCGCGATGATCTCTCCGTGCAACACGGAGAACCAGCCGTGCGGATCATCCGCCCACTGGTACCACTCGTGTGCGAGCGCTTCGAGAGCCACGTCGTCGGCCATGCCTGATTCCTTCGCCTGCTTCGCGAAATTGGACGAGACACAACGCTCGGCCCACAGCCCGCCCCACCACTGCCGGGCCTCCGCGGTCGCGTAGCACCAGGTCGATGAGGATGGCGTGAGCTTGTCAACGTCAAACCCGGCCTCGTTGAACCAGGCGAGCAGTTGCCGTCCAGCATCGGCTTCGAAGCCATAGGCCGCGGTGACTTCGTGATAGAGCAGATTCCACTCGGTCAGGCCGGCATACTGCGGGAACCAGGTCATCGCCGCGTAGTCCGATTCACGGGCTGCCACGATTCCGCCTGGTTTCGTGATCCTGGCTAGTTCTTTGATCGCCGCAATCGGATCCGACAGGTGCTGCAAGAGTTGGTGGACGTGCACCACGTCAAAGGTGTCATCTGCGAAGGGCAGCTCGTACACATTGGCTTGTTCGAAGGTGACCGCTACCTGCTGGGACGCGGCATGACGACGAGCATCGTCGAGTACCTGCTCGGAGGCGTCCACTCCGACGACTCGCCCTGGGGCGACGATACGTGCGAGATCAACGGTGAGTGTGCCCGGCCCGCAGCCGACGTCAAGCAGTGACATTCCCTCGCGCAAGTGCTCCACGAGGTACTGCGCGGAGTTTTCGACAGTGCGCCACCGATGGGAACGCAGCACTGACTCGTGATGTCCGTGTGTGTATGACTCAGACTCGAGGGCATAGTCAGGGCTCGCCTGGTGATGACCGGGTCGCAGCTGCGTTGATGACTCCATGACACGATGCTAGTCAGAGCCCTCACAATGTGAGACTCATATCTCGCAATATGGGCAATCTCGTGGACGAGTCCGCCGTGTTGAAAGGGTGATCAGTGCAGCGTAACGTCACTGTTATGGCTGAGCACACTACACCCGAACTTCGTCAGCTAGGCCGCAGCGGCCTGACCGTCTCCGTCGTTGGGCTGGGGTGTAACAACCTCGGCGCGAACGATGTTTTCACCGCTGACCTGGCTGGGACCAAGGCCGTTATCGACACGGCTATCGACGCTGGGATCACTTTCTTCGACACGGCGGACAACTATGGCGCCGAGCCGGGAGCCAGCGAGACGTTGCTAGGTCAGGCTCTCGGTAGCCGCCGCGACAGCGTTGTGGTGGCCACGAAATTCGGCATGGACATCACTCGTGGCCAGCGCCCTGATGAGGCACGCGGTTCGCGCAACTACATCATCCGCGCTGTCGAAGCATCCCTGCGCCGGCTCGGCACCGACTACATCGACCTTTACCAGTTCCACACTCCCGATCCGCACACTCCCATTGACGAGACGCTGCGCGCCCTCGATGCTCTTGTGACCTCGGGCAAAGTGCGTTACCTCGGGCATTCGAACCGAGCGGGCTGGCAAATCGCGCAGGCTGAATATGTCGCACGTGAACTGGGCGCTGAACGGTTCGTTTCCTGCCAGAATCACTACAACCTGCTCGACCGTCGCGCTGAACTTGAGGTATTGCCCGCAGCTCGTGAGTTCGGACTCGGAGTGCTGCCCTACTTCCCGCTGGCCAATGGGCTACTCACCGGCAAGTATCGTCGCGGCGGCGCCGCCCCGCAGGGCAGTCGCCTCTCCCGGCGTCGCCAACACATGCTCGCCGAGGCGCCGTGGGATTCTTTGGACTCTTTCTTCACGATTGCGTCCGACCTTGATCTGACGCCTGGGCAACTTGCCATCAGCTGGGCTGCTGCGCAACGGCCTGTTGCCTCCGTCATCGCCGGTGCGACCAGTGCCGAACAGGTGCGGCAGAACGCGGCGGCCTACCGTGCGCTGACTACCGATACGCTGCAGCAGTTGGACGAGTTGTTCCCTTCACCACCTGCTATCGCCTTGTTCTAGTGGGGTCGAGCCCATCAAGGACACGCGCTCTGCGCGAGTTGGGCATGGCTGATCGAGTCGTGTTATTGAGCCGTCGGTGGTGCCAGGACGACGAAACGCCGATCTAAGGAGCAGAAGGTCGGGGGTGCGTCAGTGTTCATGTCGGCTGTGGATAGCACCCCAAGACGAGCACTCCCCTCCTAGATTCTTAAGCACGGCATACACCCGCGTGCCCCGGAATCAAGGAGACCCCATGAAGAACGCAATGACCGTGTCCTACACCGACTTGGCGACCCAGGCCACATCGCTCAAACGCGGCCGGGAAGACATCGTGCAGCGACTCGACAAACTGCAGCGCGAGATCGCGTCTCTCGTCACAAGCGGCTTTGTCACAGACAAGACATCCGCGGCTTTCGAGTCGTACTACAAAGAATTCGCCAAAGGCGCCCGGTCAACCGTCGCCAGCCTTGACGGACTTGCCGATTTCCTGAACAACACAGCCAAGACATTGGCTGATGTCGATCGTCAGTTGGCAAGCAAGCTGTCCCGATAATCGGGGTGCCCATGGTCGACATCGCCGCCGTGCTACGGACACATGCAGCACAGATCAGCACCAGCGAATCTCGTTTGAGCAATCGGCGCGATATCGCACACCGGCAACTCTCTGAGTCCGCATTGCCACCGCGCGCAGGCATACTTATGCGAGCCAGCGCGAATACGGTACTCAAGGCAACGAAGGCCAACACGGCCGACCTCGCGGATCTCGCGCGCCTGATCCGGCGTCACGCTGCGGAAACCGAAAAGACCGTGCGCGACATCAACCAAGCAGAATCGAGACTTCGACCACGTATCGAGTCCGCCCATGCGCTCAGTCGCCGAGTCACCGAGGTGCATACCGCGGTCCAACTCAGTGAACTACATCCCTGGATGGCGCTGCGACCGTCACAGACAGGGCTGACACCCGGACTTGTCGCCGTGTACTACTACGCCGACCGGGGCACGATGATCGACCCCAGCGAAGTGCATAAGGCTCGGGTGATCGTTGCCGCCGTACCGCAGATCCCGCAACCAGGGATACCCGAGTGGCTCAAGATTGAAGCCCAATTCATCGCTCGAGGACTGTGAACCCGACAATCGGCCGGCTTGGGAATGGAAGGAGCACGCGATGTCTCGTGATGACGGCACGATCAGCGGCGACATTGCCCTGGAAATCCTGGTCGGACACCAGATCGATGCCGCAGCCCACGGTTCACAGCAGTTCTCCCAGATTGTTGGCGGGCGCCCCGATCAGATACTGAGCGACTTTTCTCGCAATGTCGGCGGACTCGTTCAGGAAACCATCCAACAGGTACGTGACGATCTGGCAGCGGAACCTCAACCCACTGACAACTCCCAAATAGCCAACACCGCCGACATCGAACTTGTCTTCGAAGACTCGTCCGAGTTGGCGCGAAATCTTGATCGGCTCAGTGACCAATGCGTCGATGCGATACGGGCACTGCGAGCGCTACTGTCGAGTTCCGCGCTCAGGCAATCGGCTGTTGCCTGTCCGACATCAGCCGCGCGGGTCCAGAAGCGATGCGAAAGTCTGGTGGCCGAACTCGTCGCGCTTCAGCAGCGCGCTCGTCTACTCGCACCTGCCTGGTACTCGATGCTCATGACGTTCCAGGCCACTGATTCCGCGCTGGACCGCCAACTGCGACACCTGCGTAATCACGTCACTGCGGCGGGCACGTTGACTCACAGCCTGTGGCGTCTCACAACTCGAACGGTGTCAACGACGATCCGGCTTCCGGCATCAGTGGGACTGTCAACTATTGGCGCAGCGAGCTATGTCACCTTGTGGCGAGCATCAATGATGAGCGCAGTGGCCGCTGTTGCTGGGGCCGCAGCAGGTGGCGCGACCGTTTCCGCCCACAAAGCCATCGATGCCAATGACTGGCAACAGTTCTTCACGCCGGACGAGCTGGAAAAGTCCGCTGGAGAGTTTCTTGATAACTCTCCAGTGGAGTTCGACGGAATCATGCGAAGCCTCGCGCTCGCCTGGTCGCTCGCAGGTCACGGAGGCGCCGATGTCGAGAAGACCCGGCTCAGTGACCGTGAGCGACAAGCGATGACCCACGCGCGAACCGTGTTTCGTGACAGATTGCGTCAGTATCCGGCAATAGATCGTTACTTCAGGCGTCCCGCATCGGTAGCTGATCTGATGAGTAATGCCGCAGAAATTGATGCCATGGGTGGCCCCGATACTGCTGTCTTGCGAGTCATCGTTAAGGAAGCTGACCCACCCCATTTCACACTCGTGCTCCCGAGCACTAAGCACTGGTATTCCAGCAGTCCGATCCCAAATGACCTTGCTTCGAATATCTCGATCATGGCAGGCGATGAATCGGCGCTGCTGCTTGCCGCGAAGCAGGTTCTTGATGAGACGACGAACCGCTACGACACTGGGATCAGCAAACCTCACGTGGCCGTGGTGGGCTTTAGCCAGGGCGGCATCACGGCTGCGCGCTTCGCGGAGCGTTATGCAGACGAGTTCACCATCGCCCAGGTTGTCACTGCTGGCGCTCCGGTGTCTCGTGTGAGCATTCCAGCGAGCACCTCGGTACTGAGTCTGGAGAACGCGAATGACAACGTGGTACCACGGCTCGATCTACGTCCCAATGCCGACAATGCGCAGCACACCACCGTTTACGCTGATCACGGGGGACACAACGCCATCGACTATGCCGTCAATGCCGCAGTTCTCATTGCTGCCGCACCACCCGCACTGACGGCCTTCATGGTGCAACGCGGCGACCGTGCCAGCGTGCACGATCACTACGTGCGGCGCGCAAAGCCGAAGAAGTAACGACCGCGATCCCTTGCTAACTCAGAGCGCATTGAACGAGGCGCACACTGTCGCCACTGATGATGAAACCTCGTCCTGGCGGAAAATCGGAACGCGAACTGCGAGGTAATGCCACATGAAACGGCGGCGAGGGATCAAGGTCGTCCGGACAGAGCACGACGCCGGTACGTGCGGTCTTCAGTTCCGCGCATATCGCCCATGCCCGCGACGCAGACAACGTGTCGATCTCGATGATGACGGGGACGCGCCGCCGACGCGCATTACCGAGCAGGCTCGCAAGCGCTTCATCACATGAGGTGTCCGCGAAGTGGTGCGCATCAGCGATCACGATGAAGTCGGGATCAGTGATTTCGCGCACAACCGCCTCGACTTGTTGCGGTCCGGTGGCGTAATGCCGCCAGTCAACATCGGTTTCAGTAAGTGCCTGGTCCGACAGCCCACTGAAGAACGCGGGCTGAGTGAATTGATCACCTATCCGGCCCAGAATCGCGCTCAGTAAGGTGCTCCTTCCACTGCCAGGCGGACCGCACAACACCAGCACCCCATCCAAACTGATGGTGACAACGCTTAAGTCGTCTCCCGCTAAACCGATAGAAATCTGCTTGGGTGACGTCTGTGATGTCAACGAGGTGGCGGACTGCGACGACCGTTCCGCGGTCACAAGGGCATCGAGATCGGTCCTAGAGATCCGCTGCGGCAATCGTCTGATCGGGGTGGCTCGCAGATCGGCCGAGATCAGTTGCGCGTTCAAAGTGCTCACTGTGTCAGCACCCGTGACGACGGCCAGTTGCAGCAGATCACCGGCAGCGCCTGATCCCACTCGTCCTCGTCCTGGGATGGCCTCCGACTGCCGACTGGCCATATCGGACGCCGCTGCCTCATCATGACTGTCATGGAGTGTGACCCGATCCGAGAACACGGCTGAGAACGGGTGGTAGACCGAGAGAAATGTTGCCGAGGTCGCCATGACTCGCAACTGTGAATCTTTACGCTGCATCAACTCCCTGAGTAAGGGAAGCACCGTACTGGAGGGCCGATCCTCGTAGAACTCGATGAAGCGTTCCAAACCATCCACCAATAGAAAGCGAGACTCATGATCATGCTGCACGAGATGGCGCAGTAACCGCTCGACCAACTCGACGTCGTCGATCGCGATCACATTGCCCACCGAACCAAGCCCGTCGCTGACTCGGTGTTCGCCGATATCGCCTGCGATGACGTCGATCCGGGTGAGCCGGCGGTTTCGGATACACCGGTCAGTGATGGTCGCGGTCATAGTCTGTATTGCGGTTGTCTTGCCGGAACGCTTCCCGCCCACGACCAGCAGGTGCGGTGTCGTTGCCGACCATGCTAGGCACTTTTGGCGCTGCCGTCTTGGCTGATCCACCCGTCCCCAGAGCAGATCCTCACTGTCGGGGTCACGACAACCGCAAGACGGTACCGTGCACTGCGATTCGCCACGCCACAACGGCTCAGCCGACAACACTTCAGGCAGCGGGTCCAGCCATGGTCGACGCACCGGTTCCAGTCCCAGATCCGATGCAGCGTGGATACAACTGCGAACCAGCACTTCGATATCCGGGTCAGCTCGGTCATCAAGGGTTTCCTGGTTGCGGTTAAATGGACCCTCATCAAATGCACGGACCGTCGGCATTGCCATGGTTCTCGCGCCGCTCGCCTGCCCCAAGTAGGTGCTCTGGAACGCTGTGAGCCGACGAGGTCCGGTTGAAAGATAGCCTCGTCCGGCCATCGTGCGATCAATATCCGCCGCGTCGACAACGCCCAGCACATCGAGGCTGTCTTCATCGTCAGCGACGCGTAGTGCGATGCGCATACTGGTATTGGCTCGCACGTTGTCCTTGATCACTCCGGCCGGTCGCTGTGTCGCCAGCACCAGGTGCAGCCCCAACGACCTGCCACGCTGCGCGATATCGACCACCCCGTCGATGAACTGCGGCACCTCGGCGACCAACGCAGCGAACTCGTCGATAACGATGATCAAGGGCGCTAGCGTCTCATCGGGATAGTCCGCTTCGAGCTCGATCAGATCTTTGACCTGATACTTCGCGAGGACCTGTTCACGATGGCGCAGTTCAGCCCGCAACGACACCAAAACGCGTTGCACCAACGCGTCATCAAGGTCTGTGATCAGCCCCACTGTGTGCGGAAGGTCGACACAGTGCCGAAACGCCGCGCCGCCTTTGTAGTCAATGAGAAGGAAAGTCACATTGCGCGGGCTGTATCGCGTAGCCAGAGACATAATCATGGCCTGCAAGAACTCCGACTTTCCCGAGCCAGTCGTACCTGCGACTAAAGCGTGCGGACCATCCTGGCGCAGCGAGACCTCCACTGGTCCTGTTTCGCCTTGACCCAGGACACACGCGAGCCTGCCGTCACTGGCCTGCCAGCGTTCGTGGATCGTGTCTGGATCAGACAAGTCGGCGGTGGTCGCATCGCGCCACGTCACCCGCCTCGGCAAGCCACCGGATACCACTGCTGCTGACATATCGAGCACGCCAGTCATGCTGCGGGCCGCCTGCTCGCACTGCGTGACACTGGCAACAGACATGTGTGCGATGGCGGTGTCGCCAAGACCGTCAGGAGACAGCAATGTCGGTTCATCGTTCACGTCAACGATCCAGCGACAGACCGTCGGCAGTTGATGACGATGTGAGGCACACCAGATTACGTAGATTCCAACCGTCGGACCACGCTGCGCAAGCGTTACGAGCCGTGATATTCCAATGGAACTCACGCTGCGCACCAGCAGCACGTGGACTGGGGACTCGATCCCGGTTCCATCGCGTTCCAGTTGTTTGCTTCGACGCATCACCTCAGTTTCCAGGTCCGAAATCGTTTGGCTCGCAGCGTCCTCTTCAGCCGCGACTCCGGCTGAGTCCGCGACATGCGGCAACCATTTGATCCAACCCCATTGCTCACCTGATTTGAGGCGATCCAGCACAGAAATCGTGAGTCGATGGGGCGAATGCCAGGTGGCAAGCTGCACCATCATCGTGCGAACAACCTCGTCGAGCGATGTACTCGTCCCAGCGATCCCAAGCACGCCAGCTTCGCGCAAACTCAGCCACACGGGTACACCGCGTACTCTCAGATGACGCCGTACGGTGCCCTGCACCGCAACGGCGTAGTCGTCCTTCGATGTGCGGACTGGCGGATCGTTCAGACCTTCGATACGGACGAGTTCGTCAGTCGCGGTTTCTCCGATGCGGATCCGCAGCGCATGCTGCCCTGTCACCGGTTGAGACCAAAGACGGGGTGCGACGTGCAGCGCTGCGGCAATGGTGGTGTCAAGATCGGGGACCAGTTGATTCAGATCCCCTAGCTGCTTTTGCTGTAATGACTGAAGTTCAATGACCCACTGCTCTAGTTCGGCTTCGAGACCGCGCCGAGCGCTGCGCCGTTGTCTACGAGCCGAATACCACTGCTCGATCCAGGTTCCGACGCCCATCACAGCAGACAGACCCACCATGGACAGCATGGCAGCGTGTCCGGTGACGAGGTAGGCAACAGCAGAAATCGCTGTGGAGATCAGCAAGCCGCTAGTAAGGCCCCGATTCTTCGCCGGGTCAGTTGGCGACTGCGGCACTTGAAGCGTCGGTTGCGGCTGAACCGCCAGGAAGCGAGACGCAGGAAGATGCTGATGATACGGTCGATCGGGTTGTCCAACGCCGCCGGTCTCATGGGAGCCGTCATACGGCCGCATCACCTCGAAATCAGCGGAAACGCTGGCAGCCTCAACAGTGCATTCAAGCATGTCCAACATGAACCGAGCCTGCGGTTCGGCCTCGATCACGCGACTCGGATCGCCACCTTGTCGCACAGTGATCGTGACGCCTTGTCGCTGATGGCTCGGTTCGACCCACAGTTCGCCGTGGTCTCGTGCGATATTCGGGTCCACCACTCGCACCGCGCAGTGCCAACTGCGGCCCACGGTGTTTCTGCCGAAGCGGAGCGGGTAGGTCATACATGGTTGATTTGGCGCGGTGCAGTACAGCCATGCGGCAGGCGGTCGGCTACGACGCCACAACGCTGTGTTGGGCGTTCCCGCTGGCAGTAGACACACGTCGCTTCCCGGACGCAGAGACACTGCTCCAACGGATTCGCAGGCATCGAGAATTGTCCAAGTGGTCTCATGGGCGGGCCGATATGCCAACGTGAGCGGGCCGCCACCGCCACCTGGCCGCAGCGGCGCGGACCCACCGGTTTTACAGTGCAGGTAGTCGTTGATCGCATGGGCGATCATCCCGATGCGGTGTTCTTCATGAGCATGCACCACTAGGTCGGTGGCCGGAAGATCCGCGGAGATGGCCTCGTCCTGACATGACAGGACTCGGATCGGCAACTCCATCGCGGCCATCCCTCCCGCTATCAGATCAGTGGTTATAACTGATCGTTGCGCAGCAGAGCATGAGCCGGCCCCGAAAGTAGCGGGTTGTGGAGGACTTGCCGATACGCTGCGCGGTTTCCGTTAGGCTCTCGGTGTGGACGAGGCAGTTCAGTTGCACCCCGAACAGTGGCAAACGAGGGCTCAGACGCACCAACTGCGAGCCGATGCTTTGACGTCACTGCGACGCGAACGCATCGCCACCGGCGGCGATGATGAAGTCGAGGATTTCCTGTTCACCTACTACCCGGTTCGCCCTGGAAAGTTGCGCCAGTGGCATCCCGGTATTGGCGTGACGTTGATCGGTTCCCTGACGCAGTTGCAGCCTTGGGTGCAGTCCCGCTGGTATCGCACTTGGTCGATAAGTGAGGACGAGCACTGTGTCGCTTTCAAAGCCGGCGCCTTCATGGCTGACCGCGGCGAAGCGGTCCGCTGGATCAGGCAGGTTCTGTCAGCAACGGCCGAACGCGATGGGTATTTCGGCTGCTTTGGCCTGCACGAATGGGCGATGGTCTACCGGCAGAGAGAGCACCGCCATTCGCTGCCCCTGCGACTGTCCCAGGAGGAAACGGATGCGGTGGTCGAGGCGTCCCAGATTCGCTGTTCGCACTTCGATGCTTTTCGGTTCTTCACTGACGAGGCTCGTCCGCGCAACGCGTTGCAGCCTTCGCCGCAGTCGCGGGTCGAGTTGGAACAGCCCGCATGTCTGCACGCCAATATGGATCTGCTGCGGCATGCGATGAAACTTGTGCCCGCGGTGCCCAGTGACCTGCTGTTGGACTGTTTCGAACTGGCTCGGGACATTCGAGTGCTGGATATGGAGGCATCCCCGTACGACGTGTCCAGCCGCGGGTACGGCACGGTAGCGATTGAAACCAAATCGGGGCGAGCAGCCTATATCGCGCGGCAACGACAGTTCGCGGATCGGGCCGCCCAGTTGCGCCTGCGGCTCGTCGCTGTCACTGAACTGCTGTGCGCAGTTGAATAAGTACTATTGCGCGTCGGTGGTGCGGTAACGAAGGTCGGGCGGGTTGTATTCGGCGAATTCGCGCCGCAATGCACTCAGTGCCGCCTGCCATCCGGCAAGTCCGTGAACACCTGGCCCCGGAGCAGTTGACGCAGAGCACAGGTAAACGCCCGCTATCGGGGTGCGCCACGGGTCAGCGGCGGCTACCGGCCTTCGGATCATTTGAGCAATGTGCGTGGCACCGGCCGCGATGTCGCCGCCCGGATAGTTCGAATTGGCACGCGCCAGGTCGGCCGCAGTGCTAGTCGCTGTTGCCATGATGACGTCTCGAAAACCCGGTGCAAAGCGTTCGATTTGGCGCACGATCGTTTCGGTTTGATCCACGTCGGAACCCGCCGGTACGTGCGTGTATGCCCACAGGGTGTGGTGGCCGCCCGGAGCACGTGTTTGGTCGAAGACCGAGGGCTGCGAGATCAACACATAAGGGTTGTCGGGGTGGCTCCCTCGATTCACGGTGTGTTCCGCCGCCGCGATCTGTTCTCTGGTACCGCCGAGGTGAATGGTGCCGGCCCGGTGAAGTTCCTGGTCGCGCCACGGAACTGGCTCACTGAGCGCGAAATCGACCTTCGCGACAGCATTGCCGTATTTGAATCGGCTGAGTTTGCGGGCGTATCGGTCAGGAAGCTCACGAGCGAAGAGTTCTGCGAAGGCTCGCGGTGTGATATCGAGCAGCACAGTGCGCGATGGCGGCAGTTGAGCAATATCGGTGATGTGTGAACCTGTGATGATCTCGCCGCCGTGAGCGATAAGGTCCGCAACGAGTGCGTTGCTGATTGCAGCACTTCCGCCGATGGGAATCGGCCAGCCCTTCGCGTGCGCGTATGCAGTGAGCGCGAGCCCCACTCCTGCTCCTGCTGGACTGGGCAGCGGCAAGATCGCGTGTGCCATGGCCCCGGTGAGCAGCGCAGGCGCGGTCTGCTCTCGGAATCGTGCATTCCACAGCGGGGTGCCTTGTTCTAGTGTTCTTCGTCCGAATCGCAATGTGGTCCGAAGGTGCCGTGGCAATCTTAGGAGCGGTCCGCCGGTGAATTCTGCCACCTGGCCACTGTGGTCAACCAACGGGCTCATGAGTCGGGCATAGGCGTTGCCGTCACGTCCTAAACGTTCACAGGTGCGCGCCAGATCGCGGTAGGCCAGTCCCGGCGGTGCGCCATCGAGTGGATGAGCGAACGAAAGGTCCGGTACGGCGAATTCGATCCGACTGGTCAATTCGAATGCGCGGAAGAAAGGCGATTCGAGAGCGAGCGGATGGACAGCGGAACAGGTGTCGTGGTGGAAACCCGGCAATGTTAATTCGCTGGTCCGAGCTCCCCCGCCGGGAACGTCGGCGCGTTCAAAAACGCGGACTTTCAGTCCAGCCCGAGCAAGGGTGACTGCCGCTGCCAGTCCATTCGGCCCGGCACCGACTACGACGGCATCGACTTCGCTGCGGTCTGCCCTCGCCTGTCCCACCATTCGCATATCGTCTCACCTGGCAGACTAGGAACATGCCCTCCGCCACATCGCTGCTGTCCTACTTGCCGCCCACGACCGATAACGCCGTAGCCTCAGCCGACGATCTGGTGGACGGCTTCTTGTCGTGGTCGGCGGCAGCAGACTACACGCTGTACCCGCATCAGGAAGAGGCTTTGCTGGAAATAGCGTCAGGTTCACACGTCATCGTGGCTACGCCCACGGGATCCGGAAAATCCTTGATCGCCGCAGCCGCCCATTTCGTGACCCTGGCGAATCGTGGCGACTACGGCGGGAAAACCTATTACACTGCCCCGCTCAAAGCCCTCGTCTCAGAAAAGTTCTTCGACCTGGTCGCGCTGTTCGGAACCGCCAATGTCGGAATGATGACCGGAGACAGCGCTGTCAACCCGGACGCCCCCATCATCTGCTGCACCGCAGAGATCCTGGCCAACCTCGCACTCCGGCAAGGGCCCGGTGATCCGGAAGCACCCAAAATCGCACAGGTGGTCATGGACGAGTTCCACTTCTATTCCGACCCGCAACGCGGCTGGGCCTGGCAAGTGCCGCTGCTGGAGCTGCCCCACACGCAGTTCGTGTTGATGTCAGCGACCCTGGGCGATACCAGCCGATTCGTCGAGGACTTGGAAACACGTACCGGCCGCCCTGTCGCACAGGTCACCAGCACGACTCGTCCCGTCCCGTTGAGTTTCAGTTACGTCATGGAACCGATTACCGAAATGCTGGTGGAACTCGTCCAAACCCATCGGGCTCCGGTTTATGTGGTTCATTTCGCGCAAAAGGATGCCATCGACCGGGCTTCGGCACTGTTATCGACGCCTGTGGCGAGCAAGGAACAACGGGCAAAAATCGCCGACGAACTCGGTGACTTCAAATTCGGCAAAGGCTTCGGTACGACATTGTCACGGCTCCTGAGGTCCGGGATCGGCGTGCATCACGCCGGCATGCTGCCGAAATACCGCCGTGTCGTCGAGCGGCTCGCGCAGCGCGGACTCCTCAACGTCATTTGCGGTACTGACACCCTGGGAGTCGGCATCAATGTACCGATCCGCACCGTGCTGATCACCTCGCTGGTCAAATTCGACGGCGAGCGGATGCGCCACCTCACCGCCCGCGAGTTCCATCAGATCGCGGGACGCGCCGGCCGGGCCGGGTTCGATACTCTGGGCGAGGTGCTCGTCATGGCACCAGAACATGTCATCGAGAATCGCAAGGCCGTCGAAAAGGCGGGCGACGATCCCAAGAAGCTACGCAAGATAGTTCGCAAGAAAGCACCCGAAGGCTCGGTGAACTGGACCGATAAGACCTTCGAACGGTTGCGGGACGCCGACCCAGAACCACTGACCAGCCAGTTCGCGGTCAGCCATGCCATGGTGCTCAATGTGCTGGCCCGCGCTCACCGCGACGCCCAAGCCGACGCGGTAGCGATCATGTCCCACCTGCTCACAGCGAACCATGACGGCCCGCAAACACAGCACTTCCACATGCGCCGGGCACTGCAGGTATACCGGTCGCTGCGCCAAGCCGGGTTGATCGAGCACACTTCGCGGCGCGGTCCGGACGGCCAGTTGCACGCCCGGGTCGATCTGACTCGTGACCTACCTGATCGGTTCGCGCTCGACCAGCCGCTCTCCCCCTTCGCACTCGCTGCCCAGGACCTTCTCAGTCTCGACAGCCCAACTCATGCGCTTGACGTGATTTCGACCATCGAAGCTACCCTCGATGACCCTCGTCAGGTGCTCTACGCCCAGCAGCGAGTCGCCAAATCGGAGGCCGTGGCAACGATGAAGGCGGAGGGATACGACTATGACGAGCGCATCGCTGCGCTCGAAGATGTCACCTGGCCTCGTCCACTCGAAGACCTTCTGATCCCAGCGTTCGCGACCTATCAGCACACCAACCCGTGGGTGGCTGACCTCGAGCTCTCCCCTAAATCAGTGGTGCGCGACATGGTCGAGACTGGCGCGACATTCCATGAATACGTCTCGCGGTACGGGCTGGAACGCACCGAAGGGGTGCTGTTGCGCTATCTCGCGGATGCCTACCGGGCTCTGACCAAGACGGTCAGCGCCGAGCACCGCACCGAACACCTCGAGGACATCGTCACGTGGCTGGGTGAAATCGTCCGCAATGTCGACTCGTCACTGCTGGACGAGTGGGAACGTCTTGCCAACCCAGTCGATGACGATGCCGACACTCTCACCGGAGACGGTCCACTGGCAGGCACCGGTGAGTCGGCTCCGGTGCGGCCGCTCACGGCGAACCTGCGATCGTTCCGTCTGATGGTCAGCGGGGCAATGTTCCGCCGAGTCGAGTTGGCTGCCCGTGAGAACTACCGTGCCCTGGGTGAGTTGGATGGCACGGCAGGATGGCATGCGGACGCCTGGGCGGATGCGCTTGATCCACTTTTCAATGAGTTCGGTGACGATGCCATCGGGTTTGATGGCGCAGCTCGTAACCCCGCGCTGCTGCAGATCACTGACAATATTGACGGCAATGACCGGCTCTGGTCAGTGCGGCAGGTGTTGGACGACCCTGATCACAGCGGCGATTGGGCGATCACCGCGCAAATCGACCTCGATGCCAGCGACGAGGCGGGGCAGGTTGTGTTGACCATCGTGGAGGTGGGCCCGTGGCGCAGTTGATTGAGACGAGGGTGGACGAGTTCGTCACTGCCCTGGAACGCGATTGTGCCGCTGCAGGCCGCGCTCTCGACGGCCTGACTGTACTGCTGGCGACCAAGACGCAGAGCCCTGAGGCCATCCGGACTGCGGTCAACGGCTTCCGCGAGCACGGGCTGGAAGTGATCGTGGGCGAGAACCGAGTTCAAGAACTGGTCGCCAAGGCTGCGGTATTTGCCGAACTCGGCACACCTGCGCATCTGATCGGACCCTTGCAGTCGAATAAGATCAACGCTGCACTGCGCGCCCTGTTTATCAGCGATGGTACAACCGAGCAGAGCGGACACTCGATAGCTCCGCCGCGCCGCCCCTGCATTCAGACCATCGCGAGTCTGGACACCGCGGAGAGGATCGCAGCCCGGTTGAGGCCTGAGCATCGACTGGATGTGATGATCCAGGTGAACTCGTCTGGTGAAGCATCAAAATCTGGTGTGGCACCCGAATCGACGCTGGCGCTCGCGGAACAGATCTTGCAACTGTCTCAGTTGTGTCTGACAGGTCTGATGACCATCGGGCCGCGAGACCGCGACCCGGACCGCACAGCTGACGCCTTCCTTCAGGTCAGGACCCTTCGGGACGAAATCTCTCAGCTTCCGTCACCGGACGCTCATCGCTGCGTCCACTTGTCGATGGGGATGTCGGAGGACATCTCCGCCGCCATCAGGTGCGGTTCGACCATCATTCGGCCCGGCAGGGCGATCTTTGGCGACCGTGCGGCCCCGCCGAAATAGTTGTCATGACAACGCAGTTTGCATCCGGGCCGTCAGTGCGTCACGCTCGTAGGCATGCGGAAATTTCTCAGTCGGGTCGGCCTTGCAGCACGCACACCGGACTACACCGAGTCCTGGAATGAATCGGCCAAACGAATCGAACTCGTTCTACCGTTTACCGTTGTCCTTCCTGACAATGCGCAATCAGCCGCCGACCTGTCTGATCGAGTGATCGCGGCAGTGGGCGACATCCAGGCTGGGCGAATCGGCTCGTCTTTACCGGAACACGTCACGGAAGCACACGCCGCTATCGTGATTCAACCAACCAACCGTCCGCTTGGTGAACTCGAAGAGCAAGCGCTGACGATTCTGCGTGAGCGGCTCGGATCGGCCATCGCGGTTGAGGTGACTGAGGTCGCGGCTGAGCCAGAGCCAGAAGCAGCGCCAGTAGCAACTGCCGAGGTGCTCACCCCGGAATTCGAGTGGGACGACGACACCAACACTTTCAAAGGCCGGATGCCTGCCCCATCAAGGCCGCCCACTTCGCCCGGTACTCATATTCGGAAGTCGTTTGATCGGATCATGGCAGCGATCGGCACGGACAAGGTGCAGTCCCTGGCTCCGCAGGACAAACGCGGTACCGCCCGTTATGAGATCACCATCGTGTTGCCGCGCCAGACTCAGTGGGATCAGCGCTGCAACCAGGTCGTCGCCAAAATTGAGGACGCCCTGCTGAACACCCGGGTTACTTTCCGGGTCGAGCACGGCTGACCGCCAGACGATAACGGCCTTCAAGCAATGCGGCCCCGATGCTTTCAGAGCGTCAGGGCCGCATTTTGCTATCGCGGGTCGATACCGCGTCGTCGCAAACCGTAGATCGCCGCATCGGTCAGTGCTTCCCAAGAAGCTTCCAAGATGTTGGGACCGACACCCACGGTCGACCAGATGTCGACGCCATCGGTCATTTCGATCAGCACCCGGGTGATCGCGTCAGTTCCGTGGGTGTGCTCCAGGATGCGGACTTTGAAGTCGATCAGCTCAAAGTCGTCGATCTCCGGGTAGACCTTCATCAATGCGTCGCGCAGTGCGTGATCGAGTGCGTTGACGGGTCCGTTTCCTTCGCCCACCGCCACAATCCGTTCACCGCCGGCAACGAGTTTGACGGTTGCCTCGGCGCCTGCCTGGGTGCCGCGCGGACCGACACGTTCGACGATGGCGCGCCATGACTCGACAGCGAAGTATTTTGGACGAGTTCCCTCCAGCTCTTCGACAAGCAGCAACTCGAATGACGCGTCGGCGGCGTCATAGGTGTACCCCTTTGACTCTGCTTCCTTGACCCGATTGGTCACAGCGGTCAGCACATCGGAGCGTCCTGCCAGATCGAAACCGAGCTCGCGCCCTTTAAGCTCAATGGAGGCTCGTCCTGCCATCTCCGAAACCAGCATCCGCATATCGTTGCCCACCAGTGTCGGGTCCGTGTGTTGGTAGAGGTCTGGGTCCACTTTGATGGCACTGGCGTGCAGGCCCGCCTTGTGCGCGAAGGCGCTGGCGCCAACGTAGGGCTGGCGCCCATAGGGAGCAATGTTGGTGACTTCAGAGATTTGATGCGCAATGCGAGTGGCGTCTGAGAGCCCGCCGCCTAGGGTCTCGTAGCCGAATTTGATCTCCAGGTTCGCGACCACTGCGATCAGGTCGGCGTTGCCGGTACGTTCACCATAACCGTTGACTGTTCCCTGGACTTGTCGCACGCCTGCTGTGACTGCGGCGAGCGTGTTGGCCACGGCGCAACCGGTGTCGTTGTGAGCATGCATGCCCAAGATCCGTTCCTCATCGCCTGCACCGGTGGCTTCGCGTAGTTCGCTGACGATTTCGGTGACCCAGTGCGGCAGCATCCCACCGTTGGTGTCGCAGAGAATCACTGCTTCCGCACCCGCGCTGAACGCAGTTTCCACTGCCGCAGTGGCGTAGGACGAGTCGAATCGGTAACCGTCGAAGAAGTGTTCCGCGTCGATCATGACTCGTCTTCCCTCAGAACGCAGGAAATCGACGGTGTCACGGATCATCGCCAGGTTCTCGTCAGGAGTGGTCTTCAGTGCCCGCTCAACGTGACGAATATCTGACTTCGCCACCAAAGTGACCACGGGCGCTTCGGAATCAAGCAGCGCGCGAACCTGTGGATCGGCGTCGGCTCTGACACCGGCCTTACGGGTTGCACCGAATGCGGCTAGTTGCGCATTGCGAAAGTTGAGTTCGCGGCGCGCGAGCGCGAAGAAGTCAGTGTCCTTGGGCACGGCACCCGGCCAGCCGCCTTCAATGAATCCGACACCGAGTTCGTCGAGCAGTGCCGCGATCGCCAACTTGTCAGCGATCGACAGGTTCATGCCCTCTTGCTGCGCACCGTCGCGCAGCGTTGTGTCGTAGATCTGGAAGTTCATCGTTGACTTCTTTCGTTGGGTGGAACACTTTTTCGTGGCCTGCACAGCGGGGCTGTTGACAATAAAAAAACCTCCCGGGGCATTGGGAGGTTAGCGCATCTAGTGGTCGTGGACTAGATGCGCTCGTCAATAATCTCGTGCGAATAGTGGCTCACGTCTGCCATTTTCGCATGAAGGTCCGGTTCGTGCAAAGCACCTGTGTCTACCGCAGATCCGAGAGTGCGGATATCGCAGGACAGGGGACCCAGTCGCATCGGACGATTTGCGTGGGATAGATCACATGACTGTGCTTTCGAGATGCGAACGACGCCGAAATGATCGAAAGTTGAACAGAGACAGGTCACCGGCAGTGAAATTTGCTGCAATGTTAAGGGACCTTTGTCCATGTTGTATCCAGTGTGACCCACGAGAGGAAGAATCTAATGACGAAGAAGCTGCGAAGTGCGGTGCTGGCGACCAGCCTGGCGCTGATCGGAGCGGTCGGACTTGCTGTTGCGCCTGCATCCCAGGCGGCTCCCGCAGTGGGCCAGTTCTCCGTGCCGACATTGCCGGGATTGCCCAAGTCGACTTCTATCCCTAAGTCCGGAGACAAGTACATCGACGTGAAAGTGACCTTCTCAGGCACCGCCGCAGACAGTGGGACCACTGGCGACTCCAACGGTGACGGCGCCAACGTCTACTACCGGACGTACCACGGCAGCACCTACGCCAGCCCGTCGATCGACATCGTCAAGACCAACATCAAATCGTATGTGTCAAAGCCATCCATCAATGCTTCTGACTACTCCAGCACCATCGCACCAGGTACCTCAAACCTGTGGCGAATCCGCATCACTCAGTACACCTCACCAGGTGTCTACCGCGTGACCTTCCCAGTCACGCAGTTCCACACAGTGAACTACAACACTGTGAAGACGACCAAGACTGCGACTGCTACCTTCACTGTCAAACTGAATAAGAAGGCCGCAAAGAGCAACTTCAGCGCCAGTGGAGGCCAATGGACTGTGGGTCGTACGGCGACGATCTATGCCTATGCTCACGAAACCTACCGGGGCAAGAAGGTCACGCTGCAGTACAAGCCGAAGGGCACCAAGAAGTGGCGCAATGTCGGCAAGGCCAAGAAGTTCAAACTCAGCTCATCTCGCTCACGCGCCATCTTTAAGACCAAGGCACTGCGTAAGACTGGACAAGTCCGCTTCAAGGTGAAGAAGTCGAAGTACGGTGCCAAGTTCACTACGAAGAAGTTCAAGGTCACCGTCAAGCGCCGGTGACGACAAATACCTCAATCACCCCAGATAGGGGCTGATGGCTGTGGGTCCGGCACTGAAGTGCCGGACCCACAGCCTTTTACTTTGTCCGGCGCTACACCCAGTCCCAAGGCGTTGCTCTCACTTGACACCCATTAGTTACTCTGTAAGCATATGACTACTTACTGAATAACTAGCGGAGGTTTCGTTGTCTATCAAGAGCGCCTTCTTGGCACTGTTAAGCGAACGCCCCATGCACGGCTACCAGTTGCGACAGGAGTTTGACTCGCGCACCGGCGGCACGTGGCCGCTCAATATCGGCCAGGCATACACCACGCTGCAGCGGCTGGAACGCGACGGACTCGTCCAGCCGCTTCCCGCGGAAGGCGATGCACCCGAGACATTCGCCTTGACGGACAAGGGCCAAGCGGAAACTGAGCAGTGGTGGCACGCCCCGGTGCAGCGCGATGCCCCGAGCCGAGACGAGCTTTCAATCAAGCTGGCGCTCGCAGTGACCATTCCTGGCGTAGACGTCAGCGAAGTGATCCAGATTCAGCGCACGGAAACACTCAAAACACTGCGCAGTTACACTCAGCTCAAACGATCGGCCGCCGCACCTCATGAAGCGGCCGGAACCGATCTTGCCTGGCTGCTCGTCCTTGATTCCCTCATCTTCAAAGCCGAAGCCGAAGTTCGCTGGCTCGACCACGTCGAAGGCACAGTCATCCAATCTGCCCAGCGCGACACGGGCGCGCCCGCACAGAGAAACGCCGCTACGCCCAGGACCGATTTGTCAGCCCCAACGGCCGCTTCTAGCACCGCAGGAAGGCAACGATGAACCCGACGACCTTCCGGCCGGTTAACACCAAGGTGCATGGCACACCGGTATTGCGGATCAACGCGGCAAGTCGCTACTACCGTGATGGCGATGCCGAAATCCGGGCGCTGGATGAAATCAATTTGACCGTCCACGCTGGCGAGTTCGTCGCCGTTATGGGGCCTTCTGGATCTGGGAAATCGACGCTGCTCTCGCTCGCTGGCGCTCTCGACACCCCTACCCGAGGTGAAGTGGTGCTCGCTGGCGCCAACATCAGCGCGCTGAATGCAACCGGCCGGGCCGCGGTACGCCGACGCCATGCAGGATTCGTGTTCCAGGACTACAACCTCGTCCCAGCGTTGACCGCCGCGGAAAACATCGCGCTCCCCCTCGAACTCGACGGCATGTCCGTACGCCAAGCTCGACGAGCCGCACGTGCGGCACTCATCGATGTCGACGCAGTTGAACTCACCGACCGGTTTCCCGATCAGATGTCTGGTGGACAACGTCAGCGGGTAGCGATCGCTCGCGCACTCGTTGGAGAGCGGTCGCTCTTACTCGCCGACGAACCAACGGGAGCGCTCGACACCAACACTGGCGAGACGATCATGCGGGTGCTGCGCGCCCGTATCGACGCTGGTGCCGCAGGCATCCTCGTCACGCACGACGCCCGTCATGCCGCGTGGGCAGACCGCACGGTCTTCCTGCGTGACGGGCGGGTCACTGACGAGACCGGAACCGCAGCAGCCCCGGACGATCTGCTACTACGAGGGACTGCCCGGTGACCAATAACGTCATGACTCCGGAGCCCCCGGCTCCGTCCCACCCTGGGGAAATTGCCAGCAACTCGCCTGAATCGAACCTAGGCGGCAAGTCGCCACGCACATCCTTGACTGGCCGGTGGCGTTTCGCGCTACGCTACTCGGCAGCCCAGATCAGGCGTGCCAAAGGGCGCACCACGCTGATCGTGGTGATGGTCATGCTTCCCGTTCTAGCGGGGACATTCCTTGCTCTGATTCTGGCTGGCGCAGAACCGACCTGGCAAATCACGCTGGATACCCGTCTGGGTGCCACCGCGACGGCTCAAGTTCAGTCTGCGGCAATCGGTCCGCTGATGCAGGCCCCTGACGGCGAATACATCGGCAACCACGAGGTCGATGAGACGACTCTTGCACAGTCATTTGCTGCTACCTCGACTACCATCACCGAATACGAGCAGAACATGTTGAAAACGCTGCCGACCGGCAGCAAGCTGCACCGCGAGGTGCCGCTACGTCAACTCGCATCGAGTGAAAGCGGCTCAGCGACCATAGCCGTGGTCCAGACAGATCTATCCGATCCGGTGTTGGCTGACAAATTCCGGCTCTCCGCCGGCGTTGCCCCCATCGGACCCGAGCAGATCGCACTGTCACCGAAAACGGCACAAGACCTCGACGTCTGGCTGGGCGATACCATTACGCTGTCTGACACCGATGCGCAGGTGGCGCGCGGTGACGGCAGAGGGACGAGCAGCACAGCGGCCAACTATCCCACAGTGACCGGGATCCTCGCCCCTGTTGCCGGCACACGAGCCAGCTTCGCCGCAGAAGCTGTGCTTCCCGCGGACACTGTGATCCCCGCCGACGAGCTCTTTTCCAGATGGCATGAAGCGGCGGCCCAAGGCGACGTCACCATGATGTCCTACGACCTGACTGCGCCCACGTGGCTCATTTCAGGTCAACCAGTGTCCGCCACCGATGTCGCAGCACTCAACTCCAACGGCGTCATCGCGGTGAGCCGTGCTGTCGACCCCTCCATGGCAACGCCGGAAGCACGGGGTGCCTTCGAGTGGCGGGAACAGAACAAGCGGGCAGAGAATGCGTGGCTGGCACTGGTCCTGCTCATCGGATTGCTTCAGGCGACCCTCATGGCCGGCCCGGCCTTCGCGGTGGGAGCAAAGCGTTCCGAACGTGACCTGAAGATCATGGCGACGCAAGGAGCGGATCGTGCCGCGCTGACCACTGCCACGCTGGGACACGGCGTGACCCTTGGTGTGATTGGTTCGGTCGCCGGAATCGTCCTCGGATTCGGCGCGGTGCTGGCGATGTGGCAGTTGCAACCAAGGTTGATCGTGTCTTTGCAGCCGCCGCTGCTCCAGTTAGTGCTCATTTTGCTGGCTGGAGTTGCCATCGCGACCGTCGCGGCATGGCTTCCGGCCCGTGGTGCCGCGAAACACTATTCGAGTGGAGTCGACGAGCCTTTCAACCGGGACAAGTATGCGATCGGCCGCCTGCCTTGGTTCGGTCTGACCATGGCCGCAGTGGCAGCAGTTGGTGCCATTGTGGCGGCGGGGATCTCCTCCCGGAATCTGCTTCTGGTTTCAATCGTCGCCCTCGAAGTCGGCCTCATCATGGCGACAGGGCTGCTCCTTCAACTCTTCGCCGCCGCGTCGAAGTCATTGCCATTGTCATGGCGGTACGCTGCCCGCGATGCGGTCCGACACCGCAGCAGGACCGTACCTGCCACGGCAGCGATCATTGCTTCGGTGGCAGGGCTGACCGGAGCACTGATATACAACTCCTCCGACGCCCAGTTCCGCAGCGAGAACTTTGTTCCTTCATTGGCTTCGCAAGTGCTGGCGATCTCGGCTTATGAAGAGGCCGGTCCGCTTACCTCCACCGACATCGACGCCATTGCAACGGCGGTACGCGAACTAGCGCCGGATGCCTCCGACCCGGTTCCGGTCGCAGTGACGACCATCGGGGATGACACGATCATGGAGTGGTGGCAGATTCCACCAGATAACGAGTACGTCGAGACGGTCACGTACTCGTCGCAGCAGCATTATCCCTACTGGGATTGGGCGCTCGACGGTGTCGTCGCAGCGGGTGCCATCGTTGATGATGGCAAGGTTGCCGAGCTCCTGGCCCTGCCCAATCCAGAAGACATCAGGTCGGTGCTGGCGCAAGGCCGTGCCGCCGTGCCTGCAACTTTCGCCAGGGGCGACGGCACCGCCCAATTCCAGATCTGGGAACGTCCTCGTATTGAAAGCGAGGATTTCTCCGACGATGGTGGTGCCGACACCGACGTCGAATACACCCTGCCTGCGACAGGGGTTGAGGGTCAATGGCCCGATCGGACGAATGTGATCATTCCGCCCAGTCTCGCGGCTGAACATGGCCTTGAGACCCAGATCCGGTCAGTATTGATCGACCTCAACGGCCCCCTGCCCAGTGCCAGCAAACTGAACCTGCTGGCCACATCGGTTGAGTTGGAAGGCGCTTCAGCGGAGCAGCGGCAAAGCGGTGTGGTGATTATGACCGGGGGTGAAGTGCCCAATGACGATTACGCGAACCAGTTCGGCTGGATCGTGGTGCTGATCGCTGTGCTACTCACCTTGGCTGCAACCGGAATCGTCACGGTGCTTGCTGTCACCGAGTCGAGGCGTGACATGTCGATCATGTCCGCTGTCGGTGCCGCTCCGCGCACCCGGAAACTTATCGCGACCACGCAAGCGACATTCACAGCCGTGTCTGGGTTGCTGCTCGGTCTGGTCGGCGGGGCGGTTCTAGGCGTGGTACTCGTCGCGATGGAACGCGCCCGCGGGACGGATTGGCCGGTGGTCGTACCTTGGCTCAACCTGGCCGTGATCGTCGTGGTCGTTCCAGTAGTGGCAGCCGGGCTCGCCGCTCTGCTGACCCGAGCACGTATGCCCCAGGTGCAACGCGCTGAGTAAGCGCCACGCGCCTGGTGCAGCGCGAGCGCCGCAACACCAGGCGCACAGCGTGACGCGCGGGCTAGCTCGTCCCCACCAGTATCAATCGGCGCGGGCGAACTCGTCCCCACCAGCCTGGTCCCAACTCGTCCCAACGAACACAGGGGTATCAAAGTCGTATCGGGCACCTCATATATGGAGTGCCCGATACGACTTTGATACCCCCTCATCACGTCAACGACCGATCAGCTGTGAGCCGACGTCGCGGGATGCCTCTGCGGGTAAGTTCTTTCGCCACAAAGTGCGGGTCATACAACTGCGACCAGATCAGCCGAATCGGGGTGAAGCCCAGCGCTCGGATGCGGTCCTCACGGACTTTCTCGTCAAACACAACGTCTTCTACCTTTCGCCCGTTCCGAAATTCCGCCGCCTTGTACTTTTGCACTCCATCAAATTCGAGCCAGACCCGTTGTTTTGGCCAACAGAAATCGCCACGGTCACGAGAAACATCACCGTCCCAAAATTTGTACTGTAGTTCGGGCATAACGAACCCTAGTTCGTAGATCAACGCGCGACAAAATGATTCGCCCGGTGACTCCGCCCGCGCATCGACAAGTCTCGCTACCAACCTGGCCTTGGCGATCCCAGCACGCGTGCTTTCTTCAGTTACCAGTTTCTGCAATGTGCTTACCGAAAGTATCCGGCGTTTGAGCGCAGCATCCGCACATGCCAGCCCGTTAGCGAAGGACGAATTGCATGCGATATCGAAAACCGTGCGAGTCGGCGAAGTCGTCCTGACACCATCTACGCGCACCGGGCGAGGATCCAAGTCGATTCTGTGACGCATGATCGATGCCGTGGAACGATTGTTCGACTGACTCCCCACGACCACGTGAAGTCTTGTTGGAATCGGGTCGAGCCACGGCAGCCCCATCAATATTGCTGCGGTGGAGTGGCTGAACTGCATGTGCGGCAATTGGCGGGACACGGCCTTGGCCAATTCACGGTGCCGCCGTTCTTTGCTGAGTTCTTGCCACCGGGTAGACTTCGCATAATAGCCGTGTGCGATGCGTACGAGTTGGTTTTCTTTCACATACCTCGCTAGTAGGTCGGGATGATCAAAGTCGCGCAGCAATTCCTGGCGGTGCTGCACAGCCGGTGCACCATCGAAAAATCGATCAACCACGGTTCTGGGAATCGTACCTACGTGACTAGTTTCTGCTGTTCGCGTCATAACAAACACGATTGCCGAGTACGCTCACACGCGCCTCGCAATACGGTCGTTGTGGATAACTCATTGCAATACGACCTGCCGAAACCGGACACATGACCGCAGGATGTCCAGCGCGAGCGCCGCAGCACCAGGTGCACCGCGTGACGCGCAGGCAAACTCGTCCCCATCAGCCTGGTCCAACTCGTCCCAGCGAGCATAGGGGTATCAAAGTCGTGTTAAGCACCCCATATATGAGGTGTCCGATACGACTTTGATACCCCTAACCAATGCTGCGGCTACCAGCGGCAGCGAAGATCAGGCCAGCCGTGTCATCCAGCCGTGGCGGTCTTCAACTACACCTGTTTGGATGCCGGTCAGTTCCTCACGTAGTGCCATGGTCAGTTCACCTGGCTCACCGCCACCGATCTCCACGTCGAAGCCATCGCCCTTCAGACTTCCGATCGGCGTGATGACCGCGGCCGTGCCGCAAGCAAAGACCTCGACCACATCGCCGCTACGAATGTCATCGAGCAGTTCAGTCAAGGCAATACGCCGTTCCACGACTTTGCGGCCTCGGTCGGAAGCCAATTGCAGGATCGAACTGCGGGTGATGCCTTCGAGAATGGTTCCGGTCAGTTTTGGGGTTTCTAGAGTTCCGTCAGCGCGCACCGCGAAGATGTTCATGCCGCCAAGCTCTTCTAGATACGTGTTCTGTTCCGCATCGAGGAAGGCGACCTGTTCGCATCCCTTGTCATAGGCTTCGATCTGGGGCTGCAAACTGGCAGCATAGTTCCCACCACATTTCGCGGCGCCCGTGCCGCCGTTGCCGGCGCGATGGAAGTCCTGGGCCACCCAGATGGACACCGGCTTCACGCCGTCTGCGAAGTACGAGCCCACCGGCGATGCGATGACCAGGTATTCGACGCTGTGGCTCGGCCGCACACCCAAGAAAGCCTCTGACGCATACATGAACGGACGCAGGTAGAGGCTGAATCCGTCACGTTCGGGAACCCACTGGCGGTCCTGCGAGACGAGCGCCACCAAGGACGCTAGGAAGTCTTCTGTGCTCAGTTCGGGCAATGCCAGACGACGAGCGGAACGCTGCAGTCGGGCAGCATTCGCCTCAGGGCGGAAGGACCACACGCTACCGTCCGGGTGGCGGTACGCCTTAAGACCCTCAAAGATTTCCTGCGCGTAGTGCAGTACTGCTGAGGCGGGGTCGAGTTCAAGCGGACCGTATTTGACGACGCGACGGTCGTGCCAGCCGGCGTCGACGGACCAACTGATCCGCACCATGTGGTCGGTGAATACGGTTCCGAAACGCGGTGCGTCGAGTTCGCGTGCTCGATCATCGTCGGATGCCGGAGTGTCGGAAGGGAAAACCTCGAAGGCGCTCGCCAGCGCCTCAAGGTTAAGTTCTGTAGTGGACATACTGCACAGGGCCTTTCACCAGTGAAGGAGTATCGCGCCATTGAGTGACACTCCATAGATGACTTTATCCGGCGAAGACGACCGAGGTGAATACGCTCCTGCGTATCGACTGCAAGTTCTGTGTTACGACGGCGTGTGTTTGGGGACTTGACCGGTCAGGTCAGCCTTGCAGACGCGCGACGAGATCAGAACCGACCTCGGTCGTCGAGCGTACTCGGCCACCACGTTCCGCAAGGTCAGCAGCGATTGCTGCTTCGACCTTGGCAGCTTCGTCGTTAAGTCCGAGGTGCTCGAGCAAGATCTTCACGGATGCGACGGTCGCGGTGGGGTCTGCCTTGCCCTGGCCTGCAATGTCGGGGGCAGAACCGTGCACCGGCTCGAACATTGACGGTGCGGTGCCATCGGCGTTGATATTTGCCGATGCCGCCAGTCCGATGCCGCCGACGATAGCGGCAGCCTGGTCCGTCAGGATGTCACCGAAGAGGTTATCTGTGACGATGACGTCGAATCGGGATGGATTCGTCGTCATGAAGATCGTTGCTGCATCAACGTGCAGGTAATCGGTGGTCACGTCTGGGAATTCAGCGTTCACGGCTTCGACCGTACGGCGCCACAAGTGTCCAGCGTGGACGAGCACATTGTGCTTGTGAACGAGGGTGAGGTGCTTGCGCTGACGTGCGTTGGCACGAGCAAAAGCGTCGCGGACGACACGCTCGACACCAAAGGCGGTGTTCACCGAAACCTCATTTGCGACCTCGTGTGGCGTACCGACACGGATCGCGCCGCCGTTGCCCACGTAGGGGCCTTCGGTGCCTTCGCGCACGACGACGAAGTCGATGTCACCGGGGTCAGCCAACGGCGAGGCGACACCCTGGTACAGCTTCGCTGGACGCAGGTTCACATACTGGTCGAGAGAGAATCGCAACTTCAGCAGCAAGCCCCGCTCTAGGACACCGGAGGGCACCGAGGGGTCGCCGATGGCGCCGAGCAGGATCGCATCGTGTTGGCGGATCGATTCAAGGTCCTCGTCGGTGAGCGTCTCACCGGTGCGGTGCCAGCGTGAAGCGCCTAAATCAAACTGCGTTGGCTCGATGTCGATGCCGGATGTGGCCGTTGCGGCTTCAAGGACGCGGAGCCCTTGTTCGACGACCTCGATGCCAATTCCGTCACCTGGGATCACTGCGAGTTTGATGGTGCGAGTCATGGCGATCATCATACTCCCTGTCCGCCCTACGGACATCATCGTCCCACCATGTGACTAGATATGTCGCCATTTGTCACAGTGCAAGGTGCAGGTTGGTCAACACATAGAACGATAGGGATAGTGGGTAGCACCTCTGACATTGAGAAGGAGAGCATCATGACCGCCAACCGCACATTCACATTGCTGGCGGCGGGCTTGTTGAGCCTTGTGACGGCGACGGGTTGCGTCGTCGGTCCATCGACGCAGCCGCCGGACTCAACCCAGCCCACCTCCGCCCCACCGACTGCGGATCAAGAACCGTCATCTGCTATCCCGGAGCCGGAAAAAGTCGTAGGGAACTGGAAAGTCACTTTGGCGGGCGAAAATGCCGCTGATGACATCGTGCTGCAGTTTGGCTCAGAGATGGTGATCTGGCATCGATGCGGCCATATTTCGGGCGGCTACATCCTCACTCCGTCCGGTCGGCTATTGACCGATTTCAACAGCGGGTCAGCCAAATGTCCTATCAGCGCACCTGGCTGGCTTCCTTCCACGGCACAGCTCGAGTGGTCTCGTGACAACCTCATCCTCGCCGACGCCGACGACACACCTCATGCAACGCTAGAGTTGGGCGGCCAGCCGCCACTTTCCAAGAACTACATGGACGAGTTCACCCACGCCCCCACGCTCACCGACGATCTCAAGCAGCGTCTGACATGGGAATCCGTTGAACTTCCCGCTGGGCTACTACCGGCATCAGCCGACCTGCTGCTACGCAACACCTGGTATCCGAAAGAACCGGATCCGCAGGCACCCGATGCCGCGTACATCAAATTCACCCCGGACTACCGCTATGAGGCGACTGATGGGTGCAACGGCACAGCCGGAGCATGGTGGATAGAGCCGAACGGATCCTTCAAGCTCACTTTCGGGATCAGCACCTTGATCGGGTGCGCCGGGGTCGATGTCATCAGCCAGTTCTACACGGTCGCCGCGCTCGCAACTGACGCAGACACAGGCGAACTCGTCCTTCTTGACGGCGCAGGCGTCGAAGTCGCGCGCTATGTCCCGCGAGCCACGGGTATCGCTGTCAGCCGCCAGAGCTAGTCTTCACGACTGGAAAGAACACAGAACTCATTACCTTCTGGGTCGGCCAACACGGTCCACGTGACGTCGTCCCCCTGCCCGACATCGACATGTTCGGCCCCGAGCCGGATGAGTCGAGCGATCTCCGCCTCCCGATCGTCGCTGGTATGGGGTGCGAAGTCCCAATGCAGACGATTCTTGATCGTCTTGAATTCCGGCACTGCTACGAAAACGAAACCCGGTGGTACCCGGTGAAACGGCAGGGTCCGAGACAGTTCGAGCGCCCACGGCGGAATCACCACGACTTCATCGTCAGATTCGTAGAAGACCTCCCACTCCAATGCATTCGCCCACCATCGACCGAGCGCCCGCGGATCGCGCGCGTCCACAACCGTGCTGTACCACCGCAGTGCCATGACAACTCCTCAGTGCCTCTCAAGACGCCCCTGACGGATAAAATCCACCATTTGTTCCAGGTTCCGCTGGGCGGGTTCAGTGTGCAACTCGAACTGGTATTCGTGGCCGGTGCGCGGGCGCGCGGAACGCGCGAAGAACAGCTCCGAGGTGAGCACGCCGAGTTGTCTCAGCCGCTGCGCCAGCGCCTTCGATTGCGGCGTCAGATCGTCATTGTTTCCGGACGAGATAAAGGTCGCCGGGAACTGCTGCGTCACGTTTGGCAGCACTGATTGCGCCGCAAATAGCGAACTCGGTTCGGCCCAGTACGGATCGTCGGTATAGGTCACCAGCATCTCTCGTACTGCTGCCGCGAATGATCCTTTGGCGCTCGCCATCATCGCGGCGTCATACACACCACACTGCAACACTGTTGCGACCACGTCGATGTCGGGAGCCAAGGCGGGCATCCCCAGTTTCGCCGCGTACTGATCATTCGTTGCCGCGAGCGCCGCTTGCGCCGCAATGTTCGCACCTGCCGAGTCGCCCGCCAGCACGATCTTCCTGTTGTCTATCCCCCACCGCTGGCCCCGCTCAGCAAGGTAATTGAGCGCCTGAAAGACCTGGCGTACGGGGGTCGGATAGTGCGCAATGGGCGCAAGGGTGTAGTTCACCGCGACAACATTGAACCCTTCAGCCGCAAGTACCTCAAAATACCGGACGAGCTCGTCCTTCGAACCGCCGATCCAACCGCCCCCGTGCAGCCAGACGATGGTGGCATCGGCCGGTCGTGGTGACAGCGCCGGGTAGACATCGAACAAGGCGTCCGCAGCTTCGTCATAGCGAATATCAGCGATCACCTGTCCATTCTCCCCTCCGCCACTGCTCCGCACTCGCACCGCCACGGCTGCACGGGGTGCTCGTCTGTTGTCGCAGAGAAACTTTCTTGTCGACGGTTTGTTTCCCGGCAACACGAAAGAAAACCTGCGGCAATAGGTGAGGAAACGCCGAGGGCCGCATCGGACGATTCCGGTGCGGCCCTCGGCGGCAGAACTCACATTGATCAGCGAGCTGCAGAACCCTCGACGTAGTCGGCGTCCTGCGAGTTGCGCCATGCGAAGAGCTTGCGCAGTTCACGACCGGTCGCCTCGATCGGGTGACCCTCGCCCTTGTCGCGCAGTTGCTTGAACTCGGGAGCACCAGCGTCCTGGTCCTTGATGAAGCGGTCTGCGAAGGCGCCGGACTGGATGTCAGCCAACACGGCCTTCATGTTTTCCTTCACGCGCGGGTCAATCACGCGCGGGCCGGAAACGTAGTCACCGTATTCAGCGGTGTCGGAGATCGACCAGCGCTGCTTGGTGATGCCGCCTTCCCAGATCAGGTCCACGATGAGCTTGAGTTCGTGCAGTACCTCGAAGTATGCGATCTCTGGCTGGTAGCCGGCCTCGGTCAGAACTTCGAAACCGTACTGGATCAGTTGTGAGGTACCACCGCACAGCACAGCCTGCTCACCGAACAGGTCAGTTTCGGTCTCTTCGGTGAAGGTGGTCTTGATGCCAGCGGCACGCAGGCCACCGATGGCCTTGGAGTAGGACAGCGCAAGCGGCCAAGCGTTGCCCGATGCGTCCTGCTCAACGGCAACGATGACCGGAACACCTCGTCCATCAACATACTCACGGCGCACGGTGTGGCCCGGGCCCTTGGGGGCGACCATGGCGATGTCGTGGCCTGAACCCGGCTGGATGTAGCCGAAGCGGATGTTGAAGCCATGTGCGAAGAACAGTGCAGCGTCAGCCTTCAGGTTCGGCTCGATCTGCTCGGTGTAGAGCTTGCGCTGGTGCTGGTCCGGAGCCAGGATCATCACGACATCGGCCTGGGCGACAGCCTCAGGGATGTCGAGGACCTTCAGGCCCTGCTCTTCTGCTTTGGCGCGTGAGGACGAGCCCGGACGCAAACCGATGGTTACGTCAACGCCCGAGTCGCGAAGGTTGAGCGCATGGGCGTGGCCCTGGCTGCCGTAGCCGATGACGGCGACCTTCTTGCTCTGGATGATGGACAGATCTGCGTCGTCGTCGTAGAACAACTCAGCCACGGTATTTCTCCTTGATTGCTTGTGCGTAGATTCGCGGGAAGTTTTGACTCAGGTACAACTTACGCGGTGCGGGTGACACGATCTAGTGCTCGTTCGGTCATTGACCTGGATCCACGAGAGATCCCGACCACACCTGACTTCACGATTTCGCGGATCCCGTATGGTTCCAGCGCCGCGAGCAACGCCGTCAGTTTATCCGGGTTGCCTGTCGCCTCAATGGTGAGCGCGTCAGGCTGCAGGTCGACGACGTGCGCCCTGAAGAGGTCGACGACCTCGAGCACACTGGTTCGCATCGACTGATCGGCACGGACCTTGATCAGCATCAGTTCGCGTTGCACTGAGGCTGAGTTGTCCAATTCAATGATCTTGATGACATGGACGAGCTTGTTGAGCTGCTTGGTGACCTGCTCAAGCGGCTGATCATCCACGTCGACCACCACGGTCACACGGGAGAACTCCTCGTGTTCGGTGGGGCCGACCGCCAAGGAATGGATGTTGAACGCGCGGCGCGCGAACAGGCCAGCGACGCGGGTGAGGACACCGGGCTTGTTCTCGACGAGAACAGCGAGTGTATGACGAGTCATGATGAAACCTGTCCCTTTCAGTCTTCGCGTTCCCAAGCCGGCGAGATGCCGCGCGCGTATTGAATATCGTCGTTGCTGACGCCTGCGGCGACCATGGGCCACACCATGGCGTCGCGGGACACCGTGAAGTCGATGATCACTGGCTGGTCGTCGATCTCCTTGGCGCGCTTGATGGTGGCGTCTACTTCGGCTTCGCTTTCGGCTCGCAGTCCGGCGCAGCCGTAGGCGGCTGCCAGTTTGACGAAGTCGGGTACGCGACGAGTGCCGTGTCCGGTGTGCAGGTCGGTGTTCGAGTAACGGTTGTCGTAGAACAGGGTCTGCCATTGACGCACCATGCCGAGCGATGAGTTGTTGATCACCGCGACCTTGATGGGTATCTCGTTGATCACACAGGTGGCCAGTTCCTGGTTGGTCATCTGGAAGCAGCCGTCGCCGTCGATCGCCCAGACCTCACGGTCTGGCTGGCCCACCTTGGCGCCCATCGCGGCCGGCACCGAGTAGCCCATGGTTCCCAATCCACCGGAGTTGATCCAGGTGTTGGGGTGTTCGTACCGAATGAACTGTGATGCCCACATCTGGTGCTGTCCCACACCGGCGACGAAGATCGCGTCCGGGTCAGAAAGCGCCCCGAGACGTTCGATCACGTGTTGCGGCGCGAGTAGACCGTCGGCGGTCGGGGTGTAACCGAGCGGGTAGGTCTCACGCCAGTCGTCGATCTGACGCCACCATGCTCCGAGGTCGGGCTTGCCGTTCTTCTCGTGTTCTTGAGCCAGTTCAGGCAGCAGATCAGTGATGACCTCTTGGAGGTCGCCAACGATCGGCACATCCACGACTCGGTTCTTGCCGATTTCGGCGGGATCGATGTCGGCGTGCACGATGGCGGCTTTGGGAGCAAAACTCGAGAGCTTGCCGGTGACGCGGTCATCGAATCGGGCGCCAAGCGCCACAACCAGGTCTGCTTTTTGCAATGCAGCCACTGCCGCGACTGTGCCGTGCATACCCGGCATGCCCAGGTTCTGCGGGTGCGAGTCGGGGACCGCGCCGCGGGCCATCAGTGTGGTGACCACGGCCGCACCGGACTCGTCCACAAGCCTGCGCAGTGCGTCAGAGGCACCGGAACGGATGATGCCGCCGCCGACGTAGAGCACCGGACGCTTCGCGGTTGCGAGGAGCTTCGCGGCTTCACGCACTTGCTTGCCGTGGGGCTTGGTCACAGGACGGTAGCCGGGTAGTTGCACTTCTTGCGGCCACTGGAATTTCGTGTCGGTCTGCAGCGCAGACTTTGCGACATCCACCAGGACCGGTCCTGGCCGGCCGCTTGCCGCCAGATGGAATGCCTCCGCGATAACCCGAGGGATCTCGTCCGGGTCGGTCACCAAGAAGTTGTGTTTGGTCACCGGCAGGGTGATACCGACGATGTCGGCTTCTTGGAAGGCGTCCGTTCCGATCAGCGAAGCGCCGACCTGCCCGGTGATGGCCACCATCGGGATGGAGTCCATGTTGGCGTCCGCCAACGGTGTTACGAGGTTGGTCGCGCCCGGCCCGGAAGTGGCGATGGTGACACCGACGCGACCGGTCGCGTGCGCGTATCCCGACGCAGCGTGTCCCCCGGCTTGCTCGTGGCGCACCAAGATATGGCGTAGTTTGCCTGAGTCCATTAATGGGTCGTACGCAGGAAGGATTGCGCCGCCTGGGATACCGAAGACCGTATCGACGCCGACTTCTTCCAACGACCGTACTAGCGACTGGGCGCCGGTCATTACTTCTGAACTCGTCGATGCGGTTTTGGTTGTCGGTCCTGGACGGCCCGGCGGATTGGTCATCTTCTGTGACATTTCCTGCTCCTGATCATCACGTTGCTGAACTACGGCATCGGCCGGGTCTGGCCTTGTATGTCCAGACCCGGCGAGCGAGCCAAAGCGCGCACGATACCGAGTGCAAGGTGTCTCGTGAACAACCTCTTATCACCGCGAGCAATTCGTAAGCCAACGTGGTGACATGAAAAAACCCCTCGTCCTTTGTGAGGAACTTCGAGGGGTTAGCGCGCAGTCGATGCCCTGAACTGTCAGCCTCAGGCTGCGCGCTCAGGTACTACTAGGAGTGTCATCGACTGCATGGAGATAACCATACGCCTTTCAATGCGAGTTGTCACATGCCCCGGTATCAGAGCATGCTCATTGGCAAAGCCCGTCGGAAGACCGAGGTCCTCACCACTGAGGTCGAAGACGCGAAGAAGACCCGGCAGAAACAACAAACGGGCGGGATAAAACTCCGCACCGCCTAAGCCCGGGACTACGCGATCAATCTATATGAGGCACAAGACGGGTTACGCGATCAACTTGACATGAGGCACCACGATGCCTGAAACAAATGTGTCGCAGCACCGACCTGGCAATACGTGACAAAGACCACACTTGCGGGAATTTCAGTCAAATGGGACCTTGTGCCCAAGGGGGGATTAGTCCGATTCGACAGGATTGTCACATCGACACGAACCAGTCGAAACCGGACAGGCAACGAGCCTGGACGGCTTACGAAAAATTATGGAGGGAATCCCATGGATCGCAAGACACTAGACAAGTTGCTTTCGGCAACTGGCGCCGTACTCGCGGCGGTGCTGCTGCTCGGTGGCATTTTGCTCGTCTGGGCGGGTTCGTTCGTCAACGACCAAGTCTCAAGCCAGTTGTCTGCGCAAGACATCACGATGCCTGAGGGCGGCGCACTCGAGAGTCTTAGCGATGAGGACCGCAAGGAACTCGAGCCATTTGCTGGACAGCCTCTTGACGGCGCACGTCAAGCCAAGGCTTTCGCCGACCACTACATCTACGCGCACATGATGGCTTCATCTGACGGACGGACCTACCAGCAGGTCAGCGCCGAATACAACGCGCTCGACGATAAAACCACCGAAGAAGCACAGGAACTAGGCAACCTGCGTCGCAGCCTGCTGGACGGCAACACCCTGCGCGGCACGCTGCTGACAGCTTACGCCTTCGGCACCATCGGTGAGATCGCACTGATCGCCTCCGGCGTGGCTTTCGGTGGAGCAGCTCTGCTCGGTGTCCTGTCCGTCTTGGGATTCCGCCACGCGAAGAAGGCTGAGGTAAAACGAAAGGCTGACGCGGCTGCGGCGTAGTTCGCAACGGTCGTTCCCTGCCTGATGTGGCCCTTGCTACCCCGGTATTACGGGATAGCAAGGGCCACATCGCATGGGGAACGCAGCATGGGAACGTGGCAGGCGAGAGGTGAGTGGCAAGACCGGACGAGGCCCGGGCGGCAGTTCACCTAGGATGCCGTTATGGTCACCGTCACCGGGTCATCCTTCCAGCCGCCATCGAATGTACGGATCATTCCTGCGGATACTGACAGACTTCGCTCCGCCTGCCAGGCGGTTCGGTGGGAGGTGTTCGTCATCGAGCAGCAGGTGCCGTTCGCACTCGAGATCGATGCCCGCGATTTCTTGGACAGCACTGTTCATCTAGCGGCGGTCGATGAAGATGACCAGGTTGTCGGGACAGTACGAGTGCTACGTGACAGCCCGGAGCAGTTCCATCTGGGACGACTCGCGGTGCTGCCAGCAGCCCGCGGGCACGGCGCCGGAAGTGCGCTGGTGACGGCAGTGCACGACGCGGTCGCCGCACTGCTGCCGACCGCAGCAACAGCGGTCATCATCGCTGAAGCGCAGGTTCAGGCCGCGGCGATGTACACCAAACTCGGCTATGAGGCGGTCTCATTGCAGACCTTCATGGAGGCCGGGATCGAGCACCAGACGATGTCAGTGACGGTCACTGGCGTTAGGCAGTCGGAGCAGTGAAGCGCGGCGAGTACATGCTGCCTTGCGGGTCGAACTCGTCGGCCAGCAGCGACATGACGATCCCGTCGGTGTACGAGTCCTCGTCTTTGGCGTAGTCACGCAGTACGCCCTCTTCTCGGAATCCCACCGATTCGTAGAGGCCTTTCGCCCGCGCGTTCAAGGCAAGCACGACGAGTCCGACCCGGTGCAGTCCAAGACCATGCGGTGCAGGAGCGAAAGCGACTTCGAGCACCCGGAAAACCGCTTCACGGCCATATCCGCGACCTCGATGACCCGGCAACATCGACATCCGCAGGTCAGCACGACCGGCGATCTGATCCATCTGAGTCAGCACCACGTGCCCGATGAGTTCATCGGAGTCAACCGCCGTGACCGCATAGTCAATACGATCGGTGCGTTCTTGGACCCGATCGAGCCATCGCTCGAAATCTGCTCTAGTCTCCGCGGGTACCAGGCCGGTCAGTCGTGACGTCACCGGATCGTGCGCCCCCTCCCACAGGGCATCACGGTCGGTATCGCGTAGAAACCGCAGTTTGATCAGTTCGCCGACGACTTCCGGCCCGGGGTTCATGACCCGTTCACCCGTTCCAAAACCAGTTCGCGCACTCGGCCAGCGTCTGCCTGACCGCGGGTCGCCTTCATGACCGCACCGATGATCGCACCGACCGGTCCGAGGTTGCCGCCACGAATCTTGTCCGCGATATCGGGCTGGGCGGCCAACGCCTCATCGATGGCGGCAAGCAATGGACCATCGTCGGAGACGACTTCCAATCCGCGATCCTGCACTACCTGTGCCGGACCGCCTTCGCCTGCGAGCACACCGGCAAGTACCTGGCGTGCAAGCTTGTCGTTGATCTTGCCGTCGTCGACAAGTTGCTGCAGTTCGGCAACCTGCACCGGGGTGATGGCAAGGTCCGCGATCGCCACGTCCTGCTCTTTTGCGGTACGAGCGAGTTCGCCCATCCACCATTTGCGAGCGCCCGCTGCGCTTGTTCCGGCAGCGATGGTGGTTTCGATCAGGTCAATGGCGTCGGCGTTGATCACGTCGCGCATCTCCAAATCGGAGTAACCCCAGTCCGCCTGCAACCGGCGCCGCCGTGCCGCCGGCAATTCGGGCAGTGTGGCGCGGATCTCCTCGACCCATTCCCGGCTCGGGGAGACGGGAGCAAGATCAGGCTCCGGGAAGTACCGGTAGTCTTCTGCATCGGATTTGACGCGTCCAGACGAGGTCTCGCCCGTGTCCTCATGGAAGTGACGAGTCTCCTGAATGACCGTGCCACCGGCATCAAGGATGGCGGCTTGACGAGATACCTCGAAGCGCACCGCCTTCTCGATGGAGCGGAATGAGTTGACGTTCTTGGTCTCGGTACGGGTTCCCAAGGGCGATTCCGGCGTGGGCCGCAGCGACAGGTTCACGTCCGCACGGACATTGCCGCGTTCCATGCGGGCTTCGGAGACGTCCAGAGCACGGAAAATGTCGCGCAGTGTCTGCACATAGGCGCGCGCTACCTCGGGTGCTCGCTCCCCTACTCCGGTGATCGGACGGGTCACGATCTCGACGAGCGGGATTCCGGCACGGTTATAGTCGACGAGCGAATACGCCGCGCCGTGGATACGTCCGCCATCGCCGCCAACGTGGGTGTTCTTGCCAGCGTCTTCTTCCATATGGGCGCGTTCGATCTCGACACGGTAGACAGTGCCATCTTCGAGTTCGACGTCAAGGTATCCGTCGTAGGCGATCGGCTCGTCGTACTGCGAGATCTGGTAATTCTTCGGCACGTCCGGGTAGAAGTAGTTCTTTCGGGCGAAGCGGCAGGTCTCAGCGATTTTGCAGTTCAGCGCCAGGCCGATGCGGATCGCGTACTCGACTGCCTCACCATTGACCACGGGAAGCGAACCGGGCAGACCAAGTGAGACCGGGGTGGTCTCTGAGTTGGGTTCGGCGCCAAAACTGACCCCGGCTGCGCAGAACATCTTGGTACGAGTGCCCAGTTCTACGTGAACTTCGATGCCGAGCACTGGGTCATATTTGGCTATTGCCTCATCGAAATCGACAAGGTCCACGGGTGCGGCCGCCATTATTTGACCTCCAACTCAGGGGCCTGGGACAGCAACGGTCCACCCCACTTGTTCTCTAGTGCCTTTTCAAGTGCTGCTCCGACGCGATAGAGCCGGTCGTCGGCCTTCGCGGGAGCGAGGATCTGGAAGCCGACTGGCAGACCGTCATCGGACAGTCCAGACGGCAAGGAGATGCCGGGCACCCCAGCCAGGTTTGCCGGGATCGTGGCGACATCGTTGAGGTACATCGCCAGTGGGTCGTCGAGTTTCTCACCGAACTTGAAGGCCGTGGTCGGTGCCGTCGGCGAGACCAGCACATCCACATTTTCGAAGGCGGCAGTGAAGTCGCGTTGAATCAAGGTACGCACTTTCTGCGCGGAGCCGTAGTACGCGTCGTAGTAACCAGCAGACAGCGCATAGGTACCCAGGATGATGCGGCGCTTGACCTCGTCTCCGAATCCCGCCCCGCGGGTAGCCGACATCACTCGCTCCGCAGTCACGGGTCCGTCTTCTGGCTCGACGCGCAACCCGAAGCGCATGCCGTCGAATTTGGCCAGGTTGCTCGACGCCTCAGACGGCATGATCAAGTAGTAGGCGCTGAGCGCTGACGGGAAGTGCGGGCAGGACACCTCGGTGATCTCAGCACCAGCGGCACGCAGCAGATCGAGGGATTCCTCGAAGGACTTCGATACGCCGACTTGATATCCCTCTCCGCTCAACTCACGCACTACACCAATACGCACCCCGGTCAGATCACCGGTCGCGCCTTGCTGCGCCGCAGCGACCAACGACGGGAGCGGCTCGTTGATCGAGGTCGAATCGTGCGGGTCGTAACCACCGATGATCTCGTGCAGGAGTGCCGAGTCCAAGACAGTACGGGTCACCGGTCCGGCCTGGTCCAAGGACGAGGCCATGGCGATCAGTCCGTACCGTGACACGCCGCCATAGGTCGGTTTGACACCGACCGATCCTGTGACTGCAGCCGGTTGCCGGATAGAGCCACCGGTGTCCGTTCCGATGGCGAGTGGCGCTTCGAAGGCTGCGACGGCCGCAGCTGAGCCACCGCCGGATCCTCCGGGGATACGCTCCAGGTCCCAGGGGTTCGCGGTGTTGCCATAAGCGGAGTGCTCGGTGGACGAGCCCATGGCGAACTCGTCCAAATTGGTCTTACCGAGAATGGGAAGTCCTGCGGCTTTGATCTTCTCGACAATCGTGGCGTCGTAGGGCGGCACCCAGCCTTCAAGGATCTTGGAGGCAGCGGTTGTCACAACATCTTTGGTGACGACAATGTCTTTAACCGCGATGGGAACGCCTGCCAGCGGCGAGGAGATCTCCCCTTGGGCGCGCTGAGCGTCGACCTGCCGCGCCTGCTCCAGTGCAACCTCAGCACTGACATGAATAAACGCGTTCAGTTGTGGTTCGACAGCCTCAATCCGGTCAAGATGAGCCGTGACCAACTCAACGCTCGACACCTCACCGGAGGCAAACAACTTGGCTTGTTCGGCAGCCGAAAGCCGTGTGACGTCGCTGGTCATCTCACTCCTCACCCAGAATCTGCGGTACCGCGAATCGTCCGTCTTCTGCCTGCGGAGCCGCGCCGAGCGCAGCAGCGACTGGCAATGCAGGTGCCGGTTCATCAGCACGGAAGACATTCGAGATTGGCAATGGGTGACTGGTGGCAGGTGCGTCACCTGCCACAGCACTCACCTGAGCAACCGATTCGACGATGACGTCGAGCTCACCGGCAAGTCGAGTGATCTCATCAGGGCGCAGATCGATACGGGCGAGTGCCGCGACGCGCGCGACCTCGTCTTCAGAGATGGTGGACATGCCCACCAGTTTACGCTGCTTCACCTGGGCACGCGCTCACCGTAACCACGAATGTACTCGTCGACATGGCGAACTTCCGCCCGAACGATTCCACGTTGGCATTATCCTACGAAATATCACCCCAGAGCAGTCAACACGGCCGGTTCCACTGCATCTCGTACTCGCTCCCGGGCCTCTGGCGCGGACGTGGCAGCCAACGCCAATTCCGCGAGTCGCTGACACGTCGGCAGGTCGTGACGGCGCAGTGCGTAGCGCACTGCGGGAACAGCGCTAACAGACATGGACAGACTCGTGACCCCCATGCCCGTAAGGACCAGAGCCAAGTACGGATCGGATGCGGACTCACCACACACCCCGACGGGCTTGCCCAGTTCTTTGCCAGTACGAGCAGTGGACGCAACCAATTGCAATACCGCAGGTTGCCATGGGTCAAGCAGATCCGAGAGTTCGCCGCGCAATCGGTCAGTAGCCATCGTGTACTGGGCTAAATCGTTGGTCCCCAGTGACACGAAGTCGACCTCGGACAACAGTGCTCTTGCCTGTAACGCGGCAGCCGGTACCTCGACCATCACACCTACGGTCTTCAATCCCCGCGCACGTGCGAGAGCCACAAATTCACGAGCCTCCGCTGGCGTCGCGATCATCGGCGCCATGACCCACGGATCGACTCCGGTCTCTTGAGCCGCGCCCGCGAGCGCATCGAGTTGAGTCGCCATCAGGTCGGGATGAGCCCGCACTGTTCGATAACCGCGTACCCCCAGCGCCGGGTTCTCCTCGTCCGGCAAGGTTGCGAACGCCAGCGGTTTGTCGGCTCCTGCATCGAGAGTACGCACCACGACCTTGCGGCCGCCCAACGCGCGCAATGCCTGGGCATATGCCCTGGATTGCTCTTCGATGGTCGGAGCACTGGTCCGGTCAAGGAACAGCACCTCAGTGCGGAACAAACCCACGCCTTCTACCGCACTGTCCTTCAAACGTTCCGCGTCATCGCCGGTGCCGATATTGGCCAGCAAGTCGACCTTGTGACCATCCGAGGTCGCACCTGGTGACGTATCGGCGGCGAATTCGACCTGTGCCGCCGCACGCGCATCTATTTCCTTGACGAGTTCGTCATCGGGATTGACGGTGATACCGCCGGTAGCCGCATCGACGGCAACAACCGTACCCTCAGCGATCTTGGTGGCACCGGGGACTTGGACAACGCAGGGCAGGCCCAACTGACCGGCGATGATCGCCGTATGTCCGGTAGGACCGCCTAGTTCCGTCACTATTGCCAATACTTTGTCGAGATCGAGGGCAGCGGTATCGGCTGGCGCGAGGTCGACAGCGACTACGACGACTGGCTCGTCAAGCGACGGCGCACTGGACTCCGGCAGTCCCATGACTTTTGCGACAAGACGGTCACGCACTGAATGCAGGTCCGTGACTCGCTCTGCCAGTAGACCTCCGGCCTGGGTGAAGATCCGCGCAAACATCTCCACAGCACCGTTGATCGCCGCGATCGGCGCGGTACCGGCATCAATCCGCTTGAGAGTCTCACCACGCAGGGCCGGGTCCGATGCGATCGCCGCGGTGGCGGCCAACACGTCGGCGACCGTCCCGGTAGCATCGGCCGCTTGTTGTTGCAGGTCAGCGGCAACAGCAGGAAAAGCCTCGTCAACAACGGTCCTGATTTGATCCGCCGACAGGGCGACACCATCACGCTCGACCACGGCATCATCAGCGACTTCGGGGAGCGGCGCGACCTGTATTACTGGACCGACGACAGCCAGACGTCCAACCCCTACCCCTTGCAGTTGTGTTGCGGTCACGACGCCACCGCCGGGTCATCAAGGTTAGTTTCGATCAGTTCGGCGAGCTTATCGACTGCCTCTTGAGCTCCGTCGCCCTCGGCACTGAGCACGACCTGAGCACCATGCTCTGCCCCGAGCGTCATCAGCAGCAGGATGCTTGACGCGTCAACAGGCTCCTGCCCCGGTAGACCAATGTTGATCGTGACATCCGCAGCGGCCGCAGCCTGACTGACGATTGTCGCTGGCCGCGCGTGCAGACCACTGGTGGAGGCAACCTTTACAGTTCGAGTAACCATCGTGTTGATTTCCTTTGCTTCTTGTTCCGATAAGTCGTTTGTACTTACCAATGGTCACACCGCCACTGCATCAGCCTCGATATTGGCCGGTTTGCGATGTGCGTACTGTTTGAGCAGTGTCACCAAGACGGCGCACACCACTGCACCGACGATGATGGCGAGCAAGAAGCCCAACGCGTTACCGATCAGTGGCAGCACCCACACGCCACCGTGCGGGGCGACGAGTGTCGAGTTGAAAGCCATAATCAGTCCGCCGGTGACACCCGAACCGACGATGGACGACAGGATGACACGCCAGGGATCTGCTGCTGCAAACGGAATTGCGCCTTCGGAAATGAAAGATGCGCCGAGGAGCCAGGCGGCTTTGCCGTTGTCACGTTCAACGTCGTTGAACAACTTACGGCGCATGACGGTGGCCAGCGCCATGCCGAGCGGGGCGACCATGCCTGCGGCCATCACGGCTGCCATGATCCGGTACTGGCTGGCATCTGCCGCCAAGCCCACCGTAGTCAGACCAGCGATACCGAAGGAATAGGCGACCTTGTTGATCGGGCCCCCGAGGTCCGCTCCCATCATCGCACCGAGCAGCACACCGAGCAGCACGATGGAACCGCCGCCTAGACCTTCTAGCCAGTTCTCCATGCCGCTCATTGCGCTGGCGATAGGACGTCCAATGATGACTAGGGTGACGATGCCCACGATGAGTGATGAGAGCAGCGGAATGACGACCACCGGCATAATGCCGCGCATGCCCTTGGGCACTTTCCAGCGGCTGATCCACAACGCCACGAAACCTGCCAGGAATCCGGTAATCAGCCCACCAAGGAAGCCAGCGCTGATCATCACGGATGCAGCACCGCCAAGGAAGCCTGGAACAAGCCCCGGCCGATCTGCGATGGCGTAGGCGATGAACCCGGAAAGAACTGGGATAAGGAAGTTGAAGACGAGCTGGCCGGTGGCAAGCAGCACCACTGCCCAATGTTGCAGCGACAGTGCATTGAAGTTCTGAATGGTCTCGACTTGATTTGCATCGGTGACCGCGACCGCGCCCTCGGCACCACCCCATGCGATCTGCGCCATCATGAAAGCGACTGCTATCAGGATTCCGCCGGCCGCGACGAATGGGATCATGTATGACACACCGGTCATCAGCCACTGTCGAATTTTGGTGCCAGTTTTCGCGTTGGCATCCACCTTGGTAGCCGGTGCGGAGCCGCCTTCGGCCGCTGGTGCGTCGAGCACCCGTCCGGCTTCGACCGCCGCCACTGCTTCCGCGATGACTTTGTCGGGTTCGTGCACGGCACGTTTGACCCCCTACGTCAACGCCGGGTTTGCCCGCGAACCGATCACGATCCTTGACCTCGAGATCAGCAGCGAAAATGACACCGTCCGCCGACTCGATGAACGAGGGATCGATGGGGTCTGATCCGATCGATCCTTGAGTCTCGACGTGAACTTCGTGACCGGCTGCTTTATCTGATTGTTCCAGCGCTTCTGCGGCCATGTAGGTGTGTGCGATGCCCGTGGGGCACGATGTGATTGCGACGAATTTCATGATGAGACCGCCTCATTGACGATGTCGGCAACACTGGCAGCGTCTGTAGCGTTGCGCAGGGAATTTTTGAAGTCCTCATGGACGAGGTTGCGCGCCAGCTTCGCAAGGATCTTCAGGTGCTCACTGGCACCTCCGGCTGGCGCCGCGATCAGGAATACCAGAGTTGCAGGCCCATCTGGAGCCCCGAAGTCAACACCGTTAGGCACTTTGGCAACAGCCAAAGAAGGCTCGATGACTGCTTCAGACTTAGCATGAGGCAGTCCGATACCCCCAGGCATTCCGGTCGCGGTTGTCGCTTCGCGAGTGCGGACATCGGCGATGAACTGGGCGGCATCACTGACTCGCCCGGCCTTGGCGAGCAAGTCCGCAAGTGCTGTGATGACGTCGTCCTTGGTGTTAGCTGCAAGGTCAACGGCTACGAGATCGGCAGTGATCAATGGCACGCTCATGTCAGAGGTCCTTCAGTGGGGTGGTCATCGGCACGTCAGTTCGGACGCTTACCGATTCGAGATCGATTTGATCTCTGGCGGGGGCAGCGGTTCCTGGCAGCATCACCGCGGCCCGCCCCCAGGCGACTGCGTGCCGAAGTCTCTCGTGCGTTGTGCCTTGAACTGCAAGATATCCAGCCAGCGTGGAGTCCCCTGCCCCGACGGTGGAGGCAGGAATCAGTGCCGGTCCGCCCGCCCATACCGAGTGATCGGCATCGACGAGGAGGGCACCGTGCGCACCAAGGCTGACGAGCACCTGTGTGGTGCCCATCGCGATCACTTCGCGTGCGGCAGAAACGACCTCACCGACAGTGGTCAGCTCTCGTCCGACTAGTTCGCCCAGTTCTTCTTCATTCGGTTTGATTAACGTGGGACTGCCACGTTTGACTACTTCGCGCAGCGGTGCTCCGGAAGCGTCTACGACGAGTTCCGCTTCCGCTTTCCTGGTGATCTTCGCAAGTTTGACGTAGAAGTCTGGGTCGGCACCACGCGGCAGACTGCCTGCACCAACGACGGTGTCACCGCTACGGGCGCTTTTGCGTACGGCGTCAAACACTGCTTCCTGCTCAGCCGTGTCGAGCGTGGGGCCAGGAGCATTGATCTTCGTGGTAGCGCCATGCGCTTCCTGCAGCGTGATGTTGGACCTGGTCTCACCACTGATCGCCACCGGGTGCACAACTAGTCCAAGTTCTGTCAGCAAGTCGACCATGAGTCGCCCATCGGGGCCGCCCACTGGCACTATCGCTTCGCTGTTCACGCCCGCGCTCTGCAATACTCGCGATACGTTGATTCCTTTACCGCCGGCATCGAGATGCGCCGAATCTGCTCGATTCACCTGTCCCAGTTCAATACGGTTGAGGTCCAGAGCACGATCAATGCTCGGATTTGGTGTCACTGTGATGATCATGCTCGTATCACCTGTACTCCCGCTGTCTCAATCTCGGTGGCGAGTTCGTCGTCGACGTCTGAGTCCGTGATCAAGGTGTCGACGGCATCGATGGGTGCGAAACTCACGAACTCGTCTCGTCCGACTTTGGAATGATCCGCGATTACCACGACTCGTCGTGCCGCAGCGACGATGGCTTCTTTCACCGCGGCTTCAGTCACGTCGGGAGTGGTCAGTCCTCGTTCGGTGCTGACACCGTTGGTGCCCAAGAAAGCAATATCCGCCTGAAGGTCCTCCAGCTCACGGTTGGCCCATGGACCTACCGCAGCGAGGGTACGGCCTCGCACGATGCCACCGATCAGATGCAGTGCGAGATTGGGTCGTCCGGCCAGCGCTGAAGCCACTGGCAGTGCATGTGTGACCACCGTCAGTTCGCGATCATGTGGCAAGAGGGCAGCGAATCTGGCTGTGGTGGTACCAGCGTCAATGAGCACGGTGGCCGCGTCGTCGAGTTCGAGAATCGCCGCGTTGGCGATGCGCTCCTTCTCGGCGAGATAACTGCGTTCGCGATCCGCCAGAGTGGGTTCAATAGCAATACGGTCTACGGGAATTGCGCCGCCGTGCACGCGCCGCAATAGTCCTCTTCGTTCCAACGTGGTCAGATCCCGGCGGATCGTCTCTCCTGATACGTCGAACAGTGCGGCAGAAGCGGCTACATCCACTCGCCCGTCAGCACGGGCGAGCTCGATGATCTTGTGGTGACGTTCTAAGGCGTACATTGCGTTCACTTCACCCGCTTCCGTTGGACTTCATCGTCCCAGGTGATCGTCTTTGTCACCATCTATGACCGATTATGCCCATCAGATGCCACATTGTCCACATGAACCCACATTCCGCGCGTGGATTTTCCACACAAACGCAAATGGCTGGAAGGAAACGCTGCTAAACGCAGAAAGCACGAAGGCCCACCGTGGGGTGGGCCTTCGTGTGATGGGTGTTCGGCGGTGTCCTGCTCTCCCACCACCTCGCGGTGGCAGTACCATCGGCGCTGGAGGGCTTAGCTTCCGGGTTCGGTATGGGTCCGGGCGTTTCCCCTTCGCTGTGACCGCCGTAACGTTGTCAGAGGGTGTGCCACACGTGTGTCCCTGTTGGTGGGTGTGTGGTTGGTTCTCTGGGAACCGTATAGTGGACGCGTTGATCTAGTTTTTTGATTGTTTGTGTTGTGTTGAGGTTGTTGGCTGATTAGTACCGGTCAGCTGCGACGGTCGTTAGTCCCGTCTTCCACGTCCGGCCTATCTACCCAGTGGTCTGCTGGGTGCCTCTCACCATTACTGGTATGGAAACCTTATCTTGAAGCAGGCTTCCCGCTTAGATGCTTTCAGCGGTTATCCCTTCCGAACGTAGCTAACCAGCGGTGCCACTGGCGTGACAACTGGCATACCAGAGGTTCGTCCGTCCCGGTCCTCTCGTACTAGGGACAGCCCTTCTCAAGTTTCCTGCGCGCGCAGCGGATAGGGACCGAACTGTCTCACGACGTTCTAAACCCAGCTCGCGTACCGCTTTAATGGGCGAACAGCCCAACCCTTGGGACCTACTCCAGCCCCAGGATGCGACGAGCCGACATCGAGGTGCCAAACCATGCCGTCGATATGGACTCTTGGGCAAGATCAGCCTGTTATCCCCGGGGTACCTTTTATCCGTTGAGCGACCACGCTTCCACTTGCCGTGGCCGGATCACTAGTTCCGACTTTCGTCCCTGCTCGACCTGTCAGTCTCACAGTCAAGCTCCCTTGTGCACTTACACTCAACACCTGATTGCCAACCAGGCTGAGGGAACCTTTGAGCGCCTCCGTTACTTTTTGGGAGGCAACCGCCCCAGTTAAACTACCCACCAGGCACTGTCCCTGGACCAGATCATGGTCCGAGGTTAGGAGCCCAGCCCGGTCAGAGTGGTATTTCAACGATGACTCCACAACCACTGGCGTGGCTGCTTCAAAGTCTCCCACCTATCCTACACAAACCGGACCGAACACCAATACCAAGCTATAGTAAAGGTCCCGGGGTCTTTCCGTCCTGCTGCGCGTAACGAGCATCTTTACTCGTAGTGCAATTTCGCCGAGTTCGTGGTTGAGACAGTAGAGAAGTCGTTACGCCATTCGTGCAGGTCGGAACTTACCCGACAAGGAATTTCGCTACCTTAGGATGGTTATAGTTACCACCGCCGTTTACTGGGGCTTAAATTCTCAGCTTCGCCACACAAGGTGGCTAACCGGTCCTCTTAACCTTCCAGCACCGGGCAGGCGTCAGTCCGTATACATCGTCTTGCGACTTCGCACGGACCTGTGTTTTTAGTAAACAGTCGCTTCTCTCTGGTCTCTGCGGCCCTGATCCGCTGCCCACCGCTAGGGTGTTGACGGTTAGGGCCCCCCTTCTCCCGAAGTTACGGGGGCATTTTGCCGAGTTCCTTAACCACGATTATCTCGATCGCCTTAGTATTCTCTACCTGACTACCTGAGTCGGTTTAGGGTACGGGCGGCTGGAACCTCGCGTCGTGGCTTTTCTTGGCAGCATAGGATCATCTACTTCACCCCTATGGGGTTACCCATCAGTTCTCAGGCATATGAACGGCGGATTTGCCTACCGTTCGCCCTACAACCTTAGACCTGGTCAACCATCGCCAGGCTTAGACTACCTTCCTGCGTCACCACTGTTAATACGCTTACCTACTACCAACTCAGGTCCCAGCACGCCATCCCAACATTCAACCCGAAGGAAGAACAAAGGAATGTTGTGGTGGTTAGTATCATTGGATTCGGTATGGGCGGTTCTTCGCCGGTAGCAGAATATCAACTGCTTGTCCATCGACTACGCCTGTCGGCCTCGCCTTAGGTCCCGACTTACCCAGGGCAGATTAGCTTGACCCTGGAACCCTTAGTCATCCGGCGGACGGGTTTCTCACCCGTCTTTCGCTACTCATGCCTGCATTCTCACTCGTGTAGGCTCCACCACTGGGTTCCCCCGCGGCTTCACTGCCCACACGACGCTCCCCTACCCATCAACGCACCTGGACCACGAAGGCCTAGCTAACGCGTTGATGTCACGGCTTCGGCGGTGTACTTGAGCCCCGCTACATTATCGGCGCGGAATCACTTGACCAGTGAGCTATTACGCACTCTTTCAAGGGTGGCTGCTTCTAAGCCAACCTCCTGGTTGTCTAAGCAACTCCACATCCTTTCCCACTTAGCACACGCTTAGGGGCCTTAGCCGGTGATCTGGGCTGTTTCCCTCTCGACTACGAAGCTTATCCCCCGCAGTCTCACTGCTGCGCTTACACTTACCGGCATTCGGAGTTTGGCTGACGTCAGTAACCTTGTAGGGCCCATCGGCCATCCAGTAGCTCTACCTCCGGCAAGCAACACGCAACGCTGCACCTAAATGCATTTCGGGGAGAACCAGCTATCACGGAGTTTGATTGGCCTTTCACCCCTATCCACAGGTCATCCCCCCAGTTTTCAACCTAGGTGGGTTCGGTCCTCCACACTGTCTTACCAGTGCTTCAACCTGCCCATGGATAGATCACTCCGCTTCGGGTCTAGACCCAGCGACTACATTCGCCCTATTCAGACTCGCTTTCGCTACGGCTTCCCCACACGGGTTAACCTCGCCACTGAGCACTAACTCGCAGGCTCATTCTTCAAAAGGCACGCCGTCACCCCAACTAGGGAGGCTCCGACGGATTGTAGGCACACGGTTTCAGGTACTATTTCACTCCCCTCCCGGGGTACTTTTCACCTTTCCCTCACGGTACTAGTCCGCTATCGGTCATTAGGGAGTATTTAGGCTTACACAGTGGTCTGTGCAGATTCACACCGGATTTCACGGGCCCGGTGCTACTTGGGATCCCTTCAAGGAGGCCACGAGATTTCGTCTACAGGACTACCACCTTCTACGGTCGGTCTTTCAATACCGTTCGACTATCAACGCAACTTTCTTACTCCTTAACCCCATGTCAGTAAGGTTCAGAAGGTCCCACAACCCCATACACGCAACGTCTGACAACTTTCCACGCGCATGGTTTGGCCTGATCCGCGTTCGCTCGCCACTACTAACGGAATATCTCTTCCTGCCGGTACTGAGATGTTTCACTTCCCGACGTTCCCTCCACTCACCCTATATATTCAGATGAGGGTAACTGGACATAACTCCAGCTGGGTTTCCCCATTCGGACATCCTCGGATCACGGTTCGTTTGCCAACTCCCCGAGGCTTATCGCAGGCTACAACGTCCTTCATCGGCTCCTAATGCCAAGGCATCCACCCTGTGCCCTTAAAAACTTCAACACACAAAAACCAGAAAAACACTTCAAAAAAGCATTTCTCCCACGTTTGCTATCACACAAACAATTAAGATGCTCGCGTCCACTATACAGTTCTCAAACAACCAACAAACAAACACCAACCACCAAGCAAAACAACCCGGTAACCAGCATCAGTTGCACCACCAACACCCCTACCAACCCTGACCATCTCGTAACCACGAGACCGATCAGCGAAGACGCAGTGTTGGTCTAAAGCACCACAAGTGGTTGCTTCAGGACCCGATAGTGTGTCCACAACCCACCCCCACACACCACCTGGCGTTCCACACCCCACGGGGCGGTACTAACAACAGCAATGCGTAAAGACGAGTCAATAGTTGATGTTCCACCCAATAACGAAGCAACCACCCAACGCACCCACGGCGTTGAACAAGCGGCCACCAACCCCTACCGCGCACGGCGGGTCGTGTTAATGCTCCTTAGAAAGGAGGTGATCCAGCCGCACCTTCCGGTACGGCTACCTTGTTACGACTTAGTCCCAATCGCCAATCCCACCTTCGACCATTCCCTCCACAAGGGTTGGGCCATGGGCTTCGGGTGTTACCGACTTTCGTGACTTGACGGGCGGTGTGTACAAGGCCCGGGAACGTATTCACCGCAGCGTTGCTGATCTGCGATTACTAGCGACTCCGACTTCATGGGGTCGAGTTGCAGACCCCAATCCGAACTGAGACCGGCTTTTTCCGATTCGCTCCACCTCACGGTATCGCAACGGTTTGTACCGGCCATTGTAGCATGCGTGAAGCCCAAGACATAAGGGGCATGATGATTTGACGTCATCCCCACCTTCCTCCGAGTTGACCCCGGCAGTCTCCCATGAGTCCCCGGCATAACCCGCTGGCAACATAGGACAAGGGTTGCGCTCGTTGCGGGACTTAACCCAACATCTCACGACACGAGCTGACGACAACCATGCACCACCTGTACACCAGCCCGAAGGCTCACCCATCTCTGAGCAATTCCGGTGTATGTCAAGCCTTGGTAAGGTTCTTCGCGTTGCATCGAATTAATCCGCATGCTCCGCCGCTTGTGCGGGCCCCCGTCAATTCCTTTGAGTTTTAGCCTTGCGGCCGTACTCCCCAGGCGGGGCACTTAATGCGTTAGCTACGGCGCGGAAAACGTGGAATGTCCCCCACACCTAGTGCCCAACGTTTACGGCATGGACTACCAGGGTATCTAATCCTGTTCGCTCCCCATGCTTTCGCTCCTCAGCGTCAGTTGCGGCCCAGAGACCTGCCTTCGCCATCGGTGTTCCTCCTGATATCTGCGCATTCCACCGCTACACCAGGAATTCCAGTCTCCCCTACCGCACTCTAGTCTGCCCGTACCCAATGCAAGCCCAAGGTTGAGCCTTGGGATTTCACACCAGACGCGACAAACCACCTACGAGCTCTTTACGCCCAATAATTCCGGACAACGCTTGCGCCCTACGTATTACCGCGGCTGCTGGCACGTAGTTAGCCGGCGCTTCTTCTGCAAGTACCGTCACTTTCGCTTCTTCCTTACTGAAAGAGGTTTACAACCCGAAGGCCGTCATCCCTCACGCGGCGTCGCTGCATCAGGCTTTCGCCCATTGTGCAATATTCCCCACTGCTGCCTCCCGTAGGAGTCTGGGCCGTGTCTCAGTCCCAGTGTGGCCGGTCGCCCTCTCAGGCCGGCTACCCGTCAAAGCCTTGGTAGGCCATCACCCCACCAACAAGCTGATAGGCCGCGAGCCCATCCCCAACCGAAAAATCTTTCCACCCCACACCATGCGGCACAAGGTCATATCCAGTATTAGCCACCGTTTCCGGTAGTTATCCCAAAGTCAGGGGCAGGTTACTCACGTGTTACTCACCCGTTCGCCACTAATCCACGGTGCAAGCACCGCTTCATCGTTCGACTTGCATGTGTTAAGCACGCCGCCAGCGTTCGTCCTGAGCCAGGATCAAACTCTCCGTAAAAACCGAACACACCCAAAAAGGGCATGAACAACAATACGAAACCAAAACTGGCCTCAAAAACCAACACCCACCCCACAACAAAGCAGAGCAGACGCTGGACCAAACAAAACAGTCAACCAAACCACCCCACAACACCACCCCCACCACAACAGCAGAAACAGCACCACAAGACAGCCCAGCCAACCAAATGGCATCAACTATCAAACACACTATCGAGTTCTCAAACAACCACCACACACCATTGCCAGCCAATTT
>FZPE01000002.1:0-188078 GCA_900188465.1 Micrococcales bacterium KH10
GTGACAATCTCAAGGTCAGCCGTGCGTGGGCACAGCACGATCGGCCAATCAGTGACCGCCGCGTACTCTTTGATAGCAGTGGCGTCGCGCACGATAACCACACCACGCTGACCGCTGCGTTGCAACTCAGTCAGCCACGCTTGAAGTTGATAGGCACTGCGATGGCTCGCGCCGCGAGTGGTGTAAATCGCGAACCGCACATCCGCACCAGCCAAAGCCGCCTTAAACTCCGGCACGCTGGCACGCGACCGCTGCACCGCGCGCCACGCCTGCAGCACAATCAGAATCTCCGCCAGTCCAGCAGCAAGGACGAGCGCCAAGCAGAGCCATTCCAGCCCTGGCCCCGGGATGATCTCGTCGACAAAACCGAACTGTTCCGTCACAACCAGCACACCGTCATCATGCGGTGTTGTCGTTGTGACAGTGGAAGCGACAAGGTCCGACCAGACCACCGGCTCACGGCGGTTATCGATCATCAGCGTGGTCACCACCACAAGCGGTACCAGTGCGGTCAACAGAACAACCGCCAACCGGCGGCGCGGCACCGACGCCGGATTTTCAAACCCGGGGATGCGAATACCCGCGACCACCGGGACACTGACCACCCGCATCGCAATCGGGTAGACCAGCACAATCGCCACCACACCGATCGTCAAGAAGTGATCAATGACATGGGCTTGCCCGTCGCGTGAACCGGCCAGCCATACCGCCAGTCCGGCGATCAGCGCTGCAGCGAGCGCAGGCAAAATCCGCAGCGCCAGCGTCAGCAACCGGCGAATCTTCCCGCTCATTGCGCACCCGCCTGGGGCTGCCCTCGCGTCACCACAGCCGACTGAGTCTTAACTGTTGCCGTCGAACAGCGAGGTGACCGATCCGTCATCGAAGACCTCGCGGATCGCACGAGCAATCACCGGCGCAATCGAAAGCACGGTGAGGTGCTCGAACCGTTTATCGGCCGAGATCGGCAACGTGTCGGTGACGACGACCTCGCGAGCACCGCATTCCTGCAACCGCTGCGCGGCCGGGTGTGAGAGCACGCCATGGGTCGCCGCGACGATCACGTCCTTGGCTCCGGCTTCCAGAACCACGCGCACTGCCTCGGCAATCGTGCCGCCGGTGTCGATCAGGTCATCCACGAGCACAGCAGAGCGGCCCTCGACGTCTCCGACGACCCGGTTGGCCACAGATTGGTTCGGACGAGTGATATCGCGCGTCTTGTGCACGAACGCCAACGGACCGCCGCCAAGTTTGGCCGCCCACTGCTCCGCAACGCGGATACGTCCGGCATCCGGGGAGACCACTGTGACGTTAGTGACGTCCACCCTGGTCTTCACGTAGTCGGTCAGCAGTGGCATCGCCCACAGGTGGTCCACGGGGCCATCGAAGAAGCCCTGGATCTGCGCGGTGTGCAGGTCGACTGACATGATTCGGTCGGCGCCAGCGGTCTTGAACAGATCCGCCATCAGCCGAGCCGAGACAGGTTCGCGACCGCGGTGCTTCTTGTCTTGGCGCGCATAACCGTAGAACGGGATCACCACTGTGATGGTCTTCGCTGACGCGCGCTTGAGCGCATCGACCATCAGCAGGTGTTCCATGATCCACTGGTTGATCGGGCTAGTGTGCGACTGCAGTACGAACACGTCCGCACCGCGCACTGATTCACCGACCCGGGTGTAGATCTCACCGTTGGCGAAGTCGTAAGCGTTGACAGGCGCTAATTCGACGCCCATCTCCTCCGCGACACGCTGCGCCAGTTCTGGGTGTGCTCGTCCTGAAACAAGCATCAAACGTTTACTACGTGCATTGTCGGAGAACAGACCGGTCATTGCGCACTGCCACCTTCGTTGTTGGACTGACCTGTATTTGACTCGCCGTTCGACTCGGTCAACGGCGTTCCGAATGGTGGGGTGGGTGTGCTCTCCGGCACCCGGTAACCGTAGCCGACTCCATCGGCTGGAGTGGCTGACGCTGGCTTGCTGCCCTGTTCTTGGGCTCTTGCCTGTTCGGCGCGAGCCTGGCTGCTCAGGTTCACCGGAGCATCACCACCACGGGCCTGCTGGGCGATCTCGGCAGCCTCGGTGCCGGGGCGGCGGCGTTCAACCCAGCCTTCGATGTTGCGCTGCCGTCCGGCCGAAACCGCGAGCGCCCCAGCGGGCACTTCATAACGCACGACAGTGCCGCCTGCGGTGTAGGCACCGTCACCGATGGTCACCGGTGCGATGAAGATGTTGTTGGCGCCGGTGCGTGCTCCCTTGCCGACGGTGGTGTGGTGCTTGTTGACGCCGTCGTAGTTGACGAAGATCGTCCCGGCCCCGATATTCGAGCGTTCGCCAATGGTGGCGTCTCCAACGTAGGAAAGGTGTGGCACCTTGGTTCCGGCCCCGATCTTGCCGTTCTTGACCTCGACGAAGGTACCGATCTTGCCCTTAGCGCCGAGCTCCGTTCCAGGCCGTAAGTATGCGTACGGGCCTACGGTTGCGCCCTCGCCTATCACAGCCAACGAGCCGTGGGTACGGATGATGGTCGCTCCTGGGCCTACCTCGACATCGGTCAGAGTCGTGTCCGGGCCGATAGTGGCACCTGCTGCCACGGAGGTGGCGCCATGCAGTTGCGTCCCCGGTAGCAGGGTCACATCTTGTGCGAGGTCCACATCGACATCGACCCAGGTGGTGTCGGGGTCGACCACGGTCACGCCGCGCTGCATCCAGTCGGTCAGGATGCGGCGGTTCAACTCCGCGCCGAGCGCGGCAAGCTGCACGCGGTCGTTGACGCCTTCGACCAGGATCGGGTCGTCGGAAAGCACGGCCCGCACGTTGCGGCCCTCACGATGCGCGATGGAGATCACGTCCGTGAGATAGACCTCGCCTTGCGCATTGTCAGTGGTGAGCTGGCCGAGTGCCAGGCGCAGCAGTGCCGCGTCAAAGACGTAGACGGACGAGTTGATCTCGTCTACTTTGCGCTGTTCGTCGCTGGCGTCACGCTCTTCGACGATTCCGGTCACTTGCCCGGTGGCCTCGTCCCTGATGATGCGGCCGTAGCCGGTTGGGTCGTCGACGCGGGTGGAAAGTACGGTGACCGCGTTGTCGTCCTCGTGGTGGGCGGTGACGAGCTGATCGAGGGTTTCGGCGTCGAGCAGCGGAACGTCGCCGGCGATCACGACGATGGCGCCCTCGACTCCGCCACCGGCGCCTTGTCCTTCAGCACCGATGGGAACACCTTGCTGGCCGACGCGGCGGGCTTGAATGGTGGCGTCCAACACGCTCATGGCGCACTGGACGGCTCGGCCGGTGCCGGGGACTTCATCCTGATCGGTGATGACAACGTCAGGATTGACTTCGACTGCGTGCGCTGCCACTGCATCGCGTTCGTGACGAACGACAACGGTGACCAGATCCGGGTCGAGGCCTTGCGCGGCGTGCATGGCATGACCTAGAAGGGATCGGCCGCCGATACGGTGCAGCACCTTGGGAGTGCTGGAGACCATTCGAGTGCCAGCGCCTGCGGCGAGAACGATTACAGCTGCGGGGGCGACCTGCGCCACTGAGGAACTCCTGTCCGTTGGTGCGTCACTCGTCGTTCGTGACACGCTCATGGCAACTCTACCGCCACATGGGCATCTGCGGCTGGGCCAACAGCCATCTGTGAATCCTCAAACGTCATCTGTAAGCAGTGCTCCGCCCCCAGGACTCGAACCTGGACTATGGGCACCAAAAACCCGTGTGCTGCCAATTACACCAAGGCGGAATGGCGCGGATTCTTCTTGTCCGAAAAACCTTCGCCTGGACCATTGTGCCAAACGATCGGGCAAGATGGGTCCATGGCCCAAGAAGTGAAACGCGTACCTCGATCGCGAATGAGCGCGAAAGAACGTCGTGAACAACTCCTCGATGTGTCGCGCCGACTCTTCGCGGCGAAGGGGTTCGAAGGCACGTCGGTGGAGGAGATCGCTGCAAAATCGGGGGTTTCCAAGCCCATTGTGTACGAGCACTTCGGTGGCAAAGAGGGCATGTACGCGGTGGTGGTGGACCGTGAGATCCAGGCTTTGACCGATGCCTTGAGTGGGGCGCTTGAGGCCGGCGGACACCCAAAATTACTCGTCGAGCGAACGGCGCTGGCGTTGTTGGGGTACATCGAGCAGAACGAGGACGGCTTTCGGATCCTGGTCCGGGACTCCCCCGTGGCCCAGTCAACTGGGACATTTTCATCGTTGATCGGAGATGTGGCCACACAGGTGGAGTACCTGCTGGTGGACCAGTTCCGTCGGCGGCGACTGGACACCGGAGTGGTGTCGATCTACGCGCAGATGCTGGTGGGCATGGTGGCTTTGACTGGGCAGTACTGGCTGGACGCACGTGACCTGGACAAGTCCGTTGTTGCCGCGCATCTGGTGAACCTGGCCTGGAACGGCTTGGCCGGAATGCAGCGCGACCCGTCGCTGAGCCCAGTGGACTGAGCGCGCGGCGCCTGAGAAATAGGGCATGCTGGCGTAAACCATCCTCTTCACGATCACTGCCCTCGGCGACATATTGATTCAACAAGCACAAAGTCCAATGTTTTGCTAGTTTGACCTTGATGTCCCTATCGGGCCCTGTCAAACCAAGAGGTCTTTCGTGTTCATACAGTTCCCCCACCGTTTTCCGCAAAGTTAAAGATCGGCAAGAACAAGGTTCGTATTCTCAGACCAGCCGTTTCGGGGTACCGAAAAGCCGCATCGCGGAAATTCACCATCAGATAACCAAGAGGCGGTGATCAGTATGGTCCAGATGAGGGGGTTTCTAGGAACCGTCGTCATTCCTATCGCTGGATGCATCGCGTTGGCAGGTTGCGCTGGTTCGAGTGAGGGTGTCATTGAGGGCGAATGCTTGACTGTCACAGCACCGCTGAATGAAGCATCCGCCCTGGCTGCCGCGGCAGGCTTTACTGACGCAGTTGACCGGCGCGACCAAGAATGCGCCAACCAACTCGTCACCGACTGGTTCCTCGAACACGCCACCCGAGCCGACACCATCACCACAGAAAACTGGCTCAAAGAAGGCTGGGGCGGCTGCGGAAGTTCAGTAGCCAACCTACACAAACACCCCGTCAGTAAAGACAAAGACGGCCCATCCGCACGCGACGCTTACAAACGAGAACTCCACTGCTGGAGTTACCTACCAATCGACCTAGAAGATGCCCCGCAAAACCCTCCAGTCGGCTACAGAATCGTGTGGACAGACGGCGATATCGACAAAGACGGCGAGGCCATGCGGGTGAGGTTTGGTGTCATCGAAGAAGCCGATCACATCAAAATCGACTACCTCGAAATCGACAGACAAACCGACCAAATACCCATACCGGGATGACCCTCATCCAACAACCCAGATACCTAGCCTTCCACTGCGTCACAAGACTTCGGTTCCGGGTGTCATATTCGGGTTCAGGGCACCATATATGGAACCCTGAACCCGAATATGACACCCCCACGTGGCGACACCCGCACTCTGACAACAGGACGCCCACCGGGCATGGTCAAGATTCTTGACGTCAAGGTATTGTCGGACAATGACACATCGCGACGAGGTCGACCGCATCGTAGCCGCCTGGCACCGCGTGCGCCCAGACATTGACCTTGCCCCGCTTGAGATCATGTCCCGGATCAGTCGTATCAACCGGCGGCTCGATCAGGCTCGTCGTCAGGCATTCGCGCGTCATGACCTAGAAACTTGGGAATTCGACGTGCTCGCCGCGTTGCGCCGCGCAGGCTCCCCCTACTGCCTGTCACCGGGCTCTCTGGCCACACAGACCTTGGTTACCTCCGGCACAATGACCAACCGGGTGGACCGGCTCGTCGCCCGAGGACTCGTCACCCGCGAAGCGGACCCAGCTGACCGCCGCGGCGTCGTGGTGACCGCCACACAACAGGGTCTCGACCAGGTCGATGCCGCTATCACAGATCTACTGACCGTGGAAAAGGCACTGCTCGCGCCGATCTCGGCCAAACAACAACAGGACCTCATCGAAGCGCTGCGCGCCGTGCTCGGCACGCTAGAAAACTCATAGCCCATCCCTGACCAGTGGCGGGGTAGAGTGTCCGCGTCTGCACTAAATCCGTGAACCGTCGCAAAATTCGCAAACCTCCCTCGCATACTAGGCAAGGTCACAAAATTGGCGACGGTTTACCACTGGTAGCGGGGTACGAGCCGCTCAGCGGGCGGACGTCACCGCAAGAGTGGACGAGCACACCCCGGCAGCATCCCACTCACGTGCGATACCCGCAGCATGCTCCGCATCACGCGCCAGCGCCGCGACCGTCGGCCCAGACCCGGAAACCACGGTGCCCAACGCACCAGCAGCGGACGCCACCGAAAGCACATCCCCCAATCGCGGCATCAAGGCCAGTGCGACCGGCTGCAGGTCGTTGTGAAGACAGGCACCGATAGCCGCCAGGTCTCCAGCGCGCAACGCGTCGATAAGCTCACGTTCCGCATCCACGCGCAGCGCACTGACACCCATGGCGTCGACCTCCCGGTACACTGCGGCAGTCGATAATCCCTCGTCCTGGAAACCCAAAGCGAAATGCAACTGTGCCGCTGATTCCAACGGCTGGATCACGTCGCCGCGTCCAGTCCCGAGCGCCACGCCACCGACAACGGTGAACGGAACGTCGGCCCCCAACGGGCGCGCCAGCACTGCGAGCTGACGCCGGTGCAGGCCAACATTCCATAACTCGTTCAGCGCCAGCAGAGTGGCACCCGCGTCAGCGGATCCGCCACCCATACCGCCTTCGACCGGCACACCCTTGGTGATCTCAATCGCGACATCGGGCGAACGCCCCACCCATTGGGCGAGCAGTTGCGCAGCCTGAACGGCCAGGTTGGACTCGTCCAATGGCACCCGGTCCGCATGTAAACCCTGCACCGAGACCCGAAGCTCATCGGCAGGGCTCACCGTGACGGATTCAGGCAGCGACAACGAGGCAAAAACGGTCCGCAGCGGGTGGTAGCCCTCATGATCCACCGGGCCAGAACGCAGTGACAGATTCACTTTGCCCCAGGTGCGCGCAGTGACCGACGTGCTCAGCGATTCGTTCATGCGTTTCTTCCTCGTTCGAAGATGGGAGCTCCGGCTGCCACCAGCGCACCAGCGAGCGCCGCGTAATGCGCCACATCAAGTTCCTCGCCTCGAGTGCGCGGATCAATTCCCGCTTCGTCCAGCGCAGCGTCTAATAGTGCGGTTTCATGGACGAGTGCTCCCAGAGCTCTGCGGATGGTCTTGCGCCGCTGTGCGAAAGCCGCGTCGACGACGGAAAAGACCTGTTCGCGGCTCGCGAGCGTATCGGGCTGCGGACCGCGAACGATTTCGACCAGCGCGGAATCGACGTTCGGCACCGGCCAGAACACCGCCCGTCCGATGGTTCCCGCACGGCGCACTGAGCCGTACCATCGGGCTTTGACTGACGGCACGCCGTAAGTACGCGAACCGGGGTCGGCGGCCAGTCGGTCCGCGACTTCGGCCTGCACCATGACCAGCGCCCGCGAGATGGAAGCAAACCGGGCCATAAAACGCAGCAAGATCGGCACGGCCACGTTGTAGGGCAGATTGGCGACGAGCGCGGTCGGTGCCGGTCCAGGCAGAGCATCCACAGTCAATGCGTCATGATTAATGACCGTGAGATTGCCGACATGATCAGGGGCGAAGCGTTCCATGGTGTGTGGCAGTTGCCCCGCTAGTTTCGGGTCGATTTCGACGGCCGTCACCCTCGCCCCGACTTCAACGAGCCCGAGCGTGAGAGAGCCTAGTCCTGGTCCGACCTCGATGACGTGTTGCCCCTCAGCGACGCCGGCGGTCCGCACGATCTTGCGGACTGTGCCCGCGTCGTGCACGAAGTTCTGCCCCCACACCTTCGTCGGTGTGACATCGAGGGTCGCGGCTAGTTCGCGGATCTGGGCAGGACCCAGCAGGGAAACGGACGTTGTCACCGCAGTCGTGGGCCTCAGTACCAGTGCTTGGCCTGGAAGTGCGCCCAGGCACCACATGGCGTCTTATAACGGCCCTTGACGTAGCCGAGTCCCCACTTGATTTGAGTCTCGGCGGAAGTCTTCCAGTCAGCGCCCGCACTGGCCATCTTGGAACCGGGCATCGCCTGCGGGATGCCGTAGGCACCAGAGGAAGTGTTGTGGGCCGTCACCCGCCAGCCGCTCTCGCGCTGCCACAGTGCATCGAGGCACTTGAATTCGTCATCGCCCCAGCCGCGGTCCTTCAGCATCTTCTTCGCAATCGCACGAGCCGAGCCTGGCTGCACCTTCGCACCGGTGGGCACGCTGAACGGTTCTTTGGTGCCGACGCTCACGACTTTGTCGCGTGGTTCAGAGACCACAGCAGACGCGATTTCGACGCGGGAGACTTCCACGCCGTCAACGACTTGAACCGAATAGGTGGTCAAGCGTTCACCGGCGGTGCCTTCGGTTTTAACGACCTTCTTCCCCTTGTCGAGGGTCGAGTCGTTTTCCTTTTTCGTCTTGAAAGCGATCTCTTCGGTCACAGTGACCGTTTCAGTCGCCGCACTGGCTACCGTCACTGTCGCCCCATCGGTCAAAACCTCATCCAGACCTGGAGAAACGACATCGCCCTCAACCAACACGACGTCAAGTTCCTTGAGCACTGTGCGCACGTCGGCGGCGTGTGTAGCCAGTTCCTGGCTCTGACCGTCAATGGCGACTGTGACGTTCACCAGCGGGCCACGCTGGTCAGCGGCGGAACGAGATGCCGCGCTGGCGCGGGTGATCAGATCGGCGCCGCCGTCCACGAGGCGCACGGCGACTTGGTCACCATCGCTGATGGGCTGGTCGAGCGCTGGAGCAACGATCTCTCCATCTGCCACCGATATCCCTGCAGCCTCCAGGGCAGAGGCAACTGTGCCGCCGAAGGTCGTGACCGTGACGACGTTACCGTTGTGGTCGACTTCGATGCGCTTATGTGCCGAGGCGTACCCGACCGTCCCGACAGCCAACACAGCCACAACTGTGCCGCGTGCGACCCAATTGGTCACACGGCGTCGAGCGGATGTACGTTTCGGATCAGTCACTAACTTCAATCCTCGCAGGGCATATTTCGGGTAGGACAACTCGTTACACGATAACGAAAAGACAACGCCATGGCGAGTGCCCTTGGTCACATCATTGGGGAGAAGGACCCAACTTCGGCATGATTCCGCCGTCGACTGCACTGGGTAACTCGGGGAGCTCTCGGCCCAGATGCGCTGGCCAGGGGCCATAAATCTGCTCCGAGGTCTCAGAGATTGTGCTGCAGACGTGCGCCAGATCTTCGTCGCGATATTCGGCCATGGCTCGCACCGTCAGCGCCGCCAGATAGGGAGCATTGGGACGACCCCGATAGGGGTGCGGCGGCAGGAACGGCGCATCGGTCTCCACCAGCACCCGACTGAGCGGCACCGCTCGCAGAGCGGCTCGTAGCTCGTCATTGGATTTGTACGTCACCGGTCCAGCGAAGGACAGATACCACCCTTGCCCGGCACAGAACTCCGCCATGGCACGGTCTCCGGAAAAGCAGTGGAAGACGGTCCGTTCTGGCGCACCGTCACGCTGCAGCACGTCGAGCACTTCCCGGTGCGCATCGCGGTCGTGAATCTGCAGTGCGAGCCCCAGTTCCTTCGCCAGTGCGATATGCGCCCGGAAGGATTCAGTCTGCGCAGCCAGACCGCGTTCACCGGTGCGGAACTTGTCCAGACCGGTCTCTCCGATGACACGAATATTGTCATGGCTACGCGCCAGGTCTGCGATCTCGGCTATCGCCGCCTCGAGGTCGATGCGGTGGTGACTTTGCGGGCGCGGCTCCAGCCCGTCCGGACCGATCTCCAGGACACCTGCGTGCAGCGGCGCTTCGTTGGGGTGAATCGCCACCCCGCCTAAGAAGGGGTAGCGCGTGGTCCAGGCCGCCGTGGTGCGGGCAGACGGCAGATCGCATCCAATTTGGACGAGTCGATCCACTCCAGCCGCGGCAGCCGCATCAAGATGCTCGGCAATACTCGGCACCGCGACGCCCGGTTCCAGCACATCGTCAACGAAGTCGAGGTGAGTGTGGTTGTCCACCACCGGGTGCGGTAACGGCGTGGCGGGTGGCGGCGGCCAAGAACGGTCGCGAGATTTCTTACTCACGGCTTTTCACTCACACGATCAGTCGTTCGGCGGTCATCGGCGCGCATGTGATTCCTTCGGTGACGAGTGCTCACTTGCTGTCGGCGGACTCGTCTTCAATACGCGGGAACAGTGGTGCGCCCTTGGTGATGGTCACGTGCTGTGGCAAGCCATTGAAAGCGGCGGCGTCCGCGACCGGCTGCTTGTCCAATTCGCCCAGTGCCTCGGTGCCCCCAAGGATCGTCCATAGATTCTGGGCCGCCTGGGGGGTGACGGGGTTGAGCAGAATCGCGAGCGAGCGCAAGGCCTCCGCAGCGGTGACCAGGATGGTGGCGAGACGACCACCACCGGCCCCGGCGCCGGACTCGTCCAGTTCACCGGGGAGCTTGGCGACCTTCCATGGCTCTTGTTCGGTCAGATACACGTTGGTGGCCTCAACCAGGGTCCAGACGGCGGCTACCGCGTCAGTGGGGGAGATCCGGTCAATGGCCGCTTCCGCGTCGGCGACCGCCCGCGCGGCGACCGCCTCAAGGTCGGTCTCAGCATCGGTGAGGGCACCGGGCGTGGGCAGGGCGCCGCCGAAGTATTTGCCGACCATCGCGGCGACACGCGATGCAAGGTTGCCCCACCCGTTGGCCAGTTCGGCGTTGTAACGCGCGGCGATGTCCTCCCATGAAAATGACCCGTCGTGACCGAATTGGACAGCGCGGGTGAAGTAGTACCGGAAGGCGTCCGAGCCGAATACGTCGGTGATCTCACGCGGATGAATGCCGGTAAGTTTGGTTTTCGACATTTTCTCGCCGCCGACCAGCAGCCAGCCGTGCGCGAAGATCGTCTTGGGCAGTGGCAGACCCGCGGCCAATAGCATGGCGGGCCAGATCACCGCGTGGAACCGCAAGATGTCCTTGCCGACCAAGTGCACGTCGGCGGGCCAGATCCGGGAGAACTCGTCCTGCTTCGACTCGTCTTCCAAACCAACGGCACTGGCGTAGTTGAGCAGCGCGTCGAACCAGACGTAGAGCACGTGGGAGGAGTCCCACGGCAGTTCGATGCCCCAGTCGAAGCTGGATCGGGAGATCGACAGGTCGCGCAAGCCCTGTTTGACGAAGCCGATGACCTCGTTGCGAGCAGATGCGGGCTGAACGAATTCCGGGTGGGCTTCGTACAGTTCAAGCAGTTTGTCGCCGTATTGGCTCAGCGGGAAGAAGTAGTTCTCCTCCGACAGGGTCTCGACAGGGCGGCCATGGATCTTGCAGACCTGCTGACCCTCGTATTCGCCGGTGCCGTCCTCGAGGTCGCCCGGCAGTTTGTATTCCTCGCAGGCAACGCAGTACTGGCCCTCGAATTTGCCTTTGTAAATGTGACCGTCATCGTAGAGGCGCTGGATGAAGCGCTGGACGGCGACCTCATGGCGCTCGTCGGTGGTGCGGATGAAGTCGTCGTTGGCTGCGTCGAGCGTGTCGAGTACCGGCAGCCATTCCTCGGCAACGAGTTTGTCTGCCCACGCCTGCGGTGCGACACCCTTGCTCTCGGCAGTGCGCAGCACCTTTTCGCCGTGTTCATCGGTTCCGGTGAGGAACCAGACCTCTTCTTGACGTTGCCGGTGCCACCGGGTGAGCACGTCGGCAGCCACTGTGGTGTAGGCGTGACCGATGTGGGGGGCATCGTTGACGTAGTAAATGGGCGTGGTCAGGTAGAAACAAGACGGCTGGGCCATACCTGACATGTTAATGCGAGTCGGACCGCTGTGAGTACAGTGTTCACCTGGTGGCGAGCACAGCCTCATAAAGTTCTCGTTTTGAAACACCATGCCCGGCAGCCACCTGCGCCACTGCTTCCTTGAGCCGCGCACCGTGATCAGTCAGTTCGATGACATTGCCGACGAGTTCTGCCACGCTTTTCACTGCTTGCTGCTGTGCGCCTGCAACGACGATCACGAACTCGCCGCGCGGGGTCTCGGGCAACTGCTCCAGTACGTCGCTGATGCTGCCGCGCAGCACCTCTTCGTAGGTTTTTGTCAGTTCCCGGCACGCGGCGACGGAGCGCTCGTCGCCGAACACCTCGCCCATGACCGTCAAGGTTTCACGTACTCGGTGCGGCGACTCGAAAAACACCAGCGTGCGCGGGTCGGTGGCGACTGCTTCGAACGTGCGTCGCTTCTCCCCTGTTTTACGTGGGATGAAGCCCTCGAAGGTGAACCGGTCGGTAGCAAGCCCCGAGATGGCGAGCGCGGTGAGCACTGCCGAAGGACCGGGCGCAACAGTGACGGGTAGGTCGCGGGAGGTGGCTGCGGCGATCAGCGGATAGCCGGGGTCGGAAATCGTGGGCATTCCGGCATCGGAGACCACCAGGACGAGTTGCCCTGCTGCGACTGCGTCAAGCAGATCGCCCGTGCGGGCACTTTCATTGTGCTCGTGATGAGAGATGACCTTGGCGCTGACGGTGACGTCGAGGCGACGGGCAAGGTCGCGGAATTTGCGGGTGTCTTCGGCTGCGATGAGGTCGGCGGTCTCGATCAGTTCACGCAGCCGCAGGGAGGCATCGGCGGCGTTTCCTATCGGCGTAGCGGCTAGCACGAGCATTCCGGCGGACGAGTCACTCATGGTCTTTAGGGTGTCACACCCACCAGCAATCGCCGGTTGATACCAACTACTACTCGCGGGAAAGTGGAGTACTGGGATGCTGAAAGAACTAAGATTCCGGGAGAACGCGTTTCGCCACGGCCTGCATATCGCGGCCAAGCCCGCCCAGTCGGTCATCGACCCGTTGGAAACGCAACTCCATCTCGGTGCGCAATGAACCCATCTCGTTGCGCAATGAACCGACCTGGGTCGTCATCTCACTGCGCAGCGAACCGACCTGAGTCGTCATCTCGTTACGCAGTGACGTGATCTGCCCGGTAATCGTGCGCAGCATGACCTGCGTGATGACGGCGATGGTGCCAACCAACGTGGCAGCAAGCACCGAGATGATGGTCCATGTCTGCGGCTCGGTCAATTCGATCACTCTCCCATTGTTACGGCTTACCACCGAATATGCCAGGCCTGTTCGTAGCGGGGACTCCCCACACCCGCATTGTGGAGAACTCGTCCCCGCGGCAACCGGGAATACACCAGCACTCGGTAGCATGGGCCGGGTGCACGATCTTGACGAGCCCGCCGCCCCAGAGGTCTTAGGCGACACGTCAGACGAGGCACAGCAGAACTCGTCCTATCAGGATCACCTCGACCGCTTTCATCGGCTACTTTTTCGTCCCCGAGAACTCGCCCTCGGATCGACTGCCCACGACCGCCTGTGGGGCTGGCTCGGCCCAGCCTTAGTCACTTTGCTGGGTGGCCTCCTGAGGTTGATCAACCTCGGGAATCCAGCCGAACTCGTCTTCGATGAGACGTACTACGTCAAGGACGGGTATGCGCTGATTGAACTCGGCTACGAGGCACGTTGGCCCGACGACGCCAACGACCAGTTCGCCGCAGGACAAGCCGATCTATACAGCACAAGCGCCACCTATACCGTGCACCCCCAAGTCGGAAAACTGCTGATCGGATGGGGCATCCGCCTCGGTGGCGTAGAAAACCCCTGGGCCTGGCGACTCGCCACCGCCCTATTGGGCACAGCGGCAATCTTCGTCCTGGCTCGCACCGCGCGGCGCATCCTCGGGTCCACCGTCATGGGCACTGTTGCCGGCGGCCTGCTGGCTCTGGACGGTATGGGCATTGTGCTGGCCCGGACCGCATTGCTGGACGGCATCTTGATGTTCTTCATCGTGGTGGCCTTCGCCTGCTTAGTCGCTGATCGGTTCCAGTCCCGGCATCGTCTTGCGGCACGCGCCGCCACCATGATGGCGGCGGGCGGCGACCTGAGCATGATGAAGCCGGGACTGGGCTGGCGGTGGTGGCGGCTCGCCGCGGGTGTCTCGTTGGGGCTGGCCTGCGGAACAAAATGGTCCGGCTTCTACGCCTTGGCGGTCTTCGGCATCGTCACGGTGTGGTGGGACCTGGGCGCACGACGAGCAGTGGCGGGACAGCGCTGGGGGTGGACCTGGCTGGTGCGCGATGCGATTCCTGCCTTCGGCGCACTGGTGCCAACAGCGCTGGTCACCTACGTCGCGTCATGGTGGTCGTGGTTCGCCCACCCGCAGTCTTGGGGGCGCCTGTGGCATACCGAAAATCCTGCTGCGCTACCCGGCTGGTTGCCCGACGGGTTACAGAGCTGGTGGGACGTGGGCCGATCCTGGTGGCACCACCACGCCACGATGTTGGACTTCCACGCCACATTGGACGACCCGCACCGTTACCAGGCGAATCCTTATTTATGGCCGTTGCAAGTGCGGCCAACCTCGTTCTACTGGGAAGAGACCGAAGGGCCGTGCGGCGGCTCTGACACCTGCGTGCAGGTCATCACCTCGCTTGGCAACCCCCTGTTGTGGTGGCTCGCGGTGGCGGCCTTCGGCCTTGCGCTATGGCGGCTCATTCATCATCGGGATTGGCGTGCCGGAGCCGTCATCGCCGGGTACTGCGCAGTGTGGGTGCCCTGGTTCTTCTTCGCTCACCGCACGATCTTCACGTTCTACATGGTGGCTCTGGCACCCTTTGCGGCGCTCGCGGTCGCCTACGCGGCCCAAGTGTTGTTGGAGCGGTGTACCGTTTCGCCGCGTGATGTGGAATTGGCGGCGCGGACGGCACCGGGCGGGGTGCGAACCCGGGCGGAGCTGAACGCTCGCAGGCGGGTTCGTGTCGCCGCCCGGCGGCTGCGACACACGAAGTTCTGGTTCGCCGCTGCATTGGCTTCAATTGCCGCGATGACACTGTTCTTCTACCCGATCTGGACAGCCTGGAACGTGCCCTACTTGTTCTGGTTAGTGCACATGTGGTCACCAACCTGGATTTAGCGCGTTCAGATTCAGCGCTTCACACCGGAACCGTAGCGTGCCTCGGCTCGTGCGACGAACTCGTCCACATCACGCGTCTGGTCGCCCATCCACGCGATCTCGGAAATTGCGGCCAGCCGTGGCAGCAGCATGTGCATGAAGTCCGCGCGGCCCTGAATTGTCTCAGTCCAGATGGCGGCTTCGACGCCATGGACCGGCACTGGTCCTTGATCATCGCGCAGCAGTTCGCAGATGCGCCAGTCATAGGCGGATCGCAATGTGGCGCAGCCCGCCCAGTCCTGTCCCACGGTGTCCCGGGGCGAGTACTTCGAGTCGAGGTAGGCCATGGGCGCAGGTGCGGCGATGACCTTGCCGCCCCGCTCGGCATGTTCGCGCACCCCGGCAGGCAACCCGGCCCGCAGATCCCACACGGTGACCCAGGCGCTGGGGTCAAGTGAGACTTTCGCTGCTTCTTGCCACAGCACCGGGGTCTTCCCCGCTGCCAGCACTTCGGCCACTGCGGGTTGCACCAATTCCCGGTACTCGTCGTCCGTCATCTGATGGCACTCGTCCCCGCCGACATGCAGCCACTGACCGGTGGTCATCGCGGCCATCTCGCGCACCACACGGGCGATGAATGGACGGGTTGCCGGGTTATCGCGGTGCAGTTTGGAAAAGCCCACATTGATTCCGGTGTAGGGATGCGGGTCGTCATTGGGGCCGCGCAGTTCCGGCAGCGCGTACAGCGCGGCGTGCGTGTGACCGGGCATATCGATTTCGGGGACGAGCACCATGCCGCGGCGCGCAGCGAATAGTTGCAGTTGAGTGAAATCCTCGATGCTCAGGTAGCCGTCGCCGCCCGGCAGGGTGGAACTCTGGCTGGAACGGGCCACCAGATCTGGCAATCCGGGGATGTCGAGCCGCCATCCCTGATCGTCGGTCAGGTGCAGGTGCAGCACGTTGAGCCGCATCTCGGCTGCAATATCGATGACCTCGCGCAACAGGTCAACGGGGACAAAGTTGCGGGCCAGGTCGACCGATAGTGAACGCCAGGAATGGGTGGGCTGGTCGTGGATAACGGCTGGTTCCAGGCTGCCGGGGGTGTCTGTGGCGGCCAACTGTGTCAGCGCACTGATCGCGTGTCCTGCCCCGCCGAAGGACACCGCGCTGATGCGTACCTGCTCGTCGATTTCGATGGTGAAGGATTCGTCGGTCTCCGGCCCGAACTGACCGACCTGCTCGGGGGTTCCGGTCAGGGCGATGGTGACTTCGCAGCGGTCAGTCGACTTGTCGGCAGACGAGTGCTCCCTCGCGATCACAGGGGCGACATCGGCATCGACCCACTGCCTGATCGCCGTTTCGAGCCGTTCGATCAGAGTCTGCGCGACTGGTACGTTCTCATGCCCGCACAGCGCTGCGTCTGTCCTGACGAGAACGGATACGCCCGCACGCAGATCGATAACACGGTGGCCACTAGTACGGTGATCGCCGAGATGGTGGTCGTTCGTCATCGTGCCGACTCCTCATATGAACCTCGGTAGCGCAGCAAACCGGGTCGGGTGTCGCCTTCAGCGGCGGCCATCCAGGTGACCTCTCCCGCGACGAGCGTATGGGTTGCGACTTCGACCGAAGCTGTGGTGCGGACTTCGAGCCACGCTAATGCATCGTCGATCAGTGCGGGGCCGTCCGGGTCGCGACGGTGGTGCGGAATGTTGTCGAGCAGTCCGATCAGCGGTGTGCCTGGTTCGGAGAGCCACCCTGCGATATGGCGCTGTTCTGCGGCCAGGAAACTGACAGCCCAGTGTCCGGCCTCTTCAACCGCCTCGCACATGCGGCCAAGAGAGTAGAGCGAGACGAGCATCGTCGGCGGATCCCACGAGACTGCGATCACATCGGTGACGGTGCGGGCATGATCGTGTCCGCGGGACCGTGCTGTGATGACCGCTACGCCCTTGGCGAGGCGGTTAGACACGTCACGGAACTCTTCGCTGCGGTCACTGTCCATACCGCTATTGTGCCCAGCCCAGGAACTTTTCATTGCCGGTCACCACTTGATTTTGAGGCCAGCGAGCCCTGAGAAGGCTTCATCGTTACTCAAGAAGGTTAACGACTCGATCATGGCCTGCGCGGCGAGCATTCTGTCGAATGGGTCACGGTGTTCCCACTGGAGTGTCCCCGCGAGCAGAGAGTGGTCCTCAGTGATTGGTAGTCGAGTAACACCTAGTCGATCAAGATGGCGCGCATATCCTGCAAGCAACACATCCGCTTGCGGAAGCTTTCCGAGTCGATGTTTTGTCGAGATCTCCCATGCAGATACCGCAGACGCCACAAGCACACAGCTGCGGTCCAGGATAATTCGGCGTGCATCAGGTCCTAGCCGACTCGGATCCGTTAAAGCCCATAACAACGTATGAGTATCGAGTAGAAAGGTCACAGCACACCTTCCCATTGAGTGAGTTCATCGCTGGGAAGCGGCTCATTAAAACTATCGGGAACCCGGTACTCGACAAACCCGGTCTCCCGTGGCGCAGAGCGATCAATAGGGACAAGCCTCGCCACTGGCTGGTCTCCACGCGCAATGGTGATTTCTTCACCTTGCCCCACCGCAGCGATGAGGGCCGACAAGTGAGTTTTCGCATACTGGATTTTCACCTGGGTCATACAAGCAGCCTAAGCCATGTAGACCAAGGTTGGTCAACCTTGATTGACCAACCTCCCACCTGTCCTTTTTGACGCGACTACTTCACCTCATAAGAACGCGTGGAGGGCATCAGTTCGATCCAGGTGTTCCCGGGAGCGAGCTGTACCTCTTCCCCGTCGGCGGTGAGCACGAACGGCGACTTCTGCTTCTTCTTCTCCCACTTGACCTTGATGGTCTTGCCGCCGGTGGCCACCAGTCCTTTACCGGAGCCGATCACGATGGTTTCGGGCACGGGGTTGCCCGCTGGATCACGATAGGCGGTGTTGCGGATCTCGACCTCGAGCACCACCACGTTCTTGGCACTTAACCGAGTGCCGTCTGCGGACGTAGCCGGAGTTGATCCCTCAGAACGAAGAAACACGCCTTCGCCGCCATCCCAAGTCCAGGTGGGGCGGTGACCGTTCGACATCGTCACGGCCAGTTCTTTAGCGTCACTGCCGGAGACGACAGCGGTGGCCTCGTCCTCGGATTCGGCGAACACGAATGGCGGGTTGGGGACCTTCTTGTGGCCCTTCTTCGCCTGACCCCAGAATTTGTCCGGGTCGCCGATCACGTTGTGGGGCGCGCGCCGACTCGATGTGCGCGAGAATCCCGCGTGACCGCTGTCCATGGACACGACCTGCAACCCGGCGGCGGGCGCTAGCCCCAGGAAGGCGGACTGTCCGCCGGAGTACACCAGCAGACCACCCAGTTGCGCCACGATATTGGCGTCCATGGGACGCACGGAACGGATCGGACCGACCTCGTCAGGCTTCTTCGACTGGTAAACGGCGATAAAACGGGTAATACCGCCTTCGACGACCTCTTCATAGACGAGGTCGGCTTTCTCCAGCCCGAACTGCGGGCGAGCAGCCGGTGAGTTCTCGACCTTGATCGACAAAGCGGGACGATTCGCTACCTTGTCTGAGACCTCGCCTGTCAATGGCCACGCCAGGGCGTCACTGACCTCTTCGATTGCCGGGGCGACCACACGGGTGGGGGTCACTGACGGCAAGACGGTTTTGGTCTCTGGTTCTGGATCGTCACCACATCCGGCGACAACGACCAGCGCCAAAGCCGTACCGGCCGCAACAGCCGACAGGCGCACCCGCCTGGCTGCGCCACGCTGCCGAGCACCAGTTGAACCTTGTTCGAGTCGTCTCACTTACGAACCCCTCTCGTGGATCGCTCCATTCGTCGCCGATCGTGTCGACACCAAGGTTTAGCCTAAGCCCAGCCCTACCCTAGAAGGGTGAGCCGCGCCCCAGATCACCCAAACCACGATCTACTCGTCACCGACGCCGCCCAGCGGATCGTAGATGTTCTTGCTGGCGAGCGCCGTCATTTGGTGGTGAGCACGTCGGGGTCGACAGGCGCGGCAAAGCGAGTCGCAATCTCCGGCGCAGCGTTGCGCGCTTCTGCCGTTGCCACCTATGAGCGCATCGGAGGGCCGGGCCAGTGGCTGTTATGCCTGCCGGTTGACCACATTGCCGGGCTGCAGGTCTTGGCGCGTTCCCATTTGGCCGGGAGTCCTCCGGTGGTGATGGACCGAGCGGGATCTTTTTCTGCGGACGAGTTCTCCCAGGCGGCGCGGCAGCTGACCGCTGAGCGCAAATATGTGTCATTGGTGCCCACTCAGCTCCACCGGCTCCTTGCTGACGGAGCCGGTGGAGCAGCGCTACGGACTTTTGACACGATTTTGTTGGGTGGCGCCGCGGCCGCACCAACGCTATTGCAACGCGCACGCGCCGCCGGGCTGCCGATCGTGGTCACTTACGGGATGACTGAGACGAGCGGCGGCTGCGTCTATGACGGAGTGCCGCTGGATGGGGTACGGATCCAGATCGGTCCCGATGGACGAGTCCTGCTGGCTGGGACGGTCCTCGCCGATGGTTATCTGAACGCTGACGGTACGCTCGAACCGCTGACCGCCGATGCTCCTGATGGCACCGCTGGATGGTTCCACACTCAGGATCGCGGTCAGACCGTCGGGGGACGGCTGATCCTTGAGGGCCGCGCGGACGATGTGATCATCTGCGGAGGTGAAAATGTGCCACTGCAACCGGTGACCGAGGCGGCGGCCGCCTTATTGCAGGCTCGCGGCGAGCATCGCGAGGTGCAGGCCCTTGGTGTGCCTGATGATCACTGGGGACAGCGGGTGGTCGTGGCGGTGACCGGCTCATCGCAAGCGTTACTGCAGGACGAGTTCTCTCAGGCCGTCTCGGAGGCTATTCGCGCTGCCTGCGGCCGTGCCGCAACGCCGCTCGCGGTGGTTCAGCTGCCGCGGTTCCCGACTCTGGGATCGGGCAAATATGACCGGCTCACGCTCGGCGAACAAGTCGCAGAGATCTTGAATCGCACGCAGGTGTCGTAGCCTCGTGGGAGAACTCGTCGTCAAAACCTCCAAGGAGCATCATGGCGAATGCCGCGCAGTGGCTTGAAGGCGCCCGTCCGCGTACTCTCCCGGCGGCTGCCGCCCCGGTTGTCGTTGGTACTGCGGCGGCGATCCATGGCGGTGACTGGTCTGCGATCCGTGCGCTGCTGGCGCTTGGTGTCGCGCTGTGCATGCAGATCGGCGTGAACTACGCCAACGACTATTCCGACGGGGTCAAGGGCACTGACCTGGATCGGGTCGGACCGATGCGCCTGGTGGCCTCGGGGGCGGCCTCGCCGAACGCGGTGAAGCGAGCCGCTATCGGCTGGCTCGGTCTGGGTGCCGTCATCGGGTTGGTCTTGGTGGCTGTCTCCGGTCACTGGTGGCTGCTGGCGGTTGGTGCTGTGGCACTGGTCGCCGCCTGGCTGTACACCGGGGGACGTCATCCCTATGGCTACCGCGGTCTGGGCGAAGTCGGGGTGTTCATCTTCTTTGGGCTCGTGGCAGTGCTCGGCACACAGTTCACTCAGGCAGATACTGTGTCGATTCCCGGTGTGCTGGGAGCCACGGCGATTGGCTTGATCGCGTGCGCGCTGTTGATGGTGAACAATATCCGCGATGTGGCAACGGACCTGACCGCCGGGAAGCGAACGCTGGCGGTGCGGCTTGGCGAAAGGCGGGCGCGTCGCGCCTATGTCGTCATGATCTGGCTGCCGCTCCTGCTGGGGGCGGCAACTGCGGTCTGGACGTCCGGATGGAGCCTGCTGGTGCTGTTGTTGCTGGCGCCAGCGGTGTTGTTGTCCTTGCCGGTGTTGGCGGGGGTATGGGGACGAGCCCTCATACCGGTACTCGCCGGAACTGGACTGTATGAACTCGGTTTTGCCCTGTTGCTGGGGGCCGGGCTGGTGTTGGGCCGCTAGAGCCGATCGCTAAGATGACCTGTAGTTCATTCCGCAGCAGTTAAGCCACCGCAGTTTTGGTTCACATCACAGTCCACCAGCCAAGACCCGACTGATTCAACCCATCCGGCGGGCTGGTGGTTCCAATAGTCCTTGTTATCCACGATGGAGAACGCCGCAACTGCCTGAGTAAAACCGGGAGTTACGATAGCCACCTGTTTGTCCACGGCGATGATGTGGGCGTTGCGGACCCAGAGTTGTTGTCCGGTGCCGAGGTCGCGTCCGCTCACTTCATTGGGAAGAGCGGAATCCGCCGACGGCGGCACATCAACCACCACTATCCCGCCACCCAGATGGACGGATACGCCATAATCCTCCGGTTCGGAGACCTTTGCCTCCCATAAGGGCACATCCCAATTCCCGATGTGAAAAGCAGTGATCTCGCCCGCAGCCTGCACTAGGACGACGTCACCATCGCTCTGCACGCTGGTCGTCAGCCCAATATCGGAGGGAACTGTCACGGGTAACGGTGTCGTAGCGCCTGTGGTTGTGTCTATTACTTGATATGGCTGCCAGTCATGGTCTTCTTCTGAAACCGGTTGAGGCGGAGTGTCCGTGATCCAGCGCGACCCCTGACGCCAGTGCAGCGGCTCCTCTGAAACCAACAGTTCTTCGCCGTTGGCCGAGTCAAGAGCGATATAGGTGGATCCTGAGTTGTATTCGGTGCACACCACGACTTCGTCATCCTCGTATGCGCTCTCGTCGAAATCGCAGGTCACTGGTCTGCTGACCTGCAGAACAACAGCGTCCTCAATGGCGGCATTCTCAAATGACGTGAATGCCCAATCATCATCGGCATGGGCAACAAGTGTCTCAAGATAGTCGGCTGCAAGCGACACATCGCTATGCCACAACCGTTCGTCGTTACGAACCGCAGCGAAACGCACAAAACCTTCCTGCTGGTTCGGCGTTGCAGTGATGATCAGACCATGGGCACCAACCCAAGAACCATTGGGGGTAACTAGGCGTTGACCGGTACGACCGTCGAATGCAATTTCACGCGCCTCACCCTCTTGATTGAAATAAGTACAAATGACCAGGTCTTGACCGCTGAGCCGACAACTGTCGTATTCGTCGCCGTCCTCGAAGTTTTGGGAATCTATCACCCAGTTGATGACCCCTTTGGTCAGATCAACACCGAAGTGCACGTTCACCTCATGTCTTCCGGCGATCAGTCCCTCAGTACCGATCAAGCGGGAACTCTCGGCGGTCACCGTGACCAGCCCGCGATCGCCATGTCCTTGCCAGACAAATATCGGTTCCGATCCGAACGCCAGCCCAGCGCGGCTCGCTGCTCGCGCAAAATCGTTGGGCGTCAGCGTCCACGCTTTCTCCGGAATAGTGAGGTACGAGCGCATCGTGACGTCTTGCCCCGGTGCCGGTTTTGACGGAGACCACTTCCAAACTGCGGCAGTGCCAAGCACCGCAATCAGTGCGACAACGGCGGCCGCAACTAACCAACGCTTCCGTCGCGGGTTTTTCCGCTCGTTATTCGTTGAACCAGCACCAACGAAGCCTCCTGGCAGTGAAGCATCTTCGTTAGGTGTGCCGAATGTTCGAGCTACTCGTGAACCCTCGATCAGGTAATGGGAGTCGTTCTGGCTGGTCTGCGCTGACGATTGCGGGATGACGGCATCTGGTGAGAGGCGAACCAGAATGAGCGGGCGATCCCAGCCGCCGGGCGGTGGCTGTCGCCATGCCAGCACGGCATCGACTTGTGGGTCTTGCAGTGCGAGCAAAGCGTCAAGCACTCGAACGTCAGCACGCGGGTGGCCAGCGATTTGCGGAGCCAATGCTGAACTGTATTCCAGTGCCGCTAGAAGTTGTTCCGGTGTACTAGCCCCCGATCCGACGATTTCTCGAGCTTCTTCCGGGTTCATTGCGGCTCTTCGGACGGACCTTCGGACTCGCCGTCATTTGCGCTGGTTTCACGATCAATCGCGGCGTCCTCGTCTGCGAAGTCTTCTTCTTGCTGGGGCGTGAAGCGGTGACCGGAGTCACGGCGCACACGGCGGGCGGCCAAGTATTCCGCGGCACGGGTGCGAGGACTGTTCAGCAGAGCGTACGAGGCGAGCAGTGCAACGAAGACCGCCACCACCCAGAGCAACCAGCCTCGCATTCCCGCCCAATACAGCCCGGCGGCTGAGGCGAAAAGCAGAAGCAGGCGCCACGCGGAATAAATCAGGAAAGGCACCTAGTCAGCCTAGCCGTTCTTTACTCCGGCTCGGTCGAGTTAGCCAGAGAAATCCGGACCCAACTTGGCATCGAGACACTCGACCTGCGGATCAACACCCATATCCCGCAACTGCTCAGACTTCTCCCACACCAGCAGCCGCGGCTCCTCACCCCGCTCACGCAAGCACTCCGCCAACACCCCGGCCTCAACGCCCCAGTTGTCACGATGCCAACCCCAGAGCGTATTGACCGAGTCGAATTCCTCGGCGAGACACTGATCGTGCCGCTCAAGTGAGTCACCCACATCTTCGAACCGGTAATCGATGACCTGATTCTCCTCACCCATCACCTCCACATTGACACCAGCAGCACCAGCACAAGCACGAAACCGCTGGAACGCCGCTTGATACTCGTCATAGGTAATCTCGCCGTCAGCCAACACCGCACGCTGCGCGTCAGACATCTCATACCCTGTGCCACGAACCAGGTCTTCCGGGTCAAACCCCTCATTCCATTTCAACGCCACCGCCGCCGCCGTCGGCATCTCCGTCGCGACCGACTCACCCGAACCCGACGAACAGCCTACAATCCCAACAAGACAAACAAAAGCGACAAATGCCGCAGAAACTGTTTGACCAAAACATCTGAAGATCATCGCACTCAGCTCCTTTGCCAATTGCCTTTCCCACTATTAAGTATAGAGTATTTCCTAAGCAGTAAAAATCCGCTGCTTACTGGCGGTTCAACGACGAACCGCAACCCGACTCAACGAGGAGAAGGGTCATGACATTCCGACACAAATTCGCGGCTGTCATCACGGCCGCAGTCACCCTGGTCGCCACTGGATTCCTGGCGGCACCGGCCAACGCCACCCAAACCAAGACTGAGTATTGTGGCACTGCCGGAATCTATGGCACTTGGGAAGCCTGGAACAACCAATCCACCAAGAAAGCCGGCAGTCGCCACGCCACCGGACCTCTGTGCAGTTACTACAAGGTGCGTATCCGTTACGAAGTCCCGACCACGGGGACAAGGTACTGGGCGACGTGGGCGACAAATACTGCAGGGAACTACGCCGTCACCCAGAACAGTCCCAGCGGCTACCCACTCATCAAGGCCGAGCACCGCGTGGTGAAAAACGGGTCCGTCTACACCGTGACGACTATCTAGTCGGTTGACAGTGGCAGGTGGGTTGCGGATTCAGTCCGTCATCCGCAACCCACCGGTTCACCGGAATACCTTGCCACTAGCAAGAACTCAAGTCCACACCGGGTTTGACCGACTAGATTGTTCATAAGGAAAGTCCCGTGACAGCGATTTCCGTCACTGGGCACACCGGTGTCACACAGAGCAGAACGAACAGGTTCACGAAATGTCAGGTCAGCATCAACAGCGTGGCCGCGGGCGGGGGTTGTGGCGTTCGCTGATATTCGTTCTCCCGCTGCTCGCGGTTTGGGCGATCCCCGTCTCGGTTCTCACGATGGTCGCGCCCGCAGTTGAGGAAGCCGAAGCTGAACGGGTCACTCCTGTTGAGCCGGACACGATTCCAGTCGGCTCACGTTCGTCAGACCAAGCCACCAGCGTGGGCCTGTCAGTCGGGTTCGGTCAATCCGCCTCAGTGGCAGTGCGGGCCTCCGGCCTGGTCACAGCGGTCCATCTGAGCCCCGGAAAATCCGTCAAACAATGCCGTGCGCTTATTGACATCAATGACGTTCCAGTGCTTGCCTACCGAGCAAAAGCCCCGCTCTTCCGTGACCTCGCTGTCAAAGACAAAGGCACTGATGTGCAAGCACTTGCTCAGTACCTAGTTGCCTGTGGCACCCTCGACAAGGCCGACATATCAAACACCTTTACGAGCCAGATCGAAAGTGCGGTCAAGACGCTACAACGCGACGTCTTAAAAGTGAAAGACACTGGAGAGTTCGCCACATCTTACGTGGCGTTCATTCCCCGCGAGGTAAAACTCGTCAAAACAATTCCGGTAACCATTGGAGACGAGGTCAACCCAGGCACAGAAATCATTTCCGTCAGCGGCCCGCCGCAGTCAGTCACTATTGTTGATCCCGATCTCGGTCAACCACTAGATCTTTCTGCCCCAGATGGTTACGTCCTGCATAGCGGCGAGACGAGCATCAACATTGCTGGTTCAATCATCCCAGAAGATCAACTGGTTGAAATCAATCAGTTCATCAGTGACGCTGTCGCGATCGGTTCGCTGTCTGGCCGGGCTGTCAATTCTGACGTAGACGGTGAACCAGGTAGCGGCTCTGCCACCGAGTTCTACAGTGGCGCAACAATCACCACACATTCAGTCACGGAAACAGGTGCTGTTCCATCTAGTGCCATCTATGCCAGCCCCAGCGGAGTCACCTGCGTCTTCGTTTCTTCAAGTGGCTCCGACTATGAACCGGTAGCAATCAGTGAACTCCAAATGATCAAGGGTGAGTTGGGAAGTATCGGGGTACCTGCTGATCTGATCGGCAAGAGCGTGGTACGTGATCCCACAGCACTCCCTGCTGAAGTGGCAACGTCATGCGGGTAGAAGTTCGTGGTGCCACACTTGGATTTGGCAAACGCATAGTCTTCGAAGATCTCGACGCAGATTTTCCACACGGCAAGGTCACAGCACTGGTTGGCCCTTCTGGCTCCGGTAAATCATCGTTGCTCGCAGCCATGGCCGGATACATCAAACTTCGTGCCGGAACTATTAGTGGTGTAGCAGCTGACCAGAGGACACCGCTTGATGCGTCCATGGTTGCCTGGGTGCCACAAGGCTCAAACGCGTTGGGCGGCAGAAGCTCTCTGGAAAACGTGATGATCGGTGCTCTCGCCGATGGAGCACAGTGGAACGAAGCACGCGACGATGCGCTGTCGGCACTCGCCCAAGTCGAAATGATTGACTTGGCGAACAAAAGTGCACGGTCTCTGTCAGGCGGGGAGTTACAGCGCGTTAACTTTGCGAGGGCACTCGCGACCCGCAAACCCCTCGTCTTTGCCGACGAACCGTCCGCGTCATTAGATGCAGTCAACACTCGCCGTGTTGCAGAGCTGCTGTTCTCGCTACGGTCACGAGCAACCATCATCGTTGCCACACATGACCCGCTCCTTGTCGAGGCTGCCGAACACCAAGTGAATCTGCGTCAGGAGTTCAGCCATGCAGCGTGACAGGTGGCGGCTCGCTCCATTCCTTCACGAAGCCGCACGCAATGTCTTTGACTTCCGGGCCAAACTCTTTCCCGCGGTACTACTCGCCGTTCTCGCCGGTTCCGGGCTGGCCGCGATCAGCGCCATCGAATCAACGGGGATCGAGAACCAACTCAAAGACCTGCAACAGCAAGGCAGGCTCGTCTACACCCTGACCTCGCAAGATCCCTCCAAGCCGGTCGAAATTGACCGCGCATCGTGCGAGGCGTTGGCCGACCAACCCGGTGTCGATCGTGCGGGTCTGGTCAAGGGAATCGGATTTTACGACGTCCCCCAAATTGGCACCGGCATGATCATCTCAGCTGCCTCGTCGTCACTATTTCCTGAACTCACCACACACGGCGCGCTCGTCGGCTCCGCGCTGCGTGAATCCGGCCCAGCATTCAACCTGAAATTGCCTGATGGGTACGTGGCTCAAGCAATGGTGTTGCCGGCACAGCCCAGCGGCATCGATACAAACTCAATGGTGCTCGTCCCGCTGCGTGCTGATCAACAAACCGGCGACAGTTGCCGGGTCGTGTTCGAGCGACACGGCAACCCTAAAGAAGCCGGAGACCGCGCCCTCGCGTCGTTACAGGCGCATGGATCAGAACCTCTTGTCGCAAACACGCCCCACCAAGAGAACATTGATCCGGTCGCGGCATACCTCAAACGAGCATCCCGGTTCTTGCCACTCTTGATCGGGATACTCGGTGGTTTTGCAGCAGCCGTGATCAACCGAGTGCGGCTCAGCGAATTCGCTGCCTATCGGTTGTCCGGCACCTCTGGGCGTTCACTCGCACTACTCATGTGGACCGAACAGGCACTCCTCGCAGGAACTCTGGCTTCCGCGACAGCCGTTGCGACCCTTGTGCTGCGCAATTACCCGATCAGTCCAGACACCGTGATCTATGGCGGTTTGACCGCTGGTCTTGCTTGGATCGCTACCGCCACTTTATTCACTATTGACATCGCCTGGCGGCGACCAACTGACTTGGCCAAAGACCGCTAACCATCTCCATACAGCGCCGCGAGTGGACGACTCGCCAGTGAGCCGATGCAAAGACCTACGAACTTCGCCCCTAGTTACTGGATGCCAAGGAAGTAAACAGCAGAATCCCGCTAGGCTAGGAGGATGCGTAATCTGCTGATTTTGCTCGCCGCAGCACTCACTGTCTATGCCGCGGTGGATTGCTACCAAGCACCTCGGTACCGCCACGTGGGAGTGCCGCGCTGGCTGTGGCTCATCCTGGTGATCGTATTACCGGTGATGGGGCCGATCATATGGCTTGTCATCAGCAAGACTGCGAAAAAACCCGGGCCGGTCGCCCCGGACGATGACCCCGAGTTCTTACGATTTTTGGACGAGCGCGCCCGGCGCGCCACCACCGAGCCTCCGATTAGCGACGCTGGTAACGAAACACCATCGACCTCGGACGACTCCGCTCAATCGCCAACAGACCCGCCCAAGGACGACCCAGAGTCCTGATCGCTGACTTCTCGAACGGTTATCCAAGCCTTTCTGACCAATAGCCTGGCCGCTTTCGCTCGTGCGCGTAAGCAAGAACATAAATCTCGCGGCCGCTACGAAGGTAGACAATCTTGAATGGAAAGCCCGCAACGCTTCTCGAATAGAGTTGGGGCGAACGTTCCTGATTACGGTAGAAACCCCAGTTCACTGACGGGTCACGAATACTGTCGACCGCTGCGTCAACAGCATCCATGAAGACATCGCCCCAACCTGGCCGCTTTTCTTCGTACCATTGTGCAGCTCGGCGATATTCTTCTATGGCGTCGCGGTGTTCACGCCAATCCAGCATCACTTTCGAAGTGCAGCAATCTCAGCACGAATATGGTCATGCGCACGGCGCCCATCCACAAACTCGTCCGGATTGCTCAACACATCGCTCACACGGCGGTCGATTGCTTCATCCCACGCCGCATCTACGTCTGCCTGTGAAAGATCCGAATCTTCGTCCACACTAAGCAGAAGTTGGTGAGCAACTTCGAGTCGCTCGTTAACATCAAGCGCCTTGCCCGCCGCTATATACTCCGCCAATTCTGCCGTCATACATACGAGTGTACGCGTGCCCTATGACATCAACCAGGCCTGAGTTGCAGGCTACGAACCGGACGAACCAGAGTCATGATCGCCTTGCCGTCCCGTCAATTCCACTTCGCGCAATTCAGAAATCTCACTGTCGTCGCGTGCAGCGACGTCATCCGAGTCATCATCTGGTGAACCGTCCGCGACCACAGGCTGATCCGCTTCTGGCAGATTCAAGACGGCATCCGGCGCCATCGCAGCGGCGATGGCAGTGGTGATCGGAATGGCTAGCACCAGTCCGATCGAACTGACCAGGGTTCGCACCACTTCTTCAGCGATTGCACCAGACGTCAGTGAGACCCCGACAGCCTGCTGTTGCATGATGACCAGCATGAACAGCGGCAGCGACGCGCCTAAATAGGCAAAGACAATCGTGTAGACAGTAGAGGCGATGTGGTCTCGTCCGATGCGCAGGGCTCCTCGGAACAGCGCCCACCGGCCAGCCTGCGGTGCCAAGGCCCTCATCTCCCACACCGCAGACGCCTGCGTGACCGTGACATCGTTCAGCACACCGAGACCCGCCAGCACGATGCCGCACATCACCAGGCCACGCATATCCAGGTTGGGCACGTAAACGGGAAGCATCAGCGCTTCTTCGCTGGTCAGTCCCGTGAGCTGACTCGCCCCCGTGGCCCACCAAGCAATCGCCGTCGTCAGCGCCAGCCCGCACACCGTGCCCAGCAGCGCAGTAGAAGTTCGCACCGAAACTCCGTGCGCAACATAAAGCGACACCAACATGATGGCAGTCGAACTCACCAACGCGACCAGCATCGGTGGTTGTCCAGCCAACAGCGCGGGCAGGGTAAAGAAACCCAACACTGCGACCGACAGCCCCAGTCCAATGAACGCCGCTAAACCGCGCCATCGAGCCACCGCCAAGACCAACAGCCCGTAGAAGATGGCGAGCATGCCAATGGGAGCCGTGCGGTCATAGTCGAGGAATACATAAGGACTTGCTTCATTGCCGCTACCGTCATCGACTCCGACGGCGTAGGGCAGGTAGATGATGCGAAGCTTCGCTCCGTCGGAGACTCCTACCCGCATTTGTTCCGTGGGCATGTTGACCCGAATATCGATGCCGACCTCGGGTATGGGATGGCCACCAGCCTGTAGTCGTTCAATAGACTCGTCCGGGATCCCGGTCAGCACGGCCGGAGCCAGCATTCGGTCCTCGTCGGCTGGCCCAGTGATCTGTGCACTCATCACAGCCGCGTCAGGATCCATCATCGGCAGCCGGTCCGGCAGGGACGAAGGGGACGGCCACAGGCCGATCAGGCCCACCACAGTGCCCAGCAGCACTGGGACGAGCACCGCCAGAATGATCATCCGGCCGCGGCGGTCTGATGAGACAGCTCCGTGTCCGCCGCCGTGAGAGTGCCCGTGACCATGCGCCGGCATCTGGAGCTTTCGGGCTTGAGCCGGGTCGGTCATGCCGTCACCATCAGGCAATGTCTTTACGCAAGGTGGTAACTCGTCCAACAAAGGCCAGCACTAGACCGTAGGCGATCAGGACGAGTGCTCCCTGCCACCAGGCGAGCACGTCGGCCATACCCATGGTGGCGTAGAACGATGCTTCTGAGAGCGCTTCGCCCGCGGCTCCTGGCAGGTATGCGGAGATCGCCGCACCGGCATCGTTCAGTGCGGCAGGCAAGGCCATGCGCACGATGGGTTCGACGAACTGCGTGAAGGCGAGGATCACCACGATGGCGGCCACCTGGTTGGAGATGACACTGCCGATGCCTACACCGACCACGGTCCATACCGTCAGCGCGATGACGGCCAGCACAACGGAGCGCCACACCGACGCTTCGCCGAGCATAGGATCTTCGCCCATGATCGCGAGGGTGCCTGCTCCTGCCAGGGTCCCGGACAGCACTCCGACCAGTCCGTAGAGCACCCCTGCTGGCAACGCGGCGATGAGTTTACTCACCAGGAACTTTGTTCGAGACGGTTCGAACAGCAGGCTCGGCACGATGGTGCCGTGTCGGAATTCACCAGTGACGGACATGATTCCGATCAGAGCCGGAAAGACATACCCGAATGACACCGCGATGGTGTAAACCGATTTTGCCTGCGCCAACGGGTCGACTTCGACGGCCTCACCCGACATGTCTTCGGCGCCGTAGCCCAAAGAGAACGCCATCGTCGCAGCCAGGAAGATCATGTAGGCAGCCAGCATGATCAGCAGCACCCACCACATTCGGGTGGAGAAGAACTTGCGAATCTCGGTGCGGATTCCGTTGCTCATGCGGCTGCTCCTGTCATCGCGGGGGCTGGCGCTCCCTCAGCCACAAGCCGCAAGAACACCTCTTCCAAACTCGGCGCGTCCTCTTCGAGCCGGTGTAACTCGATCCGGTTCGCGAAGGCCGCCGCGCCGACTTCGGCTGCTCGCACTCCTTGAATCCGCAGTGCACCGCCGTGTGCACCAACCGACTGGGCGGTCCACTGTTGCTGCTCGACCAGGTCTGCCAAGGCTGTGGGCTGCGGCCCGTCAACGATGACCGCTGGCACCGCGAGTGCGTTCAGTTCCACAAGCGGGGATTCATGGACGAGTTGCCCGCGAGCAATGATCACAACATCGTCGACGGATTGCTGCACTTCAGAGAGCACGTGGCTGGAAACCAACACGGTGCGGCCAGCGGCTGCGAAGTCCTTCAGGAAGTTCCGCAGCCATGCGATGCCTTCGGGGTCAAGGCCGTTGGTGGGCTCGTCCAGAATGAGTACTTCGGGGTCACCGAGCAGTGCCGTAGCGAGTCCCAGCCGTTGCCGCATACCGGTTGAGAATCCGCCGACCCGGCGATCTGCCGCTGGGCCTAGCCCAAGGAACTCCAGCAGTTCTGTGCAGCGGTCAGTCGTGGCCCCTGCTGACTGTGCGTAGAGTTTCAGGTGGTCGAGTGCGGTGCGGCCCGGATGGAAGCTACTGGCTTCGAGTGCCGCTCCGATCCGAGTAGCGGGGTGCTCGAGCGTCGTATACGGCTTGCCGCCGAATAAGGCAGTCCCGCTCGTCGCTTGGACCAAGCCCAACAGGATTCGCAAGGTAGTGGTCTTACCCGCCCCATTGGGTCCCAGGAAGCCGGTGACTCGTCCTGGCTTGACGGTGAAACTTAGGTTGTCTACCGCTTTGACCTGGCCGAACTGCTTGGTCAGTTGATTCACGCTGATAGAGAGCCCGTCAGCGCGCTGGTCGCGATTGTCTGTGTCCTCGCTCATGGGTTTCAGCCTACAAGGACCGGGCGACATATTGCTGGGTCATGACGCGGATGCGCTGGTCATCGCTACTTGATGATGACACCACAGGCGATCTCAACTAGATTCAGAGCCCTCGTCGATGTTGACGTACTCGCTGAAGATCCCGGACGGTGCGATGGCAAGTTTCGGCTCGCCGCCTTCCTCACCCTGGCGACCACCAATCCGCTCCACCGTGCCGTCGGGTGCCCAGTAGTAGGTATATGGGCTGACCAGGCCTCCTGGGTGGTGGAAGTCTGGGCTGAAACTGAGGCTGTCAGCGGTCTGCACTACGCCCATGAGCTGGTTGATCCACTCGTCCTGCGTGATGACCGAGTACAGCAACAGACTGCGGTTCGGAATGGCGAATACGATTCCGAGCGGCGCTGTTCCGGTCACTTCTGGGACGAGTGCTCCCAGGTTGGCGGCCTTCGACGCTATGAATAGCGAATCACCGGTGAGTCCTTTGACGAACTCGTTGATCTCGAACTGTTCGCCTATGGGTTCGGCATCGGTATTGGCCTGGCCCTGGGCAAAAAGGTCGTCGACGGTCATGGCCACGGAGTCCAAAGCAGACGAGGGCAGTGTGGTGACCGTGTCCGGGTAGTCAACGCAGAGCGCTTGAACGATTCCCGGCGCGAATGCTCTGGCATACGAGGTGTCTACGAGGTCGTCCTCGACGTCGCTGAGCAGCCGGGTGCGGATCCGTTCACGTAACTCGTCCTCGCTCATGTCTTCGGGTTCCGTGCGGTTCTGTGCTTCAAGCTGGGCAGTGACCATGTAGCTCACGAACTGTGGCCACTCGTCCCGTTCGATCTCGCGCGCGTTCGCGATCATATTGTCCAAGAACGCGATGGAGCCGTTGGACAGGTGCAGCGCGTACTCGTCGCCAGTGTCGTCGAGGGTGGCGGTGATGTCGTGTCGAGCGAACTCCGCAATCACCAGGTCGCGCACTGCCTTGCCGACCTCGTCCAACGGGGGTGGACCAGCCGTAGCGGATGGGTCACCGCCGTGATCGGACTCGTCCTTATTGCCGAAGATCTTGCCGAAGAATCCCGCCACGTCGCTTACCTTCTCCTCAGTCATTAGGGCCCGAACGCTGCGTTACTCGACGACCAAACCTGATGATTGAGTACGCGACGAAGGAGCGGTATCGAGATCACCAACAGGTCTCGATATGCTGCGCTACTCGACCACCGTACACGCCACGCTCGTCGAGTAGTGAGCCCGCGAAGGCGCCAAGACAAGCCCGCTATGCCAGTGGTGGTATCAAAGTCGTGTTCGGGGCACCATATTTGATACCCCTAACACGACTTTGATACCCCGAGACGAGTAGCAGCCCTAGTCGTCTGCCCAGATCTATTATTCTCAACCGTGCAGTCGGAACACACGTTTCTGCTTCACTTGACATTCCGGTAATCGCGGTTGCAAAGACCGCTTTTCGAACCGCGACCCACGCGGTCAAAGTCGTACGAGGATCAGCAAGCAAACCCCTGTACGTCACGGTGCCAGGTGGAATTAGTCTGGCGGAGGCAGCCGAGCGCGTTGCCGCAATGGCAGGACCTTATCGAATCCCCAACGCATTGAAACGAGCAGATAGGCTCGCGCGTGGCCTCGTCGAGCCGACCGGTGCCCGCTATTTGCTCTGACTACCCGCGGTCAACGACCAGCAAACAAGTCACGAACATGAGCCGTACTTTCCGGTGCGACAACTCGAAAGGCTCAGAGATACCACAAGTAACTTCCATCCGTCGAGTCACTGCCACGCGCCGCTGATACCGTCCCAACGTCGGTCCGCTGTGTGAATCAGCGCCCAAGCATCGCCAACTCCTAGAAGCGAGTCAAACACAGAAAGCGGCGACCTTGTCAGACTTCGCTGGCGACCTTCTAGTAGTTCAATTTCATACACGCGCCCAACGGGCAACCGACCCTTCACCCGTCTTATTCACACGTTCGTGTCAAAAGGTCCCCGATATAGTTCCAATATCCACTAGTAGCCGAGCGTTCCTCATCGTAGAAACTACTCGGCAGATCCATACCAAACGGCTCATTCAATGCTGTACTGCCGCACACCTAAAGAGGGCATCCTCTCTGCGAATAGCCCAAAAACACAGGCATCATCCTCAGCCATTAGGTGCCGAACGCTGCGTTACGCACACACCCCTCCGATGGACAAAACCTATGCTTCTATACACGTCACGCCCGGCAGGTCACCGAACCGCGCGTCGACATCACAACTGATGACGACGCGCCCCGTCTCGGCGGCGTGCGCCGCAATGATCAGGTCATGCGCCCCTCTTGCGGAGCCGGTCCGACGAATATGGGCCAGAAGCCTGCCATGTGAACGGCCATTTTCGTCGTGTATTCCAGTATCTCTGCCTGGTCGAGAAACACATCAAGCACGTTGGTGTCGATGATTACTCTTCGGACCACAGGTCTGACCCAGGTGTCAGTAGTGCTCTGGTCTCGTCGAGAATGACTTGGGAATCATCATCCGACGGATCGGCTTCAAGCCGCTGTAGTTCTACTTTGAGCGACTCCCAAGTGTGTTCCGGCGCGGGCCGGAATTCTGCTATTGCACGACCGCCTCGGGTGACCATGACGGTCTCGCCGCGCTCAATCGCATCAAGCAGTTGTGAGAACTGCCTCGAGGCTTCGGCCGCCGTCAAAATCCGCATACAACGATGGTGTCAGATTATCTGATTTTTAGAGCAAAAGAATCGGTTACCGTTGCGACGAATCAAGTCTTGGCCGCACCGCAGGCCCATTGAGGTGCACTTGGAACCAAGGCACAAAAACACGCAAGACGGTAGCGGCTAATACCACCGGCACGCTGATAAAGACCGAGTACCAGAAGTTAGCAACATAACTTTGCGCATCCGCGCCGATCATCATCGCCGTCATCACGACAACCAGCGACACCCATGTGAAGAAACCCAAGACTGCTAGCGACACGACCTTGCGAATCCATGTGACGAGGACGTGCGCGTACGACCGTGGCCCCGACAGCATCACGGCAGTTCGTAGGGTGCCATTTTCATCCATGCCGGTCATCCTAGAGAACACACACGGTTGAACGTGTGTTTGTGGCATTGGGGTGCCGTAATTTCCGTCAATAACGCACGTTCAACGCCACGTTCGGCACCCCACTTCCACACTCGGCACCCGAAGACAACGTGGTTTCGCCCCTTTGGCACCCGAACGCGTAGGACAGCGCAGACCCCGGAGCGGGGCCGGGTGGCGCCGCCTACACCCCGGAGTACGAGTGCTTGCCGTTGAAGATCAGATTCACGCCCGTGAAGTTGAACAGCACACAGGCGTAACCGACCAGCACCAGGTAGCCGGCCCGGCGGCCGGTCCATCGCTGCGTCGCCCGTGCATGCAGATATGCCGCGTAGACGATCCACACCACGAAGCTCCACACTTCCTTCGGGTCCCAACCCCAGAAGCGTCCCCAGGCGTCTTCAGCCCAGATAGCTCCGGAAATCAGCGTGAAAGTCCACAGTACGAAGGCCACGGAGTTCACTCGGAAGCTCAGCACCTCAAGCGTGCTGGCGCGCGGCAAGGACTCCAGCCAGCGCAGATTCAACAGCCGGGTTTTCAGGATCGGCTTGCCCCGTCCGGCAGCGCCTTCGCCGCGCAGCAATGTCGATCCGTTGTCGTAAGAATCGCGCAACAACTGCAGCACGGTGAACAGCATTCCCACCGTAAACACTCCGGTACCGCCCACGGCGACACCGACGTGCAGCACCAGCCAGTAGCTTTGCAGCGCCGGTTGCACACCATCGGCGACCACGTGTAATTGCGTCAACCCCAACACGATCGCAGCCGTTGCAACCCCGGTGACCGGAGCGCCAAGGAACCACACTTTCCGGCGCATCGCGACGATCACGAATACCAGCACTGCGACCAGCGAACCCACCACCGTGAACTCGTACATATTGGCCCACGGTGCGCGCTGCGCGGCGAACCCACGCAACACCACAGCAGCGATGTGGACGAGCACGCCAAGGATCAACACCGATTTCGCGATCCCCAACGACTTCTGCCGCCGCCGCTGCGAACGCTGCTCACTGGCGGCGGCGTCCTCGTCCGGCTCGTCCTCGCTTGCGACAACACCGCGGCCCGTCACCAGATTAATGGTGAACGCCACCATGGCAATCAGATATGCCGTGGCGGTGCCCCAGGTCAGGATGTCGCTAATCTGTGCGGCGTTCATCGGTGGATCCCCTCAGTGCTGATGAGCCGTGTGGTTAATCTGACGTAACTGTATCCGAGTCACGGTCGTCAAGTGGCTGCCCATATGCGGCGGCCTCCGCAAGTGAGCGTACTGCACGTTCCAACCCGAAGTCGTCGGTCTTGGCCAGTCCGCCCGCCTCGACCACACCGTCTCGCACCCGCAGCCACATTCGGCGCCGCGGTATGAATAGTGACATCGCAAGGCCCACCATCGCCGCAACCGAAGAGATCAGCACGTAAGCCAAGGACGGGTCGTGCCGCAGATCCAGCGCAACGTACCGGTCAAGTCCTTCAAAGGCCAGTGTGCCAAGACCTTCGGGCAGGTCAATGCTCTCCCCGACGCGCAGCACAATGGTGACCGCGTCGTCGCCGTCGGTGACCTGGGTCATTCGGCTGGTGTCGAGCCGGTACACGTTCTGAGGGATGCCCTCGTCCAGCCCCAGGTCGCCGTGCCATAAGGTCAGCACCAGCATGGGGTCGAGCGGTTCGGGATAGATCGACCGCCACGTATTCGGGGCAGGCTGATCAGCGGTGGGTAGCAGATATCCAACAAGCCCGAATTGCTCACCACTGGTCACATCGGGAACTTTGATCGTGCCTTGTGAGGTGTATACCTGGTCGTCCGGGATGAACGGCACCGGCCCGGACAAGGCAACCTCACCTGCGGCATCCGTGACCGTCACGACTGGCGCGTACCCGTTGCCTTGCAGGTAGATTTTGGCGCCACCAATTTCTAGCGGGTGGTTCACCTTAATGGTTTCTTGGCTGGTCTGACCGTCGTCGTCAATGGTCACGAACGCCGTGAAATCTTGCGCGGCAGCATCATGTAGCCGGAACTGCGCATCGAACTGGTCAAGCGTCATCCGGAACGGATGCAGATCTTGCGGGTCGAACCACGCCCCGGCCTCGAAGGTGTTGTAATCGACTTGAGCGTTGGCGAAGCCGCGCCCTTGCACCAAAATGACCTGGCCGCGATAGTGCAGCAGGTGCCCGGCGGCGACCGACAGCAGCAGCCCCACCAGCGCAATATGGAACAGCAGGTTGCCGGTTTCGCGCGCGTATCCGCGTTCGGCGCGAATCACTTGCGCGCCACTTGGTTCCGTCTCGGTCACCACGCGGTAGCGGCGCAGCCAACCACCACGTAGATACCGCACACCTTGGGCGATAAATTTTGCGGACGAGTCCGCCCGGGCGGCCGGTTGGCTGGGTTTGAGGGACGAGTTCTCCTGCGCTGTGGAGGGCCCGTCCGGGTCGGCGCCAGTCGCGGCGACGCTTACCTGGCCCGCCTCACCCGCAGCGCCCAGGTCGATACGGTGATGAGCGGGCAGCCGGTCGAAGTTACGTGGCGTGCGCGGCGGCTCAGCGCGCAGTGCGCGAAGGTGAACTTTGGTGCGCGGCAGGATGCAACCGATCAGCGAGATGAACAGCAGGATATAGATCGCTGAGAACCACACCGAGGTGTAGACATCGAAGAGCTGCAGCTTGTTGAACCATTCGACCCGTTCGGGGTACTGCGCAATGTAGTCGGCGTAACCGCGGGGGTCGGCGCTGCGCTGCGGGATGATCGAACCGGGGATGGCGGCGGCCGCCAGCAGCATCAACAGCAGTAGCGCGACGCGCATGGACGTGAGTTGCCGCCAAATGAAACGCAGCATTCCGACGAATCCAATATCGGAAACTGCCCTGCGCGGCGGCTTGTTGCCGCGGGCGGTAGTCCCCGTCGCGCTGCCAGATTCCGACTTATCTGAGGCGGGATCGGACGACGACTCGTCAAGCAGCGCGGCATCGTCTGCCATGCCTTCGGGCCGGTATGACCGCTTGTCGTCAGGCGTCATAGCACCGTCTCATATCCAGAAATCCACCATTGCAACTGGCCGCTAATATACCCCCACAGCCCTGAGACTAACGCGATTCCGAGGATAATCAGCATCGCCCCACCGATGCGCACAATAGCGCGGCGGTGCCGCTGTAAGAACGCGACGATCCGCGACGAGGCCCCCAACCCGAATGCCAGTAAGACGAAGGGCAGTCCAAGGCCGATGCAGTACGCGACCGCGAGCACTGCGCCGCGCGCTGGTGAGCCGCCGTCGAGGGCTAGCGCGTTGATCGCGGTCAGCGTAGGGCCGAGGCATGGTGTCCATCCCAGCCCGAAGGCCACCCCCAGCAGTGGAGCCCCCCATAGCCCAGCATTGGGCGATATGTGCCAGCGACGCTCACGCTGCAACGCGGGAACCGCACCAATGAACGCCAGTCCCATCAAGATGACGACGACTCCGAGCCCGCGTTCGATCACGGTGTCCCAGGTGCGCAGGAATTGGCCGACGGTGCCGAAAAACACGCCCAGCGAGATGAACACGGCGGAAAAGCCCGCCACGAATAGCCCGACCCCTAGGATCATGCGGCCGCGGTTCACTGCGGCTGTGGCGGGCGGCGTTTCTTGATCGGCGGCGGCGAACATTGCGTCTGCTGTGGCCTGGGTTGATTGCGGACGAGTGCTCCCTCGCTCCTTAACACCAACGTGCGCCTTGCTGCCAGTGCGCGTCTGCGCCGTTTGGTTTGTGCTCGTCACGGCTATGCCGGATAGGTAACCCAGGTATCCGGGCACCAGCGGCAGTACGCAGGGTGAGGCGAATGAGACCAGTCCTGCAAGCAATGCCACCGGAATCGCCAGGAGCATTGCACCGGAAAATATCACTGTGCCGAAGCGGTCTGCCTCTTGGGCAATCACAAGTACATCGGGCGTCATTGCGCCCAACTGGCTGAGGTTCATGACGCGGATTCAGCGTCTTGGTCATCCACCTGTGTCTGAACCTCGTCGGTATTACTGCTGTCGGTTGTGGTTTCGGTTGGATCGTTGCTGGTCGTATCACTGTCGGCGGCAGAACCGTCTAGATCGGAATCGTCCGCCGCGGCATCGGAGGTAGTCGCCGCAGGCGCGGCCTCGTCAAGCAAATCGTCGATCAGCGTTGCCAGCGTGCTCTGCGGAACTTCGCCCAAAACTCGTGCTGCGACTCGTCCTTGCTGGTCTAGCAGCACGGTTGTCGGCACGGCCTGCAGCGGGACCACACCTTGCAGGGTGGCCGTTGCAGCGCCGTCACGGTCCGCAATCGACGGGTAATTCACATCGAAGGTCCGTTGGAATGCCTGCGCAGTCGCCGTCTCGTCAGTGGAGTTCAAACCGACCAGGTGCGCTCGTCCTTGATATTCCTCAGCAATAGCGACAAGCGCGGGCGCTTCAGCGCGACATGGCGGACAGGCCGCGTACCAGGTGTTGATCACGACGACGTCGCCCTGCCAATCGCCCGTGTCAACGGCGCCGCCTTCAAAGTCCTCCCCGGTCAGACGCACTGGCTCGCCCCGGTCATCCTGTGGCCATTGCCGCACGGAGCCGTCGCCGGAGGTGTAGCCCTGGTTGATGACATCACCGTCGTTTCCGGACGGCTGGGCGCAACCCATCAGCACCGCGGCGGTGACGATGAGCATGCTGAGCCCCAGGGTGCGGGTTGAGCGATGTCGTTGAGTGAACACCCTTGCATCGTTGCCAATGAAACTTGGGAACATCTGAGAATGAGGCAACGCTCTGGTCACGCACCAGGAATCTGGCTGGCACCTTTGAGCAGGTCACCAGCTGGTTCGGTGTAACTGATCGAGGTGAACTCGTCATCGTCGAAGTGAATGGAGGTGACCGACGCGAGTGAGCACTCCCGCTTGCGCGGGTCGTGCCAGAGCCGCTTGCCTTCGAAGGCCAGCCGCGCGATCCAGACGGGCAATTGGTGGCTGACGATGACGGCTTCACCGCCGGCAGCCTCGTTACGGGCATCGGCGACGGCGGCGTGCATGCGTGCAACCTGCTCTTTATAGGGCTCGCCCCACGATGGTCTGGTCGGGTTGATCAGGCGCGGCCAGTGGCGCGGGTGCCGTAGCGAGCCGTCTCCGACGCCGAAGGTCATGCCCTCGAAGTAGTTGGATGCTTCGATCACGCGGTCATCGGTGCGCACGTCAAGACCGAGTGCGGCGGCGATCGGTGCCATTGTTTGCTGCGCGCGTTCCAATGGCGAGCACACCAACGCTTTGATATCACGCTCGGGCGATCCGAAGAACTCCGCGAGTCGAGCGGCCATTGCTTGACCGCGGTCGGAGAGGCGATATCCCGGCAACCGCCCGTAGAGAATGCCCTCGGGATTGTGGACCTCGCCATGACGCACCAAATGAACCGTCGTGTGAACCATGCCTCATAGTCTCCCAGAGGTTGCACCTAAGCCCGAAATTGATATAAGTTACAACTATTGCTTCTGCAACCAACTCATCTCACATTCGGAGGATCATCGTGACCGCACTTCCTGAAGGCCTCGAGCCGGGCACCTACACCATCGACGCTTCGCACTCATCAGCGCAGTTCATCGTCCGCCACGCCGGAATCTCCAAGGTGCGCGGCACCCTGGCCATCCTCGACGGCACTGTGGAGGTCGCCGACACCCTGGAGGGTTCATCGGTCACCGCTACCCTGGATGCCGCCAGCGTCGACACCGGCGCCGAGCAGCGCGACGAGCACCTCAAGTCGGCTGACTTCTGGGATGCCGCCACGAACCCCACCTGGACTTTCACCACCACAGGCGTGACCGTCGACGACGGCGACATCGTCGTGAACGGCGAGCTGACGCTCAACGGCGTGACCAAGCCTGTCGCATTGGAAACCGAGTACACCGGCAGTGCTGTTGACGCCTTCGGCAACCCGCGTGCCGGATTCGAGGCAGTGACCGAGTTCTCCCGCAAGGAGTTCGGGATCACCTGGAACGCTGCCCTGGAAGCAGGCGGCGTGCTCGTCTCAGACAAGGTGAAGGTCGAACTGGACATCTCCGCGATCAAGTCCGCCTGATCCGCACCACAGCAGACGCCCGCTCTATTGCCGCAGGACAACTTTCCAGTTGCCGGGAAACAAACCGTCGACAGGAAAGAAAGCCTGCGGCAATAGTGCGAGGGGCGGCGGGCGCGACGCGCCTATGCTCGCAGTCGCCTAGTCGACCCTCCGCCACCCTCAGGATCATCCGCGCCCAATTCGCTGCGGATCGCGTGCGCGAGTCGGCGCTCGTCAATCGTCCAAAATCCTTGCGGCACTCCGCCAACCAGGACCACCGGAACCATATCCGACCAACGGCTGGCCGCCTCCGCCAGCTCCGGCTCGGAGATATCTCTTGTCTGCCAGGCGACACCGAGGTCGTCACAGACCCGCCGCACGACGTCACGCGCCGGCCCGCACAGGGAACAGTTCGCGCGCACGAGCAACTGAACCAACGGCTCGTCAATCGCCTGTTCATCCACGTGAGTTTCGCCTCCAGCCTGGTCCACCACTCCACCCTACCGATTTCACACAGGCTCACCTCGGGATAAAGTGGGACCGATGACGCCGACGCCCGCCCCGACTGGAAAGACTGCTGCGTTCTTCGATATCGATAACACGATCATCCGGGGCGCCAGTTCTTTTCACCTTGCGCGCGCACTGTACAGCAGAGGTTTCTTCAAGAGTTCTGACCTGCTGCGATTCGCCATCCACCAGGCCCGATACCTCGCCTGGGGCGAGAACAAACGGCAGATCGACCAGGTGCGTTCCGAGGCGCTGTCGATTATGCGCGGCCACCTCGTAGCTGAGGTCGTGGCAATCGGCGAAGAGGTTTACGACGAGGTCCTTGCGCTGCGCATCTACCCCGGCACACAACAGCTTTTGGACGAGCACCTCAACCGCGGCGATGAAGTCTGGCTGGTGTCAGCGACACCAGTTGAGATCGCGGAGCTGATTGCGAGACGTCTGGGCGCCACCGGGGCGCTGGGGACGGTGGCCGAACACGAGCACGGCAAGTACACCGGCCGACTCGTCGGAGACATGCTGCACGGCCAGGCCAAGGCTGACGGGGTGCTCGCGCTGGCTGAGGAGCGCGATCTGGACCTGGCGAACTCGTATGCCTACTCCGACTCACTCAACGACTTGGCACTGCTGTCGCAGGTCGGCAACCCGTGCGCCATCAACCCGGATCGGCGCCTGCGGCGCCACGCCGCCACCATCGGCTGGCCGATCCGCGATTTCCGGAACCGGCGCTGGTTCAACCGGCGCAATATGCGCACCGTGAGCGCTGCCGGAGCACTGTGGGCCATTGTGCTCGCTGTACGGGCGGTGCTGCGGCGCGGCCGTTTCCGTTAACGACGGAGGGCCCGGCCAACCGGCCGAGCCCTCACAATGTCACTTCTTGTTACGACGCTGGTGGCGCGTCTTCCGAAGCAGTTTGCGGTGCTTCTTCTTCGCCATACGCTTGCGACGTTTCTTAATAACGGAACCCATGGGGGCCTCCTCGTTCCAGTATCGGGTGAACGGATAGTTGGTACTGCTCCGGTCACACCGGAACGGCAAAGTCCGTCTTTCAGGTTACCTGGTTTATCGCCATCTAGTGAAATGACGAGTATTGATCGCCCACTTAGCGAACAACGGAGCAGATCAGGATGACAACTTATCAGCGTCGTAGAAGGCGCCCGCGAGGTACTCGTCCAACGCCCGCTGCGGAACCCGGAACGACTTCCCCACCCGGACTGCAGGCAACTCACCAGAATGGACGAGCCGATACACGGTCATCTTGGATACCCGCATCTGTTCTGCGACCTCTGCCACAGTCAGAAACTTGGTGGCAGGCATCTCCGTTGGCATCTGTTCAACTCCTGGACACTGACGAACTGCGTGAAGAAGCAGTTAGTAACGCCATAGTAGAGCCTTGACGCGCACTGCGGAAACCGGAGGATCATGAACCAGGCCGATTTCTCCCCACGAACCGTTAGCCGACCACGCCGCTATCAGTCATGATTAGCAATGGGCCACCTGTCAGTCGTCGAAAGTTCTCGACACCCAAGTGACCCGGCATCGCATTAGTTCTAGGTCCTGGGAGAAGGAAGCAAGGAGCACAATGGCGTTACCTGAGCGTCTGAGGCTCATTCGGTTACGTGATGTCATAGACCGCGTTGCACGGCAATCGCCAGCACGGCTCGCCCTTGCCGCGTTCGCGGTGGTCATCGCGATCTTCTCGGCATTGCTGATGCTGCCGCAGGCAACCTCATCCGGGCACAGCGCGCCCGCAGTGGATGCCATCTTCACCGCCACCTCTGCTGTGTCAGTCACCGGACTCACCGTGGTGCCGACCGGCACCTATTGGTCCACCTTCGGACATGTGCTGATCTTGCTGGGCATCAAAGTCGGCGGCCTGGGCGTAATGACTTTGGCCTCCATCCTTGGTCTGGCGGTCTCGCGCCGTATCGGGCTGACGCAGAGAATCCTGGCAGCCTCCGAAACCAAGACCACCACCACACGGCTCGGCGAAGTCGGTTCGCTGATCCGTATCGTGATCGTCACATCGACCAGCTTAGAACTCGTCCTCATCGCCCTGCTGACGCCGAGGTTCCTCGTCCTGCATGAGACCGTCGGCGAAGCACTGTGGCATTCGAGTTTCTACGCGGTCTCAGCATTCAACAACGCCGGGTTCGTTCCAACGGAGGCAGGGCTCGTGCCGCACCATTCCGACTGGCTGCTCCTTCTGCCCATCATCATCGGAGTCTTCGTCGGCTCACTCGGCTTCCCCGTGATTCTGAACGTGCTGCGAGTGTGGAAGCAGCGGCGGCGCGGTCGCTGGGCACACCTGTCCTTACACAGCAAGCTCACCCTGGTGACCAGCGCGGTGCTCGTCCTGATCGGGGGCATCCTGTTCCTGCTGACCGAATGGTCGAATGACGGCACTATCGGCCACATGTCGACCTCCGGGAAACTTCTTAACGGGCTGATGATGGGGGTCATGCCACGTTCTGGAGGATTGGCGACCTTTGACATGGCGCAGGCAGACGAGGCCACCTGGCTGATCACCGACTCGCTCATGTTCGTCGGCGGCGGCAGTGCGTCAACCGCTGGCGGAATCAAAGTGACCACACTCGCCGTGATGCTGATCGCGATCATCGCTGAGGCGCGCGGTGACCGCGACATGGAGGTCTTTGGTCGTCGTATCCCGCGCGACACTCTTCGCGTGGGCGTCGCGGTGGTGTTCATCGGTGCGACCACGCTTTTGATCTCGTCGATCCTGCTGCTCGAGATCTCCGATTCAAGCCTGGACCGGGTGCTCTTCGAGGCGATCTCGGCCTTCGGCACCGTGGGACTGTCCACAGGGCTCAGCGCGGAGTTGCCCACATTGGGCAAGTACGTTCTAGTGGTGTTGATGTTTGTCGGACGCACTGGGACGATGACACTTGCGGCCGCACTAGCGATCCGTGACCGTCGCCGTGTTATCCGGTTGCCTGAAGAAAGGCCGATCATTGGCTGATTTGCATACGTCATTCAGGGAGGCTGACCGTCCGCGCTCCCGGTCACGCGCTGGCGTGTTGGTGATCGGGCTGGGGCGGTTCGGCTCGTCCATCGCCGCCACTTTGGATCGGCTCAATCAGGAAGTGCTGGCCGTTGAACGCAGTGCGGATCTGATTCGGTTGTTCTCCGACCGCTTCCCAGTGGTCGAGGCGGATGCGACCAGTCCCGAAGCCCTAGAACAGTTGGGCGCACGAGAATTCCCAGTCGCCGTGGTGGGAATCGGGTCATCTTTGGAAGCCTCGGTGTTGGTGACCGGGAACCTCGTCGATATGGGCACAGCCGAGATCTGGGCCAAGGCCGTCTCGGCTGAACATGGGCGGATTCTGCAACGCATCGGAGCCCATCATGTGGTCTTCCCCGAATCAGACGCGGGCGCGCGTGTCGCTCACCTGGTCTCCGGCAAACTACTGGACTACATCGAGGTCGAGGACGGATTCACCATCGTCAAAATGCGGCCGCCACGCGAAACCCAGGGGTTCACCATCGCGCAGTCGAAGGTGCGCACCAAATACGGCGTGACCATCATCGGCGTGAAATCGCCTGGGGACGAGTTCGTCTACGCTACACCCGAGACTCGTATCGCTGCGTCAGACTTGCTGGTGGTTTCGGGGCACTCCGAACTGCTGGAACGCTTCGCGGCTCGTCCTTGAAGTCCTTCGCGGCTCGCGGCGACGCTCGGCGCGTTCCTACAGGCCGTACCCGTCGTAGAACCGCTGCAACTCGTTCGATGGCCCCTGCAAGGTGATCACAACGGTGTCGTTGGTCCACACCAGCGCGCCGGGGGAATCATCCTGGGCAAGACCGTCGATCGGAGCCCACAGTCCGCCTACTCGTTCCTGAGCAGTTGGATCCGATGCGGACTCTGCCTCGGCCTCTTGCGAAGCGTTACCGTCAGTGCTGCTGCCCTCGTCGGCCGCCTCGTCCTGCGCGGTCTGGCCCTCTGGCGCCTCGTCCTCGTTCGTGCTTTGGACGAATGCGAGCACGTCGCTGAGGTTCGTGTTGACGCCGACGAGGCTACCGGTCAACGACGTCGCATGGGTGATCGCGTCATCCGACGAAGGCCACTGTCCAATGGTGACCTGCAACTGCACAGTTCCATCGCCAAGGCTTGCGGGACCCTCGTAAACCGCGTCGTAAGCCTCAAGGGCCTCGCGTTCCTGTACCCAGGCTTCATTCGGCACCAACGATGTCAGCACGAACTGGTTCGTCACATCCGGGATGGCATCGTAGAGCGCGGAGCCCTCGCCTTTTTCTATCGGGGTGCCCGTCGGAGTCGGGGCCGCAGCGGTCACGGTGACGGTCGGAGCTGGCTCTGAGGATCCTCGTGACACCACTGCGATCACGATCGCAGCGATGACAGCGGCAACGCCGACACCGATCAGCACCCATGCCCACCAGGGGATTCGGCGGCGGTTCTCGTCGGCTTCGTCTTCGCCGGTTTCGGTTGGCTCGTCGCCGTCGGTCACGAGGGGCGAGTTCGTCTCGCTGTCGCTGTTGTCACCGGGGTCACTGCTGTCACCGACAGGGTCGAATGGGTGCGATGCGGTCTCCTCGAGCTGCCCCGCTCTTTCGGCCTGCGCCTGGGCTCGAGCCTCAGCTCGCGTTTGTGGTTGAGCCGGTTCCTGGGAGGGTGCTGCCTGCGCAGGTGTGGCCTGCGGGGCGACGGGCTGTTCAGAAGGCTGCGTCGGTGAAGCGTGCCCGTCTGCACCTGGAGCAGCCAAGGTGCCGTTGTCGCCGTTGGGCTCATCGTCACGCGGTCCCCGCACGGGAGGAAAGATCGGTCCCTGACTCATCTCGTCCACTCCTCAACTGGGCAACCAATCGCCCCCGGTAGTATCACTGCCGCAAGGGCTATCGGCCGTTTCGTCCATTTTCGCCTTGGACGAGACTACCCGGTCTCATACGATTTTCGGCGCGATTGGGCGGGTGCGTCCCATACTGACCACGAGGTTGCCGCCGATGTCACAGGGGCGCGCTAACGTGAGGCCATGGCAACTTCCACTGCGAAAAAGTCGGCGGCGAAACGTGACCGTCCCGAGTTCCACTGCGCTGAGTGCGGTTGGACTACGGTCAAATGGGTGGGCCGTTGCGGGGAATGCCAGCAGTGGGGCACCGTTGTGGAAAAGAACGCTGTGGCCGAGCCACGCACGGTTGCGGTAGCGCCCACAGCCCGGCCAGCGGTGCCGATTGACTCGGTGGAGGTAGCTGCGGCAGCCGCCACACCGACTGGCGTCAGTGAGTTTGATCGTGTGCTCGGCGGCGGTCTGGTGCCAGGGGCTGTGGTCTTGGTGGCCGGGGAACCCGGCATCGGCAAGTCCACTTTGCTGCTTGACGTGGCAGGGCAGACCGCGCGCGGCGGTAAACGAGTGCTGTATGTCACCGCTGAGGAATCAGCCGCACAAGTGCGGTTGCGAGCCGAACGCATCGGCACGTTGCACCCGTTATTGATGCTGGCCGCTGAAACCGACCTCGGAACGATTTTGGGGCATATCGAGCAGGTCTTGCCCGATCTGTTGATCGTGGACTCGGTGCAAACCGTGGCTTCTGTGGCCGTTGAAGGTCTCGCCGGCGGCGTCACCCAAGTGCGGGAAGTGACCTCTTCGATCATCGCCGCTGCGAAGAGCCGGGATCTGCCCGTACTGCTGGTCGGGCACGTGACCAAGGATGGCAATGTGGCGGGGCCACGCACGTTGGAGCACCTGGTCGATGTGGTGTGCCAATTCGAAGGCGACCGGCACACCCAGCTCCGGTTAGTGCGTGCTGCGAAGAACCGCTACGGCGCCACGGACGAGGTTGGTTGTTTTGAGTTGACCGAAACCGGCATCCATTCTTTGGTCGATCCGTCACGCATGTTCATCTCGCGTGTCGGCAACGAGGTTCCCGGAACCTGTATCACCGTCACATTGGAAGGACGCCGTCCTCTCACCACAGAGATACAGGCCTTGAGCATGCCGACAGCCGGTACCCATGCGCGCCGGACCACATCGGGCACTGATTCGTCTCGGTTGGCGATGAATCTGGCCGTGCTGGATCGGCATCTACTGCGCGGTTCCGTCGGTGGACAGGATGTGTATGTTTCCACTGTTGGAGGCGCTCGTGCCTCCGAACCGGCCACAGACATCGCGATCTGCCTTGCGGTGGTGTCCTCCGTGCGAAACGAGCCAGTCCAACGCGGCCTCGTTGCCTTTGGTGAAGTTGGCCTCTCAGGCGACCTGCGACCTGTGGTCGGGATGCCGAGGCGCCTTGCTGAAGCCGCACGCCTTGGCTTTACCCACGCGGTTGTGCCTGTTGGTGCTGGTGGGGGTGCCTTAGGGGCGCAAAACGGAACAATTGAGATTATTGAAGTGAATAATGTCGCCGAAGCTGTTGCGGTTGCGATTCCACCGACGGCTTCCAGCTAGACTGCGATTGTGGCCACACCAACTGATCACCCTGATGAGCTCCTGCTGGAGACCCTTGCGGCTGTCGCGCCCGGAACCGAACTGCGCGACGGCCTAGAACGCATCTTGCGTGGCCGCACCGGAGCAATGATCGTGCTGGGTATGGATCAGGTTGTCGAAGAGATCTCGTCGGGTGGTTTTGTGCTTGACGTGCCGTTCTCCGCAACCCGTCTTCGCGAGTTGTGCAAAATGGACGGCGCCGTTGTCGTGGACGCGGAATCTGGACGAATCGTGCGCGCAGCGGTGCAGTTGCTGCCCGACGCCACCATCCAAACCACTGAATCAGGAACCAGGCATCGCACGGCGGAACGGGTTGCCAAGCAGACCGGCTTCCCCGTGATCTCAGTGAGCCAGTCGATGCGGATCGTGGCGCTCTATGTCGGGCACTCCCGCCACGTACTTGAAGACACCGACACGATCTTGGCGCGAGCCAACCAAGCTCTCGCCACCCTTGAGCGCTATCGTGCCCGCCTCGACGAGGTGGCTGGGACCCTTTCCGCGCTGGAGATCGAAGATCTCGTCACGGTGCGTGATGTGTGCGTGGTGGTGCAGCGCCTGGAGATGGTGCGGCGCATCTCAGACGAGATCAACGGCTACGTGGTCGAACTTGGCACGGACGGTCGACTGCTGAACTTGCAGTTGGAGGAATTGATCGGCGGCGTGTGGACTGACCGGGAGGCCGTGATCCGCGACTACGTCGATGTTGCGCATCAGGGCGGCAACGCCGATCCTATTCTTGCCAGCCTTGACGCCTTGGACTCGTCGGAGTTGCTGGACCTGTCCGCTATCGGCCGCGTGCTCGGCCTGCCGGGCGGCGGCGAGGCCCTCGATGCGGCCGTGGCACCGCACGGTTACCGCTTGCTTACCCGAGTGCCGCGCCTGCCCACCGCGATCATCGACCGACTGGTGGAGCACTTCGGCGGCCTGCAAAAACTGCTGGCCGCATCTGTGGACGAATTGATGACGGTGGACGGTGTCGGCGAACTTCGTGCCCGCGCCGTGCGCGAGGGCCTGTCGCGGCTCGCCGAGTCATCCATCCTCGAACGCTACGTCTAGCTAGCCTGCTCCCTTACTGCGCTCCGCACCACCCCACACCCGCCGCCCCACACCCGCCGCCCCACACTCCTGTTGCCGCAGGAATTCTTTCCTGTCGACGGTTTGTTTTCCGGCAACAAGAAAGCAAACCTGCGGCAACTCCTCACTGGCTTCTGGGCACCCCAGCCTTTTTCAGCCGCCGAATTAGACGCGTCGGGTCCTTCAGATCTGCCCATATCCATCGCACCGTCTGTAGACCTAGTTGTCGCAATCGGTCTTCACGCATCTTTTCTTCGGCCAGCACTTTCCTTGGATCACGGCCGTTTAACGTTGCCGGATCGACGTATTTCTTTAGTCCATCAAACTCGCCGATGATCCCGGCATCCTCCCAGTGGAAATCACACCGTGCTACGAATCCATCTTCGTCGTGGAAACTCTGTTGGAGGTCGGGGATTTCGAAGCCGTGCAGCAATAGCAATATCCGACTCCATGATTCGCCGACAGACTCCGCGCGCCCATCGATGTGAGTCAGATAAGTCCTAGCTCTAGCAATTCCTGTGCGACCAGACATGGATTTGATTCGCTCATTAATAGCGTCCACATCGGTCATCTTGTGTCGAACAGCGTGATCAGCTGACGCGACGGCCGACCACATTGAGTCCCTTCGTGCGAGGTCCACGATTGTCGTTGCAGGGTCAGTTACCCGCATTCCTCTCACTTGCAATGATTCAGCGACGAGCGGTTCGTGGAAGGTCTTGACCGACGCGCGATGTGTACCTCGTTTCGTACGGCAACCACTGATCACCTGCGGCCTGCTGTGCCACTTATCAAGTCTGGGAATGCCGTAGACCGCAGCGGCCGATTCGTACGCGAAGATGAGATGCGGAGCGCGTTGAGCCAGCGCCTCCACAAGCCATTGATGCCGTTGTTCCGGGAAAGCCTCCCGCCATACGTCAGTTCTGACATAGAAACCACGCATAGGCCGAGTGAGTATCCCGCGTTTGACCGCTCGATGCAGCGTTGCATGCGGTATTCCCCAATGGGCGGCAGTCGCCGTTGTGAAGCGATCCTTGTGGGTCTGCAAAAGACTGTGCAAGTCCGGTGTCAAGTCAGCGCCCAACCGCAATTCCTGGGTTATACGAGGTTCGATGTGCTCCATATAAGGATCATTCAGGTCAACCGTTCACGGCGCCGTTTGAATCACCCATTGTGGACAACTCATACGGACTTTGCTTTTGCGGCAGCCATGTAACCGACCGTCAAGAGTGTCAGTAGAGAGTTGCCGCAGGTTTGCTTTCTTGTTGCCGGAAAACAAACCGTCGACAGGAAAGAATTCCTGCAGCAACAAGTGGCGGGGCAGCAGGCGGCAAGCGTGGGACGCCTAGTTGAGCGTGAAGACGAGCTCCTCGCTCGTCGCATCACCAAGGCTCACCTGCGCGCGGTACGTTCCAGCACGCAGTTTCCGCTGCCCCTCCTCGCACCCAGGTACTGATCGTTCCGTGCGCCAGGTGATGGTTTGCGAGTCCTTGGTGTCCTCGGACATCAACAATTCACGCGGCTCATCGGCAGCACAGTGCGCGGAGGACCAAATATCGTCATTCCCCGAGCGAATGGAGAGCACTCGTGATTTATCCGACGCGTCGATCAGACATGGGTCGGCGGCCTTCGACGTGACAGTAACCACGAAGTCAACCTTTGACCCGACTTCGAAAGAAGTACCCTGCGTCGCCACACTCAACTCAAGAGCATCGGCCGCACAGTTGGCTGGCGCCCCCTGTTGCGACTTGGGTGACTCGTCAGTATCGCCCGAATCCGCAGTGTTTTGCGTAGGCGGAGTGGCGTCGCCATCGGATGTGAACAGCCCGACGATGGCAGTAATCAGCCAGATCAGCAAGGCAAGGATGACGAGCAGAACCACCATCGCGACGGCTCTGCGGCGACGGTAGACCGGCTCATTGCGCATGGGCACGCTCCTCGCTACATCAGCGCTGACCTGATCAATGTCAGATATACCAAGGCTACGGGCCAATGCGCGCCGAGACACGAGGGCACGCCGAAGTCATGGTGCGAAACAGTGGCAATGACGCCGAATTACAGCGGCGACCCGGGCCGAATCACTCGTAGCCGCACCAGCCCCAAGTACATTTCACAGCCCAGGCAGAACCCGAACGCCGCGTTGAGGAACGCAGCAACGAACGCCGCGCCGCCAAAGACAACCAGCGCCCACGGCACGCCAACCAGATGCAGTACGAGCCCAATCGTGACAACGGCAAACCCGACGAACTGGGCAAATCGCGGTGGGCGAGGATCTTCCCAGTCACGGGTCGGACCCAGTCGGGGCTTGACGACCGTGCGGAACAGAACAGCCCAGGGAGCGCTCGTCGGCACCGTAAATCCCCAGACAAAGAGCAGCGCGATCACTGCTGACAACACGAATGCGGGATCGCCTGCACGTTCAGAAACAGTAGCGCCGGAAGCATCTGGAGAGGTCCCGATAGCAGCCAGGAAGACGGCGACGAGCAACAGGACAGTCGTGATGGCTGCCCCAAAACGCGGCCCGCGGGCGTCAATTGCACGGGACGCGCTCACATTGGACGAGTGCTCAGTGGTTTCAGTGTCAACTGGTCGATTAGTCATGATGTCCTCAATTATTCGATCTCGGCGACGACGTCAGCACCCGTGACCTCACCAGCCAGTCGTGCAGCAACCATTCCGTCTGGGGCAACGACTAGCACCGTCGGGGTCTGCAAGATGCGCAACTGATTGGCGACCTGAGGGCGGTCCGTCAGGTCTACCTCGGAAAACACTGCATCGGGTCGCTGCTGCAGGGCAGATGTGATGGACCGGCGCACCGCTGGGCAACGGGAGCAGTAGACCGTGGTGAACTGGACGACGGACCAGAGGCCGTCGGTGGTGGGAATGCCCAATTCCCGCAGATCGAGAGCAGTGATGTCGGACTTTGTGACCCGAACGGAGCGGGATCGCAGCACGAATCCAAGGATCGTGGTCACAGCGACTAGCGCTGCCACGATCACGAGAGCTATCACGGGGCTCATTCATTGAAAGTACGCCAGTCAACTGCTCACCGAGAAGGACGAGCCACAATGTGGACACTTGCCTTATGCGGCTGAACGACAACGCCACGGGCCTGCCTAGTCTTCATCCCACCCCGAGATCGAGGACAATGATCCCGTGCCAGTTGTTGCCCACCCCTTCGAGGTTCAGGACCGCATCGTCGCCTGGTTCGACGAAAATGGCCGCGAACTGCCGTGGCGCGAGCCATCGTGCAGCCCATGGGGCGTGCTCGTCTCGGAGATCATGTTGCAGCAGACCCCCGTCAGCCGCGTCCTGCCTCGTTGGCTGGAGTGGTTGGAGCGCTGGCCGACTCCGCAGGATCTGGCAGTCGCACCGACGGCCGATGTGCTGCGAGCCTGGGATCGGCTTGGCTACCCGAGACGCGCGCTGCGGTTGCGCGACTGCGCGCAGGCGATCTGCGAACGCTTCGACGGTCGCGTTCCGAACAACGAACCCGATTTGCTCAGTCTGCCCGGTATCGGTGAGTACACCGCTGCGGCGGTGGTTGCTTTCGCGTACCGGAGGCGTTCCGTGGTGCTCGACACCAATGTGCGCCGAGTATTTGCGCGACTTTTCGACGGCCAGGCGCTACCCGACCCGCACCTCAACAAGGCTGAGCGCCAGCGCGCGGGAGCACTCGTCCCCGAAACCGACGACGAAGCGTCACGATGGGCGGCAGCCTCGATGGAGTTGGGGGCGCTGATCTGCACGGCGAAGAATCCGAGTTGTCAGGGCTGTCCAGTGTTGGATCGATGTGCGTGGGTGGCGGCTGGGCAGCCGGTCGATACGCACGCCCATCGTCGCAAGACCCAGGCTTGGCACGGCACAGACCGGCAGGTTCGCGGGCAGATCATGGCGTTGCTGCGCGGAAATGACGAGGTCTCCCGCAGCGTTTTGCTCCAGCAGGTATCCGGTGCGCAGACGCAGTTCGATCGGTGTTTGACGTCGCTCGTCGCCGATGGTTTGGCGGTTGAGATCTCGTCGGCTCACGACGAGCCCACCTACCGGCTTCCGGTTTAGGTCGTTAGCGGTCTGCGACTGTCACAGGTCAATGAGCATGCGGGCGTTGCCGAGAGTGTTCGGTTTGACGCGTGCAAGGTCAAGGAACTCCGCCACACCATCATCGTGTGAGCGCAGCAACTCCGCATAGACCTCTGGGGTGACGGGGGTGCCTTCGATCTCCCGGAAGCCTTGGCGCAAGAAGAACTCTATCTCGAAGGTCAGACAGAACACGCGGGACAGCCCCAGTTCTCGGGCCCGAGTGAGTAGTCCTTGGACGAGTTGGTAACCGACGCCCTGACCCTTGCGGCGTGGGTGCACGGCAAGGGTTCGGATCTCAGCCAGGTCGCTCCACATGACGTGCAGCGCGCCGCAGCCGATGACTTCGCCGCTCACAGTGTCTTCCGCGACGAGGAACTCTTGGACATCCTCGTAGTACCCGACGAGTTCCTTCGGCAGCAAAATGCGATCCACCGCGTACTGCTGCACCAACGAATCGATCACCGTGACATCTCGCGGGAGCGCACGGCGCACTTTGATGTGCTGCGCTGTCGGCGTGCGGCCTTGCGCAGGGCGCGGCGTATCGTCACCGTCGGTCACGATGCGCAAATGAGGGCTACCAGTCACGAGTTCCAGCGTAACGCCCGGCAGGGCATGTGACTCGGTGAGCAAACGTTATTGGGGATCAATTGAGTTGATTTTCCAACGTTTGATCAGTGATTTTGCGGCAAAGCAGGTCATCCTGTGTGACGAATCTGACAGCTTTTTCATCCCGATATGGGACGAGTTCGTCTGACCGATGGTGCCTGTCACCCGCCGGTGACGCGACAATGGTGTGCATGACCCAACTGCCTCGCATCGCTTTCTATGAGCCGCGGATCCCGCAGAACACCGGTAACGCAATTCGTCTTTCGGCGGTCACTGGCACGCGACTCGATCTGATCGAACCGCTCGGGTTTGATCTGTCGGAGCCGAAACTGCGCCGCGCGGGGCTGGATTACCACGACATGGCGTCGGTGCAGGTCTTCCCTGATTTCGACTCTTATCTAACTGCGGTGCCTGATGCTCGTGTGCTCGCTTTCACGACTCGTGCCACCAACCGGTACACCGACATTGAATACAAGCCCACTGATGTGCTGCTATTCGGCCCCGAGCCGACCGGCCTGCCCGAGGAAGCCTTGGCGCATCCGCGCATCACCATGGAACTGCGCATCCCGATGCTGCCGCAACGACGATCGCTGAATCTGACCTCGTCTGCCTCAATCGCGATCTACGAGGCCTGGCGGCAAACCGGCTTCGACGAGGGTGTTTAGATCACGACTTCTGGTCCCCCACACTCATTGCTGAGGCTATACTCGGACCGAAATGACATCGCTTCCGCAAACTGGTCGCGGTACCGGCGTCCTCACCGTTGACAACCAATTAGGAAGCTTCTTGGCTATGGACCGCGACTCTCTGACGGGCGAGATCAGCACGCAGTGGTCATGGAAGACACCGCTCATCGTGCTGGCTGTCGTGTTTGCCGTTGTGGCAGCCATCATTGCGAGTTGGGCCATCCCTTCCTACGCCGCCTACGCATCCCGCAGCAGTCTCACCCACGAGGAAGTCCAAAAGTTCGCCCGGGATCTTGTCGACACGACCCTGTCAGATTCCCCGGAACTAATCTGTGTCGACACCGCAGACCCAAACAGATGCCTTTGGAACTTAGCAGAATACAAAGACCTGATGCCGTCGGCGCACGCCGATGTCGTCTGTGTCTGGGAGATCCCAGACAGCGGCTCCAACTGGGCTGTCGCCTACCGCGGGACGACCGGCGACAACAAGGCCTTCACGACTTATCAGCGTTACTACCGTGAACAGGGCACAATGCACGGAAACAGAGTCTTCTGGATGCCCTACAACACTCCGCCAGAAGGAGCCCAAACCGTCACCGACGACGGCGTCTCCTGCGGATAGCCCAACTATGTGGGCGTCCGCTGACTATCAGACAATAAGAGCATGGCCGCCCGTCGAGTGCTGATCGCACCGGATTCCTTCAAAGGTTCGATCCGGTCAGTCGATGCCGCCCAGGCGATCGCTCGCGGCTGGCACGACGCCCACCCCGACGATCAGATCGAGTTGTACCCTATGGCCGACGGCGGCGAGGGCACCACCGAAGTGCTTGCCTACGCGATCCCACAAGCCCACTGGCGCGGCCTGAAACAACCGCGGACCACCAAGGATGGACCTGGCCCAAGCCGATGGTTGCAACTACCCGACGGCACGGCCGTAATCGAACTCGCAGCCTCATGCGGCCTCGAACTGTACGACAAGCCACAGCCCATGACCGCGAGCACCTACGCACTAGGTCAGACCATCGCCGCCGCACTGGACGCGGGAGCCACAAGCCTCGTCATCGCACTCGGAGGCTCTGCTTCAACCGATGGCGGAACTGGTGCGCTACGCGCCCTCGGCGCACGATTCCTTGACAAGCACAGCCGAGACTTGCCTCTAGGCGGCGGCGCATTACAGCAGCTGGCAACCATAGATGTCAGTAACCTGCGTCAGCCTCCACCCGGCGGGGTTGAAGTGTTGACCGACGTAGCAACCACCCTGCTGGACCCCCATGGCGCGGCCCATACCTTCGCACCACAAAAGGGCGCGACACCCGAACAGGTCGAAGAACTCGCAACCGGGCTGCGGCGGCTAGACGACCTCGTCCATCGACTCACTCGGCAAGCGGCCAACCGTGCCGATACCCGACATGCGGACGAGCCCGGAAGCGGAGCCGCAGGCGGCACCGGTTACGGGCTCATGGCGCTGTGGCAGACGCAGCTCGTCCCCGGAGCTAAGCGCATCGCGGATCTGGTCGGAATGCCGGATTCCTTAGAAACCTACGACGTGGTGATCTCGGGTGAGGGGCAACTAGATGACACCACCGCACAGGGCAAAGTAGTACACGAAGTGCTGTCTCGGGCCGAAAATGCGCAGAAACGAATTGTGATTTGCGGCACGGATGCCCGTACTATGCCAGATACCACAAGCTTGAGAATCGTTGAGTTATCAACGCTGGCGAGGAGCGCGCGAGCGGCCATGAACGAACCAGCGCGGTGGCTGACGGCCGCTGGAAAACTAATAAACCTGGATTAATACCCGGGGGTCGGGAATATACTTCTCAGGCGGCTCTCGTCCGGATCTATGACGATTTGAGCCCGTTTATCCTATTTCCACCATTTATTTAGGGGTCCCGTGGCTGACATTCCCACTTCCGTGGATGGCGACATCGACATTGCCGATTCGTCTGGCGAGTCAACGTCCACCCACGACACCGACGCGCCGTCAGGTTCAACCGTCAACGACAGCCCGGGTGATGGCCAGAAAATCGTGCTCACCCAGCGCCGCATCTGGGTGATCATGTCCGCGCTGATGGCAGGCATGTTCCTGTCATCGCTGGACCAGATGATCATCTCCACGGCGCTGCCGACCATCGTCGGCGAGCTCAACGGCCTAGAGCACCAATCGTGGCTAGTGACCGTCTACGTGCTGGCTGCAGCAATCGTGATGCCGCTCTACGGCAAGTTCGGCGACCTGTGGGGACGCCGCTGGCTGCTTCTGATTGCGATTGGCCTGTTCACCCTTGCCTCAGTTGGCGCAACGGTAACCCAGAACTTCATCGAACTGGTGATATTCCGCGGCATTCAAGGCATCGGTGGTGGCGGACTGATGATCCTCTCGATGGCGATCATCGCTGACATCGTGCCCGCCAAAGACCGCGCCAAATACATGGGACCGATGGGTGGAATCTTCGCGATCTCAGCCATCGCCGGCCCGCTGCTGGGCGGTTGGTTCACCGAAGGCCCGGGATGGCGCTGGTGCTTCGCCATCAACATCCCTGTCGGCATCGTCACCTTCTTGATCACCTACTTCGCTTTGAAGTTGCCGTCCCACAAGTCGGACAAGCCCATCGACGTACTGGGCATCATCACGATGATCACCGCGACTTCCGGCATCGTGTTGATCGCAAGTTGGACCTCATTCGCGCAAAGCAGTTCCTACGACTGGGCGAACCCGCGGTTGCTGACCTTACTTGCAATCACACTGCTGGCAACTGCCGCGTTTATCGTTGTCGAATTGCGAGCCATCGACCCGATCCTGCCATTGCGCCTGTTCCGCAATCCGACATTCACCCTGACATCGGTGATTGGACTCGTCCTGGGTCTTGGAATGTTCGCCGCAATCGGCTATCTGCCGACATACCTGCAGATGGCTAAGGGTGTTTCGGTGACCGAATCCGGACTGCTGCTGATCCCGATGATGGCCGGAGTCATGACCATGGCGATCCTGTCCGGTGCACTGATCAACAAGACCGGCCGCTACCGCATCTTCCCCATCCTTGGCACCGCACTCGCCGTCGTCGGACTGATCATGATGACTCGTCTGACTGTGGATACATCGCTGGTCGCTTTCGGATTCTCGGTGTTCATTCTTGGTTCAGGTATGGGCCTGGTGATGCAGAACGTCGTGCTGGCCGTGCAGAATGCGGTCGATCCGCACGAGATCGGGGTGGCGACGAGTTCCAACAGTTTCTTCCGGGAAATCGGCGGTTCGGTGGGCGCCGCTATGTTCGGCACATTGTTCGCTACCCGACTGACTGAGCGGCTTGGACCGATCTTCCCCGATGCGGCCGTTGGCGGCAGCGGGCACGGCGGGGCACCGAGTTCTTTGACACCCGAAGTTGTTGCCGCACTGCCGGAGCCGACTCACACCCAGGTGGTCACCGCATTCGCGGACGCTCTAGCACCGGCATTCTGGTACCTGCTGCCGTTCCTGGTGCTCGGGTTTGTCGTAGCACTGTTCCTGAAGGAACTAAAATTGTCCGACGAGGCCGGAATGGTCGCACGTGGTGAGGCAGTCGTCGAACAGCGGTAACGAGGCGGTGCTCTAACTGTCGGTTGGAATGTCGATCACGCGCCGTTCCCCGATTTTCGGCTGCGTCGCTCCGGCTGATGCCGCAGCGATGAACGCGGCGAACTCGTCCTGTAACGATGGGTCGGTGGCCACAGTCAATGTGGCTACCGACCCATATTCAATGTCAGACAGGTTCGCGTCACGGCCAGCGCACCAGGTGCGCAGCAGATTCTCCATCCGTCCGGCTTCGCCGTAATCTATGTCGAGGCTGATCAGCTGCCGCCAAGCCCGTTGCACCGCTGGCGCTTGATCAATCGCCTCGGACACTGCGGCGGTATAGGCCCGGACGAGTCCTCCCGCACCAAGCAGGATCCCGCCGAAATAACGAGTCACAACCGCCACGACATCAGTGAGGCGGCGGTGTCGGAGCACTTCGAGCATAGGGATTCCAGCCGTTCCCGACGGTTCGCCATCGTCACTGGAACGCTGTTGGTCTGCCTGCTGTCCGATGATCATAGCGACGCAATTGTGCCGCGCATCCCAGTACTGTTTGCGAACCGCCGCTATCACTCCGTCCGCTTCGCCGGTCGTTGGAGCGTGGGCGAGCGTGGTGATGAACCTTGAGCGTTTGATCTCGATCTCGTGAACGGTCGTACCCGCTACCGTACCCGGCAGTTCGCGCGTCGTCCGGTCTGTGCTCACCCCATCACCCTAGTCGGTGGTGCCGCGTGGTAGCGGATGTCCGGACGGTCACTTCCGCGCGGTAGCGGGTGCCATATTCGGGTTGTCCCATGCATATATACGCCCCTCAAGCCGAATATGGCACCCCCAACCGGTGGCACGGGAGCACAGGTCGCGACTCTCCGACAGGTTCAAGGCGACGCAGGCTCGACCAGCGACACAGGCTCGACCAGCGACGCAGGCTCGACCAGCGACACACGAAAGCCCGGCTGCCCGCCGGATCACCCCAATCGGGGCGTCCAGCGAAAAGCCGGGCTTTCGACCACTAACGAGTCGGGATTAGGAGGCGGCTTCCTCCGATGCACCGCCATCGGCGGCCACTGAAGCCTCGACGACCTCGTCCACCTTCTCCTCAATTGAGGCAGCGGCCTGCTTCGTCTTGGAGTAGTCGGCCTTTTGCACGCCGGTGAACGTGAACTCACCGAGCGGCGCCTCGCCAACAGCATCGACGATCACAACCTGGCCAGGCTTGACGTCACCGAAGAGGATCTTCTCGCTCAGTACGTCCTCGATGTCGCGTTGCAGCGCACGGCGCAGCGGACGCGCACCAAGAACAGGGTCATACCCGCGCTCGGAGATGAGCTTCTTCGCCGCAGGCGTCAACTCGATCGCCATGTCCTTCTCAAGCATCCGCGTGTTCAACCGCGCGACCATCAGGTCCACGATCTGCAAGATCTCGTCCTGCGTGAGCTGCGGGAAGACGATGGTGTCGTCGACACGGTTGAGGAACTCGGGGCGGAAGTGCTGCTTGAGTTCTTCGTTGACCTTGGCCTTCATCCGGTCGTAGGAGGTGATCAGGTCGGAACCAGAGTTGAATCCGGTCTGCACGCCCTTGGCGATGTCCTTGGTTCCCAGGTTGGTCGTCATGATGATGACAGTGTTCTTGAAGTCGATCGCACGGCCCTGCGAGTCGGTCAGGCGACCGTCTTCCAGAATCTGCAACAGCGAGTTGAAGATATCCGGGTGAGCCTTCTCGACCTCGTCGAACAACACCACCGAGAACGGCTTGCGCCGCACCTTCTCGGTCAACTGACCGCCCTCGTCGTAGCCGACGTATCCCGGAGGCGAACCGAACATCCGCGACACGGTGTGCTTCTCAGAGAACTCGGACATGTCCAATTGGATCAGGGCGTCCTCGTCCCCGAACAAGAACTCAGCGAGCGCCTTGGCCAACTCCGTCTTACCGACACCGGTAGGACCGGCGAAGATGAACGAGCCACCGGGACGGCGCGGGTCCTTCAGACCAGCGCGGGTACGGCGAATCGCCTGCGAGAGTGCCTTGATTGCCGCATCCTGGCCGACAACACGCTTGTGCAGTCCGTCTTCCATGTGCAGCAGACGGGAGGACTCTTCCTCGGTGAGCTTGAACACCGGGATTCCGGTGGACATGGCGAGCACTTCGGCGATCAGGTCCTCGTCCACCTTGGCAACCGTGTCCAGGTCGCCAGACTTCCAGGCCTTCTCCTTGTCAGCGCGCTGCGCCACGAGTTGCTTCTCGGTGTCGCGCAGTTGTGCGGCCTTTTCAAAGTCCTGCTCGTCGATGGCCGATTCCTTGTCGAGTTTCGCCTTGGCGATCTGCTCGTCCAATTCGCGCAACTCTGGCGGGGCAGTCATGCGGCGGATACGCAACCGGGCTCCGGCCTCGTCCACCAGGTCGATCGCCTTGTCCGGCAGGTAACGGTCGTTGACATAACGATCCGCGAGGTTGGCGGCAGCCACCAGGGCGTCATCAGTGATAGAGACGCGGTGGTGTGCTTCGTACCGGTCGCGCAGTCCCTTGAGGATCGCGATGGTGTGCGGCAAGGTGGGCTCGTTGACCTGAATCGGCTGGAAGCGACGCTCCAGAGCCGGGTCCTTCTCCACGTGCTTGCGGTACTCGTCCAGCGTGGTCGCACCGATGGTCTGCAGTTCACCGCGGGCGAGCATCGGCTTCAGAATCGAGGCTGCGTCGATCGCGCCCTCAGCAGCACCGGCACCAACCAGTGTGTGAATCTCGTCGATGAACAAGATGATGTCACCACGAGTGCGGATCTCCTTGAGCACCTTCTTCAAACGCTCTTCGAAGTCACCGCGGTAACGCGAACCGGCGACCAGCGAACCGAGGTCAAGCGTGTACAACTGCTTGTCCTTCAAAGTCTCCGGTACGTCACCGGCAACGATGTCCTGCGCCAGTCCTTCGACGACCGCGGTCTTGCCGACACCGGGTTCACCGATCAGGACCGGGTTGTTCTTGGTGCGGCGCGACAGCACCTGCATGACGCGTTCGATCTCGTTCTCGCGGCCGATCACCGGGTCGAGCTTGCCCTCTCGGGCCGCCTGGGTGAGGTTGCGTCCGAACTGGTCCAGCACAGCTGAACCGGCAGGCTGACCTTCAGCGGGTCCACCGGCAGTCGCCGGCTCCTTGCCCTGGTAGCCGGACAGCAGTTGGATGACCTGCTGACGCACGGTCGACAGGTCGGCGCCGAGTTTGGTCAGCACTTGCGCGGCAACGCCTTCGCCCTCGCGGATCAAGCCGAGCAGGATGTGTTCAGTCCCGATGTAGTTGTGGCCCAGCTGCAGCGCTTCGCGCAATGACAGTTCCAGGACTTTCTTGGCACGAGGCGTGAACGGGATGTGCCCACTGGGGGCCTGCTGGCCCTCGCCAATGATCTCGGTGACCTGGCTGCGAACCGCGTCAAGCGAGATGCCGAGCGATTCGAGTGCCTTTGCGGCGACACCTTCGCCCTCGTGAATAAGGCCGAGCAGGATGTGCTCAGTCCCGATGTAGTTGTGGTTGAGCATGCGCGCTTCTTCTTGCGCAAGCACAACGACCCGACGGGCACGGTCGGTGAATCTTTCAAACATGGGCGCTCCTTCCGGTGCCACCAGCAACAGACACCTGTGGCCAGTGGCTTTCGACTCTAACGGTTTCGCGCCCGCGGATCGTCCGAGATCGGCTGATGTTCGCCACCGGCGTGACGATTACGCCTGGAGCGAGATGCATGCTTGAGGACGAGTGCTCTCTCGCCCATTCCAACGCTCACGATGCCCTAAAGCCAATCGCTGGACTTCAGTCCCACACCCGAGCCACTTATCGCTGCGACGCTAGGTAAGACAACGGTGTCAATGGAAAGGACAACCCCATGCCGTCCATTTTCGACGAATATCAACTCCACGATCTGACTTTGCCCAACCGGATCGTGATGGGTCCGATGACCCGGGCCAAGGCAACTCCCGAGGGCGTTCCCACCCCGATCATGGCGACTCACTACGCGCAACGAGCCAGCGCCGGGCTCATCATCACCGAGGGCACTTGGCCGGAGCGGCGCGGCCAGGGCTACTTCGACATCCCGGGCATTGAGACCCAGGAACAGCAGGACGCCTGGGCGAAGGTGACCGAGGCGGTCCACGCCAAAGGCGGACGCATCTTCTTGCAGATGGAGCACACCGGACGTGTCGGACACGAGGTCAACAGCGGCGGCAACACTCTGTGCGCACCGAGCGATGTGCCAGCGGATTTCAAGATCTTCAGCCGCGATGAAGGTCTGATCCAGATGACGACCAAACTGCATGTGCTCAGCACTGAGGAGGTCTGGGAGGTCATCGAGAAATACGGCAAGGCTGCGGAGCGCACCAAAGCCGCCGGGTTTGACGGGATCGAACTGCACGGTGCTTCTGGATATCTGCCGCATCAGTTCCTCTCGGACACGTCGAACCTGCGCGATGACGAATTCGGCGGAAGTCCTGTCAAGCGCACTAAGTTCATGATCGAGGTTCTTAAGCGTCTGATCGAAGCGTGGGGCGACTCGCACCGCATCGGCGTAAAGATCTCCCCCGGAATCCTTTACAACGGCAGTGTGGAGAACGAGGTCGAGGAAACCTACTCGGCACTGATCGAACAGCTCAACGAGCTCGACTTGGCCTATGTCGCCTTCCAAACGCCTGAGTCATTGCGGTCGCTCAGCGGCATGGACAACGACGACATTGCCAATGGTGCGATCTGGCACCGGTTCCCGTACGAGTTCATTCGCGAGCGCTACAACGGCACGGTCATAGCCTCCGGTGATCTGACTCGAACGCTGGCTCAAAATGCCCTCGACGCAGGAAAAGCGGACCTGTTTGTCTTCGGGCGCGCCTATATGTCGAACCCCGATCTGGTCGAGCGGATGCGCAACTGCTGGCCTTTGACCCCGGTCGACATGGGCCGCGGTTATGGCGGCGGTGAGGAAGGCTACAACGACTACCCGACATGGGAGGAACAACAAACTGAAGAGCATGGGAAGCCTGTCGGCTAGCCCGCGGCTTCTGCGATCCTGGTGCGCCGCGCAAACCGATTCGTTCGGTTTGGGCGGCGCACTTGTGTATCGGGGTAGTTTTCGATGACGAGTGCTCCCCAACGTTTTGCACCTGCCAGTCGTTTAAGTTCATAGAGGGTCCTCATTGGCGGGACGAGATAAGAGAACGAGGGCCGACGATGGCGCGCTGGGAGCAGTTGCTGGAGGCAGTGGTCGCTGACCATTCCTCGGCGTTGCTGACCTATGGGCGCATGCTGACTGGCAACCCGGCCGATTCCGAAGACCTGCTTCACGACGCCCTGATCAAGTCATTCGCTAAACCATCACACATGTTCCGGCTGGCTTCCGACCAGGATGAGGCCACCGGCACCGTGAAGGCTGTCGCCTATGTGCGTCGCACCATGGCCACTATCCACATCGATCAGCACCGCCGCCGTACCCGCTGGTTCGAGCGCGCTCCGCTGCTCGCCGTGGCCGAGTCGGCGCCCGATTCCACCGGCCCGATCAATGATCGACACGATGTCTATGCTGCACTGCAATCGTTGAGTCCGACACAACGCACCTGTGTTTTGCTGCGCTATTACGACGACCTGACTGTTCCGCAGATCGCCGATGTCATCAATGCCTCGCAGGGAACGATCAAACGCCACCTGCACGACGGGCTCGAACGACTGCGCTCCGCGCCAGCACTGCTGGATCACCTGCCACAGGAGCAACGACCATGACCGACAAATACTTCGCTCCGCTCGGGGACGAGCCCACCCCTCTAGATTCTTTTGAGGACGAGTTCACCGGCGCGCTGCGCGCCCAACCAGACACTGCCGTGACCGAATCCTGGGCGGCCCGCGCAGCTTCGCTGCCCCGGCTGATCCGCCGACGCCGCACCGCGAGAGTCACCGGCTCTATTGCCGCGAGTGTCGCCCTCGTCCTCGGCGCGACCCTTGCTGTTGCACAAATCCCGACCAGCGTGACTACCCCTCCGCCACCCCCAGCCAATCTGCTCCCAGCGCCTGAGGGGCAGCCTTTGGAGATGAATTGCACAACCACGTTGACCGACGTGCTTGAGGCACCTGCGGCTGTTAATGGTTTCGCATTGACGGACTTCCTGGTCGGCGACGCAGGCCAGGTAAGTGCCGTGTTGAATGGTCCGGATTCAACTAGTGCGACTGTTGATGAGCAATGGCCCCTTGCAGGGGCTACACCTGCGAATCAGTATTACGACCCTGCAGGTTTGGGTGCGTTGTGGTTCCCCCTTGATGCTGCCGACACGGCGGGGTCCGATGCTGTCGCACTGGATCCGACTACTACTGCCGAATTCGGCACATTCCCGTTCTCGCACACGACCCACCCAAGGGCTATGAGTAATAGTGAGAAGCGGTCAGTTCAAGGCGGCGGGCTGCAGGTCGACAATGAACTACTGGCGCCGTGCCCTGATACCGATGACCCATCGTCATGGACCGAGGGTTGGCCGACCACAATCTCAGGCACGTACGCCGTAGTCGGATTTGGTTATGTGCGGTCGCCTGACAGCGAAGGCCGGTCGGGGAGTTCGGCCCAAGCGTTGGTGGCCGCTCGTACCGCAATCGTGTCCGTTACGGACGGTACCGTCACCGTGCTGTCACTTAGCCCCCGGTCCGGCGCAATCGATGCACCGACTGACACGGGCTATGACGGCGCAGCGGCGCAACAAGTTGAGCCGTTCACGCGGGCCGACGGCAAGTCGCTGACATTCGAGAATCAAACCGCGGCCATCAATATGGCTACAGAGATTGATCCGCCCGCTGCTGATCCTGATCGGCCGGTGCCCAATGATCGCGAGGTGGAACTCGTCCAAAAATTCGATACCGACAACGGCCTCTGGTTTGCGCGACGAACTACTGAGCGCACTGACGACTTGCAGCCGTGGCACACACAGTGGGGCACATGGTCGAGCGCCGACCAGTTTGAGCCATGGCGTGACACTCAGGAGATTTCAGCTTCGGATGCACGCTGGTCCCCCTACTACGCGGTCGACCAATCCAACCCGGCGCAGGTCGCTTGGCTCGAATCTGATGGCATCCAGACCACGGCTGGACCGTTTTGGATCTTCGCGGCCGACGCACTGGGCGATAACAATTCGCGGCTCATCGTTGGCCCTGATGACACCGCCGACAATGCACTCGACGGGCACCAGTTGGCCATCTTCAACGGACGGGTTTATTGGGACGAGCGCCCCCTGACCGGCTCGAGCTCCGAACACTCAATGGTTCGGTCCGCAAGTTTGACCGGTGATCCGGATATCCGCACCGAGGCGTTGGGTGCTGAGCGCCCCGTTGCTAGTGCTGATGGGGTCTGGGTGACCACGATCGCGCCCGATACCCAATCACCAATCGGAATCGGGAAACTGTCTGGGTATGGCTTCGAGCCATTCTTGACATTCACCGATCCCGGACAGGACGCGACTGATGTATCCGTATCAGAATCAGCGATCGCACTGAATATCGGCGACACGATCTATGTCGTGCCATTCGATCTCGATCAGCCCGTTTGGAGCGTTGCTGTCGAGGAGAACAGCCTTACGTGGTTCAACTATCAAGAGGATCAGTTGACCTGGAATAGCGAAGGCAAACTGGTATACGTTGCCACCCCGTGGCGGTCCGATGAAATCAACTACTACCGGCCGTGACGAAACCCGTAAGGTCCCTGATGTTGCTGCAGGTTTTCTTTCTTGTTGCCTGGGCACTTACCGTCGACAAGAAAGAAAACCTGCGGCAATACATGTGAGCGAGTCGTCAGTTGTCTGATTTAGCGCGGCGACGAGTCGATCTGAAGAAGTACAGGCCGATTCCGATCACCACACCGATCAAGGCAATGATCGCGACGCGCGACCATGAGGCGTCATTTTCCGCTTCTTGTGTGCCTTCCGGTTGGTCATCGTTTGGCTCTTCAATCGGCTCGTCGATGATGGGTTGGTCTTCGCCCGGGTCGCTGCCCTGGGCATCGTCTGGTTCTGGCGCGACTGGCGGTTCCGTTGGATCGACTGCTTCTTGATCTGAGCTCGGTTCATCCGGGGTGACGGCTGTGTCAGGTTCCGGCTCGGCGGCATCGCGGCTCGTCGTAAAGGTGTACTCTCCCGATACCGGGTGCCCATCCGAAGACACCACCCGCCAAGTCACCTGATACTCGCCCGCCGGGCCGCCTTCACGCAGCGAGACAACCGCGTCGGTCCCACTAACGGAAGTGTCTTGCTCGTCCCACTGCTCACCGTCTGGTCCGACGACTTTGATCACCGCACCCGTCTTGGTCAGGTTCGCAGACATCGTCACCTTCACCTGTTCGGGCAGCGTCTTGATCGAGGCACCTTCAGCCGGCTTAGTGCTGATCAGTACATCATGGGCACGAGCTTGCGGGGCAATGACGACCGCCAAGGCGACAACCAACAGCAAAGCGCCGAGCACGGTTACCAGGCTGCGCCCGGAACGTTGATTTTGCGCAGTTGAATGATAAAAATTCACGATAATTCCTTCGATAATCGGGTCGTCTTCGACGACAATACAAAACTTAGAACAATGTCTCGCCCAGCATGCCCTCCGGACCGCAACCCGGCAAGATCGCGAAGACCGCCGAACCAATCGGTGTCGTCCACTCGTTGAGCATGTCGAGCTCGTCTAGTCGTCGCTGAATCGGCACGAATTGCGTGACAGGGTCAGCCTGGTACGACATGAAAATCTGCCCTGATTCTGGTCGGCCGTGCTGGTCCATCACTTCGTAGTTCGCAGAACGGCGAAAAATTCGTTCCCTCCGGTTTTCAGACCGCGCTCGACGCATGTGGCTGAAATCGGGGATGACAGTAAACCCCAACGAGTCCGCCGCATCGAAATCGGGTTCATCATGCTCCGTGGTACCTGTCAACGGTGCCCCGGTTGCGAGTCGGCGGCCAACAGCGGCCTCACGTCCCACCCTGTCGATATCGTCCCAGGTATCCAGATCCATCTGAATCCTGCGTACCACCAGAGAAGTTCCTCCAGCCAGCCAACCGTCGCGACTGATCACCACCTCAGCAAAGTCATCGGTGCCCGGCACCGGGTTGACCGTGCCGTCAATCTGCCCGAAGAGGTTGCGCATGGAGGTACCTTCAGGATGCGTCCCGTAGGCATGCCGGAACCCGTCTTGCATCCAACGCACCACTGCCAAAGAGCGAATACTCTTCGTCACTAGACGCGCAGCGTGTGACATCGCAACGAGATCATCACTTGCCACTTCCACGACGAGATCTCCGCCCGACCATTCGTCTCGCAGTCGATCAATGCCGAACGTAGGCAATGGCCGCAACCACCCCGGAACAAAGGACTCACCCGCCGCGACGCGGATTAACCTTGCGCCGACGCCGACCGTGACCGTCAGATGAGCCGGCACAGTCGCAAGCTCTGGTTCAGAGTCACCCAACGGAGCAACCCCACGCATAAGAGAACGTGCATCATCCGTGAGCAAGCGCATGAGGCGACGGATAGCTCCTCGATCGACAGACTCGACCAGGTCGAATGCCATCAATCGTGTATGCGCCTGGGGTTGGATCGTCACCCCTGCCTGTACTGGGCCGTCGAACGAAACAGTCTGCCGACCAAACGTCAGCCTGCTGTTGTCCCCGGATAACTGCGTCGCAGTTGTAGCAGCCTCTTTCCCGGACCTCAAACTTCCTTGTAGTACGTGGTCTGCCGCCACCGCCGCTACGGCACCGGCACCGGCGACGGCGCCTGCTGTGAGGAACCGCCGCCGGGACCAACCACCTGATCGTTTGTCCTGTGGTTCCGTTGCCATGATCAATCAGTGATCATGCGTGTGGCCGTCGGAATCATGGTCGTGCTCGTGGTCGTCATGGCCGTCGCCGTGATCCATGGCGTGGTCTGGCACGTACTCCTCATGCGCCCCTGAGTATTCTCTGATCGCTCCGGACAGATCCAACGTGGAATTGTCGGAGAATGTCAGCGTTACCGTGCTGTCAGCACCGGCTTGCAGAGGAGCGGTTAGTTCCATGTACATCAGATGGTTACCGCCTGGCTCCAAGGTCAGCGTGGCACCCGGTTCAATAGTGAAGCCGCCACCCTTTTCTTGCATTTTCATCGACCCGTCATCGCCCATCACGGTCTCATGCAGTTGCATTTCAGTCGCCTCATCACTGGACACTGAAACGATGGTGACCGTCTGGTCACCATCATTGGTCAATCGACCAAACATTGCACTCATGTCACCCTCAGGTGCGGCTTTGGCCCACACATCTTGGGCGTTGACAGAGTCGGCTTGCGTGGTGGTCGTCGAATCGGTCTGAGGCTTCTCAACAGTCGTAGCGTTATTCGACGAGCAGGCCGTCATGAGGCTTACTGTCAGTAGGCCAGCCGTCATCGTGACCGCGAAACGTGTCATACGGAAATTTGACATGGTTGGTTGTCCAACTTTCATTGGTGTTGCCGCAGTCAAACTGTGGCTAAGAACGGTTTTTTGAAGGGATATCTCTAGTCGCCCGACAAAACGGCCTGGGCGGACCTGATTCGCTATGAGTTGTGGCTGAATCCACGAAATCGACGACACACGGCACCCGTGATAGGGCAACGGCTGCTTCGGAGACTCCCCGAAGCAGATAACGACACCAGGCATTTCCTCGACGCAACAGTCGGGGAACATTTCGACTCGCGGCACGAGTCAGTCGCCCTGGGGCGTTGCCAGCGCGTCTCAGTCAAGACACCGTGAGCGCGGCAGGGTGGATTGCACACACCACTACATGAGTCATCCCATCGACCCAGCAGACAGTCACATAGCGAACGAGTGCGGTAAAGGAGGCCCGCGTATCGCCACACGATGGCTAAGGCTCGTTGATTCCAGATAGCGCACCGGCACGCAAGGCAGGCACCGCACCGTAGGCGTCACCGGGCCGGACACTAGACCGACGAAGCGCTGTCGAATACGCGCGACGAAGGCCCTTAAGGCTGAAGTCAGTCGCGAAGCGCTGAGCATCAAAGCGGCTATCACAACCGCTGCAGCGACATGGCTAAGTGCCATGACGGGGGTCATATGAAGCTTCTCTGCGACACCACTGGTCGTCACCACAGATGCGGGTGAATGATGATGCACTCCACCGGAAAGGCTCGCAACATGCCGCTCGACACTTGCCCCTGAGGTTGCGGCGAAAGCGTAATGGAAGACGATCTGGCTTACTGCGACTGCAGCAATGATGCGCGGAGTCGCGATCTGGAGCCAACCAAATGCGAGGGTCGCCAAGAAGGTGGGCAGCGCCGCAACGGTCAGAACAAAACCGCCAGGAAGTTGTCCGCCACCGCCGACATGTGCGACCACCGTGGCGGCGAGCGCGAAGGCAGCTGTGCCGAGGCTCGTGAGCACTCGATCTAGCGGCCTGTCAGACATAGGCCTATCTTCCCATACGGCCATAGTGTGACTCAGGTCACAACATAGGTCTACACTCGATGCCAGGGTCTTTAGTCCTAGGCGCACGTGACGCCGACACTCCCCAACGCAACCATGCATCACAACCGGAGGCTCATCGTGACGCAAGAGGTCACACCACAGGCAGCACCATCCACCAGGGCAACTGATGCAGATTCGGCAACGCTGGCGAATCTGTTACAGGAAACCCGTTCGTTCGCACCATCCGACGAGTTCAGCGGCCAAGCCAACGCGCAGGCCTCACTCTACGACGATGCCGACGGCGATCGCCTCGGGTTCTGGGCAGACCAAGCGCGCAAGCACGTGACCTGGAACAAGGACTTCACCGAGGTGCTGGACTGGTCGAATGCCCCCGTCGCACGGTGGTTCGCCGACGGCACCCTCAACGCCGCATACAACGCAGTGGACCGGCACGTGAAGAACGGCCTTGGCGACCGGGTTGCTTTCCACTTCGAGGGCGAACCAGGCGACAGTCGTTCGATCACCTATGCCGAGCTACAACTAGAGGTATGCCGCGCAGCGAATGCTTTAGCCGCTTTGAGGATCACCACTGGAGACCGGGTCATCATCTACGCACCGATGCTGATCGAGTCGGTCATCGCGATGCTCGCCTGCGCCCGCATCGGCGCCCCGCACTCGGTGGTCTTCGGCGGTTTTTCAGCCGAGGCGCTGCGATCACGGATCGAGGACGCCGGGGCGAAGCTCGTCATTACTGCCGATGGCGGCTATCGTCGCGGGGCACCCGCCGCGCTCAAGCCCGCTGTCGATGAAGCCTTGAGCGCACTGGACGCCGCTGGCACTAACCCGGTCGAGCGTACGCTCGTGATCCGCCGCACCGGTCAAGATGTCGCGTGGGTAGATGGTCGAGACATCTGGTGGCATGACGCGCTGGCCCCAGCAGATGTCCGGCACGAGCCGGTCTGGGTCGAAGCCGAACATCCGCTTTTCATCTTGTACACCTCGGGTACCACCGGTAAGCCGAAGGGAATCCTGCACACCACCGGGGGTTACCTCGTCCAAACTGCGCATACTCATCACAACGTCTTCGATCTGAAAGCCGACACCGATGTGTATTGGTGTACGGCGGATATCGGTTGGGTCACCGGGCACAGCTACGTTGTGTACGGTCCGATGCTGGGTGGTGCGACACAGGTGATTTACGAGGGGACACCGGACTCGCCACACCGTGGCAGATGGTGGGAGATCGTTGAGAAGTACGGGGTTTCGATCTTGTACACTGCACCAACTGCTATTCGTACTTTCATGAAATGGGGGGACGATATCCCCTCTCAGTTCGACCTCTCATCGCTGCGGTTGCTTGGTTCGGTGGGGGAACCGATCAACCCAGAAGCATGGATGTGGTACCGAAAGGTGATCGGAGCAAACCTGACTCCGATCGTCGATACCTGGTGGCAAACCGAGACCGGTGCGATCATGATTTCGCCGCTGCCGGGAGTCACCGCCACGAAACCCGGTTCGGCGCAGGTGCCCATGCCGGGGACCAGCATCGACGTTATTGACGAGGAAGCCCGGTCGGTGCCGAACGGCTCAGGCGGCTATCTGGTGATCAAGGAGCCGTGGCCGAGTATGTTGCGCGGCATCTGGGGTGACCTAGAACGGTTCAAGCAGACCTACTGGTCTCGGTTCCCCGGCATGTATTTCGCGGGCGATGGGGCGAAGCGCGACGACGATGGGGATATCTGGCTGCTCGGCCGCGTCGACGATGTGATGAATGTTTCCGGGCACCGGTTGTCCACTACCGAGATCGAGTCCTCGCTGGTGGCCCACGACTCGGTTGCCGAGGCCGCTGTGGTGGGAGCGACGGACGAGACCACGGGCCAGGCAGTGGTGGCATTCGTGATCTTGCGCCAGGAATTCGCGGACCAGGCGGCGCAAGGCGACAAGGCCCGGCAGATCGAAGAGTCGCTGCGCAGTCACGTGTCGAAGCAGATCGGACCGATTGCCAAGCCGCGGCAGATCCTGCTGGTGCCGGAACTGCCCAAGACCAGGTCTGGAAAGATCATGCGACGTCTGCTGCGTGATGTTGCGGAGCACCGTAATGTCGGGGACTCGACAACGCTGGCAGACTCGTCCGTGATGGATCTGATCGCATCGAGAGTCAAATAAGGACGAGCGGTCTCGACCAGGCTCAACCGACATGTTGCCGGGTGATCGATTCGGAATGTCACAGGGAACGCGTAGCATTCGAGCATCATGGATTTTCAACTTCGTTTTGACCCGTTGACCTCGTCGGATGCCGAGCAGATCCGGCAGTTGGCTATGCGTGCGCAAGAAGCCGACGGCACGCAGCCGCTCAATGATCAGACCCTGGTCAATCTGGCTTCAGATGACACTGATATCACCCATATCGTCGCGCGGACAGTAGCCCAATCGCCGAACGGCGATGCCACGGCGCCGACGATCGTCGGCTATGCGCAGGTAGACCGGCGGCAGCCGACGATCAGCGGCGAACTCGTCGTTGATCCCGCCACCCGCCGGCAAGGGGTCGGACGTGCCCTGCTGCGGTCGGCTATCCGCGACGCGACCTTGCCCAGTCGTTCCGGTGAGCCAGGTCAGCATGCTGGACTACATATCTGGTCACATGCAGGACATCCTGGCGCGGCAGCACTGGCGTCCAGCGAGAACCTCGTGCCGGTACGTGAGATCTGCCTGATGACCAGACCTCTCGGTGACATCGCAGCAGACTCGGTTACGGATGTGATCAATGACTTCAGACCCGAGCTGGTCGTATCGACGTTGGACCCAGCACGCGACAATGACAAGTGGCTCACTTTGAATGCGGCAGCGTTCCAGCACCATCCGGAGCAGGGCGGTTGGACTCTCGCGGACCTCGAAGAGCGCCAACGCACCGACTGGTTCAACGCAGACGACTGCTACGTCGTCAGCTCGGCAGATAATCCGGACGAGTTGGTCGCCTCACTCTGGTTGAAGCTCCAGCCACAGACCCCACTGACCGGTGAGATCTATGTCGTCGCGGTTCACCCGGCCGCCCAAGGACGAGGCTTGGGCAAGAAACTGACCTATCTGGCACTGGCACACATGAGAGCGCACGGTCAGCAGACCGCCGAACTATGGACCGATACCACTAACGAGGCAGCCGTTGCTGTTTACCGTCAGGCCGGTTTCGACATCGCCACAACACAGATCCAGTATGCTCGCACCTCCACCACACAGCCGTAATGGGCAAATAGCGGGTCGAATTTGTCGAATTCACGGTAAATTTTCACTGCTAAACCCGTCATATGACATCGGAAGATGCCACGATAGTGCCATGACAGACGCAACGACTGCGGGTATCGCATCCCCTGACAACCCGGTGCCGCCGATGGAGCCTGCCCTGGCAGAACACATCGCGGAGCACATCGCCGATGCGGCACGCGGTAAAGCAGCGGCGACACTGCCCGAGTTGGACGAGCCAGAGGAACTCGAGCCGTTGCCGGCAGACCGGTTCCTCGACCGAGAGATCTCGTGGCTGGCCTTCAATGAACGAGTCCTGGAACTGGCCGAGGACGAGACGCTGCCGCTGCTGGAACGGGTCCGGTTCCTGGCGATCTTCTCCTCGAACCTTGATGAGTTCTTCATGGTGCGCGTGGCCGGGCTGAAGCGTCGTATCGCCACTGGAATCGCCGTCACTGCCGCGTCCGGACTCAGTCCCCACCAGGTGCTCGAAGAGATCAGTTCACGCGCTCATGAACTGATGGATCGTCACGCCCGAGTCTTTGCCGATCAAGTCCGGCCCGCATTGCATGATGAAGGCATCACGCTCGTGCATTGGGGCGAGCTGAGCTCGACGGAACAGGATCGCTTGCGCAAATACTTCCGCAAGCGGATCTTCCCGGTACTGACCCCGCTGGCAGTCGATCCGGCGCACCCTTTCCCGTATATCTCAGGGCTTTCGCTCAACCTGGCTGTGGTCGTCAAGAATCCGGCTACCGGCAAGGAGCACTTCGCCAGGGTCAAGGTTCCACCGCTGCTGCCACGTTTCATCGCGGTGGACGAGCGCGGCCGACCGAGCGCGCCGTCGACGCACTCGTCGACCGGCAATGTCGGCCACACCTCCTTCGTTCCCATCGAAGAGGTGATCGCTGAGCACCTCGATGCGCTCTTCCCCGGCATGGAGATCTCAGAGCATCACACTTTCCGGGTGACCAGGAACGAAGATGTCGAAGTCGAAGAAGACGACGCCGAGAACCTGCTCAAAGCCATGGAGAAGGAACTGCTGCGACGCCGCTTCGGTCCGCCGGTGCGCCTCGAGATCGCTGAAGGCATCTCGAGTCGTGTCAGTTCGATTCTGACCCGTGAGCTTGGAGTGAGCGAAGCCGAAACCTACACGCTGCCCGCGCCACTGGACCTGACCGGACTCAACATCATCGCCGACCAAGAGCGGCCCGATTTGCAGTACCCGCGGTTCGTGCCGACCACCAACCACCAGTTGGCGGAGGTGGAACGGTCAACACCAACGAACTTCTTCGCCGCGATTCGCGCCCGCGATGTACTGCTGCACCACCCGTATGACTCGTTCTCAACGTCGGTGCAGACATTCTTGGAGCAGGCTGCCGCCGACCCTAACGTACTGGCGATCAAGCAGACGCTTTACCGCACGTCGGGTGACTCTCCCATCGTTGACGCGCTGATTGATGCGGCCGACGCCGGCAAGCAGGTGCTGGCGCTCGTCGAAATCAAGGCACGTTTTGACGAGCAGGCCAATATCTCCTGGGCTCGCAAACTCGAACATGCCGGTGTGCACGTCGTCTACGGCATCGTCGGCCTGAAAACGCACTGCAAACTCTCGCTGGTGGTGAGACAAGAACCTGACGGCTTGCGGCGCTACGTCCACGTCGGAACCGGAAACTATCACCCGAAGACGGCGCGCCTGTACACCGACCTAGGGTTGTTGACCTGCGAGCCGATGGTGAGCCAAGACGTGTCGCGACTCTTCAACCAGCTCTCGGGCTATGCGCCGCAAACCAAGTTCTCGCGGCTGCTGGTCGCACCGCGCACCGTGCGCACCGGATTGATCGCCCGCATCGAGCGGGAACGGCGTGCCGCCCTGGCCGGTCACGAGGCTTGGATCAAGATCAAGGTCAATTCGATTGTCGACGAGCAGACCATCGACGCGCTGTACCGGGCCTCGCAGGCCGGGGTACAGATCGACATCGTAGTGCGCGGCATCTGCGCAGTTCGCCCTGGGGTGCCCGGGCTCTCCGAGACGATCCGGGTTCGTTCGATTCTCGGCCGGTACTTGGAGCACTCACGTATCTACGCCTTCGCGAACTCGGTTGGTCCCGCCATTGGAGACGGCGCCGAATCGGGCGTTGAGGTGTACATCGGTTCGGCGGATCTGATGCACCGCAATTTGGATCGTCGCGTTGAAGCCCTAGTGCGCATTGACGACGCACTGCATGTCGAAACCCTACTGTGGCTAATCGACGAGTCAATGTCAGAGCAGACCTCGTCCTGGCATCTGGAACCAGACGGTGCCTGGATACGTCGCAACGTCGGCGAGGGTGGTCCGTTGACCGACCTGCAATCTGAACTCATCGCGCGGCAACGTCGTCAGTTGTCGTCGAGACGCTGATGAGTCCGGCCACAGTCAGAGTGGTGCCCGAACCTGCCACGTTCGACGTCACCACCGAAGCCACCGCAAAGGTCGTTCAAGCAGCGGGCTGCCTCATCTGGCGGTTGCACAATGACGAGTTGCAGGTGCTGGTGATCCACCGTCCGCACCGCAAAGACTGGTCTTGGCCCAAGGGCCAATTGGATAAGGGCGAACTGCAACCTGTTGCCGCAATACGCGAGACTGCCGAGGAGACCGGGTTACAGGTTGCCCTAGGCCTGCCTCTGCCAGGCTTGCAGTATCTGATGGCCGATCACCGGGTGAAGCGATCTCATTACTGGTCAGCCACGCCGCTGGGATCACAGGCACCGGTGACTGGTGCCCGATACCCGGTTCACGAGGTCGATCCGAGCGAGATTGACGAGCAACGCTGGGTCAACGTTTCTACGGCACGCGATCTCTTGACTCGCAAGGCCGATCAGGTGCCGTTGGACGCGCTCGTCCAGGCGCACGAACATGATCGGCTTGCTACCCGACCGCTGATCATCGTGCGCCACGGCAAGGCCCAGGACCGTTCGCGTTGGTCAGGGAGCGAGAAGACTCGTCCCCTGACGCCATTCGGCAGCGGGCAGGCGGCTGCCCTGATGCCGCTGCTTGCGGCATATGACTTGGAACGAGTCGTCACGAGCCCGTGGCGCAGGTGTGCTGCCACCGTTGAGCCTTTCGCGACAGCGAGCGGCGTGGAGCTTGAACGGGTCAAGGCGCTCACCGAGAAGTCGCACGACAAAGATCCTCGCGCTGCGCAAGAAGTGCTGCGCGGTTTGATCGAGTCTGACACTGGCGCGGTGTTGTGCACCCATCGACCCGTATTGCCGAACCTGCTTGAGATACTGCGCGAGTATTCCCGCCCGAAGGTCGCTCGTGCATTGCCGCGCTCGTCGCCCTATCTGCAGCCGGGCACCAGCCTCGTCGCGCATATCGCTGAGACCAGCAAAGGGCCTCGGATCGTGTCAGTGGAGAAGTTCCGTCCCACCGTGTGGTGAGCACCGTGTGGTGAGCGCTTGTGTCGTGAACGTCAGCCGAGGATGCCGTGGATGATCCAGAAGCTGACCGCGCCCACCAGTGCAGAGGCCGGAATCGTCAGCACCCACGCCAACGCGATGTTCTTCGCCACGCCCCAGCGCACTGCGGACAGTCGCTTGGTGGCACCGACACCCATGATGGCCGAGGTGATGGTGTGCGTCGTCGAGATCGGGGCGTGCAACACGTAGGCGTTGACGTACAGCACCACCGACGAGACCGTTTCGGCGACGAAACCACGTGCTGGATCGAGTTCGATGATGCGACGTCCCAGTGTGCGCATGATGCGCCACCCGCCAGCGTAGGTGCCGAGCGAGATCGCGGCGGCAGCCGAGAACTTCACCCAGAACGGAATGGCATCGTCCTTGCTGTAGTGACCGCCTGTAACCAGCGCAAGCATGATGATGCCCATCGTCTTTTGCGCGTCCTGCAGACCATGGCCCAGCGCCATTGCGGCGGCCGAGGCCGTCTGGGCGATGCGGAAACGTCGGTTCGCTGGTGCCGGCCGGGCCTTACGGACCAACCACATCACCAGGACCATCACCAGGAATGCCAGTCCGAAACCGACCAACGGCGACAGGAACATCGGCAGGACGACCTTGGTCGTGATGGAACTCCAGTAGACCGTGACGCCGCCGGCTATACCGACGCCGGCCAGGCCGCCGATCAATGCGTGGGTGGAGGACGAGGGCAGCCCGAACCACCAGGTGATCAGGTTCCAGGTGATTGCGCCCACCAGCGCGCTGAGCACCAATATCAGTCCCGAATGGGTTGCCTGGGAATCGATGCTCACAATGGAGTGCGCGATGGTCTCGGCGACGTGCGTGCCCATCATGGCGCCGATGAGGTTACAGATCGCCGCCATGATCAGCGCCGCACGCGGGGTGAGTGCGCGGGTACCGATTGATGTGGCTATCGCGTTGGCAGCGTCGTGGAATCCGTTGGTGTAGTCAAAGGCGAGAGCAATGACCACCACCGTGATGACGAGTGCTAACTCCACGGTCGGGTCACGCTTCCTTGACCGCTACGGTCTCAACGAAGTTCGCCACCTTCTCGAAGGCGTCAGCAGCTTCCTCGAGCACCTCGACGACCTCGCGCAGTTTCATCAGCAGGATCGGGTCGGTGATCTCGTCGAACATGTGGGAGAGCAGTTTGCGGTACGCCTTGTCGGCCTGGTTCTCCAGTCGGTTGATCTCAACCCAGTAGTCGTGCAGTTCGTTCATCGAACGCAGTTTCGGCATTGCGACGGCCGTCAACTCGGCCATGCGCTGCAGGATCTCCACCTGGTCTTCAACCCGGTCGGGCAGTTCGTTGAGCTTGTACAGAACGATCAGGTCTGCGGCTTCGTCCATGAAGTCCATGCAGTCGTCCAGACCAGAGGCCAGGTTGTAGATGTCGTCACGGTCGAACGGTGTGACGAACGTGGTGTTCAGGCGGTTGATAATCGCGTGGGTGGACTCGTCTGCGAGGCTCTCGGTCTCGCTCATCTTCTTGTTGAGTTTCTTGCGGTCGCCGTTGTCAGCGCCAACAATCTGCGCCAGCAGGTTGGCGCCGGTCACCAGGTGGCCGGCGGATTCAGCAAGTAGGTCAAAGAACGTGGTGTCGCGCGGCGTGAATCGCACAGGGAGGCTCCAAAGTTCTCTCGGGTGAGTGGCGGGCCATTCACACGCCGCCGAGAACTACGATAACCGGTTATTGGCGTTTGTCAGTAGGCCAAGTGGTGTTCATTCTCTAGACATCTTCGTCTGCTAGTGGAAATCTGCCGTTTGACCTGCAAAAAGAATGCGACGCCAGACCGGGAGCGCCTCTCGGCGCGAGGCCGCTCGTAGCGGCTGATATTGGAGCCCGGGGCTACCGCAGCCTGACGTCGCCCTACTATTCTAACCGTCCGATGCGCCATAGCCGGGCGGCATCGTCGAGTTCATCAGCGGTTCTATCCATCGTTGCGGCGGCGAAGGTCAGGTGCCGGGCATGGTGCTCAGCAACGAGTTCGGCAGCGTCTGCGTCCATGGCCCCGCCGAGTGCCAAGATGCGGCAAAAAGCCGCGGCACGCTCCAGCGCTATTGACAGATCGCCGGTATAGACGCCGGTCAGGACGGCATCGACGACCCGGCGCAGATCCATGGGACCGGGTATTGCCGCCGCACCGGCAATTGCTTCTGCCACGGGCGCCGCCACAATGCCGAGCCGGTAACGCCGTGTGATGTTCTCCGGGTCGCGCCGCACGAGTTCGCGCAGCACATAGAGACGCCACAACGCACCGGGCAGGGTATTCGGCGCGGCGTCAGCCCATAGCCCTGCGATCGTATCGAGTCCTTCAATTTCGACGAGGCGGATGAGCCGATCGACAATTTCGGGATCCTCGGCTGACCGGGCACCGTTCACGATGATCGAGGCGGTGGTGTGCGCCATTTCACCGCGCGTTGCGGGGTCGACATCACCGGGAATGCGGTCGGCGTCACGTGCACTCAAGGCAGCGGGACGACGAGGTTTCGGGGACGAGGACGAGCGAGGCGAATAGTTCATCACTGCTATTTTCGCGTATGTGACGGATTTTTCTGATCGGAGCGACCAACTCGACGGGTGACGAATGACACACCGCATTCCCCCCGAGATAGTTGCCCTAGGCAACTAATATGGCGATATGAGCATTTCTGCCACCAATAACGAATTACGCCAGGATTCCGCTGGCGCTGTAAGCTCTCGTCCTCGCCGTCAGGTCCTTCAGGCCATGTCTGGGATTCTGCTCGGCATGTTCGTCTCCGTGCTGTCGACCTCGATTGTGTCCTCGTCACTGCCGGTGATCGTTGCTGACCTCAACGGAAGCCAGTCCGCCTTCACCTGGGTGGTCACCGCAACATTGTTGACCTCGACCATCACCACACCGATCTGGGGCAAACTTGCCGACCTGCTGGATCGCAAAAAGCTGATTCAGATCGCTTTGATCATCTCCGTAGTGGCGGCCGCACTTGCCGGAATCGCGGAGAATATCGGAACACACATTGGCTTTCGCGCCCTGCAGGGCGTGGGTGCCGGTGGTCTGATGGCACTGGGACCGGTGCTGATCTCTGACATCATCTCTCCGCGCGAACGCGGCCGGTACATGGGCATCCTCGGTGCCGTCACCGGTGTTGCGATGGTGGGCGGGCCGGTCATCGGAGGTTTGATCACCGATGGCATCGGCTGGCGGTGGAACTTCTTCCTCGCCCTGCCGTTCGCGATTGCGGCGATCTTCACACTGCAACGCACTCTGCGGCTGCCCGAGCCGACTGGGCGTTCGGTGCGCATCGACTATTGGGGCATCAGCTTCATCAGTGCCGGTGTCGCGGCTCTGCTGCTGTGGGTGACTTTCGCTGGCAACAACTTTGATTGGGTTTCATGGCAGTCGGCGGTACTCGTCGGTGGCGGCCTCGTCGCCCTTGTCGTAGCGGTGCTGGTCGAACTCCGCGTTGAAGAACCGCTGATTCCGATGCACCTGTTCCGGAATCGCACCTTCATCATCGCGGTGATCGCTTCGGCGGCGATCGGGGTCGCAATGTTCGGGTCGTCGGTGTTCCTGAGCCAGTACATGCAGTTGGCGCGCGGCTATAGTCCGACGGCAGCAGGCCTGGCTTCGCTGCCAACTGTGATCGGGATGTTCGCTGCGTCGACGATCAGCGGAAACCTGATCAGCTCCACTGGCCGGTACAAGAAGATCATGATCGGCGGCGCTGCCGCCCTGATCGCGGGACTGGTGGCCGTCGGCACGGTGAATGAGAACACACCGTTGGCCCTGCTCTTCGTCTTCTTGTTCGTCATCGGAGCGGGCGTGGGAATGCTGATGCAGAACCTTGTTCTGGTGACCCAAAACACCCTCGACATTCAAGACATCGGTTCCGGCACCTCTGGAGTTGCTTTCTTTCGCACGATGGGCGGCGCCATGGGCGTGGCGATGCTCGGGTCAGTTCTGGCCAACCGCGTCAGTGCCGAACTCACCAAGGGTCTTGAATTGCTCGGTGGCGCGGCGGGATCCAGCCAACTCAATTCGATACCGCATCTTTCCGAACTTCCTGAACCAGTCCAGCATGTCGTCTCGCATGCTTATGGTGTCGGAGTTCCGGAGATCTTCTTGGTCAGTGCGCCAATCGCAGTGATCACGCTGATCGCGGTCTGCTTCCTTAAGGAAGTTCCGCTGGGCACTCGCAGCGGCAGTGAGTTGCGTGAGGAAGTGGAACTACATCGTGACGTGGAACAGCGTCAAGAGGTGCTGGCCAGCGAGGAGCGGGCAACGGAGGGATCGGTTGCTGAGGGGCAAGTGGCCGAGAGTGGCGAATCAGTCGGCAACTTCGGCAGTGCTGAGAATACGGCCTTCGAGGTTGAGGCAGACGATGAGGCCGAACGTGACCCGGCGAGTGTCTCGGCTTAGGATCGACAGCAATGACCTCCCCTGATGTCTACACCGATCTGATCCAGTCGCTGTCGCTGGTGGTGCGCCGTGGCAAGTACATAGCCCGGCGCGCAATCTGCATGGTTGATCCGCGCTTGGATCCGAGTTCGTTTCCGTTGCTGGCATTCGTTTCACGCTGCCCGGGAGCCACGCTGAGCGATATCGCAGACGCGCAGGGCGTGTCCAAGGGAACGATGTCACGTCAGATCGCTCGACTTGAGGAATTGGGGCTGCTAGAACGATCGTCTGACCCGTTGGATTCGCGCACGATCCGGTTGCATCTGACCGAGGCGGCCCAAGAGTTGGTCAGTCAGGTGCGAGCGGAGCAGACGCGCGTGGTTCAGGACGTGCTGGCCGATTGGGATGAGTCCGATGTCGCAGTGCTCAGCGGGCTGCTGGGGCGGTTCGCCGCGACGTTGCCGACGCGCGGGACGAACTCGTCCTCACCGCCTGCCTGATTGCCTGATACGACGCTACCCGCAGACGGGGCTAACTCGTCCTCGCTGGTTTATCACCTCGTCCTGTCTAGTTCACTAGCTCTTGTCGGCTGAGAGCACTCGTCATCAGGCGGAATCTGGAACGAAACTCAACGCCGCCGAATTCATGCAATACCGCTGGCCCGTGGGGGTCTGCGGGGCGTCGTCGAAAACGTGGCCGAGATGCGAACCACAGGAAGCGCAGCGCACCTCTGTGCGGACCATGCCGTGGCTGAAGTCGTCAATGAGCTCGACCGCCTCACCGGTGTCGGTCTGATAGAAACTGGGCCAACCGCAGTGTGACTCAAACTTGGTGGTGGCATTGAAAAGCGGCGCTGAGCAGGCACGGCACTGGTAAGTGCCCGGGCGGTGCTCACTCAGCAATGCCCCGGTGAAGGCTTGTTCGGTGGCTGCTTCGCGCAGAATCGAATATTCAATCGGGGTGAGCAGTTTGCGCCACTCGTCCTCGGTACGTGTGACTGGATAATTCATCGTCCCCTCCTTGCGTTTCCAGTGGCGTTGCTTGTGGCTGCCGATAACTCCAGTATTGCCGCAACCTCAGACATTTGTGATGGGATGCGGTTATGGGTTGGGACAGGATCGGTCAGTGGTGGGATTCCGTATGGGCGACGATGCCGGTGATTTCCGATACCTGGCTGCTCGGGGCCGGCGTCGCTGTCATCGTGCTGATTACCTTCCCACCGACCTGGTCGCTGGTGCGCCATGTCGTGACCATCGCACACGAAGCCGGCCATGCTGTCATCGGTGTGCTGACCGGACGGCGCTTGCAGGGGATTCGGCTGCATTCCGACACTTCCGGGCTGACGACATCACGAGGACGAGCTCGCGGTTTCGGGATGATCCTGACTGCATTGGCGGGGTACCCCGGCCCGGCTGTGGCAGGCTTGATCGCTGCTGGGTTGGTGGCAAGCGGCCGCGCCAATGCGGTGTTGTGGTGGTGGATCGTGGGATTAGTGGCGATGCTGCCCTGGATCCGCAACTGGTTCGGCTTCTTGCCGGTGCTGGGGGCGGGCGCTGCTATCGGAGTGGTGATCTGGTTGGAGCGACCGCTGGTGACCGGCGTGAGCGCGGTGGCGCTGACGTGGTTGCTGTTGCTGGGTGCAATCCGTCCGGTGTGGGAGATGCAGGCGGAACGAGTGCGGCTGCGCCGCCGGGGACGTCGCAGCGGGTCCGACGCTGATGTGTTGGGGGATCTGACGTGGCTGCCCGCCGGGCTGTGGGTGTTCGTGATGTTCGCGTTTGTGGTCTCCGCGGCCGCGCTGGGTGGTTGGTGGATGGTGACCGGCGGTGTTGATTGGCCGTGGGCGTAGGCCGTGCTCCCGCTCATCAAATTGCCGCAGACTTTCTTCCGTGTCGACGGTTTGTTTCCCGGCAACAGGAAAGAAAACCTGCGGCAACTTTCAGAATCGACATCATCGGATTCGGCACTGGCGACGAGACACGATAGGCTATCTTGCGCACAACGGTGCTTTCGTACCGATGTGCCCGTGTCCCATGCTTCGGCAGTGACACGGAGGGCCTCTAGCTCAGTTGGTAGAGCTCCGGACTTTTAATCCGTAGGTCGTGGGTTCGAGCCCCACGGGGCCCACTCTTCTGATCAGCAGTTATGTCACATATTTGCCTGTTGAGCGATCGCATGCCAGGCAAATATGCGTAGTCAGAAATCTCTCCGCCAAACAGCGATCAATCCTCGGCAACGGCCGCCCCGAGCCTGCCTATACCGGCCGTACGGCGCACCGTTCTTATGCTCGCGCTAAGAATCGCTCGAACCGCCACGCCAGGTTTTCCCGATTGGGACTGTGGCTTGGATTATCGGGTGTCAGAAGCACCCGACCGTGCATTTCTTGCAAGCCGTGCTTCAACATAGGACCGTCGCGCTCGGCTAACAGTTCATCATCCACTACCACTCGTGAGTCTGGGGAAATCCCAATGAAGTTCTGGTCATAAGCAGCATGATGTATCTTGCAGAGCGACAGACCGTTGACAACCGTCGGCACTCCCAAAGGCTCGGAGTCGGGGACGATATGCGCCGCATCGAGCAAGGATCCATGCGCAAGTAGGCAGATCGAACACCGCCGCTTATAGGCGACCAAGACGCGCGTACGGAATGCGGGTTGGTGTAGACGAACCTTAGCGAGTCGTCTTGCGTAGGCTCGTTGCGAGGCATCGAGTTGTCTCACGTCAGGTATGAATCGGAGTGCCTCGTCCAAAGCAATGATGAACTCGCGATTCTCGACATCATCGTCGACGACATAAACGGGCGCGATTGGTGTGTAAATATTCGGCTGTTCTTTGCGGAAAAGGATCAGTGGAGCACCGGTGCTGATCGCTTCGCGTAGTTTGTTGTTGGCACCACCCCAAGGATCGCCGGCTTGATAGGCGTAGTGAAGGAAGCCATCTTCCGACTCTGTGTCAGCGTATGGACCGTGCACAGACTGGACGATAGACAGCGTTGATGCGAAAATCGCGGGATTTCTGATCCCACGCGAACGGTCAATGATCGGGAATCTGCGGTCATCAATATGGAAGTCGAGAAGCTCAGAACGCTCCAGAAAGCCACCGTTGGCCTCTGCCCGCGCCACGACCCATCCCATGATGCGCCTGCGCAGTTCGTCCTCAACGACAGATTCCACGTCAATAGCTTCTCACGCCTGAAATACGTTGGCGATAACGATCTCGTCGGATCGAGCGATGATTCAACCGACGCACCATTCAGGACTGTGCGGTCGGCCCATCACCACTCGACGTCGTTGCTTCCGCCGCCGAGCATCGCCATAGGGAGTCGCACGTCACTCTGTGACAGGATCGTGTCGTGCCCTCCACGCTTCCGCGCATTGCCCAGGGCCTTTCGATCTACGACGTTATTCGCACCAATATCGCCGCCGATGGACGGCTTCACGACGAGGCCATGTCGCTTCCTGACGACCCTGTGCGCGATGATAATGCCATTTCGTGGGCGCCCGGCGCTCTCGACGGTGTTATGGGTGCCGCAAACAACGACGATGGGCGCACGCAAGCCAAGAGTGCTGCCAAACTCATCGCAAAGGCAGCGCGCAGGCCGACGAAGCGGGTACTAGATAAGCTTTATGTGAAACTTCTCGAGGATGGCACTCCGGACTACGTCGATCTTCTGCTCGAGGAAGTCGGCAACACACGGGTTGCCGCAAGTGCGCTTCACGATCTCGGGGTATGGCTCGCCACCACGGCTCCCGATCGGTTACCGGTGAAGATCGGGACCGCTCTGATCGGGATCACTGGCCTCGGGCCTGACGCGGAAGTCGTCGCGACACTTGGCACCCATGATGAGTTCACCTTGTTCGCGGCGGTCGCTATCTGCAATGGTTCCACCTCACCTGAACGGGATCTGTGGCAACTTGCGCAATCCGTTGACGGCTGGGGGCGGATCCAATGTGTGCAACGTTTGCGCGGCACGACCGATCCAGAAATCAAAGAATGGCTCCTTCGTGATGGCTACCGCAACTCCGTGATGTACGAGTACCTCGCGTACACCGCAGCAACGACCGGAGGACTACTGGACGCACTCCGCCGTACGGATATTGACCGGGCACTGCTCACATCGTCGGGCGAGATCATTGACGCACTGATCGCGGGCGGACCTGCAGAAGACATCGGCGATCTTGCCGACGCACCCACAGTACTCGGTACCTATCTTGACCTGGTGCATCACCGCGCGGAGACGCTCGTAGATCTTCGGACGGTCATCTCGATCGATAGGCTCGTTCGAGGAGAAGATGACGCGGAGCGGACTCTCGAACTTAACTGGAGCGCGGAACAGATAGCGCAGCTGGTGAGCAAGAGTGCTGCAATCTTGGACTTACCTCTGTGGCCGGACGTGATCACAGTTGGGCTTGAGTCCGACGATCCCAGCACGTTTTGGCTCGCGAATAACGCTGCTGGCCGTTTCGACATCGACACCTTCGAGTTGCTGTGGGCGCGCCTTCAATCCGATCCTCTCGACGGACCGTGGTACGACGCGTGGCAGAGGGCAGATTCTGAATCGAGACGCGAATCGCTAGTGGTTCTGGCTCGTGCCACGTTCACCCCGGCGTCGATTGTTACAGGCGGCCCAGACACCTTGGGCTTTGGCGACGAGTATCGTCTCCATCGAGAACTCGATTGGACATTGCAGGAACTGCACGCGTACCCCGGGCTTGCACCTGATCTGGTTAAGCTCGGGTTGCAGAGCCCTCTCACCCGAAATCGCAACATGTCCCTGAACGCGCTCAAGGCGTGGCCAGTCACGGTGTGGCCTGAAGGAGTCGAAGACGTGCTTTGCTCGCTCGTGATCTCTGATGCATACGAGTCGACTCAAGAGCTCGCTCAGGAGGTACTCGAGTTGATGCGGACCGCATCACACCGTCGATAGCGAGAGGTGCAACGACTGAAGGTCCGAGTAGTGGAGACTGTCGGAACTGCAGCAGATGTGTCGCAGGGAACTACCTGCGTATTTGCGCGTATCCATTCCGGCGATTGCTAGCATCGAGCGCAGGTCCACGAAATCGAATGTTGGACACGTGGTCCAAGCCATGTTCGTGTTCCGCCGCTACAAGGACGATCGCTGCCTCCACACTGGAGTCGGATCTCCCCGAAAGACTGCGCCACTACGACCTATACGGCACCGTAGTCGCCATCGGTAAGAACTAACCAGAGGAGGTGGCAATATGAGTGAACTTGATGACTTCCCAGACCTTTCTGCGGATCCCATGGGTTTTCTTCAGGAGTTACGCCGTCGAGCAGAACTCGGAAGAAGAACCGCTGCGGCGCGACCAGGTTGGCAACAGGTCGCTCCTGTTCTGCTGGGACTCCAAGAGTCAGCAGTTCTGTCCCTATGGGGCGGTCCAGACACGGCACGGAACAGCGAACGTCCTCTGACACCTCTCGCTGGCGCAGCAGGAGTCTCACCCGGCACACCGCATCTGAACCCAGAAAACTCTTTAGTACTTGGGGTCGCACATTCTTACTTATGGGGTATGCGCGATCATCTACAGTCAGTTGCCATGATGTGTCTGACCGAATTACCACCCCGCTCGATAATCGCAATGTCCCGCGTCCTTTTGGATGCAGCAACGAGAACAACCTATGTTCTTGACCCAAGCATTGACGAGCGCACAAGAATCATTCGCGCGTGCAATCTTCGCTTCGAGTCATTCCGTCAGCAGTTAGCCGACCACCCCGAGGACGTCGAGAAGCGTGACGAACTGTCCTCCGAGCGCCAGAATCTACTTGATGCCGCACTCGCAGATGGCTTCTCCCAGGTGACCACGAAGGCCGGAAAACCCGAATGGATGCTTGCGCCAAGAACAGCGGCCCAAACTGTTGAAATGTTCCAAGACGCGTACGGCGAAGACTTCACGAGCCTCTGGCGCGAATTATCGTCTGTGACCCATGTGGACGAGCGCCCGCATTTTCGATTCGCCTTTGGGCTTGACCCCATTGATGCCGGTCCTCACGCCGCAACTGTCTCAATGATCTACATCCATGTCGCGGTGTTTGGCGTGGCAGCCGCCGTTGAGGCTGCCGAGCGTTTCTATGGCAATGCTGGCGATCCGCTTGACGAAGAAGCCATTGAGTTGACGCATTTCGTCTTACAGATGGCGAGCGGGCAACTTGATGATCTGGTGCGAGCAAACGCCGGAATCTCGTAGGCCCAGCAACTCACCAAGGGAACGGTCACGCCCACGCTAGGGTGAAACCATGGGTTGGCCGTGTCAGACCCTCGTGGAAGCATCTTTACATGAGCAAATCAAGTGCTCATCGCAGACGTACCGCTAAACTGATTACAAGAACAAGGAGATCCTCATGGCAAACATGAAGAACAAGAAGCGAGGACGCAGTTCGGCGGTGATCACGGCACCAGCAGGCACCGACCCGAGGTGGCAGGAAAAAGTTGCGGTCGCGCAACAAGCGCGACGGAACACAGCCGCTACTAGGGTTGGTAAGCCTGCGAGTTTTCGGGCTCAGGTAGGACGTACTGTCGGATGAGCACCCCACTTGGCGGTCAGAGCAAAACTTATCTCTTCGCAGCCCAGCATTCTGAAAGGTACGACCGTCAAGGTTTGATTCGCCGCTACGAAGAGATCACCGGTGCCCGTTTGATCGTAATGATCGATCAGGTCTTCAGCCACAGTGTGACTTTACTTGAAGAGTTACTTACAGGTGCTGATCCCCAGCAAGAACTACATCTTTTACTTTCCAGCCCAGGCGGAGACGGTGAGGTTGCGGTTCGCTTGGTTCGTGCAATGCAAGCCAGATGTTCTCGTCTCGTCATTGCCGTTCCAGATATGGCTAAGTCAGCCGCAACAATCATGTGCCTAGGCGCGAACGAACTATTGATGGCTGCCGCGAGCGACCTTGGCCCTGTGGACCCCCAGTTCCCAATCAACAACAGACTCGTAGGAGCGAAAGAGATCGAGAAGGCAGTGGCTGACGCAGAAGCACGCATCGCCGCCGTTCCAGAGTCCTACCCAATGTACGCGGGACTTCTTAGCGATCTCAACATGTTGATGGTTGAGCAGGCCCGCGCTGCAATGGACCGTAGTTACACACTCATTGACGAAGCACTTGCATGTTCGGGGCTGAGCAAAGACAAGCGAAATAAAGTGGTCGAGAAACTAAGGGGACCACTGATAGACGAAGCAAAGTCTCATGGCGCGACAGTCGGGCCAGACCATGCACGGGAAATGGGTCTTCCAGTAACCACGGTTGACCAGGACTCGGAAACTTGGCAGTTAATCTGGGCACTCTGGACTCGCTACTTTGCTTTGGGCGCTTGGCCCGCAGGGCCAGTCTCTGTCTACGAGAGCGCAAACGCCTCACAAGTTCAGATGCCGCCACCCAGCTGACCTCGGCGCCACGTCCCCGACACCGGCCAACGATCGTTCGTAATTAATTACGTGTGTCGCAGTGAACACTACCCCGGAGGACCGACCGCAAGGATTTCATGAACTGGGCCACCCAAACACCAGTCCATCGTCGCAGGTCAACGAGTTTCACAAACATACCACTCGTCTGACCAGCAGTTTTACTACGAGCTGGACGTTCGCACTTCGCGTGTTATCGCCCGTGCGCAGTGAGTAGCGTTACCTCCCGACAATGGGCTGACATAGTCGCTCAAGCAGAACATCGGATACAAAGCGACTGTGTAACGGAACGGCTAGTAGGACAGGCAGGGTAACTAGCTACAGGTCTGACTATTCTGGAGATCCTCGCGGCCTTTACTGCTGGCGAGTATGGTTTTCCGTTGCTGGAGACGTTTCATTGACAGAGCCTGGCTAGATCGAGCTACCGAAGGCGCCCCGGTCGAGCCGCAGATTTTCTAGCGGATCTGTCGATCCCTGCGGTTCATCGGATGACGATCGAGGTGTACCGCTCAGATGCTTAGGCGACCGGTTTCACGCCATATAACCTCATCCAAAAGCGATGATATTCCGCGCGCTGCGAGCCGCCGCCGTGGGCGACAATCGCTGCGTATTTGGATAGAAGCCCATCCCACTCGACCATACGATCAGGCCGCTCGATTATCGGCAGGTCGTCGGCGGGTGAGTCTGACTTCAACAAGTTGCACATCGCATGGAGCGTGACCAGATTGGATGGATCGCTTGAACCTCCACGAGCGTGAGCAACAACGTGATCTGCCTCAGGTGCAAGCCAGAATGCCGGATGTAGCGCGCCGCGCTTGTAATTCGGGTGATATGCAAATGCGTCCTGGAACACATCACTGATCGCAACAAGAACGCAACGTGGGATAGTCCGCTTGCCACAGTAGAGGCAAAGAAAACAATCTCGACGGAACACGTTAACGCGGTCCTGGTGTGATACCGCCCGCTTGGCTATTTCTGTGTTCGCGTCCAAGGCCGGTGATCGTGCAGGTCGAACGAAACGTCCAAACCAAAGCTCATCGGCGATCGGCGCTAGTTCAATAACAGCCCTCTCAAGATTGGAATTCTCAATAGACGAACTGACCGCAGAAAGCACATCCACATAACGCTCAACAGCTTCGTCATCAATCGCCAAGATGTCTGCCACGTCGCCTAGCGTATAGCTGACGTGCAGCACGAGTACAGTGCTCGTACGACCCGTCGCACTGCATTGTCCTCACGGGTCAGAACTGCCTCGCTGCAATGGTTGCCCGTTGTGCGAAGTGGTCGCCTAATATATCGCGGTACTACTTTGCATAACGGGCAACCAAATCACGTTCCACGCAAGCAGCGACCCATCCAGCCACAAAATTGGCCTGCACAACCGCCCAAACAGACCCTGCCACAGCGCCCGAATACCAACAACCACCCTTTGACAAATTTATTTGTCGGTGGAACGATGAAACTATGCTCACCGAAGAAAGCCACCGCACTGAGCAAAACCACGGACCACTGTTGGACGTGGCAGCAATCGAGAGCCCGGCAGCAGCAGCAGCCTCGCTCGATCCGATGCGCGCACGCCTTTTGGCCGAGCTCAAGGAGCCCGGTTCGGCCTCAACGCTCGCCGCACACCTGAACATCCCACGGCAAAAGGTGAACTATCACCTACGGACACTCGAACAACACGGTCTGATAGAACTCGTCGAGGAGCGCCGCAAAGGCAACTGCACCGAACGCATCCTGCAATCCACTGCGAACTCGTACGTCATCTCCCCCGCCGCACTGCCAACGGTGCAGCCGGACCCAGCCCGAGCACCCGACCGGCTGTCCGCACGGTGGCTGCTCGCCCTCGCCGGCCGCCTGGTTCGCGACGTCGGCAGCCTGCTGCGCAGTTCACAGAAAGCGGGCAAACCGGTGTCGACATTCGCGGTCGATGGCGAGGTCAAGTTTGCTTCCGCTGCGGACCGTTCGGCGTTCGCGGACGAGCTCTCCCTCGCTATCACGACACTCGTCGCGAAGTACCACACCGAGAACGGACGAGCCCACCGCCTCGTGCTCGCGGTCCATCCCAGCGTGCCTGAAACCGCCATCGCGCCAGAACGCATCGCCCGCCCAAACCCCCAGGAGCCCTAGACATGTCGAGCAACTTCGAGATCCGCAAGCAGATCAAACTGGATGCCACCCCTGAACAGGTCTGGCGCGCTATCGCGACTCGGGAGGGCCAAACCGCTTGGTCGCCCGACCCGGACGCGATCGAACAAGAAGGCATGGAGATCGAGCGGGACGAACCCAACCGGCTGACCGTTCGCACCCCGACTGAGGCCAACGGCTCCTTCCACGCCTTCGAATACGTCATCGAAGCGCAGGACGACAGCACCACGGTGCTGCGCTTCGTGCACAGCGGCTTCCTCGGCGAGGATTGGAATGACGAGTTCAACTACGAGGAAATGACCAGTTACGGCTGGGATATGTATCTGCACACTCTTGCCCAGTATCTGACTTACTTCCCCGATCAACCTGCCACATACATCGAGGCGACCGCTCCGGAAAGGTCATCGACTAAGGAAGCCTGGACTGTGCTCGAGAAAGCGCTCGGTCTAACTGGACCGGTTGAACTGGGCGACGCGATTGAACTCACCCCGCAAGGACTACCCCCGATCAGAGGCATCGTGGATTACATCGAACCGGGCGAGGAGTTCCTCGCCGTGCGCACTGACGAGGGCCTATTCCGGTTCCACAGCCTGGCGCCGATGGGAATGCCGATCGCAGTCGGCCATTACATTTACCGCAAGGTTGATCGCGATGCCGTAACCGAACAGTGGCGCGCCTGGCTGGAGCGCGTGTTCGCGTAGAGGCCATCGTGGCAAGAAGAACGTCTCAGTTCAGCGACTGAATAACCCGGAACATCGTCAGGAAGAATACCACCGTGCTCCCGAGCACGATCGTCAGGCCCACGCCTCGTTGCCAACCAGACAGAATCTCCCGCACCGGGCGACTCGTCCCAAGTTGCTGCGCGGTGCGACGCCGACCTGTGAGCCCGGTCAGCATGCCTGTGATTGTCACGATCATTCCAAGCACAAAACTGACTGCCAGCACAGTGAGCATGCCGCGGATATCGAAGTCGTCTGGGAAACGCCCGTCAACAGGTTCGGGCAGCATGATCAACGACCATGTCACACCAAGCAGCATCCCCACGGTGCCCGCAAGTTGCACCACCCAGCCGACAACTTGTGTGCGTTCCCCGCTGCATCGCGCGCCTGGGCCAGGCCACAGACGCACGGGCCTTGCTACAGCACGACAATGAATCCAAGCGCGGCACTCGCCGCGGTCAGCACTGCCAGTGCAAGCGCAGGAGCGAAGGGTTCTTGGCGTTTCACGTGCACCGCGACCGCACCAATCATCAGCACAAGCAGCCCCACTGCGGCGATCGGCGTCAAGACTGGTGCAATATCAGCCAAGCGCGGCACAATGAGCCCGATGGCGCCGAGGACTTCTGCGATGCCGATCAGTTTCACTGACCCGGCAGAGAATCCTTCCACCCACGCCATTCCAGCGGCCGCGAGCGCCGATTTTGGCCGCAGCGCTTTCATTGACCCTGCCATCAAGAAGGCGGCAGCCAATACGCCATTGATGATCCACAGTGCAAGACCCATGATGTGTTTCCCCTCGTCTTGGTGGCGGCAGCGATTGACCGGCCGCGGTGCCTCACCCTTCGTTAGTTACGATAGGTGCGTTACCTCATAATCCGTCATCTTTGGATGCGTTACAAAAGGCACATCGGTGTGCGCAAGAGACAGCAACCTGCGCACAAGACAGGAGTTTCACCATGACTCACAGTGTGAGCGACTACGAGAGCATCTGCGATCTAGTCGGAGATGACGGTGCTCGTGCCATCCGCGATGTCCTCAATCGCATCGGAGACAAGTGGTCGTTGCTCGTCATTGGCGCACTCAAAGACCGCACTTTGCGCTTTACCGAACTACATCAGCAGGTCCGTGGCATTTCTCAACGCATGCTCACTCTCACACTGCGCCAGCTCGAACGAGACGGTCTGATCACTCGCACCGTCCACGCCGAGATTCCACCTCGGGTCGAATACGAGCTCACCGCCATGGGGCTCACCCTGTTCGGGCCGACTCAGGCGCTAGCAGGTTGGGCCATTGCCAACTATCCGGCCATCGAAGCGGCTCGCCTGCACTATGACGGCCAGAAATCCACATAGTCGCATTGAGAGGTTTCCCATTCCACCCCAACCGATCAGCACGCCAACTCGTTCTTGGCTTGTGAATGACGATCACAACGTAGTCTCAGCGCTGGAATCTGCCCTCCGCCGCGCCTGCGTGACCTAAGAGCCTGAGATAGGACACTTATGAAAAGTTGGGACGATGCGCTGACAGAACTCGTCATTCATCGTGGCGAGAATCTGCAGACCTACGGCAGACTACTCACCGGCAGTGCCGATACGGCTCAGGATCTTCTTCATGACGCTCTGGTCAAAGTCTGTGCAAAGCGCGTCGGATCGGCTGGACGCGCAGTGCGCGGCAAAGACCACGACCGCGCTGCCCGCCTCGAGGGCTATGTCCGCTCCGCAATGACCACGATCTACATCGATCAATACCGCCGGATAAAACTATGGTCGCGAGTGCTGCGACTGTCATCACGACCCGAGGTGCAGACCGGACATGAGGAGGGTTATGTCGTCCAGGACGAGTTCTCCCATGCACTGGCGCAACTGTCGCCGCGGGAACGCGCCTGCGTGATCCTGCGCCACTACGAAGGGCTGAGCACAAAAGAGACGGCTGCTGCACTCAAACTTTCCGAGGGTTCGGTCAAACGCTACCTTTCTGACGCGATGGGTGTCCTACGCGACGTGTTACGACCCGATACCAGCAATACCGCTCGCTCAACACAGCAAGGAGCGTCCCGATGAACGATCCTCTTCGACCCACGAACGAGCCCCAACGCGCCAACGATCTGACTTCGCAGTTGCTCCGGTTCGCCCAGCAGGACCGACCGCGAGTCGCTTTAAGTGATGACCTTCCCGAATTGCGCCGCAGGGTTCGCCGCAGGCGCACCCTGAGCAATATCGTGTTGATCGCAGTGGTCTTGACTGTCATAGTCGGCACAATATTGACCCTTGGCAATATTCCGCGATGGACTGATAAAGCAACTGCCCTGCGCGTTGACACTGCCAAGCCCCTCACCAGTGAGGACGTGAACTGTCAGGCTGATCTTTCCGAGATTCTGACCGAACCCACCACCATCGAAGGGTTCGCGCTCAATGATTTCACTGTGCAGGGGGACGGTTCGCTACACGCGCTGCTACGCGGCCCGGATGCGATCTCGTCTGTTCCCGATATGGAATTGTTGGGCGGCGATTATTTCGAGGACGAGTCCTTACCGTGGGTGGACGCTGACCTGACCTCATTGCAGGGCATTTGGTATCCGTTGAGTTTGGGAGTTGACGAGTCCGTCACGGTCGATCAGCCAGTGCAGTGGTTGTCGGGTTATCGCAACCAATTTGTGCAGTCGGTCTCGACCGTCGATCTCTGGACGGTCGAGGGTGACGGATCAAAATCCTTCGAACGCTGCGTTTCTCAGTCAGAAATCGATGGCGGCTATGTCGCGCCAAAGCCGCCGCCGGGCACCGGACGGTACCTCGTTGTCGGCTACCTGCAAACTGAAATAGTGCGGCCTATCGAAGGCAGTCGAACCACCGAAGTGCTCTATGCCAGCGACACAGTGACTGTTGATGTCACTGCTGACGGCACATTCAATGTGGTGGAGCGGCCACGCCGCAGTCCCCACGTGATCAAGCACCACCCGTGACCAGCACCACACCGCCACAAGGACCAGCGGCCTAACTTAGTCTGACCTCACCAACTAGGGTGCTGTATATAGCGGCTACTCCCAGTTAGGTGAGGTCAGTGCGATCCAAAGCAGCAGGCGCACCGCCCGAAGGCGGGACTAAGCCTTCGCCTGCCATGTCGACGGTCCGTCCGCTGCCACGCGGGCGCATCGTCTTGTTGCTTTTCGCAGGTTTGGCTGCCCTCGCCGGATTGAACGCCGCACTGACCCGTTTGGGCGTAGCGGCTCCCATCGACAACCACGAACTCGGTGCCGTCCACGGCATCTTGATGATCTACGGGTTCATCGGGACCGCCATCATGCTGGAGCGCGCGGTGGCACTGCAATCCCACAGTGCCGGTGGCGGCTCCGCCGATCTCGGCAGCGGTCAGGCTCGTCGCGGCGCCTCGTGGCAGACGCGCTGGGGTTTTGCCGCCCCGACGCTGTCCGGGCTGGCGACGCTCATGCTCTTAGGACAGATGGTCGCCGGTGACCAGTTCGCGCTGCTAGGCGGCGCACCTCGACTCGCGCCAGGCATCGCATGGACCGTTGCCATCACGCTGTTTCTGGTGATTTATCTGCAGATCTGGCAGCGACAGCAGTCCATTGCCCTGCTGGTGCAGATCCTCGGCGCCGTAGCCGGGCTGGGCGGCATTTTCTTGTGGACCAGCGGCTATGAGGTCGCGACCATCGTGCCGTGGTGGGCGGCGATGCTGCTGCTCACCATCGTCGGCGAACGAATGGAACTCGCCCGAGTCGCCTTCGCCGATCGCGCCACGGAACTGCGGATCTTCGCCGAATGCTGCCTGCTTCTGCTCACTCTGGTGGCAGTGCTACTACGGCCAGAACTCGGGTACTTCCTGCTCGGCCTGACCCTGGGCGCACTCGTCATCGACCTCACCATTCACGACGTCGCGCGCCGCACCATCCACACCACAGGCATGACTCGGCTAATGGCCGCCTGCATGCTGACCGGATATTTCTGGGCACTGATCGCGGCCGGAATCTGGCTGGTGGGCGGTCCCGCCCTTTCGGGCTACCGCTACGACATCGTGGTGCACACGCTGACCATCGGCTTCGTGATGTCCATGATCGTGGCGCACGCACCCGTGATCGTTCCCGCCATAGTGCGCCGCCCAGTCCCGTACCACCGCATGTTGTGGGCGGTGTGGGCCTGCCTTCAGCTCGGCCTAGTCGTGCGAGTGATCGCCGGAGCGCGCAGCGCTGAAACCGCCTGGCAATTCGGCGGTGCCATCAGCGTCCTTGCCCTCGTCGCCTTCATGGTCACCATCGTGACGCTAGCGAATCAGCATCGCTTCGTCCACTTACGCGGCAGAGGGGACCGCGAGCGCGCATCGTCTTCCGTCCCAGGGATGAAGGACGAGCGCTCCCTCGCTGGCGGCAATAGTGGCATCGCGGTCAGATCAGCCACTTCACCCACTTCACCAGGGCGCGGCAAAGCGTCTGGGAGCACTCGTCGACCGAAATCTTCCGACCGAACTCGGGGCTCACGAACATCGCGAACCGACCGCATCACCACCGGCTGGATGCTGTTGGCCCTCGTCGCCACCGTCGCGGTCCCAGTCGTGGGTGCTGGCCGGATACCGCAATCGTGGTGGCTGACGATCCACCTACTGACACTGGGCGTGCTGACCAACGGGATCCTGCAGTGGTCCTGGTACTTCGCCCGCGCGCTGCTGCGTCTCGCACCCGACGATCTGCGAGCCGGGCGCGACAACACCGTCCGGATCGTCGTGTTCAACATCGCGTTGGTCGCACTGATCGCAGGAATGTGGACTGCCACGACTTGGGTGACCGTCAGCTGTGCGGGTGTGATCGGCGCAGTGATCGCCTGGCACGGTTACGCGATGATGCAGGCTGCTCGCAATCAGTTGGGCACCCGGTTCCGCGTGGTGTTGCGCTATTACGTGGCGGCGGCTGTCTTTTTGGTCATCGGGTGCGTCCTCGCCGGTCTGATCACGGTGGCGATGTTCGACGGGAACGCCCCGGCGTGGATCGTCGAACGCCGCGATGAACTGACTTTGGCGCACTCGCTGGTCAACGTGGGCGGTTGGGTGGGGCTGTCTATCGCTGGCACCCTGGTCACGCTGGGGCCGAGCATGCTGCGCACCGCCATTGACCCTGCCGCGATTCGCACTGCCACTTTCAGTCTGGGTTGGCTAGTGGCGGCTGTGGCCGCGATGACAGCCGGGGCCACGGCAGGGTGGATGCCAGTTGTCGGGCTGGGTCTGCTCATCTTTGCAGCTGTCGCGCTGCTCGGCATCGGGGTGCCGCTGCTGGTTATCGGGGTGCGCAAGGTGTTGCTGTCCTACCCGTCGTGGACGATGGCATCGGGGTGCTTGTGGGTGACAATTGCGCTCGTCATCATCGCCTTCGGTGCGCTGCGCTGGGAGGACCCGGGTACATTCCGGGCCGCCAATATGAACTGGATCATCCTGCTTGGCATCGGTGGAGTGGCACAGATTTTCATCGGCGCGCTGTCATTCTTGATGCCGGTGGCGATTGGCGGCGGTCCGCGGCCGGTGCGGGCAGGTATTGCCGTGCTGGAATGGGCCGGGCCTGCTCGCGTTGCACTGCGAAATACCGCCCTGGTGGTTTTCGCTCTGAGCATCGGACAGGTTGCTACTGTCCCTCGGCTTGCTGGTGCGATCATCGCATTGTGTTACGCCACGGACATCGTGCTGCTGGCTCGCGCTGGCATCGCACAGGTGCGTCAGCGCCGCACTGTCCCCGCCGTGGTAGCCAATGACACCCGAGTATTCGTGAGTTTGTCCGCCCCGCCACCTACGACTACACCGCCCGCTGGTTCAGCCACACTACCCGCCGACCCAGCACCATCTTCGACGACACCGCCCACCGAGGCCGGAGAGTAAACATGTCTCAGAACAATCCACCCAGCGGACCGCGGCCACTGCCCGGTCAAGAATCCAGCGTCGAATCGCGGGCGGGACTCGTCGTGATCGGCATCGTCGTGGTGGTCATCGTCGGCATTGCGGCGTTACTTATCCGGTCCAATGCCGTCCCGACAACGAGTGCTCCCCCGGTGGCTCCGACATCCGTCACACCGACGGGCAACATCACTGAGATCGCCATCGACATTCAGGGTATGGCGTTTATCCCGTCCCAGATCGAGGTTCCCATCGGGGACGAGTTACGCCTGACGGTGACAAACAGTGGCGATCAGCGGCATGATCTGGTTTTCGCGAATGGAGCGGAACTCGAGGCATTGGCGCCGGGCGCTGTCGGCGTGCTGGATGTCGGCGTGATCAGCGGCGATCTGGAAGGGTGGTGTTCGATTCCGGGCCATCGCCAGATGGGTATGACCTTCACCGTGCAGGCTGTCGGCGGTGACACGGGCGATGGCGCTCAGGCACAGGACGACAGTGCGCAAACGAATGGCGACTCATCGCCAGGCGGCCATGGGGCGCATGGTTCACATAGCGCTGGCGCTTCTGGTTCTACTGGCGTTCCCACGATGAACGAGTTGCTCGACCAGGCTGCCCAGCAGGACCCTTACCCTGCGGAATTGTCGGCACTCGGCGACGAGCGCGAACACCATTACACGTTTACGGTGACTGAATCTATTGAAGATTTGGCCGATGGTCTCACTCGTACGGTGTGGACGTATAACGGGACCTCCCCCGGCCCGGTGCTGCATGGTCGGGTCGGCGATACTTTCCACATCACGCTGGTCAATGACGGCACGATGGGCCATTCCATCGATTTTCACGCTGGCGAGTTGGCTCCCGATGGCCCGATGCGCACTATCGAGCCCGGTGAGTCGTTGGAGTATGTGTTCACCGCAAACCGTTCGGGTGTATGGATGTATCACTGCTCGACGATGCCGATGTCGAGTCACATTGCCAATGGCATGTTCGGTGTTGTGATCATCGAGCCGGATGACCTTGAACCGGTGGATCGCCAATATGCGCTGGTGCAGTCGGAGATTTATGCGGGTGCTGATGGCCAGGCCGCTGATGCCGACAAGGTTGCTGCCGGGATCCCGGATGTGATGACGTTCAATGGGCGGGCGTTCCAGTATGACGTGCATCCGCTGTCGGCTCAGGTGGGTGAACGGGTGCGCATCTGGGTGCTCAATGCCGGACCAAATGTGTCGAGTTCGTTCCATGTGGTGGGCACACAGTTCGACACCGTGTGGCGTGAGGGCTCTTATTCGGTGTGGCACGGCAAGTCCCTGGATGGACGTACCAAGGGAGTCACCGGGGCGCAGACTCTGCCGCTTCAGGCCGCCGAAGGCGGGTTCGTCGAGTTCACCACCTTTGAGCCGGGACATTACCCCTTCGTGAACCACCGAATGAATCTGGCGGAAAAGGGCGCCCACGGCATCCTCAAAGTCGAATAGCCACCAAAAGACCCACTCGCCGATCTCGCCAGCTACCGTCAATCTCCCTGGTTCTCGTCAGTGAGATCGAAGTTAAGGCGGTAGGTCGAAGTTAAGACGGTAGGTCGACGAGTTTCAACCCTGGGACAGGCCCACACAGCACTTCGACGGGGGCCTTGCCCCTCCGGACAGGCTCAGCACAGCGCTTCGATAGGGCCTTGCCCTTCGGATAGGCTCATTGCCTCTCGACGAGCCGCAAGAACGCGCTTAATTCGGCCACACCTGCCGGTGTAGCGGGCAGATAGTCAACGAGATGTGGTGAATAGATCAGGTAACTCGCCCACTGTGCTCGAGAAATCGCAACGTTGAGTCGATTTCGTTGCAGCAAGAATCCCATCCCGCGCGGAACGTCCGTCGGCGATGAGGCCGCCATCGATAGCACAGAAATGACAGCCTCACGTCCCTGGAACTTGTCGACCGTGCCTACCGAGACATCCGACAGACCGGCTCGTTCCAACGCTTGGGAGATCGTCGCGACCTGCGCGTTATACGGGGTGACGACAATGAAGTCTTGCTGCGTCAGGGCTCGTGTCGAACTTGCTCCTTCTTGCTCGGACCATTGCTGACCGATAAGGCGCTCGACGAGTTCGACGACTTTCGCGGCCTCCTCAGGCGAATCCGTCGATCGCCCATAGTGCGGTACCTCAATCGGATGTAGACCCGCACTCATCGGGCAGTCTGATGTTTGATCCGCGGCGCGCAGCGTGCGGCTCAACGCTGCGCCGGTTGCATTCAGTTTCCCGGCATAGGACAGGTCGGAGACGACCCGGGTCAGCTCAGGAGTCATGCGCCTGGTCTCCCCGAGGAAATATCCGAACTTGGCGGGCAGCACATCTTCGCTGGCACTGAGGTGCCCCAGCGCTGACATATCTGTGGGAGCCGGGTGCGTTCCTTGTGAGACCTGCGGCAGTTGTTGCGGATCTCCGAGTAGCAGGAGATTCTTGGCTGCCACCGCTGACGAGATCGTGGTCGCCAGTGAATATTGACCGGCCTCGTCGATGACGAGCAAGTCCAGTTGCCTGCGTCCCACCTTCATGGAATCCGCGAAATCCCATGAGGTACCGCCAAGCACCAGTCCCGGAGCACTGGTCAGGAACTCCATCACGCCGGTGGAACGCACTGCTTGCCAGGGAAGTTGCTCGGCTTCAGCGACTGTGGCAGTTGGATTGAGTTTCTTCCCGACCAGGTGAGCTGGCAGACCTGCGGCGATGACGCCTCGCAACAGGTTTTCGATGGTGGCGTGTGACTGTGCCACAACGCCCACCTTCCACCCGTGGTCGCGCACGAGTGAGGCAATGACGTGCGCGCCGGTGTAGGTCTTCCCGGTTCCAGGCGGTCCCTGAACCGCGATATAGGAGTTGTCGAGCCGCAGTAATGACTCCACAATCGCTGTCACGGTGTCTGGTGTTCCGGTGTCACCGGGGCGGGCAAGCTCGCCGTGGCGCAGTCGTGATGGCGAACGACGCAGGATGTCCGCCGCAGGATCACGTAGCCATCCTGGTTGGGCCTGCAGAACGTCGGTGGCCCATTCTTCGATCGCTTGCGGCATCTTCCCCGGGGCGACCGGCGCGGCCGGGGTGACCGCTAGTGGCACGTCGTCATACAGTTCGATGCCGTCCGGGCAGCGTTCTTCGAGGAGCAGCACACCGTTGTCGATATCGATGTCGATCACCGTCACTCTGGCATGGCTGGGCCGCTGTGAGTGTTGCGGTGTCCGGCCAAGGTCAGGTCCGCCAAAGTCATACACCAAGAAGGGATTTGCCCCCGCCCGCAGGGTCGATCCGGCACCGAAGGTACCGGTCAATTGGAGTTCGCGCCGATAGCTGCGCTGTCTGCCCTGTGGCGGTTCCCAGTCCTGCCTCATTCGTACTGACTCGACCACCATGACATCGCGGGTATCCGCCCAGTCATCCACTGGGTCTTGTAACCGGGCGAAATGCGACCACCAGAAACTCTTTGCTTCGCGGCGGTGGTATTCAACGGCGGCACTGGCCAAACTCAATGCTTGTTGATCTGCTGTGCGCTCTGGATTGGACGGGTCGCCCGCTAAATCTTGCAGTGCTTGCGCGACATCGGAGGGTTTCGCGGCGAACTGCTCCCGCGAAGCGAATTCCACAAGGTCACCCAGACTTTGCGCCGTCCCGGGAACCGCTCCGAACTGTGCCGCGGTCGTGATGAGCCATCGATGCAGCTGCGCTGTCGAGACGCAGTCGACCTCGTTGTAGTCGGCAATCGCTTCGAGTGCCTTGGCCGCTTCATCCTCGTCACTTTGTTGCACCGACTCGCGGTAAACCCAATAGGCCTCGACCGAGGCTGCAGCGGTTTCGACATCGCCTTCGCGTTGTTCCTCGGGAAGGTAGAGGTGTTCGATGGTTTTGAGCGAGTATGAGTCGGATCCGACGGTGAGCATGCGGCGCACCACGGGATAAAGGTCGACGAGCACGCCGTCGCGCAGCAACGCGTCAACCTGTTCTTCGCCGACACCGTGCCGGGCGGCGATGGAGAGCAGGTGGGTTTTCTCGTACGGCGCATAGTGGTAGATGTGCATCTTCGGGTACCGCGTCCGGCGACGTTGCACAAAGTCAAGGAAGTCGAGGAGTGCTTGGCGTTCCTGAGCCAAGTTGTGTGCCCAAAAAGCCGTGAACTGATGTGAGACATCAACCATCCCGAATAGGTAATCCAAACCCCACTGGGTTTCGTCCTGGGTCATGCCTGGTTCGGAATAGAGCGGGTCGCCCTCGAAGTCGAAATAGAGATCGCCTTCATCCGGCTCGGGCAATGCAGCAACGACATGGGGCTCACGTACTTCGTAGGGAAGCTCAACCGTACGGTGACTTTGAATCTGCAATCGAGCCTGATTGCGCAGGTTGTTCAATGTCGCATTCGCAATCCCTGCGACGGGACCGGTGATCGATGCCAACTGGGTCATCGTTGCGATACCGGCACCGTAAAGCGCCTCGCGCTGGTTGGCACGCAGGCCCGCAACCTGGATGATGTCATCGGCACGTTCAACTTCCGGTGTGCACCACTCGCAACGACCACACGCCTGGACCTGTCTACTTTCCCACGTCACCGGGTGATCGGCAGCCACCCGCTGCTCGACCAGGTCGTAAAGACGCTGTTTCCGGGCCCGGAAAACCGGGGCGATATCGACGAGCGCGTGAACCGAAGTGCTGCCATCTCCTAAAACCAGCACGACGTCACCGGCTACCGGTACCCCGATCTTCTCGAGTTGTTCCGCATACGCCGCCAGTTGCATCAATGCTGTCACTTTGGCTGAACGTGCCAGTTTCGTGTCAACGACCTGGTAACGCCCATCAGGCTGTCGCACCACGAAGTCAGCGAAACCGATCATCTTCCCGTCGAAGAACGTCGCCTGGAAAACGACATCGGCACCATCGTCGAACGCCGCCTTTGTAGCTGCTATCGCTGCATCCAGTTCGACGTCATCATGCAACCGCGGTCGCTCGATTTCGACCACTGAGGCCGTCTCGACCTTGAACCGGGCAAGGACATTCTGTTCGTGGCGATCACCCAGTTGGGAGGCTCTAGCGGCCATCGGATCACTGGGCGCGTCAACGCGCTCAATCCGACCTAACAGTGCATCGAGTCTGCGCCCAAAGGCGAATTCACACGCTGAAGCAACGGCGAGGTCCGATGGACTGGTGATGATGCGGCCATCACTGATGCGAAACATGACTCGACTGTATCGGCACCCTCAGACAACCCGACTGACATCCACAGCTGGCAGGTGACGTGAACAGATCTTTATGGTCCGGCGGTCACGATGAGTTCAACTAGCCCGATGATCGCATCACTTACCGACGCGTTTAGCCGTGAAACTACTGGCGACACTGCAGAATGCCGGGCCGAAGTAGTTGAACAGTCCCCGCGTGACCTTCTTGCCCGTCACTCTCATACGCAGGCCCGCTCCCCAGTTCTTGCCTTTAGCACCCTTTTGGACGATGCCGTTGCGCGGCACTTTGGTGCGTGGGAAGTCGTACGTGTTCCAGGTGTACTGATAGGGGTTCGGTGCAATGCCGCAACGGGTGAGCGCCCGAACCCGGAAGTTCACCACTCGTCCCTTCTCGATCCGGAATGTCACCGAGCCGTCCTTGCTGCGATACTGACCTGTCACCGGTCGTTTCGGTGCCTTGACTCGTTTGAGTTTGATAACTCGTTTTGTCTCGACGCCTTGGCCTCGCACTCGTAATACGAGTTTCTTCGCCTTCTTGGACTTGAGCGTCACCGGCACCTTGACTGTGGCGGATCGACCGGGCTCGATATTGTCGGTCTTTGTCTTCTTGACCTTGACCTTGGTCTTGCCGCCCTTGCCCTGTCCGGTAATGACCACGTTTTGAGCTGTTGCTTGTCCCGTGTTCTTGACCGTGACTTCGATCTCGGTTTTGACGCCTTGCACCAGCCCCAGCTTCTTGGGCGATTTCCCCAGGAGTTTGGGCTTGGCCACGGTCAAGCGAGGTTGGTGATAAGTGTTCTTCAAAGAGCCGACTAGCGCATCGATCTCCGATCCGGCGGAGTTATCCCGCAGCACCACCACGACACAGTCCCATGGTTTCGTTGGCGTCGTGAAGTAGTCCGGGTTGTATCCTCCGGAGATCTCGAAATCCTTGCCGCCCCAGTTCGTATTCGCTGAGCCCGCCCAGGCGTTGAGTGAACAGGTGGATCCGACTTGGTTCCCGAATCCGATCCGAATGGTGTCATCGGCTGAGCCATAGTCACGCAGACTCACTCGCGATGAGGGAAAGTAGGTCGTGTCGCTACCCAAACCTGTGACCTCTACCTTGATGGTCGCTTGCGACAACTGCCGGCCGGCATCGTTTGACTTTGGCATCCCTGTCGCGCGCTGCGCCGTCGTCAACGTGGCGTCTTGTTGCACGAGCACGGCGCCTGGAGCCGCTGTTGCCGCTGTTCCCGCACCCGGAACAAACGATACAAAAGCCCCAATAGCACCCACTACGATCAGTCTTCTTACGGCTCTTTTCATGATTCCCCCACCATTGCCGCGCTACTGCGGAACTACTCGACTCACTACCCTGTGACGAAGTTAGGGCGGGTTCGCATCTTCTCAGTCAGTGAAGTTCAACGCTGCCCGCAAGGTGTCGAGCCTGACCCCGCCAAGATTCAATGCTTTGGTGTGGAACGCCTTGAGGTCGAACTCGTCGCCCTGCCTGCGGGCGGTCTCGTCCCTGATCTCTTCCCAGACACGCTGCCCTACCTTGTATGACGGTGCTTGTCCTGGCCAACCGAAGTACCGATCAACTTCAAACACGATCATTTCGTCGTCCATGTTGACATGTTGTCTAAAGAAATCGAGCGCCCATTCGTAAGTCCACTTACCCGTTCCATCGAGGTTGGGCTTATCAAGATGAACCCCTAGGTCGAGTACCACACGCGCGGCACGCATTCGCTGCGCGTCAAGCATCCCGATTCGATCGGCTGGATCATCCAGATACCCCAGATCGGCCATGAGTCGTTCGGCGTACAGTGCCCAACCTTCAGAATGTCCACTGGTGCCAGCGAGCAGGCGTCGCCAGGCGTTGAGATCGCGTCGGTTGTAAACTGCCTGACCGATCTGCAGATGATGTCCGGGAACGCCCTCGTGGTAGACCGTGGTGAGCTCTCGCCACGTATCGAATTCAGTGACGCCTTCGGGCACGGACCACCACATCTGACCAGGACGAGAAAAATCGTCCGACGGACCGGTGTAGTAGATGCCGCCGTCTTGGGTCGGGGCGATCATGCACTCCAGGGCACGCACCTGTTCCGGTATCTCGAAGTGCGTGTCAGCCAGGTCTGCCACCGCCCGGTCAGAGACCTGCTGCATCCACCGACGCAGTGCTTCGGTGCCGTGCAACTTGCGTGTCTGATCGGCTTCGAGGAATTCGATCGCTGCCCGGACTCCGCCACCGTCGACGATCTGTCGTGCGATCACTTCTTGTTCTTCAACCATGCGAGCAAGTTCCTCGCGACCCCACTCGTAGGTCTCGTCCAAGTCGATCTCGGCACCGAGGAAGGTCCGTGACAGCAGCGCGTAGTTCTCCCGCCCGATTCCGTCGGTTTCGCCTGCCCGCGGGCTGAGCTCAGTGCGCAGGAAATCAGCAATGTCACGATAGGCGTCCGCCGCGGTCTGGGCGTTGCGTCGCAGTTCCTGGATCAGAGTGCCGGGCAAGTTGGACGAGGCCAACCGCTCGTCCGAAACCAGAACCGCAAAGAAACCGTCCGGATCGCCATACCGGGCAGCCTGTACCGCGACCGTGTCCGCTTGGCGACGAGCCGGGACCGTGCCGTTTTCGATGCCAGTGCGCAGTGATTGCCGGTACTGGGCAATGGCGTGCGGCAACGCTTTGAGCCGTGTTGCGATGTTGGTCCAATCCTCTTCACCTTGAGAGGGCATCAAGTCGTACACCATCCGAATGTCCTGCAACGGTGATGCGATCACGTTGAGATCACGTAGGTGTAGACCCGCGTCGTAGCAGTCCGCGATCTCATCCAAACTCGCTTGCAGATCCCACACTGTCACGCGATCGACATTGTCGCGTGGCGTGGCTCGTGCCAACTCGTCTTTCACCTGTCTCGCCTTCGTCGCCAGTTCTTGGTGACCCTGTGGGCTGTAGTCCGCATAGCGATCCGGATAGGTATCCCGGCCGATGTAGGTGCCGAGTTCTGGTCGCAGTTCGACAACAGTGTCCAGCCAGCGCTCAGCAATGGCGTCGATTTCGGTGTGTTCACGGGGTGTCGGTGCGCTCATATCTTGAGCCTAGACCTACCCACGGACATTATCGGTCAGGGCTTTTTGACCAGCAACAATGCACTCTGTCGAGGTTGTGATGCTAGGCAATCATCAACGGCCCGCAAGGCTATGAGGACGCCCGGCATCCACGCTAAGTGGCACCGCACGCCAACTTACCCACAGCTAGCAACACCCGGTCGTCGTCAACTAATAAACACAACCTATGGAACTCCGGTTGCAAGACATTAAAACTAGTGGAAACTATGGTCAGTGCGTTACACAAGCATCAGAGTTGATGCCCCATGCGCACCAGTTGCCGCCCGGGGGCGAAGTTGCCCCATCGAGTCCATGGCATGACACCAGTCATGTCATCCCATCATGAGGAGAAAGCACAAGTGAAAATTGCGCATCTGTTCAATCCTGCGCTGTCACGGGTTAACGACCAATCGGGTCGTCGCGCCTCCGAGTCCATCCGCACACGCCGTCCTCGCGCCATGATCGCTGGCGGACTCGTCGGAGCCCTCGTATTAGCGGGTCTCAGCACTGCGGCCGCAGGTCCTGCTATTGCAGCAACCGACCCTCATAACCCCGTCTTCGGCCCCAACGTCGAAATCTTTGAACCCGCGGGCACCAACGCATCAGCAATCCAAGCGATCAACACCAAGCTACGTGCCGCCAAAGACTCCGGAACCCACTGGAGCGAAGAGCGTAAAGCGTTCTTCTTCAAGCCCGGCTCCTACGGCGACCCCAACTACGTCGGCCAAAATGACGACCCCACCAAGATCATCAACTCGGAAATCGGGTACTACACCCAAGTAGCCGGCCTGGGCGAATCACCCAGCCAGGTCACGATCAACGGCGCGCTGTCCGTCAACGGCGAACAACTCGATGACCTGCACGTGCCGAACCCCTACTTCGGAGATGAGAATAACGGCGATCTTCAGTACGGACAGACCCGGCCTTGCCGCGATTTTCCCTGGGTGGCCGGCTGTGTGGACCTCGGCGCATTGAACAACTTCTGGCGTTCCATGTCGAATCTGACCATCGACCCGATTCAACGTCCCTACGGTGCAGATGCCGAACGCCCTCACCCCGAAGGCGCTACCGACGCCAACCAACTACGGTGGGGCGTCTCCCAAGCAGCCCCCATCCGCCGAGTTCACGTCAAGGGTGACCTTAGTTACTTCCCCCGTTTCGGCGGCTTCGCCTCCGGCGGCTTCGCCTCCGAGGTCAAAGTTGACGGTAAGGTCATTACCGGCTCGCAACAGCAGTTCTTCACCCGTAACTCCACACTGGGCGGATCCTACGACGACAACGGCGTATGGAATATGGTGTTCGCTGGAGTCCAGGGGGCGCCAACCGATGATTTCCCCGACAGTTCCGAACTGAACGTCAACAGCGACATCGCTGGCACACCCAAGTGGACAACCATCGATCAGACACCGCTGAGTCGCGAGGCTCCATTCCTGACCTGGAACAACACTGACGGATACGGTGTGTTTGTCCCAGCAGCACAGGCGAACTCGTCTGGCGTGTCCTGGACTCCCACCTCAGCCGGCCCTGGCACACGGATCTCGTTGGCTGACTTCTACGTCGCGCACCCAGGCGACACTGCGGCAACCATCAACGCGGCCCTCGACTCTGGTAAACACCTCCTGTTGACCCCCGGCCACTACACCGTTGACAACCCCATCGTGGTGCGTAATGCGGGAACAGTGGTGCTCGGACTTGGCCTTGCCACCCTTGAGCCATCAGCCACCAACGGCAGCGGTGTGCTCAAGATCGCGGACATCTCCGGTGTCAAGATCGCTGGTTTACTCATTGACGCGGGCACACTCTTGACCGATAACCTCGTCAAAGTCGGCCCCATCGACGGAACCGCAGCAAACGCCGGAAACCTCACCGATCCGACCACCCTGTCCGATGTCTTCATCCGCGTGGGAGGACTGCACCGCGTTCGTACAGACACCGGAATTGAAGTCAACCAGAGCAATGTGATCCTTGACGACATCTGGGTCTGGCGCGCCGATCACGGTGTCGACGCCGACGTCAGTGTTGGCTACAACTGGGCAGACAACTACGCACCCAACGGCGTGCGAATCAACGGTAACAACGTCACAGCACTTGGCCTGTTCGCTGAGCACTTCCAACGCAACCAGGTCGAATGGAACGGTCAGAACGGCCGCACCATCTTCTTCCAGGCCGAATTGCCCTACGAGGTGGAGTCTCAAGCCCAGTTCAAAGACGGCAACCGCAACGGATTCGCGGCGTATCGCGTCGCTCCCGAGGTTACTAGCCACCGGCTTGACGGCGCTGGCGCCTATTCGTACTTCCGCAAGGAGTCCGCATCCCCGGCACCGCGCGCCTTCACCGGATTCTCGGTGCCACGCGCCGCAGACGTGCTCGTTAACCATGCGGTCACCAGGTACCTCAACGGTGTCGGTGGCATTGATCATGTCGTCAACAACACCGGAAAATCAGCACTGGCCACACCGGCCAACGATTATTCACGCACGAGTTGGCTGCGCCACTACGACATCAATACCGCTACTGACAAGACCGCCCCAACAGTGACGCTCACCGCTGACCCCGACATGCCCAACCACGGTGCCACCTACACGGTGCCCGTGAAATTGACAGTTGAAGGTCAGGATAACGTCACGTCCAAAGCAAACCTCACTCTGGAATATCGAGTCGACGACCGCATCTGGAAGCGCGTTCCCGTTGACGCACAGGGCGTTGGCACGGTGTACCCTCCCAACGGCACACACACGCTGTACTTCCGTGCCACAGACGAGGCGGGCAATACCTCGACACCGCTGACCATGTGGAGCGGAACCGTTGATGCGGATAACAACCCCGGCGATCTGACCGATCCCGAACCCGATGAGGATCCGGACATTGGCGGCCCGCTCTACCCTGTGGATCCGGACCCGAATGATCCGGACGCGTCACTCGACCGCACCCCACCGACGGTCGGAGTCACGGCGAACCCATCCATCCCCAATGGGCCGGACGGCACATACAACACTTCCGTCACGCTCACGGTCACGGCATCCGATAACCGCACGTTGGACCCAGCACGAGAGTATCGAGTCAATGGTGGCAGTTGGACGACATACGAGTCGCCGGTTTCGCTCAATACCAGCGATGAGTACACCGTTGAAGTTCGTGCCATTGACAATGCTGGAAACATCTCCGAGATTCGCTCCTGGACTGGAACGATTGCACTGCCGGTAGACCCGCCGGTGGATGTGACTGCACCAGTGGTGACGATTACGACAGATCCGGCAGCACCCGGCGCAACTGGCGTATACACCGCAGCAGTGACGGTCACCATCACCGCGCAAGATGACAGTGACAATACCCCTAGTGTTCGCTACCGCATCGGAGGCAACGACTGGAATAGCTACGTCTCACCCTTGACGTTCAGCGAGAACGGCACATACACCGTCGCAGCCGAAGCCACGGACAGTTCCAACAACACCTCTGACGTGGTGACGTGGACAGGAACCATCCAACTGCCGACGACGAATCCGCCAGTGACTGACCCTGACGATCCCAAAGATCCCGACGATCCGTGGAACCTCGGAGAGAACCCGCCCGGAACGATCACGGTCGGATCGCGGTTGACTGCAGCCATTCGCACCACGCCAACCAAACCAGCCAAGAACCGGGCGTGGTTCAAAAAGGCTGTAACGGTACGTTTGACGGGTACCGCACCGGCTGGCACCCGCGCCGTGGCGCAGGTCAAAGTCGGTACGAACGGGGCTTGGGTCACCTATACGGGTCCCGTGGTGGTCAATACCAATGGGCGCACGCCCGTATACGCTCGGACCGTAACCATGACACAGTCCTCACCGCTGGTCTCTCGGATACTGCAGATCGACCGAAAGAAGCCTAAGAAGATCAAACTCAAGGTGAAGGTCAAGGCGAAGAAGAAGGTCGTGTTCATTCGCTTGAAGTCCTCGGACAAGCATTCGAAGCTTGCGAAGTTCCGGTACAAGCTACCGGGGCAAAAGTGGAAGGTCATCAAGGCGAAGAAGGGCAAGAAGAAGGGCATCAAGATCAAGGTCACCAAGAAGAAGCACCTTCGTTCCCTCAACCGGATGCTGTCGAATAACAAGAAGAAGAACCGCATCCGTGTCCGTGCCTTCGACAAGGCTAACAACAAGACCAAGGTGTTCAAGGTTAAGTTGGCGCCAAAGGCCAAGAAGGCGCTGCGTCGGGCGGTCTAACGAGCTGACCTAGACCCACTAAGATCACTGCTTCACACTTTCGCTGGACTCGTGATGTGGACGAGATCGCCAGGGGTGGCTGTACGGGCAACCGTGCAGCCACCCCTTTGACGTGTTACGGCACGGTGTGCTGAACACCCTGTGCGCTGCCTTCATAACTTATACGGTCCAGTCACGCTCTCACCCCTCCTCAACATGCACATAAACCGTCTGAATGCTACCTTCAGAAAAGGCCCATATCGACCATAAGTGTTGAAATGACTATGGTTATCGCCTTCGGTCTCGATGACGCGACCGACAAACGCCACCTAAGTTCGAAGGAGAACTCACGTGACAGTGCAACCGTTTGCATCAGGGAAATCGCCGCAGCAGCGACGGCGAAAACTGGCCCTTCTCGCTGCACAAGGAGCGGTCGCCTCCCTCGTGATCTCCGGCATGACCACGGGTCTCGCCACGATGGCAAGCGCCGATGCCCACAACCCCGATTTCGGTCCAAACGTGACCATTTTCGAGCCCACGCAATCATCCGCACAGATCAATGGCATTCTTCAAGCAGCATCGGCTGACATGTCTGGTGAGATCAACCACTGGACGACTAAGCGTCGGGCATTCTTCTTCAAGCCGGGGACTTACGGCAGTGCCGCCGAGCTCAACCCGGCGCTTGCTACCGACTTCATCAACAGTGAGATCGGCTATTACACCTCGGTGGCGGGCCTCGGTCTGACACCGGGAGAGGTTCAGATCAACGGCGCCTTACATGTGGAGCCCGAGCAGATCTGTGACACGCCCTGGTGGTGCCAGGGTCCAGGATCGCTCAACAACTTCTGGCGGTCGCTGTCGAATATGGCGATCAAGCCCATCCAGCGCCCGGTGGACGTGACCTCCCCATCACCGGGCTCACCCACCGATACTGACATTCGCGAAGGTTGGGTGGAGCCCAACAGCATGCGCTGGGCAGTCTCCCAGGCAGCCCCCATGCGCCGCGTCCACATTCAAGGCAACCTGACTTACATGGGCCGTTACGGTGCACACGCTTCTGGTGGCTTCACCGCTGACTCCCGTATCGATGGATCGGTCCAGACCGGATCTCAGCAGCAGTTCTTCCACCGCGAATCGACTATCGGTGAGTACAACGACCCCGGCGTATGGAACACGGTCTTCTCTGGCACACAGGGAGCGCCGGCTGACGACTACCCCGATTCAGCGATTGACGCTGATCCCATCGGACAGAACAAGCACGCTAACTACGGCAGCACGCCCATTAGCCGAGAGGCTCCGTTCCTGACGTGGAACCAATCTGAAGGCTATGGCGTTTTCGTACCGAACGCGCGCACCAACGCATCCGGTCCGTCGTGGTCCGGTTCGAACCCGGGTGCGGGAACCAGGATCTCGCTGAACGACTTCGTCGTGGCTAAGCCTGGCGCTAACGGCAGCATCGATGTCGGTGCGCTCAACAGTGCTATCGCGAACGGCAAGCACATCCTGTTCACCCCGGGCGAGTACTTGCTGACCGAACCGCTGTCTGTGAACCGAGCCGGCACTGTCGTGCTCGGTATCGGACTGGCAACGCTGCGGCCCCTCAATGGCACTGCGGCGATTGAGGTCGGTGACGTGTCTGGTGTGAAACTCGCTGGTCTGATGATCGAAGCACACACGACGAAGTCCGATGTCCTCGTCCAAGTGGGTCCGCGTCACGCGCAGGTATCGAACCCGTCCGATCCCACCACCCTGACTGACATCTTCTTCCGTATTGGCGGCGCCCAAGATGGCAACGTCGACACCGCACTTGAGGTCAACTCAAACCACGCACTGATGGACAACATCTGGTCTTGGCGCGCCGACCATGGTGACGACGCCGACGTGAACATCGGCTACCAATGGGAACGCAACCCGGCAGACGTCGGAGTTCGCGTCAACGGTGACAACGTCACTGCGCTTGGTCTGTTCGTCGAGCACTACCAGAAGGTGCAGACCGAATGGAACGGTGAAAACGGGCGCACCATCTTCTACCAATCCGAGATCCCCTACGAACCACGCACCCAAGCCCAGCATTCTGACCGCGGTCGCGATGGCTACTCGTCCTACAAGGTTGACCCATCAGTGGTCAATCACGAGTTGTTCGGTGCCGGCGTGTATTCGTACTACCGGTGGGTCGACACCGTCTGGGCCGAGAACGGCATCTGGGTACCCAAACGTTCCACGGTGAAGGTCAACCGGGCGGTGACCCGCTGGCTCAACGGCTGTATCCCATCGCTGAGTGCGTCACTTGACATCACCGGGTGCACTGACGGTCAAGGCGGCGGCATCCGCCACATCGTCAACGACCAAGGCGGCCCAGCATTCGCCGCAGGCGGCGACGACGCGAACAAGACCAAGTGGATGCGGTCATACAACCCCAGCGGTGGCGACACCACCGCCCCGTCTTTGAACGCAAACGTCTCAGGCAGCACTCTGACCGCTTCGGCACAGGACAACGTCACTAGCTCGAACAAGATCCACATCGACTACAAGATGAGTTGTGGACTCTGGCAGCCCTACACCGGCTCGGTCAACATTCCAGGGGATGTAGAAAACGTGTGGGTCCGCGCCAGCGACCTCGCTGGAAATGTCTCGTCGCAGTTCCACTGGTCACGCAACAATGTCGCTGATGATTGTCAGCCCGGTGGCGGAAACGACAACCCCGGTGGCGGAGATAACGGCGGCGGGGACGACGATGACAACCCCGGCGGAGGCGACAACGGCGGCGGGGACGACGATGACAACCCCGGCGGAGGCGACAACGGCGGCGGGGACGACGATGACAACCCCGGCGGAGGCGACAACGGCGGCGGGGACGACGATGACAACCCCGGCGGAGGCGACAACGGCGGCGGGGACGACGATGACAACCCCGGCGGAGGCGACAACGGCGATAACGGCAACAACTGTGTCGAACCTTGGGATGGAAACAAGGTCTACAACCAGGGGGATCGAGTCACCCTTGCGACGCTCGTCTACGAAGCACAGTGGTGGACCCAGGGCGAAACCCCTGGCACCACCGGTGAGTGGGGCGTGTGGCGAGTAGTCGGAGTCGATACAGGTTGTAACCCCGGCGGGAACAACGGCGGTGGAAACAACGGCGGCGGCGACGACAACCCCGGCGGCGGTGACGGAGACTCGAACCTCGGTAACGGAACAGGTGAAATCCGCGTAGCCGGTCGTAACCTCTGCCTCGATATCCCGTCGAACAATCAGGTCGATGGCAACGTCCTGCAGGTCTGGAACTGCAACGGCACTGGTGCCCAGAACTGGACTCGCAACAATTCGGGAGAAATCCGGATCGGCAGCAAGTGTGTCGATGTGGCCTACTCCGGAACCGCTAGCGGCACTGATGTCTGGTTGTGGAACTGCAATGGCAGCAATGCTCAGCAGTGGGAATACAACACCGCAACCAAGACGCTGCGCAACCCGGACTCTGGCAAGTGCCTCGACATTCGCGACGGCTTCACTAACCCAAGCAGTGGCCAAAAGCTACAGATTTGGGACTGCTGGGGCGATGTGAACCAGCGGTGGGAGTTCTAGCCCGCGCAATCTGAAATGGTGGGCTGAGCCAGCTAAGGCTCAGCCCACCATTCTTTATTTCAGGAGAGGGTGCCGAACATAGCGCATTCATTCGACATCGAACTAATAACTAGAGATGGATCGGTTACCGCACTTGTCGGGTCAGATACAGCGCTGACGAGCATCTTCATGCATTGCGTTTATAACTTAGACGAGGTCCTGGCATACCAAAACAGCCTGAATGTTACCGTGTACCAAGACCAATTTTGATCACTCAGTGTCGCAATCGAAATTCGTCCCTTGCACTCGGTTTCGGTGTTGTTTCCGGGTGCCCGCCACCAAAGTTCGAAGGAGAACGCACGTGACAGTGCCACAGCTTGCGTTAAGGAAATCGCCGCAGCAGCGACGGCGAAGACTCACTACTATCGCCGCGCACGGGGCAATCGCTTCGCTCGTGGTCTCCGGTATGACCACCGGTCTAGCCACCGTCGCGACGGCTGATGCCCACAACCCTGATTTTGGGCCAAACGTGACCATTTTTGATGACAGCATGACCAATGCTGCGATCAACCAGGAATTGCGCGATGCAGCGCTAGACATGTCTGGTGAGATCAACCACTGGACGACTAAGCGCCGCGCTTTCTTCTTCAAGCCAGGCACCTACGGCAACCCCGCCTACAACGGCGCGGCCGACGACCCGACGCAGATCATCAACTCGGAAGTCGGCTATTACACCTCGGTGGCGGGCCTCGGTCTGACACCAGGCGAGGTTCAAATCAATGGGGCCTTGCACGTTGAGCCCGAGCAGGTTTGTAACACCCCTTGGTGGTGCCAGGGTCCAGGATCGCTCAACAACTTCTGGCGGTCGCTCTCCAACGTTGCCATCAAGCCTATTCAGCGTCCTTACGGTTACGATGCGATGCGTCGCGGCCCCGAGGGACAGGATGTCTCTGAAGGAACGGTCGAGCCGAACCGTATGCGCTGGGCGGTATCGCAGGCAGCCCCGATGCGCCGCGTTCACATTCAAGGCGAACTGACGTACATGGGCCGTTACGGTGCTCACGCATCCGGAGGTTTCACGGCCGACTCTCGCATTGATGGCGTGATCCAGACCGGATCACAGCAGCAGTTCTATCACCGCGAGTCCTCCATCGGATCGTATGGCGAGCCAGGCGTATGGAACATCGTCTTCTCGGGAACCCAGGGTGCCCCCGCAGATGATTATCCCGACAGCCAGCTCAACCCAGGCATGGATGTTCACGCAGCCAACAAGCACGCGAACTACGGCAACACCCCGATTAGCCGAGAGGCTCCGTTCCTGACCTGGAACCAGGCAAACGGTTACGGTGTCTTCGTTCCCGAGGCGCGCACCAATGCATCCGGTCCGTCATGGTCCGGCTCAAACCCAGGTGCCGGTCAACGCATTTCACTCGACGAGTTTGTCGTCGCTAAGCCCGGTACCAACGGTAGCGTCGATGTAGCCGCGCTGAACGCAGCAATCGCAGACGGCAAGCATATTCTCTTCACCCCTGGCGAGTACTTGCTGTCGGATTCCCTTAAGGTCAATCGTGCGAACACTGTGGTTCTCGGTCTCGGTCTCGCAACGCTGCGGCCTCTCAATGGCACCGCAGCAGTCGAGGTGGGCGATGTGTCTGGTGTGAAACTCGCTGGTCTGATGATTGAGGCCCACGATGTGAAGTCAGACGTCCTGGTTAAGGTCGGTCCACGTCATGCAACCGTGTCGGACCCGGCCAACCCCACCACACTCTCGGATATCTTCTTCCGTATCGGTGGTGCCCAAGACGGTGAGATTGACACTGCGCTTGAGGTCAACTCGAACCATGCCCTGATGGACAACATCTGGTCCTGGCGCGCCGACCACGGTGACGACGCCGACGTGAACATCGGTTATCAGTGGGAACGCAACCCGGCAGACGTCGGAGTTCGCGTCAACGGTGACAACGTCACGGCCCTTGGTCTGTTCGTTGAGCACTATCAGAAGGTGCAAACCGAATGGAATGGTGAGAATGGTCGGACCATTTTCTACCAGTCCGAGATTCCATACGAACCGCGCACCCAAGAACAGTTCTCCGACCGCGGCCGCGAAGGCTACTCCTCCTACAAAGTCGACCCGTCTGTCCAAACCCACGAACTCTTCGGAGCCGGGGTGTACTCCTACTTCCGCTGGGTCGACACCGTCTGGGCCGAAAACGGCATCTGGGTACCCAAACGCCCCACCGTCCAAGTCAACCGCGCAGTAACCAGATGGCTCAACGGCTGTATCCCTGCACTGAGCGCATCGCTGAACATCACCGGTTGCACTGACGGCCAAGGCGGCGGCCTCCGCCACATCGTCAACGACCAAGGCGGACCGGCCTTTGCCGCAGGCGGTGACGACGCGGTCAAGACGAAGTGGATGCGCTCATACAACCCCGCCACCGGTGATACCACTCCTCCAACACTGACCGCGAATGTGGCAGGGAACACGTTGACCGCGTCGGCACAGGACAACGTCACCAACGCGAACCTGGTCCACATCGACTACCAGACAAGTTGCGGACTCTGGAAGCCCTACACGGGCTCTGTGACCATCCCCAACGACATCGAAAACGTCAAGGTCCGCGCCAGCGACCAAGCAGGCAACGTGTCCACCGAATACCACTGGTCACGCAACGGCACCGCCGACAACTGCCAGCCCGGTGACGGTGACGACACCGATCCAGGCAACCCTGGCGGCGGCGATGACGGGGAGAACCCCGGCGGCGGTGACGATGGTGAGAACCCCGGCGGCGGCGATGACGGTGAGAACCCCGGTGGCGGCGATGGTGGCCAGAACCCGGGTGGTGGAGATGGCAACACCACACCTCCAAGTGATGGCGCTGGCAAGACCAACCCACCCGGTTCGATCACGCTCGGTACTCGTTTGACGGCTTCGGTTCGGGTCACCCCGACCAAGGCGTCGGGTAAGCGTGGGTGGTATAAGAAGCCCGTGACGGTTGCTGCTTCGGGTACCGCACCAGCAGGCACCCGTGCTTTGTTGCAGATCCGGGTGAACACTAAGGCCTGGCAGACCTATACCGGTCCTACTACGGTCAAGAAGAACGGTAAGAACGTGCGCATCCAAGCACGCGTGGTCGTCTTGGGCACTACCACTGCTTCACCTGCCGATGTGGTCACTGTCAAGATCGATACCAAGAAGCCGGGCAAGAAGAAGCTAAAGGCCAAAGCCAAGCGGAAGAAGGGTACGAAGGTCATCGTCCTCAAGGCCAAGGACAAGACTTCTAAGATCCAGCGCATTGCTTACAAGGTCAATGGCAAGGGCAAGTGGAAGAAGTTCAACAAGGCCAAGGGCATTCGCATCACCGCGAACCTCAAGCGCATCAAGTTCCGCGCCATCGACAAAGCCGGCAACAAGTCCAAGGTAAAGACCGCCAAGGTCAAAGCCGCCTGGCGCCGCTAGTCAGGTCATGACTGAGCAGGACTCCTGCCTAGTCTGACAACCGAAGTGTGGGGGTGAGTCGCAGACGCGACTCACCCCCACATTCTTCTTTGTTGAACATCACATATGACTCGTCCCCTCACAGGAGGACGAATCCGATCAATCCTGCCCCGATGACTGCCGCCCATGCAGGCAGGCTCCACCTTGTCAGCGCGATGAACACCGCTACCGCAAGCGCCATTGTCCCCGGTGAAGTGACTCCTTGGATGAAGGCTGGATCGTACAAGGCAGCCGCGAGGATGCCCACTACCACAGCGTTGACACCCATCAATCCACGGCGAGCGAGTCTCGACTGCTTTAACCGCCCCCACAATGGCAGCACACCAATGACCAACAACGCGCCGGGCAGGAAAATTGCGACCAACGCGACAATCGCGCCCAACGCCCAGTATGACGAACTCAGCGCACCCAAAAATGCCGAAAAGGTGAACAGTGGCCCTGGCACGGCTTGTGCGGCGCCGTAACCGGCAAGAAACGCGTCGTGATCGACCAAGCCGGTTCGTACCGTCTCTGCTTCAAGCAGCGGTAACACCACGTGCCCGCCACCGAAGACCAAGGACCCTGTCCGGTAGAACATGTCTGCGAGATGGATATGGGGGTTGCCTGTCATGGCGGCCATCATTGGCAGAAGAATGATGAGCATGAAAAACCCAGCCAAGGCAACCGTGCCCGCCTTGCGGGAAACACCGATGACGACGTTCTCCTGAGAGTCATGATCGGGCGGCTCCCGCAACCATGCCAGACCGACGAAACCACCGGCAATGATGGCGGCGACCTGCACGGCAGGATGCGGCACGAGCAGCACAACGATCATCGCGGCAGCGGCGATCGTTGCCCGTTTCATATCGGGTGCCAGGCTCCGAGACATACCGAGCACAGCATGTGCGACGACGGCAACTGCAGCCGCTTTCAAACCAGCCAACCAGCCCGCTTCGGAAGAACCCCCAACCCAGCTGAATCCGAACGCGAAGGCGACCAGAATGATCGCGGATGGCATCCGTAAACGCGAACCAGGCTGCCAGCAGTCCTCTGATTCCGGCTCGTTGCAACCCGATTGCCATTCCGACCTGACTTGAAGCCGGGCCTGGCAAAAACTGGCACAGCGCAACCAAGTCAGCGTAGGCGCGGTCGGTGAGCCACTGACGTCGCTGGACAAAGGCCTCGCGGAAATAGCCCAAATGTGCCACCGGGCCGCCAAATGAGGTCACACCGAGTCGCAGAAAAGCCAAGAAAACTTCACGGACCGTCCCAGGATGCTCGTCATTAACCCTTGAGACCGCTCCAGGACCGCTCATCCGTACTATTGTGCACGTTCTAGTCCGCCGCAGTCGATAGCGAGAATATGAACTATGCACGACTCTTTGCTGAATGGCGCAGCTATGCGCCCGCGAGAATAGCGCAGCTATGCCGCAGCCGTGCGTCCTCGCGGGCGCAGGGCGGTGGCAACCGCCACCACAGTGAAGATAGCCGCCGCGAGCAACGTGATCGCTCCCCCTGCGGCCACATTCCAATGCCGTGAGATCTCTAGACCGCCTACAGCGCTCATGACCCCGATCACAGCGGCCAGTGGCATCAGCAGCGCAATGCGGCCGGTCAGCAGCCGGGCCGTCGCCGCGGGTCCTACGATGATTGCAACTGCCAGAATCGACCCCACTGCGGGCATTGCCACGGCAACAGTGCCGGCGATCAAGCCGAGCGCCAGCAGATCAATGCCGAAGGCAGCAAACCCTGCCGCACGGTAGCCGCTGGGATCGAAACTAGAGAAGACCAACTGCTTGCCCCAACCCGCGACAACCACGATCGCCGCTGCCAATACAGCAGCAGTGGCGATCACGTCAGTACGGCTCACGGTGAGAATCGACCCAACCAGGAACGTGTCGACGGAATTCGCCTGGGCGGGCAGCAGCGACTGCAGCACCATCCCCAGGGCGAATCCGCCAGTGAGCACAACGCCGGTCGCGACCTGTTTCCCTTGGCGACGAACTCGTGACAATAACGCCAAAGCGATCACCAGCACGATGGAGAACACTCCGGCGCCCAGCACCACGTTGATCCCCAACAGCGCAGCAATCACACCACCGGGGAAAGCCGCATGCGTCAGTGCCACTGTGAAGAAGGCGCGACGGCGCAGCACGACCACGGTCCCGGTGATCGCGCTCAGCAGGCCAAGCAGGATGGCCTCGGTCAACGCCAGCTGGTAGAACTCGCTCATGGCGCACCCTGCACGGTTCGTCCCGGTACGCCACCGATCGTCTGGTTTTGGGCGCGGCTGTCAGCTCGTCGGCGAGCACCCCGTCGCGCCGCCCAGAGCCACGTCTGACTGGTCAAAAGAACCACCAGGTACACCGCGATCATCACGAGCACAACCACTGCGCTAGGCGACAGCGCGAGACCGTGGGAAACAGACAGTTCAAATCCCGCGACCAGCCCGACAACGGCGGTCACCACGGCGACAACGACGGCAATCGGCACGATGCCGACCAGCTTGCGGGTCACCAGGCGTGCCGTGCCGACCGGAAGAATCAGCAGCGCCAACACCATCAGGTTCCCGATGGCCTGCGACCCGGCGACGACGATCAGTGCCACAGCGATGTTCAGGGCAATATCGACCTGTAGATCACGCAGACCGGCGGCTCGGTATCCGCGCAGGTCAAAGGCCCGGAACAGCTGCAGTCGCGCGGTCGCGCCAACCACTACGACAGCCAACACTGCCACAATCACGATCTGGCGCAGTTGCACGTCGGTCATCGTCAGCAATCGTCCGAATAACAGCTGTTCCAACTCGGCGACATATCCATCACTGCGGGATATCAGCACCACACCGATGCTGAACATCGACGCCAAAACCACCGCTATCCCCGCGTCAGAGCCGACTCGTCGCCTATCGACTAGCGTCAAGATCACCGCACCGACCAGCGCGGCGCCGAGGGCACCCGCCAGTATCCACGAGGTGCCGCCCACGAGGTACCCGACTACCAGCCCCGGGAAAACCGCATGGGTCAGTCCGTCGGAGATGAATTCCAGATCGCGCAGGTTGACGAAGAGCCCCACGATCGCGGCGGCGACAGCGAGCACGACAAGGCCGATAAGCGCTCGGGACATAAATGGCAGTTCGAAGATCTGCGCTACCTCAGCGATGCTCATGCGCGCGGCGCACCGTGACTGCCATGCGGGCCACGCTCATCGTGCAGCGCGTCGACCCCGGGTGACGCGATGGGCTCAGTCGCTCCGTGCGAGTGGTCGGGGGTTGCGACGGTGTGCTCGTCGATCTCGACCCCGATTCCGGAGAAGGTCCGCTCAAGGTGATCGAGGGTCAATGCCTCGTCCACAGTGCCGTAGGCGACCATGGTGCGGTTGAGCAGCATCACATGGCTGCACACGTCTCGCGCCAATTGCAGGTCGTGCGTCGATGTGACCACCGTGATTCCGTCATCGCGTAGGTCACGCACCAGACCGAGCAACGCGTCCCGGTTGGTCTTGTCGAGTCCGTTAAACGGCTCGTCAAGCAGGACGAGTTGGGGCTCTGCGGCGATGGCGCGCGCCAGGATTCCGCGCTGCTGCTGACCGCCCGAAAGCTCGCCGAATCGGGTGTGCGCGTGCGCGGCCAGTCCGACCCGTTCAATCGCGGCGTCCACGACACGCTGATCGGCCTTGCTCGGCCATCTCAGGGCGCCGAGACGCCGGTAACGCCCCATCATCACCACTTGGCGCAGTGAGACCGGGAACTGCGGATCGAGTTCGTCGGTTTGCGGCATGAACCCGGTGATTCGGCGGGCCGCACGCGGCGTATTGCCGAAGACTCGCAACGAACCGGAGGTCTGCGGGACGAGGCCAAGCAGTCCTTTGAGCAGGGTCGACTTTCCCGACCCGTTCGGACCGATCAGCGCGACAGCGTCACCGCGTTCAATTGTCGCTGTGACGCCTTCCAGTGCGGGCTGGGCACCATAAGAGAAGGCAGCACCCGCGATATGGATGACGTCAGGGCCGACTTGGTTCACCCTACGATTTTAGTTCAGCCGGAGGCTCCGTTGCGCTGGCACCCCAGGAATTGAGCAACATTGTCGTGTTGTGAATCATGGACTTGAAGTAAGTGTCGCCTTCCGAGCCCTTTGGTCCTAGGGAATCCGCGTAGAGCGCGTCGTCGCCCACGTAGACCTCGACACCTGCGGATGATGCGATCTGCTCCGCGGTGCGCGGGTCGATGGCCGTTTCGGAGAAGACCGCTTTGACGCCGAGTTCCTTGATGTCGTCGATGAGCTCTTGCAGACGAGCGGCCGACGGTTCGGCGTTGTCCTCGAAGTTCGGGATGATCGAGCCGACGAAGGTCACGCCGTAGCGGTCGTTGTAATAGTGGAAAGCGTCGTGGTTGGAAACCAGCAGGCGTTGGTCCTGCGGGACGGCGTCGATGTTTTCCGCGATCCAGCTGTCGAGAGTTTCGAGTTTGGCGATGTACGCGGCTGCGTTATCGCGGAAGGTCTGAGCGTTGGCGCTGTCCTGAGCTGCCAAGCCTTCGGCGATGTTCGTCACCATGGTCTCGGCACCCAGCGGATCGAGCCAGATGTGCGGGTTGTGCTCGCCATGGTCGTGGTCGTCACCGTCGTGGTCGTCTTCGGTGGTGTGATCTTCGTCGCTGTCCCCGGCGGCCTCGTCGTCGTGCTGCTCGTCAGCGTGGTCAGCGTCATCTGAGTGATCGTGGTCGTGACCGTCGTCGTCGTGGTCATGGTCGTGATCGTCTGCCTCATCATCGTGGGTGTGACCCTCGTCACCGTGATCATGGTCATGATCACCGCTAAGAACGATGCCTTCTGAAGCATCGATCACCGCACCGTCGAACCCAGCGGCAGTAGTGGCGTCATCAAGCCAGGTCTCAAGCCCTGCACCACTAGTGACCAGCACATCCGCACTGCCGATCGCCATCAAATCAGCGGCAGTCGGATCGAAGCTGTGGGCGCTCGTCCCTGGAGCAAGCAATTGTGTGACTTCCCAGCCACCGGGCACCACACTCCGGGTGAACTCGGCGACCTGCGTCGTCGTGGCAACAATCGATAACTGCTGGGCAGCGCTCGTCGGCGCCGAAACATCCGCGGAGCCCTGATCGCCACCGCATCCTGCCAACGCCACAACAAGTGCCAGACCGGCACCGAGTCCAAACAACCGCTTCATGAGAATCACTTTCATCTAGGTACGGCAATTAACGTACCGCAAATGAGAATGATTACCAAACTCGCAGGTTACGCCCAGCCCAACTCATGCAACCGATCATCTTCGATGCCGAAGTAATGCCCAATCTCATGAATGACCGTGACCGCTATTTCCTCGACGACCTGGTCCGCACTTTCACACATTCGCAGGATCGGTTTGCGGTAGATCGTAATCTTGTCCGGCAGCGCGCCAATCGCCGCTCGGTCGCCATACGCCGTGATAGGGATGCCGTCGTAATGCCCCAAAAGATGCGGGTCATGCGCTGGCGCCTCGTCCTCAATGACAAAAGCGATATTGCGCAGCCGAGCGCCAACCTCAGCGGGAATACGGTCGAGCACTCCGGCAACCACCGCATCGAAGTCCTCGTTAGACATCTCGAACATAGAACAATCCTGCCCGAGTCAGTTCATCGATGACGAGCCCTGCCTCGCTTTCAATCCGAGTTCACGGCATAACAATAAGCTAGCAAGAAAGCCTCGTTGCCGAAAAGCGGGTAAACCGTCTATGCTAGGCAAGTTGTCTGATGCGAAAGCACCGACAAGGCCCCCATCGTCTAGTGGCCTAGGACGCCGCCCTTTCACGGCGGTAACACGGGTTCGAATCCCGTTGGGGGTACGAGTAACGCAGTCTTGGCGGCCTAGCCGCTGGGATCGCAACGCTTGAGATTGTCGCCTCGGCGGCGGTCACGCGTGGTTGGCCCTCGATTTTTCAACTGAGAGATCGATAGGGTACGATCATGCAGGTTCTTGAGAAGTTTTCTGGAACCAGGTCTTGATTGATCAAGGCCCCGTGGCGCAGTTGGTTAGCGCGCCGCCCTGTCACGGCGGAGGTCGCGGGTTCAAGTCCCGTCGGGGTCGCTCGGCACTTATCTCCAATCGGAGATTCGTGACCTGGCTCTGTAGCTCAGTTGGTAGAGCGTTCGACTGAAAATCGAAAGGTCACCGGATCGACGCCGGTCGGAGCCACAGCAAACCCCGTAGCGAAAGCTGCGGGGTTTTCGCGTTGTCACGACATCGCGGATGTCTTGTGTTTTGATTGGGCTTGGTCTCGCCGTTGGCTGAGTTTTGGCCTATAAGCCGAGTTTTTCGGTTCGCTGAGGATCTACGGGAACGTGCAGAACGAAGGAATCCTCACTCCCACCGCCAGTGCGGCAGAGCCGCTGGATATCTGGCTAGAGAGTCATGCCGTCTCGACCGGAGAAAAGCCGACATGGCTCTTTGAAGGTCTGGACACGAGATGGCCGCGATGCAGATGCTCACTATTGCGGCACCCGGCGCTCTGCTCGTCGTGTCAAGCCTCAGCAGACTCTCCCACAATCTCGACAAGATGCTCCGAATGCTTGAGATCATCCTGAGCCGTGGCGCGACTCTCCTCACGACTAACTCGATGATCCGGGCTGGAGAAGCCTTCACACGTTCCGGCGGACTTGTAGCCCCGGACAGTTGGAACCCCTACTCAGCGATCTCCGAGACCAGAGGTCTAGCCGGCATTCACCGCACGACGATGAGGCGGTCTCCAAGTTATGGTCTCGGCTATTCCAGGCTGTCGTGGATCAGTGATTCATAGTCGACGCCGCCATAGTAAACACCGTGAATCTCCACGTCGCTCTCAGTGACCAAGAACGCGACTATCGCTCGCCGACGAAACCCGATGACTCGCATCCCGGGCGACAAATCATCCCGAGCTCGACCCCGGAGCGGGAAGTTGGCCAGGTCGTCACAGTAGTCATAGATCGAGAGCACATACCGCTGGGCCATTACAGGTCCGGCTTCGCCCGCGATCCAGTCGAAGATTGTCCGCAACTACTCATGAGCGCGCGGTGAATAGACGACGTGATGCGTCACGATGAGTTGTCAGAGAGTCGCTCAGTGTGCCAGCGGGAGAGTTCGGCTCGCATCTCTTCGGAACTGATTGCCCGCTCGGGATCAGCGCGCAACTCTTCGACGGAGGCGGCAACCTCAGTTCGTAGCCAGTTTTCGACGGCTTCTTCGCGTGCGAACAGTGCGCGCAAGCCGTCTCGGACGACCTCGCTCTCACTTGCATACGCGCCGGATGCTACACGCTCCTTGAGCGCGTCAGCCATGCTGTTAGGGAGGGTGATGCTGAGTTGCCTCGTGGTGCGCATGATCGAACCTCGCTTTCGATATGACTCAATCCTACTCGAGGCAGATCCACTTCAACAGTGGCTCAGGGCCTCCGGCCTATTTCAAAGTAGTTCGGGGGAACTTTCTCTTAAGAAGTGCAGTGTGGGATAACCGTAAGTGTGAGTGATTACGAGAAGGACTGGGTGCATGAAAAGTCCGCTGACGGATCCGCCCGCTTCGTCCTTGGCACATTGCGAATGTAACCCACTTGTTTGCTTTGGTATCAATCCCCGTGTTGCAGTGCCAAATTCCCTCGACCCTTAACTCTGCTCGGCGCATGGGGTGGGTTGATCACGTCCGTATCTTGTATCTCTGCTAACTGACATCGCTAAAGCAACTGATGCAGCCGGGTGTACCTGGGTCTCATCATATGGCGACCCGCTCGCGGACGGTCACCCTCAGCACCTCTCGCAGGCCGCCAACGGGCTGTCACTATTACTCTTCGACATGGGGGTACTTACCTCGGGTCAATAAGAATCGGCCTTGATGGATGTGATGGACGAGAACTCCATAGCAGGCTGGATAGGCTTCTCCCATGCGGAGTCAACTTCAGGGCGAAGATCGCTTCAGAGGCATTGACGCTTCCGTTTCGGAATTCTGGCGGTTCGCGCTATCCGATCTACGAGGAAACACGACGCGCGGCTACCTCGCGGAATTCCTGGTAGCGCGCGCCGTGGGCTCGGAACAAACACGGGTGGAATGGGACGCTTACGACGTCCGGGCTCAGGACGGCACGACAATTGAAGTGAAAACGTCAGGTTACTCCCAGTCCTGGCCGACAAGTAGGCCAGCAATAATCTCTTTTTCTGGCTTGCCCGGTCGACCAGGTAAGACTTCTTGGGACGCAGAAAGTAACACCTTCGGCCCAGCATTCGTTGCCGACGTATACGTTTTCTGCGTCCACATGACTTTGCCCGGCGATGAGTATGACCCATTGAATATTGACGACTGGCAGTTCTACGTACTTCCTGGTGCGGCAGTCGCTGGCACTGGTCAGGGGTCTATGCGCCTATCCACAGTCAAGAGACTCGGTGGTAGGGGCGTGAATTGGAAAGAGCTGCGTTCGGAAATTGAGCGCACGAAGGAGTGAATCTGCGCCATCGTCGGACCGTTCTTTGCGCGAAAGAAAGCTGCGGGGTTTTCGCGTTGCTAGATGAATGCCTATACGCCTGGCGACCGTCCAGCGATACACCCAGTTCCCGTCAAGCAGCGCTCCTCGGCCACATCACTTGCTGCCGTTTTTCCGTACCGCGCCTAGAATTTCACTAGCGCAAGAGCAAAACCTCCGCAACCGATGGCGACTACGGTCACGCGGCCGCCAAGCACCGCACTTAAGGAACTGAACCACCAATGATCCAAGACAAGCCGTCCGTGCTGTTCGTATGCGTGAAGAACGGTGGCAAGTCACAGATGGCTGCGGCACTCATGCGTCTGCACGCAGGAGATGCCGTGCAAGTGCATTCTGCAGGCACTCATCCCGGTGCGGTGTTAAACACGCAATCCGTTGCGACAGTCGCAGAGGTCGGTGGGACGATGACTGGCGAGTACCCGAAACCCATCGACCCCGCGCTGTTGCACCGGGTCGATCGAATCGTCGTGATCGGTGACGAAGCAACGGTCGAGCCCGTACCCGAAATGTCCGGCACCATCGAGACCTGGGACATCGACGAGCCGAGCCTGCGCGGGGTCGAGGGCGAGGAGCGGATGCGACAGATTCGCGACCAACTTGCTGAGAAGGTTCAGCGCCTCGCAGCGCATCTTCTCAACTGATCGACTGCACATTGAGTTCTTCGAGAATCTGTCGAGGCAGCACCGCGAACGACCATTGCGACAAGTCCAACGAGTCGTACTCGTCGTGAGTTTGAGCCTTGTTGACGCAAAATACGTAGACATCAGCGTTGTAGGTTTTCTCGTCGGCCAAGATGTCTGTGTCTGGCGACCAGTAACGCGCCTTGAGGCTTCCGAACCGCAACTGAGACAGCGAGGCTTGAGACTATGCCTGGAGGTTCGGAATTGCAAAGGCCCAGAAATCGCTTAACGTCCCGTTCATCCTGATATATGGCTCTTCAGCGGGGATCCGATGGAACTCGAGGCGACTGATTCTTGCGTTGGTCTCGTCCATGATCTACTACCCTGTCGATTCCGCTAAACACCTTGGCGTTCTGGGTGGCGCGATTCCAGTCTGCCGGGCGACGCACCAGGCTAGGTTCACCGTTTCAGCGACCGAGAGTCCTGGGTTGCAGCAGATCCAGAGCATTATGGCACCCCACCCTCTCGGCGGCCTCGTCCGAATCAATTCGGTGCCAGCAACCCGTCGATCCCACTCAGCTTCGCGAAATTCACCTGAAACAATGCGGCAACAGCATCGAAAGTATGCGCGGTTAGGCTTCCATCACTCCAGGTGATCATTGGGTCCACCCGGTGACCCGTCGAGACTCCTCAACTCCCTCAACACTTTCACCATGGGGAATTCTCGACACAGAAACATCCCATGAACACTCCTCGAGGAGGATCGATGTCCCAGCACCAAACCCGTAAACACTCAAGACACACCCGGGTGGCGGTTATAACCGCCCTGACAATGCTGTTCACGTTCCTGGCAGGTGCCGTCCCAGCCCGCGCGGCAGACCCGACACCCAGCCAGGCAGCATCGCTTTTGAAGCGAGACCTGCAAGGCCTGGTCGACGAGGCCGCCAGCAACAACATTCGCATGGGCGTCTCGATCACTGACCTGGCTGGCGTCATCGACGGCGACACCATCACGGTCGGAGACCAAGAGCCCTACAAAGCAGCCAGTGTCATCAAGTTACCGCTGCTTGCCCAGCTCATGGACCTTGCCGACAACGGAGAGCTCTCCCTCGACGAGTTGGTCACCATCCCGGAAGGCTCCAGCAATATCGTCGGAGGATCCGGCACGCTGCGCCTTCGCGAGTTTCCGCTCGACATCTCAGTACGAGAACTCATGGAGTTGATGGTTCAAGTCAGCGATAACACGGCAACAAACGTACTCATCGACCGTGCTGGCGGTTTTGACGCAATCAATGACTACATTGCAGAACTCGGGTACGAGACAATGTGGCTTGGACGCAAGATGATCCATACTGCGGTCCCGCCACTGCAAGAGAACTGGCTCAACTCCAGTGAGGTGACCGACTTCCTCGTCCGCCTCTACGAACACGACTTCCTCAGCGCCGCTTCAAGCGAGCACATCATCGACCTGATGAAGGGCCAACTCGTCAACACCAAATTCGGTGCCGTGGTTCCTCGTGAAGTACTTGCCAACAAGACCGGTGAGCTTGGCGATGCCTCGCACGACAGCGGTTACATCCTCGTCGAAGGACGCGAGGTCGCGCTGACAGCCACGACGGCGTTCGCGGCACCCGTCACACAGGCTCAGGCCAACGTTTACGTGCAGCGCGCCGCCACGTTCGCCTATGACTTCGCGCTCACTGAACTATCCGAGCAAGGACCGACCACTGCCGAGCGAATCGCGGCACTGCGCGAAGAAGAAGCCGCCCAGCGAGCACAAGCCACGCTCGTTGAAGATCAGCGCACGGCCAAAGCAGACGAATTGATTCGTACCGAAGCACGCGTGGAAGATGCGCAAGAAACACTTAATGCGACACAGAACTCGTCCAAAATCTCCGACCAAAACGCTACCGCGGCAACCAAGAAGCTCACTCAGGCAAAGACCAAGCGAAAGAAGGCTGTGAAGAAGGCCGCCAAGGCAACGAAGAAGGTGGCCCAAGCCAAGAAAAAGCACACGCGCAAGAAGACGACGAAGACGAAGAGACAACTAGCCCAAGCCAAGAAGAGGACCAGGGCCGCCAAGACGCGAGTGAAGAACAGGCGTCAGGCAGTGCTCGTCGCCAAACTGGACGCAAAGAACACGAAGGCTGCCGCCACCGCAGCTCGCACCAACGTGAGCGAGGCACAGACGTCCTTGAACAACCTGATGGCGAAGCAGAAGCAACTGACGGCAGAAGTTGACTCGTTGACGACGCAACTCAATGACCTGCTCGCACAAGTCGAGGATTTGCGCACCCAAGCCGACGCTCTCGAAGGCATCTCTTCAAAGAAATCGACCCTTGCGGAGATTCTCGCAGGACGCGCCATCCCTGGCGCTCAGGTGGTCTACACCAAGGATGGAGTTACTGAGAAATACGAGTACGGCGTACAGAACACTCGCACCGGAATCAAGGTCGCCGAAGACACCATCTTCCAGGCCGCGTCACTGAGCAAGGTCGTCGGATCCTACGTGGTGCTCAAGCGCGTAGACGAGGGCGTCATCGACTTGGACACCCCGTTATGGGAGTACTACGAGTCGCCTCGCACGGCAGGAAACGAACTTGCGAAGACAGTGACCGCCCGCATGGTGCTCAACCACACTACCGGCTTCCCGAACTGGGCCGGGGGTGTCGGCAGCGACACGCCACTGGTTCCGGCCTGGACGCCCGGCACCAAGTTCGGATACTCCGGAGACGGATTCTTCCTGCTCCAGCGGACCATCGAACACCTTGACGGAAAACCGTTCGAACAGACTCTGCAGGAAGAGGTGTTCGAGCCGTTTGGCATGTCGAATACCACACTGGTGACTTTGCCCGAAAACTTCAGCCGCACAGCCGTGGGCCACAACGCCGCCGGAGTGGCCGGTAACGTCAGCAACTACTCCAACGGCAACACCGCCTACACGCTGCAAACCACGGCTGCCGACTATGACAAGTTCATACAGCGGGCACTGCTGGGCGGTGAAGGCCTAGAGTCAGCGACCCACGAACTGTGGACCACAGAGTCCTCAGATGCTGTACGTTCGGCGACCAATGGCGCAAACCCCTATATCAAGTGGGGTCTAGGCGTGGGTCTGCAGACTAACGCCAACGGCAAGGCATTATGGCACTGGGGTGACAACGGTGACCGTAAGGCATTCTTCATCGCTTACCCAGAGCGGCGTGAAAGCATCGCGATCTTCTGGAACAGCGCGAATGGCCAGCAGTCGGCAAACCAGATTCTCTCGCTCTTCCTGGGTGCGCAGGCCTTCCATTCCGTGACCTGGGTGGGCTAAAGACCAGTTCGTAGACAGTGCGTAAGGACGAGGGCTCCGCTGCGGCGGGGCTCTCGTCCTTGTTTGCAAACCTCGCTCAGGTCACTGTGATCTGTGTTGCTGGGTACGGAAAATGCGGATCGCGGCAACGTCACCGTCTGTTCGAGTGCACAATAATCGTGTTGAGCACCACTTATAACCGGTGCTTAACACGATTTTCCTGCACCCCCGCACCTGCACCCCTGCACCTGCACCCCGACATGAAACAACGTGACGGCCGCGCATGAGATTGTTAGTGTCAGAGCATGGGTGAACGGCGGCAAAATCGGATTCTGGGACTTCTAGCAATCCTTACGGGCGTCATTGGAGCAGCTCTGCTTTCCGCCTCCGCGGCGGTCGCGAACGTAGACAATTTCTCCTATGCTCGCTGGTCAGCCGAGTATTCCGTCTCGCAGAACGACGAAGGGCGCTCGGTCGCACACGTCACCGAGACCCTCGTCGCCCGCTTCCCTGACTTCGATCAAAATCGCGGGATCGTCCGCGGCCTAGAAACCCGCTACCTCGGCGCTGATCTACATACCCGTGTGCTCTCGATCACCGATGAGAATGGCGACCCGGTTCCCTATACCACCGAGCGAGAGGGCGGTGAACTCAAGCTATTGCTCGGCACTGACGACTTCGTTCACGGTCTGACCACCTATGTGATCGAGTACGAGATGCGCGATGTGATGATCGCCGCAACAGAATCGGGAAATGACGAGTTTTACTGGAATTTGCTCCCGCTGCGCTCTAGTCAGCCAATCGAGGAATTCGACACCTCGATCACGTTCTCACCGGAGTTGAGCGGCAATCTCACTGGTCAGTCGGCCTGCTACCAAGGCCGCAGTGGCTCAACGAAACGGTGTGAACTAGTCACCGAACGGCTGACCGATGGCCGGACGCAATTCCGAACAGCGTCGGGACCACGCGTGCCCCAAGATGGTGTCACTGTCGCCATCGGTTTCACGGCGGGAACCATCACCCAGCCACCCGCTCGTCAGCCCAATGCCGTATTGGACCTCGGTCCGTATATCGCACTTGGCGGCGGCATCCTCACCACCATTATTGGAGGGATCGCCTACCGGCGGATGGTTCGCCGGTCCCGCACCGCACCTGAGATCGGCGTGGCACAGTTCGGGGTGCCAGACGATCTACCACCGTTGATCGCAGCTCACCTCGTCCCAGGTTCGCGCAGCGCATTTCCGGCGCAGATCGTGCATCTCGCTGTGCGCGGCGCGTTGCGGATAGAGATTCCCGACAAGTCCTCAACGCCGATCTTGCACATCGCGAACCCCGAGCGCGCCACGGACCCAGTCGATCAACGAGTCCTCCAAGAGTTCTTCTCGACTAACCCTACGTTCGCTATCCCCACGAGTAGCACGAGTTTCGCCAGCCGCGTCACATCCCTGACCAAAGCAGGACTCGATGCGGCGAAAGAACGCGGACTGGTCACCAAAGAGCGCAGTCCGATAGCCCGACTCGCATTCTGGGTAACGCTGGGGATCGCAGCGGTGGCGGTTGCCGTAGCAGTCACCGCCACAATGATGGGACGTGACAACGCGATCCCTGCACTCATCGCTAGCCTGGTCGCGGGTCTGACAATCGTGGCGTTCGCGATCTATTTCGGCTCCCGCCACACGGTTCCCACACCGACGGGCGCACTCGCCTACCAGCGGCTTCAAGACATGCGCACGTTCATTCGTGGCACCGATGCCGACCGGTTCAACAAGTTGCAGTCCGCTGAGAACGCCCAACGATGCCGGGCAGGTAGCGTCGAATTCGTTCACCTGTATGAACGCCTGCTGCCATATGCGATTTTGTTAGGTCAGGAGCGCAGTTGGGGTCCCGTCCTGGACAGCGCCTACAGTTCCACCCAGACCTCGCAGCCCTGGATTGACAACCACAGCAACCTTCCCTTCCCACGCATGCTGCCTGTGTTTACTCGTAGCACGCAAGCAGCGGCGACCTACAGTCCGTCGAGCAGTGGCTCTGGCGGCTCGTCAGGCGGGGGTTCCTCGGGTGGCGGCGGGGGCGGCGGTTCCTCAGGTGGTCGCTAGCCGAAGCCGACGAGGTGGCTTCGGCGATATGGAATCATCGTGAGGTGACCGCAACGCATCCGGACGATCCTGAGATCCTTGTCGTAGCCGACGTCATCGCCTGGCGGCGCTGGCTGGACGAGAACGAACATATCTGCGATGGGGTATGGCTGCTTCTCGCGAAGAAGAACACCACGTCACCGACCTCGCTCAGTTACGCAGAAGCGCTCGATGAGGCGCTTTGCAGCGGGTGGATCGACGGGCAACGCAGAACATATGACGAGGCCACCTTTCGGCAGCGCTTCACTCCTCGCCGTGCTCGTTCAATCTGGTCACAGCGCAACGTCATGCATATCGCTCGTCTCACCGACGAAGGTCGAATGCGTCAGCGCGGACTCGATGAAGTTGAACGAGCCAAAACTGACGGTCGTTGGCAACGCGCTTACGCAGGCCCGGCAACAGCGGAAGTGCCCGAGGACCTCGCTCAAGCACTCGAAACCGCACCCGCAGCCAAGAAAAAGTTCGAAGCGCTATCGAGCCAAGAACGCTATTCGTTATTGCACCCCTTGATGACTGCCTCCAACGAATCGACGAGAGCACGGCGTCTCGCCCGGGTGCTGACCGCACTCGTCTCAGATTGAGACCCACCTGGAAGACCGCGCCCCGGATCCATGGGGTGCTGGTTCCATATTCGGGTTGGGGGTGCCATATATCGTGCCCTCAACCCGAATATGGAACCCCGAACAGTGCACTGACGAGAGATTTTCCCCGTCTGACTCGGGCCAAGCCAGAGACCAGAAACAGTTCGCCATGACTACGGCGCCCGCCACGTTGGATAATAGGAGTCACCCCCTTTGCCCCTGGAGATCCGCCTATGTCAGCGCTCGTGCGCATTTTGCGGTTTACCCGCTCCCTGACCCCGTACTACATCGGGATCATGATCTCGGCTGCCATCGTGACCGCAGCGGGTCTGGCAGTGCCGTTCATCACCGGCCGCGCCACCGACATCGTTGTCGACGCCGTCACCGCGATCGCAGGCGGCAACGATGTCTCCGAGACAGCCATCCGGTCGGTGTTACTGCTTGCCCTAGCCCTGCTGGCGGCCAGCCTCATCGACACGGTGGTAAGCAATGTTGGCGGTTATTGGGGCGATGTGATGAGCGCCAAGATGCGCGCGATCCTCTCAACCCGCTACTTCGACAAGTTGCTCAATCTGCCGCAGCGCTACTACGACAACGAGTTGACCGGCACCATCGTTTCTCGGCTGAATCGCTCCATCACCGAGATCACGAACTTCATGAAGAGTTTTTCGAACATGTTCGTCATGCTCATTCTGACCACTCTCTCAGTGCTCGTCATCAGTATCTGGTACTACTGGCCGCTCGCACTTCTGCTTGCTATCGCATACCCGACGTACTTCTGGCTCACCGCGCTGACCTCCCGCAAGTGGCAGCGCATCGAGGGCGAGAAGAACGAACACGTCGATATCGCCTCAGGTCGCTTTGCTGAGGTCGTCGGGCAGATCAAGGTCGTCAAGTCCTTCGCCCGCGAAAGCAGCGAACTCGAACACTTCAAGGACCACTTCGGCAACACCGTCACTCTGACGAAGGAACAGTCCGCCTACTGGCACAAGATGGATACGCTACGGCGCGCTGTGCTGAACGTGATCTTCTTCGGCATCTATCTGCTGATCTTCGTGCGCACTGTGCAGGGACATTTCAGTCCCGGCGAGATGGTCATGCTGATCCAGCTCATGGCACTCGCACGCGAACCGGTGACGAGTCTGAGTTGGGTTGTCGACACCGCCCAGCGTGCGATCGCCGGCTCGCGCTCCTACTTCGAGGTGATGGAACTCGATCCAGCGAAGATCGAGGGAACCGGTGGGCGCCCACACGCTCCGAGCATCTCAGACGGCCCTGATGTGCCGATGATCTCGTTCAAGAACGTGCGCTTTGGCTACGATGACGCTGACGATGTCCTGGACGGCATCTCATTCGAGGTTGACCGCGGCGAACGCATCGCTTTCGTGGGGGAATCGGGTGGCGGAAAGACCACACTCATCAACCTGCTGATGGGCCTGTACGCCACCCGTTCTGGTGATATCGAAGTCGCTGGCATCGACGCCGATCTGATGACCTTGCGCCAAACGATCGGTGTCGTATTCCAGGACCCTGCGCTGTTTTCGGGCACAGTGGCGGAGAACATCGCCTATGGAAAGCCCGATGCCACCGAGGAAGAGATCGCGGCCGTTGCGCGGCGTGCAGCGGTTGACAGTTTCGTCGCCAAGTTCCCGAACGGTTACGAGACGCTGATCGGCGAGCGTGGCATGAAGCTCTCCGGTGGTCAGAAACAGCGCATTGCGGTCGCTCGCGCCATGCTGAAGGACGCCCCCATTCTGGTATTGGACGAGGCCACCTCGGCTCTTGACACCAAGTCCGAGCGTTTGGTGCAGGCGGGGCTGGACGATCTGATGCGAGGGCGCACCAGTTTGATCATCGCGCACCGGCTTTCCACCATTGCTGAAGTCGACCGGATCGTCACGCTGAAGAACGGAAGAATTGACGAGATCGGCACCCCAGCGCAGTTGGCCTCGTCCGGTGGGATCTACGCCGAGCTCCTGGCCCTGCAGAACTCCAGCTCGAAGGCGGACCGCAAACGACTGCGCGATTTCGAAGTCATCGGGTGACCGGTATCGTACTTCGCTCGTCCACCCGGAATCTCAGAGCAGGCCGCGCTCCGCGTTGACTGCATGCTGCGCAGCACGCTGTCCTAATGACGAGCCACCCATAGGACGAGCACACCTGCGCCGATAAGCATGGCGCCGGTGAAGAATGCAGTCCCGGCAAAGCCCGCGGGGTCATCCATGCCGAACTATCTCTTCCGCCCTATATCTGTTCGCAGGTGGCGGTCAGATCACCGAACTGAATGCGACTGCCCGTCGATACGTCGAAACCGACGTGAGGCTCTGCTTCATGAACCACGTCATCACCGGAAACTGCCAGAAGCCGGGTGCCATTCGTCGATCCAGTGTCGGTCACACGCAATCCCTCGGGACGGACTTCCACAATGGCGTGATTCTTCGACATGGTCCGGGAGGCATCGTCCAACTTGAGCAATTCGCCAGAGACACCTGGGGAATGACTAGGGCGGCGACCTACGATGAACGTGCCGCGTGGCAGATCATGGACACCGCCTGCTTCAGTAGTCAGCCGATAGATGGGCGCGGCAGCCTTAGCGCTGGACAAGATCGTGATGTCGAACTCGTCGTCATCAGGGTCAAGGCTCGGCGGTAGTGGTTCCGCGGCCGCTGGGACCGGGGCGCTGGGAACCGGAACACTGGGCACCGCGGCGCTCACCGGCGGAGGCGGTGGCACCGGAGTACTCACAATCGGCGGAGGCGGCACCGGGGTGCTTACGACGGGCGGAGGCGGCACCGGGGTGCTTACGACGGGCGGAGGCGGCGGCACCGGAATGCTCACCACCGGTGCTGAGGAAAACTGTGCCTGCGCCGGAGGAACCGGTGTGGGTGCTACAGGAGCTGGCGGAGGCACCGCAGCAGTACCGAAGGATGGCGCAGGGGGCAGCGACGGAGCTTGCGACACCTGCGGGGGCAAGGAGACTTGCGGTGGCGCCGACATAGGCGGTGCTTCGGACACCGGGATGGACGGCGGTGCAGGTACTGGCGGTAGAACCGGCCCTGGCGGTACAGCCACGATCGGCTCCGATACCGCTGGCATTGGTGGAGCCGGAGGCATGGGGGGTGCAGGCGGCACCGGAATACTCGCAGACACCGGCGGAGGTGGTGGCGGTGGCACTGGAATGCCAGACGGTAAGGGTGGCACCGGCGGGGCGGAATGATTCGTCCTCGTCCACGGTGCGCTTGGGATAGGGGGTCGTGAACCCGTTGGAACCTCGGGCATCGGCGGGCCGCTCGACTCGAAGGCGGCGGCATCAGCGGTGTCGGGCAGCTCAATCCCGCGTGAGGTTATTTTTGCGTCCGGATCGTTCTGCATGATCTTGACCACGAACCGTTGCATAAACTCGATATAGGAAGCGAAAGCCGCGATCGACGCACCACCTGGCACATCGCCCGGCTCATTCACCAAGGTGTAGCTGTCGATCCCGCACGTAACGGAAGTGCCGGAACGTAGTGTGGTCACTGCGATATGAAACTCCAGTACCGTTCGAGTCCTGGTCCCGGCTCCGTCGACGACGAGTTCAATCAACCGCGAAGAATGGCGCTTCACGCGCACTCGATGAGTGCCATCCGCACCCGGTATTTGGCATGCAGCGGCAGCATCCGAAGCCAATCCAACAAGCCTGTCGCCTCCAACAGATGTCAGAATGTCCACTCCGGCGCTGGCCTGCTCATGAGCTCGGCTCACCATCGACTCCATTCCGCACAGCATCAATTGCGTGCTCGATCCATCTTAGAGATCTTGTGGCTTTCGCGACAGTATGTGCCAATAACGAACCATTGCGACTTGCCACGACGTTCATTGCACGCTTGAGTGGAGTAACACACCTGCGGGAGGCAACATGAGTCAAGAGACCGAACGTCCAGCGATCAGCGAACTCATCGCACGAGCCATCAATGGCGCGATTGCACTCGTCAAAGCTGAGATAGAGGCCTACAAGGCCACCGTCAAGCGCAAGGTGGTTGATTCCGCTGTCGCCATCGGTTTATTTGCCGTAGTCGGAATCCTCGCGTTATTGATCGTAGTCTTCCTCTTCGTCGCTGCTTATCAAGCATTGACATTGGTGTTCCCGGGATGGCTGGCAGCATTGATCATCGTCGCGGCGCTGGCAGTCTTGGCGAGCATCGTCGTCATGATCGCGGTGCGGCTACTCAAACGCACGTCAGTGCCACCAGTCAGCGAACCAGTCAAAAACGTCAAAGACGGTATCACTGAGGGCATTCGCACGGCCCGGGAGTCCGACGATGAAACCACAGCAGAACCGGCTAGCGAAGGGATATCAAAGTCATGACACCCAAGAGCGACAAAGCAGCGTCAGGTTCGCAGACTACGCCCGTATCGGCTGAGCAGGCCAGGGACGAGTTCTCAGAGGCGCTTGATGAACTGTTCACGCGCCTCGAACCGAGCACTATTGCCCGCTACGCGAAGGACGATATGAGACAAGCGGCAAATGATGCCCTCGATGCGCTGCGAGGTGCTGGGCTCCCGCAGTCATCCCCACGACGCAAGCGCAATGCGATTGCGTTGCTGACGGTGGGGACGGGAGGCATGGCAGCCCTAGGTGTTGCCATTCTGCGGCGTGCGAAGAATGGCTAGCACTTAGGACTCTTCAACGAGCCGACGGCTACCCGGCAGCGGCTCCGCGTTCGGATTCCACATCCGCTAGGAGGTTGCGCACTTCGCTCTCGCGGTAGCGACGGTGTCCACCAAGGGTGCGGATCGAGGACAGTTTGCCTGCCTTCGCCCACCGGGTCACTGTCTTGGGGTCGACACGGAACATATTGGCAACCTCGGCCGGAGTCAACAGAACTTCGGTGTCAGCTGTGCTGCTAATCATGACTTCACCTTCCTCGTCGCTGAGGCTAAGCCATTCTCGCCCCAGCGCATCTCCTGTGCGTTAGCCAACACCTCCATCATCGTCGTGCAGATCCATGTCCGATATGGACCTAAGACCCAAGTTGGGGTGAGATTTCCGGTTATGCCCGGATATGACACGCATGTCAGTATCTGGAAGATAGACCGATAACACCGTCTATTCGGGGTCGAGAACTTCGCTTGCCGCGAAGGAATACACCCTAAAGTGGAATCAGACGCGCTCGTGCATGTACGGTAGTACTACGAAACATTGACTAATCACCCGGGGCCGCACGTTGACAACGTTCGCCGCCCCGCTTCCACGTTGAGGGGGTCGGAGCCATGGGCCGCGGCCGTCAGAAGGCGAAGCACACCAAAGTAGCTCGCGAACTTAAGTACTACAGCCCCGCCACGGATTACCGGGCACTTGAGGCTGAGTTATCTGGTCGAGCGAAATCGGATGTCGCCACAGAGGACCGTTGGGAAATCCCCGAGGACGATGATGACGATTGGTCGACGTCGCGATAACTCGTTGAGCTTGTCGAAACCCGCTGGTTGAGTTTGTCGAAACCACCGACGAGTGATCGCGGCCCTTCGACAGGCTCAGGACACCACATGTTCGATCAGCGTGATCGGCCGAGCAAAAGGTTTGTCAGCGGTACTCGTTGATCAGCCGCACGGCACCGCCAGCGACTCCCTTGGTCCCGGCGACAATGCCTGGTTGGCCGAGTTCCTCGTCACCGGCGGAATGCACCGACCCCAGAATCCAGGCGTCCATGCCGCGCTCCTGCGCTACGCGCACGGCCGCGTCCGCGGTGTCCGCAGAGACGACAGCGACCATGCCGACACCCAGGTTCAAGGTGGATTCCCAGTCCTGAACCGGCACGCTGCCAAGTTCACGTACGACTTGGAAGACCGCTGGTACTTCCCAACTCGACCGATCGACGGTTGCCAGCGCCCCCGCAGGCAGCACCCGCGCCAGGTTGGCCGCCAGACCACCGCCGGTCACATGGGTCATAGCGTGAACCTCGACCGCCGGATCCTCAATCAGGGTGAGGCAGTCCGCTGCATACACCTTGGTCGGTTCGAGAAGCTCTTCGCCCAGGGTGCGACCGAACTCGTCCACCTGCCGTTCCAAACCCCACCCTGCGTGCTTGATCACCGCACGTACCAGCGAATACCCGTTGGAGTGGATACCAGACGACCCCAATGCCACCAGGACGTCACCAGATTGGACTCGTTCCGGCCCGATCACGTCATCGGCCTCGACCACACCGGTAGCGGCACCTGCCACGTCGTACTCGTCCGGGGCGAGCAGGCCAGGGTGTTCAGCGGTTTCCCCGCCGACGAGCGCCGTCTCCGCTACTTCACAGGCCTGCGCGATGCCTCGTACGATGTCCGCGACGCGTTCTGGCACCACTTTGCCGGTGGCGATGTAGTCAGTCATGAACAGCGGCTTGGCGCCAACGACCACGATGTCGTCAACAACCATGCCGACTAGGTCGAAGCCAATGGTGTCGTGGATGTCGAGCGCCTGGGCGATCGCCACTTTGGTACCGACGCCGTCCGTTGACGTAGCGAGCAGTGGGCGACGGTACTTCGTCAGAGCCGACGCATCGTAGAGGCCGGCAAAACCGCCGACACCACCCAAAACCGAGTCATTGTGCGTGCGACGCACCGCATCCTTCATCAGTTCCACAGCACGGTCACCTGCGTGGGTGTCCACTCCTGCAGCCGCATAGGTCACAGCGGGGGCGTCAGTCACGAAGATCTCCTTGGGTATTGCTGGCTCGTGGCTGCTCCCACTGGCCTCGTCTTAATTACGGGTGGTTGAGCGCGCCGGTACCGCCGACACCAACGGTCAGGGACTGCAAGCCTGCTTCCGGTTCGCCGAGCGTCACCGCAGGTTCCAGCAGGTGCTTGCCGCGCCGCGCTTCCTCTGGCAGTTCAATGGGGTATTCACCCGTGAAGCACGCAGTGCACAACTCTTCTTTAGGCTGGTGCGACGCTTCGATCATGCCGTCAAGCGAAATGTATCCGAGGCTGTCAGCACCTAGCGAGGCGGCAATATTCTCGGTTGCTAGACCGTTGGCGATCAGTTCCGCACGGGAAGCGAAGTCAATACCGTAGAAGCAAGGCCACTTCACTGGCGGCGAACTGATGCGTACGTGCACTTGGGCGGCGCCTGCTTCGCGCAACATGCGGATCAGGGCGCGCTGAGTGTTGCCCCGCACAATAGAGTCGTCAACGACGACTAACCGCTTGCCACGGATGACCTCACGCAGCGGGTTGAGCTTGAGGCGGATACCGAGTTGCCGCAGCGTGTCTGATGGCTGAATGAAGGTGCGTCCCACATAGGCGTTCTTGGTCAGGCCCTGGCCGAATGGAATGCCCGACTCCTGGGCATAGCCAACTGCTGCCGGTGTGCCGGATTCTGGCACCGGGATGACCAGGTCGGCCTGCGCTGGGTGCTCGCGTGCGAGCGCACGACCCATCTCAACACGGGCAGCGTGAACGGAACGCCCTTGGATGGAGGTGTCAGGGCGAGCCAAATAGACGTACTCGAAGACGCAGCCGGCACGTTTGATCTCCGCGAATCGCTGCGAATGCAGCCCGTCGGCGTCGATCCGGATCAATTCGCCGGGGTCAACTTCACGTACGAAGGAAGCGCCGACGATGTCCAATGCCGGGGTTTCACTGGCGACGACCCAGCCGCGGTCGAGCCGGCCCAGGACGAGCGGTCGCACACCTTGCGGGTCGCGCGCGGCGTAGAGGGTGGACTCGTCCATGAACACTAATGAGAACGCACCGCGCAACCGCGGCAGCACGTCCATTGCGGTTTGTTCTAGGGTGTGGTCCTTGTCGCCTGTGAACAGGGCGGTGATCACGGCGGTGTCGGTGGTGTTGCCGCGGGCGAGTTCGCCTTGGCGTTGCGGGCCATAACGTTCGGCGACGAGTTCGATCAGGTCTGCGGTGTTCGTCAGGTTGCCGTTGTGGCCGAGGGCAACGGTGCCTGCGGAGGTCGCACCAAGTGTCGGCTGGGCGTTCTCCCAGGTGTTGCCACCAGTGGTTGAGTAACGGCAGTGACCGACGGCCATGTGCCCGGTCAGCGCGTTGAGCGCTGTCTCATCGAAGACCTGTGAGACGAGCCCCATGTCTTTGTAGACGAGGATCTGCTCACCATTCGACGTGGCGATACCCGCAGACTCTTGGCCACGGTGCTGCAAGGCGTAAAGTCCGAAATAGGCTAATTTGGCGACTTCCTCGCCAGGAGCCCACAATCCGAATACGCCGCATTCATCCTGCGGCCCTTTTTCTCCTGGAATCAAGTCATGATTCAGGCGTCCATCTCCACGCACTGGCACCTGATCATTCTCCCATATCGGTGTGAGACTCGGGAAGTTCGTCAGTTGTCGCACTGCGACGATCCTGGACCACGGCGATGATTCCGCAGATCAGCGCACCGAGCGTGCCTAGTCCAAGCGCGCTGAAAATTGTCACCGCACCAAAGTTCACTGCCTGGTCGGTCACGATCCGCACGACCAGCGCCGCGAGGATTCCTGCTACTGCTCCGATAAGCGCACCGACGAAGATGAACCTGCCGTACCGCGGGGCGCGGCGCACGCGCGCGTCGACTGCGTTTCGTTCGATAGCGGCGAGATCCTGTATGGACAGTTCTTCTTGCGGGATCTTATTCGAGGACGAGTTCTCCCTCGCGGGTTCGTCTTCTGGTGGATTTGCTGCCTGCTTCTGCGGGTCATCGCTCACGGTTCGAGTTTAGCCCGACGAGCCAGTTGAGCCGGCGCTGTCCTGAGCCTGTCGAAGGATCGACACAACCCTGGCTCGTGGTGTACAGCAGGCTGGAGCCGCGACACCTACATGCCATTGGGCACCACCGGATCGCTACAAACTGATGAAGACGGATCCGAATACACCTCCGCACCCGTACCCGTCGACAAAACGGACGCAATGGCGGGTAAAGAAATAGTGGGAATCGCGATCGGCTCAGGCGCCTCGTTCGCATTGACCAAAGAGACGAAAGCGCCATAAACCGGACTGCGCCGGATACGCACGCTCAGGAAGGAAAACTCTCAGCAGATCTGGTCAGACGAGCGGCAGCCAGTCGCGCAAGTCAGCGCGGGCACCGGAGGCGCGCATGTCACCGGCAGCGAGCGCCTCGTCCCATGAGATCAGCCCCGTGGCGAGTTGCAGCCACGTATCCATATCCGTCTCGACGACATTGGGTGGCGTACCGCGGGTGTGGCGAGGCCCAGCAACGCACTGCACTGCGATGGCCGGGGGAACTCGTACCTCAACGCTGTTCCCCGGAGCGATTGCCGCCAACCGTTCCGCAGTGAACCGTACGGCGGTGATGATCTGCGATCTACTCGCTTCCCCAGCCGCCCACACAGCAACCGCAGCCTGCCCTAGCTCTGGATCCGTTCGGCGCGGCACACTATCTCCTTAATAAACCTGCCAGTCACGCGAATCACTCCACGTCACTGCCAGTTGCACGATTGAGCACTCGATACACGTCCAAGATGCGAGACGTGCCGGACAGACCCCTGCCACCGCTACGGCACCGATCTGCCAAAATGGCGACCTCGTCTCACATCTCGATACGAAATATGGACATCTCCCGAAATCTCCCTCTATGCTATCGAGCATGGCAAACGCAGCACACGTAGTTGAGTTCACCTCGACACCCTCGGCGCGCGTTTTTTCCATGTCCCGAATGTCGCGAATGTGTATGTCCATGGACACCTGTTGTTGTCCGACCATGGCCATGTCGCGATGTCTGACCGCCGCTAACTGATCCAGTTACGCAGCCTCACAGAATCTCGACCCACGGCCAGTCGGCGCACCGCGACTGCAACGGACGAGATTTCCTCGCAATTGCGATGTCGCGCTTGTGCGCACCCACTTCCCCTCGGCACATCTGAACGTGCCCCACATTCTTTGACGCATCCAGCGAGGACCACCATGAACATCTTGATCTCACCTGTTGAACTGAAGAAGCGCATCGCACGCGGCAACGCACCGCACCTGCTCGACGTACGGTGGCGTCCCATCGCCCCACACGGCCAAGCTGACTACGTTTCAGGCCACCTGCCCGGGGCCAACTACGTTGATCTCGAAGGCGATCTGGCGTTCCGCGGCGCGCGATCTGAAGGCCGCCACCCCTTGCCTCCCATCGATTTCCTGCAAGCTGCCATCCGCCGCTGGGGCATCAACGATGGCGACGAGGTCGTCATCTACGACGACAACTCGTCCATCTCCGCCGCCCGCGCTTGGTGGGTGTTGCGTCACGCAGGCATCGAGAACGTCCGCATTCTGGACGGCGCCCTGCAGGGCTGGAAGGATGCTGGCGGCAAACTCGAAGCCGGCACCCCGGTCATCAAGCCCGGCACCGCCACGGCGCGTTACGGACATCTTCCAGCCGTCGGCATCGAGCGTGTCGGTGCCCTAGCAGCGCAGGGACGACTGATCGATGCTCGCGCCACGGAACACTTCTTGGGTCTGCCAGATATCGGTGAACCCCGCGGCGGCCACATCCCGGGCGCTCGCTCGCTGCCTACTGCGGGCAACCTGACAGACCGCGGCTTCTTTAAATCGCCAGACGAACTGCGACTGCGTTTCCTCGATGCCGGGCTGAACCTCAACGTGCCGGTAGCGGTTTACTCCACCTCGGGCATTGCGGCGGCGCATGAGGTTGTTGCCTTGCGACTCGCTGGTTTCGAGGCAGCCTTGTACGCCGGGTCTTGGTCGCAGTGGGTCAACACCGAGCACGTCGAGTCCGCGCGCGAACTCCTGCTTGTCTCCGCGTAACCCCGATCAGTGCTTAGTCGACACTCCGTGACGGTAGCGCTGGCCCAGCCACAGGTAGCCTCATATGCAAGGTGGTAGGCGAATATATCGCACTACCACCTTGCATATGGGGCTGCTGCCCGTCGAACCGGGACGAGCCGACCCGCGAAAACTTCCCGATCGCTGAATTCACAGCCGCGCTGCCAACACTTTCCGGCGCGTCGTCGCGTTCCCGCTGGACCATCGTGCATAGTCTGAGCCAGGACGCTACGTAGCGGCCGCTGTTCTTCCTCGTTCGGCCCGTTACAGGAGTCGTCATGGCACAAATCGGTGAGTCCGCGTCGGCAATCGAGACCCACAAACTGCGCAAAACCTACCGAACCATCACTGGTAAACGGGTAGTCGCTGTCGCAGGTCTCGACCTCACGGTTCCGCGCGGCGGAGTCCATGCATTTCTCGGTCCAAACGGGTCCGGAAAAACTACGACAATTCGGATGCTGCTCGGGTTGATCCGTCCTGATTCTGGATCTATGTCCGTCCTGGGGCAACCCATTCCCCGTGCTCTGCCCGCGGTAGTTCAGCACGTCGGCGCGATTGTAGAGCAACCGAAGTTTTATCCATATTTTTCTGGGCGAGAGAACCTCATCCAGTTAGCCATGGCAATCGGCGTCTCGCGTAAGAAGGTGGACGAGGTCCTAGAAGCGGTTCAGCTCACGGAACGCGCCAAGAACCATTACCGCACCTACTCTCTGGGCATGAAGCAGCGGTTGGCGATCGCCGCGACGCTCCTGAAAGACCCGGAGTTATTGATCTTCGACGAGCCCACCAACGGGCTTGACCCTGCTGGCATCCGGGAGATCCGCGATATGATGCGCGGGCTCGGCGCACAGGGAAAAACCGTGCTGGTCTCCAGTCACATCCTTGCGGAGGTTGAGCAGGTCGCCGATACGGTTTCGATCATCGGGCGTGGCACTGTGCTCGCCGAAGGTCGCGTCACGGACCTCATTGCGGCGAAAGACTCTCACCAGGTTCGTGTTGGCTTACCGGCTACGTCGCTGGCCGCCGCGTTCTTCGCCTTGCAATCGAGCGGATTCGATGTGCGCGGCGAAGGCTCGACGCTACTGGTCACTGGAGCTGACGATCCCGCGGCGGTCAACCGCACTTTGGCGAAGGCGGGGCTGTATGCCAACCATCTCGTCGCAGAAAAAGCGGGTCTGGAAAAGATCTTCCTGGAACTCACTCAGAACGAAACCCCTGGTGGACAGCAACAAGTTGCCGGACCGCTCGTCCACAACCCTCCCGGCGCTGCCGGGCCGCCTCCAACCGGCTCACCACATCCGGACCAATCTGGCGCGGCAAGTAGCGGACAGGAGGAGAACTGATGTTGCGGCTCATCCGGACTGAGTTCCGTCGGTTCTTCCACCGCCGAATTTTTGCTTACGGGCTCATTGGCGTGATCCTCATCGTGGGCATCGCAATGTTCAGCACCTATAACGGAAGCAAACCGCCCACCGCTAGCGAACTGGCGCAGGCACAGGAGCAGGTAGACCAGGAGAAGGCCTGGGCTGAGGAGTACCTTGCCCCGGGCGGTCAGTGCGAGCAGGAGGCTGAGGAATACGGCGAGGACCCTGCGCAAATGTGCGCGGCATGGGAAGTCCCCACCGTTAACGACTACCTGTGGCGGATGACCTTTGACGACTTTGGGCCTATCACCCAGTCTGGCCTTGCAACATTGTTGATGTTCTTCGCGCTAGCAGTCGGGATCAGTTTCATCACTGCGGAGATCACGAGTGGTTCACTGAGCAACTGGCTGACGTTCGCACCGCGACGGATGCAGGTCTACCTGTCTAAAGCCGTGGTGTTGACTGTCATCGCAGCGGTAGTCGGTGCCATATTCCAAGCCGTCATCTTCATCGGACTGCGCAGCATTGCCGTGACGAATGATGCACTCGGCCCCGATCCGCAGAAGACAACCGAGCACATGCTGCAAGCCGGGTGGCGCATCACCGCAGTGATCGTGATCGCGGCGCTGATCGGCTATGTGGTGGGGCTGGTGGCACGGCATGCCGCAGTCGGCATGGGCGCTGTCGTGTTGGTGGCACTCGTCGATCCGATTGTCGTTGCTCTCTTCAGCAGCGGATGGCGATTCACCGTCACTCCGCGAATCACTGCCTGGATCAACGGCGAGTACGCCGTATACGACGAGTCGCTTTGCACGGTGGCATGGGCCCGTGAAGAAGCATGCGACCCCCAGCAGGTCGTGCTCACGCAAGGCCAGGCCGGATGGCAACTGCTCGCGCTGACCGCCGTGCTGCTGGTCATTGGCGCACTCGTGATGAAGCGGCGCGACGCGGCGTAAGGGTGGGGTCTCGACAGGCTCGACCGGCAGATGAGTGGACTCGGCCCTTCGTTGATCGAGCTCGTCGAGATCACCAGCGTGGTTTCGACAAGCTCAACCAGCAGAGTCTCGACTAGCTCAACCAGCGGAGCGGCTTAGCCGAAGATCCGCGGCAGCGTCCCTTCGAAGGCCGTGCGCGCTTCCTCGACCGTGACATCGAAGTAGTCGGCGATCCGCAGCTTCGCATTGGCGTTGGTGCGACCGATCACCACGGCTGGCACACCGATCTCCTCAGCGAGTTCACGGAGTTGTTCGGCCCGCTCGTCCGGAACAGTCACAATCGCCCGGGCAGTCGACTCTGAGAACAACGCCTCGAAGGCGCTGACAGCGTCCCGCTCCACGATGTCGATCAGATCGATGTCCGCTCCGACGTCCCGACGCAGCATCGCCTCAAACAGCCCCTGGATCAGTCCGCCCTCGGACAGGTCATGTGCGCCAGCAATCAGTTCAGCCGACCGCGCCTGCTGCATCAATGACGCCAGTTTCGCTTCGGCATCCAAATCGACAATGGGCGGTACGCCACCCAGGTGCGAGTGTACGACGTCAGCCCAAGCGGAACCATCCAGTTCACCGCGGGTGACACCCAACTGCACAACAGTTAGACCGGATTCGGTGAAGCCCGAGGGAATCGCGGTGCGCACATCGTCAATCACGCCGAGCACACCAACGACCGGGGTCGGGTGAATGGACGAGTCCGGCAAACCAAGTTCACCAGTGGTGTTGTACAGCGAAACGTTGCCGCCGGTGACCGGGACCTCAAGCGAGAGGCAGGCATCCGCCAAACCTTCGATGGCTTCGACGAGTTGCCACATCGAATCGGGGTGCTCTGGCGTCCCAAAGTTCAAGCAGTCCGTGACCGCCATCGGAGTCGCACCCGACATCGCCACGTTCCGGTATGCCTCCGCGAGCGCAAGCTGCGCTCCGGTGCGCGGGTCGAGTTTCGCGTAGCGACCGTTCGCATCGGTTGCCAGTGCCACTCCAAGTCCGGTGGACTCGTCCACTCGGATGATTCCGGCATCGTCGGGCTGCGCGCCAGCAGTGTTGCCCTGCACAAAACGGTCGTACTGGTCGGTCACCCACGACTTAGAGGCCAAGTTGGGCGATGCCAGCAGTTTCAATGCCGTCTCACGCAGTTCCGCGGCGGTTGCAGGACGCTTGAAGTTGATCACACCGTCGGCAGTTGAAATCGAGTTGCGGTTGAGTTCGTCCTGCCAGACGGGACGAGCATAGGGACGGTGATAGACCGGACCCTCGTGGGCGACCGTCTTCGGGTCGACGTCCACGATCCGCTGCCCGTGATGGTCGATGGTCAGGCGGCCGGAGTCATTGACCTCACCGATCACCGAGGATTCCACATCCCATTTGGCCGCGATAGCCATGAACTCGTCCAATTTCTCAGGACGAACCACAGCCATCATGCGCTCCTGCGACTCACTCATCAGGATTTCGCCGGCATTCAGCGTCGGGTCACGCAGCAGCACGTCATCGAGCCAGACGTGCATTCCGCCGTCACCGTTGGAGGCAAGCTCTGAGGTGGCGCAAGAAATCCCGGCGGCACCAAGATCTTGAATACCTTCGACGACGCCGGCCGCGAACAACTCGAGGCAGCATTCGATGAGCACCTTCTCCATGAAGGGGTCGCCGACCTGGACACTGGGACGTTTGGCCGGGACGCCGTCTTCAAAGGTCTCGGAAGCGAGGATCGAGGCGCCACCGATGCCGTCACCGCCGGTGCGGGCACCGAAGAGGATCACCTTGTTGCCCACACCCGAAGCGTTGGCCAGGTGAATGTCCTCGTGTCGCAGCACACCTAGGCACAGGGCGTTGACCAGTGGGTTTCCCTGGTAGGACGAGTCGAAGACGAGTTCGCCGCCGATATTAGGCAGACCAAGGCAGTTACCGTAGCCACCGACGCCGGAGACCACACCGTGGACGACACGTGCGGTGTCAGGGTGATCGACCGCGCCGAAGCGAAGTTGATCCATCACCGCGACGGGACGCGCACCCATGGAGATGATGTCGCGCACGATGCCGCCGACACCGGTCGCAGCACCCTGGTAGGGCTCGACGAAACTGGGATGGTTGTGGCTTTCGACTTTGAAGGTGACTGCCCAGCCCTGACCGATGTCGACCACGCCGGCATTCTCGCCGATACCGACGAGCAGGTGCTCCTTCATGCGTTCGGTCACGCCTTCACCGAACTTGCGCAGGTGCACCTTGGACGACTTGTAGCTGCAATGTTCTGACCACATCACCGAGTACATGGCGAGTTCGGCTGCAGTGGGCCTGCGACCCAATAGGTCTCGAATGCGGGAGTACTCGTCCTCCTTCAAACCCAACTCGGCGAACGGCTGCACCTCATCTGGGGTGGCGGCAGCATTCTCAACGGTGTCGAGAATCGGGCGGACAGCATTCTTGGCGGAGTCGCTCATCAGTTTCCTCGGCTGAAGTGACACAATCTGTGACGGCTGACTCTGAACCAGGTATCAGCACGGTAGAAGACCGCGGTTATTGGTTCGAGGCTGCCGACAGGCACTTAGCAGTCTACCGGCACCAAGTCAGAGATGATGGATACATGTCTGGTCGTATTCTTCGCAGCGCCGTGATCGTCGTGGCGTGCCTGGCTGCTGCGGGAACGCTAACCCTGGCAGGGTTGACATTATTCGGTTCATCCGGTGCGCCAAACCAGGCTGTTACCGTACTAGGCCCCGTTGATTCACCGCGCGTTCAAGCCCCACTGCCGACCGATACTGGACCTACGGCACCCGGGGGCGCTTCATCCGCAACTGAGAGTGCGACGGTGGTACAGGTTGCCGATATCGACATCACTGGTAAGCGCCCAGTATTGACGCTCCAGGATGACGTCACCGCGGAATGGTTGGACGAGCACACTGTACGATTCGTGGTCGAATTACCGACCACAGCAACCGCTGCTAACGAAGGCATATTGACATCGGATGAATATATCCTTGAGTATCAGATCGAAAGTCCGATAGGCTCCGTCGCAGGTAGGCTCGCAGACGGAAGTGTGACAATTCACCAAGACAACGAGTTGCTCTTTGGCGCGGCGCCTGCAGAAAAAGCTTTTCTACAGGTAGAGACTAATGTTGAAGGCGGCATCATTGTCGATGTCTCGCCTAAAGAATCGGTCACGGCCGAACGGTGGGAAATTTCCGAACCCTCGACGTCCGACAAAGAGTCCCAGGTCTTCCGGGTACGGCAACGCGCACAGGTCCCGCCCGAAGGCGGCACTATTGGCAGCCTGTGGGGCACACGGATGATCGAGGCAGCGACTTGGCGCAACCTGGACGAGGATCGAAAGTCTCTTGCGGTATTTCCGACACAATTAGCTCGCCAAACCCCGCAAATCGCTCTGAAATTCGCGCACCACGAGCTGGTTCAACACGAGCCTCCGGCCGAAACTTCAGTGATGGAGAAACAACTTACTTGCCACATATATGGTGCAGCCACCAAACGGTCGTGGAATTTAGAACCATGGCGTCCTGACAACTCTCTGATTGATTATGTGTTCCATCGCTGCAATCCACCTATAGAATGACAATTGGCTCATATCAATCAGTACCACGCATCCGCGTGTTTCCACCGAACTTCAGTCTAGGATGAATCGTGACCGAATTTGGACCCCAAGCGACTCGGGAGCGTCTGCTCGCTGCGGCGGCGCAGGCAATTGCTGAGCACGGTTACGCGTCGACAACCCTGTCACGTGTGGCCGCAAGCCTCGGCTTGACCAAAGGCGCCTACGCCTATCACTTCCCCACCAAAGCAAAGATCGCCGATGCCCTGCGGGACTCGTTCTACGAGTTGATTCGCGAATGTCACTGCGGTGCCAAGCAAATTTTCCCCGCCGGGGACATGTATACCTTTGTAAGTTTTCTCGCCTTGATGGGGCATCGAGTCGCACTCGATCCCATCGCGAATGGTGCCGTGACGGTCACATTCGACTTATCGACGCCACGCCAGCACGCCGCAGCGATGATTCAGAACATGCAGGACTCCCTCGTTCCGCTTATTGAGACGGCTCGAGAAACGGGGCAAATCAGTTCCGAACGCTCCGTTGAGTTCCAGGCATCGTCCGCTATAGCGATGCTCCTCGGCTCACACTTCATCGGAGCGCGCTATTCACGTGAAGAGGGCGAGCCACGGTTGCGCGCTATTCGTGCCATGCTTGAGATGTTGGGCGCGCCCGCCGCAGACGAGATCGCTGACAAAGTCTTAGATCGCATGATGTCCGATCCCCATATCGGGCAACCTCCGGTATACCAGGCAGGTATTTTGACGTACCCCGAACAAGCCACCGAGGATGAAGCACAGCAGTGACCACTGGTACCAAGCGTCCACCGCGACCCCGCATAACGCTGACTGTGCGGGGCAGTGAACGCATCAGTTCCCACTTGCACCGCGTCACCTTTGACGCGCCCGGCTTCACCCCGAACGAATACACCGACATGTACGTCAAGCTGCTGTTCGTGGCACCGCAGGCGGAATCATCGCCGATTCCGCTGCCGGTGACCTCCAGCCAGGACGACTCGACTCCCGTGGTGCGTCGCACCTACACCGTTCGTTCTTTCGACGCCGATACATCGACACTGACCATCGATTTTGTGGTCCACGGGGACGAGGGCATTGCCGCCCCGTGGGCGGCGGCCTGTCAACCAGGCGATCAGATCCTCGCCATGGGACCCGGTGGTGGTTACGCTCCCCAGCTTGATGCTGATTGGCACCTGTTCTTAGTTGATCTATCAGCGCTTCCCGCCACTGTCGCCGCGTTGGAATCGCTTGACGATCAGGCGCGCGGTCTGGTGGTCATCCACTCGAATGACCAGGATGACCAGATAGCACTGTCGCACCCGAAGGATGTTGAGGTCCGTTGGGTGGTGGCGGACTCGTCCGAAATCTCAGCGCTATGCGATGCGTTGGATGACGCACCATGGCACCTGGGACAGGTTTCAGTCTTCGCGCACGGGGAACGCGAATCGATCAAGTTGGTGCGCCGGGCACTGCGTGAGCGAGAGATCCCCTCCGACCGCATCTCAATATCCGGATATTGGGCGTTGGGCCGTACCGAAGATCGTTTTCAAGCAGAAAAACGTGAGCCGATTGGAAAGATCTAGGACGAGGCCGTCTCTACCTCTCTCCTGATGTCTCACTATGCGAACTGCCAATGTCCTCGCGAGATAATAGGAGCATCCTCGTCTTAGAAAGTCGATAGTGCAGGTGCGGCTGCGACCATTCCTGCCTCGACACTTTGACGACTACATCGGACACCACGCGACGGAGGATCCATGACATACGCAGGCGATATCACCCCGCAAGAGGCCTGGGATTTGTTGGCGAGCAACCCTGATGCAGTGCTCGTGGATGTGCGCACTCCCGAAGAGTGGCGCTATGTCGGGGTGCCGGACACCGCGGAATTGGGCAAGGACCCGGCATTCATTCCCTGGGTCAGCGCAGATGGGGTCGTCAATCCAGAGTTCGTTGCGCAGTTGCAGCAGGCTGGGGTGAGCGCTGACGACCCGGTACTGTTCTTATGCCGTTCCGGACAGCGCTCGATCGCGGCGGCCAATGCCGCCACTGCGGCTGGCCTCGGCCCCGCCTATAACGTACTGCAAGGCTTTGAGGGCGGCATCGCCCACGACGGACATCGTGGGGCTTCGGGGTGGAAGGCAACCGGTCTGGCCTGGAAACAGTCATGAGCGGGTCGGGTCACAAGCCGTTACCGTCATGGGTTAATCCCGACACCCTCGCCGTGCGCGGCGGGCACGACCGTAGTGAATTTGGCGAGACTTCCGAAGGGCTCTTCCTCACCCAAGGCTATGTGTATGACCGTGCGAGCGACGCCGAGGATGCCTTCGCAGGACGTGCCGACCGGTATATGTACTCGCGCTACGCGAATCCGACGGTTCGTGTTTTCGAAGAGCGGCTGAGCCTGCTGGAAGGAACCGAGGCCGCCTACGCGACGGCGTCGGGCATGTCCGCGGTGTTCACGTCCATTGCGGCGTTGGTGAGCTCGGGGTCACGGATCGTCGCGGCTCGGGCACTGTTCGGTTCCACATTGGTTTTGTTCAACGAGATTTTCGCCCGCTGGGGTGTGCGGACCGATTATGTCGATGCGCATGAGATCGATCAGTGGCGCGAAGCGCTGGCGACCCCGGCCGATGTGGTGTTCTTCGAGACTCCGTCGAATCCGATGCAGGATATTGTCGACGTCGCCGCGGTGACTGAGTTGGCGCACCGGGCTGGGGCGATCGTGATCGTGGACAACGTGTTCGCGACCCCGGTGTTGCAGCGGCCGTTGGATTTCGGTGTGGATGTCGTCGTATATTCCGCGACGAAGCACATTGACGGGCAGGGACGAGTGCTCGGTGGCGCGATCCTGGGATCGAACGAGTACATCCATGGACCTGTGGAGCAGCTGATCCGAAACACCGGCCCGACGTTGAGCGCCTTCAACGCATGGGTATTGCTTAAAGGGCTGGAGACTCTATCGGTCCGGGTCAAGGCTCAGAACGACCGGGCGTTGTTTATCGCGCAGGCGTTAGAGGACGAGTCCGCCATCTCGCGGGTGCGCTATCCATTTTTGGAATCACACCCGCAGTACGAGTTGGCCCGGGCGCAGCAGAGCGGTGGTGGCACTGTGGTCACCTTCGACCTGGCTGCCGACGGGCTGGATCCGCAGGCAGCGAAAGAACTGGCCTTCCGGTTCTTGGACAGCCTGCAGATCGCGGATATCTCGAACAATCTTGGCGACGCGAAGTCGCTGGTGACGCACCCTGCTACGACGACTCATTCCAAGATGGGTCCAGAGGGTCGTGCGGCCGTGGGGATCTCGGAGACGACGGTACGGCTGTCGGTCGGGCTGGAGGACGCGGGCGATATCCTGCGCGACGTGCAGCAGGCGCTGCGCGCCGCCACCGCGTAGCACCGTTGCTTGAACAACTCTGATGATCCCAGCCACCGGTGCCACCCTGCTTTCAGCAAAAGTGGACGAGTTTCGTCAAAGTGGCCGGTAAACGCCCGGTCCACTTTGACAAAACCTGGCCACAACTGGCGTGGCCCGCTTGACCGGCTGCGCAGCCGGGAAACGGAGCCTACTTTTTGACGCGGGCGCTGTTCTTGGAGTGCCGCAGCCCGGAAGTGTCGACTGCTTCGAAGGCCGAAGCCGGGATGGTCTTGAGTTCCCGGATCAACTCAGCCTCCCAACGCGGATCGGCCTCGCCTTGGAAGAACCAGGGTGAACCGTTATCTGCCAGGACCAGACCGTACTTCTTCATCGCTTTGATCACGACCTTGGTGTCCTTGGAATACCCCTTGGCTTTGAATCCCTTTTTCAGACGAAAGCGGGCACCCATTGGCGGCCGAGACTTCGCGGAGCCGACTCCCGCGCTATGACGCGCTGGCCAGATATGGCGGGCAGCGGTTCGAGGAGCAGTGAAGCGAATGGCATGGTCGACTCGTCCCGCTTTGACCTCGTTATAACGCAACAGCCCCGGCAGGATCGGCAATCCTGCGGCGTCGGCCGACGTCCACGTGTCGGGGCGTAGTCTGTTGCTGTTCAACGACCAGGTCGCTCCTGACCCCGCGGTCCACTTCTTGCCGTTCTTGCGCAGATCGTACAGTTCATACAGCTGGCAATTCTCAGCGTTCACAACGATGGCGTGCCGGTCGCCCGTAGACTTCTTGCCGCCTTCGATCTTGGTCTTTTTATTCAGCGGATACTTGACCTTGTCGCTCTCCGCGCCGTAGTAGAACTTCACCTTCACGCCGGCCTTCTTTCCCGGCACCACGGTGATGGGTATGCCGTAAGGAACCTTGCCCTTACCCGCCGAACCGAAATCAGGGTGGAGGTTGCGCGATCCGATAGCCGCCTTCCAGTTCTTGTTATTTCGGTGCACTGGAAGTTTCGATATATCGGTGTTCCAGTAGTTGTCGTCCGGGAACACCTGGCAGTCGGTGCCAGCTACCGGCACTCGTTTTGACGCCTTGGATTCCGCGATTGCTTGCGGTGGCTGCGGCGTGGCAACGGTTCGTTCCGGGGCTGCGGCGAGAGCCTGCGGCGCAAGAAGCCCCAGTACCGCGACAAACGACCAGAGTGACATGATGGCAGTTTTGCGTCGTTGCATGGAATGCCCTCTCAAGCGGCGATGCCTCATTATGTCCTGTGGAGTCTCAATGGACTCGACCAGGCCCAGCCAACTATTGCCTGTCGTCCTCGGCGCTCTCGCCTGATTCGGACGTGCGTACCGCAACTGGTTGAGTATGGCGCGGGTCATGCAGCAGATCCGACTCGATCAATTCGTGGCGGCGCAGATAGGTGGACAGCGCAGCCTGGATCACTGCAGCGATCGGCAGACCAAGGAACGCGCCTATCGGCCCGAAGACCGACCCGAATCCGATCACGACGATGAATGCCACCGCCGGATTCATCTCCAGCGCCTTCGCGGAGATCTTTGGCTGCAGCCACAGGTTCTCGACCTGCTGGTACGCCACGATGAAGATCAAGATGGCGAGAGCCTGCGGCCAGCCCTGGCCCGCGAGCGCCACCACCACCGGCAGCGCGCCACCGATATAGGTACCGATGGTCGGCACGAACTGTGAGATCAGACCGGTGAACAACGCCAGCGGGACCGAATAAGGGGTCTTGAGGATCGTCAAGAAAGCGAAGGTGGCCAGCGACGATACCAACGCCAGGATCAAACGCGAACTGATGAAGCCCGAAACCTTGTCCTGCGTGATCTCCCACACCCGAAGCATCTCCGCCTGATGTTCCGGCGACAAGAACGCGCAGATCGTAGCCCGGAACTTAGGCCCGGCAGCCAGCAGGTAGAAGGTGACCAGCAGAATCGTCAACGTCGCGAAAATCACCGAGACGATGCCGGATCCTACGGCCAGCGCGCCAGAGGTCACATCGTCGCCCCAGCGTTCCATGGCCTGCGCAATGAGGTCGTTGGTGGCGGGAATCTCAAAGTTGAACCGCTCGGTGACCATTTCACGCAGGTTCTCCCAATATGTCGGAGCCTGCTTCGCGAATTCAATGATCTGCTGGACCAGCAGTTGTCCAAAGAGGGCCATCACCACGATGGAGAAGATCAAGAACCCGATCAGCGCGACCGCAGCTGCCGCGCCGCGCTTCCATTTTCGTTTGACCAGGCGCAATACGATGGGTTCGAGCGCCAGCGACAAGAAGAACGACAGCAGCAAGTAGATGCCCAGCGTGGTCAACGATCCTAGTGCATTCCATGCGAAGATCGCGATGAACACCGTGATGACGCACATCAGCAGTGCCTTGGGCAACCACCGTGGCGGATGAGTCGAGTTTCCTGCACCGGGGCGTGGTGGCGGAACAACTGGGATCGGTTGCGTCATGGCATAACGCTAGCCCACAACCCCTAAAGCCGTTGGAGAGTTTCACCGTATGTGGACAAATCTTCACCGAATCAACGAAGGCCTCTATGTTGGAGACTTGGAGGCGATCTACACCTCGATCAGTTGCGGAGCGCAGAGGCGGGAACACTATGGGCGAACAGTTAGACAGGGCGACCGCGCACTCGTCCCCGACGCCACTTATTCAAGACCGCGAACTCGGGACTGGAACCGTGACTTTGGTCGGTGCAGGCCCTGGCGATCCGGCCCTGATGACGGTTGCGGCACGCGACGCGCTCGCAAGCTCGACCATCGTGTTCTACGACCGGCTCGGCCCCACCGATGACCTGGCGTCATGGGCGCCGCAGGCGGAACTCATCGATGTTGGCAAACTCCCTGGATTCCACCGCGTGCCCCAGGGGGAAATCAATCGTCGGCTCGTCCTAGCCGCGCAACAAGGCCACCGGGTGGTCCGGCTCAAAGGCGGGGACCCGTACGTTTTCGGACGCGGGTACGAGGAACTTGTCGCATGTCGCACCGCGAATGTGCCGGTTCAGGTTATCCCCGGTATCACCAGCGCTATCGCCGTCCCCGGCGCTGCGGGAATCCCCGTCACCTTCCGTGAGTTGTCGCAGTCTTTTACCGTGGTGACAGGACACGATCCTTTTTCGGACGAGTTCTGTGCCGCGCTTGTCACCCTCGTCCGATCCGGTGGCACTGTGGTGATCTTGATGGGGATGCAGCGGCTCAGCGGGCATCTGCTTCAGTTGCGACAACACGGTCTGACGGCCGCGACCCCGGCAGCAGTCATCATGAACGGATGCACTGCGCACCAGCGCTTGGTCACCGCTGAGGTCGCACAGTTGCCACATGCCGTGGCAGAACACGGGTTGAGTTCACCGGCCGTGATCGTGATCGGCGACGTGGTATCCCTCGCCCTGTGACCGTCCGACCGTCGGCTGACTACGCCGCAGCCTCTCGCGGGTCGCGAGTCCCATTGCTGACCCCGGTCAGACGAGTGTCCCCGGCTTGAACACGGCTCGCCACACGGTGGTGCGCGGCCCGGCGTTCTCGCCACTCGAACCAGCGTTCAACCCCGGCGGAAATCACCTGCCGCGCCCGACGAATCGGTTCAATCCCAATATCAGGAGCATGGGCCTTGATCTTCGCCAGATCGAAGAAAGTCACGCCAGCAAGGTCACCCACCGCCCGGTCGATATCGCGCGTCAGCGCCACATCGACAATGACCAACGGTCGAGGAGCGCTCGTGTCCCCGCCCTTGCGCGCCATTGAAGCCATTTCAAGGTCCAGCACCACGTCACCGCGCCCAGAGCAAGCCACCACGATGTCCGCATCGCGCAACTGCTTGACCAGATCCCCCGGCGCGACCGCGTCGAGGCCACGGGGTGCTGCGAATTTCTCCGCACGTCCTGATGGGGAATACACCTTCACATTCGTGCAACCACGACGTCGAAGCGCCGCCACTGCTGCGCCAGCATATTTGCCACTGCCGACCAGCAATGCCGAGACCTGATCCCACGGTTCCACGTGCGCAGCGGCAAGATCAAGGCCCACCGAGAGCACGGACTGACCGTGGCTGCCCAAACTGGTATGGCGTTCGACCTCGCGCGACACCCTGATTGCGTCCTGGAAAACCCGTTCCAATAATGGCCCTGTGGTTTTAGCCTCGCGGGCCGCATCAAGCGCACGCGATACCTGACCGACGATCTCTCGTTCCCCGACGACCATCGATTCCAGACCCGACGCAACAGCAAAAAGATGTTCGACGGCTTGTGGACCGTCACGGCGCACCAGTGCGGCCCGCACTGCCGCAGCGTTGATGTCACCCTCGCGCGCCAGCACCGAAATGACGGATTCCACCGCCTGGGCAGCCAGATTCGGCATCACTTCGAGGTACACCTCAAGGCGGTTGCAGGTCGCAAGCACCACTGCCGCTCGGGCAGCGCGACCTGCCACGACAGCCTGATCGAGTCCGCCTGCAGCACGGGCAAACTGCACAAGTAGATCTAGGTCGAGGTCGCGGTGAGATGCGCTGAGGGAGACAACTTTCACGACAGGGACATTGAACCAGACGATCCGGTGCCCGAAAAGTCCTGTTCGTCTGGCGGACACCACTCGGCTCCCGCGACCGTGTTCCTCACTTCGCCAGGTCACGAATGTGAGAATCCCGTTCGCTACGTGTTACGCCGCCCAACCCATCCGCGAAACATCGCGTTCCTATAGTCGAATCTCAGCTGCGGCTCATAGCCGACAGTCCACACCGAACCTGACAGCCCGAACCCCGGAGAGCGATCGTGCCACACCGCATCACAACAACGAACGAGATCCTCGTCGTGGGCGCTGGCATGGTTGCGCACCGTTTTGTTGAGAGCCTCCTCAGTCGTGCTGACGACTCGGTCCACATCACGGTTCTAGGCGACGAGGGGCGGGCTCCTTACGATCGCGTCGCCCATGTATAAACACGTCTTCGATCTGCGCACCGGCGCGTGCCTCGACACCCAGAACAAGCCCTATCGCGCGCTGGACGTATGGCGGATGTTTCGCCGCGGGGACGACGTGCACGTCCTGCCGCCGACCACAAGGATGGAGACCCCGGCGACCACAGCGACGGAGTCGAAGGCAGCCGCCTGACGAACCACTCCGCGCCGCAGCAACCAGTAGTGGAAGAATGACTAGGTGACGGCGAGCAGACTTTTAGACGCCGCCCTGGTGGGCTGCACGGTGGTCATTGCCGCCGATCGCAGAGCGGGCGATCTTGCCAGCGCGCTCATGCGTCACGGCGCCCAGACATACCGTGCCCCTGCACTGAGCATCGTGCCCAATGCGGACGATGAGCAACTGCTTCACCGCACCCGGGAACTGATCGCGTCGCCTCCCGACATCGTCGTGGTGACCACCGGGGTCGGGTTTCGCGGCTGGATGGACGCGGCACACGAGAACGACGTCGAACAGGACCTTCACCAAGCGCTCTCCGGTGCCCAGTTCATCGCGCGAGGCCCCAAGGCACGTGGCGCGATCCAGCAGGCCGGATTCGTCGCTGACTGGGTAGCTGAATCCGAGACCGCCGCCGAGGTCAGCGCTTATCTCCTAGACACTCGGCTCGAAGGAAAACGTATCGCCATTCAGCATCACGGGGCCGGGGCCGACAACCTCGACTCCATCCTCCCGCGCGAAGGCGCCGACGTAGTCAGCCTGACCGTCTATCGCTGGGGTCCACCACCCAACATCGAGATCGTGAACAAATCCGTGGCTCAAGCGGCGGGCGGAGAAGTCGATGCCGTCCTCTTCACATCTGCTCCAGGAACCGAAGAATGGCTGCGTGCAGCGCAGCGATGCGGATCGATGGATGATTTGCGGGCTCGCGCCCGCAGCGGGCGGCTGCTGTTGGCCGCTGTAGGACCGATCACTGCCGAGCCGCTACAGCGGCGCGACCTGACCATCACGATTGCAGAGCGCGGCCGGCTCGGCTCGCTGGTCCGTTGCGTGACAGGATACTTCGGTCCACACGGCGCAGCACCGATGCTTCCCACCGAATACGGTGCACTCAGCGTGCGCAGCGGCGGCATCGTGACCGGGGACGAGTTCATCTCTCTCGCGCGCCGGAGTGAGCCTGCTCGGAGCACCGTTCGATGCCCGCGGACGGGTGCTGATACGCGAGGAACTAGCGCCAGTGCTACCGCGGGCGGGCCAGAACAGCCACGCCGTTGAAGTGGCGGTGGCCCGCATCCGCGAAGCCCTGGGCGATATGGGTATCGTCAAGACCGTCGTCAAACGTGGATACCGTCTCGCAGTGGAGGTTGAAGGATGACCGCGTTGATCGCCTGTTCCCACGGCACGAACGACGAGGCCGGTCGCGATGCTATCCGGGCACTTGTCGATCAGGTGCGCTCGGGTCTTCCTGATATCCAAGTCGAGCAGGCATTCGTCGATGTCGAGGAACCGGAGCTCCCCACTGTGCTTGACGCAACTACAGCCGCGGCAAGCGCCGTTGTGGTGCCGCTGCTGCTGTCGACCGGCTACCACACCAAAGTTGATATAGCCCGGGCCGTCAACGCGAACGACCGTGCCTGTGCGGCCAGCCCGCTTGGCACCCACCCTCTCGTAGCCGAGGTCGTCACCGATCGAGTGCGCGAAGCAATCCCAGGTGGTTTCCTGTCTGGTGATCACCTGGTGCTGGCTGCTGCCGGATCAAGCAACCCGGCAGCCATCGACGACGTGCGCATCGTTGCCGACCGGATCGCCGCGGGAGTTATTACACAAGAAAAGTGCCCCCACCGCGTCCGGCAGGGGCACTCAGCACATGCAACCAACTGACTAGAACCGGCTCGCTCTCCCGTTCGTGGCCGGGTGCTTCCGCGACTGATTCACTGAACTGCGACTCACTCGCAATCGCCGCCGCCTTCTTCGCAGCACGTCGCTTCGGCCCGTACGTGAAATACAGCGGGAGCCCGACAAATACTAGACCGCCCACCAAATTGCCAAGGACGGTAGGGATCTCATTCCAGAGCAGGTAATCCCACAAGGTGAAGTCGGCGCCCAGCAGCAGACCAGACGGGAAAAGGAACATGTTGACGATCGAGTGCTCAAACCCCATGTAGAAGAAAAGCATGATGGGCAGCCACATGGCGACCAACTTGCTCAGCAGATTGTCCGACATGAAAGCCACCACGACACCGGTCGAAACCATCCAGTTACACAGCACCGCACGAACAAAGAGTGTCAGCATTCCGCCCGCTCCGTGCTCCGCATATCCGACTGTGCGACCATGACCGATCTCACTGATCGCGTGTCCTACCGCGCTGGGTTCAGTCGAGAAACCGTAGGTGAAATAGATGGCCATCAGCACCGCGACGGTAAACGCCCCAGCGAAGTTGCCGACGAACACCAGGCTCCAGTTGCGACCGAGCAATCGTGCCCCGTCGCTGCGTCTGCGCCCAAGCAACGCGAGCGGTCCCAGCGTGAAAACTCCAGTCAACAGGTCGTAGCCAAGCAGGTAGAGCAGAACGAAACCCACCGGGAACAACATCGCCCCGAGGAGCGGCTGACCCGTGTGAGTCGACACTGTCACCGCGAACGCGGCCGCGAGAGTCAAGAGCGCACCGCCCATATAGGAACGGATCAAGGTGTCTTTGGTAGACAGTTCGAGTTTGTATGAGCCGGCATCGATCAGGCGGGTGACAAGATCGGCGGGTTTGACATAGGACATGGGCGACCTCCACAGATGTGATGCGCCAGCGCATTGCTGGTGATGCGTCTACCGTCACAAACGGGCATTTCAGGCATGCACGCTATGTGTTACGCACCTGGAGCAACTCCCTCACTTTACGACTTGGGAAAAGTGAACCGTGTGGTCGGTTCACACGTTTGGTGCTCTCTGTCATAAATCTCTGGCAAGGTGGATGATGTGAGAAGTTTGCGTCTGCCCCTACGCATCGGGACGAGGTCGTCGGCGCTGGCCACCACCCAGACGTCGCTCGTCGCTGCCGCGCTGGCCGAACGCAATATCGGAACCGTCCTGGTTCCCATCATCACTGACGGAGACCGGTCACGGGCGCCGCTGCATCTGATCGGCGGCACCGGGGTCTTCGTGACCGCAGTGCGTGGGGCCCTGCTCGACAATAAATGCGATATCGCGGTGCATTCCCTCAAGGATCTGCCGGTCAATGACGCAGAAGGGCTTGTCGTAGCCGCCATACCCGCCCGTGCGGATGCCCGCGATGTGCTGTGTGCTCGTGACGGTCTCACCCTCGACACTTTGCCCCCTGGCTCCGTCATCGGCACCGGATCGCCGCGCCGCGCCGCCTATGTGCAACGCCAACGGCCTGACCTGAACGTGGTGGGACTGCGCGGCAACGTTGATTCCCGGCTGGCGAAAGTGACTTCCGGAGAACTCGATGCGGTAGTGCTCGCCGCGGCGGGTCTGGCACGGCTGGACCGACTGGACGCCGTCACCGAGTATTTCGAACCCCTCGATGCCCTCCCGGCACCGGGCCAAGGCGCGTTGGCAATCGAATGTCGCGCCGACGATGCCGAAGTGCTGGAAGTCCTTGCCGGGCTTGATCACTTGACCACCCGGTTGGAGGTCACCGCGGAGCGTGCCGTGCTCGGGGCACTTGACGCAGGCTGCACCGCGCCGATAGGCGCCTACGCCAGCACCGTCGAAGGAGTGCTGTCATTGCGCGCGGGACTGTGGCGTGAAGCGGATATGCCACCGCTTGCGGCCGAAGGTACGATCACACTCGGCCATGCGGCAGCCGGCCCTGCAGCAACCGGCACTGTGACAACTGGCCCTGCTGTGACGAGCGATGATGTCCTGCCTGGCGAGTTGGTCGGTCAGGCCGAGGTGTTGGGGGCTGCTGTGGCCGCCCGGCTGGGTGAGATCGGAGCCCACAGTTACCTCGCGGCCATCGACGCACTGCGCGAACGTGGCCGCCACGTTGGGGCGCCGCGCGCTGCGGATGGTTCACCGCGTTGGCAAGAGGCCATTGCCGCCGCCAATGCCACGCCTGTCGACATCGACTTGTTGCAGACCGTTCCGCCAGGTCACCCGGAGCGCGTCTTGGAACTCGTCCAAGAAATTCACGCCGGACACTACGACGCACTCGTACTCACCAGCGCCCGGACGGCCGCCGTACTCGCTGCCGCGGCAGCCAATCTGCCTGGCCTCGCCGCCGCACAGGCCGAACACGGGTTTTTCACCGCCTGCATCGGCCCTGCCACCACACAGGCCGCCCGCCGCATCGGGTTGCACGTGGACATCGCATTGGATTGCGATGCCACCACCACCGATTTAGCGGCGGCGATCATCCGCCATTTCGACACCTCGCCGTCCGACCCGCCACGACGTCATGTGGCGCTACCGCAGTCCGAGTTGGCCGATCCGCTCCTTGCCGAACTGCTGCGCGACAGCGACTGTATCGTCGATGTGGTCGGTGCCTACACGGTACGAGCACACCCGTCCTTGGCCGACCAGATCAAGTCCGCCGAATTGGACACTGTGATCCTGGCCTCTCGCAGTAGCGTCCAAGCATGGCTGGCCTTGGATGCAACGCGCCGGTCGGGAGTCTCCGTCGTGTGTGTTGGACGAGCGGCCAGCAGCGCTGCCCAGGCTGCTTCCCTTGCGGTGGCGGCGACCTCCCCAACCCCAGCGGCTACCGAGATTACCCGTGCGCTGCGCGCTGCCCATGGCGATCAAGATGGCGCCCACACCGATCCACCCGCTCCTGACGGCGAAGGAACCTGATATGCCCATCCACCGTCCCCGCCGATTGCGTCGCACCGGCGCACTGCGCCAACTCGTGACCGAAACTCGACTTCACCCGCGCGATCTGGTGTTGCCGGTCTTCGTCAAGGAAGGGCTGACTGAGCCGCAACCCATCCCATCCATGCCGGTGGTCAGTCAGCATTCGCTGTCGTCACTCAGTACGGTGGTCGCTCAGGCTGTCACCGCCGGAATCGGCGGCATCATGATCTTCGGAGTGCCCGCTGTGCGCGATGGCGTTGGAAGCGGGGCGCTCGATCCTGATGGCATCCTGGTGCGGGCAATTCGGCAGGCGGTCACGACAAGCGGCGGGGCGCTCGTCGTCATGTCCGACATTTGTTTGGACGAGTTCACCGACCACGGGCACTGTGGTGTGCTGGCTGCGGATGGTTCGGTGGACAATGACGCAACGTGTCGGCTATATGCCGAGATGGCGGTGTTGCATGCCTCGGCTGGCGCTGATGTGGTCGGGCTGTCGGGGATGATGGACGGTCAAACCGGGGTGGTGCGCACGGCGCTGGATTTAGCGGGATACGATTCGACCTCGATCCTGGCGTACAGCGCGAAGTATGCGTCCGCGTTCTACGGCCCATTCCGTGATGCGGTCGAATCGACTTTGCAGGGTGATCGACGCACCTATCAGATGGATCCGGCGGGCCGCATAGAGGCACTACGGGAAGCAGAACTGGATGTGTCCGAGGGTGCTGACATAGTGATGGTGAAGCCTGCAGGGAGTTACCTGGACGTGCTGGCGGATGTGGCGGCCGCCGTGCCCGTTCCAGTGGCGGCCTATCAGGTCTCGGGCGAGTACGCCATGATTGAGGCGGCTGCGGCCAACGGATGGATCGACCGGGAGGCTGCCATGTTGGAATCATTGGTGGCGATTCGGCGTGCCGGGGCGAACAATGTGTTGACCTATTACGCACTGGAGGCCGCAGCGCTGTTGCGGGGTGACACTGCTTCGGTTGAGCCTACCGAAGGGCCGCACTCTCACGGGACGGCACTGTGATGGCGACTGGGGGAACTCGTCCTGGGAACACGGGCAACCGGCGGAGGAGCGTCGCGGCCTTCGAGCAAGCCCAGCGGGTCCTGCCCGGTGGCGTGAACTCGCCAGTGCGCGCCTATGGCGCGGTCGGTGGCACGCCGCGATTCATCGCTTCGGCACACGGCGCATGGGTCCGCGATATTGATGGCAACGAGTATGTCGATCTGGTCGGCGCATGGGGTCCTGCCCTGCTGGGGCACTCACATCCCGCGGTGGTGACCGCCGTTCAGGAAGCCGCCAGCCGCGGTTTGAGTTTCGGAGCACCGACAGTTGCCGAGACTCTGCTTGCCGAGCGGGTACGTTCCCGAGTGCCGGTGATCGAACGCGTGCGGTTCGTCTCCACTGGCACCGAGGCGACGATGACCGCTGTGCGATTGGCTCGAGCCGCGACAGGCCGCGACCTGATCGTGAAATTCGCCGGCTGCTATCACGGGCACGTGGACGCGCTGCTTGCCTCCGCTGGTTCCGGAGTCGCAACGCTTGGTCTGCCCGATTCGGCCGGGGTGAGCCCTGCAGTCACTGCCAGCACCTTGGTATTGCCGTATAACGACCGTTCAGCCTTCACCCGCGCCTTTGACGAGCACGGCTCGCGGATTGCGGCGGTCATCGCTGAGGCCGCACCCGCCAATATGGGAGTCGTGGCACCTGGTACTGGGTTCAACCAGTTGCTGCGAGACGTGACCTCCCGGCACGGGGCCTTGTTGATTATGGACGAGGTGCTCACTGGTTTCCGGGTCTCCCCTGGCGGTTGGTGGGGGCTGGAGGGTGCGGCTGAAGGCTGGCGGCCGGATCTGTTCACCTTCGGCAAGGTGATCGGCGGCGGGCTGCCGTTGGCTGCCGTCGCCGGTTCCGGGGCGGTGATGGATCTGTTGGCACCGCTTGGCCCGGTGTACCAGGCAGGGACACTGTCGGGGAATCCGTTGGCCACGGCGGCTGGATCGGCAACATTGGATGCTGCTGATGCTCAGGTATACCAGCGGGTGGATGCGGCGGCTTCCCAGGTGGCTGCCGCGGTGACCGCCGCACTCGATGCCGAGGGCGTGAGCCACACGATTGGGCAGGCTGGGAATCTGTTCTCCGTCGCGTTCCGGGATACTGCCGCGCACAACTATGACGAGGCTCGTGACCAGGAACTATGTCGCTATCCAGCGTTCTTCCACGCCATGGCCGAACACGGGGTGCTGCTACCGCCGTCGGCACTGGAAGCCTGGTTTGTCTCCGCGGCACATGGCGAGGACGAGTTAGCCCGGATCACCGCTGCGCTGCCTCACGCTGCCCGGGCGGCTGCCGCCGCTCGCCCCACTCGGTAGTACCCCGAACTCGCCGCACAATACACACATGCTTCGTAATGGGGTGCGTCCGGTCCAACATGCCGGAACACACCACAGTGTGTCGTGATCTAGCGTCGCGGCTCGGCGATGTAGATATTGCTGCAGGTTCTCTTTCCTGTCGACGGGAAACAAACCGTCGACATGGAAGTTTCCCTGCGGCAATGGGTGAGGTGCGGCGCGCGCTAACAGTGGAGCGGGGACGAAGGGCGTTACGCGGCGACGAGGTGCGCGAGCACAGAGTGGAAGAACGCCAGGCCGTCGGTGCCGGTTTGGGAGCCTGTCAGTTCTGGACCGAAACCAACTTCCACAGCATGTTCGGGGTGTGGCATCAGGCCGACGACGTTGCCGCGCTCGTTGGAAATTCCGGCGATGTCATTGCGGGATCCGTTCGGGTTGCCGCCTGAATAGCGGAACACCACTCGTCCTTCGGCCTCTAACTCATCCAAAGTGCGCTGGTCGGCCACGAACTGACCGTCTTGGTTCTTCAGCGGAACCGTGATGGTCTGACCCTGTTCGTACTGGTTGGTCCAGGCGGTCTGGTTGTTCTCAACGATCAGGTTCTGCTCGCGGCAGATGAAATGCAGGTGGTTGTTCTTGATCATCGACCCCGGCAGCAGGTGGGTCTCGGTGAGGATCTGGAACCCGTTACAGATGCCCAGCACCGGTAGCCCGCCCTTGGCGGCGTCCACGACGGCGGACATGGCCGGTGCGAACCGGCTGATCGCACCCGCACGCAGGTAGTCGCCATACGAGAAACCGCCTGGGACGACAACGGCGTCAACACCCTGTAGGTCGGTGTCGGCGTGCCAGAGTGAGACGGCTTCGGCGCCAGCGATGCGCACTGCACGAGCCGCGTCGCGGTCATCGAGCGTGCCGGGGAAGGTGATGACTCCGATGCGCGCTGACTTGAGGTCGCTCACTTATCGGCTCCCTCTTCGGCGACGGTCACCGAAACGACGTCTTCGATGATCGGATTCGACAGCACCGACTCGGCGGCTTCGCGCGCCGCAGCAAGGATTTCCTCGGTGACTTCACCCTCTACCTCAAGTTCGAAACGCTTGCCCTGGCGGACCGAAGCGAACTGGGTGAATCCAAGACGCGGCAGGGCGCCGTTGACGGCCTTACCTTGCGGGTCGAGGATCTCGGGCTTCGGCATCACATCAACAATTACGCGCGCCACTGAAGGGACTCCTTAAGCGTTTGGGGAACTACCGTCCTATGGTACCCGGTTCGCAGGTTGGGACCGAGGCGTCCGCCCACACCGCGAGATTCCTTCGCTGTCGCGGCTCCCGACGCCCGCCCTGGCTGCAGTCCACGCGAACACGCCAGTTGTGGCCTGATTCAGTAAAAGTGGCCCAGGCGTTTACCGGACACTTTTACAAAACTCGTCCACTTTTGCGGGAGGTACGCGGTCAGGGTCCGAAGGCGGAGCCAGTGAGCCGCTCGTAGGCTTCGACGTAGCGGGTGCGCGTGCGCTCAACCACCTCAGTTGGCAACGCCGGAGGCGGACCGTCCGCAGATCGATCCCATCCCGAAGCAGACGACGCCAGCCAGTCGCGCACATACTGTTTGTCGAAGCTGGGCTGGCTTTGCCCCGGCTGCCACTGATCCGCTGGCCAAAATCGCGATGAGTCCGGGGTGAGTACCTCGTCGCCCAGGATGATGGCACCCGTGGCCGGGTCCAGCCCGAACTCGAGTTTGGTGTCAGCGAGGATGATGCCGCGCTCGCGCGCGATCGATTCCGCCCGCGAGTACACCGCCAGCGTCAGGTCGCGCAGCGCCGCGGCGTGTTCTGCTCCAATGAGGTTCACCACGTAATCGAAGGAGACGTTCTCGTCGTGGTCACCCAATTCTGCTTTGGTCGCCGGGGTGAAGATCGCCTCGGGCAAACGTGATCCATCCTCTAGCCCATCGGGCAGTACGACACCGCATACGGATCCGGGCTTGCCCTCAGCCAGAGCCGCACGGTATTCCACCAGACCCGATCCGGTCAGGTATCCGCGCACCACACATTCGACGGGAAACATGCCGAGTCGCTTGCAGATCATGGCACGTCCCGCGACTGCGGCCGGAACCAGTCCATCTTCGATGGTCACACTGACATCGGTAGAGACAACATGGTTGTCCACCAGATCAGCGATCTGCTCAAACCACCACAGACTGATGCCGGTCAGTACTGCACCCTTGTCCGGGATCGCAGGACTGAGCACATGGTCGAAGGCGCTGACACGGTCGGAGGCAACGACCAGCACCACATCACCCAGCGGGTGACCACCGGTGTAGGCAGCCTCGTCCGGAACGTAAAGGTCGCGAACCTTGCCCGAATAGGTGTGCGTCCAGCCTGGCAAGACCGGGGCAGGAGGTATCGTGGCAGGCGTGTTCGGGTTGCTTGGTGTGATCACCCCTCTAGTGTGGTCCATGGCGGCGGTATCGGGATAATCGAGTTCATCACGACCGTCCGACATAGGGGGCTGAATGTCTGACGAAGTTGAATTTGAGGACGAGTGGACGGCACTTGCCGACGATTCCACCGCGGGGCAAAGGCATTGGTGGTGGCTGGTTCTTGCCGCGGTCGTGATGCTGATCATCGCAATAGTGTGGCTGTGGCCACGTGGTTCCGGTCAGCCTCGCGACCCTGCGTCACAGGATCCTGCTTCACTATCGCTTGGGCTGCTCGCCGTGCCAGGCCCCAGTGATGCACTCGCGGCCTTCGCGTCCGATCTGGGCATCACTGAGGTGAGCCGACTGCTGCTGACGCCCGAACAGATTCAGGCGACTGGCCGGACCGCCGAGGACGATGCCGCCTGGCAGGACATGCTGTTTGTCGAAGAACGCGCGATCGAGTTGGGTGACGCGCTGCTTGATCCGGCTGAGTCTGAAGCCTTCGAGTTAGCGACGGTTGATGGACGAGTGCTCTCTGACCTCATCGCTCAAACCCTGTCCGGCGCCGGTGACGATGCCCGCATCACCCAGGTGCTGGTGCGGCGCGACCCGCTTGCCTCTGGGAACCCGGTTCTGGTCGAGGTGTATTGGCAGGACGCTTCCGGCCTGCACGTGACTCGCGCTGACCTGGATGGCACAGTGATCCCATAGCCGACTCGCCGATTTTTCGACTGTTATTGCAGTCATTAAGTAATATTTATATATTAATGAGTGTGAATACACTCATTCCTGATGATATAGAGCGACGGATAGGTGTCGCCGTGCGGCAGTGGCGCATCGACACCGGCTATTCACAGGACGAGTTGGCCGCCCGCGCCGGACTCTCCCGTTCAGCGGTGCAGAACCTAGAACTGGGCAAAGGGTCGCGCACCATCTCGTTAGTCCGTGTACTGCGCGCTTTGAATCGCCTCGACGCGCTCGAAGCCCTCACCCCCCGCACGGGCCCTTCACCTATGGAACAACTTGCCGCACAGCGACGCGCCGCGAGCCAGACACCCATCACGGCCAGGCGTGTCGGCAAGAATAGGGGCAGCTGATGACATTCGACCACGCTCAGCTCATCGAAGTTCGTCTCCACGGTCAAACAGCGGGTGCCGTCGCACCGTCGGTCAACGGCACCCAGTTCCAGTTCGACCCGTCCTGGTTGCGCACCGGAGTTCGCGCGGCGCGCTGAGGTTCCTGCAGGGCAAATCGATGCCGTTGCCGCGGCGCACCAGACTCTGGGACGAGGCGGTCAATCGAGTAGCCGCACCCTTACCGACCGCAGTTGTGGCCAGGTTTCGTAAGGGTGTCCGGGAAACGCCCGGTCCACTTTGACAAAAGCCAGCCACATTTGAGGGAACAGTGGTTAACCCAGGGCAGCGCGCAGCGCGATGTCGCTGCGGTGATGCGACCCTTCGATCTCGATCCGGGCGACGCCTTCATACGCCGCCACGCGCGCCTGCGTCAGGTCACGGCCAACTCCCACGACTGAGAGCACTCGTCCCCCACTGGTAACCAACTGACCAGCGTCATCACGCGCCGTCCCCGCGTGCAGCACGTGCACGCCTGGCACCGAAGCAGCGGCATCCACGCCATCGATCTCGTCCCCGGACCGCACCTGCGCCGGGTAGCCGTGCGCGGCGACGACGACGGTCACGGCGGACTCGTCACGCCACTGCAACCGGGGCAGCTCAGCCAACGAACTGGTGGCGGAGGCCATCAGCAACGCCGACAACGGTGTGAGCAGACGAGCCAGCACCACCTGGGTTTCCGGGTCCCCAAAGCGCGCATTGAACTCCACAACCCGCAGACCGCGGCTCGTCAGCGCGAGACCGACGTAAAGCACACCGGCGAAGGGCGTGCCTCGCTGCGCCATGGCGGTAATGGTGGGACGGGCTACTCGTTCCAGGACCTCTTCGGTCAGATCAGCCGGTGCCCAGGGCAGCGGACTGTAGGCACCCATGCCACCGGTGTTCGGACCCTTGTCATCGTCGTAGGCCCGTTTGAAGTCCTGCGCGGCTGCCAACGGGACAACATCGATGCCGTCGCTGATGCAGAACAGTGAGACCTCAGGGCCGTCCAGGTACTCCTCGATGACGACCTTGCCCTCGGTGCCACGTGCGGCTAGCGCCGTCCGCGCATGTGCGAGCGCCGCATCGCGATCCTCAGTGACGACAACGCCTTTGCCGGCGGCTAATCCGTCATCCTTCACCACGTATGGCGCACCGAAAGCGTCGAGCGCGTCGGCTACCTGGTCGATGTTGGTGCACACATGCGCCATCGCGGTGGGCACCCCGGCAGCGGCCATCACTTCCTTGGCGAATGCCTTGGACCCCTCAAGCTGGGCAGCTTCGGCGCTCGGCCCGAAGACCGGAACACCGGCTTCACGGACCGCATCCGCGACACCGGCCACCAGCGGCGCCTCCGGCCCGATGACCACCAGGTCAGGCCCCAGTTCTTGGACGAGCGCCACCACGGCGACAGGATCATCAGCCTTGACAGCGTGCAACGCGGCGCGCTCCGCAATGCCCGGGTTTCCCGGGGCCGCGTGGATTTCGTGGTTCGCCGATTCCTCAGCTAGCGCGCGGACAAGGGCGTGTTCACGGGCACCTGAGCCCAAGACGAGGATCTTCACGGTTTCCCAGTGTAGTGCGCAGTTGCGCCTAGGAGAGATTCACCTCAAGTGCCCTAGAACACTTCGAGTTTTAGGGCTAATGTGGACAAAGGGCACAAAGCGTTCTCAGATACATACGAGTTGGCCACGCGACCTGCGTAGCGATTCTTCGCTACGCGATGGCTTGGCCTACGGACTCCATCTACATCTCTATCCAAGTCTTTTCCAAGGGGCTCATCATGAGAAATCAGTCTCACCGCGGCAGAATGACTCGTGTTGGCATTGCAGCCATCACGGCGCTCACGCTTGCTGTCGCACCACTGGCCACCACGGCATCCGCCGCACCCGGGACCGGCCAGACATCTTCAATATCTGGCGTCGTGAAGAGTGTCGACGGTTCCCTGGCCGCAGGCGTCAGCGTCAACTACGACAACATCGTGTGCGGCTCGCTCAGCGACATCGACGGTGCGGGCGAGGACTCAGACACCATCACAACCACCGCTGCTGGAACATTCAGCTTCCCCGCATATGCAGGTCAGTGCTACGTGTTGGATATTCCCACTGGCATGCTGGACGGAAACGCCGTCACGGAAGGAATAGTCGTCAGAGCAGGCACGACGAACGTCACGCTCACCCCAGCCGAAACGATCTCCCTTAACCTGACGGTATCGGGTGCTTCGGCAGGAACACCCGTTGCTCTCATGGCTTACTTCAATATGGTTGGAATACGCGGCTGGGAACAGATCCATAGCGGCGCGACCGACGCCACTGGCAAGGTCACGCTCGACGCGATCCGCGGTATGCGGTACTCCATTCGAATCGCCCGATCAGAGGACTACTACACTCAATATGCGGGAACCGGAGCCAAGTCACCGGATCTCAATGGCGGCGCTGGCAACTTCACTGCACCGAAGACAGGGGCTTCGTTCAGCCAGTCTGTAACACCGCGCAAGTCGAGTCCACTTCAGGTGTCGTTGAGCGGCGTTGAGGCCGGTGCTACCGTATCGGCGATGGGTTTTGAGAGCCTCAGCGGGTTCGGTTCGGTCAGCGAAACCACCGTCACTGCGAACTCGATCACACTTCGAGGGCTGACACCGGGTAAGAATCTCATCAGTGTCGATGGCGTCAATGGCGCTGACGATGTTTCCGCAGAACAGCACAATGTCGTCATTGCTGACAACAGCATCGCACCGAAATCGGTTTCATTGAATGCTTCGGTGCGTGGAGACGCTTTGACGAACACCAGCAATCTCATCCTGACAACATCCGGATCGCTTCAAATAGGCAAGAAACTCACCGCGAGCACTACCCTCACGGGACCGGCGGCGCCATTCGCGACGGCACCGGGAACGACTATCAGGTACTACTGGTATGGGGGTCAGAGCCTCTATTCGATGGACGATCTCAGGCTGCTCGCAGAGGGGCCCCAGTTCACCTTGACGCCAGCCCTGCGCGACTACAACATGCTTCTGACAATCGCGGTGGTCTCAGCGCCAGGTCAACAATCCGGGATGGCCCTGGGCTACGGCTGGGTGAACCCGGTGCTGCTCACGCTCATGGGCAGCCTTCCGTTCCCGGTTTCGACCGAACTCATCGCGGGTGAATCCCCGTTCCCCCAGACGCTGCCGACTGTCAGCGGACAAGCACGTATCGGCAGCGTGTTGCGGGCCTCGGCCGGACGCTGGTCACAATCCCCCAGCGGTTTCAAGTACCAGTGGAACCGAGCGGGTAAGGCGATCCCCGGTGCGACCACCGCGACCTACCGCCCCGGTGCCAACGATGTGGGCCAGCAATTGAGCGTCACGGTGACCCCGGTCAAGGCGGGGCACCTCGTCCTTCCGATGACGAGCGCGCCGACAGCCAAGGTCGCGAAGGCGGCAGCCAAAGTGACGGCCAAAGCGAAGAAGAAGATCAAAGCCGGCAAACGGGGGAAAGTGACAGTCAAGGTGAAGGCACCGGGGGTGACGCCCACCGGCAAAGTGACGGTGAAGTTCGGCAAGAAGAAGGTCACCAAGAAGCTGAACAGGAAGGGCAAGGTGACCATCAAGTCGCCGAAGCTCAAGCGCGGTAAGTACAAAGTTGCCGTCAACTACAAGGGTTCGACGACGGTGAGCAAAGCACGACTCGCCAAGAAGAAGGCCAAGAAGCTGACTATCACGGTGAGGTAGTCGCGGGTGTCGGCCACGCCGATCTGATCCGCGGCGCGGGTTTGCCCGCAAGTAACCCATTCGAAGGGTCGGATGCCAATGCGGTATCCGACCCTTCGGCTTGCTATCTTTAGTGCGCATCGGCACTTTTCGTCGGACATCCGCAACGTCCATGACCACGGGAGGCAACTGAAGATGGAGCGCGTAGCAACGGGCACTCCCGAGTCCGACACGACAGTGCAGCCGGAAATACCGTCCACGCCATCGCGAGGCAGCCTGCGCCAACGAGTCGACCGGTGGGTCGAGAGCACACTCGTGCAGCGATTCGTAGTCGCCGTTATCCTCGCGAACGCAGTGATTCTGGGCCTGGAGACCACTGCGTGGGGGCACGAGACAGCCGGGACCTGGCTGTCGTGGCTCGACAAAGCGTGCCTGGCTGTCTTTGTGGTCGAGATCACGGCGAAACTGATTGGGAAGGGATTCGGTTTCTTTAGGTCGGGCTGGAATGTGTTCGACCTGCTTGTAGTCGCGATCGCGCTGGTTCCAAGCACTGGCGGCTTCGCGGTGTTGCGCACGCTGCGCGTGCTTCGGTTGGTCTCGTTGGTCAAACGCCTGCGATTTGTCGTTGAGGCACTGGTCGGAGCAGTTTCTGGCATCATGTCGATCGGTGCCCTACTGGTACTGATCTTCTATGTCGGTTCCGTCATGGCGACGTCGTTGTTCTCAGAGACTTTCCCCGAGTGGTTCGGCAGTATTGCGTCGTCGGCCTACAGCCTGTTCCAGATCATGACGCTCGAAAGCTGGTCGATGGGCATTGTCAGGCCGGTGATGGAAGTGCACCCTTGGGCGTGGGCGTTCTTCGTCCCGTTTATCGTTCTGTCGGCGTTCGCCGTGCTGAACCTGTTCGTGGCCGTCATCGTCGATTCGATGCAGAATCTGCGCGAGAACCCTGAAGCGTGGCCAGATAGGCCAGAGGGCGAAAAAGAGTCGCAGGACGAGATCGCCGCGCTCCGCGCGCAGGTCAGCAGCTTGCAACGCGACATGTCCGAGACTCTCGCGTTGCTCCGCAAGAAGTAAGGACGAGCGCTCCCTGACGAGCGCCCGTCACTGCGCACGACGTGAACGCCCCGGCAACGGTTGGGGGCACGATAATCGTGTCGGGCACGCCAAATATCGGGTGCCGAACACGATTATCGTGCCCTCTCAAGTCGCGGCGGGGTCGAGCCGTCGAACCGAGCCACATGACCAACGACTGGTGGCGGAGCCGCTCAGTCGAGCAGGTCGTGCCGTTGCAACGTCGCTTCGCGTCCCGGGCCGACGCCGATCGATGAGATGCGCGTGCCGGACAGTTCTTCAAGAGCGAGCACGTAGTCCTGGGCGTTCTGCGGCAGGTCCTCGAACCGGCGCACCTGGGAAAGGTCCTCAGTCCAGCCCGGGAACAATTCGTAGATGGGCTTGGCGTGGTGGAACGCCGTCTGGTCGGTGGGCAGCTCGTCGACCCGGCGGCCGTCGACCTCGTAGGCGACGCACACCGGGATCTGCTCAATGCCCGTCAGGACATCGAGCTTGGTCAACACGAAGTCAGTCAGGCCATTGACCCGGCTCGCGTAGCGAGCGATCACCGAGTCATACCACCCACAACGACGCGGGCGACCGGTCGTGGTGCCGAACTCGCCGCCGACGTCACGCAGTCGCTCACCCCACTGATCGAACAGTTCCGTGGGGAACGGGCCTTCGCCCACACGTGTGGTGTATGCCTTGACGATGCCGACCACCCGGTCGATGCGGGTCGGACCGACGCCCGACCCAGTGCATGCGCCACCAGCGGTCGCCGAGGACGAGGTCACGAACGGGTACGTTCCGTGGTCGATATCCAGCATGGTGGCCTGGCCAGCCTCGAACAGCACCGTCTCACCGCGATCGAGCGCCTGGTTCAGCACTACTGAGGTATCGGTCACCATGGGGCGCAACCGCTCCGCGTAGCCAAGCAGCTCGTCAACGACCTCGTCAACAAGCGCCGCGCGCCGGTTGTAAACCTTCACCAGCAACTGGTTCTTCTGCTCCAGCGAGCCTTCGATCTTGGCGCGCAGAATTTTCTCGTCGAACAGGTCCCACGCCCGGATACCCACTCGGTTGATCTTGTCCGCATATGCCGGGCCGATACCGCGGCCCGTGGTGCCGATGCGGCGTTTGCCGAGGAAGCGTTCGGTGACCTTGTCCAGGGTCCGGTGGTAGGAAGCGATGATATGCGCGCCTCCGGAGATCAGCAGCTTCGAAGTGTCGACGCCGCGTGCGGATATGCCCTCAAGTTCTTCAAACAGCACGTCAAGGTCGACAACAACGCCATTACCGATCACCGGGGTCACATTCGGGGTCAAGATCCCCGATGGCAGCAGGTGCAGCGCATACTTCTCGCCGTCGATGACCACCGTGTGACCGGCGTTGTTCCCGCCGTTGAACTTGACCACGTAGTCAACGCGGGAGCCGAGTTGGTCAGTCGCCTTACCTTTGCCCTCGTCGCCCCATTGAGCACCCACGACCACAATCGCCGGCATGATGTTTCCCACCTTCGTGCTGTCCGTAAGTCATACGGAATGACGTGACGAGATACGCGACGCCAGGATCAGGCGACAGCAGCCAGACCCCACGACAGTCTACCGACCCCCTGCGACACCGTCCGAAAACAGGGCGAATCGAATCGTTTACTTCGTGGATGCGGTCGGTGACTATGCCCGCGCGACTGGGACAAACCACACAATTCTCGTCGAATCATCCGCTGTGTGAACAGTCACATCACGGCGGATAAAACGCGCGAGGCCCGCCCACGGGCGATAAAGTCATAAACATGCTTGAGATTGCCACCTCGCCTACAACTGCGACCCTGGTGATCTCCGGCGACCTTGATTTATCCAAGCGGGAGCAGTTTCCCGAGGTCACCGCACGGATCGTCGGGCTACGTCGCCCGCTGCTCGTCATCGACATGTGCCGAGTTTCTTTCATGGACTCCACCGGAGCTGCATTCTTGATTTCATTGGCCGACGCAGGGTTGAAACGCGGTGCGAAAACCCTGTTACGCGGCTGCGCTGAACGACACCTGTTCGTCCTTGAAGTGTGTGGAGCGCTTGAGATGTTCCGCATCGACGAGGACCACCAATGTCCATCAGTGCCCTCTGAGACCACGCTCAGCGTCGTACCAGAACGACACTGAGCAATTTCGCTCGATACGCTCGCTCCTCGCCACTCGACCACCGGGTGACACTTGCGGCACACAACCATTGACGCGCACCGGTCGAGACCGATTAGCCGCGCATCCGCGCCCACACCACTTTGCCCTGCGGGGTTGGCTCCCACCCCCATGTGGCCAACCGGTCCACGATGCGCATTCCGAAACCACCGGACCGATTAGCATGACCTTCAGTCAAAACAGGGGCTGCCGGATTGCCGTCTTCGACCTCGATGCGGAGTCGACCACCCTCGTCCGAAACGCGCAACCTCAGGTGTCCCCAACCGTGGATGACCGCATTGGCCACCAACTCCGAAACCACCAGCTCCGCATCAGACAGTTGCGGCATACTCCATTGCGTTCCGGCCTGAACCACCGCGTGTCGCGCACGCGCGATGGAGGCCGATTCACTCGGCAACGACCATCTTCTGACCCGTGGCGCATTGGCTGCCGCGATCCCGTCGGCCTCCGGGTCCGGCACCCGCACCACGACCAGTGCCACGTCGTCTTCTTGATCCACGACAAAACTTGTCAACAATTCTTCGCCAATTCCAGCGGCATCGAGACCGGAAAGTCCCGCAACCAAAGTGGACAGCGCTTCCATTCCCTCCGCGAGTGACCTACTCCGGCGCTCAATAAGTCCATCGGTATAAAGCACGAGCACATCGCCGGGTTGGAGCAGCATTCGACTTGAGTGTCGTCGGCTTTTGCCGTATCCCAGTAGCAAGCCACCGTTCTCACGCAGTTGTGTGACCTGTCCGGTACGTACCAGCAGCGGCGGTAAATGACCGGCACGCGAGTATTCGAGTTCCCAGCCACAATCGGTACCAATCAACGTCCCATAGACGGCGCTCGCCTGCCGCGGCAGGCGCATTCCCGAAGCAAGTCGGTCGGTACGGGCAAGGACCAGCGCCGGATCGACGAGTTCAAACGCGTACGAGCGGATCACCGAACGCAACTGACCCATGGTCGCTGCTGCCTCGATGTCGTGACCGACCACATCGCCGATAACGAAACCCGCCACATTCTCTGCCAGCGGCAGCACGTCGTACCAGTCGCCCCCCACCTGGGCGTGCCCGGAAGCCGGAGCGTAGAAGCTCCAAACATCCAGCCCCGGGATATCGACTTGTTCCGGAAGCATCGAACGCTGCAATGCCTCGGCCACGGCATGTTCGCGCCGGTGCAGTTGGTTGTTCTCCAGCACCATCCCAACGCGGCGCGCCACGAGGTCGAGCACCGTCTGACCGCCGTCGACGGCGACGTCCCAGACATCGGAACGGTTGACTCGTTCCGATAGCCCCAGAATCGTGGTCTCTTCGCCAACCGCAGGCATGGCAGCCGCCAGCACTCCTAACGGCCCCCTCCGCCCTGGCAGCGGGTACAGCAGAACTGAGCCGAATTGGCGCGAGTGCGCCGCAAGCCGAGCGCTCAGGTCATGGGCAAAGGTCCGTGACATGGTTCGTGGCAAGTAAGCGCCCTGAATGATGAAGTCCACCGGTTCGGTGATCTTCCCGCTCATAATCGCCGCCACCGGGTCCTGGATCTCCGTGATCTCCGGCCCGTCGATGACCGTGGTGCCCATGCCCGGCACACGTGAATCGCCCAGAGCGTCAATGCCCAGTTCTTCGCGTACCGCTTGGGTTCGAGTATTGCCACGTCCGGCACCATCGAAGGACTCCGAATACTGCAGATCGCACTCTGATGGCAGATAGAAGCCAAACCAGCCGCCCATGGCCCCGGCCATCGTGTCGGCGATCTCACGAAGGACCGCCGGGCGATCCGGATCGACGAGGCAATCCGAGATTCGTGAGATCACTGACAGTGCTTTGCGTGCGTGCTGCTCCGCAATCGCCCGTTCAACGTTCTTGTCGTGCTCGGCCTGCAAGGTGGTCTGGTCGATCATGTGCAGCCACCACAGTTCACCGCCGCGCACCGTGCGCCCTGCCATCGGCGTCAAAGTGCCCTGCCAGGTGAACTCGGCCTCCGGTCCGCCTCCTGCGGCGTAGCGAACCGTGACATCGGTGGTGACGGGGCGGCGCTGTGCTAGCGCCTGTTCGCCTTCCCACACCCCGGTCACGAGGGCACAGTTCTGTGCCAGGTCTGCCAAAGAACAACCGAGGATCTGGTCTGCAGGTCGGCTCGTCATGGCTTCGAATGCGCGGTTAGCCCAGACCAGCGTTAACCGTCCGATCAAGGGTGGCAACACCGATGGCAGCTCGGGGCTCTGATCTGCAATGGAATCTCGCTGGAACTCCAGCAGCAGTTCGGGCGTGGGCAGGGCTGCCAGGCCTGCGATGAGTACCTGTTCGAGCCCGTGACGCAACTGGTCCGCAGACAGGTCTGTGGCAGTGCCACTGGGACCGGTGGTCTCAGTGGCTGCGGTGGCATCGCGCATTTCGCCGTGCTGAGAGGCTGCCGGATTCGTTTGCGTCGAGCCCATCAGATCGTCATGATGCGACGTCATACCGGCCACACCTTTGCGTTCCACATGGTGGCATCGTCTCATGACAGCGTGTGTCTCATCTACGCATTGTTAACAAAGAAATTCACCAAGGCACTTTCAACTATGCGCTTGATAGTGGATTATTGACTTGAGTGACTTGGAAGGATTTCTCATGCCTAACGCTGCGATCGACACCACATCTGGTTCTGGCGCGCTGCATATCATCGTGCAGTCAGACGAGATTCGTGTCGTCCTCACAGGTGAAATTGATGCCAACCTGGCCTCTGAGTTCAGCACAGCCTTGGAGACGATCAACTCCGAAGCGCTGCCTGTCACCTTCGATACCCGTCATGTGACATTCATGGACTCGTTCGGCGTCGCGTTCGTTTCACAGGTTGCGATGGCGCGACCTGGGCAGACCCGGGTCATTCATGTTCCGCCGACGGTGAAGTTCCTCTTCGAGGTCACCAGCACGGCTGACCTGGTCGAGGTCGTCGAATAGTCTGGCACGTTTCGACGGCGCGCTCACCACTATTGCTGCAGGTTTTCTTCCCTGTTGCAGGAAAACAAACCGTCGACACGAAAGAGAAACTGCGGCAATAGGCGGCGGGGCCTCTAACCCAAAAGCGGGGCCAGCCGGTTTCCCGACTGACCCCACCGTTGAGCGAGTGACGCTAGATCAGCGCTTGTTACCAGCTGATCCGAGTTGCTGCGAAGCCTCGACGATACGAGCGGCCATGCCTGCCTCAGCAAGCTTGCCCCAAACGCGTGGGTCGTAGGTCTTCTTGTTGCCGACATCGCCGTCAACCTTGAGCACGCCGTCATAGTTGGCGAACATGTGGCCAGCGACCGGGCGGGTGAAGGCGTACTGGGTGTCGGTGTCGATGTTCATCTTGATGACACCGTTGGCGACAGCCTCAGCGATTTCCTCAGCTGTCGAACCGGATCCGCCGTGGAAGACCAGATCGAACGGGTTCTCCTTGCCGTACTTGGCGGCAACGCCCTCCTGGATCTCCTTGAGGAGTTCCGGGCGCAGTTTGACTGCACCCGGCTTGTACACACCGTGCACGTTTCCGAAGGTCAGCGCGGTCATGTAGCGACCCTTCTCGCCGACGCCCAGAGCAGCTGCGGTCTGCAGGCCGTCTTCAACGGTGGTGTAGAGCTTCTCGTTGATCTCAGCCTCGTGGCCGTCCTCTTCACCGCCGACGACGCCGACCTCGATCTCGAGGATGGTCTTAGCCTGCTGCGACAACTCGAGCAGTTCGGCAGCAATGACCAGGTTGCGGTCGAGCGGCACAGTCGAGCCGTCGAACATGTGCGACTGGAATGTCGGGTTCTTACCGGCCTTGACCTCTTCGATCTCGAGGGCGAGCAGCGGGCGTACCCAGGAGTCGAGGTTCGCTTCGGTGCAGTGGTCGGTGTGCAGGGCAATGGTGACGGGGTAGTTCTTGGCAACTTCTGCCGCGTAGGCAGCAAGCGCACGGGTACCGGCAACACGGTCCTTGATGGTCGAGCCGGAGGCGTACTCGGCGCCACCAACGGAAACCTGAATGATGCCGTCAGACTCTGCCTCGGCGAATCCGCGCAGAGCAGCGGTCAGCGTCTGGGACGAGGTCACGTTCACAGCCGGGTAGGCAAACTTGCCATTCCGGGCACGGTCGAGAAGTTCGTTGTAGACCTCGGGGGTTGCAATAGCCATCAGTGGCGCTCCTGTAGAGATTGATGATCAAGGGATCATCTCTTATTGTCGCAGATTCTTTGACCGGCTGAGGTGGGCCGTTCGGCCCCGGTTATCTCGCCTCTCGACGTTGGGTGGGTGTTCTGGGTGTTGCGCATTAGTTCTGCGCTGACCGAGCCTGCCGGAGATCACGCCCCACCAGGATGAAGGACGAGCGCTCCCTCGCGCTCCTCAAAGCCGCACCCGCCGTCGCCCCAATCGTGAACCGTCGCTATTTTCGTGACATTGCCTAGTACACGAGCACGGTTTAGGAATTTCGCGACGGTCCATTGGAAGTGGCGGCGCGTGAGCGCCAGTGGTACATGGCGATCGCAGCGGCGGCTCCCGCATTGATCGATCGTGTCGATCCGAATTGCGAGATATGCCGGATCGTCGATGACACAGCGCGAGCCTCATCACTTAAACCGGCAGATTCCTCACCGAAAACGAACAGCGCACGAGCAGGCGGCTGCCAGTCCTCTATCGCTTCGGATCCAGGAACATTGTCGATTCCCACCATGGCGAGGGAGCGCTCGTCGGCGAAAGACACCAACGAGGCCACGTCGTCGTGATGGTGCACATGGAGATAACGGTCCGTGACCATCGCCCCGCGCTTGTTCCAGCGACGGCGTCCGACGATGTGCACCCGGCGCACGCCCATGGCGTTCGCGGTGCGAACCACCGAGCCGATGTTGAAGTCATGGCCCCAGTTCTCAATCGCGATCTGCAACTCCGCGCCGTCCGTGGCGGCGACCGCCGCAGCGCGCGCGTCCAACTCGTCCCTGATCGCCTCAACCGTCCAGAACCGGAACTCGTCAACGACGTTACGCTCGTCCCCGCCTGCCAATAGTTCAGGATCAAACCGCGGGTCAAGCGAATCAGGAGCGTCGGTTACGTCGTCATGCACATGCCCATGGTGCCATGTTCGCGCGTCAGAGTTGCGGGCGCATTGCCCAGGACCTTCACCAAATATTCAACTGACTTTCAGCGATGGTCGGATTCACCGCCTACGCTGGAACAGTGAACTTTGCTCTGCTGTCAGGCGTCAGTCCTGAGATGGTTGCTCTCGGGCCGGACTGGCTTGACGCACAGAACCTCATCGAATCCTTCGGATCGTATGCGCTGATCGGCATCGTGCTGATCGTGTTCATCGAGACCGGCCTGCTGTTCCCCTTCCTACCGGGTGATTCGCTGCTTTTCACCGCGGGAATGCTGGTTGCGCAGTCCTATTTGGACTTCGATCTGTGGCTGCTATGCGTGCTGCTAGTCGCTGCCGCATTTGCCGGCGACCAAGTTGCCTACTTCATCGGCAAGAAAGTCGGCCCGAAGCTGTTCAACAAACCGGATTCCCGGTTCTTCAAACGCGAACACATCGACAAGACTCACGCCTACTTCGAAAAGTACGGCGGTCGCACCATCATCCTGGCGCGATTCGTGCCCTTCGTACGCACCTACGCCCCGGTTGCCGCAGGTACCGCGCAGATGCACTATCGCTGGTTCGTCGCCTATAACGCCGTCGGGGCTGTGCTCTGGGGGGCGGGTGTGACCATTCTCGGCTACTTCCTGGGGCAGATGACCTGGGTCGCCGAGAACATCGAACTCGTCCTTGTGATCATCGTTCTCATCTCGCTGATGCCCATGTTCATCGAGGGATTCCAGCGCTACCGTGAGAATAGGGCAGCGAAAGCCGCTACTGCCGCTGAGGCAAACGACTCCCCTGCCGCACAGGCAGACCCGACTGACCAAAGGATCACCAGTGACTCGTCAGATTGAATCGTGGCTCACCGACATGGACGGCGTGCTCGTCCACGAGAACAACGCACTACCGGGCGCCGCAGACTTCATCAATCAACTGCGCGAAAAAGACCGCCCGTTCTTGGTGTTGACCAATAACTCGATCTTCACTCCGCGCGATCTATCGGCACGGTTGGCGGCTTCCGGTATCGACGTGCCCGAGGAATTCATCTGGACCTCGGCATTGGCCACCGCAAGTTTCCTGGCTGATCAGTCGCCGCGCGGCAGCGCCTACGTGATCGGCGAGGCAGGCCTGACCACCGCACTGTACGAGGCGGGTTACGTCATGACCGAGAGCCGCCCGGACTTCGTGGTGCTCGGCGAGACTCGCACCTATTCCTTCGAGGCGATCACCAAGGCGATTCGCGCCATCCAAAATGGCGCGCGATTCATCGCCACCAACCCGGATGTCACTGGTCCGAGCCCCGAAGGACCGCTGCCCGCCACCGGCGCAGTCGCAGCGATGATCACGGCGGCCACCGGACGCAAGCCGTACTTCGTCGGCAAGCCGAACCCGATGATGTTCCGCTCCGCACTCAATCGGATCGACGCGCACTCGGAGTCGACCGCCATGATTGGCGACCGGATGGACACCGACGTGGTCGCCGGAATCGAGGCGGGGCTGCAGACCTTCTTGGTGCTGACCGGATCCACCAAGGAATCCGATCTGGTGAAGTACCCGTTCAGGCCGTCACAGGTCTACCCGTCGATTGAATCGCTGATCGAACTCGTCTAGGCGGGGTGGTACTGGCGCGTTGAGGGTGCCATATTCGGGTTCTCCCACTCTTATATGGATGGGACAAGCCGAATATCGCACCCGGAACCGCGGGCTTCGCGCCTTATGGCAGGACGAGTCACGCCAGGCCGAGGTCGTCTAGCCCGTACAGGTACAGGTATTCCAGCCCTTCAGCCTCAATGCGCTCCTTCGCGCCGGTGGCACGGTCAACGATCACGGCCACTGCCACAACCTCCGCACCGGCTTCACGCAGCGCTTCGACGGCGGTCAGCACCGATCCTCCCGTGGTGGAGGTGTCTTCGACCGCGATGACTTTGCGACCTACGACATCGGGGCCTTCGATGCGGCGCTGCAAGCCATGCGACTTACCTTCTTTACGCACCACGAAGGCGTCGAGGTCTTGGCCACGCGACGCGGCGGCGTGCAGCAATGCCAACGCGACCGGGTCGGCTCCCATGGTCAAGCCGCCAACGGCGTCAACATCCGCCGTGGAGTAGCCGGACTCTTCCAGGTGATCCAACAACACATGCCCGATCAGCGGTGCGGCACGGTGGTGAAGGGTCACCCGGCGCAGGTCTACGTAGTAGTCGGCTTCCTTTCCGGAAGCGAGTGTCACCTTGCCGTGGACGACCGCCAGGTCCTTGATCAGGTCGCGAAGTTGTTCACGCGGGGTCGGGGAGAAAGTATCTGCACTCACCGGGCCAGCCTACCGGTTTCGCGTCGCTGGCCTGGCATGCACGGCCACTTAAGGCGATACTTGGGAAAAGGACGGTGATGTCATGAACCTGAAAGATCTCGCAGACCACCACCTCCACCAGGCACGAGACGCGGCGCACGGCCGCAGCGCGGAATTGATCGTGCACGATGGGCCATTGCGGCAATCCGTCTTGGCGCTCAGCGAGGGTACGGAACTAGCGGAGCACAACACGCCCACCGCCGCGTCGCTCCATGTGATCCAGGGGACGGTAGAAGTGCGATACGAGTCATCGGTCGTCACTCTCAACAGCGGGGACTTGCACACTCTGCTCCACGAGCGGCACGCAGTCGTAGCGCTCGTCGACTCCGTCGCCTTGCTGACCGCGGTCAGCGCGCCTTCATAGTCGGCATTATCCGCCGTACCGCGGCCGCGTTGGCAGATGCCGCGTTGGCAGACAATGACTAACGACGCGTCGCGACAACGCCGGTGGCACCGAGTTTGCGTACCAGCCAACGCGGTGCGAGACGCAGCAATCCCGTCGCGACCTGGTAGCGCACCGACGGTGTGACCAGCACCTGGCCGCGACGCGCGCCATCGAGGGCATGCGCGACGACGGTGATGGGCGACAGCCAGGAAAAACCAGGGAAGGCCGAGTCGTCGATTTTGGCTCGTTCATGAAATTCGGTGCGAGTGAGCCCAGGCAATACGGCTGACGCCACCACGCCGGTGCCTTCGAGGTCATTGGACAGCGCTTCGGTGAAGACTCGCACCCATGCCTTATGCGCGGAATAAGTGGAACCAGCCAGGTACGAGGCGACCGAGGAAACATTGATGATGGCGCCTCGTCCTCGTGATGTCATCTGATGCGCTGCCGCGTAGGACAGTTCCATCACCGCTGTGACCATGACATCGAGCGCCTGCTTCGAGGCGGTGACGTCGTCGTCCAGGAAGGCGGTCTCCAGACCGTAGCCAGCATTGTTGACGAGCAATCCGATGGGAGCCGGTTCGTCGGGACCTGGCTGGGTCGGCTCGTCATCGATCTCCAGCGTGCCGACACACAGTCGCTCGACAACGCGAGCGCGGTCCTCGGCGACTGAGAGATCGGCGGGAAGCACCTCCACTTTGACGCCGGCGATCTGACGCAATGCGTCGGCGAGTTTGTCGAGCCGTCCTTTAGAACGCGCGACCAAAACCAGATTGTGTTTGGCGGTGGCGAGTTGCCACGCGAATTCTGTGCCGAGTCCTGAACTCGCCCCGGTGATCAGTGCAGTGCCCATAGGTGTAAGCCTACTTCGATAGCAGGCGGCACACATGACCGGGGTCACGATTGCGAGAAACAAACTGGGGCCGTTCGTCCCATAAATTCTGTGGCCTGTCGGAGGATCGTGGAAGAGGATGCGACAGTGGCGTCGCAACTTAGCGGCGCGTCAGCCAGAGAAGGGATGAACGCAGATGCCTCAGCACAAACTCGCCGAACCATTCGAGTTCAAAAACAAAGTAACGATCCCCAATCGCCTCGTCATGGCGCCAATGGTGGCGCGAGCTTCTGAAGAAGACGGTTACGTCAGCGACGACGACCTTAGATACTTCGCGCTACGCAGTGAAGTGGCGGGCATGATCATCACCGGTGCCGCCTACGTGATCGATCACGGCAAGGGCTTCGGCCGGCAGCTTTCGATTGCGCACAGCGATAACGTACCGGGTCTGACCAGGCTCTCCAATGCGATAAAGAAAGACGGCGCCAAAGCAATCGTGCAGTTGTATCACGGTGGCCGCGAATCACATCCTGCGGCCCATCAGATGGGATACGGATTGGGGCCATCGGCAATGAAGTTCGACTGGCTGCCCTATGACGTCAAGGAGATGACGCTCGACCAGATCGACAAGACCATCGCGGCCTTCGCCGCGGCGACCCGACGTGCTATTGATGCCGGGTTTGACGGTGTCGAGGTACACGGCGCCAACCACTATCTGCTGCAGCAGTTCTTTTCCGTCTACTCCAACCACCGCGATGACGAATGGGGCGGCGACCTGGTCCGGCGCATGGCCTTCCCCCTCGCGGTGCTCGATGCCGTGATGGAGGTGGCCAAGGACGCAGGCCGACCGTTCATCGTCGGATATCGCATCAGCCCCGAAGAAGTTCACGGCGACAACGTCGGCTACACCATGACTGATTCGCTGGCACTGATCGACGCCGTCGCGAATCGCGGTGTCGACTACGTGCACGTGTCACTGTGGGAAGGGTTCGACGGCACGCCGATGGACGGTGACAAGCCCATCGGGAAGATGGTCAAAGACACTGTGGCCGGCCGTTGCCCGGTCATCGTCGTCTCCAATGTCTTCAATCAGGCCGATGCGGAGCGGGCGCTCGAATACGGCGACCTGGTTGCGATTGGCCGCGCGGCATTGATCGATCCAAAGTTCGGCGCGAAGATCGTTGCGGGACGAGGCGATGAGGTCGAGACGAGTGTTGCCGGACGAGTTGAAGAACTCGCCTATACCGAAGACCTGATCGAATGGTTCACTGGCAGCGGCAAGGATCTGTTGCCGCCACTGAAAGGCCTCGAATAGCGCGTGTCTCTGCGGGCGACGGTGGAGACGCTGTTGCCCGCACATCTGAACATACCAAACTGGGATGCATATTGGTATGCTCAGAAAATGAGCATTCAAATCGCCATCCGGCTTCCCGATGAGATGGTGCGCTTTCTGGATGAGACAGTTGCGTCCGGAAACGCACCGAGTCGTGCTGCGATCGTCTCATCGGCCATTGAGCATGAGATGCGACGACGGCTCGCTCAGCGGGATGCCGAGTTACTGCGACAACGCGGCGCTGCCGATGACCTCGACGCGCTCGTCGATTGGACTGCTCCCAATCTCAAGATTGACCTGGATAATGCGTGAGGTTTGCCTCGTTCAACTCGACAAGACGAGGCCCGCAGTGGTGTTGACCCGCAGCGCGGCACGAGACGTCATGACAAAAGTCACGATCGCCCCCATCACTTCAACAGTGAAAGGGCTGAGCAGTGAGGTGCTGGTGGGACCCGAAAACGGCCTCGACCATAAGAGCGCCATAGCGATCGACAATGTGGTCACCGTGCCTGCGGGAGCCCTGGGCCGGACACTCGGCGTTCTTCTTCCGGCACAAGAGCGCGACCTCGCGCAGGCAATCGTGTTGGCGTTTGACCTCGACCTTCCGCTACTCGGTTCCGGGACGTAGCAACAGACGCCTCAACTATGCTGCGGTGGATTGTCACAGCATCGAATCCGGCGGCGTAGCCCTCATGTTCGCGTCCTGCCGATTCGGTAGGGTTGAAGCCATGCGCATCGCCACTTGGAACATCAACTCGGTCCGGTCACGCATCGACCGCGCCATCGACCTGTTGGACCGCGAGAACCTCGACGTGCTCGCATTGCAAGAGACCAAGGTCAAAGACGCTGCGTTTCCCCTGGAGCCGTTCCGCGAGGCTGGTTACGAGGTGGCCTTCACCGGTCTGAATCAGTGGAACGGCGTGGCCATCGTGTCGCGCGTCGGCCTGGACGACATCACTGTCGGATTCCCGGGCCAGCCCACCTTCGGCGATCCCGCCGTGGTCGAGTCACGCGCCATCGGCGCCACCTGCGACGGCGTGCAGGTATGGAGCCTGTACATCCCCAATGGACGCGAAGTCGATCACCCGCATTACACGTACAAACTCGCCTGGTTCGAGGCGTTGCGCGATGCGGCGGCCTCCTGGCTCGCCAGGGAAGCGGACTCGAAGATAGCGCTCGTCGGCGATTGGAATGTCGCCCCACTGGACACCGATGTGTGGGACCCGGCCTTCTTCGAAGGCAAAACTCACCTGACCCCCGCCGAACGCGAAGCCTTCGCGGCCCTGGAGCAGACGGGATTCGTCGAGGTTTCCCGCCGGTTCATTCCGGACGAGCACACCTACACCTATTGGGACTACCAACAACTGCGGTTCCCTCGCAATGAGGGCATGCGCATCGATTTCGCCTATGCCTCCCCCGCTCTCGCTGACGCGACCACCGGGGTGACGATTCTGCGTAACGAACGCAAGGGCAAGGGTGCTTCCGATCACGTCCCCGTGATCCTGGACATCGCTGACTGACATCTCGCCAGTTGGCGGTCAGAAATCGGTTGAGTGCGCTTTCGGGTATTACGCGTTAGAAAAATGCGCGCAAAACGCACACCCCATGCCTAAAAGCGCACTCAACGCGGAGCGGGACACGGCTGGCGGAGCGGGACGTCACGCGGAGCGGCGTTAGGTTGGACATCGTTGCTCGACCTACTTGCCGATAGGCAGTTCGACTGAGGTGTATTAACTATGCTTCTGGGGTGTTGGAAATAACACTGAATGTCTCTACACCTACGTACCCGTTCGGAGGTTTTGATGGCTTTTGTCGACTATCGGCGCTTTCCCGATCACATGCAGTGGCGTTTTAATGCGATGCGGATGGAGTTGCCAGCGACAGGCGGTTTGGTTGACCTGACAGATCGCGGTGGCCTTTACGATGAGGACCGCGATGCGCTGTTTTACCAGACTTTTTGGATTGGGATTCACGACTCGACCGAACCCTCCAAATGGGCGCTAGTGTGGGCCGGCGATGTGGTAGAACTCACCGGCGACTACCACTCCACAGTGGTTGGCCCCGAGTGGCACAAGCAACTCGATTGTAGTTTTGTGATCGAATCCGTGACCCCAGCAGACTCAATGATGCTGCGCCGCCCGCAGTGCTACCAAGTCATGCGAGATGCATTCCACGCAGAAGTACAGGGTTATAGCTCCGTTCGCTCGGTGCGTTTCGAAGGCGCATTCGGCAAATTACTAGAGGAGAACCGGTGATCTGTGCGATGGGGCAGACACCTAACGGCCATGTGACACGCATCACATAGGCATATTTCAACAAGCAACTTCAATCAGGCCGTGCTAACAATACTTTTGGAGTGTTGGAAATAACACTGAATGTCTCTACATCTTCTATACCTTGCAAGGGATTCTGATGGCCTTTGTCGACTACTGGAAACTGCCCGATTCGGTAGTGGAACGCTTCAACCGTTTGCAGTTAGAACTACCAGCAACCGGCGGCTTGGTTGATGTGACGGACCGTAGCGGTCTTTACGATGAGGACCGTGATGCGCTGTTCTACACAAGTTATTCGATTTCGATTCACGACTCGACCGACCCTACCAACTGGGCACTAGTGTGGGCCGGTGACGTCATAGAACTCACCGGCGACTACCACTCGACAGAACTCCCGGAACTCCGGCAACGCGATATTCATTTCGTAATCGAATCAGTCACCCCAACGGACTCGATCATGTTGCGCCGTCCGCAGTGCTACCAAGTCATACGCGAAGCGATCTATGCAAGATTTCAAGGCAACAACGAAATACGCTCAGTGCGCTTCGAAGGCGCATTCGGCGAATTACTAGAGGAGAACCGGTGATCTCGACATCATCTCGATCCGCACCAACCCTGAGTCGCGTGTTCGGACGTGCTTTCGTAGTCCTGTTAGCCCTCATCGTGGGGTTATTCGTCACCCCGGCACCGGCACCACCCGCTCATGCTGCCACACAGAGTTCGATCTTCGTAGACACGATCAAAGCGTGGATGGACGACAACGGTGTCATCGGAATGTATGATCCCCAGCGCAATAGCAAGGTCGCATCGTTGATGCATGATCTACGCAAGGCGGCTGAACAGGTGGGAACCGCACCCGTTGCCGGACGGACCCTGGTGTTGTACTCGGGACGTGTCGATGGGGTTGACGCGTGGCGGTACGCGGCAGCGATATCAGCATCAGAGGGTGGCACAGCGTTCACCTATATCAGCGATACCCCTGCCGGCCGTGCTCTGAAGCACTCAGATTTTGAAAGCACACTCATGAAGGCAGTCGGTGATAACACTCTGCTTTTCGACTCGCTGATGGGTAACAAAAAGGCAGATATTTTCAGGAACACCCTGGACGGCAAGTTGGCGCTGAACGACTACATCTCGCAGAGACTTGTAGTTCAATACAAAGGTAGCCGAGTTGTGGTGATCAGCCCGGAGAGCGTCGGTTCAAATGTGCGCGGGGTTCTCCAGCGCACAGAGTTCCCCGCCCTACTGGACAACGCACATGTGAAGACAGTCAACGGTATCCCACTTGATGAGTTCCGGCGCACCGTTTCGGCTAATTCGATGCGTTCGGCTCTGGGCGCGGTTGGCTCTCTCTCATATCTAGAACTAGAGGAATTCGATTACGCCTTTGACAGTCAAGGCCATCCTGTGCGGGCGGGCAAAAACTTCGCGCTCACATCGAGCGAAACCAGCAGCGGTCACTACCTCGTCCGAGGCAGAGCCGTCTCTGACCTGCCCACAGCAACCCAAGTAGCGCGGTTAACTGACGATAAAGGACGCAACGAGTTCAAGAAACTAAGCAGGATACAAAAGTATGCGGCGCGCGTTGCAGCGCGTGCCGGGCAAGACGCCGATAATGCTCGTCGCATTTTGGGCAAGTACCTGCCGACTACCGTCAGAGTTGTAGCCCCGGTAGGAGTCATCGCGGAGGTGTACTCGGCGACCCAGATGGTGACGAGCGTGAACGATGCACTTGAAGCGGCAGCGAACTGTGACATCGAAGGGGCGCGTCAAATCCTAGACAATGCGGTCGACATGATCGGCGGAGATCTGGGAGTCCAGGCAGCCTCGGCTGGCCTCATGTTGACCGTCATGATGGGACTCGGCCCGGTCGGCGCGGCGTTCTCGGGCTCAGTGGTGGCACTGTACTTCTCCGTATCGATCGTCCAGAAAATCATGAACGGCCCATACGGCGAGCACCTCGCCAACGTCGTTCGTATGCAACAGATCCTTGAGGAATACGAGGCCGGGTGCGGCGGCAATACGGAACGGGCCGGATGCTCCGGAAACACTTCACCGTGTTCCGCATCAAATTGGTCGGGTCCAGCATTCCTCGACCCGAAACCCTACACACCGGGCGCAGGCCCGGGCGGAAACGGTGGCGGCTCCGGCGATGGTTCGGGCAACGGCAACGGTGGCGGCTCCGGCGACG
>FZPE01000002.1:188138-190532 GCA_900188465.1 Micrococcales bacterium KH10
CTCAAGCAACGGCAACGGTGGCGGCTCCGGCGATGGTTCGGGCAACGGTGGCGGCAACGGCTCCGGCAATGGCGGCGGCGACGGCTCAAGCAACGGCAACGGTGGCGGCGGCGATTCGAGTGGTTTCGGTGGAGGCAATGCAGACGGAGCGAATTCCTCGAAAAAGGGTGGCGAAGGTCAAAATCCGGCTCCTCGGGACCCGATAGCCATCGATCTCGTTGGTGACGGTTTTGATCCGATCCCTGCATCTGCTGGCACGCACTTCGACCTTGATGCCAACGGATATGCGGAGAGGATTCCGTGGTTCAAGGGAGACGATGTTCTTCTTGTCTGGGATCGTAACGGCAACGGACGGATAGACAACGGACGGGAAGTCTTTGGTGACAACACACTGTTGACTGACGGAACTGTAGCCGACAGTGGATTCACAGCGCTGAGGGAACTGGACTCGAACGATAACGGCGGGATCGATCCAGACGACGATCACTGGTCGGATTTGGCGGTCTGGCGTGACGTGACCAACCCAGGCAACACTGATATGGGCGAGTTGGTCGATCTCGATACGGCTGGAATCCTGTCGATCTCGTTGACCACAGTCGCGCTTGACCAAACGGTCGACAGCGGGATTGTTGTGGGTCAAGCATCGTTGGTAACAATGCAGGGGGGTGGCGAGGTCCAGGCCGCCGAGTTCTGGCTGACTCCGATTCTGTATGACACGGTGGAGGTTATCCACGACGATGAGGCAGGAATCCCTGAAGACGTATTAGCACTGCCACAAGTTCCTGGATTCGGTAACGTTCCTTCACTACATCGGGCGATTGCACGGGACTCGACTGGGCGTCTGCGCCAACTCGTCAGTGATTTCACACAAGCCACAACTACGCCCGAGCGAGAAGCCGCCGTATACGAACTCGTACTACGGATCACTGGCGCGTATGACGTAACTCCGGGGTCTCGCGGACCTCATATGGATGCACGTGAACTTGTAGCTATCGAGAATTTGCTGGGGAGCCCTTTCAACGGGACCAGAGGACCCAACCCGATTATAGAGGCAGTACCCTTCTTGCAGTCGGCATGGAGTCGGCTTTATGAGATCTACTACTGCGAACTGCTCTACCAGACTCATCTCTCACCACTACGTTGGGCACTATCACACGACCTCGTTGTTGACAAGCACTGGAACGTCGACGTGTTACTAGAAATGCTTGCCGGTCTTGAAGACGACCAATCAGGCAACCAGCTCATCGGCGATGTCGGTCGTTTCCTTTTGTACGGCGAGCGTGCCGGGGTCAAGGGTCTATCGACTCTGCGGCAAAAAATGGCCGACCAAGGGCTTGCGCTGTACTTGGGAATGCCCCAATCTCAGGACATCGCAGTGATCGGAACCGATGGAAACGACTATCTGAGGACTGACAGCACCCGATTCGTCATATTCGGTCTAGCCGGTGACGACATGCTTCAAGGAAATTCGAGTTTCGACTCACTCTATGGTGGTGACGGTGATGACCGTCTTATCGGTGGTGCTGGTGATGATGTGCTTGATGGTGGCACTGGAGACGATCGCCTTGAAGGCGGCGCGGGTGCGGACGTGTATGTGGCTTCCGAGGGGAACGACATAATCACGGATACCGACGGTGACAACATCCTGCGCTTCGGTCCCAGTGTTACCCCGAGCGACGTAACGTTCTCCCGCTCCGGTTCCGATGCAGTCATCACCTACCCCGGCGGGTCGATCACCTACCAAAAATGGTTCTACCACTCAGCAACCTCCACCTCCCACAACACCAGCTACAAGTTCAAGGCAATCGAATGGGCCGACGGCACCACCTGGAACCTGGATGCGATTAAGGCAACCAACTGGATCATCAATGGCACCGACGGGACAGATTCCCTACTCGGAGCACCTTACCTAACGGCAACACTCAGAGGGCTTGCCGGCAACGACACCCTGCAAGGGCAAGGCGATTCAGCAGACCTGATCGACGGCGGCCCCGGAAACGACCGACTTATCGGTGGTGCTGGTGATGATGTGCTTGACGGTGGCACTGGAGACGATCGCCTCAATGGTGGCATCGGCGCGGACATCTACATCGCCTCACCAGGCAACGACACCATCGTTGACACAGGCAACGACAGCATTCTTCGATTCGAAGCCAGTGTCAACCCATCAGATGTGGTGTTCTCCCGCTCCGGTTCCGATGCAGTCATCACCTACCCTGGTGGGTCGATCACCTTCCAAAAGTGGTTCTACTACTCAGTAACCTCCACTTCCCACGACGCCAACTACAAACTCGCATCAATCGAATGGGCCGACGGCACCACCTGGAACCTCGACAACATCAAAGCAACCATCTGGGTTACCGAAGGCACCAACGGAAAGGATTCTTTGATCGG
>FZPE01000002.1:191488-634554 GCA_900188465.1 Micrococcales bacterium KH10
GCCGGTAATGATCTGCTCAACGGCGGTGAAGGCGATGACCTCCTCAATGGTGGCATCGGCGCGGACATCTACATCGCCTCACCAGGCAACGACATAATCACAGATACCGACGGGGACAACATCCTGCGCTTCCAAGCTGACATCAACCCCAGCAATGTGGTGTTCTCCCGGTCCGGCAATGACGCAGTCATCTCCCACCCTGGCGGGTCGATCACCTACCAAAAATGGTTCTACTACTCGGCAACCTCCCCCTCACACAACACCACCCATAAGTTCAAGGCGATCGAATGGGCCGACGGCACCACCTGGAACCTCGACAACATCAAAGCCGCACTCGCTCAACAATGAGCGATGCGCACCTATCCCCACGCACAATAGCCCTTTACGCGGAGTAGGGGCAGTCATGATGGGTGTGACCTGCACCGTCAGTAGCGGGCCACACCCATCATGTGTGCGGGGCGGCACAACAGACAAGTTCGAACAGCGGACTTGCGCATCAACTACTGATGCCCGACAAAAGCCACCAGCGCTACGCTTTCACGACGGCATGCCTATGCGGTTCATCGCGCATGCCCGGAAAATCAGCATCACAGAGCACGATCAAGCGCAGCGGAGGCGAGAACACACGGTGGCAGCATCACATCACGGCACGACTCACCGCGTGGCGACAGCCCTGGCGGCGCTCATCTTGGCGGCAACGATCAGCGGCTGTTCCGTCCTGCCGTGGTGGAATGACGACCCAGGCGAGAAAGTCTCGGTATTCGACCTCGAAGTCGGCGACTGCACCATCACGCCACAGGACGTCACCGTCGAAGTCACCGACCTGACCCGGGTCGATTGCAGCGTCGAACACCAGCAAGAGGTCTTTGCCGTACTGCCCTACGTCGACCCAGCCACCGATGAGCGACCGAGTACTCGTCCCGATGAAGACGCACTGAACGCCTTCGCGGACGGCGCCTGCGCGGCCGCATTCGAGGACTACGTCGGCGTCGACTACCGCGACTCTGACCTGTTCTTCACCTATCTCCTGCCGTCCACCCGCGGCTGGGAGCAAAACGACGACAACAACGTCGTCTGTTTCATCACCACCACCGGTGCCATGCTCACGCAGTCCGCCAAGAGCACCAACTGGTAAACCAACACTGAGAGCCAATCACCGAAGGAGGCGAACCGTGCCAGGTATCAACGTCACTATGGGCGCGACCCTCGTATGTCCGTTTGGCATCGCCCCATCAAACCTCACGCCGTTGCCGACCCCACGGGTGTTCATCGAAGGCAAACCCGCGGCAACGATCACGGACCAGATCCCGATGGCGAATATCCCGCCCTTCGGCATGTGCAATTCATTGGGCAACCCCACCGTGGCCGCCGCCACCGCGGCAGCGCTCGGGGTGCTGACACCGATGCCGTGCGTGCCAACTCCGGCCGGCCCTTGGGTGGGCGGTGCGAACACCACCATCGTCGGAGGCAAACCTGCCCTCACCACAGGTGCTACCTGCCAATGCGCCTTCGGCGGGACCATCCAGATCGTCAACCCCGGTGCAGTGCGCACTCAATCGAAGTGACCGCCAGACCACGATGACGCCGTCACAACACCTCCGCACCGCCGCTGGCCGCCTTATCCTGGCGTGCGAGCGGCGCATCGAAGCAGGCTGGCAGGCCCCGGCAGACACCGCGGCAGCGCTTCAAATCTTGGCAGCCGATGTCACCCACGATGATTTCGCCGCAGTGGATGCTCGGTTCAAGTCCATTGCGGCCGCGCTTGAACTGTCCGATCAGGAAATCCGTATCGTCGCGGCAACCGCCCTAGCCGAGGTGCACCTTGGGGCGGCAACCATCATGGGCACGCTCGGCGGCAGCCAAGAAGCGGATACGCCAACGATGGCGCTGGTGCTCGAACTCGCCGGACTGCCATCGACCTCGGAACAAGGCTGGGATCTGCTCGCACCGACCAGCCATCTGGTACGCACCAAGATCGTCCAGTTGGTCTCTAGCGGCATCCTACTGGCGCGTCGGGCGCGCATCCACCCGACGATCACACGCCGAATCCATGGGGACGAGTCCATCAGCGCCGCGCTGCAAGGACTATTGACCAGGCTGTATCCCGTGGTCGACGAACCAGAAATCACCCGGTGCGCCACGGCCATCCGCAACGACATCCCATTGATCTGGATTCACAGCCCGGTCGGTGCCGCTGGTGCCGGATGGGCCGGCGGGATTTGTAGCGAGTTAGGCGCCATCCCCCTCGCTGTCGATCTGAGCCGAATCGCCAGCGGCAGTCAGGACGCGATCAACAACGTGGCAACCGATTTGATGCCATCGCATGACGAGTCACCCCTATCGCCGGCGCAAGCCCGGGATGTCGTGGATGAACTCGTCCTCGAAGCACGCCTTGACGGCTCTGCCTTAGTCGTCTTGAGTGCCGGACGGGTCGCGAGCGCTATGGACGCACTGGTTGCGGCACCCATTCCGGTCATTGCCGTCGCAGGTGTCCCCTGGAATCCCCATTGGCACGCCGAAGTCCCGCTGGCAGTAACGGCCCGCCGGTTGACCACCGCGCAGCGTCAGTCGAGTTGGCAGGCTGCACTTGGCGCCTACGAACTCGACCGGCAGATCACGGTGTTGCGGATGACACCGGAACAGATCGGCACTGTTGGACGAGCAGCAGACCGCATCACGCGCGCTACCGGCGAACCGGTCACTGCCAGCATGGTCACCCGTATCGCGCATTCCCTGAGCACCAAGGCACCGTCCGTTCCGGCGGCTGGCCGCACCCCCGCGACCCTGTCGGATCTCGTCCTTCCGGATCATGCGCTCCAGGAGATTGAACGCCTGATCGGATGGGGTCGCTATCGCGACGACGTGCTGGCTTCTTCCCAGTTGCAAGGTAAGGGCGGCAAGGGTACCGGGATCGCAGCGCTGTTCTCTGGCGGCCCGGGAACGGGCAAGACACTCGCTGCGCACGTTGTCGCAGACGCACTGGGCATGGAACTGATGCAGGTTGACCTGTCGTCAATCGTGGACAAATACATCGGCGAGACTGAGAAGAACCTCGAGAAGGTCTTCAGCGCAGCCGAGTCGATGAACTGCGTGCTGTTCTTCGACGAGGCCGACTCGCTCTTCGGCTCCCGGTCCGCGGTCAACGACTCACGTGACCGCTACGCGAATCAGGAGGTCGCCTACCTACTGCAACGGATCGAGGCCTTCGATGGCATCACCGTGATGGCCACCAACCTGCGCGGCAATATCGACACCGCTTTCGCACGACGGCTGCACTTCATGATCCATTTCCCAGACCCGGACGAGCCCACCCGGTTGCGTCTATGGCAGCACCACCTTGACCAGGTCGATCTATTGAGCGAAACCGACCCGCCACAGCCAGACGTGCTGGCCAGCGCATTGGAAATCGCTGGCGGTGATATTCGGAACATCGTCCTTGCCGGTGCCTACGACGCCGTATCCACAGCCGAACCGTTGAGTATGTCTCATCTGGTGACCGCAGCGAGCCGCGAATTCACCAAGCTGGGCCGCCGGGTCCCCGCCGAGGCCTTGGCTGCCCCTCGGACACCGCACAAATAGGTATCAATTGCCGTATTCACAAGGGTCCCGATCTGGGCAAGATGATCGTGGCGGGTTGTGACCGCAGATCGAGAGGAAGGGACGATCATGAGCGAGACTCAGGTGGCATCGACACGTACCCATGCCGATGCAGACGCCGCGCATGCGTTGCGTGCACCCGAAGCAAGTCACGAGCCTGTTGCCCCGGTTGCCGCCGCGGGACTGCTCGTCGGTGATGCCGATGATCTAGCTGAACGCCGCGCCGATGACATGGCTGAGCGGGCGTTGAAACGGCTGGCCGGCCAATCTGCGACGGACGGCGGAGCCGAACGGCATCAGCACGGGGCCGGCTGCGGGCACGTACGACGCGCCAGCGCGCCAGCACCAGCCGCCGCAACTATCGGTGCCGCTGGCGGACAGCTGGACTCCGAATCAACCGCTCAGATCAATGCGATGCGCGGTGGCGGGCGGCCACTCGAAGGCGGTTTGCGCGCCGAGATGGAAACTGCTTTCGGCACGTCGCTCGGCGGTGTACGCATCCACGACGACGCTCGTGCCGCGCAGTTGTCCAGTTCGATGTCAGCGCACGCCTTCACCACCGGTAAGGATATTTTCTTCGGCGCGGGACAGTTCAGTCCCGATACGCCTGGCGGTCGTCAGGTTCTGGCGCACGAGCTCGCCCACGTGATCTCTGAGCCGGTTGCGCCCGTGCGGCGCGGACTGTTCGGCAAGTTCAAGGCGTTCGTCAAAGGCGAGGACTACGTCCCGACAAAGTCGGAAGAGTCCGAGCAACTGCGCAAAGACGAGAAGAAGCAGCTCAAGCAGGAACGTGAAGAAGGCATTGCTGGACGCAAGGATCTGCAGCACAAGATCCAAAATGGCGGCGAGCCCTTAGAGGGGTCAACTCCGGCTGAGCGCTTTGCTCACCTGTCACGGCTATTGGCGGCCGGTATCGAACAAGAGAACAAGCGCCTTGAGATGTTGACCGACGTCTACCTCAAGAACGGCAAGTGGATCGACGGCTGGGATGACGATCGCGCCGCCGACGATGCTTTCGCCTTCGTATACATCAACGGACCAGAGGCCAAGATTCTCAAGCATGTTGCGCCGCCGCGTCGCAACGCTCAAGAGCGGCTCGTATCGCAGGTCCGCAAACTGCGCACCAGCGCCAATGTGCGGGTGTCGATGAACCAGATCGAGACCGGCAAGAACGTCGCGTCGGACGATGTCAATGCGTTCTACGATTCGGTGGCCGCTGAAGTGCGCAAACGCGCTGACCAGGCAGTCAACAGTGTTACCCGCGATGTCGCCAAAGCCAAGAAGGCCGGGAAGAAGACCCCCGACGAGGCCAAACTCAAGTCTGATGCGTTCCGCACGGCGATGAAGGACAAGGTCGTCCCGACCGCCCGCGTGTTCCGCGCGGCGGCGACTCCGGAACTTCAGGCGAAATTGCCGCCAAACGGATCCAAGCTCGAACTGCGGTACGTCGATGCGGCCTTCCAGCGTTACTCGATTCGGGGCGGCGGCCCGAAGGTGGTGAAGGAGTCTGATTCGCTGGACGACTTCATCGAGAAGTGGGACACCTACGGCGGTTACGGCGAACTGGGTGGCAGCGGTGCTTCGGGTATCGCAAGCGGTGTCGGCTCAGTGATCGACTTCTTCGATGACGGCGAAACGGAATACACCGAAGGCCTCACAGTCAGCGATGGCCCCTCGCTGCTCAAGAGCACACCGATTATCGGCGAGTTCTCCTCGTCGGTGGCCAGCGCCAGTGACCGCAAGAAGAAACAGAAGACAGCATTGCCCGGCGAGGATTACAGCCAGGACGACAACCTGCGCGAAGAGGTGGCCACCACGTCCGACCGGGTCACCTCGGGCATCGGCACGGCATTCTCCATTCTGACGAGCCTCAAAGATGCCGTTTCCAATGCGATGAAGACGCTTTCGACCATTAAGAAGGCGCTGAAATCCAACGAGCCACGCAAGGCGCTCGAAGCGATCAAGTCGGGTACGGATGGGCTGTCGTCGCTGGTGGGTGCGGCTAAATCCAGTGCCGAGCTCGCCGAGAAGATCAACCCGAATGTGAAGGCCGCAGTGGCCAAGGTCATTCCGGGATTCGACATTGCCTCGGCTGCCCTGGCTATTACCGGTAACGCGGCAGAGATGGCCGATGCCGGGATGTACATGCACGACACCAACGTGGCTATCCAGTCGGCTCGGATCAGGGGGATCGACAACAAGGCCGGCGGGAAACGAGTGGACGTGATGGTCTACCCGTTGACCAAGGTCGCACAGAGCCACACCATCCAACTCGAGCAAAAGACCTGGGCAACCGGGAAGTCAGTGTCTGATCTGGCCACCTCGATTGCTTCGGTGGCCTCCGGGGGCGGATTCGGTATTCCGAAGGCTGTCGAAGCCGGTGTATCACTGCTCGACACCCTGCACTCGTTCGGGCACACGGTGGCCAAGGAGATCTTGACTGCGGCAGCAAAGCTCTCCGAGAAGGAATCCAAGCTGAGTCTTGAAGGAAGCGCCGAGAATGCCCTAGAGAAGAACCCGGCAATGGCCGTCGAAGGCATCATCGTACGAGCAGCCCTGCACGACGACCCCATCGCCATCAGTTTCTTGTCCAACTATCGAGTCGACGGCGAACCCGTCACTGATTACCTCGACAAGATCAAAACCTCGATGGATCCACAATCGACTGGCACGGACGAGAACGCCCTCTTCGAGGTGCGCGACGCGGTGCTCGCCTCAATGGGCGACGATGCCGACCCCAAGCAGATATGGGAGGCGTACAAGCCTTTCGCGGCCAAGTGGAAAGACCTGGGTCAATTGCGCAAACAACGCAATGAGATGGAACCAGACAAGGACGGCAAGAAGGCCAAGAGCCGCGGTTTCTTCTGGCAGGTCAAGATGATGCTGCGTTCCGACGAGAAACACGCCCAGTCCAAGTTCAAGACCTCAGCGAACTACGAAGAATGGCAGGAGTCGCAGCCAAAAGATCCCGGTGCGTCGGGTCCAGACATCTCCGGCCCGTTCAAGGTGAAGATGATCTGTGGCGATCAGGTCCTTCCAGTCGGAGCCACCGACGAACAGGCTCAGAAGTTCTCTGAGGCGGTGGAAAAGATGTCGCTGACCGAATACCGCCAGGCCCTCAATGATCCGTTGAACGACGAAGACGCCCGCGCTCAACTACGGCATCTGATCGCCGTCAGACTCAGTGAACAGATCGGGGCGAAGAAATCAGCATGAGCGAGACATTCGACGAAGTCGACGCGGCGCTGAACGAGGTCGTGGGCACCCCGAGTACGCTATTGGGCCGCGTGATCGCAGCGATCGAGTCCCTCGGCATCACTGCGCAGGTTGACTGGGAAGCGGAAACCTTCGAGATCGCCGACATGCCAGGAACAGACGGAATCACCACCGGGATCGTGATGCAACGTTCGCAAGCGGTAGTCTTCCACCGCGTTCATGGCGAGTATCTGGACGAGGACGCCAAGAACCGGATCATCCCTGCCTTGGCACGGGCCAATGCCGCCCTCGACGTTTCAGCGGTTGAGCTCAATGAGACATTGGGCATTCTCTCGGTGCGCAATGCTGTGGAGATCGGCAACCTCAACGTGGGACGAGCCGTACTCGCTTCCTTGTTCGTCGCAGCCATCCAACGTGTCGCCAAAGACGCCGAACTCGTCCTGCCCGCCCTGCTCAAAGTGGCGGCGGGGCAGGCGACGGTGCACCAGGCCGAAGCCGAGTGGAAACCTCACCTGTAACCGCGAGGTATCGCCGCGAACAGCACTGATGCCTATGAATACGTAGTGATTACCGATGCTACGGATGGCACCGCTGAACTAGCGTTGATTCGTCCTCAGGCGCACCCCAGTTGATCGCATGGCGCGATCTGCTGCGAGGACGTCTCACCTGCATGCGATCGACGCTCGGGAGATGGGTGCCGAATGTCATGCAAGGGAGGGGCTGAGCGTGTTAATTCCAGCGGTAGATGTTGGGCTCGAGCGGTTGCTGCGCGCCACATTGCCGTTGACCCCACAACAGGGCGATATTTCCTTCGAAGCACCCTCCGCGACGTGGTCAGCTCAGGTTAACCGGTTGACCGTCAATCTGTTCCTGTATGACGTTTGTCGTTCGAATCAGCCACATCGCGCCACGCCGCCCCGCCAACTCGAATCTGGTCTCACACAGTCGCGGTATCCGCTACCCATGGTGCAGCTGACCTACCTCGTCTCCGCTTGGGCAGGAACTGAGCGAGATGCCCACGCGCTCCTGGGCGACGTTCTGTTGCGGTTCCTCTCGAATCAGATCCTGCCTCCCGAACACCTGCCCGTGGACCTATCGTCCAACGTGCAGTTGGCGGTGGCGACTGACTCCCAGAACAAACCACGTGAAGTGTGGACCGCATTGAATGGTCCACTGCGTGCATCGTTCACACTGCATGCCATCGTTGCCGGTGACGCCTATGACTGGCAGGACGACGCGACCAGCATCGAGGAGGTGTCCGCGGCAGTTGTGCCGACCTGGCGAGCCGAGGCGGACACACCATGAAACTACGCTGCCCCGTCACCGCTATAGATATTGCACCCGGCGACTCCGTCGTCATTCCCATCGAAGTCATCAACACATCTGACGTCATTGAATCGGCGTCAGTTCGCATCATCGGAATCGACGCAGCGACCCTGTCTTCGGCGCCTACCGAACTTCCTCTCTTCCCCGAAGCCGTCGGACAGATGGAAGTCACCCTGGCACTGCCGGAGATATTCCCCGCCGGAACCTACCCCCTCACGCTGGTTGTCGCCGGGGTCACGCCCGGCAGTCGAAGTGCGCACCACAACCTTGAATTGACTGTGCCGCGACGACCCAGCTTGAGGCTTTCGGCTTCACCGTCAGTGGTGCGCGCCCGCCGTAAGGCTTCATTCCCCGTTGTCATCCGCAACGAGGGAAATGTACCGCTTGAGACCGCATTACGAGCAACCGACACCGATCGCCGCTTACGCACCACCTTGCTACCGCCTGCTGTGACCATCCCAGCCGGAAGCAGCGCCCAGGCGACTGTGGTGGTCAAAGGACCGAGGCAACTCGTCGGAACGGATCGGGACCGCCCCGTAACCCTCCAGGCCCACAGCGTGGGAACCGAAGCAGACCTGGTGCTGACCCTGCAGCAGCGCTCTACCTTCTCTCGTGGCTTCATCACGGCGCTGATTCTGCTGGCGATCGTCGCACTGTGGGTATTGGCTTTTCTTTTTGGCATTCGTTATGTGCTCGGCACAGATCCGTACACCAAGATCGCACCCGCTTCGTTCTTCGCGGGGATGGTGACCGATGAGGCCGGAGCTCCTGAAGACTCGGGAGCGCCTGACGGGGCACTGCCCAAGACAGGGGCGGTATCCGCGTCAGTGGGGGCGACCATCTCCGGAGCAGTGACCTCAAGATGGGACGGCGACGGTGTCGCACGACTGACCGTCGACGTGCTGCGACAAACTCGCGAGGGGCTCGTCGTCGTATCGTCAACGGCAACCCAAGGTGACGGCTCCTATGAAGTCTCCGGACTCTTCCCCGGACGTTACCTCGTGCGGGTCAGCGCCGAAGGATATGAGCCTATCTGGTATCCGAATGCGCGCCGCGCTCGCTCAGCTCGAACAGTCGTGACGACCGCACAGCAAGAAACCGCGGATATCAACCTGCGGGTCACCGGAGATACCGCCACCCTCACCGGCAATGTCCTCGTCACCGATGCAACCGCTGATATTGCGGTCACGGTCACCGCCCAGCCGACCTGGTCCGGTGCGGATCCGGGTGACACCCAAACCACCACCATCGACGAGCAGGGCCGCTACAGTTTCAGCAACCTGCTGGCGCCGGCCCGCTATCAATTGACCTTCAGCGCTGAGGGTTTCCGCAGTACCACCAGCACGGAGCGCGTGCTCGGCGGACAGCATCGGTACGCGCTCGACGTCGCACTCGGTTCGGGTACCGGCAGCATCAGCGGCGTCGTGACCGATGGCACTGATCCAATAGGCGGGGTCACCATCACGACGACCGTCGCCGACGAGACCGTTTCGGTCGGAACTCCCACCGTGGGCATGGTCGGCCAGTTCACACTGAACAACCTGCCGACACCCGCCACATACGTGCTGACCTTCACTAAGGACGGATTTACCACCCGCAGCACGGTCGTCGATCTGGGCGCCGGGCAGGTCGTCGGCGATCTCGAAGTGCAGTTGGCGGGCGGTGCCGGCACGATCACCGGCAAGATCGTCGACGAGGACAACAACGGTGTCGGCGGGGTCACGGTGACCGTCGGCGGTGCTGCGACAACGATCACCACCACGACCCTGACCGGTTCCAATGCGGGCAGCTACACACTGACTGGGCTGACTATCCCGGGCCAATACACGCTGACCTTCACTGCTGAGGGATACACCGACGCGAGTGTGCCGGTGAACCTCAGCGTTGACGCTCCCTCAGCTACGCGCAACGCCACCTTGCGGCGCGGGATGGGCACCGTCCATGGACTCGTCACGTTGGACAACGCCGGCAAAGCGGGAATCACGGTGCGCATCACCGACGGAAATGCGGTACGCGAAACCACGTCCACCGCCACCGGAGACTTAGGCCGAGGCACATACTCCTTCGACGCACTGCCACCGGGAAGCTACACCGTCACCGCGCTCAACGATGCGGGCCGGGTGGTCGCCACGGCGATCACCCGCGTGAACGCAGGCGGAACCAACCGGGCTGACCTGCCGATGCGGGAGGTGAGCTGAGATGTATTGCGATATCTCACCTCGTCACAGCGTGGTCGCCGCTGGTCAACCAGCGGTCATCACACTCACCATCACCAACACCCGTCAGGTCATCGTCGGATGTTCCATTCGAGTCCTCGGTGCCGATGCTTCCTGGATCACCATTGACGAGCCAGAACCGCGGCTGTTCCCCGACGAGACGATAACGGTGATCGTTCAGGTCACGATTCCAGCGGAACTCCCTGCTGGCGCCAGGACCTTGTCGATACAGGTGCAGGATCTTGCAGACCCGGCACATCTGTCTATCGAGGAAATAACGCTCGATGTGCCAAGTGACCCGCGGCTTCATGTCACCGTTGACCCGTCGCACATCACCGCGGGTAAACGGGCGCATTTCACCACGGTGGTCACCAACGCCGGCAATGCGGTCCAAGAGGTCACCATGGCGGCGACCGATCCGAAGGCGAAGACCACTTTCGACTTCCAGCCTGCCGCCTTCCGGCTCGACCCTGGCGCGTCGATGCCGGTCGTCCTACGGGTCAAAGCTCGTCGCCGCTTGTTGGGCGATGCCGTGTTGCGGCCGTTCCAAGTCGATGCCCACACCGAACCGGAACCCAAGACTCCCACCCCGCCGGCGACCGCCGTCTTTGTCCAAAAATCGCTGTTCTCGCGGGGCGCACTGTCCCTGGTGGGTCTGCTCCTGGCCGTCACGGTGTTCGCCATCGTCATCGTGATCGCACTGTCCTCAGTAGTGAATCGCTCCGCTGCCGACCGCAATCTCGCGCTGGCAGTCGCACAGGCGCGTGATAGCGCGCCCACCTCCGGTCAAGCCTCGATCACAGGTTCTGTCACCGACCTGATGACCGGCGCAGCGGTCTCGGGAGTCTCCGTTGCGGCATTCTCCTCCGATGACACCAATACCGCCGTAGCCAGCAACGCGACAAGTTCCGACGGCAACTTCACCATGAGCGGCATGCCTCCGGGCGATTACCTGGTGCGGGTGCAAGGCGCTGGCTACGACCCGGTGTGGTACCCGGCTGCGGCGAGCCCCGGGGATGCCAGCGAGGTCACGGTGACTGACGGTTCCGCCGTCACCGGACTGACGTTACTCGTCGGCGGAATCCCGGCCAGCCTCTCCGGCACTGTCACGGGAACTGACGTGTCTGGGGCGACGTTGACTTTGCAGTTGCCTTTGGACGAGGGCATCCTCGCCGATGCGGGGCTGCTGGATGAGACCGCGACCGGACCGATTCCGGCCGGGGCTGTCGTCACCAGCGTTCCCATCGCGTCAGATGGCGCATTCGAGATCAAATCATTGCCGGCCCCCGCGGTTTATGACCTGATCGTCACCAAAGAGGGCCTGGCTCCAACCGTGCAGCGTCTCGACGTGGCGGCCGGGGAAGACCGCAGCGATGTCGTGCTGTCGTTGCTCACCGGTGACGGGATCATCGAAGGTACCGTCACGGGCGCCGACGGTCCCATCGGTGAGGCCACGGTGGTGGCGACCTCACAAGATGTCACGGTCCGCACCGTCTCCCTCACCGAAGGCGAGATAGGCGATTTCGTGCTGCGCGGATTGCCCACACCCGGCACCTACACCATCACGGTGTCAGCCGACGGCTATTCGGACGCGACCTTGTCCCTGGCTCTGAGTGAGGGACAGCAGCTCACCGGCGTCTCCGCCGTGCTGGGGTCAGCGACAGGCAGTCTTGGCGGACGGGTCAGCGTTGATGTCGGTTCGGCTGGCGGCGTGGAGGTCACTATCAGCGACGGCTCCACGACCGTGCGCACTGTCACTCAGTCAACCAGGCCCGTTGGCCAGTGGCAGGTGACCGGTTTGCGCATCCCGAGCACGTATACGGTGACCTTTTCCCGGCAAGGTCTGACAAGTCAGGTGCTTTCAGTCCATCTTGACGGCTTCGGGCAGGTCACCCAAGGGGCGCCCAACGCCACCAGCGTCAACGCACGATTGAGTTCGGCCACTGCATCCCTATCCGGGACAGTGCGCCAGGCCCGACCCGGCCAATCCGCGACACCGGTCGGCAATGTGACCATCACGCTGAGTTCAGGCGATACCCAACGCGTTGTGACATCAGCCTCCACCCCCGCCGGACAGGTGGGGTACTACGAGATCGACGATCTGCGTCCCGGCACCTACACCGTGACCTTCACCAGACCAGGCACCACAGCGAGCTCGACAATCATCACGCTGACTGCCGGTGAAGCCGCGACGCACAGTCCGACATTGGTCGCGCCAGCGTCAATTTCCGGAACCGTCACCCAAGCGTTAACGAATGCCCCGGCACCGGGGCTGACAGTCAACCTCTATTTCGCATCCGAATACGGCACCGCGGCTGGACCGGTGGCAACCACCACCACCGGCAGCGACGGCAAGTACTCATTCATCGAGGTTGATGCACCGGAGCACTACATCGTAGAGATCCGCACAGCCCCCGGCGGCACCGTGGTGGCAACATCGCGACCAATCTCATTGGCCGCATCCGACACGCACGTCTACGACGCCACCATCTAGTAAGTGATCAAGGAGCGCGATCATGTCTAGCGAATCACAGCGCACTGACCCCCTGGCACCCACCGTCAGCGTGGAAGTCGCACCGCGCACGTCCACATCGGAGCCATCACTACTTCGAGTTCACGTCCGTAACGTCACTGACTCCGCCCAAGATTTCATCGTGCGATTGCGCGGTTTGGAATCAAGCTGGGTTCCGGCACCAGCAGCCCTGCCCGGGGTTCCAGCTGATGCCACCATCACTCTTGACCTGCCGATCACGCCACCTGCGGGAACTCCGCCTGGCGAGTACCCCTTCGTCGTTGAAGTGGAGGCTCGTACCAGCGACAACAACGCCACTGCGCGCATCGCGCGGTCAATCGTGACCTCGTCCTGGCGCGTCGACGCGCTCAGCGACCTCGTCCTCAGTGTCGAGCCTGCCGACGCCCGCGGTCTTCTTGGCCGCACCGTCAAAGTGCAGGTCGCCAACTCTGGAACTCAGCCGCGCGACATCGTGCTCGATACGGTCAGTGAGCATGGCCTATCGGTGAAGTTATCGGGCAAGCAAGTCTCTATCGCCCCACAACAGTCGGCGCATCTGAAGGCCCGCCTACGAGCCCGCAAGATGCAGTTGCTGCACAGCTCACCGCGGCGCTCTTTCACCATCATCGCAACCGGCAATCAGACTCCCACCCGTTTCCAGGGAACCTTCCAGTCCCGAGCACTCCTGCCTTCAGGCGTGATGCGCGCCCTGTCCCTGATTCTGGTGATCGCACTGTGGGCGGGCGGCACAGTGATCGCGTTGCCATGGTTGTCGCAACGGTTTAACGCAGATCGTGTCGTCGCCGAGACCGCGACAAGAACACAGAAGCCGGATCAGGACTCGTCCGATCCTGCCGTAACCACCGATCCAGACACGGGCGACTCCGGCTCCGACAGTCCTGGCGGATCCGGTTCCGAGGATGAACCCGACACCGCTGACAATGACGATGAAGCCGAAGAAATCGAACAGGTGCGTATCGCCGGCGCCGTGACGGGCGTCTCTCCCGAGGGCGTGACCGTCAATATTCGTCCGGCGTCAGCCTTCGCCCCCGACCAAAGCGGCGCCAACTCATCCGACACCACCACGGCGGCGGTACGAACCGCAACGCATCGGATCTCCCAATCCCCCGGCTTGCGGGCTGGCAAGACAGTCTGGCAACTCGTCACCGGTTCCGGCACCGCCTTCAACCCGATGTCTGCAGCGCTTCCGGCCGCACAGACAGCACCCGCTGGAAAGACCTGGCGGGAGGCATTGCCGGTCGAACGCGGCACATCCACACCACAAGCGCGCAGCACCGTTACGGATAACGACGGCACTTGGGCATTCGGCGGCATGGATCCGAATGCCCGCTACTTGGTGACGTTGAGCAAACCGGGCTTCCAGACAGCGCGGTATTTCGTTACGGGTGCCGAGGCTGCCCAGGTGCCGCTCGAGGTCTCACTAGAGGCCGGACAGGGAACCATCTCAGGACAGGTCACCGGCCCGAACGGTGCCGCCGGCGGGGTCGAGATCACTTTGACCGATGGTCTGACCACTTTGACGACACGTACTGCCACCAGCGGTGATGTCGGAAGTTGGTCTGTGACCGGCCTGTCAACGCCCAGCACCTATCTGGTCACGGCTGCTGGCGCGGGACTTGGGGTGAAATCGCGTCTGGTCGAGCTGGCAGCCGATGGATCCCAAACCGTCGATATGTCGCTGCGGCGCGGCGTCGCCACTTTGCGGGGCACGATCTCGGGTCCGAATTCACGAGGCACCTTCGCACCACTGGGTTCGATGACGGTTGTCGCTCAGGGCGAGGGGATCTCTCGCACCGCGACCACGTCGACTGCTCAGACAAACACGGGCACCTTCATCCTTCCCGATCTACCGGTTCCGGGTAAGTACACCGTGACGGTCAGCGGTGATGGCTACCTGACGCAGATCCGTGAGATCTCACTGAACACCCGCAAGGCATCCCGCGCGCTCAATCTGCAGTTGCAACGCTCCGGCGGAACGGTGGTGGGCACGGTCAAGGACGAGGACGGCATCGGGCTGGCTGGTGCTGGAATGATCCTGACCAGCGATGACAATACCTACAAGACCATGAGCGCCTCAGATGGCGAGGGCGGGTTCCGTTTCGACGGCATCACAGCGGGAACATACGTGCTTTCCGGCCAGATTTTCGGACACGAGACCGCCTTTGCGCAGGTCAAGGTTTTGGATGGACGAGTTCAAACCAGCGATCTCGTCCTGACCTCCATTGACGGAAACGGGCTGACCGCGACATCCAGGATTCGTGGCCGTGCGGTTGACGCCACCACCGGAGCCTCCATCACCTGCCCTCATATTCGTGCCGACGAGGTCTGCGCCGTGACCATCACCACCGACGTAACCGCGCGAGACGGCACCGTGAGCACCATCAGCACCACACAATTGCCGGACGCGCAGTACACCCTGCCGACCGCTTCTGGACTATATCCCGGGCGGTACACTCTGACATTCCAGGCACCCGGCTATGAGCCGACCACCGTTGATGTCGAAGTGGCGATGAACACCGTAGTTGAAGCAGCGACGGCGGCGCTGTACCCCTCACCATCAATCAGCGGGAACATTCTGACTCGAGTCGGCTCACTGCCAGCAGGCACCTGCGTGGTGGCGACCACAGGTGATGCGCCCACCCCTACCGGTTACCCCTGTGTCCCCGCCCCGGATGCTGGCTGCACCGTGACCGGTGCAGTGGACACCTATTGCGCATTCGCAGACACCGCAACCATGGGCGGCTACTCGATTAACCGGCTTCCGTCTGGCACCTACCAGGTACGCACCTTCGTGCCGCCGAACACCGAATACCTCTCAGATGAAATCGGTGTGGCATTGTCGTTGCAGGGCGGCGACGCACGACGCTATGACGCGACCTTAGATCGCTTGGGACGTATTGCTCTGACCGCGCTGAAATCAACGGGCACTGGAAGCCTCATTGCGGGTGTCGATGCCTTCATTGAGGCAGTGAGCACAGGCAATGTCACGTTCACGACGAGTGGTGTCGCCAACGAAACGGGCTACCTGCTGCTGACCGGGCTGCCAGACAGCGTCTACACGATCACGGCTCGTGATGCGGTCAACCCGTCTTTGACCGGGCAGACAACCGGGGTGACATTGGGGCTGAACCAGGAGATCTCGGTACAACTGGTGATCACCTCGGGTGTGCTGACTCTCGAAAGCAGGGTTCTGACTCAGCTCGAAGCCGCTGCCTCAGATCCGGTCCCTAACGCATCGGTCACCGTCACAGGAGTGGTGCGCTATTCCGGGGTGGTGCCAGTGCGTGAAACCGTCACGATTCCGGCAACCAATGCTGCCGGTGAGTTCACGATCTGCACCACCCTTCCCTGTTCGGGCGACCCGCACGTGGCCTACCTGCCGCTGATCGAAGAGAACGTGGACATTGAGGTCACCGCGACTAACTATGTCACTTTCACTCGCAACAATGTGCCGACCTCTGAGCTCGCGACCATCACACTGGAACCACGCGGCGTGCGTTTCAGTGGAACGCTGACACTCAACGGCGCTACTGCCGCAGACTTGCCGACTCTGAACGAGGCAACGAGTTTCACCGTGATCTCGGCACCGCCCGGCACTGGTGCGATGTCCCTGTCCGCGGATCAGAACGGTCGCGTCCTCTGGTCCGATTCCCTGCAACCCATCGATCCGCAAGGAGGGCGAACGATCCGACCCGGCCGTTATGTCGTCCGTGCTTCGTTGCCCGGGTTCGATACCCATGAGGTCACTTTCCAAGTCACTGTCGGGCAAACCCTCGTCTCGCCGCAGTTCGTCTTGGCCAAGTATGGCGAATTGCGGGTCTTCGCCATGGCTCCAGGGACGTCGGGGCCGGTGGAGCAGGAAGCACCGACCATGGAGATCCGGTTGCGCGATGGCACCACGCGCGTGGTGGACGCACCTGGATCGCGCACCTACGTGGACTTCGGTTCACTGCCAAGCGGCAACTACCAGATCACCGCTTGGCTACCCGGGTTCGCGGAGACCACTCAGACGTTGACGCTACAGCCCGGCCAGCAGGTCTCGTCCACGCCGACTGCGGGGACCCAGATCGTGCTCACGCCGCTCAGCGCCGTATCCGGTGTGGTGTATTCGCAATACGGTCCGGGCTGGATGACGCTGCTGTCTGGAGCCCGGGTCGATGCCACGCACGAGTCTTCCGCAATACCGTTCACTGCCACCACTGACGGCGACGGCAGTTACCGCATCACGGGAACCAAGACTCGCGAGGGTCTGCGCAACGGTGACTGGACGTTCGTGGCTACTGCGGCGGGACATGCCGCGACGAGCGGTCCCGGCATGTTGCCTTCAAGCCAGCAGATCGAACTCACAGCACCCGCGATTCCAACGGACACGTCGCTGGACGACGAGTTAGCGCTGGCTCCACTGCGCGGCTCCCTGCAGGTGACCGTGACAAACCCCGATACGAATGATCCGATCACACAGGGGATCACGTTGACCGTCGCCTACGACGATGGCATGCATTCTGTTGCCCCGGTGACGGCGCAGCGCTGCAATCCATCGGATCCAGACGATCCGTCGTTCTGTTTCACGAACCTGTTGCCGCTGACATATACCCTCACTGTCACCGGATCGGGATACGCACCGGTGACGACCTCGGTCACGATCAATCCGGGTGTCAATCATCTGGTGCGACTGCCGATGACAAATCCTGGCGGTTCGGTACAAGGCACTGTGACGTTGCAGGTCGGCAGTCAGATCACGGCTGTCGAGGATGCCGACGTGGAACTGGTCAGCACCACAAACCCTAATATCAGTGCTGATACGACGACGAACGCAAACGGAAACTACCTGTTCGATTCAGTCACGGCCGGTACGTACTCTCTGACTGCCACCTATCGAATCGACCCGAATGAACCCAGTTCTGAGTTGACCGCGACACGCACGATTGTGGTCGGTATCGCGCAGTCACTGTTCGTGGACCTGGTGTTGGTGCAGCCAACGGCGTCCATCACAGTAGAAGCCACGTCAGGGCAAGGGTTCGATCTGACCGGCGCTTTGGTGTCGTTGGCGGGCTCGTCCAATCTGGCGCCACAACCGCTGGCGCGCAGTTCGAGCAATCCGAACGTGTACGTCACGACCTTCGCCCAGGTGCCCTACGGCACCTTCCACGCGCGGCTCAGTGGTCCGGCCGATCACCTCGGCACCCACACCTCAGGCAATGTCACGGTCAATAGCGGCAGTCCGAACGCGACCATCGCCATGAACGTCAATGAGACCCGTGTTCAGTTGATCGGGGCAGCGGATTCGGCCGTGACAACGCCACCCAGCACGATCACCGCCACGATAGGCGATCTGCCGGAGATCACATTGCCGGTGGGCGACGATGTCGTCGTCTACGTGCCGCAGGGCACCGCGCGCACTATTTCAGGTACATCTGGAGCTTGGCGAATCGACGTCCCCGCTGGACAACAGACAGTCGCGGCCAGCGCCGTGACACACACAGCGACGTTGACAGTGCGCCGCCACGCGGTGTCGGTTACGCTGACCTCCCCCAACCCGAACCCGGTCACCATCGATTCGAACGTGACATGGAACTTCTCCATCTCGTCGCCCACAGCAACCACAGTCTCTGGTGGACAACTCACGTTACAACGGCAATCCGGAAGCAATTGGACAGACGTGACGACAGGCGTCGCAATACCCGCCTCGGGATCGGGCACGGTCGGCTACACAGCGGTGCTGCCAGCCGGTTCAGCCACTTTCAGGTTGGTATATTCTGGCGCGGCCGAATTCGAACCCGCCACTTCACCAACGAGTTCCATCACCATCAACCGGAGGTCAACGTCAATCACAGTGACGTCGCCGGCACCGGGACGGGTCGTGGCGACGCTGTCTCCGGCGGAGGCTGCGGCTTCAATCAGCAGTGGCTTGTCGTCGCTGGTGATCGAGACAGGTTCCGGAACCAACTGGACGGAAGTCACCACCGGTTGTTCTCGCTCGAATAACGTGTTGACGTGTAACGGGGTCACGGAGGGTGCCACTGCCAGGGCACGGTTTGTGATCAACGATGCCAACGACAATAAGTGGCTGGCGTCCATGAGCGGCACCGTCACGGTGACGGTCACACCGCCGCCGCCTGGTCCCGGAAGTGGCGGCTAAAGTCGCCCCTGGTGGTCAGGCTCACGCCCGCTGTACAGCCTGTTGCTGCAGAAAAACTTCCGTGTCGCCGGGAAACAAACCGTCGACACGGAAGAAAACCTGCGGCAACAGGCTAAGCGGGCACGCGAGACACCTACAGGAAGGTCATGGCGAGCGCAGTCAGCGTGATCGAAGCGCATGCCGTGAGCACAATGACCACCCACATCGGCCAGTGATTGCACTTGACCTCCTGACGCACCACGACCGGCTGCGGAGCAGGCGGCTCCGGCGCTGGCGGCGGAGTGGGCAACTGCATCAGCCCACCGCACCGCAGACAGGTGTGCGCCGCCGGGTCGTTGAGCTCCCTACAGTTTGGGCAGGCCACCGGCGCAAGATCACGGGTACCGCCAATGCCAGGGGCTCGTCGCGTCGTATCCGAATCAGCGAGCGAGATGGCGCTCGTCACTTGCCCTTTGGCCCAGAACAACGGGTAATCACAGACCGCACAGAAGTCGGTAGCCGCACGGCTGCCCGCCGAAGTCGTCGCACGTGTGCCACATTCAGGGCACACGAGTTCAACCACGCTCATGATTCGTCTTCCGTCCTCACACTAGGCTCCGGGGCGAGAGGCTGCTGCGCCGCCCCATCTCGAATGCTGATCCGCTGCGGCACAGCCGACTGTCCAACAGGAGCGTCAGTGCCGCCATCCAGGTCAACACCGCCGGCATTCTCACCGCCTGGCGTCGCCCAGACTCGCTCATCGGCGATCCACAGCTCAACGTGCAGATGCGCCGGGATCTCGTCCCGAACCAAGTCGATCAACGACGTCGGCCGCAGATTCCCCGCATTCGGGACTTTGATCCGGACCCAGCCCTGATCGAGCGGTGCCCGGCCCAGCCGGAAAACCCCGCCGGACTCCTCAATGGTCGCTTCCGCACCGGTGAAGGCCTCGACCATGATACGCAAACCCGTCAGCGTGCCACGCACCCGCACCGCTCGCGCCGTCGCGCGCACCAGGGCTCGCAACTCTGCATCTGGCAGCGCCGCGTCGATGCCGGGCGTGCCGATCCATTGCGACATGTACCGCACCATCGTGGCAGGGGCGACCTGCACATCGGCCAGGTTCTCAATAGCATCCGCATGCTCTAGCAGGGTGTCGGCTTCAGCCTGGAACAGCGAGACAAAACGGATGAAGAAGTCCTCACTGAGCATCCCGGCCGGTAGCTGACGGATCAGCCAGTCCTGCGGTCTACTCGCGGGAGTTCGGGCCGTCAGCACGCTCATGACACCACGACCCGTGAATCAGCCTCAAGGAAAAGCGACCGGTCAGCCAACGCCAGGGAGTCTCGTCCCTCCCCGACACGCTCGCGCGTGCGCAGGTCGTATTCAAACAACTGCAACTCGTCGACGGCCAGCACACCATCAACCGCCTCGATGACCTGCGCCAGAGCGACGGAGGTCAGCGTCCCACCGAAGTCCCACCCATCGCGGTCGATGCCGCCGCGCAGAGGGTGAACAAACGTCGCGATAGCTTCGAGCACTCGCTGGCGCACCACTTCAGACGGACGCCCCGGCAAGGCCCTGACCAACACGGCCACGCTGACACCCTGGTAGTACGGGGTCCCCACCTCAACAGCCACGCCCACCGGGCGCGCCTTATCGAGTTCACCGGCAACAGTCGTCCACAGGTCCTTGCCCAGTGCGAAATCGTCGATGCGATGCTGGCCCACTTCGCCGCGCACTTGAGGCACCACCAACACGACGACGGCGCCATGTCCCGAATCGGTGATCGGCAGGCAGCGCGCCCGCGCGACCTGGGTCGTGGCCTGCAAGGCGATCTGTTCATAGTCCCGGGCAGTGACCGCTCGTCCCGTCGTGCGCAATGCCAACGGTCCACGTGCCTTCGTCTCCTGCGCGGTCTCCCCGTCCACCCCGCCGGTAGCAGGCCCCGCATTCGACACGGACGCGACGAACGGCACGGACGAGCGCAAAGTCGTCAGAGTACGAGCTCCCACATTCCCCGCAGCGCCACCGGCCAGCCGGTATCCCGTGACACGGATTTGCGCGCCGTCACTAGGCACCGCCCCGTACTGCACCCGGGTTCCGTCGGCCTGTCTGATCAGCGGCCCGAAACTGATCTCACCGGTCGTGGAGTTCCACACCACGTGACGGTCTTGCGGACCGGACTGGGCGAAGTCACGCACCTCCTGCCACACGTGCTCTCCGGTGTGATCGCTGACGATGACCTGTTCGGCTTCGTCGCGCGGCGCGACCGGTGCTTGGCTCACGGTGAAGCGCTGTCCGGGCACGCCAGTGGATCGTCCGATATTCTCGCCAGGCAGACGTTGCGAATGCTCCGCCGGAACGGTGATGGCCACCGCCGCAACCGCGACTGTAGCGATCTTCGGAGACTGCTGGTAGGTCGGTTCACCGTCCGTGACCGGCAGCAGCCGCACCCGCAGCCAGTGGGCGGAGGTGCCGTCCAGCACCAAAGATTCATGCCGTTCAGGAATGGTCAGCACCATGGTGCCGTCCTTGTTGAGGCCTCCGGTCGTATCCGAGGTCACCGTGGCTGGAATCCAGGCAGTTCCACTCCATACCTCCCACGCCAGCGGCGGGTTGGCGGGGTCGATACCGACACCCTGCGCGAAGGCGCTGATGTCGAGTTGCACGCCCAGACCGGCCAGCGACTGTTCCATGCCCAGATACATCACATCGCCCGCACGCACCGGCGAGGACGAAAAGCACGTCACCATCGAACCCGGCACAGTCAGGTCTTCCCAAACATCCGTGGTGCGCGAACCATCAACATGGCCGGTGCGAGCCGCGCTAAGACGCGGCGGCCGGACAATACCGGGACGCTTCGTGGCGAAGACAACCACTTCCTCGTCCGCGCCGGGCACCGTGGAGACCTGGGTGCCCTCCGGCACCACGATTTCCTGTTCGGCAGGGGCCGAGAGCCAGAAGGTCACATCCGTTTGAGCCACCGTAGGCGCGAATGGTTCGATTCCCACCAGGTTGAGGAACTCGGTGTAGAGCTTGTCAGGCACCTGATTGACCCGATACAAGACCATCTCCGCCATCCACGCGAAAAGTTCGATCAGAGCAACCCCGGGATCGGCCACATTGTGGTTGGTCCACTCCGGGGTGAAACGCGGGATCATGCGTTTCATCTCATCGACGATGTCCTGGAAACGTCTGTCATCCAGGTTCGGTGGCTGGAGCGCCATCAGTCTTCCTCTCGCGGAATCACATAGAAGGGATACACCAAATTGCGCCGGTCGTTGGTGGCGCGCACCCGATATCGGATGGCGATGTTCACCGTGCCGGTGTCCTGATCGTCCTGGGCCGGTTCGACCTGTTCGACTTCGATTCGCGGCTCCCATTGCGCTAACGCCTCACGTACGGCTTGCGCGATCAGACCGAGCAGATTCGCTGTGATCGGTTCGAAGACCAGATCCCAGATACGGCAGCCGAACTGCGGTCGCATCAGCCGTTCACCGGGCGCAGTCATGAGCACCACGCGAATGGCGTCATCAAGGCCTTCTCGCTCATTGGTCATGGCGATCGAACCGGTGTGGTCAACGGTCATCGGCCAGGCAAAACCGGTTCCGACAAAATTCGCGGCGGGGTTCTCGTGGGGTTGCAGGCTCATCAGTTGATGTTCACCACCGCTCCCTTGACGACGGTCGGGCCGCTGCTTTCGATGTTGGTCGCTGAACTCTTGACCTTCGCCGCCCCGTTCGCACTCAGCTCTGCACTGCTTGATGCCGCGATTTTGACTGTGGTTCCCGAAATATCGACAGAGTTCTTCGCTTTGAGGATGATGTCGTTTCCCTCCAGAGTGATCTTGCCCTTTCCGTCGAGCACGATCTTCGCCGCTCCGGCACTCACCTCGATCGGCACACCGTCCGGCACCACGAACTCGGAAGCGTCCTCACCGAGTCGGAGTCGGTGCTTCTCGCCTTTGAGGGAGATGCGCACATGGTGTTTCTTGCCCTGCGGGTCGGCGCGCATCTCAAATCGGTCGCCGTTGCGGGTCACCAGAGACTGGATCACAACCGCACCGGAAGAGTCGACCAACTCTTCGGGCAGATCCGGCAGATCCCTATCCGAATAGACGGAACCGATCACCAGTGGACGGCGCAGGTCGCCGTCGGCGAAACCGATCACCACCTGGTCGTTGACGTCGGGAAGCATCGTAAAGCCACGGCCCTTGCCCGCACCCTGTTGCACGACCGTGGCCCAGTGCGAGGCAACTGACCCGTCCAGGGCCACGAACTTCACCCTGACGGCGCCTGCGGGCTTGCCTTCTTTACCATTGCCCACTTCGGTGACGACTGCCACCGTCAATCGGTCGAAGCGGGTCTGCACCCTCGACGGCGTCGGCTGTGACCACGGGTCGGTCAGGTTCGGAGCGTCCCGATCACCGGCGATGAACTCGGTCCACGCCCCGCCGCGACCGAAGTGGTGTTCGACTTCGCGCACGTAGTACTTGCCGCGCAGATCGCCGGCGTTGGTCACCGTCAGGGTTCCACCGGGGACGAGTGCTCCCAGTACGATGGCACGGCCGCGCGCCACCACTCGTCCTCCTGTCCCCGCAGCCGCCGCCGCCACCCGTGCGGCTTCTTCCTGATCCGCGACCAAGGCGTGACCGAGCACGTATTTACCGGGCTTCTTCACTCGTGCGGAACTGACGAAGGGGGATGTCGCACGCTGCTCCGCAGCTTTGGCCTCTGCCTTGACTTCTTGCGCCTTGCGGTGATCCCAGCTGTGCACGGCAACGTCGCGCACCGCCGCGACTGAGTCGCGCACCTGGAAGTTGAGCAGTTCCGCGCCCAGTTCGGCGGATACCTCGGTGGATTCGGGAGCGTTCGCCGTACTGGCGGGCCACAGTGCGAGGTTGTCGCCGGTCACCGTCCAGTGCCATCCTGCGAGCGCCGCGATCTCCTGGACGATCGCTAGCGGAGTGCGGGCATGCAGCGACCATTCCCGTACCTCGTCGGTCGGCGCGTTCAACCGCATGCCGTGTGCCGAGGCGATTTTCGCCAGCACATCGCGCTGGGTGGCGTTGAGGGTCGTCACTGTCATGGATGAGGCCGCCAGCTTCGCAGCAGCATCGTGGATGGTTACTGCGAAGTGTTGCCCGCCGGTGTCAACATCGGCTTCACGGGCCACGACCTCTCCGGTCAGTAGCGTGACGTCCCGGTTGGTCGCGTGGTTGCTTGAGACGATTTCAACCGTGGTACCGAAGGCGAATAATCCACCCTGGTTGCCGATCTTTGCCAGGCCTTCATCGCGGAACCTAAGTACTGCACGACCGATAGAGCACAGTCCGCGCTGGACGCGCACGTCGACCAGGTCGTGCTGCCATGCCGCTGACAGCGGCGTCCCGTCAACCTTGATTTTCACGTCGATCAGGTTGGGTCCGCCGCGTGGTGCCGGGCTCATTGTTCTAGCCTCGGTACCGACAGCAGGGTTCCGGGTCGCACCGCGAGCGGATCGCTGAGCCCGTTGGCGTTGGCCAAGGCCCGCCACCGCGTCGCGTCGCCGTAGTAGCGTGCGGCGATCCGGTCGAGTGTCTCACCCGATTGCACTCGGTGGGTACGTTGTGGTTCTGGGGTGCCGCTGGTGGGGTTCTGCGGGCCGAAAGCGTCGGATGGTTCGTATTGGCGCAGTTGCAGTTTCATCATGGCGCGCAGCGGCACACCGGTCGCTGAGAAGTAGGTGAAGGTCAACTCCAGTTCACTGACCACGGCCTTGAACGCATGCAGATCACCCCAGTGGAACGTGACGTAGGGCGGGCGAACCTGATGGCGGGTCTCGTCGGAGCCGGGAATGGATGGATCGACGTCCATCAGCGCCAGGATCTTCCCGGTGTGTTTGGTCACCGGTGAGCCGTCCGAGGTGGTGTCGAAGAACAGGTCGAGCGCCATCACACCTGATGAGGCACCGACATAGCGCAACTTCGGCACTCCGGTTCCCGGTAGCGAATCGCCCTGCCAACTGTTGGCCCGCGAAATGCGCAGTTGTGCCGGGTTGAACAGACAAGGGATGCGGTCGCCACCCTCGATTTCGAGAAAAGCCTTTTCGGTAGCCATATCTAGAACACCCCCGGGTCGCTGCGCCAGGCGCGGCGCTCTGTTTCTGCCTGGATCCGTTCGTCGACGATGCGTCGGACGCGCGATTCGAGGACGTCGTCCATATGTGCGTCCACCATGGGGCCGACATAACGCGACACCACGGCCATCAGCGAGGCAGCGTCTGCGCCATCGCCTGTCGGGCTGGCTGCTCCAGATCCGAAGGCTCCACCTGCCTGCGCCGCGAAGTTCTGCTGCATGGCATCCAGTTGCCCCGATAGTTCGTTCGGGCTCATGTTGCCTCCCAGGTTGTGGTCGGTGGGTCGGTTGGCGTTCCACCTACGCACAATGGGTGCGTACGGGTCGTGAACCGATGGGTTGCCGGTTGGACGAGCGTTCCCTCGCTGTCGATCCGCAGCTTGTGTCGTGGCTGCCGGTGACGATCCCGCAGTGGACCGACGGATCGGGCTAGAACTCGCAGCGCCCGGCGGGGTGGTTTGCGGACGTGCGGGAGGATCCTGCCTGATGATGGTGCGCGGCGGCGCCAACTGCCAGGGGGTGGGCACACTGATGTCATGCGATCCCGTCCGCGACGCACTGAGTCGACGCACGGGAGGATGCGCCACTGCACTGTTCGCAGCATTGGCGGATGCAGCGTCTGACCCACTGCGGGGTACCGGAGTGGCGGTGGCGGCGGAAGCCGGACTCGTCGCTGCACCGGCACCCGGGGCAGCGCTCGTTCCAAAGGCTCGATTCACTCCCGGAGCATCGCCGATACCGCTTGCCTGGCCTGCACGAGAGGGCTCAGCCAGATGGCGCCGCAATACGGCACTTCGCCCTCGGCCCAGGTTTCCTTGGAAGGCACGCGTCACTGTTGCTTGATCGCCGATTGCGGCAGCAGGCAGACCGGAGGCGACGTTGCCGGCAGCATTGCGTAGCCGTAGCACCGGATCAGCCGCAGGTGGAGCGACATCGTCAAAGTCTGCTGGCGCGTTGATCGGACGCGCATTGGGCCTGCCCTGATGCCGCGCGCTGCTGCGCACCTCCGGTTGGGATAGGGCAGCAATAGCGCTCGCGTGCGGTTGGGCGGTTCGCGCTGCTACGGCTGCGAGTCCCGGGCTGACCGCACCGGGTACGACACTACGACGCACCGGGGCCTGTGGGTCGCTGAGCCAAGAGGTTCCACCATGGACCCACGAGGCGTCCAGGCCGGGTTCGGCATGGACGAGCGACGAGCGCTGCCCGGCTGATGCGACCAGTGGTTTCGCCTCGCCCTTGGTCGCATGGGACCGGTGGTGTCCACCGCCTGGCAATCGCCCCGTACTGAAGCGACGCACCGTGGGATGTTGAGGTGGAACTGGCTTCGCTGCAGCCGCTGACGCGGACGCAGCCAAAACCGGCGGGGCGACAGATGTCGTCGAGGCTGAGGCTGCCAAGGCAGGTGCTGTCCGCTCTGATGAACTTGCATTCGTTGTAGCGGCACGACGCTGGCCGACGGGAGATGGCATGGTCGCAGTGGTCTCGTTGCGCACAGTGGCAACCGCAGCGGTCGCAGTCGCATTGTCGAGCGGTGGCGTCGGCACTTGCGTGGCAGCGTTGGACGTTGCACTGGAACGCCGAATGGCTGCTGGTGTGGAACCTGCGACAGGCGCTGGAGTATGCACCGAATGCTCAGCCTGGGGCTTACTTCGCAGTGCCGCTGCCGGCGCATACCAGGGTGTGGCCGTAGCGGCGGCCGTTCTCGCCGTGTTCTGATGTGGTCGCGCGGTGGCCAATGGCAGCGGTGTGGGGGCTGAACCAGTGATCTCGACAGGCTGGATCAGCGAGTTCTCGCGCCCCGTGCCCTGAGCCTGTCGAAGGGCCGAAACCCGCTGGGTTGAGCTTGTCGAAACCGCCGCACTAGCTGATTGCTGCTCAACCGACTCAGGCCTCGACAGGTTCGACCGGTGGGTCGAACCGCTCGATCGACGGATAGGGGCATCCGAAGCGGTGGTGGCCTCTCGATGCCGCTGGGCTGAGTCCGCACTGTCCCCGGCCGGCTGATGGGTCGATTGTGCGGTGATTTCGACAGGCTCGATCAGCGAATTCTCGCGCCCCGTACCCTGAGCCGGTCGAAGGGCACCGTTCTGAGCCGGTCGAAGGGCACCGTTCTGAGCCGGTCGAAGGGTCGGAACCGCTGTACCAACTGATTGCTGCTCAACCGGCTCAGGTCTCGACGGGCTCGACCGGCGGATGGGGTCAGTCGACCGACGGATGGAGTCGCTCGACCGACGGGCAGGTGATTCCATGGTCGCGGCGGCGACGGCGCGGCCCGCCGCAATCTTGCGACGCAGCAGCCGTCCAGCTGGAGGCGCTGGTCGCGATGACGCCTTGGGTGCCGCTGAGCGCACACCCACAGCATCCACGGCTTGCGTCTGCAACGGCGCAACCGAGTTAGCAGGCGAGGGAGAACTCGTCGATAGATCTTGGGGAGCAGGAACGTCCGATGCCAAAGTACCGGACGTCGACGATGCTTGTCCGGCTCCCCGTGAGATCCCCTCGCTACTGTCCTTTCGCAGAACCCGACGTGGTGCGGTGTCAGCACCGGTCGTCAACTTGCCGACCGCAGCGACTTCGTGCGGCAACCGCATCGGAATGACCTTTGGAGCGGTCGTCACCCACGCGCCCTGCGGGCGGGCATCACTGGGAGCAGGCATCGGCGTCACCACACGCGGCAGACCGCGACGTGCATCCTGCGAGACCGCTGCCTCCTGGTCGGCGGCGCGCTCTTGCGCGAACACCGCCGACTCGCTCCACCACCGGGGGGGCTGAACCTGAGTTACACCTATCGCTGCACCAGTCGGCGCCTGCGCGACGGCCTGCCCGCTGGGACCAGCCAACATGCGGCGAACCATCACGGGCCTACCCATGCCACCGACGAATCTGGTCGCAGCCAACGCCACTGATCCGATCAGCGGAGGACGAGATCGTCCCAACGGCGGACCCGGCCGACGCCAACGGCGCGCCACCGACTTACTGAGCGGTGTCGCCGGTTGATCGTGTTCTCCGCTCATGGCGTCCTCGCTCGGAAACCATGATGAGCGACTTCAAGAGTCTCTTCCAGCATCTCGTCGGAGTCGACGTTGAGTTGCGGACCGGTCCAACGCACGGCAAAGACACCATCGAGTTGCCAAGTGCGCAGACGTTCCCCTTGCGAGTTGACCACCGTGACCGCACCGGTAGTGCGGGTCAACTTGTTGTCGTTGGCCGCGAAACCCTGTCCAGACGACTTGGAGACCCAGTCGAAGAGCGCGTCGGACTTGATCAAGCCGCGACGCATCACGATGTTGGGCCAGCTCATCCGTCCTGGGAAGTGATGAACGAAGCCGTTCTCACCGCCCTCGGCGAAATCTTCCACAGAGACCGTCAATTCCAGTCCCGTGACCTCTCTGAATACGCCGATGGTCACTCCGTCAACCTCGAAGATGAACTGCGACGCATTACTCGGTTCACCACCGAGGACCTCGGTCTCAGCCATTGCTGCGCACCGCCTCCCATGCTCGTTCATTCATCGATGACACTGCTCGGACCATGCGCACTCGGTCGAGATGCTCAAGGTCCAGCAGGTCATCCAGCGGCCAGTGCAGGTGATACGCCAGATAAGCGATCTCCTGCCATAGCGCGTCGATCGGGTATCGCAACATGCCACTCAACGCGTTTCGCTCGGGATCTCCTCGATCGCCGACCGACCGGGCCGTGGTGCCGCCGCTTGCGCTGATGCCGGGTCACTCGAGCCGTCGGCCGGAGAGTCTTCTGATGGTGCCGCAGCGCCCGAAGACGATTGCTCCTGCAGATCCCCCTGCACAGCAGATTCGTCCCGAGCAGCTGCGGCACTCGATACCAAGTCGGCCGACTCGGCTCCTACGAACGCCTCATATTCAGCCTGCGTACCGAAGTTGATCACGCCGTAGAAGTCCTGCAAATACGCCAGATCCGCGGCAAACAGCGACTCGATCTCGCGGATGGTCACCAATTCAAGCGATCCCAGCGTCTCAACCACGCGGGCCAATACGATCACTGTCAAGCGAGGATCCTCTGGACCTGTGATCGTCGGGTCGCGTAGCGGTTCGAGCTCATCGCGAGCCGTTGCGAGTCGCATCACGCCGCGACGGTGCACCGCCCCGGAGTCATCGACGTACCCGCGCGGGAGGGTGAACTCGTACTTGGTCTGCAGACTCACTTGACCCTCTCAAGGCGCTCAATGGCGAGGGTGATGGTCTCCTTGACGACCTCGTTGGAGTCGACTGAGAGCTGGTCGGTGGCGATCTTCGATGGCCAGCCATTGAAGAAGTTGAAGCGCGCCACTTCGCCGCGTGCCGAGTCGTACAGCACGATTGAGCCGTTCTTGCGCTTGGCACCACGGTCGGTTGCGACCAGGCCGCCACTGCGGACGTCCTGGAACCACTTCCACAGGTTGTCGTTCGTGATGTCGATCGGTGCGACACGGGTCAACTGCAGGTCGGCGGTCTCCACATTCTGGCCGAGCGCCTTGACCTGCTGCTTTTGTCCCTCTTTTCCAACCTGGGTGACTTTGGCGACGCCAACTTCGACGTCCAGTCCGGAAACCGAGATGAGTTGGCTGACGATCTCGCCGTCGATCTCAAGGAAGAAGTTCTGGGCGATGATCGGGTCAGTGGTGAAAAGTCCAGTGGACATGTTGTGCTCCTAGATGAAGGTAGTGGCTGGTGGGGCTCAGGAAGCGGTCTGCTTGTTCTGGCTGATACGGAAGATCACGAACTCTGCAGGCTTAACTGGGGCGAGGCCGACCTCGACGACGAGCTTGCCCTGGTCGATTGATTCCGGTGTGTTGGTGGTGGAGTCGCAACGCACGAAGAACGCCTGGTCAGCTGATGATCCGAATAGGGCGCCTGCTTGCCACAAGCCGTGCAGGTAGCCGGTGAGTGTACGAGTGACGCCTTCCCACAAGGTGACATTGTTGGGTTCGAAGACCGCCCACTGGGTGCCTTCCAAGATGGTCGATTCGACCATGTTGAACAGACGACGCACGTTCAGGTACTGCCAATCGGTGTCCGAGGACAGGGTGCGAGCACCCCAGATGCGGATACCACGGGCACCGAAGGGGCGGATGGCGTTGATACCCAGCGGGTTCAGCACTCCCTGTTCGGTCTGGGTGATGTTGCGTTCGACGTCGAGGACACCGCGAATCGTGTCATTCGCGGGTGCCTTCCATACCCCCCGTGCCTCGTCGGTACGAGCCCAGACACCGGCGACGTGACCTGACGGCGGGATCAGGACCTCTGCGTCTGCTCCTTGACCGATGGGGTTCTCAACCTTGATCCACGGGTAGTACATGGCCGCAAAGGCCGAGTCGTACTGGGCGACATCGGTGCGCCATTCCTTGATCTGCTGCGGTGTCATTCCGGGAGGAGCGTCCAGGATTGCCACGCGGTTCGAGTGCTGTTCACAGTGTGCGATCAGGGAGGTTTGCACGGCCTTCCACAGCCCAAGGTCCAGGCTGCCGTCATCCTTGGTGGCCGCAGTCACCAAGTCCGGAACAGCCACGATCGTCACATCATCGGCGATGGCCAAACCGTTGATGCCGGAACGAGAAGACTCAGAACCAGCGAACTTACGTCCCGTGACGGGAACGGGCACTGGCGCCGCAGCGTTGAGTTGATATGAACCCGGCTTGAGCAGTTCAAGTTGACTCGAAAGATCGGTACCTTCGGCAACATCGAACTCGATCTTGACCTTGGTAGAGGTGGCGTTGACAGTCTTGACCGCATCGTTCTTGCCACCGACACTCAGACCCGTGAAGGACTCCACTACCTCGTCACCGTCAAGCACCGACAGGTTGAATGCCGCCGGGCCGTCCTCGTCCTCATCGGTGGGTTCGGCCGATTCGACGACGACGGTCAGCGGCGCGTCTGGCTCGACGGACTCGATTTTCAGCGGCGAACCGAGCGCACGGTCCGCAGCGGGAATGGCTGCACGCGCAGGTTCACCCGCAGGTTCAGCGTTGGGAACTCGCACGATGTAGGCCTGAGTTCCACCGTTGAGGAAGTATCCGTAGACCGAAAGCGGCAGGACCGCCCCCGGAGCGAACCCACCGTAGAGCTTTTCGTACTGAGTCCAACTCGTGACGAGCCGGGGAGCGAGACCCTGTGGGTCGTTGGGGTCATCTTGGGGAGCTTTCTCGGTGAAACCAACGAAGGCGGCCACCGCAGTGGGAGCTGATGTGAGGACCTTCTGGGACGAAGGTACCTCTTCGACGTAAACACCTGGCGCAGTGTAGGTGGGCACTGGTCATCCTCTTTTCATAATCAATTGGGCGTTCGAGGTACGATCGCACGCCAATGAATCCGCAGGTCGAATGCAGTTTTGATGGTTACCGTATGCCTGGGGCTGCGCAATGAACATCAGTAATCACTACCGATGTTTCACAAGACTGGACATTTCTGGCAGTATGTAGGCCATAAGTCACCCCCTTGCACCGGCTACGGACGCCGAAAGCCAGCGCATCCTGCGAACTTTTTACTGCGAATGGCCGTGAAAGATGACTATCACTGAAGAAGGAAATGCTGACGCCAGTTCTTGGCGTTCTGTAGTTCGGGAAAATGATCCTCGTACGACGGGCACAGCCGTCACTGCACCGCGCGAAGTTGAGCAGCAGCGGCTCCACGCCACCTTGCGCTCCACGAAATCCGCGGTTGTCATCGGCGATGCCGGAGTGGGCAAAACACAGCTCATTACGCGAACAGTCGAACAGTTTCACAAATCCATCCCATCTATTGTGATTTGTTCGATATACGTCGATGAAACCGATACGAGCCTTCTCGATCTCATTGGTGCCCCCACTGATTTGCCACGCACTAACGCGGCGATAATTCAGACACACCTGTTGGAATGGGTGGCTCAAAAAACTGATACAAACGCCGCAGCGATACTCCGTATCGAAGATGCTCACCTTCTTGATGAAGCAAGCACCCAGACATTGGCGACGCTGATTCAAGCGGACATCCTCACCTGCGTCATCTCGATGCGTTCCGCTGCCGCGCGCCACAAGCCCTGGTCCACTTTGCTGCACAACGGCTGCGCCGTGAGACTTGAACTCAAGCCCTTCAGTCGCCGTGAAACCGAGGCATTCCTCCAGAACGAACTGGGTGGACCGGTCACGGCCGACTCCGCCTGGCGGGTGTGGCGTCACACCGGGGGCAACCCCTATCACGTGGCGGAGTTGGTGCGCGATCAGATCTCACACCGCGCATTCTTCGAAATCGAGGGTGTCTGGATGTGGGATGGCAACCCGCAGCCGGACCCGCAACTACACGACATCATCAGCGACGACATGGAGCGGTTCTCACCCGAAGCCCGCTCATTGGTTGAAACGCTGGCGTTTCTCGGCCCCATGCCCACCCATCTGCTGTACGACCTTGCGACAGATCAGGAGATCGCGGCTCTTGACCGCCGAGGTCTGCTGACCGTCCAGACACAGCAACAAGCCGACGGCACCCGGGAGCAAGTAACCGGGCTGATGCACGACTTGTATGCGAGCGCGGTGCGGACCAGGGTCTCACGCCGACGCCGCACCGAGATTCTGGCCTACATCTCGGACGAGATCTCGACCATCGAGAGCTATCCAGCTTTGCGATCCCGGTTCGTCGAGCTCGCTGTGGAGTCAGATTTCGCGATCGAGCCGCAACTCGTCATCATGACAACGCGCTCGCTGCTCGCCGAATACAAGCCCCGAACGGTGATCAGGCTCGCATCTCGTGCGGATTCACTCATGCCCACCACCGAGAACCTGATCAAATTGCTGACACTGCGCGCCGAGGCATGGCGACAGGTCGATAGCCCTGAGAACGCCAAACGCGACCTCGACCAGGTCTGCGAATTGATCGACTCAATGCCGGATTCCGCATGGCCGGCAGCGGCAGCGATGGTCCTCAGTCATGCCCGCGTCGAGGCTGCCGTGCACCAGTACCACTATGACCAGCCCGAAGCCGCGATCGCGTACTTGCATCAAAGGCGCGATTGGCTCGCCGGACGGCTTGACGCCGCTGAGGCCAAGCCCTGGCTCGACGCGATCGACGTGTCCATCCTCACTCACAGCGGATACGCCGGTAAGCACGACGAGGTCAACGCGGCAAGTATCGCTCTGCTCGTGCAAGGCAGTCACCCTGAACGGCTGGTTCCACTCGCCTGCCCTGCTGTGCTCGGTCTGGCGGATCAGGGCGATGTTCTCGGGGCCGTCGAACTATCGCGGCGATATGTCGGGGTTGCGTACGCCCACCTGGATCAATATCAATGGGGACCAGCGGAGATCCTCGCGGCGCATAGCCTGATCCTCTATTGGGCCGGAGACATCGAGCCGTTGGTCACGCCTCATCCGACTGTCAGCACGGACTCGGACCCCGCACTGGTAGATCGAGTCTCCGACCACCTGGGGCGGGCGTTGATCGCTGTCGTCCAAGGGGCCTGGTCAACTGCAGCAACAGAGTTCCACGCCGCGAACGCCCGCTTCGCACACACGGATATGACTGGAATGGGGGCGTACGCGCTTTACGGCGAAGCGCTCGCCGCGGCAGCATCGGGTGCCTCAGCCAATGCCTGGGCGCTTCTCGAACGAGCTGATGCCACTCCCCGACGCACCATGAAAGTCGTCAATTCGGAGTTGGACATGCTGCGGATCGACACTTTGTGCTGGTTGCGCGATAAGTCAGCGATCACCGCCGCGCAGACCCTCGCTCAGCGCGCCAACGAGCAGGGCTTTGCCCGCGCTGAACTCGAGGCACTGCATCGTTTCGTGGTCCGATCCGTTGCCGCCGTCCCGGGCTACGGCCCGCAAGATACCCTTCCCCAGCCGATCGCGGACGCAATGGAGCGACTGCACGAACTGAGTTCAGTCGTCACCGGCAAGCGTCCTGGACTGCTCGTCGAGCACGCCAAAGCGATGGCGGCTGGCGATACTGACCTGGCTTCGATCCGGGAACGAGACCTGGCCCGCTGCGGACTATGGCTCGCCCCGATCAACGAGCCGGTGGATCTTACCCGCCGCGAACGTGAGATCGCCGCGCTGGCGGCCGGGGGCATGTCATCGAAAGCGATAGCGCAGCGCCTGGTGGTGTCGGTGCGCACTGTCGATTCACACCTGTCCCGGGTCTTCGCCAAGACCGGCGTTCATTCGCGTGAGGAACTCGCCCGCGTCCTGCGGTGATTTCGTCGACCTCATGCTCCACTTTCGATCTACCTTGATATTTCCGGGGAGATCAGCGGTGGAACGGTAGATCAACGTCACCGGGTCCTAGGTGATCTAGGTCATACTGGAAACCATGAAACTTCCCGCTGCACTTTCTTGGACCACCCATGGCGACGGCAAAGTCATCGCCCCCGGCGCAGTCGTCGGCCCTGGCGAACGTCTCTCCTGGCCTCGCACCATCGGAATCGGAGCACAACACGTGCTCGCTATGGCCGGGGCCACCCTGCTCGTCCCCGCCATCACCGGCTTCCCGCCGGGCACCACGTTGCTTTTCTCTGGTATTGGAACGATGCTGTTCCTGCTGCTCACCCGGGGACGAGTGCCCAGTTACCTCGGCTCCAGCTTTGCCTTCATCTCACCGATTCTGGCGACCCAGCAGCAGTACGGCATGGCAGGGGCGCTCGGCGGCATTATCATCGCAGGTGTCGTCCTGTTCCTCATCGGCCTCATCGTGCAACGCTCCGGGACGCGGTGGATCGAAGTCCTGATGCCACCGGTGGTCACCGGAACTATCGTGGCGCTGATCGGTTTGAACTTGGCCCCGATCGCAGGGGCGAACTTCACCGCTGGCCCGGTCGAAGCCGTCGTCACCCTCGGCATCGTGCTTATCACCGCGGTCCTGTTCCGCGGCATCCTGGGTCGCCTCTCAATCCTCGCGGGTGTCGTCGCTGGCTATGTCGTAGGCGCGCTGCGCGGCCAGATCAATTACGAGAACCTCGGTGGCACGCAGTTCGGTGACTATGCATGGATCGGGCTGCCGGAATTCCACACCCCGACCTTCCACGTGGCCACCATCGGCATCTTCTTGCCGGTGGTGCTCGTCCTGATCGCTGAAAACATCGGACACGTGAAGACCGTGGCTCAGATGACCGGCGAGAACCTAGACTCGTCTGCGGGCCGCGCACTGATGGCCGACGGTCTGGCCACCACCCTTGCCGGTTCGGCCGGTGGTTCTGGTACCACCACTTATGGCGAAAACATCGGTGTGATGGCTTCGACCAGGGTGTACTCCACCGCTGCATACTGGGTAGCTGGCCTCACCGCCGTTCTCCTGGCGTTCTCCCCCAAGGTCGGTGCAGTGATCACCGCCATCCCGATTGGCGTCTTGGGCGGTGCCGGAGTTGTCCTCTACGGCATGATCGGTGTTATCGGCACCCGCATCTGGATCGACAACAAGGTCAGCTTCGGCTCGTCCGCAAACCTGATGACCGCTGCTGTCGCTCTGGTGATCGCCATCGCGAACCTGACCTGGGCGCCTGGAAATCTTGAATTCGGCGGTATCGCGCTGGGAACCGCTGCGGCACTCATCGTGTATCACGGCATGACAGCCATCGGTAAGTGGCGCGGCACCCTCGATGCCGCTGCCGTCGAGACAGCCGAGGGAGAGGTGCCGTTGAGCACTGCCATCGAATTGGGCGCACCCGACCAAATCGATGCGATGGTCGCGAAGAAGAAGCCGCAGCGGTAACGGGCTGCTCACCCAGACGTCTGCCAACCAACGCTGGTAGCGTTGCCGTCAAGATTGAGCCGTCACGCGCTACGTTTCGAAGGGGGAACGTTGACCAATTCAGTTCTGACTGATGCTGAGCAGCGCTCAGAGCAGTTCACCTCGGTGGTCTCCGCTCTGCACGACGGTTTGACCAGTGTCATCACCGGTCATGGTGCGCTGATCGACACCACTATTGCTGTGTTGCTCGCCCAGGGGCACATCCTGATTGAGGATGTGCCCGGGGTGGGTAAGACAACTTTGGCCAAGGCCTTGGGTGCGCTGATCGACACCAAGATCGGACGCATCCAGTTCACCCCTGACCTGCTTCCTAGCGACGTCACCGGGGTTTCGATCATTCACGATGCCCAGACGCCCTCGTCCTTCAGGCCAGGACCGGTCTTCGCGAATATTGTCATCGCGGACGAGATCAACCGCGCATCGCCGAAGGCGCAGTCTGCGCTCCTCGAGTGCATGGCCGAACGCCAAGTCACCGTTGACGGACAGACTTACCAGCTTCCGAACCCGTTCTTGGTGATCGCGACCCAGAACCCCATCGAGATGGATGGCACTTACCCGTTGCCCGAGGCCCAGCGCGACAGGTTCATGGCGCGGCTCGATGTGGGCTATCCATCGGCCGATGCTGAACTGCTGATGTTGGAGCAGCGCGAACGTAACGACCCGTTGGATGTGCTGGTCCCGGTCACAGATGCCGCAACGATCACGGCCCTGGCACGCGAAGTGAAGGACGTCTTCCTGGCACCGGCACTGAAAACATATCTGGTGTCTCTGGTGGGTGCGACCCGGACGCATCAGATGGTGCGAGTGGGCGCTTCGCCGCGCGCCACCTTGCAGTTGGCACGCGCCGCACGTGCTCTTGCGGCAACGCGTGGCCGCCGCTTCGTGCTGCCGGACGATATTCAGCAGCTCGCTTCCCAGGTGCTTGCGCACCGACTGGTGATGACCGCGCAGTCACGTTCGGAAGGTGTCACCGCGGCCGATGTCATTGCCCAGATCATTCGGTCTGTTCCCGTGCCACCACCTGCGCACACGTGAGTGATCAGCAGGCGATCTCGGCGCGTTCCTGGCCGAGTGTACGAGGCTGGCTCATCGGAGTCAGCGCTGTCGCGCTGATCGCCGTTGGCTGGCTGACTGCATTGCACGCCGCTTTGACGGTTGGTCTGATGCTTCTTGCGGCGTTGGTCTACGCCATCGGCAACGCCGTATGGTTGCGGCGCGCATTACGACGAGCCGGGGTCCAGGCGATCCGCCGCCCAAACCCGCCGGAACCATCGTGGGGCACTCCCACCGTGATCACGGTGATAGCCACTGGAGCGCGACTGCCGCTAGCTCTGATCTGGCGCACTGACGCGCGGGTCCGCGACCGGGTTCATCCCAATGTTGCCTCGTATGAAGGCACCGTGAGTTTGGAACTGTCTCGTTCTGGGTGGCAGGCGAGTTATCGCGTCACCCCACTGGCACGGGGTCTGTGGCCACTTGGCCCACTCAAGTTTCGTTTCACCGACGTCATGGGTCTCATCACTACTCGAGTGATCCACCGGGAAGTCACCAATCTGGTGGTGCGGCCGCGCGTGATTCACCTGGAGCACACCGCACCGCGTTCAGCAGGCATCGCCTCTGATCGCATTACCGAACGTGCCATAGGCAGCCTGTTACCAGACAGCGATGACGCACTGCTACGCGAATACGTCCCTGGCGACGACGTGCGGCGAGTGCACTGGCCGACCACCGCTCGTCGCAGCACTTTGATGGTCAAAAACGAGGAGTCAATGCCGATGACTCCCATCACCCTCATCCTTGACGGATTGCTCGTTCCGAGCACAGATATAAGCGGCACGATCCGTCGCCCTGGTCAATCCGCGACGCGTGACGCGCGCGTCATTGCGGCACACTGGTCCGTTGACCTCGCGGCAACACTGGCCGCGAACCTCGCCCAGCACAATACCCGGGTGCAGCTGAACCTCACCGCGTCCGGACAGTATGAGCCTGCCATTGAATCGGCCGACATCCTCGACACTCTGACCGAACTGCCCGACCTGACCAAGATCTCCGATCCAGCACGGCTGGTCGAGCTGGTTGCCACGGCCGGCGAAGGGCTGCTTCTGGCTATCATGGCCCCCGCCCTTAAGGATGGTCGAGCGCAACTCGCACGCGCCGGGCAGGATCGCAGAGCCGGAACGTCAATCGCGGTGATCGTTTCAGACGAGAGCAACCAGAGCGAGGCAGCACTGACTCAGCAGGCGCTGACCGAACAGGGCTGGCGAGTGATCGAGGCCCGGCTCCCCGATGCGGATGTCGCAGCCATCGCGCAGGCGGTGATCCAGCCGTGATACGCTCGTCCTTGCACCTGACCCTCATCCGCACCCTCGCACTCACTGTTGTGCTGGCAGTGGCGGCGCAAGCGCTCGCCGGCGTGGTCGAACGCGGTCCATGGCAGCAGGACATCATCGTTGCGCTGGTGTTCGTGGTCGGTACCGTCATGGGAACGCGAGCACTTGGTTTCACGCCGCTGCTGCGCGGACGGCTCGTGCTGAATGTGGTGCTGCCCTGGCTCACCGGGCTGGCTGCACTCAGTGTGCTGTTGCTATGGCGTTACGGCGGGTCACCTGGTGACCATGACATCACAGCGCGGACCGACCCGAGTATCGGCGAGCAGCTCGTCGCACTCTTCGAACCCGTCACGGCGCGATTCGCGCATCTCGTCGACACCATTGCCCCGCTTGCCGACGAGGTCCGCAATCAAGCAGCGCCGATCGACGCCAGCGATGCGTTCACGGTCACAGCGGTCTTGGGCATCGGCCTGATTTACATCGTCTTCGACATGGTCATCGTGGGGCTGGATGCGAAGTGGGCGGTCCTGATTCCGGTGGCGGCGTTGTGGTCCGCCCCACTACTCCTACTGCGCGATATCCCTTGGCCCATCACCCTGGTCACACTGACCGGCGTGCTGGTCATCGCGATGAGCGGCACTGCGCCACCAGCCATGGCGCGGCGGCGCCTATTGACGGTGACGACCACTGGAGCAGTGATTCTTGCGGTGGCGTTCGGTGGCACGCTTGCTGTCCTCCAGGACCGGGAGCCAACATATCTGTCCTTGTTCGGATCGGGACCTGGTGCGCCCGTGCCGCAAGACGGTCCCATCCAGTTGACCACTGAGGTTTCAGTCGGGTCGTCACTGACCCAGCAATCAAGCCGGGTGGCATACCGGTATCTCGATGAAGACCTGGACACGTTCAATCAGGAGCTCAGCGGTATCGACAGGTCCACTTGGAATGCGATGGTCGCGGACGCGCGGCGCGCACCGATGCGAATCTCCACCTCGACCACATTCGACGGTCAAACGTGGACGATTGAACGACCGGCATCGACGAGCACACCGGTGACATCCGAGGACCTGTTGATCAACCGAGACATTCGAGACATCCAGAGCCCGGCGCTTTTCGTGCGGCAGATCGAGTTGATGAACCTGACCGGATCGCTGATCCCGATGACGCTCACGCCAGCGCACGTGTCTGGGATACAGGCGTCCTACGATTTCGCCTACGACGAGCTATCTCGTCGCAGCCAGTCCACGTCCTATCGGATCGAATCGTATCTGGCGTCGCACGATGCCGACGAACTGCGGGAAGATTCGCGCGGCATCACCGATGTGACCCTGTCACCGGCTTACACCGATGTGCCTGCCACCACCCACATTGATGAGATTACGGCGATGGCGCGTGAGATCACCGCCGATGCTGATACCCCGTATGACCAGTTGGTTGCTCTGCAGGAGTTCTTCCGTCACCCGAGCGAGTTCACCTACGACCTTGAGGTGGCCGAGACGATCGACGACGATCCGGTGTGGACGTTCTTGCAGACTCGACGCGGCTATTGCGTGCAGTTCGCCACGACGATGACCGTGATGGCTCGGTCGCTGGGGATTCCGACCCGCTTTGCGCAGGGTTTTTTACCGGGTGATCGCCGGGCGAGCGGCGAGGTCGAAGTCACTGGACTACGTGCCCATGCTTGGCCAGAGTTCTTCTTCCCTTCTTATGGCTGGGTGCGTTTCGAGCCGACGCCCGCATCACAGACATCGCAGGCGCCGTCGTGGACCCGCGAGGCGAACGAGTCAGCCAACCCGCGCCCGACCCGGCCACCTCGTCCCACCCCCTCTCCAACTCGTACAGCACCAACCCCACGTCCCACGTCGCCACCGACTGCCACACCCGGTGGACCTGGGTCGCGCAATGCGTCATGGATGCACAGCACGCCTGCTCGCATCGGCATCATCGCAGCCGCCGGTGGTGCTGTGGCTGGGGCGCTGTGGCTGGTGTGGTGGCGACGCCGGAACCGGTCGGTGCGGCCTATCGAACAGCAGTGGCGGCAAGTCGTGCGCGAGGCTGAACGCGTCGGTGTGATCTTGAGTTCCTCGATGACGCCGCGGCAGGTGGCGACTGCTATCGAAGCGCTGCTGGCCGAGGCGGACTCGCGCGACGGGGCGGCACGGCATCGCAACCCGACTCTGGCGCACAGCCGTGAAGCACTCGATGCCCTGGCGACTGCCGTCGAGGTGCAGCGTTATGACGAGCAGCATGACGAAGTCGCTGCATCCGGTGAGCCCGGACTGGCTGGCGGTCTTCGCGCCGCCCACAGGCGTGTGTCAGCCACCGATGCCAGCGCCGCACGCAAACTTGAGCCGGCTACCGAAGTGATCCTGTCGGCGCTGAAGAACGCCTCTCACTGAGCGACAACGACCCGCACCCGCACCCGCACCCGCACCCGCACCCGCACCCGCACCCGCACCCGCACCCGCACCCGCACCCGCACAATGGATTGTGGCCGAGTTCTGCAAAAGTGGCCGGGAAACGCCGCGGTGCTAGCCGAGGGTGGCGACCACCTCAACAGAGGCGCCGGAGGCGGCAGCGGCCACACCCGCGGCAGGGTCCACCGCCACACCATCCACGACCAGCGACGCTACCCCGCGCGAGACCCCCTGCGGGTTGCGAACGGTGATGCGATAGGTCGCACCGCGCCACCGGCGCTGCACGGTGAACTCGTCCCAATCGCTCGGAATGCACGGATCGACTCGCAGTACATCGAAGTCGGGGCGGATGCCCAGGATGTACTTGGTCGCCGCGGTGTACATCCACCCGGCTGTTCCGGTCAGCCACGGGTTCTGTGCCTTGCCGAACCACTGGTGGTCGCGCCCGTAGATGAACTGGCAGTATGCGTACGGCTCCGCACCGCGCACCTCGATGGCGTCATTGTGCTGATACGGCAGGATCGCATCGTAAAGCGCCACGGCGCGATCGCCTCGTCCCAGAACCGTCTCGGCGATGATCGGCCAGGCATTCGGATGCGAGAAGATCGCGGCGTTCTCCTTGATCCCCGGGTAGACGCGCGTGACGAAGCCGACCGCGTCATCGACCTCGGTGAAGGCGGGCCAGTTCAGGTGCGCGCCGAACTCGGAGCCGAGCAGCGAACCAACTGAGTCCATCGCAGACAATCCCTGTTCGCGTGATGCGATCCCGGCGATGATTGGCCACGCTTGGTGCTCCAGGAAGATCTTGCCCTCGGCATTGCTGGCCGATCCGACGGTCACGCCGTCGCGGGTCAGCCCGCGCAGCCACCACTTGCCGTCCCACAGCACGTCCGAAGCCACAACAGTCAGTCGCTCCCGCTCAGCCGTAAATCGCTCCACATCATCCGTCAACCCGCGCCGACGGGCCACATCAATCAGTTCACCCAACGCCCACGCATGCAGGAAGCTCACTAGAGCGCTTTGCCCGCCGCCCAGGTTCAGGCAGTCATTCCAGTCGGCACGCAACCCCAGGGCGACCCCATTGTCGGCGACATACTTGCTGGTGAACTCCACGGCACGACGCAGATGCTCGTAGACCGTGGCCTCCCGGCCGTCATTGGAGGTCGCCCCCTCAGCAAACGGAATGACCTCGTCCAGGAAGGACTCGTCCCCGGTCTCCTTGACGTATTCGATGACCGACGGAACCAGCCACAGATGGTCATCGGAGCAGGTGTCCTCCAGGTCGTGGATCAGGTCGGCGCCGCCCTTCGTGGGCACGACCGTGGGACTGGGCACATCGGGCGGACCGACGAAATCCGGATCGAAAGCATCCGGGTTGAACAGGTGCAGCCCATAGCCGGCTAGGGTTTGCGCACGCAGCAACTGCACGATGCGCTGCCGCGACTTAGCAGGATTGGAATGGATCACGCTCATCACATCTTGGGCGGTGTCCCGGTAGCCAAGACCAGCCCGGCCCCCGACCTCGACGAAGGACGCGAACCGGGACCAGACCACGCAGGTCTCGGCCTGCAGCAGCGTCCAGGTGTTGATCATGGTGTTCATGCCCTGATGTGGGGTGTCGATCCGCAACGCATCCTGCTTGGCACGCCAGTAGTCGCGCAGCCGTTGACGCTCCGCCGCCACCACACCCGGAAGTGAGTACTTCTCCCGTATCGCACGCCCGGCGGCATCGCGCGAACCGTAGCCGAGCACATAGGCGAAGGACACAGACTGCCCCGGCTCCAGGCGGATCTTGTGGAACAGCGCACCGCAATGGTTCTGAGTCGTTGCGGACTCGTTCGACCCGGAACCGCGTTCCACGCTGATCGGATTGGTCTCAGACCGGTACGGTCCGATGAAGTTGTCGCGCAGCGAATCGTAGGAGTCTGGCTGACGGGTGGAGGTGAAGTAGTGGAAGGTCCACGGTTCGTAATAGGCGTCGTACTCGATGATGCCGTCGGCGTAACTGGAACCGGCCGAATACAGCGACATCTGCAGGTTCTGGTTGTCGATCTCGATGTTGTGGAAGGAGAACTCGACGTATCCGGCCACGGTCAGTTCGCGCGGGCGATCTGAGTTGTTGGTTATCTCGACATCCCAGACCTCAGCATCGTCGTCGAGTGGCACGAAGATCGTTTGACGAGCGGCAATGCCTCGGTAGTCGGACTCGAAGGTGGTGTAACCCAGGCCGTGACGAGTGGTGTAGCGGGCGGCCCAACCGGTATCCGCATCGCCTTCACGGCGGGCGAGCGATAGCGGCGAGGTGTCCTCGTCCTGCTCGTACCCACTCGGGACGACGAACGGCTTCGCAACCGGCTGCCAGGAAGCCGACCACACGTCGCCGTCTGCGTCATCGCGTAGATACACCCAGTGGCCGGGGCGGTCCAACGGCACCCCGTTCTGCCGAAAACGCGTCACACGCCCGCCCTGCGACGACTTGTAATACGAGTACCCGCCGCCGTTGTGCCCGACGACGGTGCACCAGTTCTTGGTGCCCAGGTAGTTGGTCCAACTGACCGGAACGTCGGGGCGTTCGATGACGTATTCGTCGTGTTCGGTGTCGAAACGGCCGTAGTGCATGGCTAGTCCTTTAAGAGTGTTAGGCGCCTAAGTGGTGGAAATGGGGATCGGGGACGAGTTACGCCACCACAAATGATTGCAACCAATCGAGTAACTCGCGGGCTTTGTCATCCGTGTCAGCCTCGACGAACATGCGCAGCGCCGGTTCCGTGCCGGAGAACCGCAGTAGTGCCCAGTTGTCGTTTTCGAGGTACAACTTGGTGCCGTCCAGGTGGGAGACGTGCGTCACCGGATAGTCGCCGATGTGGGTGAGCGGTTCGGCGCGCAGGCGGCGGGGCACTTCGACCCGCATATCCGGGGTGGCGGGCACAGACATATCGAGTGCCGTGAGCTTGCCGGTGACCTCGTAAATGTCTAGAAGCAGTCGCGACATGGTCTTGCCGGTGCGGGCAAGCATTTCCGCGACGAGTGCGCACGCGAAAATCCCGTCTTTGCCGAGCAGCCAGCCACGGATGGTCAGACCGCCGGAGGACTCACCGCCGAGTACCGCACCGATCTCCTCCATGCCCGCGATGACATGCTTGAAACCGACTTTGCATTCGCGGGCTTCCTCTCCGAAATGTTTGGCGAGCCGGTCAAGCAGATGCGTGGTCGCCAGGTTGCGCACCACGCCGCCGCGCTCACCGCGCACCTCGTGCAGGTACCAATACAGCACGAGCAGCAGTTCATTGGTGGAGACATAGTTGCCGTGCTCGTCCACGATGCCGATGCGGTCGGAGTCGCCGTCCGTTGCCATCCCCAGGTCGTATCGGCCCGGGCTGGACGAGATCATCTCCATCAGCGTGCCCAGCCGCTGTAGATCGGGGGCTGGCGCGACGCCGCCGAAGAGCGGGTTGTGGGCGCCGTGGATGAATTCTGCTTGGACCCGCATGTCAGACAGCACAGTGCCGAGGGTGAGTTGACTCGTCCCGTACATGGGGTCGACCACGACGCGAAGGTCTTTACCGCGCACCGCCTCGACGTCGATGATTTCTTCGATCGCGTCTAAGTAAGGGCTGGTCAGATTGCGTCCGGTGACGACGCCCGCTGCCCGTGCCAACTCGATGTCGAGTGTGATGACGTCATCGATGTCGAGGGCGTTGGCCTCGTCCTGATACCGGTCGGTCTCGTCGTCGAGCGGTAGTGACCCGTCGCGGCGGAAGACTTTGATGCCGTTCCATTCGGGCGGGTTGTGGCTGGAGGTGACGATGATGCCGTAGGCCGCGCCGAGGTAGGGTGCGGCGAAGGTGACCAGCGGCGTGGGAACGTCGTCCGGCAGCAGGGTGACCTTGATGTTGTTGCCCGCGAAGACTTCGGCCGCTGCGATGGCTGCCTGATGTGACAGGAAGCGGCGGTCGCCTCCGATGACCACGCCGTCGGCTTCGCCGCCTTGCCGGGCGACCTCGTTGGCGATCGCCTGACTGAGTTTGCGCACATTGGCCAGCGTGAAGCCTTCTCCGATGATGGCGCGCCAGCCGCCGGTGCCGAACACGATGGAGGTGTCGGTGTTCTTCTTGGGCATGAACAGGCGTTTGACCACGATGTCCGCGGCGCGGCCCAGTTCCTCGTCCGTATTAATGCCCTGGACTTCGTCCGTGTCGTAGATCTGGTAGGTCGTGGTTTTATGTCCGGCAGCGATCACGCGACGGGCCAGTTCGGTCAGGCGGTATTCACCGACGGCGGCGGCATCGTCCAGCGTGTTCAGCAGTAGATCGGGGGTAGCGACGTAGGCGCCGACGTTGACCTCGTGGATCTCTTGCTGGGCGGGTGAACGATCGGGGGCCTCGATGATGGCGCTCACGTCGCCGTCGCGGGTACGTTCGATGCGTCCGTAGGAGTCATCCGGGTTGTCTATGAATGCGGTCAGCAGGGATAGCCCCGCACCTTTGAGCATGTGGCGCGTCAGGAGTCCGCGGTAGGTCTGGGAGCGCACGAGCGGAGTGTCGGCGTACGTGACGAGGACGAGCGCTGCTGCGGCGTTGCGGCTGGTGTCGCTGATCTGGTGGGCCATCGCTGTGATGGCGTCGCGGGCAGCGAGTACGGCGTGGCCGGTGCCGTGTGGCTCGGGCTGCTCGACCACCGTGACGGCCGGGTCGATGAGGGATCGTACGGCCTCATCGCCTGCGGCGACCACCACGATGGTGCGTTCGGCAGGGGTGAATTCGAGGACGTTGGCTAGTGACGTCTCGATCACTGTGCGCTGATCGAGTTCACTGGTCAGCAGTTCGCGCGAGGCCGGGTCGGCTCCGCCGGCGAGCATCACGGTGATGTGTGGTGGTTTGGGTGATGACAACTCGGACATCGCTCCGCCTTGAATTAGTCCATAGTCCTGCCATATTCAACGATACGCGTCCAATGTGACTTCGGCAACAGCCTGCCTTGGAGCCGGGCGTGATGCACTGCTAGTCCCACCACACCACCCATCATCTCCGGTTGCCCTATATGCAAAGTCGTAGCGCAATATATTCGTCCACTACTTTGCACATCGGGCTACCTTTCCCGGGACCCACTCGTTCTGCCCTTCTGCCCCAAGTTACATAGACTGCAAACTGAGTCAGTGCATGAGATCGGCGGAACGAATGCAACGCAGAACACGGCTATGGGCGTTCACTTTGGCCGGATTGCTGACAACCACTCTGGCGGCCACCGGTAACGACAATTCCCCACGACCAAGGTCGACAAGTAGGAACTCGTCGATCCGGCGCTTTTCTATCGGTTGCTCCCAAAGTTCTAGGAGCAGGCGATAGAAACCTCGCGAATCGATGGGGGCCTGGACTCCGCAGAGATCTCAACCAATCCCGACCAACGGCGAGTATCTCGACCAGCGGGCAAGCGATTCGGTAAAGTCGAGGTGTGCAACGGCCCCACCACGATGACGAGGCAGCCAATTCGCTGTCGGTTGGGCAAGTGGACGACGAACCACCGCACATCGAGCACCTCATCACAGCACCGGACGACCAACACCCGGACAGCCCTGGCAATCAGGTGCCTCGCTGGCGTATCGCCCTACTCATCACCGTCGCCGCGCTCATCGCCGCGACATTGGGCTGGTGGATCACCTTGCAGGTATCGGCATCGGGCACGATCGTTCCACTACAGGTCACCCAGGCGACAAATGCGCGAGCCGGTCAGCTACAGGTCGGGCACTGCCTCAAGACACTCCCAGCAGACGGCCGGATCTCCACAGTCATCGTCGTTCCCTGCGACACCAGCCACAAGGCCCAGGTCATCCGCATCGAGACATTGACCGACCCCAGTGAGAATCGCCCTCGAGTACGCCACCTGACAGAGCAACTGAAGCCGATATGCGAACAGGTGCCGCTGCTGCAGCACACCGCTGACTCGTCGATCACATTATGGCTGCCCACCCAGCGGTCTTGGCGTGAAGGCGACCGCACCGCTATGTGCCTGGTGGTCGCTGCGAACCTCACAACTTCGCTACTAGAGGAAATAGAACCCACGAAGTGACGGAGTTCACAAAACGGGTCTGACCTGCGGATTTGGTATTTACTTGTCTGCCCTTGCCATAACCCTTGCCTGGCTTTACCAAAGTTCCCCACGAAATCCACCTCAGCGTTTTATGCTCATGAGCGTCGTGTTCCACGGCCACACTGGCCGGGACCTCGTCCGTAGACGCCGAGCGCTGCCACTACGGGCGGGCCGTTACATGACTGTGGCAGCGACGGGGGACCCAAAACCGACAGCACCATGTCGGACGGGGTGAAGTCAGTAGCAACTGACCGGGCAGACCTCGAGCCCGAACCCGACAGCTAACTTCGCAGGCGTCGAGAGGTTATTGAGTGAATATGAACGCCCCCGTGCGCGCTGCTGCGCGCACAACATCCGTTGTACCCACGAAGAAACTCCGTAAATCGGCCATCCTTACCGGTTCCGCACTGAGCGTCCTGGCATTGTTCGCAACACTATGCGCTGCCCCCGCCGTTCAAGCTCAGCCCACATCCAACCCAAGCAACGATGTGTTGCCCATCGCGGCAGCACCTGTTGCGGCAACCGCATCCAAGAGAGCCAAGGCACTCAAGAAGAAAAAGAAGCGCACGACCAAGTTGATCGTGCGTCGCTCCGCTGCTCAGCAGGTGCACCGTACCAGCCAAGTCACACTGCGCATTCGCGCCAAGGGAATCGGCAAACGCGCAAAGGTGAAGGTTGAGGATCGCGGCAAGACGGTCGCCAAACGCACGCTCAAACCGCGAAGCACCCGGGTACGTCTGCCCAAGAAAATGAGTGTCGGCAAGCACCGTATCAAGGTCACCGTCACACCGACGAAGAAAGCCCGAAACAACGCGGCGAAGGCGAAATCGAAGCGAGTCACCGTTCGCGTCATCTCGCGGCGCGCCGCCGTGATCAAGGCGGCCAAGAAGCACGTTGGCGTCGCCTACCGCTCTGGCGGGAGCACCCCTCGCGGCTTCGACTGCTCTGGATTCACCAGTTACGTCTACGACGATGCGCTCGACATCGATCTGCCGCGCTCGTCATCTTCGCAGCGCCACGTCGGCAAGCGCGTGTCGCGCTCGAAGGCAAAGCCAGGTGACATCATCTGGACCCCCGGACACGTGGCGATCTACCTCGGTGGCAACAAGCAGATCGATGCGCCGCGCCCTGGCAAAAGCATTCACGTTCGCCCCATTTATCAGCGCAATCCAGTGTTCTTGTCAGTGGTCTAGTTTCCGCCTGCGACAGTGTCATTGGTCACGGACCGCGTCTGTTTTTCACTGCGATACTGCTGTCAGTTTGACGGACAAGGCAGGGAAATAGATGCACTCCTTACAGGTGCGAGACACTGAGCCACTGTCGCCTCGGGTGCTCAATACGTACGCGCGCGGCTACTTTGCCGCGAGCCTGGGTTGCTACCTGGCCGTGTTCACCCCCGCCATGGTGGCCATGTCTTTCAAGGTTCGTCACATCGTTCCGCAGGATCAGGCCACCGCGACGCTGAGCATGATCTTGGCGTGCGGCGCGATCAGCGCGCTGATCGCGAGCCCGCTGGCCGGGCGGCTCTCGGATCGCACCATGTCGAGGTTCGGACGACGGCGCCCCTGGATCCTCGGTGGCGCACTGGTCGCACTGGTCAGTCTGGCTGTGGCCGGCTGGACCTCGTCGGTTCTGGTGTTGACCACCGCCTGGATCACCACCCAGGCCGGGGTCAACGCCGCCTTCGCTGCCGCTAACGCCACACTGGCGGATCAGGTCCCCGGGGTGCAGCGCGGACGAGTGACCGGCATGGTGGGGATGACCAGTCCTCTCGCAATGCTCGGCGGTGCGCTGATCGTCAACGTCTTTGCCTCCGACATCGCGCGTTTCGTTGTTCCAGGGCTTCTGGCGCTGGGGCTCACGGGTTTCTTCGTCAGGCAGTTGAACGACCGGCCGCGCCGTGAGAGACCCGCTGGCCGCTTCAGCGTCAAGGACTTCTTGGGCACCTTCGTCTTCAATCCGCGTACGAATCGTGACTTCGGCTGGATGTGGCTCACCAGGTTCTGCGCGATGTTCGGCTATTACGGGATTGCCGCGTACGTTCCCTATTACCTGGCCGATGAGTTTCATTTGGACGAGGCCTCCGTCGCTTCAACCATCTTGAAAGCCAATCTGGCTGCCGGTGTCGCGATGCTCGTGTCCAGCCCGCTGGCGGGCATGCTCTCTGACAAGTTCCGGCGCCGACGGCCCTTCCTGCTGGTCGCAGGGCTGGTCATGGCCTCGGGGTTGACGCTGTTGGCCTTTGCACCGTCGGTGACATTCGTGGTGGCGGGCCAAGGCGTGATCGGGTTCGGGGTCGGGATGTACTTCGCGGTCGATCTGGCGTTGGCGACGCAGCTGCTGCCGAATGCTGCCGATGCCGCCAAGGACTTGGGAATGCTGAACGTGGCCGCCGTGCTGCCGCAGGTGGTCGCACCCGCGATCGGCACGACCATCCTGGCCGCTGGCGATACGACGTCATTGGGCGGTTACACGTTGTGGTTCTTGACGGGGACGGTCGCCTGCGTGGCTGCCGCCACCGTGGTGTGGCGCATCCGCGCCGTGAAGTAAGACCCAGAGCCCGGCTATCCGAGCAGTCATGCGTGCAGCGGTTAGTTGGCCAGAGTGACGGTCAGCCCTTCCTGACCATCGCCAGCACGATCCACCAGCACGGCGTCACCGTCGGCGATAACACCCGACAGGATCTCACGGGCCAAATTGTCGCCGATTTCGCGTTGCACCAGTCGGCGCAGCGGGCGGGCACCATAGGCCGGGTCGAAGCCTTCCAACGCCAGCCATTCGCGTGCCGCGTCCGTGACTTCCAGCGTGAGACGGCGGTCAGTCAGGCGCTTCGCCAGTTGTGCGACTTGAATGTCCACGATGCGGCCTAACTCGTCCAGCGTGAGCGGGTCGAACATGATGATGTCATCGAGCCGGTTCAAGAACTCCGGTTTGAAGGACGAGCGCACCGCGGTCATCACGGCATCGCGCTTCTCGGCGTCGTCCAACGTCGGATCCACCAGGAACTGCGACCCGGTATTCGACGTCAGGATCAGGATCGTGTTGCGGAAGTCGACCGTACGCCCCTGTCCGTCGGTGAGCCGACCATCGTCCAAGACCTGCAATAGCACGTCGAAGACATCCGGGTGTGCCTTTTCGACCTCGTCCAAGAGCACCACCGAATACGGGCGGCGGCGCACTGCCTCGGTCAGCTGACCGCCCGACTCGTATCCGACATAGCCGGGAGGGGCGCCCACGAGCCGTGCAACAGAGTGCTTCTCACCGTATTCGGACATGTCGATACGGACCATGGCGCGCTCGTCATCGAACAGGAAGTCCGCGAGCGCCTTGGCCAGCTCGGTCTTGCCGACACCCGTCGGGCCGAGGAACAGGAATGATCCGGTGGGCCGGTTCGGGTCGGAGATGCCAGCACGAGTGCGTCGCACCGCGTCGGAGACCGAGTGCACAGCGGCGCTTTGGCCGATCAGCCGCTCGCCGATGACCGATTCCATCGACAGCAGCTTCTCGGATTCTCCCTGCAGCATGCGACCGGCCGGGATACCGGTCCAGGCGGAGACGACCTCGGCAATCTCGTCCGCGGAGACCTTGTCCCCGACGAGCGGTTCTTCGGTCGAGATCTCACCGGCAGCCTCGCTGGCCTCTGCTTCAGCGATTTGCTTGTCGATTTCGGGAACCTCACCGTAGAGCAAGCGTCCGGCTTCTTCCAGATTGCCTTCGCGCTGCGCGCGTTCCGCGGCGGTCTTGAGCTCGTCCCGCTTCGCTTTGAGGTCGCCGACCCGGTTCAGTCCGGACTTCTCGCGCTCCCAGCGGGCGTTGAGCGCGCCGAGTTGTTCGCGTTTGTCCGCAAGTTCCGCGTCCAGATGAGCAAGTCGCGCCCGTGAGCCCTCGTCCTGCGAATCCTTCAGGACGGTCTTCTCCATCTCGAGGCGGGTTACCGCGCGTTGTAACTCGTCGATCTCAACCGGGGACGAGTCCATCTCCATCCGCAACCGGCTCGCCGCCTCGTCGACGAGGTCGATGGCCTTATCGGGCAGCTGCCGTCCGGAGATGTAGCGGTGCGACAGGGTCGCTGCGGCGACCAATGCGGCGTCGTCGATGCGGACCCGGTGGTGCGCCTCGTACCGGTCTTTGAGGCCGCGCAGGATGGCGACGGTGTCTTCGACAGACGGCTCGCCGACGTAGACCTGCTGGAATCGGCGCTCCAAGGCGGGGTCTTTTTCGATGTGTTCGCGATATTCGTCCAGCGTGGTCGCGCCGACGAGTCGCAACTCGCCACGCGCCAGCATGGGCTTGAGCATGTTGCCCGCGTCCATGGCGCCTTCACCGCCAGCACCCGCGCCGACGACAGTGTGAAGCTCGTCGATGAAGGTGATGACCTCGCCGTCGGATTTCTTGATCTCTTCGAGGACCGCCTTGAGCCGTTCCTCGAATTCACCGCGGTACTTCGCGCCAGCGACCATGGCTGCCAGGTCCAGTGAGACGAGTCGGCGGTTGCGCAGCGACTCCGGCACGTCACCCGCGACGATGCGCTGGGCGAGGCCTTCGACCACGGCCGTCTTGCCGACACCCGGTTCACCGATGAGCACGGGGTTGTTCTTGGTGCGGCGGGACAGGACTTGGACGACGCGGCGGATTTCGGAGTCACGCCCGATGACCGGGTCGAGTTGTCCGTCACGCGCGGCGGCCGTGAGGTCGACACCATATTGTTCGAGGGCTTTGTAGGTGCCCTCGGGGTTGGCGGAGGTCACGGGACCGGAGGTACGGATCAGCGGTAGGGCATCGATGAGCTTTTTCGCTGTGGCACCGGCGTCATGCAGCGCTTTGGCGGCCGGGTCACTGCCCTGAGCGATGCCGATGAGCAGGACTTCACCAGAGATGTACTCGTCACCGAGCTTGTTCGCCTCCGCTTGAGCGGCCTGCAGAGCGCGCGCGAGCGCTGCCGAGCCCTTGGCTTCGGCAACGGACGAGCCACTGACCTGCGGCAATGCCATGACAGCGGCGCGGGCGCCTCGTCCTACGGCCTGGCGATCGACACCTGCCGCCGCAAGCAGCGCCGTGGGCATACCCTCTTCTTCCAGGAGTGCGACGAGCAGGTGAGCCGGTTCGGCGTAGGGGTTCTGCGCTGCGCTGGCGGCCTGCAATGCGCTACTGATAGCACTTTGCGAAAACGTGGTGAAGTTTGATTCCACGGCTTACTCCTTGCTGTCCTTGACCGGTTGTGACGGTTCGGACTCGACAATGTCTATTTCAACAGTGATGGTTCCGATACCGTCAACACGCACAAAGTTGAGTCTATTCCACTCAAGGTTGCGGGTCTAGGGCCGATGCGCGGCATCTTGGATCAATCAAGCAGCACGATAATCGTGCACAGCACCCGTGATATCGGGTGCCAGACACGATTATCGTGCCCCCAAGGCCGGGTCGGTCGCGATCACGCGCGCACTACTCAACGACCGCTACTTCACCGCAGGCAACTCGTCCCGGAACTTCTCGCAGTAGTCCGCGAGGATCTCCTCGGCCTTGCGCACGCCGGCCTTGCCGGCATATTCGGGGGTCGCGATGCGTTTGATCCGCACTGCGGCGCCACCCTCCGCAGTGGCAAACGTCTGAATGCGACATTTGACATGGATATTGTGCGCGCCGGAGAACACCCCCAGCAGCACCATCATCGTGGTCGACCCTCGTTCGGCCACAGCCGAGAAATGCCCCTGTTCGGTCACCGTCCATCCTTCGGCGCGCAGCCGCTCGTATACGAGATCGCGCGCTACCGCCGGAACGGCGCTGGTGTGAATGTCTTCACTGAACATTTCAGGGCTCCTGTCGGTTACAAGCACTGCGAATGTACCCCATGATCACGCTAGTGTGTCCACAACACGACAATAAGGAAGGCGACGATGACTGCACAGCCGGACGCATCACACGAGACATCGTGGCAGCCAGATATCCTCGGCGATTCCTGGCAGCAACGCGAACTTCGGCTGACCCCAGACCTACCAGGCGACCCATCGCCCGTTGCTACGTTGATTCGCCGCGTCACGAAGCGCTCGTCCGGGGCACCCCCATCCCCAAACCCAGCGCCTGAGCGCGCTGTGCTCTACCTGCACGGCTATAACGACTATTTCTTCCAGCGCCACGTCGGGGAACACTTCGTCTCCCACGGCTACGACTTCTATGCTCTTGACCTGCGGCGTTGCGGCCGATCCTGGTCAGTGGGCCAATCGCCGCACTATGTCACCGATATGTCCTCCTACTTCGAGGAGATCACCGCGGCCATGCGGATTCTGCGCGAAGAGTCCGGGTACAGCGAGGTCATCCTCCATGGGCACTCCACCGGCGGGTTGACCAGCGTGTTGTGGTGCGCGGATACAAAAGATAAGGACGAGTTCGCCCCGTTGCTCCCCGACGCAATGGTCTTGAACAGCCCTTGGATCGCGTTGCAGGGCGACCTGTGGTGGCGTATTGGCGCGCGCATCGCTGCCTACTCGTTGGCTCCCTTCGCACCCCAGGCATCGCTAGGCGGGCTATCGGAGCACTACGGCCAGGCCATGCACCAATCCGGTACCGGCGAGTGGGACTACGACCTGGAGATGAAACCGCACTCGGGACTGCCCGCTCGGGCCGCGTGGCTGCGGGCCGTCATGCGTGGTCACCACAGGGTGCACCGTGGTCTCGATCTGCCCATGCCGATCTTGGTGTGCACTTCAGCGCAGTCTGGGAACCGATACAGGGCTCACGATGCGCTGCTGACCACGGATTCAGTGCTGACGGCCAAGAATATTCGCAAAGCCGCGCCGCGCCTCGGCCCTCATGTCACCCAGCACCAATTCCCTGGTGCGCACGATTTGGCGCTCTCTCCGCGGCCAGTCCGGGACGACTACCTGAACTACGTCACGCAGTGGCTGGACGTCACCGGTTAGCGCGCGCCGCCAGTTGTATGCACGTCGGCGGTTGTATGCACGTCGCCACGAAGCGCGCGGCTGACCGAGGCGTTCCGACCAACGAAGCGCGCGGCTGACCGAGGCGTGCCGACCAACGAAGTGCACAATAGTCGTGTTCGGCACCGGTTATAACTGGTGCCGAACACGATTTTCAGGCACTCGGACGAGTCGGCCACACTGGCCAGCACGGTCAGGTTCCAGGCACCCGCACGGTGGCGTGGATCAGGGCGTGATCTGATTCACGGCTCTTGTCGACCCGCTTCATCGTGTTGACATAGCGCAGCGATCCGATGATGCCCTTGGTCATCAGCACATCAATGCGTGGTCCATAGCCCATGGAGGACGGTTTCACCTTGACCATCCATTGGTTAGAGGTCGGGAGACGGACTCCCTGGCGTTTCTTGGCCGCCGAAGCATCCTGGTAACCAGCTTTCATCGCCTTGCGGTGTGGCAACGCACCCGATGTCTGGTTGTACTGGGAGATATTGATGTCGCCGCCGAACAAAATAGGGTGGTGCTGCGTGTTCAACCTATCCATCGTTGAAATGATCGTCGTCATCTGACGTCCGCGCAGCTTGTCGTATTGCTTCGCTTTCTTGCCCTTCGGAGCCTTTCGAGGATCGAGATGAGCAGAAACAGCCCAGAACTTGGTGCCTGTGGCACGGTCTTCGAAAAGTGCATACACTGCTCTGCGCTCTGCTGATTTCGTATCTGATTTCAGGGTCGGCAAGGTGATCGTGCAGGTATCCGAATATTCTCGGTATCGCTGCTTTTCTGGCCACCATGTTTGGTCAGCGCACTGAGATATCTCGGCTAGCCGAGCCGAGTTGTAGAGGATTCGAGCGCCTTGCGAGGCCGAGAGCGTGCCGGGGGCTTTATATGCATTGCGTTTGACGAGTTTGTACGAGCTGCCGCCAGCAATCGAGTTCACTGCTTTCTCCAGGCTCTCGGTCTGCTTCGGGATCGCGCCGCCATTCGGCGAAGTACCGTCGATCTCGTTGCCCGGGCCAACCTCCTGCAGCATCACGACGTCGGCCTTTGACTTCACGATGTTGGCCGCGACCTTGGCTTTACGAGTGTTCCACGGGCGCGTCGTAGCTGTTGCCCGCGATGAAGCGACGTTGTAGGACGCGAAACGCAGCTTGATGCCTGTCTTGGCAGGGGTGACCGGTGCAGTGTGCACGGCCTGTTGGTAAGGGAAAGCTCGTACTAGTTTCTTCTTGCCTGCAGCGTTGACCGCAGCGAATCGGAAAATGATGTGACTGCCGCTGCCGACCGGCGCTCCCGCCTTTGCCGCCAACTTCTCGGAGATCGTGAATTTCTTGGCTGTGCGCGGGATCTTCACCTTGCGGTAGTCCAGACCTTTGTTGGGCAAGGTCTTGATCTTCTTGGAGAAACTCGTGCTGGCTAACTCCAACTCGAAATATGACACAAAGGTGTTATCGGCCTTCCACGAGATCACCGCGGTACCGGGCTTCTTTCCGGGCTTGGACTTGACCGACTTAATCGGTGCAGGAAGCCGCGAGGTCTTGACCTTCTTCGCTTGCTGCTTCACTTTGGCGGCGCCTGCTGCCGCGCTGGGCGCCGCCAAAGTGATACTTCCAGTCAGGACGAGGCTCGCGGTCAGCAGTGCGGCGATCTTACGTCGCACCGCTGGCCGAGGTCCGGCTACTCGGTCGGTTCTGATGTCCATTCGGGCATGCTGCATCAGGGTTCCCTCTACCCGGCCGGTAGCGCCTACCGTGTCCGTTACTCGTATGCCAAGGCGTCAAGGACCGGCAGCCGGGACGCGCGAATCGCGGGCCACAACGCTGCAACCAGTCCCACGACTGCCGCAATGCCCACCATGGTACCCAACTGCAACCAGGGAACAGCCAGCTGATCGAAGCCATCGGCCTCAAAGACCGTGGGCAGTGCAGCCGCGACCCCTACCCCTACCGCGAGTCCGCCAACCGCACCGAAGACGGCGATCAGGATCGATTCGGTGACCACAACCGACGACAGCTGTAGTTTGGACATTCCCACTGCACGTAGCAGCCCGATCTCTTTGGTCCGCTCCATGATCGACAGCGCCAAGGTGTTCACGATTCCGAGTACCGCGATCACGATGGACAACGCGAGCAGGGCATACAGGACGAGCAGAAGCTGGTTCACCTGATTCGACATTTCAGTGTTGAACTCGTCCTGATCCATGATGGAAATCACCACATAAGGCTTGACGACCTCAGCCATGGCGTCACGAACCTGCTCTGGGTCAGCACCATCGGCAACCTGGACGAAAAGCACATCCATCCGTTGCGCTACCTGCGGCACGTTTTCCTCGTACCACTGCTGGGTGGTCATCAGCGGCACGCCAAGCGCGTCGAGTTTGACGGTGGCGGCGATCTGCAGCGCAGCCGTGGTCGCCGCACCATCGGTGCCGACAAGTTTGAGGTCCACTGTGTCACCGACCTGCCAGCCCTTCGACTCGGCTAGCGAGTGCTGCACGAGCACCGTGTCATCACCGAAGCCAGCGATGTCTCCCGCGGTTATCTCGGCCTTGACTCCCCCCTCGAACAAACTCGGCGGCACCGCACCGATGAAGCTCATCGAATCATCGATCTGCGCTGGAGTCGACCACATCCCGTCAGCAGCCGCCACACCTTCCGTCTCTGCGATCTCCTGCGCCGCTTGCACGGGCATGCCGTTGGTGTAATCAACCGATTGCACCACGAAATCAGCATCCAATGACTTGTCGATGACGGAACTGAGTGTGGCCTGCGCCGAAGCCGCGAGCACAGCGGCAGCACCCACCAGCGCCATACCGATCATCAAAGCACCGGAGGTTGACGCCGTACGGCGCGGATTGCGGATCACGTTTCCGACAGCGACCGGACCAACAGGACGCCCCCATCGGGCCAACGGCCACGCGAGGGTGCGGATCACCGGACGAGTGACCGCGGGCGCCCAGACCAGCATGCCCACCAGCAGCCCGGCCGCTCCCAGCCCGAGCAACGGCCCACCGTCTGAATCAACACGCATGGCAGCGATCACCGCGGCGACACCGCCGACGACAAGCACCCCGCCGAGAATCCCTCGCAGTCGCAACTGCTTTTCTTTGATGGAGACGGTCTCGCGCATGGCATCGACCGGAGGCACTCGCGATGCCTGACGGGCAGGAATCGCCGCCGATACGACGCACACCACGACCCCGGTCACAATGCCGATGATGACTGTGCCCGCCTCGAGCGGAATGGCGCCAGACATTTCCATGCCCATGGCTGCCATGCCAGCACGCAGGAGGTAGACCAGTCCCAATCCGCCACCGATACCTAGGAGCGAACCGATCAGACCAACAATCGCAGCTTGCCCCACAACCGAGGCGAACACTTGCCTCGGCGCTGCGCCGACGGCGCGAAGCACTGCGATCTCGCGCAGTCGCTGGCGCACCACCATCGCGAACGTATTGGCGATGATGAAGCCGCCAACGACGAGCGCCACCAAAGCGAAGATCAGCAGGAACGTCGAGACGAAGCCGAGCATGGTCTCGATCTGGGCAGTGGTTTCCTCCCGTAACTCGTCTCCGGTCACGACCTCCACATTCGGCGCGGTCAGCGCGTCAGCGACATTGGCAGCGATCTGTTGCTCGGTATAGCCGTCCTGTCCGAATATTCCCAACGATCCGACATTGCCGTCAGGCGCGAAGGCGGCCATCGCGGTGTCCATGTTCAGGCCGACCAGGCTGGCGCCCGAGGTGGCGGCGGCAAAGCGAAGTTCACCGACCACGGTCACTTCCATGGGGGTGCCCGACAGCACGATGGTCGTGGTACTGCCCACACTCAGACCCGAACGGTCCAGAGTGGATTTCTCCAGCGCGATCTCATGGTCGTTTTGCGGCAGGGTTCCTGTCGCGACGCTCAGGGTGGGGTCTTCAGGGACGAGCCCAAAGGCAAGCGTAGGGGCCTGGTTCGTCTGCATGGCTGTGCCGTCGGCTTTGACCAGGACGATCGAGCCACCCACATCGGGGATGACCGTGTCGACCCCCGGGACATCGGCTAATTCGTCAGCGAGCGCAACGGGAACCTGGACTCGTCCGGCGTCTGGGTCGACACCAAAAGAGTCTCCGGACTGTTGCAGATCAGGATTCTCGACCCCCCGCACATAGGACTGCGCGACATAGGCGGAATCCACGATGTCGGAGAACGTTGATGACATCATCGAACGCAATGAGAATGTGCCGGTGACGAAAGCGACGCCGAGCACCACCACGATCACTGACATGCCGAATCGGACGGGGTGTTCGCGCACGGAGCGCCACGCGAGTTTGACCATCATCGCAGGTCGTCCCCTTTGGCTGAGTCACCGGTCGCACCGCTTGTGCTGTGGCGTCCACGATCCCGGGAGCGTTCTGAGTGCTCACGCAGTGCATCGATGACGGAATCGACTGTGGGATCGCAGAGGTCACCGACCACGGCACCGTCCGCGAGGAACAACACCCGGTCCGCGAATGCGGCGGTTCCGGGGTCGTGCGTGACAACAACGACAGATTGACCCAACTCGTCCACCGACTTGCGTAGGAAGGTCAAGACTTCGTGTGAGGAGACGGAGTCGAGGTTTCCGGTGGGTTCGTCGGCGAAGACGATAGAGGGTCTGGTCACTAGAGCACGAGCGCAGGCCACGCGCTGCTGCTGACCACCGGAGAGCTCGGACGGCTTGTGCCCCAGTCTGTCGGCAAGGCCGACTGCATCGATGACCGCATCGAGCCACGCCTGGTCCACTTTGCCGCGCGCCAAGTCGATGGGCAGCGTGATGTTCTCAAGCGCGGTGAGAGTCGGGATCAAGTTGAAGGCCTGGAACACGAATCCGAGCCGGGTGCGGCGCAGTTTGGTCAGTTGCCGTTCGCTGAGGGTCGAGATCGGGTTGCCGTCAACGAAGACGTGCCCGTCGCTGGGGCGGTCCAGCCCGGCCATGCAGTGCATCAGAGTTGACTTGCCCGATCCGGATGGTCCCATGATCGCGGTGAACGATCCCCGCTCGATCTCGATGCTGACACCGTCAAGGGCGATGACACGAGTGTCGCCGGAGCCGTATACCTTGGTCAGTTTGCGTGCGATTGCAATAGGCGGATTCTTCTCATTGACCACAGTGGCGGTCTGCGTTGGAGCTGGCATGGGCTCTCCTGCTAGTTGGTTGAAATACCGTGACCCACGGATGTGCGCCACACGAAAAGCTCGTATACGAGTACTCTGCCAAATTCCCTTTCGGCTCGTCTTGGGGAATATCCCTGATTTCAACCCTGAATGTGTCCCTCATATCACGTCAGCGCATACGGACCCGCACCTTCTTGGACGACTTCGCCCGCACCGTCGTCTTCGCCTTCGGCACGAACTTGGCCTTGACCTTGATGCCGGACCGGAAGGACTTATTCAGCCGGATAGCGACCTTACCCTTGTGCTTCGCAGTGAGTTTTGCCTTGCCTACGACCTTACCTTTGACGCGGATCTGGATTCGACCCACAGCGCGGCGCCCGTTGCTCAGCTTCGCGACCTTGACACTGAGCCTTGGCTTCGCGCCTGCCTTGAATTTATTGGCCTTCACCGTGACCTTCTTGGCCTTCGCTTTCACGACACGGAAGGAAACGGCAGTCACGGACGTCGCCGACTTCCGGCCCGACACAAGTGAAGCAGTCACGCTCAACCAACAATCCCGTTGCCTATCGCGCTCCATGACAGCCCCGTGGGGTCGGACCACGTCAGCGGGTTATTACCCGAATACACATACGCATTGAACTGAGCCGGAACACCCGGATCCAACAACGGATCCACCGAAATAAACCGACCCACAGCCTCGTCATAGAACCGCGCCCCAAGCATGGTCAACCCGGTTGAAGCATCCCTGGTCTTACCCTGAACCGCCCTGGGTTTTGTGCCGCTGTTATGCGGGTTGCGGCTCGCGGTTGCGGGCCGCGTAGTAGTCGTCCTCGTATTGTTTGGGGCTGACCATGCCTAGGCTACCGTGGAGTCTGCGGTTGTTGTACCAGTCGACCCATCCGGCGGTGGCGTATTCGACGTCAGTGATCGTCTTGTAGGGGCCGTCGTGGAAGACCGTGGTGCGGATGCATTCGGTCTTGTACAGGCCGTTAATTGTTTCCATCAGAGCGTTGTCGTAGGCGTCACCAACGGTCCCGATCGATGGGGAGATCTGCTCGAGTGTGAGGTGATCGGTGAACATGATGGATGTGTATTGCCTGGGTTCAATCGGTCGTTGCAACACCGGGTTGTTGAAGCGAGCGTATCTGCTCTTCGAAGACCTCGGCAGGAGTGCGCCAATTGAGGCTCTTACGGGGCCGGTTGTTGAGCGCGAGAGCGACGGCTTCGAGGTCTTCGGCGGACCAGCGGGACAGGTCCGTGCCTTTCGGGAAGTACTGGCGCAGTAGCCCGTTGGTGTTCTCGTTCGTGGGCCGTTGCCAGGGCGAGTGGGGGTCGGCGAAGAACACCTTCGTGCCCGTCTCGAGCGAGAACTGGGCATGCGCGGAGAGTTCTTTGCCGCGGTCCCAGGTGAGGGTCCTGCGAAGCTGCTCGGGGAGCTTGATCATCGTCGCTGTGAGCGCGGCGTTCATCGCGACCGCGCCGTAGCCACCGAGCGAGGGGCCGTTCTTCACCGGCGCGATCTCGCCATAGCCCTCCAACCGCGGCAGATGCACCAGCAGGGTCGAGCGGCTCTTACGTTCGACGATCGTACCGATCGCGGACCTACCGGTGCCGATAATCAAGTCTCCTTCCCAATGCCCCGGAACGGCGCGGTCTGCGGCCTCCGCGGGGCGGCTGGAAAACACGACATCCGGCGTGACGTGACCTTGGGGTCGGTTCTGAGCTCGAGCCCGCGGCTGCCGCAGCGCGCGACCTGTTCGCAGATAGGTGACCAGTTCGCGTTTTAGAGCGCCACGGCCCTGGATGAACAGCGACTGGTAGATCGCTTCGTGGCTGATGCGCATGGACTCATCATCCGGGAACTCGAGCCGCAATCGGTGCGAGATCTGCTCCGGACTCCACGCGGTCGCCCACCGCCGGTCCTGCCGGTGCGGCTTGTTCAGCCCCTTCCACGCTGGCGGCTCCGGCCCGACGACGATGCTGCCGTCGGGACGGCGGACGTTGCCCGCGAGCCGTTCCTGCACGTACTCGCGCAACTTTTCGTTGCTCGCGAGTTTCGCGGGCTTCGGGCGCTTCGCCGCCTGCTGCGCCTTCCACTGCGCCACCAACGGCCGATACTCGAGCTTCCCGCTGCGGGTGGCCGCGTTACGGCGCAGCTCGCGGGAGACCGTCCCCGGGTCGCGGCCGATCCTGCGTGCGATCTCACGCACCCCGGCCTGCTTAGCGCGTAGCAGCGCGATCTCCTCACGCTCCTCGAAGGAAAGGTAACGGCCAGAGGGCTCGGCCAATGAGATCGGTGGCATACCGCCAGCATGCCGAAACCAGCGGCTCCCGACTGGCACGGACACGCCCACCTTCAGCGCGGCCTCTGCCGAGTTGATCCCGGTCGCGATCAGCCGCCAGAACTGCCGCTGCACCGCCCGCGAGGGCTCAGGCCGCCCAGGCGAGCGCATCGGCGGTCGCAACGCCCGATCCGCGCACCATTGCCGCCGCGCACCCTCCGGGACATCACTCGTCTTCGCGATCCAATCCTTCCTCGCCACTCTTGCACACCTCCATACTCAGGGTGTTGCGACGACCAGTTGAATCCGCCCTGGCTTCCCGCGTCGGAGTGGTGGATGAGCTGCCCGGGTGCGTCCCGGTGACCTTGTCGGTCGCGTTCCCAAAGGGCCATGCGTAGTGGAGTCATTACCAGGTCGACGTGTTTAGTGGTCTGGGCGTGCCAGGCCACAATACGTTGGGAGAACACGTCCACGATGAACGCGACATACACCCACCCGGCCCAGGTGCGCACGTAGGTGAAATCGGTCACCCATGCATCATCTGGGTACGGCGCGGTGACGTTACGATTGAGCAGGTCACCAGCGCGTTTACCGTCTTTGGACGGGATCGTGGTGCGGATCGCTTTCGCGCGAGTAATACCCGACAACCCAAGGGCGCCCATCGCCCTGTCTACCGCACCCCACGACGCATCTGGGATCGTGGTGCGCCTGATGAACGCGGTCATCTTCTTTCGCCCGTACAAACCCTCCGGTGTCATCTTCCTCTTCGTCGTCCCGTCAGCAAGCGTCACCATGCTCCAGGCGGTGTCACGCACCGCGTCTTGGACTGTGGCGTCAGTGATCGTGCGGGTCGCCACGTGGCCTTGCTTCCAGGCCCGGTAGGTGCGTGCAGCAATCTCCACGCCCTGCTCCCGCAGGACGCGAATGACCGACTCGACTGCATACCCCCGGGCGCGCATCTGATCGATGAATTCCACGATCATCGGTTGCGGGGGTCAAGTTCCCCCGCGAAGAAAGTCGTTGCCGCCTTGAGCACCGCAACATCTTCACGGAGCCGTTTGTTCTCGTCCTTCAACCGTTTGATCTCAGCGAGCTCAGTGCTGGTGTGGCCCTCGCGTTCACCGGCATCGATATCGGCTTAGCGCACCCAACGCCGCAGCGTTTGCGAGCCGACGCCTTCCTGGCGGGCGACTGCGACGATGGCCTGCGCACTTGACGGGTACTCGCTGCGATGCTCACGCACGAGCCTGACGGCGCGCTCACGGAGCGCGGGATCGATTTTCTTTGGCATGGTGCCATCCTTTCAACTCGAAAAGATGCGGCACCAAACCTACGGCGATTCATCCCGAAAACGAACACCATCACCACATCATTCCTCACGCCCGAACGATAGTGGGATCGACGTCTTCCCACTCGCCCGTGATGTCGGTGCGAGTGGCACTTGCGGTGAACTCTTCTCGTGCTGTTCCGCTTGGTGTCGCATTCATCGTGGTCCACGGGTCGTATGACTCGATGACTGCCACATCGTGGCCGCACAGCTGCGCTAGGCGCGAGGCCTCCTCCCAGGTGGGTGCTTCGTGGTCATCGCAGGAGTCTGATCTTGCACCACGGATGGTGGATCAGCCAACGCCCCGTCGCTGTTGCGTTGGTCAGCGAATGCCCAAGCGGCACCGCCTACAAGAGAGACAGCAACCGCCGCTGCCACGACACGCTTCCCACGGCTCAGCCGCATGAGATTCATCATTGCTCCGATACGCACAGATCACCTAGACGCGTTTCAAGCAATCGATCGACTTCTCAATTCAGGTAACGAACGGGATCAATTTGATACCGACCCCGGCGATCTCTCTGCGTTCATGGTCGATGATGACGAACCAACTTAAGCGAAGTGCCGATTGCTCGCTTCACCCCGGTCGGTGCGCGGCGGCACGGCCGTCGTACCGGCGTTCGCATGAGTTGCTGCAGGTTTTCTTTCTTGTTGACGGTAAACAAACCGTCGACAAGAAAGAAAACCAGCGGCAATAGAAGATGGCGCCGGTGAGGCTCCCGTCACGCTGGCGCTGGGAGCGAGTTGTGGACTGGTTTCATAAATGTGGACGGGTAATTTACCGGCCACAACTCCGAGGGCGGGCCACATTTGCCGTAGGCGCGGGGACGCGCCGGGCGATTAATCGTCGTAACTCGGCGGTTTTGTCTCGGCGCGGGTAGCGGCCATCATGTCGTCGCGCAGATCGTCCACTACCAACAGGTCACGGTCCAGTTGCTCGGTGCGATAGCCACCGCGGCCGACCATGTGCGCCGCGACGGGAATCGTCAGGAACTGGAAGATCACCACAACAATCAGCATCCCCAGCACCGGCCAACTGCGCACCCGCAGCGCCTCAGCGGAAAGCACCAGCACCAGCCCCAGCACCTGCGGCTTCGTTCCAGCATGGATACGCGCCAGCAGATCAGGAAAACGCAGGATACCGACACCGGCAACCAACGTCAGCAATGACCCCAGCAGCAGCAGTATCGCGGCTACGACATCGGCGAGCTGTGACCAGTTCATCAGTTCACCTCGCCTTGGTTCGTCCGCTTCTGCTCTGGTTCAGCGCCCGACTGCTGCGCCGCCAGTTGCTGCGCCGCCAGTTGCTGCGCGGCGAGCTGCTGTGCTACCGCCTGCTGAACTGCCGACTGCTCAGCGGCCAGTTGCTCCGCTGCAAGTTGTTCTTGCAGCATCTGCTCGTGGAGCAACCGCTCTTCCTCGTCCGCCGCCTCTTCCGCTGCACGCTGACGCTCTTCTTCTTCCGCAACCTCAGCAGCGGTCTTGATCCGACGCTCAGTGTCCGGCTCGACTGAGGCAAACCGGGAAATCACCACCGAAGAAACGAACCCGACCATCGACAACGCCACCAGGATCGGCAAAGTGTCGACTCGTTGCGACCAAGCCGCCTCAATCGCGATCCCCGCAACCAGCACGGTAGCGAACAGGTCAAGGGCAATCGTGCGGTCCAACATTGACGGACCGCGCTCAGCGCGAATCACCGCCAGACACGCGGACACCAGCAAGATCGCGCCACAGATCAGATAAATCACGGTCATTGCGACACCTCTTTCTTCCCGGTGTCGCGACGACGTGCTCGAACCAATCCAAGCCGCTCCAACTCCTCACGCGGTGCCAATGCACGCAGGACTCGTGCTTCCAATTCCAACGTGTCCTGTCGAACCTGCTCGGCGCCGCCAGCCAGGTCGAGGTCGAGCACATGCAGATACAGCGTTCCGGTCAGTCGGTGGGCATCGACCACGATGGTGCCGGGGACGAGCGCACTGATCTGCGCGACCGACGTCATTGTCAGGTCATTGGCTCGGCGCAACTTCACCCCGATAATTCCACCGCGCGGAGTGTATCCGAATCGGAACGCGAGTTTACTGACCTGCCAGGATGCCTGGACCAGATCAATATGGAACTTGACCAGCAGCACGAAGGCGCCCCACGGGTGCAATCGGCCGTGGAAACCGATCCGTGGCATGGGAAGTAAGAACACCGTCACCGCACCGATAAGAACACCGGCCGCAATGGTCCCTGGGTGCGGGTCACCCCATAGCATCGCCCACAGCACGGCCAACACGATCAGGCCGGTCACACTGACGGCGACCTGTCGACGACGCGGATGGAAACCGTTCACGATGTACCCCCCAACACGTTAGTGATATACACCGATGGATCCATCAGTTCGTCGGCGGCTCGGGTGGCGTAACCGTATACCGGACCAGCGACGAAAGTCAGACCAAGCACTGCGACCAGCATCATCCCCGTGGGGAACACCATGGTGCGCGGCAGCCGCTCCTGCGGCAGCTCGATGGTCGGGGCCTGCCAGAACGCCTTGTTCCATGCCTTGACCACCGCGTACAGCGTCAACAGGGACGTGACGATTGCGCCCGCGACCAAGACCCAGGTCAGCGGTTCGTCAAATTGCACACCGGCTTGCAGCAGGCCCAGTTTGCCCAAGAAGCCCGACAGCGGCGGAATGCCCGCCAGTGACATAGCCGGGATGAAGAACAGAATGGCCAACCCCGGCGAAGCCTTGGCGAGTCCGCCCAGCCGGTCGAGGTTCGTCGTCCCGCCACGGCGTTCAATCAGCCCCACCACCAGGAACAACGTGGTCTGAACCATAATGTGGTGAATGATGTAGAACACCGCGCCAGCCATACCGGTTCGAGTCGACAGCGCAATACCGAAGACCATGTATCCGATATGGCTGACCAACGTGAATGACAGCAGACGTTTGATGTCGCTTTGCGCGACCGCACCGAGGATACCCAGGATCATGGTGGCCAACGCCAGAATCATCAGCAGATTGTCGAGCCTGGTCTCGGTGAACAACAGCGTCTGGGTGCGCATGATCGCGTACACACCGACCTTGGTCAGCAAACCGGCGAAGACTGCCGTGACTGGGGCCGGGGCCGTAGGGTACGAGTCCGGCAACCACGCCGAAAGCGGGAAGATCGCTGCCTTGATGCCGAAGGCCAAAAGCAACAACACCTGGATGGCCAGCGAAACTCCCGGATCGATCTCAGGAAGCCGCTGCGCCAGATGCGCCAGGTTGATGGTCCCGGTTGCCGCGTATGTGACGGCCAATCCGGTCAAGAAGATCACGGACGAGACCAACGCCACGACCACATAGATCGCGCCGGCCCGAATGCGCTCGCCGGTCCCGCCCAGCGTCAACAGCACATAACTCGCGGCGAGCAATATCTCGAAACCGACATACAAGTTGAACAGATCGCCCGCGATGAAGGCGTTGGAGACGCCCGCCGCAAGGATCAGATAGGTCGGGTAATAGATGGTCACCGGCGCTTCGGCCGCGCCATCGGCGATGTCCTGCCCCAGCGAGTACAACAACACGCACAGCAGCACGAACGCTGAGACGGTCAGCATCAGGGCCGAAAGCCGGTCCACGACGAGGCTGATGCCCAGTGGCGCATCCCAGCCGCCCAGGTGCATGACCAACGCGCCGGAGTCAGCGGCTACCAGCAGCGTGGCACCGACGACGACCATCAGGGCCAGTGCAGCAACGGCGAAAAGTCGCTGGAGTTTCGGAACCCGCCACAGCGCGAGCGTCAGACCCGCAGTGACCAGCGGAATGACCACGGGAAGCGGGACAAGGTAAGCAGCGTCGATATTCATCGCTGATCACCTCCGCGCTGCGCATCGTCTACCCCGTGCCCGTTGCGGGATTCGGTTTCTTCTTCGGAGTCGTCTTCAGTCTCATCGCGCACCCCAGCCGCCTGGTCATCGAGCGGGGTGGCGTCGGATGTGTCGGTGTCAACGTCGAAGACCGCCGGGGCGTTCTTCGCAGCCAATCGCGCAATACGACGGTCTTCGAGGTCGTCTTGCACCTCGTCATGGCCATTGAGTTGCCACGACCGATATGCCATAGCTCCCACAAACCCGACGAGTCCCAATGTGATGACGATGGCGGTGAGCACCATGGCCTGCGGCAGCGGATCGGTCCATCCTGACTCCTCACCGTTACCGATCAGCGGCGCGTTACCCGCTCGTCCCGCTGCGATCAGGAACATCAGGTTCACGCCATTGCCCAGCAAAATGAATCCGAGCAGGATACGTGTCAGTGACCGTTCCAGCATCAGGTAAACCCCGCTGATCACGAATGCGCCCACGGCGATGACCAACACAATCGATGGTGCGGTGTCAATCACGGCTGCACCTCCCCCTGCTTGTCGATTTCAGCACCCAGGGAGTGCAGGACGTCGAGCACCAGCCCGACCACAACCAAGAACACACCGACGTCGAAGAACCAGGACGAGACCATCTTCACGTCCCCGAAGATCGGCAGATCGAAATGCCAGATCGTCGATTGAAGCATGGCCCCCTCGGTGATGAGCCCCGCGACACCGGTACCCACAGACAGCACAAGTCCCAGGCCCAGCAGTAGACCCGGTTGCACCGGCAGCGCTTCTGCCAACTCGTACCGGCCTCCGGCCAAATACCGGATCGTCAACGCGATACCTACGATCAGGCCGGCGGCAAACCCGCCACCAGGGTTGTTGTGCCCGGAAAACAGCAAGAACGCGGCAAATAGCACGATGGGGTGGAACACCAACCGTGTGACCACCTCGAATACCAATGAGCGACGTTGCGGTGCCAGTGTTCGGCCCGCTCGCAACCAGGTTGGCCGTTGCGGATCGGCTTTGGTGATCGCTGCTTCGGCCCGGCGGCGCAGTGCCGCACCGCGGTCAGTGACGGTCTCCGTCGCCCATACCTGTGAGGTGGCCTCGCCACCGAGGTCACCCACACGCTCCAGATTGGAGGTGCGACGCCGCAAGAAGACAAGCGAAGCGATACCGGTGGCTGCGACCAGCAGCACAGAGATCTCACCCATGGTGTCCCAGGCACGAGTATCCACCAGGATCACGTTGACGATATTGCGTCCACCACCGTACTCGTAGATCAGGTCGGCAATCTGATGTGACACCGGCAGGTGGATGCGCGCACCGGACGCCACCAACGCCAGCCCCATCATCACCACTCCGGCAGCAATGGCGATGGCCAGGCGTGACCAACGGCTGCGCAGCAGCGGTCGGTCGGAGAAATACGGCGGAAGCTTGCGCAATACCAGGACGAGCACCACCAACGTGATGGTCTCGACCAGTACCTGGGTCAGCGCCAAATCCGGCGCGCCGTGCAGTACGAACAGGGCGGCAACCGCATAGCCGCCGAACCCAGCGAGCAACACTGCTTTAAGACGGCGTCGCGACCGCACGGCCAGGATCACGGCAATACAGATGATCGCGACCGGAATGATCTGCGCTGGCGAATCCCACAACCGGACTCGGTCCGGCCACGGTGACATCACCACGGCAATACCTGCGGCGATGACGAAGGTCGAGAAGATGACACCGACGTACAGCGGCAGCGAACCACGCTGGGTCAGCGCCGTCACATCGGCGGCGACATCGTCGAGTTTGCGCATCATGCGGCGGTACAGGTAGTCGGCCTCGACTTTACCGCCGATGCGTAACTGGAACCGTTCGACGTGGTTGCGGGCCAAGAAGAGGCCGAAACCGGCCGTCAGTGCGATGACGGTTCCGATCAATGCTGGCGAGATACCGGCCCACAACGTCAGATGGCCCTCGTGACCGATCGAATATTGGGCCGCATGCGGTTGGACGAGACTTTCAAACCAGCCCGGGAAGAATCCCAGCACCACACCTGCGATAGCCAAGGCCAGTGGCGGCAGCGAGAGCAGCCAGGAGGGGCGGCGGATGGTGGCTGGATCGATGCACGCGAGGTCTTCGTCTGAGTCAGCGACAACCGCGCTCGGTGTCGACTTCTTTGTTGCAAACGCACCCCACCAGAACCGGATCCCGTAGGCGGCGGTCATCGCCGAACCTATCACCAGCACCGTGAAGACGAGCGGCCCGACCCACGTGGCGGCACCGGGAACGCCATCGTGGGCGAATGCCTCTAGGGCGGCTTCTTTGGCGACGTAGCCGGCGGTTACTGGTAGACCGATCATTGATGCGGTAGCCAGACCACCGGCCCATGCCAGTGAGGGGACTCGCCGCCCAACGCCTGAGAGTCGACGCAAGTCGCGAGTTCCCGCGATCACGTCGACCGCGCCAGTTGTCAAGAACAGCGCGGCTTTGAACATCGCATGCGCGCAAAGCATGGCGACACCGGCGAGAGCCGCAGATTTCGTACCGGTTCCTACCAGCACTATCAGCATGCCGAGTTGGCTCACCGTTCCGTACGCGAGGACGAGCTTGAGGTCATGTTGTCGGAGTGCACGGTAGCCACCCAGCAGGAAGGTGGCCAATCCCAGCGTGAGCACCAGAATCTGCCAGATCAGTTCGCCGCCATAGGTCGGGGCGAACCGTGCGACAAGGTAGACACCGGCTTTGACCATGGCCGCAGCATGGAGGTACGAACTCACCGGTGTCGGCGCGGCCATAGCGGCGGGCAACCAGAAATGCAGTGGGACGAGTGCTGACTTGCTTGCCGCACCGACCAGCAGGCACACCAGCGCAACGTTGACGGCTGTCGACTGCGGCGCTGCCGCGAGGAGTGTAGCCAGTTCATAACCGCCGGGAACGGATTCGCCCAGGATGATCAGTCCGACCAGCATCGCCAGACCACCGGCGGTGGTGATCACGATGGCTTGCATCGCGGCACGACGCGATGGCTTCCGATCGGAATAGTGTCCGATCAGCAGGTAGGAGAACACTGTGGTGAGTTCCCAGAAGACGAACATCACGATGGTGTTCTCGGCAGTGACCAAACCGGCCATCGCTCCCGCGAATGCCACGAAAACGGCCCCAAAGCGCCCCGAACCAGTTGCCTTCGCTGAAAAGTATCCGGAACAGTAGATCAGTACCAGCGCCCCGATGCCGCCGACGATGAACAGCATGATCCAACTGAGTGTGTCGATCCTGAAGGTGAGGTCAACACCGAGGTCGGGCATCCAGGAATAGGCTTGCGTCACCGCGGTTCCGGAGCGCACTTGATCAGTGATGCTCACCGCATACGCCACAACTGATGCCGGGGCAAGCGCCAATATTGCGAAAGCCCGGCGGCCTACGTAACGAAAGACCGTGGGCGCAGCAAGTGCCAGCACGAGATGCAGCGCGAGGAGTTGCAGCACTAAGGCGATCCTGTCTGGTCGTGAGGGCAGAGCAATCGCGTCACGGCCCACGGGTGACGTGGGAATCACCCGGTAACCCGGAACACTGAAGCGGTGAGGTCATTTTATCAACGCAAAAGGGGATGAACCGGGGTGCGTTCGCTTAACGCGGATGGAGGGTATAGGACGAGGCACTTCTGCCCCACTGTTTTCACTGCAAATATTGGGGATCGACGGCGAAGCCGTGCGCATCGACGAGATATCCACCGCATGCTTCATGCAGCGCTGCTGCCCAAGCAGCAATGATCCGTGCCGCCTCAGCACGTTCGTACAACAGCGTGTCACTGAGCCGCTCTCGATGCGCCCCGGCAATGTCTGATGGTTCCCACGCGAGTCGGTACTGCACACATCCTCGTTGCAGTTCTTCGTCGTGACGCAGTACCGCCGGTATGATCTCGGCCGCACCGACCTCGACGCTGACATACGGGTCATCGGCGACGGAGTCGTCGCGGACCGCAACCGGTACGGGAACCGGCACCACAATGGCGTAACCGCTCACCTTCGGGTCATCGCGCAAGACCGTAAGATCTTCCTCGTCCACAGCGTCGTGGATCTGCGCCAAGGTGGCCTCGTCCAGTGAGAACTCGTCCTCGCTCCCGGCAACTCGTCCCTGGACACCATCGAGCGCTGGCTGCGATGGGATGTCCTGCGAGGGCGGACCCGCCCAAGCGTGATTTGTCGAACCTAGTCTGGCCTGCGGAAATACCTGCTGGCATAACACTTCGGCGGCGGCCGGGGTCAACCACACCGGCGAGTAGATCGTCAAGTCCGGTTCGGCGGCCGGGTCAGGTTCGATCAACTCGTACCTGGGTTGATCAGCGTCACCTCTCACGTCGAGCAGAACCGCCCCGTGGAGACGGCGCGCCGCCGCAATCAGCCACTGTATGACTCGTAACTCTTCGCGTTTCGGCCAGGACCCTCGCATCACCCGTATGAGACCGTCGCGGTCACCGGCCGTCACTGGCACGTCATCATCGCGCTCCACCAGCGTGTCGATCGCATACCACCGGTGGTCGGGTGCAATGCGCGAGATGGCCTCGTCGCTCAAACCTGGCCGATTCCGCGGCGTCTGCGGCAACTGCACCAACGCCGAATGCCGCGACAACGCGACGACTGCTTCCGCACCAGTGGCAGCACTTGGATCACATTCGGGGACGAGTTCTCCCAGACGCTGCGCATCCGTGGCGAACTGTGCGCCGCGAAAGGCGGCATCAGCGAGGATGAAGACCTCATCCGTGCCGACGTCACTGCCTGTGATCAGGAAGTGACGCGTGCGAGTCAGTGAGGAGCGCCGCGGTAGGTTCACAAGCTAGTGCGGTGGAAGTTCTGCCAGGATCGTGAGGCCGTCGGGCCACGTTGGCCCTGATAACGCGAACCGTACTGCGCCGAACCGTAGGGGTGCTCTGCGGGCGATGACAGTCGGAAGAAGCACAATTGACCGATTTTCATGCCGGGCCACAGCGTGATGGGCAAGGTCGCGACATTCGACAGTTCCAGGGTGACATGACCGGAAAAGCCCGGGTCGATGAATCCCGCTGTCGAGTGCGTCAGCAGGCCAAGACGGCCCAACGACGATTTGCCTTCCAATCGCGCTGCGACATCATCGGGCAGCGTGACGGCCTCGTACGTGGAGGCTAGGACGAATTCGCCGGGGTGAAGGATGAAGGACTCGTCCTCGGTGACCTCGACGAGCCGGGTCAACTCGGGCTGTTCTGCCGCCGGGTCGATGAACGGGTACTTGTGGTTATCGAAAAGCCGGAAGAACTTGTCCAGGCGAACATCGATGCTCGAAGGCTGGATCATTGCCGGATCGTAGGGATCCAGTTGAATGCGACCGGCATCGAATTCAGCGCGAATGTCTCGATCAGATAGCAGCACGGAACCAACTTAGCCGGTTTCTGCCCATCATGAATAGCCAGAAACCGGCTGACGGTTGCATCAACCCGCTAGCGGGATGCCACGGGCGTCGCGCGAATAGTTTCCAGTCTTGTCGGTCAGGTAAAGAATTCCCTCGACAAGGCCCCAGATGGCACCGGCTCCGAAGGTCACCAATGTGACGACGATCTGCAGGATTCCGATGCCGGTGTATCCCAGGTAGAAGCGGTGGATGCCCAATCCGCCCAGAAGGATGCCCAGCAGGCCTGCTGCGAGACGTGACTTCGCTTCCGGATGTGCAGCAGGAACTCCGTACGGCTGGTTGCCATAGCCGGCCTGCGGTGGGGTCTGCTGACCATATCCTGGGCCGGGCTGTTGGTATCCGCCCGCTGGTTGCTGGTAAGGGCTCGACTCCTGGTACGGACTGCCCGAGGGCGCCTGCTGACCGAAGGACGGATTAGGGCCTTCGGTGCCCGGAGCGCCCTGCTGGTAGGGATCGGTGGGATCGGTCGGTGTACTCATCTTGGCTCTTTTCGATTGTTGTTATGATGCTGCAAGGCCGCAATGATCGCGTGTCTCGCGGATGTAGTTCAATGGTAGAACTTCAGCTTCCCAAGCTGACAGCGCGGGTTCGATTCCCGTCATCCGCTCCAGTCTTTCATAGTCGTCCCAGCGCCCTTCGGTTGGGTGCGCTTTTGGGCATTGGGCGTGTGAATTTTCCACGAAAAACGGCACCGCAATGCCCGAAACACTCACTGAACGCCCACGTCGCGCCTGCAAACACTCTGTGCACCCCCTTGCCGCGACGCCTCAAACACCACATTCTGACCGCTAACCCCCGCAACCGGTCAACTCAGGCAGCACCGTGCCCATACGCCAAATGTGGACAGATTCTGCAAATGTGGACAGCGAACTACCCGACCACATTTGCAGAATCTGTCCACTCCTGAGCAGCGAACCTCAGGGTTGCCACCCGGAAATCGCGAAGGCCCCTCAGATCACGGTTCTGAGGGGCCTTGCGAGCACCGCTTGGCTGACCAATCGACTAGACCGACGATCAAACACCATCGTGACGGATGGCCGTGCCACCTCACGGTGTCACGCTTACGATGTGATCTCCCGGACGCGATACGACTCCATAGCGTCACCTGTGGCACCTTGCGGTGGCACCGTATCGTTCTCCGGTTGATCGAGTCCGACTCCGCATCCCGCGCCGCCGATTCCCCATGTGGTTCTTTGGCGGTCAGACGATGGCCATCGGAGCGGACTTCCTCCCTAGTTCTATCCCCACAGCGGCTGGACCGCAAGCCAGAGAAGAAGGAATTTCGACGCTCGGCGTGTCGTCCACATTCGTCCACAGCCAAACCTGTGCAGCCTCGTTACTACCCACAGCGGTGTGGACAAAATCTGTGGATCTTGTCCTGTCAAGACATACCGATTCCACAGAACATGACGAAAGATGTCATGATGTCATCATGCCCAAAATCATTGGTGGATCCCTGCGCGAGCATCGAGAGCAAACTCGGCACAAACTCTTCGCCGCGCTATCCACCCTGATGACCGAACGCGGCTTCGACGCTATCTCATTCGCCGACATCGCTGCCGCCGCCGGAGTCGGGCGAACCGCAGTCTATAACCACTTCGCGGATAAAGAAGCACTTCTCATTGCGTTTATCTCTCACGAGACCGACCAGTATCTGGCCAGCCTGAACCGGGCACTGGACAACCTCACCGATCCAGTCGAACGCCTCGAGACTTACGTGCGAGCCCAGTTGGGCCTCAAGCGGATTTTCCATCTTGCCCCAGGCCCCGACCTGCGCGCCGTGCTTTCGAAGTCGTCACAGCAGCGATTACGAGAGCACGTCGTCGCAGTCGAGTCGTTATTACGCGGCATCATCACAGACGGGGTGGAGCAAGGGATCTTCCCGCCTCAAGACATCGCCACGGCGGTGACTTTAGTCTCCAGTTGCCTTAGCGGACGCCAGATCCCCGAGCGCGATCCAGAACGCGCCGTGGCAGTCAAAGCGACAGAGGAATTCGTGCTGCGCGCCGTTGGCGCACCACGCTAAGTGCACCAAGTGAGGCAAGCCTCACCTATACAACCTCGGCATTATTGTGACATGATGTCAGTTAGATCCTGACCGTTTGTCATATCCCCACCTGACAGGTGGACAACTCGATTCCGGAGTTTTCATGACGTCATCGTCTCTTGCAAGTCCTCACGCCCCGTTGTCGCAGCAGCTTCGTCACGGCACGCGTCAAGCTCACGAAACTGCGGAAACCACTGGTTTCATCACCCGCTTGATGAGCGGCGAGCTATCCGTCGCCGCATACGCGGATCTGGCCGCACAGCAGTACCCGATCTACCGGGCGCTCGAAGAAGTCAGCGAAGCATTGCGGTCCGACGAACGTGGTGCCACATTGGTTTTCGACGAGTTGACCCGCACTCCATCCATTGAGGCAGACCTGGCTTTCCTCTTCGGCCCGCAGTGGTCGGAAGAGATCGACATCCTGCCGCAAACTACCGCCTACGCTGACCGCATCCGCGAAATCGGAGGCGATCTTGCTGCCTACGCCGCACACGCCTACACGCGCTACCTCGGCGATCTGTCAGGCGGCCAGATCATCCAACGCATGATGCAGCGCCACTACGAGATGGGCGCCGAAGGACTCACCTTCTACGACTTCGATGAGATCCCGAAGGCCAAGCCGTTCAAGGACGTATACCGCGAGCGCCTCGACGCACTCCCGCTCACCGAGGACGAGCAAGCGGCAGCAGTCGCCGAAGCCCAGCATGCTTTCGCTTTGAACACTGAGCTTTTCGCGGCGCTCGGCGCTCGTCATTCCTGACTCGCGTTAATCGTCGCGTTCGGCCATCTTGGCGAGCATCTGGTTGTACTCGGCTAATTCCGCGTCGCCATCTCGATCAGCCCGTCGATCTTGGCGTTTCGCGATGCGCTCGTCATCCTTGGTCCATCGCACCGCAACGATGATCGCCAACAGGATGGTGGGGATCTCACCGATCCCCCATGCGATTTCACCGCCGGTGCGCTGATCGGCCAGTGCGCTCGGTCCCCATTCCCGGCCGAGCCAACCAAACCAGTTGGCGACGAGCAGCGACTCTGACGACATGATCGAGACACCGAAGAATGCGTGGAAGGCCATCGTCGCCAACAGCAACACCAGTCGCATCGGGTACGCGGGACGCTTCCCGCCCGGGTCGATACCCACCAGTGCATTCGCGAAGAGGTAGCCCGCCAAGGAGAAGTGGAGCACCATCGCCACGTGTCCGGCCGGAGTGCGCAGCGCCCACTCGAAGGCCGGGGTGAAGTAGAACACGATCATCGATCCGGCGAAGTTGATTGCGGCGACGATCGGGTGGGAGAAGAACTGCGCCCAGCGCGAATGCAGCAAGGTCAGCAGCCATTCCCTTGGCCCTCGCGAGCCATCGCTGCGATGCGGCAGGGCGCGCAGCGCGAGCGTAGCCGGGGCGGCGCTGACCACGAGCAACGGCACGATCATCGCCAGCACCATGTGCTGCAACATGTGAGCGCTGAAGAGCACATGCCCGTAGAGCGCCAGTCCGCCGTTGGTCGTGTAGGCGAATACCACCATCGCGCCCACCCACGATGCCGTTCGCCAGATCGGCCATTGGTCGCCGCGGCTGCGGAGCCGCACCACCCAACGCACGTAGGTCACCACGCCTGCGAGCGCAGCGATAGCGAAGAGCACATCGGGGTTCCACTGTGTGAAATAGTTCGCCAAAGTCGGTTCCGGGGGCAGTTCATGTCCGGTGACCAAGAAAGCAGCCGTAACCGGTCTACCGATTGATTCCTCTGCGGGCGGCGCCGTGCTGGACAGCGCTACTGCCACTCCGCTGATCGCACCCATGGTGAGCAGTTCCACGGCGGAAAGCCGCCAGAAATTGCGTGTCACCGAGGTCTTGGCCGCGCGGTCGGTGATGTTGCGGATGACAATGCGACGTTGCGCGGCACCAAAGCCAACCAGTACGGCGAAGATGGCGGCTTTGACGATGATGAGCGCACCGTATCCGCTTCGCATTCCTTCCAAGGACCCCACGTTGACGATGGCGGCAGCCAGACCGGAAATTGCGACGATAACCGCCGCCCACAGCGCAACCGGGGAATAACGAGTGATAGCGGCGCTTAACTGCGAGCGGTCAAGCGAACCGCGGACCCACAGCACGATGATCGCCCCGAGAGTCCCGATCCACAATGCAGCACCGGCCATGTGAACGAAGATCGCAGAGATCGCCAGCATGTGATTCCCGGCAGAGGCAGAGTGCCCTGCGGACGATTGAACGGCGAAAGCACCCACCACGCCCACTGCCGCCCAGGCCGCGCCGGTCGAAGTGGACGATCCCATTGCCACGATGGTGACCACCGCTGCCAGGATCGGCACCATCGCGAGGGCCCGTCCGCCCTCTACCTGGGTGACGTACATTTCGATACCGGCACCGAATTCAGGTGAGGTGACAGATACGCCCATTGCCACCGATGCCGATGCGATAGCACGCGCGAGAGCTGCAATCGTCCACACTCCGCCGCTGATTCCAGCCAAGACGAGCCCAGCTCGAATCGCCTTGCCTTCCGGTGCGATACCCGCCGCGATGAGGAGTCCGCCCAGCGTCAACGCTGAGGCGAGTTCGGCGACGACTGTCGCAGTGGGCAACGTGTAGCGCGACATTGCCCCGGCATCGAGCAAAGCAACGGGGTCCAAGGCCCCGGTGAGTTTCCCTAAGACCAGTGCTGCCGCAATGGCCACCAGGGCGGCCGCCGCCAGCACAGCGTAACGGTAGGTGTTAGCAAAAGTGCGCACGTTAGTTAGCCTAGTGCGCTCGAGGGACAAGCGATGTGGATCGCGTCATTGACCTGCCAATCAAACCGGTTTAACGTGGTGCTGTCAGTGTCGACGCCGTCGACGTTCTTGCGATGCCCCCAGGAGCACACTCCATGACATCGACATCCGCGTCCGCCCCGCGGTCTGTGTCCACCAGTTCCCCGCAACAAGCAGGTACCAAACGAATAGCCCTAGGCACCGCCTTGGCGATCCTGGTCAGCGGCGCGTTATCACTCGGTGCCGGCGCACCAGTTCATGCAGCCGACGGTGACGCACCCGCCACTGTCTCTGAACTCGTCATGACCGGCGAAGGACAGCAACGGTGGCAGTCACTGCCGAAGTCCCGGCTCGTGCTCAATCCCTTTGATCGGTACGCACGCGGATCCAACGGCAGCCTGACCCGATACGACAGCGAAGTGTTCCAAAACTCCGGTCCGCATCTACCGGTGCGCGCGGCCTACTATGCGAATGACGAAGCGCTCCGCTTCCCCAATCTGCTCACCACCTACCGTGCCGGCAGTGGCGGCAGCAGTCCCGGAACGACAGTGCTCGATCAGCCTTACACCACCGCCAACGGGTGGACCAATGATCGCGCCACTGCGGCATCTGACGGCACTCAAACGACGATCACCGTCAACAGCGGAAACTCATTCGGCGGCATCAACAAGACCGTGACTGTGGATCTGGAAGCCACACCTCTGATCACTGTCGATGTCGCGGCGTTGTCCGCCGACGCCCAATGGGCGTTCGAGGTCGGATCGACGAAGTTCCTGCCCATCGACTCGACGGCCACCGGCCAGCACACCTACAACCTGGCTGCAGCCCTGGACCAGAGCGGCGTGCAGAACCTCGCGCTCAAAATCTGGGTGGCGGGCGGCACGGGCAAAGCAGTGATACTGAACTCGCTGACGTTGCATGGCAATGCGGACGCGAACCCGGCACACAATAAATCCGTTCTGTGGCGGGACGAGTTCTCCTCGGCCGCCGATTGGTACGAGGGAAGTCAAGGCGCGCAGGTGTCCTCAAATGGCGCACAGGGTCTTGTCTCCATCACTGCCGACGGTCGGACCCAAAATTATGGTTCCGGCGGCAAAGACTTCACTATCAACGTGACGACCACGACGCGCGTCGCGGTCAAGGTCGACTCGGTCTCACACGTGTGGGCGCTGCAGGTCCGCGACGGCGGCGACAGCAAGTCGATCCAGCAGAACACGACGGCGACAGGCTGGACGGAGCCGGTCAACCTCGCCAGCCTCGTCGGAACCGGCACCAAGAATCTGCAATGGCGGCTCTTCACCAGCGGCAACCGACCATCTGGTGTGCTGGTGGACGAGATCATCGTGTGGGACGATGCCGTCAACGCGCCGTGGACGGAGCCCGCAGCGCTCGTCTCAGCAGACTCATTTGAAACCACCTGGACTGCCAGCGCCCAGACTTTCACAGGCGACTACGGCTCGGCCGGAACCATCACCGGACGTGATGTCTTCACCTCGACCGAAGCAATCGTCCGCGAGGTGGATACGCGTGCACTGACTGGCGACGCAGTCGTCGGCGGACTACTCCAGGGCACTCCCACCTGGGACAATGCGAATAAACGTCTCACTGTCACCAATGCGAACTTCGTGCAGGTCTACCAGTTCCCCACGAGTGCAACGGTCACTTTCGGCGCAACGATAGCCACGGCAACCGGCCCCGCGACCTCTGGATCCGCAGCGTGGGCCACCGTGATACCGAGCGGCGCTGTGCATAAAGTCGCCATCGCGTTCGCTCCCGTGTCACGGCACGCGACCTTCGCACCTGAGATGACCACCGCAGCAGCGACCAGCGCCGCCACCGGCGAAGCACAGGCAGCATTCAACAGCGACCTGGATGACCGCATCGACGAGTTGGACGAGTTCTGGAACGACTACCTGGCCAAGGTGCCTCGTCCCACCGATTTCTCCTTGCACGCGGTTCCCGGATACGGCACCACCGAAGCCGATATCCGCGCGGCCTACTATCGCGCCTGGATCAACCTGCAACAGAACGTCATTCCGGCCACGCCGGAGACCAACTCGATGAAAGCGCAGTTGGGCACCGGGAAGGCCTCGATGTGGATGTCTGGCATCCCTGGCGCGAAGAATGTCGCGACCTGGGACACTCTCGTCGGCTTGCAGACTCTGGTGCATGCCGACCCCGAACTAGCGTGGGAGTCCTTCACCGGGATCATGGACTTCGTTCAAACCGAGGGGGATTTCGTCGGTGAGATCACCAACGACCCTGCCAAGGGCGGGGAGGTCTTGCCTTCTCGTAAAGCGCAGACCGCATGGGTGCTGTACAACGCGACCGGAGACCGGACAAAGCTCGAGGCAATTTATCCGAAGCTGAAACTCGTCCTTGAATTCGCCAAGACGAACCTGCACTGGACCGTGAAGGATCGTGGCACCTACAACTACGAACAGCGCGACAGTGAGTTCGTCACCTCGTTGATCCTCGATCTGGAACACGCGAAGAAGATCGCCACTCTGCTTGGCGAAACCGCGGACGTGGCGCAGTGGGCCACAGACCAAGACGATCTGTATGACAAGTTCGACACCTGGTTCCTGCAGAACGGCACTTTCGTGCAGAAGGTGAACCTGTCCCGCGACGACGATCTGTTCGCCAGCGATCCGAAGCCCGGCGGGTACACGCCTGCGACCGTGACCGGCGTGAACTCCAACGGGGACACCTCCGTGGTCGCAACGTCACTCGCATTGCCCGGGTTGTCCTCGAATGCGAAGCAGGCCTTGCTCGGACGGCTCGAAGACCCGTCGAAGCCTGGCGTGAAGTGGACTGGTGGCAGCAGCCACTTCGCTGGCCTCGGAGACAACATCAAAGGCCCGAACATGAATTACTTCACCAAGGCGCTCCTCGACGAGGATCATGTCTCAAACGGGCTGAGCAAGGCGACGCAGTTCAATGAATCCATCATTCGTGACGTCGTGCGTTCCGGCTGGTTCGCGGAGGTATATCAAGGCGATGGCAATGGAACGAGCGATAAGCCACTGGTCGATGGTGTGCGGCCCTCCCTCTTCGGCATCGCCGCATTCGTCGATGCCGTATGGATCAACAACGGTTTCCGGATTTCGCTCGGCGACCCCTCGTTCGTCCAACTGTCGAACGACAACAACGGTGGCATCACCGGGTTGAGCGTGCAGGGCAAGTCCTTGGATATCTCGCTCGGCTCGGAAGGGGTGACCTTTGGTGGCGAGATCTTCGACCGTTCCGGTCCGTGTGTTGCCGTGCCGGTGACCCCGGGAGAGACGATTGAACTGCCGCAACAGGAGTGCTCCTTCACGGAACCGGTCGACACCACGACAACTCTGGCGCTTTCCACGTCCGAACAAATCGTGAGCGACGCACCAGGGCGCCAAGCCGTGGCAACTATCACCGTGACGCCGAATGCTGATGGATCGCCAGCACCTGCCGGTCAGGTCAGTCTTGATGTCGTGGCACCCCAGGCGACCAACCTGGGGACCGCGACGCTGGCTCAGGGCGCTGCCACGTTGACCGTTCCGGCGAACCTGGCCGTCGGTACTTACACGTTGCGAGCAAGCTTCATTCCGGCAGTTCAGGACGAGTTCGCCCCGTCACAGTCGGCCCCGGTCACATTGACCGTCAAACCTCAGTCCACTCAACCCCCGGTTCAGCCGTCCCCGGTTGGCGTGGCCCTCTCCATGGACAAGACGAAGATCGCCGTGGGGAGCCGTCCTACCGCGACGGTGACGGTAAGCACGGCGGGGGTGTGGACCTCTGGCGTCGCAACCATCACGGTCAACGGTCAGGCTGTCGCACGGGTGAGCGTTCCAGCATCGAAACGTGCCACTGTACGACTTCCGTCCATCACCCAGGTTGGGCGTCACAGCATCTCCGCCCAGGTGGCTGCGACATCGACCAGCCTGGCGGGCGCGAGCCCGACGTTGACACTGCGTTCGGTCAAGGCAAAGCCGAAGGTCAAGATCAAGGCCAAGAAGAAGATCAAGCGCGGCAAGAAGATCAAAGTGACAGTGCGGGTCAAGGCGCCAGCCGGGCTCAATCTCAAAGGCAAGGCACGGGTTAAGGTCGGCAAGCACAAGGCTCGTACCGTCAAGGTCAATGCCAAAGGCCGTGCGAACGTCAAGATCAAGGTCACCAAGCGCGGCAAGCAGAAGATTCGCGTGAAGTACCAGGGGTCGTCGCACCTGAAGAAGGCGAATAAGGCGAAGAACCTACGGGTGCGTTAAAGCAGGCCGGGAGATGGCGCGGTGCCGAAGTGTGGAGCGGCACCGCGCCATTTCCTTTCCTGCGTATGGTCGGTCTTCCCTCGGCTGTGCATGAACGACCGGGCCACTCGTCTCACTCATCGAATATCCAAGCGTTCCACACCGGAGTGTCAGATGGATTTGCCATACTTGGCAGCACGGCGCTGTCGCGCGGGACGATCGGATTGCAAGGAAGTCAAACGAGGGGTGGAGTGAATTGATGGCATTCAACGGTGACGGAAATGTCCCCCCGCCCCTAGTTCCACCGACTCCACAACCAACCACTGACACCACACAACCACCGAGTGGCGCCCCATCGACTGGTGCCGCCGTCCCCGTGCCTGCGAACACATCGCCCACCGTGGCGGCGCCCGTTGCGGCGGGGCCACAGCGGGCAGTTGGACCGGCTTCGAGCACACCAGCTGTAGCCACAACCCCGAGTTACTCGGCTTATCAGTCACATGATCGTGCCGCAATCGTCCCCGGTCGGGGAGTCATTCCCGATGCGGACATGGCCCGAGCTGAACGCCATATCCGCGATATCAACCACTTCTTCAGTCAACGTGTCGTAGGCCAGGACCGGCTGCGCACCGCGCTGGTATCGACCTTGCTGGCCGGCGGCCACATTTTGCTCGAGTCTGTCCCTGGTCTGGCTAAAACCACTGCGGCTGAAACCCTCGCCGCAGCTGTCGGAGGCACCTTCCACCGCATCCAGTGCACACCCGACTTGATGCCAAACGACATCGTCGGAACCCAGATCTACAACTACGGCACGGGCTCGTTCACCACGCAGCTGGGCCCGGTACACGCCAACCTCGTGCTGTTGGACGAGATCAACCGGTCCAGCGCCAAGACCCAGTCCGCGATGCTCGAAGCGATGCAAGAACGTCAAACCTCCATCGGCGGTGAGGTATACCGACTTCCGCACCCCTTCATGGTGCTGGCGACACAGAACCCCATCGAAGAAGAAGGTACCTACGTACTACCCGAGGCGCAGATGGACCGGTTTTTGATGAAGGAGGTGCTGACCTATCCAACACCGGCTCATGAGATTGAAATCCTAGAACGCATCAGTAGCGGGCGACAGCAACATGAGCTGCCCCCCGCACCGGTCACCTTGGCCGATATCGAGTTCGTCCAAGAACTCGTCTCCGGCGTCTATGTCGATGTGGCCATCAAGCGCTACATCGTGGATATCATCAACACCACCCGGTTCTCTGGACCGCGTCCCATTCCTGGGCTCTCTGACCAGTTACGCGTCGGCGCCAGTCCTCGCGGTGCCATCGCATTGATGAAGGTGGGACAAGCACTCGCACTGCAGGCGGGACGCACCTTCGTGATTCCCGACGACATCAAAGCATCACGCCACGCCGTGCTGCGCCACCGACTGGTACGTACCTTCGACGCCCTCGCCAACGGAATCCAACCCGAACAGATCATCGACGTCGTCTTCGACGCAGTCCCGGCCCCTTGACCGGACCATCATGGCCGACCATCAACGACTAGCCGAAGTACGCGCCCGGTTGGAGCTGCCGCTCCTGCGGCGTGCCGCAGGCCTGCTCGAAGGACGGCACCGTTCCATCTTCAAAGGTCACGGCCAGGACTTTGATGACCTCTCGCTATACAACCCGGGCGACGACATCAAAGACATCGACTGGAAGTCTTCGGCGCGGGCCGGAATTCCGATCATCCGCCGTTTCGTACGCCAATCGAATCTGACACTGATTCTGGCTGCCGATACCGGACGACGAATGGCGGCGTTAGCCGCGAGCGGCACCGAAACCAAGGGCGACGTGATCAGTTTCGCGGCATCGATCATTGCGTATATCGCCCGGGATCGGGGCGATCGGGTGGCACTCGTCGCTGGTGATGCCGACCGGATTGCGCAACGCCCGCCGCGGGCCAGCACCCAAGACCTCGAAGCCCTGTTGCACCAGCTTGAGTCCATGTATCGGGTCGAAGGCCCGGCCAGCGACCTGGATCGAGTACTGCACCGGGTCGATGACGCATTTCATCGCCGCAGTCTACTCGTCCTGCTCACCGATGAATCCCAGCCAGCTGCAGAACTGCTGCCGGTGCTGCGCCGACTACGGGTACGACACCAGATCCTGGTGATCTCAGTGGCGGATGCCGACCCGTTCAACCCCGTGGTCGCGCCGCAGGGAACGACCGTCCGCGACGTCGATGGGACGCTGCAACTGCCCCCGTTTCTGCAGGACAACGCCGAGTTATCCAGGGTCGTGTCGGTGGCCGCCAGACGCGCCCAAGAGAGTGTCCAAACGGTGCTGCGCGCCGCGGATGCGGACGGGATGATCACCCGCGGCACCGAGACCGTGCTGCCGGACCTGATCGAACTGCTGGGGAGGTACCGTCATGCCAGCAGATGAGATTATTGCGCCGGTTACCTATCCCCTGTGGCTCTTCTTCGTCGCCATAGCGCTGGTTGCGCTGGTGATTGTCGGGTGGATCGTGCTGGCACGTCTCACTCGCGCCCCGCGACAAAGTCCCATACAGTCACACACACCAGCCGCTCCCGTGTCAGACGGCAACCCCGATCGTTGGCACCGGGCCAGGGCACAGGCCCTCGAGAACATCGATGCGATTGCCACCCAGTTCGCTGCCGGCTCACTGACGGAACGTGATGTCCACCAGGAACTCGCCGCAGCGGTACGAGTCTTCACTGTGGCCCGTACCGGAGTCCCCGCTGAGACGATGACCCTGTCCGAGTTGCAGGGCCACGATGCTGCCAAGCCTGCCGCAGCACTGATCTCAGAACTCTATGGCCCGGAGTTCTCTGTCGAATATCAGATGCCTGCTTCCCGGGCACTAGAACGCGCTCGGGAGGTGGTCGCACGATGGTGACCTCCGCCTTCCCGCTGGTTCAGAGTGCCTCGGCGCTGATCGATTCCACCCCCACTCCGGACGGGCTTGTCGAGACCACAAATACGATCGCGGCGGGCGGCACTGTCACCAGTTCGCTGCAATGGCCGTGGTTGCTCGGCGTTGTGGCAGTCGTCACGCTCGCCGTGGTGCTCGTCGTCACCACGCGCGCACGGCGCCAAGGTGACACCACCATGGGTGCGGGACTTCGCACCCGGTGGGTCGCCAACTCGGCTCGGCTAGCCGCAATCCCAGGTTTCACCACTTGGGTGCGCAAGTATCGCTGGTGGCAGTGGCTAGGTGCGATCAGCGGTGTGACAGCCCTGGCCGGGCTTGGTGTTGTGGCGGCTCGTCCGGTCACAGTCGAGGTGAAACAAACCACGATGAGCACTCGCGATATTGTGCTGTGTCTCGACATTTCCGGGTCCATGCTCGAATATGACCGCCAAATGGTCGACGTCTTCGGTGAACTGGTCGAGGGGTTCGACGGCGAACGCATCGCACTTTCGATTTTTAACGAGACCTCCCGCACGGTCTTTCCCCTCACCAATGATTACGAGCTGGTCGCGAAGCAACTCGACATCGCCTATGAGGCGCTTGATCCTCTCGTGCTTGACTACGCATCGGCCACCATAATCGACCGCTACCTGGCGTTCACTGAAGGCACAGCGCTGACTTTCACCCAGTCGTCGCTGATCGGCGACGGCCTGGCAAACTGTGCACTGCTTTTCGACGATGCGGGGGATCCCAACCGGTCACGTTCCATCATTTTGGCCACGGACAATGACCTACGCGGTGAACCTGTCTACACGCTCTCCCAGGCCGCTGAACTGACTCGTTCGAAGAACATCGAGCTCAATGCGCTCTACGGTGCTTCCAGTTGGGTGCTTAACCCCAACGTCGAGCGCGACTACCAGCACGTGGTCGAAGACGCGGGCGGCTACTACTACCGAGCCGATGACGCGGCAGCTGTCAGCGACATCATCTCGCGCGTGCAGGCACAACAGGCCATCGACCTTGACGCCGCCCCCGAGGTCACCCGCAGCGAGCACCCGGGAGGATGGCTCGTCCTCGCCGTCGTCGGCCTCGGGGCGCTACTTCTGGTGCAGGGGAGGTTGCGCGAATGACCTTCCAGCCAATCTTCCCGGTCGCGGTCACAGTGACGATCGTGATCTTGTTCGCTGCGGCGTGTTTTTGGGGTTGGCGCCGTACGGCAAAGACTTCGCAGTCACGATTCGCCACGTTGCGCTGGGCGGGACGGTTCCTCCTGGTGCTGCTCGTCGCAGTGATGACTCTCGGCCCTTCCGTGCCCCGCGACGAGGTCGACACCTACTCGTCGGGTGTGGAGATCTACTTTGTGGTGGACCGCACCGGTTCGATGGCCGCGGAAGACTACCGCGTCAGTGACGGAGAAGACGAGATCATCACCACTCGTCTCGATGGCGTGCGCTCCGATATCCGTGAGATCGTCGAGGCGTATGTGGGTGCGCGCTTCTCCATCATCAGTTTTGATTCGGTGGCATCCCAGCAGTTGCCGTTGTCCTCGGATTCTCGGGCGGTGATCGCTTGGGCCGATACCGTACGTCAGGAACAGACGATGTACTCGCAGGGGTCGCTCGTCGACCGTCCGCTCAATGCGCTGACTCGTGCACTGCAAGACTCAATCGAGGACAACCCCGAGCACGAACGTCTGGTGTATTTCTTCTCCGATGGGGAGAACACCGCCGAAGGAACCCCGATGTCATTTTCTGGGCTGGCTGATGCGGTCGATGGTGGCGCTGTGCTTGGTTACGGCACCGCCGAGGGCGGCAGGATGCAGGTCTACGACCCATCGGGAGTCGAATCCGGTTACATCACCGATCCAACCCAGGAGGGTGAGCCGGAGGCGGTATCGGTTCTGGACGAGGAATCGCTGCGCGGCATCGCCGGCCAACTGGCGATCGACTACGTGCTGCGGGATGGGACCGCGTCGCTGGCGGACTCCCTCGGTGCGGTGGATCCGGATTTCGCTGTGATCAGTACCCAGCGCACGGTGACGGTCTATCAGTTGATGTTGTGGCCGTTCGCATTGCTCGCGCTGGTGTTGGTGGTGTTTGATCTGGCCGGTGCAGGCGGACGAATTGCTCGACCAGTGGGGGTGGTGACGCGTGGAGACGTATGAGGTCTTGCGTCAACGTCAACGTCGGCGGCGGCACATTTGGTTCTGGTCGACGTTGCCGCTGGCCTTAGCGATGTTGCTGGCCGGGCTCGGCGGGTTGGCTCTCTACGGCGGGGCCGGGTGGGCGGTTCGCGCTTACCAGCAGGAGAACTTCAGTTCCGCGCGCTCCACGTGGGAACTGCTGAACGTGCAGAAAATCATCGAACCGTGGCGCGCACCTTTTGGCTCTGGAACAGCCGCTCTGTCTTCCGGTGACTACCAGCGCGCACAGCTGGAACTCGGCCGGTCCTATCAGCGCACGCCGGAATTGCCTGCTGCGTTGGTCGACCAGCCTGAGTCGGCCGAGCATCCACGGTGCATGGTCACACATAATCTTGCCTTGGCGTACGAGGGTGTGGCCGATCTCTATGTCACCTATGCGGAGGCCGAGGTCGCGCAGGCGGCGCTCGCCGAGGAGCCGGCATCGCATATCGACAGCGCCGTTGCCTGGTACGAGCGGGCCATTGAGGACTACGAGACCGCCATCAGCATCCGCACTCAGGATGGTTGCCTTGACGATCCACCTGCGCGCGCGCGAGAGGAAGAAAAACGCGACGCCGCGCAGGAGGCCCTGGATGAGCTGCGCGATCCACCTGCACCTGAGCCAGAGGAACCCGAGCAGGGAGATTCCGACGAGCCGCCACCGCCGGATTCGGAAAACCCCGATGACGAGGATGACACCGGCGAGTCCAATACGGACGAGGACAACCCGAATGACGACTCGGAGAACGAACAGGATGAGCCGGGGCCGGATTCCGATGACGAGTCAGATCAACAGGGCGATTCTGAGCAGCCTCTTTCGCCGCAGGAGCAGCAGCGCCGGGAAGAGTTGCATGAGCGTCAGCGCCAGGCACAGGAGCAGGCGGAACGCGAGCGCGCGCAATCGGGTCGCCAACCTGCTCCGCAGCGCCGCTGGTAGGGGCGTCGGTCACAGCCAGTTGTAGCCTGCCATAGCCAATTGTGGCCAGGTTTTATAGTTGTGGCCCGGGCGTTTACCGGCCACTTTTACAAAACCTGGCCACAACTACGCAGTCTGCTGGCCAAAGCCGCGCGTGGCTATCGTCGGCAGCTATGAACCGCTGTCGACGATAGCCACCGAGAGAATCAGCGCACCTGCTTCTTCTTCAGCACTGTCTTGGCCTTCTTGGTGTACTCACCTGTCGCCTTGTTCGGCGTGTAGGTGACGGTTACCTTCTTGCCGGCCCACACCTTGATCTTGACGACGTTCTTCGCGTTCTTCTTGATCTTCCTGGTAACGGTCCGTTTGCCGTTCTTCAGCGTGATCTTTCCAGCAACGACAGGAGCCTTGCCGACCTTCACCGTGACCTTCACCCGGCGGACGTCACCCTTGGCAGGCTTCTTCATGACCTTGGCGTTGAGCTTGACCTCAAGCTTCTTGACCTTAGCGGTCTTGTCAGAGGTGGCGGCAGCAGCGGTGTATCCAGCGGATGTTCCAGTGACCTGAACGCTGAGTCGCTTACCAACGACATCGGTGGTGACGGTGTAGGTGGCAGAGGTAGCGCCCGCAATAGCCTTCTTGCCAGCGAACCACTGGTAGGTGACAGTTTCAGGAGCCTGTTGCCAGGTTGGCTGAGCGGTCAGTTTCTTGCCCACGTTGGGCTTGCCTTTCACCGTCACAGTCGGCGCAGCCAGGGTGCCTGCGGCCACGGTCACCGGTGCTGAGGTTACGGTGACCGGGAAGTAGTCATTGGACGAGTATGCCGCCTGCACCGTGATGGTGGCGTTAAGCAGTTCCGGGGTCAGTGAGAGCGTCCCGCCGGTAGCACCCGCAATAGCGGTCTCGCCGGAGAACCACTGGTAAGCAACAGTGGTTGAAGCAACGACTGCCGAGTTCGCAGTGAGAGTGGAGCCGACGACCGCATCACCGTTGATCGCTACGGAACCAGGAGCTTCGACCTTGCGGAAGTCGTAGGTGGTTCCGGCGGCAGTGAACGTTGCTACTGTTGCTTCAGCAGGTGTTTGGCTGTTCACGTCAGCAGAGCTGAAACCATAGGCAGCGATCTTCACAGCGGAACTGTGCGATTCGGCGGCAGTTTCCAGGATCGCCACGATTTCAGCAATGGGCCGTGACAGGTGGGCTGCTAGCAGAACTTCATCATCGGCATTGCGAATACTACGTGAGGTGGTCCACTCGTCCACATCGGACTCGACGTTCTTGCGTAGCGTGGTGAAGTCAGCCTGGTCACCAGGCAGGTCCTCTCTCTGAGGTCCCCAATACAGCGGAATCTGATACCAAGCCGTACCGACCTCGACAGTTGCGTCAATGGCCAAAGAGTCGACCAACTCGGTCAAGGAATCGACATCATCGACCCCCTTGATGATCTGGTTCTTGCCGTCAAGATGCAACCCATCAGCACTCACAGAAACGCCGTCAAGGTTTTGGCGGTCCCACTGTCCCTGGTGCCATTGGTCGTAGTTGTCAGAATTCGGAGCAATGCTCGAGAACAACACACGTTCTACAACTGGTTCCCCAGCGGCGGTGGCGGCGGTCGCGAACCCGCCTGTCAGAGCAACTGCCAAAGCGGCTGCTGATGCGATGGTTTTCCGTAACATCGGGACGATTCCTTTACGATTCGATACTGTTCCTCTTCCATCAGCGCACACGCATAAGCATGCGCTTAGGAGTTTTCACTCTATAAGGACCATAGGAAAACGTCACGGGATGTTCGTACTGACTGGATAGAAAGCCGTAGCAAATACGCAGAAAACAGCGAATCTCAACCCCAGACTAAGCCGCGGGCAGGCTCCTCCAGCACGGCAGCGACATCAGCAAGTACTCGCGCCCCGAGTTCTCCGTCAACCAATCGGTGATCGAAACTCAACGCAAGTTGCGTCACATGACGGATGGTTATCTCACCCTGATAGACCCAGGGCTGTTCGCGAATGGCACCGAATGCCAAAATGGCAGCCTCACCCGGATTCAGAATCGGGGTACCCGTGTCGATTCCGAACACACCCACATTGGTGATGGTGATTGTGCCGTCGCTCATGTCCTGCGGTCTGGTCTTGCCAGCGCGGGCGGTACTGGTCAACTCTCCCAGCGCCTGTGCCAGCTCCAACAAGCCCATGCGGTGAGCATCCTTGATGTTGGGCACGACCAGGCCACGTGGAGTCGCGGCAGCAATACCAAGATTCACGTAGTGCTTGTAGACGATCTGCTGGGTGGCTTCGTCCCAGGAGGCGTTGATCTCTGGGTGGCGGTTGACGGCGAGTAAAAGCGCCTTCATCGCAATCAACAGCGGCGTGACGCGCACCCCGGAGAATTCTCGGTCTGCTTTGAGCCCCGCCACCAGACGCATTGTCTGGGTGACGTCGACAGTGTGGAACACACTCACGTGCGGTGCCGTGAATGCGGATGTCACCATGGCCTCAGCAGTGCGCTTGCGCACCGACCGCACCGGCACACGGGTCTGACGACCATCGGGTGACACTTCGCCGTCAGCGAGCCACGGCTGATCGTCACCCGGGTAAGTCGCCAGTTCACGAGCTTGCGCTTGGCGCTGATGCTGCAGCACGTCCTCGCGGGTGATGATGCCTCCTGGGCCGCTCGCAGCCACCGATGCCAGGTCGATCCCGAGTTCACGGGCCAGCAATCGCACCGGGGGCTTTGCCAATACGTGCGCGTTCGCTGACCTGCTAGAACGCAGGCGGGCGGGAGCAGAAACCGCTGCGCGGGGTGCCGGGCTGACCCCGGTGGTCGCAGGACGAGCTGGCTCCGTGGCTGTTACGGCAACGGTGGGCTGCTGCCGCCGGCGGCGCGGTGCGGCTTCTTCGCCACCCGTGCCATAACCGACAAGGACCGAACCCGAATTGTCCGGCTCGTCCGAGGCCGCTGCTGGGTCGCCTTGCGTCAAGCCGGAGTCATCTGGGCTCGTGGAATCTGAGTTCGGATCGGTGTCAATGACGATGATGGGGTCGCCAACATTGGCGGTTTGACCTGCCGGGACGAGGATTTCTGTGACCACACCCGCGAAAGGACTGGGCAGTTCGACCAGCGATTTGGCGGTCTCGATCTCGACAATGACATCGTTGACTGCCACAGTGTCGCCCACGGCGACCCGCCATTCGACGATGTCCGCCTCGGTTAAGCCCTCGCCAGCATCTGGCAATTCGAACTTCTGGTAAGTCGCCATGTTTTATCCTCTCAGTACCCTCGCGGCCACGCTAGACGGCCCTCGTCAGCCGTTCAGTACGCCAAGACGCTGTCGATGGCGTCCATGACCCGCTCGAGTCCGGGCAGGTAGTCATGTTCAATCTTCGCTGGCGGATAGGGGGTATGGAAACCTCCCACGCGGGCAACCGGCGCTTCAAGGTGATAGAAGCACTCTTGCGTGAGTCGGGCAGCGATCTCTGCCCCTGCACCGAAGAACACCGGAGCCTCGTGCACCACCACGCAGCGGCCGGTCTTTTGCACTGATTCGATCAAGGTGGGGAAGTCGATAGGGGAGATTGCCCGCAGGTCAATGACTTCGATGCTCGTGCCCTCAGCCGCGGCGCTTTGCGCGACTTTCAACGCGGTGACCACGGTGGGGCCGTAACCGATCAAGGTGACGTCAGTGCCTTCACGCACCACCTTGGCCGTGTTCAACGTGTCGAACTGCGTCGCGACAGATTGGCCGGTGGCATAGGGACCGGCGGACAGATCGACGTCACCCTTGGCCCAGTACTGCCCCTTCGGCTCGAAGAACAGCACCGGATCGGGGCATGCGATGGCTTCTTGCAACATGACGAATGCATCAGCCGGGTTGGCTGGCGAGACCACTCGTAGCCCGGCAGTGTGCGCGAAGAGCGCTTCCGGGGATTCACTGTGGTGTTCGACGGCGCCGATTCCGCCGCCGTAAGGCACGCGGATGACGACGGGCACGGTCAATCGCCCACGTGAACGCGCGTGCAATTTGGCCAATTGAGTGGTGATCTGGTCGAATGCCGGAAAGATGAAGCCATCGAATTGGATTTCACACACCGGGCGGTAGCCGCGCAGAGCCAACCCGATGGCGGTTCCGACGATGCCCGATTCGGCAAGTGGCGTGTCGACAACCCGGTCTTCACCGAATTTGGTCGCCAGGTCTGCCGTGACACGGAAGACTCCGCCTAACGGGCCGATGTCTTCACCCATCAGCAGGACCTTGGGATCGGCGGACAGTGCAGCCTCAAGCGCCGCATTGATCGCCTTAGCGAGCGGGATACGTTGCTCAGCCATCAGTGCCCTCCTTCACCGTCGGCCAGATCGCGTTCAAATCCCGCGAACCAGTCTCGTTCGGTTTGGTTGATCGCGTGCGGTGTGGCGTAGACGTGGTCGAACATGGCGGACGAGGCGGGTCGGCCCAACGAACGCACGTAGGTGCGCAATTCGGCGGCGAACTCGTCCGCCTCATGGGTGACCTCGGTGTGGAAGCGCTCGTCCCAGGCCCCCATAGCGCGCAATCTGGCCACGACCCGCTCCACCGGATCCCGCTGACTCCAGTACTGCTCTTCGTCAGTGCCGCGGTATCGGGTGGGATCGTCCGAGGTGGTGTGCGCTCCTTGTCGGAAGGTCACGGCTTCGATGAAGGTGGGGCCGCCACCGTTGCGAGCTCGTTCCATTGCCTCACGAGTCACCGCATGGACTGCCAAAACGTCGTTACCATCGACGCGCACGCAAGGAACGCCGAATCCGGCGCCGCGGCGCACCAGTGGCCCGCGGTACTGCCGAGTTCCGGGCACTGAAATCGCCCACTGGTTGTTTTGACAGAAGAACACGACAGGGGCTTGGTTGACCGCGGCGAAGTTCAGAGCCTCGCTGGTGTCGCCTTCCGAGGTGGCCCCGTCGCCGAAGTACACCATGACCGCAGCATCCGTATCGGGATCGCCGGTAGCGACGAGTCCATCGCGTTGGATTCCCATCGCATAGCCGGTGGCGTGCAAAGTGTGGGCACTGATCACCAGCGTGTTGAGGTGGACATGGTGCTTCTCGGTGTCCCAACCGCCGTGGTCAACCCCGCGGAAGAGATGCAGTTCCTCTTTCAATGGCACGCCTCGCACCTGCAGGACACCGTGTTCACGGTAGGCCGGGAAGATCCAGTCTTGGGCGCGCGTAGCGTGCACCGAACCGATCTGGGCAGCTTCTTGTCCGCGCGCCTGGGTGAATAGTGCGAGTTCTCCTGTGCGTTGTAATGCGGTGGCTTCTTCATCGAAGCGCCGCATCAACGCCATATCTCGGTACCAGGTGCGCCACGTTGCCGCGTCGACATCCTTGACGAGATTACGGTAGTGGTCCCATTGTGTGTCCGTGTTCTCGGAGCCGTCAGGCAGGACGAGTTGCACGGTGGGTTCAGCCTCATTGTGTGGCAGCCAGGGGGTTTCCGCCATGAATGATCCTTGTCGTCGGTGTAACTTACGCTAGCGTAACCTACGCAAGCGTAACTAGCGAGACTTAAGGCCCTCCAAAACCGATCCGTTCGTTTTGTAGGAACTCGACTAACAACGTTTGAATCGGAGCCTGCTGACAGTCAATCAGCACAAAACGGCAGATGCGGTACACTCGAACGGTGCGTACTAACTGAACGGTCGCAATCCAGCGACGTTCAACACCACAGCACCGCAGTATCTTCGATGTGATTGGCACCACCACAGGGACTGCACGTGTTTTTGTACTTGTCCCTCATGCGACCGGCCAACGGTGGCACGGTCTCAATTGAACGAATCGGTTTCTCACATCGCTTTCTCCGCATCTCCCGCAGTTTTCGACTCGAATATCTCACTGAACTGGCAACAAGCCGCTGATGATGTTCATGTCGCCACATTCGCCCGCGAATTCGCTGGTCACGTCGTGACCAACCGCACGAATTACGTTACGTATGGCCCGCAGGGTCAACGAATCGGGGCATCGAAGTCGCTAGAGGCTGCTCGTCTCGCACTCGAAACATCCATCACACTTCCCGCATCGTGCTGCGCTCACACACCTAAGAGCACAGCGGTTACGGGACAACTCCGCACCGGCGTCGTCGGTGCGGTATCGAAGACCACACCGGTGGTCACAGAACAACGAAGGAATGACGTCATGGCCACAGGCACCGTCAAATGGTTCAACTCCGACAAGGGCTACGGATTCATCGCTCCCGATGATGGCTCAGCCGATGTCTTCGCGCACTACAGCGCGATTCAAGGTAGCGGACACCGCAACCTGGTCGAAGACCAGAAGGTCGAGTTCGACACCGAAAACGGTCAGAAGGGCCCGCAGGCCACCAACATCCGCGCGCTCTGACATAACCGTCTCTCCGGGCGGACTTTACTAGTGCGCCTGGAGTTACACACCAACGGTTGATTGGTGCACTCATCTCATGGGCGTGCACCAATCAACCGTGGGGTCGAACACCTGCAGTTTCGTGCTTTAGTGCTGCGGCCCCTCGCACAAGCGATCGGCACCTGCCTTTGGCTTTATCCCGGTCATTGATGATCGGTCACGCATTGTCTCACCAGGCAGGAGCCCCATGAGCATTACAGACGTACCCAACTCCGCTGCAACCCGCCGCCAGAAATATGTGCGGCCAGAAGACTTCCCCGAAATGACCCGGGCCTATATGCAGGTCTCCCAGGTGGTTCGGGAAACTGGATTGTTGCGCAGAGCCCCCTGGTTCTACTCTATGATCGCAGCCGCTCTAGTTGTGAGCCTCGGTGGGATCATTACCGGATTCATCTTGCTTGGCGACAGTTGGTTGCAACTGCTGATGGCCGGTGCTCTTGGAGTCTGGTTCACCCAGGTGGCTTTTCTTGCGCACGAAGCCGCACACCGTCAGATCTTGAGCGCTGGACCGGACAATGATCGGCTCGCCCGCATCCTCATTGCCATCGTCGGCATGAGTTACTCGTGGTGGGACAGCAAACACACCCGTCACCACGCGAATCCGAACCGGGTGGACAAAGACCCGGATATCGCTGTCGATACTATTTCTTTCCTAGACGAGGATGCCGCGCAGGCGCGCGGGTTCCGGCGGTTGATCACCCGGAAGCAGGGATGGCTGTTCTTCCCGCTGCTCACGCTATTCGGTTTGAATCTGCATTATTTGAGTTTGAAGCACCTGTTCAGTCGCGGCCCCGTGAAGAAACGGTGGCAGGAGCTCGGCATGATTGCGGCCCGGTTCGCACTCGTTTATACCCCCATTTTCTTGATTTTGCCGCTCGGCATGGCTTTTGCCTTTGTGGGCGTGATGCTGGCTGTCTTCGGGGTGTACATGGGCGCGTCCTTTGCGCCGAACCACAAGGGCATGCCGGTGATCGCACCCGATGCGAAGTTCGATTTCTTCTCCAAGCAAGTGCGCACGTCCCGCAACATTCGCGGTGGCTGGTGGGCTACTTGGTTGATGGGTGGGCTGAACTACCAGATCGAGCACCATCTGTTCCCGTCGATGGCGCGCCCACATTTGGCCAAGACCCGCGAGATCGTGCGTGAATTCTGCGCGAGTCGGTCTGTGCCCTACACCGAGACATCGCTGTGGCGTTCCTACGCCATCGTGATCGGCTATCTCAACGAGGTCGGGCTGGCCGCCTCGGACCCCATCGAATGTCCGATCGTCGCGCAATACCGCCGGGTTTAGTTGCTTGTTCCCAGGCTCGCCTCTGAACCCTTCAAGAGCCACTTATTTAGTTTGTCGCAGAGTTCTTCGATTCCGGTCAACGCGAGCGCCACCGCGCCGTGAAAGCGAGCAGCGCGTCGTTGTCGTCGCGATCTCCGACACTGACCCGCACTCCTTCGCCAGCAAACGGCCGCACCAAAATACCGTGTTCCCGCGCGGCCTGCGCGAAGTCCGTGGCCTCGTCCCCCAGGGGGAACCATACGAAGTTTGCTTGGGTCTGGGGCAATTCCCACCCTTGGTCAGTCAGCGCAGCGACGAGCCGTGCTCGTTCTTGGACGAGTTCATCCACCCGCTGCTGCAACTCTTCGTGCGCTGCAAGGGACAATACCGCCGCGTGCTGCGCTACGGATGAGACTCCGAACGGCGTCGACGTCGCTCGAATCCCCTCGATCAACCGCGGGTCACCCACCGCGTAGCCGACACGCAATCCAGCCAGCCCATAGGCCTTGGACAGCGTGCGCAGCACCACAACGTTGCGATACTCGTCCAGCAGGTCGAGAGCTTGCACTGGATCGTCACCGCCAACGAACTCCAGATAGGCCTCGTCGATGACAACCAAGACATGGGACGGAACCTGCGCTAGCAACTGCTCCAACTCCGCATGGCTGACGGCTGTTCCGGTCGGATTATTCGGGGTGCACACCACCACCACGCGCGTCCGCTCGGTCACCGCCGCGGCGAGCGCCGCCATGTCGATGGCATGTTCGTCATTGAGCGGCACGTGGACCGAGGTTCCGCCGACCACATCGACCACAATCGGGTAGGCCTCGAAGGAACGCCACGGGTAGACAACCTCGTCACCGGGTTCCACGAAGGCGGCCATGATGTGCTGCAGCACCGCGACCGAACCGGTACCGATGGCGATGTTCTCCGGCGCGAAAGACCTCGTCCTGCCTGCGGAAATGAAATCCGCAAGCGCCTCATGCAACTCCACAGCCGCCATATCGGGGTACCGGTTGATGGTGCCGAGCACCTGCGACAACGCATCAAGGACCGACGGCAGCGGCGGGTACGGGTTCTCGTTCGAGGCGAGGCGGTGAACCTTGACTCCTTCCGCAGGGCGGGCGCCGGGAACATAAGCGGGCAAGTTTGCCACTGCGGGGCGCAAAGGGACGAGGCCATCGCTGCTAGTTTGAGCAGTACCGGATTGCGGGTCAGTCGCAGCCGTCGAAGTCATAAGTAATAGTGTCGCAGGTCTGTGGGCCGCACCGCGTGACCAGTTGCGTCTACACGCGTGCAGAAGATCTTAAGGTCCACTAATCTCGTTGTGGGTGCGATGCGCATTCACAACATAAGGGCAATACGATGACGAGCACGCCACCCAACTCACCTTTCGGGGACGCCAACTCGGGTGCTTACCCTCGCGGCTCGAACGGCCAGCCCGCCCCTGGCGTGCAGCCACAACCGGCCGGTGAGCCCATCCCAGGTATGCAGCCTCCGGGCTACGGTGCGCCTCAACCTGAGTCTGCTTCAGAGACGCCCGTCGGCTTGATCGAGGAGCCGCAACCAAGCAATCTTGGCGTCGGTATCGCGGTGGGTCTGGGGCTCGGCATTGTGGCGACAGCGCTCTACGCTTTCTTCACGGTGCAAGCCGAGAAGGAATACGTGATGCTCGCGATTCTGATCGGTCTGGCAGTCGGTTTCGGTTTCTCCAAGTTCGGTCGCACCAGGGGCGCGGTTCCGGGGATCTTGGCAGCATTGATCACACTGGTGCTGTTCTTTGCCGCGATCTTGTTCATCGATGCGGGTTTCGCCGCAAAGACCTTCGGTATCCCATTCACGGACTCGTTGAGTATCTCCTTCGAGTACTTCTCGGACGTGATCAAGCTTTACTTCGAGGACCCACTCAGTTACGTCTTCGCGGGCCTGACGGTCATCTTCGCCTTCGTCCAGGGGTCCGGGGTGACTAACAAGAACAAGTAGAACGTTCCGCGGTTTGGATGCCGCCTGACCGCACAGTTGGTTGCCCGATATGCAAAGTCGTAGTCGTATATAGCGCACTTCCGCTTTGCATATCGGGCAACCTTCTTAAAAGCGCGATGGGGTGGCTCGTCCTCAAACCGCCCTGGCCTGCGGTCGACATCCACGACAGCTTTGAGCGATGTGAGCAAGGCCGGGACACGCTGAATCTCATCGATTCCGAGCACGCCGCGCGGGTGCTGGGCAGCGAACCCGTCAGAGTCACGTTCGGCCGCAAGTCGATCTGCAGCATCGTCCAAGTTGATGATTCGGGTATCGGGACCATCTACGAGTCGCTTCATGAGCGTACTTTTGCCAACTTAGCGCGCGCCACCAATCACCGTGATAGGTGTGTCAGCAAGGGTTTCCCGCGCTAACGCACTCACGTTTCGCCGGATAAAACCGTCTACCATACGACTCGTGTGCCGCATTCGTTGTGGATCCGCTTGAGTGGTGGCGGTAGGTTCATAGTGCGCCCACTGCCCGCGAGAGTCTGCGGCCTGGAACTGAATGCGGATGAATTGGCATAGATCGGAATCAGGTGAGGCCGCTTGCGGGCGAGCAGTTTACTCGTCCGCGTAGGCCCCGTGCCCGGGATATCTCGGGCGGCGCGCCACAGTTTCATGGCTGGGACGTCCGCCGCCAGCAATGTCAAGAGGACCACACAACGCACCGACAACGGCGGCACCAGTACTCATTGCCGCAGGTTTTCTTTCTTGTCGACGGTTTGTTTCCCGGCAACAGGAAAGTTTTCCTGCAGCAACAGCGGGGTGTGGTTTCGACCAGCTCAACCAGCAGATGCCCGAGAAAAGGACAAGACCCGTGAGGTTCGCTGCGTCACCCTTGCGGGCCGCGCGATGATGCGGTGGACTTCCGCATCCCTCACGGGTCTCGGTGGTCGCCTGAGATTGGCGAACCTGGTCACTATGCCGGGTGTCAGCCGGCGACCACCTCGTACGTCCAGAAGATATTCATCTACCGGATCACCTCCTTCCCTACGTGTCTTCAACGCTACGCCCGCAGTTTCGACATTGTCACGTTATTTATTGGAACGAATTGGATGCATTTTCCAGCCCACGGTGCAAAGATCGATCTATGGGATTCGTACTGAGAGTGATCGTCAATGCATTGGCCATCTGGCTGACGACTTTGCTGCTGGGTCAGCGCTTCGAGGTTGTCGGCGGCGACTCCACGGTCGGTGTGGTCGCTGTCTATCTTGGTGTCGCGCTGATCTTCGCGATCATCGCCGCTGTTATCAAGCCAATACTGCAGATCATCGCCCTGCCGCTGTACATCCTGACCCTCGGCCTGTTCGGTTTGGTGATCAATGCACTCGTGCTGTTGATGGTGAGTTGGCTGACGTCATCGCAATCGTGGGGCCTGCACATTGACGGATTCTGGTGGGCCGTGTTGGCCGGAGTGATTCTGGCGATCTTCAATGCGATTCTGACTTCGCTGCTGGCCGGTTCGCGCGGTATGGCTCGCTAGGCGGCAGCGGACAAAAGCAAGGGCCCGAATAAGCGCCGTCAACTTCCGTGATGCCGACGGCGCCCGGGCAATTGAACAGTGCCATAGAAGTGTCGGTGCAGGTCGGACCGACACGCGGGATGTGGATAACTCGTCATATCCGTCTACCGCGCAAGAGCACTCGTCCGCAAAGATTGGACGAGGCCGCCTGACATCCAAGACAACATGAAACAATAGGCACATGCCCAAGATCTCGAACGAGCACGCCCCTGCCCGCATCACCCTGGCAGACGTCACCCCGCCCATCGCCCTTGGCCCACTTGACGGTCGCTACCGCGGCGCTGTCGCGCCGTTGGTCGATCATCTTTCCGAGGCTGCGCTGAACCGCGAACGAATCCACGTTGAGATCGAGTGGCTGCTGACCCTGACCGGATCACTGAGTGCAACCGGCGGGCCCGCGGTACCGGGTGCGCCGCGCCTGAACTCCGACGAAATCGCCTACCTGCGCGCCATCCCGGCTCAGTTCGATGGCGCTGCTATCGCCGAATTGGCTGAGATCGAACGTGAGACTGTCCACGATGTCAAGGCGGTCGAATATTTCATCAAGCGCCGCTTGGATGCCGCCCCGGACCAGCTGGGCGACACAGTGTTGCCGCAAATCAGCGAACTCGTCCACTTTGCCTGCACGAGCGAGGACATCAACAATCTGTCCTATGCGCTGATGGTGCAAGGCGCGGTGCAGCAGGTATGGTTGCCTGCCGCGACCAGCATGGTCGACCAGTTGGCCCAGATGGCTCACGAGCACGCGGCCGTGCCGCTCCTGGCCCTGACTCACGGCCAGCCGGCGACACCGACCACGCTGGGCAAGGAACTCGGCGTGCTGGCGCACCGGCTGCGCCGCCAACTGCGCCGCATCGCCGATGCCGAATACCTGGGCAAGATCAACGGGGCGACCGGCACTTTCGGCGCACACACTGCCGCGGTGCCGAGCACCGACTGGCCGGCCGTCTCACGCGGTTTTGTCGAGCATTTGGGGCTGACGTGGAACCCGCTGACCACTCAGATCGAGTCCCACGATTGGCAAGCCGAGTTGTACAGCGATGTCGCACGGTTCAACCGGGTGGCGCACAACCTTGCCACGGACATCTGGACGTACATTTCGCAGGGCGTGTTCAAGCAGATCCCGGTGCCCGGCGCGACCGGCTCGTCCACGATGCCGCACAAGGTCAACCCGATCCGGTTCGAGAACGCCGAAGCCAACTTCGAGATTTCCTGCGCGCTGCTCGATACGCTGGCCGCGACCCTGGTGACGTCACGGTTGCAGCGCGACCTGACCGACTCGACCACGCAGCGCAATATCGGGCCGGCGTTCGGGCACTCACTGCTCGCCATCGACAACATTGCCAAGGGGCTGGCGCGGCTCGCAGTGGATAGGGATGTGACTGCGCGCATCTTGGACGAGAACTGGGAAGTGCTCGGCGAGGCCATCCAGTCCGCGATGCGCGCCGCAGGCATCGCCGGAACCCCCGGAATGGAAAACCCCTACGAACGGTTGAAAGAACTAACCCGTGGTCACCGTATCGGCCAGGCAGAGTTGCGCGAGTTCGTAGCATCGTTGGGATTGCCGGACGAGGCCGCCCAGCGCATCGCGAACCTGACTCCCGGAAGCTATGTCGGCCTTGCGGAAGACCTGGTCAAGACGTACCTCGACTAAGAATGTGCGGTACGCGACCCGCACGATCCACAACAGCAATCAAAGGAGTCCTGATGGCTACCACCACACTGAGCGTTAACGGCATGACCTGCTCACACTGCGTCAACGCAGTCACCAAAGAACTGACCTCGTTGCCCGGTGTGACCGACGTACAGGTGGAGTTGGCACCCGAAGGCGTCTCGACGGTGACCGTGACCTCAGAAGGTCCGCTGCAGGGCGACGCCGTGTCAGCGGCAATCGACGAGGCTGGCTACGACCTGGCTGCACCGATACTGCCGCAAGGTCAGCCCGATCTAATTCCGCTGACCGCTGCTGAGGCTGAGCCTGCCGCGGGCGGTTGTGGTTGCGGCGGTTGCGGCTGCAAGTAAGCCCATCTGGCACATCAAACCGCCCGGCCGAATAACGTTCAGCTGGGCGGTGAAGTGCGTCAGCCGCCGATGATCGACCGAATGGTTTGGGCGTTGACGGTGAATCCGAGTTCAGCATTCGGGTTGATGACGATGCCCCACTCGTCCGGCAGGTTACGCAGCACCGTCCCAAGCACAGGGTTGATGTAGTTCTTCTCCGGCAAGACTGCGCGGGCTTGCTCTTCCGAGGTGAAGACCCGCACATACGGCTTGTCTTCAATGCGCACCGTGCGAATCTGCGGTCCTTCGTCATTGTCACCGCTGGAAACCGGTACCCAAGCGGTCGACTCGACGAGGGCCTGCAAGAAGCTACCCATATCCAGTCGATCCTGCGAAGCATCCAACAGCAACTGTTCGAGGTCGTTAGACGGGAATGTCATGGCGTCATCGCTCCTATGTATTGCCTCGATCTTCGAAGGCCAAGTATCCATAGAATAGCGGCACACTGTATCTAGTGGAAGTCCAGGACCAACTGACAGCCTGGGTGGACTAAACCGATGCTGACCAGTACAGCCTGTGACGAGTTTGGTGGGCTATAACGAAATGGTGACCAACAATCCGGCCCGACGCCATCTCACGATCGAGGTCTGGCTCGTCCTTGCGCTCAGCCTAGGTCAGTCCGCCGTCTACGCAGTGGTCAACCTCGCGGCACGACTGGCCACGCCCACACCGTTGAGTCAGCAATCCACGACGATGAACTCGTCCCGTGCCGAAATGCCCTGGTTGGACCTGACCTACCAGCTGCTCGCCATCTTCTTCGCGCTGGTGCCGGTCGCATTGGCGCTGTATCTGCTGGCGCGTAGTGGAAGCCGCCCCTTTGCCGACCTGGGACTGAATCTACGTCGCCCACGGCACGATATCGGCCATGGGCTCGTCCTGGCCGCTGTCATCGGCCTTCCCGGATTGGGCCTTTACGTCGCCGGACGAGCGCTCGGTATCACCGTGGAGATCCAGGCAGCAGCGCTGCAGGCAGTGTGGTGGGCGGTTCCCATTTTGATCTTGCGCGCGATCATGAATGCGCTTCTTGAAGAAGTCATCGTGGTCGGCTACTTGGGAACTCGACTGCGTCAACTCGGCTGGGCAAGCATGTGGATCATCACCGCAAGCGCGCTGTTGCGCGGCGCCTATCACCTCTACCAGGGCTTCGGCCCGTTCATCGGGAACGTAGTGATGGGAATCGTCTTCGGCTGGTACTTCATCGTTCGACGCGGTGGTCGCGTGATGCCGCTGGTCATCGCGCACACCCTCCTCGATGTGGTGTCGTTCGTCGGTTATCAGCTCGTTCCAGACTCAATTCTGGCCAGGTTGGGCATTGGATAAAGCCATTGAGCGAATAATGTGCCGCGCGTTATACAGCAAAACGCCTAGAATCCTTCTATGACATCAGGAGATCGCGACGTTCACTTCGATGGCGTCCGTATCCTCGATGAAGACGTCCCACGCCGAGTCAGACACCCGCGCGACCTTCTGGCAATAGTGCTGTGCCTGCTCGGAATCGTCGTTGTCCTTGTAGTCGCGGTGTACGCGCACGGGACAACCAGTGGCATCGCCAACGATGTCCAAGAAGTATCCACCATCATCTCGTGGCTGCTCGGCATTCCGTTGCGCGCTATCGAAATCCTGGTGATGCTCGGAGTGCCCCTAGCCGTATTGACGGAGTTGGTCATGCGCAAGGCACTGCGCCAGGCGGCTGTGGCCGTCGTGGCCAGTGTTACCGGGGCGATCCTCGCCTTTGTCACGTCGTGGCTCATCGACACTTTCGCGACCAGCGCGATGCAGGTCGGTCTATCCATCTGGGTGGCGGGTGAGCGTTTCGTCACCATTCCGACTTATGTGGCGGCCATTGTCGCGTTGTTGACCATGGCCGGGCCGCGCACCCGGCGGCGCACTGTGCGCTGGTCCTGGAACGCACTCTGGATCGCTTCGGCGCTGATCCTCATTGCCGGTCAAGTCTCGATTCCCGGTGTGGTGCTCGCCCTGGTCATCGGGCGTACTGCCGGGCTGGCAGTGCGTTACCTTGCGGGCGTCGACAGTGAACGTGCTTACGGTCTGAAACTCATCGAGGCATTGCGGGCCGCCGGTTTCGAGCCGGTCGCGTTGGCCCGAGTGCGCGGCGTGTCGGACCAGCCGCTGCATGAGACGGTCACCCCCGCCGCGGGTATCGACACGGTTCCTGCCACTACGGCTGACGTCAGCAGTGGGGACGAGTCCTTCCGCGCACCTACTACGTCGATGATTCGGCAGACTGCCACTGACCCGGCTTCAATGGCCATTGCTCGTCAGCTCACGCACCGCGTCTATGCTCTGACCACCCACGACGGTCCGAGACTCGATGTCGTGGTGCTCGACGGTGACCGGCAGGTGCTCGGCTTCTTATCCCGCCTGTGGCAGTCCATCCGACTGCGCGGTATTGAAGGGCGGTCTTCCGCCTCACTACGCGCGGTGGCCGAACGCGCGGCACTGACCGCCTATGCCGCCGATGCCGCCGGAGTGCGTACGCCCCGGCTGCGCGGTATCGCGGCTGCCGCCGATTCGATGCTGCTCATCCAAGAGCACGCTGGTGGTGCGGTTCCGTGGCGCGACCTTCCTGACGAGGCCGTCACCGACGGGCTGCTCGCCGAACTGTGGCGCCAGATCACACGCGCGCACGCCCACGGCCTGGCGCACGGCGAAGTCACAGAGAATGCCGTGCTCGTCGATCGCTCCGACACCGACGACAACGCACGACCGAAGGTGTGGATCACCAGCTGGGAATCCGGGGTGGTGGCCTCGTCCGAATTCTCTCGTCGTATGGATCTGGCCCAGCTCATGGCTCTGATCGCGTTGCGCGTCGGACCCGAGCGCGCCGTGCGCTCCGCGCAACTCGCCGGGGTCGAGGCGAAGAGCATCGGTCCGCTGATTCAAGCGCCTGCACTGCCGGCCGTCACCCGTGAACAAGTCCGTGCTGACAAGGATCTGCTGAAGCGACTGCGCGAAGAGCTCTCGTCCCAACTTCCCGATGCCGATGTGGCACCCATCCCGCTAGGGCGGTTCTCCGCCCGCCGCATTGTCATGTCGGCTCTGACGGTGGTCGCGATCGTGGTGATCGCCACCTCGATCGGGTTCGATGACATTCGCGACGCCGTGCAGAGCGCTAATCCGTGGTGGATGGTGATCGCGTTCGGGCTTGGGCTGAGCACCTGGGTCGGAAGCGCGACTACGTTGGTGGCGTTCTCGCCGGTGAGGCTGCCCTTCGGACGTTCGTTCCTGGTGCAGGCGGCCTCGTCCTTTGTCGCCCTGGCCGCCCCGGCCGGAATCGGTCCGGCCGCGCTGAACTACCGGCTGCTCGCAACCAATGGCGTGGCGACCTCACTGGCGGTGGCCACTGTGACCCTGGTGCAGGTTTCGCAGGTGGTGGTCACTGTGCTGCTATTGGTGGCAATCTCCATACTGACGGGCGATCTAGGCATGCTGCGGACCTTCCCGTCCACCACGGTGCTGGTGGTCTTGAGTTCGATCGCCGCCGTCGTGTTGATCCTGATGTTGGTGCCCAAGGTACGGCGGTGGCTGCTGGCCAGGCTGACGCCGATCTTCCAGCAGATCTGGCCGCGGCTCAGCGAAGTCATCTCGCAGCCGGGACGGCTTGCACTGGGTATTGGCGGCGGTGTGATGATGACGCTCGGATTCGTGCTCGCCTTCGACGCGTCACTCGCCGCCTTCGGCCAGGAGGTCTCGCTGCTGAACGTTGCGATTGTCTATCTGGTCGGTAACGCCGTCGGTGCCGCTGTTCCGACGCCCGGTGGTGTGGGTGCCGTGGAATTTGCGCTGATCACCGGTCTGACGACGACTGCGGGTGTCTCCGCCTCCGTGGCGGCCTCCGCCGTCATGTTGTTCCGGTTGATGACGTACTGGGGTCGTATCCCGCTGGGCTGGATCGCTATGCAGCGCTTGCAGCGCACCGGCGACATCTAGCCGCCGCGCGGCGGGCGGGGCGCGGCGGGCGCAGCGCGGCACGGTGGGGCGACCGCTATTGTCGCAGGTTTTCTTCCGTGTCGCGGGGAAACAAACCGTCAACACGAAAGGTTCCCTGCGGCAACAGGTGAGGGCGTCAGGTGCAGAGCGCAGAGCACCCAGACATGCCAAAGGCCGGTAGGAAGCCCCACCGGCCTTAAGCAAGCCGCACAATGTGCGACGGGTAGATCAATCAGATCACTTAGCAGCAGCCTTCTTCAGCAGGCTTCCTGCGGTGAGCTTGACACCGAAACCAGCTGGGATGGCGATTTCTTCGCCGGTGCGCGGGTTACGGCCGGTGCGAGCGGCACGCTCGACGCGCTCCACTGCGAGCAGACCTGTGAGCTTGATACCTTCGCCACTGGCTACTGCTTCGAGGAGCACCTCCTGGAAGGCCGACAGTGCTTCATCAGCCTGCGTCTTGGTGAGGCCTGACTTGCCAGCAATCGCGGAGACAACGTCCGAACGGTTGAGAGACATGAGTTTCCCTTCTGACGGTCCTTGCCGAACGAGCCGCTCGGCATGACTTGTGGTGCGGCGCAGCCGCATTGCGTCCACAACGATACGGGAATCTTCCGACAATCGCTGGTTAACAGGGTGAATTTCACACATTTTGGATAGACGTTCGTCACATTTGCCACTTCTGTCACACAATTCGCAGCAATCTCACGATGGGGCACACTGGGATAGTGCCTACTCCCGCCATCGTCGTCTCCGACTCGTTGACCGCTTTTTGCCAAGATGCGGGGATGCGGCCCGATGCCGTTGACCGGTTGTTATGGGACGAGTTCGCCCTCGTTCTCGAAGACCTCGAAGCAACCGAAACGGCGGAAGACGAGGACCCACCCCGCTGGCTCGCGATCGTCGGCGACGAATCCGGAGCACTCACCGCAGGGGTGGACCAGTTGCTGCAACAACGCAGCGACAACTGGGTCGCCATCAACTGGCAGGACAGTTTCGCGGGACGGAGCGCGGTACAGCGCCATTGCGCGCCAGCCCATCAGTCCGATCGACTCGTCTTCGCCACCGAGCCGGTCGCTGCTTTCGAGGATGCCGAGTTCGTCATCGGTCGCTTGCCGAAATCGCTGGACGCCCTCGACGAGCTGGCCGGGCTGATCGCCGCACACGCACGTCCTTCGGTGACCGTGCTGCTCACCGGGCGAGTCAAGCACATGACAACCGCGATGAACGACGTGCTCAGCCGCCACTTCGCCGAGGTACAACCCCATCTGGGGCGGCAGAAGTCACGAACCCTGGAAGCGCGCGGACCGCGCCCGACGGACAGTGCTCGTCCCTCGTACCCTCTCACTGCAGAACTCGATGGACCCTTTCCGGATGGGCGAATCGCCATCGCCAGCCACGGCGGTGTTTTCGCTGGCTCTCGCCTAGACGTCGGGACTCGCGAACTGCTGGCGCATCTTGATGACGCACTGAACCCACTGCGCTCCGCCGCTCACCCTCGCGTGCTCGATCTCGGCTGCGGCACTGGCCTGCTGGCCACCACGGCTGCCCTCCTGTTGCCGCAGGCGAGCGTTATCGCCACGGATGACTCGTGGGCGGCGGTGCATTCGACGGTGGCAACCGCGCGCCGTAACGGCTTGGTCGCCACCATTTCGCAGGGCCTGGTCGATGGGCCCCAGCCGCTGGACTCATCACCGGGCATTCAGGCGCTCTGGGACGATACAGCCGCCTCGATACCCGATGCCAGCATCGACCTGATCCTGTGCAATCCGCCCTTCCACCAGGGCGCAGCTGTGGACACTTCGATCGCTTGGGACTTCTTCGCAACCGCCAGCCGCGTGCTCCGCCCAGAAGGGCAGATGTGGACGGTCTTCAACCGGCATCTGCCGTATCTACCCGCGCTACGGCGCCAGATCGGACCGACCACCGTGGTGCACGCCACACCGAAATTCACCATTGCCCGCAGTGAACGTGCCTAACGACACATCGCGTCGACCCTCAGGTTCGCTAGGCTCATAAGGTGACTGAATCGCCTACGCACACAACCCTGGAACTCTTCGCCAGCGACATTGACGGAACCCTGCTCACCTCCGACCATCGCATCACCGACGAGGTCCGCGCCGCCATCGCACGAGCACGAGAGCTTGGCGTTCACGTCATTTTGGCCTCGGCGCGCAGCCCGCAGGCCATCGCGTTGTTACAGGACGAGTTGAACCTGGTCGGCGAGCCGCTGGTCGCCCTGCAGGGCGCGTGGGTGGGACGAGTCACTCCGGACGGAACTGCGCCGCTGGCGCAACATCGGATCTCACCTGAGGATGCTCGGGCAGTGGTGGCCGCGGCCGCGGCAGTGAACACTCCGCTGAGTTGGTTCAACTCCGATGCTTGGTATTACACGATGGAGGCCGATGTCGTCGGTTACGAGACCCGCGTGACAGGGATCGCTCCGGCCGGAGTACTCGATGTGGACACTGCACTGGTCGAGGGCGGGCCGCTGAAGTTGATGGTGCCGCCGAACCCTGCGCAGCCCGACGCGGTTGCCGAAGTGCTCGCCACGCTGCCGGACAGTCTGATCGGTCAGATGACCGGTGAACACTACCTGGAGATCACTCAACCGGATGCGGATAAATCCCACGGTGTGGCTCTGATCGCGGAGCAGTTTGGTGTATCGCCAGTCGGCATCGCCGCAGCAGGCGACGGACCAAATGACATCGGCATGTTCACGCTGGCTCACAGGTCGTATGCGATGGGCAATGCTGGCCCTGCCGTCAAGGCCGAGGCTGGCCAGGTCGTGGCGGACAACAACAATTCGGGCCTGGCCGCTGCTATCGCGCATGCGCTCGGTACCTGACCCGTCACCAATCTCGTATACCGTCGGCATTTTCGTGAACCGCCCTCGCGCACTAGGCAAGTGCACGAGTTTCGCGACCGTGCACGAATTTGGTGCGCAGAGGGGGCGGTGCCGCAGGACAACTTCCGAGTCGACGGTTTGTTTCCCGGCAACAGGGAAGTTGTCCTGCGGCAATGGGCTGGCGGGCAGTGCGACAGAGGTGGTTTCGACAGGCTCAACCAGCGAGGTGGGCTCAACGAGCAGGGGCGCTAGCGCACGACGGCCGCGATGCGGTCGACAGCCTCGATCAGCAGTTCCTGCGAGGTCGCGAAATTGAAACGGGCGAAGCCCTTGGCGCCGAACGGCGCACCGGGCGACAGGGCAACTCGTCCTTCAGCCAACAACTTCTTGGCCGGGTTCGTCGCCCAAGCCGGGTCCCTAGACGCCAACGCCGCGAAGTCCAGCCACGCCAGATAGGTGCCCTCCGGTTCCCGGTAACCCAGCATCGGCAGCCGCTTAGCCAGCAAGGCACCCAACAATTCACGACGTTGCAGCAGCGCGGCACGCAGCCCATCCAACCAGTCGGCTCCATCACGCAGCGCCGCGATATGCGCAGTGATCGCCACGTGACTGACCGCCGACTGCAGGTACGGCGCAACTCGCTGCGCCGGATAGACGGCCTCGTCCCCGGAGACGACCGCGGCAACGTTCAGCCCTGCGAGGTTCCACGCCTTCGACGCGGACAACACCGCGTAGGCATCCGGAATCACGGTCAGTACCGGAGTGAAAGGCACGAAACTCAGCGGCGCGTGAATCTCGTCGGAAATCACCACGAAACCGTGTTCTCGAGCCGCCACACCCAACGCCCTCAATTCGGCTGCCGTCGGAACCACACCCGTCGGGTTATGCGGATTGCACAGCAAGTAGGCGCCACGGTAACCCGATTTTCCCGGGCTGGCGGTCTCGGCCAATCGCGCGAAAGTCGCAGCGATGGCATCGATATCAAGCCGCGATTGGGCGTCCAGCGCAACTGTGGTCACCTCATAGCCGGCCGCTCGGGGGTAGTCCATCAGCGGCGGATACACCGGGGCGCTCGTCACCACGGGACATGACCGATCCAGGACGAGTTCTATCGTGCCGATCATCCCCAACATCACATTGGGGACAGTGGCGATATTTTTCGGATTCACCGACCACTGCCAACGATCAGCCGCAAACCGCGCGAAAGCATCGTGATAGGCGTGCCCGCTGGCATAGCCGGTATCACCAGAACGCATGACGTGTTCGACCGCGGCGACAACGGCGGATGCGGGCGCCACATCCATTTCAGCCACCCAGACCGGAAGTACATCCGCGGGGTAATGCTGCCACTTCTCGCTGGTACGAGTACGCACCACCTCGGCTGGCAGGTCGAATGGATCAATCATGGTTGCCCTCATGGTCAGGCGAATGCAATGAGATCAGCCGGTGTTCTGCAGGCCTGCGGCCACTCCGTTGACGGACAGCAGCAGCAGGTGCTGCAGTTCTTCCTTGCTCTGACTCTCGTCGCCGCGGCGCAGCGCCCGCAACGCCCGCACCTGGATCAGCGACAGCGCGCCGACGTACGGGCTGCGTAATTGCACCGCTCGTCCCAGCACACGGCGGTTGGCCAGCGGCCACGGCGCATCGGTGACTTTAAGCACCCAGTCGACGGTTCGGCGGTATTCATCGAGGACGAGTTCGGCCAGGTCATCCCGATCGCCCAAGGCGAGGTACTGAGCCGCAATCCGGTCGTCGGTCTTGGCCAGTGACATGTCGACGTTGTCGATCAGGGTGGCGAAGATCGGCCAGTCACGGTAAGCGGCTCGTAACTCGTCCAAATCTCCGAATTCGGCCAGTGCGGTACCGAGTCCGTACCAGCCGGCTAGGTTCAACCGAGCCTGAGACCAGGAGAAGACCCAGGGGATCGCGCGCAGGTCGTCAAGTGAGGACACCGACAGCCCGCGGCGTGCCGGACGTGAGCCGATGGGCAGCAGGCCGACCTCTTCCAGCGGTGTGACCTCGGCAAACCATTGCGGGAAGCCGTCTGATTTAACCAACTTGTGGAAGGTCTCGCGGGAGACCTCGTCGAGTCGGCGCGACAGGTCGGCGAACCGCTGGACGCCTGCGGCGTTCTTGTTCTCCACCGACGGGGCCGAGGCGAGCAACGTAGCCGCAGCGACATGCTCAACGTGCTGTACGGCGATCGTCGGGTCACCGTAGCGCGCCAAGATCACTTCGCCTTGTTCGGTGAGCTTGAATCGACCGTCAACTGAGTTCGGCGGCTGTGCGAGCACTGCACGGTTCGCAGGGCCGCCACCACGTCCAAGCGCACCGCCACGACCGTGGAACAGAGTCAACGTGATGTTGTGACGCTGCGCCCACTGCGCGATGCGCTCTTGAGCCGAGTGCAGGGCGAGGGTCGCGGACACTGGACCGACATCCTTGGACGAGTCCGAGTAGCCGAGCATGACCTCGACACGACGTCCGTTGACCTCTAGGCGCCGCTGTACTTGCTCGAATGTAAGCATTTCTTCGAGGATGTTGACGCTGTTCTCAAGGTCAGCGAAGGTTTCGAACAGCGGGATGGCATCAATGATCGGCGCATCATCGCTGTCACCGAAGGCCAGTTCCGCCAGTTGGTACACCGCAGCCAGGTGTTCCGGGCTTTGCGTGAACGAGACGATGTAACGGCGTACCGCCCGCACACCGTAACGACGTTGTATCGCGCCGACAGCACGGAAGGTGTCGAGGACTTCGACGGTGCGCGGCTCAAGATCGCCGTGCAATCCCTTCTCGGCAATGTCCTTCAATGCGGCTTCGTGAACCTGGGAATGCTGTCGCACCTCGAGTTCGACCAGGTGGAAGCCAAAGGTCTGGACCTGCCAGATCAGATCCTGCAGGCCGCCGTATGCTGCGCGCGGCGCCCCAGCGGCGACCAGGGATTCCTGCACGGTCTGTAAATCTGCTTCAAGTTGCTCCGCGTTGGCGTAGGCGAGGTCCGCATCCCGGCGACGAGTAGCGGCGATCCGCTCCGAGATGACGAGCAGTACCGCGCGGTGCCGCTCTTTGACGGACTTTTTCTCCGCCAAGTCCGTCAGGCGTCGCGATAGCTGTCGTTGCCGCTCCCACAGGTTCTGTAGCCCGATGGACGGCGGGGTGGTGGAATCATCCGCGGTCAGGCGGCGCGCAATGTCGTGGGTCGACCGTTCCAGCGCGATCAGAATGCGGTCGGAGGCGATCTGGGCGGCTTCACGGGTGACCTCGGAGGTCACGTTCGGGTTTCCGTCCCGGTCGCCACCGATCCAGGATCCGAACGATACGAACGGCTTGACGATCGGTTCGACACGACCAGCACGATCACCGAGCAGCCAGTCGTCAAAGCGCCGATAGACCTCGGGAATGACATCGAAGAGCGTCGATTCGAAGACCGCCATGATCTGACGGACCTCATCCTGCACGGTCGGTTTACGTTCCCGGATCAGCGCCGTACGCCATAGACCGTCGATTTCAGCAAGCAGAGAACGCTCGTTCTCCGCCAGCGAGGTGCCGCCCAGCTTGAGCGAATCGCGTTCTGCCAGCAGGTCATGGATTCGCCGGATGCTGCCCGTGACCGCGCGGCGGCGCGCCTCCGTCGGGTGCGCTGTCAGGACCGGACGGAATTCCATCTCAGTCAGACGGCGTAGTGCCTCATCTTGGCCGACCTCGGCGGCGAGCTGCGTGAAGGCATCCGGCAGGGTGTCATCCTGGGTGGTGGAATGTGCCGCAACGCTCGCCTCGCGTTGGCGCAGTACGCGGACCCGGTGGTACTCCTCCGACAGGTTTGCCAGGTGGAAGTAGCAGGTGAAGGCCCGCGCTACTTGCTCTGCACGCTCAATGGTGAACGTGTCAACCAGTTCACCGGCGGTATCGAGCACATCCGATTCCGGGTCGTCATAAGCCTGAATGCACAGTTCGCGCAGTTTCTCGACATCGGCCAGCAATGACGGTCCGCCGGATTCCAACAGCACCGTTCCAAGAAGCCGGCCGAGGAGCCGCACATCTTCGCGCATCGGCTCGGGCACTTCGTGGCGCGCAAAAGATCGCGGCACCATCGTAGCGACCGGGCTTGCGGGGGTAATTGCACTCGTTTGTTCCTGACTCACCCTCCTAGGGTAAGTCGGATTTGTGCCATCTGTGGACCTTGTCCAATATTCTTCGGTCAAACTGACGGTTCCAAAGGGGTGTTTTCGACCGGTCGCCGCTCACCTGAACCGCGTCGGATCAACTGTGTCGGGATGACATGTTCTTGAGTCGATGACTGTCGAATACCGGAGTTAGCCAGGACTCGCATCGCTGCGAGCCGACCCATTTCGGTGGGATCGTGGCTGACTGTGGTCACTCCCAGCAGATCGGCTAGGGCAAAGTCATCGAAGCCGATCAATGCGGTCTGCGGCGCGACGTCCCGCACTGCCTGCAACGCGCCGATGGTGATCTGGTTGTTGCCCGCGAAAACTGCCGTCGGCGGGTCATCTCCGGTGAGCAATTCGACGGTGAGCGCCCGGGCGGAATCAACATCGTGGGCGCTGTCGCGCACCCATTTCTCCCAGCCGGTGACACCCACTTCATTTAATGCGTCGGCATAGGCCATGAAACGTAATTGACGCGTGCGCAGTCTCGGATAATCGCCCAGATATCCAATCTTGCGATGGCCATGTGAGATCAAATCCCGCATAGCCAACTGCGTACCAGCGTAGTTGTCGAGCACAATCGACTCGGCATCTAGACCGACTGCGGGCCGGTCTAGGAAAATCATAGGAACACCGCGGTTGCGGTACACGTCATATTCCGAATGGTCGTCGAGCGTGGAAACGATCATCAAACCGCGCACGCGCTGCGAGACGAACTCGTCCACAAGGATTCGCTCTGCTACCGGATCTTCATCGGAACTGGCGATGGTAAGCGTCATGCCGTGACTGCGGATCTCGCGTTCGACACCCTTAGCAACCATCGAATAGAACGGGTTAGACAGGTCGCCTGTGATCAGACATACCACCGGATTGGAGACACCGCGCTTGAGCAAGCTCGCCATCGCGTTGATACGAAATCCAACTTCATCAGCTGCTTTGAGAACACGGTCACGGGTGCTGCTCGCAACGTGCTTTTCACCGTTAATTGCCCGTGATGCAGTCTTGAGACTGACTCCGGCCAACTCCGCAACCATAGCCAAAGTAGGAGTTCGAGTGATATCCGGTTGTTCTCCGTCTTCTTCGTTTTGAAGACTGTGTACCAACTCGTCGGTCATGTGTTTCTCACTTCCAAATGGCCGATCTATTTAGATCGCAACAATATCCCTTTTGCACTAGATGTCACACCACACTCAGGTGCAACCGCGTCATTATCAACGTTGAATCACCGTTGTTTCAACGTGGGCAAACAACTGAGCGCATGTCGCAAGTAGTGGCCCGGTTGTGGGGCGACAGAATGCCGCCGCCCCACAACCTAGGTCAAGCCATCACTTAGCGACGGACCTTGACCACCACCCTCTTCGACTGCTTGTTCTTGACGTTCTTCTTGTTCTTCGGCACGAAGCGAGCCCGTACCTTGACGTTGCTAGCGAACGAGCGGCGCAACTTCACGGTCACATTGCCCTTCGCCTTCGCCTTGAACTTCTTGACGCCAACAACCTTCTTGCCAACGCGGATCTGGATCTTGCCAACGGCCTGTCGGTTGTTCGTCAACTTCGAGACCTTGACCTTGATCTTGGCCTTGACACCGGCCTTGATCCGCTTCGTCTTGACCGTGACCTTCTTGGCCTTCGCCTTGACGACCTTGAACGTCTGAGCGGACGCGGGCGAGACCACAGTCTTGCCGGATGTGACCACCGAAGCAGTCACATTCGAGTACGTACCCACCGACAGCTTGCCCTTGAGCTTCAACGAAGCCACCAGAGCGTTACCGCTGCGAACCGCAGTTGTCGTACCAAGCGTGCGGGTACCGGACTTGAAGGTCACTACCGTTCCCGCAGGAACACCAGTCACGATGGCCGAAACCGTCCGACGCTTATTGCCCTTCGCCTTGAACGGCTGCTTCGCCTTCGAGAACGACGGCGCGCTCACCGCCACAGCAGGGGTCGGGTCAGGACCTGGGCCAGGATCGGTCGTGTCCTCCTTGACAGTGACGTTCACTGCCGCAGAGTTGGCTGCGTTGTACGACGCGTCACCCAGGTACTGCGCGGTGATCGTGTACTCGCCCTTAGGCAGTGCTGCCGAAATGGCCGCCGATCCCTGCTCAGCGTTAGCTGAACCGATGATCTCTTCAGCGCTGTCAACGAAGTTGACGATTCCAGTGGCGTTTTCTGGCAACGTAGCCGTCAGAACGACGGTCTCGCCCTCAGTGACCTCTGCTGCCGAGGTAGCGAGCGTCACAGTCGGGTCAGCCTTTGCGACTGTTACCGATGTCGTCTCGCTGTCGCCAGCACGGAAGATCTCGTCACCGCCATAGGTCGCGGTGAACTCGTGTGTTCCAACGGACAGAACACCCGCTTCAAGTTCAGCCACGCCGTCCGCAACCTGTACCTGACCGAGTTCGTTTCCATCACCATCGGTGAAGGTCATGAACCCAGTCGCAGTCGCGTTCACCGTGGCCCGCAAGGTCACGGTATCGGCGGCTGTTGGCGCGACCGGGCTGGCGGTTAGGCCAACGGTGGCTGCCTGAGTACCGGCTTTCACTGTCACATTGTGTGTCACCGTCACAGTTGACTGACCGTCATCGATCACTACGGTGATGGTGTAGTCACCAGCCGCGGTGTAGACGTGCTCACCACTGACAACACCGTTGTTCACCACTGCATCCTGCCTACCGGTGCCATCGCCCCAGTTGACGGTTGCGGTAGCACCTGAGCGTCCACCGACGATCTGCGCAAGGTCAGCGGTCAGGATCGATCCAACACCGATCTCTGCAGGCAGTGGCGTACTCGGCTGGACGCTGGCAAGCGGTTCAACGGCGCGAGTGGACTGATCACCGTCGTCCGCGATGGCGAAGATGTGGATCTTTCCAGACGAAAGCGAACCGGCCTTGTTCGGCAGCGTGACCGAAACCGGTGTCTTGCCAGCCGGGATCGTCACTGGCGCCGTCGCAAAGATCGCCGTGGTCTTGTCAGTTGATTCCTTTCCGGTGCCCGATAGACGGGTCTGGATCAGACCAACGACGATGTTGCCGAACGCCGGGCTTGTTGCCTTGCCGACCCAGTCACCGAACTGAATGTTCACGCTGTCGGTCGAACCGTCATCGTAGTGAACAGTCCCAACGCCCTGCTGGTCGCCTTCATTACCCATTCCGATGAACGAGTACTGCGTGGCATCTGTCGACAGGTTCATCGGCACGGTCTGTCCTTCACCGAGAATGTTGTCCAACTCACCCGACTCAATCTCCGGCAACGTGAACTTCAGGTTCGTCCCTGGAACGGTCTTCTCGACTCCTTGGACCAAAGCGCCTGCGCTGTTACCCGAAGGCACGTTCGCATCAGCAAGCTGCGCCTTGTCGTAGGAGTAGTTCAGACCGTCACAACTCGCAGAGATGCCCTCTTCGGACAAACATGCGTTGTTGAACTGCGTCTCGAGCGTTCCTTGACGACCGACGGTCACAAGGCCGGTGGTCTCCAACTCGTCGCCATCGTGTGTCACAGCGACCTTCACATCATGTGCGCCTGTTTCGGTGAACACATGACCAGCCTCAACCACGAGCCCGAACTCGTTCTCGACGACATCGGCTGGAACCGCGCCATCTCCGAAGTCGACCGTGGCACTGTAGTCGCTGGCATCATCGGACGAACCACCGGTGATCGCGGCGTAGGGTCCAGACGCTGATTCATCGACGTACGCACTGGAACTCTGTCCAACGATTGCGAAATCGTTTGACCAGGCCTTCGCTGACAACAGTTCGATCTCTGCCAACGTGGCACCGCCACCCGTGCTGGTGCCCTGGATGTGCAGTCGATAGTGACCATAGGTACCGGGGTCACTGATGTGGAAGGGCTTGGTTTGGGTGTTCCATGCGAACTCCACGTCCGACCGCTGGTCCAGCGTCACCCAGGTCGCACCGTTGTTGCTTCCTTGAAGCACCCAGTCGGTCGGGTGCGCCCCCGAAGCGCCATTGGTGATGGTGTAGGTCTTGACTTCGGGACGAGCACCAACCAGTTGAATATCGATCGTCGCGTCTTCGGCACCCAAGGTGGTCGCCGTCGCTGCGTTGTCATCAAGCAGTCGGTTAACCTCGCCTGAAGTGGATGCCGTGACCGACGCCTGACCACCCTTGGTTGCATCGGTGAGCGGTACTCGCTGCTGCTCGTTGCTGGTGCGGTGGCCCCACGCCTGCGGGGTCGCGGCCATCTCGAAGTGCAACGAGCTAGCCGCACGCAGATCGGCTTGGTTCAACTGCACCGAATCGAGCGCTTCACCGTCGAGTTCAGCACTGGCGATGTACACGTTGTCACGCGAGTTGTTCTCAGCAGTAATGGTCAACGGACCACCATGTTCTGCCTTGCGGTTCACGGTGATCGTGTCGAACAGCGGTGAACCGATGGTGTACTCACCTGAACCCAGCGCCAGCGGGTAGAAGCCCAGCGATGAGAACAAGTGCCATGAGGAGAACTCACCATTGTCCTCATCCCCTGGGAAACCCTGACCGATTTCGGAACCGACGAAGAGACGCTGCAGAACCTCACGAACGATCTCCTGCGTGAGTGTCGGGTTGCCACCAGCAGCTGGAATGTAACCGATGTGGTGACCGACCTGGTTCGACATACCCCAGGTACCGATCCGCACATCGCGCTGCTCGTACGCCTCGTGAATGCCCGAGGTCATCGACGGCTCCGGGGTGGTGAAGAACTCGACCAACTTATCGCTCAGTCCTTCGGAACCACCGTAGAGCGCGGCCAGACCATCGACATCGAACGGCACGTGGAAAGCGAAGTTCCACCCATTCGTCTCGGTGTAGGTGTGGTTGCCCCAGTTCATTGGATCGTAGTCATTCGGCCCGAGTTCCCAATCGCCGTTGGTGTGGCGTCCTTGGAAGAACCCGACGTTGGGATCGAATTGCTTCACGTAGTTCTGCGCACGATCCAGCAGGTATTTCGCTTCGTCTGCGTATCGCTGCTGTTGAGCCGGTGCCACATTCGGGTCTTCGCTCAACTTCTGGGCCATCATGCCAAGGCCGTAGTCGTTGATGTAACCCTCCAGCGCCCACGAGGTGGTCTGGTGCCCGTGTGCTGGAATCCAGCCCAGGAACGTGGAGTTTTCCATACCCTTACGACCGACATCTTTCGCAGCGTAGCCAGCTTGAAGGTTCGACGCTGGCAGCGCCGTGGCGTTCTTCAGGCCTGCTTCATAGGCATCAATGGCCATGACGGTGTCCAATGCGCCGGCGGTGTATGCCTCAGCGAAAGCAACATCGGAACTCGTACCCGTCATCAGGTCCGCGTAACCCGGTGAGGACCACCGAGAAATCCAGCCCGAGTCACGGTACTGCTGCACGAACCCATTGACGAGTTCGTTCGTCAGATCCGGGTAGAAGAACGCGTAGGCCGGCCAAGCGGTGCGGTAGGTGTCCCAGAACCCGTTGTTGACATAGATCTTGCCATCCTTGATCTGAGCGTTTGTCTCAGTCGCGGTAGCAGAGCCGACCTTGGCGGCAACTGGCGAAGCATACTTGTACTCAGGGGTGCTCGAACCAAGGGCCGAAACATCCTCATGCTGCGAGTTCGGGTACAGGTTCAACCGGTACAGGTCTGAATAGATCTGCAACTTCTGCGCATCCGTGGCAGTGTCCGAGTCACTCAGATCGATCACGCTAAGACGGTCGAGCCAGGCGTCGGCCGCGTCATCGCGAACCTCTTCAAAGGACTTATCCGCGACCTCTCGAGCCAGGTTCTTCTGAGCCTGCTCAAGCGAGATGAACGAGGTAGCCCAACTCAACTCAACCGTGTTCTCACTAAAGGTTCCGTAAACGCTGCCGGAACGACCGCTGGCTGCACCGGTTGCAGTCGGAACCGCGTTGAACGCACCCGCAACGAACATGCGGCTACGACCAACCGACAGACCCGAACCATTGTCGATCCAACCGGTCAGGTCGGCGCCACTTAGTGAGAACGTACCGTCACCAGCTACCCGGTCGGTAAGAACACGCAGGCCCGACTGACCCGGAGCAGCGGTGAAGCGGAAGATACCACCGTGATCGGTCGCAGTTCCTTCGACCTTCATACCGTTGTCAAGATCCACGCCGTAGTAGTGCGGCTTGGCAACCTCATTATCGTGGCTGAACGGACGCTTCTTATTGTCCCGTGAACCATCGATCGAGCCGGAGGTTGCGTACGGCGTCACCACGAACTGGTTGCGGTCACCCATCCACGGACTCGTGATGTGCGAAACACCAATACCTTCAAGGTTGGTCTTGTTTTGAGCGTTGTTGTCCTTTTGGTACTCGTACGGCATCGACTGGGAAGTCGAGTTGGTGTACGGCAGCACGAAGTTGAAGCCATTCGGAACAGCCGTCAACGGCACCGTCAAACCACGTGAGAACGACTGGGTGCCGTTCGAACCGCGACGAGTGTCCACGTAGTTCAGCAGTGACGAGTCGTCGATTGGCTGTGCGGCATCAATCTCAATGTCATCCAGCCAACCGGAGAATGTGGTGCTACCGCTACCGTCGGGGTTGTCGTAAGTGAACAGGATCTTCGTAATGGTCCTACCTTCGAGCGAACTCAGGTCGACCTGAACGTTGTTCCACTGGCTTCCGTACAGTGCTTTCTGTTCTCCGTAGGCACGGGCGTTGAAATCGAATCCATAACTGTCCCGCAGGTTCGCTTCCGACACGAGAGACCCATCGTCAAGTTCCAGGTCAATCGCTGCATAGGTAGCGGGCCACGTCAGATCAGACTCGTCAAGAATCGGGAAGATCTTGTACGACAGTTCAGTGTCATCACCAATGGCGAGGTCGACGTTGTCGTACAGAACGCTTGTCGAATGAGCCACGTTGCCGTCGGCCTGATGACCACCGACGTACCGAAGACTCTGCACGCCGGTCCAGCCAACACTGGTCTTAGCTGTGCGCGATGAAATTGGACCGCTGCCTACCTCGACCGCGAGAGGCGTCAAAGCAGACGGGTTGTCAGTACCATCCATCGGCTCCCAGTCACCCAACTGTGACAACGGGTCACCGTTGTTTGCAGAGATATTGAGTTGGTAGAACTTATACGCCGTTGAATTCGATGTCATGTCGTAGACGACACGAGTGAATGCTGGGGTACTGGTCGGCAACTGCCCTGTTTGGGTGTCTAGGTCGGTCCACGTTGAACCATCATTAGACCCGCGGATCTTCCAATCCTTCGGGTTACGCGCTGGCGAGTCGTTGGCCGTGGTCATCGCATATGTCTTCACGACCACAGGATCTGCGAACTCATATTGCAGCCAGCCGGAAGTCTGGCGATAAAGCCACTTTGTGGCCGGTACGCCGTCAGCAGCGCGGATGGCCGCTTCGCTCGCACCGTTCTCGGAAGATGCTGTGACGTTGCTAACAAGCCCCAGAAGACTTCCGTTAGCAAACTTCTTCCCGGTGACGTTCTCGGCCGGACGGTAGAAATTCGGCGCCAACGGCTGGGCGTCGGTCGTCTCAAATGAAGTTTTCCAGGTGTCACCTGGAGCGGCCACGGCCGCTGGGGTCGTCAGACCCATCATGGCGGTTCCTAGAACCACGGTTGTTACGGCACCGATCATTCTGCGCGATCTTATGAATCGCCGTGATCGGGGCGTTGTCATGCCAGACCTATGCATTGCATACTCCTGTTAGCCCATCGAATGTGTGGAGCGTAACAACATGGTCATCATCAGGAAGCGGCACTGCCAACCCAAAGCGACAACGTTGTCACCCGGTAGTCATCCTACGCTTCGATGCCGACACAAGCAATCAGCAACAGGGTCCGAATAACAGCGTTTGCGTGCTAAAAGCTCGCATGTGTCCACACGTGGCACACTTAGCCGACAAGAACGATGTGGGGGTGTAGCGCCGAAGCGCTACACCCCCATATCACCAATCAGCCAGCGTGATTACCGGCGGACCTTGATCGTGGTCACCTTGGATTGCTTGTTCTTGAAGTTCTTCTTGTTCTTCGGTACGAAACGCGCCCGTACCTTGACATTCTTGGCGAACGAGCGGCGCAACTTCACCGTCACATTGCCCTTTGCCTTCACCTTGAACTTCTTGACACCGACAACCTTCTTGCCGACACGGATCTGAATCCGGCCAGCGGCGTGACGACCGTTGGTCAACTTGGAGACCTTGACCTTGATCTTCGCCTTGACACCGGCCTTGATCCGCTTCGTCTTGACCGTGACCTTCTTGGCCTTCGCCTTGACGACCTTGAACGTCTGAGCCGATGCTGGTGAAACCACGGACTTACCCGAGACGACTACGGATGCAGTCACATTCGGATACGTACCCACCGGCAACTTGCCCTTGAGCTTCAACGAAGCCACCAGAGCGTTACCGCTGCGAACCGCAGTTGTCGAACCGAGCGTCGTGTTACCTGACTTGAAGGTCACCACTGTTCCTGCCGGAACTCCGGTGACTACGCTCGACACGACACGACGCTTGTTGCCCTTGGCCTTGAACGGCTGCTTCGCCTTCGAGAACGACGGCGCACTCAGCGCAACACTTGGATCTGGATCCGGTCCTGGATCAGTTCCACGAGCCTGAACCTTCACGCTCACTGCCGGAGAGGTACCGGCGGTGTACCGCTCGTCACCCTCAAACCGGGCAGTGATCTCGTGAGTCCCGATGGGAAGCTGTGCCGAGACGCTCGCCAGACCGTCGGTAACGGTTGCTGTGTCGAGTGTCGTTGCACCGTTCAGGAAGGTCACCGTTCCGGTGGCGTCATCCGGCACTCCAGAGGTCAGAGTGACCGCAGTGCCTTCAGTGACCACAGCAGCGGAGGTAGTCAGCGTCACCGTAGGTGCCGCCTTGACGACTGTGATCGATTCAGTGGCGCTGTCGCCTCCGCGGTAATGGTTGTCACCGCTGTAGGTCGCAGTAACCTCGTGCGTACCCGCTGCAAGCGGGTCAATCACGAGTTCCGCCACACCGTCTTCGACCTCTGCCGTTCCGAGCACGTCGCCATTCGAGTCAGTGAATGTCATCGTGCCGGTGGCATCGACATCGACCGTCGCACTCAGCGTCACATCGTCGACCGTCGTCGGAGCTGCCGGATCGAATCCGAGGCCGACGGTGGCGGCAGCCGCACCGGTAACCAGGATCTCGTGTGTGAACACTGAGGTAGTCACACCGTCATCGACCACAACCGTGATGGTGTATCGGCCGGGGTCGTCGTAGGTGTGTGAGCCAACGACCGCACTGCCGTCAATGTCGGCGTCATGCTTTCCGGTACCGTCACCCCAGTTAACTGTGGCGGTCGCACCTGGATAGCCTCCGACGATCTCCGCCAGATCTGCCTCGAACGACACACCCGCTGAGATTACAGGCAAGCCGCCGCTGGGAGCATTCGTGCTGAGTGTCTGGACACGAGTGGAGTGATCACCGTCATCCGCGATGGCGAAGACGTGGATCTTTCCTAGTCGCAGCGTAGTCCCAGTGTTCGGCATTTCGAACCGAACTGGTGTCTTACCAGCAGGGATATCGATCGGTGCGGTTGAGAAGACCGCCGTTGTCTTATTGGAACTCTCAAAGCCAGTTCCAGATAGACGCGTTTGGATCAGCCCCACAACGATGTTGCCGAACGCCGGGCTTGTTGCCTTACCGACCCAGTCACCGAATTCGATGTCAACCTCGTCAGAAGTGTTGTCATCGTAGTAAACGGTTCCAGTACCGGTCTGATCGCCTTCGTTGCCCATTCCGATGAACGAGTACTGAGTGGCGTCCGCGGACAGGTTGATCGGGAAGGTCTGTCCTTCACCGGTGATGTTGTCCGGCTTACCGCTCTCGATCTCCGGCAGAGTGAACTTCAGGTCAGTGCCCGCGACAGTCTTCTCAATGCCCTGAACCAGACCACCCGCATTGGTTGGGTTAGCGAGTTGTGCCTTGTCGTAGGAGTAGTTCAGACCGTCACAGTTCGCCGAAATGCCGACTTCTGACAGACATGAATTGTTGAACTGCGATTCAAACGACGAGCGTCGTTCCACAAGCACGGTCGACGTGATCGACTCGGTGGCGCCATCGTTCGTCACCGTAACCGTGACATCGTGCATTCCGGTCTCCGTGAAGGTGTGCGTTGCCTGCACCGCCATGCCGAAGTCGGATCCGACGATTTCAGCGGGCTGTTCGCCATCACCGAAGTCGACCGTTGCAGTGAAGTCCGCGGTGTGACGTGAACTACCGCCAAGGATGTCCGCAACGACAGTTGTTACAGGTACGTCCACAATCGCCGTTGACGAGGTTCCCTTCAGCGCCAGATCCTCTGGGAAGTCAGCTGAAGCAAGCAGCTGAACCTCAGCGATCACAGCACCGGCGCCAGTAGTCGTTCCGGTGATGTTCAACCGGTAGAACTTGTACGCATCGACGTTGTCGACATGGAACGGCAGCGTGTACGTGTTCCACTCGAATTCGACACCTTCTTGCGCGTCAAGCTCGGTCCAGTCTTCACCGTCATGGCTACCTTCCAGGGTCCAATCCGTTGGCGCCACCGTTCCGGTTGCACCGTTGGTGATGGTGTAGGTCTCAACCTTGGCAGGGATGTCCGAAACCTCGTAGGTAATGGAGGTTTCCTCAGCTGGCAGCGTCGCCACCGTTGCTGAGTTGTCATCCCGCAGGGCACCGATTGACGCTTCACCCGTGGCAGCAGCCGTGGAGTAGTTAGCGCCAGAGATGTCCTTCAGCGGAGTCCTGGGAGCCTCGTTAGTAGTGCGGTGGCCCCACGCCTGTGGGGTCGCGGCCATCTCGAAGTGCAACGAGCTAGCCGCACGCAGGTCGGCCTGGTTCAACTGCACCGAATCGAGCGCTTCACCGTCGAGTTCAGCACTGGCGATGTACACGTTGTCACGCGAGTTGTTCTCAGCAGTAATGGTCAACGGACCACCATGTTCTGCCTTGCGGTTCACGGTGATCGTGTCGAACAGCGGTGAACCGATGGTGTACTCACCTGAACCAAGCGCCAGCGGGTAGAACCCAAGAGCTGAGAACAAGTGCCATGAGGAGAACTCACCATTGTCCTCATCCCCTGGGAAACCCTGACCGATTTCAGAACCGACGAACAACCGTTGCATGACCTCACGGATAACTTCCTGCGTGGTCGTGGGGTCACCACCGGCAGCCGGAATGTAACCGATGTGGTGTGCTACCTGGTTCGATACACCCCAGTTACCGATCCGAACATCGCGCTGCTCGTAAATCTCGTGAATGCTCGAGGTCGTTGCCGTCTCAGGGATCGTGAAGATGCCGTTGAGTTTGTCATTGAGGCCGTCAGAACCGCCGTACAAGGCGGCCAGACCATCGACATCGAACGGCACGTGGAAAGCGAAGTTGAAACCATTGGTCTCGGTGTAGGTGTGGTTGCCCCAGTCCAATGGGTCGTAGTCATCTGGACCATACTCCCAGCTTCCGTTCGCGTTGCGTCCTTGGAAGAACTCAACGTTCGGGTCGAAGTGCTGCACGTAGTTCTGCGAACGCTCCAACAGGTACTCCGCTTCGTTGGCGTACTGTTCTTGACGATCTGCCGGGACGTTCGGATCTTCACTGAGCTTCTGGGCCATCATGCCAAGGCCGTAGTCGTTGATGTAACCCTCCAGCGCCCACGAAGTCGCCTGGTTCTGGCTAGCCGGAATGTATCCCAGGAAGATCGACCGGTCTAGACCTTTACGACCGACGTTGTTCGCGCCCCATCCAGCAGGAACGTTCGATGCCGGAAGTACCATGGCATTCTTCCATCCTGCCTTGTACGCCTCTTCTGCCAGGGCAGTCTCTAGCGCGCCGGCGGTGTATGCCTCAGCGAAAGCGACATCGGAACTCGTACCCGTCATCAGGTCCGCGTAACCCGGTGAGGACCACCGGGAAATCCAGCCTCCATCGCGGTACTGCTGCACGAATCCGTCAATGAGTTCGTTGGCAAGATCTGGGTACAAGAACGCGTACAGCGGCCAAGCCGTACGGTAGGTGTCCCAGAACCCGTTGTTGACATAGATCTTGCCATCCTTGATCTGAGCGTTTGTCTCAGTCGCGGTAGCAGAGCCGACCTTGGCGGCAACTGGCGAAGCATACTTGTACTCAGGGGTGCTCGAGCCAAGGGCCGAAACATCCTCATGCTGCGAGTTCGGGTACAGGTTCAACCGGTACAGGTCTGAATAGATCTGCAACTTCTGCGCGTCGGTGGCTGTCTGCGAAGCACTCAGGTCAATCACGCTGAGACGGTCGAGCCAGGCGTCGGCCGCGTCATCGCGAACCTCTTCAAAGGACTTACCTGTGACCTCACGGGCCAGGTTCTTCTGAGCCTGCTCAAGCGAGATGAACGAGGTAGCCCAACTCAACTCAACCGTGGTCTCATTAAAGGTTCCGTAAACGCTGCCGGAACGGCTGCTTGCGGCTCCCGTTGCGGTTGGGACCGCGTTGAAGGCACCCGCAACGAACATGCGGCTACGACCAATGGACAGTCCCGAGCCGTTGTCAACATAACCGGTCAGGTTCGCACCGTTGAGCGTGAAACTACCCGGGTGATCGGATGCATTGTTGACTCGGTCAACTAGGATCCGCAACCCAGACTCTCCCGGAGCAGCGGTGAAGCGGAAGATACCACCGTGATCGGTAGCTGTCCCTTCGACCTTCATACCGTTGTCAAGGTCCACGCCGTAGTAGTGCGGCCGAGCGATCTCGTTGTCGTGGCTGAACGGCTTTGCCTTGTTAGAACGTGAACCATCGATTGAGCCGGAGGTTGCGTACGGCGTCACCACGAACTGGTTGCGGTCACCCATCCACGGACTCGTGATGTGTGAAATACCGATACCTTCGAGCACCGTCTTGTTCTGTGCGTTGTTATCACGGTGGTACGAGTAGGGCATCGACTGGGAAGTCGAGTTGGTGTACGGCAGCACGAAGTTGAAGCCATTGGGAACAGCGGTCAACGGTGCCGTCAGGCCGCGCGAGAACGACTGGGTGCCGTTCGAGCCACGACGAGTGTCCACGTAGTTCAGCAGTGACGAGTCGTCGATTGGCTGTGCGGCATCAATCTTGATGTCATCGATCCAGCCAGTGAACTTCGTTCCTTCTTCACCGGTCGGGTTGTCGTAGGTAAACAGGATCTTCTTGATGGTCTTGCCTTCAAGAGAACTGAGATCGACCTGAACGTTGTTCCACTGGCTTCCGTACAGTGCCTTTTGCTCACCATAAGCGCGTGCATTGAAATCGAAGCCGTAACTGTCGATCAATCCGGCTTCAGACGCCAGCGTGCCGTCATCGAGTTCGAGGTCGACTGCGGTGAAGGTCGCCGGATAGGTCAGGTCGGAGTCGATCAGTTGCGGGAAGATCTTGTACGACAGTTCAGTGTCATCCCCGATTGAGAGGTCCAGCCCGTCGTAAACCACGTTGGTCGCCGAGGCATCGCCATCGCCAAGGTGCTGACCGCGGTAGCGCAATGCCTGCGTACCGGTCCAGCCAGCGTTCAGCTTCGCGGTGCGAGAGCTTCCAGGACCGTTGTTGATGTCAACACGCATGGGCTCGTCCGGAACGGGTTCCGAGGTGTCCTCGAACAGCTCCCAGTCAGCCAACTGAGTGAGGCTGTTACCGCGGTTGGCGGTAATGTTCAGCCGGTAGAACTTGTATGCGGTGGTGTTGCCTGACAATGTGTCGTAGTCGACCCGAGTGAAGGGCGACAGCGAGGTCGGCAACTGGTCGGTTTGGGTGTCTAGCACCGTCCAGTCGGAGCCGTTCTGCGAACCTTCAACGGTCCAGTTCCGCGGGTTGCGGTCTGATGCGTCGTTGGCCGTCACCATGACATAGGACTTGATGATCTTGGGCTCGTCGAGTTCGAAGCGCAACCATCCAGTGGTCGCCTGCGTCAGCCATTTGCTCGTCGGGTCACCGTCGGCGGCCTTGGGCGCGCCTTCGCCGGCATTGATCTGTTGGGACGCAGTTGCGGTGATTGCATCCGGGGCGACGATTCCCGGAATGAAGGGGTAACCGGTGACGTTCTGTCGCGGTGCCTGTGCGTATTCAGTGTTGATTTCGGGTGCGGCGTCACTCGTCTCAAATGAACTGAACCAGGTGTCACCTGGGGCCGCTGTTGCTGCTGGGGTCGTCAGACCCATCATCGCGGTTCCGAGAACCACGGTCGTGATAGCGCCGATCATTCTGCGCGAACCCATAGTTCGCCGCGATCGGGTCTTTTCTATGCCAGACCTATGCATCGCATACTCCTGTTAGCCCGTCGAATGTGTGGAGTGCGACAATGTCGTCATCATCGGGGAGCGTCACTGCCAACCCAAAGCGACAACGTTGTCACCCAATGCCATCTTACGCTGCGACGTCAACGCAAGCAATTGCCAAAGCAGGATAGAGCGATAAGTAATGAGCAGCCCTCATCGTCCGGCATTTTCGCGATCTTCCCCATTTCGCTGGTGGCCCAATCCGTTGATCGATTGATCCGCTTATTCCTTTGCTGTTCATTAATCGGCGAAATATCACCATTGCTGCTGCATATGTGAATCAGGCTGGTCAATCTTACGAAACTCGACACGTATGTCTCTCGTGTCACGAGTCGATGCTCTGACGAACGAGGTTCCAGAACATCTCTAAGATATAGCAACTAGATGCATCGGAACTGGAGAGAAATTTGACCTCGACAAGGCAGCAAAGACCGAGATCGTTTGATATAACACTAGATATCTAGACCTTTGACGTTAGTTGAAGTCTTACGCTCTGCAAATGTAAGACGTCGCTCTTCCTTCAAAGGCAGTCTTCCCCGGTAAGGGCTCAGTAATCTGACAACCTCATCCATATTTCCTATGCGCCATGCGCATTCTGCCTCCGCGATTACGGGTGCTCGGTTAATCATCTCTGTATATTTCTTTGCCCTTCGCGAACGGTCAGTACGGGCAGCAGCAAATGCCGAAGGATCTCCTACCAAATATCGAAATCCGAATGTGTGGAGTGCGTCCGCTCTTTCACAAAGCGATTGATATCCTGTTACAGGATTATCGGTGATAATGGGAGTGAATTTACTCCATATCTCAACCGGACACTCGGTCACTCGCAGCAAATCTGCAATTTCGAACGGCGCATCATTCTGAACTTCCTGCGACAACAGAAAGGCCCATTCAGTGGTATGAGGGGCATAAGCAAGTCGAATCACCACCCCCTGTTTATGTGCAATATATTCAAAATGTTTTGATTTCTGAATTCCTGTACCTAAAAGTCGTCTCGCGACATCGTCGGCTACCGCCCTAAAGCGCTCGTCATCTATCACGGAACCCATGCTCCAATACCAGGATCAAAAGTCCAGCCTCGGTTGATGAGTAAGTTTCGTTCCATGCCCAGGAATCCACCGGTTGGAATCAACTGTCCCGCATCGTTAACGTAGGAGTCGTATATCGGTTTTCCCTTACGCATCTCTTGACGTAACAACCCCGAGTTTCCCTTCCACGTGTCTTTAGCATTGCCCATCCATTTAGGACTAAGAAAGTAATCGCCATCCCGCCATCCTTTTGTTCGTAAAGACTGCGGAGTACCCATCTTATAGAGGTTCAGTCCCCCCTTAACTTCTACCTGTGGAACCGGAAGCTTGCTAGGGATACTGGTTCCGTTCGGGGTTAATCGACTTCCTATCTTCGCCAGCCCTTTCGGTCCTGGTGAGACAACATCAAATGCCCCGAGAACCCCCAGTCCCACCGCTTTCGCACCTTGTTTTGCAACCTCCCAGTTGCTGCACCCCTGCTCGACCATCTCAGCTTGAATGAAGAATGCCTCGACAGCTCCATACGCCGGATTAAGATTCATTACGGTCCAGCTGTACTGCCGTCCGCCTCGACAACCGCCGTCAGGATTGTGCCCAAACATGCAAAATAGGCCGAGTGGGTCGGTGTTTTGGAGAGGATTATTGCCAGCGTAGGCGTAAGGCTCGCCGGTCTCGTCCAGGAGTGGATCAACGGTAAGGAACTGTGCTGTCTTCGGATCGTAATAACGGTTACGTAGGTAGATCAGACCGGTCGAATCCGTGTATTCACCGGCGTAGCCGAAGCGGGTGGCGCTTGCAACGGTGCCATAGTTGTGAGGGATCGCTAGACCGTAGGGGGTGTAGTCACTATCGCCTGTAACCGCGAAGGTCCAGGTGTTTTCCTGGGTTGTCATCCTTACTGATCCGAGCAGGTCTGAGTGCAGGTGGGTGAGGTAGTCGTCGCTCCATCGATCGATTTGGGTCAGGGGTGTGTTGCCTAGCCCGTAGATGTAGTAGTACTCGCTGTCTTCGAGTAGCAGTGGGATATCGTTTGTGATGTCCCAGGTGTAGGTGGGTGTGCTGTTGTGCCCTGCACGTAGTCCGTCACCGAAGTAGGTGTAGTGACGTGGCGAACTTGATGGTTGGGTGATGGAGGTGAGCCGGTTAGCCAGGTCGTATGTGTAGGTGGTGTTCTCTGTGCCTTGGCTGGTGGTTTTGCTTTGCCCGGTACGGTTCCCGCGTTGGTCGTAGGTAAAGGTAGTGACGCCGTCCGGTTCGGTCAAGGTGGTGAGTTGACCACCGGGGGTATAGGCCATTGATCCCACGGGATCATGGTTTGTGATCGCCCCAGCCGCGTTGTAGGTGTAACTGTCGGATGCATTGATATCAGGGAATGTCTGAGTCGACGTGACATAGAAACCGGTGATTTGATCGAGTTGATCATGGCTCGACACATAGGACGTGTATGCGCCGCCTTGACGCCCCATGTTGTCTCGTCGCACCGGCGACGAACTCAACAGTCCGTCGGAGTTGTGGTTGTAGGAAAGGTCGAGGTAGTTCAGACCTGTTCCCGAAGCCGGTGGTGTCCCTTGCCAGGTAGCACTCCTTGAGAGATACCCATTGGTGTTGTACTCGTAAGTCGTGACCACACCGTGGGGATACTTCAAAGACTCAACCTGGCCATCCTTATTCCAGGTGTATTGATACCCTGCTGATCCGCGCCAGTCAGAGACGCCAGTTAACTGACCCACATCGTCGTGGTCGTATATAACCGCACGGTGCTTCGAGTCGTAATCACTTTCCGGGTACACCATGTAGAACAGGTTGTCGTTACCGTCATAGAGATATTCCAGTGTCTTGCCACCACGGGTATGCGAGGTGATGTTCCCGTGGGCGTCATAGGCGGTCGTGCTTGTCCCGGTCGCGTCGGTCATCGTGATCTCACGGCCTAACGCGTCATAGGTGTAAGTGACATCCGGGGTCGAATCCGAATAGTCGATCGTCGTTAACTGCCCGAGCTCGTCATATAAGTAATCAACATACCCAGGACCAGGAACATCAAGCCGAGTCACATTACCTGCGACATCGTACGACCGCGTCGTGACCCTGCCATCAGGATCCTCAGTACGAATCACACGACCAACAGCGTCGTACTCATAGGTCGTGTCCTGATTCGCCGCGTTCGTGACCGTCACCAGGTTCCCCGCCAGGTCATACGCATTGACCTCAGTCGAGTTATCCGGCCTGGTCACCTCAACGACACGACCATCCTGGTCATAGTCATAACTAGTAGTACGACCAGCATGATTAGTCACACTCGCGACCCGACCAGCATTATCGTACGTCGTTGTCACCTTACCCAGATCAGGACGAATCACCTCGACCTGCTGATCAGCCGCATCATAGACATACTGCGTGCGTTTACCCATCGGCGTGACCTAAGCGGTCAGATTACCCACCAAGTCATACTCAAAGGTCGTGGTATCACCCAACGGATTCGTCGTAGCAACAACACGACCCAACACGTCATAGTCATATAGCGTTATATTTCCACGTCGGTCAGTCTCCTCGACAACACGACCCATCGCATCATAGGAATACTCGTTCGTAGCAAAACGAGGGGTTGTCACCGTCTTCAACCGCCCCGCCAAGTCATACGTACGCGTCGTGACCTGATTCAACGCGTTCGTCGAAGTCAGGAGGTTCCCAGCAGCGTCGTACTCGTACTCGCTGACCGCTCCGTGTGGATCCATCGTTGAAAGCAACCGACCCATCACGTCATACTCAAACTCAGTGGTGTAATCGTCCGGATCAGCACCGGGTTCGTTTCCCCTAGGATCCGTGCGCGATAGAACATTACCCACCGAATCGTAAGTCGTAGTGGTCACCGCGTCTGCAGCGTCGACGCTACTAATCTGGTAGCCATGCGAGTTATAGGTATACGAACTCTCGTTATCTAGTGGATCGGTCGCACCGACGATCAGACCCCGACTGTCCACATCGAATTCAGTGACCGCGCCAGAAGGAGCGATAGTCCTAACCAGATTCCCACGCAAGTCGTACTCGAACTCCGACGTGTTGCCTTCACCATCAGTAACGGACAGCGGGTTCCCCCACTGGTCGTAAGTCGCTGAGGTTACCCGGCCAAGTGGGTCAACAGTCTCGGTCCGATTACCTTGATCGTCATACTCATGAATTGTGATTCTGCCCATTGGATCAGTGACGGTTATTGGTTGTCCGGTATATCCGAACTCATAGAGAGTCGTTGCTTCCTGAGAAGTGCCCGGAGCCTCCGTTCGGGAACGTAATTGACCCAACAAGTAACTGAACTCGGTAGTCGACCCGTCCGGATGAGTGACAGTCGTCTCCGTTTCGGCCAACTCTTCCGCGGTATAAGAAAAGGACGTTACCCCGCCTAACGGATTCTCTTGACTGATCACACGACCATCTGTGTCGTAAGTATTAGTCGTAACTCCACCCAGTTGATCCTCTTTTTCAATCACCCGGTGCCTAGAGTCGTAATCGAAACTCATAGACGTTTCATCAGGAAATGTAATGACGGTCAACTCATTCTGTGCGTTGTATGCATACTGCACCGAACGGCCGCTGTGATCTGTCACTTCGTCAATAAGATCACCCGACCATGTCACCGTGATACTCTGCCCAGAATCATTCTCAATTTCGGTCAGTTTGTCGGCGACGTATGTGAACCCAAGTTCGTTTGAGTTCCGATCAGCAATGCTGACGAGCCGTCCGGAACTGTCGAATCTGAAGGAAGTCTGACCTTTTCGGGAAAACTCGAAGGATCCGTTCGGCAACGATTCGAGCGTTGCGAATGTAGCGCCTGACGTCACCCAACTACTGAGCCAGTCTCTCCATTCAAAGTAGACCGCAGAACCATTCTCCTGTACAACCCTTATATGTTCCGACTGTTGCACCGGTAAATCATCGACTGCCTCCAGCCGCATGTCATACCCGTGATTCCAGCCGTACCCCAAGGTACCTAGGTCATTGTTGCGAGCAGTTGAGTAGGTCATCGACCAAGCCAGTCGTGGTCCATGAGTGGCCACACTCAAAGGCACAATATTCTCGTAATATTCGCCTGTAGCTGTGTTAATCGGATCGGCTACACAGTTTTGAGAACAGTGTTGGGACGGATTCTTACCGCCTGTCGTTTCATCTGGTCGATACGGCAGGGACGGCGTGCCAAGTGGGACAATATTACTGACACCAACCACCTGGCCGTTTTGATACACGTAAACCTGGTACAACTCAAACTGATAGTAGGCCGTATATCGATCGTACCGGCAGCCATAATCCGTTGCGGTGACGGGGAATTGATACCCCCCATAACCCGGCCACCCTCCATAGACTCCGAGGTTACTCCATGTCGACGCACACAACCCGTGATCGATACCCGAAAGCAGTCCCCTGAGCCGAACAGCGGTATCGCCACCAACCGGTCGAAAAGAATATACGTTCCAGTGCACATACCCGCCCGGACCAGGCGGATACCCGCCCGCCCCCTCTACCTGGAGGTTTAGTACCCACGGCACGACGGTTAAGGCCACCGGAGCCGATTCATTGGAACCCACTCGTGCGACGTACTCGAACTGTCCATTCACGGCTGGACTGAACTCATGCATACATATAGGTAGCGAACTACACGTACCAACGACTTGATTGGCAGATGTTTCAACGAACTCAATCGTTGCATTACTCGGATAATTACCGGATAACTCTGCCGTTAACGCGGTGGGCTGTGATATCCCCACCCACGAATAGGTTCCGCCATTCACGCTTGGCGTTAGACGGAGCTGTACCCCGAAGTCATCATTATTCGCGTGTGCACTGACGGGCACCACAACCAGCCCTGTCACTACAAGTAAGGATGTGGAGAGGAAAGCAATCGCCTGACTTAAGAACCGTCTGGCTTCCCCACGCATCCCGAAATTCCGATACTGCTGCCCATTACGACTTGACATCATCCACCGCCCATAGAAGTTGCCGGTCCCAAGGTTCCAAGCGTCATTGCTTGGACTGGAGCTCCATTGCTCTAGTAAGTAACTTAGTTCGCTTCGGTTACAAAGAAAAGAGCCTATTCAGAAGCAGTCATCTTCACAGCACGTTCTGATCATGCTCTCGCAGATGATAGTGCGATCCGGTTGTCAGGGCCGCTCCTCGACCGACTGCGCGGCGGACCGACCGCCCGGCGGAGCGGCAAAACACGTGGGGGGTGTAGCGCGCCAGCGCTACACCCCCCACTTCACCGATCAGCCAGTGTCACTACCGGCGGACCTTGATGGTGGTCACCTTCGACTGCTTCGCCCGCAAGTTCTTCTTGTTCTTCGGCACGAACTTCGCTCGCACCTTCACATTCGAACCAAACGAACGCTGCAACCGAACAGTCACGTTGCCCTTGGCCTTCGCCTTGAACTTCTTGACGCCAACGACCTTCTTACCAACCCGGATCTGCACCCGGCCAGCAGCATGACGGCCATTGTTCAGCTTCGCGACCTTGATCTTCACCTTCGCACGGACACCAGCGCGCACGCGCTTGGTCTTGACCGTCACCTTCTTCGGACGAGCCTTGACCACACGGAACTGCTGCGCACCCGCAGGCGAGACCACGGTCTTGCCACCGGAGACCCACGTCGCAGTCACACCACGGTATGAACCCACCGGCAGCTTCGCAGGAACCTGCAATGTAGCGGTGTAGGCACTACCGGAGCGAACCACGTTAGCCGTACCCAGCACACGCGAGCCGACCTTGAAGGTCACTCGACCAGAGGTCGCATTCGCCACAGTCACCGCGACCGAAGCCCGCTTCTTGCCCTTCGCGTTGAACGGCTGCTTGGCCTTGGAGAATCGCGGTGCGCTCACAGCCGCAGCGGGCGCCTGATCTGCGGTCACGTTGACCGTCACCGCGTTAGAGGTAGCCGACCCGTAGACACCGTCGCCGGAGTAAACGGCGGTGTACGTGTACACACCAGCGGCAAGGTTGGAGACGACCTTCTGCGCCTTGCCACCGGTGACCGAAACCGAACCCAGCGACTCGTCGGAGGAGAAGAACTCCACCGAACCCGTCGCGCCAGCAGCCAGCGAAGCACTCAACGTCGTCGAACCACCGGCAGCAACCGTGGTCGGCGCAGCCGATAGCGACAGACCAGCGTTAACCGGCTCAACAACTGTCACCGTGAACGACTGCGATGCGTCAGTGACCTCGTCATCAATCGTGACGATCACGGTATAGGTGCCCGGCGCAGTGTACGGCGGAATCGCCACAACCGAACCATCGGCCCCAACCGCAACCGACGTGGCAGCCGAACCGTCACCCCAGTTGATCGTCGCCGTCTTGTTCGTCGACGATTCCCCACCGGCAATCGTGGCGATCTGCGCTGGCACGGTAGCGCCAGCGTGCAGTGTCAGATCACTGGCAGGTGCGATCTCGATCGGCGCAGTCGGCTGGCGGTTGCCATCGGTCGCCACGGCGAACAGGTGGATCTGCGCCTTGTCGTTGGATGCCGGAGTCATGCTCAACCAGACCACTTCACCATGACCGGTGGCCAGGTTTGTGGGCTGGGTTGCCCAGATCTTCGGCCGCAGGTTGTCATTGACGAGCGCACCAGACGAGTTAGTACGACCGGTGCTCGCACCGACCACGATGTTGTCGGTACCGGAAGTGCTGTCCCAGTTGTTGTAGCCGACCGGGATCGTCTGCTGGTGGCCATCTTCATAGGTCAAGGTCACAGAGTGCGACAGGTCGCGCTCGTTAGCAGTACCGATGAACGACACCTTGGTGGCGTCATCCCCCAGGTACACCCGTACCTTTGACAGCCCTTGACCGGTCATGTTGTCGAATTCACCGTCGGCGATCACCGGCAAGGTGAACTTCATGTCCGGGTGACCCGGCACCGCGTGTTCAGTCCCCTGGACGAGTGCCGGGAAGCCTTCCCGAGCAGTGGCCATGGATGCCTTGTCATATGCATAGCCATTGCCGTCACAGTTGGCCGGAGTGCCGACATTGGTCAAGCACGCCATATCGAAGCCAGCTTCGAAACGGACATCACGCTTCACGATGATCTCACCCGCAGCACTCTTGATCTCCCCAGCTGAGGTCACCGCGACAGTCACCGGGTAAACACCGGCATTGTCGTAGGTGTGCGAGGCGATGACCGTCGCGCCGCCCAGACCGCCGTGGCTGATCGTGGCAGCCTGTGGACCAGTTCCATCACCGAAGTCAACGGTGGCGGTACCGCCAGCGAGCGGGCCGGTCACTGAAGCCACGGCGTCCGAAACCGCAACGCCTGCCCGCGCAGTCAAATCGGTTTCGATGATGACCTCGAGCTCTTCGCCATCGGCGCCACCGGCCGGGTCGACCAACAGTTCAACCTGGGACAGTGCGGTGCCATTTTCCAGCGTGAGTCGGTACTGGCTGTAGCGCTGTGGGTTCGGTACCTGGAACGGTACCGTCTGCCGGTTATGTTCGAAGGTGACACCACTGCGCGAATCAACGGTAGTCCAGGTCTCCCCGTCGTTCGATCCGGCCAGGGTCCAACTCGACGGTGCCGCCGCGCTTGCAGCGCTGGTCAGCGTGTACGTCTTGACTGGAACTTCGCCCACCGAGGCATTCGCCGAAACGATGAACTCGGCTCCCGCGGTGAACGTCGCAGAGGTCTCTGAGGTGTCGTCGACCAGGTTGCCCACGTTGGTGATGCCGGTTTGGCTCGTGGACGAGTACGTCGGCTTGGTCAGATCATCCAGCGGCACCGGGGCACTCACCGGACGGTCCAGGTCTACTGCCCAATCAGAAGGCTCATCAGACATGGTGAACTCCAAGGTGTCCGCATTGCGCAGATCCTCGACCAGGAGCGTCGGTTCGGCCAGTTCCTTGTTTCCGACCTTCACACCGTCGACGTAGACATGGTCGTACGAGTTCTCCGGCGCATTGATGGTCAGCGTGTCGCCCTGCGATGCGGCACGATTCACGATGACCTTGTCATGCAATGGTGAGCCAATGGCGTATTCGCCCGATGCGAGCGCCAGCGGGTAGAAGCCCAGCGAGGAGAAGATGTACCACGCGGACATCTCACCGTTGTCCTCGTCGCCGAGGTAACCCTGACCGATGTCGGAACCAACCCACAGCCGCTGCAATGATTCACGCACGACCTCTTGGGTGCGTGCCGGGTCACCGGTTGCAGCTGAGATGTACGGAATGTGGTGCGAGACCTGGTTGCTCATGCCGAGCTGACCCATCCGGACCGACGATGCTTCCAACTCCTCGTGAATCGAACCGTTGGTCTGTTCTGGCGTGGCGTAGAACTCGTCCAATTTCTCCTTGATGCCAGCGGTGGTGTCACCGTAGAGGCCCGCCAGACCGTTCGGGTCATAAGGCGCGTGGAAGGCGAAGTTCCAGCCGTTGGTCTCGGTGTACGGACCCCACCACGCCTTCGGATTGAAGGAGGTCTGTGGGAAGACACCGTCAGCATTACGAGTGGTGAAGAACTCGAACGTGGGGTTGAACATGTTGATGTAGTTCTTCGCACGGTCGAAGTAGTACTCCGCCTCCTCGGCATACCGATCGCGCTTCGGCTGTGACAATGACTGCTCTTGCGAGAGCTTGAGAGCCATCTCGGCGATGCCAGCATCGTTGATCATGCCCTCGAGACCCCAGGACACCGATTCGTGTTCGCTGGCCTGAGTGAAGCCGAGGAAGATCGAGCGCTCGATTCCCTTGCGTCCCACAGCTCGGTTTGGCGAGAACACGGTCGCGTTCTTCACTGCTGCCTTATAGGCGTGCTCGGCATTCGCCACGGACATGGCGTCTGACGAGATGTACACATCCGCGAAAGAGATGTCGGAACTCGTCCCGGTCATGATGTCGGAATACCCAGGTGACGACCAGCGCGAAACCCAGCCGCCGTCGTCGTACTGCTTCAAGAAGCCTTCGGCCAACTCAGCTGCGAACTCCGGGTACAAGAAGGTGTATAGCGGCCACGAGGTGCGGTAGGTGTCCCAGAAGCCAGTGTTGACGTAGTTCTTGCCCGCCATGACTGGCACATTCTGGTCAGTGTGCTCGGAGGTGGAACAACCGATAGCGACATCGCAGCCAACAGCCGACGCGTATTTGTACGTCGGCACTTCGGCGCTGCCGGTGTTCTCCCAGCGGGTGCTGGGGAACAGGTTGAACTTGAACAGGTTGGAGTACATGGTGACCTTGTCCGCGTCAGTCGCGGTTGTCGCCTGACTCAAGTCGATGACGCCAAGGCGGTCCTCCCATAGTGCGGTTGTGTCATCGACGACCTGCGTCAAAGACTTGTTGCCGACCTCGAGTTCGAGGTTCTTCTGAGCCTGTGCACCAGAGATGAACGAGGTGGCCACACGCAGCACTACGGTCTTACTCGATGACACATCGAAGCGTGCGAACTCGGCCTTGTGCGCGTTACTGGCGTCACCCGAGGCCGTCGCGGCACGGTCGAACTTGCCATAGACGTACATGCGGGTCGAACCAGCACCAGAGCCACCGCGGCGGTTGCCCTGAACCCAACCGGTGAGCTCGTCACCTGAAACTGTCAGATCGCCGTCATTGGAGGTTCCAGCGTCTACGAACAACGTTCCGGTGCTCTGCGAACCCGGGTAGGTGAACTGAAGCACCGAACCGTGGTTGGTCGGAGCGACCTCGACACGCAGGCCGTTGGTGGTCGCGGAGTTGTCGCGGTCGCGCAGTTCAACAGAGTAGTAGTTGGGTCGGGCGATCTCGTCGTCGTGGCTGAACGGCAGTGCGCGTTCGCTAAACCCTGCCTCGGTAGTGGTACCCGAGGTTGATGGCATGAAGACGAGTCGGTTGGAGTCACCCATCCAGTTCGACGTCAGGTGGGTAATGCCGACACCCTGCAGCCGGGTCAGGTTCTGGCCGTCGTTGGCTCGGTGGTACTCGTATGGCGTGTTGGAGTCCGCGTTCGTGAACGGTGTCCACAGGTTGAAGCCGTTGGGCACTGCCGTGGCCGGGACGAAGGTTCCACGCGAGAAGCCCCCGTTCGAGTTGGTGCCGCGACGAGTCTCCACATAGTTCAGCAGAGACGAACCGTCGATCGGCGCCACCGCTTCAATGGCGATGTCGTCCAGGTAGCCCTGGGCGATCGTGCCTGTGACTGCGGTGTCGTTGTCGTAGGTGAAGGCGACCTCAGTGACGGTCTTGCCTGCGAAGCCGCCGAGCGGAATGCGCACGGAGTTCCACTGGTTCGCGAAGAGTGCCTTCTCGTCGCCCTGCGCGCGAGCCGTCGCGTGGAAGCCGTACACATCGCGCAGGTCCGCGTCCGCAGACATCCAGGTGCCGTCACTGAACTTCACGTCAACAGCGACATAGGTCGCTGAGAACTCCCAGCCCGAGTTGAGTATCGGGTACACCTTGTAACTGAGCTGAGTCTGACCGTCAACAGCGATGTTCAGTCCCGACTGAAGCCGTACCGTCGACTTCACTGGTCCAGTTGCGGTGTGCTTACCCCAGTAGTGTGCGGACTTCAGCCCGGTGAAACCAGCACCCGACTTTTGGGTCCAGCCGCCGGTCGGACCGCTCGATACCGCGAGACGCAGGTTGCCAGGCTCCTCGGCAACGGGCGCTACTGCGGGAATCCAGTCCGCCAATTGTGTTCCGGAGGCACCGTTGTTCGCGGTGATCGAGAACTTGAAATAGCGATAGTTCGCGCCTGCTGCGACCGCATAGGTCTTGGTCTGGTGCCGCTCCGAGAAGCTCTGACCGGATTCGGTGGCCAGCACGTTCCATGATCCACCGTCGTTGGAACCAGAAATGGTCCAGTCGCGCGGGTCACGATTCGGCTCGTCATCGGCTGAGGTCACCGTGTAACTGGTGAAGCTGGTCGGCTGACCGTATTCGTAGATGGCAGCAAGCGGAGAACCCGCGGAGGGCTGGTAGCCGGCGAACCACTTGGTGGACTGGTTACCGTCGGAAATCTTGTCGACTGATTCACCGCCCGGGTTGGTCTGTGCGGACGGGTCAGCGGTGACTGCAACGATTCCGCTCAGCGTGCCGGTGAAGTTGGCTGGCACGTCGGTCAAAGCGGTGCCGTCCAGGGTCGGCTCACCTGCTTCAAATGACGTCTGCCATGCGGGGGTTGCGGCAATCGCAGTGGGGACCGGTGTCGCCAATCCGGCGAAACCTACCGCGAGCGCCGCAAAGATCGCGGTTCGTCTGCGCATTGCACGCCGTGCTGGGCGTAGATCACGGGCGGATGATTCCGCACCAATGTGGGGCTTCATAGTTACTCCTGGGGGTCAGCCATTGTTGACTCGTTGACACCGTCTTTTGATCTTGCGGCTTCGCAACGTCATTGACAACGTTGTCAAACTTTCATCATGCTACCCCATCACGCTCATGAAACGTCGCAATATTCGCGACAGTGCCTAACACACGAGCACGGCGCACGAATTTTGCGACGGTGTGCGCATTAAGTGACGGCACACGCTTCGCGAGAGGTTGACATCGGTCCGACGCAGTCCGTAGCCTGGAATGAACTGACAGCGTTGTCACTATGGCACTGTGTAGCAACGTTCAAACCGGTTTGTTCCTCGTTGGGCGGTTGTTCACCCTGCGTCAACAAATCCGTCGGACGTGTGATAGATAGTCGTGACAAGGCACTCCAGCGCACAACGCCATGTGCGCCGGAACCGAATAGCCGCAACCCAAGTTCTATGCCACATATCAGTTCCGACTGGAGACCGGCATTGGAACATCGAGAGGAAAAAGGTTTATGACGAGCAGATCTCGCCGGCGCCTGCTGCAGACGACGTGCGCCTCCATCGCCACAGCCGGGCTCATGCTCACTGGGGCACTTGTCGCACCCGCCAGCGCAGTCGCAGCGGACCTCAGCCCCTACGACGCCGTGAACATGTGGATCGGCACCGCCAAGGACCGGAACCAGAACAAGGCCAACGACGCCTACGGCAACACCTGGCCAGGAGCAACCGTGCCGTTTGGCATGGTGCAACTATCACCAACCACAGCTTCCACTGACAACACTCAAGGCCGCAACGAATCCGGTAACTGGGGTGGCTACATGTGGTCAGACACCGACATCTATATCAAGGGTTTCGGTATGACCCGTCTTTCGGGTACCGGTTGTAACGACCGGCTCTCCGGATTCGACCTGCCTTACCTCCCCTACACCGGAAACCTTGGGGGCGGAGGCACCTTACCGACCTCTCCGGGTAGCAGCAGTACGGAAATGTACAAGTACTACAACCAGTTCACCCACGATGACGAAGAAGGCGCACCGGGTTACTACAAGGTCACAGTCGACGCCGACGGAGTGAACCAGACCGGCAACAACGGCACCAAGGACACCACTGTCGAGTTGACCGCGACCGCTCGCACCGGAGTCTCCCGGGTTGACTTCCCATCCGGCAAGAACGCTGCGGTGCTGTTCAACGTGTCGGGTGCCAACAACAACAACGGCCTTTCCCAAGTAACAATCGACCCCGCCACCCGGACGATCTCCGGCTTCGCTACCGCTAAGACGGTCTGTAACGAGGGTTCCTACCGGATCTTCTTCTCCACCACTTTCGACCAGCCCTTCACGGCTGTCTCAAAGTGGCAGGATTCCGCAACAGAAGCACTCTCGACCACAGCAACGTCCACGGTGAGCTCATCGGTCAACGCGACCAATTCAAGTCGGGCGCAAGGTGAGGACAAGACCGGTGTCGTGCTGCAGTTCGCACCCGGTGCCAATGTCGAAATCCGTACCGGTATCTCCTACGTCTCCTCTGAAAACGCTGCGCTGAACCGCACCACGGAGGCACCTGCCAGCAAGTCCTTCAACGACCTGCACGCAGACGCCAAGGCAACCTGGGAAGATGCTCTGGACACCATCCAGGTGACCGGGGGAACCGACAAGGAACGCACCAAGTTCTACTCGGGCCTCTACCACTCACTGCTGCACCCGAACATCTACGAGGATGTCAACGGCGAGTACCGCGGTTACTACGACAACTCCCGCAGCGGCCGCGACTGGCCCACCTCCGGCTCCGAGATCAAGACGCTCGCGCCGGGGCAAGAGCACGAATACGTGACCTACTCGTCCTGGGACTCATTGCGCGGTCAGATGCAACTGATCGCATTGCTGTTCCCCAAGGTCGGTTCCGACATGGCAGCCTCCATCGCCAATATGGGTCAGCAGGTCGGCACCTGGTACAACTGGCCGCACCTGGGATCGGCGCAAAAGAAGATGGAAGGCGATGGCATGCAGGTCATCGTCGCCTCACTGCACGCCTTCGGATCGGATGACTTCGATGTCGAAGCTGCACTGAACTCCATGGTCAATGCCACCTCGTTGGGCAAGCCCGACTATTTCCGCTCCAACTTCAGGCAGTACGCCGGGACTGGGTTCATCGAAGACCGCTGGACCCCTGCGACGTCCACCACCATGGACTACGCCATGGCTGACTTCGCCATCGCACAGCTGGCACAGAGCATCGGCAACGACGAAGTACACGACCAGTACATGGTGCGTTCACACAGCTGGCGTAACCTCGTCAACCAGATTCCCGGCGCCAACGAGAACCGCATCGTGCCACGTGACCGCCTCGGGCACTGGGGCTCATTCGATCTGAACCGCCGCAACAACGGTTCGGGGGCACCGAACTCCGGCGCCGAGAACCGCGATCAGTTCGACCAGTCCACCGGTAACCAGTACCAGTGGTACATGACCCAGAACATGGCTGGCGTGATCGATGCGCTTGGTGGCAAGGACGAGGCCGAAAGCTACCTCGACTCTCTGTTCAACTACCCTGTGCTGGACCGCCTGGACCTGAGCGGTTCGAACAGCAACGGCATGTACATGTCGAACCAACCTTCAATGCACACTCCATGGGTGTACAACTGGCTGGGCAACCCGGCCAAGGCGACAGATGTTCTCGACAAGGCCCGTGCCACGATGTACCACGCGGAAGCCATCGACACGTCCGTACCGAGCCCGGCCAACCCCGGATTCTCTAACTCCATCGCGGTCGGTCTGCCCGGCAACGACGATCTCGGGTCGCTCTCGTCCTGGTTCGTCTGGTCCTCCATCGGCCTGTACCCAGCGATCTTCGGCCGTGCGGAACTGCTCGTTACCTCACCGGCCTACGACAATGTGACCATCACATCCAAGAACCTCGATGGCACGACCACTGGCCGCACCATTGAGATTGACGCTGCCGGTCAGGCAACGAACCGCTACATCCAATCGGCAGTCGTCGATGGTGCCGCTTCGACGAAGTCCTACCTGCCGGAGTCCTTCACCCAGCAGGGTGGAACCGTTGAGTTGACGATGGGCGGAACACCTAGTGCCTGGGGTACCGGCGATGATGATGTGCCGCCGTCCTTCGACGATCAGCGCAACGCCTTCAATGCAGTCGGAACTGCTGAGCCTGGCGTTGCCAACGCTGGATCACTCGACGTCGGCGGCGTTACCCTGCCACGTGACACCCTCGGAAATGACTCCAACCGAGCCACACCAGGGGCGACGTTGAGTTACGACGGTATTGATTACGTGTGGCCAGCCTCGGCCCCACTCCAGCCGGACCACTGGGTCCCGAACGGTCAAGAAATCACCATTGGCAAGAAGGCATCCAAGGTTGGCTTCCTGGGTGTGGCGACCAACGGTCCATCCAGCGGAACTGCCAAGGTGGTCTACACCGATGGCACGACAGTTTTCGCTCCGATTGTCTTCCCGGACTGGACCAGCGGCGTACTGGAGAATGAGCGACTGATCGGTTCGGGTCGTCTGAGTAACACCGGTGTTCGTGACACGTCCACCTGGCGAATATATGAGTCAGAAATCACCAGCCTCAACCCGGACAAGCGGGTTGCCAAGGTGATCCTGCCAGCCAATGTCGACCGCGGGCTGATGCACATCTTCTCCGTCGGAACTGACGCCGAATCGGTACCACAGGATGACATCGCACTGGATCAGACGGACTTCTCCGGTGGCGAACCGGTAGTGGTCAGCGGAACTGAGTTGACCCCAGGTTCGGCAGTGACGGTTTCCATCAACACCACACCGGCAACGACCAAGTCGGTCACGGTTGATGCTTCGGGGGCATTCAGTCTGGAGGTGCCGCTCGGCGCAGTACCGGCCGGGACCTACGAGGTCACCGCGACTGTGACTGGAGATGGTGGATCCTCAACCTTCGAACTCGGCTCGATCACGCTGTCGTATGACACGAGCGTCTCGAGCACAGACCGCGCGGAGACCGGATCGAGCCACGCGTTCACCGGAACAGGCTTCGCCCCGACAGAGGCAGTCACTGTGACCCTCGGTTCGCAGTCGGTGACCGTAACAGCGCAAAGCAACGGCTCGATCTCTGGCAGCATCACGGCGCCGAACTCCATCGGCGCCTATGAGCTCAAGGCGGTAGGTGCGGTGTCGGATGTCGCAGCAAGCCGTTACGTGGCAGTTGTGTGGCCAGCTGATTCCGGTGTCCCCGGCATGGTCCGACCGACAGTCAGCACGAGCGCGTCGGCATCGGCGATCCAGTACGGTACCGCGATCACCCTGACTGCCGCGGTGTCAGACGGCGCCACTGGACGTGTCGTCTTCCTCAGCGGAGATGAACTCGTTGGCGTCGCCTCGATCAGTGCTGGCAAGGCTACGGTCTCCACCGTGCTGCCAGCCGGATCGCACTCGATCGTGGCGGTCTACCTCGGTTCGACCACCCACTTCGCGGCCGAGAGCACCGGTACTGCGGTATCGGTCGCCAAGGTCAAGGCCAAGAACGTGAAGTTGCTCAAGGCCAAGAAGTACCAGCGCGGCAAGGCCAAGACCATTCGGGTCAAGGTCGCTAAACTGACCAATGGCCAGCGTGCTGCTGGACAGGTGATCGTCCGGGTTGGCAAGAAGAAGGTCGCCACGGTGAACATCGGAGCCAACAAGAAACGGGTCAAGGTCAAGATCCCGAAGAAGTTCACCAAGAAGAAGCGCATCAAGGTGCGCGCTAACTTCCGCCCGAACGATCTGACCAACATCACCGTCACCAAGTCGAAGGTGAGCACGATGAAGGGCCGCTGATCATGACCGCAGGTTAAGGTCGTCGAAACCACGAGAGGGGCACCCCGGTAACGCACCGCGGTGCCCCTCTCCTCGTATCGTGGGCCTTGGCAGTCCTTAACCGATTTGATAGGCTTTCTGACAACGCTGTCATGAATTGACAGTACTTCGCCCGAAAGACCACAACGACGTGGATGGAGAGATTCTCGAACCGCCCAGAGCTTTTAGCAGTGCGCATCGCACGCAAGATTTTTAAGACGAGCAGTATCTCATCCCGAGAAAAGTGATCATGAACAGTAACATTTCCCGAAAGCCCCAATGGCTGCGCCGCACCTTACCTGCGGCCTCCGCAATTGCAGCGCTCATCGTCACCTTGGTGACCGCCCCAGCAGCAAGCGCCGACGACGCCGATTGGTTCGTCGAAGACCCCGCCAGTTACGTCAACACCCTGGCCGGAACTGGCTCCGGCGGGCAAGTCGTCGGAGAAATCAACAACTTCCCTGGCCCAGCCACACCCTTTGGCATGGTGCAGTTCTCACCCTCCAACGGACACAACGGCGCTGGGTATCGTTGGGGCGACCAACGGCTACAGGGATTTGGCGTCAACTTCGCCTCCCAGGGCTGTGGCGCATTCGGTAACTTCCCGATGCTGCCGACCACCATCAATCCCACCAGCGGTCAACCGTGGAACCGTCAACACTATCTCAAACGCGACACGCAAGAAGGGGAACCGGGCTACTACAAGGTCACAACAACCGACGCCGACAACCGCGATATCGTCGCCGAGCTGACTGCCACCGACCGTTCCGGCATTGCGACCTTCACCTTCCCTGCGGGACAGACCCCGACACTGATGTTCCGGGCTGGCCGGATGAACGGCAAGGACGCGATCAAGAGTTCGCTCAACGTCAACCCGAACAACCAGACGGTGACGGGTTGGGCGATCAACGAGGGCTTCTGCAGCGCGACGCCTGACAACCAGTTCCGCATCTACTACACCGCGAAGTTCGACACTGACTTCACGCACTATGGAGCGTGGAAAGAGGATGACGCGACCATCACCAACAAGACGCGTACCGGCAGTGGTGACACCGACGCTGAATTCGCCAGCGTGCACCGCGCCGGTGGTTACGTACGGTTCCCGCACGGAACGACCACTGTACGAGTGAAGTTCTCTACCTCGTACGTCAAGACCGGTGACCTGGAGCTTGGAAAAGGGAACCCTGCTGGTAGTCAGCACCGGGGTGGCTCGTCCCTGAACCTCGCAACCGAGATTCCGACCCCGGATTACACCGACGTGGCTACGGCGGACACCTACCCGAACTACGAGACCGCCTTCAACGAGATCCGCCAGGACACCAAGGCCAGGTGGAACGAGATCCTCGGCAAGGTCAAGATCTCAAAGACCGCCAGCGAGCGCGACATCAAGACCTTCTATCACTCGCTGTACCGCACGTTCCTTCACCCCAATATCATTTCGGACATTGACGGGTACTACCCCACCTTCAAGAAATTCAACTTTCGAAAAGCAGGGGTAACCACAGGGCCGGACGAGATCATGCCCGAGATCAAGCACATCGATCAGGCCAACGCTGAGCACAGCACGAACATCAAAGCCGTGTATGCGAACTACTCCGACTGGGACACCTACCGTTCCTGGGCGCCGCTGGCTGCAATGATGGCTCCAGAAGAGATGAGTGACATCACTCAGACCTATGTGTTGCAAGCAGAGGCAATGGGGCAGCTGCCACGGTGGTCGATGGCGAATGCTTCGACTGGGCAGATGTCTGGCGACAATGCTTCAGCACAGATCGCTCAGTCCTATATGTTCGGCGCGAAGAACTTCGACGTCGAGCGCGCACTGCACTTCATGTACGACGGTGCGCTGGGTGAGAATGCCGGTGAGAACACCGGTGGTCAGAACCCTCACTCGATCACTCGTCCCGGTGCAAAGCTCTACAACGAGCTCGGCTACGCACCACAAACACCGGAGTTCTCCACCGACCACGCCGTCACCGGTGCATCGATCGCACAGGAATGGTCCATTGACGACCTCGCGATCAGCGAGTTTGCACGAGCGATCGGTTCAGAGAACTGGCCTGACACAGTGCCGTCCAACGTGGATCAAGTGATGCGTGACCGCGCCAATGGCTGGCAGCGGCACATGAATCCGCTCAACGGCTGCCTCGCAGCGCGTGACATGTCCGGCCACTTCCCTGACGTCACCGACTGCCAGGACACCCCTAAGGGCTTCGGTTACTGGGCCTCCAACACCGGAGGCTTCCAGACTGGTGGCGTCACGGGTTACGGTCAGGTCGGATTCGACGAGGCCACCTCCGAGCAATACCTGTGGATGGTTCCGCAGAACCTCAAGGGCCTCGGTCAAGTCCTCGGCGGTCGTGAAGCGGCGGCAGATCGCCTCGATTCATTCATGGAGGGCGGCTACAACGTCGGCGCGAACGTGCCGAAGATGTGGGCCGGTAACGAACCGAACTTCGCCACGCCGTGGGCGTTCAACTACTACGGCAAGCCGTGGCGCACCCAGAAGGTTGTCGACGATATCCGCAATGATCTGTTCGGGTACGGACCAGATGGCGCCGAACCGGGTAACGACGACCTCGGTGCGATGTCCGCCTGGTATGTCTGGGCCGCACTGGGTATCTACCCCGCAACTCCCGGTACGACGATTATGACGGTCAACACACCCAACTTTGACAAGGCCGTCGTCGAACTCGGCAATGGCAACATCTTGACGATCAACGCACCTGGAGCAACCAGCCAGCGTTACATCGCGGGACTGTCAGTGAACGGCACGGCGCAAACCGCCACCTACCTGCCCGATGGCTGGCTGGACCAGAACACCACACTGGACTTCGCCTTGTCATCGACACCAACCGACTGGGGAACCGCCGAGGCCGACGCACCGCCGTCATTCGCCGATGGTTCGCAGGCTGTGATCGCCTACGCCCACCCCGTCAAGGTGGCGCCAGGGGCTTTTGCCACCGGTGACCTCGGCGTGCAACGTGTGACCTCGAACGCAGTCGGTTTCACCATGGATGCGACAATGGCACCGGCAGGACTCAGCGCTTCGCTGACCGGCAACGGTCAGTTCGACGCCAACGGGAACGCTGTGACCGAGTTCCGTGTGGTGGCTGCGCCTGGACTGGCTGAAGGCGACTACACCGTGCCCTTGACTGTGATCACCACCGACGGCGAACGCCAGGTACTGAACGTAACCGTGCGCGTCGCACACCAGGGGGGCTTCCTCGACGCCACCAACATCCAGGCACACTCGGCAAACAACGTCCGTGACACAGACTTCGAGCCTGTGAACAACCGCTCTAACGGATACATCCGGGACTTCATGATTGACGAGGGTCTGCCGCTGGGCGAGGTTCTCAACCTGCAAGAGGTTTCCGGTAGCTCCACCTTGGCGGGTCTGAACGTCTATATTCCGGCTACTGTCGAGGGTCTCTCCGACACTGTGGTGCCAAGCGGACAAAAGATCGAGTTGCAAAATGATCCGACGAAGATCTCGTTCTTGGGCTCGGCGCGCAATGGCAACACCAACGGCACTGCACAGGTCGAACTGTCCAACGGCAACATCGTGAATGTCGATCTGTCGCTGGGTGACTGGGTACTTCCATCCAGCAACGGAAACATGCAGAACGGCACGCTTCAGCCCTACAGCACCAACGTCAAGGTGATCTGGACACCGGTGCGAGTCCAGCAGAGCAATGACCCTGGTGCATACGTCTTCGCGACTGCGCCATACACCGCTCCGGCAGGAACCACGATCAAGTCGGTGACCTTGACTGGCGCGGGCGCGGCTGATGAACGCCGCCGGATCTTCGCGATCGCACAGAACACCGACATCGACATCGCCAGCACCGTGCCGACTCAGTCGACGAGTGCAGGTTCAGTGTCAGCAGGTGGCAATGTCACGGTGACCGGTGGCGGATTCGTTCCAGGGGAAACAGTGACTGCGTTCCTCGGTGACAAGGCCGTCGGTACTGGCATTGCTGACAGTTCAGGCAATGTCACGGTGACAGCAACCATCCCGGCACAGACTGAACCAGGCACTTACAACCTACGCCTGGTCGGCGAGACATCAGCGGGCGGAGAAGCCACCACTGTCACCGTCACGGCAGCCCCGACAACGCCTAATCCGCCGGTGACACCTCAACCGACAGTTTCGTTGTCTGTCAGTTCCGGTCAGACGGTTTACGGTGTGCCGGTGACACTGCGCGCACAGGTTTCAAGTGGCGTGACCGGTCAGGTGGAGTTCTTCGCCGGTTCGCGTTCATTGGGACGAGCACCAATCGTTGGTTCTGCAGCGCAGTTGCAAGTCGGCAACCTGAACCGAGGCTTATATGCGATCCGGGCTCAGCTTGTCGGAACTTCCACATTGTCGCAGTCGGTGAACCTGACTGTGACCAAGGCGAAGGCCAAGAGCGTCAAGTTGCTCAAGGCCAAGAAGTACCAGCGTGGCAAGGTCAAGACCATCCGGGTTCGGGTTGCCAAGTTGAACAACGGCCAACGTGCTGCTGGACGGGTCGTGGTACGAGTTGGTAAGAAGAAGGTCCGTACCGTCAAGATCGGGGCTAACAAGAAGCAGGTCAAGGTCAAGATCCCGAAGAAGTTCACCAAGAAGAAGCGCATCAAGGTCCGCGCTAACTTCCGGCCGAACGACCTGGCCAACATCAACGTCACTAAGTCGAAGGTGAACACGATGAAAGGTCGCTGATCATGACCGCTGATTGAGTTCAATGCTGGCTGACCTTGCCGAAACCCAGGTTGGTTGAGCCTGTCGAAACCACGAATGATCTCGATCCTTCGACAGGCCTAGGACAGCGCGAGCTCGATCAGCGGAGCATCAAAACGCCCAAAAGGGGCACCTCGGTCATAGGCCGGGGTGCCCCTTCGTTTACCCCATCGAAACTCCCTTGGCACAGCCACACTGCTTTGATACGCTCAACTGACAACGCTGTCAGCGTTCGATCGCGTTGCCGCCCAACAAGATGACTACATCGTCGTGGATGGAGATACCCCTTGGCTTCAAAGACCCAGCACGAGGTGCGCCCGTGGCGTGCTCACCTCGTCCAATTTGTGTCTGCCACCGCAGCCCTCGCAATGAGCGTGGGTCTAGGAATAACAGTTGCTGCAGCACCAGCTGGGGCAGCAACCCCGCCAGAGGTCAGCCCTAGTTGGCTGGACTACTACTTCAACAACAAAGGCATCGGCAGTAACCAGGCTGGTGACGCCCCCAATATGGATGGCGGATGGGGTTTTCATCGTTCCAGTTTGATCGCCGGCGGCCAAGAGGTCACCCACCCTGGTGGTGTCGTGTTCGATGACGAGGTACAACACCCAACCGACGCCAGCGTGAAGTACCGCATGGGCGGCGCAGTGGCAGGACCATTCACTGACAATATCGAGGCACAGGGACAACGCATCGACACTTCGATCGCACTGGGGTCAGCTTCAGCCCAGCCAGCGACGAAAGTCGCCTTCGTGTGGACTGCGCACAACGCCAGCAGTCTTGCCGCACAACCATTCACCCTGCATTACAGCGACGACACAACCAGCACCGTGAATCTAACACCGCGCGACTGGTGTGCCGCCGAGAACTCGAGCAATACTGCGATCGCAGCACCTAAGCCTCGTTACGGCAGTACCAGCCCAGGGTGCACAATCTTCATTACCAACGTAATCAACCTGGCTGCCGGTAAATCGCTTGATGCGATTGATCTTCCTGATGAACCTCGCGTGCACATCTTCGCTATCGCATCCAACGCAGACACCCAGAACGCGATGAGCAGTTTCAATGCGAACATTGAACTGCCCGAAACCATTACGGTAGGCGATGTCATCACACCTTCTCTCCAGTGGGTTGGCGAAGCACCGGCAACTACCGAGACGTTCTGGTACGTCGACGGCGTAGCCAGTGAGATCTCCACATCATCATTTGTAGTTCCCACCTCGTGGGCAGGCAAGTCCCTTGCTTACGCAGCAATCGGCCGAACCCCTGGCTACGCACCATCACCGCAAATCTCTAACGAGGTCACCGTCACACCGGGCGAACTGACTGCCATCACCGAGCCGACGTTGGCCGGTTTGGCTCGCGTCGGTGACAGCCTGGTGGTCAACACCGGTCAATACGCGACACCCGCCGAAAGCCCCACCGCGGTGGGAACCGATATCACTTGGCTCGCTGACGGAACCCCCATTCCTGATGCCGGTGACGAGCTCTTTATCCCAAGCGCAGCACAAGTGGGTAAGTCCATCTCAGCACGGGTGACGGTCACCAAAGCGGGTTACACCACCCTGGTCCTCACCACCGATGCCACGGCTGCCGTTTTGGCTGCTGATGAAAGTCCGTTCCCGACGGATCCTGTTGAACCACCGGTGGAACCGACTCTGCCCGACCCGTTGGTTGCGATTCGCAGCATCGCGTCAATGACCGGCACTGCGCAGGTCGGCAAAGTCGTCACGGCGCGTCCGGGAGTCTTCGAACCCGCTAGCGCACGAGTGACCTACCAGTGGCTGCGCGGCACTGCGCCCATCGCCGGCGCGACAAACTCGTCCTATCGTCTCACTCCTGCCGATGCGAACACCGTCATCTCCGTGCGTGTGATCGCCTCGGCCGTCAACCGGCAGACCACCGAGCAGTTCCTCACCGCTGGAATGGTCAGTAACGGGGCGATCGCGACCAAGAAACCGCGGATCGCCATCAAGAAGAAGGCTGTGAAGAAAAGGCAGGTGCGGGTAGGCACGACTCTGCGTGCCCGTACCGGCAAAGCCAGTGCTCCCGGATCAAAGCTCAAGACCAAGTACCGCTGGTTCGTGGGCAATAAGAAGATCAAGGGCAAGAAAGCCGGTATGGCGAAGTTCAAGGTCACCAAGAAACTCGCCGGCAAGCGACTCCATGTTCGCGTGACCTACGACGCCAAGGGCTACACCAAGAAAACGGTCAAGTCCGCCAAGACCGGCAAGGTGGTGCGCTGACCCATGTCGACCTCAACTCAACGTTCTTTTCACACCTCTTCGAGGAGAAACCCCATGACGAGCACTCGTCACACCACCAAACGAGGCCTACGCCGCCTCGCGGCCACCGCCGCGATCAGCGCATTGGCGGCCACAGGGATGCTCACTGCGCCCGCAGCCAACGCCGACGTATCCTTCGTCGCCGACCCCGCTTCCTATGTTGATACTTTCTCCGGTACTGGATCAGGCGGACCTGTCGTGGGGAGCATCAACAACTTCCCCGGCCCCGCCGCACCCTTTGGCATGATGCAGTTCTCACCGTCGAACGGCAATAACGGCACCGGGTACCGTAACGGGAACACCAACCTGCAGGGCTTCGCGGTCAACTTCGCCTCGCAGGGTTGCACCGCATTCGGTAACTTCCCCGTGCTGCCCACCACCGTCGATCCGACGACGGTAGACCCCGAAGGTTCGCCATCGCCTCGTGAGCCATGGAACAAGACCAGCACGATCCTGACTGAAACCGAACACGGCGAAATCGGCTACCTGTCGATGGACACGAGGGATCGCCTCGGCCGGACCATCGGCGCGCAACTGACCGCGACTGACCGCTCCGGCATGGCCGAGTTCACCTTCCCCGCCGGCACCACCCCAACAGTCATGATTCGTCCCGGTCGGATGAACAACAAGACCGCCAAGAAGAGTTCCTTCAACGTCAACCCGAATAACGGCACCATCTCGGGCTGGGCGCTGAACCGTGGATTCTGCAGCGCAACTCAGGACAACCAGTACAAGGTGTACTTCACCGCGAAGTTCGAACAGCCCTTCACGCACTACGGCGCATGGAACGAGGGCACATCGAATATCACCAACAAGACCGTCGGCGTTGACACGACTGACGCCGAGGTGGCCAACGTCGGTCAGGCCGGTGGCTACGTCCGGTTTGCACCAGGCACCACTACCGTGCGAATGAAGATCTCGATGTCGTTCGTCAAGACCGGTGACCTCGAACTCGGACAGGCCGATCCAAACAGCAACCACTATGGCGGCTCGTCCCTGAACCTGGCCACCGAAATCCCGACCCCGGATTACAAGACCAACGACGCGGTCGCGTACGCAGACTATGCAACAGCATTCGATGCAGTCCGACAGGACACCTACGACAGGTGGAACGAGATCTTACGCAAGATCAAGGTCTCGGACACCGCTTCAGCACGTGACATCGGCACGTTCTACCACTCGTTGTATCGAACGATGCTGCATCCGAATGTCTTCGAGGACGTTGACGGTGCTTATGCGGGCTTCGACCACTTCAAGTACTACGAAGCTGGCCAAAGTGGCACAGACATCCCCGCGACTATCCGCAACATCGCTGACACGAATGCGGAATACGGCATCGACCAGGATCACATTTATTCCAACTTCTCCGATTGGGACACCTACCGTTCCTGGGCACCACTCGTCGCGCTCCTTGAGCCCAAGGTGGCCAGCGACATCGCGCAGACTTACGTTCTCTTTGCCGATCAATGGGGACAGTTCCCCCGCTGGTCCATTGCGAACCAATCCACCGGTCAGATGTCCGGTGACAACGCCTCGGCGCTGATCGCACAGGTACATGCCTTCGGTGCTGAAGACTTCGCCACCGACCGCGCACTCCACCACATGTACGAGGTCACATTCGGTGAAAATGCCGGTGAGCCCACGCCAGAGATCCCGTTGCGCAAGGTGACTCGTCCAGGTGCGAAGGACTACACCGAGCGCAAGTACGCACCACAGACCGTCGAACATCAAACCGACCACGCTGTGACAGGTGCGTCAGTGGCGCAAGAATGGGCCATAGACGATTTCGCAGTCAGTGAGTTCGCCAAGCGCATTGGGACTGAGAACTACCCGGACAACGTCCCCGACGATGTAGTGGAGTTGTTCCAAGAACGGACGAACTACTGGCAGAACCACATCAACCCGCTGACGATGTGCCTATCAGCGCGCGATTACGCCGGACGCTACCCGGTCGGCTCAGATTGCAACGACACCCCTGGCGGCCACGGCTACCGCGGTACCGTCACCGGTTACGGTCAGATTGGTTTCGACGAGGCCACCTCGGAGCAGTACTTGTGGCTGGCACCGCAGAACATGGCCGGTTTGGCCGCCATCCTCGGTGGCAGGGATGTCACCGCGGAGCGACTCGATGACTTTATGACCGGTGGTTACAACGTCGGTGCGAACGTGCCGAAGATGTGGGCCGGGAACGAGCCGAACTTCGCCACCCCATGGGCGTACAACTACCTGGGTCGTCCTTGGCGAACCCAGGAGGTAGTCGAGGACATCCGTACGCAACTCTTCGGTGTCGGACGTGACGGCGCAGAGCCGGGCAACGACGACCTCGGTGCCATGTCCTCCTGGTACGTGTGGGCGGCCCTCGGCCTGTACCCGGCTACTCCCGGTGTAGACATCCTCACGGTGAACTCGCCTAACTTCGAAAAGGTCCAGTTCGAACTGGGCAATGGCAACACCCTGACGATCAACGCACCGGACGCGACGACCAAGCGTTACATCGCTGGATTGTCAGTCAACGGAGTTCCGCAGACGAACACCGCCATCCCTGATGGCTGGCAAGATCAGGACACGACTCTTGACTTCACGATGGCTTCGTCACCGACGATGTGGGGAACTGCACCCGCTGACGCACCACCGTCATTCGACCATGGCTCCAACCAAGTTGTCGCCTACGGCGACCCCATCACAGTCAAACCAGGCGATTCAGGAACACTGGATTACGCGATCCAACGGGCAGCTGCCACATCGGATACTTATCGTTTGGACTTCACCGGAGCACCCGCAGGCTTTGTCATCAAGACAACGAAGCCGCAACGCTTCGACTCAACCGGTCGTCATGTGCAGCCGCTCTCGATCACTGTTTCATCCAATGTCGCTGATGGTGACTACACCTTCCCGATCACTACCGTGACCGGGAACGGTGACCGTTCCACATCCGACGTGACCGTTCGTGTCGCCAAGGCCAACGGATTCATCGCTGCGACTAATTTGCATGCACGATCCTTGAGCGCCGCGCATGCCGGTCATTTCGATGGCTATCACAGCGTGCAGAGCGACTCGATGGCTGAGCTTGGACTAGTTCCAGGTGAACTCGTCGATCTTGCTGATGTCTCAGACAATGCTCAAGCACAATCGACGCTGGCTGGTCTTAGCGTCCGTCTTCCCGTGATCTCGGAGGGCATGGATGATTCTGTAGTGCCGAACGGCCAGACTATTGAGTTGACCGGTCAGCCGAGGAAGCTCTCCTTCATCGGTGCTGCCAAGGATGCGAACACCACTGGTTCGGCCACAGTGACCTTGGACGATGGCACGATCATCACCAACGCCGCCGGGCTCAACCTCGGTGACTGGGTACTGCCGGAATCAGGCAGCGGCACGGCTTGGCAGGCACGGCGTGACACCGGCCTGCTGAACCCGATGAGCGGTAACGTCCGAGTTATCTGGACTCCGCAACGTAACGTCCACGGCAGTAGCGGTAACCCTGGTGCGTATGTTTTCGCGACCACGCCGTATACGGCTCCTGCCGGTCGGCACATCGTATCGGTGACCCTGCCAGGTAGTGCCAACGATAACCGTCGTATTTACGCCATTGCGCAGGATAACCATGAGGACGAGCCCGCCCTGCCCACGCAGAATGCACCAACGACGCTGACAGCTGGTACTACGGCAAATGTCACCGGCACTGGTTTCGTTGCTGGTGAGGTCGTTGAGGTCGTCCTCGGCGATCGGGTGATCGGTTCAGGAACAGCGAATGTCTCCGGATCGGTCTCCATCAACGTGACCGTGCCACGCCTGACCGCCGCCGGCGAATACGGCCTGCAACTAGTCGGTGCCACCTCTAGCACGCAAGCCAGCACCGTGACGGTAACCGCAGCGACATGGAATCCAACCCTGTCAGCCCCGAACTCTGTCCTGGTCGGCTCCCAAGTCGTGTTTACCGCACAAGGCTTCGGCGAATCCGAACAAGTAGCCGCTTCGTTGGGCAGTGAGCAGGTAACACTGATCGCTAGCGCTAGCGGTGGAGTCATCGGTTCCATCGCAGCTCCCGCCACACCAGGCACTGTGACGCTCACGCTGACTGGTGTTCAGTCGGGTGCGGCTGTCTCGAAGTCGATCACCGTCACTGAGATCCCGGACGAGGAAGACACCGAAGCACCCGTGCAGTTATCCGCCTCGCCCGCCCTGATCAGCTACGGCCAGTCGGTCACACTACGTGGACAGGTCGCAACCGGACTGACTGGTCAAGTTGAGTTCTTCGACGCGGGTCGTTCGCTGGGCCGGGCCAGCATCGTTGGCAACACCGCGACACTCACCGTAACGGGATTCGACGCTGGCACACATCGGATCACTGCGACACGTGTGGGTTCCGGTATCACCTCAGCAACCGTGCACGTATCGGTGGCCAAAGTCGCTTTGAAGAAGATCACCGTCAACGGCAAGAAATACCAGCGAGGCAAAGCCACCAAAGTCACCGTCAAGATCGGTGCGCTGACCAACGGCCAACGCACCACAGGTGCCATCACAGTGCGCGTGGGCAAGAAAACCATACGCACCGTGAACGTGACAGCCACCACCAAGAAAATCAGTGTGAAGATCGCAAAGAAACACACCAAGAAAAAGAAGATCAAGGTACGCGCCACCTTCACACCCACCAACCCGGCCAACGTGATCGGCAAGACCTCACCAGTCAAAACCATCCAAACCAAGAAAAAATAACCCACCACGACACGAGGGGCTCGTCCGACTTTCCAGTTGGACGAGCCCCTCGTCGTCTTCTGACGTTGGCAACATGTCGGACCATTGATAGGCTGTTTGACAACGCTGTCAGAGTTGACAGTGCTGGGTACTACAAACCACATGGACGTGGATGGAGACACGCGTGTTACTAACGAATCATCCCTCGTCGCGCACGAAGCACGGCAGACTCACCCGACTCGTTTCCTCGATATCGGTGCTCGCATTAAGTGCGGGCATGGGTCTGGCCGCAATCGCGACATCTGCCCAAGCCCTAGAGCCGCCAGCCGTCACCGACAGCTGGCTGGACTACTACTTCAATAACAAGGCCATCGGTGGCGACCTGCCCGGCGACCGACCGAACCTGGCGGGCGGCTTCGGCTTCCACCGCACTAATCTCGCGAATGGCGGTATGTCGTTCACCGGCGAGACGGCACATCCCAGCGATGCCGCAGTCACGTACCGTATGGGCGGCAACCTGCCCGGCGGTTATCTCGATAACGTGGAAGCCAAGGGACAGACCGTCGACACGTCGGCGGCGCTCGGCTCCGGTGCAGCACAGGCAGCGACCAAGATCGCCTTCGTGTGGACCGCCCATAATGCGGACAACCTGACCGCCGCGCTGCCGTTCAAGCTGAACTTCGACGATGACACCTCTCAAACCGTCTCGTACCGTGCAGCGGACTGGTGCTCAGACGGAAACACAGACAACTCGTTCGCCGTGCCCAAAGCGCCACGCTACGGCGACAACGTCAACTGCACCATCTTCATCACGAATGTTGCGACCCTCCCATCGGGCAAGAAACTCGATTCCGTCGAGTTCCCCGACGAAGATCGAGTCCACATCTTCGCCATCGCGTCCGACGCTGACACCTCCAACGCATCGGCAAGCTTCAATGCCGAGGTCACAGTCCCCGCATCAGTCTCTGTGGGACAAACCATCGCCCCTTCGGTGCAGTGGATCGGTGAAGTTCCCGCCCGCACGAGCGCCAACTTGCTCGTCGATGGCGTGATTTCCGATGACATCCCGACTCAGGCGCGTGTCGTCCCCGCTGATTGGGCCGGGAAGAAGATCGCGTTCTCAGTCGTGGGCCATCATCCCGGTGTCGCTCCCGTGTCCTTTGTCTCTGACGAGGTCACGGTGACTCTGGCTGAATTGACCGCCACCGTCGAGCCCTCCCTGGCTGGCCTCCCGCGCGTGGGCGACACCCTCGTGATCAACACCGGTCAGTACGCCACCGCGACTGAGGATCCGGCTACGGTCGGCATCACCGTCGAATGGCTCGCAGATGGCGCAGTCATCGCGGGGGCTTTCGGCAAGACCTTCGTGCCTTCCAGCGCCCAGGTCGGCAAGACCATCGCGGTGCGAGTGACTGTCTCCAAGGTGGGCCACACAACACTCGAGTTCACCAGGACCACTGCTTCACCGGTCTTGGCAGCCGACGAGAATCCGTTCCCGACTGATCCCAACCAGCCGGGTGAACCAGGTCTTCCTGACCCGCTCGTCGCGATCAGGTCAGCAGCGACGGTTACGGGCACAACCCAGGTCGGCAGTGTTCTGACGGTACGCCCTGGAACTTTCGAGCCCGCGAATGCTCGAGTGACCTACCAGTGGCTGCGCGGCACACAGCCGATCGCAGGAGCGACGAACTCGTCCTACCGCCTCACCCCTGCTGACGCGAACACCGTCGTATCGGTACGTGTGATCGCCACAGCCGTCAACCGACAGACCATCGAACAGTTCCTTTCCGCTGGGTTGACCGAGGTCGGCACGATCACTTCGAAGAAACCGGTTATCCGGGCGAAGAAGAAAGCGGTCAAAAAGAAGAAAGTTCGTGTCGGTCAAACCTTGAAGGCCAGCGTCAAGAAGGTCTCTGCACCAGGCGCCAAGGTCAAGCAGACCTACCGGTGGTTCGCAGGCAACAAGAAGATCAAGGGCAAGAAGGCCGGTAAGGCGAAGTTCAAGGTCACCAAGAAATTCGCCAAGAAACGGCTGTCCGTCCAGGTCACGCTCAATGCCCCCGGCTACGCAAAAAAGACAGTTAAATCTGTCAAGACCGGCAAGGTGGTGCGTTAACCCATGTCGACCACATCTCAATCTCGCCCCAGCTCTTCAATGAGGAGAAAATCCATGACGAGCACCCCTCCCACCACCCGCCGTGGTCTGCGGCGATTCGCGGCCGCAACCGCAATCAGTGCGCTGGCCGTCACCGGCATGGTCGCGGCACCCGCCGCCCACGCGGATGTCACGTTCGTGACCGATCCGGCCTCTTACGTCAACACCCTCGCCGGAACCGGCTCGGGTGGCGTCGTCGTCGGTGAGATCAACAACTTCCCCGGCCCAGCAGCACCATTCGGCATGATGCAGTTCTCGCCGGATAACGGGGATAACGGTGCTGGCTACCGGTATAGCAGCAATAAGTTGCGCGGCTTCGGCGTCAACCATGCCTCACAGGGTTGTGGTGCGTTCGGAGATTTCCCGGTACTGCCGACTACGGTTGACCCGACCGCCAACAGCCCATGGAACAAGACGAGCACTCTCACCCATGATGGCGAGGTGGCCGAACCGGGATATTACAAACTCAACACCATCGACGCCAACAACCAGCAGATCACTGCTGAGTTAACGGCCACAGATCGTTCCGGTGTTGCGGAGTTCACCTTCCCTTCTGGTGCCACACCTGCCGTGACCATTCGCTCCGGTGTCTCGAACAAGGGCACGATCAAAGGTTCAATCAACGTCAACCCGAATAATGGCACTATCAGCGGTTGGACGGTCAACAGTTCGTTCTGTGGCCAGCAGAACCAATACCGTGCGTTCTTTACCGCCAAATTCGAGCAACCCTTCACCCATTACGGTGCTTGGAACGAGAGCGCCAACCAGTTCCAGAACAAGACCGTCGGTGTTGACTCAGACGATGCCGAATACGCGGGTATCGCTCGTCCAGGTGGATATGTGCGGTTCGCACCGGGCACAACGACAGTGCGGATGAAGATCTCGATATCGTACGTGAAAACCGGTGACCTGGCTCTCGGCCAGGCAGATCCCGACAGTTACCACCGGGGTGGCTCGTCGCTCAATCTGGCCACCGAGGTTCCCACCCCGGATTACACCGATCTCAGCCCAGCGGAGACCCATACAGACTATGCCGAGGCATTCGATGCGATCCGCCAGGACACCTATGACCGATGGAATGAGATCCTCGGCAAGTTCCGAATCTCCGACACAGCCTCGCAGCGAGACATCAAGACCTTCTACCACGCGGTCTACCGGTCGTTCCTCCACCCGAATATCTTCGATGACACGACAGGTGACTACGCGGGATTCGACTACTTCTACTTCCAGCGCCCGGGCGCCACAAACGACCCGAAGCCGGAAGTCGCACCGACGATCCACAACATCGCGGACTCGAACGCGGAATACGGTTTGAATCAGGAACACATTTACGCGAACTTCTCGGACTGGGATACCTACCGCTCGTGGGCACCGCTCGCCGCCATGATCGAGCCGAAGGTCCTTAGCGACGTGGCGCAGACCTATGTGGTCAATGCCGATCAGTCAGGCCAGTTCTCTCGATGGGCTATGGCGAACGCATCTACTGATCAGATGTCCGGTGATAACGCATCGGCCTTCATCGCGCAGGCCCATGCTTTCGGGGCAACGGACTTCGCCGTTGGTCAGGCGTTGCACTACATGTACGAAGGTGCTCTGGGCGAAACAGCCGGTGAATACACTGGCGGTCAAAATCCCGACCAGATCGTGCGTCCTGGTGCAAAGGACTACACCGAGCGCAAGTACGCGCCGCAAACTCCCGAACATCAAACCGATCACGCGGTCACGGGTGCATCGGTGGCCCAGGAGTGGGCCATTGATGACTTCGCGATCAGTGAGTTCGCGGCTCGAATCGGAGTGGAGAACTACCCTGACACAGTTCCTAGCGACGTCGCGGAACAGTTCCGGGAGCGCACGAACTACTGGCAGAACCACATCAACCCGCTGACGATGTGCCTGTCAGCCCGTGACTACATGGGGCGCTACCCGATCGGCTCGGATTGCAACAACACTCCGGGCAACTTCGGCCATCGCGGCCATGTCACCGGTTATGGTCAGATCGGATTCGACGAGGCGACCTCCGAGCAGTACTTGTGGATGGCACCGCAGAACATCGCAGGTCTAGCACGGACACTGGGTGGACGGACTGCCATGGCGGACCGGTTGAACGACTTCATGACCGGCGGTTACAACGTCGGCGCGAACGTGCCGAAGATGTGGGCCGGCAACGAGCCCAACTTCGCCACTCCGTGGGCGTTCAACTACGTCGGCCAGCCATGGCGCACTCAGGAGGTCGTGGACGATATTCGCAACGATCTGTTCGGCCACGAGCCGGATGGCGCGGAACCGGGCAACGACGACCTCGGCGCGATGTCCGCCTGGTATGTGTGGGCCGCACTTGGTCTTTATCCAGCGACCCCCGGAACAGACATCCTCACCGTCAATACCCCGAACTTCGAGGTGGCCGAGGTTGATCTCGGCAATGGCAATACGTTGACGATCAATGCGCCTGGCGCAACAACCAAGCGTTACATCGCCGGGTTGTCGGTGAACGGGGTTGCTCAGACGAACACCGCGATCCCTGATGGCTGGCAGGAGGACGACACCACCATCGACTTCACCTTGTCGGACACTCCGACTCACTGGGGTACTGCCGCCGAGGATGCACCGCCGTCGTTTGACTACGGTTCGAACCAGGTCATTGCCTATGGTGATCCGATCACTGTCCGGCCAGGTCAGTCGGAGACGCTTGATTTCGCTATCCAGCGTGTCTCTGCGACTGACGACTCTTATGCGATCGATACGACCGCTGCTCCGGCAGGGTTCACAGTCTCGACGACGAAGCAGACGATGTTCGACTCGACTGGTCGCGATGTCCAGCCGCTGTCGGTCAAGGTCTCGAATAAAGTGGCCGACGGCGACTATGTCTTCCCGATCACCGTGATCACCGGCGACGGCGAACGAACATCGTCTGACGTGACCGTGCGCGTGGCGACACCGGGACGATTCCTGGACAACACGAATCTCCAGGCCATGTCTCATAGTCGTGCGGATGCCGGACAGTTCGACGGTTACCGTTCGATGACCAGCGATGCTCTTGCGGAGTTGGGACTCGTCCCCGGTGAACTGGTTGACTTGCACGAGATCTCGGACGAGCCGTCACTTGCCGGACTGACTGCGCAGTGGCCAAACGTCTCCGAAGGCCTACATGACACGATCGCACCGAACGGGCAGACCGTAACGATTGAAGGAGAACCGACCAAGATCACCTTCATCGGTGCTGCGAAGAACGCCAATACCTCGGGTTCGGCCACGGTGACCTTGGACGATGGTTCGACGGGAACCGCGGTGCTGAGCTTCGGTGACTGGGTACTACCGGAATCAGGCAGCGGCGCTGCCTGGGAGGCTCGCCGCGATGTCGGCGCATTGAACCCGATGACCGGCAATGTGAAGTTGGTGTGGACCACCGAACGCAACTCCACCACGTTGGATCCTGGTGCGTATGTCTTCGCGACCACGCCGTATACGGCTCCTGCCGGTCGGCACATCGTATCGGTGACCCTGCCAGGTGGCTCGGATGACAACCGTCGCATCTTCGCCATCGGACAGGACAAGCAGCCAACAACGGCAGCGCTGCCCAGCCAGAACGTTCCATCCGGAAGCATCGCCGCAGGCACTGCTGTGACTGTCTCTGGTGGTGGGTTCTCTGCTGGTGAGGTCGTTGAGGTCGTCCTCGGCGATCGGGTGATTGGTTCGGGCACGGCAAATGCCTCGGGTGCCGTCTCGATCAGCGTGACCGTGCCACGCCTGACCGCGCCTGGTGAATACGGCCTGCAACTGGTGGGTGCCACCTCAGGAGGTGCACCTGCTAGCACCGTGACGGTGACCGCAGCCACCTGGAACCCGACTCTTTCTGCACCATCACGTGTAGTGGCCGGTTCCCAGATCGTGTTCACCGCCAACGGATTCGGCGAATCCGAAGCTGTTACAGCAACCCTCGGTTCCGAATCCGTGAGTCTTATCGCCAGCACCACCGGCAAAATCACTGGATCCATTGCCGCGCCAGCAGTGCCTGGAACAGTCACTTTGACTGTTACTGGTGCTCAGTCGAATGCGACCGTGTCGCAGCAGATCACGGTGACCGAGATCCCGGACGAGGAAGACACCGAAGCACCCGTGCAGTTGTCAGCCTCTCCGGCACTGATCTCGTATGGTCAATCCGTGACCTTGCGCGGTCAGGTGGCAACCGGGCTCTCGGGTCAGATCGAGTTCTTCGATAACGGCAAGTCCTTAGGACGAGCAGTCATCTCAGGCACGAGTGCTTCCCTTGTCGTGCCCGGCTTGGATGCCGGAGTGCATCGGATCACTGCGACACGTGTGGGTTCCGGTATCACCTCAGCAACCGTGCACGTATCGGTGGCCAAGGTCGCACTCAAGAAGATCACGGTCAACGGCAAGAAGTACAAACGAGGCAAAGCCGCCAAGGTCACCGTCAAGATCGGTGCGCTGACCAACGGCCAACGCACCGCAGGCACCGTAACCGTCAAGATTGGCAAAAAGACCGTCAAGACAGTCTCGGTTCCCGCGACCAAGAAGAAGATCACCGTGAAGATCGCGAAGAAACACACCAAGAAAAAGAAGATCAAGGTACGCGCCACCTTCACACCCACCAACCCGGCCAACGTGATCGGCAAGACCTCACCAGTCAAAACGATCCAAGCCAAGAAGAAAAAGTAGACACCGCCAGTTGAGCCAGCGTTGTCCTGAGCACGTCGAAAGGCCGAAACCCGCTGGTTGAGCTAGTCGAAACCCACGGTGGGCTCGTCCAACATTCCCTGTCGGACGAGCCCACCGTTTTGCCGGTTGAGCCTGCCTTGTCCTGAACCGATCGAAGGGTCGAAACCCGCAAGTCATCTCGACTAACTCAATGAGCGAAGTCTCGAACTCCACAGCGGCTTGAACACAGCGCATCATCTAAACAGTCACCGTTATCGTTGTTGCACCCCCGGTAGCATGGGCCCATGCCTGCAAGTGTTTCCGTTCCTGGCCTGCCCACGGGCACGCCACTATGGATCACACTCGTCGCGCTGTTCTTTATCGTGCTACTTCGATCCCACGGAACTTATTGGCTCGCTCGGCTCGTTTCACGTGGAACGGAAGCCGCCCTGCTCAAAGATCGGCACCACTGGTCACGCAGAATGCGCGGTTGGCTGGAAGCCGAATCGACCAAACGCGCTATCGCGACCTTGGGTCGTTGGGGTGCTCCCGCAGTGACAGTCTGCTACCTGACGATTGGCTTTCAGACAGCGATCATGCTCGCTGCAGGCATCATCCAAATGCCGTACCTGCGGTTCACAATCGCGTCCATTCCCGGTTCGATGGCCTGGGCGGCCGTGTGGGGCACCGTGGGTTTATCGGTGTTCTGGGCTGGAGTCGCTCTAGCAGCACAAAGCGTGTGGGCACTCGTCGCTGCGGTTGTCCTCATAGGCGCGGTTATCGCAGTGGTCGTCACTCGGCGACGGGCGCGGAGACCACATCCACACGACTGATGCGCCGCTTGTCCACTTCGGTCACTTCGATCAGCCATGATCCAATCGGCACCGCATCACCTACCTGCCCCAAACGACCCAGATGTGTCATGATGTAGCCCGCCACGGTCTCATAAGGACCATCAGGCAACTCGATGCCCGTGACTTCGGCGAATTCCTCAATGCTGATTCCAGCGTCAACATTGGTCAGCATGCCAGCCTCATGACTATCAGCCACCCCCGATGCGGGTGTGTCGAACTCGTCCCAAATGTCTCCGATGAGTTCTTCGACAAGGTCTTCGAGTGTCACGATGCCGTCGGTGCCGCCATACTCATCGACAACAATCGCCATGTGGCGCCGTTCCCGGCGCATCAAGGTCAAGGTCGGCAGCACCGAATTGGTGCCGGGCAGTTCCAGGACCGGACGGGCCAACCGACCGACGTGCAATGTCGGATTCTTGGTTTCCATGGCGGCGTCCAAGAGGTCACGGATGTGCAGGAATCCCACGATGTCATCGAAGCTCTCTCCGATGACGGGGTAGCGCGAATATGGCAGATTCTGCACGTGCGCGATGGCCTCGGCCAACGTGGCGGAGGCCGGCACGAAGGCAACATCATGGCGCGGGCGCATCACCTCCGTGACCGTGCGCGAGCCGGAATCAATGACGTCGGCGAGGATGGCACGCTCGTCGACACCAAACCCTTCATGTTCCGCGACCATGTCACGCAGTTCCTCATCACTGACCTCCTCAGACTTGGCCTTCGGGTCGCCGCCGAGCAACTTCACCACAGCATTCGTCGAGACCGACAGCAACCAGATCACCGGCCGCATCAACGTCGCGAATTTATCCAACGGCGGACCGACAGCGGTCGCGATGGCAACCTGTCGTTGCAGCGCAAAGCGCTTGGGGACGAGTTCTCCCAACACCAAGGACAGGTACGCGATGACGAGAGTCAACACAACCAGCGCGGTGGTGTTCGCTGCATTCTGCGACAGTCCCCAGTCGGTCAGCAGCGGCGTCACGAACGGTGCGATGGCAGTTGCGCCGTAGGCGGCGGAGAAGAACCCGGCCACGGTGACACCGATCTGTACCGCCGCGAGGAAGCGGTTGGGGTCTTTGGCGACCGCTGCCGCGCGCGACCCTCTCGCACTACGCCGTTCCATCTGGGTGATCTGGCTGGCACGCAACGAGACCAGAGCGGTCTCAGTACCTGCAAAGACGCCGCCGATGAAAATGAACAGCAAGACCAGTATGACGCTGAACCACATATTGGATTCCATGCGGCGTTATTGTGCCAGGGATCGCTGAATATCCACTGCGCTTCTCATTGCCGCAGGGCCACTTTCCAGTTGCCAGGAAACAAACCGTCGACACGTAAGAAAACCCGCAGCATTAGACCGTCAGCGGCCGTCACCGATCAACGGGGAGGCTTCTGCGCGCTACTCGATCAGCGTGAGGCGACCCCGAGCGCGTGTCGCACCATCTGCTCCAGCACCACAAGTCCGTCAATAGACAGAATCGACTCAGCGTGGCCCTGCAGCGTGGCAAGTCCGGGGCCACGAATAGCGAAGACGTCGCCGCTCGTCTCATCGACCGCGAGCGCCATGCCCGCGTGACTCACCGCGGACGAACCCGATGCGCCAGCCAAGGCGGCATCGTCGATTCGAGCTGTGAACGTGTTGTAGAACCCGATGCGTGCGATGGTTCCGAAATAGTCGATGGGTAACTGCACACCCTGGCGCGGCCGGTCGAGTCGGACGATGTCGAGCCCCAGCCCGCAGGCCACAACCTGGTGACTCAGGCAGACTGCGACCAAGGGCAGATTGTCTTGCTGCGCCGCCGCCACGACCGCGCGCAGTCGCACAATCCGTTCATCCGCATCGTCGAGCGGATCACCTGGCCCAGGTCCGGCAACCACCACATCCGGCACAGTCCCGTCCGTCAATACTGCACGGCCATCGGCGGGTACCTCCTGCCACGGCCGAACCTCAACCAGCATGCCGAGGTGCCGCAACTGGTGCGCCAGCATGGTGGTGAAACGGTCTTCTGCATCGACCACCAGCGCCTTGCGTCCTGTCACCGAGGATCCGACAGCGTGCTGTTCCGCCAACCAGAACGGCGCCAACATCTTGTTGCGAGCCAGGAGCGCTGCTTCGATGACAGGGTCATCGGCAAGGCTGCCTGGTTGGAGGGCGAACGAGTGCTCCCTCACAGTCTCAGATGGTGCCGCATTCCTGGCAGCCGCCACAGTGCGAACATCGGCAGTGCGGTCACCGCTTGCCGGCACTGTACGGCTCGCCGACGACGACAGCTCGTCCACCGGCAACTCGGCCGGATCGATCATGGCAGCGGGAACTGATGTCGCCGCACCCGACCCGGCGCCAAAGCCTGCGCCATAGGCCGCTTCCAATCCCAGTGCCGACAACAGTCCGGCCGCTTTGCCCGCGGTCTCAGCGACTTCGCCCTCGGGCGAGGAATGGCGGACCAAAGTGGCACCAGCGCTGACCCGGATCCCACCGCTCGGGGTGATCTGTGCAGTACGGATCAAAATGGGGGCGTCCAGGCTGTGCGATCCACCTGGTTCGGGGGTCATCAGTGCGGCGACGCCGGAGTAGTAGCCTCGTCCCTTGGTTTCGTGCCGGGCGATGACCGCGCAGGCATTTTGCATGGGAGAGCCGGTCACAGTGGGCGCGAACATGGTCTCACGCAGCACATCGCGCACATCCATGGACGTGTGACCGCGTAGCAAGTATTCGGTGTGCGTGACGCGCGACATCTGTTTGAGGAACGGACCTTCGACCACGCCGCCGTCGGCGCAGACTTCGGACATCATCTTGAGTTCTTCGTCGACGACCATGAAGAGTTCTTCGACTTCCTTGGTGTCCATGAGGAACTGGGAGAACTCGGCTGGATCGATGCCGCCTGCCGGGTGCCGGTAGGTGCCGGAGATGGGGTTCATCGTGGCGATGCCCTGGTCGACTGACACATGCCGTTCTGGGGAAGCGCCGGCGAGGATGACCTCGTCGGTCACCACGGCGAAGGTCCAGTAAGCTCCGCGTTCGCGTTCTAGGAGGCGGCGCAGCAGCGCGAGCGCCACTTGGGCGCCGGTGCCGTCGGCCTGAGCGAGGTAGTCGCGCCGAATGACGAAGTTGGCGCCTTCGCCTCGTCCAATCTCGTTGTCGATGACGTCGCGCACTGTGGCTATGTAATCGTCATCGGAAACATCGAATCCATGACCGGCGATCGCCGGAAGCTCGGCCGGCAGTCGGTTGGTGGCGGCTGCTAGATCGAGGTCGTCGCGCTGTCGGATGATGAGGGATCGCAGTGGGGCTTCGTCGGCGATAGCCGCATAGCCGCGCTCTTCGACCTGGTGGAAGGGGACGAGTGTGAGGACTTCTTGGGGCTTGCCGGACTCGTCGTGCAACGGAATGTCCGCGAGCGCTTCGGAGTCGACGACGTCGCCGGTCAGCACTTCGAGCGTGCCGCGGCCCTGCCTGGCGAGCAAGGCATAGGCGCGCGGCGGATTGGGCCCGAGGATTCGGCTCAGTAAGTCTGTTGCAGTCACCGCTGTGTGGTCCTTCCGGTCAGGACGAGCCTTCCGGTACATACGCAACGAGCGACCACCAGGAAGGCAGTCGCTCGTGTGTTCATTGCTTTCAACGCGCAGCCGCCTAGTTGGCGGGCCACCATGCACCGGTGTGCGAACGCGTCGAAATCATGAAATTGATGGTACCAGTACCGCGTCGGCCGACTCGACCACCGGGTGAGACTTGTGTCCTGAGCCCATCGAAGGAACAACCTCGCGTCCTGAGCCCGTCGAAGGGCGCTGATCCTCGGGGGTCTCGACAAACTCGACCGGCGAAGCCACAGGTTCGACCTTCTGAGCTGCTGACAGTGCGGTGGCCACTGCAGCGGCCACTACTGCCGCCATGGCCACACCGCCAGCCCAGGTCAGCTGTTGCCCCAGTGCTACGAAGCCGATCAGCGAGGCGAGGACGGGTTCGCGGCTGGTCAACACGCCAAAATCTCGGGTGGGGATCGAACGGGCCGCGATGAGTTCGGCCACATACGGGATGATCGAGCCGAAAACCGCCACGGCCAACGCCATCACGAAGACTTTCAGGTCGAAGAAGGCTCCCACAGCTGTGGTTCCGCCCACCGGTAATAGCGCGATGGCACCGATTCCCATGGACACGGACAGTGGTGCGATACCTGGCACGGTGGTGCTGACCCGACGCAAGGTGACAATGTATCCGGCCAGGAACACCGCGGCGCCTGCCGCGAAAAGCAAGCCGATGGGGTCGAGTCCAGTTCCGGAGTCTCCCGTCGAATCGACGATGCCCAGCCCAATCACCCCTACCATGGCCACGCCGACCCACGCGAGGTCGCGGGCACGCCGTGACAGAGCACCGGCTAGCAGAAGCGGGCCCAGCATTTCTACGGTGGCGACGATACCCAGCGGCACTCGTTCAATCGCGGCGTAGAACATCGAGTTCATTCCGGCCATCGCTAGACCCAAGAGCGCGATGGCGCCCCACTGCGTCGTGCTCCATGACGTGATAGCGGGACGAGTGATGACAGCCAGGATCACTGCCGCCACCCCGAGGCGCAGCGTAGCAGCGCCAATCGGGGGGACCGAATTGAACAACGAAGTAGCCAGCGCAGAACTTGACTGCAAGGACACGGTCGATGCCGCAAGCAGCCCTAGGGCCACACCATACATACGATTCACGTAACTAGGTTGCGCCTCACGCTAGGATTAGTCCAGCGAATGTTTGTTCTTAATACCGTTAAGCAACACTTAACTATTTGAGGGTGAGGCAAATGCTGTCTTTGGCACGGTTGCGGGTGCTACGTGAACTGCGTAGACATGGCACTTTGGCAGAAGTCGCAAAGAACCTGAACTACACGCCTTCGGCTGTGTCACAGCAGCTCGCCGCACTGGAGGCCGAAGCCGGTGCTACTTTGACGATCAAGGTCGGACGACGCTTACGTCTCACCGCCCAAGGCGAGGTACTCGCCGATCATGCGGACGTCCTGCTTGAACGGATGGAACAGGCCGAAGCGGAATTGGCAGCCATGAGCGGACAAGTGGCCGGACGGTTGCGAGTCTCGAGCTTTCAATCCGTATTGCTCGCACTCATTCCCCAGACCCTCTCGATCCTCTCAGAGCAGTACCCCGGGCTGCGGGTCGACGTCACCCAGTATGACGAAGCTGACGCGGCCGACGGGCTGTTCACCTACGACTATGATCTCGTCCTCGGTGAGGAGTATCCGGGTGAGCCGGTGCATGTTCATGCCGGTGTCGATTGGCGTGAACTCGTCCTCGAACCGATGCGTCTGGCACTGCCTCCTGAAGGCCCCTGGTCGGATCCCCGGCTCCGGCTGGCCGACCTGGCAGATGCGCCCTGGGTACTGGAACGACCCAATCTGATATTCGGACGGTGGGCACAGAACGTCATCTTGGAAGCAGGGTTCGAGCCTGACGTCCGGTTCTTCTCCTCCGACATGTTGCTGCACTTGCACCTCGTGGAACAAGGACATGCTGTGGCACTCATTCCCGATCTGTTGTCAGTGACCGAACCGGCCCGAGTCACCCTGGTTCCGCTCGAGGGCGATCAGTATCGTCGCTTGCTCACCGGAGTACGCGCCGGATCAGGGAACCATCCGGCGATCCGCGCCTTCCGCGCCGCGTTGGAACAGACCTACCGCGACGTGACCGCGCGGTAGCCGCGCAGCGCCCCACCCACCGCCGTCGAACCGTCGCGAAATTCGTGAAAGCGCCTAGCGTACGAGCACGGCGCGCGAATTATGCGACGGTGTACGAATTACGCGACGGTGTACGAGCGCTACCTCGCTACACGGAGACCCGTCGCCCTTCGCGGGAACTGAGACGCGCTGCGTCAAGCACTTCGGCTGTGCGCACGGCGTCAGCTGGATCGACCGGGATGGGGCCGGAACCGCGCAACCAACTGTCGACCGCCCGATAGAAGTCAGCGTGGCCGCCCGGCGCGCGCTTGACCGGCTTGCGCTCCGACCCGTGCACCAGCCAACCTTCGGTATCGGCGTCGGCGCCCTCGTCCATCATCGCGAACGGGGTGGCTTCCCCCTCGAAGGAGGTCACCAAGTAGGCGCCTCGGGTGCCGAGCACTCGGGTGCGCGGTCCTGGCGCACCGACCACTGCTGCACCCCACAACCGTGAGATCACTTTGTTGCCGTCCTGATCTGGCTCGTGATGCAAGGTGAGAAAGACATCGTCTTCGGTGGGAGTGGTCAGATTGCGCAGTTCGGCGTAGACCGATTGCACCCGTCCGAACAGTTGAGTCGCCGAGTCAACCAGATGCGAACCTAGATCCAGCAGCAAGCCACCGGCAACGGGATCGTTTTCCTTCCATCGTTCCAGCGGCACCGGACGCCACCGCTCCCAGCGACGTTCGAAGGTGTGAATTTTGCCGAGCTCGCCGCTGTTGATCAGTGACTTCAGCGTCAACTGCTCTTCATCCCAACGGCGATTATGGAATACCGTGAACGGCACGTCGGCCTGCTTCGCAAGTTCGTGTACTTCGGCTGATTGCTCTGCTGTCAGCGCAAGCGGCTTGTCGATGACAAAAGGTAGACCCGCTTCGATGATGGCAGTCGCATGCTCCATGTGAAGACCAGAGGGACTTGCTACCACGATGACGTCGTACTGGTCGGGGGCAGCCAACAATGAGTCGAGGTCATCGAAGATTTGCGCGCCCGGCCAATCTTGTTCGGCAGCGGCGCGACGTTCCGGATTGCGCGCGACGACAGCAGTGACTACCAGACCAGCTTCACGGATCAACCGTGCGTGAATTCCTCGTCCAGCCCCGCCATAACCGATCAAGGCAAATCGTGCGATGCTACTCATGACACCATCATCCCAAATCAACGCCAATGAGTCACGATCAGACGACCTACAGATCTCGACGGACCGCAAGCGGTCACTCGACCGGCGAGGTTCCCTGCGAGATCTTCGTCAGAGCCTGCCGGAAGAACTCGGTCGGCTGGGCACCGTTGACCGCGTACTTCTTGTCGAAGATGTAGAACGGCACGGCCGAGATGCCAATCTCACCGGCATCCTTCTTGTCGAGATCGACAACCGCCAGGGTGTTCTCGTCCTCAATGCCCGCAAGCACGCCTGCGCGATTCAACCCGGCAGCCACACCAATTTCGGCAAGCACCTCCGGGTCGCCAACATCCAACCCGTTCGTGAAGTGCGCCTCGAACAACCGGTCAACCACTTCACTTTGCGTGCTGAGGTCCCCCACCATGCGCGCATAGGCGATCAGGCGGTGAGCCGCAAGAGTGTTGGTCGGAACCACTCGATCAAAATCGAAGACGAGCCCTTCTGCCGCGGCTCGCTCCGTCATCTGGGCGAGTGCATCGGCCGCTTGTTCCTGCGAACCGAACTTCATCGCGAGCACGTCGACCTCTTTGCGGCCGTCGGCCGGCCCCGCAAATGGTTCCAGTTGGAAGGCATGGTAGCGAACCTGGAAGTTGCTTCCGTCCGGATCGATCTCAGCCAGCACCTGCGCCAACCGCTGCTTGCCGATGTAACACCATGGGCAAGCAATATCCGACCACACATCAATTTTTATGGTTTCTGACACAGACGGTGCAACGACCCACAGGCCCTCGCTATTCCGCGAAGTTACTTCTTCCAGCCCGCCCGCAGCGGAACGACTAACCTCCGAATCCGGAGTCACGCGGCATGTCACGGAACCGCGAGAATTTTCCCTGGAACGCCACCGTGATGTTCGCCGTGGGACCGTTACGGTGCTTCGCCACGATCAGATCCGCTTCACCGGCACGCGGGTGCTCTTTTTCGTAGGCGTCTTCACGGTGCAGCAGAATGACCATGTCAGCATCCTGCTCAATCGAACCAGATTCACGCAGGTCACTCATCTGAGGTTTCTTGTCAGTACGAGCCTCCGGTCCACGGTTCAGCTGCGAAATCGCGATGACAGGAACTTCCAACTCCTTGGCGAGCAGCTTCAGCGCACGCGAGAACTCAGAGACTTCCTGCTGACGCGATTCCACACGCTTGCCGGATGTCATGAGTTGCAGATAGTCGATGACGACGAGCTTGAGGTCGTGACGTTGTTTGAGTCGGCGGCACTTCGCCCGGATCTCCATCAACGACATATTCGGAGAGTCATCGATAAACAGCGGTGCACCGTTGATGCGCTCCTGAGTGGCCGCGAGTTTGTTCCAGTCATTGGGCTCGACTCGTCCATTGCGCAATTTCTGCAAACTGATGTCGGCCTCAGCGGCCAGCAGACGCATGACGATCTCGTTGCGGCTCATCTCAAGGGAAAAGACCACCGAGGTCTGGTTGTACTTGATCGAAGCGGCGCGAGCGATGTCGATGCCCAGCGTGGATTTACCAATAGCAGGACGCGCTGCGATGACGACCATCTGCCCGGCGTGTAACCCATTGGTCAGTTCATCCAGGTCGACGAAGCCGGTGGGGACTCCCGCCATGCCGTCGCCGCGACCCGCGTTGCGTTCGATCTCGTCGAAAGTCGACTCGATGACCGAACCGAGCGGCACATAGTCCTCGCTAGAGCGAGTCTCGGTAACCGCGTACACCTCGGCTTGAGCGTTGTTGACGAGGTCATCGACATCGCCACCTTCTGCCGCGTATCCGAGTTGGACGATGCGGGTGCCAGCCTCGACCAGTCGGCGCAGGATCGCTCGTTCGCGCACGATACGCGCGTAGTAGCCGGCGTTAGCTGCTGTGGGGACTGTTGCGATGAGGTCGTAGATGTAGGTTCCGCCGCCGACTCGCCCCAACTCGCCTTTTTTGGTCAGTTCCGCGACGACAGTGACCGCATCGGCTGGTTCACCGCGACCGTACAGGTCCGTGATGGCGTCGAAGATAATCTCGTGTGCGGGGCGATAGAAGTCGACGGAGCGGACCGCTTCGATGACGTCGGCGATGGCGTCCTTCGAGATCAGCATTGATCCGAGCACGCTCTGTTCCGCTGCGACGTCCTGGGGAGGAGTGCGGTCTCCACCACGGGCAGGAGCCTGATCGTAGGCTTCTTCGAGGTCACCGATAGTCATCTCGCCCCCACTTTCCCACAATTACCCACAGGCTAAAGGTCCCATCTGTCGAGTATCCGTAGTGACTTACGCGCACGGTCATCCCTGGTGTGACCGTATGATCGAGTTTTACCTGTTCAGAATGCTGAAAACGTCCTGACCTGCGAAAACGTATAGAGAACTCGTCCCTGATCAAAAGCCGCCATCGCAAACACATACCCTTTGCGCGTAAACCTATCGTGCCCCTGTGACATTGAGCAAAAGCGTTATACACAGACTTATTCACACCCCTCGGGATAACTTCCCTCGTCAAGCACTTAGCGTCCACCCACAATGTGGATATCGTTGGGGAAAACAACTATTACTTGTGTACGACTCAATCGACACACCGACGACGCGCCGCCAAATCAGCCAGTGCGGCGTGTGGATGGAAAATTAATTGTGACTTTCGAGCAACCCCGCTCAGCATCTGGACAAAACGTGGATCGACAGATCCTCCGACTCGCCATCCCCGCCCTCGGCGCACTGCTCGCCGAGCCGCTTTTCATCCTTGCCGACACCGCCATTGTGGGTCGATTGGGGACGAGCTCCCTCGCCGCTCTTTCCGTCGCCTCGACAGTGCTGCTGACCGTTGTTGGACTATGCGTGTTCTTGGCATACGCGACGACTGCATCAGTGGCGCGCCTGATCGGAGCAGGTCAGCAGGCCCGCGCAATCCGGGCCGGGATCGACGGCATGTGGCTGGCCGTAGGGCTTGGTGTGGTGTTGGCAGTCGGCCTGGTTCTCTTCGGTCACCATGTCCTGGTGCTGCTCGGCGCCAGCGGCGAGGTGGCCTCATTGGCAAACGACTATCTGCGACTATCCGCCTGCGGACTACCCGGCATGCTCGTGGTCCTTGCCGCCACCGGTGTCATGCGTGGCATGCAGGACACCCGCACTCCGCTGATCATCTCCGTTGCCGGCGCCAGCGCAAATGTGATGGCGAACTGGTTGTTGGTCTACGGTTTCAATCTGGGTATTGCAGGGTCGGGATTGGGTACCGCGATCTGCCAGAGCGGCATGGGCATCGCCGCTGGTTGGATTGTGGCGCGCGGTGCCCGGCGCTACGGAGTCTCACTACGGCCGCATTCGTCGGGAGTGCTGTCACAGGTGCGATCCGGCATTCCGCTGTTGATTCGTACCCTCTCCCTGCGAATCGCGATCCTGCTGACGGTGGTCGTCGCGACCCGTCTTGGCGATGTGACATTAGCCGGGCACCAGATCGTCACCGCCATCTGGAATTTCATTGCGTACGGGCTGGATGCCTTGGCTATCGCGGCGCAAGCTCTAGTCGGTAAGTACCTGGGAGCCGGAGATCACGGCGCAACGCGCGCATTGCTGCACCGCACTCTGCGATGGGGCGTCGTGACCGGATTGGTATGCGGACTGGTGGTGGCAGCGAGCTCCTGGTGGTTCACGCCGCTGTTTACCTCGGATCCACAGGTGCGCTCCGCCGCAACGGTCACGCTCATCGTGGTCAGCGTGCTGATGCCGATGGCCGGATGGGTCTTCGTCCTCGACGGAGTGCTGATCGGGGCCGGTGACGGCCGCTACCTGGCGTGGGTTGGCATTGTCACGCTGTTGGTTTATCTGCCTGCGCTGTGGGCGGTCGCAGAGTTCGCGGATGTCGGTTCCGCTGCGCTGATGTGGCTCTGGGTAGCCTTCGGCGGTTGGTTCATGGCCGCACGAGCAATCACCACCGGCTGGCGTGCTCGTGGGACGCACTGGATGGTGCTGGGCGCCACCTAGAGCCTCCTCAAACCACCGACTTACCGCCGACCTCCCTGGATATTTCCTACCGCGTCGGCGCTGAAACGGTAGGTCGGCGCGCGAAGACCTGCGATTATCGACTCATGCACTTTCTTCGGGTAACGGTCCTCTTTGCCGTCGCTGCGCTCTTCGAGATCGGCGGTGCCTGGCTCGTATGGCAATCCATGCGCGAGGCGCGCCCCTGGTGGGTGGCGGGACTAGGTGTGATGGCCCTTGGGCTCTATGGCTTTGTAGCGGCACTGCAACCCGACGCGAATTTCGGCCGCATCCTCGCCGCTTATGGCGGAGTCTTCGTCGCCGGTTCGCTGCTGTGGGGCGTAGTCGTCGACGGTTTCAAACCCGACCGCTGGGATGTCATCGGCGCGGCGATCTGTTTGGTCGGCGTAGCGGTGATCATGTTCGCCCCGCGCGCCGCGGTCTAACGCCAGAGACGACGATGTGCGGGCGAACCGGAAAGTTCACCCGCACATCGCTCACAGTTTGCGACTATCGCTTACTTCTTAGCAGCGACAACCTTCACCGTCACCTTGGCTGCGACCTCAGGGTGCAGACGGATCGAGACCTCGTGCTCACCGACCGTACGGATCGGCTGGCCAACCTCGATCTTGCGCTTGTCCACGCTAGGACCAGAAGCCGCTGCAATAGCGTCAGCGATCTCGGCGGTGGTGACCGCACCGAACAGGCGGCCCGACGGACCAGCCTTCGCGTTCACCACGAATGACTTCGCCTGCAGTGAGTCACGCGCGGAGCGAGCGTCATCCAGGTTGGCGATCTCGCGGGCCTTGCGGGCCTTGCGGATGGCCTGGACCTGCGACTCAGCGCCTTTGGACCACGGGGTGGCCAACTTGCGCGGGATCAGGAAGTTACGTGCGTAACCGTCCTTGACGTCAACGACGTCGCCGGGCTCGCCGAGGCCGGTTACTTCATGGGTAAGAATCAGCTTTGCCATAGTTCTTTCTCCAATCCCTGATCAGCGTGCGGACGAGGAGTATGGCAGAAGCGCCATCTCACGAGCGTTCTTGACCGCGCGAGCGATCTGACGCTGCTCCTGAACGCTCACACCGGTGACGCGGCGTGCACGGATCTTGCCACGGTCGGAGATGAACTTACGCAGCAGGACGGTGTCCTTGTAGTCCACTGCATCGACCTTGGCGGTCTTGAGCGGGTTGGACTTCTTCTTCGGTTTGCGAACGACGGGCTTTGCCATCGTGAAGCTCCTTCATGTTGTTGCGCTGGCGTGTAGCACGCCAGCAGAAGTTCTTGTCGTGGGTTTGAAACCCATGGACGAGTTCGCCTGATTAGAACGGCGGCTCGTCGCTGAATCCACCACCGGATGACGCGGGTGCTGACGATGCCCAGGGATCGTCATTGGTCGGCGTTGCAGCTGGTGCACCGCCGCCGAAGCCACCACCGCCGCCACCACCACGCTGAGTGCGCGTGACTTTGGCAGTTGCGGAACGAAGCGAAGGACCGATCTCGTCGACTTGAAGTTCGACGACTGTGCGCTTTTCGCCCTCACGGGTTTCATAACTGCGCTGGGTGAGACGACCTTGTGCAATGACACGGTTCCCTTTTGTCAGGGATTCCGCGACGTTCTCGGCCGCTTCCCGCCACAGCGAGCAACGCATGAACAACGTATCGCCGTCACGCCATTCTCCGGCTTGACGGTCGTAGATGCGTGGGGTCGATGCGATCGTAAAGTTCGCGACCGCGGCACCTGACGGAGTGAAACGCAGTTCAGGATCGGCAGTCAGGTTCCCGACGACCGTGATCACAGTGTCACCGGCCATGGGTCCTCCTCGTGTTCGTTAGTGCTTTGGCACGTTACAGATGGTTGAAAGAATGTCTCAGACTTCGCGGCGCAAGATCTTGGTGCGCAGCACAGCCTCGTTCAGGCCGAGCTGGCGGTCCAGTTCCTTGGCAGTAGCAGGCGTTGACGAGAAGTCAACGACAGCGTAGAAGCCTTCTGATTTCTTGTTGATGTCATACGCAAGACGACGACGGCCCCAGATGTCGATGTTGTCGACAGTGCCGCCTTCCTTGGTGATGACCGACAGGTACTTGTCGAGCGAAGGAGCTACGGTCCGCTCCTCGACACCTGGGTCGAGGATGACCATGATTTCGTACTGACGCAGGCTCACTAACCCACCTCCTATGGACTCTACGGCCACGGGATTTCCGTGACAGGAGGGTATTGACGCGTCGTCATATCCCGTGACACACCCCTATGGCGCGTCGCGGACACATGACAATCGTTCATTCTACCGCATTATCGCTTGACCCTCTTGAACTTCTTTGCTGCCGACTGATAGATCTTCGATCCCTGATAGCGCACCGTCATCTTGCCCCTCTTCAGCTTCTTGGTGCGCACCACTGCGACAGCACGGTTACCCTTCTTCTTCAGCTTTGCCGAACCGACTTTCTTCTTGCCTGTTCGCAAGACCACCTTGCCGGTGGGTCGGTATCCCGCGGTGCCCTTCACGACGACCCGAATTCGCGGCCGCTTTCCAACCCGCAGTTTTCCCTTGACGACTTTGACCTTGCCGATTTTGGCGCGCAGTGCGCGCACCGTGACGATCGCTGCCGGGCTCGTTGCCGCTGTCAACTGGGATCCAGCCGCTGGAGTGTATCGCGCGGTGATGCGGTGCGTGCCGACAGCGAGTTCTCGGGGCAAAGTGATCTGAGCCAGCCCGCGGCTCACGTTTGCCCGGCCTAGTACCGTCGCGCCTTCGAGTACCGCGACATCGCCACCGGTGACGACCAGACCTGGCACCGTCACCGATACACCGACCCGAGCACTCGTCCCATAGTTGTATGACAGTCCAGCCAGGGAGACCGTTGGAGTTCTTGCGGGTTGGACCGGCTCTGGAGGCGTCGGAACTGTCAGGTTGTCGATTGCTTCGTCGAGCGCGGCCAACGCGGCACTGATCTCGTCAGCCGCGGCATCAAGGTCGGTAATGAGAGTGTGCGCCGCATCGATGGCCGCCGCGAGCGCTGCAGCACTGACCGGCGTATAGCCGGTGACATCAATCTGCTGGGCCACTTCGACCAGTGTCGTCAGTTCCGTAATGTCCGCGCGGCGCACTTCAAATGACGTTGTCGCTTCCCGCGTCACGCCCTGATAAGTGTAGGAAGCACCGACCTGATGGTCACCTGACGCGGTGGGTGTGGGCAGGTCAAGGTGCGCCAAATCGGTCACGTCGATGGTGGCAGGCGAGTCGCCACCGGACAGCGTCGCGGTGACCTGGAAGTCGGCGGGGGTTAACTCGTCCCCAATCAAAACGACACGATCACGGATCCGCACAATTTCTATGGAACTGAGCGTGGAGGTTGGCGGCGGAGAAGCAACGTAACTGTTGTACTCGCCATCGCAGGGGATGATGCGGCTCAGGTTCTCGGCGATCTGCGCCATGGCAACATCTTCGGCAATACCTGCGTCGGCGCTGCCACTAACATGGGTCTCGACGATGTGCCCCACCGGGGTCGGTACCTGCTGGGCGCGCAACGCGGTTCCGCGGATCAGCGCGGCACCAGCGAAGAGCACCGTCGGACGCCGCAGGTAGTTGCCCGAAGTGACGAGGGTATAGGTCGCGATCTGGTCGCCAAGGCCGATCATTGCGTCAGTGGCATTGGCCGCGCCTTCTTGCGCATTCGATCCCGCAGCCGATTGCACAATCCTGCTCGCCGGGATCCCATTGCTGGTCAACCAGGTGTATGAGCCGGAGATCTCGGACGAGTTGCCCGCCAGCACCGCAATCGAGTTCGGGTATTGATCGAGTGCCTGCTTGATCAACGCATAGCGGGCGTTCATACGATCGGCCTCACCTGCGCCAAGCAGTATGAAAGCGTGTTGCTCTGTCGGCAGGTCTGAAGGCACTGAAGTGTTCAACATCATCGGTTCGAGTGCTTCTGACCAACTCTTGATGACATCGGGCCACCGGGTAGCGATGGTGAGCGAAAGGTCGGAGGCATCGGCCGCGGCGCGCAGTGCGTCAGCAGTCAGGCCCTTCGACATGTAATAGACGATTTTGGCGTGCGCATAACGTAGCGGGTACCGAAAGAAACTGAAGTTCTGGTGCAGTTCTTCGACGTTGCCCCGGCCATCCCAGCTTGCAACCTTCGCCACGTTGCGGGCGATCAGGTCGCGGTCGCCACTTCCGGGATATTTCTCCTCATCAAAAGAATCCATGTGAGTGGCGTTGCCCAACGGCTTGATGATGTGAGCGGTTCCAGCGTCCCGCTGCTCAAGTATGGCGGCCGCGTTGTACTGGATCGCGCCACGGCGCACATGGGTTGCGCTGGTGATCAGCGTGTACGAGTCCACCTGGTCAGCGCCCGTGAATCCATAAAGGATATCCATGGTCATCGTAGCGTTATCTGGGGTGTCGGATGATTCCGACTCCATGATGATTCGGTGCTGTGCAACCCCTTCAGCAATGAGCCAGTCGCGCATCACTTCACCCTCGCGCACCGGAGGAGTTCCGCGTGGTTGACCGCCGGTTACGACGATGCGGGTATTGGGATACTTCGCGGCAGCTGCTTTGGCCACGGCGAGCCGGTCAAGTAGTTTTTGTTCCGGAGTCCCGTCGTTGTTGAGCACGTGGCCCAATACGACGAACACATGGGACCAGTCGTTGGGCAGTCCGTCGGGCACTCCCGCAGGATCATTCGGGTCCGCTGCACCGGTAATCTCAAAATCGGTGAGCGACTCGTTCCAATAATCGGTGATCTGTTGCCATCGCTCACCTTGATCTGGGTCGATGTCACCGATTCGCTCGATAGTTCGGTCGGCATCTTCGAGGTACCCCAACCGCATGAACTCAGTGAGTTGGGCTTTGAGCTCACTCAAGTTGGTGGTCACCGCTTGCGCGGGTGACGTAAGCCCCGGGACGAGGGCCATCACACACATCAATGTAATGACCGCATGCCGACGTGACCGGGCAAACCGCTTGGATTCCATCATCGTGCCTTCCTCTCGGCACGGCATAGGAAGCACCTGCTTCATTACAACGATGCCCGCTCGGGCCGAGGAATAACCGGAGAACTGACGTATGTCAACGTTGTCAGCATACGAGAGCGTTCCTCTTCCCGCTAGGCCCTTCGCAGAAGACTATCCACCGGTCGAGGTGCCGGATTCGCCACCCGACTCCTCGTCCGCATCGTCATCGTCGTCCTCTGGCGGCGTACCGCCACCGCCGGAACCACCCGGGTCATTCGGATCCGGTGTTGAACCGCCAGAGCCACCTGAACCATCACCACCCGATGGACCTTGCGGACGAGGACCCTGCGACACAATCAATGTCACTTTCGTTCCGACTTCAACTTCGGTACCGGCGCCCGGTGTCACGGCTATGACTATGCCATTGGCGACGGTGTCGGAGTATTCGAGAGTCACCGAAGCTGAAAGTCCGCGCTGCCGCAGCGATGAACGCGCTGCCGATTCGGTTGCACCGATCAACCCGCGCGGCACTGCAACCATATCGGGCTGTGGTTCCTCGTCTTCTTCCTCTTCTTCGTTGGCCTCTTCGTCTTCTTCCTCGTCGTCAGCGGGAGGGGGAGCAGTTCCACTAGGCATTTCAGGCAGTTCGACTTCCGGCAAGTCTGCGAGCGCCTCAGTCATGTAACTCGTCCACATGTCGAGCGGAACGGAACCACCCGTGATCTCTCGGTATCCGCCAAAGGGTTCGATGGATGATTCCGATCCGTCCTTGCCGACTTGGTACATGCCGACAACCGTGACCAGGTTGGGGGTATAGCCGGCAAACCATGCCGACTTGTTCTCGCTTGAGGTACCCGTCTTACCGGCAGCTGGTCGCCCCACTGCCTGTGCACCTTTACCGGTGCCCCATTCGACGACCCCTGCAAGCGCTTGCGTCGTGATCGAGGCGATGTCTTCTTCAAAGACCCGTTCGCCACTGGTGTCAGTGGTGAACACCTGAGTACCGTCGAGCAATTCGCGCACTGACTCGATGATGTGCGCCTCACGATGGATACCACCGGATGCAATGGTCGCGTACGCATTCGCAAGATCCAACGGGTGCACCGAAGCCGTGCCCAGCACGTTGCTCGGCAGGTCGTTGAGGCCGACCGTGTCCTGAGGGATACCGGCGCGAACGGCCGCTTCCATAGTCTTGTCCGGGCCGATCCGAACATTTAGTTCGGCGTAGGCGGTGTTCACCGACAGCCCGGTGGCGCGCATCAGATTGACGTAGCCGTAGCTGGAACCACCGAAGTTGACCACGGGCCTTTCAAAGCCCTCGATGGTGCGCGAGTTGTTCCCGTTGAAGTACTCGGTCGTCGGGGAAATTTCCTCCTCCAGCGCTGCCATCAATGTGAACGGTTTGAAGGTCGAACCGGCCTGGGCCATACCTTGGGTCACATTGTTGTACTGCTGTTTGAGGTAGTTCTTGCCGCCATAGAGGGCGCGGATACCGCCGGTGGCTGGATCAATGGTGACGAGTGCGGGCCGCAGTTGCTTCGGGGTGTCCTCTGGCATGTTGCGCACGGTTTGCACCATGTTTCGCTGCATCTTGCGGTCAATGGTGGTGACGACCTCAAGGCCGCGAGTGTCGATTTCTTCTTCGGTCAGCCCGACACTGGTGATCAGCTCGGAGCGTGCCATTTCTAGCAGGTATCCGCGAGTTCCCGCAAAGGTGTCTGAGCGCTCGTACTCGATCACGTCTGGGAATTGCATCCCGGCGCGCTCGCCCGAACTCAGCCAGCCCAACGTCACCATGCCGTCAAGCACATAGTTCCAGCGCTGTTCGGCTTTCTCCTCGTTATACCGCGGATCCCAGTTAGTCGGGCTCGGCAGGATTCCGGCGATCATCGCGGCCTGCTCGACGGTCAGATCGGCAGCGTCCACGCCGAAGTACTTCAGCGCTGCGCTCTGGATGCCATAGGCGCCGCGGCCCAGGTAGATCGTGTTGATGTAGTTGCCGAGGATCTCGTCTTTGTCCTGGTGTTGCGCCAGTTTGACGGCGAGGATCGCTTCGCGCAGCTTCCCGGTGTAAGACTTTGTCTCACCGAGGTAGTACCGTTCGGCGTACTGCTGGGTGATCGTCGATCCACCCTGGCGAGAGCCGCCGGTGACATTGTTGATCAGCGCCCTGGTCATTCCAGGAATCGAGATGCCCTGGTTCTCATAGAACGTGCGGTCTTCCGCCGCGACGAAGACCTGCCCGACGTGTTCCGGCAAGGTGGCGATGTCAACGATGACGCGGTCCTGCGATCCGAATTCCCCCATGACGGTCTTGCCGTCGGAGTAGTAGATCGTGGTCTTTTGCGCGGTGGCGAATTGCTCCGCCTGCGGGATCTCCATCGTTTGATAGGCCCACACCAGACCACCGATGCCCAGCAGAACGATGAAGAGTCCGGTGCCGAGCACGAATCGCCAGCTGGGAACCCAACGGCGCCAGCCGGTGTATTGGTTCCGCGGGTAGTTGAAGAACCCATGTTCGCGGCGGATGGCGCGGCGACGAGCTCGTCCCTTCAGTTCCGGATCGATCGCGCGGTTGGTCTTTGCGCCTTTTTTCGACGAGGACGAGGGTGCTGGCGTCGCGAAGTTCTGCGCGCGCGTCGAAGTGCGAGGCTGGGCACCACCGCCGGGGCCACGCCGGGTGGGCGCACTGCTCGGTGGTGGTGTGGACCCGCCTCGTGTTGAGACACGGCGCGGCGGGTGGCCTTGGGTTCCTGACACAGGGGTCCTTCTTGTTAGAGCCGGTTTTCCATCTTCCACTGTGGAGCACGTCAGCGGTTTTGAGGTGCGTCGTTGACGAAGTTTCGCGGAGTGCGCGCGAAACCTTCACGAGTCGCTCGCTCCTTGACGCTAACGCACGGATGAGCGCCACGACGAGTCTATGTAGTTCGATAGGTTCTGGCGATGTATCGATTCGATACATCGAAATGGTGTATCGTTATCGACGTTCTAGAAAAATCTTCCCCAATTCTCAAGGAGGCAGCGGTGCGTAGTCGTACAACCACGCTCGAGACCGCCATCCTTGGGCTGCTCGCGGACTCACCGCTACATGGCTATGAGTTGCGGAAGCGACTGAACCTGCTGCTCGGTTCATTTCGGGCTTTCAGTTACGGCTCGTTGTATCCGTGTCTGAAGACACTGGCTGCACGGGGTCTGATCGAAGGCCAGGAGTCACATGAGGCACCGCCTCACGCTTTGACGGCCAAGCGTTCACGAGTTGTCTACCAACTCACCGCTGACGGCAAGGACTACCTGAACACCGTGCTTGCCTCGGCAGGGCCTGCGGCCTGGGAAGACGAGAACTTCGACGTACGGTTTGCGCTGTTCAGCCTGACCGATGTCGAGACTCGCATCAGAATCCTCGAAGGTCGGCGGGCTCGGCTCACTGAGCGCCTTGAGACCGCACGAGCAACCACCAATCAACAACACAACCGTCTCGATGAGTTCACTTCCGAATTGCATCGTCATGGCCTTGAGCAGGTCGAACGCGAAGTTCGCTGGCTCGACGGCTTGATCACAACCGAGCGTGACCGACGTCGCGCCCGTTCAACCAACAACGCCGGCAACGCAAATCCCGGCACTCACGTCAAGGAGTAAGGATGAGTTCCATCCGCGTCGCCATCGTAGGCGTCGGAAACTGTGCGTCTTCCCTGATCCAGGGAGTCCAGTACTACAAGGACGCCGACCCGAACACCACCGTTCCTGGCCTCATGCACGTTCAGTTTGGTCCATACCACGTGCGCGATGTCGAGTTCGTTGCAGCATTCGACGTTGACGCCAAGAAGGTCGGTTTCGACCTGTCAGAGGCCATCGCGGCATCTGAGAACAACACCATCAAGTTCGCTGACGTACCACCACTGAACGTGCCTGTGCAGCGCGGTGTCACCCTTGACGGTCTCGGCCAGTACTACTCAGCCACCATTGACGAGTCCGATGCTGAGCCGGTTGACGTCGTGCAGGCCCTCAAGGACGCCAAGGTGGACGTGCTCGTCTCCTACCTGCCGGTTGGTTCCGAGCAGGCTGACAAGTTCTACGCGCAGGCAGCCATCGACGCTGGCGTTGGTTTCGTCAACGCACTGCCCGTCTTCATCGCATCCGACCCAGAGTGGGCGCAGAAGTTCACCGACGCTGGCGTTCCGATCGTCGGCGACGACATCAAGAGTCAGGTGGGCGCCACCATTACGCACCGCGTGCTCGCCAAGCTCTTCGAAGACCGCGGTGTGATCTTGGACCGCACCTACCAGCTCAACGTTGGCGGAAACATGGACTTCAAGAACATGTTGCAGCGTGACCGTCTGGAGTCGAAGAAGGTCTCCAAGACTCAGGCTGTGACCTCGAACCTGAACGGCCCGCTGGCCGGCAAGAAGGAAGACCGCAACGTTCACATCGGTCCTTCGGACTATGTTGCCTGGCTGGACGACCGCAAGTGGGCCTACGTCCGTCTCGAGGGTCGCGCCTTCGGCGAGGTGCCGTTGAACCTCGAATACAAGCTCGAAGTGTGGGACTCGCCTAACTCGGCCGGTATCATCATTGACGCTATCCGCGCCGCGAAGATCGCCAAGGACCGCGGTATCGGTGGCCCGATCATCTCCGCATCGAGCTACCTGATGAAGTCCCCGCCGGTCCAGATCGAGGACACCGAAGGTCGCGCCCGCGTGGAGGCTTTCATCCGCGGTGACCGCAACGACTGATTTCACGCCCGCTGGTTGAGTTCACATCCCGCTGGTTGAGCTCGTCGAAACCACGCCCGCTGGTCGAGCCCGTTGAGACCACTCGTTCGCCAAGGCTAGGGCTTCGTTCATCGAGCCTGTCGAGATGACCAGCAGTATCTAGACCATGGCAATCGCCCCAGGTGGGGGTCCGGCACATTAGTGCCGGACCCCCACCTGTCGTTCCGCACCGCCTCTTGCCGCCACCCTCCCTCAGTTGTGGCCCAACTCTGCAAAAGTGGCCGCGTAACTTCCGGGCCGCAACTGCCAGAACTGTCCACAACCGCAGGGGCCCCACTATTGCCGCAGGACAACTTTCCAGTTGCCGGAAAACAAACCGTCGACACGAAAGAAGACCTGCGGCATTGGCCGTCGACACCGGTGGGCAAAGCCCCGCGAGGATACACATCCGGCTCCCTGTTGCTCTGACTGTGAGTATCGTCTTCCTTGCCTCATGTTTCGCTAGTGTCTGGTACGGCCTTTCCAAAGGGGTGTCAATTACGTCGGTTCTTACAGCGACAGCGATCATCAGTGCCTTCTGTCTATGCCGCTTCACTGGGCCTCGACCTCGACCAGTTCAAACCTCTCACGCCCCGGGCGGGCGGCAGAGTGTCCCAATGGTCGTCCCCGCCACGACACCGGACGGTCAGCCTCAAGTCGCCCGCATCGCGCAACAACCACGTACTAACATCTGCGCGATCCTCACGCTCGTGTTCGGTCTCGGCGGACCGCCCGGAGTTATCTTCGGGCACATCGCACTGACGCAGATCAAGCGCACCGGAGAAACGGGACCGGCATGGCGATCACTGGCCTCGTTCTCGGATACGTCGGCGCATGTGTAACCGTCGTCCTCTGGATCATCTACACCACCATGTACAGCGTCCTCATGTGACCGTGGTCGCTCGTGGCCGTTAGGCTTCCGGAAGCACCCGGATGTGTTGCTCGTCGGCAGCCGCAGAACCGAGAAGTGACGGTGATCCAACGTGACGATGCAGTCGCCACCATCCCGAAACTCGCGAGATCCCATGCGCCAGAGGCGAACTCGTCCGACGCACTGCGCCTCACTGCCTCACACCGTCAAAGTCGCAATGGGCACGACGTTCACCCCATCGGGGCGTCTGTGAGCGAAGCCCGATCCCGTGATGACATTCAAGGATGACGGCGAACCCGCCTTTTCGGTATCGACGGTGCGCGCGAATCGCAAAAGTGACTCCGCACCCGCCGCAATACCTCCTTGACCCAAGGTCACCTCAAAGGCAGCCCAGGTGCCATCGTCCTTGTGGACGATCACGTCCACCTCTTGTCCCGCAGAATCTCGATAGTGACTCACTCGCCCACCGTGTACCTGCGCATATATCCGCAAGTCGCGGACCACCAACGATTCAAACAAGAATCCGAGGAAGCGCAGATCACGTATCAACCCGTCGATGCTCGCACCCAACGCGGCAACGGCAAGTGACGGGTCGACAAAGTGACGTTTCGCCGATTTACGCAATGTTGCCGCAGACCTCAGGTGCGTGGACCAGGCCGGTTGATCTTCCACGAGCATGAGGCGCGTTAGAGCCGACAGGTAGTCGTACACCGTATCTCGTGCGACAGATCCGGATGCGCCGCCCATATCTGCGGCAAGGGCTTTGATCGGCGCTTCAGTGGCAGTATTGCGGCTTAAGGATTGAAGGAGCGCGCGGACACGCAGGGGGTCGCGTCTTGTGGATGAGACCCGACTCAAATCTACCTGTGCGAGCAGTTCGACATAATCACGATTCGCCTGAATGGCGTCATCAACGGCACCGTCTTGAATGCCCGGCCAACCGCCCACTGCGATCCAAGTGGCGATCTCTTCGAGAGTCGGCGAGGACAACACTGAGCTGGGACTGCCGCCATCGAGCAGACTCTCTAGGCTGACCTCACCTGAGATCGCCCCGATTCCCACAGCGACATCGTGCGCATCCGCAATCGTGAGATGCGCCCCGCACCTGAATGCTGTGTCACGTCCTCTACGGAGTTTGCCGAACCCGTCAGGATGAACTGACCTTTGAGCCTTCGCTCGTCGATGACGTGGCGGACGTAATTCCACAAAGTCGGTTGCGCTTGCCATTCGTCCAATAGGCGTGGGGTCTCACCGTCGAGCAATCGTGCCGGGTCAACTTCCATCGTCGGCGCGACTGCTGGGTCCGCATCGACTCGCAGTTCGCTCGCACTGACCTGCCGCGCGCTCTCAGTTTTTCCGCAAGCCTTGGGGCCCTCAATCAGCACGGCACCGGACCGTCTCAGACGTGACTGAAGTTCCGCATCAATGATTCGTGAGCGGCACCCCATGATCCCTCCTAGGCTGTGACCAAGCAGCAAAACGGCGCTTCGCCCTACTCAGTCGACACTTTGTCAGTGTTCTAGTCGACACTTTATGAGATATCTGATCGACAGATTAGAAGTCGCCCAACAATACCAACCGTCAACTGGGAGGTTTTCCTGCAGTAACAGGCAGGTACGGTAGAACGAGGGCGAGAGCCCAGGAACAACAACAACGTGAGGCCTGGCAGGACCGCCGACCAGCAACAAGCGTTCAGTATTGCGGGTAGGCGTAGAACGCAGCCGTCGAACGCGGCACCCAGGTTTCGACGACGCCGCGGTGACCGCGGGGCACCTTCCCATTGCCGGTGGTGTTGCCATGCAGTAACCGGATGCTCGTCTTCGTAACAGCCGTCACAAATCCCACATGGCCTGCTTCGCGTCCCCGCTGAGTGCGCACGAACGCAAGCGCCCCGATCTTCGGCTTGGACGAGGTCTTCATGGCCCTTTTAGCCGTCGAACGCATATTCGGGAACGGGATCAGTTTCTTCTTGGGCGGCAGCAGATCTGCGTTGCCGGAGGCATGGAAGCCCCAGGTCTGAAAGTATCCACACCAAGCGGCGGAGGATCCCATCCACCTTTGGATTGGCGTGCTCGTGTTGTTCGCATACGTGACGCGGTAGCCGAGCCAACTGCGCATTGCGGCGTCGACTTCCCCCACCTTGCCCTTGAACTTGGAGGTCACAGCCGAGGTCGTCCTAGTCGACGAATAAGCCGTGCGCGCAGTAAAGGACTGCACGCATCCAGCTTGCAGCAGACCGCACTGCGCGTCAGCCTTGGGTAAGCCCCAGGAACTCGTCGGCCCGCCAGCCTTACGATAACTCTGGCCGAGGGTCCCGAGCACAACCCAACTACGAACCTTGTCGCCCTTGGTTACTTCAATAATCGAACCTTCTTTGAAGGCCTGCCACCGCACAGCCTTGACTCCGCGGTGCGGGCCCTTGATCTTGCGCACCTTGGTTTTCGAGAGTGTCCGCACCTTCGTGGTGGCTGTACCCAATTTGGAGACGAGCTCGCCCTGGCGTTCTTCCAAGGTCTTGTTGACGCTGAATGTCGGCACATTCACGAGTTTGCTCTTGAACGTGGCCTTGCCGCGTACAACGACGCGATACTGCGCAGGCCCCGCGACACGAACATGCAGTTTCACATCGCCGCCCTTGACCTGGTGCTTGTCACCGACCTTGCGCCACTTGCCTTTGGGCTGATATGTCGTCGTGGCTTGATCCGTGGGGGCGATTGCCGCGGTGGTCCGGGTCAGAGTACGTTTCTGCACCGTGACGGTCGCGATGTTGGGCAACCCACTGACTGACAACCAGATTCGCTCACCGACTTGGGCATGATCGACATTGGATCGTACAACAACGTCGTGAGCCTTGACCGACGGTATCCCTGGCGCAGCGGTGGCGGGGGTTGCAAGCGTCATCGTCGCCAAGCACACTGCGGTCACGGCCAGTGCGCCACCGCGCCGCATCCGTCGTGTCATGGCCATCGTGCGCATCATGTCAACCCCCTCCGCATCCATCTATCGTTAGATTCTGGCACAGAACTCATGCATCGACCTCCGTGAATAACTAGTCCTCACCAGATGCGTGATCGCCTGTCAAATCCCCGAGTCTCCAGCTTCCTCGACTGTGGGATGACGAGTCAGAGCGACTGTCTGTTCAGAGTGTTGATTGAGCACAATAGGCCCCTTGCCACTGTTACGTAGCATGACGCTCAATGAGGCCGATCAGCTCGTGAATACGATCATCGCCGGAAACCTCTTATCGAATGTCCAGATCCAGAGCGTACGGGTCTTGGATCTCGAATAAGGTCCGTTAGGGCACGGTCTCTATCGTGGCCGGATGACGAGCTCGGTCACTACAGTCGATGGTGGCCTCTTATGCGAAGTAGTAGCTAGATATATCGCACGACTACTTTGCGTAACGGGATACTGATCAGTCGACGTCAGGCGCGAACTCAAAAAAACGTCGAAATGCCCGTTTCTTGCCCGTAGTCTTGACCCGTGACCGTCGACCCGACCCAAGCCGACAACGGCAACGCCGCAATCCAGACAGCCTCCACCGATTCACCAGCCGACACCGACACACGTCCGCACTGGAAACGCGATGTCGCCCTGTTCCTCGGCGGCCAAAGTGTCTCGCTGATCGGCTCCGCCGTCGTACAGTTCGCCATCTTCTGGCACCTGACCTTAGAGACGAAGTCCGGCTGGGTGATCGCGCTGGCGACCTTCTTCGGCTTCCTACCTCAAGCAGTCATGTCGATTTTCGGCGGCGTCTGGGCCGACCGGCATAATCGCAAGTTTCTGATCGCTGGCGCTGACGGCGCTATCGCGGTGACTACACTGGGACTGGCGATCGCCTTCATGCTCGACTATCAACCGCTGTGGTTGTTCTACGCCGCTCTCACATTGCGCTCCATCGGTGCTGGCATCCAAGCACCTGCTGTCAGCGCACTCATCCCGCAGATCACCCCCGCCAGCGAACTGCTCCGAATCAATGGGCTGTACGCGTCCGTGCAGTCAATCATGTCTATCGGTGCACCGGTGATCGCCGCAGGAGTGCTGGCTATCGGCGGTCTCGAATCAGCGTTCTTCCTGGATGTTGTCACTGCAATCATCGGGATCGTCCTACTTCTGATGATCCCGCTGCAGGCGGTCGACCGTTCTGACGAGGGCGCTCCGGCCGGATACTTCACGGACCTTGTTGAAGGCCTGCGTTACGTTGCGCGCAACACCCTGCTTCGGTTCCTCATCGGCTACTTCGCCACGATCATGTTCTTGGCGGTACCGCCGAGTTTCCTCACGTTGCTGCTGGTAGCACGCAAATTCGGTGACGACGAGTGGCATCTGATGGCCAACGAGGTCGCCTTCGGCATCGGCATGACCGCAGCGGGTGTCTTCGTCGCTGTGCTCGCCAAACGTTTCGACAACCGGTTGCGTCTCGTTGCCTACGGCGGGTTAGGGCTCGGTGTTTTCACCATTGCGCTGGGTCTGACCCCGCACTTCTGGCTCTACCTGGTGTTCATGTTCCTGTGCGGGCTCACGGTGCCCGTCATGAACACACCGATGTTCACCATCTTCCAAGAGCACGTCCCACCAGAAAAACAGGGTCGTGTGTTCGGTCTGGTGATGATCATCATGTCGCTGACCATGCCGATCGGTATGGCGATCATCGGTCCGATTGCCGATCATGTAGCCATCGAGGTACTGATGTGGATCGGCGGCGCAGCCACCGTCCTGGCGGGGATGTGGGGCTTCAGGCGTTCGATCGCGATGAAGGACGAGGTCTCCGCGCCGACACGTTCCACGGATTCGACGGACGAGGCCGCCTCCGCGTGAGCCGCGTGGTTTCGACCAGGCTCAACCAGCGGTGGGCTTCGACAGGCTCAACCGCCGCTACCGGCGTTCCCACCACTGCCGCAGCGCAGCGACCGCCTCGTCCCGAGACATCGGGCCTTGGTCCAGCCGCAATTCGAGCATGTGGCGGTAGGCCTCACCGACTTCGCGGCCCGGCGGAATGCCCAGAATCTCCATGATCTCGTCGCCATTAAGGTCCGGACGGATCGCTGCAAGCTCCTCTTGTTCGGCCAGCCGCGCGATGCGCGCCTCAAGATCGTCATAGTCCGCGGCAAGCCGCGCGGCCCGGCGCTTATTGCGAGTGGTGCAATCAGCGCGAGTAAGCCGATGCAGCCGCTCCAACAACGCTCCCGCGTCGGTGACGTAACGGCGCACCGCTGAGTCCGTCCATTCACCATCGCCGTAGCCGTGGAACCGCAAATGCAGTTCCACCAGACGAGCAACCTGTTTGATGGTGTCCTTGTCGAAACGCAACGCCTGCATGCGCTTCTTGGTCATACGGGCGCCGACCAGCTCATGGTGGTGAAAACTGACGCCGCCACCCGGCTCAAACCGGCGGGTCGGCGGCTTGCCGATGTCGTGGAGCAAAGCAGCCAGCCGCAAGATCAAGTCCGGACTGGGAACAGCGCCATCTGGACCGGTCTCCAAAGCCATGGCCTGGTCGACCACGGTCAGGGTGTGCTCGTACACATCCTTGTGGTGGTGATGCTCGTCCACCTCCAACTGCAGTGCGGGTAACTCCGGTAGGACATGGCCGGCCAGACCAGAATCGACCAGCGCCCGCAACCCCTTTCGCGGCGATGCACCGAGCATGAGTTTGACGAGTTCATCGCGAACCCGTTCGGCGGAGACAATGGCGATGCGCTCCGCCATGGCAGACATTGCCTGGAAGGTTCCCGGCTCGATGCGGAAACCGAGTTGCGACACAAAACGCGCAGCACGCATCATGCGCAACGGGTCATCGCTGAAAGACTGTTCCGGGGTCACCGGGGTGCGCAGCACCCGCTCGGCCAAATCCGACAGCCCACCGAATGGATCGACAAAAGTCAGATCTGGCAGACGCACTGCCATGGCATTGACGGTAAAATCGCGCCGCGACAGATCGCCGTCAAGATTGTCGCCGAAGGCGACCTGCGGTTTACGCGAGGTGGGGTCATAAACATCGCTGCGATAGGTCGTCACCTCAACCGTGACCGCCGCAGCATCACCGCGCGCACGGCGCATCGCACCGATGGTTCCGAACTCTTTGCCGATATCCCAGTGCGCGTCGCCCCAGGCGGCCAACAGACGTTCAGTGTCGTCAGGGCTGGCGCTAGTGGCGAAATCCAGATCGGTGACATCACGAGCCAGGAGGGCATCGCGGACCGGACCACCGACGAGCGCCAACTCGAAGCCTTCAGCCGCGAACACTTCACCGAGTTCGACCGCCACGGGGTGATCATTGGCGATGGTCTCGAGTGCCGAATGCAATAGCAGCGCTGGATGTGGCGGCGTAGCGTCGGTCTCAGAATCGGGAAGTGGCATGGAAACTAAGCGTAGCCCGTCTTTGCCCACTGAGTCGGTAGAGTGGAGTGCATGTCAGAACCGGTTCAGCGCGACAGTCGGCGCACGACTGTGCCCGCTCCGCCGGGAGGTCACGCCCTGAAATTGCCGTCCGTGCCCGCATCACGGCACCTTTCATCTGAGGTGCGTGTCGACGGCGGTCACGAGGCACTGCCCGTCGTTGAGGAGACTTCCGCAGGCGGAATCGTTTTGACATACATTGACGAGGTTCCCCACGCCGCCGTCATTGCGCGCCGCAATCGTGCCGGACGTCTCGAATGGTGTCTGCCCAAAGGTCACCTTGAAGGTGAAGAGACACCGCCACAGGCCGCCATCAGGGAAATCAGCGAAGAGACCGGAATCCGAGGCCATGTTCTAGCGTTGCTGGGCATCATCGACTATTGGTTCACCGGAACGGATCGCCGCGTCCACAAAGTCGTGCACCACTACTTGCTTGCCGCAGTTTCCGGACGCCTCACCGTCGAAAACGACCCCGATGCCGAGGCAGAGGACGTAGCCTGGATCGCCGTGGATCAACTTCCAGATCGGCTCAGTTACCCGAACGAAAGACGCATTGCTGCGATCGCCGCTACACGGCTGCAAGATCACGACTTTGCGGCACATTCCAGCGAGGGCCTGTCGTGACGTGGCTGCGCTCGGTCAGCAGGCAGCGAGCGCACCGAAACCGTACGGGAGCACTCGTCCTGATCGTCGTGCTTGCCACCGCTATGCTCTTGGCCACCCCGCCGGCTCACAGTCAACCCCGCGATGGGATTCCGGTGACCATCGTGTCAGTGGCTCCACACATCGCGACACCACAGTCTGAAGTGGTTATTGAAGTCGAAGTCACCAACCCTGCCACCACCGACCTCAATGCCAACGTCACCTTGAATATTTCGCGGGTGATCATGCAAGAACGACAGCAGGTCAGTGCTTGGCTGGCTGCTGCCGATGACGACGATCCTGGAAGCCCGCTGGTCTCAGAGCCCGTGACTATTCGAGGTGACGATGCCGTCAAAGTGCGACTCACTGTGCCGCCAGGAGAACTAGGTCTGCTTTCATCACCGGACGGTCTCGGCCCGAGGGGCATATCAGTGACCGTTGATGGCATAGTCGGCGATGTTTCGCACCAGCTCGGCATAGCGCGCACCTTCTTGATCTGGCAGCCGCAATCCAGTTACGAAGTACCGATTGTCGACGTGGCTATCGCCGCTCCCATCACGGGAAATCCTGCCGCTTTGATCACCGACACCGCTGAAGAGGGCCGACTGAGCCGAGTTGTCAGTGCAACTGTTGACTTTTCGGGAGTGTCCTGGCTGATCGACCCCGCCCTGGTTGCTGCTGCCGAGGGCACTTTGCCTGCCGCCGCACTGCCACAGCTTCAAGCCCGTACCTCCGATGAGACCAAGCAGTGGGCAGCGACAGTGCGCTCAGATTCGGGGTTGCATTCCAGTTACGCGCTGGAACCGTTCGATGCTGACGTGACAGTGATCGGCTCTGAGCCTGCTCCGCCTTCCCTATCAAAGTCGCTGCGTGACACCCTTGATGAGATCACACAATATTGGGGCAGTGGGATCACGTTGCCACGTGAGAATGTGCCGCGTCGCACCCTGATCGAACGTGCCTGGACGGCCGGTTCAACTACGGTCATCGCGCGCCGCAACTATCAAGCAGTTGACCCGGATGATGTGTCACCCGGTGGCGTGACCACCGTCCAACACGCCAACGGCGCCTCGACGGTCCTGGTGGCCGACCCGATACTGAGCAAGACACTGACCAATCCGCGATCATCATCACCAGCCGCCGCCGCCCAAGAGGTGCTCGCCCAGTTGGTGGTCATCGCGCGTAACAACCCGGATCGCCGCCGCAACGTGCTCATTTCACTGCCGCGGTCCTGGGAACCAGATGTGACAACCGCTCGAGCCCAACTGACTGCCCTCGAGTCCGCTGACTTCGTCAATTCTGTTTCCTTGGACGAGTTCGCGGCCTTCGGCGACGACGGAACACCGCGCAACACGCCACGCACCAGTGCTACTGAATCGGATTTCCGACTCACCCCGTCGCAATGGTCTGACCTCGTCGAACTGGCGGACAAGTCGAAGACTTTCGCTCAGATCGCGACAGATCCATCAGCGATCGCCGGCCCGATCGCTGATGCCGTGTGGCAGCTGACCTCGGTGCAGTGGCTTGACAATGAGAATGCTCGCAACGACATCGCTAACCAGCTCAATGACCAGGTCGACCGGCTGCTCGCTTCCCAATCCGTCGTTCTGGGTTCGGATGTCAACCTCATTGCAGCTTCAAGTGCCTTGCCCATCACCGTCGCCAACTCGCTCGATCAGCCTGTAACCGTCGGGGTGCGCCTCGTTGCCGATCACCCTCGTCTCAAATCGACTGAAATAGACCCGGTTGAGGTAGCGCCTCATTCCGAAGTGTCCGTCGACATTCCGGTGACCGCGGTGGGCAGTGGCGACGTGGACGTGCTCGTCAGGCTTCTGTCTGCCGACGGCACTGTGGTGTCTACGCCAGCAAGTTTCACGGTTCGCGTCCGAGCGGATTGGGAGTCACGCGGCACGATCATCATCGGCGCGCTACTGACACTGATGCTCATCGCTGGTATCTGGCGCACGATTAAGCGCGGACGTGCCAGCACCCGCACTTCCCAGGGACCGACACCTCAAGAACCCGCCGCGCAGGACCTCACGCAGGCCAGCACATCAAATGAATCACCCGACGACGAACCCGGAAGCCACCCGTGAGCACCGAGCCAACCGATATACCCGGTGACGACGAGCCGATCGAGGGTAAACCGGGCACGAGTGCGGGCCGTGGCTCCGCACTGATGGCTGCTGGCACCTTCGTGTCACGCGGGCTGGGAATGGTGCGCAACGTACTGCTCGTCGCCGCAGTGGGCGCTACCGGCCCGATCGCCAACGCTTTCGATATCGCTAACAAACTTCCCAATGTGCTTTACGCCCTGTTGGCCACGGGGCTGATCAATGCCGTGCTCGTGCCACAGCTGGTGAAGGCTTTCCGCCGTAGTGATGGCCAGGAATATGTCGACAAACTGCTGACCGTTGCCACCACGATCATTGCTGTCGCCAGCATTGCCTTTACGATTGCGGCACCGTTGCTGGTGCGGTTATACACCGATTCGTCGTGGACTCCCGCCCAGTTGGCACTGGCGACCGCACTGGCGTTCTGGTGTACTCCACAGTTGTTCTTCTACGGGCTCTACGCCATTTTGGGGCAAGTGCTCAACGCTCGACAGCAGTTCGGGCCGTATATGTGGGCGCCAGCGCTGAACAATATCGTGTCGATCATCGGCTTTGGCGCCTATGTCTGGATTTTTGGACGAGCTTCCATCGACGGTTCCGTTGAAGCGCTGGCCGCATGGGATCCATCGCAGACAATCTGGCTGGGTCTGATCGCCACGGGAGGTATCGCCGCTCAGGCGCTCATTCTTTTCGTACCGCTGTACCGATCAGGTTTCCGTTGGCGGTTGCGTTTCGGGGTACGCGGAATCGGTTTACGAGCCGCTGGCACCGTGAGCATGTGGGTGATCCTGGCGACGCTTGTCGATCAGGTGGGAACCTGGTGGATCACCCGTCTGGCCACCGCTGCGCCACATGCCGCCGTGAGTGAGGGATTCACTGGAGTCAGCGCCGAGGTCGCCTCCAACGGCACCTACACCCAGGCTCTGATGATCTATCTGTTGCCGCACTCTTTGGTCACCGTGTCGATCACGACGGCATTGTTCACCGGAATGAGCCGGGCGGCATCACGCGGCGAGATCGACAAAGTACGATCTCATCTCTCAGACGGGCTGCGCATGGTCGGGGTATTCACCATCGTCGCAACCGTCGCTATGGTCGTGCTGGCTCAGCCACTGACCAAAGCACTGGTGCCGTCAATGCGCGAGGTCGAGGTGGCCGTGACCGCCCCGGCATTGCAGACGATGGCCTTGGGACTTGTGCCACTTGGTGCGATGGTGCTGATGAAGTGGGCATTCTTCGCTTTCGAAGATGGTCGCACCGTGTTTTGGATGCAGGTGCCCGGCACTGCGTCGTTGCTGCTGCTGTCCTGGATCAGCACACTGATTCTGCCGGGCCAATACTGGGTTGCGGGTATCGGTGCGGCTATGGCCTTGGCCAACATCATCGTTGTGGTGGCACGTTACGGCGGCTTGCGGCGCAAATTGCACGGCCTGGACGAGGCTCGTGTCATCCGACTTCATGTGCGTGCCGTTGTCGCCGCGCTGATCGCGGCGGTACCGGCTTGGCTGGTTGCCGAACTCATCGGATTCACCCCCGGGGATTCATGGGGACAGGCCCTTATCGTCAGTGCGGCAGGTGGGACTGTATTGCTCGTGCTCTACGCCGCGCTGTTGAAGATCATGCGAGTACGCGAACTGGACACGTTGCTCGGACCGATAACGCGCCGGTTACGGCGCCGCTGATCCGTTCGATTGCGTAGCTCTCACCGCATTGACTGCGTGGCTCTTACGCGATTATCAGGGCCACTACGTACCATGACTGGTGAACTTGTTAATCTTTCTGGCACCGACAACAAGGACGAGGACACAGTGGATCACAGCAGTGAGTCAGTCGTCGCAGGACGCTACCGACTTAACGACCGATCGCTTGCGCTCGGCGCCGTCACGGCTCGTCACGGCCACGACGACATCCTGGATCGGTCAGTGCTGTTGGTCGACGTCACCGATCATGTCCAGAGCCTGGGCAGTGACGTCGATGTCGATCTCGTGCTGGACGCCGCGCGGCGGGCCGCGTTGGTTTCAGACCGACGTCTGGTCAAGTTGCTCGATGTAGGCCGCGACGAAGAAATCTCCTACATCGTCAGCGAGGACCCCGCCGGGGTGCCACTGTCCGAGATCGGACTGGAACACTGGACACCACGCGCTGTGCGAGCAGTGCTCGGCGAATTGGCGATTGCACTGGAGGCGGCTCGCAGCCGCGGTGTGCATCACCAGCAGATCTTGGCTGACGTGGTGCAACTGACCCCCGAAACTCCCCGGCTGTTCGGACTGGGTTTTCTGTCAGTGCTGATGACCGGGAACACCGTTGACGGCGACGAGGCCTGCGCAGTCGACGCGACACAACTGCGGGCACTGGGTTCTTCACTACTCGCGGGATCGCAACGCAACGTGGATCCTGAGCTAGCGGCAGTCCTCGATGGCGACGATGAGAAATTCCCCACCCCTGCCTCCATTGCTGCGGCTCTGGATCCGTGGGATCGTGACGCGCTGACAGCGGTTCTGACGTCAAGCGGCCTGTCTGGCAACCGGGAATCCACCAACCAGCCCGCAAGCATCCCGGCTTCAGATCCCTCACTGATTCGTACCCCGACTCATTCCCGGTTCGGCCCGAAGTCCGGACCCCTGACCCCACCGGGTACCCCGCCGCCCGCCCAACCGTTGCCAGGAACAGGAACTGAATCTCCGGTAACACCACGACGCGTCTCCTCAGGGGTGTCGCTGGGTGCCGGCGCTGCCTCACTGCTGTCACCCGTTCTGCCGCCCGCACCGGAGACGTCCGCTGCGGTCTTTGCGCCGGTTGGCGCGGCGGCCGCAGGTTCAGTTGGTGTCGGTGCTGCTGGTGGCGTACTGGGCAGCAGTGGTAGCACGGCTCGGGGCGGAGCGAATGCTGCCCGCGGCAGCGGTGGGTCATCCGGCCGCGGCTCGAAGAAATCAGGCTCCCAATTCCGGGTCAGCTCGACCTTGGCGGTGTTGGTGCTCGTCCTCGGACTGACTTCACTTGCAGGATTCTGGGCGTTTCGCACCATTGGTGCGGATCTTGGGCCAACCCATGAAGTACGTTCGCTGCGTGGGCAGACATCCGCTTCGGTCACGGAGCCAGACGCGTCTTCCGATGATGAGACATCCCAGGCAGCGGATTACCCGCCACCGGCCATCGCCAGCGCCCAGCAATTGGATCCGGACGGCGATGACAATGAGCATCCCGAATGGGTGGACCGCGGTTTTGATGGTGACCAGCAGACGTTCTGGGCTACCAGGATATATGCGACACCTAATTTCGGTGGCTATGATCGCCGAGGTATTGGCTATGCCGTAGAGCTCGAAGAGGAAACGCTCGTCTCCACGGTGTATCTGGTCACCGAAAGCAACGGCGGGAAGTACGAGTTGCGAGCGACCACGCCCGATAAGCCGGACGGCGGAACACTGCTGAAATCCGGTGCGTTCGAACACGACATGACGATTCAGCTGGATACACCCACTGAAACGGATTCGATCGTGCTGTGGATCACGGAACTGCCTGAGATCGATCAGGGATATGGTCTGCGATTGGCCGAGATTTCACTTTCTTGACGCCATCTGATCTGATCTAGGTTGAACGTCACGGACCAGGCGGTTCACCTAGATGGATACAGTGGGAACAACTTGTCTTCGTTGGCCGTTGCCAACAGCAGAACACACGCACGCTACAAGCACTTAACGAAGGATCATCATGGCTGAGACCACTCACCGGCTAATCATCATCGGCTCCGGGCCTGCTGGCTACACAGCAGCTATCTATGCCGCACGAGCTGGGTTGGAGCCTCTCGTTATTGCTGGTGCCCTCAGCGCGGGTGGTGCTCTGATGAATACCACCGAAGTCGAGAACTTCCCCGGCTTCGATGACGGAATTATGGGACCCGCCCTGATGGAACAGATGCAGGCGCAGGCAGAGCGTTTCGGTGCCACGATCGAGTGGGACGACGCTACCGAGGTTTCGCTGGCCGGCGATGTGAAGACCGTGCTGACTGAGGGTGGACAGGCCTACACTGCGCCTGCGGTGATCCTGGCACTCGGTTCCGCATACCGTGAACTGGGTATTACGGACGAAAAACGACTATCCGGTCGTGGCGTGTCGTGGTGTGCGACCTGCGATGGCTTCTTCTTCAAGGACAAGCCGATTGCAGTGGTCGGCGGCGGCGATTCGGCAGTAGAGGAAGCCACCTTCCTGACCCGTTTCGGCTCCGAAGTCACGCTGATCCACCGACGCGACCAGTTGCGTGCGTCGAAGATCATGGCTGACCGTGCCGAAGCCGATCCTAAGTTGAACTTCGCTTGGAACAAGGAAGTCGTGGCGATCAACGGCGAAAGCGGCGTTGAGAGCGTGACGTTGCGCGACACAGTCACCGGGCACGAGTCGTCCCTGGACGTGGCTGGACTGTTCGTGGCAATTGGCCATGTGCCCCGCACCGATCTGGTGCGCGGACAGGTGGAACTCGACGCTAACGGCTACGTGATCGTCGACAGCCCGTCGACCCGCACCAACGTGCCAGGGGTGTTCGCGGCAGGCGACGTGGTGGACCACACCTACCGTCAGGCCATCACTGCGGCGGGTTCGGGTTGTGCCGCGGCCCTGGATGCCCAGCACTACCTCGATGGTCTGCCTGTTACTTCTTGAACAATCCGTCTTCGCCCGGCGCGATGACGTCAATGATGCGGTTGAGGTCATCGACCGAGGCGAACTCGACGGTCAGCCGTCCTTTTCGCTTCCCCAGTGCGATCTTGACTCGAGTGTCGAAACGATCCGACAGACGAGTCGCCAAGTCGTCCACAGCTTCGATGCGCTTTCCTGCTCGTGGCTGCTTTTTAGGTGTTTCCGCAGGTACACCACCTAATGCGGCGATCTCTTCGGTCGCCCGGACTGATAGCCCTTCGGCCACGATCCGCTGGGCGAGGCGCTCCATCGCTGCAGGATCTTCCAATCTCAGCAGTGCCCGGGCGTGACCCGCGCTGAGCACTCCTGCTGCCACTCGGCGCTGTACCAGCGGTGGCAACTTGAGCAACCGCAGCGTATTCGAGATCTGTGGCCGACTGCGGGCGATCCGAACTGAGAGCTCTTCTTGCGTGCATCCGAAGTCATCGAGCAACTGCTGGTACGCGGCTGCTTCTTCAAGCGGATTGAGTGCACTGCGGTGCAGGTTCTCCAGTAGCGCGTCACGCAACAGGTCAGCTTGCGCGGTTTGACGGATGATCGCAGGAATTGCGGTCAACCCGGCCGCGCGCGTCGCGCGCCAGCGACGCTCACCCATAATGAGCTCGAACTGTCCGGATTCATCCGTGATCGCACGAACGACGATGGGTTGCAGAACACCGACTTGCTTGATTGATTGCGTGAGTTCTTCTAGATCATCTTCGTCGAAGACCGTGCGCGGCTGCTGCTGATTCGGGCGAATCGCATCAATGGGCAACTCAGCGAATTCGGCTCCGGGAACCGGTAACAATTCAACGCCGCCAACATCGGTGATAACGTCCTGACCAGCAGAAATATCCGTTGAGCCAGCAATGTCTTCGCCAGTCTCGACACTCTCAGCAGCTGGTTCGGTATCGCCAGCAGTCGCAACTGTACTGGGTGTGAAGAAGACATCGGAGGGACGAGCAGCACCATCTTGTCCGCCACTATTACTGGGGATGAGTGCGCCCAATCCGCGACCTAGACCCCGTCGCTTCTGTGTCATTGTTCGTCTCCTCCGTTTGCCCGATCATTAATCTCACGAGCCGCTTCGCGATAGGCCAGTGCACCACTCGATCCCGGCTCGTAGGTGATGACACTTTGCGCATAGCTGGGTGCCTCTGAAACACGAACCGATCGTGGGATTGTCGTCTCAAGAGTCTGAGTCGGGAAGTGCTCGCGCACTTCATCAGCAACCTGACGCGCCAGATTCGTACGCTGGTCGTACATCGTGAGCAAGATCGTAGACAACCTCAGCGTCGGGTTGAGATGTTGTTTGATCAACTCGACAGTTTTGATCAATTGGCTGAGTCCTTCTAGTGCGTAGTATTCGCACTGAATCGGGATGAGAACTTCATTGCCAGCGGTAAATGCGTTAACGGTCAGCAAACCGAGCGACGGTGGGCAGTCAATGATCACGTAATCGAATCGCCGCTCTTCGGTCGTGGCCTGCGCAGCCAAGAACGCATCTAGTGCCCGACGTAATCGCGTTTCACGTGAAACCATGTTCACGAGTTCGATTTCCGCCCCCGACAAGTCGAGGGTGGCGGGGACGCACCAGAGATTGTCGAACTGCGGCGAGCGTTGCACCACATCGGCGATCTGGGCTCCGTCGACAAATACCTCATATATCGACGGTGTGCCGGAGTGGTGATCGACACCGAGAGCCGTTGATGCATTTCCCTGTGGATCGGAGTCGATGACGAGCACATTAAGACCCGCCTGCGCTAAGGCTGCTGCGACGTTCACCGTCGTGGTCGTCTTGCCGACGCCACCCTTTTGATTCGCGACTGTCAGAACCCTCGTGTGCGGTGGTCGTGTGAACACCTGCTCATCGAGTCGTCGACGTCGCTCCGCGTTCGCCAGCAACTCGTCCGCCAGCGGGGTCTCCGTCTCTGCGGTCACACCCTCATTCACAATACGTCTCAATCCTTAAACTCACCACAAGCACAGACCGGGTTGATCTGTGCCAAGAATCGCTTCCGGCAACGGGAAGTTAATCGCTACTACAAAACACGATATCCGTCGCACCTATGACGATCCGAACTGACCTACACGTGCAACGGCAGCGAAGCCTCTCCCCTGTACGACGGCTGACCCAAGGGCTCTCCGCTCGCAACACATAAGCCTAGCGGTTCGCACTGACATCGTCAGCCTCCGACCAGATTGCGACCACCTCCAACAGGCTGGTCGCTACTTGGTCCGAGTCAATCGAAGGACCGTCGCTGCGGAATAATCCGCAACGGGCTGCACCGACGTGACTACCGCATTGTCAGCGCCGTACTTTCTTAGTACCTTGCGGGCTGCGGTCACCTCGTCGTGAACTCTTTCGCCCTTGAGAAGTACGAGTTGGCCACCGACACGAGCCAGCGGAAAGCACCAGCGCGCCAATTTATCCAATGCCGCGACAGCACGAGCTGTCACGACGTCGGCCTCGATGGCACCGTCCAAGTCTTCTGCTCGGGCTCGCTGCACTCTGACGTTTGTCAGTGCCAGGTGCTGGACTACTTCAAGCAACCACGTGACACGGCGCTCCATGGTTTCGATCAGAACGAACTCCGCATCAGGTCGCATGATCGCCGCGACGATCCCCGGCAGTCCAGCACCGCTTCCGACATCGGCGATAAAACCCTGTTCAGGGAATTCGGTCGTCAGCGCAGCACAATTCATGATGTGCCTGTCCCAGAGCTTCGGCAGTTCCCGTGGTCCAATGAGACCCCGTTCAATCCCATGACTCCGTAGCAGTTCAACGTACCGCTGCAACGGAGGGTATGCGGACCCGAAGAAATCGATAGCCGCCGAGGTTGGAGCATCGACAGAGTTCTCATCGTCAGCATTGATTGGGCTCACTCCCTCCCCTTTCTTTTGCGACTGGCCGGTACGACAGCGGAATTGTTTCACGTGAAACATCAGTGATGCGTTATCGACAACTGCTTGCTGCCCGGCACCGTTTCACGTGAAACATTGCCAGGTTAATCGGGCCGCTTATGTTTCACGTGAAACGTGAGCGGTTTCGAAGCCATGTGGACCGCGAAAAATCCTGCATCGCGCTACGCGTCAGCGGGGAGCGAAACCTGGACGTATCGACTCGGATCTTCTCCGAAGGACTCACTGAGAAGTCCGGCACCGGTGATCGTGTCGTGGACAACCTTGCGTTCAAAAGCGTTCATCGGAGACAGTGCCACGGGGTTCCCTGTCTTGCGGACATCTTCGATGGTCGACTCGGCTAACGCGACCAGTTCATTGCGTCGCGCTGCACGGTGCCCACCGATATCAAGCATCAGTCGCGAACGCTCACCTGTGCGCGATTGCACTGCCAGACGAGTGAGGTCTTGTAGCGCATCGAGCACCTCCCCGTCGCGACCGATAAGACGCTTGAGCTCATCGGCATCATCGGCAACGATCGCGACGGCTGCTCGCCCACGCTCTACGTCAATATCGATATCACCATCGAGATCTACGATGTCGAGCAATTCCTCGAGGTAGTCGGCGGCAATCTCGCCTTCTTCTTCAAGCTGATTCGTCGAGGCATTCTCGACTGCAGATGTCTCAGTAGACAAGGTCATTCCTTTCGACAATGCCACTTGTTCTGTCTTCCGTCACCCAACCTGATGACGGCGAACATGGCATAAAACCTAGGCGCGAATCGTCACTTGCGCTTCTTGGACTTCTTCTTCTGACGCGATTTGCTCACGGGTTGTTCCCGTTGGCCCGTCGGCTGCTTGATCACAGTCGGCTGATCGGAGTTGAGCACTATGCCTTTATGCGCCGCCTTCTTTGCACGACGTTCGTTGTATCGCTTCTCTGCTTCCGAACCCGGAGCCGGCATCTTCCGAATCGTGTAGAACTGCTGACCTGTCGACCAGAGGTTCGTTGTCGTCCAGTAGATCAGCACACCGATCGGGAAGTTGACACCCGAGATGGCCATGATGACTGGCATACCGTACATCATGATCTTCTGAGTCTGAGCCATGGGCCCCTGCAACGCCGCGGGTGGCATGTTCTTCATCGTCAGTTGGCGCTGAGTGATGAACTGGGTTGAGGCCATTGCCAAGATCAAGATGATCGAGACGATTCGAGTTTCCGTTCCCGCACCGGTCTGCAGGAACCACGATGACAACTGGGCACCGAAAATCGTGGATTGCTCAGCTGCGGCTGCGGTGACTTGGTCCATCGGACCAATAGAGCCACGCTCGCCAGCGGCAATACGAGGCAGTGCTTGAAGGACGCGGAACAGTGCGAAGAAGAACGGTGCCTGCACCAGAATCGGCATGCAAGACGCCAATGGACTGGTGCCATGCTTCTTGTACAACGCCATGGTCTCGCGGCTCATCGCTTCCCGTGCCGCGGGATCCTTCCGGTTCTTATACTTCTTTTGAATGGCCTGCATTTCCGGCTGCAGCAACATCTGAGCTCGCGATGCCCTGATCTGCCGGAAGAACAGCGGGATCATGATGACACGCATCACGATCACCAAGCCAACGATCGACAGTACCCACTCGGCGCTGGAACTCCCGTCACCGGGGAAAATAAATGCCAGTGCTTCGTGGCAGAGGTACATGACCCACGCGACGGCCCACTCGAATGGCGCCATAATCTGACCCATCGGTCACTTACTCCTTCATCACTGTGACGATCACGTAGTCGTGATGTCTTGACTACTTGTCGTCATCCTTGTCGTAAGCATGAATCGACATCCGAAATGTCTCGGGGACATCATCAATGCCACCGCGCGAAAACTGATTGCAACGCATCAGTCGCCACACAGTCAAAACCAAACCTCGAAATGCACCAAACCGTTCCACAGCCTCAAGGCCATAGTGGGAACAGGTTGGATAGAACCGGCACCGCGGGCCCAGATACGGCGATACTTTCCGCTGATACCAACGGATGCTGCGCACCAGGATACTGGGATTGCCCGAGATAGTCCTGGACTCGACCACATCGCTCATGGCTGAGCGCCTTTGGGTCGTACATCTACCCTCGATCGTGTTCGCCATTTTTCTTCACACTGATGAACGCCACTGGACACTTGAGACTGCAACTGCGCCCATGAAGCAACCGCTGAAGCCGGCAATGCTCGGACCACCAATAGCGTTCCAGGTGCGAGTTCATTCATCAACGGTCGCAATGCTTCACGAATTCTACGTTTGACCCTCGAGCGAACCACAGAGTTTCCGACTGCCTTAGATACCACAAGACCCGCGCGAGCTGGATAATCACCAGCAGCACGGGTCATGTGAACTACTACGCAGTTGCGGCCGGCGCGCACGCCGCCACGAACAGCCCAGTCGAATTCTTCAGACTGGCGTAATCGGTGCAGCGCAGGCAGCACAGATCAAGCTGAGAGCTCGGATCGGCCTTTGCGGCGACGAGCCGCCAGGATTGCTCGGCCAGCACGCGTGCGCATCCGCAGGCGGAAGCCGTGGACCTTTGCACGACGCCGGTTGTTCGGCTGGAAGGTGCGCTTGCTCACGAGAAACTCCAACATTGTCAATGGGTGAGGCGTCTAGTGAACACCTCTGGGAAAATGCGGTCGCACTGTGCGGTCGGGATCGGGTACCTGTCATGGCGATGAACGCTGTGAACACAGCCAGTCGCAATGCTGCCGATTCCGGGCATGACACAGCACACCACAAGAACTACAGAATCCTACGTGCTTGCGGATCAACCGTCAAATCACCTATGGCGATGACAGTTGCCACCGCCAAATAATCCGACCAACGAACGAGTGACACAGTCATGCTTGCTCACTACCCACATCTGTGGAAAACTCTGTGGACGGATATTGTGCGAAATGAGCCAGTCATGTCATTCGATTACTGACAGCAACTGGAAATAGCGCAATCCCCACATGTGGAAAAACCTGTGTCGGGATCACGCTAGTCAGCAAGGAGAAGATGAGTTGTCAGATCATGACCCTGCCGAACTGTGGCAGACCACATTCGAATTGCTGCGGAACCATCCCGACATTTCGCCGCGTCAGCTCGGAGTCGTCGGTCTGATCCAACCGATGGGCTATTTCGACAACACTCTGCTGGTCGCAGTCGGTAGCGACAACACCCGTGACTACCTCGAAGCCAACCTTCGCCCGCTCATCGATTCATGTCTCAGCGAAGTTCTTGGCACTGAAGCAAAATACCTCGTCACCGTTGACACTGCGCTCAACCCGACGGCTGATGACTCGACACCAACCGATCAGGTACGCACCAATCCCATCCCAGTCGTCGCGCCCGAGCCTTATGGAACTCCAGCCGCTACCTATCCCGTGGCAAATCAACGAGATCCTTATGTCCAGGAGCCACCAGGACCGGTGCAAGTACAAAAAACCTCGCCGTCGTCCACGGCCGAACAGGGTCGGCTCAACCCGAAGTACACCTTCGACACCTTTGTGATTGGTTCATCCAACCGCTTTGCGCATGCTGCAGCGGTGGCGGTTTCCGAGTCCCCTGCTCGTGCCTATAACCCGCTGTTCATCTATGGCGATTCAGGGCTCGGCAAGACTCACCTGCTCCATGCCATCGGTCACTACACCCTCGGTCTGTTTCCACACATGCGAGTGCGCTACGTCAACTCCGAGGAGTTCACCAACGATTTCATCAACTCGATCTCCGAAGGAAAGTCAGGGGCCTTCCAGCGGCGATACCGCGATGTCGATCTGCTGCTGATCGACGATATCCAGTTCCTGCAGGGCAAAGAACAGACCATGGAAGAGTTCTTCCATACTTTCAATGCGCTGCACAACTCCAATAAGCAGATCGTACTGACCTCGGATCTGCCGCCAAAGCAACTCAACGGATTCGAAGACCGGCTCCGGTCCCGCTTCGAATGGGGTCTACTCACAGATGTTCAGCCGCCTGACTTAGAGACCCGTATCGCAATTTTGCGCAAGAAGGCCAGTGCGGAGCAGCTCAATGCTCCCGACGATGTGCTCTCGTACATCGCCTCACGAATCTCGTCTAATATTCGCGAACTCGAGGGCGCACTGATCCGTGTGACGGCATTCGCCAATCTGAACAAACAAGACGTCGATCTCTCCCTGGCCGAAATAGTGCTCAAAGACCTGATCACAGACGACGCGGCACAGCAGATCACCGCAAGCACTGTTATCGCGCAAACAGCTAGTTACTTCAATCTCACTATTGACGACCTATGCGGCAAATCCCGATCACGGTCCCTGGTCAACGCCCGTCAGATCGCCATGTATCTATGCCGCGAACTCACCGACTTGTCACTGCCGAAAATTGGCCAGCAGTTCGGCGATCGTGACCACACCACTGTCATGCATGCAAACCGCAAGATAGCCGAACAGATGGCGGAACGCCGCTCCACCTACAACCAGGTGACAGAACTGACCGCACGAATCAAACAACAACACCGCATCTGAGCGGTATCCACAACCCTCAATCTCAACTTCACGTTGCAAGAATCCCCAGTTGTGGAAACCCCTGTGGACATCGGTGGAATAAATCACAATTCCTGGTGGATGAATGACAATCAATTGGGGGACAGCACGTGGACGTCACGCAAACTTCCACAACGAATCTAGGCGATCCACCGGTCATCCCCGAATGAAGTCACAACCGAGATTATTGTGATTACGTGGCTGCCGATCGGTTTCCACATTTTCCACACACCCTATGACTACTACTACATATTTATCCGAGCCAGAATTCACAGACCGTCATGAGGATGCAATCCTGCTCAGCATTGATTCCGTTTCGATGAAGTGACCAACATACTTTTGCTATACACACCACACCCGGATGTGACGTAGGGTTACAGCCAGGTATGTCGTGACCAGATGATTTCGAGGTGAATGATGAAGTTCAGTTTGGAGCGTGACGTTCTTGCGGAAGCTGTCACCTGGACGGCTCGCACGTTACCTCAACGCCCTCCTGCTCCAGTGCTCTCAGGTGTGTTGATCAAGTCGGCAGAAAATGGTGCCATCTCATTGGCCACCTTCGACTACGAAGTATCGGCTCGTTCTGAAGTTCCTGCTGAGGTCACTGAGCCTGGAACGATTCTTGTATCGGGCAAACTCCTCGCTGAGATCTCCCGGGCACTGCCCAACAAACCAGTTGAGGTGACCACCGAAGGCAGCAAAGCGTCGCTGGTTTGCGGTGCGAGCCGCTTCACATTGCTCACTATGCCCGTTGAGGAATACCCGACATTGCCGGAGTTGCCAGAGTTGGTCGGCTCCATTGATTCGGACGAGTTCACCCACGCGGTTGCACAGGTGACCGTTGCCGCATCCAAAGACGACACCCTCCCGCTGCTGACAACGGTGCGCGTGGAAGTCGAAGAAGACACGATCACCTTGCTCGCCACTGACCGGTACCGTCTCGCGTTGCGCGAGATCAAGTGGCAGCCCGCACAGCCCGGGCTGTCCACAGCCGCATTGGTACGTGCCCGTACCTTGAGCGAAGCCGCTAAATCCTTCGGTTCTGCTGGACGAGTTGACGTTGGCTTGCAGGTCGGTGGCGGTATGGACCGCATCGGCTTTATGGCCGGCGGACGAGTCACCACTTCCCAGCTTGAAGATGGCGACTACCCGCATGTGCGTCGTCTCTTCCCAGAATCGACTCCGATCCAAGCGATTGTCGACACCCAAGCATTGATTGATGCAACCAAGCGTGTTGCACTGGTCGCTGAACGCAACAGTCCGATCCGACTGTCGTTCTCGGAGGGGCAAGTTGTTCTCGACGCCGGTCAGGGTGACGATGCTCAGGCATCCGAGGTTCTCGAAGCAGAACTGACCGGTGAGGAGATCTCAGTTGCTTTCAATCCGCACTACCTGCTCGACGGTCTGACAGCCCTGGGCGAGCCGTTTGTTCGGCTGGGCTTCACTCACCCGAACAAGCCGGTGGAGTTCCTGGGTCAGAAGAGCGTCGATGGTGATGTAGTCGATGACTACCGCTATCTGCTTGTTCCGATTCGTTTCACTTCATAGGTAAGGCTCATTGCCCAGCACTGAGTCCGGTGGGTGACTATGTTCGTCTCGCATCTTTCCCTGGTCGATTTTCGCTCCTACGAGCATGTCGATGTCGAGTTGGGTGAAGGCATTAACGCCTTTGTCGGCCCCAATGGTCAGGGGAAAACCAATATCGTCGAGGCCATCGGCTACTTGGCGACGTTGCGCAGTCACCGCGTTGCCAGTGAAATACCCCTGATCAGGGCCGGGACCGAGCGCGCGGTGATCCGATCGCGCATTGTTCGTGGTGATCGAGCAAGCACTGTCGAAGTTGAGATCGTTCCGGGAAAGAGTAACCGTGCGCGAATCAATCGCGGCTCGCTGACGCGAGCCCGGGACATTCTCGGACTGCTTCATGCGGTGACCTTCGCTCCGGAAGATCTCGTCCTCGTCAAAGGTGATCCAGATGCCCGTCGGGACTTTCTCGATGTGCTTTGTGTCCAGCTTGCACCACGTTTCGCTTCAGTACTGGCTGATTACGAGCGGGTGCTTCGGCAACGTAACACCTTGCTCAAAACAGCCTCTGGCCCGCGTCGCGGCAGCGATGAAGGCGGATTCGATCTGCACACACTAGAGGTCTGGGATGCGAAACTGGCCCAGCTCGGCGCCAAGATCACGCATCTGCGACACGGGATTGTTCAGGAGCTCGCACCCCATATCGCCCGTACCTATGATGAGGTCTCTGCTGGTCAGGGCGTCGCAACCGCGATGTATCGGTCGTCGTTGGATGCTTATGCCGATGACGAGCAAACCATCGGTGCCGCCACGACCATTTCAGAGGCCATGATCGAGGCCCAGTTACTCGACACGTTGGCGAAGCTTCGTGCCAAAGAACTGCAACGTGGGGTTACTCTTGTCGGGCCGCACCGCGATGATGTCGTCTTGACGATCAATGACCTGGCGGTGAAATCGTATGCGTCACACGGGGAGTCATGGTCGTTTGCACTGGCGTTGCGATTGGCTTCCTACGATCTGCTCACCGTCGGGCCGCAACATGAATCACACCAGTGGGTGCCGTGGGGCAATGACGCAGAACCAGTGATCATTCTGGATGATGTCTTTGCCGAACTGGATGTGAAACGGCGCGACCGCCTTGTCGAACGTGTGGCTCGTGCCAAACAAGTGTTGATCACGGCCGCGGTCGCCGAAGACGTTCCTGAGGGACTCGATGGACGCCGTTTTGATGTCATGCAGGCTGAGGTGACCCGTGTCCTTTGAGCCGCCTGATGTCACCGGTCCCGCCGCGGATCAGTTCGGCCGCACCATCTTGCAAAGAATCAAGTCCGCAGCTGCGGATCGCGGTGCCAAGCCACGGGCGAAATACTCCAAACCTCGTACCGATGCGACCGGCAATGTCATCACGCGGGATCCGATGCTGCTCGGCGACTCGTTGCAAACTCTCGTCAACACTCACGGCTGGCGCGATCAACTATCGGTCGCAGCGGTGATCGGCCGGTGGCGTTCGATTGTGGGAGACCAGATCGCGGATCATTGCGAACCTCTGGAATTCTCAGACGGAACGTTGGTGGTACGGGCTTCGTCGACGGCTTGGGCCAGCCAGCTCAACCTATTGACGGGTCAGATGCTTGCGGCTTTTGCGCGAGAAGTCGGCGAGGATGTGGTGGCCGATATCAAAGTACTCGGTCCCTCGACACGATCGTTCAAACGTGGCGCGAAGTCAGTGCCGGGGCGCGGGCCTCGCGACACCTGGGGATAACTCCTGAGCTGAAGTCCACCTGGCGGCGAAGTCTGAACCCGAGAATGCGGCCCGCCGTGGATGGGCCTCGAAATTCGCCGTTGGTCGCATGATGCCCGGCACATGAGGGGGCCATCATGCCAAGGGGTTCAGCGCGTATAAGGGACCTTTCGCGCTCAAATACCGCAAAGTGGGGTGGTATTCGGGTAGGATCAGTGTGTTGTCCGATGGGTTGAAGGTGCTGAAGACCTCACAGTTAACAGTACGCAACGTGACGGGCACGGTGCGCCGAAATTGCTCAGCGCGTGGCCCGGATATCAATCGCGGGACCTACCTGTACGCAACAACAAGGAGTGACCACGGCTGTGACTGAGCCTGACACCGTCGCCGGTGAAACACAAGCAATCGACGAATCGCTGAATCACCGGGTCGAGGCGGACTACGACGCTAGCGCCATCACAGTTCTCGAGGGTCTCGAAGCTGTGCGCAAGCGTCCCGGAATGTACATCGGATCGACCGGAGAACGCGGTCTGCACCACTTGGTGTACGAGGTGGTAGACAACTCTGTCGATGAATCCCTCGCCGGTTACTGCGATCACATTGAAGTGACACTGCTCGCTGACGGCGGAGTGAGAGTATCTGATAACGGCCGAGGCATTCCTGTTGCCATGCACCCGACCGAAGGCCGTCCCACGGTCGAGGTCGTCATGACAATCTTGCACGCCGGTGGAAAATTCGGTGGTGGCGGTTACGCCGTCTCCGGCGGTCTGCACGGTGTCGGCATTTCGGTGGTCAATGCACTGTCGACTCGCGTTGTCACGCAGGTGCGCCGCGATGGCCACCTCTGGACACAGGAATTCGCTGACGGCGGCAAGCCGGTGGCTGAACTCGTCCAAGGAGAACCGACCGAAGAGACCGGAACCACACAGACCTTCTGGGCTGACCCAGAGATCTTCGAGACAACGCACTACGACTTCGAGACGCTGCGCGCTCGCTTCCAGCAGATGGCCTTCTTGAACAAGGGACTGCGCATCACGCTGGTCGACGAGCGTCCCGAGGCTGCGTCCGAAGACGAGGTCACGGGCGATGGGGTCGACGAGTCACGCACCGCACAGACTGTCTCGTATTGCTACGAGCGCGGTCTGATGGACTATGTGCAGCACCTGAACACCACCAAGAAGTTCGAGATCGTCCACCCGGACATCATTGACATCGAGGCCGAAGACACCACGAAGCGCATCTCACTGGAGATCGCGATGCAGTGGACGAATGCGTACTCCGAGTCAGTGCACTCCTTTGCGAACACCATCTCCACCACCGAGGGCGGTACTCACGAAGAAGGATTCCGTGCCGCGCTGACCTCCTTGATCAACAGGTATGCCCGGGCGAAGGGTATTTTGAAGGACAAGGACGAGAACCTCACCGGTGATGACGTCCGTGAGGGATTGACCGCAGTGCTGTCCATCAAACTCGGCGAACCGCAGTTCGAGGGTCAGACGAAGACCAAGCTCGGCAACACCGAGGCGAAGACTTTTGTGCAGTCCATCGTCAACGAGAAGCTCGGTGACTGGCTGGACTCGCACCCCAATGAAGCCAAGGATGTCATCCGTAAGGCGATTCAGGCCTCGCAGGCGCGACTCGCGGCACGCAAGGCACGCGAGGCGACTCGTCGTAAGGGCCTGCTCGAGTCGAACTCGATGCCCGGAAAGCTCAAAGACTGCCAATCGAATAAGGCGCAAGAGTGCGAGATCTTCATCGTCGAGGGCGATTCCGCAGGCGGTTCCGCGGTGCGTGGCCGCAACCCGCATAATCAGGCGATCATGCCGATCCGAGGCAAGATCCTGAACGTTGAGCGCGCTCGACTGGACCGCGCACTGTCCAACGCCGAGGTTCAAGGACTGATCACGGCGTTTGGAACCGGCATCGGCGAAGACTTCGACCTGGAAAAACTGCGGTATCACAAGATCGTTCTGATGGCGGATGCTGATGTCGACGGCCAGCACATCTGCACTTTGTTGCTGACGCTGTTGTTCCGCTACATGCGGCCGCTGATCGAACACGGTCATGTCTACCTGGCACAGCCGCCGTTGTACCGCTTGAAGTGGTCCAACGCTGAGCACCAATTCGTTTACTCGGACAAGGAACGTGACGCTTTCTTGAAACAGGGCCTGACCGAGGGCAAGCGCATTCCGAAGGAGAACGGCATCCAGCGCTACAAGGGTCTGGGCGAGATGGACTACTCCGAGTTGTGGGACACCACGATGGATCCCGAAACCCGTACCTTGCTGCAGGTGACGCTATCCGACGCCGCGGCTGCCGATGAGATCTTCTCCGTTCTGATGGGCGAAGACGTCGAATCGCGCCGTGACTTCATTCAACGTAAAGCCAAGGACGTTCGGTTCCTCGATATCTAGCCGCGTGACAGTCCACAAGCGACCAGGTCCACGGCAAAGTAATGATGAAAGGTCTTGTCAGTGAGCGACGACCAAACCCCAGTAGTACCCCCTAGTAACCCGCTTGAACCGGATGACCCCGGCGCTATCGCGGTATCACGCGATCACGTAGAACAGGTGGACCTGCAGCTAGAGATGCAGCGTTCGTACCTCGACTACGCGATGTCGGTCATTGTTGGACGAGCGCTGCCTGACGTGCGCGATGGTCTCAAACCCGTGCACCGGCGTGTGCTGTACGCCATGTTCGACGGTGGGTACCGTCCGGACCGGGCATTCTCGAAGTGTTCGCGTGTGGTCGGCGACGTGATGGGTAAGTTCCACCCGCACGGGGACAGCGCGATCTATGACGCACTGGTGCGACTCGTCCAGGATTGGTCACTGCGCTACCCGCTGGTGGCAGGACAAGGGAACTTCGGTTCACCGGGTAACGACCCGGCCGCAGCCCCGCGATACACCGAGTGCCGCATGGCACCGATCGCCATGGAGATGGTGCGCGATATTGATCGCGACACCGTGGACTTCCAGGACAACTATGACGGCCGCACCCAAGAGCCGGTGGTGTTGCCGGCTCGGTTCCCGAACCTTCTGGTCAACGGTTCCGCGGGTATCGCGGTGGGTATGGCCACGAATATTCCACCGCACAACCTGCGTGAGGTCGCTTCCGGTGTGCAGTGGCACCTCGACAATCCCGAGGCAAGCCCGGCAGAGTTGCTCGAAGCGCTGATCGAACGTGTCAAGGGCCCCGACTTCCCGACCGGTGCCACGATTCTGGGTCGGCGCGGCATCGACGAGGCGTACCGCACCGGACGAGGGTCGATCACCCAACGTGCTGTGGTCAACGTCGAGGAGATTCACGGCCGGATTTGCCTCGTCGTCACCGAATTGCCTTACCAGGTCAACCCGGACAACCTGGCAGAGAAGATCGCGCAACTCGTCAAAGACGGTCGCGTCCAGGGCATCGCCGATATTCGCGATGAGACTTCCGGACGTACCGGTCAGCGTCTGGTGATCGTGCTCAAGCGTGATGCGGTTGCCAAGGTCGTGCTGAACAACCTGTACAAGCACACGCAGTTGCAGAACAACTTCTCCGCGAACATGTTGGCGCTCGTCGACGGGGTGCCGCGTGTGCTGAGCATCGACTCCTTCGTGCGGCACTGGACTAACCACCAACTCGATGTGGTGGTGCGTCGCACCAGGTTCTTGCTACAAGAGGCTGAGGAAAAGATCCACATTCTGCGCGGTTACCTCAAGGCATTGGATGCTTTGGACGAGGTCATCGCGCTGATCCGGGCATCGGCAACGGTTGACGATGCACGCTCCGGTCTGATGTCGTTGCTCGAGATCGACGAGATCCAGGCCAACGCGATCCTCGCGATGCAACTGCGCCGCCTGGCTGCACTGGAACGTCAAAAGATCATCGACGATCACGACGAGCTGGAACGCCAGATCGCGGATCTGACCGATATCCTGGCTCGCCCGGAGCGCCAGCGCATGATCGTCGGCGACGAACTCGCCGAAATCGTCGAGAAGTACGGCGATGACCGCCGCACCACCATCTTGCCGTTCGACGGCGAAGTGTCGATGGAAGACCTGATCGCCGAAGAGGAAATGGTCGTCACCATCACCCGTGGCGGCTACGTCAAGCGCACCAAGATCGACCAGTATCGTGCGCAGCGTCGCGGTGGCAAGGGTGTGCGCGGTGCGCAACTGCGCGAAGACGACCTCGTCGATCACTTCTTCGTCACGTCGACGCACCATTGGCTGCTGTTCTTCACGAACCTGGGCCGGGTCTACCGGGCTAAAGGCTACGAACTGCCGGAGGGCGGCCGCGACGCCAAGGGTCAGCACGTGGCCAACCTGCTCGCCTTCCAACCCGGTGAGCACATTGCGCAGGTGCTGGACATTCCGAATTACGAAGCCGCCGAGTACCTGGTGCTTGCCACGAAGCGCGGCTTGGTGAAGAAGACCCGTTTGAGTGAATACGATTCAAGTCGTTCCGGCGGTCTGATCGCTGTGAACCTGCGTGAGGATGCCGAAGGTGTGGCGGACGAGCTCGTCTCGGCACGATTGGTCAACGCTGATCAGGACGTGATCCTGGTTTCGCGTAAGGGCCAGTCGCTGCGCTTCGCCGCTACGGACGACGCGTTGCGTCCGATGGGTCGAGCAACATCCGGTGTGACCGGAATGAAGTTCCGCGGTGAGGACGAGCTGCTGACCCTCGACGTCATCACTGAGGGTGCGTACCTGTTCACCGTGACTCAGAACGGCATGGCCAAGCGCACCGAACTGGTCACCGATCAGTACCGCGTCCAAGGCCGCGGTGGCCTGGGCATCAAGGTGGCGACCTTGCCGGAAGCCAAGGGCGACTTGGTTGGTGCACTGGTGGTCAGCGACGACGATGAAGTGCTCGTCATTATGGAACGTGGCAAGATCGTGCGTAGTGCAGTGCGGGAAGTCAAGCCGACATCGCGTACTTCGCAGGGTGTGATCTTTGCTAAGCCCGACAAGAATGACCGCATTATCGCGGTGGCACGCAATGCCGAACCTGAAGAGGACACGGAAGATTCGGAAGCTGTCACCAGCGAGGTCGTGCACAATAGTGACCAATAGCGTGCACCGTGCACGATGATTCGGGTGCCGGGAATCGATGCAGAAGGTTAGGGAACCGTGGCTAAGGGCAATAAGACAAACGCAAAGTCGGGAACGACTTCCAGTGCTGTGACCGAGACAACCGACGAGGCTAATGCGTCGAGTACGGGCACGGCACCAGTGCGGCGCTCTGCCAAGGCTGTGACGCAAGGCACCGCTGTGGTCAGCCAAGATAGTGCTGCTCAGGCAGAAGATGTTGCAGCCTCAGCACCAACTCCTGCGACTCCCGCAGGGGCGGCAAGTGGTGCTACACGCAGCGCGGACGCCGCCGGTACCGCTAAGCGTGGTGGTGCTGACAAGAAGTCCGCTGGTATTGCGGGGGGTGCTGCGGGTGTGGCAGCGCAGGGCAAGTCAGCTGCTGGTCCGCGGCGGGTGCGCCTGACGGTATCGCGGCTTGACCCGTGGTCGGTGCTGAAGTTCTCGTTCCTGATCTCGTTCGCGGTGGGCATCATGATCGTCGTTGCAGCGGCGATCTTCTGGCTGATCTTGGACGGAATGCACGTCTTCACCTCAATCGACGACACCATTGCGGAGATTGCAGGTGACGCTGAGAAGTTCAATATCCTGCAGTGGGTGACCTTCGAGCGGACCATGTCAATGGCGACGATTGTTGCCCTGATTGATGTGGTGGTTCTCACGGTCCTATCCACTGTTTTCTCCCTGTTGTATAACCTGACAGCGACGCTAGTGGGCGGTGTGACGGTCACGTTGACCGACGAGTAATAGGCGAGTTTGAGTGCGGCGGAAAACTAGGGTAAGGTCATACGCCGTGACCCCATCGAGTTGGTGATCTTTCGGGGTGGCACATTCGGGCCTTTAGCTCAGGCGGTTAGAGCGCTTCGCTGATAACGAAGAGGTCGGAGGTTCAAGTCCTCCAAGGCCCACGGTCGTCTCATAAGGAGGACGAGCATGAAAAAGGTGTTACTGCTGGCAGCTGTTGCAGGTGTCGGTTATCTGGTCTGGCGTGCGATCGCCGAACAGGACGAAGCCCGAGACTTGTGGGCCGAGGTAACAGACGCGCTCTGATCCACGATAGGATGGGCGGTCGGGTCAGTATTTCGATACTGGCCACATTGCTGAGTGCCGTGAGGCGCTTGGTGTGAGGGGCTATGGCGCAATTGGTAGCGCACCTGCTTTGCAAGCAGGGGGTTAGGGGTTCGAGTCCCCTTAGCTCCACAATTTCAGACGTACTAGAACACCTGACATCGGTGGAAGCCGGTGTTGGTGCGAGGGCGGCGAACGGCTCAGCGAGTCGGATCGTCGCCTTTTCGTCTTCGCTGATCTCGATGCCGTTGGTGAGCGCTTGGTTCGCCAGTCGCTTGCCTTGATCGTCGGTGCGCGCGTACAGGGTTGCGCAGTCAACGAGCAGGCTGAGCGCTGTGCTGAGGTGCTTGCGTGAACCCTCGTGCTGATCGTGTTCGCTGGCGAGGCGGCGGTCGATGTCAGCAAGCCCTGCCCGGATGCGGTCTTGGTGCCGTTTGAGGGTTTCCAGGTCGATGGCGTCGGCGAAGTGCGCGGCGAGCAGCTTGTCGCTCTCGTTCGCCAGGCGCTTACGGTTCTCGGTCAGTTCGGCCAGTTCTTGGGAGCGGGAGGCGAGCCGTTCATCGAACGCTCCCTCGACCTGGGCGGCGAGGGCGGCGTACTGCTCTTCGGTGATGGAGATATCTCGGTAGCAGTCCGCGACCAGCTGCTCGGCGATGCCGACTGGCACAGCCCGCCGGGTGCAGTTCTTCCGCTTGGAGGCGCGACCGGAGCACACGTAGTAGGCGTAGCGCACGCCTTGCTTGTTGGCCGGGTAGTCCAGTTGCATCCGTGACCCGCACTGGCCGCAGAACAGGGAGCCTTTCAGGTAGTGGTCGTGCGTGCGGCGGCGCTCGGCGGCGATCTTGCGGGAGTCGAGTAGCCGTTGGACTTGCTGCCAGGTCTCGACGTCGACCAGTGGCTCGTGGGTGCCGGACTGCTCGGCTCCCTTGTAGCGCACGATGCCGATGTAGTACGGGTTACGCAGCATCGAGAAGAACGTGGAACGGCCCACCGGCCCGGACGGACGCTTCGGCGTGGGCACGGTGGTGAGTCCGCGCGCGGTGGCCTCGGCGAGCAGACTGACGACGGTGTGCTCACCGGTCGCGTACTGCTCGAACACCCACCGCACCAGCGGCGCGCGCTCGGCGTCGATCTCCACGGTGCGGTACTCGCGGCCTTGCTCGTCACGCTTGCGGACGTTGAGGTAGCCGATCGGTGCTCGCATGGGGGTTCCGCCGGTCTCGAACTTCTGGTTCAGACCCTTGCTGACCTCGGATGCGAGGTTCTTGGAGTAGAACTCCGCGATGGAGGACATGATGCCGTGCAGCAGCATCCCCGAGGGCGTCTCGTCGATGTTCTCTGTCGCAGACACCAAGGTGACTCCGGCTTCGACGAGTCGGCGGTGAATCTCTACATCGTCGAGCCGGTTGCGGGCGAGGCGGTCGACCTTGTGGACGATGCAGTAGGTGACTTGATGCGTGGCGATGTACTCCAGCATTCGTTGCAGGTCGGGCCGGTCAGCGGAGCGGGCGGACTCTCCGGCGTCCACGAACTCAGCGACGATGCGTGCGCCGAGGTCTTCGGCCTTGCGTGCGTTCGCTTGGCGCTGAGCGGGGATGGAGAACCCCTCGTCACGACCTCCCTTGGTCGCCTGCTCCTTGGTCGAGACACGTTGATACGTCACCGCTGTCAGAAGCGGTGACGTATCCGTGTCGTGCATGGGCATCGTTAGGGTCATGGTGGCCTCCTTGCTCGTCCGCCGATGTGCAGGCGGGCGTCGGCTTATCGTTGGCGTGTTGGTCACCGATGCGACGCTGCTGCTCATCAAGCTCCTGAGCGTGAAGTCCATCCGCGATGTGCAGAACCAGCGCGATCAGTTGCTTGTTGTCAGGTATGGAGCGCAGCCGAGGTTCGGCCGAGATGCGTCGGCCCGTGCTGGTCACTCGGTAGTGCCTCATGCCCGCTAGGTGAACGGCCCTGCCCCGCAGCTTCCCGCGTCCTCGCGGCCCGCTCGTGGTGGCGAGCCTTGAGGAGTCGGGCGAGGCTGAGGGGGCCGAAGATGAGGAACTTGAAGGCGTTGTAGATGCACAGGAGCACGATCAGGTGCAGCCAGCCGGGGGCATCCCTCTCAATGAGGGTCGTGCACCAGTAGGCGACGGCGAGGTAGCCGACCGAGAGCAGCATCGCGGGCACACCCCAGTGCAGTCCACGCCTGGTGCGCAGGGCGTCGAGCAGGATACTGGTGGGCATCCAGACGCGCAGGAATGTGCGGATGCGGATGCTGAGGTTCCAGATGAGTCGGAGCATGGCCGAGTCCTCCCAAGCGGCGACGCCTTGATGGGATGGACTCACCTGGGCGGGATGCCCGGCTCGTCATGCCGCCTGCCAGAGCGAGCGGCCTAGCTGATGTGATGTCGCCTCTATCCTCTATTCTACCGGCTCGTCTCCGTCCGGGAAAGGACAACTGGTGGGTCGAGCTACCAGTGGCTTCCTGGCACGCGAGTGCGGGGCTGAACCGTGGCGGGAGGGTTCAGCCCCGCACAAGGCGCTGCGATCAAGTGATCTCCCCGGTGTCGGGGTTGAGCGAGGCGTAGTAGTCGTGTTCGATCTGGCGGCGGCGCTGGACGTCGGCGATGACGAATGCCACGAAGTCCTCGTCACGGTTGGTGATCGGGGTGTCTTCGATCGGGTCGGCGTCGTCCTCTCCGGGCCAGACGGTTTGCCGGGTGGGGCGGTCGCGGTCCAGCCGAGTGCCGGAGGCGGCTACCCAGTCGCGCAGGCGTTGCCGTGTGTCGGCGAAGTCGCGAAGCCAGCCGATGGGGGCGCTGCCGTTCTGCTGTGGGTCGTAGGCGTTGAGCCAGTGGGTGTGCAGCGCGGACAGTTCCCACAGCAGCTCGGGATGCCGGTGCCACATGGGAGGAACAACCGAGGCGGATAGTCCGTAGGTGACGCGGAGCCAGTTGACCCATTGGTTCAGTTCCAGCCAGGCGTGCTCGGCGTCGTGGGCGCTGAGCAGGTTCCAGTTGATCGGGCCGGGTGGTTCCTCCAGCACCGGGCCGAGATCACCGCGAGGCTCCGGTGCCGAGGCGGGATCGAGGTCGGGGTCGGGCCGTTCGTCGGGCTCATCACCGAGCGCGCGGGTGTCGTCGTCGCTCATGATCTGCTCCCGTTCAGCGGCCCAGCGTCGCGGTTTCGCGAGCCCGCGAGGACTGCTCGGGCCGTTCGAATGCCTGACTGCGGTCAGCCCCGGGCGCTTGGCGGGCGGGGCCGTTGCGTGGTTCACGGTCGATGACCAGGCGCGTGCTGACGGGGTTCGGGGTGAGGGTGTCGGCGCGGAACTCCTCGCGTTCGGCCCCGCTGGTGGGGTCGGTGAACTTCTCGAACCGTCCGGTGGCGATGAAGTCGTCGCCCTTCTTGAACAGCTCTATCGCGGCTTCGGCGGCCTTGTAGCGCACGGCGAGGTCGTGGAATGTCCGGTCGGTCTTGGTGAAGGTTCCGTCGTCCTCGCGTCGCCAGTGGTCGACGCCGACGCGGGCGTAGAACCGGGGTGTGCCGGTCTTCTCGCTGTGGGTCAGTCTCGGGTCACCGGCGATGTGGCCGATCATGATCGTGCCGTTCTTGATGCCCATCACGCATCCTCCTGTCCTGTCGCACCGCCGCTGATGTGGCCGGTGTGACAGGACAGGTGCTCTCACATTCCCCGTGGGGGAAGGTCACGCGAGCTGTCGCCAGCGGTGACGAACGATCCGGTGCTGCTCGGCGTCCGAGTCGGATTGGCTCGCACGCCGAGCGCGGGTCGGTGCGCGCGGATCGTTTCGACGGTGAGTGCCGTGTCCGGTCGTTGCGCGACGGGTGGAGACGCGTCGGGCTCGGTCTGGTCGATGTCTTCTTGCATCGCGGCCAGCTGGGTCTCGATTCGGGCGAGGTCTTTCTCCGCGTCGGCGAGGGCCTGGGCGTGACGGAACGGCTGGCCGATGCGCTGCTCGGCGTCCTCGCGTTCGGTCTGAGCGCTGGCGAGGTCGCTACGGGCTTGCTCGAGTAGCGACGGGATGCCGGATGCGCGGTTCTCGATGCGCTGGATGAGTCCGACGCCGCCGTCGAGGAACGACTGGCGGGTCATGATGAACCCGCTGCGCGGCACCCCGTCGAGCCGGATGTTCACCATCGGCTCGCCCCCAAGCGCGGGGCTGGTCGAGACGATCACGTCGAAGCCGCTGATCTGGCCGATCGTGCCGTAGTCGCGGGAGGCGTAGCGCGGTGCCCATTTCAGGTCGGAGTCGTGCGCCCAGGCCGCGAGTGCGTGCGCGGCCTCGGCTCGGGAGGTGTAGGTGCTGCCGCGTAGCTTGATGCGGAACTTGTCGCCGGAGGCATCGGTGACGCGCGGCAGCACCGCTTCGAGGGCTTCGATGTCGGCTGCGGCACTCCGCGCGTGGTCGCTGGCGTGGTCGCGGGCGCGGAAGAGCATCGACTCGTTGCGGTGGTAGGCGCGTTCGAGGCGGCGGAGCCTGCTGACCTCGGTGTGCATGGTGGAGTGTTCCAGCAGGAGCGGGTTGCCGCTGGAGATGGCCTTGGCTTCGGCGGCGGACAGGGCGGATGAGTCGATTTCCTCGATCTCACGCGAGTCGAGGTTTCCGCGCATGAGTTGCGCGATGAACGTGGCTTTGCGCTCGACGCCTTGCCACATGTAGGAGTCGAATGACCGTTCGGTGACGAACCGGACGATGCCGATTTCAGCGTTCTGGTTGCCTTGTCTGAGAATCCTGCCCTCGCGCTGGGCGATGTCGCTGGGTCGCCACGGACAGTCCAGATGATAGAGCGCAATGGCCCGGTTCTGGACGTTGGTGCCGACGCCCATCTTCTGTGTGGAACCCATTAGTACCGCGACGTGCCCGGCACGCGCGGCAGCGAACAGGCGGGCTTTGTCCACGTCGGTCTTGGCTTCGTGCATGTACCGGATGGAGTCGGGCGGCATTCCGCGCGCGATGAGTTGTGCCCGCAGTTCGTCGTAGGCGTTCCACTGGGTTGGGTTCGGGGTGCCGATGTCGGAGAACACCAGCTGCAACGCCCCGCGCACCGGCGATTCCTGCCCGGTGATCGGGTCGAGGTAGGTGTTGTCTTTCGTCTGCTCCCAGACCCGGTGGATGCTGTCGGCAGCCATGTCAACCTTGGTCGGCCCGGACGGGTCACCGGAGGCGATCATGCGAATGTCGAGCGCGGCCTTGCGTCCATCGGTCGAGATGGTGAGCATGTTGTCTTCGCTCGGCGATACTGACCGGGAGGCGACCTTTTCGGCGCGTCTACCGAGGGTCTCGATGAACTGCTCCAGCTCGACCGTGGGCTGAACAGCGACCGTGGCCGGTGCCCGCCTGCCGTCCTCGCGCTCGGCGATCTCGGGGGTGGGAAGTTGGAGATCCTCGGCGGTCTTCACATCGGCGAAGATCGACCAGAGTTTCAGCATCTCTGGCACGTTCTGGAACTTGGCGAACCGCGTCTTCATGCGGAACGTGTTGTTGCCGGTCGGGGCCATCTCCATCTGCGTGACCGTCTGCCCGAACGTGGCCGCCCATGCATCGAACGCGCCGATACCGGCGGCGTCGAGCAAGTCCGGGCGCAGGTACTTCTGCATCACGAACGCTTCGGTGACGCTGTTGGAGATCGGCGTCGCTGTCGCCCCGGTGACGACCCGTTCGCGGCCTTGGGAGCGCAGGTATTCGAGCTTCATGTGCAGATCGCTGGCGCGGTTGGAACCCTCGATCGCGGCGTCTTGGATGTTGGAGTTGGTGACGAGGTTCTTGTACATGTGCATCTCGTCCACGACTACGTAGTCGATGCCGGTGTCCTCGAAGCACACCCCGGCATCCCGGCTGGTGTCGATGCGGGCTTTGACCTTGTTCTCCAGCTGGAGCAGCTTGCGCTGGATGCGCTTGACGCTCATCGCGTTCTCGCCGGTCGCGGTGGCGAGCACTTCCCGCATGTCGTCGACCTGGGCTTGGATGTACGCCTGCTGGGTCTCGGTGCGCAGCGGAATCTTCTCGAACGCGCCCTGCGTCATGAGCACGCCATCCCACTCGTTCGCCGAGGCCCGCGCGACGAACAGGCGGCGCTTGTCGGCGGTGAGGTCTTTCGACGAGGCGGCGAGAATCCGGGCTTGCGGATAGATTTGCAGCCACTCGCGGGAGAACTGTTCGAGCATGTGGTTCGGGATCACGAGTACGGGCTTGTCGATCAGCCTCATGCGGCGCATCTCCATGACGCCCATGATCATTTCTGCCGTCTTGCCCGCGCCGACCTCGTGGAACAACCCGGCCGAGGGTTCGGCGATCATGCGCGCGACGGCGGAGCGTTGGTGCGGGCGTGGGGTGAAGTTCTCCGCCAGCCCCGGCAGGCTCAGGTACTCGCCCGCGTCGGTGTAGTCGCGCAAGACGATGGAGTTGAAGCGCCGGTTGTATTCGGCTACGAGCGTGCGGGCACGTTCCGGGTCTTCGAACACCCACTCGGCGAACCGCTCTTGTAGGGCGTCGGCTTTCTCCTGCGCGGCGGTGGTCTCCACCGGGTTGAGCACGCGACGCTTCTTGCCGTCGACGTCCTCGATCTCGTCGTAGACGAGCAGGGTCTTCTGCTCCATGATCGCCTGGGCGATGTCGGGTGCGGGGCGACGCTCGGTGCCCCACTCGCTGGTGGCCAGCAGCCCTTGGCGGCCTCCCCGCACTTCCCACATGCCCGGCAGCGGGTTCTCCACGTTCACGTCGCGGGTGCGTAGCAGTTCGTTCAAGAACTGCGCGTGCACGTCGGCGCTGATCCACACCGCACCCATGCGGGCGCTGATCTCTTCCACGCCGAGCGCGTTGGGTACGACCTCGGTGAGCGCGTCCACGTTCGCCTGAAACGCCGGGTCGTCGGCGGCGCGCTCGGTGGCGTGCTCCAGCTTCACGCGAACGTCGCCGGAGAGATACGCGGGCGCGTGGATGAGCTCGTCGGTGATCGGGTCGGTGAACACCAGCCCGGTGAGCGACTGCCGGGCTTCGGTTTCGTCCATGCCGAGCATGTCGGCGATCAGCGGCAGGTCAATCCGGCCGGTGCGGTCGAGGCTGACCGCGATCGCATCGGCAGGGGTGTCCACGCCTTGGGGTTCGGTGCGCGGGGAGACGACGCGGCGCGTCATGATCGCCGCCGGGGTCGCGGTCTGGTCGGTGTCGTCGAACTGCTCCAGGGCGAGCACGAGCGCCCCGAACGGGTCGGAGCGCAGCAGCCTGATCGCGGTCGGCACCGTGCGGGAGTAGGTGTCTTCCCCGGCATCGTTGGTGCGTCCGGTGCGGTGCAACGTGTGTCGGTTCAGCGGCCCGTACTTGCCGACGTAACGGCGGTAGTCGCGGTACAGGCCCTCGCGTGCCGCGTTGATCTCGTCGGTGTCATCGACGGTCGCGGCCTCCAGTTCGAGCAGCCGGTGTGCGCCGTCGCGCAACCCCAGCAGGGTGCGCAGTTCCGGCCTCGCCGACTTCGGCACGTCCAACGGTTCGACGGAGCCTTGGACGACGGTGCCGAACCCGGTGTCGGTGGCGACGATGCTGCCATCCCACAACTGCGGGGCAGAAGGTACGCGAGCGGCCTGCCGCGCTTGATGCTCCGCCGTGGGCGCAGCGAACGTCATCCCTCGGCGACGGGCGGTGAACGTGATCTGGTCGAGCACATCGGACAGGTCGGTTTCGAGCCGGTCGAGGTCGCCGTCGACGGTGACGGCCTGCTTGCCGTACATGCCGTGCCGGATGCTCAGGGTGCCGAGCACATGCTCGGGGTGGTGGTCGAAGTAGGCGTTGATCTTCGCGGCCTGTCCGTCCAGGCTGACCGGGGTGACCGTCTCCCACAGATCATCTGCCGGCGGTTGCCCGTCCTCGCGGCGGCGCAGGATGAGCAGATCGGTCACCACGTCGGTTCCCGCCGTGCGCCGGTGCGCTCCGGCGGGGAGCCTGACCGCGCCCACGAGGTCGGCGAGCATATCCATTTCCCGGCGCGCGCCGGGGTTCTGCGCGTCCATCGTGTACTGCGACGTGAGCACCGCGACCATCCCGCCAGGCCGCGTCAATCTCAAGGACTTGAGGATGAAGTGGTTGTGCATCGACTGCCGGGTCGGGTTGTGCACCGGGTCGTGCAAGGTTACGTCGGAGAATGGCACGTTCCCGATCGCCGCATCGAACGAGGCTTCGGGCAGGCGGGTGTCGGCGAACGACTCGCCGCGCACCTCGGCGTGCGGGTACAGGGCGCGGCTGATCGCCGCGGTCACCGGGTCGAGTTCTACCCCGGTCATGCGCGCTCGTTCGGGGGCCATGCCGAGGAACGTGCCCAGCCCTGAGCCGGGTTCGAGCACCCTGCCGCCGTCGAAGCCGAGCGCGGTCATGGCCCGCCACATCTGCCTGACGATCATCGGGTCGGTGTAGTGCGCGTTGATCGTCGTGCGCGCGGCGGCATCCCACTCGTCCGGGGTCAGCAGGCTCCGCAGCTGCTCACGCTCGGTTGTCCAGTCGGTCTTGGACTCGTCGAACACATCGGGCACCGCGCCCCAGCTCGACCAGCGCGCAAGTACCTGCTGCTCATCGGTGGTCGCCGGGCGTTCCTGCTCGGCGAGCAGCCGGGCGGTTTCGATCGCGGCGATGTTCGCGCGGAAGCGGGCTTTCGCTCCCGAGGGAGCGAGGTCGTCGTGCGTGGCGGGCACGAACCGTGCCACCGGCGCGACAGGCTCCTGCCCGGCGGTGGCAGTGGTGGGGGTTAGCGGACTTCGCGCAGGAAGCGCATCGACGCGGCCTCCGCCAGCAGGCTCTGGTGCTCTTCCAGATACCGCCTCGGGATCTCCGCTTCGACCAGACCCTCCAAGAACCAAGTCGGCACGGCCCAGTCTTTGGCTTTCTGCTCCAGATCGACCGTCGAGGGTATCAGATCGGGGGCGTCCTGCATCCGCTCGGCCCAGACGATCAGGTTCTCGTCGTTCGGCGTGGTCTGGTTCCACTCCTGCCGGGCCTCGTCCAGCGGCAGGCTCGGGTCGCTGACCCAGGCGAGTTGCTGCATCACGACCTCCTCCGCCATCCGTAGCGCCGTCATCCGGTGTGCCACGTCCTTGATATAAGTCTCTCTCGAAGAGGGCGTCTTGGCCAGCAACAACGGGCGGTTCGTCTCGATCTGTCGTGCCAGTTCGGTGATCTGGCCCTGCGCCTCCAGACCCAGCTCGGTAAAGAACCGGGTCGGGTTCTCGATCAACTGGAACCGTTGCGGCGCGTGCGTCTTCCAGTGCTGCATCGCCTGCATCCCGTACTTGTTCACGCCTCTCTCCCTCCACGCCGGTCGCGGTTTCGGCTGCTTCGTTGATCTGTTCGTCGGCGGTCTGCTCGGCCAGCCCCCACAGGTCGAACTCCAGCTGACCGGGCGGCGCTTTCCGGCTCCTGCGGGCTATCGGCCATCACCTCCACCACACTCGTGCCGTTGTCGTTGCCGCCCGTGGCCGCAGGGTGCGGCCTGGGGGCAGCGGTCGGTGAGATAGGTGCGGCTCAGGTGCCATTCGTGCCTCGTTCCAGCAACGCCTCGATCTCGGTGCGATCAGCTTTGAGCCGGTCACCGTCGGGTCGTTTCGGCCACGCGCGCAGGTCGGTGATGATCGGCGGGGCCGAGCGCAGCATCGTGACGGCGGTGCCGAACGGGAGGGTGCGGATGCGGTCGGGCGGCATGATCGGCACGCGCCTGATCGAGCGCTGATTCGAGCGGGTGCCGTGATCGCCCAAGGTCACGCTGTCGGTGAACTCGTCGCGTTCGCCGATCAGCGCGGAGAGGTCTTGCAGATCGCGGGAGTTGGATGCGCCGCCGAGGATGATCTTGGTGATCGCCGCATCCCAGATCGCGTTGGCTTGGTTCTCGCTCCAGCGGTCACGCGCTTGGGCGAGGCTCTGGAGCACCGGCATGGTCGTGATGCCCGTGCCGCCGCCCTCGGCCATGAGGGTCGGCAGGCTCGGGAGCGGGCTGAGGTTGGCGATCTCATCCAAGGCGAGCAGCATGGGCGGGTCGAGGCGTGCGCCCGGTGAGCGTGCCGCCACGCGGCGGGCGGCTTCTACGAGGTCTTCCACGAACGCGGCCACCAACGCGGCGCTGGCACCGGCTCCGGCGCCGGTGGCGAGCAAGTAGAGGGTGCCCCGTTCGGCGATGAACTTTTCCGGGTCGAAGTCCTCGCCCTCACCGGGTGAGACCGCATCGAGCACGCGCGGGTCGGCCAGCGCGGACAGTGACAGCGACACGCCTTGCCAGATCGAGTCGCGCGTCCTGGGGTCTGAGTCGATCATCGCCTCCAAGGACTCGGCCCAGCCGCCCGCAGCGAGCGGGCTGTTCGTCAAGATCGCCACCGCATCGGCGGCGGCGGTCGGGTCGAGCGTCCACCGGAACAACTCCGAGGGTGGCCTGTGGTCGATCGCGGCCGCGTGCAGCAGAGCTTGCAGTGCGGAGCGGGTCTTGCCCTCCCAGAACCCGCCGCCCTCCACCCCGCCCGAGGACAGGCCAGTCGCTGACGCCAGGCCGGTGGCGCGAATCATCGCCGTCAGCGGGTCTTCGCAGCCCCTGATCGGTGACCAGCGAAGCCCGGCGGGGATACCCTCGGCCAGATGCTGCGGGTCGAACACGGCTGTCGGGCCGACGCGTTGCCTCGCGCGCAGGCTCGCGGTGAGGTTGTCCGGGCGGGTCGAGGTCACCACCACCGAGCCAGGCGCATCCAGAATCGCGGGGATGACGATATGGAGGCCCTTGCCCGAGCGGGGCGGGCCGATCAGCAGAATCGAGTCCTCCACCGACGCCCACACGTCGCGTCCGTGGGAGGTGCCGAGCCGGTAACCCACATCGGCAGGTGCCGGGCGTGCCAGAGAGGGGCGCAGGTTCGCAGCCCGCCCCAGCAGCGCCTTGGTCGACGCGGCTGCGGCGACGTCGTGTTTCGTGGCGATGCCGACGAGCCGGTGCGGGTCTTGCGCACTCTTGCGCGACTGGCGGCGCAGTAGCGTCCAGACCCAGGTGATCGCCGCCGCCAGCATCCCCAGGAGCACAACCGCGACAATCCAGTACGCGACGACGTTCAGGCCCTCGGCCTCCAGCGCGGTCGCCGGGTCGCCGGGGTTGAACAGCACGCCGACACCGGCGGCGGGGCCGGCTACGGGCTGGGCGGTGCCGGTGAGGAACGCCGCCACTGACCCGGCCCCGCGCAGCAGCAGCGCGAGCGCGAACACTCCGACGAGGGCGATCATGGCCGTGTTGGTCAGCTCGTCACCGAACGAGCCGGTCTGCCTGCCCGGTGTCGGGGCGCTCATGACAGGCTCCGCACGACGAACGTGCCCGAGACCCGGCCCACGAGCACAACCTCGCAGCCAAGGTCGAAATGGTCGTGGGCCAGGTCGATGAGCGCGCGGGCGGTGCCGGTCGGGGCGGCGTCGGTGTGCCGGATGATGCGGCACACCGCAATGTCCTCACCGGGCACGAAGCCATCCCCGGTCACTTCCAGCAACCGGGGCGCATCCGCCGCCGGTTCGGGTTCCGGCAGGGCCAGAGCGGGAGGGTTCTTGCGGGCGGTGGCGGTGATGATGTCGGTGAACGTCGAACCGTCGGCCTCGGTGACCTCGACCCGCGCCGGAATCATCCGCTCGGCAGTGACCTGATCGATGATCCGCGCGAACGAACCGCGCCGCCACACTCCCTCGGCGACCGGCGGGGCGAGGGGTTCCCCGTCGACGGTGGCGCTCACCGTGCCGTCGTCGTGCACGTCGAGGCGAATGACCGGCATCGACACCGGCGCGGGAACAGGGCTTGTTGTGGGAGATTTTCTCATGCCAGCCAGGTGCGCCCGCTGTATCCCGTTGGCGCCTCAGCGGGGGTCGATGTAGTTGAGCGTTCCGGTGTCGTATCCGATGAGCGCCAGGGCTTCCCAACGAGGCGGAAGGTCGGCGGCAGTAATGGTTGTTTGAACCTCGCCGTGTCGGTCGGCCTCGGCGCTACGGAGCAGAACGGCGACGCCGACGGTCTCCCCAGGCTCGAACATGCGCCCTTCGATTTCGTAGGGTGCAGCAGGGCGAAGAGAGAACGCGGATGCTGAGTCTTGTTTCATGACAGTCAGGTGCGTCAACGGTTCGTCGTGGTTCATGGGGTGCCGCCGGGAGTCAGCCCCGATGCTCTGGCGCTCGTGTCGAACAATTCCAGCTCGGCGGGGTGCAACTGCTGCTGCACAACGAAGCTGCGTTCCTTGATGCGCCACAGGCCCTGCCCGACGCCGAGCGAGGGCAATAGTTTCCGCTCGGTGGTCGTCAGACCGAGGGTCTTGGCGGTGACGCCCAGCTGGTCGCTCTCTTGCCGGTAGATCACGCGCGTCTCTGCGTTCGCGAGCAGGCTGTTGGCGAGCGAGCGCATCGCGGAACCGGCGTCGCCGACGTTTTCCAGGTCGGTCAGCTTGTGGAAGATCAAGGCGTTGGCGATGCCGTAGTGCCGGGCGAGCCGCCAGTGCGCGTCCATCCTTTTCAGCAAGGACGGGTGCGACATCAGACGCCACGCCTCGTCGTAGATCACCCATCGCTGCCCGCCCGCCGGGTCGAGCAGCGCTGATTCCATCCATGCCGAGCAACAGGTCATGAGTGCGCTGATGAGCGTGCTGTTCTCCGTCACCCGCGAAAGGTCGAGGCTCATCATCGGCAGCGTCGGGTCAAACTGCACTGTCGAGGGGCCGTCGAACAATCCCGCGAGGTCACCGGCAACCAGCCGCCTCAAGGCGTGACCGACGATACGGCCATCCTCAGTCAACCGCCCGTCGCTGTCGTCGGACGGAGTGAGGATGCGGTCAACGACCATTGGCAGAATCGGCACCGCGTTCTCTCGCACAGTCGCGGTCAGTGCCGTGTCGATCGCGGTGTGCTCCAGCGGTGTGAGGGCACGGCCCAGGACGACCTCGGCCAGCGCGCCGATGAGGTCGCGGCGGCGCGCGGTCACGGTGCTCTCCCACTCGGCGTCGGTGAAGTGGGAGGGCCGGTAGCCCTCGTCCAAGGGATTGAGCCTGTTTGCCATGCCGTGCCCGAGCGCGATCGCGCGTCCGCCGACGGCTTCCGCGACGGCGGTATGTTCTCCTTTCGGGTCGCCCGGCACGTACACGCGCCTGCCGAACGGCAGGCTGCGGGTGTAGAGCGACTTGGCGAGCGAGGACTTCCCCGAGCCGACGATTCCGGCCAGCACGACGTTCGGTGCGGTGATGACGCCGTTGGCGTATAGCACCCACGGGTCGTACACGAACGAACCGCCGCTGTAGAGGTCTTGGCCGACGAAGACGCCGGAAGAGCCGAGGCCACCCTCGGCGACGAACGGGTACGCCCCGGACAAGGTGGCACTGGTGTCTTGGTGGCGAGGTAAGCGGAAGCGGCCCGGTGTGCGCAGCATCGACGGGCCAGGTTCGCCTGCGGCGGGCAGATACTGGCGCGCGGCGCGCTCGGCCTTCTCCGCTTCCGCTCGGGCCTTCGCCTCGTCCATGCGCTGCTGCCGCTGCTCGTGGTGCAGCTGGTTCGCGGCCTGGCGTCGCTGCTTGCGGTAGCGTCGCCGTTCGCTGGCTGGGGCGACCAGCACCGAGGCGTGCAGCTTCTCATCGTCGGTGCGGCTCATCGCCCCAACCCCCGGTCGCGCTTGATGTCCGTGATGCGGTCAGGGGTGAACCATGACTCGTCGCCGCGTACCCGGTTCCGGCGCTCATCAAGCGCTCGCCGCGCGGTCTCGGCGTTCGCTGCGTCCTGCGCAGGGCCGGTGTTCTGTGGTCGCTGCCAGGCGATGCGTCGCAGGTGCCCGGATGCCTGATCGAGCACAGTCTCGGCGGCGCTGACGTGTCCTGCGGCCTGCCGGAGTGCGTCGGCGGCGGCCCAGGCGTCGGCAGCGCCGAGGCCCAGGTCACCGTCATCGTGGGCGGCGCGATCTTGATGGGTGAGGCTTGCCCCACCGAGTTGGATGAGCGACTGTTCGAGCGAGCGTGCCGCGCCGAGTAGTTCGCCGACGATGCCGTAGAGCTTGTCGGGGTCTTCGATGCGGATGGTGGCGTGCGCGAGACCGCGCAACGCTTGGCGGGCTTCCTCTGCGTCGGCGGTCGGGTCGTTGAACGTGGGCATGTCGGGCCTCCAGATGAATTGGTGCGGGTGGCTTCTTGGTGCGCTCGACGGCTCAGACCTTGCGGCACAGCGGCAGGGCGGCGGCGGTGAACGCTTGCGCCTGCTGGCCAACCAACACACGGGTCTCGCAGGAGGCTTGGATGGCGGCCTGCTCGATCGCGGCGACCGCCGCTTCCAGTTCCTCGAGCGAGTCGGCCGAAACGGAGATCAGGCCGGTGTAGCGGAGCACTCCATGCCCGGCGGTGAGGTCTGCCTCCTGCTGGAGCACGTCGTGGTACTCGGCGGTCTGGGAAGCGTCTTCGATCTGCCCGATGCGGGCACGATGGGCGGCGTCGCTGATGTACTCGGTCTTCTTGCGGCGAATGTCGCGCGCGGCCTGATCGGTGCGCAGCGGGGTACAGATCAGCGAGAACGCCCGGTGGATGCCACTGGACAGCAGCACGGGTGAGAGGAACCCCGGATGCACCATCGAGCGCGGCCACTCTGAAATCCAGACCACACAGTGATAGGCCGAGTCGCTGCGCAGATGCCCCCACGACTCGGTGACCGCGACCGGACCTGCGGTGGCGAGGTCGTGGCCGAGGTCGCCGTGGCGTTCCAGCGTCGCGGCGATAGCCGGGTCATACGCCGAGCGCAGGATGACCGCGATCTGCCCGGTGCCCAGCCACCCCTTGCTCGTCAGGTCTGCCGAGCGGAGCGCCGCCGACAGGGTGCCCATCTCCTGTCGCAGCACGGCGGCTGCGCCCTTGATGCCGCCGCCAGCGGTGCGGATCTGTCGGGCGGCGGCGCGCATGTCCAGGCTCAGGCTGAGCGTGGTCGCGTGACGCTCGCCCGCAGGCCCGGCCCGGTCGATCAGTTCCTGATAGGTCGTCGCCGCCCACGAGCCGTCAGCGGTGCCGTGCGCGGCCCACCACTCGGCCAGGCCCTGCCCGGAGTCCGGCAGGGTGCGTTCCAGCACTTGCAGGGTGGCGATGCGCCCGGAGCGGCATACGGTCGCCAGCACCCGGCCCCACGCGGTCACCCGGCGTTCCTGCTCGCCGGGGTCGAGCAGCACGAACGCAGGATGAGTGATCTCGGTGACGACGGTGAGGGTTCCGGCGGTCGGGTCGTGCACCATCCCGGCCCCGGTCTCGGGGTCGGTGTACTCGCGCAGCCTCGCCATGTCGCCGGGCAGCGCGAGCGTCCCGGCAGGGCGTGGGGTGACGATCCTGCGCCGGTAAGCCAGTTGCCTGCCGGTGCTGCGCCACAGCCACCAGCAGGCCACCGGCAGCCACTCCACCAGCGGGCGGCCCGCGACCGGAATCCAGGTGATCGCAGCTGCCAGTACCCAGACGGGCGCGGTGATGAGGAACAGGACGCCGCCGCCGCCGTAGAACGCGGCCACGAGGCTCGCCCCACCGACACCGAGGGTGATCAGCTGCGACAATGACAGGCCGAGCAGGATGCCGCGCCTGGTGAGGCGGGAGAACTTCACGGGCACCAGCTCGCCGCCGCTGCGCTCGTGGGCCGTTTCAGTGCTGGGCATGACAGGTCACTCCTTCGTCGGCGTGGGCTTCGGCGGTGGCGGGGAACTGTTCGGGCTCTTCGGCAGCGGTTGCGACGGCGGTGGTGCGTGCGGGGTGACCGGGGCTTGCCCTGACTGCTCGGCACCGCTTGCGGCTTGATCGGCTTGACCAGCGAGCGCCTGGCCCGCTTTCGGCCCGGCGGTCGCGGCTGCTTTGACCACAGCGGCACCCGCCACGACCCCGGCAGCGATCGGCCCGGCCGCCGCCGCACCACCACCGGCACCTGCGGCTCCGGCAGAACCACCCGAACCTGCGCCAGCACCGCCAGTTGAGGACGGCGGAGGCGTGGGCTTCGCCTTGGGGCCACCCCCAGCTCCGCCGCTTCCGCCGCTGGGTTTCTTGTCGCCGCCATTGCTGCCTTCGTCGAGCACCTTCTTCGGGTCGCCGCCCTGCGGCTTGCCCGGCGTCGGCACGGGTCGGTTGAGTGCGCTCTTGGCCTCCTGCTCGGTGCCCATCGAGTTGTAGAGGTCGAAGCCGATGAACGACAGGAACCGGTACGTCATGTACGGCGCGAATCCGGCCAGCGCCATCAGCACAACCCCGGCGAGGGGGTCGGCGATGTTCGACAGGTCGCCGTCGATCGGGGCCGACACCTGAGTGACGGCGACCAGCAGGATCACGACGAGTACGAGCTTGGACAGGATCAGCGCGATGACGAACATCGCCCACTTGGAGATCCACCCGCGTGTGGCATCCCACGAGGCACCGGCGAACGCGAACGGGGCCAACACCACCGCGACCAGCAGTAGCGCCTTGCGGATGAGCAGCGACAGCCAGACAATCGCGGCGGCTGCGATGGCGAGGGAGGCGAGGAAGATCGTCAGAATCGCTCCGACACCGGGAGTACCGACGTTTAGCGCGGTCAGCCCGGCAACGAGGATGGCGATCTTGTCGCCCATCGTCTCGGTGGTCTCGCCTGCGGCTTGGATGATCCCGACCGCGAGCTGGTCGGTGATCTCCAGCAGCAGGGCTGTGAGGGTGATGACCACGAAGGAGCCGAGCACGCTCTTGGCCAGACCCAGGGCAGCTCGGGAGAGGGCGGCGGGTTCTCGGCGGATCATGCCGGTGATCAGTTGCAGGCAGAAGAACAGCAACATGACGAACACGGCGATACCGAAGATCAGGTTGTACACGCCCACGTACTCGCCGCTGGTGACGTCGACCAGCGTGGTGGTATCGAAGACCGTCCACACGGCCTCGAAGAGCCAGCCGGCGGCTTCGCCCAACGCGCTGGCGAGCCAGTCGAACGGTGCCGAGATCAACGACGCGGCAGCCTCGCCAGCGGTGTCGCAGACGGTAGAGATGACGGGGATATCGCACACGCCCATCACGAGCCTCCTTGTGGTTCGGAGATGGATGGGTCGGATTAGACGGTTTGGCCGACGCCCCAGAAGAAGTTGATGAGCGTGACGGATGCGCCGCAGACGACGGCGGCGCCGCACGAGACCAAGACGCCGATCTTGCCCCGGCCTGCCAGATGCGGGTTGGAGGAGTTGGAGCCGTAGGCCCAGATGATCGCGGAGACGATCAGCGCCAGAACGGACAGGATCAGGCCCACGGTCATGACCGCGCCGACGATGGTGCGCAGCTGCTCGATTCCCGGCAAGCCGCTGGAGTTGGGGTCGATGTGGATCACGGCAGTTCTCCTTTACGAGGCGATGGATGGTTCTGCCATCAGGTGCTCCCCGCTGCCACACGCACGAGAAGCGCCCGCCCCGGACGGGGCGGGCGCTCAGAATCCGGGCGGGTCAGAGTTGCTGGCCGACGCCGATCAGCCAGTTCATCCACGCGACACCTGCACCGGCGAGGATTGCGCCGCCGAGGGAGACCAGCACCCCGATGCGGCCTTTGGCGGCGGCGGAATAGTTGCCGGTGCTCGATGAGACCGCCCAGATGATCGCCGAGACGATCAGCATCAGCACCGCGATCACGAGCGCGAACATCAGTAGCGCTCCGACGACCTCTCGTAGATCGCTGATACCGGCCAGTCCGTCGAAGTCGGGAAACACGTCCATGACGCACCCCGCTACTTCACCGTGACGTGCAGGTGGTCGTAGTGCCCACCCGTCACGTTGTCGGGGTCGTGCATCCCGCCGCCGTTGTACGGACGCCAGCTCTCCGCATCGCGCGAGAGCGACCAGATCTTGCCCTGCCAGATCAGGTACTCGACGCCGAGCGCTTCGGCGTGAGTCTGCATCCACTCGGTGACCTGCCAGCCGTAGTCGAGTTGCTCGGCGGTCGGGTACTGGCCGATCGCGTTGCCGAACGTCAGATCGCACGCCCTGCCCAGGGGATGCTCCGATTGAGTGCCGGGCCGGGGCGAGTAGCAGCCCCACCCGGTGTCGGGGAACTGCGCGAGAGTCTGCTCATACAGGTGCAGCATCCGCGCGGTGATCTGCCCATTCGAGGTCGGATCGTCGACCATCCGGTTCGGGTCATCACCGTCGAACGGGGCCGGGTCACCGGCGGTTCCATTGGTGCCCGCGCAGCCGTTGGGAGGTCCGGTTGAGGCTTCGGGGAGGTCGGCGGCGTTGTGCTGGTTCAGCCATGCTGCCGGGTCGATCTGTTCGCCGTTGGTGCCGCCGGGTCGGACCTCGAAGTGCAGATGTGCTCCGGTGCTACGTCCACTCGATCCGACGTCGCCGATGTGCTGGCCCGCGCGCACGTGGTCTCCGACCGAGACGTGGATGCCGTGCTGCCACATATGTGCGTAGGCGGTGGCGACGCTCTGCCCGTTGATGGTGTGCTCGACGATGATGAGACCGCCGTAGCCGCCGGAGAACTCGGCCACGGTCACCGTGCCGTCAGCGGCGGCCAGGATGGGGGTGCCGTCAGCTGCGCCGAGGTCGAGGCCGGAGTGATAGGAGGTCTCTCCGGTGAAGGGGTCGCTGCGATGCCCGAACTCGCTGGTGACGACCCAGGTGCCCTCGGGCAGCGGGAACACGACCCGCGAGGACTCCGTGACCTGCCCGCCTGTGAGCAGGTAGGGGCCGGTCGCAGCTGCTGGGCCACCGGAGCCGATGAGCGTGTCGAGGATGGTGGCCGCCACAGGCTCGTAGTTGTTGTACCTGTCGGGGTAGGCCGAGACCTCGACGGCCTGTGCCGCTTCGCCCTTGCCCATCTGCTGCCAGCCGGGAATGTCGAGAAGGCCAGGCGGCGACGGGTAGTTGGGGCCGTCCGGCCCGCCGTAGAACGCGCGCGCTTGATACGTGGAGTCCATGAGTTCGGCGACCGTTCCCCACCCGGACTGCGGACGCATCTGGAACAGACCCAGGCTGTCGTGGTCGCCGCCATTGCCGTCGTTCGGGTAGTCGGCGCTCTCGGGGTAGGCGGAGGTGTTTGACAGCATCCGCAGGGTGGATTCGGTCAGTGCGGCCATGAGCGCGATCTGGATGCCGTCGCGCCCCACGTCGTCGATGCCGGAACCGATCTCGATGATGGTGGCCGCGTGCGTGAGTTGCTGCCGGTTCAGCGTGATGGTCTCACCGTTCGCGGTGGTCGCGGTCAACGAGTCGGGGATGTTCCCCACGGTGATGCCGGAGCCGTTGATCGTGCAGGCGGCGTTCGCGGCGGGGTTCATCAACACCCCGATCCCGACCAGCGCGATGGATGGGCCGAGCAGGAGTAACGCAGCGAGGGCGATGACTGCTTTCTTCATCATGTCCTCCGTTTCAGCGCAGCGGCTGGTCGAGCATCGACAGGCGCAGCAGGTAGCAGGACGGCACCGCACCCGCCTCGGGTGTGCCGGTCTCGCTCCGGCTGCCGGTCGGCGGGTCGTCGGGTGGGCAGGCGAGGAAGATCGTGAACGCCACCGGGTGCTCAGACGTCACGGGTTCGTCGTTCCAGATGCCCTCGCGGTGCCGGGTGCCCTCGATCGTGATCGCGGTCGCCCCGACCGGGAGTTGGCCGGGCCGGGCCTGCTCGACTGCCCCGGCCCACTGCTCGGGCACGTAGGCGTCGGTGATGGTCAGGTGCTGGGTCGTGCTGTACTGGCGCAGATCCACCCAGGTGTCACGCGACGGCAGGTAGGAGGCGATGTCAGCGGCCAGGCCCGCCTGCTCGTTCCCGGTCGGGTCGCCCACGTCCAGCAGCACGGCGGTGTAGTCCAGCGGCAGGAACCCACTGGCCGTATCCCAGGTGAACAGTGCGTGCGCGGCATCGCGCGCGAACTCTTCTGCGTCGGTCGACGGGGTGATCACCGGCAGACGCGGAAGCAACGGGTCGGGGTCGATGCGAATCGGCGTCGGTGACCGATCAGGTGACGGGTCGGCGTCGTTCGGGCCGGTCACCAGCCCGTAGATGCCGATCGCGGCCAGGACGAGGAACGCGCCTCCGGCGCAGACGAAGGAGATCAGTCGGCGGCGGGTGCGGGCGGGATCATCGGGAGTCGTCTTCATGACTCCCAGGTGCGCCGCCCGCACACCCGATCAGAGTCAGAGCGCTCAGAGGTGCCTGCGTGGGCTGTCCAACGCCTGCCGTACCGTGCGCAGTTCGTCTGCGAACGTGCTGGTGCCGTCAGCGGTCGCCAGGAACGAGGCGATCTGCTCATCGGTGAGATCGCTCGCCAGGATTCCGGCGTCGTAGTGCGTCCACCAGTCGGCAAGCTCGGTCCAGGTGGCGACGAACGCGCGCACCGGCCACCGCGCAGGCTCGACCTCACCCGTGACCGGGGCGGGCTTGGTCTGCGCCGCCTGCGCGCGGGCGACTGCCTCACGCGCCACGGCCTCCAGATCGGCGTCCTGGCTGGTCGCTTCGGCGACAGCGGCGCGGATGCGCTCGAAGCCGGGATGCACTGGAGCACCGGTGTCGATGCGTTCGACCTCCACTGCCGCGTCGGCGCGCACCGTGGCGGGCAGGGCGGGGTCGTCGGCGACGTTCCGCAGGTAGTCGATCTTGTCGAGCGTCTTGTACGACGTGCCGCCGGGAATCATCGCGGCGGCTTGTTCGCTGACGCGCCCGGCCTGCTCTGACGGTGCGGGAAACTTTCCCGCACCGTCCTTTCCGGGCTGGTTGTCCACGCTGAACCGTGTCGCGGCCTGCCTACGCGCGGCGTCTTCGGCCATCAGGGTCTTCAGTTCCCGGTACAGCGCCGTCTTCTCGCTCGGGGTGAGGTCTTTGTGGAGCATGTTGTCGTCTTGCTCGGCCAGCAGGTGACCGAGCCTGCCCGAGACGCCCGAGCGCACCCACACGCTCACCGTGCGCCAGCCGAGCAGCTTGATCGCGGCCAGCCGCCTCGCGCCACACACCAGCGCCCCGTCGATCGTGACCGTCAACGGTTGCAGGAGGCCGTCATGGGCGATCGACTCCGCCAACGCGGTCAGGTCGCCCAGGTCGGTGCGGTGCCGGTTGCCGACAATGATGGACTCGACGGTGCGGTCGAGTTCGATGTGCCCCGTGTGCCTGCTCATGACCGGCCCCCACGTTTCGGGGCCGCGAGCGAGATCATCAGCACGAGATCGTCGTCGCGCAGCAGGACGCGCAGGCTCTCGCCAATCAGCAACCTGAGCAGGATGCCGCGCCCGGCAGCGGTCGCGGCATACGCCGGGCTGGGGTGCCCGAGCAGCGCTTTCAGCAGCGCCGCCCACGCGGTCGCGTCCACGTCGAGCAGGGCGCGGGCGTGCTTGTCGCGGCGCAGCGACTCGTAGGCGCTCTGGCGGCTGCCCGCGCGGGCGAGCGCCTGGCAGATGTGCTCGACCCCGGCGCGTGCGACATGCGGGGGCCAGCCCAGCAGCGTGAACAGTGCGATAGCGTCTTCGACCGCCGAGCCCGCCGAGCAGCACGCCGTCGAGCTCGACGGTTCCTCGGTGCTGAGCGGGTCGGGGTCGGTGACGTGGAACGCCGAGTGGTAGTCCGTCAGCGGGTTCTCCCGATCCGACAGCCGCTCGGCGTCGTGGAACGCCGAGTAGTGCGGACGCCGTGCTTGATGCACCGAACACAACAGGCCCTGCCCGCGTTCCTCGGCGATGCAGGTGATCCGCACCGCGTGGGTCACCACGCCCCACGGGTCGTTCGCGGTGCGGGCGGCCTTGGTGCGCATCACATCGAACGCGGCACTGGCTGCCTCCCACGGATCGAGGCCGTGCTTGCGAGCCAGCGCCCCGTACTTGTCGGCGGCGTAGACCATCAGGTCAGCGACCACCGGATCGGACTGCCACACGCCGGGGCCGCCCTCGTGCAATCGGTTCAGCAGGGCACGCAAGCCCTCGCTGCGGGTGAAGTCTTCCGGTTCACAGAATGCCGTGCGAGTCGTCATAATGGCACCTCCTGATGGTGAGGTGCACACGGCTGTCCGCCGTGTCGGGGGCGGTCGGGCGTTCGTTGTCGAGTCATCGCTACTCACCGCTTCACGACTTACCGACCGCAGCCCTCGTCGGCGCGTGGTGCCGGGCACCGTGCCCGAACGCCGACAGCGGCGACAGCCGCCTGGCCCGGTCACCGAGGTTCCGCAGCCCGGCCACGAGTGGTTCGCGAGCCTTGCGCGCCATCTCGACTTCCATGTCGATGCCCCGCCCGGCCAGTGACGCCGTGTTGCGGGCGATCAGATCAGTGGGCCGCACCCACTCGATACCGCGCGCCCGGTGTTCCTCGAGCTTCTGCTCGACCTCTGCCGCCTCAGCCGCATCGGCGATCTCGTCAGTCGCGGCGGTCTCGACCGTGGTGTCCTTGCGCTTGCTCACCTTGGCAGCGGCGACCGCCTCGGGCACCTGCCGAACCTCGCTGCGGACTCCCTGCATCTCGGGTTCGGGCACATCCTCGACGCGCCAGTCGTCGTTCCCTCGTGCTTGCTCTTGCGGGTCGGTGTTCATGATGTTGTCTTCCTCTCTGTTGTGGTTTCCGGTTCATCGATCGGCGGGGTGAACCAGCGCCCCACCGTCGAGGCGTGCACGCCGAGCTCGTCGGCGATGGACCTGTTCGACCAGCCGGCCTCCCGCAGCCGCGCGGCACGCTCACGCCGACTCAGCACCAGCTCCTCTTCTGGATCGGCGTCCGGTTCTGCTTTGAACTCGATCGCAGTCATGGGTTCGGTCACAGCGGGTAGTTCGGGCGGCGCCTGCGTGGTGCTCGGCGGCGTGGTGGTCGAGCGGGTGAGGACGACGGTGAGGTGCGTGCTGGCAAGCAGCACCAGCGGCGGCACGGCAGCGACTGTCGCGGCGAGCATGGCAGGCACGCTGGCATCGGCAGCGACGATCGCGTGCAGCGCGTTCGCAGCCACCGACACGAGTGCCCCGCAGATCAGCAGCGCCCACGGGTACCAGGCACCCCGGCGACCATCGAGCGCGACGACCGCGATGGTGGAGACCACGATCAGACCGTCCACGAGCAAGGGCCAGATCCACGCCTGGCCCGGTGCGATACCCGACCGGGCCGCGAGGTCGGCCAGCGCCATGAACGAGAGCCAGAACGCGCCGATACCGATCAGCACAGTGCCGGTCGCGGCGGTCACGACCGCCCATCCCCATGCTGGTCGTCGCATGCTCATCACAGCCCCCGGCTACTCGCCGAGACCGGCGGCTCGTTGTGGGTGAACCCGGAACCCGTCTGGCGTACCGGGGCGCGACGACGCGGCCCGTAGGTGCTGACGTGGCGATACGCCGAACCAACTGTTCGGGTGATCTCGTGCTCGCCCAGCCCGGACTGGCCCGCTGCCGGGCCGAGCGCGTCAAGCGCTTCGCGAGGCGAGTGACCGTGCTCGGCCATGCGGCACGCGGCCTTGAACAACCCGAGGTTGCGTTCGCCCTCGGGCCTGCGAGCCACCTGCGAAGCGAGCCGGGCAACGTCCAGCGGCCAGCCACCCGGCGGCTCCGGCGCGGGCACGTACTTCGGGCGCGGATCGAGGAAGTCGCGCAGCCGCTGCGCGACCAACGGCGCGACCATCCCACCGGCAACGCCATCGACTCGGTACGAAGTCGGGTGACCGTCGATCGTGCGCAGTGAGGGCGGCACGATGATGTAGCCGCCGTCACCCCGGAAGTCGATACCCGCGCGACCGACTTGCCATGACCGTTGCTCGCGCTCAGCGTCCGCCGGGTAGTACAGGTGCCTCCCGCCGGTCGGCGTGGTCACGACCGCCAACGGCTCCGGCAGCAGCCCGGAGCGTCTCGCGCGGCCGTAGGCGGCGTACCCGTCGACCTTGTGCACATCGACATCGACGACGACCACCCCCGAGACCGCGCCAGTCGGTATGGCGAGGTTCGCGGGAGGTCGCTGCCGCCACCACGCCTCCACCTGCCTGACATCGGTGGTCGCCTCGTGGAAACCGCGCTCGGGAGTCGGACGCTTCCCACCCGGCGCGCAGGGGAACACCGGCACACCGAGACGGGCCAGCTCGCGAGCGACAAGCGGCAGCGGCACGTCGCCGTCGAGCCGGGAAAAGACCGCAGCAACCGACGATGCCCGCCGCGCGATCAAACCATGCGCCGCCTCAGCCTCGTGCACCTCAGCCATCGCCAGACCTCCTTCCGCCCGAGGCCACTCATCAGCGAGTAGCCGTACGACCGTGAGGTACGTCGGGAAGGTCAGGAAGAGGAGACGGACAAGTTGACGAGACAGTGACCATCAGGCTTCTCGAAGAACCCGACGAGTCCTTACCGGCCTACCAGCCCATCCGTGCTCGAAGCGGCGGGAGGCCGATGGTCTGAATGAAGCGGCGCAGAGTTGGCAGATCCGGCACAGCCTCAGACGGTTTGCGCACCCATCGTGCGGTAGTGGCCTGGGGTGACGCCGACGTACTCGCGGAAGAGTCTGGTGGCGTGGGAGCGGGAGTGCCAGCCGACCCGCTGCATCGCGGCAGTGACTGTCAGATCGGTCTCCCGCAACAGCTTGGCGAGCTGCTCGGCGCGGATCATTGTGAGGAACGCCAGCGGGGTCTTGCCGTAAGCCTCCACGAATACGCTGGACAGACGCGACGGAGACAGGTGAACCTCGGCAGCAAGGTCGTCCAGCGTCCACCGACGTGCAAGCTGCTCTCGCAGCAAGGTGGCAGCCTGCCGGACCTCGACACGCAAGGGCGCGAAGCGGCGATCTCTGGGGAGCGTGGGTCGGATATGTACTCGCTGAGATGGAGAAATGCGTACTGGCGAGACCTTGATGTAAGGCGAGATCACGTACGCGATCTGGAACCAGAGTGCTTGCAGCCGCAGGTAGTCGCCCACAGGATGTCCATCGATGCTGAGTCGCACCATCTCATCCACCCACGGCATGAGCATCCCGGTACGATCTTCGCCGAGCCGTAGGATCTGCGCCGGTTCGGTGTAGATCGTTTCGGCGAACTCTTGCGCGTCGAGTCGATCTTCGAGGTAGGCGGCGTACTGCCAGCGCACCTGGTCGAGCATGTAGTCGGTGTCGAGATAGATCGTGGTGACGGTGATGTGGCCCTCTGGCTCCGATCCTGCCAGTACGTTCGCACCGAGCAAGATCACGTCTCCGGGTTTCACCGTCTGCTGTCCAAACTCGCTGAACAAGAACGCAGAGCCGTCACGCACCACGATCACCTTGACGCAGTCATACGCCACCGGACCGAGAGGGCGGTGAATGGTCGCGGTGCGCGCAACAAAGGGCGCGCCCCGCGACCACCGGTCGGGGCTGACTGACGAGTCGCCGGGCGTCGCCACGGAGCACCTCATCGGGAACTTCGGGATCGGGTTACGACGGCACGCTCATGTCCTCGTCTGTTGTTCCTGCGTCATGATTACGATTCGTTGGACAATGGCGGTCGCAAGGCAGAGGCCGATGATCGCGAGGCCGCTACTTAGCACATAGGGTGATACACCGTGCAAGGCCGACGCGAAGCCCAGGCCCACGTAGACCGTCACACCTGCGGATCCACCGAGCTGGTCTGCGGCTCGCTGTACGCCGGATGCGACTCCGGCATCATCGTCGGTGACCTCGGTCACGGCCGCGTACTGCAATCCAACGAGGCCGAAACCCATTCCTGCGGCGATGAAGAGCATCGCGGGGGTTAGTAGCCAAGCGGGGGCTTCGAGCTGCGCGGCTGCCGCGATCACGATCATGCCTGCCCCTGCGGAACTCAGTCCCACGACGATGCAAGCACGCGCTCCCCAGCGCCCCAAGAGGCGAGGTACGACGGTCACGGCGACGACTAGTGCCACCGCAAGTGGCAGGAGCAGCAATCCGGATTCCAGCGGAGAGAGACCGAGTCCATCCTGTAGATAGAACGTGAACAGCAGAAAGGACGTTGAGAGCGCCGCGCTCAACAGTGCAGTCGCAAGATTTGCTCGCACTCGTGTCCGGTTGCGGAAGAAGGTCAGCGGAACCAGTGGGTTTGCGGCTCGGCGTTCCACCTTGACGAACAATGCAGCGGCGGCTGCCGCTCCCACCAGGGCAGCGATTGATGACCAGGGCACATCCCCATTGCTGTCCCCGGCCTCCACCACTCCGAAAGCGAACAGCAGCGGTGCGCTCGTCAGCAGAATCGATCCGAGAATATCCAACGGTGCGCGCTCCTGTGATCGGTCTCGAGGTAGCAGGGCGGCAGAAGCGATCAGCACGAACAGGACGAACGGAACGGCGATGAGGAAGATCCATCGCCACCCGAGATACTCGGTGATGATTCCCGAGAGCACGAACCCCAGCACAAGACCGCAGCTCGCAACCGCAGCCCAGACGCTCAGGGCGCGGGTGCGCGCCCGCCCTTCGGGAAACAACAGGACGATGGTCGCCATCGCAGCGGGCAGGGCGAGGGCTTCCCCTACACCCTGCAACAACCTTGCACCGACGAGTAGCGGAAAGGTCTCCGCGAGGCCCGCCATCAGCGAGGCCGCTCCGAAGATCGCGGTTCCGATGAGCAGAAGGCGGCGGCGGCCGAAGACGTCTCCCAGACGTCCACCAAGCATCAACAGACCACCGCCTGTGATGGTGTAACCAACGACGACCCATGTCAGGCCGCGCGCATCAACGCCCAGATCGTTGCCGATAGAGGGCAGCGCCACGTTGACCACGGTGACGTCGACGGCGATGAGGAATTGCAGGATGGACAGACAAACAAGGACTGCCCAGGAACGAGCGACCGATACTTGCGCAGGCCGCGATGAAGAGGTGCTAAAAGACACAGAAAACTCCGTTGCTCGAATGAAGATCGGGCGACCAGACATGTCGCACCGAACCGACGATCAAGCGACGGAACGTGAACTAGATACGGTGAAGAGACGTTCCGCCGCTAGCGGAGCGTCTTCGTCACAGCGGCAGCGGCCGCAGCAGAAGCACCTGACATGGCTCCAATCTTACCCGATGGTGTTCCACGTGTCCTTGTGTGATGACCTGCTCTGGACCCTCCACACGTCTGGCACTAAGAGTGCGAGCCGCGCGCTGCGCGCGCACCTGACCCCCGAGATCGCCCCTCTCGTGACGGTCTCGGGGAGGGGCCGTCGTGGTGATGACTATCCGGGTCATGTCGTCCGGCAAGGGGTACGAGTACCTGCTGAAATCGGTCGTCGTCGGTGACGGCGACCGGGAGATGAGCAGCCCGCTGACCCGGTACTACACCGAGTCCGGCTGCCCGCCCGGAACCTGGGTCGGCACCGGCCTGATGAGCCTCGACGACGGGCGCACCCCGGCGTTGGCCGAGGGCGACGCGGTGACCGAGGAACACCTGGCCCGGTTGCTGGGCGAGGGCATCCATCCGGTGACCGGCGGCAAGCTCGGCAAGAGGTTCCCCTCGTTGCAACCCCCACGGGAGCGGATTGCGGCGCGCATTGCACGCCTCGACTCCGACTTGCGTGGCGAGGCACGGGCAGAGGCGGTGCAGCGTATCCGTGAGGAAGAAGTTGCGAAGAACCCGCGCACCGCTGTTGCAGGGTTCGACTTGACGTTCTCGCCGCCGAAGTCGGTCAGCGCGATCTGGGGTGTGGCCGATGCGGGTACGCAAGCCCTGATTGCGCGGGCGCATCACGCGGCGATGCGAGACACGATCGCGTTGCTGGAGGATCGCGTTGCGGTGACTCGGGTCGGCCGAGGCGGTGTCGCGCAGATGCCGATCGTGGGCGTGATCGCCGCGGCGTTCGACCACTACGACTCCCGAGCCGCCGACCCGCAACTGCATACGCATGTCGTGGTGTCGAACAAGGTGCAGGGCGTAGATGGGCGCTGGCGCACGCTCGACTCACGCGGCCTGCACAAGGCCGCTGTCGCTCTCTCGGAGTCATACAACGCCTTTGTCACCGATCACACCGCGCGGCTGCTCGGCGTGACGTGGGTGCCCGTCGACCGGGGCAAGGACCGCAACACCGGGTGGGAGATCGGGGGCGTACCGGCGGCGCTGATCGCGGAGTTCTCCCGACGCACGACCGGAGGCAGCGATGGCGGGGAGGGCATCGAGCAGGTCAAGAACCGGCTGATCGAGCAGTACGTCGCCGAACACGGCAGGCAACCCTCAGCGGCGACGATTGCGAAGCTGCGGCAGCAGGCGACCTTGGAGACGCGACCGGAGAAGGAACTGCACTCGCTGGCTGAGCTGACAGCTGACTGGCGGGCGCGTGCTGAGGTCGTGCTCGGTGAGGATGCACCCACGTGGGCGCAGCATCTGCTTGACCGGGGTGCGGACGAGGCGCGGCTGCGTGCGGACGATCTCGGGCTGGAGCAAGTCGAGGATCTCGCGTCCGTGGTGTTGATGGAGGTCGCGAACCGGCGCGCAACATGGGGGCGATGGAACCTGCACGCTGAGACGATGCGGCAGATCATGGGCGTTCGGTTCGCAACCACCGATGACCGTCTCCGGGTGCTCGATCAGATCGTCGCGCACGTCGAAGCCGAATCGCTCAGGCTCACCCCGGAGTACGACCGCGCCGTGCCCGCTCACTACATCGAGGGTGAGGGCAATAGGTTCCAGCCGGTCGATCAGATCGCATACTCCAGCCAAGACATCCTCGACGCCGAGCAGCGGCTACTCGCGCACAGCCAGCACACCGGCGGGCCAGCACTGACGGCGCGGCTCGTCGCGCGGCACACCTCACACAAGATCAGGGGCGTCCGGCTCGACCCTGACCAGGCCGTCGCTATGACCCGCATCGCCCGTTCCGGGCTGAGCCTCGATCTGCTGGTCGGCCCCGCTGGTTCCGGCAAGACCACCGCTCTACGCGCCCTGCACCGGGCATGGACAGCCGCGCACGGACGCGACTCGGTGATCGGCCTCGCGCCGTCAGCGGCTGCCGCCGAAGTGCTCGGCGACTCGCTCGGCGTGCGGGCAGAGAACACCGCGAAGTTCCTCTACGAACACCATCACGGGCGCTGGAACCTCGAAGCCGGGCAGCTCGTGCTCGTGGACGAATCCTCCCTGGCCGGAACACTCGCGCTCGATCGCATCACCGAGCACGCCGCCGAGGTCGGAGCCAAGGTCGTCCTCATCGGCGATTGGGCGCAACTCTCGGCAGTCGAGACGGGCGGGGCGTTCGGGATGCTCGTCCGCCATCGGCAAGGCGTGCCCGAACTCACCGATGTGCGCCGTTTCACCAACGAGTGGGAGAAGACCGCGAGCCTCGGCCTGCGACACGGACGTGCTGACGCGCTCGACGAGTACCAGGAGCGCGGCAGGCTGCTCGACGGTGACGCCGAGACGATGCTCGATGCGATCTACGAGGCATGGCGCACCGACCGCGACGAGGGCCTGCGCACGCTGATGATCGCGGGCACCAGCGAGATGGTCGCCCAGCTCAACGAACGCGCCCGCGCCGACCTCATCGAGACCGGGCAGGTTGAGGCAGACGGTCTGCGTCTGCACGACGGCACCACCGCAGGCGTCGGCGATCTCGTCGTCACCCGGCTCAACGACCGCCGCCTCTCCACCGGCAGGGGGTGGGTCAAGAACGGCGACCGCTGGCACGTCACCCACCGCTACGACGACGGCTCGCTCGCCGTGCGGCGGCTGGGGCGCGGCGACCAGCCCCACGGCAAAACTCTCGTGCTGCCCGCGAAGTACGTGCGCGAGGAACTCGAACTCGGCTACGCCTCCACGGTTCACCGCGCCCAAGGCGCCAGCGTCGACACCGCGCACGCGCTGGTTGACCCCGAGGCCTCGTCTCGGGAGTTGTTCTACGTGGCGATGACACGCGGCAAGCACCGCAACCACGCCTACGTGATCGTGCCCGACCCGCACGCGGTCGAACCGCACCTTGACCAACCCGAGCCGATGACCCTGACAGACCGGCTCGCCAAGGTACTCGCACGAAGCGATGCCAACCTCTCCGCGATCGAAACGCTGACGCTCGAGGTCGACCGTCACGCTTCACTGTCCACGCTGCTCGCCGAGTACGACGTGCTCTCCCGCGAAGCACAGATCGACCGCTGGGCGACGCTGCTCGATGTCGCACCGTTCCCCGAGAACGTGGCCGACGACGTGTTCACCAGCCCCTACTACGAGCACTTGGAGAGCGCGCTCGCACGTCACGAGGCAGCCGGTCACCTTGCATCCGTCGCGCTCACCGCACTTGCACCGAGGCTCACGCCCGGCGAAGACCAGGCCGACCCCGCCGCGCAGCTGGCCGACATGCTCAACCAAGCCACTCAAAAGCTCCGGCCCGGCAAACGAACCAGGGCACGAGTGGCCGGACTTATCCCCACGCCAGCCGAGCCGATCGCAGATGACATGCAGACCGCGCTCATTGAGCGGCACGCGCTCATCGAGGCCGCCGCACGCCAACTCATGCACGACGCCCAAGAAGCGGGAGCCGCATGGGTGGCGCGGCTTGGCCATCCGGGTTCACGACCCGAGGCGCGAGTGCGGTGGGAGGCGCACGCCGCCACGGTTGCGCTGTACCGCTACCGCTACGAGATCAACGGCACATCCCCGCTTGGTGAAGCCAAGGCCGTCACGACCGCCGATCAAGCAGCCGAACGTCGAGCAGCGCAGACCGCGCTTGCTCGCGCTCGACACATCGCCAGGCCCACTTATGACGAGGGTCGGCGAACGCGAGTGATCAGCATCCGAGGGCGGGAACTAGCGTGAGTATGGAACAACAGCGTTTACCCACCAATGTGGAAGGAGTGCCTGCTCAGCGCATGTTGTGGTGCTTGAAGTTCTCCAGCACGCGACGATGGTCGATCAATCCTTGGTCGTAGCTGTCTTCACCACCGAGCAGACGCACCCACGGCCAGTCAGGGACGCGTTGCCCAGCGTCGCGAAACGCGATCTCTGCGAGCGGCACGTTCCGGTCGTCCCAGGACCAGCCTTGTTCGCCCACGTACTCGCCGGGCATCGCGCGGTAGGCCCCTGGATAGCTAGCGTTCGTGCGTTCATGGAGCAAGCTCATCCGGTACTCGTAGCCGTGGAAGGTGTCCTCATAGTCAGAGTGCTCGGGGATCAGTTCGCCGAAGATCGCGCGGACGTCGGCTTTGAGCAGGTGGCTTAACGGATAGGTCCAGCCATTGGCGCTGTTCCACCTGGGCAGAGCGTTCACCGAGTCCTTGTCGAGGACTCGGTAGGGGTGGATGACCTGGCAAGCAGGCAAACGAATCTTCATTCCCATATCGGCGGTGCCCATGACCTCGGTCGCGAGTTTGATCAGCAGGGCGTCTCGTCCTCGTCGTGTCGCAGCGACGCCGATGGCAGTGTGAGCAAGGAGAGCCGGGTATAGCCGTGCTTGTTCGAGCAGTTGCTGGATGGGGACACCGGGGAGTCGCGTTGTGCTGGAGTCGAGCAGGCGTTCCAGGACGTCCATCCAGAGTCGGTCATGGGCTCCGTCCGGGTCGTGCCACGCGCCGGTCACAAGTAGCGCGCACAATTGTCGAGACTGTTCCCGATGTGCTTCCAGCACGTCTTGGAGAGTTGCTGCGTCGAGTCCGTCGATGGAAAGCGGCTGGTTCTTCACGCCCTCGATGACCTTGTCGGTTGCACCCATCACCAGGTCGTGCAGGTCGATGCGGTGTACAGGGTCGGGCAAGTAACGCTTCAAACGTGCCACCGCCATCGCGGTCGTGAGCGGCGGCTCGGCGAGACGGTCGAGCACCTCCAGCGCGGAGGAAAGATCGCTGAACATCTCGTCAGCTCCCGCGGTCGGGATCACACGGCCCGAGCGAGTTGCAAGGAGCTTCTGAGCGTTGACGCCCTTCCCGCTTCGCGCATCCCAATACAACGGATAACGACGGTTGGGCGCGGACTCGATGAGCCGAACCAGTGCGGTGTCCCACTCGGCTGACCATCCCGAGACAATGAGGCCATACTCATCGAAGACACGAGCGAGCAGCGTTACCCATTCGTCCGGGTACTGGTCGAGCTCGGCCGGAGTGTTCCGGGAACCGAGATCGAGATAATCTCCGTGGATCTTGATCACTGTGGCCGGCGCGTGGGCGAGCGGCTTCATGCCGTTGACTGCCTCCGGTCGCGCGATCACCTGCGGGGCGATCCCAACCGCATCAAGCGCCTGCTCCATGAGCCGGTCGAAGTTCGTTGTCACGATGACCTTTACCGATCCGCGTTTGACCAGCTCGGCTATCGCGAGGTGCCCCCTGCTCGGCGTCTTGACCCCTTGTTCTCGTTCTTCATCGGACGGCTCGAAAAAGTCCGCCAACAGTCCCTGCCTGGTCGCCGGGGTGGGTGCGAGCGCTTCAAGAAGCGACGAGTAACCGAGGGGTCCTCCGTGGTGGTCGTGCCACCACTTCTCGGGGTCACTGGCGGCATCCTCAATCGATGCCGGGTCCTCGACGGCTGCGACCCGACGCACCAGCTCGGTCACGACACCCCATCCAGTAGGCACACCAGCGCCGGTGGACACGCCGGAGCCCAGGAGCAAGGCGTATACGCCGGGCTGTGCCTGCATCGACGTTGCGAGCATCGCCAGCGGTGATAGGGGGTTGCTCATGTGCCTTCTCCAAGATGGTTGCTGACGAATCGCTGCGCCACCTGGGGTAGTGACCACCAGTGCCCGCCGAAGCCGAACGATTCGCGCTTCGCACTGGTGAATACTTGCGTCATCGCTTCGGCGATCTTGGGCTCGTCGGAGGTGGGGAACATTGCTGCGCGCGCGTCCGGGTCGGTGGCGACGACCTCGAATGCTGGATTAGAGCGGTCCTGGTTCATCGCCGATGCGGCCGGGTAGCCGCTTCCGTGATGCTGGCCTTCGGCGGCCACGATCAGGCAGTAGAGGATGTCGAACTGGCAGAGCGAGTTGAAGAGCGCATCGTCGTGGGCGAGGTCGCCGGGGTCGGGCGCCGTGCTGTCGGGAACATCAGGACGCATGGCCGGTTGCTCGCTCATCAGGACGCGCGCGGCAGAGATCATCATGCCGCCCTTGTCCTTTGGAAAGAGGTCCGCACGGCTTGCGTCGACTTGCCCGTGTCTGATCCAGGACGAGTAGATGTAGATGTCACCGCTAGGCGGGTAGGGGCGAAGTGCGAGGTCGTGAACGACGGCCCACTGTCGAAGGCGGACGGCGAGGCTGCCAAGGATGTACACGCGCGTGATGATGTCGAGTCCCGCGGCGGCGTCGCCGTGACCGAGCTTGGCATAGGCGTCGAAGAGGCTATCGATGGCTTTCTCGGCAACGGCGTCGCGCTCGAAATACATCGCGTGAGCGGTGAGGATAGTTATCTTGTCCAGAGCCGTCCGGCGCTCATCGGGGTTGCTTACCAGCGCGGCGGCCTGTCCGAGGAACTGGCGCAGGCGGATGTCGCTGCCGGATTCCAAGTGTGACACCACCGCCTCGCCGAAAGCGTCGTCCGCCATCTCAATGGACAGCGGGACGAGAACGGGCCCAGCTCCGCCGGCCCGCATGGCGGTAGCTAGGTCGGCGATCAGCGAGTCGATGTGTGCGCGGGCTTCCTCGCGGAGTCGTTGGTCGCGGAGGCTCAGCAGGTCGTTCCAGTGCGCGAGGCGAAGCGGAGTGTTCTTGGCCCCTTCGCGAACGAGGACATCTCCCTCACGGAACACCACGACCTGCTTGCCGTTCTGCCCTTGGAATTGGCCCAGCTTGCTCATTGGCACCGGAAGCCCATCGCGGTGGTGTGGAAGGTAGATCAGGACGACCTCATATCCATCCACCTCGTGCACCTGCGAGATCACATGGACCTCGCCTTCGATGTACTTCCTGATCATGTCGCCCAACCGGGCACCGTCGAAGCGAGCTCGATCGGCGATAGTGCCGATAGGAAGCGCCAGTGCGCCGTCGTCTTCAACACCGACCAGGATGTAGCCGCCAGGCGGTCTGTTGCTCATCGAGACCGCGTCCTTGACGAAGTTCAACTCGTCCCGCTTGGTCGTCAAGTCCAGTTCTGCCTTGAAGTCCAAGTGCGTCTGCTCAGGCACCTGGAGTAACTCGACTAGCTTCTCCCGATCGGTCCGTCCGTCGACGACGATCAAGCTCCATCACCGCCGTCGTCGACACGACTGTCGGGAGAGGGCTGAAACCCGCGCCGCTGTGAACGACCGGGGGACGCCATGGCCTCCGACGCGCCTGCTTCCGGGCGCACCCGGAAGGGTGGTAATTGCCGCATGACTCTCCCTTCGTCAGCTTCGTTCGTCCAAGCACCTCCCGTGCGAACGCTCAGCGATCATGATCCAACTCTACGAGGCAGGTGGCACCGAACCCTGTTGCCGCGACGCTCTATCGGTGGCGCGCCCCACCGGGACGTGCACCAGTCCCCGCACTCGGGCGGCGGGGCTCCTGGCACACACATGTGGGCGATGCGAGTCCGCGGCAGTGGAGCGCGTGTGCTGGTGGCAGAGCTCCTCCGCACCGACAGGGGAACGCGCATTGGCCCACATCCAGCGGGATCGCGACGGTAGAATCGTGGTGGCATCAGCAGGTAGGCGGCTCAGGTTTCCGCCGCGATCGCAGGCAAAGGGGCGCGGAATGGCGGGCATCGAATCGGAGGTCTTGGACACCTTCCTGGCTGCCCTGACCGATGTGGATGACGTACCGCCGCAGGTCACCGAGAACCTTGCAAGACTGTTGGCGGCGGACAAGCTACCCAAGCCGGACCAGCTTGTAGCGCTCTACACCGAAGCGAGCGGTGAGTCAGCGCTGTGATCCAGGTTCAGAAGCTCCGCATAGAAGAATTCCGCGGCATCCGCGACCTCGACCTCACCATGGGTAGCAGCTCCTTCGTCGTGGTCGGCCCGAACGGGTCCGGCAAGAGCGGAGTGGTCGACGCCATCGACTTCGCGTTGACAGGTAACGTCGCTCGCCTCAGTGGAGCCGGCACGGGCGGCATCTCAGTCGCGAAGCACGCGCCGCACGTGCACCAGCGCGACAACCCAGCCGCTGCGAGCGTCACCCTGACCTTCACCCACCCTGCCAGCGGGCAGACCGGTACGCTCACTCGCAGCGTGAAAACCGCAGGTCAGTTCACCCTGGACCCCAAGACCCCCGAACTCGTCGCAGCCGTGGACTGGGCTGCACGTCATCCTGAACTGATCCTGTCCCGACGCGAAGTCATCAAGTACGTCAACACCGAGCCTGGGAAACGCGCCCAAGAGGTGCAGGCTCTCCTCAAGCTCGACCGCATCGACGAGACTCGTCGCCTGCTCAACACGGCTCGCAACAAGACGAGCACTGCCGCCAGAAGCGCCGACGACGCAGTGAAGTCCGCAGAGGATGCTGTCAAACGTGGTCTCGACATCACCGATCTGCTGCCGAGTGAGGTCACGGTGGCTGTCAACAAGAAGCGGGAAGTGCTCGGCCTGGAGAAGCTGTCATCAACCACTCTTGAGACCGACCTCAGCGCTGGAGCCAAGACCGACGACAATCAAAGCACTTTCAACCGGGCATCGGCGATCCGGGACATCGAAGCCGTCACCAGCTACTTGGCTGAGCACAAAGACCTCAACAGCGCCGTAAGTGACCTGGACACCGCGCTGACTGAACTCGAGGCCGATCCCGCAGTTCTTGACGCGCTCAAGCACCGCCAACTAGTCGAGGCTGGCCTGCCGCTAGTGATCAGTACCGCCTGCCCGCTGTGCGACCTGGAGTGGCCCGACGTCGCATCGCTGCGACAGCATCTGAACGACAAGCTTGTTCGGTCCGAGACAGCCGCGAAGCTCCAGCAGCGCATCCAGACTGCGGCGGGCAAGGTGGCTGGGCAGCTTCGCGGCGTCCGGTCTTTGATTCAGGCAGCACAGCCGCACGCCGTCTCGCTGGGACAGTCTGCGTTGCAGACGTCCCTGTTGGACTGGTCAAACGACCTCGCCGCGTTCGAGGCGAAACTCGCGACAATCGACTCCATCCGTGATGAGTCCCAGCGCCTCACCAACGATCCCTTGGCCGCTCCGTCAACGATCACTGATGGGCTGAAGGCGCTTCGAGCGACGATCGAGGCGCTGCCAGACCAGACCGCGACTGAGGCCGCACGAGCATTCCTCACAGTCGCCCAAGACCGTTGGACACAACTACGCCAAGCGCGAGCGAAAGCCAAGAAGGCAGCCGCAGCTCACAAGGCGGCGAATGCGGTCTACGAGAAGTACAACTCCGTGGCAGACGCGGCACTGACGACGCTATACAAGACCGTAGAGGCCGACTTTAGTGACTTCTATCGGCAGATCAACTCGGACGACGAATCATCCTTCAAAGCAGGGCTGTCGCCGACCGCCGGGAAGCTTGACCTCGAAGTCGACTTCTACGGGCTCGGCATGTTCCCGCCGATGGCGTACCACAGCGAAGGTCACCAAGACGGCATGGGAGTCTGCCTCTACCTGGCCCTGATCCGGCAGCTCCTCAAATCGGACTTCCGACTCGCCGTTCTTGATGATGTCGTAACCTCCGTGGACGCCAACCACCGACGACAGTTCTGCAAGCTGCTCAAAGACGTCTTCCCCGACGTCCAGTTCATCATGACGACCCATGATGAGGTTTGGGCGCGCCAAATGCAGTCCTCCGGTCTCATCGCTCGACGTTCGCTCGCTCGATTCCACGGCTGGACCGTCGATGGGGGACCGTTCTATGGTCAAGGTGTCGACTTCTGGACTCAGATCGAAACCGACCTTGCCAGCGACGATGTTCCTGGCGCAGCTCACAAGCTACGGCGCAATCTGGAGTCGTCACTGGCCGATATCGCTGCGAGCATCCAAGGCCAGGTCGTGTTCCGCGCCGACAACAACTACGACCTCTCATCCTTCTTCTCCGCAGTCAAAGGCCGGCACGGAGATCTGCTCAAGAAGGCCACTGCCTCAGCGAACTCGTGGAACAACGACGTAGCGAAGCAGAAGGTCGAAGCACTGAAAGACGAGCGAGCGAAGGCGATCCTCGCCCAGGACGGAGAGAACTGGGCAATCAACGCCCTCGTCCACAACAACGACTGGGCAACCATGACAAAAGCAGACTTCGCGCCGGTCGTTGAAGCCTGCAAGCAGTTCCTCGGACTCTTCACCTGTAGCAACGATGCCTGTGACGGGTGGATCTACGTCCTCGGCATCCCCGGAAAGGAAGAAGAACTCCGATGCTCCTGCGGGGACTTCAACTTGAATCTGCGGAAGAAGTAGCAACGGGCCTCCTCGTGTACTCCCACACGGTCGCGCGGTGCACATCGAAGCGCCTCGCAATCGATAGGACGCTCTCGCCGTTCTCTCGCGCTGTTCGAATAGAGTCCACTTGCTTCGCCGTCAGGGGTGTTCTAGCTCGTCTCCTTGGGTTCGCGACGACTCCCGGCTCGTTGTCGGTGGCACCTTTCGGCGCATCAGCGACGCCGAGTTTCGCCTGATTCCACGCTGAACTCAGTCGCTCGAACCGCTGCCAGGTGTTCGGTTTGAGTCCACCCGCGTCCACCCTTTCAGACGCACTATTACTCCCGGCATTGCTCGGTTTGAGTCTTGTGGCGGTGAATATTCCGCTAAGCGAATGCAGGCACCCTCTTCCTTGGTGATCTTGAGGCGGATTAAGAAAGCCCGGCGTTATTCGATCTGGATAAGAGTTCGATGACGACAGCACCGCAAGGCAACGGCATCGCGGATTCGATATGCGTTGGTCGCATGGCTGTACGCGGAAGCACGCACCTCGCGTGTTGGGTGGAATCGGCCTCGTCTCAACGTTTGTTGCGCTCCTCGTCGCATCGCTTGTTCCTGGCGGGCTCACGATCTCAGGTATCACGACCTGGATCTTGGCGTCGCTGATCGTCTGGATCGTCACTGCCATTGGCGGGTGGCTTTTGCCGCTACTCTTCCTCAAGGACAAGGCCGCAGACCGCGGTTCGAACACCTCAAAGTAGGCGGGACCCGCACGAGGCGAGCCCGATGCTCAGCACACTCGTACGCCGCGCCAATGAACTTGCCCGAGCTGAAAGTCAGCTTACGCATCCCTTTCAGGCACTACCAGCCGACTCCACCGCGTCGACTTTTCCCGATTCCGCGCCGATGACAGGATCCACCGGACGGCGGAAGAGTTCAATGACGAAAAGTACCGCGATCACCACGAGCAGCGTTGCAGTGACACCTCCCACCGATACCGGGCGATTCAGGAACAGCGCGAGCACGCAGGCGCCGGCAGTGACGGCGATGAGCCCAGGGCGCAATTTTTCGACTGCACGGCCGAAGCTCCCGGTGCTCAACCCGCGCCGATCAGCGCTCTGTCGCAACGCAGTGAAGCCGGAACTCGCCGTGCGTTGCAATGACCGCGCCGCGCGGGACAAACTCGACAGCCAACCGCCCATCGCGAGGAACAGGCTCAGTACCACGAGTGCGAGCAGGGCCGACGAGAGAAGTTCGGTGAGCTGGTTGAAGATGGCCTGCGACGTAACTGCGGGCATAATCGACGGGCTCACGGCACTGGCAAAGAACCGACCGCCGATCCCCATACCTCCCGCGAGCAGCAGCAACGAGACGGCCAGCCCGGCCCCGGCCCAAGCAAGTGTCCGCGCCCGATCGCGGGCAATACCGATGCCGACGGCGAGCAAGGCAAGCACAGCCCAGGGCAACCAATACCCGGCTACTACCGCAATCTGATACACGGAGCGCACCGTTACCAGTGAGTCTGATGCCAGGATCGGAATCGAGCGGTGAACTTCAGGGATACGCTCCGCGAATCTCAAATCCTGATCGATGAGCACCTGCTTTACAGCCCGGATGATCGCGCTGAGCTCGAGTGTGAGGGTGCCGTCATCGAAGAGCTGGATCGCTCGATTCGCATCGCTCTGGATCACCGCGATGGTGCGGCTATGTGTCGTTCTCAGTGCGCCCTCCCAGAGTTGTGCGAACTGCGAGGACGTGACTAACCGTTCCACGCCTGATCTCGTCAGCGTCCGGATGCCCTCGGCAGTCGGGCCTTCAAGCAGCGGAATGGCAGCCCTGGCCTGAGGTGACAGATCGAGTTCTTCGACGCCCACGAGCCGAGCACCGCGATCGGAGCGAGGAGCACACTCACGACGATGAGCACGGACGCGAAAACGGCCCGCCAGTATGGCCGGGTCTTCGCTACAGCCGCAGATTTCTGGGCAATAGCGGCCAACTCACGATTGCGGCTTTCCAGTTCCGCGACTCGAGCTCGAAGTTCTGCGAGCTCGACTGCCGTCTCGGTGGTTTCTTCCATTGCGCCTCACTCTCAGGCCTGCGATCCCGCAGCGGTCGTATCGGGCGCACAGAAAACGATCCTGCCTCTTCCTGCGAGCCTACGTCTTTGACGTCGAACGGAGAAGACTTTCACCCCGATCAGGGAGACTTTCTTCGATCCGGTGCTCGCTGGTCTTTCCGCGCTCGCGAGATCTGGCGACCTTGCGGGCGATTATTCTTCCGAACCCGGACGGCCGTAAGTCTCAAGCAGTCGCAGCCAGACCTCACTGATCGTCGGGTAAGCCGGAACCGCATGCCAGAGCCGATCAATGGGGACCTCACCAACAATCGCGATGGTCGCGGAGTGCAACAGCTCAGCCACATCCTGACCGACAAAGGTAGCACCCACGAGAACATGGCGATCCTCGTCGATGACCATCTTTGCGCGGCCCGTATAGCCATCCGCTTGCAGGCTGGCACCAGCCACCGACCCTAGATCGTATTCGACGCCACGCACGTTGATCCCCGCCTCACGGGCGCGCGATTCGGTCAATCCGACGCTGGCGACTTCAGGATCAGAGAACACCACGTGCGGCACGGCACGATGATCAGCGGTGGCGACGTGCTGTCCCCATGGCTCGTCGCGTACCGGCGAGCCCTGCAACCGTGCCGCAATCGCCTCGCCTGCCGCCCGTGCCTGGTACTTGCCCTGATGAGTCAGCAATGCCCGGCCACCCACGTCACCGACGGCATAGAGCCAGTCGGTTCCGGCTACGAGCATGGTGTCATCCACCTCAAGCTCCGAGCTCAGACCGATTGCCTCAAGCCCCAGATCGTCAGTGTTCGGACGGCGTCCAGTAGCGACAAGAATCTCGTCCGCGCTGAGCTGGGTACCATCGTCCAGCACGGCGGTGACGATTCCATCCGCGTCCCGTGAGACCCGCTCCGGCGTCGCACCGATGCGCACATCCACGCCTTCTTCGGTCAGAGCATCGACCAGAAGATCGTTGACGAAGGGCTCCTCGTGCTTCAGCAGTCTGCTGCGGGAGAGCAACGTAACCTGCGCACCCAACGATGAGAAAGCGAAAGCAAGCTCAGTGGCGGCAACCCCGCCACCGATCACGATCAGCCGGGACGGGATGCTCTCGGTGGCGGTGGCCTCCCGGGTTCCCCACGGCTTCGCATCGACAAGATCAGGAATGTCCGGAACCACCGGAACCGATCCCGTCGCCAGCGCGACAGCCCCAGCCGAATAGATCTGATCATCGACTTGAACCTGACCCGGACCGATCAGACGACCATGGCCGCGAATCAGCTCAATACCTGCCGATTCGAGCCATTCGACCTGACCGTCGTCTTTCCATTCACTGGTGAACCCGGTGCGACGCTCAAGAACCGCGGCCACATCGAGCACTCCCGTGACCGCCTGACGAGTTCCGGCGACCCGCTGTGCGGCGCGGAGCGCGTGTCCGCTGCGCAGCAACGCCTTCGACGGCATACATGCCCAGTACGAACACTGACCGCCAACCAGCTCAGATTCGACGATCGCGACCCGGATGCCGCGTTTCCTGGCATAGTCGGCGACGTTTTCCCCGACAGCACCTGCCCCGATCACGATCAGATCGTAGGTATGCGTTTCGCCTTCGATGTCGTTCATGATGCCTTCTTCCGTCGGACCCGGCTCCGATGACAGCGTGCTGCGCAGATCGCCAGAAACCGGATCTCGCACAAAATGGCGCAAATCACCCGTACCTGTGATGCTACTCGCGCGTTGCATTTTCGGCGTGAGGAAGAAGCCGTGGACCCATGCCGCGGTGGCCATTTTCGTCTTTCCACCCGCGCTATCCGACTGAGCACGTTAACCTGATTCAATGGGCACGTCGCCTCGGACCACGTCAGCAGCCCTCATGGGACAGGTACGGATCGGAGCCATCGCATGATCGAGTTCCGCAACGTCACGAAGCTTTTCCCAGACGGCACAATCGCGGTTGACGATTTCAGTTTGGTCGCACCATCACGAAAAATCACGGTCCTGGTCGGCTCGTCCGGCTCGGGCAAGACGACTCTGCTGCGGATGGTCAACCGCATGGTCGAGCCGACCTCTGGTGGTGTGCAGATCGACGGTGAGGACATCGTCAACGAACGGCCGGTGCTGCTGCGCCGTCGCATCGGGTACGTGATGCAGAACGCCGGCCTCCTGCCACACTTGACCGTCGCCGACAATATTGCGGCAGTGCCCAAACTGTGTGGTTCATCCCATCGCGCGGCCCGCACTCGGGCTCTTGAGCTGATGGAGACCGTCGGACTGGACTCGCATATGGCGGATCGTTACCCCAGTCAGCTGTCCGGTGGTCAGCAGCAGCGTGTCGGAGTCGCGCGCGGACTCGCAGCGGACCCAAATATTCTCCTGATGGACGAGCCGTTCGGCGCAGTCGACCCGATTGTGCGCGCTGAGTTGCAGCAAGAGCTGATACAGCTGCAGCGGGAACTCGACAAGACTGTCATCTTCGTGACGCATGACATCGACGAGGCGTTCCTGCTCGGCGACCAAGTCGTCATCCTTGCGACGGGCGCTAAAAAACTACAGGTCGGGTCGCCTAGCGAGATCATCGAGAACCCGGCAGACGACTTCGTTGCAGCCTTCATCGGGGTGGACCGGGGCAGACGCGCGCTCCGGATCAAACACACACCGAATGGGCCGGTACTGGTCGACACTGAGGGACGAACTCAGGGCACCCTGGTCGAGGACGAGCGGTGACATGGGTTGGGCACTCGATAATCTCGGACTCGTCGGCGAACTCACGGTCGACCACCTGCGCCAGAGCGCCATCGCGATCATGGCGGGCTTCGTCCTGTCGCTGCCACTTGGCTGGATCGCCTGGCGGTACCGTTTCTTGCGGTCTGCCATGCTGGCCACGACCGGGTTGCTGTACACGGTGCCTTCCCTCGCACTATTGCTGATTCTGCCGATCATCATCGGATTTCCGGCAACCAGTGAGGCCAATCTCATCATTGCCCTGACCCTGTATGCGCTCGCGATCATGGTAAGAGCCGTTGCCGATGGGCTCGACTCAGTCGATAGCTCTGTCCGCCAGGCAGCCACCGCTATCGGCTACGGTGGCGGTCGTCGGTTCTGGGCGGTGGACCTGCCTCTTGCCGGCCCGGCCATCCTTGCCGGCTTACGAGTCACCGCGGTGAGCACGATCTCTTTGGCCACTGTTGGCATCCTGGTAGGTGTGACCAACCTCGGTTACCTGTTCACCAACGGGCTGCAGCGGCGCATTGTGGCCGAAGTGCTCGTCGGCGTTGTCGTGGTCACCTTGCTCGCCTTGCTTATCGACCGGTTGATCGTGCTGGCCGGACGAGTATTCATGCCCTGGACCCGACGACCAAGAGGGCGCGGCCGTAACACCCGAACAGCGGCAGTGAGCGCGGCAACATGAATCTTCTTGCCGACGCCATCGATTGGATCATGGCCCCCGCACAATGGCAGGGCCCTGATGCGCTGCATCTGTTGGTGTTCCAGCACCTCTACTTCACGGGGCTCGCCGTTCTCATCGCCTCAGTCATTGCGGTGCCCGCCGGGTGGGCCATCGGGCACACGGGTCGTGGACGTGAGGCAGCAGTCGGTATATCCGGAGCCGCCCGCGCCATTCCATCGTTCGGACTACTGATCCTGCTCGTCCTGCTGCTGGGGGTGATACACAAACCTGAGGCGGCGATGATCACGTTCGTCATCCTTGCCATCCCGTCGTTATTGGCTGGCGCTTACACCGGATTTGAGGCGATCGACCGTTCCGTGATCGACGCTGCCCGCGCCATGGGCATGTCCGAATGGCAGATTCTGTTCAAGGTCGAGATACCACTGGGGCTGCCGTTGCTGCTCGGCGGACTGCGCTCCGCCGCACTGCAGGTCGTCGCAACCGTCACCATCGCGGCCTACGTCAATCTCGGCGGTCTTGGTCTGCCCATCATCACCGGCCTCGCACTACGGCGATACGACATGGTGCTCGGCGGCGCAATCCTAGTCGCCGTCCTCGCCCTCGCCGTCGATGGCTTGTTCAGCCTTGTTCAACGACTTGTCACGCCCCACGGTGTGCGGACCAGCCAAGGCATAGCGCGTTCGAGTCGCGGCCCAAAGAATCCCACCGCAGTCCCTGTCCGTCCGCTCGTCAAACAAGAAGGAAGAAAATGAGCTCAACACGCATATCGCGTCTCGGTTCCGTCCTGATTATTGCGCTGACCGCAACACTTGCTCTTTCCAGTTGTAGTTCGGACGATCCTCTCGCCACGTCGCCGGCCGAAGGCGACGAATCGCCTGTGACGATCGTCGTGGGTTCGCAAGCGTATTACTCGAACGAGATCATCGCCGAGATATACGCACAAGCCCTGGAGAGCGACGGCGCCAACGTTGAGCGCCGGTTCAACATCGGACAACGCGACGCCTACATGCCTCAGATCGAAAGTGGTGCGATCACGCTCTTCCCGGAATACACCGGCAATCTGCTGCAATATCTCGACGCTGACACGCAGGCGCGCTCCGCTGACGATGTCTACGCAGCGCTGCAAGATGCGCTACCCGATGACCTCACTGTGCTCGATCAGGCGTCCGCGAGCGACCAGGACTCGTACACGGTCACCCGAGCCTTTGCCGACCAGTACGAGCTCACATCGATCTCGGACCTGGCCGACGTTTCTGAGCCGCTCACACTCGGCGGACCGCCCGAACTGGCCGAACGTCCCTATGGGCCGACCGGGTTGAGCAGCACCTACGGCATCGAAGTTGGCTTCTCGGCAACGGGCGATACGACAGTCGAAGACCTCGTCGCTGGCACGGTCAACGTCGCGAACGTCTACACCGCCGACCCTCGCATCCAAACCGAAGACCTCGTTGTCCTCGAGGATCCGGAAGCGCTGTTTCTCGCCTCGAACGTGGTTCCACTCGTCAATACGGAAATCGCGGACGAGGTCGCTGCCACGATCAATGCGGTGAGCGCTAAGCTCACTCCTGAAAGCCTGATCGCCCTCAACGTGCAAAGCACGGTGGACGAGAAATCCCCGGCAGACATCGCCGCTGCGTGGCTTACCGGATGATCCGCGACGACATCCTCGACGGCACGCACCAACCCGGCAGCATGCTTGGGGAGACCGGGCTCGCGACAAGCCTGGGGATGAGCCGCACCCCGGTGCGTGCCGCCCTGGTGCGGTTACAAGACGAAGGCTGGATCCAGGTCTACCCCAAACGCGGAGCACTGGTTCAAGGCCTCAGCGATCGCGCCATGCTCGAACTCGCCGATGCCCGGTTCGTCCTTGAAACCACGGCCGTAGACCGGGCGCCGGACGGATTACGCCAGCAACGGCCGACAGTCTGGATGAGTCCGTTGCGGGGCAACGTGCCGCCTTCGCGCGAGGTGACCTGCGCGAATTCATCGAGCTGACCATCCAGTTCCACCGCGGTTTCGTCGAAGCCGGCGGTAACCGAGTGCTGCTCGAACTCTATATCCGACTGGCGGACCGACACCGGTTCGTCTTGTTCGCCTTCGGGGAGCAGTTACTGGTCCGTTGCACCCAGATCATCACCGAACACGAACAACTCGTGACGCACCTGCGCGAAGGCAATGTCACTGAATTCGCCACGGTGCTGCGTCATCACATTGCCGAGGCGATCGCGGGTTCGAGTTACGAGTTCGCCCCAGGCGGCGTCAATCCGGCGCTGCTCACGCGATGACGACCGCCGTTAACTCACAGGTTGCCGCCCGAGCACTGCTGCAACGTCGCACCATGGTGGTGCTCACCATCATGCAGGTCATCGGCACCGTAGGCGTTGGTGTCGCCCCATCCATCGGGGTGCTGCTGGCCGGAGAAGTCACGCAAAACGAGGCCTGGGCCGGGCTGGCTCGCACCGCCAGCACCTTGGGCGCCGCACTGCTAGGACTGCCACTAGGCGGCTTCGCCGCCCGAGCGGGTCGTCGTCTCGCGCTGGCCAGCGGATGGTGGATCGCTGCGCTAGGCAGTGCGCTATTGGTATTGGCGGCACAACGTAGTTTGGTCATACCGCTTTTCGTCGGTCTATTGCTCATAGGTGCGGGAGCCGCCGCCAGCCTGCAAGCGCGATTCGCTGCAACAGACCTTGCCGAACCGAGCCATAAAGGTCGAGCTTTGGCCCTCATAGTTTGGGTGGGCACCATCGGTTCGGTGTTAGGACCCAATCTGGGAGTACCCGGCAAGATCGTCGGTCATCACACCGGCTTGACCGTCTATGCCAGTGCATTCTTGATTGCAGCTGTCTTCTTGGCGCTGGCAGGGCTCGTCGTCTTTATCTGGCTTCGTCCCGATCCGCTGCTCACCCTGGAAGCTGCCGCCTCGTCTCACCGAACACCCGGTGGCCCGGACAGTGCTGACATGGCCAGTTCTGACATGGATAGTGCCACCCCCGGCGTCGAGGACGCTATTCGCAGCCCCGCAGTGCGCTCCGCTCGGCGCCGCGGCCGTATTCGCCGCAGGCCCGCTCCTGGCCGTTAGTAGTTTCGCCACACTGTCATGGCTGGCGGCAGTGGTGCTCGTCCCGCTGACCGTCCTGACGCTGTTGCGCCGGTGACTCGCGCCACAAGATCAGGATGCGCCAGCCTCCGCTGCCTCGCGTGCCTTCGATCGCTCCAAGGACCGGCGCCGGTCCTCCTCGCTTTCACGTGCGATCCGAGCCGCCTCTTCCTCGTTACGAGTCAGATTCTCGCCCGTTGCGAGGTCGAAGACATGCGCCATTGCCGGATCGAGGTGGAACCTGGCGACATCGCCCTCACGAATCCGTGACCGCGCGTCCAGGTTCACCACCAGCTGCGTGCGCAATCCTTCGCCGTCGAGGTCGCGGTCCAACTCGTCCAACTTATGCTGCACCGCCGGGTCGGATTCGAACGGAACGTAGGCGTACTGCTCGTTGCCGAGCCATTCGGTCACGTCCACCTGAGCCTCGAAGGTCACATCGCGATCGTTCGGACGCTGAACCGATGAGTCCTTGATGTATTCCGGCCGAATGCCGACAATCGGCAGATCTCTTCCTTCCAACTTCTGCTGCAACTCGCCGGGGATCGGGATGTCGCAGATCGGCAGTTTCAGCACATCGCCATCAACTCGCGCTGGCAGGAAGTTCATCGGAGGCGAACCGATGAATCCCGCGACGAACAAGTTCACCGGCTGTTCATAGAGTTCACGCGGGGAGGCCACCTGCTGCAACTCACCACGTTTGAGCACCGCCACCCGGTCGCCCAGGGTCATCGCCTCGATCTGGTCGTGTGTGACGTAGACGGTGGTGATGCCAAGACGCCGCTGCATGCGCGCAATCTCGGTACGCATCTGACCGCGCAGCTTCGCATCCAGGTTCGACAGTGGCTCGTCGAACAAGAATGCATCCGCATCGCGCACAATCGCGCGACCCATCGCAACACGCTGCCGCTGTCCACCGGACAGGTTCGCCGGTTTACGGTCCAGGTGATCTTGCAGTTCCAACACCGCCGCGGCCGCATTGACCTTCTGCTTGACCTCGTCCTCGGTGAATTGTCCTCTCGCCAGGCGCAGCGGAAACGCAATGTTCTCGAAAACGCTCAAGTGAGGGTAGAGCGCGTAGTTCTGGAACACCATGGCCAGATTCCGATCCCGGGGTGCGAGTTCATTGACTCGCTTCCCCGAGATCTTCAGCTCGCCAGCGGTGATGTCCTCAAGTCCCACGATCATGCGCAGCAGGGTGGATTTACCGCAGCCCGATGGACCAACGAGGATCATGAACTCGCCGTCGGCGATATCCAAGGAAACGCCCTTGACGGCCTTGAAGCCGTCACCATAGGTCTTGACGATGTCTCTCAGTTCAATGTTTGCCATGAGAATCTCGCTCCTAGTCGTACTCGATGGTCCCGGTCAGCCCTTGACCGCACCGGAGGTCAGTCCGGCCACGATGCGCTTCTGGAACAGCAGCACAAGGATGACCACTGGGATGGTCACGATGACGGCAGCTGCCGAGATCGCGCCCGTCGGTTGCTCAAATTGACTTGCCCCGGTGAAGAATGCCAGCGCGGCCGGAACAGTGCGGGCACTTTCTGAGGTCAGTGAAATGGCGAAAACGAAGTCGTTCCATGCCGTGAAGAAAGTGATGATTCCGGTGGTGAACACTCCCGGTGCGGCCAGTGGAACGATGACCTTGCGGAATGCCTGCCAACTCGTCGCCCCGTCCACCTGGGCGGCCTGCTCCAACTCCCACGGAATCTGCTGGAAGAACGCCGAAAGAATCCAAATCGAAAGCGGCAACGTCAGTGACAGGTAGGGGATGACCAGACCGGGGATGGTGTCGAAGAGCCCGATAGAACGCCACACGTCGAATAGCGGCGTCACCAGCGAAATCACCGGGAAGAACGACACCGCCAACGCTACAAACAGGATCATTTTCTTGCCGCTGAAATTCAGCCGTGCAATGGCGTAGGCGCAGAACGTCGCCAAGATCACGGAGATCGTGGTGGCGATCAGGCCCACAATGATCGAGTTGAGCAGGGCTGGCAGGAACAGGTCGCTCGCCCCGCCAAACAGAATCAGTTCGAAATTGTCCAGCGAGAAGCCGCGCGGCCAGAAGTTGTTGTCTGCCTGATTCGCCTGGGGCTTGACTGCGAGCGAGAAGATCCAGATCACCGGTATCAGCGTCCAGATGATCACCGGAAGGGAGACGAGTGCGAGACTCCACTTTTGCTTATTGTTTTGCTCCATTTTTCACGCCTCCTTCAGTTCCGTCCCTTGGCGAGATCGACGTTGAAGCCTCGTACGAAGATCCAAGCGATCACACAGACCAGCAGGAACAACACGACTGACAGGGCCGAACCCATACCGATCTCAACTCGGTCAATCGTCTGTTTATAGGCCAGAGTCGACAGCGTCTCAGTGTTGTTGGCACCTCTGGTCATCACGAATACGTTGTCGAATATTCGGAAGGCATCGAGGGCACGGAACAGCAGAGCCACCATGATCGCGGCCTTCATATTCGGCAAGATGACACGGAATAGCCGCTGCCAGAAGGTCGCGCCATCGACCTTCGCCGCTTCTTCCATAGCACCGTCGATCTGAGCCAATCCGGCCAACAGCAGCAGTGACATGAACGGTGTGGTCTTCCAGATCTCCGAAATGATGATCACCGTCATCGACGGCGCCCAACTCCCGAACCAGTCGAAGGTGGTGTTCCAGGCACCGAAGGTCAACGTGTTGAGCCACTCGTTGACGAATCCGGTGTCAGTGCGGAAGGCGTACAACCAGGCGAAGGCCGACACCACCGTGATGATCGAATAGGGAATCAGCACGATGGTGCGCAAGGTACGCCGAGGGAGCACGATGCGGTGCATCAGCATGGCGATGGCAAACCCGAGGACGAGTTCAACCGCCACCGTGACCACGGTGATGATCAGGGTGTTGAGCAGTGCCGAGTAGAACAGAGAATCGGTGAAGATCACCTGGTAATTGCCGAAGAACACGAACTCGCGGGAATCCGGGTCGGTCAGGCGTAGTCGGAATAACGACAGCCAGAGGGCTTGCAGGATGGGGTAGGCCGTGACCGCCAGCATCACGATGAAAGCCGGGCCGGCCAGCTTCCAGCCGAGAGCTCGTTCCTGTCTCGCCCTATCGGTGAGCGCTTTGCGCCTGGAGGGCCGCTCAGTGATGGTGGTCATAGCAACCGTTCTCCTCTCAGCACTGCCATGATCAACTCGGCAGATTCCTTCGGAGTGTTCTCGTTGACGCCACTGGGTGGGGACCACTCACGTTGCAGGGCCGCCGACAGGTCGCCGTAGAACTGGGTCTGGGGCCGCGGCACCGCCTGCTCCAGGGAGTCGCGGATCATCTCGGCCATCGGGAATTGTTCAACCACCTCCGGGTTGGCGTAGACGGCTGCGCGTGATGCCGGGTTACCAGTACCGAGCATGTAGAGCGTCTGCATCTCTTCGCTGGTGATGCACTGGGCCGCCTCATAGGCGAGGTCCGGGTGCTCACTGAATGCGCCGACGGCTAACGAGATGCCGCCGAATGGCGGGGCAGGATCGCCCTCGTCATCGGTGGCGGGGAACATCGTCCAGCCGATGTCGTCAATGAAGTCGACGTTATTGGCGGGGAATGCCGCCCACACGTAGGGCCAGTTGACGAGGAAGCCGCTGGTGGCGGGGTCTTGGAACAGGTTCAGAGCCACGGTCTCGTCTGAGACGCCCATTGATGGGCCGCCGACGCCGCTTTGGGCGATCTCGCGGATGATGTTCGCGGCCGCCTGTCCGGCGTCGGAATCGAGTCCGAGTTCCACGTCGTCCAGATCAGGTCCGGGGTTTGTCAGGATTTCGCCGCCTGCCCCAGCGATCAGGGCATTGATCCACACGGTGTAGCCCTCATACCGATTGGCTTGGACGCCTATGGTCACACCCTGTTCTTTAGCCGCCGCGGTGATCTGTTCCCAGGTCACGCCGGCATCCATATCGAGGCCAGCGGCCTCCGCCACAGATTTGCGATACCACAGCAGCTGGGTGTTCGCCCAAAATGGCACGGCGACGAGTTCTTCGTCCCAGGTTGCAGCAGTGATGGATGACTCGACTCGGTCTTCGGTGAACTCGTCGATCATGTCCTCGGGGACTGGTGCCAGGTACCCGGCCTGGGCGAATTCAGGAACGAATGGGGGGTCCATCGACACCAGGTCGAGACTGGAGTCGCCCCCGGCGAATCGCCGCAGTAGTTGTTGTCGTTGGTCGGTTGAACTATTCGGGGTCAGTTCCACGCTGATGCGGTATCGCCCGCCGGATTGCTCGGTGCACAATCGTGCGATTTCCGCTTGACCGCCACCATGGGGGTCAGAGCCACCGCCGTCGGGGTTGATGTACCACATCAATTCGGGGGTACCGCCGTCCGACGAACTGCAGGCGGCTAGCGGTGCGGCCAGCGCGATCGCCGCTAGCGCCGCTATCCCCCTGCGGAACTTATGCTTCATTGCCATCGTTCCCTCCTCACGCTCGGCTATGCCGTAGTCGGCCGCGTGCGGAGGTCACTGTGAAAGTCCGCACCCGACGGACATCTTCAACAGTACCCAAAAAGCACCAAATGTGACGGGAATCACATTGGAACGAGCCAAGCGGTGCTCTCACCAGGCAAAATGCCGTCGATTACAGGGGCACTGCTTGCCACAACCCGCATTGCCGAAGAGCCGGGCAGCCGGTACGGCTCGTCACCGAAGTTAGTCACCACGTGCCACTGAGCAGATCTCGCAAAGGCCAGTACGTCGTAACGCTCGGTCTCGATCCAGTCCAGGTTCTCTCCACTGACCAGGCTGTGTCGAACGTGAAGGATCTGCCGGTACAGGTTCAGAGTCGACGATTCGTCACTGTCTTGAACATCGACTGCGTAGTTGCCGAACCACGCGGGTTGTGGCAGATGCGGTGTGGCCCCGCCGAATCCGAATCCGGGAGCTGCGGCGATCCAGGGCAATGGCACCCGGCAACCGTCACGGCCGATGTCTTTGCCACCAGTGCGGAAGAAATGCGGGTCTTGGCGCTCGTCCGCCCGAATCTCGACCACTTCGGGCAGGCCCAGCTCCTCACCCTGATACAGGTAGGTCGAACCGGGCAGTGCGAGGATCAGCATGGTCGCGGCCCGGGCCCGGCGCAGACCACGATCCAGATCGACCGCTGGATCGCTGCCCCCGGTGCGCAGCCACTGCCAGCCGGGACGGTCGACGAGTTTGCCCTGGTCATCGCGCTGCGAATGCGGCAAACCGTAGCGAGTCGCATGGCGCACCACATCGTGATTGGACAGCACCCACGTGCTTGACGAGCCGGACTGAGCCGCCAGATCGAGATTCTGCCGAATGATGTCGCGGAACTGCGCGGCGTCGAAGTCAGCTTCCAGCAGGTCGAAGTTGAACGCCTGTCCGAGGCTGTCGGGGTGCGCATAGCGGGGAATTCGGGACGAGTCCACCCAAGCTTCCGCCACGGCCGTACGCGGCGGGTCGTACGAGTTCAGCACCTTGCGCCAGGACGCGTAGATGTCGTGGACATCGTCACGATCGAAGATCGGATGGTGGCCGTCGATGGGCAAGGCGTCCAATTCCGCCTGAGTGGGCAGAGGCTGAGTGAGGTCCTTGGTGAGCATGTGCGCCACGTCGATACGGAATCCATCGACGCCGCGATCTGACCAGAACCGCAACGTGGCGATGAAGTCTGCTCGAACCTCGTCATTGGCCCAATTGAGGTCGGGCTGTTCCGTTGCGAAATGGTGCATGTACCACTGACCGTCTGGAACCTGTTCCCAGGCGGGGCCGCCAAAGTCGCTGACCCAGTCGGCAGGTGGTTGATTGCCGTCTGGGCCGGCGCCGTCGCGGAAAATGTATCGGTCGCGCTCCGGCGACCCGGGGCCGGCCGCCAGGGCTGCTTGGAACCATTCGTGCTGGTCGGATGTGTGATTCGGCACTATGTCAACGATGATGCGGATACCGCGTCCGTGGAGCGCCGCAACGAGGCGGTCGAAATCTTCCAGCGTGCCCAGGCGTGGGTCCACATCGCGATAGTTCGCCACGTCATAGCCACCGTCGGCTAGTTCAGAGGGGTAGAACGGTGAGAGCCATACAGCGTCGACGCCAAGTTCCACAAGATAGCTGACACGTGAAGTGATGCCGTTCAGATCGCCCAAGCCGTCACCGTTATTGTCGGCGAAACTGCGTGGGTAGATCTGGTAGACCACCGCCTGGCGCCACCAGTCGGGGTCGGTTCCTAACGGTTTCGCTTCGTTCGGGGTCATATCTCCATGATGCCGAATGGAGCCGCGCGCCGCGCGTGGGCGGTTTCTCCAGTTGTGGCCGAGTCTTGTCATAGTGGCCGGTAAACGCCTGGTCCACTTCTACAAAAGCTGTCCACTTTTGCAGGAGGTCTCAGCGTTTCACCTTGGCGGTGGACTTCGACGTGATTTTCTTGGTCTGATAGCCCTTTTTCTTCATGGTGACTCGCACCTTGATGCGCTTGCCCGCCTGCTTCGGCCGTAGTCTCACAGTGCGTTTCGTTGCGCCACTGATCTTCTTCTTGCCTGCGAACCACTGGTAGCCGGCCTTCGCGCCCTTGATCGACTTGTGCTTGACTCGCAATGTGGCGCCGACACGGGCCTTCCCGTGGATCTTCGGCTTCGCGACTTTGCCCAGGCTCCGAGCTTTCACTTTCGCTGTGATCTGTGCCGTCGATTTCGTGAATTTCGCACCTGAACCAGTCACTCGAACGCTCAACAGACGTCCCGCGGCGGATTTCGGTACGCGATAGGCGGCCTTCGTCGCCTTCTTCATGCGCTTGCCGTTCAGGTACCAGCGATAGGAGAGCTTGACCCCTGAAGGCCACGTGTTCACGCTCACCCGGGCCACCTTGCCGGCTTGTGGCGCCTTGGCCCAGCGAAGAGAGTCGGAGACGAGCGTGCGCGGTTTGGCACATCGGCCAGCACGTGAGGGCGTGGTGTGGCTGTAGGTGCGCGATCCGCCGGGTACCGAGGCGGTGATCTCAAACCGAGTCGATGTCACGGCCACGTGCTGCTTTGAAACATCGAGCATGAAACCGCATGAACTCGTCGTGCCACCACCGATCGGGCCAGCCCATGTGGCGAAGCCATCTTCCGCCGGCTCCCGTGGGGTCTCGAAGAGCACGACTCCGTCTTGGTTGACCATGCGGGTTGAGATCCATGGGTTCTTCGCGAGTTGTGCAAAGGAGTACTCGTACTCGGCGGACCACTCATAATCCCAACCGGCGTTCTTGCCCTGGCGTCTCGTCCAGGTGACCGGATATGTCTCGACGAAGGTGACGGGAGCGGTCAGCTTGGAGACCAACGGGAGCGATATCGTCGTGATCGTCGCTGGATCGGTGATGGTGACGCGATGCGGTGCAGGGTTGTCGAAATCGCACCGAGCCTGGAAGTTGTCGGACGCTGGCACGCATACGAAGTACGTGCCGGGACCGAGGTACAGATTCGCCTTGCCTGTCGAGTCAGTCCACGTGTTCGAGCAGAAGGACGAGTCCAAGGTGGGGTTTGCGTTGCAATAGACGGTGACGAGCACGTCTGCGGCATGCGATCCGCCCAGGTCAACGACGAGGTTGTGCTCAGGGTCATCCGCTACGGCACTCGGGGCCACCGCAGTCGCCCCGGCACCGACCAGCAGAGCGGCCAGAAACGCTGCGAGCAACTGTCGTGTCCGGGTTCTCCACACCATTGCCCGATTATTGCAGTGCATGTTTCGACCTTTCGATCATTGAGCTCGTCGAAATGACCTGCGGGTTTCGACGGGCTCAACCAACGGATGGTGGGCTCAACCAGCGGGATCAGGCGCGCCGGCGCCGCACCACGACCAGCACGAATCCGAGACCCAGCAGACCCATACCAAGTGCGAGCAAGCCAGGAGCCGCTCCTGCACCGGTACGAGGCAGGTCGCCATCGCTGCCGCTGCCACCGTCTGGATCCTTCGGATCGTCACCGCCACTACCACGATCAGTGTCCGGCACGGTCACCTTGGCACATGCATGCGCGCCATCGCCCGGGTCGGTGCACTTGTCGTTACCGGTCGATGGATCCCACGGGCCGTCAGGAGTCGGAATAGTCGCGACGTTCTCGTAACTTCCCTCCTTGGCGTAGGTCACGGTCACCGTGACCGAGGTATTCGCTCCAGGGGTGAGCTCGTTGATCGTCCACGTCACGTTACGACCGCTCACCTGACCGCCATCGCTCGCCGAAACAAAGTGGGCGCCCCGCGGCAACCTGTCCGTCACCGGCACGTCAGTGGCCGTGATCGCGCCACGGTTGGAGACCGTGATCGTGTAGGTCACATTCTCACCGGCCGGCACACGCTTCTTGTCGGCCTTCTTCTGGATGTGCAACTGGCCGATCTGGAAGTCGTTGGTGATCGTCACGCTGACCGGCTCGGTCATGTCATCGGTGATGGTGACGGTGCCGTCGGCTGGCGTATACGAGGTGGCGACAGCCAGACCCGCATCAGTCTCGGTGACCTTGCACACAGCGCCAGGCAGAATGCCCGTGATCGTCACGGTGTAGCCGTTCGCCTCGCTCAGTGTCACGATGCCATCGTTCGGCAACGCAACAGGCAAGGTCTCGCCGTCCTTGACCCAGGTGCACACAGCCTGCGCAGTGAACGGTCCGGCGCCGAACTTCTCCACTCCTGGACCGGTGCGCTGCTTGTCGATGGTCAGTGCCCCGTCGAGGAAGGTGTTGGTCACAGTCGCCAGGCGGCCCTCGTGATCGGTCGCATCCGACGTGATCGTCACGTTGGCACTCGTGCCATCCGTCGTGGTGTCATTCGATCCATCACCATCGCTGATGGTGACCGACGTCGAGTTCGCCCCGCCATCGCGAGTCTCCGCGATGACGCAGTCCGCACCGACCGGAAGATCGGCGTAGACATCCGTCAGGTTGTTCGACGAGTCGAGCGTGCGCGCCGCGCCTCCTGGAATCTCGATGGCCACATCGGTGCCGTCGACGTCACGAGTACAGGCCAGCGTCACCTCGAACGGTCCGGCGCCGAACTTTCCTGCCCCCGGGCCGTCAACAGCCTTCGTCACCCGCAACGATCCGACCAGGAACTCGTTGGTCACGTCCACCTGGACCGGCGCGGAGCTGGCTCCGCCCACGGTCACGGTGATCTCCTCGGTATCGCTGACATTGCCCGATTCAATCGAGGACGAGTTCGCTCCGCCGCGCAGCGGCTCGGTGACCGCGCATTCAGCGCCGGCAGGCAGGTCGTCGACCCGCCATACCGGGTCAGCCGCCGAGAGAACATGCGTCGCGGAGAACACCTGGGTCGGATCGGTCAACGGCGAGGTGCAGACCATGGAGACCTGGAAGTCACCCTGGCCCCACAGGTCGGCACCAGCACCGGTGATGTGCTTGGTAAGATTCACCGAACCGGTCTCGTACTCGTTGGTGTACGTCACCAGGACGCTACCCGAAGTGATGGTGAAGGTCGCCTCAGTGTCATCAGCCGGAGCCGAAGGCGCATCGGATCCGTGTTGGATCGTCACATTCACACCCGTGGCACCCGCTGCGTCGGCCTCGCTGATCTCACAGGTCGTACCAAGCGGCAGCTCGTCGAATGCCTTGGAATTGCCCGGTGCCGTCGACGTCAAGGTGAACGTGCGATCGTCCGTGCCCAGCAACTCTGTGCCGCCATAGGTGCACGACGCGGTGAACTCGTAGGTCTCGTCGTAGACGATGGGGTTGCCGTCCTGATCGACAGCGCCACCATTGTCGACGTCCTTGTGCACTACGAAGCCCTGCACGTCGAAGCGGTTGGTGATGCCAAGGCTCACCGGGCCGCTGGTCGGCTCGTTGGCAGTGGCGACAACCGTGATGTCGCCAGACCGACTGCCATCCGAGGCATGTGCCGGGGTGTAGGTCGTGTCCGTTGCGAAACCAGGATCGGTTTCGGTGACATGACAGGTGGCACCAGCAATGATGCCGTCCAAGGTAACCTCGTACGAGTTCGCCTCGCTCAAAGTGATCTCACCGCCATTCGGCAGGTCCACCGACTCCGTCTGACCGTCCTTGAGGTAGGTGCAGGACACCTCGGCGGTGAACGGGCCGGCACCGAAGACTGCGGCGCCAGCGCCGGTGCGCTGCTTCGTGACGCGCAGTGAACCAGTGTCGAAGCGGTTGGTGATCGACACTGATGCCTGTGGCGTCGCCGAACCGTTCTCCACGATGGTCACCGGGGCAGACCGGTTGGGATTGGCCTGGTCTGCCGGTGCGTATGTGGTCTCATGCGCCCCGCCGTTGGCGGTCTCGGTGACATAACACGTAGCGCTCGCGATGATGCCCGTGATGGTCGCCTCATAGCCGTTGGCGGCATCCAGCGTCACGATGCCGTCATTGGGAAGTGCCACCGGCAGGGTGTCGCCGTCCTTGACCCAGGTGCAAACCGCCTGAACGGTGAACGGACCGGAACCGAAGTCCGTGGCACCAGTGCCAGTGCGCAACTTCTCAATCTGCAGTGTGCCCACGTTGAACGTGTTCGTCATCTCGACTTCAGTCGATGTCACGTTCCCGAAGTCACGTGTGATCGTGAACTCGGCAACGGTGCCCGCTGTCACCGTTGGAGTTCCGCCGCTCTGGGTCACTGAGATCGACGAGTTCGATGCCCCGCCCGGCACAGTCTCAGTGAGCGTGCATTCAGCGCCGACCGGTAGTCCCTCATAAAGAGTGGACAGGTCATCGGGGCCGATCAGAACTCGTGTCGCACCGCCAGGAATGGAGATGGACTGGGCTGCGCCATTGACCGTGCGGGTGCAAGCAAGGTTGACCGTGAACGGTCCGTCGCCGTATTCACTGCTGCCGCCGCCGACGACAAGTTTCTCCACAGCCACCGAGCCGAGGTGGAAGTGGTTGGTGACGGTCACCTCAAGAGGAGCGGTGGGCGACTGCGTGCCGATGTAGCGTGTTCCACTTGCCGCATCGGTCTGATTCGCGCCGCCGTGTTCGGTTTCCTCCCAGGCACATTGCGCGTCGGTTGGCAGGTTGTCGATCTGCCATTCCAATGTGGTGCTCGGCGACAGCGTGACAGTGTCCTCGAAGACCACCGGATCCACGGTGCGGGCAGAGGTGCATCGCATGGATATCTCGAATGGACCAGCACCCCAAGCCGAGGCGCCAGCACCGCTGACGGCCTTGGTGATCTTGAACGAACCGACCGTGTAGTGGTTGGTGAACGCAACACCGGTGTTCACATCGCCTCCGGTGGAATCCGCAATGACGGTGAACGAGGCACTGGTGGCGGTTGTCGGCGAACCAGTGGTGCCGTCCTGCGTCACCTCAACCGTGGTGCTTGCAGCATTTGCCGCGTTCGATTCCGTGACGGTGCATTCCGAGCCGACCGGCACACCGGTGATGGTGCGCGACTGGCCCGGCGTCAGTGTGAACGACTGATCTGCCACCCCCAGCACCTGTGCGCCGCCGAAGGTGCAAGCAGCAGTGAAAGAGACCTGCTGGTTGTATTCGACAGGGTCGCCGTCCTGGTTGACCGCGCCACCGTTGTCCACCGACTTGGAGACCTCGAAGCCGCCGATGTCATACGAGTTGGTCGCTGTGATGCTCTGAATATCGATTGGGTTCGGCAGTGCCGGGTTCGCGATGTTGCTGCGTGCCGACTGGTCGTTCAGTGCGGTGATCGTGCCGGATGAGCCATTTGGCGCACCTGGACTGTAGGTGACGGTTGCTCCCTGGGCGGCAGGGTCCTCCACAACGGAGCACTCGGCGTACAGCGGCAGGGTGACTCGTCCCCAGGTGGAAGTAGATCCGTCGCCGACATGAACGACTGAGCCGTCTGCAGGCAGGTCCACCCGCGACCGGTCAACTGGCGTTGCAGCGTTGTCAAAGATGTCGATGTCCTCGCCAGCCGACGTACACGACAAGGCGAACGGGTAGGTCGACGGCAGAGGGGCCGAAGCGGGCCAGTTCGGCGGGGTGTCAACGATCTTGTTCAGATCGATCTTGCCCATTGCCAGCCCCACACCGACGGCACGTGGCTCAATGGCGTTGATGCGGAACTCGTCGCCATTGAAGATGCCTCGCGAACCAGCGGCGACCGAGTTCCACGCCAGCGGTTCGGTGTCCGAGTCAGCGGCGCGCTCGGCCGTGGCCGGGTTGAGCATGTCCCAGGTGAAAGTAGCCGTCTGGGAAGGAGCCAGACCGCCACCTGTTGCCGCGTCGGGGTGTTCGACGACGAACTTCAAGGCGCGCACGGAGGCAAGCTCCGCCGCGCTCATGTTGTCCTCGTCAAGCAGCTGCCAATTGCGATTGACCACATTCGCGTAGCACGGGTCGCTGACCGGCAGCCCGCCCACGGCGGTGTCGTTCTGGATGTCCGCTCGGTTACACGCTTGGAGAGGCGCGGTGGTCATGTAGTAGATCCGCGCATCTGCTGCCGACATACCGGGAATGTTCGCGGTGAAGTTGCCGACCAGTGTGGGCGTCCAGCGACTGCCGCGCTGTGAGGTGGTCAACACCGCCGTATCGCCGAGACCCGGCAGCACGTCGATAGCGGAGATGACACCTGCTGGAACGTTGCCGGAATTGTGGAACTGGATGCGCCAGGTGGTGGTGCCGCCCGCGCGGGTGATCGGCAGACACGGGGTGCGGAAGAATCCGCCACCGGCGTTGCCGTTCGTCGCATCGGAACAGAATGACGTAGGTACCGCGCCCTGCGCGATCACACCGAGGTCGTCATAGTTCGGATCGCCCGGTGTCGCGCCGAGAACACCGGCACCGGTGCCCTTGACGGCCTTCGTGACGCGGATAGGCGCACCAGGGTTGGAGGTCACCTCAGCGTTTGCGGAGCACTCGAAGACCTCGGTCTCAGCTGGTGTGTTGTCGGAGTGGTCCTGGCCGACGCAATGGTCGAAGATCCGGTCGTTGCTGGCGGTGATTTCGTTGGTGACGCTGGTCAAGGGGTCCAAGTCGGGGCGGAACATCAACTGCGCAGTGATCCGCAGCTCGTCACCGGGTGCGAACTGGAAGCCGGTGGGCAGGTTCAGGGTCAGTTCACCTGTGTCCGGGTCAAGCGACGCCGACATGCCGCTGGTGTCCTGCGCGGTGCCGCCAGAGGTCCAAGTGAAGGTGTAGACCGGGTTGGTGTCGTCGACCTCCCTCGGTGCCTCAACCAGCATCGAACCATCTGCGTCGGTCTGGATCTGATCGGTCAGCTGCAGACCGGTCATCGTCCAGGTGCCGGTGTTGCGAACGACCATCTCAAACGGAATCTCATCGGTGACGCCAAAGTTCCCGGTGGGGCTCTTGGCTACCGTGATCTTGTTAGTTAAGTGTGCCTTGGTGATGTGCGCGTTCGCGTCATCATCTGCCACGTACTGCACGTCCATCGGGTCAAACCAAGCGCCCTTTAGGTGAGTTTGAGCCGTGTTCGAAGCTCGACCGCGAACGGTTTCGCCAGGTGCAGGGCTGAGTGTCGGTAGTGTCGAGGGAACCTCGGTGGTCGTCGACCCGTTCGGGCCATAGCGCAGGAATTCACGCCGGTTCACAATGAAGTTGAACGGCACTGTGGGCCGGTGTGGACGGTCCCAGTTCTGTTCCGCTAGTCCGCGGCGAACGTTCAACCGGACACCTTGCACTTCAGCTGCGGTGACACTCGGCGGTAATGACGGTGTGACATTCCCGTTGGCTGCCACAGTCTGCCAGTCGCCAGTGACCCAGCATGCGCTGAGGTCCACATTGTTGTTACAGGTCGCAGTTAAGGTTGCAGGATCGGTTGATTCAGAGAGACTGTAATTGACCCCTCTGAGAACTTCGACACGCACCTGGCTGGGGCGCAGCGGGGCAGGCATGTTTATCTGCGGGAATGACGAGAACTGATACGCATTCCAGAACGTGGGTGTTGCGTCCTCAATGACCATAGTCTTGGTCCGGACGTTCCCGGTGGGCCTGGAGCGCAACGCGACGGTGAACGCGGTATTAGTTGTCGCTTCTGTTGCGGTGTTGGGAGTGATGGTTTTCGTTAACTCGACACCATACTCAGGTGTGACGATGCTGACAGGCTTTTTGTCGCGAGCCTGGCTTTCGTCCAAAATGGGGTCACCGCCAGGGGTAACAGCCTCAGCCACTGCAGTGTTATCTAGTTCAGTGAGGGTGACTGGGTCGCCCGATGTGCGCTCGGTGGGGCGTAACCGGGTTTCTACGGCGACCTGTGCGTTGGCCGTATTTGCGATCCAACCGTTAAATGTGACGGTGATGCCGTTGACATTTGCGAGGTCTACTTCACCTAGAGCTTGGGCTTGCGTGATAGTGCCGGTCCAGTCGGGCACCGCATTTGCGTACTTGAGGCTAACAACTGTGCTCACAGTGCCTGGAGGTGGCGTGATTGCACCAATTGAGCGGAGATTGAATCGCTCGAAGAACTCGTCTGAGCCCGCGGACGGGTCAGGGTCAGAGATCACGAGTTGCTCGACCTTACTGACTGAAGTGTTACGAGCAGTGAGGGTAAAGCCCAATCGTGGGTAGTCGCCTGCAGGCGTGCCCGCCCGTGGAAGTGGCACCTCGGTGACTCCGTTAGTGACTTGGTAAGCATCGAATGCTTTGGTCAGGCTGACGGTAATGGGAGTATCGAGAATTGCGATACCCGCATGATCGGTCTCTACCAGCGTGCCGTTTTCGGTGACAGCTTCGGCTCGCACCGTATTGTCGACCACACCTGGGCTATTTGTGTTGTAGTCGTAAGTGTGCAGGTTACCCAAGACTGCTTGGTTGCTATTCGAACGCAAAGTGTTGCGCAGTTGGAACACTAGGTCGATCGGACGGCGGTTCGTGCTGTGAGCAACGCCGGAGCCGACAACGGGGTCGAGTGAGCTCGTGATGCGGGCGGCACGGTTAGGGCTTTCTTCAAAAGTGATGCGGAAGCCTAGGATCGATGCGTGCAACGTAGCGTTTGGTGTCCAGCCCGGGAACTGTCCGTCACATTCACTTGCGGGTGAACACACAGTCGATGTGATGTCGATCCACGTGGCAGCTGTAGCGTCAAAATACTCCACAGCACTGACCCGGTCGAACCGGATTGAAGGGTCGTTGGCCGCAGTGATCGGTCGCACGGCTGTCAGGTTGAAAGCGTCATAGATGGAGTTAGGCAGGTCGGACGGGTCCGTAGCCGGGTCTGAAATCCGCATGGACGAGGCCGTCAATCCGGCAGGGCTCCACAGCAAACGAGCAGTGCGCTGCTGGTCTGTGCGTGCCTCCACTTCAGCACTCGTGACAGGAGTGCCATTAGTGCTAAGCCAGGTCTTATCGACTGTGTCCGGGCCGGTCCCTACTGGGTACGGACGGAGAAGAATGCCGTCTTCGTCTTCAACCGTGACAACAGGATCGGTTGCGTTCGGGTTGGTGACGGTGGTCAATGCGTCGTTTTCGACCGTCACAGGCGTGGTCAAGCCGCTCGAGCTTCCAGAGCCATCGCGCCACTGGTCACGCAAGACCATGCGGAAGTAGGGGGTTCCGCGGAAACCGGGTTGCAGTACGGTCGCCGGCGCGATAGGTGAGTACTCAAATTGAATACCTTGCGCGGCTGCACGTTCAGCCGAGGTCAGTGTGTGCGAGTAACTACTTCCCCCTGGGATGTTCTCAGCGCCACTCATTACCTGCCACGCGTTGCCGTCCCAATACCGAATCGTCAGAGTCGATCCAACAGGTACGTTGACAAGTGGGATGTCAGTGATATCGAAGTGGTTGTAGAAGTCAGAGGGTGTGGCACCTGGGCTAACTGGGTCCTGAATGACCAGTGTCTGTGTGCCGGTGGTCGAGTCCTGAGACAGGGCGCCGTTGAGTGAAACCAGGGACGAGGAACCAGCGTGCGCGGGGATCTCGTCATGAACGATGTTCTTGTCCAGGGTCGGAATGATTTGTAGTGGTTGACGAGTGATCTGTGCGTTGTCGCGGGCTGGGTCAGATTCTTGACCATCAGAACTCTCAACAATGGCCTCGGTGTGGTTTGTTGAGGTGACTGGGTTTGTCCCGGTAACTGGCTCTGCCTGTGCGCGGAAGGGGATATGCGCACTGGCGTGAGCAGGAATGGAATCACCTTCGAAGGTGATGGTGAATCCTACGACACGGCGTCCGGTGTCCGGGCTGGGAAGAGTGTGAACAGTCGTGGTCGACTGTGCCGGGGATGCGAGGCCGTCTTCATAGGCATACTGTATGGAAGCTGACGTGGCACCTTGTGGCCATTCAAGGGTTTGCCCACCACCGCTAGTGATGAATTCCTCGAACTCGAGTCCTTGTTGTGCGAAGTCGGGCTCACCATCCGCGGGGTCGGTGATCGTCAGACGGACTATCGGCGTTGAACCGACCGTGGCTTCTAGATCAACGCGGGCTGAGTCTCCGGCCGGCACTTGGGAACGGTCGAATCTCTTGGTGATGCCCACAGTTGGCTTTTCGCGACGAATCTGAATGTTGGCGTTGTCGACCACAGGTGTGGACGAGTCGTCGCCTAAGGTGACGCGGCTCGACGCTGTGTTGTTCACCGTCACTGTGGTGTTGTCTGCAATGGAAGTGACGTTACTGCGGGTTTGGGTTCCAAACTCGATCTGGGCGCGTTGGTTGCTGCCAGTAATAGGAACTAGGCCACTACTGTTCGTGAAAGTGAACCGGACGCCGTATACGGCTGCCAGGTCAATTCCTTGGAGCAGCTCATTGGGGTTCGAAGGGATTGACTGGGAGGTTCCGGTGTGCCAAGTGCCGTCTTCCTCACGCCAGTCGAATTGGACGCGATCAGCACCATGCGGTGCAGTCAGGGAGTCGATGCCAGTGAGGGCGAGGTATTCGAATGCTTCGTTTCCATTGGCCGCAGGGTCTTCGACAATCAGAGCGTCCACAGCAGAGTTCGATGTGTTTGCCGCATGTAGCGAGAAATCGACTGGCTGACCGGGCACCGCTGGTACAGGGGAACCATTTGGTGTGTTGCTGTCAACTGATTTGCCGATTGAACTGCTCAACTCAAGGGGAACGTCGATATTGATGTCTGCGTAGTCACGCACGGTGACAGCATTGTCGCCTTCCATTGTGGCGATGTTGCGCTTGACGCCAGCATCCGCAGCAGTCAGGTTGTCGGGGACTTTCACGCGAATCGACAGCGTTTCTTCCTGTCCGGTGGGAAGTCCGCGGTTGCCGAGTCCGTCTTCGAGGTCAACGGTGAAGAGGACACTAATGGTGTTCGTGTCCGCATTTGGTGTGATCTGGCTCTGGTTCGTCGAGACTGTTACAGCTGTGCTGAGGGGTTCGGCAATGACGAGAGGTTCAGGCAGCGGATCTGTCAGAGTGGCGTCGATACACCCAGCAGAAAGAGGGTCGATGACCGTGCACGAGATAGTCAGGTCGTAATAGAACACGTCACCGGGAGTGAACGTTGGCACCGTGCCGTCAGCATCGCGCACTTTTTTGAGAGGTTGAAGGTTGCGTCTTCACCGGCGGCTTGTGTCGCGGTGACCGGAAACATCACCGCGAATAGTGACAACACGGATAGTAAAGCTATTATCCGGGCGATGTCATGATTTCGAATAGATCCGCGCCTGTGATGCCCCATGGTCGCCTTCACCTCTAGTTTCTCGACTTTTGTGTGCTCAGAGGACATGAAAATATATCGAGACAATCGTCCTCAGGGGGGTAAATGGTCGATTATCTCGATAGAGCCTAGTTACTGAAGTATGTCAAGCCATTCGTCTATACGCAAGAAGGGTGTTGTAAGTCACAGGGTGGCCTGTTGAAGAGCCACTATCTATCTGAAACCGAACTTAGCGAGTTACCTCGCGAATGAAACCAGGGATCGATGCGCGCTGGCTTGCAAGTATCACTGGCGGTAATTTGACAGAAAATTACCGAATCGCTCGATGGCAACTGAAAGGTCTCGGGCCCAGGGCAGGAATACGACACGAAGATGATCCGGGGTCGGCCAGTTAAAGCCTCGTCCGTGTACCAGCAAGATCTTCTCGCTCAGCAGCAGATCGAGGACAAGCTTTTCATCGTCATGAATTTCATGGACGTCAGGGTTGAGCTTCGGGAAGGCATAAAGAGCGCCCTCGGGTTTATGACATGACACACCGTCGATGGCGTTCAATGCTTTCCACGCGGTGTCGCGCTGTTCCAGTAGGCGGCCGCCGGGAAGGATGAGCTCGTTGATCGACTGGTATCCGCCCAAGGCGACCTGAATGGCATGCTGGGCCGGCACATTCGGACACAACCTGGTCGAGGCCAGCAAGTTCAAGCCTTCGAGGAACCCTTTGGCGTGATCCTTCGGACCTGTGATGACCACCCATCCAGCACGATAGCCGGCGACCCGGTAGGTCTTTGACAGGCCGTTGAATGTCAGGCAGAGCAGATCGTGGGCCAGCGTGGCAATCGAGGTGTGCTGTGCGTCATCGTAGAGAATCCGGTCATAGATCTCATCTGCGAGGATCAGCAGCTGGTGCTTGCGAGCGATCGCCACCAGACCGCGCAGCACCTCAGGTGAGTAGACCGCACCGGTCGGATTGTTCGGGTTGATCACCACGATGGCCTTGGTGCGCGGGGTGATCTTGGCTTCGATGTCCGCCAGATCGGGGTTCCAGCCGTTGTCCTCGTCGCACAGGTAGTGAACGGGGACACCGCCGGACAGACTCGTCATGGCCGTCCACAACGGATAATCCGGTGCCGGGATGAGCACTTCATCACCGGTCTCGAGCAGGGCCTGCATTGTCATGGTGATCAGTTCCGAGACCCCGTTGCCGAGGTAGACGTCATCGACATCGAACTCAGGGAAATCTGGAACCGTTTCGTAGCGTGTGACGATGGCGCGACGTGCCGGCAGGATGCCGCGCGAGTCGGAGTACCCCTGCGAGAACGGCAACGCCGCGATCATGTCGCGTACGATCACATCCGGAGCGTCGAATCCGAATGGTGCCGGGTTGCCGATGTTCAGCTTCAGGATGCGGTGGCCTTCGGCCTCAAGCCGGGTAGCATGCGCCGCGACGGGCCCACGGATTTCATACAGCACGTTGCGCAGCCGGGAAGGCTGGTCGAGGGTACGGCGCGGTGAGGTCAGTTGTTCATCAGGGTTCACGAGGCTCGTCCTGTCTACCTGACGACCACGAAGTCGTCAGGGATCAAAGTAACGGGGAAGTTCGGGTCAGTCTGAAGAAGCGCTGTCGGAATCTGAGGCCTGCGCCTCGTCATCCGATGCCGCCTTGGCTTTCGCCTCGGCAGCTGGCTTCTTGCGCGCTCGCGCGTTCTTCGCCTTGCTCGCTACTTCGTTGACCGCTTCACCCACGGTCTCCTTGGCGCTGTCAACAGCTGCCTTGGCCTTCGCGACAGTCTGCTCAGCTACCTCAGAGGCACTTTCGGCCGCGCCTTCAACGGCCTCTTTCGCGGTCTCGACCGCTTCTTTAGCCTTTGCGACCGTATGGCCAGCGGCTTCGCCGGCAGCTTCCGCCGCATCGCCGACTGCATCACGAGCATCGTCAACGGTGTCACGGAAGGTGTGCGACTCGACCTCGTCCCACGGCTCTGCCCAGGGGTCCTCGACTGGCTGAGTACGGCGCCACAACACGTAACCGCCGGCACCCGCGGCAGCGGCGGCGACCACCCAGAATGTGACCTTGCCCTTTGACGTGCCCTTCGAAGATGCTCTCTTCGCGGCGGACTTCGCGGCTTTCGCAGCCTTCTTGGTGGCGCGCTTTGACGCTACCGCGCCCTTGTCGGCGGCCTTGGAGATGGCACGAGCGCTCCCCTTCACGGCACTCTCAGTGCGCTGTGCTGCCTGTTCCGCGGCGGAGTTGAGGGTTGAGACGACCTTGGGCAGCACGGTGTCCACGAGGGTGTCGTGCGCTGAGTCGATAACCGGGACCGCTTTCTCCGCGACCTTCTCGACCACGGGAGCAGAGGCTTTGATGGACTCGTCACGTGCTTTGGCCAGGCGCGGTCCGAGCCAATCCAGCGCGGACGTCACGTGCGGCTCAGCCCAATCCTTGGCCTGGACTGCTGCGTCCTTGGCTTGGTGGGCGAGTTTTCCGGTGTTCTGCGAAGCGGTGGCGCCTGCTTCGGACAGGTTCGCAGCGAGATCGCTGGCGGCCTTCTTCAACCGGTCCAGGTCTGCCTGCTCCAGAGCATGTGTGACCTTGTCGACTGACTTGTGGATCTTATTAGCCATTATTGCCGCTCCTCGCCGCCGGTTCAGATCTAGCTGGACAGTATGCCCATCTCTTACCTTCGCATATATAACTGGGGTATTGCGACGTGTAGCACTGACAAGTCACAACTCCTCCACACTTTGGGCTACAGAGGTGCCTCCAGAGCCACCTGTTTCATAGTTTCCCGTGAAACAATGTTGGCCATGTTCGCAACATTGCATACTTCCCTTGGTGACATTCGCGTGGAACTCTTCGAGAATCACGCGCCTCGCACAGTAGCCAACTTCGTCGGGCTGGCTGACGGTTCACAGCAGTGGACCGACCCCCGCACCGGCGAGAGCCGCACTGATCCGCTCTACCAGGACGTGATCTTCCACCGGATCATCTCCGGCTTCATGATCCAGGGCGGCGACCCGCTCGGCACCGGCACCGGTGGCCCGGGTTATACCTTTGATGACGAGATCCACCCAGAACTGCAGTTCTCCGAGCCGTACCTGCTGGCGATGGCCAATGCCGGCAAGCGCCTCAACCCGATCACCGGCCGCCCGGCTGGAACGAACGGTTCGCAGTTCTTCATCACCGTTGACCAGCCATCGTGGCTCAACGGCAAGCACACCATCTTCGGCAAGGTTGTGGACGAGGCCTCCCGCGCTGTCGTCGACAAGATCGCCACCGTGGCCACCGGCCCTGGTGACCGGCCGCTGGAAGATGTCGTCTTGAAGTCCGTCTCCATCGAGAAGTGAAACTCGCCGCGTGACATCGAATACCTGGAACTCGTCAGGTCCCGCACCGACCTGTTACCGGCACCCGGATCGGGTGTCCTATGTCAGCTGTCAGCGCTGTAACCGCAACATCTGCCCGGAGTGCGTGCGTAACGCCCCGGTAGGAGTGCAGTGCCTGGCCTGTGCCGCTGATCGCCAAGAGACGCATACCGCTCGGTCGATGGCGCTGGGCGCTGGCGGTCCGGTGGTGGTGTACACGATCATCGCCCTGTGTGTGGCGAGCTTTTTGCTGCAGCGCACCGGCGTCGCGGGTGAGTGGACTACACGGTGGGTCTTCGCTCCGTTCATCGGTGCGGAAGAGCCATGGCGGTTCTTGACCGCTGGTTTCCTACACGGAGGCTTCCTGCACCTAGCGCTGAACATGTACGCGTTGTGGGCCGTGGGCAGCTTTTTGGAGCAGTCATTAGGACGGATTCGCTTTGTGGCGCTGTTCTTGTTGTCGGTCCTGGGTGGCTCAGTGGCGGTGCTGTTGCTGGCGAATCCTATGGCTGACAGTTGGTGGATTCCGGTACTCGGAGCCTCCGGCGGTGTATTCGGCCTGTTCTCGGCTGTGGTCTTTGAACTGCGTCGCCTTGGCGGCAATGCGCAGTCCATGTTGATCATCATCGGCATCAACCTGGTTTACGGGTTTGTGTTCTCAGGAGTGTCCTGGCAGGGACACCTTGGCGGTTTGGTGACCGGTGCGGTTTTGGGACTGGTCTACTCGCGGCTGCAAAAGCCCAGCCAGAAGGCGTTGTCCTATGGCGCGACCGCCGCAGTCGGTATTGCCTTGGTCGCGTTAGCCGTGATCAAGTACGCAGCGGTCGGATGGTAGGCCACGGTGGGCGACAAATGCTTGTGGACTACTAGAGGAATATGAGTCGCTAGCAGACTTCTAGTGGGGCCGGGTGAGTGGACAACTCACTCGGCCCCACTTTTGCGTCTGCCGCGCGTATCCTCTGGTGATTGGGGGCACCATAGTCGTGTCTGGCACTGGTTATATGTGGTGCTTGACACGATTATGATGCCCGCTCGGTGGCTCGGTGGCTCGGTGGCTCGGTGGCTCGGTGGCTCGGTGGCTCGGTGGCTCGGTGGCTCGGTGGCTCGGTGGCTCGGTGGCTCGGTGCGACACACGGCTGTAATTACACGCGTGTAGTTATCCACACCTGTATCCACCGATGTGGATACCGACTCGTCAAGAACTTCGTCGGGTAAGTGTTGATCGCGAGCAACGCGACCACGGGTGAGGTCCTTGGTTGGTCGATCGGCTGTCCGCCCTCGTCCGCCGCCTCGAGTTCGACGCGTGTATTGCGCTTCGACGTACGAAATTGACGGAAATATCGGCACCCCAACACCACAATCACACGTCCAACGCGATGAGGCGTTCTGCAGCCCACCGGCGGCGGTGGCGGCGGCGCAGGCGAGTCCAAACGTGCACGCAAGAGGGCGGGTCGCTGTGTGGCACATGCAGCAGCAATGCAAAAACGCTGTGGCACCGTCGTTGAGACGGCGCCACAGCGCTCAGAGTTGCTGAAGTCGGGCGGTGGTTTCGACAGGCTCAACCGCGGTTTACTTATAGCGGGTCGTGAGAATACCGCCAGCAAGGATGAGTCCGAAGCCGACAGCCAGGTTCCATTGTCCGAGGGACGGGATCGGCAAAGTCATGTGACCAGAAGTAACATAGAACACCACGATCCAGACCAGACCACCGATCAGCAGTGCCAGCATCGTCGGCACCAGCCACGCCGGGTTCACCGACGAGGGCTTTGCCTGTCGAGCAGCGGCCTTGCGCTGATTCGCAGCGGTAGCCTTTTGCCGCGCTTTGGTCAGTTCAACGCCAGAAGGGTTCCCGTTCTCTGTGCCAGTTTCGTCCTCTTCATAGAGTTCGACGGCGTCGTCGGGTTCTTCGGACTCGTGTGAGAGTTTAGAAGTCGGCACGGATGCAGTCCTGTTCAAGTGAGATCAACGTATTCTGGACAAGAATAGCGGTACTTGGACAAGTCTACGGATTTTCCAGGCAGACACGAAACGCGCAGCGGCCCATCACCGGCCAAATACGCGGTAACAGATCACACGGAGGGCACAGTGCCGAAGGAAGCATCGTCACGACGTCGCATGCGTGCGTCGGTTGTGGCGGCCCTCGTCCTCGCACTGAGCGGTCTGCTGTTCACGATCAGCGCGCAAGTGGCGCGCAATAGCGGAACGGACCGTCACCCGGAAGATGTGGTTCAGCTCGTCCGGCAACGATCGGAACGAGTAGCTGCATTGACTGACGAAGTCTCCGTGCTCGATTCCCAGGTAGCGGAACTGCTCGACGAGGAGGCCGAGTCCACCCCGCGGTCATCGAATCGCCGTCGCGGTGACCGGCGCCTTACCGGTTCACGCGAAGTCGGCGGCCCCGCCGTGAAAGTGACCTTGACGGATGCGCAGACCGACATCATTCCAGAGGGGGCCGTCGCAGACGACCTCGTCGTCCATCAGCAAGACATTCAAGCGGTGATGAATGCGATGTGGCGCTCCGGAGCCGAAGCGATGACCATTCAGGGCCGCCGTGTCACGCCGCAGACCGCGGTGCGATGTGTCGGTAACGTGCTCTACCTGCACGGTGAGGTCTATTCACCGCCCTATGAGGTCGCGGCAATCGGCGACCCGGATGCGCTCGTCGACTCTCTAGAGAACGACGCTGAAATTGCGGTGTACCGCGAGTACGTCGCCGCCTACGGACTGGGTTGGGATGTTCAGACGATGGAACACCTCACCATGCCGGCCGCAGACGGCTCAGGACGGCTGAACTTTGCCGTGCCGCTCATCTCAGACCAGCAGGACCAATAGTCTGCCGATGTCTGACTCCCTCCCGGTCACTGCCGCGCCGCACCGCACTGCCCGCCAACGAGCACCGCATATCTTGGTCATCGACAATCACGATTCCTTTGTGCACACCATCGTGGGCTACCTAGAGTTCCTGGGTGCGCGGGTGAGCGTGCTGCGCAATGACGAGCGGGGCATCGGCGCCGCTCTGACGTCAAGCGATGGCGTGCTCGTCTCCCCCGGTCCGGGTACGCCGGACACTGCTGGTGCCACGCTCGACGTCATTGGCTGGTGTGAGGACAACGCTAGACCCATGCTGGGGGTGTGTCTGGGGCATCAGGCATTGGCGCAGTATTACGGGGGACGGATCGGTTACGCTGCGCGCATCATGCACGGCAGGACGAGCGCCATCAGCCATAACGGCCTTGGGCTCTTTAACGAACTGCCCCACCCCTTAACGGTGACGCGGTATCACTCACTGGTCGTGGAGTCCGGAAGCGTGCCGGAAATCTTAGATGTCACCGCAAAAACAATCGCAGTACCGGACGACTCAACTGAGGTCATCATGGCGTTGCGGCATCGCACGTTGCCGTTAGTTTCAGTGCAGTTCCACCCGGAAGCGGTTATGACTGAGGGTGGCCACCAGTTGTTGAATAACTGGTTGGCCACCCTCTAGTTAGTGGTGTGAAACCCCACATGGGTGACGACTAATAGGCGTTCACCAAGTGGAGTTAACCTCACGGGTTCTCGGGGTCAATGTCACCAGGGTCGGTTGGATCGGGCTCTGGGTCTTGCGGCAGTGGACCAAGTGAGACGACCAGATCAACTGTGGTTCCCTGTTTCAGTTCACGTCCGGCTTTTGGTTTCGTACGGATAACGGTTCCGGCTGGAACAGAAGCATCATGAATTCGCTCTGTCTCACCAAAAGCCAAGCCAACCTCGTTGAGACGGTTCTGCGCGGCTGTTTCGGTGTAACCGGAAACATCGGGTACGGCAATCTTTGGGATCGCGGCGGAGATGGTGATATCGATGGTCGATTTCTGCGGCACGGACGAACCACCAGGTTCGGACTGGCTCATCACACGATCCGGCCGTACCTCATCAGTGGCTTCCTCGGTGAAGTTTCCGGTCAGGCCCGCCTTCGCGAGCTCTTCTTCAGCCTCTGCCCGTGATCGGTCGACTAGCGAAGGCATTTCTACCATGCCGGTTGAGACATAGATCGTTACGGTGTCTTCTTTGCTGACAGTCGTGCCAGACTCGGGGTCAGTTCGAGTGACAAGATCGCGTTCGATGTCGGCGTGGTTCTCCGAACCACCGGAGGCAACTTTGAGGCCGAGAGTCTCGAGCGTATTGCGGGCGTCATCGTAGGAGAGTTTGGAGACATCTGGGATTTCAACGGCATTCGACCCGGCAGAGACAACCAGGGTGATCGCGGTGTCCAACGGTGCCTCGGTGCCGCCGGGCGGATCTGACTCGATGACAATGCCCTCTTCGATCTCGTCGTCAGGCTGTTTGACGATCTCAGGGGTACTGGTGAATCCAGCGGCACTGATCTCTGCCAGAGCGTCGTCGACGTGTGTCGTGGCAACCGACGGGAACACCTCCATAGGCACCTCCGGCTCGTCGTCGCCACCGGAGTTGACGATCAAGATCACGATGATCGCGATGATGGCGGCAACGGCGACACCGATGAGCGTCCACATCAGCGCCTTGTTCTTCTTCTCGTCTTCCTCATCCTCAAGCGGTTCGTCCAGACCGATCGGTGCGGTCTGAACGGCTGTCGGGACGGGACCGGTGGGCGTAGCGGGCCACGCCGGTGACGGGGTGAGGACCTGAGTGGCAGCCTCAACGGGGGCTGCCGCAAGGACCTGACCACCCTTGAGGGCAGACTCGAGGTCATTGCGGAATGCCGCCGCGGTGCCGTAACGCAGTTCGCGATCCTTGGCCAGCGCCTTGAGCACAATCTGGTCGAGGACGGGCGGCACATCCGAAGCGATGGAACTCGGTGGCGCCGGGTTCTCCCGCACGTGCTGGTAGGCGACCGAAACCGGGGAGTCGCCAACGAAAGGCGGACGTCCGGTGAGAAGTTCGTATAGCAGGCATCCGGTGGAATACAGGTCAGAGCGTGCGTCGACCTGCTCACCGCGAGCCTGTTCCGGAGACAGGTACTGCGCGGTGCCGACCACAGCCTGAGTCTGGGTCATGGTGGCTGCAGAGTCGGCCAGTGCACGCGCAATGCCGAAGTCCATTACCTTGACTGAACCGGTCGGTGTGAGCATCACGTTCGCCGGCTTGATGTCGCGGTGGACGATGCCGGCGCGGTGCGAGTAGTCCAGGGCAGACAGGACGCCTACGGTGATCTCGATAGCCTCTTCGATCGGAACCGCATTGCCGTTGCGCAAGATATCGCGCACGGTGTGCCCCTCGACGTACTCCATGACGATGAACGGCACATGCGAAACAGCGCCCGTGGCGGGATCGGTCATGTTGTCTTCGCCGGTGTCGTAGACGGCGACGATCGCGGGGTGGTTGAGCGCCGCGGCAGCTTGCGCCTCACGACGGAACCTGGCCTGGAAGGCAGGATCACGGGCAAGGTCGGAGCGCAGGATCTTGATGGCCACCGTGCGCCCTAGACGAGTGTCATGGCCGATATGGACTTCAGCCATGCCACCGCGCCCGATCAGTTCGCCAACTTCGTAGCGACCCGCCAGGATGCGAGGAACTTCGTCAACCACTAGATGTCCTTATAGTTCGTCAGGACAGCACGCCAAGATGTCCCCAGCTGCCGTCAATGAGGGCGATTCGGTTCGAACCGCCGGATTACATTGTTCCCTATGAGACGCCGCAATGGCACTATGAACGCGAAACCGAGCCATGACAAGGCCAGATGCGGACATGGTCGCGGCGTCTGCATTGTTGGAAAACGCCCCGATGAGCCACGCGACTAAAACTGCGAGTACCAGTATGGCTAAAACTACCGCTTGCCAGGACCAGCGGCCCACCCGTTGTCCCGTCGTAGTCGACGAGCGGCGACCCCGCTGCGGAGCGGGAGCTGTGTTACCGCCGCGGTTTGTGGCGGTGGATTGGCCACGAGATGCCTGACCTGTCGCCGCGCCACTATGTCCGTTAGAGCTTGGACGCGTCCCTGACCGGGGAGCGGCAGGTGGGCGAGGTCCCGTGGGCGGGCGAGGACCTGCGGCCGCCGGTGGGGTGCTGGCTGGTCGCGCATTTGCGTTGCCCACTGGCTGTGCTGGAGTGGGGTTCTGCACGGGGGTGTTGCGTACCGGCGTGTTGCCGGCCGGATTTTGCACCGGAGCATTACGTACCGGAGTGTTACGTACTGGTGTGTTGTGCGCCGGGGGGTTGACCGCGCGCTGTGGCCCGCTGGGTGCACCCACTGAACCTAACCAGGGATTCTTGCGGTAGCGCGCGCCGATCTCGTCCAGCATCACGGCCAACTGCGCCCCGGAACGTGGCCGGTCAGATGGGTCTTTCGCCAGCATGCGCGTCACCAGAGCCGCGACATCTGGCGGTACTGAGCTGGATAGTGCGGGCACTGGCTCGTTGACATGTGCGACCGCGATGTCGACCGCGGTCTTGCCGGTAAAGGGTCGATGTCCGACGAGGGCCTCATAGGCGATCACGCCGAGTGCATAGATGTCAGACGACGGCGTCGCAGGCTTGCCCACTGCCTGCTCTGGCGATAAGTACTGCGCGGTTCCCATCACCATGCCAGTTGCGGTCATCGGCGCCTGGTCGGCGGCCAGTGATACCCCGAAGTCGGTGATCTTCACCTCGCCGCTACGTTCCAGCAAAATGTTTCCAGGCTTGACATCGCGGTGCACCACGCCAGCAACGTGAGCGGAATGCAGTGCTCGTGCCGCCTGGGCCAGGATGTCCAACGTACGATCCAACGGCAGTACCGGGGAACGCTCCAGCAGATCGCTCATGGGCTCACCGATGATCAACTCCATGACCAGGTAGCCGATGCCGTCCTTCTCGCCGTAGTCATACAGTTGCGCGATACCCGAGTTCGACAGCGACGCCGCATTGCGGGCCTCAGTACGCAACCGTGCCAAGAAATCGGTGTTCCCAGCGAATTCGGCCTTGAGCACTTTGATCGCCACATCACGCGACAATGAAGTGTCCTGCGCGACCCACACCTCCCCCATACCGCCAACCGCGATTTGGCGAACAAGTCGATACCTGTCCCCGAAAATCAGTCCGGGACCTGGTACTGGTACGGTCATCACTTCACCCCCGCTCGAAGCATTGCAGCGGCGACAGGCGCCGCAACAGCACCACCGGTCGCCTCATTTCCAGTGTTGCCGCCGTGTTCGACAACGACCGCAACCGCAATCTGCGGGTCATTCGCGGGCGCAAAACCGGTGAACCATGCGTGTGGGGCCTGGTCAGCCGTGGTCTGGGCAGTACCGGTCTTGCCTGCCACGGAAACCCCGGAGATCTGAGCCCGAGTTCCGGTGCCGGACTCGACCACAGAGACCATCATCTCCGTCAGTTGCGCGGCGGTCGTCGACGAGAGAACTCGTCCCATCTCGTGCGGTTCGGTGCGCTCTGTCACTGACAACTCCGGGGTGCGAACCTGCTCGACCAGGTACGGCTCCATCATGATGCCGTTATTGGCGATGGACGCTGAAATCAGGGCGACTTGCAGCGGTGTCACGCGTACGGAGCCCTGTCCGATCGCGGCGAGCACCGTCTGTGGCTCGTCAAGGTCGTCGGGGAACCGGCTTGCTGTGACCGGGAGCGGAACGTTGACGGACTCATTGAAGCCAAAACGCTCCGCCTGAGCGCGCAACCGCTGCTCGCCCAGCTGATTCCCCAGATCGGCGAACGCCGTGTTGCAAGAGATCCGCAGCGCATCGGCAAGGTCGATCTTGCCGGAATTGCTGCACGCGCCGCCGCCGAAGTTGCCCAGAACGTTAGAGGACAACGGCAACTGATAACCATCGGTGCCGTCGAGTTCGCTGAGATCCAGCCCGCTGCCCTCCAATGCCGCTGCGGCGGTCACCAGCTTGAATACCGAACCAGGGGGGTAGGTGTCGCCCGCGATAGCACGGTTGATCAACGGGTCGCCGTCGGCGTCCAAGAGCTCCTGGTAACGCTGAGCCGCAGCACCGCTTGAATGTGTGGCCAGGTCATTCGGGTCGTAGGTCGGGGACGAGACCATCGCCAAGATCGCACCCGTCTTGGTATCGACTGCCACGGCCGCTCCGCGCTGATCCCCCAGCGCCTTGGCTGCGGCTTCCTGCACATCCGGGTCGATCGTCAACTCGATAGATGAACCCTGCGGGTCATTCCCGCTGGTCAGATTCCGCAACCGGGTCAGCCACAGGGAATCATCGGAACCATTGAGCACGTCATTGCTGAAACGCTCCAGGCCAGAACGACCCACCACCACCGAATAGAAACCGGTCAGCGGTGCGTACAGTTTGCCGTCGTCGTAAATTCGCTGATAGCCGTAGGCGTCGTCAGACGGTTCGGAATACGCCACTGCCGTATCAGCGACGATGATCGAACCGCGATGGTTGTTGAACTCCTGATAGATCGTGCGGCGGTTACGCGGATCGGCGTTTAACGAGGGCGCCTGGAAGAACTGGATCGTGGTCACCGCAACCAGCAGCGCCAGGAACAGCACGAGGGTCATCGCCGCGAGGCGGCGCAACGGAGTGTTCATCGCGCCTCCTCTAGCACTGGTTCGGGCTCGCTGTGGTCGCTATCGCGGCGCAGCGGCAGCGGATGAGGCCGCCGGGCGTTATCCGAAATGCGCAGCAGCAGGGCGATGATGACCCAGTTCGCCAGCAGGGAAGAACCGCCATAGGCCAAGAATGGTGTGGTCAGACCGGTGATGGGGATGACTCGGGTCACTCCGCCGATCACCACGAAACATTGCCAGGCGAATGCGAAAGCCAGACCGCCCGCGAGCAATTTGCCGAACCCGTCGCGAGTTCCCACCGCAATGCGGAAACCGCGCTGAATGATGATCAGGTACAGTGCCAAAATCGCGATGATGCCGGTCAATCCCAGAACTTCGCCAAGTGAGGCCACCACAAAGTCGGAGTAAGAGAACGGTACGAGCTGCGGGAAGCCTCGTCCCCAACCGGTTCCGATCAAACCGCCGTTAGCCATGCCGAACATACCGCCCACCAACTGCGCCGAACCGCCAACAGCGTTGTAGACCGAATCGTCCATCGCGTTGATCCAGCCGTTGAAACGCGCGGCGACGTGGCTGAAGGCCTGCACTGCGGCGAAAGCCGCAACACCGAAGAGCCCCAATCCGACGATGATCCACGAGATTCGCTCCGTGGCGATATACAGCATCCCCAGGAACATCCCGAAAAACAGCAGGGATGTGCCCAGGTCGCGTTGGAGCACCAACACGGCGATAGAAATGCCGAGAGCGAGCAGCAGCGGACCGAAGTCACGCAACCGTGGCAGTTGCAGACCGAGCACCTTGCGTCCGGCCAACGCCAATGTGTCGCGATTGGTCACCAGGTAGCCCGCGCAGAACATCGCGAAGGCGATCTTCGCCAACTCGGCGGGCTGGAAGGAGGCCGGGCCGAGACGCACCCAGATTCGAGCGCCGTTGATCTCAACGCCGATCCCAGGCAGCAACGGCAAGATCAGCAGGATCGCACCGGCCAGCAGCGCAACGTAGGTATAACGTCGCAACGTACGATGATCGCGCAGCACGATCAACACTGCACAAGCGGCAGCGATTGAGATGAGAGTCCACACCATCTGACGCGATGCCAGGGAGTTCTGCGGGTCAGTGACCAAGTTGATCTGGAAGATCATCGCCAAGCCGATGCTGTTGAGCGTGATGGCCACGGGCAGCAGCACCGGGTCGGCATAGGGCGCCCGCCAGCGGATGACGACATGCATCACAAAGGCGATAGCGACCAGTGCGAGACAGTCGCGATAGAACGTCCCCGGGAGGGAATCGTTGACGGTCAGACCGACCAGCGCGTAGGCACTGACACCCAAAACGAGACTGATCAGAAGCAGGCCGAATTCGCTTGCTCGGCCAGCCGGAACCGGTGTGGGTTCAACGGTTGCCATCAGCCATTCTCCGCTGGTGGTGAGGTGGTCTGATCGGTCGTGGCGTCAGGTTCCGCGGGTGTGGTCGGCTGCTGCGGATCGTCCCCGGGTTCGGCGGGGTCTGCGACCTGGTCCGTGTTGCTGTGGATCTCATCCCACTTCGCGACGATGTCCTCGTACGAGTTCGCGGTGATGGACGAGTTCGAAAGCGGCGGCTGCGCAAACGCCGGCAGATCGGTCAGATTCGTGCCGGTGTACTCCACGGGGTGTGACAGCGACAACGGGCCGAGGGTCTGCGGAATCCCGCGGTAGATCACGACCTGTCCGTCGACCACTGAAAGGTAGTACTGCTGCTGGGTCCACTGGTATCCGAACCAGCCGCCACCAGCCAGGAGTCCAAGGCTGAGCAGAGCGATCAGGACGGTCAGCCAGCGCCGCCGCCGTGGCGCCGCATCGAGTTGCAGTTCTATCGCCTCGTCGGTGGTTTCGTCGGTGGCCTCGTCCTTGGTGACCCCGGCACGGACCTCCGCGGCCAAGGAGGCTGCCCGGGCGGCCGGTCCATCCTTCGCGGCGGTGCGATTGTCGCGGCTGGCGGCCGCCGCACCGACTACCGTGACCGACTGGTCAGGGACGTCGCTTTCCGGCAATTCATCCAGGTCCACCACATCGGCGACAATGCAGGTGACGTTGTCCGGTCCGCCAGCGCGCAGCGCCAGCTGCAGCAGCTTCTCGACGCATTCGTGCGGATCCTCGATGTCACGCAGCGTGCGTTCAATCGTGCTGCGCGCCACATAGCCGCTCAAACCGTCCGAACACAACAACCAGCGGTCTCCGGGGCGGGCCTCGCGCAGTGACACATCGGGACTCAACTCAACCTCGAAGTCACCTAGAACCCGCATCACAACGGAACGTTGCGGGTGGCTCTCAGCTTCTTCCGGGGTGATCCGTCCCGTGTCCACCAGGTGCTGTACGAAGGTGTGGTCAACCGTGACCTGGGTGAACTCGTCGTCATGAAGAAGATAAGCGCGCGAATCTCCCATATGGGCCATCGCCAACTTGTTGCCGGACCGCAAAATAGCGGTGATCGTTGTGCCCATGCCGGCAAGTTTGGGATTCGCCCGGGCATGATCGACGAGGTCCAAGCGGGCCGATTCGATCGTCTCTTCCAGACGAGTCAAAATATCGCCCGACCCCACCGCCTCATCATCGAGCGGAGCCAGGTTTGCAATCGCCAAGGAACTAGCGGTGTCCCCGCCCGCGTGGCCGCCCATGCCGTCCGCGACGGCAAGCAGATGCGGCCCGGCATACGCCGAATCCTGGTTGTTGGCGCGCACCAGGCCGACATCGGATACGGCTGCATAGCGGAAGGCGATCGACATTCGTTGCTACTTCCGTAATTCGACGACGCTTTGGCCGATTTGGACTGAGGTTCCCAGGGACAACGGTTGCGGGCCTTCGAGGCGCTCCCCGTCAACAAAGGTGCCGTTCGTTGAACCTAGGTCCTCAACGTACCAGCCTCCCTGATGCGGATAAATACGCGCATGGCGGCTAGAGGCGTAATCGTCTTCGACCACGAGCGCGCAATCCGGTGCTCGTCCGACGACGACGGAGACATTGCCCAACGGCAATGTGGTGCCTTTGAGAGGGCCTTCGGTCACTACGAGCACCCGACGTGGCGTTGTGGTGGTACTGCGGGCACTGCGGGACGAGGCAGGCGCCTCAGCCGGTACGGGCCGCTGTCGACGCGCGGTGATCTTGGTGCCATACAGGTCGCGGCGCAGCACGTTAATCACGGCGAGGACGAAGATCCACAACAAACCCAGATAGGCCAGGCGAAGTAATGTGAAGGTCAGTTCATTCATTGGCGGGCGCTCACCCGTCATCTTCAACTGGTTCGGCATCCCAGAACAAGATGCGAGTGCGTCCGATCGTCAATGTGTTGCCATCGACGAGTGTCGCTGCCGGAACCTGATGCCCTTCGACGTAAAGACCATTCGTTGATCCGAGGTCAGTTGCGACAACGCCGTGCGATCCGATGCGGAATTCGAGGTGCCGTCTTGAGATACCTGGATCGTCCACCACGATATCCGCTTCAGAGCCGCGGCCGATTACCGTGACTTGCCCTGTCAGCAGATAGCGCTGGCCGTCGATGTCGATCATGGGGTGGCGTCCATTGCTTCCGGTTGACGGCGCGACCGAGGAACGGACGGTTTGTGAAGCGAGTTTGAACTGCCCGGCGTGTAGCGAAGTGTCTGCCGCGAAATCGACCGAGACCGCTCCGACGAGCGCATAACTGAGCTTTGTCGCGTGCTGGGTCAGCATTTCGGCCAACTCAATGGCCAGAGCCTCACGTCCCCACGACTCGATCAACTGCAGATCAGTGGTCGCAACCTTGAAGTGGTAGACGTTAGGCACCACTGTGCGCTCGCGATCGAGCGCCATCGCCTTGTCATCAGCCTCTTTACGTACCGCACTGGCCAGCTCGACGGGTTTGAGTTGACTGCGGGACCGCTTGAACGAACTGTTGACGACTTTCTCTACGCCACGTTCGATCCTATCGAGGACTCCCATGTCACCTCCCTAGTACCTATGTCGCGCGATGTCGCCTGCAGCTTTCGAACCACTACGAGTGCGCACCGGGCTGTGGGCATTCCTACACTGATGGTATCGGTGAACATGTCAATTGGCGCGTAGCCCGTCCGTGAGGTGTGCCGAATAGTCATACTCAACGTTTGTGCTGATGAGATCGATAGGGTTTTCAAATGACTCCTCAACCGCTTGAATCGCTGATTGATCCTGGCTGGGCGCGCGCTTTGGCACCGGTGCGCGAACAGATCGGTGCGATGGGAGACTTCCTGCGCGCCGAGGTCGCAGCAGGTCGGCAATACTTGCCAGCCTCGAACCATGTGCTGCGTGCTTTCACCTATCCGTTTGAGTCCGTCAAAGTGCTGATCGTCGGACAAGACCCCTACCCGACACCGGGCAATGCGGTGGGACTTTCCTTCGCCGTCGCACCCGGCGTGGCGTTGCCGGCGTCCCTGCGCAACATTTATGAGGAACTGGTTTCCGATCTGGCGGTTCCCAACCCCAGTAACGGTGACCTGTCGCCGTGGAGTGAGCGCGGCGTGATGCTGCTCAACCGAGTGCTGACGGTTCAACCCAACAAGGCTGGATCACATCGCCGCAAGGGGTGGGAAGCCGTCACGGAATGTGCGATCGATGCTCTGGTCGCGCGAGGCACGCCATTGGTCGCCGTACTGTGGGGCAACGATGCGCAGACCCTGCGGTCGCGGCTGGGTAACGTGCCCGCTGTTGCGTCGGTACACCCGTCGCCGCTGTCCGCGCACCGCGGGTTCTTCGGCTCGCGGCCGTTCTCGCGGGTGAACGAGTTGTTGGCGGCGCAGGGCGCGGAGCCGGTGGACTGGGCCCTGCCGTAGCGCGCTGCCTTGCGGCGGTTCGCCCTGTCGGGGTGGGTCGTGCGTTGTCGTGAACCTGCCGAGGGGTTGCGCCTGTGCTTGTGCTTGCGCTCTGTAGAAGTGGTCGGGTTTTGTAAAAGTGGCCCAGGCGTTTACCGGCCACAAATACAAAACTTGGCCACAACTCGCGAGTAGGGGGAGCCGGGACGATTGGCCATCAAGGGCTAGGTAAGTGTTATGATTCTTCGGCACGCGTGAGTGGCGGAATGGCAGACGCGCTGGCTTCAGGTGCCAGTGCCCGCAAGGGCGTGGGGGTTCAAGTCCCCCCTCACGCACGCGAATGAAATGGCCCCTGACCTGGGATTTTATCTCTTGGGTTAGGGGTCATTCGCGTCGGAAGTGAAGCGGCGAACGCTCGATGAGCCTCCTTGCGGATGCGCCTCAGCCATTTGGTTGATCTTCGTTTCATCCCGTTTCGCGATGTTCACAACCGCCGTGCCTGGTGGAGTTGATGGCATGGCAGATTCCCTGGTTCGTTCGCGTTTCTCTGATCAGTTGACCTCGCGTAGAGGCGCGTGGATCGTTCTCGGCATCGCGGTGCTCGTGATGGTGGCGCTGTTCGGTGTCTTCGGTGGTGCGCAGGCGCCAGCGCGCACGGGGCAGGCTCCGGTGGGGTCGGAGTCGATGCTGGTGAGCGAGCTGTTGGAGCAGTTTGCGAATGCGGAGCGTCAGTCAGTGCTCGTGGTGGCTTCTCGTGAGGATGGAGCGGAACTCTCCGACGCGGATGTACGAGCCCTCACGGGTCTGGTTCCGGTGTTGGATGTGCAGGCGGCAGGAGAGTCGTCGGGGCCGATAATCAGCGATGATGGGCGGGCTGCGGTGCTTGTCACAGCGATCAACGTCGGTGCGGATAACACTGAGACTGCTCAGGTCATCAAGGAGCTCCGTGGCGAGGTCAGCGCGAATGCCCCGGCCGGGCTGGCGCTGCAAGTCACGGGTGGTCCGGCGTTCGGTGCGGATGTTGCGGCGGCGTTCGAGGGCGCGGACTTCACATTGCTGCTGGTGACGATCCTGATCGTGGCGATCCTGCTGATCGTCACCTATCGTTCGCCGGTGCTGTGGCTGATCCCGTTGCTTGTGGTCGCCCTTGCCGACGGGCTCGCCGGACGGGTCACCGCGGCTGCGGGGTCGTTCTGGAATCTGGAGTTTGATGCGGGGATTGTGAGCGTGCTCGTGTTCGGTGCGGGCACGAACTATGCCCTGTTGCTGATCTCCCGGTATCGGGAGGAGTTGCAGCGCACCGAGAATGATCGGGTGGCGTTGAGCACGGCGTGGCGCAAGACGGTGCCCGCGATCCTCGCCTCGAACTTCACGGTGGTGCTCGCACTGCTCACGCTGCTGTTCGCGACCATCCCGATGACACGTGGCCTCGGTGTTCCGGCCGCGCTTGGACTGCTGATCGCGCTGGCCGCGGTGCTGTTCATGTTGCCGCCGTTTCTAGCGGTGTGTGGACGCCGCGTGTTCTGGCCCTTTATCCCGCGACCGGGACAAGAAACCAACCAGGGGCGGGCCTGGCGTGTGGTCGCCTCCCACGTGTCCCAGCGACCGGTGACGAGTCTGCTGGCGGGGCTCGCGTTGCTCGCGGTCATGGCGACCGGACTGTTTGGCACCTCGGTCGGCCTGGACCAGCTGGAGAAGTTCCGGGTGCAATCGGAGTCCGCGACGGGTTTGGAGACGTTGTCGGCGCACTTCCCGCCGGGTGAGGCGCAGCCGATCTGGATCACTGCCGACAGCGAGGCTGCGGGTGCGGTCGTGGCGGCCGCAAGCGAGGTCGAAGGCGTCGTACGCGCCCACCCCGCTGGCAACACAGATGACGGCTTCTTGACGAAGGTGATGGTGACCAGTGAGTACTCGCCCGGCACGGAACAGAGCCTCACCCAGATCGTTGAACTGCGGCAAGCTGTACATCCGATCGACGGAGCCAAGGCGCTGGTGGGTGGCGCGGTCGCGACCGAGTTCGACGCGCGAGCAGGCAACGAGCACGACCTCCTGCTGGTAACGCCGTTGGTGCTCGCGGTGAGTTTCCTGGTGCTGCTGTTCTTGCTGCGCTCGCTGGTCGCGCCGGTGCTGCTGCTCTTGGTGAATCTCGCCAGCGCAGTCGCCGCGATCGGGGCGGGGGCGTGGCTGAGCCGAGTGCTCTTCGGCCAACAGGCCCTCGACCTCCAGGTGCCCATCCTCGCGTTTCTGTTTCTTGTTGCCCTCGGCATCGACTACACGATCTTCCTCGTCCATCGGGCACGCATCGAGGCCACGCGGCTGGGGACGCGTGCGGGTATGGTCGAGGCCGTCGCGCACACCGGAAGCGTCATCACGAGCGCCGGCATCGTGCTCGCCGCAGTGTTCGCTGCGCTCGGCGTGCTGCCGCTGGTCACCCTCGGACAGCTCGGCCTGATCGTCGGCATCGGCGTACTGGTGGACACCGTCGTAGTGCGCACCGTGATCGTGCCCGCGATCTTCAGCCTCACCGGTGACCGCATCTGGTGGCCAGGAAAACTACATGCCCGCCAGGGAGAATCGACCCATGAGTCTGGTACACCTGCCATTCACGTCCACTGACCCGCTCAGCCCGGCCGTCGCGGGGACGACGGTGCGAGCGATGGAGATCGGTCAGCACCTCATGGCGGTCGTACTGACCGCGATCGGGGTCATCCGCGGTATCGGTGACGGAGTGGGGATGCCCGCGGCGATTATCTCCGGTGTCGCGATCCTCGCCTGGCACACTTGCGGCACGATCCTGCCGTCGAAGACTCGGTCACGCAACCTGGCGGTGTGGTGGCTGCTCGGGTTCGCCGCGATCTGGATCGCCGCCGTAGCGGTCTGCGCCGAGTTCGTCTGGCTCGCGTTCCTGCTCTGGCTCCTCGCCGGGCACCTCCTGCCGCTTCGTTGGGGGCTGGCGTTCTCGGGCTTCGTGCTCGCGGTCGTGATCGTCGCCCCGATCGTGCACCACGGCACCACCAGTTACGCCAACATCTTCGGGCCCCTCATCGGCGGCATCTTCGCCTTCGGTATCTCACGCGGCTACATGCAACTCCTCCACGATGCCGCCGAACGCGAACGCCTCGTCACCTCGCTGACCCGAGCCCAGGCCGAGACCGCCGAACTACAGGACGAGCTCGCGCTCGCCCAACGCCACTCAGGTGCCATCGCCGAACGCACCCGCATCTCCCGCGACATCCACGACACCATCGCCCAGGCGCTCTCCTCAATCCGACTCCTCGCCCACGCTGGAGCCGGTGACACCGAGGACCCAGCCGCAGCGTGCACCCTCGAACAGGTCGAGACCCTAGCCAGCGACAGCCTCGCCGACGTACGCCGCATCGTCGCCGCGCTCGTCCCCGCGGAACTCAAAGACGACGCACTCGCCTCTGCGCTGCAACGCATGCTCGATCGGATCCACGACGAGACCGGGATTGCGGTCGAGCTGCATGTGGACGACTCGCTGCCGACCCTGCCGACCGAGGTCGAGGTAGCACTCTTGCGCACCGCACAGTCGGCCCTGGCGAACGTGCGCCTCCACGCCAGCGCGTCTCGTGTCGTCATGAGTCTCATCGATGCCGACGACACCGTGCGGCTCGACCTTATCGACGACGGCACCGGCTTCGACCAGCCGGCATGGGAACAGGACGTCGATGCCGGATCGAGCTACGGGCTGCGCTTCATGCGAGCCCGCCTGCGTGAACTCGGCGGCGGGCTCGACATCGAGAGCACCCCCGGTGAGGGCACCGCGCTCTCCATCCACCTCCCAATCCGTCCGGGCCAAGCTTCGGTCACCGTTGCCGATCCCACTACTCAGGAGATGCCATGATCACCACCGTGCTCCTGGTCGATGATCACCCGGTCGTGCGCAGCGGACTGCGCGCTGTGCTCGGCTCGGCCGATGCCGTGCAGATCGTCGGGGAGGCTGCCACCGGCGAAGAGGCACTGACGCTCGCCGCACACCTGCACCCCGATGTGGTGCTCTGCGATTTGCGCCTCGGCAACGGCATCGATGGCATCCAGACCACGACCGCGCTGCGCGCGCTCGACCCCGCCCCTGCGGTGCTCATCTTGACCACCTTCGATCGCGACGCTGAAATCCTCGGAGCAATTGAAGCAGGCGCAGCGGGCTACCTTCTCAAAGAAGTCGACCCCGAGGTCATCATCGACGGCATCCAGCGCGCTGCCGCAGGCGACACAGTACTCACCCCCGATCTCGCCTCCCGCGTCCTCAAGGGCATGCGCAGTCCGCTCCCGAAACTCACCGATCGAGAAATCGACGTGCTCCGACTTCTTGCGACCGGATCGGCAAACAAAGAAATCGCCCGCACCCTCTTCGTCACTGAGGCCACCGTCAAGAGCCACCTCGTCCACATCTTCACCAAGCTCGGCGTTGACAGTCGCTCCCGCGCGATCCACGTCGCCCAGGAGACCGGTCTGATCTGATCCGACCGGACATTCACCACGCCCTCCACCCTCGTCACTGTGCAGCAGGACCTGTTTGCCGAAGTGACTCCCGATAGGCCGCAAGAGGTGAACGCAGCAACCCGGTGACTAGGTAATTACTAACTAATTTTGGCCAGGGAGGCTATCGGCAGCGGGCTGTGGGGTGCGACGATGGCTAAAGAACGGCTCGTCAGCCGTTATGAATTTAAGTTGAGGGGAATCATGGAATCACTACTGAGTTGGCGCAGGCCCGCACGCACTCGAACGGCTAGAGCCAAAAAGAATCGACTCATGGTGTACCTGGTGAGCCTTGCGATGATTGCCGCCGCATCACTGGTCGCAACCCCAGCTCACGCTGCGACGGTGATGATCGACGACTTCAGCGGAACCATTCGTGGCACTCGTACAGTGGACACCACCGGTCCGGCGACCTTCAACCAGAGCAATGGGCTGGGAATCTTCACAGCCTCCGGATCAGGGAACACCGCTGGCGCGGCCACCTTGACCTACACCATGCCGCAGACCGACTTGACTGATTCCGGCAGCAATTCCCAGTTCTTCTTCGAGTTCACCGATATCCATCGCACGAACCGTCCGAACGTGTGGGATACCGCGGCGATCATCTCAATTTATGTGACCGGTGGTGGGGTGACCGGTTTTTACAACACTTCAATAGCGAATACCGATGGACCCTTCAACGTAGTTTTCAACCTCAACTGCGGTACGTCCGGCGGCGCGTGTTTCAGCCCGGTGCCCAACTTCACCGCCGTCACCAAGATCGAGATACGGGTTGCGTATCCCGGCAACTATGACAGCAGCAACGGCACGCTGACCGCGCAGTTAGAACAGATCAGGACGACGCCTGCCGGCGGTGCGGTGCCTGCCGCCCCCCGGATCACGGTGGGCGTTCCTCAGGGCAACCCGGTCTATGTACCGGTCGGTGGCACGATCAGTTTCCCGGCCACCAGAACCCTCGGATATGGCGCCTCGTTAGTGAACGGATTAACGGCGAACGAGGTCTCGGTCACCGGAACTGCCGGCGGCTCCGTCCAGTCCGTGACGAATGGCAATGCGGCGAATCCGACGATCCAAGTCGGCGGTTTCACCCAAAGCGGCACCGTACAAGTCCACGTCGCAGCCGGTGCGATCGTGGACGACTGGGATCAGACCAGCCCGGCGACAGCCTCGAACTCGGTCACCATCACCTTGGTGGCGCCGCCGAGCTGGACCTCCGCAGTCCCCGTTCCAGCCGTCGAGGGTGAGCAGTATTCCCACACCTTCATGGCGGCACCAGCCGGTAGCGGAACAACATACAGTCTCATCTCGGGCGCGTTACCGACCGGCATGACCCTTTCGTCTGCCGGGGTGCTCTCGGGCACCCCGCAGACCCGTGGTGCCTACTCATTCACTGTGCGTGCAACTAACGTGGCCGGGCAGATCGACCAGGCAGTGTCTTTTGAAGTCGATGCACCGGCAGTGTTTACGAGCGGTACCACCGCCTCATTCGTCGTGGGCCAAGCAGGCTCCTTCACGGTTACCACGTCAGGGCGCCCCGATGCGACGGTGTCCCTGGTGGGACAACTGCCGGCGGGTTTGAACTTTACCGCCGGGACCGGTGGAACGGCGACGATCAGCGGTGTGCCCACGACCCCCGGCGTGACGGATGTGACATTGAACGCCAGCAACGGTGTGGGCAGCGCCGCCACCCAGACCCTGTCCATCGTGCGCAATCAGGTACCGGTCATCACCGTTGCCCTCACAGCCACCGTCACGGTGGGAGTGCCCTTCGAATTGCCGATTACGACCAGTGGCCACCCCACTGCCACATTGCAGACCAGTGGACTGCCGGCGGGCTTAGCACTCGTCGATAACGGCGATGGAACAGGACAGATCCAAGGAACCGCGACGCAATACTCGTCCCAACCGGTCCACATCAGCATTACCGCCACGAACAGCGAAGGTGTCGGAAGCCAGTCTGTGACCTTGACCCTGCGCGGTCCTGCCGAGATCACCTCACCTGACACGGCCACGGTCACCGTCGGACAGGCAGCGTCCATCACCGTCACGACCGATGGTGTGCCGACCCCAACGATTGACATCACCGGCCTACCGACCGGCCTGAACTGGGTGGACAACGAAGACGGTACCGCCACGATCTCTGGCACCCCCACCACGTCCGGCGTCGTGACCGCCACTGTCACAGCAACCAACGCGATCGGCGATCCAGCTGTACAACAATTGGTTATCCTCGTCCAGCAAGGCCCCGGCTTCGCTAGCGGCACGGTAGCCGAGTTCACCCGGGGCACGGCAGGCGGCTTCACGATCAGCACGACGGGATTCCCGGCACCGACGATCATCAATGTCGACGCACTGCCGACCGGACTGAACCTGGGGGCATCTGAATCAGGACAAGCAATACTCAGCGGCACCCCGAGTGTGCATGGAGTCTTCACCGTGCTCCTGCGTGCCAGTAACGGTGTCGGTACCGCTGCGGAGCAGACACTCACGATCATCGTCAATGGCGCTCCTATCGTGCCGACCCCGACGTTCGCCACCGCAACCGTCGGCGATGCGGTTGATGTCGTTGTGAACGCCTCGGGTTACCCGGTGCCGGAATTGAGCGCCACCGGCCTGCCGGAGGGTCTGACTTTGACGGATAACCTCGACGGCACAGCGCGGATCTCGGGAGTGATCGCCGCGACGGAGTCCGGCCCTCACGAGGTCACCATCATCGGCACCAACCAGGTGGGAACCAACTCGGCGACAGCGACCTGGATCGTCAATGAGCCACCATCGTTCACCAGTGGGACGGAGGCAACCTTCAACTACGACGTTGGCGGCAGTTTCGCCATCACGACACAGGGGTACCCGGCAGCGGCCATTGATGCTGGTGCCGGACAACTGCCGCTCGGTCTCTATGTGATTGACGCCGGGGACGGCACCGCGGTCATCACCGGAACAACGACGGCCTTCGGCACCTATCAGGTCATGTTGTACGCCACGAACGGGGTCGGACCGGTTGTTCAGCAGAACATCACTATCACCGTGCAGGGTAAACCGGTGATCGACACACTCGCCCACCGAGTCGTGCAGGTTGGTCAAGAAGGCTCGTTCCAGATCGGAGCGGCAGGACTTCCGACCGCGACCATCGAGGTAGCCGGTCTTCCAGCGGGACTCTCATACGCGGAGTCGACCCCTGGGTACGTGACCATAGTTGGCGTGCCAGCGAGCGGCACCGGCGGTGAATACGAGATTCATATCACTGCGACGAACAGCCTAGGCAGCGACAGCAGTTCATTCACGTTGACGGTCAATGAAGCGCCGGTGATCACAAGTGGGGCTTCGGTCACTTGGGCTCAGGGGGACGAGTCCAGCCACACCATCACCACCACTGGATTTCCGTTACCGACTGTGAGCACCGTAGGGCCGTTGCCCACGGGAATCACCCTGGTCAATGACGCACCGGGCATAGCCCGACTTGGAGGAGTGCCCACCGTCCACGGAGAATTCCAGATCGAGATCGAGGTGTCCAACGGAATTGGGTCTGCCGCCACACAGACTGTCGCGGCAACGATCACCGCTCCTGCGGCATTGGCGGCAATCACGGACACTACCGCTGAGGTCGGGTCATCGCTGGAGATACCGCTCGTCGTGACGGGGCATCCTCGTCCCGTACTATCAGCCGCGGGGCTGCCGGATGGACTCGTCCTGAACCAAACGACCGAAACCGCGGTGATCTCCGGAACGCCGGTCAACGGCACCGGCGGTCAACACGAGGTGACGGTCAGCGCGACCAACGACCACGGGGACGCTGACCGGTCCTTCACCTTGACCGTCAACGAGTCGCCCGTGATCACCAGTGCGAATACTGCGACGTTGACGCGTGGCGTAGCCGGACAGGTTGTCGTGACTGCGAGCGGGTACCCAGTGCCCACCGTCGCCGTCGCCGGGACATTGCCGACTTGGTTGACCGCATCCGACCCTGGCACGACGCCGGGCCGGCTTGAACTGTCTGGAACCCCGGATGCAGATGGACTCGTCACGATCGAGGTCTCCGCAACGAACGGAATCGGGGTCGCGGCGACTCAGACAATCTCGATCACCGTGCTCGGCGAACCGGATATCACCGGAACGGTCACCGTGGCCGGCACCGGAACGGCGAACGATGCGCTAGTGGCGACCTCGACTGTGGCATCGTCGACGCCGGGAGCCACTATCACGGGTCAGTGGCTTCGCGACGGAGTTGCCATACCGGGCGCTACCAGCGACACCTACACCCCGACTAACGCAGATGCCGGATCTTTGATCGGATACGACATCACCGTCACGGCACCGCAATATGTTCCGGCGGTGGTCAGTTCGGACCCGATTGCGATTACCGGGGTGATCACGCTGGCCGAGCCAGTCATCACCGGTAACCAGGTCGTCGACGAGGTGCTATCGGCCACGGTGTCCAGCGTGGACCCCGCTGATGCAGCAGTCGAGTTCGTCTGGCTACGCGGTGAGACCGAGGTGGGCACCGGCGACACCTACGCGATCAGTGCTGTCGACCTCGGGGAAGAACTCACGGTCGTCGCTACGGCGACTGCGGAGCACTTTCACCAGGAGAGCACGTCGCAACGCACCGGCCCGATAGCCGCCGCGCAGTTCAGTACGCCCGCCAGTGTCGCGATCGAAGGAACCGCGCAAGTGGGCGAGACACTCCTGGCTGTGGTCGGTGATGCCACACCTGCGGCTGAAGCAGTGCGTTACGCCTGGTTCGCCGATGGCATGGCCATCGCTGACGCCACCGACAGCACTCTCGACCTGGTCAAAGCACACCAGGGCAAAGTCATCAAGGTCGTCGTCACGACCCAGCGAACGGGATACGTTGACGCAGTGTCAACGGCAGTGACCGTCGCTGCCGTTGTGACCAACGAAGCGCCGAACTTGACGTTGCGGACCTCAGCAGGTGAGTTGCGACGAGGACAGAAGGCGACGCTGCACTGGACCACAGTTGATGCCACGTCAGTCATCGCAAGTGGCACATGGGCCGGGCCGCGCGCTGAGACGGGCACGGAAGCGGTGACGCCACGGCATATCGGCTCCAACGTGTACGTGTTGCGGGCGTCAAACCACATTGGCACGACGACCGCGCAGATCGTCATCAACGTGCGACGCGAAGCCGCGCAGATCACCGTCATCGGCCCGAAGAAGAAGCGCAAGCCGGGGAAAACGATCACCGTCCGGCTGCGCGGTATGGACGCCGCCGAAGCCTTCACGGTGCTCATCGCGGGCCGAAAAGTTGCCAAGGGCACGGCCAACGGTCGGGGCAACGCGAAGGTGAGGGCCGTCATCCCGCGCAAAACCAAAGCCGGCAAACAGGTGGCGAAGCGTGCCAAGGTCTCCATCGAAGTACGGGCATCCCTGCCTGACCGTCGCGGTCAACAGATACTGAAGATCGCGAAGACCCGCAAGGTCGCAGCGTTGCGGGTTCAGGTGCGATCGGCTCAGATACGGGCCTCTGATCGGCAACGCATCGTCATCACCGGGTTGAAGCCGCGCGAACGCGTCAGCGTCCAGGTACAGGGCGTGCGTGTCTCACCGCGTGGCGCCCGGGCGAACCGCAATGGTCGGTACCGCCTGACCTTCGGCGTCGGAATCTACTGGGGGACGAAGGTTGTCCGAGTCACCGGGGGCAAACACAAGGGCGCCACCGTGGTGACCTACGACGTGACGCCGCGGTGGGGGTGATGTAGTACCGCGACGCTGAGACATCCGCGAGCACCGCAGTGGTCCGCCGCTCAGAGCACGGAACCGATGGTCCGATCAAACGCGTCTTTCCCCACCAACCGTGCGGTGCTCACCGGTGCCGTGGTGGTGACGGTGTCTGTGATCGTATGGGCATTCGCTGCCCCTGATCATCTAGCCGAGGTTGGAACGAACTCGTTGACCTGGGTGACGACCAATTTCGGCTGGCTTTTCAGTGCACTGGCTATCGCCATCGCGCTGTTCATGCTCGCTGTCGGTTACGGTCGTACCGGCGGAATTCGCCTGGGCGCCGATGACGAGGAACCGGAGTATTCGACGGCCTCGTGGATCTCCATGTTGTTTGCCGCCGGGCTCGGCATCGGTCTGTTGTTCTACGGTCCGCTCGAACCGCTCACCTATTTTCTGGACCCGTCGCCGAGCCAGAATGTCGCGGGAGGATCGGCTGAAGCAGTGCTTCCTGCGATGGTGCAGACTTTCTTGCATTGGGGGCCGATCGCCTGGGCGTTTTACGCGCTCGTTGGCGGTGCCATTGCCTACAGCGCTTATCGACGAGGGCGCCCGCCGCTGATCTCGGCATTGTTCGAACCCGTCTTTCCCGGGTCGAGCCACCGCGTCCTCGGCCGGTTCATCGACTTCTTCGCGATCATCGTGACCCTGTTTGGAACGGCTGTATCGCTAGGTATCGGTGCACTGCAGATTCAGAGCGGAGCGGAGATCCTGACCGGCGCAGGCCCGTTTGGGAACACCTTCTTGATCGGTGCGATCGCTTTGCTGACCTCGGTCTTCATCGCTTCGGCGGTCTCGGGGGTGAAACGTGGCATCAGGCTGCTCTCCAACACGAATATGGTCCTGGTTGGTTTCGTGGGGCTGTTCGTATTGATCACCGGGCCGACGATCTTCATCCTGAACTTCATGCCGACGTCGCTCGTCGCCTTCGTGCAGGAGCTGGGCAGGATGTTCGAACTCAGCGCGAACGACGGTCCAGAGGCCGTGGAATTCTTGGGGACCTGGACCACTTACTACTGGGCCTGGTGGGTGTCGTGGACTCCGTTCGTGGGAATGTTCATCGCGAAGATCTCCCGCGGTCGGACCCTGCGTGAATTGGTCACGACCGTGGTGTTGGTGCCGTCAGCGATTGTGATCGCCTGGTTTGTTGTCTTCGGTTCGACGTCGATCTACATGACGCAACAAGGCGAAGACCTGCAAAGCGGTGGAACGAGTGAAGAAGTGCTGTTCCAGGTGTTGCAACGACTTCCGCTGGGCACGATCATGTCTGCGGTCGCTTTGCTCGCGGTGCTGATCTTCTTCGTCACCGCGGCTGATTCGGCTTCAATCGTGATGTCGTCGATTTCGCAGAATGGACGACCGCTGCCGTCAAAGTGGATCACGGCCATGTGGGGTGTGCTGCTGGGGCTTATCGCCGTGGCGTTGCTGCTCGCGGGTGGGAAGTCGACTCTGTCTGGTTTGCAGTCGCTCATGGTGGTCTCGGCCTTGCCGTTCGCGATCATCGTGATCGGAATCATGCTGTCGTGGGCGAAAGATCTGCGCACCGACCCGTACATCATTCGTCGCAGGTATGCCAAGGCTGCGATCGCGCAGGGCGTGCGCCGCGGTATCGACAAGTATGGCGATGACTTCGTGTTCGGGGCTCGTGAGGTTCCGGCAGACGAGGGCGCCGGTGCGGGCTTTGACAGTGACGATCCGGCGCTGACCGAATGGTATGTCGAGGCCACCGCCGGGCCGCTGGGCAAGGTGACGGCCGAAGACGTGCAGCGCACTTTGGAGCCGGGCAAGATTCAGTCGCCCGGTAAGCCGGTGCCGGGACGCATCGCGTCAGGCGATGCCGCGCTGAGCGCTTCAGACGACAATCCCAAGGGCAAGGCAAAGGATCACCCCAAGAGCGGGTGACCACCTAACCGGTTACTGTGCCGACCCGCGCTGCTCGGTTGCCCCGTATGCAAAGTAGTAGTGCGATATATTCCGCTACCACCTTGCATAAGGGGCAACCGTCTTCACCGCGAGGGAGCACTCGTCCTTCAAACGGATTCTCGAATGTGGACCAACGATGTCGTTGTGGCCGGGCAAGCGCACGACCGCAATTGTGATCAACCCCCACCTAGCCGCGGTGATTGTGCGCCGTGTGCGTTACCCGGCGTTGCAGTTCGACTTCTAACTGTGGCCACTGTGCGTCGAAGGTAGCGGCATAGTCGCTGCTCGGTCGTTCGTCTAGGTCAGGTAGTAGCCACCGGGGTGGAACATCGAGTGCCCACGCCAGTCGAAAGATATTCAGCAGTTGCGGATTCGCCGGACGTCCTTTCTCAGACGTCCGATTGCGTTCAATATTCTGCAGTTGGCTGCGTTCGATGCCGGCGGTACCCGCCAACTGGTCTTGTGTCATCTCGCGGGCTTCGCGCAGGGCTCTGATACGCACCCCTACCTCGCGCGCATAGGTCGGCCAATCGAATTGGGGCTCCGGCTTGAGTTCGCCGCCACGAGTAGTCTTCGGCACGCTCACTAGCGTGGCGATGGCAGTACTCAAAGTCTGCATAATGAATTAGGCTTCGGCACGATAGATTGGGCCTGATCAACACCGTGAACCACGGGATACACGCCGAACTAACGCAGGACGTAACGGAGCATTCGTGAACCTCGCAGACATTCAACGTGGAATGACGCTTACAGGATTGCGGGCCAATCCAATCACGGTGGTCGACATCAAGCAGCACGGCACAGCGGCGACCATCACGGTACGAGATCAGTCGGGAGCATTGTCCGAACAGATCATCGACGAGGCGGACGCGGCTCGGCTGCGCCTCGCAGACAATAAGGTTCAGTGGGCTTTCGACGCGGATTCGCACGAGTTCAAACTGGCGGCCGAAGCCACCCGAATCCGTATGGCGGGACTATTCGACCCCATGCTTGCTATCGAGACATCCCAGATCGATCCATTGCCGCACCAGATTCGCGCCGTATACGAGGAGATGTTGCCCAAACCAGGTCCGTTGAGGTTCTTGTTGGCTGACGATCCTGGTGCGGGCAAGACCATCATGGCTGGTTTGTATCTCAAGGAACTCGTATTGCGTGGTGACGTTCGTCGCGCACTCGTCGTTGCTCCGGGCGGGCTCGTCGAACAATGGCAGGACGAACTGGCGGAAAAATTCGGCCTGGAGTTCGAAATTCTCTCACGGGCCTTGGCCGATGCCGACGTGCAGCAGAACCCGTTTGCGAGGCACCCGTTCCTGATCGCACGTATGGATCAATTGGCACGCAGCGAGGACTGGATGGAGTCCCTAGCGCATTCCCAGTGGGACCTTGTCATTGTCGATGAGGCTCACCGTATGTCTGCTAGTTACAACCGCAATGAACTCAAACGAACGAAGCGTTATGAGTTGGGTCAACTGCTGGGGCGAGTTACCCGCCATTTCCTTCTGATGACTGCCACTCCGCATGCCGGGAAGGAAGACGATTTTCAGTTGTTCTTGGCGTTGCTTGACCCGGATCGTTTTGAGGGCCAGTACCGCGAAGGCATTCACTCGCGTGACACAAGCGGAATCATGCGCCGGATGGTGAAGGAAGAATTGTTGACCTTCGATGGCAAACCACTATTCCCGCAGCGGGTGTCGCAAACGGTGTCCTACGAGTTATCGGACGCCGAAATGGACCTGTATGAACAGGTCACCGCATATGTGCGTGAGGAGATGAACCGCGCTGATCGGTTGGCTGATGATGGTCAAACGGCACGCCGCACAACGGTGGGTTTTGCGCTGACAGTTTTGCAGCGCCGTCTCGCGTCCAGTCCGGAGGCAATCTACCGATCATTGCAGCGCCGTCGTCACCGCCTTGAACTTCGCAAACAAGAACTGAGCGAATGGGAGGTTTCGCGCAGCGGCGACTGGTCAATGTCTGCCGGATTCGAGGACGAGTTGGCCTACGCCGTTGCCGCGGATTTCGATGCTGACGAGTTCGCCGCGGCCGAGTTGGAAACTCTAGAAGACGAGGTCCTTGACGCGGCGACAGCGGCACGCACCGCCGCTGAACTAGATGTCGAGATAGCGGTTCTGAATGACCTGGAACAACTCGCGCGGCAAGTGCGATCGCAGGGCCAGGACCGAAAATGGGTGGAATTGCGCGGGCTGATCGCACAGGCACGGATCGACGAGCACGGGGCCCAGCGTGAGATACCGAACAAGATCATCGTGTTCACCGAGCATAAAGACACGCTGAACTATTTGTGTGAGCGGATCTCGTCCCATCTGGGCCAGGACCGAGCGGTGGTCACCATTCATGGTGGCACCCCGCGACATGAACGGCACAGGATCAAGGAACGCTTCGCAAACGATCCGCACTGCCAGGTGTTACTGGCTACCGACGCGGCGGGCGAAGGTTTGAACTTGCAGGTAGCGCACCTGATGGTCAACTATGACTTGCCGTGGAACCCTAACCGCCTGGAACAGCGTTTTGGTCGGATTCACCGTATCGGGCAGCGTGAGGTGTGCCATCTGTGGAATCTGGTGGCGGCCAATACGCGTGAGGGCCAGGTGTTCGAACGGTTGCTGAGCAAGATCGAGCAGCAACGTTTGGCCTACGGCGGCAAGGTATTTGACGTGCTGGGGGAACAAGCCTTCGGAGAGCGGCCGCTGCGGGTCTTGCTGATCGAAGCGATCAGGTATGGCGAGCAGCCTGAGGTGCGAGCCAAACTTGATGAGGTTATCGATGCTTCGGTTTCAGAGGGTATGGCGGAGGTGCTGCGGGAACGAGCGTTGGTCACGGGCACCATCGGTTCCGACGCCTTGGCTCACTTGCGCGCTCAGATGGACGAGGCTCGGGCGCGCCGGTTGCAGCCGCACTTCATTGCGTTATTCGTTTTGGAGGCGTTGAAGGCATTCAACGTGCGGGCAGCTGAGCGGGAGCAGGGAACGTGGGAGATCAGGCATGTCCCCGCTCTGTTGCGTGATAGGCCGTCGCGCATGGGTTTGCGCAGTGCTGCGATTGCTCCGAGTTACGCGCGAATCACTTTCGATCCGGCGTTGACGGAGGTACCTGGGCAGCCGCGCGCTGAGTTGATCGCGCCGGGTCATGCGTTGATGGATGCCTTGGTTGACACGGTCCTTGAGCGTTATGGCCGAGCGCTGACTCGCGGCACGATACTCGTCGACCCGGCTGACACGGACACTGATGTCAGCGGGCGTCTGCTCGTTGCGTTGCGCGAGGAGATCGTCGATGGCACTGGCGCGGTGGCCTCACAGCGATTCTCATTTGTGTCGATTGGCCCGGGCGATGAGGGGCAAAACATGGGCACTGCACCGTATTTGGATTTCATTGCGTTGCCCAACGAGGCTGATCGGTTGCGTGATTCGCTGGTGTCTGAGGGTTGGTGGGGTGAGGACGTTGCGTCGGTTGCGACCGCATGGTCGATCCAACACGGTCTACCTGCGCACCGTGCTGAGGTGTCCGGGCGGATCGATGCCGCGGTGGGTAAGGCTCGCATTTTGGTGCAGCAGCGGCTGTTGTCGCAGGCCAACTATTGGCACGCCGAGGCTGGCCGTCTTCTTGAGGCTCAGACTGCTGGACGGAAGATCCGGATCTCTCCTGCGACTGCGACAGCCCGTGCGCAGGAGATGGAGGAGCGTCTGGCGCGCAAACTCGTTGAACTCGATCAACTCAGTGACTTGACGGTCACTGTGCCGCAGGTTGCTGCGGCTGCATTGATCATCCCGATGGGTGCAGTGGTGCAGTATTTGCAGGGTGTGGGTGGCTCCGATGGAACCGGCGTAGAGCCGGGTCTGGATGACGCGGTTTCGCAGTTTGGTGTGGACGAGGGCTCCCAGGCCGTCCGGGAACTCACTGATCGTCGGGCCGTTGACGCTGTGCTTCGTGCGGAGCGTGCTTTGGGCAGGACCCCCACTGAGATGCCACATAACAATCCGGGTTTTGATGTGTTGTCAGTGTTGCCGGATGGTTCCACACTGCGCATTGAGGTCAAAGGCAGGCAGGTGGGTGCGGATACCTTCATGGTGTCTGCGAATGAGATCATCACCGGCCAGAATGCTGCCCCCGCCTATCGGTTGGCGTTAGTGGAAGTGGACCATGATCGGCCTGCTGGTGAGGAGCCGGTGCGGTATGTTGCCGACCCATTTGCGGGCATGGTGGTCAAGAGCTATCTGAGCACCGCGGTGCAGTTCAAGTGGGGGCCGATGTGGGGCCAAGGGCGATCGCCTTTTTGAGGACTCATCGACGCGACACGTCTGATGTCAGGTTTGATCGGGAAAGAACCTTCCGGTTCCGGCAAATCCGTTGTGTTCAACTTGTACAAGTCGTACAATGATTTCATGACCTCAGTGACCCTATCTCAGTTCCGTAACCAGCAGAGCGACTACATCGCAGCTGCGCAACGTGAACCGGTCGAGATTACCTCGCGCGGCGCCGGGCGGCGCGCAGTTCTGGTTTCCCCAGAGTTCTTTGATCGTGCGGTCGAAGCGTTGGAGGACCAACTTGATATCCGAGCGGCGGCAGCAGCACGAGCAGATTCTGAGCGGATTCCGTTCGACGAACTGATGGAAGAACTCGGTCTATAGGCTGCGCTGACCGTCTCATGACCTATCGAATCTCTGTTTCGCGGGACGTTGCGAAAACACTACGACGCATCCACCCGCAGGAAGTTCGACGACTTAAAGCCGCCATCACAGCACTCGCAGAAGATCCGCGCCCTGCGGGATGCGTGGAGCTTAAGGGTGGCGCAGGTGAATTGCGAATCCGTGTCGGGGACTACCGAGTCGTATACGAGGTTATCGACGATGAACTCGTCATCCTCGTACTTCGCGTTGGCCATCGCCGTGAGGTGTATCGATAGACGCTTTGGCGCCAAAACAGCCTCAGTTACCCGATCCTTCTAGAAGCCGCGAGCCTATCCGCGGTCTGTCAGACATGGTCCACACCCGGATGATTGTGCACGTCTAGCGGCTAATCTGCCCAGACACATCGCGGGCAGAGGGTTGATCGCAAGGGCCTATTTCGTTAGGCTCGTCGGGTTAGAGGCCCGATGAATTGGGCCTTTTGTTGACCCAGATGGACCTGTGACACCTCAGCAGTGGCCTGGTCCGAACCCAAGGAGCGGCGCCGTGGCCGGTACGCAACCCGCCGGTAAGAAACTCATCGAAGTTTCGCTGCCGCTGGAAACCATCAACGCGGAGTCTGCGCGGGAAAAATCCATTCGGCACGGTCACCCCTCGACGCTGCACCTGTGGTGGGCGCGCCGCCCGTTGGCGGCTGCCCGTGCCGTGCTGTTCGCCCAGTTGGTCGATGACCCATCGGCCCGCCCGGACGAGTTCCCCACCGAGGAAGACCAAGCCCGCGAGCGGGAACGGCTGCACAACATCATTCGCGAACTGGTGGTGTGGGAGAACGCGAGCGATACGAAACTTCTGGCGCGTGCTCGCGCTGAGATCCTGAAATCGACGGGTAACAACCCACCCGCGATACTTGACCCGTTCGCTGGTGGTGGCACGATCCCGCTAGAGGCCCAGCGGCTCGGCCTGGAAGCCCACGCCAGTGACCTGAATCCGGTGGCGGTGCTGATCAACAAGGCACTGATCGAGATTCCACCGAAGTTCGCCGGTTCCGCCCCGGTGTTCCCTGGTGTTGATGACGCCAGCCTGGCTGGATGGTCAGGTGCCGCCGGGCTCGCGGAGGATGTGCGACGCTACGGCGAATGGATGCGCGAACGCGCCGAAGAGCGCATCGGGCACCTGTACCCCAAAGCCACGTTGGCGGATGGCAGCGAAGCGACAGTCATCGCGTGGATCTGGGCGCGCACCGTTACCTGCCCCAACCCGGCGTGCGGTATCGAGATGCCGCTGGTGCGGTCCTGGTGGTTGGGAAAGAAGAAGGGCAAAGAGGCATATGTGGTGCCGACCGTAGTGTCGGACGAGTCCGTCCCCGCCGGGAAGCGGGTTGCTTTCGAGATCGGGCACGATTTGGTCACGGCGCCGACCGACGAGACTGACGGCACGGTCGGTCGCCAGGGCGCGGTTTGCGTTGCCTGTGGCACCTCAGTGGAACTGAAATACATCCGCGCGGAGGGACGTGCCGGTCGGATGGATCAGCAGTTGATGGCTGTTGTCGCAGAAGGGAAGCGACAACGTACTTACTTGGCACCAACGATGCGCCATGTCGACGCGGCGGACCTGGCTCGGCCTGCCGATGCTCCTAGTGGTGAACTGCCGAAGAATCCTCGTGACTTCAAGACACCCAATTACGGTATGACTCAGTGGGCGGACCTGTTTACGCATCGGCAGTTGGTGGCGTTGACCACCTTCAGTGATCTGGTGGGCGAAGCCCGCGAGCGGGTGCTCGCCGACGCCATCGCTGCGGGAATGCCCGAAGGAGAACCCCTCGCCGCTGGCGGCACTGGCGCGTCGGCTTACGCCGACGCCGTCGCCACCTACCTAGGGTTGATCTTCAGTCGGAGTGTTGACCGTTCATCGTCGTTAGCGAGTTGGGACTCTTCCAATCCGAAGATTAGGAACACCTTTGGCAGGCAGGCACTGCCGATGGTGTGGGATTTCGCTGAGGCGAACCTCTTGTCGACCTCAACAGGAAGTTACGCCAGTCAAATCGAGTATGTCTGCAAAGCGATCGTCCATGTGCCCGCGCGGTCATCTGGCGAAGCCCACCAGGATGACGCTGCGACTCGGGACTACACCGGTGTGCTCGTCGCTACCGATCCGCCGTACTACGACAACATCGGCTACTCGGACCTGTCGGACTTCTTTTACGTCTGGCTCCGGCGCTCGTTGCGCAGAGTACACCCACAGCTGTTCAGCACCATGCTCGTGCCTAAAGCCGAAGAACTCGTCGCCAACCCGTACCGTCACGGGGGTAAGAAACAGGCCGAAGATTTCTTCGAGGAAGGCTTCGAACACGTTTTTGCTCGTGCTCGTGTCACTGCGAGTCATGATTTCCCCATCACGGTCTTCTACGCCTTCAAACAGGCGGAATTGAAGAAGGACGGCATCACATCAACCGGATGGGCGACGTTTCTTGAGGGATTGATCCGCGCTGGATGGACTATCACTGCGACCTGGCCGGTGCGTTCGGAACTCAGCAACCGCATGATCGCCTCCGGTACCAACGCACTCGCTTCGTCCATCGTGTTGGCACTGCGACCACGCTCCGAAAGCGCACCACCGACCGACCGGGCCGGATTCCTCGCCGCACTGCATAACGAACTCGACCTGGCGCTACCCAAAATCCAGCAGGGACTCATTGCTCCGGCAGACCTGCGCCAGACCATCCTCGGCCCTGGCATGGCGGTGTTCTCACGGTTCTCCCGGGTCCTCGAAGATGATGGCACGCAACTCACGGTCAAGCAGGCGCTGACCCTGATCAACCAAACCTTCGACACCCTCGAAAACGAACAAGACGCCGACCTTGACCCCGACACCCGGTTCTGCCTCGACTGGCTCAGGTCCTACGGGTGGGGGACTCGTCCTTACGGCGATGCTGAATCCCTGGCACTGCCGCTCGGGCTGTCCGTGGAAGGCATCGCCCGCGGCGGAGTCATTACCTCCGGCGCAGGCAAAGTCGCGCTGATCAAACCGCTCGGCCTAGATCCCAGTTGGGACCCGGCCACCGACGACCGGACCTCCACGTGGGAGGTGACTTGTCACCTCGCACGAGCGTATGCGACCGAAGGCCGCGAAGCGGCAGCGCGACTGCTCGCCGCAGTCACAGACACCACGATCCGTGAAGACGTACCGCGGCTCGCAGCACGCCTCTACGAACTGCTCGAAAAGTCCGATGCCGCGACGGCTGGCCTCTTCAACGGTTTGGGTAGTGCGATGACCGACATCACCGCTACCGCCCGCGACGTGGCACCGCGCGGAATACAAGAAGGCTTCAACTACTCGGGTGAATGACCACCGGCTGACGCTTAAGGAGTCTCCATGGCGCTGACGAATAAAGAAAAAGTCGGGCGAGGATTCGACCAACTGCTCGAAGGGCTCGCCCCGTTCGTCGACGCGCGCATGAGCGCCATCGATACAGGCGGACGAGACTGGGCCGAAGTGCTCGCTGCCGCTGACTCCCACCGCACCGGCAGCAACCAGGTGTACTCAAAAACCGACGTCAGGTTCCTACTCAAAGTAGTGACCGAACGTTGGCAGGTCTTCAAGGACGAGTTATCCCGACCCGAATCCGCGCTCGCCACCGAACTGCGCGACATCGGAAACAAATGGGCGCACGGCGACCCATTCTCCTCCGACGACACCTACCGGGCCCTCGACACCATCGAACGATTCTGCCAAGCCATCGGAGCCGCCGACCAAGCCGCAGCCGTCGCAGAAATGCGGGTGGAACACCAGCGCAGCACCTTCGAACAGCAAGCCCGCAACCGGGTATCGCGTGCTGCGACCACGGTCACCGTCACCGGCGCGGTAGCCGGGACCGCCATCAAACCCTGGCGGGAAGTTGTCACACCACATCCTGATGTGACCCGCGGACAATTCTCCGCCGCCGAATTTGCCGCTGACCTCTACGCCGTTGCCGGAGGACTGTCAGCAGCGCGGGAATACTCCGACCCGAAGGAATTCTTCGAACGCACCTACCTCACCTCCGGCCTCCAAGACCTGCTGACGCGAGCGGTGCGGCGGTTCCTGGGCGACGCAGGCGCAAGCCCCGTGGTGAACCTGCAAACCCAATTCGGCGGTGGCAAGACGCACTCCATGCTTGCGTTATTCCACCTGTTCTCCGGCGTTGCAACAGACCAACTGCCCCAGGGGTTGCAAGATCTCGTTGCGGCGGCCCGCACGGAGGTGGCCTCGCTCGCCGATTCCGCCGATGGTCGAGTAGCGGAGCGTATCGAGACCCAAGACGACCTGCTCGCCACGATGAAGGTGCGCCGGGTGACCCTCGTCGGCACTCGTCTGTCCCCCAACCAACCACGCATCAAACCTGACGGCACTGAGGTCGCAACACTGTGGGGCGAACTAGTGTGGCAACTCGGCGGCCGCGACGCCTATGACCGCGTCGCCCGCGCAGACCAGGCCGGAGTAGACCCTGGTGACGCACTAGACGAACTCGTACGTGACATCACCGCCGACGGCACAAAAATCCTGGTCCTGATTGACGAATGGGTTGCCTATGCACGCCAAATCGTCAATAGCGACAATCTGTCCGGGGGAAGTTTTGAAGCCCAACACACCTTTGCGCAACACCTGACCGAACTGGCTAAGACCACGCCAGGAATGATGCTCGTCGTCTCCATCCCAGCATCCGACTCGCTGGACAATGGCGGCGGCGGATCCGCACTGGAGGTCGGCGGACCAAATGGCCGCATCGCGCTCGAAATGCTCAGTCACGTCATCGGACGTAACGCCGATGACTGGCGCCCGGCGAACAACACCGAATCATTCGAAATCGTGCGCCGCCGACTCTTCGTCGAACCAGATGCCGCGGCCCTCGCCGACATCGCTGCCATCGCAAAAAGCTATGTGAAGTTCTACCAGGAGAACTCGTCCAACTTCCCTCGCGAGACTGTCGGCGGCGAGTACGAAGCGCGTATTAAAGCCGCCTACCCGATCCACCCCGAATTCTTCGACCGGCTCTACGAAGACTGGTCCGCACTACCGAAATTCCAACGTACCCGTGGTGTGCTGCGCTTGATGAGTGTCATCATCAACGCACTGTGGAACTCCGGCGATGCCTCCCCGTTGATCACGCCAGGCACCGTGCCAATCCACGACACACGAGTATTCTCCGAGATCACCAAATACCTCGACGACAACTGGAAACCCGTCGTGGATAAAGACGTTGACGGGGAAGGATCGACTCCCGTCACCATTGATCACGAGCGGCCTTCATTCGGATCGCGGGCACTGACCCGGCGGGTGGCCCGCACAGTCTTCATCGCGACTGTGCCGACACTGCGCGCAGCGCACCGTGGAGTCGATCTGCAACACCTCCGGCTCGGTGTGGCGATCCCCGGCGACAATATGAGTCATATCGGAGATGCCAGGGAACTCTTGGGACAGCGTGCCACCTATCTTTACGAGGACGGCGACCGCACCTGGTATGACGTGGCCGCATCGGTATCGCGGGTCGCAGCAGAACGCGCCGAAGGATATTCAGAAGCAGATATCCACGGCGTGATCGTAGAGCGGTTGCAGGCTGAGGTCCGTCGCGGACGCGGGGCGTTCGCCTATGTGCACGCTGGAATCCAAGACACAGGCGACGTTCCCGACACAGATTCATTGCGGTTGGTACTGGTGCACCCACGGGAACAGTGGGCGAAGGACGCATCGAGCGCCACTGAATTCGCTGAGAAACTCTTCAACACCGTTGGTTCAGGGCAACGTCAGCGCAAGAACATGGTCGTGATCGTCGCTGCCGATCGTTCTCGATACCCGGACCTGGATGCTGCCGTGCGGGAATGGCGCGCATGGTCGTCGATTGTTGCTGAGGCGGCGGTCGAGACGACGACGGAACGCGCCGGAGAACTGGGAATCAGCGGTCCACAGATAGCGCAAGCGAAGACCCGAGTAAAGCAGGCAGAACAAGTAGTAGCCGCACGCTTGCGCGCCACCTATTCCGCGGTGCTCACCTTGAGCGGGGGAGCCGGGGAGAAGCCCAAGGTTGCCTTTGACCGTGTCGGTGACTCTGACGCGCCGCTCGCGGAACGGGTCACAGAGAAACTGAAATCCGTTGGCAAGTTGAGCGTGGAATTACGGGCCGCGCTGCTGCGCATTGCGCTCGACGGGTCCTTGGCATCGGTGTGGTCGCGTGGACACGTGTCCGTCGCAGACCTGTGGGATTGGTTCACGCAGTATCCGTACCTCAAGCGGCTCAAATCACGCGATGTCCTGACCGATGCCGTGGCCTCGGCTGCCGATGTTCTGTTGTGGCAACAAGACGCCTTTGCGCTCGCCGTTGGGCGGGATGAAGAAACCGGTCGCTACCTTGGGTTGTGGACACGTGACGATGGGACAGCCCCACCTCCGATCGATAACGGCACCTTGCTTGTCACGCCTGCGGCCGCCGTTGCGCAGCGTGCAGCAGAGCTGGAAGACAGGACGAACCGCACATCAAGCGGTGCGAACGTATCGACAGTTTCCACTGATCCGCTGCACGAGCCTGGAACCACGCCGGGCAAGACAGATCCAGGTGATGAACCGCACTCGTCCCCTCAACACACTGGCCATGCCGGCCCTGGCAATGTGTCTGTGCCACAGGCGCGAGCGCGCCCTCGTCGTTATTTTGGAACGAAAGTGCTGCGCGCAGACATTCCGGCCGCTGACTTCGCGAAGATCAACGAAGAGATCTTGCAGCGCATGACAGCGGAACCAGACGCAAGGTTGGAAGTCCGCATCGAAATCACAGCGACCTCGGAGGCCGGCTTCGACGAAGCTCTGGTGCGAACCGTCGGCGAGAACGCGAACGCGCTCAAATTCGAGCAGTCCGGGTTCGAGGAACGATAGCCTTCGCACCGACCCGCGCCGTTCGGTTGCCCCTTATGCAAAGTAGTAGTGCAATATATGCCGCTACCACCTTGCATATCGGGCAACCTTCAGCGCGACGGATAAGGGCATAGGGGCGGTCAGCGACCCACTACGATCGACGGATGGGCACCAAACACGCTATTGCATCGCCATCGCTGAAGAACCTACGTGATCCGGGTGGGGTCGACGGCCCGTCCGCCGGTCAGGGATTGCGACCGGGCATAGTGTTCCGTTCTGCCGCGCCCACCGATCCTGCCATCGCGACGGATGGGGTCGTCGCCGCGCTGAACATCGGTACGGTGCTCGACCTGCGCACCAGCGTCGAATCGGCAGAACAGCCGGACCAACTGCCCGCGGGCGCCACTTTGCGCACCATTGATGTACTTGCATCCAGCCCCACCGGCGCCGCGGTCCAGCAGACCCGTATGCTCGCCGATCCGGTGCGATTCGCCGCCGAACTGGCCAATTTCCCGGCACGTGAAGCGATGGAACAGACCTACCGCCAACTCGTCTCAAGCGAATCTGCACTGCTAGGTTACGCCGAGGTCCTCCAGACCATCATCGCGGAGCCCGACGCACCGGTCCTCATCCACTGCACTGCGGGCAAGGACCGCACCGGGTGGGCAATTGCGCTGTTGATGAGCGTGGCTGGCAATGGAGACGAGGCCATCTACGCCGAATACCTGGCGGTGAACGAGGCGGTGGCCGATCTGTTCGCGCCGCTGCTGCACCAACTCGATGCGGCAGGTGTTGACTCCGCAATGGTGAAGGTGTTCTTCCAGGTCCAACGTTCCTATCTGGAAGCTGCCTTTGACGAGGTCAACGTTCGGTTCGGCGGTCTGAACGGTTATCTCACCGACGGCCTGGGTTTGAGCTTGGACGAGATCGCGGCGTTGCGTCGGCACCTTACGGGTACCGATTAAGGACGAGTGCTCCCTCGCCCACGCCCCGTGGTGATTGTGGACCGGTTTGGTCGGTTGTGGCCGGGTTTAAACCCGGCCACTTTTACAAAACCTGGCCACTTTTGCCGGGGGGCAAAGGCACGGGAACGCGGCCGGGTCAGCCCAGGAAGATCACACGGCCGTTGTTGGGGTTCTTTGCGGAATTCAGCACGATGACTGCCTTGGTGTTCTTCAACTGTGCCTCGGTAGGCCCGTCGTCGCCGATCTTGCTGAGCTTCAGCCGCTTCGTGACCTTGAGGTTGAGGTTCTTGCCCTTGGAACGGACGATGCGAACACGCTGCCCCTTCTTTGCCTTCCACAATGGCTTTGAGGCGGCAGCCCCTTCCTTGATGCCAACGATGCCTACGACACCGGCCTTGTTCATGTCGCGGTCTTTGACCTCGATAAAACCGTCCAACAGATGCAAGTAGTCGCGGTCATTGAGTCTGTCGGGTGCCTTGCGCACTTTTGCCCTGACCACGATCGGCTTCTTCGCCTTCTTGGCGTTGGCGATGGGTGCCTGGGCTGTAGGCACTGCGGCAATCGATATTGCCAGGGCGGTGTCAGCTCCGGCTGCCGGGGCGACGAGTGCTACCCCGCCAATAGCTAGCGTCATCGCGGTCAGCGCCGCGACGATTTTGGTTCGCATCGGGTGTCTCCATTCAATAGGGCAAAATCGTTGCCGACTAAGGCCAGTGAGCTGCATGCAGCATAGGTCAGTTGAGAGGCTACGTTCCCACGGCCCGCCAGGTCTAGGCCTTTAGGACCGATGATTCGAGGCGACATCGCGACGCATCACGAAACATGATCGTTAACTAGCCGGTCGTCAAGCGATACAGAACGGACATACCGACGAAACACACCGAACCTAGCCTCAAATGGTCCTATCTATCGCCAGTCAGCCACCCTGGAGGACCACCCCCTATGACCGAATCCACGCGCATCCGCCCCTTACGGCGCGCCCTACCGTTGATAGCACTGGCCACAGTGTTGTCAGGACCGACCTTGGCTGTCGCAGCGCCCTCAAGCGCACCTGCGACCACGCCCACATCGACCACGAGCGCTATCGACCTCGATAATCTGCCCGACCCGATGGATCGCGGCATGTACGAGCCCGCGACGATCCAAGAGACGAAGTTGGGGCTCGTCGATCTTCAAGAACCCAACTCAGCGGGTTCCGCGCCTACTGCGGGGACAGCGCAGGCTGCCGAGCAGATGGAGATCCGCGGCGCACTGTACTATCCGGCTGATCGTACTGAGCCATCTCCGGTCATCGTCCTCGTGCACGGCAACCACGGTTCCTGTGATTCCGGTCAGAACACGTCCGCTCTGAACTGCGCCCAGTTCAAACGCAACGAGGCCGGCTACGCCTACCTCGCCGAGAACCTAGCCACCTGGGGTTACACCACCTTCTCGGTTAGCCAAGACCAGATGATGATGCGTCAGGACAGCGCGAAGGGCAAGGGCATGCACCAGCGCCGCCTGCTGATCGCGGCATCGCTCGATGCACTCAGCGCGGCTAATGAACCCGGTGGTCTGCCAGTCGATTCCAGCACCACCATCGGTGACACCCTGGCTGGCAAGCTCGACATGACCCGCATCGGCTTGATGGGCCACTCGCGCGGCGGTGACGGCGTGACCAGCTTCATCGACTACAACCGCACCCGCACGGACGGGCCACGCTACCCGCTGCGCGGTGTCATCTCACTGGCACCGGTCGACTACGAGCGCAAAGCGCCTTACGGCGTGCCGTACATGTCGATCCTGCCGTGGTGTGACGGCGACGTGTCCAACCTGCAAGGTGCCCGCTTCTATGAGCGTGCCCAGTACATCAACGAGGACAGTCCATTCCCGCTGATCCAGTCCTCGCAGCTCGGCGCGAACCACAACTGGTACAACACAGTGTGGTACGCCGACGGGCAGGACGGCGGCAACGTGCAAGACGCCGCCTGCGGCAACTCACTGCCATCCAACTCCAATAACGTTCAGCCGAATAACCTGCGCCTTTCCGGTGCTGCGCAGCCCGACAGTTACGTGATCGACAACTCCGACACCTACAACCCGGAGGTCAACACCAAGATCTCGGGTGACCCAGAGCGCATGGGCGACCAGGAGAAGATCGGTCTGGCCACGATGTCCGCATTCTTCCGCCGCTACGTCGGTGGTGAGGGCGCATTCGAGCCGTACATGACCGGTGAGCTCTCCACCACCGAATCGCACCTGCAGATTCCCGAGACGGCCTGTCCGACCAGTGAATCCGGCACGCGCATCGACTGTGCGGAGTATGTTTCGACGAGTTACTTCCCAGCCAAGGCCGAGCGCGTCGACGTGATCCGCCCCGAGGTCATCAACCCGCTCACAGTCAACGCGCTAGGCGGCACGCTCAGCGGTGACGGCTTCGCCTATCCGTACCTGGATAACGGCGGCGTGGAACTGCCTGAGGCGACACCAGGCGGCTACGACTGGTGTAACCCGGAGCCGGACGACTTCGCCCCATCGCAACTGGGCAAGTCCACCCAGCCGACCGGTGCCAAGCCGTGCCCACTGCCAGGCAAAACTGAACTCGGTGGACAGAACGGCATCCGTGAAAACGCCCCCGTCAACCACTCCTATGGTCGCCAACTGGCACTCGCTTGGGAAGAGGGTCAAACCGCGACGCTGACCGCGCAGATTCCCGCTGCGTCGAAGGACATGAGTGGCCTCAAGGCACTGGCCATGGGTGCTGACGTGAACTTCTTCGATTCTCGAAACCCAGGTTCGCAGCGTTATGACGAGGAGAACAACCCGCTGCCGGTGACGTACGACCCGGCTGCGACCACGCAGGACTTCGTCATTGCGCTGACCGATACCGCTGGCAATGAGGCAACCGTCAACGCTGGCGACCCGCGCTGGGGCAACGCCCTGCACATGTCCACCGGAACTGTGACCTCACGCATGCACATCGTGCTTGACCAGATCCGTGTGCCATTGGACGAGTTCGCCTCCCAAGGCGTGGATATCTCTTCGCTGGCGGAAGTCGAGTTGCGATTCGGCGTGGAGGGCACTCCGGCCTCAGGCTCAATCCAAGTGGCTGACATCCGGTTCCAGGAAGCAGCCGCCCAGGAACCACTTGTGCTTTCTGACGGTGTGGAACCGGGCGCAGGTGCAGGTTGGGGCGCTCCGACCACAGGACCAGACCCCATTGAGTTCCTGGACTCGATCGACGCGACACCAAGCAATGTCAGGTTGCCAGACACCACTGGCGGTGAATTCTCGAACACCACATGGGTGGTCGACGATGACTTCCAGCAGTGTCCGGACGCGAGTTTTGCTTCCATCCAGGATGCGATTGACTACGCCGCGCCGTGGGACACGATCGTGATCTGTGAGGGTGTCTATGAGGAGTCGTCGACACCGAACTATCACGCCTCCAATCCGGTCGCTACCGGTGCGATCAACGCTTTGACCATCACCAAGCCGCTCAAGATCAAGGGTGTTGGCGCGGACAAAGTCACGATCATGCCCGACCAATCGCTTACCTCGATCGCCGGTGTGACGCCATATCTGCGAGATGGCGGCGGCAACGTCATCACAGTGTCGCGCCAGTCACTGGGGTCGACGGACACCAACGAGCTGTTTGTCGAAATTTCGGGAGTGACAGTGACTGCTGGCGACACCTACGCAGAGGCTGGCATCGCGTACTTCGGTGCCGCAGGTCGAATCTCCGAATCGGTCATCGGTCCGATGAAGGTCGCGACCACTGCCAGTGAACTCGCCGATTATCCGCATGGTTGGGGTGTGGTCAAGACCGGTCTGATCCGCGGTGCGGGTCCAGGCACGGTCGAGAACGAACTGACCATCGCGGACAGTGAGATCAAGGGCTACCAATCAGGTGGTGTCTTGTTCGATGGCGCTCGCGGCACTGACGGTCACAGTGACAACACGGTTCGCACCGGAATCAAGGAGCATGGTTTCGTGGTCCGGTCAGTGATCACCGGTCAACCGAACTCGTTGTTCCCGCAAACCGGTGTGCAGTATGCATCCGGCGCAGACGGATTCGTGACCGACTCGCGGATCACCGGGAACTACTTCACCGCCGACCCGGCGCAATCCTTCGGTGTGCTGCTCACCGATGCCGGAATCGATACCGACACTGGGTTGTCAGTGACTGGATCGATCCTGACCGCCAACGGCTTCGCAGTGTTCAACGCGAATGCTGACAACACAGCGGTCCGTACGGATGCGCCGGTCACTGTCGGTCAAAGCTATATCGGCACCGGCAACCCCGTTCAAGGTGGCCCGGCGAATCCGACCACAGGGCTGGAGGCCATCTCTGGATCTGGATCCGTTGTGGTTCAGCAGCGTGCTTCCTCGCGGCCTGCGGCTGTCCCAACCAAGGCGAAGTCCGTTGTCAACGCCGCACCGAAAGCAGCCATCATTGACCCGGGGCCGGACGCTGAGGTGGGCATCGGCCAGACCATCGCACCATTGGTTAAGGCGTCCGATGACTTTGCAGTCAAGTCAGTCACGTTGAGTGTGGATGGGGTCTCGTCTGCTCCGGCGACGAGTGCTCCATACCTGTTCGACTGGACGGCAAGTGCGGCTCAGGCTGGAAAGACGGTGACGATTCAAGCCACTGTGACTGACGCATTGGGACGAGTCACCACCTCTGCCCCATTGAGCATCAAGGTGGCTTCTCAACCTGATCCGGTAGGTCCGCCGGTACCACCCACACCGACACCGCCCAAGCCGGTGACACCACCGGCAGTCAAGCCAAAGGGCAAGGCGAAGGTTGTCGTCACCAAGGTGAAGGTGCGGCCGAAGAAGGGCACCGTGGTGCTCACCGTGAAGCCGAATGCCGCCGGAACGATCAAGGTCAAGGCCAAGAAGATCAAGAACCGCACGGTGACGGTCAAGAGCGCGAAGCGCACCAAGATCGTCATCAAACCGAAGAAGAAGTTCGCAAAGCAACTGAAGAACAAGGCCGTCAAGGCCAAGGTCAAGGTTGTGTTCACGCCGCGAGCAAGCGCCGCGAAGACCGGCAAGGCGAATGTGACGAAGTCCATCAGATTCGCCAAGCGCAAGTGAGCTAGTAGCGCTTGAGGTGGACGGGCCAGTCCCGGCCCGTCCACCAGGGCGCCTATCTGCCCCGCACTGACGGGCAGTGTGAAGCGGCGCAGCACTGCTCGACCAGCGGGCAGAAGCAAGAACGATCGAAACAGAGCAAACAGTTCACAAAGGGGGATACATGCGAAACAGAAGAATGAAACGAAACACGGCCATTGTGACGATGGCACTCGTTGCAGGTATGGGAGTCGCGCCGGTCATCGGCGGCACCAGCGCCATGGCGATCACCTCGCCAGTGGGCGCGGATAGCGCAACCTGGAATATCAACGATGCGCGGCGACCCGGCATCGACACCGGTTCCATCAGGAACATCTCAAACTCGCGCCTCGAGGCGTTCGGATCCATCTTCGTCAAGGTCTCGGGCGGCGATGAACCACGACTCAACGGTCAGATGTTGCGCGGTTTTGGACTTGCCGCGACTAGCGGGACCACCTACACCTCGGGACAGTCGGTTCGACTCGGTGATGTGCTCGTCACTCGCAAGCTCGTCCTGGATCCGGTCACGAACGTCGCCGCGTTCTTCGACACGTTCACGAACTCCGCCACCGAAGACCGCAGTGTCGAAACCTCCTTCGGTGGGGCACTCGGCTACGGCACCAGCAGTGCCGCGGCGACCATCGAAGCCACATCGAGCACCGACACGGTGATTGACGCAACGGACAATTGGATAGTGGCTGGAGCCGCAACAGGCAGCAATATGCGCGCCGTCGGCGTCGTCGTCGGTGACGAGGGCAGCATCGACCGTGTCGGCAACCAGCAACGCGACCCATTCACCACCGCGTACGAAACGACAGGCAGCCCGTCGAACTACCCCGGATTCATCAATGTCCTCGACATCGCTCCCGGCGAAACCAAGTCATTGTTGCGCTACGTGAAAGTCGGTGATCGCAACGACACCGTCGATATCGTTGCCGACACCGCTGACCTGTCCGACAGCCCCGCAGTGAGCTCGTTCACCTTGGACGAGATCTGCACGGTCGCGAACTGGGACCTCACAGCCATCGTGGGACCCAACGGCTGTGTCGGCACCGAACCATTGAAATTGCCGACCGCCGCTGAAGCGGCACCAGTCGTCACTGATGTCGCCTATGACGTGACAGGCAAGACCATTGCCGAACTCCAAGACGACATGCGCGCGGGCGTTGTGACCTCGGTCCAGATCACCCAGGCATATCTAGACCGTATCGAGGCGTACGACACAGGAGCCCTTGGCTTCAAGTCATTCATCTCGGTGGCTGACAATGCGCTCGATCAAGCCGCCGCGGCAGACGCTGCTCGGGCAGCTGGGGCGGATTCTGACTTACTGGGCGTGCCTATCGCGCTCAAGGACCTGTATGACACCAAGGACCAGATCACCACCGGTGGTACGCGGGCACTGCGGGACTGGCAGCCAGCACAGGACGCATGGCAAGTCGCCGCATTGCGCGACGCCGGGGCGGTTCTGATCGGCAAGACCAACCTGTCCGAATTCGCCAACTCAGGATCATTCTCTGAGTCCGGGTTCATGCAGTCCTGGAACGGGCTGTACCCATCGAAGTCCTCCTTCGGGTCTTCCGGTGGCTCCGCGACTGCTATTGCAGCTGACTTCGCCCCTGGTGCCATGGGATCTCAGACTGGCGTGTCACTGTACGCCCCGAGCACAGGTGCAGGACTGGCAACGTTCCGCGGTACCGATGGATTGACCTCCACCTCCGGTGTGATGCCGCTGACCTGGGCTCAGGACTATGCAGGTCCGATGGCGCGTACCGTGACCGATCTGGCGATCATGCTGGATGCGACGGCAACCCGCAGTACGGGAAACAACCCCTCCGACATCATTACTTCGCGTGTGGACAATGACTTGCGCCCCGAAGAGTGGAAGTCTGCACTCGACGTCGATGCGTTGCTAGGAAAGCGCATCGGATATGTGCCGGGAAGTTTTGCGTCCTCGCAATTCGGGGACGACACCACTGGTGCAGAGACGTTCGAAGCTATTGAAGAGGTGTTCGAGGCTGCCGGGGCAACCCTGGTTCCAATGATAGGTGCCCCTTCCACAGGTGGAACCGGCATCAACCCGGTCGGCAACGCCAATGCTGAGGGCTGGGAACGGTATATCGAAGAAAATCCCGGTTTCCCTTTTGAAGGTCCCAAGGGATTGCGTGAATCCAAGGACAACCTGCCGTACAACGTCTCGTCTAATTACACCTCAGTCGGTATGGACGACGAGAACACCGAGTTGTATCTAGAGCGACGTGACGTATACAAGGAGCGGGTCGCCGAGTGGATGGACTCGTCCACGGAGGACGGCGAGCCGGTCGATGCAGTGGTCTATGCCGGATTCATCTCCGAGATAGGCAACAACGACGCATCAAGCGCGGCGCTCAGCTCAGACCGCGGAACCGGCGTGCTCACCTCGAACTTCGGCGTTCCGACCGTGATCTTGCCGATCACCACGACCTCAGCGGGCTACACCAACTCGGTTCAGATCGTGGGTCGGGCCTGGGACGACCCGGAGATTCTGGCCATGGGTTACGCCGCCGAACAGCAAGCACAGATCGCGGTACACACCGAGTTCGCACCTGCTTTGCCGTACTCCGGTCCGGCACCATCGGTTGTTTCACTCGACCTCGACAAGGTTTCGGTTCCATTCGGTTCTGCGCCGAAGGCCACCGTCAAGGTCACGAGTGCCAACACCGCCACAGGTTCTGTCACTGTCAAGGTCGGCGGGACAATCCTGACAGGGCAACTCGTCAACGGTGCGGCAACCGTGACACTGCCGACTTCGCTCAGTGTGGGGACTCACCTGGTCGAGGCCGTCTACGACGGTTCCGCGACCGTCGCCGCAGGCTCGGCAGCCGCCCAATTCGCGGTGGTGCCAAGTGGTGCAACGGTGACGATCACGGCCGCGAAGGCCAGTTTCCGATACGGCAACCCGGTCGGCGTGACGATCAAGGCTGCTGCGCAAACTGGGACTGCAATCGGTGGCACAGCGCTGGTCTATGACGGCGCGAAGTTGATTGACTCAGTGGTCATCCCGACCTCTGGAACGGTCACCACCACCCTCGCAGGCCTGGGTGTGGGCCGACACAACCTGACGGCACGGATCGTCGCGGGTTCGAATGCGGCTGCAGCACGTTCGACGACTGCGAGTGTTCGGATCAAGAAGGCCAAGGCGAGTGTGAAGGTCAAACTCGTCAAGAAGAAGGTTGCTCGGAACGCTCGTCCCAAGGTGCAGGTAACGGTCAAGTCCAAGAGTGTTGCGAAACCAACGGGCAAAGTCACGATTCGCGTGGCTGGAAAGGCGATCAAGACCGTGAAGCTCAAGGCGGCCAAGCGGGGCAAGATCACCGTGAAACTGCCGAAGATCTCTGCGGGCAAGAAGAAGATTCGTGCGATCTACCAGGGGTCTGCCGTGACCACCAAAGCCAAGAGCAGCATCAAGCGGCTCACCGTTCGGTGACCCTATTGAGGACGAGTCCGCCTTGTCCAACTGACCGCTGATCGTTGGCCGGCTGGCCGTGGATGCGGCTGCTGGCAACGGGTCGAGGCGGGTTGGCCCGCCGGGGCACCATATTCGCGTTGGGCACCACTTATCTGGGGTGCTTGACACGATTATGGTGCCCTTTGGCTGTGTGCGTCGCGTTCGTGTTGACAACGCTGTCGGTCAGTGCTCGGATAAGAGGGTCACACTCACACGCCTTCGATGGAGCAGGTTCGTGAAACATAATAGAAAACCCTTGTCCCTCTTTACTTCCTCCGAGTCCCTGCAGCGCAGGAGAAATGCGGCATCACCGCCCAGACGGCGCGGGCGACAACTTGTAGCCGGACTCGCAGCCGCAGCCCTCGGAGTTGGTCTCGTCCCTCTGGCGGCGCCAACCGCGAACGCCGCACCGGTCATCACCGACCCTGCGGCATTCGTCAACCCCTTCGTCGGAACATCGAATGCGGGAAACACACACCCAGGCGCGGTGGCGCCCTTCGGCATGTTGACCTGGGGTCCCGACAACGTCAACACCAGTAGCGGCGTGATGCGCAGCGTCACACCGTCTGGCTACAGTTACGACAACAACACCACGCGCGGATTCTCACTGGTACACGTTTCCGGTGCAGGGTGCGCCGGACTTGCCGGAGACATTCCGTTCTTCCCCTACGTGGGAACGCTGAACGCTGCCTCGACCTCCCCGTCGACCGCCGATGTCTCCAATGCGAGCACCTACAAGGCCACCTATACCCATGCCGGAGAAGAAGCCACACCCGGCTACTACGGCGTGACCCTCAACAACGGTGTCCAGGTTGATCTCGCTGCGACCACTCGTGCTGGCGTGGGAACCTTCGCGTACCCGTCTGGCAGCGACGCCACGATGCTGATCCGCACCTCAGACTCCCTCAAGGGATCGCGGGACGCGTCAGTGACCATCGACCCGGCCAACCGCACCGTATCCGGCTGGGTTGAATCCGGGAACTTCTGCGGTTCCTTCGTCGGCGATGGCTCACTGCGCCGCAGTTACTACAAGGTGCACTTCACTGCGGAGTTCGACACCGCCTTCACGGCCCACGGTACGTGGAAGAATGCCGCAGTCACCCCCAACTCGACCTCCGCCACAGGTGGCACCAGTTACGGCACCGGCGGTTACCCGCCAGCCGGACAGGGCTCCGGTGCCTACCTGACCTTCCCGGCAGGATCGGAAGTCGGTGTGCGGGTGGGCATCTCTTACGTTGACCCAGAAGGGGCCGAGAAGAACCTCGAAGCGGAGGCCCCCGAAGGCACCACCATCGACCAGGTGAAGGCAGATACCAAGGCAGCGTGGAATGACGAGTTGCGCACCATCGAGATCGGTGGCGGAACCGAGTCGCAGCAGCGCACCTTCTACAGCGCGCTCTACCACTCACTGCTGCACCCGAACATCATCGACGACGTCGATGGGCGCTACCCGACCTTTGAAGGGCTGCAGTCCGACGGAACCGTGTCAGTAGAGACGCTGTCGCCGTCCCAGGATCACCAGTACACGACCTTCTCCGGCTGGGACGTCTACCGTTCGCAGGTGCAACTCGTCGCCTTCCTGAACGCCAAACGTGGCTCCGACATCGTGCAGTCTCTGCTGAACCAAGCCAACCAATATGACGGTGTGTGGGACCGCTGGACGCACGTCACCGGTGCCACACACGTGATGGTCGGTGACCCGTCTGCGATCTCTGTAGCCGGTATGCACTCCTTCGGTGCCCGCGACTTCGATGTTGAAGAGGCGTACCAGTCGCTGAAGAAGGCCGCGACAGTGCCCACCGAAAAGGACCTGTCCCGCCAGGGCTGGAACATCGGTGTGGTCGGTCAGCGCCCCTCGCTCGATCAGTTCCTGCAGTACGGGTACTACCCGCAGGGCTGTAACGCCTGGGGCTGCCCGAATGAAACCCTAGAGATGGCGATGGCCGATTCCGGTCTGGCGGTCCTTGCCGATGTGCTGGGCCACGACGAGGACGCCCAGATGTTCTCACAGCGCTCGCAGTCCTGGCAGAACCAGTACAACCCGAATGCGACAAGTGAGTACAACGGCGGTGTGCCGGGTCCGACTGGATGGATTCACCCGCGTAACGCGGATGGCGCTTGGTCAAGCGGATTCAACGCAGCCCAGTCCGGCTCCGGCTTCGTGGAAGCGCCCGCCGCCACCTACGTGTGGTTGGTCTCGCACAACCCGGCGGGCCTGTTCGAGGTCATGGGCGGCCATGATGTGGCCGACCAGCGTCTCGACGGGTTCTTCAAGGACACGAATGGAAACTGGTCGCTGGTCAACTCGTGGAACAACACGATGAACGTCAACATGGACAACGAGCCGTCCATTGCGGCACCGTGGCTGTACAACTACCTCGGCAAGCCCTGGAAGACCCAAGACACGATCCGTGAAACGCTGATCCAGCTGTGGCTCAATCACGCTGATACGGCTGGCGGCTCCAAGGGCATCCCGGGCAACGACGACCTCGGGCAGATGAGCTCGTGGTTCGTGTTCTCAGCGATGGGAATCTATCCGCAGAACCCGAACCGGGCGGAGTTGTCGCTCGCGGCACCATTGTTCGAGACAATCAAGATCAACCGTACCGACGGGCCGACCATCGAAATCAACGCACCGGGCGCCGATGTCACCAAGCGGTACATTGATTCGCTCGAAATCGATGGGGTTGTCTCAACAAAGAACTACCTGCCGCCATCGGTCATCGAGAAGGACTCGGTCGTCGACTTTGCAGTCAGCACCACTGCGAACACAACTCGTGGAACGAGCCCTGCCGATGCGCCGCCATCAGACCGCACAGGTGAATCACTGCCTGAGGTCAGGGTGAACTCGTCCAAATTGTCCACCACGCGCGGCTCAGCGGCTGCGCCGGTGATATTGACGGCGAAGAACCTGCAATGGATCACGGCCGCACAGGACGTGGAGTACGAGCTCGTCCTACCCGACGCGCTTGAGGCAGATGTCACGAGCGGCACGTTGGCAGTATCGGGCTCGACGGCTGTCACGGAGGAGATCGTCATCCGTGCCGACTGGAATGCTGAGCCTGGCACGTATCGTGCGGTGATCCAGCCGAAGTCCGGTGGCGTGACGATGCGTCAGATTCCGATCAACGTGGAAGTCCGTGCGGGCGGTGCCGAGATTGCCCGCCTGGTCACTAGTTTCGAGCCTGGTCAAGAGCAGATTCCGTCTAATGTCCGGGTCGGCCCGCAGGTCAATGTATCGGACTACTGCTGCTCGATCGGTGGTTTTGAATCGAAGGTCGCCACCGACGGACAGAAGAAGACCGGATCGCAATCGGTGGTCTACTCGGGTCGGGCGACCGCAGGCAATGCGGCTGCCACGAACGTGTTGTTCGCCGACCTGCCCGCCTTCAGCGAGCCGGTCCAGGCAAACACCAAGCTCGGTTACTCGATCTACCCGCAGCGCACTGGTGGGCCGTTCGCTAACTATGTCCACGATGCAACCGAGTATCTGTCACTCGACATTGAGTTCACGGATGGAACTTATCTGAGCCAGATGGACGCGGTGGCTTCCAACGGCGCTGCACTCAACCCGGTTGCTCAGGGCGGCGTGCTAGCTGTGGACACTTGGAATACGGTCGAAGTGATGATGCCCGAAGCGGCCGCAGGCAAGACCGTGAAGCAGGTTCTGCTGCGCATGGGATCGCCGAGCAACTTCGCGCCAACGAGTGACGGTGGTTATCTGCGCGGTTGGATTGACGATGTGTCCTTGGTCGAGGTCGTCCCAACGATGGTGTTCTCGAACCAGGCCAGCATTGAAGGTAAGGCCGGACAGTCATTGGGCGGTCAGCTGGTCACGTTCACCGGCGGAGCCGGGACGAGTGCCTCCGACTTCTCTGCGACCGTCGCATGGGGAGACGGAACCACCTCGAATGCGACGATCACCGAGCAGGGTGGCCAGTTCGCCGTCACAGCCCAGCACACCTATTCGGCTGCGCTGGTCTCTGAGGCGGTTGTGACCGTCACGGATGCGCTTGACACCCGCGCGACGGCGTACCTGCCGGTCAAGGTGACGGCATCGGATGTCGGTCCTGGCTCTGGGGATCCGGTCGCTTCAGTGATGACGGTCTCCACGGTCAAGTCGACCTTCGGCAAGAAGGGCACCGTGAACATCGCGGTTGCAGCCACAGGTCGAGTCGTACAAGGTACGGTGACGGTCCTGTCCGAAGCCGGGGCGTTGCTGGGCCGCGCCACCTTGAGTAGCGGCAAAGCAACGGTGCGCACGCCGAAGAAACTGACGGCGGGCAAGCACAAGCTGCGCGTGACGTATTCACCTGCGGCTGGTGTGGCGATCAAGCCTGCCAGCGCTGAAGCAACATTGCAGATCGCCAAGGCAAAGCCCAAGATCAAGAAGAAGAAAGTCAAGGTCATCAAGGGCAAGCTGCGTGTCGGTGAGAAGGCGACCGTCCGAGTCATCCTCAAGGGCAAAGCCAAGGTCCGCCCGGCTGGACAGGTACGACTTCGCGTAGGCAAGACCGTGGTCGGCAAGGCCAAGGTGAAGAAGCGCGGCAACAAGTTCGTTGCTCAGATCAAGACCAAGCGGTTGAAGAAGACCGGCAAGGTCAACGTCCGATACATGGGCAACAAGAACTACAAGAAGGCAAAATCGGCAACGAAGTTGCGCGTGCTTCGCTAAGACGCGCGGCCCCCGCTGCAGGGACTAGTCACCACGGAGTGTTCTAGTCCCGGTAGCACCGCTGAGATCTGTCGACAAACGGCGCCGACCTGGGTGTGAACCTGGGTCGGCGCCGTTCTGCGTGTGTAAGTGCAAGTTAATCGTGTTGGGCACCGTTTATAACTGGTGCTCAACACGACTATCCCGCACTTGGGCGTCCCGCCATCGGAGGGCATGAGTTATCCACAGCACGGATTAGACCGTGCGGTGGTGACCGGCTTGCGGTCACGATGATCGGGTGACGAGTTCATCGCGCAGTTTGGTGGAAAGCGATGCGTTGCGTTTCGTGTTTGCTGTGGCCGGTCTGATCGCCGTGCTGCTTATTGCCCTTGGCGGACCGCATATCGCGCAGCGGCGCGCCGCCCAGCGCTATCCCGTCAGTGTCGCAGTGCTCGAACGGGCTGAGGCTGACCTGGTCAACCTGCCGGGTCGACTGGACAAGGCAGATGGAAGATCGGGCCAAACCGGAATCTCACAGCAGATCGCGACTGTGCCGCCATACTCCCGGGACGCTTTCGGACCGGCCTGGGCTGACATGGACTTCAACAGTTGCGATACCCGCAACGACATCTTGGCCCGCGACCTCGACCAAGTCACCTATGTCGATGAGCACGTGATGTGCGCGGTGCGCTCGGGTCTATTGGCCGATCCTTATACCGGGGAAGATATCGAATTTGAACGAGGGCCGACGAGCCGTCAGGTGCAGATCGACCACGTGGTTGCTTTAGGTGACGCGTGGCAGGCGGGAGCCTGGCAGTGGGAACAAACTCTGCGCATGCGTTTCGCCAACGATCCGGTCAACTTACTGGCGGTCTCAGGTCCGGCGAACCAGGCGAAGGGGGCGGCGACCGCCGATCAGTGGCTGCCGCCGAATACCGGCTACGCTTGCCGTTATGCAGTCCGTCAGGTTGCCGTGAAGGCACGCTATCGACTGAGCGTGACCGATGCGGAGCGCGCGGCGCTCAGTGCTGCGCTGGGTCGATGTGAGGTTGACTAGCGGTTAGTCATGGCTGTGGCCGGCGACGTTTGATGACGGTGGTGATGGGCGGGACGATCACACCATCGGCAGCCATCATCTTTCGAGTAAGCCGACGTGAAATCAGCAGATTGACCATGGCAATGAGCCAGATGACGACAATCACCAGGAATGCGATACGGAAGCCGTTCAAGGTGAACTGTTCGCCGCCCGACACGGCGTCGAGGATGACCCCGATGGCCAGTACCGATACGACCGCACCAATGAAGCCGCCCACGTTCACCAGCCCGGTCGCTGCGCCTAACCGGTTGGGCGAGTTGAAACTGCGTGCATAGTCGAATCCGATGACGGATCCGGGACCGCCAACCGCAACGAGACTGACGGAGATGACTAGCGCCCACAGCGGCAGCGGTTGTGAGGCGATGATGACGATGAGCCATCCAATGAGCACCCCGACTGAAATCACGATGACTGCCCATGAGCGTCGTAATGGATGACGAGCAGTGAACTCGCCGATGATCGGACCGGCTGCGATCGCGACGACGACGTTCCACGTCAACAGTGCGCTGGCCGCGGTCGGTGAGAGGCCTTGACCGGAGATCAAGAACGGATATCCCCACAGCAGTGCGAAGACATTCGTAGAAAAACTCGTCACCATGTGGGTCCAGAAACCAAGCCAGGTCCCGGGATTACGCAAGGCTGCGCCGACCGAGGAACTGTCGGGGCGCGGTGACATGACCGTCGGTTCATTGCGAGAGCCAGTCGTGGGTCGGTCACGCACCAGAGTGATGACGAAGAACCCGGCCAGTAGGCCGATCACACTGAGGCTTCCGAACGCCCAGCCCCATGACAGGTGGTGCAGCACTGCGACGAAGGGGACCGCGGAGAGCACTTGGCCGAGTTGGCCGACGATGCCGGTCAGTTGCGTCATGAGCGGAACCCGTCGAGCCGGAAACCACTGTGGCACAAGACGAATCACGGAGACGAAGGTCATGGCATCGCCGAAACCGATGAGTACGCGCATGGTTATGGCGAGCGGCAGTGTAGTCGCTAATGCCATCCCTAACTGGCCGACAGCCATCAGGAAGGCGCCGGTTGCGATCATGCGACGTGACCCGAAGCGGTCGAGGGCCAATCCGACCGGTAACTGTGCGGCGGCGTAGACACTGAGTTGTACGACAGCGAAGAGTGAGAGAACGGTCGCTTGAATGTCGAAGCGTTGGACGAGGTCGAGTCCGGCGACTCCCAGGGAGGAGCGGTGGGCGACGGCCAGTGCGTACGCTGCTACCGCGATTGTCCAGATGAAGATTCCGGACCGATCAGCCCGACGGCGGGTCAACTGATCACCCGTACCGTGCTGCCGTGGGGTGAGGCGGGTCGTACCTGAATTTGTTCTGCGATCACAGTCTTAAGCGCTTCCACATGAGAGACAACACCGATGGTGCGTCCATCGGTACGTAACTGAGCGAGTTCGTGCAGTACGGTTTCGAGTTTCTCAGCATCGAGCGTACCGAAGCCTTCATCAATGATGAGGGTGCCAAAGTCCCGAGCGCCCGATTCTGACATCACGATGTCGGCGAGCCCCAGTGCCAGGCAGAGGGAAACGTAGAAGGTCTCACCGCCGGAAAGAGAGCGGGTGGGACGGGCTTTCTCAGTCTCGTTGTCAACGATCTGCAGTGCCAAGCCGACCCGTCGTTCCCGAGCGTTCTCGCGTTCTTCGGTGCGTGCTAGGCGATAACGGCCGTTCGACAGGTTCTCCAACCGCAAATTCGCGGCATCGACGACGGCTTCAAACCGCTGTACCAGCACGTAAGTTGAGAGTGTCATCCGGATGCGGTTATCGCAGGATGTTCCGGCGACGAGTTCGGCCAGCCGCACCAGAGTGGCACTGGTATCGAGTAAGGATTCGTACTCCGAGACAGCGCTGACGAGGGCGCTGGCCGTTGCTGCGACTTGGGAGGTGTGCGCGACCTGATCAGTGTGGCTCGTCTCTGCCTCCTGTTCCGCAGTCGCGGCGGCCTCGGCCGTGGCGCTGAGTTGATCCAGATCGAAATCGAGCGTCTCCGGCAGAGCGACGATCTCTGGCAACTGCAAAATCGTACGCGCTCGCGTCAGTTGCTCGTCATGGTCGGCAACAGTACGAGTGAGCGCAGTGGCAGTGTCCTCGGTGAGCAGTGACTCGACGGCTTCGTCGAGTGTCGTGAAACCTTGTTCGGCCACGGTTTCGAGCAGTGCCGTATGAAGATTTGCTGTGATGCGCTGTGCCTGCTGCCACTCAGCCCAGACCTCTTCCAGTCGCTCTAGTGCGCTGCCTTGCGCGGCGATGAACTGCTCATGTTGCTTGAGTAGCGCGATGGCGGCTGCCGGTTCCGTGACGGGGCCAGCACCGGTGGTGGCGCGTTCGGGGGAAGTGTCAGTGTTTAGGGGTGTGCTGTCGGAAACCTCTGGGATCCGGTATTGCTCCAGATCAGCGAGGTGCTGCTGAGAGTCTGCCAGTGCGGCATCGTACTGAGTTGTGATTTCAGCCAGTTGCGCTGCAAGGGAGGTTGCCCGCAACGTGACTTTCTGCTGCTCGGCTTTGATCTGCTCGGCAAGAGTGACTAGTTTCTCGTGTTCGCCGCGTAACTGCTGTATGAGGGCGACAGCCTCTTGGGCAGTATCTCTGGCTGTGATCGCCTCATCGTGCATCGTTGTTGCTTCTGCCACCAGGGCTGCCAGCAATCGGTCGATGTCAGAGGGGGCGCTCTCATCCCCAGCCGGTCTGGATGTGCCGGACAACTGGGCGATGAGTTCAGTGACCGGGGTGAAATCATCCCGTAGTGGTTCAAGGAGCGTCACGCATTGCTGCCGCAACTCGGTGACCAGAACTTCCTGGGCCGCCGCTGCGGTAGTCGCCTCATCTCGTGCGTCCTCAGCGGCCGTCACCTCATCGATGGTGACTGCCGAAGGGTCTGGCTGCGCCGGATGGGGATGTTCAACTGAGCCGCAGACCGGACAGGGCTTGCCCGGCTGTAGTCTCTCGGCAAGTTCGGCGGACATGTTGGCGAGGCGAGCGAGCTGCAGATCGGCAGCATGACGCACCAATTCCGCTGCACGCTCGGCTTTTGCCCGCAGCAGGCTCATTGCCTCGCGCCATTGCGGAATGACCTCATTCAAGCGATGCACTGCTGTCAGGCTGGAGTGCGCCGATTCTTGCCTGTGCTCCGCACGAATCAAGTCAGATTCGGCCGAGGCGAGAAGGGAAAGGCGTTCCTCAAGCGCTTCGCGTTGTTCAGGGAGGTCTCTTGCGCGAGATTCCAACTCAACTTGTATGTCCGCGTACTTCTCAGCCTCGTCCTGGCATTCCTTTTGTCGCCCGACTAGTTGTTCGACTTTGCGCCACGATGCTTCGGCATCGGCTAACTTGCCGCTCGCACTCAAGATCGAATCGCGTCGTGACCGCAGTATCTGATCATCGAGATCCGCGGGAACGTCGAGCTGATGGGTCGCCGCCTCGTCACGAGCAGCGGCGAGGCCTTGCGCGAGGTGGTCTTGGGTCGTGACTGCGCCACTATGCCGCCCACGGGCAAGCTCGACAATGGCCGCCCGAGTGTTGGCGTCGAGTTTGCTGCGCAACTCGTCGATGCGTGGCTGTGCTTCTTTCAGGTGGGCAATCTGTTCCAGTGCATCGCTGCGCTGTTCCGCCAATTTCAGCAGCCGGTCTGCTTCCTTGAGCGATGCGTCTGCATCGATGCGTCGCTGTTTGGTCGCCTGCCACTTTTTGTATGCCGCTTCACGCAATTCGACGAAGTAGCTGTTGACCGTGGCGGCGATCTGCGAAGCATCGGGGCTGTCGGCGCCTGGAGCAGCTGTCAACGGGGCATCCTGCAAGGCTGCCAACTGGGCAACGAGGAACTCTGAGCCGTCAGGTTCCCCTACTGCTTTCAGCAGAGACTGGCGCGCAGCGTCTATCGCATCCTTGGCACTGCGGATTTGGTTGGCCTTGGCTGAAGCGCGACTGCGCAGCGCATCTTCAAACTGCACATACACCTCAGTGCGGAAGACCTTGCGCAGAATCATCGAACGTTCTTCGGCTTTGGCCATCAGGAACTGAGCGAATAAGCCCTGGGGTAACACGATGGTCTGTACGAATTGCTTCCGGTTCAGTCCAATGATCTGTTCAATCTCGGTCCCGACTTCGTTAGCGCGATGAGAAATCAATTCGCCGCGTGCGTCGAGCTCGTCGTGAGAACCGTTCGGCTGTCTTCCGTTTAACGTCGCTACGGCGTCAAGGTCCGCGGCGCTAAGCCGCCATAGTTTGGCGGTCGCATTCTGCGTCGTTGTTCCGCCACCGCGTTGCCTCGGTCGCTCATAGCTGGGGGTTCGTCGCACCCGGAACACGCCATGATTGGTTTCGAACACCAAATCGACGTAGCTCTCGGTATCGGGCGTGGCGAAGTCCGAACGCATGCGTTCCTTCGCCTTGTTGTCGGCATCCGCAATCACCCCATAGAGGGCGAAGACGATCGCATCGATGATCGACGATTTACCCGAACCGGTTGGTCCCTCGAAAAGGAAGATCCCAGATTGGGCCAGCGCGTTGAAGTCGATGGCCTCCTCGCCGGCAAATGGTCCGAGCGCCGCGAAGCGCAATGAATGCAGTCGCATCAGGCGCTCCTTTGGGCGTCGTTGACCTCGGAGACGATCTCGTGAATAAGAGAGGTCTCCTCATCGGTTGGGTCAGCACCGGTGACATATCGCACGAAATCCGCGACCACGCTAGCGGGATCAGACGTCGGTGTCATCGGTGCCATCCCAGGCGAACCACCACCGAGTACGGGTTTGCGCTGTACTTGGAGCATGTGCGGGAATGCCTGTTTAATGACGCTGAGATAACCTGCGGGAGTGCGCGCATCCGTGAGCACTATGCGTACCCAATCATCTCGTTTGTCGGCGTGGACAGCGGAAAGAACTTCCTCAAGAGTGCCCTCGATATGACTTAACCTGCGTGCAATCGGAGTTGCCAGAACCGTGCAGGCGGTCACGCCATCTCGCGCTGTGACCTCAACCAAACACACAGATTTATGGTGATTCATCTCCGAGAACGAGAACGCCAACGGTGATCCGGAGTACCGGATAACAGGAGCTCGTCCCTCGGATACCGCCGGAGCACTGATCTGCTGCGGTCCATGAAGATGCCCCAGCGCCACATAATCGACACCGGAGAACACCCCGGCCGGCACTGAGTCGACGCCGCCGACACGGATATCTCGCTCTGAATCGCTTGCCTGTCCACCGATGACAAAGGCGTGGGCCATCACGACGGTAGCGAGTGGTTCCGATCCGGCGGTCATACGCTCGGCGATGTCTGCCCGGATACGGCGCATGGCGGCGCTCGTCACTGCTTCATGGCTGCGTGTCAGCGGGACCGGAACACCGTCCTCGTCAAAGTCCTCCGCCAACACCCGGCGTGCATCTGATGGATCCAAATACGGCAATGGATAGACGATGGCATCGTGGCCGTCGCTCCCCGCCACTCGTACCCCCTGGCCAGCGTCGGCCGTGCGGCTGATGATCGTGACCTGGTCCCGCAACAGCGGTGACAGGTAGCCCAGTCGCACTGCTGAATCGTGATTGCCCGGTGTCGCGATGACACTGGCATGCTCCGCGAGTCGCGCCAACGCATCAGAGAACTGCTCAATGGAACGCGCAGGGGCATAAGCCTGATCGAAGACGTCGCCACTGATCAAAACGGCATCGACGGCATGTTCTTGAACCTGCGAAACCAGCCAATCCAGGAACTTCTGGTGGGCATCAAAAAGGTCTTCCCCATGCAGGGTCCGACCCAGGTGCCAGTCAGAAGTATGAATGAATCGCATGATCAGACGTTATCGGCCCCCTCCGACATTACGAACCGTGACGCTCTGACCAGGGACGAATCACTCCGGTAGCGGCTCAGTCACATCGGCGACCTGCGCCTGTAACGCGGTGATGACCGCGTCGGCTGAAACCTTCACCGTCGAGCCGTGCGCCCCAGCGCCCAGTGAGATGAATTCGCCACGGATGTGCTCGTCCGCAATAACGGGAAGCGCTCGCAACGAACCAAAAGGGGTGATGGTTCCCCGTTCGTACCCCGTGACCTCGCGCGCAACATCCGCCTGCGGCATGGAGATCCGATTGACGCCGAGCAGCGCGCGTAACTTCGCCCAGGAGATGGTGCGGTCTCCAGGGACGAGCACGAACAGATAGTCGTCTTCCGCCCGCCGTACCACTAGAGTCTTCACGATCTGGCGTGGTTCCAGGCCACGCACCGCGGCCGCCTCAGCCAGAGATTTCACCGGACCATGCCGCGAGACGGAATAGGAGATTCCCGCTGCGTCCAACGCTGCCAGCGCTCGTGCTTCGCTCACAAGACGAGCCTACGTGCTCGCGCGCACATAGGTGCCTAGGGAACTCCAAGTGGAGTCCCAGACTCACATCAGGAACAGATGTCATCATTATTGACATGAGCAAGCGGACGACGACGTTGGCAGCAGGGCTGATCGCCCTGTCACTGCCGTTGTCGGTAACCGCAGAAGCCGCACCGCTGTATCGCTTCGATCAACCGCGATCCCGCAGCAACCACGTGACCGCGCCGCCTTCCGAAGCAATTTTGACCGACCTTTCGCAAGCCGTGTCCGCGGTATTGGACGAGTCCGAACGCGATGTCTACGCCCAGGCGGTTGAGGATGCCGAAGTCGCCATCGTGCGAGCGGGAGACGTGCTAGACGCGTCTCGGGACGAGAATTTCCCGCTCTGGCAGGTCAAACTTGAAGCGACCGAAGCTGAAATCGGGCTTGAGGCAGCAGGAGCACACGTCAGTTTCGCTCGTAATATGGTTGACGCCGAATCCCTTGCGGCTATCACGCTAGATGCGATCTCGTTCTACATCGCTGATCTGCTTGACGACATTCGCGCGCTGTAGGAGAGACCCCGGCTTCTCTCGAAGCGTTTTTGTTGATTCCTCAGTTTACTAAGTCGCGTTTCAGGGTTGTCTTTTCGGGGCATAAGGGCATAATCTGCTTCTGACAGCGTTGTCAGAAAACGAGTTCCCCGCGACGACGCGAGGTTTCGCCGTGGGGGTGGAGCCGAGGGCGCTCGTACTCCAAACCGAAAGGAGTACGCCGCGATGATCTTTGCGAGCACTTCCTCGCGATCGGGCGGGAATCGCCTTCGACAACTGCCCGCGCTCTTGGCGGCCCTCCTTGTTGCCTGTTTGACGTTGAGCGGCGTCATGCTCGCGGCCGTGCCCGCAGCGAAAGCGGATGAGTCACCGTGGGTGGCCACCTGGGGACGAGCGGCGGGCGGCCTGACCAACTCGGGTGACTGCAACCCGTGCTCAGTGCGCAATACCCTGCACCTGACCATCGGCGGCAGCAAGATCCGGCTGAAAGTGTCAAATGGTGAACCTGGGTCCGCTCGCGGCTGGCGAATCGGCCGTGGCGAGCATCGCAGCACATGCAAGTACGACTGCACCGCGGCGTTTTGTACAAGTACGGGTCGATGGGATATTCGACGGTTTGGTGACCTCGAAGAGCAACCAGGTCACGATCAACCACAACGTTGGACCTCGTGACGAGACACCGCCCACGACCTCGGTTTCGGTGACCCCGGCCAACCCGAACGGCGCCAACGGCTGGTACACCCAGCGACCAACACTGAACATCACCGCCGTCGATAACGCCAGCGGGTTCACCTACATTGAACGGCGCATCAACAACGGCCAGTGGCAGGCACACGTGGACGGACTCGCCGTTCCTGATGGAGACAACACAATTCATGCTCGCAGTTACGACGCCGAAGCGAATCAATCGGCGACTGTGAGCCGATCGATCAAGGTGGACAGCACCGCCCCACAGGCGGCCGCGACATTCGAATCTAGTAATCGTGTCGTCACGATCAGCAGCAGTGACGCCACCTCCGGTGTCGCGGCGACTGAATACCGTATCGGGTCCGGAGCATGGGTCACCTACAACCAGCCTGTGGTGATGGGCAACGCTAGCGCAGTGGTGTCATACCGTGCACGTGACCGTGCGGGCAACGTCAGCGCCGTTAAGGAACTGTCTGTGCCAGCCGGCTCGCCCGCATCCAATAAGGTCGCCAGTGTGACGTCGGCCTCCATTACCCCGAGCAAGGCGCGTTACGGCACGCAAGTGCGTGTCGCGGTGACGGTCGCCGCCGTCGACAACTCGGTTGCGACCGGGTCGGTCACGGTGCGGGAAGGAACGCGGGTCCTCGGTAGCAGCACGCTGCGCGGCGGAACGGCGACGATCACACTGCGGAATCCGAGCGTCGGTCGCCATCAGTTGGCCGTCGGCTACGCGGGTTCGGCATCGGTTGCCGCATCGGTTCAACCGGTGGTTCTCGATGTTGCCAAAGCCAAGGCATCGGTGGTGGTGAAGGCAAAGCCGGTGAAGAAGACCGGACGAGTGCAGGTGAATGCGACCGTGAAGTCCGATGGCATCGTCAAGGGTAAGAAGTTGGCTCAAGTGGTGGTCAAGCGCGGAAAGAAGACCGTGCTGAAGAAGAAGGTGAAGGTGACCGCCAAGGGCAAGGCCAAAGTCCGCACCAAGAAATTGGCTGCTGGAAAGTACAAGGTCACGGTGTCGTTCCTTGGTACGGCGACTGCCGCCAAGGCGAAGGGATCGAAATCGGTCACGGTGAAATAGCGACAGCAAGCCACCTGCGGCGACCTATCGGGTTACCGTCGATCTCACGGACTATATGAGGTGAGGTCGACGGTAACCGGTGAGGTCGGCATTCGGCCCACAGAAAAGCCCGTGAATTCGTGCGCGTGATTTGGGACAATGGTGCGTTGTGACCAATCAGCGCAAGAACCGCAGACGACCCGGCCGTCAGAGCCAACGGGTCGATCAAGTGGCTCTGCGCACGCAGTTGGACAAAGCCGCGCAGCGGCGCGCCACCGTCTCGTTGCCGGAGATTCGCTACCCTGAACAACTTCCGGTCAGTGCGCACCGCGAGGAGATCTCGCGCGCCATCGCTGAGAATCAGGTCGTCATCGTCGCTGGTGAGACTGGTTCCGGGAAGACCACCCAGATTCCCAAGATCGCACTGGAGCTGGGACGAGGGCGTACCGGGCAGATCGGCCACACGCAACCGCGCCGGATCGCGGCCCGCACCGTGGCGGAGCGGATCGCCGAAGAACTGCGGACACCGCTCGGCGGCGCAGTCGGCTACCAGGTCCGCTTCACCGACTCCTCCAGCGACGAGACCCTGGTCAAAGTGATGACCGACGGCATCCTGCTGGCTCAGATCCAGCGCGACCCGCAACTGCTCGCCTACGACACGCTCATCATCGACGAGGCGCACGAGCGCTCCCTGAATATCGATTTCATCCTCGGGTATTTGGCCCGATTGCTGCCGCGGCGTCCCGACCTGAAACTCATCGTCACCTCGGCCACGATTGACTCGGAGCGCTTCGCGACCCACTTCGGCACTCCGGAAGACCCGGCGCCGATTATCGAGGTATCGGGCCGAACCTATCCGGTCGAAATCCGATACCGCCCCTTGTATGCCGAGGACGGCGGCCGCAGCAGCAAGGGTGACAAAGATCAACTCACCGGCATCATCGAAGCCGTCCAAGAACTGTGTGCGGAGGGACCAGGAGACATCCTGGTCTTCCTGTCGGGCGAGCGCGAGATCCTGGACACGGCTGAAGCCCTCGAAGGACACTTCGGCCCGCGCGCCAACGACAACAAGCGGCCCGACTACATCGAGATCTTGCCGCTTTACGCGCGCTTGTCCGCCGCGGAACAGCACCGAGTATTCCAGTCTCATCCCGGTCGACGCATCGTTCTTGCCACCAACGTCGCGGAGACCTCGCTGACAGTGCCGGGTATTCGCTACGTGGTGGACCCCGGTACGGCGCGCATCTCAAGATATTCGCGCACCACCAAAGTGCAGCGGCTACCGATTGAACCAATCAGCCAGGCCAGCGCGAATCAGCGTTCGGGTCGGTGTGGACGTGTGGCCGAGGGCATCGCGATTCGACTGTATTCGCAGGCTGACTTCGAGCACCGGCACGAGTTCACCGAGCCGGAGATCTTGCGCACCTCTTTGGCGTCGGTGCTGTTGCAGATGATGTCCGTCGGGGTGGTGTCTTCTGCCGATGAGATGGCCCAGTTCCCCTTTGTCGACCCGCCGGACACCCGAGCGGTGCGCGATGGCGTGATGCTGCTGACCGAGTTGGGGGCACTGCGTGCTCCTCGGCATGACACACCGCAGAGCAAGGCACAGTGCGACGGCCCAGATGGTCGCGCCGCACGAAACGTGCTGACCTCGATCGGCCGCAAACTTGCGTTGCTGCCGATGGACCCACGGCTTGGCCGCATGATCCTAGAGGCGTCACGTCACGGTGTGACTCGTGAGGTCATGGTTATCACCGCGGCGCTCAGCGTGCAGGACCCGCGCGAACGTCCCACTGAGGAACGAGCCCAAGCCGATCAGCTTCACGCGCGGTTCGCCGATCCGACCTCGGATTTCCTGACCTATCTGAACCTTTGGGAGTACTTGCGCGAACAGCAGCGGGCACTGTCATCGAGTGCGTTCCGGCGGCTGTGCCGCGCGGAATACATCAACTTCCTGCGGGTGCGCGAGTGGCAGGATGTCGTTGCGCAGCTGCGTGAGCTGGCGAAGTCCATTGACGTTCGAGTCAATGTGCGTGGTCGCAGCACGGCGACTCGTGCGGATGGTTCCATCATCGACACCGCAGCAACTGGTGGTGATGAGCCTCAGCCGGAATCGTTGCGCCGTTCCTGGCCCGCGGATCTGATTCATAGGTCGCTGCTCGCCGGTTTGCTGTCGCAGATCGGGATGCAGGACAGCGGCGAAGTCAAAGCATCTGCGGTAGCGCATCTGCACGGTGCTGCACGCGAGCGAGCGCTCAAGCGGGCGAAGAAGCAGGCTCGAAATGAGTATCTGGGGTCGCGTGGCGCACGGTTCGCCATTTTCCCGGGTTCGCCGCTTTCCAAGAAGCCACCGGCATTCGTCATGGCGGGCGAACTCGTCGAAACCTCTCGGTTGTGGGCGCGCGATGTCGCCAAATTCGCCCCGGAATGGGCTGAGGAACTAGCCGGACCACTAGCGCGATCAACCTATTCAGACCCGGCATGGTCTCGTAAGCGCGGGGCTGCGGTGGTGCGCGAGAAGGTGCTGCTCTACGGTGTTCCGATTGTGGTTGACCGCAAGGTGCTGCTGGCCAAATTCGATGCGCGAGCTGCGCGTGAGATGTTCATTCGGCATGCCTTGGTTGACGGCGATTGGACCGGTCATCATCGCTTTATCGCACATAACAATGCGGTGCGCGGCGAGATCGAGCAGATTGAGGCGCGATCGCGACGTCGTCTGGTGATTTTGGACGACGAGGCCATCTACGCCTTCTTCGACTCGCGTATCCCGGTCCATGTCACTTCTGCGGCTGCTTTCGACAAGTGGTGGCGCGAAGCGCGCAAGAATACTCCAGAACTTCTGAACCTTTCAGTAGCGCTGCTTGCGCCTGAACTGGATGACCTCGATCGGGATCTGCACCCGGATACCTGGCCGCAGGGGGAATGGGAACTGCCGCTGACCTATCAGCTCGCTCCCGGTACAGACAATGACGGCATAACCGTACATATTCCGATTGACCTGCTGGGCCGTGTTGTTCCGAACGGTTTCGACTGGTTGGTGCCGGGCATGCGGGACGAGTTGATCACTGCCACGATTCGATCACTGCCCAAACCCATCCGGGTGCAACTCGTTCCGGCTCCTGATGTAGCACGTGATGTCGCGGCCTGGTTCGACGCGAATCTGCCGACCTGGGCAGATATTGTGCGTGCCGGTGATATGGCCGAGCCCTACGCGACGAGTTTCGCTCGTGCGGTGCGCGCTCTGCGCGATGTCGACGTTCCGGTCGATGCGATCGATCGTACGAAGTTCCCGGCTCATCTGCGTATGACCTACCGTGCGACGACAGAACGCGGCGGCTCCGTGATGATGCTCGATGAGTCCGACGACTTGCGGGCGTTGCAGCGCAGACTTGCTTCGCACAGTGATCAGGCAATCCGATCCGCTGTCCGTGACGCGCTCACTGCTGCTCTGGCCGAATCCGGCACTGCACTCGAACAGCCCGCGAGCGTCGCAGCCGTGCCTGTCACTGAAAAACAGCCTATGGCCAAGGTGTCTGCGGCTGCGAGTGCGCCGACAGTGACGCCACCAGTGCCGCCTGCCACCGAGATGAAACCGTCGGCTGGTTTCGCACAGCGACTGGTCGATGAGCTCGCCTTGGGTGAAGGGCGAGTAACCTCACGGTGGTCGACGAGCCAGACGCTGACGATGGCAAGCTCGTCCTATTCCAGCACGACCACAATGGTTGAAGACCTGCAGTTCGCGGCGGCAGAGCGACTCGTCGATGAAATCGTACAAAATAGATCCGATGTAACGTACAGCGATGTTATGGCTGTTGTCCGACCTCGGTTTGAGGACGAGGTCTATCGGGTAGTCGGCGATGTTGTTGCTGTTCTGACTGCAGCACGGGAGTTGGATGCGGAGTTGTCTCGCACCGGCTCGTTGGCGTTACTCGGTGCTGCCGCAGATATTCGAGACCAGACCGGGAAACTCCTAAGAGACGGTTTTATTCGCTTGACCCCGGTGGAGAGGCTGGGTCACCTCGCCCGTTATGTGCGCGCGGCAGTGCATCGTTGGCATAAAGCAGTCGAGGACCCCACGCGCGATGGGTATCTGATGGCTCGAATCCACGACATGGACAAGGCGTACCGGGAGGCGATTGCCCGGTGGCGCGTCGCGAACGGCGTACCAGACGACTTCCCACTGCCGGAGGAATTGGCCGATGTGCGCTGGCAGATCGAGGAATTGCGGGTATCGCTGTTCGCGCAACAACTCGGCACGGATGGCCCGGTCAGCGAGAAACGCATTCACAAGGTGCTGCGCACCCCCGGTTGGTAACCCCGCCCATCCGTTGGTTGAGCCTATCGAAACCCGCCGATCGAGCCCGGTCGAGATCACGTCGCCGTTGGCAGCCGCGCTCCTGCTAGTTGGTTGGCGAAACTCGTGCTAGACGAGTGATGAAAGTGCTGCTAATTGACTGACAAAACACCGGCTAAATAACCGATAGACGCACACGGCTATGGAGTTGTTACGTCAACAACTGCGCGGGCGAACGGACCGTGACGCCAGGGAATCTTTCAAAATCGCGGTCGTAGGACACGACTTCCACTCGTTGCTCTAGTGCGAGCACGGCTAGGTGGACGTCATTGACGAGGTTGGCCGCGCTTCCGACTTCTCTCAGCAGCGTGCTCAGACGATCCATGTGTCCAGGCCCAGGGTGCACCCACACGGCAGTTGGTGCATTGGTCCACTGCGAAAATTGCATACATGCTGCATTGACACTCAATGGTCGTTCGAATATTGCGGGATGTGTTGCAACGCGCAGGAACGCCTGCTGCACGATTGTGGTGAAGCCGACGGTGTCGTTGCCGCTGAGTGCACGGTCGAGCCAGGAACGAGCGGCATCGTGGTGCACTGAGTCAGAGTTGACCGCATAGAGCAGTACATTCGCGTCGACGATCCTCATTTGCCGACCTGCAACCGTCGGGACAACTCGTCATCTTCGAGTTGCCCCGCCAAAGTCAACGAGGCATCCAGCGAGACTCGGGTACCGCCCATTGAAACCGGCGTCGTCACAAAGTCGATTGCCCCTCGTCCACTGTCGGCACGTCGAATCACATCGTTCAATGCCTGTTTGAAGCCAACCCCACGTTCGCGCATTTCGCGGCGAATGATTGCCTCGACATCTGACTCCAATGTGACTGTAGTACGCATGTTTGAATCATCGCATCAGTAAAAGTGATGCGTGAGCATCATTCTGATTGGGTGCGAGAAACTTAGTTGCGGTCGACTCTGTGCAATGTGGTCGGGAAGTGTGCCGACCACCATCGCAAAACGGGTCCACATCTAGGAGTGGGATGCAGCCAGGTTGGTACGACGACGGGACCGGGACCACCCGATGGTGGGATGGTCAAAAGTGGTCCGACCAAGTTCAACCGCCCACTCCAGCGAGTGGCTTGAGCGGGGTTATTGACCGCATTCAGGCGACGATGGTCTTCGAACGCATCTAGCAGGCCTGAGACGGGCCAACTTGGAGACAACGAGGTTCGTCAAGACACGTGGTGCCTGATCACCGCACTAGTAACAACCCACAGCCGCCAGGGCAAAGCGGTCGCCAGGCCCGAAGTTGGTGTTGTCGTGTAGTGACAGTCGCGGTCGCATGACCTCTTTGTGTGCTGATTGATCGGCGTGCCCGATCCCCACCGCGTGCAGCAACTCGTGCAGCACTGTGTGTTGCCCACTACGCATGCGCGGATCGGAATGCTCGGACATCAAGATGTGCGCAGAGCGAATCCTGCCAGACGAGGCGTTGTAATGCGGTCCGGCTACTCCGAGCGCATCGCTGTAGTCATCGTCGTAACCGTTCATGGCGTTTTCGAAGTCATCCTGCAATAGGAACGAGATCGCAATCTCGCCGTGCGGCACGTCCTCGGGGTCATCAATGGGCTGCGGCAAGGATCCCGCCAGATATAGCGGCAATCCTGAAGCCTCGACCACCAGGTCAATGGCGTTCAGCACGGCCTCGCGCGCACCGGTTGGCGCGCTACCCGCAATGCGCACCGCAATGGGATCGGCACATGACCAATGCACGATGAAGTCGTCATCTGCCAGGTACAGTGCGTAGTCGACGTCTTCGATCAGTCCCGCAGGAGGCGGTGGTGCAGTCCGTTTGAAGTCACCGTCAGGTTGGACGAGTTCGATCGCGCGGTCATACTGAACGCGCTCGTCCGCCACATCTGGAATGGAACGTTCAGCTGGAAGCAGGATTCCCAGCCCCATCGGGCTGAGCGCAAAGACGGCGACGCAGGCTGCCAACACCAGCCACAACAGTAGATCGATCCCACGTGAGCGTCGCGGCTTGGGCTCTTCAAATACCGGGCCGTAACCGGAAGGGTGCGGGTTGTCATCGCCCGGCTCGTAGGGGTTGGGGTATGTCACGGTGTCTTGCGCCTCAGTGTCGCTGCGCCCAATATCAAGAACAGTGTAATGAACCCGATCAGCGCCGCGACCTGCGGCCATAAAGCCGGTGACGTGTTCGTCGCGACCTCTTCGATAGCGTCGATGGCGTGGCTCAGCGGCAACACGTTGGAGAACAACTCCAGCGCCCGGGGCATCTCGTCGCGCGGCACCAGCAATCCGCACAACAGGAACTGCGGCAAGATCAGTGCCGGGAAGAACTGCACCGCCTGGAACTCGGTGCGAGCGAACGCACTGACGAACAACCCCAATGCCACCCCGACCAGCGCATCGAGAATGGCCACGCCCGTGAGCATCCACACCGGGCCGGCAGTATCGACCCCCAGCGGCCCGACCAGCAACAGCGACGCCAACACAGCTTGCACGGTCGCCAGGATTCCGAAAGCGAGAGCATACCCGCCGATAAAGCTCAGTTTCGACAGTGGCATGGTGAGAAGCCGCTCGAGTGTGCCGCTTGAACGCTCTCGCAAGGTGGTGATCGAGGTTATCAAGAACATGATGATCACTGGAAACAGCACCAGCAGCGACGGTGCGATCGTCGCGAAGAACGGCCCGCCGTCATAGATCCACCACAGCAGTGATAACAGCACGCAAGGCACTACGAAGATCAAGGCCAGTGTTCGTTTGTCGTGTTTGAGCTGGCGCAGCACGCGCTGGGTCGTGGCGATCACTGTTCCCCCTGGGCGCGAGGTTGCAGTAAGGCGAGGAAGGCCTCGTCCGCATTTGTGGTCCCCGTTTGAGCCAGTAGTGCGGTAGGAGTGTCAGAAAAGACGAGTTCCCCGTCACGTAAGAGGACGAGTTCGTCACAGCGGATGGCCTCGTCCATGACATGACTGGAAACGATCAAGGTGCGCCCGGCCCGGGCGAGGTCAGCGAAAAGCGTCCAGAGGGATTCGCGTAGTACCGGATCAAGCCCAACGGTAGGTTCATCGAGGACGAGCAATTCTGGTTCGCCGAGTAAGGCCGCTGCCAGTGAAACTCGGGCGCGTTGACCGCCGGAAAGGTTGGCCACCAGGTGATTCGCATGATCGGTCAGGTCAACTTGCTCGACCACCTGTGCAACGGCCTCGTGCCGATCACGGATACCGAGAACTCGTGCGAAATAAGCGAGATTCTCTATCACGGTGAGGTCGGAATAGACGCTGGGCGTTTGAGAGACATAGCCGACCCGATCGCGTAATCGTGGTGACCCGGCAGCCTGACCCAGCACGGTGATCTTTCCGTCGGCCACGATCTGAACGCCCAAAACGCAACGCAGCAACGTTGTCTTGCCTGACCCTGACGGGCCGAGCAGACCGGTGATTCTGCCGCGCGGAAATGACGCGTTGAAGTCCGACAGGACGGTGCGAATGCCACGCACTACCCGCAGGCCAGTGATGGTCACTGCCGAGGTGGCGGCTGACTCTTCAGTCATGCGTCAAGCCTCTCATGCGGGCTCCGACGCCTGACTCGTGGCGCCGGCGCCAATGGTAGCCCGATATGCGATTTGGTAGTCCTATATATGCATCTACCAATTCGCATATCGGGCTACCGGACGGTCGGGGTGCGGCTGCCTCCCGGTGTCAACTACGCAAACGTAGTAGAGCACTGTTAACTACGTGGAAGTAGTTAAGTGGACTTAACTACGAAGAAGGAGTTGTCATGCACGGAGTGATTGGGCGCACGGCCGACTTAGGCCTTGCTGTGCGCAGCGTTCGGCTCGCCACCGGCATGACGCAGGACGAACTGTCCGCCAAGCTGGGCGTATCCCAACGGTGGTTATGGGAACTCGAAACCGGCAAACCTAAAGTTCTCAACGACCGCTTCTTTGTAGTCCTAGCCTCACTCGGTATCGAACTGACCTGGCAAGGTCCACAGCTAACAGCAAGTGACGACGCTCATGACGCATGACCTAGAGGTCGTACTTACGGCGAGCCATATGGCACATTGGAGAGCCCGCGGCCGGGTAATATCACGTTCGTTGCAGCGCCAGCGGCACTCGGCAAGTACGGCATCGCTAGCACATCATTGTCGTGCGCGCTGCCCCTGCAACCACAGCCTGCCACGGCTGAAGCCACTGCCTCATACTTCGGCGGTCTGCTCCCAGAAGGTACCCGCTTACAGGAGTTAGCAACTGCGGCGCGGTGTAGGCCCAACGATATTGCTGCACTCTTGAGGTACGCCGGGGCCGATGTGGCGGGAGCGCTCGTCCTTCCTGGTCCTGCTGTGAGAACGTTGGGACCGCTACTCACCGAAACTGAGGCCTAGCTGATGAATATCGCGGCGCATGTCGGCCTGACCAACCACCCAGTCTGGTTGGAAACCTTCGGCGATGTGCTGGCAGTGGTGGCCACGCGTTACGACCGGGCGATCGAAGATGACGAGATCACTCGCATCCACCAAGAGGACTGTGCGCAAGCACTTGGATTGCCCTGGGGTGGCGACGCCAAATTTGAACGCAACGATAATCGCGCAAACTATCGTGCCATCGCAGCGCTGCTGGACCGGGACCGCGCCTTGTTTGATGTCGGTGAATCAGATCGAGAGCGACTCCTGAGCTATACGACATTGAATGTGGCTGTTGGAAATACCGATGCCCACGCCAAAAATCACGCACTTCTACACAGGGCGGACGGCGCTGTTCGGTTGGCGCCAATATATGACGTCGCCGCGCCACCATTTGTCTTTGACGGCAACCTCCACCTGGCGTTGCGGGTGTCCCAGGTGGTGTATCAGCCGGACGTGAAATTGGAAGATTTGGTCGCCGAAGGGACCTCATGGGGGCTTGCAGTTCCAGATGCAGAGCGAGTAGCCACTGAAACGTTGGAGCGGATTCTGGCTGCCGTGGCCGAGTGCCCAGCGACAGATCGAATCGCGGCGACAATACCGGGATACGTCGCGACGCAGGCAACGAACCTGCTTCAAGGTAAAGCAGCGGGTGCCGGTTCTAGTGCCAGCCCGATCGCGCTGATGGATCGAATCGCGATGCCCGGTCGCGCGTAGGCGCACCCGCGGAGTAGGTGCGCCACCAAAGTTGACACCGAAGTCAACTTACGGCGGATACCGCCGCGCCCTCACCCATGGCCACGATGGCAAGGTGACCGGATTTGTCGTCACCCGAGGGGCTGAAGTGAGCAGATACGCAAGAAGAACGATGGCCGTCATAGTAAGCGCGGCGCTGATCGCAACTGGAATGTTGGCCACATCGGCCACTATGGCAAACGCAGCGCCAGCGCCCGGCACGATTGTCTTCATCAAGAACAAAGAAGTGTGGATGGCCAAAGGAGACGGCACTGGGCAAATTCAAGTATCCAACAGTGGGCAGATCCTTGAGTACCGGTCGCCGACCATGGCCGACGACGGCACTATCCTCGCACTCAAGAGCAACGACGTGGTTCGGATGAAAACCGATGGCACGATCCTGAACACGTGGCCAGCCGGCACGCTGTTCCCGCCAAGTGAGGCCCAGAACTCCACACAAAAGGTGCATGTTTCACCTGACGGCAAGAAAGTCGCGCTCGGTCTCGCAGCGATCGTCTCCGGTGGTGGCTTCGGCGGTTGGGACATCGCCTACGGCACCCAGTTCTCAGCATCACATCAGCGCACCAATCTCAGCCCGACTCGGCTGTACTACAAGGACGCGAAGTGGATCAGCAATAACCGGGTCATCATGGTCAATGACGAGACTTCGCAGGAATCCATCGCACTGTTCAGCCTGACCGACGGCGCACCCACCACATGGTTCGACGACAGCGATATCTTCCCGTCCGACTATCCGCTTGACCAGATAGAACCAGAACTGTCTGCCGACGGCACACGATTGGTCACGCTGCGCGGATACATGTCGGACAGAGAACTGATCGTCTACACCGTCACGGGCAATGCTCGTACCGGAATCCCCGCCAAACCAACTGTCAAATGCGTACTTGGAAGCGGCGGAGACAACAAATTCGAGAACCCGACGATCTCCTCCAACAACAAGGCACTCGCCTGGGAGATGAGCGGCGGCATCTGGATCAAGAATGACCTGAACAACTGCGCCACCAGCGATGCTCGCCTGGCCATTCCAGGCGGTTCAGATCCGAGTTGGTCCAAGGCCGCCTACAAGGTTCCGAAGAAGGCATCGAACTCGTCGCCCAAAGCGGCCAAGAAGAAGTTCAAAGTCGTCAAGAAGCCAAAGATCAAAGGCAAAGCCAAGGTCAGCAAGACACTCAAAGTGACCAAGGGCAAGTGGAAGAAGAAGCCCACCAAGTTCAAGTACCAGTGGCTGCGCGGCAAGAAGAAGATCAAAGCTGCCACGAAGGTCAAATACAAGGTCAAGAAGGCCGACAGACGCAAGAAGTTGCGTGTCAAAGTCACCGTGAAACGCAACGGATTCGCCAATAAGAAGATCACTGTCACCACCAAGAAAATCCGATAACGCAGGGAGCCCGAAGTGAAGAGATATGCAAGAAGGACGATAGCCGTCCTTGTCAGTGCGGCGCTTGCCGCAACCGGAATGCTGGCGGCGACGACCTCCGCAACCGTTGCCCAAGCTGCAGCGGCACCGGGGACCCTCGTCTACATCAAGAACAACGAGGTGTGGATGGCTAAAGGTGACGGCACCGGGCAAATCCAAGTGTCGCGGGACGGCAACATCACTCGTTACACCTCGCCATCCATGTCCGATGACGGTGTCATCACCGCACTGAAGGGTCGCGAGATCGTTCGGATGAAGACGGACGGCACGATCCTGAGCAAATGGGATACCGGCACGCTGCTGCCTGCGAGTGAATCAGGAATTCAGCACACCATCAGTGCGCATGTGTCTCCGAATGGAAAGAAAGTTGCCTACAGCCAAAGCGCGATTCTGTCGAACTGGTCGGTCACGGCAGGCACTCGATTCTCGGCCTCGCACCAATACTCCAACGGCGGGCCGCAACTGCTCCACGGATACGGCGATGCGAAATGGATCACCGACAGCCGGGTCATCATCAAGAACTACAGTTCGATCTACTTGCACAATGTTGGTGCCTCGGCTGCGACCGAATGGTTCAACGACGAGGATATCTTCCCCGGTGACCCAGATGACTGGTTGCACTTCCCGCAGGAACAGTGGGACCCGGAACTCTCGGCCGATGGCAAAGCGCTGGTGACCATGCGCGGTCCCGTTGAGGACCCAAACATGATCGTCTACACGGTCACCGGGAATGCGCGAACCGCCATCCCTGCGAAGCCGGCATTCAAGTGTGCCTTCAATGGTGGTGAAGACGAGGAGTTCGGCTCCCCGACTATCGCCCCGAACAGCACCGCGCTCGCCTGGCAGATGAAAGAAGGCATCTGGCTCAAGAACAACCTGAACAGTTGCGCGACCACAGACGTCAAGCTGATCATCCCCGGGGCCTCGGAACCAAGCTGGTCGAAGGTGGCTTACAAGGCGCCTAAGAAGAATGGGTCGAACTCGTCGCCTAAGGCGAACAAGAAGAAGTTCAAAGTCGTCAAGAAGCCCAAGGTCAAGGGCACAGTCAAGGTCGGCAAGAAGCTGAAGGTGACCAAGGCCAAACTGAAGCCGAAGCCAGCGAAGATCAAGTACCAGTGGTTCCGTGGCAAGAAGAAGATCAAGGGTGCCACCAAGGCAAAGTACAAGGTCAAGAAGGCCGACAAAGGCAAGAAACTGCGCGTCAAAGTCACCGTGACACACAAGAAGACGGCCAAGAAGGTCTTCACCATCAAGATCAAGAAGAAGGTGCGCTGAGCCACGCCGAAATCGGTATCGACCATGACAACACCACATGGAGCTGTCGTTACGCTCGATGCTATGCGATACGGCACACTCACTCACTGGCTCACGGCGGTGTTGTGTGGTGTCTGGTTTGTGGGGTTCGGCTGGTCCGAACCCCACACCGCGCTTTTGGCCACTCCGCTCGTCATCGCGGGTGCTGCACTGCTGCCGGTTTCGGCTCGCGGCGGTGCAGCACTTGTGGTCTTGGCGCAAATTGTCACACTGATCGCCGGCGCTGGGTGGGGCAACGTTGAACTCGTCCTGATGATGGCGTTTGCCCTGTTCACGCTGGGCCGCACGGATTCGCAGTGGTGGCCGGGCGTGGCCGCGGTGCTAGTCGGCGCCGGGGCATCGGCGGCTCGTGACGGGATAACCGTGGGCAAATTCGCCATCGTCGGCGTGCTTTACGCCATGCTCTGGTTATTCGGCGTGGTGGTGCGCCACCGCGCGATAGGCGCCTACCGGGCGGTGGCGCAGGCAACGGAACTCGCGCGGCAAGACCCCGAAGTCGTCAGTGCACGGCTTGCGGTCGCTGAACGAGCCCAACTGGCCGATAAAGCGATCTTTGCCATCCGTGCTGCGATCTTGCGGATGCAAGATGCGGCGCGTGACGCGCTGAACGGTCTCGACGCTGAGTCGGTGCGGGCAGTGCACTCGCGCGGGGTGACCGCTGTGGCCGAACTCGGTGAGCTACTGGGGTTGTTACGCGAACCGCCACCGGCGGATGATCCCCCTCGTCCATCACTCGCCACACCGGCCACAAAGAACCGTGACCTCTACCCGGCCCTGGGCATCACTGTGGTTTTGGGCGTTGTGTGGTTCGCCGCGCCCGGATTGGAACTGGGCGTCGGTGTTCTGGTGTTGTACGTCGGGACGATAGCGGCTGTGGCGCTGCGTCGTGTCGCGCCTGTCACCGCTTGCCTGGTGGCTGCCGTTGCCAGCGTCGTGGCGGCGATTGACCCACCCGCGGTTCCAGAACAACTGCTGCCGGCTGCTGCCGGATACGCTCTGATCGCTTGGACTGTCGCAAGTCACACGATCTATCGGGTGTGGACCGCATGGGCGTTGCTGATAGCGGCGGCAGTTTCGGTGGCTGTCAGCTATGGGCTACGCGGCATTGCTTTCATTCTGTTGATCTTTGCGGCATCGACCTGGGCCGGTTATGCGTGGCACGAGCGTGACCGGATCCTGCGCGCCGCCGAACTGCGATCCAAGAGTCTGCAGGCGCAGATCAAGGATGCGACTTTGACCGCCACGAGGGCGGAACGACTTGGTCTGGCACGGGAGCTTCACGATGTCACGAGCCATTCGGTCGGTGCGATGCTGATGCAGGCCGGGGCCGCGCGTGCGCTGCGTGACAGCGCGCCTGCCGAGGCTCGCGCCGCCCTGACGACCGTGATCGACACCGCCGATGCGGCATTGCAGGGGATCGACGTGCTGGTGGCAGCGCTTGACGGCGGCGACTACGGCCCGATGTGGTACTCCTATGCGGACACCTGTGATCTGCGTGAAGCTTTGGACCGACTGATCCAGGACATGAGCGTCATCGGCATGGACATCACCACCGAACTGCACGAATTGCCTCAATCCCCGGCTTTGACAGCCGCGACTTTCCGCGTGGTTCAAGAAGGATTGGCCAATGCGGCGCGTCATGCGCCGGGTGCGAAAGTTCGCGTATCAGTTGCGCGAAATGCTCATACCTATATTGTTCGAATAAGTGACGATGGTGCCGATACGTCGGTGATGTCCGGTTTTGGGTTCGGTTTGGCGGGCTTGCGTGAGCGCGTGCAGTCGTGCGCGGGAGAGTTCAGCGCTGGGCGTGAAGGTGACCGAGGGTTCACTATTGAAGCGAGATTGCCTCTGGATGGAGGACGAGCACTGGAGTGACGATGATTCGGATTGTGATTGCTGATGACCAGGATCTCATCCGCGCTGGACTCCAGGCGATCATCGACGCTGAACCCGATCTAGAAGTCGTCGGCCAGGCCTGCGATGGCGCCGAGGCGGCGCGTGTGGCGAAGTCGTGTGATGCCGATATCGTGCTGATGGACATCCAGATGCCAGGCACTGATGGGCTCGCCGGGATTGCCGCGCTTGCTGAATCGCGTCCTGAGACGCGCGTCATCGTGCTGACGATGTATGACCTGGATGACTATGTCTTCCGCGCTTTGAAGGCCGGGGCGAGTGGATTTTTGCTGAAGACCACGCCACCGGAGGAATTGACCTTGGCGATACGGGACATTCACGAGGGCCGTCGCATCTTTGCTCCGTCGGTCACCGATCGACTGGTGCGCTCCTACGTTTCTACTCACGACTTTGGTCGCGTTTCTAGTGAGCCGCTGCAGCAACTCTCGGTACGCGAGCGTGAGGTTTTCGACGCGATCGCGCGCGGCATGTCCAACGCCGAGATCGGAAAAGAACTGTTTCTCAGCGAAGCGACGGTCAAGACTTACGTGACACGGATTCTGGCGAAATTGCGGCTGCGCGATCGGGTGCAGGCAGTCATCTTGGCGTACGAGTGCGGTGCGGTCAGCGACCAAGACCGCTAGACGGCGCGCTGGCGCGCCCTTCCACTTCCGGGTGTCATATTCGGGTTCTCCCATGCATATAAGTGAGTGACAACCCGAATATGGGACCCTCGACCGGAGCAACGGTGCCGATCTGCCACGTAGAAGGGGCGTGAGGAATGAACTGGTGATAGTTTCGGTTTAGGCCGTGAGTGTGAGCGGCTCGGTTAGTTTGGCTTCGAGCTCGATGGGTGTCAACCCGTCGAGCGTGTCCTGTGCTCGCTGACGGTGATACTTCCGCTCGATCCAGACCACGATGGCCAGTCGCAGCTCGTGGCGCGTCGCCGATCGTTGCTGGTTCAGCACGTTCGTCTGCAGCAGTGACCACAACGATTCCATCGCGGCGTTGTCTCCGGCTGGGCCGGCTCTGCCCATCGATCCGACCATGTCGTGGCGGCGCAGCTCCCGGGCCATGGCACGCAAGACCGGCTTCACATGGTCATCGAACACGGGCGGGCCCGCCTTCTTCCCTTTCCCGCGCCGGCGGCGCTGCGCGCACGAGAGAATCCCCGCCTGCGAGCACAACTTCCGCGCCGTGTGTCTACTCATCCGCCACCCGGCCCGCCGGGCCTGGTCGGCCAGGTATCGATATCCGAACGTCGGGTCATCGTGGTGCGCGTCATGCAGCGCGTTGATCCGATACGCGCGAAGAACGTCGGCGTCCCGCACAGGGGCGTTGCGCCACCGGTAATAGGGCTGTCTTGCGAGCTTGAGGACCCGGCACGACACCGTCACGCGAATCCCCGCTTTGGCGAGCTCAGATACGAGCGGGTACGTCATTGTGGGGAGCCGCCGAGTTTCAGGTTCGCCTGCGACAGATGCGCCGCAGCCCTCCTGAGCACCTCGTTCTCCTGCTCGAGCAGGCGGATCCGCTTCTTCAACTCACGAGCTTCCGCCGCTTCCGCCGCAGTCTGACCAGGACGGTTGCCCTCTTCGACGTCGGCCTGACGCAGCCAGTTCCGCAACGTTGCTTCACTGATACCGAAGTCCGTGGCGATCTGTTTGATGGTGACGCCGCTCTCACGGCTGCGAGCGACCGCGACAACATCCTCACGCAACTCTCTGGGATAAGGACCAGACATGATGACATCCTCCCCGCCAGCACCCCTCAGCGCCAACGATCAGTTATCACCGATTCGTTCCTCACGCCCAACTCACCAAGAAGAAGAACGGCAAGGTAACTGTGAAGTTGCCGCGTCGAGTGACCAAAGCAGGCAAGACGCTGCGGGTGCGGGCGGTCTTCTTGCCCAAGCCGAAACAGAAAGTCGGCGTCGCCAAGGTCAAGTCGACCAGGGTGAAAGTCAAAGCACAGCGCTAGGCGCTCACGCTCAGCAGTTGAACGGTAGCCCGGTATGTAAAGAGGTAGTGCGATATATCTGCCTACTACTTTGCATATCGGGCTACTGGCCTGCCAGGGCCCTGGTTGAGACGCGCCGGATGATCGCCTTGAGCACCTCGACAGCTACGAACACGATCAGTGCAATCACAACCGGCCCGATCCAACCGCGTATATCAACACTGGCCGAGCCAAACAGCGAATTGAGCCAAGGCAGGTAAACGAACAGTGCCTGCACCGCGACCAGAATCCCAATCGAGATCCACAGCACCCTGTTGCCGGTCAACACCGCCCAACGCAGCGACGATGAATGACGGAACCGGCAGTTGAACAGGTAGGCAACTTGTCCGAAGACCAACGTATTGACCGCGACCGTCTGCGATTGATCGATGCTCCAGCCGCGATCGCGGGCGAATTGGAACATCACCAACGTCGCCGCGCCGATCAGCAGTGAGACGAACATGACCTGGAACAGCGAGTTGCGTGTGATCAGCGGAGCGTGTGAGTTGCGCGGCGGCCGACTCATCAAACCGGGCTCAGCAGGCTCATAGGCCAGCGTCAGCGACAGTGTGACCGCAGTGACCATATTGACCCACAAAATCTGTGTCGGCTCCAGCGGCAGCGTCCACCCGGCGAGCACCGCCACCAGCATCACAATGGCCTGCGCTCCGTTCGTGGGCAGTAAGAACTCCACGGACTTCTTGATGTTGTCGTAGATGCGCCGACCTTCCTCGACAGCCCGTTCTATGGTCGCGAAGTTATCGTCAGCCAACACGATGTCAGCGGCATCCTTGGTGGCCTCGGTTCCTTTGATGCCCATCGCGATACCTACATCAGCGCGCGTCAGCGCGGGCGCATCGTTCACCCCGTCACCGGTCATCGAGACGACCTGACCACGAGCCTGCAAGGCCCGCACGATACGGATCTTATGTTCCGGGCTGGTGCGGGCGAACACATCGACTTTGGGGGCCAAACGTTCCAGTCGGCCTTGCGGCATCGCCTCAATATCGGCGCCGGTGAGCACTCGTGCCTCGGGGTCTGAGATGATTCCCATCTCCAGTGCGATGGCGCGCGCCGTTCCAGCATGGTCGCCGGTGATCATCTTGACGCCGATACTTGCCTCGTGGCATTGCTCGATCGCGGTGATGGCCTCGGGTCGCGGCGGATCGACGATGCCGACGAGCCCCACCATCGTCAGCCCAGCGGCGACAGAGGTGTGATCCAGGTCCACATCCGAGACTGAGCCGTCACGTTGCGCCGCGCCGAGAACTCGCAGTCCCTGATTGCTGAGTCGTTCGATCCACTCATTCCAATAAGCTTCGTCCAGTGGCTCGACCTCGCCATCAGCGTTGCGCTGCGTCGCGCATCTGGCCAATACCCGGTCCGGTGCGCCTTTGACCAGGACGAGTCCACCCGTCGCGTCCGCATCTCGACCTGCATACACTGCCATGTACTTGTGCGCCGACTCGAAGGGCAGGGTCGCGCGACGTTGCCATCCGGCCGGTTCGACACCGGACTTGGCTGCCAGGGCGGCGATGGCTCCCTCTGTCGGCTCGCCGACCACCACCCAGCGGTCATCGTCGTTATTTGAATCAGAGGATGCGGGCCGTACCGTCGCGTCATTGCACACTGCGAAGGTCGTGATGGCGGCAGCAAGATCAGGCAGATCGGCGATCTCGACTCGTACATCGTGCAATCGGATCTCACCCGCAGGGCTGTACCCGGTGCCGAGGACGTCAAAGGAGCGCTCGGCGGTGACGATCGTGCGCACGGTCATCTCGTTTTGGGTCAGCGTGCCGGTCTTGTCCGAGCAGATCGTGGTGACCGCGCCCAGCGTTTCGACCGCTGGGAGACGACGAGTGATAGCGCGCCGCCGCGCCATCTGCTGCACACCGAGCGCCAAGGTGATGGTCACCAAGGCGGGAAGACCTTCGGGAACCGCTGCAACGGCGAACCCGATTGCGGCTGAAATCAGATCATCGGCCGCAAAGTCATGAATGATCCGCCCCACCAGCAGCATCACCACCGCCATCAGCAGGATTGCAATGGATAGGAACTTGCCGAATTTTGCGAGCTGTCGCCCGAGCGGAGTTTCTAACTCGTCCTGACCGGCCTCGGTCACCATCGCCTGAATCTGGCCGATTTGAGTGTGGCCTCCGGTGGCGGTGACTACTCCGACACCTTGCCCCGATGAGATCAGCGTGCCAGAGAAGAGCATTGATGAACGGTCGCCCACCCCGGCGTCTTCTGGTACCGGCGCCACATCCTTAGAACTGGAGACCGCTTCACCGGTCAGCGCTGATTCCTCGGCGCGCAGGTTGGTCTCCTCGATCAGGCGTAGGTCGGCAGGTACGCGATCACCGGATCGCACTCGGACCACATCCCCGGGGACGAGTTCTTCCGCGTCGATATTGGACCATTGCCCATTGCGCAGCACGTTCGCCGCGGTAGACAACATGCCGCGAATCGCTGCGAGTGCGTTCTCGGCTCGTCCTTCTTGAACGAAACCAATGGTGGCGTTGATGACCGCCACGGCAAAGACGACGATGCAATCGACCCAGTCACCCATCAAGGCTTTGAGGACCGCGGCGGCGACCAAGATGTAGATCAGCACGTCATCGAAGTGGGACAGGTAGCGGCGCAGCGCGCTCGGTCGCTGTGGGGCAGGCAGGCAGTTGGGGCCAACATGGGCGAGCCGGTGGGCGACGTCGTCGCTGGTCAAACCAGCAGTGCTGCTTTCGACCGCTGCCAGGACCTCATCGGGATCGAGGGCGAATGCGTTGGATGCGAGGAATCGGCCGGTGTTACCCGAATCTGCAGGGGCGGTCTGGTCCGAGGCGGTGTTGGGCGTCACCCTCTCATTGTCCGGGCCTGGACTGAATGTCGCCACAAGAAAGCGTCTCGCCCACGGCTCTATCTCGTCCATCTCGCAAAAGTGGACCGATTTTGTAAAAGTGGTCCAGAAACGAACCGTCCACTTTTACAAAACCGGTCCACAACTGCATCGCGGAGAAGACTGCGCCGGGAAACAGCGAGGACGCAGACTGCATCGCGACGGGCTACGTACCGCTGCGCGGCTGCAACCCTGCGGAACATCACCGGGCGGGGATGAGCGAACCTTCCCGCGGCCGCAGGCCGATGCGCTGTCCCGCGGTCAGACCGAGTTCCCGGGCCTCAGAGCGAGTCAGCGTCACGGTCACCTGGTCGTCAACCGGCCGCCCGGCCGTGTCGAAGGGCTGGACCACCACGCGCACTTCGAAGCCAATCCGGGTGATCCGAACGATCTCACCGGTAACGACATCGGGCACAGTGGGTGAGACCACTTCGATGTCGTGGGGGCGAATCGCGGCGCCGCCCAACGTGGTGATAGGTCCGAGGAAGCTGAGCACGAACTCGTTCGCGGGGTTGTCATAGAGATCGTCTGGAGTACCGACCTGCTCAACTCGTCCGTTATTGATGACCACGATGTTGTCGGCGACTTCCAGCGCCTCTTCCTGGTCGTGGGTGACGAACACGGTGGTCACATGTACCTCGTCATGCAACCGGCGCAGCCAGTCGCGCAACTCCTTGCGGACCTTCGCGTCGAGAGCGCCAAAGGGCTCGTCGAGCAGCAGCACCTTCGGCTCAATGGCCAGTGCGCGCGCCAGCGCCATGCGTTGACGCTGTCCGCCGGAAAGCTGCGACGGCAACCTGTCGGCGAACTGGCTCAGATGCACCAGCTTGAGCATGTCGGCGACACGCTGGGCGATCTCGTCCTTGGGCTGTTTGCGAATCTCTAACCCGAAGGCGACGTTCTTGGCGACACTCATGTGCTTGAACGCCGCATAATGCTGGAAGACGAAGCCCACACCGCGGCGCTGCGCAGGAACATTGGTGGCATCGACACCGTCGATTTCCACGGTTCCGCTATCAGGCGTCTCCAATCCGGCGATGATGCGCAGCAGCGTTGACTTTCCGCCCCCGGAGGGACCGAGCAACGCCGTCAACCCACCACTGGGAATCGAAAGGTTGATATCGGCCAAGGCGACAAAATCACCGAAGTTCTTGGCAGTGTCACGTATTTCAATACTCACTTCTGCTCCTCCTTGGGGCGCAGGAATGTCACGACGACGAGCGCCGCTACAGCAATCAAGGTCAGCAGGAATGCGGTCGCATACGCGGTGCCCTGCTCAAATTCGAGGTACTTGTCTTCGACGACCAACGTCGCGGTCTGGGTGCGTTGCGAGATATTTCCGGAGACGATCTTGACCGCCCCGAATTCACCCAGCGAACGAGCCAGCGAGAGCACGACGCCATAGAGCAGCGCCCATTTGATCGACGGCAAGGTGATCCGACGGAAGGTCTGCCATGGACCTGCACCAAGGGAGCGCGCCGCGAGTTCTTGGTCGGTTCCGATCTCCTCGAGAATGGGGACGAGTTCCCGGATGACCAACGGCAGTGATACGAAGGCGGTGGCCATCACGATGCCCGGTGTCGAGAAGATGATCGAGATCCCCATGTCCTGCAGCGCGGGTCCGAAGAATCCGTCCCGCGGTCCGTAGGCGAGCAGTAACGCGAGGCCGACAACGACCGGAGAAACCGATAGCGGCAGGTCGAGCAGAGTCGAGTACAACCGGCGTCCGGGGAACCGATAGCGCACGATCAGAAGTGAAACTATCACGCCGAAAACGGTGTTGATCACGACAGCCCACGCAGTGACCTGCACGGTGAGCCATATGGCTTTGGTCACGGCAGGATCGGACAGAGCATGGGTGAGCGAGTTACCGTCTGAGAACGTTTCGACGGCGACCAGAGAAACCGGCCAGATCACCAGCATCGTCAAATAGATGATGACGAGCGAACGGCGCAGGTAGGTGCCGCGTGTCTTGCGCCCGAAGGAACGCGTCCGGCGAGCAATAGCGGTATCAGCCACGGCGTGCCACCTTCCGGGAGATCAGGTCGAGAATGACGATGGCGATGAGCGCCACGACAAGAAGGACGAGTGCCACGCTGGCGGCCGCGCCGACGTTGTCATTCTCGATGTAACTGAAGATGCGCACCGCGGCGACCTCGGATTTGAACGGCAGGTTGCCCGAGAGCAGCACCAGCGAGCCGTATTCGGAGATGCCGCGAGCAAAGGCCAGCGTTGCGCCGGCGCTGATAGCCGGGACGAGGGCGGGCAGCACGATCTTTGTCCAGGTTTGGAATTTGCTGGCGCCCAGTGATTGCGCGGCCTCTTCGACTTCGGGTTCGAGTTCGAGCAGCACAGGCTGCACGGTGCGGACCACGAAAGGCAGGGTGACGAACAGCAGCGCCAGGAACACCGAGTGCTCGGTATTGGCGATGTCGATCCCGATGGGGGATCGCGGACCATAGGTTGAGAGCAGAACGAGGCCAGCAACGATGGTCGGCAGTGCGAACGGGATGTCGATGATGACTTCGAGGGCTCGTTTGCCGGGGAAGTTATCGCGGACGAGCACCCACGCAATCAACGTGCCAGCGACGGCGTTGAGGACGGTGACCAGAAAGGCCTGTCTTACCGTGAGCCAGATCGCCGCAGCGGTCTGCGGGTTGCTGAGGGTCGTGGTGAAGTTGTCCCAACCGCCCTCGACAGCTTGAATGATGACCAGTGTGAGCGGGATCAGCACGAGCAGTGAGAACCACACCACGGTGATGCCAAGACCGATCCCAGCTGGACGGGTCAGGTTGTGACGAGACTGCTTGACACGTCGCCGTGGGGACTTGTTTTCCGCGCGTAACGCGCCGCTGTCGGCGGTGTCTGTGACACCGCCGACAGGGCTATTGGTTGTGGTGCTCGTCAACTTAGACCTGCTGTCTGTTGCAGCTGAGTGATGATGCCGTCGGTCTCATGGAAGAACTTGGCGTTGACCTCGCTCCAGCCGCCGAAGTCGCCATCGATGGTGAACAAGGTGGTGATCTGCGGGAAGGGGTTGGACGGGTCGTTGGCGCCTTCGACAGTGCCGACTTCGACGTCACCGGCGCTTTCGATGGGCCGGAATCCTTTGGACGCGTAGATCTTCTGCCCCTCGGCCGACAGTGCGAAGTCGAGGTAGGCCTGTGCCTTGGGATCAGCGTCCTTGAGGACTGCTGCGGGGTTTTCGATGAGCAGGGTGTCCGGCGGAACGATGTAGTCGAACTTCTCGCCTTGTTGACGAGCGAGAATTGCCTCGTTCTCGTAACTGATCAGCACGTCGCCGGTGCCTGACTGGAATGCTTGGGTGGCGTCGCGCCCTGAACCGGGGAATGCGGCGACGTTGGCGAGTACCTTGCTGAGGAACTCTTTCGCGTCGTCTTCGCTGCCGCCCTGGGCGATGATGTGCTGCCATGCGCCGAGGATGTTCCAGCGTGCGGCACCTGACGAACCGGGGTTGGGGGTGACGATTCCGACACCCGGCTCGGCGAGATCATCCCAGCCGGCGATCCCCTTGGGGTTGCCTTCGCGTACGACGAGCACCACGACTGAGTCGGTGACGATGCCCTTGTTCGGGCCGTCATCCCAGGATTCGTCCACTAGGTCAGCCTCGACGAGACGAGTGACGTCCGGAGTGATGGAGAAGTGGACGACGTCGGCTTCGAGGCCTCCTGCCACCGCCCGCGACTGGTCGCCGGAGGCGCCGTAGGACTCACTCCAGGTCACGCCTTCGCCTTCGTCTGTCTTGGCGAACTCGGCTTGGACGGCGTTGTTGCCCGCCTTCGGAACGGCGAAGCCGACCAGGGAGAGCTCGGTGCTGTCACCAGATCCGCCGCCGCAGGCGGACAGTGTCAGAGCTGCGGCGAGGGCGCCCGCGGTCAGTGCAATGCGACTGCGAGAAGCGAAGAGTTTCATCGTTACCTCTTGGTGTAGGGAGACGAGCGAAAACTCGTCAATTTCGATCAACACCGGAAAGCCTAGCGTATTAATAGGGATATGCAAGTATGTGGTGATTGATGTCTCATTTTCCGTGCTGGCGCTGGTGCTACTGGCGGCGGCTCTCACACCCCTGATGGTGAATCTCGGGGCGTTGCTCATAGGTTGGGGCGAGCCGTTCACCGCCTTCGCTGGATTTGTCTTCTCGATCTATGGCGTACTGATCGTCCTGAGTGCCGGCCTGCTCGCGCTATTTGCTGCGGGTCTGCTGATTCGCACGGGGTATCGCGTAACTGGATCACGCGCACAGGCGACCGTGCACACCGCGTGCTTCCTCGGTGCCGTGGTCGCAGTGCCCGTGGGACTGTTTGTCGCATGGCTGCTCTTGCAAAGCATCCCTCTGGTCTCGCCGGGGACGGTGATGGCCGTCGCAGCGATCTTTGCCGCGGTGGTCGGCTATCTACTGTGCTGGCGGACGTTCCGCTAATTTTCCTGAAGGACGAGCTTGCGGCTGTGCTGCAACTCGAGGGGAAAGCTCTCGTTTGTGAATGTGGACGAGTTTTGCAGTTGTGGCCCGGAAGTTTGTCGGCCACTTTTGCAAAACCTGGCCACAACTGCGAAGGGTCTGCTGAACAGATAGCGACGAGTCTCACCTTGTCCACGATGTGGACCGTGCAGTGTCCACCATGAGATTTTTCGCCTAGAGTAGTCACGACCATCCAGAGCGGCTGAGAGTCCTGGCTCGACGACGCCGCAGCAACCCCCGACCGTCTCGCGGTTGGCATGGTGCTAACGCCAGGTGCGATGGAATGCCCAAGGAGGCACACCGTGACTAGCGAGGACTATGCGTGTCCCCCTGGGACAACACTTCGACCCACCATCTCTTTCGAGGTGATGCCTCCGCGCAACCCGTCCGCGGCGCCGCGCTTCTGGAACACGGTAGAACAACTCGTCACCGTCCAACCCGACTTCATGTCCGTCACCTACGGCGCAGCCGGAACCGACCGTGCCACCGCACGCGAGGTCGTCGCCCGGCTGCTGCGTTCCACCCCGGTCCTCCCTATCGCACACCTGACCTGTGTCGGGCATTCCCGGGCGGACGTCGTTGCCGTAGTGGACGAGTTCCTCAGCGCCGGAGTGCGCTCGTTCCTGGCCCTGCGCGGGGATCCGCCCGCAGGCCAACCCGAATGGCAACCCACACCTGGCGGGGTGAACTCGTCTGTCGAACTCATCGCACTGCTGCGCGATCGGGAACGACAACGCTGCGCATCCCACCCCGGCAACGCCCTGCGCGGTGCGGCACAACCGCTGACCATCGCCGTGGCGACCTTTCCCGCAGGCAATCCGGCGGCGGGAACCACACCGGAACAAGAGATCGAACGGCTGCTCGTCAAGCAAGCAGCGGGAGCGAGTTTCGCGATCACCCAACTGTTCTACGAGCCTGCCACCTACGCTGACTTCGTCACCAGGGCGCGGTATGCGGGTGTGCAGATCCCGATCCTCGCGGGCATCCTGCCGGCGACCGACCCGGCACGGTTGAATCGTGTCGCTGAACTCCTTGGAGTGCAAGCGCCACAGGACCTTCTCGACAGTCTCACTGCAGCCGGCTCCGATGAAGACCAATACGAGCGAGGTATCGCCGCGACCATCCAATTGGCCCGTGACGTCCTCGATGCAGGCGCTCCCGGCCTCCACATCTACACCTTTAACAAGGCGAAACCAGCACTCGACATACTGACTGGCCTTGATCTGATTCCGCATGTCCAACCGCCTCACCAGCACGACACATTGACCGCACCAGCGGTCGCGAAAGGTATCCCCGCATGACCACCCCATTCCCCGCAGCGACCATCGTCGGTTACCCGCGGATCGGCCGTAACCGCGAATTGAAGAAGGCCGTCGAGGCTTACTGGGCGGGCAAGACATCAGTTGAGGACCTTGAAAACACTGCTCGCGACCTACGTCGCACCACCCGCGAACGTCTAGCCGAGTTGGGCCTTGGCCGCGACAACGCCGCCATCCCGGAGACCTTCTCCTACTACGACCAGGTTCTCGACGTGACCGCGGCCCTCGGTGCGGTGCCGCCGCGTTTCGCAGGTCTCGAAGGACTCGACCTGTACTTCACGCTGGCGCGTGGTGTCGGCGAGGTCGCGCCGCTGGAAATGACCAAGTGGTTCGACACGAACTACCACTACCTCGTGCCCGAAATTGGCCCGGACACCAGCTTCTCGCTGAGTTCGCGCCGCATCATCGACCAGTTCAATGAGGCCAAGGCGGAAGGGTTCGTCACCCGTCCGGTCCTGGTTGGCCCGGTCACTTACCTGCTGCTTTCCAAGGCGGCTAACGAGGCCCCCGCAGGCTTCAACCCGCTGGACCGCCTGGCTGATGTCCTGCCGGTCTATCAGGAGATCTTGGCTGAGCTGGCCGCAGCTGGCGCGCCATGGGTTCAGCTGGACGAGCCTGGTCTGGTCACCGACAACATCGACGTCGACGCATCCCGTGTGGCCGAGGCCGTACGCAGCGCCTACGACACTCTGACCGGTGAAGGCGCCGCGCGCCCGGCCATCGCTGTGACCGCTGCCTTTGGCGATCTGCGCGATAACTTCGCCGTACTCGCTGCCACCGGCATTGAGGCAATCCACGTTGACCTGGTTCATGGCGCTGCGCCGACAGCCGCTCCTGGTCTGGAGCACAAGACACTCATCGGTGGCGTGATCGACGGCCACAACATCTGGCGCGCCGACCTGGACGTCAAGTTCGCGCAACTGGAGCAGTTGAGCACCATCGGGGCTGCGGTCGTGACCGCCGGCACCGCGACCTCGCTGCAACACGTTCCGCACGACACCGCCGACGAGCAGTGGTCCGACCCAGAACTCAACGCCAACCTGCACGCCTGGCTCGCGTTCGCGGACCAGAAGGTCGTCGAGGTCGTCACCTTGGCACGAGGCTTAAGCGAAGGCCGCGATGCCATTGCAGCTGACATCACGGCAGCCTCTGAGGCGCTGGCTTCGCGTGCCGAAGCAGCGGGCGTCAAGGTCGACGCAGTGCGTGCGCGCACCGCAGCACTGACCGAGAACGACTTCAACCGTGGCGACTACGCCGAGCGCGTCGCAGCCCAGGAAGCCAAGCTGAACCTGCCGGAGCTGCCGACCACCACCATCGGTTCCTTCCCGCAGACTGTCGACATCCGCAAGGCTCGCGCCGCGCACGCCCGCGGCGAGCTCTCCACCGAGGCCTACGAGGACGCGATGCGCGCGGAGATCAAGCGTGTCATCGAGTTGCAAGAGTCCATCGGGTTGGATGTCCTCGTTCACGGTGAAGCCGAACGTAACGACATGGTGCAGTACTTCGCAGAGCTGCTTGACGGCTTCGCCGTGACCACCAATGGCTGGGTGCAGTCCTACGGTTCGCGGTGTACACGTCCGTCGATCCTGTGGGGCGATGTCTCACGTCCCGAGCCGATGACCGTGCGCTGGGCAACCTATGCGCAGTCGCTGACCGACAAGCCGGTCAAGGGCATGCTCACCGGTCCGGTCACCATCATGGCCTGGTCCTTCGTGCGTGATGACATTGCGTTGGGCGAGACCGCGAATCAACTTGGTCTGGCGCTGCGCGATGAGGTCGGCGACTTGGAGTCGGCTGGCATCGGCATCATTCAGGTGGACGAGCCCGCCCTGCGTGAGTTGCTGCCGTTGCGCAAAGAAGACCAGCAGGCCTACCTGGACTGGTCGGTCGGATCCTTCCGCCTGTCGACCGCCGGGGTGCGTCCGGAAACCCAGATCCACACACACCTGTGCTACTCCGAATTCGGTGAGGTCATCGGGGCGATTGACGGTCTGGATGCCGACGTGACGTCGATTGAGGCGGCGCGGTCGCGCATGGAGATCGTGCCAGAACTGGCTGAGGCTGGCTACGCGCGTGGTGTCGGGCCAGGCGTGTACGACATCCACTCGCCGCGTGTCCCGTCTGCGGACGAGGTCACCGAGTTGCTGTCGCTGGCCGCCGAGGGCGTGCCGGGGAACTTGCTGTGGGTCAACCCCGACTGTGGTCTGAAGACCCGCGGCTACGCCGAGACCGTGCCGTCGCTGGAGAACCTGGTGACCGCTGCGCGCGTCGTGCGCGAAAAGATCGCCGGCTGACTTGTTGCGCTGGCGCAGCCCATACCTAGCGCGGGGCACGATAGTCGTGTAAAGCATCAGTCATGACTGGTGCCGGGCACGACTATCGTGCCCCCGAGTGAATAGGGCAGGCGTGCGCGGCAGCACCGCACGATGTCGTCCCGCTTCTGGGTGCGATATTCGGGTTGACCCATGTATATATGGCACCCCGAACCCGAATATCGCACCCGCAACTGGGGATAACTACAGCACGTCGGCGCCGCGCGACATCTGCTGAACGGAATTGATGAGCCAGCGCCCATCGATCTGACGCAGATAGATGCGATATTCGCCGTTGTCCTCAAGGTATGCAGTCGACACTCGGACTGTAGCGGTCGCCTTGTTGCCGCCACTTTGCGTCACCGATTCCACCGTCATCGCGAACCCCGGTGGGTTAGGTGCGAACGAGAGCTGGTCGCAGTCCATCAACTGGCCGCCGCGAAACGTCTCAGTGGTGTCCTCGTTGCCGATCTTGATCACCCGGTCGGTGCATTCTTCGGCGGTGAGGAATTCGTCGACAAAACGCTGGGTGACGCTGCGCGGACTATCTGTGCCAGCACGCACGAAACCCGTGGCGACTATGCCGGTGACTGCGATTCCGACTAGTACTGCCAGCGCGATGATCACGACTTTGAGTACGGGACGCCTCTGATTGCCACGATCGGGCGCCGCCGTCGCAAAGGCAGGCTGTGTCGCGCCGACTGCCCACGGGATGGCGTTGCCCCACCGCTGACCATCCCACCAGCGCAGCTGTCCGCTGGGATCGCGGTACCAGCCCGGCTCGCTCATTGGTCGTCCTCTCGCATATCTTCACCTGCGACATTCATGGCCGATATCCCACGGCGCTTATCCGTGGATAGCGGCAGCCAATGAACCGACGTGATGAATGTACCTATTGAGGGTATCGGGGTTCACTGCGAAATGAGTACCCCGCTGTATCAACGTACTGTTCGACGCACTGTCTATCGCTTCGGCACCGCGGCATATCCGGGCGATGCCCGATCAGTGGCTCGTGTCGGATGCCGCTTGGCAGCGCGGACAGTAGAAGACTGGGCGTTGGTAGGGTTCGCGTCCGGCGGCACCTCGGACGATGGGCGTGCCGCAGCGGTGACACGGTTTGCCTCGTCGGCCATGGGCATGTGACACTCGCGCGTTGAATCCGCTGCGCACCACGCGCAGCATGAGGGCGCGAGCGGTCAGATAGATCTGGGCGAGGGAGGGCTCGTCAATCGAACCGACGGGTGTCCACGGCCAGATGCGGTGTGCGAAGAGTGATTCGGCCATGTAGATGGTGCCGATTCCGGCCACGAATCGCTGGTTCAACAGCACTTCGCAGATCGGTAGGGACGAGTGCTCCCGCACGGTGGCGAGAACGCGCGATAGGCCGACGGTCTCGAAGTCCTGGGCAAGGAGGTCTGGGCCAAGGTCGCCGAGTAGTCGCTGTTCGTCGCGGGTGCGGATGACATCGAGCATGCCTAAATCGATGCCGACGCAGGTCCATCGGTCATTGCCGAGGACAGCGCGAGCCTTGGGGTTGCGCATGAGTCTGGTCGCGTCTGGACTTCCGGCCGCTGCAATGCGCCAGAAGCCGTCCATGCGCAGGTGCGTGTGCAAGGTGAAACCATCAGTGGTGCGCTGCAAGAGGTGTTTGCCGTAGGACACTGTTTCAGTAATGCGTTTGCCTAGCAGAACCTCGGGCTCAACTGAGGGCCATCGCAAATGAGCCAGGGTCAACTCTGTGCCGCCTAGGGCTTTGCCGAGACGGTCAGCCACGCGCGCGAGCACATCACCTTCGGGCACGGGGTCCCTCGATCCGCAATCCTTGGGTGTGAACAGTGGCACCGGCAGCTATCAGGGAGCGTGTGACCACTACTGCCGGAGAGTCATCGTCAGCGGTCGCGCGGCGGGCCGCCGCGACAGCATCCAGAGCGGTGACGTCGTTGATCTGTCGCACAGTTGCACGTGAAACGGCGCCTCGCGAAACCGCTTGGACCAGGGCACCCGTTGCGATGTCGACGATGGATCTTGGCACTATGGGAGGCACTTGCGATTCAGCGCGACGCGCAGCGGATCCGGGACCATCCGATGCTGAATCGTCTCCGATGTCTAGTGCAAGCAACGTACGTCCACCACGTTCCAGGTAAAGCACTGCCCTGCCATCGACCAGCACCACCACGGCACCGGCCCGGCGCCCTGGTCGGTGCGTTGCTGAGGCTTCGTCACTCCCGTGTGCGACGGCTGGCCAGGGCAGCAATATCCCAAAGGGATTGGCCGGGTCGGTAGCGGCGATCACATAGACGTCGCGATTTGGGCCTGTCGTCGTGCGGGCAGAGATCTCAGCAGCGGACCGGGTTGCTGTCGGCGGTGACAGGGTGGCTGCTGTCGGCGGTGTCGCGGTCGCGGCTCGACGTAGCTCTTCGACCGCTCCGGACAGTGCGAACTGTGCACCGCCCAACCCTTCCACAAAATAGCCTCGTTGTACCTGTCCGGACTGCTCCATCTCAGCCAGGACGCGGTACATCGTGGCGGCGTCGGTGGCGACCTGTTCTGCCAACCCCGGCGTGCGGGTGACCACGCCGTAGCGCTGCAACAGCACAGTGACATCGGCGTGTGCCCGCACGGTCGCCTGCTGAGCATCCGAGGTCGACCCTTGATTCGCGGAGTTCTGCACTGGTAGTGGAAGCGCCGACCAACGTCCGCCGGCGCGGGCCGCAAGAATATCGCGCAGGGCGGTGGACGAGTGCTCCGTTGCCGACATAGCCATGCGCATCGAAGCAGCGCTTGACATGGCAGTTGCTCTAGCATTTTCAGATACGCCGTCACCCGCGCTGGACACTGCAGTTGTTTCGGTATTCCCGGCGGTGCTTACGCCAGCGTTCAATGGGTTCGCGGCACCCGCTCCGTATGCCAGTGCGCGCAATCCTCGTAGACCGCGTCCCGGTCTGGGACGAGCAGCGCTGCGCGCACTGCGGTGCGCCCCGCCGCGTGCTCCAATCAGTTCCCGCAGCGCTCCAAAAGAATCCGAGGTGATTTTGGACTGCCACACCAAATCCCACAGGATTTGCGCGACAGTGGGTGCTGCCGTATCGGCAACGGCCAGCAGCGAATCGAAGAACTGGCCGCCGCGTTGCAGTGTTTCTAGGACGGTGGTTTCGACGGGCTCAACCGACGCAGGGGCGGACTCAACCGGCGCAGGGGCGGGCTCAATAGGCGTGCGGGTCTGCGCGACCTCGTCACTCCAGGGCAGGGTCAGCGCGGCTGTCTCCGCTAGATGCAGCGAGATGATGCCGTCGCCTTTCGCCCCCGGCAATGCCTGATGGCCACACCACAGGATCTCGCCCCGGGCTGACAGCTCATCGAGATATTCAGGACGGTAGTCGGCGACTCGAGCGGGCAAGATGAACGTCTCAAGGGCCGAGGCCGGGAACCGCGCACCGGAGAGCTGTTCAATCGCCTGCAGCACCCCGTCAGGACCATGAAGGTCACCGCCATCCGCAAGGTGCTGCCAGCGCGGTACAAAACGCGCGAGTGCTTCTGGCGAGACGGCTTCAACCTGACCACGCAGCTTTGCGAGGGTGCGACGTCGAATCCGACGCAACACGTCAGGATCAATCCAGGTCGGAAGGCGGCTGCCATCATTGAACGTGCGGGTTGGTCCCGCCATCAACAGCCGATCATTGCTCAACCGACGAGTCAACTCGGCAGCCAGCGCTCCAGTCAGTCCAAGATCATCGGCCAATTCCATCACGGTGAACGGGCCATGGGTACGTGAATAGCGCCGCACCAGGTCACCGAGCGGATCAGCAACAGGTTCAAGATATGCCTGTGCAATACCTGCAGGCGGGGGAACTCCAAGCCCATCGCGTAACCGTGCCGCATCGTCGGTTGCCGCCCACCACAACACCGATGATTCAGAAGCCCCAGAGCGTGATTCGGAAGCGCCGGGGCGGGTTACCGCGAAAACCAATCGCCCGGACTCGCTGGTGAGCCAGCCGTCCACCACGGATCCCTTATCCAAGGTGCCTTCGACGATCTCATCGGAGACTCTGGCCAGGATCTCGTCGCGCGTCAAAGGACCATGAGATCGCAGCAGATCCCACAGCCCATCGGTGGTGGTGACCTGACGTGATGGCGCGATGCGCGCGACTTCCGCACTGACCTCTGCCACCACATCGGAATCCAGCAGGTCCGCCAGATCAGGTGCATCGTCACCGCCGAGAATCTCAGCCAACAACACCGGGTCCAGACTCAACGCCACCGCGCGACGTTCCGCCAAGGGCGCGTCGTTGTCGTACAGGAACTGCGCGGTGTAACTGAGCAGCATAGAACGGGCGAAAGGCGATGGATTGGCGGTCGTGACCTCGACGATGCGGATGTGCCCGCTGTCGATCTTGGTCATCATCTCGGTGAGTGCCGGAAGGTCGAAGTCATCCTGAAGGCATTCTCGGACCGCTTCGATCACAATGGGGAAATCCGGAAACTGGGCGGCAACACCGAGTAGTTGTGCGGCACGATGGCGTTGCTGCCACAGTGGCTGACGCTGTCCTGGTTTGCGCCGCGGCAGCAGCAGGGCGCGAGCGGCCGCTTCGCGGAACCTGGCGGCGAACATGGCAGAACCGGTGATCTGCTCGCGTACCGCGGTGGTGACCTCCGCCGGATCGAGCAGCAGGTCAAGAGCGGCGAGGGAGGGCTCGTCCTCGTCGCCGCTTGGAGGCATACGCAACACAATGCCGTCATCGCTGTACGACACCGAGGCGTCCAGCCCATACTGTTCGCGAATCCGGGCACCGATCACCAGCGACCACGGTGCATGCACCCGTGATCCGAATGGCGAATGCAGCACGATGCGCCAATCGCCCAACTCGTCACGAAAACGTTCGATGACCAGAGTCTTGTCATCCGGGACCCTGCCCGTCACGTCGTGCTGTTCGGTCAGTAGGTTCAGCAACTCGGTGGCGGCAAACTCGTCCAGGCCCGCCTCAACCAACGTGGCTTGTGCACCCGTCCGGTCCCGCCGCCGCAGCGTATCCGTGCGGCGGGTGAACGATCCGATGGCCGCCCCGAGTTCGAATGGGCGTCCCGGCCCGTCGCCCTTCCAGAATGGCAGCCGGCCGGGCATCCCTGGTGCCGGGGTCACCACCACCTGTTGCGGAGTGATCTCTTCGATCCGCCAGGTGGACGAGCCCAAGGTGATCGCGTCGCCGACCCGCGATTCGAACACCATCTCCTCGTCCAATTCGCCGACGCGGTTAGAGCGGCCCCGGCGTGAATCATTGCCTCCGGCCAGTACCACCGGATATAAGCCCCGGTCCGGGATGGTGCCGCCGGACGTGATGGCGATCATGGCAGACCCCCGGCGTGCTACCAGCATGCCTGTGGCCCGGTCCCATGTCAGGCGAGGGCGCAGCTCAGCGAAATCCTCCGACGGGTAGCGACCCGCCAGCATGTCGAGCACGGCAGACCAGGTTGCCGCACCCAGTGTCGCAAACGGAGTGGCACGCCGCATCAACGCGAGTAATTCATCGGCATGCCAGTCGCCCATTGCCACTGCGGCGACCACCTGCTGAGCCAGCACATCGAGCGGATTGGTCAGATCATGGACCGCCTCGATCATGCGTTCGCGCATCCGTATCGCCGTGACGGCGGCAGGGACGAGTTCACCGCGATGCAAAGTGAGCATCACACCGCGTGACACCTCACCGACTTGGTGGCCAGCCCGCCCGATGCGTTGCAGACCCGATGCGACAGACGGTGGCGCGCCGACCTGGATGACCAGATCAATGGCGCCCATGTCGATTCCCAGTTCCAGCGACGAAGTCGCAACCACGGCGGGAAGCTGACCCGACTTCAGGGCGCTTTCAATAGTGGTACGTTCCGTCCGGCTCATCGAACCGTGATGCGCACGAGCAATCACGGGTTCTATCCCCAGGGCCGCGCCGGCCTGCGCGGTGATTGCGGCGGGCCATTGACTGGTGCCCGTCAGCGCCGTTTCACCCAGCGCGTTGGTCAGTCCGGTGCGTCGCGCCCATTCCTCGTTGAGGCGAGCCGTGAGCTTTTCGGCGGTGCGCCGCGCATTGACGAAAACCAGAGTGGAACGATGCTTCGCGATCAGATCGACGATGCGCCGTTCCACTTCCGGCCAGGTCGATCCTGCCGCACCCGGTGTATCGAAACCGGGAACATAGTTGTTCGACTCAACGCTGCCACCCGCATAACTGCCCCTGGCAGCATCCCCGGTGAGGTCCTCGACCAGGTCGTCGCCCGCCGCCGCGTCATCTCGGAGGTGACGAACGGAAGGTTCGACTGCTTCCAGATCGATCTCGATACGCTTGGTGGCAGGCGGCTGCACCACGCGTACGGCTCGTCCGCCCTCGGTCGGCAGACGTCTCCCCGCCAGGAAATCCGCAACCCGATCGGTCGGCGTCACGGTGGCGGATAGTCCCACCCGCTGTGCGGGCTTGTCGAGCAATACGTCCAGACGCTCCAGGCTGAGCGCCAGGTGCGCGCCCCGCTTGGTGCCAGCGAGCGCATGAATCTCGTCCACAATGACGGTCCCCACCCGCGCCAACGCGACCTGCGCGCCCGAAGTCAACATGAGGAATAACGATTCAGGAGTGGTGATGATGATGTCAGGCGGTCTACTCGTCATGCGTGCCCGGTCACGCGCACTGGTATCTCCCGTGCGCACCCCGACGGTGATGTCAGGCATAGGCAGGCCGAGCCGAGTTGCTTGATGCCCGATTCCCACCAATGGCGCTCGCAGGTTGCGTTCGACATCACTGGCCAGTGCCTTCAGCGGCGATATGTAGAGAATCTGCGGTGCCGGATCGGCATCGGCCCGCATATGTTGGTCAATGGCCCACAAGAATGCGGCGAGGGTCTTACCCGAACCTGTCGGCGCAACCACCAGGGTGTGGTGATCATGTTCGATTGCTTTCCAGGCATCGCGCTGTGCCGGCGTGGGGGCCTCGAATGAGGCATCCAACCAGGCTTGAGTGGCGCGGGAGAAGGTCACGAGACGAGCCTACGGTGTTGGTATGACATCGGCGTGGCAGAGGTCGGGTCCGATGACCTCGCCCAACGTTGTGGGAAGAAGATCGTGGTTCGAGCCAAGTTCGTTCGGAATGATCGGCCGAACGTGAAGTCCAAGACTTTGAAGAAGTTTCGAGCGAAACTGAAGAAGTAGCCGTCATTGAACGCGGGCCATGTCGTAGTGGCAAGAGTTTGGCCGCCACCCACGGCTTCTATTCATTCTATTCACATGACGCAACCATGTCGGTTTTTTGAATTTTCAACACAGATCAGCGCCAATCACTAGAATAGAACGGATGATTGTCGTGATATAGCGTACTGACAGTGGTAATAAATTGCGATTGACATGATTTAGAGCCTCGCATATGCTCGAAAATGATAGTCATATCAACGATGTCAGTTGACTATTTTATGCGGCAATGAACCAATTGTTTTGGTGTATCACGCCGTGAACCATGCGAAGGGGCATACATTTCATGAGTAATTCGAGATTCTCTCGACTGCGCCGAATGAGGTCACTCATTCTTATCCTGGCGGGGGCCGTAGCCTTCGGCCCGGCGGTGGCTGCCACTGCCGATCCCGCGGTGCCAACGGCATCATCAGCTGCCACACTGAGCCTTTCCGATGATCAACACACGGTGGCGTCCCCAGACGGATCGATCGAGTTTCAGATCGACGTCATCGAGGGCCACCTCAACTATGCGGTAGTACGCGACGGTGACACTGAAATTGTGGCGCCGTCCGGTATGGGCTTCGTATTGGCGAACCCGACTGCCGATCTTCGCGAAGGTCTCGAAATCGAATCGACTGCCACAGACTCAGTCGACGAAACCTGGACCCCTGCCTGGGGTGCTGATGCGCAGGTGCGCAATCATTACAACGAACTGACCGTCAACACGTTGCACGCTGCCACCGGAATCCGGCTGTCAGTCGTGATCCGAGTCTTCGACGACGGCTTCGGATTCCGCTACGTCTTCCCGCAGCAAGCGGTGCTCGGTGCTTTTGACGTCATGGACGAGTTCAGCGAGTTCACGTTGCCGGAATCGTCCATCGCCTACTTCGTGCCGTCGGGCACCGACTGGAACGCGGATGAGCAGCACTACCGTTCCGCGCTGCTGCCACAGGTCGCGCACGCACAGACACCGATCACCCTGACCGAGGGATCAGATCTGGTCATGAGCCTGCATGAGGCGGATCTGACGGATTACCCGGCCATGCGCGCCTACCGCGTCGCGGACGTGCCGGGGCGGATGTATTCCAACCTCGTGCCGCTGCCAGGCGGGGTCAAGGCCAAACTGGATGTCACCGACGATGCTTTCGCCACTCCGTGGCGCACCATCACCATCGGGCGCAATGCCGGTGATCTAGCCGAATCGCATCTGATCGAGAACCTCAACGACCCCTGTGAGATCTGCACCGTCGACTCCGACGGCGACGGTATCGACGACACCGCTGACTGGATCGACCCGGGAACCTACGTCGGCGTGTGGTGGGAACTGCAGCGTCGTGCGACGACCTGGACCGCTGGGCCCAACCACGGTGCCACCACCGAACGCGTCAAGGAGTACATCGACCTGGCCGTCGAGGCGGGTGCCAAGTACGTGCTGGCTGAAGGCTGGAATGTGAACGCTGGCGGCAGTTGGACGAACCAAGACTTCCTGACGCCGAACGCTGACTTCGACCTGGAAGAAGTTCTCGATTATGCGGAACAGAACGGTGTCGGCTATGTGATGCACAACGAGACCCGCGGTTACGTCGACTATTACGAGCAACACCTCGAGGAGATCTTCTCCACCTATCACGACCTTGGCGTGCACGCCATCAAGACCGGTTACGCGACCCGGTTCGAACTGGGTGGTGTCAACCGCAGTCACGCGGACCAAGAAGCCGTGCGGCACTACCAGCGTGTCATCGACATGGCGGCCCGATACGAGATCAACATCAACGCCCACGAGGCCATCAAGCCAACAGGGCTTGCTCGTACCTACCCGAACATGATGACCGGTGAAGGCATCGCCGGCATGGAACAAGAGAACTACAAGGGTGCCAACGGAAACCCGCCGATCCAAAAGACGATCCTGCCGTTCACCCGCTGGATTGGCGGCCCGGCCGACTACACGCCAGGAATTGTGAACCCCACCTGGGACCCGGCCAATCTCAACACCCGGGTGCAGTCCACCGTGGCCAACCAGTTGGCGCTTTACACGCTGTTCTTCAGCCCGCTGCAGATGCTGGCCGATACCCCAGAGAACTACGCGGGCAACCCGATCGCTTTCGAATACCTCAAGGACATGCCAACGACTTGGGATCAGTCTCTCTTCCCATCGGCCGTCATCGGCGAGCACGTCGTGGCCGCGCGTCGATCTGGTGATATCTGGTACATGGGTGCCGTGACCAACGCCGAGGACCGGACCGTAGCGGTCCCGTTGACCTTCCTGGACGAGGGCCAGGCGTACTTCGCGGAGGTCTACTCAGACGCGCAGACCACCAGCTGGCAGGCGAACCCGGCGCTGGTCGAGCGCACTGAGGTGATCGTCACCAGTGCTGACACGTTGAACATGTCGATGGTCGCCGGCGGCGGTCAAGCACTCAAGCTGACCCCGGCCACACCTGAGCAGATCGAGGAGACGCCAGCGCTCGCAGATGGCTCACTAGAGTTTTCCGACGACCTCGACTACCGGGTGATCGATGGATATCTGGAGATCTCCGGGTCGATCGTGAACGCCGGTGCCGTGATCGCCGCGGCCGACGTCTACCTGCGCGATGTGGAAATGTCGCCCAAGGTCGTTCGGGTCGGTCCGCAAGAAGAGGTCGCCTTCGAACTGCGTGTGAAGATCGGCGACCTCGTGATGGACGAGTTCCAACACCTCGTCGTCATCGACACGCAGGGCAATGAGCTTGCTGAGGTACCCATGGCGGTGCTGGAGTTCCCCGATGCCTCATGGCTGGGTGAACTGAGCGCGCTGGTGGAGTCGAATGACCTGGATCCTGGTGTGGCGGCACTGATGGAGATCCAGATCAACGAGGCCATCGCAGCGGCGAGCGAATATGACCGAGTGGGATTGACCCGCGCGTTGCAGAGTCTGCGACTGAGCTATGTCGCGGTGGGCTATGACTATGCGAGTGAGGCTGCGGGCGATCTGGTTGAAGGCTGGCTCACGACGTGGCTGCCCAAGCCCTATGCGGCCTTCCTCGCGCTCGATGAACTGCGCAAGGTGGAAGCCGATCAGGCACTTCACTCAGCCATCCTCGATGATTTGCGACAAGCGGCCTTGGATGTCACCCGTGCCAAGATCCGCCAGGACGGGGATTCGTTCGACGATGCCCTTGCCACGTTGCGTCAGCTTGCTCCGGCGGTCCCTGCCACATATGGCACGCTGCGGGCCGCACTCAACTCGCAAACCATGGAGCCGAAGTTGGTCGAAGCAGAAGCCGGTGCGCTCACCGGCGGCACCAGGGTCAACGCGGAACACCCCGGCTACACCGGAACAGGCTTCGTACGCGATCTGACAAAGGTCGATGCCTGTGTGACCTGGGCGGAGGATGTCGTCCCTGCGGGTGACTACTCCATCTCGTTCCGCTTCGCCAACGGCATGGTCGTCGAGCCGCTGGATCGGACGCTGACGGCATCAGCCGGAGGAGAGTCGCAGCGTGTGCTCTTCCCCAACCAGAGCCTCAGCCTCGACGATCCGCAACGCTGGCGTCGCTGGGCCTCCACCGATCCGATCGCGATCACGCATGTTCCAGGGCAGCCGCTCTCGCTGTGCTTCCAGGAGGGGGACAGCGGAAACATCAACTTTGACTCAATCACGTTGACCAGCCGGTTCGATGTCGTCACTCGTGACAATGTCGTGGCGAATCCGCAGGTGGACTTGACGGTGTCGAGTGAATCGGAGATGAGCGACGCGGGCTGGTACAACGCTGAGGTCAACATCGATGTCACCACTGAGACCGAAGATACTCTGGTGCAGTGGCGGACCGATGACGGCGTCTGGGCAACGGGCTCGGAGGCAACGGTCGAATTGACCACTGACGGGACGCATGTCGTTCATGCTCGCGCAGTGGCGCAGGACGAGGTGTCGCCCACGGTGACACGGACTGTGCGGATCGACCAGACCGCTCCGGTCTCGAGGGCGGTGTTCAACCGCGACAGCCGTCAGGTTTCATTGGCGGCGGCAGACCAGGGCGCCGGCCTGGATTACATCGAGTACCGGCTCATCGGCGATGACGAGTTCGCGGAATACACGGATCCGGTTTCGGTCACTGCCGCGGCGGGTGCCATCGTCGTGCGCAGTGTCGACCTGGCGGGGAACATCGAGGACGAGTACACCGTGACCTTCCCAGCCGCGGATGATCAGGGTGCGGCTACTCTGCTGTCGGCCTCGACGCGCAATGCACAGATCCCGTTCGGTGCGACAGCACAGGTGGATGTGAAGGTGCAGGCAGAAGCACTGATTCCAACCGGCCAGGTGGCACTCGTCGATACCAACACTTCTGAGGTGTTGGCGAATGCGACTCTTACTGACGGGAAAGCGGTGCTCTCCTACGATCCCGCAGCTGTCGGCTCGTACGAGTGGACGGTGGTCTATGAAGGTGATACCGAATTCCAAGGTTCGCAAGATGACGTTGCGTTGACAGTGGTACGTGCGGCATCGGAACTGAGCGTGACCACGGATGCGACATCGATCCCGGTGGGAACCGGATTCAAGGCCACCGTTGAACTCGACGGTGCTGGTGTCGCGGCAGGGGACAAGGTTCTCATCACCGCCGACGGGACGCAGGTGGCTGAGGTCAGCGTCGACGAGGCGGGCCGCGCCGAGGTGGCATTGACGAGTGCTGCGCTGCCGGTCGGAACGGTTGCTATCGCTGCTGAGTTCGTCGGTTCCGATAACGCAGAGCCAGCCGTTGCCAGCACGACGTTGCGTGTCACGCAGCCTGTCACTGCTACGTCAGTTTCACTGAGTGGCCCAACGTCGATGGTGGCGATGGGCGATGCTCCGATCTACCGCGTCACGGTGGCTCGTGCGGATCGTGCGACTGCCCAGGGCAGGGTTGAGCTGCTGGTCAATGACACTGTTGTTGCGGCGCCTGCTTTGACGGGCGGTGCGGTGTCCATTCCGCTGCGCGACTCGTCGATCTTCCAAGCCGGAACTGTCCGGGTGACGGCGCGCTACCTCGGGGCAACGGATGCTCAAGCATCACAGACGCGTCAACCACTGAGCCTGACGATCACGAAGGCCCGTCCCAAGACGGTCAAGGTGAAGGTAAAGGCAAAGAAGGTCCGGCGCGGCAAGGCCGTTGTGGTTCGGGTCCGTGTCGGAAAGCTCAACAACGGCCGGGTGCTCTCGGGCCAGGTCGTGCTGCGTGCCAATGGCAAGCGCGTAGGCAAGGCCACCGTGTCATCGGCCAAGGCGACAACCGTGAAGATCAAGTTGAAGCCGAAGCACACGCGCAAGAAGAACGTCAAGCTGCGTGCCCGTTTCGTGCCGACGGATAAGAGCACGGTGAAGGCGCTCAAGTCGAAGGTGAAGAAGGTGAAGGTCCGCCGCTAGGACTGTTCCTTCATCTGCCGGTGGGGGTGTCGCTCGTGAAAGCGGGCGGCACCCCCGTCGTCTTTCGCGGCTGCACTGCGCAGCCTTTGCCTCCTTCGGAGCAGTTGTGGCCGGATTCTGTAAAAGTGGACCGGGCGCTTACCGGTCACTTTTACGGAAAGGCGAGCGGGCGGGTGAGTGGGAGGCGTGGGGGTAGGCCCTAGTTCGACTGGAGGCGCCGTTCTATCTCACTCACGATTTCGAGGTCGCCTTCCAGCCACGGCACCGACCACAGCTCGTCGGCGGCGAGCCAGCGCAACTCGGAGTGCTCCACCAACGGCTCAGGCGTACCGGTGTCGATCGTGGCGTACCAGACCCGCATCACGTGACGTGTGGTGATGAACCAGCCGCGTACGCCGCTTTCGGTCACATCTGGTCCAATAATCTCGTCACCGAGATTAACCGTGATGCCCAGTTCCTCGTGCAGTTCGCGGTGCAATGCCTCGTGAGCGGACTCGTCCGGCTCCATCTTGCCGCCCGGGAACTCCCACTGACCCGCGATGGCAGCCGGTTTGGAACGCTGTGCTCCGAGCAGGCGCGTCGGGCGCGCGAGGTCGTCAACAATGGCGGCAGCCACCACAACACGGCGAGAAGTCATGGCAGTATTTTCGCAGACTGCCACCTGCTGTTAGCTCCCCTGAGTGAGTTTCTGATAACCGCTGGCGTTGAGCAGTTCGCCATACGCGGTCACATCGACCTTGAACAGCCACCCGGCGCCATAGGGATCGGAGTTGACAAGTGAGGGGTCGGCGACCGCGGCATCGTTGACTTCGGTGACAGTGCCGGTGACGGGCGAAAACAGCTCCGAAACCGACTTGGTCGATTCGATCTCGCCAATGACGGCACCTGCGGTGACCTCGGCTCCGACCTCGGGCAACTCGAGATAGACCACGTCCCCTAGTGCATCCTGCGCTGTCCAGGTGACGCCGATGACGGCGGGCTCACCTTGCACGACCCATTCGTGTTCGGCGGTGTACTGCAAATTCTCCGGGAACTGATCAGACATGGTGCCTCTTCCAGATGTGTCATTGCTCTATTACGTGTCGTACCCATGATGCGTCCAACGTGGACGCCATTAGTGCCCACCCTATTGTGCAACATCCAAAATGTCGCTGTTGGCACTCGTCCGAAGTCCCTCTGAACACCGTCAATGGTGTGGTCCAGTGGTCTCTAATAAGTAGTAAGTCATGTTGAAGGTCCTAATAAGGTCTTGATAGGCTACAAAAGTCAGCCGAATTACAGTCGATTTAGTGCTGAAGACAGATAAAAACTGAGGTTTGCACAATGTGGTGCCCACAGGAACGCGCCTCAACTACTGAGTCACCCACGTCACGCGGTCATGGCGGCCGGCGCAGTGCGGTGACGCGAAAGGAACCAGACGCATGAAGCCACGAGGTTTCCAGCGACTGCGGCATCTGGCGGCGGTACTCTCCGCCGCACTCATTGCTGCGGTCTTCGTCCCGATCCCCGCCGCTAACGCGATCCTCCAACCCGGTTTGGTCGGTCTATCGCGAGCAGCAGCGGTCGAGGGCATCGTCATGCTCGAGAACGACAACGAGGCCTTACCGTTCACCGCGGACAAGACAGTCTCCGTTTTCGGACGAGTTCAAATCAACTACTTCAATGTCGGATACGGCTCCGGTGGTGACGTCAAGTATCCATACAGCACCAACCTGCTGACCGGTCTGCGCCGTAACCCCGCGATCAACGTCAACGAGCAGTTGGCCTCGGTCTACGAGACCTGGACGGCCAACAATGTCCCGAGCGACGGCAGCTGGGGCAACTGGCCGACCAACTATCCAGAAATGCCACTGGACAACTCCGTGGTCACCGCCGCGGCTGACAACTCTGACGTAGCACTGGTGGTCATCGGACGTTCCGCAGGTGAAGACCGCGAATCGACTGACACCCCCGGCAGTTATCAGCTCACCCCCGCCGAGATTGACATGCTGGACAAAGTCGATACGGCCTTTGACCAGGTGGTCGTATTGCTGAACACCGGTAACTTGATCGACCTGTCGTGGCTCGATGACTACGACAACATCGACGCCCTCGTGTACGCATGGCAGGGCGGTATGGAAGCCGGCTCAGCGGTTGCCGATGTGCTTTCCGGTGACGAATCTCCCTCAGGCAAGTTGACCCAGACCATCGCCGAGACCCTCGCGGATTACCCCACTTACGAGAACTTCGGGAACTGGGCCACGACTGACTACGAAGAGGACATCTTCGTCGGTTACCGCTACTTCGAGACCTTTGCGCAGGACAAGGTGCTCTACCCCTTCGGATATGGTCTGAGCTATACCGACTTCAACGTGACCACGAACTCCATCACCTTTGACGGCGGCAAGGTCAACGTCGATGTCACCGTTGAAAACACCGGCGATCGCGCTGGCAAGGAAGTCGTCCAGGTCTACTACGGTGCACCGCAAGGTCAACTGGGCAAGGCAGCGAAGTCCCTGGCCGCCTACGCCAAGACAGGGCTACTGCAACCAGGTGCGACCGAAGACATCACGATCTCGTACAAGATCGATGACATGGCCTCGTACGACGACGGCAACTACACCGGAAACTACGGCACTGACGGTGCCTGGGTGCTGGAAGCCGGGGATTACCCGATCTACGTAGGAACCGATGTGCGCTCGTCAGCTGTACAGGGCACCTACACTGAGCCGACCCTCCGGGTCGTCGAGCAACTGGAACAGGTGCTTCGCCCACGTGACGACCTGACTCGCTGGCACGCCAGCGATGATGGCGCCGGCGGTGTCGAGCTCGACACCGAGCAGATCGTGCCCAAGCAGACGATCGACCTCAAGGAGCGCATCGAAGCGGACATCGCGACCGACTCGCCCAACCTGCCATACAACCAGGGCGATCAGGGCATCGACCTGATTGACGTCTACAACGGCGACAACACCTTGGACGAGTTCATCGCGCAGATGAACCTAGACGACTTGGCGAACCTCACCCGCGGTGCGGGGGCCATGGGTCACGGTTTCGGAATCCCGGGCAACGCTTCTGTCTACGGTGGCACCAACACCAAACTGCGTGACACGTTCGGCATTCCGGCTATGTCCACCACGGATGGTCCTTCCGGTATCCGCATGACCGCGGAAGCCACTTTGCTGCCAATCGGTACCGCACTTGCCAGCACCTGGAACGACCGCCTGGTCGAGGAGCTCTACTCGCTGCTGGCGAAGGAGATGCTGCTCAACGGTTCTGACACCTTGCTTGCGCCGGGTATGAACCTGCAGCGTGACCCGCGTCTGGGCCGTAACTTCGAGTACTTCTCGGAAGACCCGCTGCTGACCGGGCAGATGGGCGCCGCGACGGTGATGGGCATCCAGAAGGAAGGTGTGGCTGCGACGCCGAAGCACTACGCAGCCAACAACCAGGAGACCAACCGTCACGTCAATGACTCACGCGCTTCAGAACGTGCCCTGCGCGAGGTCTATCTGCGTGCGTTCGAGATCATGGTGAAGACCTCTGACCCGCAGAACATCATGATGGGATACCACCGGGTCAACAAGTCCTGGACCTGGGCCAACTACGACCTGTCGACGACCGTGCTGCGCAAGCAGTGGGGCTGGGACGGTCTGACCATCACTGACTGGTGGATCCACTTCGGTAATGCTGCGGACTGGGGCGGCGGCGCGAAGAAGTGCGCCGACATCGACCTCAAGGGCCCTGCACTCGAATGGAACCAGTGCCGTATTCGCGGTGGCGTCGACGTATTGATGCCTGGTGACAACGAGCAGCAAGGTCCACCGCAGACCGGTGTCACCAACGGCAGCCTCGACATCGGTGAGATCCAGCGTTCGGCGAAGCGGACCCTTGAGTTCGCCATGAAGTCGTCCAAGTTCCGCAACGACCACGACTTGCCGCTGTACGACTACGAGGCCGGTGCGCCTTGGTTCGACGTCGACCAGCCGGAAGAGAGCGCTCGTCCACAGCTGACGGGACTGTTTGTCGATGGCGTCGAGGTTCCCGGATTCTCGCCGCTGACCTCGGAGTACTTGATCTACGCGAAGGACTCCTCGTCCTTCCCCGTGGTGACGGCGACAGCCGATAACGAGTTCACGGTCGACATCACGCAGGCAACTGCCGAGACAAGCACTGCGACGGTCACGGTCAGCAGCGACACCATGGTCACTCGCTACCGGATCATCTGGTCGAACGACCCTGATCTGCCGTTGCCGGAGGGTGCGCAGCGCGCCCGGATCACATCCGTCGACATCAACGGTGAGCCCTTCCTGCCGTTCTACCAGGACATCTACCACTACTCGGTGCCCGATGTAGAGCCAGATCTCATTGAGTTCACCGGTTGGAGTGCACCCGATGGTGTCGAGGTCGAGGTGCTCGGCCCGGATGCGAATGGACGGTTCATCGTCCGCGCGGACACCGCCGATCACCGTCGTGACTACATCTTCGACTTCGGCCGCAGCTCTTTTGTGCAGCCACAGTCCGATGATTTCGCCGGCACGACTCTGTCAGACTTCTGGACGGTAGAGAACGAGACATCGAACCTGACCAAGCCCAATGGCAGCCTGCAGATCGTCACAGAGGACGGCGACTGGTGGGAAGGTCAAAGCGGGATGCACAACAATGTTTGGCAGCGCGCTGATGGTGACTGGACGGCTGTGACTGAGATTGACTACAGTGTGCGTCCGTACCAGAACTATCACCAGTTCGGTGTCGCGGTCTACGACGACGAGAACAACTTCCTGCAGTTCCAACTCGAATACAACAACTGGGACGGCAATGTCGCACAGCCATTCCAGTGGGTTGTGAAGAACGAGACCAACGGAAGCAACGCGGCGAACGGCGTCAATGCTGCACCGGACATTACGAGTACCGACCCCGGAAAGATCTATCTGCGGGTGACCAAGGTGGGCAACCAGTACACGTTTGCGCGCAGCCTCGACGGAGTGACCTTCACCAATGTCGGTTCACCGGTGACCAAGGCGTTCAGTCAGCCCAAGTTTGCGGTGCAGGCGTTCCACAACGCTCTGGGCGTCACGAATGATCACATCAGCGGTCTTCCGATTGAACCGATCACGGTGAACTTCCAGAACGTCGCCTTCGATGTCGATGAGCCGACACCTGGTACGTTGCCGACTGCTCCGGTCACCACGATCGCAGCCAACGGCACGACGCGGGTTAAGGCAGCCAACGACCACTTCTACATGACCAGTGGTCTGGGAACTGAGAACTGCCAGGCTCCATGTTCGGGGCAGAACCTCGGTTGGGCCACGCCTGGCGCCTATGCGCTGTACAACATTGATGTGGCTACACCGGGTATCTACAGCGTGATCCCTAATGTGGCTTCAGATGCCAGTGGTGCGTCACAGCTGTCAATGTCGCTCGTCGTCAATGGTGAACGTGCTGCTACGTTCAACCGCGCGGGCGGTACCGGCGGCTGGCAGAGCTGGCAGCGGATGGGCGCGGAGCAGGTGTACCTCGAAGCGGGTCTGAACAAGTTGCAGATCTACTTCAACACCGGTGACTGGAATGTCGACTACCTCGAGTTCGAACGCCAGGTGGTTGACTCATCGACCCTGGAAGCTGTCCTTGTCCAGGCCGCCGCACTGAAGCAGTCGGATTACACGGCGACCTCATGGGCTGCATTGCAGGCCGCGGTCAGCGCCGCTCAGGCAGTGCTCGACGACCCACGGTCAACCGACCGGGACATTGAGGAAGCCGCGCAGGCGGTACTGGATGCCATTTCGGATCTGGTTCCAGCGGGCCTAGCGGACCTGAATGCGGCGATTGCTCAGGCTGATGGCTTGAAGAAGTCGGATTACTCAGCAGCGTCGTGGGCTGCGTTGCAGACTGCTCTGGCCAATGCCCGAGCCGTGGCGAACAGCCCAGGGGCGACCCAAGCGCAGATTGTGGCGGCGACGACGGCTGTCCTTGACGCGATCGCCGCACTGGTCCCGGCCGGTAGCGGAACGACGCCGCCGCCACCTGCCAAGGTATCGGTCATCGGGGTTCGCGTCGCCCAGAAGCAGGTCACCTTGATTGCTAAGAAGTCGATCAAGATCCCTGCTGTGGTCGACTTCTCGGACGGCTCGACCAAGGGCGTGAAGGCCGTGAAGTTCACCTCGAACCAGCCAAGCGTCGTTCGGGTCAACAAGAAGGGCAAGATCAAGGCAGTCCGTGCTGGTAAAGCCAAGATCGTGGTGCGCAGCAAGGCTCGTCTGGCCAACGGCAAGCGTGCTAAGGCCGTGATCAAGGTTCGCGTCCTGGCGAAGAAAGCCAATGGCAAGCAGTCCAAGATCGGCAAGGTCAAGGTCAAGGCGCCGAAGAACCTGAAGGTTGGAGCCACCGCCGACTTGCGTGTGAACTACAAGCAGCGCAAAGCGGCAGGTGTCAAGGTGACCTTCAAGTCGAGCGCCAAGAAGGTGCTTCGGGTTGACAAGGCCGGACGAGTCACCGCTCGCCAGCCCGGAAAGGCGAAGATCAGGGTCAAGGTCGGTAAGAGGACCGCGACCGTGACGATTCGCGTCCGCGCCTGATGTGCAAGTAGGTCAATGACCTAGAAGGCCCCGGCCGGGTAACTGGCGGATTCTATATCCGTCACCCCGGCCGGGGTCTTCGTCAGTTTCAGAGCCTTCGGGTTGTCTAGGGTGTTGCGGAGGGGTTGCGACGAGCGGTGACGAGCGGAGCGACGTGTAGACATGCGCCCCGGGCCCGCGCAACGCGGTGGGGGCACTTTTCTGTGGTGGTCGGGCTGTGTGATGGGGTCGAAGGTTCTTATTGGTTGAGTGAGTGTCGATGGCGTTGGGGTGTCGTTCTGCGCGGAAAAACACGCGTCCAATGCCCAAAAGCGCACTGACCTGAAGCAGCGTGCGCTGACTAGCGGGTGTGGGGTGCGATGTTCGGGTTCGGGGTGCCATATATGTGGGGGACAACCGGAACATAGCACCCTCAACGTGTGGGAGGGCGCGGCGCACTCCGGGAAGGGGGTCGCTGAAGGAGCCGAGCGATTGGGTCAGCTATCCGTTCTGCATCCCGCTGTTTCCGCAGCGAACTCCCTCCCCGCATTCTCGTAGTGGACGCTTCCCTGCGTTCCTGGTGCGATGTGGCCCTTCCTGCTCCGTTATTTCGTCAGGGGAAGTGCCACATCGTCAGGGGAAGCGCGCCAGCGCCCAGCGCCTCAGTACCCAGCGCGCCAGCGCCCAGCGCCTCAGTACCCAGCGCGCCAGCGCATATCTGGCACAGTCCTTGGACATCTTGCCTGCCCTCTCGGGCGCCTGTGCTACGGTAAACCCTGTTATCCCGACTTAACCGAAAGGGATTAAAGGGTAATGGTGACAATCGACGAAGCGCTCGTACCAGGAACCGACGACCGGTTCGCGCGCAAACGCCGCAAACGCAATGGAAAATCCGCGACTGCACTCATCGCGCAGCGTGCCGCGGGGCCGGTGGCACTGCTACTGGCGTGGTGGATCGTTTCCGCAACGGGCCTGATCTCAGAGCGGATCCTTCCAACACCAGTCGCGGTATTTGAAGCCGGTGCGAACCTGATCGGCAACGGCGAACTCGCAACCCACCTCCTGGCATCCGCGCAGCGCGCCGGGACGGGTCTGTTCTTCGGCGTGATCGTGGGTGTGCTGCTCGCCTTGGTCACCGGTCTGTCACGCGTCGGAGAGCGACTGATCGACCCCAATCTCCAAATGCTGCGCGCCATGCCGATCCTCGCTCTGATGCCACTGGCAATCGTGTGGCTCGGCATCGGAGAGACCATGAAAGTCTCTCTCGTGGCGCTCGGCGTCATGTTCCCGATCTACCTCAACACCCACGCCGCCATCCGCGGGGCGGACGCACGATTCCTCGATCTGGCGGCTACCGCTGGTCTGAACAAACTCCAACTGATCCGGCACGTGACGATTCCAGGTGCACTACCGGGATTCTTCACCGGGCTGCGCTTCTCCGTCGCAATAGCCTGGCTCGTCCTGGTCGTGGCAGAACAGACCAACGCGACCTCGGGTATCGGCTACCTGATGACCCGCGCCCGCGGTCTTTCGCAGATCGACGTCATCATGGTCGGACTGCTGGTCTACGCCGTGCTTGGCCTCGCCTCCGACGCCCTCGTCCGCATCATCGAAAGGAAGGTCCTGTCATGGCGACTGACACGGTGACCCCCACCCCTCATGCGACCGGCAAGCCCACCGAGGCGCGCCATGCAACTGCCGAAACCGCGTCGCGTACCACCGTCAAAGTACGAGCGCTCAGCCGCGAATTCGACGGCCGCGGCGTATTGCACGACATCAACTTCGACATCCGAGACGGCGAATTCGTTGCGCTTCTCGGTCGTTCCGGCTCCGGCAAAAGTACGCTGCTTCGTATCCTGGCGCGGCTCGACGACGAATACACCGGCACCGTGCAAGCACCAAAGCGACCAGCCGTGGCCTTCCAGGACTCGCGACTGCTGCCGTGGAAGAAAGTGCTCGCCAACGTGATGCTCGGTTTGCCGACGCGCGGAGTAGACGGAACCGAAACTCGTGCTCGTGCCGAAGAGATGCTGGCCGAAGTCGGCCTGACAGACCACGCGAAAGCCTGGCCCAAGACTCTCTCCGGGGGTGAAGCACAGCGCGCCTCGCTGGCGCGCGCCCTCGTCAGGCGACCCGAGCTCCTTTTGATGGACGAGCCCTTCGGCGCACTCGATGCGCTCACCCGCCTGCGCATGCATCAACTGCTGCGCACTTTGCGGCAACGGCATCGTCCCGCACTCCTGCTCGTCACCCATGACATCGACGAGGCCATCTTGCTCGCCGACCGAGTGCTAGTGCTCACCGACGGCGTGCTCTCGCTTGACCTCGACATTCCCTTCCCGGTCGTCGGGCGACGTCGTCGACCAGGGTTCACCGAATTACGCGACCGCCTGCTTGAAGAGCTCGGTGTCGCGGACGACGACCGATAAGAACTCGTCCACTCCACCAACAAACCTCTGCAGACCGCGCCGTGTCGCGGTCGATCTTGAAAGGTAATTCCCATATGAAACTCCGCCGCACGATCGCAGCATTGACAGCGACCGCACTGGCCGTCGGTATCGCAGGCTGCAGCTCATCCGATGCCGACGAGTCAAAGGTCACGCTCAACGCCGGACAGCTGGGCCAAGCCAAGGTGGTCGAAGCGCTCCTGACCGCAGCCGGTCAGGACGACGGTCGCGACTATGACATCGTCTGGAACCTCTTCGAGGCAGGCCCACCAGCCATCGAAGCGATCCCATCTGGCGCCGTCGATGTGGTGATGATGGCAGACACCCCGATGATCTTCGCTCAGGCTGGCGGTGTCGAAGCGAGTATCGTCGCCGTGGGCCTCGGAACCCCCGCGGGGGCAAGCCAGGTGGAGATCGTCGTCAAAGGGGATTCACCCATCACGAACATCAACGACCTCGTCGGCAAGAAGGTCGCCATCACCGAAGGCACCACTTTGCAGTATTCCTTCATTCGGATGCTTGAAGCCGCGGGCCTGAGCTACGAGGACATCAACCCGGTGAACCTGTCACTGCCCGACGCGGTCACGGCACTAGAGAACGGCGATGTCGATGCGGCTTCGCTGCTCGACCCGCAGCGCGCCCGGGTGGTCGCACAGGGCGGACGAGTCGTCGCGAACGCAGATGGCCTCGTCCCCGATGCGAACATCACCGTCGCTTCCCACGCCGCACTTGAAGACCCGGCTAAGGCCGCAGCCATCGGTGACTTTGTGCAGCGCGTGGATGCGGCCTACCAGTGGGCGGAAGCAAACCAGGATAGGTGGGCGGACGAGTATGCGAAACTCACCGGACTTGAACCGGAGATCGCGGCTGACGTCGTGGCCCGGCAGTGGTACGAGCGAGTCGCCATTGACGATTCGGTGATCGCCGATCAGCAGACTCAGGCAGATGTCTTCACCACGTTAGGTCTGCTCCCCGTCCAACTCGACGTCACAGCGCAATTCGATGACCGCTACAACGATTCGGTGGCGGTCAACACTGCGGCTCAGAGCTAAGGGGCGAAAGGATGAGCCAGATTCCTCCCGAAGCACGCGGATACGAAGACTTCCCTGGAACGATCGGACAGACTTTCGCGGACTCGACTCCCGCCTGGCGGCGGCCTCGTCAAGCGCCCAAAGACGCACCCAATGTGGTCGTCGTCCTGCTTGACGACATGGGGTACAGCGACATCGGCCCGTTCGGATCCGAAATCGACACCCCTTACCTGGACCAGATCGCGCGTGAAGGCACCCGGCTGACGAACTACCACACCACCCCGGTGTGCTCTCCGGCGCGCGCCGCACTGCTGACCGGAATCAACCCGCACCGTGCGGGATTCGCATCGGTCGCCAACTCGGACCCCGGCTTCCCGAACCTACGGTTGGAACTGGCGGACGACGTACAGACCCTGCCGGAAATCCTGCGTGCTAACGGCTATGCCACATTCGGTGTGGGCAAATGGCACTTGACGCGCGACAACCTGATGAACGACGGGGCGAGTAAGGAAAGCTGGCCGCTGCAACGCGGCTTTGACCGCTACTACGGCTCTTTGGAAGGGCTGAACAGCTTCTTCGCGCCGAACCGGCTGATCCGCGACAACTCACCGGTAGAGGTGGATACTTTCCCCGAGGACTACTACCTCACCGACGACTACACTGATCAGGCGATTGGCATGATCACGTCGCTGCGCGCCTCGGATGCTGTGAAGCCGTTCTTCTTGTACTTCGCGCACACCGCGATGCACGGGCCGCACGGCGCCAAGGAAGTCGACATCGACAAATACCGGGGCGCCTATGACAAGGGCTGGGACGAGATCCGCCTGGCCCGCTTCGAGAAGCAGAAGCGTGACGGCCTGTTCCCCGCTGACACCGAACTGCCGCCCGCGACCAGCGGTCCTGGGTTCGAGGTCTCGCGCTGGGACGAGTTGACCGACGAGCAGCGCTCCCGCTTCGCCCAGTACATGGAGGTGTACGCAGCCATGGTCGACAACGTCGATCAGAGCCTCGGACGCATCCTGGAACTACTCGAGACCCTCGGCGAGCGAGAGAACACCATTGTGGTGTTCACCAGCGATAACGGCGGCACCTGTGAAGGCGGCCCAGAAGGCACCCGCAGTTACTTCAGCCAATTCGTGCATATTCCGGGACTGCCCGAGTCCTGGGATACGGATGTAGCCATCGACGATTCCCTGATCGGCGGACCGCGCACCATGACGCACTATCCGCGTGGCTGGGCATCCGTGTCGAACACGCCGTTCCGGTACTACAAGGGACAGACCTTCGCTGGTGGCATCCGAGTGCCCTTCCTGCTCAGTTGGCCGCGCGGCCTAGAGCGAGCCCAATCCGATCCGGGCATCCGTGATCAATTCCAATACGTGACCGACATCTTGCCGACCATCGTGGAACTGACCGGGGTGACGGTGCCTGATCGCCGTCAAGGCGTGCCGGTCAAAGACATCGACGGCACGAGCTTCGTCCCGGTCGTCCGCGACGATGCACCGTCGCAGCACCTGGTGCAATATTCGGAGTTCGCCGGACATCGCGGGCTGTATCACGACGGCTGGAAACTCGTCACATTACACCGGCCGGGCACTCCCTATTCCGATGAGGAGTGGCAGTTGTATCACCTCGCCACTGACCCCACCGAGATGCACAACGTCGCCGAACAATACCCCGCGATCGTCAATAAGCTCGCCCGGTTATGGCAGGACGAAGCGTGGCGCAACACGGTGTTCCCCATGACCGAAGGATTCGGCCTGGGCGGCCGTTCGCCGCTGGAGGAACGGTTCGCCGCACCGGTGACACTGGTCCGCCAGACCCCGACCCTGGAACGTTACCGGTCGGGTGAATTGATCAGCCTGCGCTCCTTCACGGTGTCGATCACGGGAAGAGCCCACCTGGACGATGAAGGCGTACTGGTCGCTCATGGCGATCAAGGTGGTGGCTACCTGGTCTACGTCGCTGCTGGCTCAGTCACCTTCGTGTACAACGCCTACGGACGGCTTTACCGGGTCTCTGCGCCCTTCGCGCTGAATCCGTCCGGCCGTTTTGAAGTGCAACTGTCGGCGACTTGGCAGCCAGACTTCGCCTGGGCCTTCGAATTGAAGGTGGGTGGCGGTGAGCCAGCACGACTGGATACCGTTCCGATGCTGGTCGGTATGGCCCCGTGGACCGGGATCCGGGTGGGTCGCTGCTCGGGTGGCCCAGTCGATTGGGAACTGTTCACGGAGCACGGCTCGTACCCGTTCAGCGGTGATCAACTGCTGGTTCGTTACGTTCCGGGCCAAAAAGCCGACTATGACCGATCTGTGATCAGTGAGATCGATCGCGCCGAAGCGCTGTACTACGACTGAGAGAGGGACAGATGCTGCCGTTTACGGTACTGGCGAAACCAACGGGCGCGGCGTGCAACCTGGACTGCGACTACTGCTTCTTCCTGTCCAAGGAACTGCTGTACGACTCTAAGCGACAGCAGATGAGCCTGGATGATCTGCGCACGCATCTGACCAGGTTCTTCACCGCGCAGCCCGATGGGCCGGTCACGGTGTCCTGGCAGGGCGGCGAGCCGACGATGCGCGGCTTCGACTTCTTCGCCCGTGCGATGGAACTCGTCGCCGAACTGCGCCGACCAGGTCAGGAGGTCAGCCACACCATCCAGACAAACGGGACCTTGCTGGATGACAAGTGGTGTGAGTTCTTCGCTCAGCACCGTTTCCTGGTTGGGCTCAGCATGGACGGGCCTGCCGAGATCCATGACCTGTACCGGACCAACCGGGCAGGTCGTGGATCTCACGCCCAGGTACTGCGGGCCTGGCGATTACTGCAAAAGCACGGGGTAGAGACCAACGTGCTGTGCACTGTCCACCACGGCAATGAGCAGCGTGGTGCCGAGGTCTACCGGTATTTCCGGGACGAGTTGGGCGCGCGTCACATTCAGTTCATTCCGATTGTCGAGCGCGCCGATGAGGCCACCATGAGCGCGGCCGAACGAGGGTGGCGCACTGACGAGGGCGCGCGAGTGCTGTACACCCAAAGCGGTGACCAGGTGACATCACGGTCGGTCACGCCTGCGGGGTGGGGCTCTTTCCTCAATGAGGTTTTCGACGAGTGGGTTCGCGCTGACATCGGTGAAGTGTATGTGCAGCATTTTGATGTGGCGCTCGGGAACTGGATGGGAATCTACTCGTTGTGCGTGCATGCGCCGACATGCGGTGATGCGCTCACAGTCGAGTTCAACGGTGACGTGTACGCATGCGATCACTTTGTGGAGCCGGACTATCTGCGCGGCAATCTCGACTCGGTGGGCTACCAGGAGATTCTGGCGTCGCCGGAGCAACGTGCGTTCGGCGAAGCGAAGCTGACGGAGCTGCCGTCACAGTGCGTGCGCTGTCCGGTGCGCTGGGCCTGCCACGGCGGCTGTCCAAAGGACCGTTTCGCCACGACTGCCGATGGGGAGCCGGGGTTGAACTATCTCTGCGAGGGGTACCGGGCATTCTTCGGTCACATTCAGCCGACCATCGAGCAGATGGCCGCGTTGATATCGCGCGGCTCCGCTCCCCGCGCGCTTTCTCGCTGACCCGCTCCGGTGCGCCCGCCACTGGTAGCCCGATATGCAAAGTGGTCGGCCTATATATTGCGCTACCACTTCGCATATCGGGCTACCGTATGCCGTGTCATCGCGTTGGCCTATGTCAGTGCGGAGGTGGCGGCGGGACGCCGGTAGAACGGCATCGGGACGACCTCGACCTGCTCGGCGCGACCGCGCACCAGCGCGATCAGCTCGGTGCCGATGGCGGAGAACTCCGCGCTGACATAGGCCATCGCAATGGGGTACCCCAGCGTCGGACTAGGCGCTCCCGACGTCACTGTGCCGACCGTCCGGTCAGGACGAGCAGCATCGGGCACCAGGACATCTCCGGCACGCACGGCACGCCGTCCCAGCGACTTGATCCCGACCAGCACCCGCGCCGGATTCGAGTGTCGACGGGCGGCCAGAGCATCTCGTCCGATAAAGTCCAGCGGCTCGCCCTGCTCGTCCTTCTTGTCCAACCGCACCACGCGCCCCAAGCCTGCCTCATACGGCGTGGTCGTCAGATCCAACTCGTGCCCGTAGAGCGGCATGCCAGCTTCCAAACGCAACGAATCTCGCGCGGACAGTCCAGCGGGGATCAAACCGTCGGTGGCTCCTACGTCGAGCAGCGCCCGCCAGAGCGAAACCGCGTGATCCGCGGAGACGAAGAGCTCGAAGCCGTCCTCGCCGGTGTATCCGGTGCGTGCGACGAGCACGTCGATGCTAGCGACCCGGGCGGCGGTAATCGCGTAATAGGGCAGCATCGCGATTGCCTCAGCGGCCTCGGTCTCGGTCAAGGTGGGCAACTGAAGAATCGCCTGGGCCGCTGGCCCTTGCACTGCGATCAGCGCCTGCTGCCGGTCTGGTACCTCGACCGTGGCTTTGAATCCTGCGACTCGCTGCCGCAGCGCAACCAGCACGGCTGGGGTGTTCCCGGCATTGGCGACCACCAAGAACTCGTCTTGCCTCAGGCGATAGACCACAAGGTCATCGATGACCGCGCCATCGTCTTGGCAGATCATCGTGTAACGGGCCTTGCCGTCGTACAACTGTGACAGCCAGCCGACCAGAGCGTAATCCAGCGCCTGCGCGGCCTGCGGCCCCACCACCCGGATCTGACCCATGTGCGAGATGTCGAACAACCCGGCGCGGGAACGCACTGCGTTGTGCTCGGCGATGTCGGAGCCGTACCGCAATGGCATCAGCCATCCGCCGAACTCGGTCAGCGATGCACCGAGCGCTTCGTGTTCGGCAAGGAGCGGAGATGTGGGCGTGGTCATTGGTAGTCCTCCATCGGCGGGCAGGAACAAACAAGATTACGGTCACCGTAGGCACCGTCGATGCGACGCACCGGAGGCCAATACTTCGTTTCATGCAGATTCTGGACCGGGTAGGCGGCTTGTTTCCGGGAGTACGAGTGCTCCCATACATCACTGGTGACACTGGTCGCAGTGAACGGAGCGGCGCGTAGCACCGAATCCTCGGCACTAACGACGCCCGCGGCGACCTCGTCGATTTCAGCACGGATCGTGATCATCGCCTCGATGAACCGCTCAATCTCCGCCAAATCCTCGGATTCAGTCGGTTCGACCATCAGTGTGCCAGCCACTGGGAAGGCCAGGGTGGGGGCGTGGAAGCCGTAGTCGATGAGTCGCTTCGCGACGTCTTCTGCAGTGATGCGGGTCCGTGTGGTGATCTCACGCAGGTCGAGGATGCATTCGTGCGCGACGAGCCCATTCGGCCCGGTGTACAGCACCGGGAAGGAATCGCTGAGTCGCTTCGCGATGTAGTTCGCGGAAAGCACCGCCAGTTGTGAAGCGCGGCGCAGCCCGTCAGCGCCCATCAGTGCGATATAGGCGTAGGAGATGGGAAGCACCCCAGCAGAGCCGAAGTTTGCGGAACTGACCGGTACGGCTGCGGCGGCTACTGCTTTTGAAGCGGCGCTCGCGGCGGGATCGGCGGGTAGGAATGGAATGAGGTGGTCGGCAACAGCGACCGGCCCCACCCCGGGTCCGCCGCCGCCATGCGGGATGGCGAAGGTCTTGTGCAGATTCAGATGGGATACATCGCCGCCAAAGTGGCCGGGTTTGGCCAATCCGACGAGCGCATTGAGGTTTGCGCCGTCGATGTACACCTGTCCGCCATTGTCATGTACGAGATCGCAGACCTCCCGCACGGTGTCTTCATAGACGCCGTGCGTGGACGGGTAAGTGATCATGATTGCGGCAAGATCAGCGGCGTGGGTGTCGACCTTGGTGCGCAGATCGTCCAGGTCGATGGAGCCGTCGCTGGCAGTGGCCACCACGACTACTTTGAGACCGGCCATCGCGGCCGATGCCGCATTCGTGCCGTGCGCGGAGGCTGGAATCAAACAGACCGTGCGATTCTGCTCCCCGCGGGATTCGTGATAGCGGCGAATCGCCAACAGTCCGGCGAATTCGCCCTGTGATCCGGCATTGGGCTGTACGGAAACCGCTGCGTACCCGGTGACTTCCGCCAGCCATGAGGTGAGCCGGTCGATCAGTGTGCGATATCCCGCGGTTTGTGTCGCGGGCGCCAGCGGGTGAATCTGAGCGAAACCCGGCCAACTGATCGGTTCCATCTCGATGGCCGAGTTGAGTTTCATGGTGCATGAGCCCAGCGGGATCATGGTGCGATCCAGCGCCAGATCCTTGTCCGACAACCGTCGTAGATACCGCATCATCGCCGTCTCATTGTGATAGCGGTTGAAGGTCGGGTGGGTGAGGAAGTCGCTAGACCGGCAGAAGTCCTCGATCGAGTAGTGCGGCTCGTCGATGTTGGCCGCGGCGTCCGCCGGGTTGGATGAGCGGCCCTTCCCATCGGCTGCGGAGCGCAATGCATCGAGTCCCACTACTTGGGTGACAACCTCGATCAGGGTCGCGATGTGGTCGGCAGTCGTGACCTCGTCCACAGCGATCTGTACAACATCCGAATCTGCAACGTACACATTGATGCCAACGGATTCAGTGCTGTCCGCGATGATCCGCGCCAACCCGGTTGTCTCGATCCGAACCGTGTCGAAGAACGGCTGGTCAGCGACCTTGATACGATCCGATGCGATCGCTGCGATTCCAGCAGCAAGTGTCCGTGCGAGATCATGAACTCGTCGACCGATCTGCTTCAAGCCGTGCGGGCCGTGATAGACCGCATACATCGAGGCGGTGATCGCCAGCAGCGCCTGTGCGGTACAGATATTGCTCGTCGCCTTTTCACGGCGAATATGCTGCTCCCGGGTCTGCAACGCCAGTCGGTATGCGACGGCACCGTCGGCATCCACACTCACGCCGACCAGTCGGCCCGGCAACTGCCGTTCCAGTCCTTCATGGACTGCCATGAATGCCGCATGCGGCCCACCGAAGAACAGTGGAACCCCGAATCGCTGCGACGAACCGACTGCGATGTCGGCTCCGAGCTCCCCAGGCGGAGTGATCAGCGTCAGCGCCAGCAAATCGGTTGTGACAGTCACCAACACGTCGTCGGCCTTGGCCTCGGCGATGATGTCACGCAGGCCGTGTAGTCGTCCGCTGGCTCCGAGCTGCGCAAGGACGATGCCGGCGATGGCCTCGTCCTGTGTCAAGGCTCCATCGGCACGCAACTGCGCCACGGCTTGCTCGTAACCATTCCTGAAATCGGTGATCAGTACCCGCTGGTCAGCGGCAGCAGCGCGCGCAAGCACCACGGAACGCGATGTTGGCAGCACATCGGCGTCGACCAATACCACGCCGGTGGCCTGCCGTAGCCGTCGCGACGAAGCGCGGAACATCAGGGCGACGGCTTCCGCGACGGCGGTGGCCTCGTCCAGCAGGGAAGCACCGGCAACCGGCAACCCGGTCAGGTCGGAGACCATCGTCTGGAAATTGAGCAGCGCTTCAAGACGCCCCTGTGAGATCTCCGGCTGATAGGGGGTATAAGCGGTGTACCAGGCGGGGTTCTCCAGTACGCCACGGCGAATGACCGCCGGGGTGATCGTATCGAAGTAGCCCTGTCCGATCATCTGAGTCTTGACCTGGTTGGAGTCGGCGATCTCGCGCAACTGCGTCAGCACCTGAGCCTCGGTGAGGGCGGGAGGCAGATTCAGCGGCTCGGTTTCGCGGATTGATTCCGGAACGGCTGCGTTCGTGAGTGATTCGAGCGAGTCGTAGCCGAGCACGCTCAACATGTGCTCGGTGGCTGACAGGTCTGGGCCGATATGACGAGCGGCGAAGTCGTCGACGTCAGCTCGTTGGCCGGAGGTATGTGGGATCGGGAGATGGGACGAGGGCTGCTGTGGCACGTTGTCTCCGTTGCGAATAGCGCTGGGCTGCGGATGTTGAGCGGTGGCTCAGGGACAAGATGGACTCGTCCTCCCCGCTCTGTCATCCCTCGCGATAAGGCAAGGACCTGAGAGTTTAGCCAGGTCAAATGTGGTTGATCCGGTTTGCCCCGTCGGTGGCCGACCATGTGCTCCCGCGCGGGCGGGGCCTCAGGTCACGCACTTTCCAGAGTTGCCTCGTCGTGGCGGTACTGGGTGCCTGAGAGATTCCCGGGGAGGGTTTGCTCCTTCGGCGCCTGGTCGCGATCCATGGGTGATGGTCTGGAAACCAGAACTCTCCCGCAACGATTCGAGCAGCTTGTCCCAGGCTACGTCACGAGGCGGTGGCGGGCCACCCTGGCTCGCCGCTTGTGACGAGTGCCACGTGCGCCAGGGGCTGCTGCCGCTGGGCAGTGCTGTCGAGCTCGCATCTCGTCACCATTCCCATGGGGCCTGCGGCACGGAGGTTACAGGGTGGCGTGCCAGTGCGACAGGCGCCTGGTCGCCTCGGTGACGTTGGCGGCGCCCGCCGCCAACGAGACGCGCACCCACGACGAGCCCGCGACAGCATCGAAATCCTCACCCGGTGCCAACGCCACCCCAGCCTCATCCAAAGCACGAGCGCAATACTCGTGGGCTGACAGCCCTGATGATGACACGTCCGCATACAGGTAGAACGCGCCGTCGGGCGGAGCCACATTCGTCCACCCCAGACGCGGCAGTGCCTCGAGCATGATCTCGCGAGCAGTGGCATAACGAGCGACATCGGCGGCCGCTGCAGCGTAGCCCTCGTCCGAAAACGCCGCAATCGCGGCATACTGTGCCAGCGTGGGTGGACATAGCGCCACGTTCCCGGCCAGTGCATCGGCGGCGGCGATGAGATCGTCGGGCAGCACCATCCACCCCAGCCGCCATCCCGTCATCGCCCAGTATTTCGAGAACGAGTTGATGACGATCGCGCCCTGCTCAACCGCTCCGATCGCGCTCGCACCCGGCCAACGTGCCGTGTCATAGACAATGCCGTGATAGAGCTCGTCGCTGATCAACCGCACCCCGTGCGCCGCACACCATGAGGCAATCTGAGCGATTTCAGCAGCATCCAGCATCGTGCCGGTCGGATTCGCAGGCGAAGCGATCACCAGGCCGTCAAAGGAACCGGCGGTCTGCAGCGTCCGGTCGAGTTGCATAGTCGTCAGGCGGTACTCGTCCTGTGGTCCGCACTCGATTTCTACGACCTCACAACCGAGCGACTCAAGGATGTTCTTATACGCCGGGTAACCAGGACGTGCCACAGCCACCCGGTCGCCGGTGTCGAAAGCAGCGATGAACGCCAACATGAAAGCACCCGATGACCCGGTCGTCACCGCGATGCGTGCGGGATCGACCTCAGCGGCATACCAGCGCTGATAGTGCGCAGCGATTTCCTGGCGCAGCCCAGCGGCCCCTAGCGGGTCGGTGTAGCCCAGGTCGCCGCTTTCGAGGAGTTCTTGGGCGCGGCGGCGCACAACATCGCTCGCGCCGCTGACAGGTTCTCCGACGCACAGGCTCACCACGGATTCGCCAGTGGCGCGTCGTGCATTGGCAGCGGCAAGGATGTCCATCACCGCGAATGGTGGCACCTGAGAGCGCCGGGAGACCTTCATCGTCACTTCGCTACCTTGAGAACCTGCTGCACGTAGGCGATGATCGCATCTGCCCCGGCCTCAAGTTGCGCCAACGTGACCTCGAAGTCGTCCTGATCGCCGTACCAGGGGTCGGCAATGTCCCAAGAACGCAGGTCGTCACCCCATTGGTCGGGGCTTGATCCGACGGCAGGGTCGAAGGTGCGGTACATCCGGATGACCGCGGGACGAGTGCCGTCGTCCGTTGTGAACTGATCATCGGGAATGGGCTGTCCACCGCCGGGAATCAGCCCGCGTAAGAATCGTGCGTGCTGTGCGGTCATCGGCAGCACCAGATCGCGTTCGCGCAACTGTTCGGCGCGGACCTCGCGGGCGCGATGGCGGGGCAGTGGGTCGTATCCGGCTGCCTCAAGTGTGCGAGCGGCCCTGCGGTCGATGCGACTGCCGATTTCCTCGCGGGTGATCGCGGTCGAATCAACCTCGACCATGTCGCCGAGCCCCGCGGCGTCGATCCGGTCCCGCAGCACCGATTCGGCCATCGGTGAGCGGCAAATATTTCCAGTGCATACGGTCATGATGCGAAATAGCGACGAGTTCACTCGTCCATTGTCCCAAACTCGCTATGACGATCGCGCGGTAGCGGCGGGCAGCTCGGTTGCGGGTGCGATATTCGGGTCGAGGGCACCATATATGGATAGGACAACCGGAATATGACACACCCAACTGGTGGTAACGGAGACCGCGACGGCGGGAGTGAAAAACAGACCGCCGGTTGGTGAACCCGTGGTGGGCACCAACCGGCGGTCGGAGTCTAGCGAGGAGCGCTGATTACTTGATCAGTCCTGCTGAAATCGGGTAGCTGGTCTCCTGGCCGTTCTTCACAGCGTTGAAGTTCTTGATGCCGAAGATCAGACCCAAGACCCAAACAGCGAACATAGCGAAGCCGGCGAGAGTCGAAAGCAGGCCGCCAAAACCGGTCGACCCGGTTGTCAGCAGTGAGCTCGTTGTCATGCCAGCTCCAATGCCGTTGATGATCGCCAATGCGATGTACGCGATGGTGATCCAGATCTGGAAGTTCAGCGCCTTCTTGCCCTCAGCATTATTGAAGGCTGACTTGTCCTTGGAGACAAGCCACATGATCAGGGCGCCGAGCCAACTGAAGATACCACCGAGCAGGTGTGCTAACGATGCTGATTGACGGTCTTCGACGCCCCCTTGTGGTCCAGGAGCGTAGCCAGGGCCAGGCTGCTGATACCCAGGGCCCGGCTGCTGGTAGCCCTGCTGTGGACCGGGCTGTTGGTAACCGGGCTGTGCGCCGGGCTGCTGGTATCCGGGGGCACCTTGAGGTGCGCCTTGGCCGGGCTGTTGGTAGCCGGGCTGGAAACCTGGAGCGCCCTGCGGCTGCTGGGGGTCAGGTTGTGGCGCACTGCCCTGGGGTGGGTACGTCATTTGTCATGGCCTTTCTGCGGTCCGCGGAGCCGCCCAGCCTTTCGGTTTCGCGGCAGACGGCAATCCCTACTTTAAGCCGAAACCGGACTTTGCGCACTAAAACCGGCAAAGTTAATACCAATGGATGATCGATTTACGTCCAGAGTTGGTATACAGCGAAGCACTGGGGCCATGGATGAGGAACACATCGACCGCCGGAAGAGTGGCGATTGAAGTCCCACCCGGCGATCGATACGCTCCGTGGCGGCCGCTATGGCAACTGTAATGAGGATGCAGGCTCGGGCTGCGGCTGACAACGTTGGCAGTTCTAGGCGACAGGGTGCTCGTAAAGTGGTAGCGTCTCGCGCTATGAGACCTATTGTCCGCCGCAGTGTCGCGGTGACTTCTGCTTGTGCACTCGTCTTGGGAATCTTTGGTTGGGGCATGTCTGGTGCGGCGATAGCCGCTGGGGACAAGTTTGCCGATAGCCATCATGCAAACCTCGCCACCGTAGCTGGGCAGCACGAGAACGACGAGATCAACCACGATGATCCGGCACCAGAGCATCACGGTGCGCACAGTGAAACCGTCGGTGATGTGTATTGGGCGGCACAGGACTGGATTCCTTGGGAGTCACCCCAAGCCGGCGAAGCGCCCGAAGTCACTGAGCATTCGCTCCGAGTCCAGGACACGACGATTGTTCACAGACTTCGTGTCGTGTATATGCGTCCGGCAGGCAGCACTCTCGGTAATGAGAACCAAGTGCGCTCGTTCTTCCAAACCGTCTCTGACCACTGGTCTGACCAGACCAACGGGGCGATTCGCTTCGAGGTCCAAGATTTTCGTTTCATGGATGACCCCAATGGTCAAGGCTGTAAAAACACCAGTGACATCAGCAGTAAGTTCTGGGACGCAGGCACGGCGGCAATGTGGCCAAACGGTCAGCAACCCGGCTGATCGTGAACACCTCGCGGTGATTTGGCCGGCGGTGAGCGGCACGTCCTGCACCTTCGGCTTGGGGACAGCACCACAGACGGGCAGCCTGAACCACGGCGGCAAGGTCTTCGCACTCTTTGACGGCAATGGAGGCCCGCATTACCTCAGCCATAACGGCTTCGTGCACGAACTGGGTCACAACTTCGGGCTGGGGCACAGCCACGGGGTGTACTGCCCTGATGGCAACGGTGAGTTCGAGAATGGACAAGGCTGTACCCACGATGAGTACGGCGACTTCTTTGACACCATGGGTCGTGTTGACGATGGCAATACGCCGCAAATATCCACTGCCGCCAAAGACAAACTCGGCGTACTCGACCGAACTGTAACGACCCAGACGGTCACGGGCGGCTCCCACACGTTCACCATTGAGGGCCTGCGGCTGGACCCTGCTGCGAACGCAGGGGACGGCGGTCTGGAGTCGGTCAAGGTGATCGACCCGGATAACGGGCGGCCTTATTACATCGAGTACCGCAGCCAAAGCACGGATTGGCGGGCAAATGTGACCGGAGGTTGGACCAACTTCCCGAATACGCACGTCATGGCGCGCGACAATCAGGGCAACGCATTATGGCCTCGTCCCCAAACCTCGGACTACGGGGTACGGATCATCCGCATCGGTACCCACCAGAGCCAAGGTGGTCATCAGCTTGCGGGTGGACGCCTGGGAATGAACCCGATTTCGAATATCACTAATTCGCTCACGCGACAATCGTGGAAACCGGGAGATGTCTTTGAGACGCGCACCGGCAAGATCCGCATCGAGGTGCTCAGTGCCAACGAAGCATCCGCCCAGGTCCGGGTGCTGGTGCGTGATTCCGTCGGGCCGGTCTTCAGCGGTGTCGCTGATCGTACTGTCGAAGCGAAGTCGGTGGAGAGTTTCGACCCGCTCGCGGGCGTCACCGCACACGACGCGGGTGACGGCGACGTGACAGAGTCCATCCAGGTCAGCGGCCAAGTCAACATGGGTCAACCCGGCACGTATGTGCTCGATTACTCCGTGACGGATTCGTCTGGAAACACCACGACCAAACAGCGCACAATACGCGTGCTCGCACCGGTCGTCATCGACCCAGTGGACCCTGACGGCGGCAACCCAGGAGATGGTGACGGCGCCAATGACCCCGACCCATCTGGGGCACCACAGATAGCGGCCACCGACTACATCTCGTCCTATGGCCGTGCGCTGACGATCCCTATCAGGGTCGCGGGCACACCGCCAAGCAATAACGGTCAGATTGCGGTGTCGATTGGCCAGAAGAACTATGGCACCGTTGTCGCGCGCCAAGGACGGGCCTCGGTCACGCTGCCGGCCACTTTGAAGAAGGGGAAGCATCGGGTGGTGCTGACCTTTACGTCCGAAGGGCCTTATGCTCCTACGACTCAGGCGATCACGGTGCGTATTACCAAGGCAAGAACCAAGGCAGTGATCAAGGTGAACCGCAAGAAGATAAAGGCGGGCAAAGGGCGGCTGAAGGTGACCGTGCGACTGAAAGCACCTGGGTCGAGTGTCAAGACTCGTGGCAAAGTACGAGTTCTGGTTGCGGGCAAGCGAGTCGCAACCGTCAAGATTCCGGCATCCGCGAAAAAGCGCACGGTCAAATTGAAAGCGAACGTTTTCCGGCGAGACCTCGTCGGCAAGAAGGCGAAAGTGCGAATCAAGTATCTCGGCACCAAGAACTTCAAGAAGTCACGCAGCAAAACTGTGCGGGTTCTGGTGCGCTGAATCGCGGTGGCAGGGCCTCCCGGTGCCCGGTGGGACGACCCCAGGTGCTGTGCTGTCTGGTGCGCATTGGTTGAGTGAGTGTTTTGGGCATCGGGGTGCCGTTCTTAGCGGAATAGATGCGCACGCAATGCCCATAAACGCACTGAACCGGTGGATTTCCATGATGGTTGACCGGTGTTAGCCGCAAATAACAATGGCGGGGTAGAAAACTCAATCGAGTTTTCTACCCCGCCATTGTTGTGAATTTAGAAGAACCGAGAAACCACCAGTGCAGCAACGACAATGATGACTGCAGCAGCGACGACACCGATCCACACTCCTGCGGACCGGGAGGCGTCCGGGCCCTCAATTCCTGGGCTGCGCTTGATGCGCGGTGCGTTGGTCGAGTCAACTGAAGCGTTGAGCGACAACGGGACATTATTCGGGGTGACGCTTGGCTCCGACATTTTCGTCTCCTCCCCTGAAGGTTCCAACGGGTACGCTAGAACACCTTGTGGGTACTTACCACCGTATTACCGTTTTGTGCTATTTGCCAGCGGTACCGGGGACGAGGGAAACGGTTTCACTTTACAGCGACGAAGGTGTCGTCCGAGAACATGGCGGGTGAGACGGCCAGGACACCCTTCTTCCAGTTCTCCTTTGGAACCTCAAGGATCTCGTCGCCGGTCACAGAGCCACCGTTGTAGACCTTCTTGAGGGAGTCAAAGGAGTCTTCTGCGATGAACATCGTCGAGCCGTCCAGTGAGCTGATGGACGTGCCGTCGGCGGTAATGAACTTAACGGTCGCCCAGGCGCTGTCTCCTTGTTCGTCATCGCCCTCGTAGGTCGCCGTCATGTTGATGAGCAACAGTGTCTTGCCCGACTCGGCCTTGGAACCGTATTTGTCCTCAGATACGGTTTTCACCGAGTTGATCGTTACGGTCCAATCCTTCCCGCTGATAGCAGACCCTAGTGGAGCTGGGTTGTCGCGCGTCGTGCCGATATCGCTGCTAGGCGCCGCCTCGTAGTCTGTTGCCTCGTCCTCCGCCTCGTCTTCCGTTGTGTCGTCGGTGTCATCAGTCGCAGCATCGTCGCTGCCATCGTCCGCGGTGTTGTTGTCTGAATCGGATGGGACCTGCACCGTGGTGTTCGTTGCCTCCTTGATGGCATCGTCGACCGCGTTGACGAAGGCCACGTTGATGATGATGCCGATCACGATGGCAAGTCCGCCAAGGACAAGACCCGCCAGGGCCAGCCCCTTGCCTTTGTATACCTTTTTCGCTTTCGCCAGTCCGAGGGCTGCCAGGATTATGCCGATGACGCCGAGAATGATGCCACCGATGTTCAATACCGGGATGAAGGAACCCAGGAAGCCAAGCAGGCCGAGGACGAAACCCGCAGTGGCGAGTCCATTGGAACTGTTCGAGGGAGCCATACCAGGCGCCTGCTGGCCTGGCTGTGGCCAAGGTTGTTGGTTTGCCGGAGGCTGCGCTCCTGGTTGGGGGAACGGAGTCCCGTCTTCTTGGTGAGGGGTCGGTGGTTGGTTGCTCATGGGTCTTCAATCCTCCGTAACTAAGCGGTTGCTGACATCACCACCCTGCCCAGCGGCCGTAGATACGGGCATCGTCCATCTGGGCAGTATTGGACGCCAGATGGACGAGATATAGAGGTTAGAACTCGTTCGAATGGCTGATCGACCCTGTCTGAGGTCATCGCTATCGTGTCCCTATGACCGTAATCACCAGTCCGCAGGACGAGGCCAGTGCGCCACGTCGGACAGTTGCTTCGGTCTCCCCGGCCATGCACGTTCTGGCAACGATCGGTGCGATGCTCGTCGTGGCTTTTGCGGGGATGCTCTGCGCGGCTTTTGATTCGGTCTCCCCTTTTATCAAAGCATTCGGCGACAATCACGGTACGGTGGGAGCTCTCGCTGCGCTGTCGTGCACGGCTTCGATGATCTGGCGACGCTCCCACCCGTGGCACATGTTCGGGATCAATCTCATTGCAGCCGCATTGTTCCCCATTGGCCCGGCTGGCACATTGATCATGTTGACCTGGGTCATTCCCATTGCGAACCGGCTCCAGACGGCAGGCGCGATACTTGGCGCTGCATTTGTCACGACTGCAGCACTGTGGCAAGACTGGATCAGACCGACCGAGCACACGATTTTCTCCAACCGAAACCCCGTCACTGACGATCTGTTGATGCTGCCCGGCTATGGCTACGTACTGGTGGGTGCCGGGCTGCTGGTTCTTGCGGTCAGCGCTGGTGTCGTGCGCCGGTATCGGATCAAAGTGGCGGCGACGGAGGCGCAGATCCGTGACAGTGAACGTGTCGCGTCCAGCCTGCGCGGTGAGATCAACCGTCAAGAAGAACGCGAACAGATTGCACGCGACATGCATGACACGATCGCCCACGAGCTTTCCGTCATCGCGCTGCATGCCAGTGCGCTTGAGGTAGCGGCTCCCGATGACGAGACACGGGAGGGCGTCAAAGCGGTTCGTCGTTCCGCAAACCGGGGCTTGAGCGAACTGCGTTCGATCATCGGTAACCTGCGCAATGGTGATGATAGTAAATATCGCGGGCCGCGCTCGTCCATCAATGGGCTGACCAATATTGTTGACACGGCAAGACGTGCTGGGGTGCGTATTCAGGACGTGATCGAGGTGCGCAGCGCTGAGAATCTGGCTGCAACAGTATCGAACGGTATCTACCGGATCGTGCAGGAATCTGTCACCAACGCCATTAGACATGCGCCGGACTCGCCGATTACGGTCTCGGTCATCGGCGGTCCGCATGAGGGCATCAAGGTGATCGTCGCATCTTGGCTTGCCGATAAGTCCGAACCGTCGCAGGGTGCCGGTTCCGGAATCGCGGGAATGCAGGAACGCGCTCGTGCGCTCGGCGGTGATCTGATGACAAACGTAGAGAACGGAATGTGGGTCGTGCGAGCAAACTTGCCCTGGCGGGCAATTGAGGATGGTGGGCAGTGAACTCGACAACAGTGATCCGAGTTGTGATCGTGGACGATGACGCGCTCATGCCGCAACTGTTCGCACGAATCCTTGCATCTGCCCAGATTGAAGTCGTCCACGTCGCCAACGATGGCGACCAAGTCGTCGATGTCGTCAAGGAGTACCGACCCGACGTGGTGTTGATGGATCTGCGCATGGAACGGGTTGACGGGATCGCCGCCACGCGACAAGTCATGCAACTCAGCAGCCCGCCAGGAGTGATCGCATTGACCTCGTTTGACACTGACACGGCCATCGTCGACGCTGTCGAAGCGGGGGCTGCCGGTTTCCTGGCGAAAACTTCCGGGCCAGAGGAGATCATTGAAGCGGTGAAGCATGTGGCTGCTGGTGAAGGTGCCTTGTCACCGCGTGCTGCACGAGTCGTGATGGAACAGATGCGCTCGTCCTCCGACCTCACCCTGCGCAAGCAGTGCTCCGACCGGCTGGCACGGCTGTCGGATCGCGAACGAGAGGTTGCGCTCGCGATTGCCGCCGGCAGGACGAACGCCGAGATCGCGGGCGAACTTTACCTTGCAGAAACCACCGTGAAGACCCATATCAATGCGATCCTGGAGAAGATCAAAGCAGACAACCGCGTGCAGGTTGCGTCGATCGTCGCCGCGGCGGGTTTGATCACGTCGCTTTAACGCGCCGCCCGGCAAGTTGCTTCACTGATCAAGCAGCACAGCATGTCTAGATTGATCTACTCGCTGCCCGCTTCCTGTTCGGCAGCCCACTGTGCGACGCGTTGCGCACTCTCAGCTTCAGATAGATCCTCCACGCGAGACATGATCGACCAGCGCACCCCAAACGGGTCACGGATCGAAGCGAACCGGTCACCGGAGACGAAATTGCTGACCGACTCCCGAATCGTCGCACCTGCTTGTTCTGCCCGATCGACCACCGCGTCAACGTCTTTGCAGTACAAGCCCATTGAATAACAATCGGAATCGCCTTCTGGCGCTGGAATGAGACCGTATGCCGGATGCGGTTCGCCCAACTGCAATCTGCCGTGACCGAAGTCCAGATCGGCGTGGACCACCACACCGCCCATCTCGGTGACATCCACTAGCCGAGCATCGAAGACTGTTCGATAGAACTCGATAGCACCTGCTGCGTTGGGGATTGCCAAGAAAGGAGTCAGGCTCGTCGAGCCATGAGGTACTCCATCAGTTGTGTACTCACCAGAAACCCCGAGTCGAGGTGTGTCGTTTTCGCCCATAATGTGAAGATACTCCGCGATGGGCGAGGACGGCTTGAAGATTCGCGACAGATTTGACAGGGGAGACCATGGCCAACATCAGTGATGGTCGCGGAATCCTTTACCCGACGCGATTGCCCACTTTCCATCGTGAACCAGCACCAATCGACCTGAATGACCTGATCAGATGGTTCTGGATACCGCAGTGGGACCTGGCTCCCGGACGCACGTCACGGCAAGAACTGCTGCCATTTCCCGCTTCGAACCTCGTTGTACAACCGGTGGACATCATCCTTGCCGGGCCTACCACCGGGCGGTCACATCGCGATCTCGAAGGCAACGGCTGGGCTGTCGGTGCGTTGTTGCGCCCCGCTGGCATTGCTCAACTGCATAGCAGCCCAGCGGAAATCCGCAACGCTGAGGTCGACATGGAGTTCCCTGATCTACATCGTTCGATCTGTCGCGCCATGGCGCACCCAGACGCAGAAACTGCCCGTCAGAATGCTGTCGTGGCCTACGTGCAGTGGGCTCGAGAGAAGTTCGATACTCCCGATGGCACCGCCCAACTGGCGAACCAGATGGAAGACCTCATTGCATCTGAGCCGACCGTCACACGGGTGGACCACATAGCCGAGCACCTGGCAATGTCAGTTCGCAGCGTGCAGCGTCTGGCCCAGCGTTATATCGGATTGTCGCCGCTCGCGGTCATCCGCCGCTACCGGTTGCAAGAGGCTGCACACCGACTGCGCGAGGATGACTCGTTGACCATCGCCCAGGTGGCAGCTGATCTCGGCTACGCCGACCACGCTCACCTGAGTGCTGATTTCCGCACCGTCCTGGGCATGGCCCCGCAGCAATATCGTCGTCAAACGCCGCAGTAATCGACTCGTCAATGGGATCTATGCTCCATGAGTTTCCTCAGGTCGCCCGATATGCAAAGTAGTAGACGGATATGTCGCACTACCACTTTGCATATGAGGCAACCTCATCGCCGCTCTCGCAGTTGCGACCTCAGTCACCTCGACCTACTGCCCGGCGCACTGGGAAAGTAAGGTAGCCGCATGGCGTTATCCGAAAGTGAACTGCGAGACCTGCGACTTCGTGCGCTGCGACTTGTACCCGCGCGTGAGATTGCTGTAGCCGCGGACCCGACTGAACGGATCGCGGCGCTCGGCGACACCATGTTCGCGATGCAAGGACAAGATGTCGGGGCCGTGCTGTGGGCCATCGGACTACGCACCGGAGCATCGCTAGAACAGGTCAAAGCCGCTTTTGACGCCAAGGCACTGATCCGGTCCTGGCCGATGCGTGGCACAGTCCACGCGCTGCGCGGTGAGGACATCCGCTGGATTCAAGGATTCACCACCCCCAGGTTGACCGGATCGTCTGCACAGCGGCGCCGCGAGTACCTGCAACTGGACCTCGCGACGATAGAGCAAGTCAGGGATATTGCCAGGGAAGTGCTCGTCGATAATCCACTGTCCCGGGACGAGTTTTTCGAAGAAGTCGGTGCCCGTGGTGTCGTTGCTGATGGCCCATGGCGTTACCACATCGTGTGGTACCTCGCGCAGACCGGCACCTTGGCGTTGGGTCCGTTTCTGCCTGGCAAGACGGAGCAGGCGTTGGTTTTACTTGACGAGTGGATACCGAACCCGCGCGTACTGACCGGTGACGAGGCACTGGCTGAACTGGTGCTGCGCTACCTGGATGGACATGGGCCAGCGACGGTCAAAGACCTGATGTGGTGGGTGGGATTGCCTGGGCGAGACGTGAAACGAGGGGTTGCCGCCGTTGGCGATGCAGTGGTGACTGTGGCTGGGCCGGGAAATGTGGAGTATCTGGTGACTGCCGCGCAATTGGCAGAGTTTGAGAGCCTGGCGGCTGGTTCGAGTGCACAGCCCGGCATGACAGTTCAGGACGAGCTGCGAGTTCACCTGTTGCCCGCCTTTGACGAGCACTTACTCGGATACACCGAACGATCCGCCCACCTCGATCCAGCGCACTTTGCGACCCTGGTACCTGGCCGAAACGGCGTTTTCAAACCGACCGTGGTGGTCGATGGTGTGGCGTTGGGGACCTGGACACGATTGAAACCCACAGTGCGAACTGCCCACATAGCGCGGATGACAGTGACGCCGTTCGATCAGGCGACTGCCGCGATCTTGACGGACCCGCGGGTGCAGCAGGGGCTTGAGGCGGCGGCCGCGGGTTACGGGACGTTCTTGGGTTTGGACGAGTTCGAGGTCACGTTAACGTGACCGTCTAGCTCACCCGTCGGTCGAGCCTGGTCGAGACCCCATACTCTCCTCGCGGTTTCGCCGGGTGGCAATCAGCGCGACACCAAGCGCGGCCGCGCCGACTCCCGCTGTGACGAAAATCATGCCAAAGGGTACTGACCCCACCAAGAGCGCCGGGAATAGTGCGACGGAGATGTTGTAACGGATCATCTCAATGAACATGAAGTCGCTCAGCAGCACGAAGATATAAGGAGCGATGATCTCAACCGCCAGAATGACAGTGACTGCGACGCGTGGTTTGAGCAGGCGGGCAAGCCCCCAATAGAACGCGAACCGGCCGATGATCATGGTGGCCAGGGCGATAGCAAGGTCGGCAGAATCCCACACTATCGATCCGGTCGTCATGCTGGTCAGATCCGATGTGGCGATTGCGTTGAAGTGCAGCAGTCGGATCGTCTCGACGATCATTACGACGAGTGCCGTCAGGCCCGCGAACCAGACACCGGTGATCAGCAGCGCCCGGTCGGTCCGGTTGTAGCTCCAGGACGAGTTGCCCGCTGTTTCTTCGGCCGCTTGTTCCACCCCTGTCGGCACCGATACGGCGTCTGCTGGTGTCAGTGACGCGCCTCGTCGGCGGGCTACCCACACGAAGATCAAGGTGACGACGATGCCGATTCCGAACCACTGCATCAACGTGTAGGCCAGGCTGATAGTGGGGTCTTCCGGCCGTCCCAGCCCGTGTGACACGTTCCAGAGACGAGTGAAAGTGAAGTAGGTGCAGATCGCTTCAGTTGCGACGGCAGTCGCGATGGCGGCCGGTCCGCCCCGTGGTGCGAGTTGCGCGAAGACAGACACACGTGCCAGCGCCAGGATTCCCACCGTGACGATAGCGAGCAGCATGGCAGTCCAATGGTCGCTGTTCGCTTCACGAGGGGGAGCTTGCAGCACCGCAATGGCGAGCAGCGCCAACACCACCGAACCGACATAACCGATGGCGATCCAGCGGACCGTGCCGGTGCGGGACGAGGCCTCTTGCAGCGCGGTGCCAGAGGGCTGCTCGTCGTCAATGTCTGAAACGGGTGTGGCCTGGTTCATACCGTCACATTACTGTACGGGGTGCGAGGGCCTGTGATACTCGGACAATCAGTAGTGCTAGTGCGAGAGCCGCGACTCCGATGACGCCTGTGATGAGGAGCCATCCGGTGACACCAGGATGGCGCAGTACCTCGGGAATGAACCTGCTAAGCAAGGTATCAACCGGAGGGGTAAGTGCGCTGACACTGCGGCTCAAGACCGCATAGATCAGCCACAGCGGCAGGAATGTTTCAACCACGACAATGAGAGGCACCGCTGCACGTGGGGACAGATAGCGGGCGGGCAACCAGTAGAATGCCATCCGGCCTGCGACGAGCAGTGCGACGAGTATGGCCGCGCGAATGTTGTCCCATAGCAACTCGGTGTTGGAGGGATAAGAGTAGAGAAAGTCCATCGGGGAAGGTTGAGGTCTGGAAGTGGAAAGGACTTGTACTGTGCCGCCGATGACTACCAAGAGGAGGTTCGTTGCCGCAATGATCAGACCGGTGCGGACGAGCGCCCGGTTACTTCTTCGCACTCGGGTAACACAGAGCAAGACGATGATGCCCAAGCCGAACCAGGCCATCGCTGTGACCGTGACTGACTGCGCTACCTCTAATCCTGAGGTGAAATCGTCAACGCCCCGGTCTACGTGCACGGCGACTGCAATAGTGCATGCGAGTTCAGTGAGCATTGCGATAACCAGGCCAGCGATTCCGGTGCGCTGCGCTAATCGATACAGCGTCACTAGTCGGGCGAGCGTGAGGATTGCCACCGTCGCCAGGACGAGCGCCACGATGTGTTGATAATCGTCGGCGGTGAATGAACTCGGCGGCGATAACGAAACGGATGTAACGAGTATGGCAAACGCCGCCCACGCCAGGCCGCCCATGACAACTCGGCGCCCTCTGATGTCGAGGCTTTGCGCGGGTGCCGACTGTGTCATGTGGTCACACTACTGCACGGCGCGGCTACGGCCTGCCACCCGGCAAAAGTGGACAGGTTTTGTGTAAGTGGCCGGTAAACGCCCGGTCCACTTTTACAAAACTCGTCCACAACCACGGCCTAGCGGTTCATCGGATGTCAGTGGTGTTCACCCCGCGATAGCGCTGTCCACCTGTCAGAATCGAGGGGTGACCACGACCGCCGCCGATGCCCCGACGCGAACTGATCGGGACCTGTTCGCTGACTTTCTACGGACTGTTGCACTGGGAGCGGTGGTTTTCGGCCACTGGATTATGGCCGCGATCTGGATCGATCACGACGGCCTGCACGCCGACAACGTGCTGAACCAGGCACCGTACCTGTGGCCACTGACCTGGGTCTTACTGCTTGTTCCACTGTTCTTCCTGGTCGGAGGATTCGTCAACGCGCATTCTCTGGCACGGGTAGAGGCCGCAGGCGGCAGTTACGGGACTTTCTTGCGCCGACGTCTCGGTGGGCTGCTACCGCCCATCGTGCCGTTCTTGATTGTTGTGGCTACCGGGGTCGGGCTCGCACTCGCGTGGGGAGCGCCTAGATCGCTAACCAGGGGCGTGGCCGTACTAGTGGTCATGCCGTTATGGTTTCTAGCCGTCTACGCGGTGTTAGCGCTGGTCACCAAGCCGATGCTGGCATTACACCGACGGTTTGGCTGGGGTGCGTGCGTGGTGATGGCGCTCGCAGCATGTGGATTTGATGCATTGCGTTTCGCGACGGAGCAGGCCTGGGTGGCTTTCCCCAACTACTTCCTGGTGTGGGGACTGGCGCAACAACTTGGATTCGCATACGGTGACGGTCGCTTGCTGCGGTTGCGCCACTCAATACTGGCGCTGTGGACGGCTTTGGCTATTGGGCTGTTGGCTCTGGCAGTGATGGTCGGACCCTGGCCGCCATCCATGGTGGGGTTGTCCGGTGAGCGTTCTAATTTTGCACCGCCAGCTGTTCCGGCGTTATTGCTGATGCTGGCCCAGGTTCCACTGGTCTTGCTATTGCGAGGGAGGGTGAATCGGTGGCTTGCTCGTCCCAAGCCAGCGCGAATGCTCTCGATCGCTTCGGCAGTGGCAATGCCAGCATTCTTGTGGCACCTGCCGGTGTTGGTGGCTGTGACGGGATTGGCGTTATTGGCACGAGTGCCGTTCCCGCTGCCCGGGAGTGTCGTGTGGTGGGCTTCACGTCCGCTATGGCTTGCTGTGCTGGCGGGCGCGCTTGCTGGATTCTTGTGGGTGCTGGCGCGATTGCGGTCTTGACACGCCATTGTCAAATGGCCATCTACTAATGGCTGACTAACCTGTTCTGGTCGGACACGGTTGAGTAATGCCTGCTCCGAAGCCGATTGATCCGCTGGTGGCGACTCGTTTTGGTGAGGTGCTGCAGTCATTGCGCGCCGAAAAAGGACTGGCGCAAGAAGAGGTGGCGCATCGAGCCAAGTTGAGCCGGAACTACTATCAGTTGCTCGAACAGGGGCTTTCTAGCCGGACCGGACGCACGCCGGCGAACCCGTCGTTGGCGGTGCTGATTGATCTGGCTCAGGCTTTCGACACGACGGCGGAACGACTGGTCGCTGAAATCTTCGAACCGCATCCGGATGTGGACGTGGAGTGGCGCGGGCGCGATGGTTCCGGTGGGGGAAATGGTCGAGATGGCACTAGTTTCGGTGCGCACGACAGCCGTCGGCGCTGATTGAGTGGTGGCAGTGTGTGACATTCACGCGAAACAATGTCACACAAGTGCCATAAGAGTGACAATGTTTCGGAACAGTGTCACGGAACGTGAGTTTAAGTGACATTGTGGATGTGGCAATGTTTCGGAACAGCGCGATGGGTGAACTTGTTGCTCTTCGTGGCAGTGACCCATCACTAGGTGACTGGGAACATCAGGCGTTCATCCCGCATCCGTTGCCAGATGACTGCCCCCACCTAGCGCAGAGCACATTTCTTGCTGTTGCCGACGCTCGTGCTGCCTTGGCAGCACTCGACAGCACCGCACGACAACTCCCCAACCCCAGACTTTTGCGTATGCCCACCCTACGGCGCGAAGCGCACAGCACTTCCGAGCTCGAAGGAACATATGCTCCGCTTGCTCAGGTCCTTACCGCGGACGAGGAAAATCCCAAGAGTGCGGAACTTGTCGAGATCCTGAACTATGTAGCCATGGCGAACAAGGGTTTTACCGCTGTTGAAGATGGGTGGCCGCTGACGTCGTCGTTTATCGCGGAACTGCAAGGTATCTACTTCGCAAGACTTCTAAGCAGCATCAGTCGGGTCGGCTACGGGATACACCAGTGGTCATCGGTCGTCGTGCAAATGTGGAACCGGGCGCACTTCCAGTACACGCCGCCCGCGTTATTCCGCCACCTCCCGGCCCTCAGCTTACTGCTGGTTTGGACGATCTTGTCCAGTGGATGCGAAAGGACCACCGGGGCGAATACGACCCAGTGGTGGCGGCCGGATTTGCCCATTATCAATTCGAGACCCTCCATCCTTTTATTGACGGCAATGGCCGCATTGGCCGATTCCTTATCGTGTTGCAGTTGCAATGGAGCGGGGTGTTGAGCGAACCAACGCTGACAATTTCACCTTGGTTTGAAGCGCGACGGGCTGAGTACTACGAACGGTTGCTTGCAGTCAGTACCGAAGGAGATTGGGACGGATTTCTGCGTTTCTTCGCGGAGGGGTGGGCGCACTCAGCGACTGATACACGCGAAGAAAGGTTGGCGCTCGTCCAGGTGCAAGCGGAACTGCACGATGTGGTGAGGACTTCACCACTACGAGCCGACAGCGTTCATGCGGTAGTTGACATAGCGGTCGCCAATCCAACCTTCACCGTGGGTCATGTGGCACAAGAACTGCGGTTGTCCTATGGACGGGCAAACAAGATCGTGGGTCAACTCGTTGACTTGGGGGTGCTCAAGGTTGTCGACCCCGATGCGTATCGGCGCCGATTTTTTGCTCCTCGGGTGCTTGAAACGCTGACCCGTCGGGGTCGGTCGTAGCGCGATTCCGCTGATCCCTCAGCGCCTGACATCAGGTCGCATAATGTAAGGCCCGGTAGTACTCGATGCGCTCGTGGTCGGGTGCAATGCCGTACTCGTCCCAAAACACTTCTTCATCGAAACTTTCGTAACTCCAGGACAGGGATAACGTGGCGACGGCCAAATCGGCCCAACGGTCGGCCACCCCAAGCCGGGCGACATCAACGGTCGCGGCGAATTCGCCGTCCGGGCTGAGCAGGGTATTTGGCGCACAGGCATCACCGTGGCTAACGACGAGTTTATCCACTGGAGGAGCACTGGCCAGTAGTTCGGCGGCGACTTGTCGGTCGACATTGCTGGCCGCGAGACGATGCGGCACGCTCCAACTAAAGGGGCATCCGTCGATAGACAGCGAGTGGAGTTGCCGCAGGCCAGTGGCGATGGCACGCAGTGCTTGGTCAGCGTTTTCGGTCCATGGCGAGGTGACGGCGTTGGTGGTATCGGGGATGGCTTCAGTGACGAGCATTTCACTGGTTTTTGTTGCTCGATATTCGATGACGTGCGGTGCTGGATGTCGGCCGCCTAGCCAACGCAGTCGCTCGGCTTCTTCCCGCAGTGACTCGCCGGAGTCGATCGGGTTCCATTTGATGAAGCGTGAGGCGGGCTCGTTCGTGCGGGCGGTCAGTCCACCTGCGTTGTTGAGCCAGACCAGGGTGAGCGGGACGCCTTCGGCTGCGACGAGCAGATCATCCGGAACGACGGTGTCCGGTGGCGGAGGCCCTGCAATCATGTGGGTCACGCTAGCAGCCGCGTTGCAGTGCCGTCTGGTCACCGCAGACCTGCGCTTAGCTGCAGCGCCCGGCCTGCGGTGTGGGGTTCAGGTCGTCGGGGTCTGAATCCTTCTTGAATGAAGCCGCACGACTATGAGGCGTCCAGGTTCTGTGTTGCTGACGGATTGTCCTGATGATGCGACGCAGTGCGTGTGCTGGCAGCCTTACGACGAGCCAGGCTCTCGACGATGCTGGCCAGTAGCAGTCCAGCACCTGTCAGCAGGGCGATCAATAACAGGTCGGAATGCAGTCTCAGTTGCGCATTTTGCTGCGCGGCGGACTCGTCTAACTGCGTGGCCACAAGTTCGAGGTAATCGACTGTAGCCCAGCCCGCGACAACGGACTGCTGCGGTGCTCCTTGAGCGGCTGCGTCGTTGAGATTCTTGGCGGCCCTGATTGTGCTGATCTGTGACCCATAGTTGGTGGAGTCCCCTGTGCTCTGGGTCGCGCCGATCCACACGGTTAGGGCCATTGCCGCGCCGATGATGATCACGATCATCTTGAGGAGTGGAAAAATTGTGGCAGCTAAAGGGCTAGGTGACGCAGGCGTGGGTGTGTCCATTGCAGGTTCGGTCGCAACATCGTCGATGCCCGTTGGATCTGTGATCGGTACGTACGGCGTAGCGGCAGGTGTGTATGCCGGGGTTGTATCCGGGGTGGGTGATTGTGGGTGCGTCATGAAACGTCCTTGGTGTCCAGTTGAGAGAAAATGCCACTGTCCGGCTATGTGAGCCGAACGTGGTTTCCATTGATGACGACAACCTATGTCGACCCTGTGACAAAGTAGATCATCGCCAACGAAGTGAATCTCGGAAGGAAGGTCAATGCGGGTCTCCGCGAACTGCTACCAACTGGGTGATGAGTGGATCATCGAGGTCCCCGAATGTCCCGGTACGGTGACCTCTGCCAAGACGTTCAAGGAGGTGCCGGAAGCAGTCGCGAATGCAGATGCACCAGTGCTGGATGTCGATCCTAGAACCGTCGAGGTCACCACACGGAAGATCCCGCGCCCTGGGTTGAACTGGCTGCCGACGGCGTAAGCTGGCATGACGGCCTGTGGATATCAGTCGCTGGAAGATCCTAGTTCGCTACGCTTAGATGGGACGGCGGTCAAGTGGATGCTTGGCCCACAGTGAACCGGAGGGGATTGATGAGTCACGTAACGCAGAGTGACCTGTCTCGACGAGACAGGGCGATCATGGATGCCCGCCGTTCGTCCGAATTGGAAGGATCGCAAAGCACAGAAGCCACACGCCAAGATCAAGACGAGTACGTTCGAGGTGCCATTGATCTTCCACAACTAGGGCAGCGAGTGCGTGCACGATACGGCCTTGTGTGAGCCACAACCCTCCATGGGACAACTCATCGCGCATGTGGCACAGCGTATTGCACAGTCGAGCCTCCTGCGGAACGTTCCCCAGAGGGTCAAATGATGTAAAATTACATCATGATGCGAACGCAAATTTCTCTAACGGAGGAGGACCGGCGTCTTCTGGATGCGGAAGCCGCGCGGACCGGCCGATCAATTTCGGCGTTGATCCGTACTGCCGTCGCCCATACCTATGGCAACCAGCGAGACATCGATCGTGACCTGCAGGCGATCGATGCGTCGTTTGGCGCATGGCGCGACCGCGACTTTGATGGGGCCGAATACGTTGAGAGCATGCGCTCTGGTGATCGGTTGAGTCGGGGCTGCATGCAATGAACTCGCTTGTCGACACGTCAGTTCTTATCGATGTGCTCCGCGGTAAGGACGAGGCTGCTCAAGTGCTGCGCGGAGCACTTTCTAATGGCCCGTTGCACGCCAGCGAGGTGACTCGTCTGGAAGTACTCGCGGGGATGCGATCCGGCGAAGAAGAGGCGACGTACCGGATACTTTCGATCCTGACCTGGCACCCGCTTGATGAGTCGATAGCTGATACTGCGGGTGAACTCGGACGACAATGGCTGCCGAGCCACCGTGGCATTGATTCCGCGGACCTTGCAATCGCAGCAACCGCCTCCACGCTCAACGCACAATTGCTTACGCGAAACGTGAAGCACTTCCCCATGTTCAGCGGGCTGAGCGCTCCCTACTAGAAGGTTTTATTACTTCGAATCAAGCGGGGCTTCATAGTAGTTGTGCGAGCCTGGACCTTCCGATATCGCTAAGCCGTTTGGCGCTAGACAGATTCGGATCACGGTTTAGGGAGTAGAGCCGCAGCCTGCCAGAACCCTATGACATTCGCTAAACAACGCTGTGACGTGGCACCTTGCATTGCAAAGAGGTGAAACGATTTTGGAGTTATCGCCTGCTTTGCAACTAAGATCACAAAGGACGTTGGCAAGTTTCGTTGAGTGATGTCGTGTTCATCACGACCGCAGCGAGCGTACATGGTCCGAAGGGTGGTAATGATCAGTGGCGATCCAAGCCGAGCAGAAAACCCTATCGGACGTGTTTCGGGGTGATGTGCGATACCGCATTCCGAACTTTCAACGCCCCTACTCCTGGACTTTTGACGAGGCCTATCAGTTAGTTGACGATCTCATCGCTGCCTGGCGGCGCAACGATCCAAGCTACTTCCTCGGCTCAATAGTGTTGGTCCGGGAAGGTACAGAGAACGTTGCGGACGTGGTCGACGGTCAGCAACGGCTCACTACGATCGCACTGTTGTTGGCGACCTTGCGCGAAGCGACTGCAGTTGAGGCACGCCGTGCCGAGATCACAGAAATGCTGCAAACCAAGGAGAACTCGATCCGTGGCGTGGCAGCGGGAGCGCGGGTCCAACTTCGCCCCCAGGACCGTGATTTCTTCCAGCAGTACGTACTTGCCGAGTCTTTGGATCCAGTACGTAACTTACGTCCCAGCGAGCTTTCAAATACCGCTCAACGTAACCTGCGCACCAACCTCAACGCGATCCGTGAAGCACTCGACCCCATTGAGGAAGACGAAGAACTCTGGGCCTTCGTTCGCTACGCGGCAAGCACCGTGTACCTCGTCGTAGTCGAAACACAGGGCTTTGAGAACGCGCACCGCATCTTTGGGGTACTTAATACTCGTGGTTTGCCGTTGACCGCCACTGACATTTTCAAAGCGCGGGTCCTGGGACGGGTGCCCACAGACCAAGTTGATGTCTTTGCAGACGTGTGGGATGACGAGTTGGCCCCGTTGGACGAGCACCCTGACGCGTTCTTTCAGCACTTGCTCGTCTTGCAAACGAAGAATGCCACGAAGCGCGCGCTTATCGACGAGTTCACCCCAGTGATTGACAGGTATATCGAGCGCCATAGCGCACAGTCGTTTATTGAGGATGCGCTCGTTCCGAATATCCGTTCTTATATCGCGTTGACCACGGGTAACGGCTTGCCGGAGTCATGTCGGCAGGTGGTTGAGTTACTGCGGCAGTACACCTCGCAGGATTGGATTCCGGTTGCGATGTGGGCCGTTGCGACGGACATGGCGGAGTCGACGCGTGTCACGATCCTTGAAGGGCTTGAACGGATCTTCGGCGTCTATACGACGGCGGCCGTTTCTGGTGAGGCTCGCGGCGTGCGCATGGCGAAAATACTGCAAGACCTGGACCATGCGCGGGAGGAGAAGTCGCGCGACCTCTCGCATATATTCCGCGTCGACGACGACATCCGGTATCGGGCGATGTTGGCGATGAAGGGCCAATTGCCACGGGCGGGGATCCGAAAAGTCTTGTTGAACCGCGCGGAGATTCAATCCACTGGTCAGTGGCAGCCGTTTGCTCGCACGATCGCAGTCGCCAGCCTTGTAACGGGCCGATTCGTAGAACGGTTGGACGAGTCAGTCGACCCGGATTACTGGCGTACCAGGCTCGGTGCGCTCGCTTTGACGCAACGCAAAGCCAAGGACATCGAGAAGCAGAATACGTGGACGGAAGTTTCGCGGCTGCTGCAACCACCGTCTGGTCACCCTCGTGGAGTGGTTAACGACTGCTCCAGCATTGAGGATCTGAATAAGTCAGTTTTAGATGCCCGGCAACTAGAGATTGTGAGCATGATCGCTGACTTTTGGGACATCAGACGCGACAGTGATGACGTTGACCTCGTCAAACTTACTGAGGGTGAACTCGTCGAAGCGCGCGGTGGTGCGAGCCTTGCCCGAACGCGTCGGGCGCGCCTTGCAGATGTGGTGAACTCAGGAATTCTGTCGCCAGGCGATGTTTTGGTCTGGAAACGACCGCAGAAGGGTGATGAGTATCGGGTGACCGTGACAGAGTTTGGCCAGTTGGAGCTTGAGGACGGTCAACTTGTTGATTCGGCGTCGTCGGCTTGCCGGGTCTTGACCGGTAGCACGGCGAGCGGACTCGACGTGTGGATCCGTAAGCAAGATGGTGCGCCCTTGCGCTCGTTGTGGCAAACCTACGAACGGCGGTTCGGACGATGACCGTGCGGAGCAAGATCACCGACTATCAAGCCAAGTACTTCGCCCACGAACTTCAGCGCAGTTACGCCAACGACCATGTCGGCAAACTTGCGGGACTGCTCTTTGACGCTCAGGTTGAGCCGAAACCACACCAGATCGATGCCGCCCTCTTTGTACTGCAGACGCCTTTTTTGCGCGGCGTGATCCTTGCTGATGAGGTCGGCTTGGGTAAGACGATTGAGGCGGGCATTGTCCTGTCACAGTATTGGGCGGAACGACGACGTAATGTCCTGATCATCGCGCCATCGAGTCTACGGCAACAGTGGCAGCAGGAACTATACGAGAAGTTTCTGATTCCCTCACAGATCCTCGATTCACAGTCGAAGGACGCTTTGCTAGTTGACCTCGGTGCACGCTCCGCTCAGGTTCTGATTTGTTCATACGAGTTTGCCCGGCGTTACGAGTCGTCATTACTGCGATCGTGGGATTTACTCATCGCAGACGAGGCCCACCGGCTCCGTAACTATTGGACTGGTCGAACTAAAGTTGCTGAAGCAGTCGCGCATATCAGTAGCGGTGCGCATAAGACGGTTTTGCTTACCGCAACGCCGTTGCAGAACCGGCTTGAGGAACTCTATGGTTTGGTTTCAGTTTTCGACCCAGGCTATTTCCACTCGCTTGAGGCGTTCCGTGAGCGGTACATCAAGCAACGTCCGTTCTTGGAGGAAGACCTCAGTGAACGAGTGGCGACGATTTCCAAACGCACATTGCGTCGTGATGCAGACAAGTACATTCACTTCACTCAGCGGTTGCCGCTGACTGTTGAGTTCACGCCATCACCAGACGAGGCCCGTCTTTATGAGCTGGTGAGCGACTACTTGCAGCGTGACGAATTGTTCGCTTTCGCTGGCAGTCAGCGACATCTGGCCGCGCTGATTATTCGTAAGCGCCTCGGCTCATCTACTTATGCGGTGGCCAGCACGTTGGAACGAATCGCCAACCGGCTGTCCGACGAGGTCGCTATGGGGCACCATCGGCACAACCGAGGTGGGATCTTCACCGAAGATTTCGCCGCGGATGATGAACTCACTGGTGAGGAGATCGAGGCCGCCGAACAGGTCAGTGATCGGCAGAACGGCGCTTTTGGTCCCGGATCGGATGTTGACGGTCCGCTTAGCGAGGCCGAGTTGGCTGCGATGCGCGCTGAAGTTGCAGAATTGCGTGAATACGCTGCATTGGCGCACTCGATCACCGTGAATCAGAAGGCCGTGCAACTCAACGAGGCGTTGGACAAGGGCTTCGCAAAACTGCGCGAATTGGGTGCCGCTGAGAAGGCTATTATCTTCACTGAGTCGACTAAGACCCAGGAGTATCTCGCGCGTTCGCTGCGTGACGCGGGCCGAGGCGATGGACTCGTCCTCTTCAATGGCTCGAATAACGCACCGGAGCAGACTGCGATCTACCGGGCATGGCTCAAAGCCAATCAGGGTAGCGATCTGGTCACTGGAATCGGCACTGTTGATCGGCGCAAGGCCCTCGTCGACTACTTCCGTGATGAGGGCACCATCATGATTGCGACAGAAGCTGCTGCGGAGGGTATCAACCTGCAGTTTTGTTCCATGCTCGTCAACTATGACCTGCCGTGGAATCCGCAGCGGGTCGAACAACGTATCGGGCGCGTGCATCGTTTCGGGCAGAAGCACAACGTTGTGGTGGTGAACTTCTTCAACAAGGGCAACGTTGCTGAGCAGCGCATCCTGCAACTGTTGACGGACAAGTTCAAGTTGTTTACCGATGTCTTTGGTGCCAGCGACGAGGTGCTTGGAGCCATTGAGGATGGCATTGATTTTGAGAAGAAGATCAGTGAGATCCTCGCCAACTGCCGGACTGCCGACGACCTTGATGCAGCATTCAGGGAGTTAGAGAGTCAGTACGAGGACGAGATATCTCGGGAGATGTCGGTTGCCAAAGCCAAGGTGTTCGACAACCTCGACCCGGGCGTGCAAGACCGCCTGAAAGCTTACGACGCTGCGTCGGGCGAGGTACTCAACAAATTTGAACGACTACTACTGGATGTCACGCAACATGAACTAGCCGATTTTGCGACATTTGAAGATGATGCGCGCGTCTTTGAATTGCATGTCGAACCAACGGCAGATGTCCCACTTGGCCGCTATTTCTTTAAGTCGAAGCCGCAACCGGGTGCTCACCAATACCGCTACGCGAGTCCGTTGGCGCAGTATGTCTTGGAGGCCGCGAAGGCGCATGAGACACCTGCCTGTGAATTGACGTTTTCGGTCGGGCAATCGTCACGAGCTAGCACGGCGGTCAAGGAGTTGATCGGGGCTAGCGGTGAGATGACGGTGAACCTACTGACTTTCCGTATGAAGGCCGGGGACGAGGACGTCACCGAGTCTTATATGCTCGCGGGTGCCCTTGCGGATGATGGTCGGTGGTTGGATCACGAGTACGTTGGTGACATCCTGAACCTGGCATGCGTTGAGGTTGAGACACCTTCTGTTGCGGTGGATCGCGTGCGGTTCGTGCCGCATCTAGATGACCAGCGTTCACGGTTCCAGAAGGAAGTGCAGGTGCGCAATGCGCGTTACTACGACCAGCAAGAAGAACTGATTCATCGCAACCGCCAGGACCGTAAGGCGGAGCATGAGCGGGTGATTGACGAGTACCGCGCGAAGGAAAAAGAAGCCCGCAAACTTGCCGCCAAGTCCGACGATCCGATGGAACGGAACCGATATAAGAAGCAGGCTCGCCGGTGGGAGGATCGTCGCGAGGACGCTGATGAAGAGTTCCGAATAGAGCACAAGAAATTACGCGATGAAGCCGATAAGTTTTTGGAGTTGATCGAGCAAGCGCTGCAGGGTGAGGAAGAAACCGAGCATCTCTTTACGGTTCGCTGGCGAATCGTTCCGTAACTAGGCGAGTTAAGCATGCATCACTATATGACAGGAATTGTCGCTAATGTCAGATAAATCGACACACACACACACACACACACACACACACAGGCTGATTTAGTCAACCAAACGCCATCTGGTACTCCAAATTTCAAAACGGAACTGGCCGAACAGTTGGCGGATCTTGTGCCAGAGGCGATCGCTGACGGCAAGGTGGATGTCGAGAAACTCAAAGAACTACTTGACGGCGACGCTGCCGATTCTAGTGAACGATTTGGGCTCTTCTGGCCCGGCAAGAAACGTGCCCTCAGGACAGCCCAGGAACCCACTACTGCGACGCTGCGACCTGACTTCGATAACTCGAAGAACTGGGCCACGACGAAGAACGTCTTTATTGAGGGTGACAACCTCGAAGTGCTCAAGATTCTGCAGAAGCACTACCACTCCAAGATCAAGATGATCTATATCGATCCGCCGTACAACACCGGTAAAGACTTCATCTATCCCGACAACTATCGCGAAGGGCTCGATACCTACCTCGAATGGACCCGGCAGGTCAACGAGGAAGGTAAGAAACTCTCCAGCAATCCTGAGACCGAAGGTCGATATCACTCCAACTGGCTCAACATGATGTACCCGCGGTTGAAGTTAGCCAGGAACCTGCTCACCGATGATGGTGTCATCCTCATATCCATCGATGACAACGAGTTCGACAATCTTCACAAGATCGCAAACGAGGTCTTTGGAGAGGGGAACGAGATCGGCGTCTTCTCGGTGACCAAGGCTGAGGGCGGTGGCTTAGCAAGACATGTAATCAAGGGTCATGACTATCTGCTCGCCTACGCCCGCTCGATCGTTGCCTTCAAGCCACTCATGCGCCCCAAGGATATTCGCGGCAAGATCGTCGAGAAGGACGGTGAAGACTACTGGATCGAAGAGGATTGGCTTCGAAAAGAGTTCGGAAAGTACGGCACTTGTCTTTACGAAGAGATCGTTCAATGGCACGGCGAGTCCAAGAAAGCGGAGATCGATGAAGGGCTCGCATCTGGTGCCTATGTTCTCTTGCCGCGGGAGCGCCAGCACATCGTGGGGCGCTATCGAAAGGTCAGCGAGGATGGCTCGAAGTTCTACTCGATCCTCAAACACCTCAACAAGAACGGGGTCAAGGATCTCGCAGAACTGGGCGGCTTGGATAAGTACTTCGAGTATCCGAAGCCACTCTCACTTCTAAAGGAACTCGTCCTTGGAGCCACGATTTTCACTAAGAACAAGGGTGAGATCATCCTGGACTTTTTTGCAGGCTCGGGCACAACGGCCCAAGCTGTTCTAGAGCTCAACGCCGAAGACGGAGGGAACCGGCGTTACATCGTGATCCAGTTGCCTGAGCCAACCGATGAGAAGTCGGAAGCATCTAAAGCGGGGTATCGACGGATCACCGAGATTACTCGCGATAGGATCTCGCGGGCCAGCGACCGAGCAGTTGAGCAGTACAGCGCAGAGATCAATTCGCGCGGCGAGGGTGTCGATACTGGTTTCCGGTCGTACTCGTTGGCCGACACCAACTTCTCGAAGTGGAAGTTGTCCAGTGATGTAGAGCCCGATGCTCTGGAGCAGCACATGCTGGATCTTCGTGAAGCCTCCAGTGCTGCCGAGGCCACTCCCGACGACTTGTTAACCGAGATTCTGTTGAAGCAGGGATACTCGCTGACAGAGCAGATCGATTCGTCCGTGGTTGCAGATCTCGACGTAAAACTCGTCCTGGACTCAGACGGTGACCCAGCCGTACTCGCGTACTTGGACCACGCTCGCAAACCCACGCTGGAACAATTGCGGGCACTTGTTGAGATCAATCCGCAACGGCTCATCGTATTAGAAGACGTATTCCACGGCGACGATGAACTTAAGACCAATCTCGCTCAGCTCTGCAAGAGCCGCGGCATTGAGTTCTGGACGGCTTGATCATGGCAGATGCAAAGCAACAGGGTGCTGGCTTCCAGTTTGACGCTGACCAGCCCTACCAACTCGCTGCCATTCGATCGGTCGTGGATCTCTTTGACGGACAGCCCACTGATTCCGCAAGCATTATCACCACACTCAAAGGCAGGATCTCGGAATCCGTTGCGGAACCAGACCAACTAGAAGGCGTCAGTGCGGCTGCCATCGCCGATGCGGAACGTGCGGCAGAGATCGGAGCCATCGGTAACAACCTTGTGCTTGACCATGATCTGGTCCTTGCAAACCTGCAGCAGGTGCAGAACGACAACGGTCTGGAGGTAGTTCCGAACCTCTATGGTGATGCACTCGACTTCGACATCGAGATGGAAACCGGTACCGGGAAAACGTATGTGTATTTGCGGACGATCTTCGAACTCGCAGTGAAGTACAACTTCACCAAATTCGTGATCCTGGTTCCAAGCGTGGCCATCCGCGAAGGTGTTGACACCAGCATTCGGTTGATGCGCCCGCATTTCGAGCACCTCTACAAACCCCAGGGAATCACGTTCGACTCATCGGTATACAGCGGAAAGACTGCCGAAGAAGTCCAGTCCTTCGCCACATCAACCAATGTGCAAATCATCATCATGACGATCGATTCGATTCGCGGCACCGCGAACACTCGCATCATCCATCAAAATCGCGACAAACTGAACGGGCTGCGTCCTATCGACTACCTGAAAGCAACGCGGCCCGTCGTCATCATGGACGAGCCGCAGAACATGGAATCGAAATTGTCGCAGTCGGCGGTAAGCGAACTCACACCGTCATTCACACTGCGCTACAGCGCGACACACAAGACGAGGCGGAACGTTGTCTATCGGCTCGACCCGGTTGACGCACACGACAAAGGCCTCGTGAAGCAGATCGTCGTAGCAGACGTGCGACAACAGGGTTCGGACGCGACGCCTTACATCAAATTGATCGAAGTCAAACGTGAACCGACCTGGCGGGCGCGATTGGAACTGTCCTGCCGCAAGGCTGGCGGCGAACTTGAACGTCGAATCGTCAACGTCAAGCCAAATCAGGAACTGTCTGACGAGCGGCTGACCAACAACCCGGTCTATGAGGGGTGGCGTGTCATGAGCGATATGAACATCGCCTATGACGGACAGCCCGGAAGCGTCGAGCTGAACCTGCACGGCGTGCTGTACGAAGGTGAAAGCATCGGTACTTCGACAGGTGCTATCTACAAAGAAATGATTCGTGAAACCATTCGGGAGCATCTGCGCAAGGAACTTATGCTTCGGCAACGTGGCATCAAAGTGCTCAGCTTGTTCTTCGTAGACAAAGTCGCTAACTATCTTGGCGACGGTGTGAATAACGCTGATGCAAATGGCGACTTCGTGCGGTGGTTCGACGAAGCATTCATCGAAGAGCAGGCCCGCAATCCCCGGTACTCAGACTTGCTTCCCCATGATCCGCGAGATCTGCGTCGCGCTTACTTCGCAGAACTCAAAGGCAAAAAAGGTTCGCCGGATACCTTGATTGATTCCAAAGAGGATCGCCCCACTGTGCGCGACAACGACGCCTACGAACTCATCATGCGAGCCAAAGAGCGTTTGCTCGACCAGGATGAGCCCGTCAGGTTCATCTTCAGTCACTCAGCACTGCGTGAAGGCTGGGATAACCCGAACGTCTTCCAGATCTGCACACTGCGTGAGATGGGGACGGAAACCGAACGCCGCCAAACTCTTGGACGGGGTTTGCGGCTTCCGGTAGCCCAAACTGATGAGGGCTATGTACGTGTCGCGGATCAAGGTGTGGCGTCTTTGACCGTTGTGGCGAATGAGACGTATCAGAAATTCGCTCAAGAACTTCAGAAGGAATACAAGAAAGACGGCGTTGAGATCGGGCGGGTTCGGCGCAGTGAGTTTTCAAAGTTGGCTTGGCAAGATGAACACGGTGCACTCACCGATGAACAGTTCGGGTACGAACGTTCTGAGGAAGTATGGGAGCACCTACTTAAACAAGGCTTCTTGGATCGAGAAGGCGTTGTCTCTGCGAAGTTCCAGCCAAATACGATCGATTTCAGTTTGAACTTACCTGCCGATTTCATCTGGGCTGAGCCTGCCATCGTCGAACTGATCGACCGTGCCCGTGATATTCACCGATATGTGAAACCAGCAAGCAAGCGGCATCCGCGTACGCTCAACAAGCAGGTCTATTCAACGCCTGAGTTCGACGATTTTTGGCACAAGATTAGTCAGCGAACAACCTACCGGGTCACGGTTGACCGCGACGTGTTGATCGGTCGTGCAGTCAAGGAACTCAAGGCTGCGCCTAAGATCGAGCCGCTGCGGATCCAAGTTACCCGCGCTGGAATCAAACTACGCCGCGGTGGCACCAAGGGTGAGGAGCTCGGTACTCGCTCAGCAGACCTACGTGGCAGTTACGACTTGCCGGACATCATTGCAGAACTGCAATCAGCGACTAATCTGACTCGCAAGACGATCATCGATATCCTGACTCGTAGTGGTCGACTTTCCGAGTTCATCGCCAACCCCAATGACTTCATTGCCCAGGTCAAACGCATTCTGCAAACAGAACTGCGCACCATTTTGGTCGATGGGGTCCAGTACGAGAGGATCGCGGGATCAGTATACGAATTGCGTGAGTTGCAAGAACACGGGCTGGAGGAGAAAGAGCGGTTTCTTGACCAGATGTATCAGGTGCAGAACACGCACAAGACTGACTTTGACTATGTCCTATTCGATTCCGATGTGGAACGCCAGTTTGCGGAATTACTCGACACCCGCGAAGACGTCAAACTGTTCATGAAACTCCCCGCCAGGTTCAAGATTGACACCCCGGTTGGTCGATACAACCCTGACTGGGCGATCATCAAACAGGAGGATGGGGAAGACAGGGTCTACATGATTCGTGAGACCAAGGGGACGCTCGACGAATCAAAGTTGCGTCCAATTGAGCGCGCGAAGGTCCGTTCTGCGAGGCAGCATTTCAAGGCTCTAGAAATCGATGATTATGCGCTGGCTGCGCCGGGAAACTGGAACCTTTAGCCGTCCCAAGGATTGATGATTTCTACGTCGGCTCCTTCGAAGTCGCGAGTGTTTCTTGTAGCCACCGCATAACCGTGCGCGCGGCATATTGAAACAATCATCGTGTCTTCCACGCTCACTGAATGTCCCGTTGCTTCCCGATTTGATCGAATGTCTGCATAGTGTCGGGCCGCGGCGTCGTCAAATGGCAAGAGCCGGGTTCTGGCTCCTTGAAGAGTCCGTTCAATTTGAACGGTGATGGAATCACGCCGTTTTCCTTGAGGCAGCCGTCTAGCGCCGTGGAATAGTTCAGCGATACTGATCGATGTGATGGCGATCTCGGAGTCGTTATCGAGTAGCCATTGAATGACCCGAGGGTTTGGCAGTGCCTTCAGTGGTTCAGAAAGCACGTTGGTGTCGACGACGATCACGACAGATCCACTTCACGCGCGACAGAACGTGCTGGTAACTCGAAATCGCCGCGCAGACTTTCAGTGCCGCTGATCCATTCAGCCATCAATCCGCGACGAGGGTTGACGGCTGACTCGAGGATTGCTCGGGCTTCAGCTTCCATCGAGCGATTACTGTTCGCAGCGCGCACCTTGAGCGCTTTACGAGTTTCCTCGGGAAGACCTCGGATAGTAATTGTTGCCATGAGGATCACCACCTTTGACGACGATGCTGTCAATGCTAGCATCGTCAATCACGTGCTTCCGGCGCAAATGCTGCTTGTTGCACTCTGCCGTCATACGCGTCGTATGCGGTCTCTTGCAGATTGACCCGCAACCAATCGCCGGGATGCTCGTCGTCTGGGATCTCCATCCCCAGCAGTGAGCAGATCTGCTGCAACAGAGCCTCATCGCCGTGGGCATCATAGATTACAGAGATGTCCACCGGCAGTTCCGGCAAAAGCGTGAGGGAAAGCTCGTCGCCTTTAAGTGGGAACGAGAGGAATAAGGTTTCCCCTGCCCAACGCTCGTACTCGAACCCGAGCACGTACCATCGCCGCCCGTCGATCACATCGGTGTTCACCCACGACAGATTCACTTCGAATGGCGACCATCCGTCAAACCAGTGGAAGAACACTTCGTAAAGATCGGCATGTAGGCAGGTCTCCCACATCGAGCGCAAGATGGTTCGCAGCGGCCGGGCCGCCGCAGTGTCACCGAAGCCGCGCGTTGACATCAACAGGCCACCGCCATATTGAAATCCACGCGGCAATGGCGGAGCGTCATCGGCACTGTGGAAGTGTCGTTCGACACGGTGTACTCGATCCGCATGCAGTGATTGTGGATGGTCAGTGATCAAAGTGGTGATATGGGTCAACTCGTACAACCTGTGAAACGTCGCCGTCTCGTCGGTCGCAGTTGCAGGCGCAACTGCGGCTGGCGTATCGAAATAGCACCGTAGGTCGATCCAATGACCGGTGGATAGTTCGATACGTAACGCGCATTCGTTGGGCGAGGTCGGATCAGTGACTTCGAGCGCATGGCCCGACACCCGCAGGGCGCGAAGCACATCACGCAACATTCGAGCCGCCGGACTGAGCGTTCCTTGCACGTCGAAATGCCAGAACTCGCGACGCGGATCGTCGTAGTCGGGGTCACTCCTGACCTGTCGTTCTAAGCCCCGTCGAAGAGGAGTCTCGTACATCGCCTGCATCGTTGACCCGCGGCGGACAGCGGGCTCGGCATACTGTGCGTGGGTGACCTCGTCGGACGAGTTGCCCTGCGCATGGCCGGAACTGTCGATGAATCGTGCGGGAGCCAGCGGGCGGCCATCGTCCGCCAATGTGGCCAACGCGTTAAACACCACATCGATATTCTGAAAACCACCCGGATATGAACGCACCGAGATGAGATGGGCGAGTGAGCGACGTGCCTTTTGAAGCTCAGCGGTCCAGTCGGGCCGCAATGGTATCCCGCCAAGCTCCTGTTCGTGTCGCTCGTGGTTGTCGCCCCACGAGCGTATTGTGTACCCGGGCCAGTTCCTGCGAAAATCTTCCGCGATGTCGTACTGCCCGAAGTGGGACCACCACGAGACTTCCTTAGTGTTCGCGTCGATATGCACGCCTTCGAAGGCCTGGCGCATCTCGTCCGATGAATCGATGCCGAGGTCCGCGCCCCAACCGTCACCGGCCAGTCGGCTTCGGTAGGCGCTCCGGGCAAACCTGAGAACAGACTTCGGCGTCGAATAGGCAACCTGCTCTAGCGATACGTCCGCACGCCAACACACTAAGTGATTGCCGAAATGGACCGAGATGGGCGGGTTCTCGTAACCGTCCCTCGTGGGCCAGGCCCCGCCGAATGTTGAGTAGTCCGTTGGTGCAGGTCGTTCCAATCGGGGGTTGGGGACCGGCGGGAGGTCAATGCCAAGCACCTCCGGTATGCCGAGCGAAGTCTCGGGTGCCCACTGTGCGGTCCAACCTGGCCAGGAGCGTTCCAACACATAGTTGGCGAGCCGTGGCGGCCCCGGACCGTCCTCTCCGTTGAACCAGGTCAAGGTCTTACGAGTCTGGTCGATCGCAAGCACGGCTTCAGCCCACCCAATCACCCCTGCCGCAACGGTGGATGTCCCCTCGAAACTCCATGACTCGCGTACCCGTGCCAACGTGCTGTTTTGGCCGTCCAATGCGGCATCCCAGGACAGGTAATGTGACGCGTCCCGATCGAAATAGATCCGCGTGGCGGACTCGTCCTTGATGGCTACAACTGCGGGATGACTCATCTCGACCTCCTTGTGCCCACGACGTTAAGTTGACCGTCTGACATTCGTTGTGGGTGGTGATCGGCGCACAGACACCCGCGATATCATGTGATATCTTCGAGTTATGGAGGTGGACGATGCCTGATCTACTTATTCGTGATTTCCCTGCTGCGGAACTTGCGCTCATTGATGCTCAAGCACGCCGACTTGGCTTATCGCGCACCGAGTTCCTGCGACGGCAGTTACAGCAAACTGCGCGCAGTCTTGACGCCGCGGTGACAAAAATCGACCTTGTGCGCGCCAGTGAACTGGCCTGTGATCTAGTCGATGCCGAAATCATGTCTGAGGCATGGTCATGACTGTAAAGTGGCTGATCGACAAATCCGCATTTGCGCGGCTTGGAATGGCAATCGACGCCGAACGATGGGCAGGGAACATCCAGCGCGGACTCGTTGCGATCTCGACCGTGACTCGCCTTGAGATTGGATTCTCAGCACGGTCAAGTACCGAGTTTGAAACGCTATTCGACCAGCCACCACTGCAATACATGCCTATCGAGTACCTCACCCCGGCTATTGAGGACCGCGCACTTGCCATACAACGGCACCTCGCTACCCGCGGCCAACACCGGGCGCCTTCAATCCCCGATCTGCTTATCGCCGCGACTGCCGAACTGACTGGCCGTCAGGTCTTGCATATGGACAAAGATTTCGACCTCATCGCAAATCTGACGAGGCAGCCAATGTCGAAATTGGAGGTTACTTCGAACTGAGACTGGAAACCGCCTACCGAACCCGCATCACCACGGCGGGTGCTCGCTTCGCCTTGATGGTGCTCGTCCCACGGTAACGGACCTTCACCTTGACTTTGCCCCGTGTGGTCAGCCGAGGCGACTTGACCCGGGCTCGGCCGTTCTTCAATTTCCCAACCACACGTTTCTTGCCGAAACGTACCGCGACTTTCCCCTTGGCGGGCTTTCCGGCAGACCCCACGCGAACAGTGACCACAGTGCGCTTACCCTGGCGCACCTTCTTCTTCGCAACCTTGACCCGGATCTTCGCGGTTCGCTTCTTCGCGGTGTTCTTGGTCGCAGATTTGGTTTCGGGCTTGGCTCCGGACGGGGTGGTTTCGTTTTCGCAGGGCCCACCTGGAGTCGGATTGCCTGGAACTGGCCCTATGGGCACCGAGGTCAACGAGACTTTCGCAGCCCCATATTTGTAGCCGGTCACCCGAACCGCAATCGAACAACCGGCATCGGTATCCTGCACGGTGTAACTCGTACCGGTTGCCCCAGAAATACTCGTCGTGCCGCGCAGCCATTGGTAACTCAGCACCACGAACTCGTCCCACTGGCCCGGAACGGCCGTCAACGTGGCGCCGACAGCGGGACTGCCGGAAATGATCGGCGTAGTCGAACTCGTCAATGAACCCAGCGGTTTTGGGTTTGCGTCCGGATTGACCCCCGGCGAATATTGCGCGAAGTTCTGCGTCCAATACGGGGTTGTGCCGCGTAACGCGTAACCAACGCCAAGGTGTGTGTACGACGGCTGCAGAATATTGGCGCGGTGGCCTTCTGAGTTCATCCAGGCGGCCACCACTGAGGCGGCACTGCGTTGACCAGTCGCGATATTCTCAGCAGCACCCCGCCACCCCGGAGGATAACTGTTCCATGGGTTCGGGCCGTGACCCCAGTACCCGGTGGCAGCCATGTACTCAGACCAGTAGCGCGAGTAACCCCCGAGCTCGTTCGACCAGGTCAGCGGGTTCAAGCCTTCGTTGGTGCGTTCGATGTTGGTGAGGCGAAGGACCTCGGCCTCGAACGAGTTCGCCGAAGACGAGTTGGCCCACACTGTATTGCTCTGTTTCACTGTTGTGACTGCCATGGCTGCGATCAATGTCAACACAATGAACAGCACAAGGTGGCGGTGAGAGCGGGCAGATTGCTGCTGCCGAAACCGCAGGACCAGTGTCATACGGCGATCCTAGGAAAGGCTGCGCCGACCCGCGCGCCGAGATTCAGCGTGCGCCGTGACGCCAGCGACTTTGACCAATGAGGTTCTGCGCGAACTGCACCCGATTGAATACGTCGCGATGTTCATATTCGTTGTTGATCCAGAGGGTATCCGAGTAACTCTGTCCGTTCGACGCCCACACTGTCACAGTGACGGAACCCGACATTCGCGGGTTGCGCACCAGCAAGAACAGCAGACTGAGCAGGAAGAACCAGACGAAGATGACCGCCAAGGCGATGGCCCACCCAGGGGTGTAGGTCGAGATTTGAGTATTGTCCTGGGTGCTGATGTTGATGTCTGCCGTTGACCATGTTCCGACGGGGGTCGTAACCTGTTCGCCACCGACATGAATGTTGCCGATTGAGACGAGTGTCGGCTGTGTCGGGTCTGGTCCCGGGACGATAGAACTCATGAAGCCGATTCTAGGGTGCATGCTCGTGGTGACCTAGGGGCGTGGAATGTTGTCGCAGACGCTCAGTAGGTGAACCGCTCGGGAAGAAACATCGGCAACATGCATGCGATTGCTATCAGAATGAATGGAATCACCGCAAATATCACTAGCCGAAGATGGCGCCTGTAAGCCTTGAAGTATGGGGTAGTGCCTGACCGCACTTTTTATCGATGTGTTGATATCATAGAACAAACTGATATCAGTACTGGGGTGAGCGGATTGTCCAACACCAATGAGTTTGAGCAGATTCTTGTACGTCGTCTGCCGCTTGGAACCAAACAGGCGCTGCGAGACTTGGCACGCAGTCACGGGCGCAGTTCAGTCGAGGACGAGTTACGTCATATCATCGCCGAAGCCACCGGTGGTCGCGACGAAACCCCTGGTGGGCCACTGATTGACTTTATATACAGTGCCCAGGATTTCCGCCGTGAACGCGGTGGTTTTGAGTTTGAATCGTCAACAGCGCCCCGCCGTGATGAGGATCTTTTTGCATGATTCTCCTCGATACCAATGTGATCTCAGAGCCGCTACGCCCACATCCTGATCCACGGATCGTGGCCTGGCTGGCCGCGATTGCGCAACCGGCCATCAGCGTGATCAGCATTCAGGAACTCACCTTCGGCGTGGCACACTTACCGGTCGGGAAACGTAAGAGTGAACTTGCGATTCTCGTAGACGAGGCCATCTCGTGCTTCCCGACTGTCCTGCCATTTGATGAAGCCGCGAGTCGGTGTGCCGGTGAACTTTTGGCGCTTCAGGGCAGAGCGCAGGCCGGTAACTCAGCTATCCAGGACGTACAGATTGCGGCTATTGCCAAGACTTCAGGTGTTCCGCTGGCGACGCGCAATATCAAAGACTTCCGGACCCTCCTACCCGCACGGATGCTGATCAACCCTTGGAACGGCGGACCATCTCGTTGATCCAGATCGGGGCGAACGGAGATGTGCAGTTTGGCGGTGTCGGATAGTCCTTGAGCACTTCGAGGCGCTCGCCGATGTCGAGAGCGCGGGCGCGCAATGCCGCGTGTTCAATCCCGATGGTCGCCAAGCAGGTGTTCATGGCCCACTGCAGCCGGTCGGGAGCGTCCTTCATCTGCGTCTCGATAATGTCCAGCAGACCCGGCAGGTCCAGTCCGTCCGGCTTCTTGGCGACACGGTCACTCGTCAATGCCCAACCAGCGCTGGCAACGACCGGGTCATCATCAGCGAACCAGAGTTGTCGCAGTTCCTCGGCATGCGGGCTCTTCTTGACGACGTAATTGACCAGCCAGTCGTGCACTTTGGGAACCCGGGAGTCTCGCAGCATCGCATCCAGCTCGTCCATGCTGAATGCCTTGGGACGGCAGGTCAGTAAAGCGACGAGTCGCGCCGCGGTGTCTCCGGTCTGCCACAGGTCGCGGGCCAACTCGTGATTTGTCCTGGCTGCCTTGGCCACTGCGCGCAATTTAGTGAGGTTGACGCCGTGACCGTCACCGTGTTTCTCGTTGACGGCACGGATTTTGGGGTCTTCGAGGGCGGCGAGTTCGGCCATGACCTCGCCGACGGTGGCAGGCTGGGTAGTAGTCATTTTTCCTCGATTTCGTGGCGGCGCAGAGAAGCAAGGTTACCGGTCACCAGGACGAGCGCTCCCAAGCTGTGGGGGAGAACTCGTCCTCTTTCTGTAACGCACGGACTTGGCGCCGCATATTGATGCCGCGACGGATCTTATAGAACCCGAAGATGGCGACGCCTATCCAGATACCGAATGGAGCCAGCGGGTTTGATGAGTCGCTGGTGTCGGCGTTACCTAGTGGTGGGTCGGGTTCAAGTAGGGTAGCGATGAAACCCACTACGGCTAGAGCACAGACAAGCCATGCCGCTATGCCGAAGACAATACTGTTGCGACCTTGGCGCAGAGCGCGACGTTGTGATCGTCTCACATTGGGGGTGGAGGCGTCGGCATCGGGCACGATGAGTGGTTTGACGGCCCCCAGCCCACTTTCTGAGAAGTCTGTCCTGCCAGGCCGGTATGTCTGATACCGCGCTCCGTTGGGGAAGCACGGCGGAACCATGATCAGGCCTTCTTGGATGCTCAGGGCCGCGGCGACCGCGCGCACTCGTGCCTCAATGTCGATATAGGGCAGGTGCTGTTGGATGGTGAGAAATTGGGCGATACGAGGGTCGTCCGGGTCTGGATTCTCAGAGTGCCAGGGTGCGTTGAGCAGGGTTGTTGCGGCCGCGATGAGATGACCAGCTGGTGAGTTGATTTCGATATCCGGGCAGATCCTTTCAGGCGGGGTAATGGGGACGAGCAAGACATTGGCAGGGTTCCCGTCCGTGACTGAGAACTCGGCCGCCCCAAGATCACGGTGGAAGGCGATGAAGGGATGGGTGCGTTCTTGCGGCTTGGTGAGGCGGTCGACGCGCGAATGGGGTTCCGATGCGATGGCGAGGATGCGGCCGGCTTTACGGGTGACATGGATATCAGTTTCTGCCGCTGTGGCAAAGATTTCGGCGGTCTCGCTGATCTCGCCTTGATCGGCCCAAGTCCATGCCGAGGTCACGGGACGATGCATCTGTGTCGTGAACTGCGCGAACTCGCGTGCCCATTGAACCGCCGGGTGGGTCTTACGCTGCACGAAGGGAAGCCTGTGCCGCGCCTGCATGTTAAGCGGAATGATGCCGCCATCGGGCAGGACGACAGTGTTGCTGTCAACCACGATGGGTGCGTCTCGTTGGTAGGCGAGTGCTGTGACTGTGTGCACGATGTCGGACCCGTGTAGCAGGTCACCCGCTGAATTGGAAGCCAAGCAGCGATACGATGCATCAACTGCAATGATCATTCGGTCCATTCGTGGTAGGCCGATTTCAGTGCCGTCGCTGATCAGAGCGATGAGACCACGTGTGTTGGCGAAGAGCGCGAGATCATTGACGAGCGATGTTCCAGGGTCTTTAGGGACTGAGAGAACGAGCAAATCTGTCTCGCCGAGCACCTCGCGTGCCTCGGGTACGGAAAGTTGCGGCAGCCGATCCCACATCCAAGTCATGGACTCAGCATGTCATTGCGCGGTCGGTGGTGTCACGGGGATTTGGTGCGTGATTGCGGGTCGGGCGCAACTTCGGAGTCGAGCGCGGAGCGCAGATCTGTGTGCGTGAAGTCGTCGCCGACGTAGAGCAGGGTGTCATGTTCCGCTGAGGCCAGAGCGTAACTGTATGTATCGCCAAGATTGAGTTTGGCTCGATGCCCGCTACCGCGCCCAAAATCACGATAGGCCGCACGAGCAATCTCAGCATGCTCTGTGTTGAACGGAACCACCTCAATTCCATAGGCATCAAGGAGCGAATCAATAAGACGGCGTTGTTCGGGGGTCGTGCGCGAATCGATGACGATGTGTAACTCAACAAGGGTCGCTGCTGAAATCCGAGTGCGCGAAGTTCGGCGGAGAACCTGATCAATAGCGGCAGCCTCAGGCTCTCGTTGGATGAGAGCCACGATTGCTGAGGTGTCAACGATCATCGAGGTAACCCTGATTCGTCGTAAAGGTCTTGTTCGGCGTCGTGCAGACCTTCAAGTTCGAACGCCCACACCGAGTTGAGGAGGAGATCGATGGCGGTGTCGCGGGGCATTGCGCTCGAGCCTGCTTCTTCTTTGATTTCGGCGAGTCGACGAGAGACCGCGTCTTCGACGACGCTGCGTTGTGATTGTCCCGTCAGCGCAGCAAGTTCACGCACCAGCGCGTGGGTGCGCTCGTCCTTAATGTTCAGGCTCATAAAGTAATTCTACCTATAGATCCACCTTTCTACCATTTCGGAGAGGAAACTCTACGAGGCACGACCCCCGCTACACGGGCCTTCAACTGAGTCTCGTCGGTCTCTTGACATGCGAAAACAATTGGGTACTGTAGGTCTCGAACTGATTCTCAGTAAGGGCCGACTCGTTAGCGGTCAAGAATGCTCCATCCGGTGGGCATCGGCATCGAGCCGATGCCGCCGGATACTTTTATAAGTGCGATGAAGCACGGGAGGTCTGGGAAGGATGACTGAGCAGATCCGTTACCGCATCGGAATCGATGTTGGTCTGTACTCCGTGGGATTCGCTGCGGTCGAGGTTGACGATCAAGGGTACCCTCGACGCCTATTGAAGGCACAGGTACACCAGCACGACGCAGGCGTTGACCCGCTTCAGGGCAAGACCGCCAAAACCCGCTTGGCGGAGTCGGGCGTCGCTCGTCGTGTCCGCCGACTCATCCAACGCCGACGCAAGCGGTTGGCGGCGCTGGACCGGATGATAGTTTCGCAGGGCTGGCCGCTAGTATCGCTAGAGAACGAGCCCGATGCGTGGCTGCCGTGGAAGGTCCGGGCGCGACTCGTGTCGGAGAAAATCGCAGACCAGGACGAGTTAGGTCGTAGCCTATCCATCGCGCTCAGACACATGGCACGCCACCGTGGATGGCGAAACCCATGGACCTCGGTCGCTTCGTTGAGTGCAACCAATGAACCCTCAGAGTTCTTGATTAACTTCCGCGAACGAGTTGCATCCGTCACCGGCAAAGATTTGCCGATAGATGTGACCCCTGCTGAGCTCGTCATGATTGCCAAAACCGGCCCCAGTTTGAAACTTCGTGGTGAAGGCGGTCTGATTGGCGGCAAACTTCACCAATCTGATAATGCCAATGAACTGCGAGCAGTCGCACGGCGGCAGGGTCTTTCTGATGACCTGTTCCAGACATTGCTAGAAGCAGTGTTCGAGGCGAAGTCCCCGCGGGGTGCCAGCGCAAAACTTGTCGGTAAGGACGTGCTGCCAGGGCGCGAGAGCGAGCCTCGAGCGGCTAAGTCAACACTTGCGTTTCAGCGTTACCGTATAGCGGCATTGATCGGGAATATGCGGATCGAAGAATCAAGCAAGGCCAAACGAGTCCTCACAGTCGCGGAACGCCGCGAAGTCATGGACTACCTGGACACGACTGACGAGCAGCCTAGCTGGGCCGACGTGGCTGAACTGCTGGGTATTTCGAGGCGAGCGCTCAAGGGCGTCGCGCAATCGGATCTCGAAGCCGACCTTGTCGCGACTCGTCCCGCGGTCAACGTCACCGACCAGACTTTACGGAAGATCAAGATAAAGTCGATCAAGCAGTGGTGGGAAAACGCAAATGACGACGAGCGGGAAGCTCTCGTGCGTGCCCTGTCGAATAGCGGCGTCATCTCTGAGGACTCGGCTCCGGATCTAGCAGCGACCGAACTGATTGAGTCACTGCCGGAGGAGGACCTGGCCAAACTCGATGGGCTGCATCTTCCTGCTGGGCGGGCGGCCTACTCAGAACGGTCGCTGCGAGAAATCACTGAACAGATCATGCAGTCCGAAGATGATTTGCATGCGGCGCGCAAGCGGTTGTTTGGCGTTGACGATAAGTGGCGGCCACCGGTTGAACCAATCGGTGAACGGGTTGGAAACCCCGCTGTCGACCGGGTGCTGAGAATCGTTGCCCGATGGCTTGAGGCCGCGGAACGCGAGTGGGGCGCGCCGGAGAGCATCAATGTTGAGCACGTGCGTGAGGCGTTGGGAAGCGTCGCTGCTGCGCGTGATCTTGTACGGCAAAACGAAAAGCGCTATGAACAGCGCAGACGTGAGATGGCCGAGATCAGAGAAAAGCACAGCATCGACGGCGAAGTTAGACAATCTGACGTCCGCAGGTACCAAGCTGTGATCCGGCAGAACAGTCAATGCTTGTACTGCGGGACGGGCATAAAGCTGCACACTGCCGAGATGGATCACATTGTGCCGCGTGCTGGAACGGGCAGTACGAACACTCGAACGAATCTGGTGGCTGTGTGCCGTGACTGCAATGCAGATAAATCAAACACCTTATTCTCGGTGTGGGCTGCTAAGACGAAACGACCAGAAGTCAGCCTTGAGGGGGCGTTGCAGCGGGTCAATGCGTTCCTGAGTGAGTCGGGTGTGAGTGCTCGTGAGAACAAGAAGTTCCAGTCTGAGGTCAAGCGTCGGTTGAAAGCCACTGAACTCGATGACCCTGTTGACGCCAGGAGCATTGAGTCCGTGGCGTGGATGGCCAATCAACTGCACCTTCGCATTGCCGGTCACTTCCATCACGCGGGAACAGAAGTGCGGGTCTTCCGGGGTCAGATTACTGCTTGGGCGCGGAAGGCTTCTGGGATCGAAGGGCGGATCGAGTTCATTGGTGGACGAGGTAAAACCCGCCTGGACCGCCGACACCACGCCGTTGATGCAGCCGTTACCGCGATGATGAGACATTCTGTGGCTCAGACGCTTGCTGAACGTGACAGCCTACGTATCGAGCAGTGGAGTACGACGGATACCGGCACTTGGAAGCAATATCGTGGGGGTGATCCTGCTGCTCAGGTACTTTTTGATCGCTGGCGCTCTCAGATGGAGGCTCTGGTAGACCTGCTCAACGAAGCGTTGCGTGAAGATCGGATCCCTATTACGGAGAACCTACGACTTCGGTTGGGCAGTTCTGCGGCACATGATGACACGATCAGGAAACTGGATATGCGTCAGGTTGGTGATGAACTCTCAGTCGCAGTGATCGATCGAGCAAGCACACCGGCGTTGTGGTGTGCTCTGACCCGACACCCCGACTTCTCGCCGACGGATGGCCTACCGGCTGATCCAGAACGACGGATCAGACTTCAGTGTGAGTGGTTGGATAGCGGCGAAAAGATTGGGTTCTTCTCTTCTGACGCCGCTGCGGCGTCGATCTTGGTGCGGGGTGGTTCAGCTGATATCGGGAATACGATCCACCATGCGCGAGTGTATCGAGTTTCGAACGGTAAGCGTTCGTTCTATGCGATGCTCCGGGTATTCCAGGTCGATTTAGTGCGGCATCAAAGCAGCGACCTTTTCAGCGTCGAATTGCCACCGCAATCGATAAGTGTCCGAACGTCCGAACCACGTCTCCGCACTGCTCTAGCGGAGGATCGGGCTGAGTATCTCGGGTGGCTGGTCGAGGGAGACGAGTTATTGCTCGACATGTCCTCACAGACTAAGGGACAGATCGGCGAACTATTGGCAGACTACCCGGGCACCGTGAGATGGAGAGTTTCGGGGTTTCCCCATATCTCTAAGCTACGGTTGCGGCCTCGACTACTAGCGGCAGAGGGACTACCTGACCCCATAGCATCAACTAATGATTCCGATGCAGAGCAGACAAGCTCAGGAACGCGAATGATTCTCGCCGGACAAGGCTGGAGACCGGGTGTCAATGTCATCTTTGATTCATGCGATGCCGTGGTGATTCGCCGTGACACCTTAGGAAGAGTGAGACTGTCTTCTCACGCGCATCTTCCGGCTTCATGGAGCGTCAGAACGGACTGACATGCCCGGCGGATGGCGTATCCTCGACTGCTCCGCATTGGAAGGAAGAATCTCCTACCAACGGGGCCAGGTAAAGGTGCGACCTGACGGCGGTGAGGAACGCACAGTTCCACTTGCGGACGTAGCAGTTGTTTTACTCGGGTTGAAGGTATCGATCGGGGCAGCAGTTCTACATCAGTTTGCGCAGTTCGATGTTGTAACGCTGGTCTGTAATTGGACAGGAGTGCCAGTATCGGCTGTTTCCCCCTGGAGTGCGCATTCGAGAGTAGGGGCACGCCAACTGGCGCAGGCCAGCGCCTCAATACCGAGCAAGAAGAACGCTTGGGGAAATATTGTTCGGGCTAAGATCGCGGGTCAGCAAGCAAATCTGAAAGAACTGAGACGCCCGGCTGCAAAGACGTTGGTTGATATCCGCAAGTCGGTTCGGTCGGGTGATCCAGATAATTGCGAAGCTCGTGCAGCCAAAGCGTACTGGCCGCAACTATTTGGGGATGGGGAACGCTTCTACCGCAACCCGGGTGCCGGGTCGGGACGTAATGGTCTGCTCGACTACGGGTATACCGTATTGCGCGGACACGCCATCCGGGCGGTCATGGAAGCCGGATTGGCACCCGCACTCGGACTCTTCCATCGTGGTCGCTCTAATCCTTTCAACTTGGCTGACGATCTCATCGAGCCGTTCCGTCCTGTGGTGGATTGGACCGTTGCGCAATTGCCTGCGGATGCTTCTCCGAATCATCCGAGTGTAAAGCGTGCTCTAGTGAGCGCGTCATCGCAGCCGTTTACTGAATCTGGATATTCAGCGGCTACCGAAATGACGAACCTAGCTCAGCAGTTGGGCCGTTACTTTGAGGGTGATGTCACGAAACTTCAAGTGCTTCAGTGGAACCCGTCCGTGGTGAACGAGCATGACTGAGGCGGGTGATGAAGAGGTGTGGAATCTGGTCATGTTCGATTTGCCGGTTGTGACGAAATCTCAGCAGCGTGCAGCGAACCAATTCCGAAACATGTTGTTAGATCTCGGTTATGAGAGAGTCCAGTACTCGATCTATGTTCGCTACCTGCCGATCCCATCGATGGGAGCCTCCGGCATCAGAATGATCAAATCGAATCTGCCCCGTGGTGGTGCGATTCGAATGATCAACATCAGTGATCATCAGTGGTCTTCGGCGTTCAGATTCGTTGACGCCGAAGACGTTTCCGTCGTCGATACGCCAGAGGAACTCACGATTTTCTAGCGTTCAGCAGCGAGAAAAGCCTGTTCAGAAGGGATTTCCCCCCGATAGCTCAAGTCTATCGGGGGGAAAGTGAACTGATCCCCAGCTGTTGAACGCAATACAGGTTAACCCGGACAAGTCTATCGGGGGGAAAGTGAACTGATCCCCAGCTGCGCACTCCAAGAGGCATTTATCCCGACAAGTCTATCGGGGGGAAAGTGAACTGATCCCCAGCCATGCGCAGCGTGTAGCGGCTGGTCGCACAAGTCTATCGGGGGGAAAGTGAACTGATCCCCAGCACAACCAATGCGCCGATGC
>FZPE01000001.1 GCA_900188465.1 Micrococcales bacterium KH10
CTGCTCGCGGGTTGCGGGTTGTCAAGGCTCGTCCGAAGAAGGTCACGGTGCGTACTAAGCAGGTGCGTTCTGGTGCTTCGGTGAAGGTTCGGGTGAAGGTCGCGAAACTCAACAATGGCCGTCACGCTAATGGTCGGGTGCAGATCCGTATTGGCAAGCGTGTCATCGGTTCAGTTCGTATCAAGCCGAAGGCTAAGGGCAACCGTACGGTGACGGTGAAGTTGTCCTCGGCGCAGCGGTCGGGTTCGTCGCTCAAGGTGCGTGCGAAGTTCGTTGCGAAGAACAACAAGAGCTTCAAGAACCGCCAGTCCAAGGTGACCACGATCCGCCTGGTGCGCTGATACCGGTGCTGGTTGAACTAGCGTGATCCACGCTGGTTGAGCCTGCCGAAACCATTGTTCGCCCCGTGTGGCCAGTCATCCTGGTCACACGGGGCGAACTCATACCCACCTGGTCTTAAGACACCACACCGCGACGTACAGTGGAATCGGTATCGCCTGTGCGTTAATCACCAGCTACGCGGCAGCGGCCGGCCTTCCTCGTAGCCGGCGGCGGACTGGATACCGAGCACTGCTCGTTCGGCAAACTCGTCCAAATCCGACGCTCCTGCATAGGTGAAAGCCGACCGAACACCTGAGGTGATCTCGTCAATCAGATCTTCAACGCCGGGGCGCGCACTGTCCAGGTACATCCGGGAGGACGAGATGCCCTCCTTGTAGATTGCCTTACGTGCCCGATCAAACGGATCGCTACCGGCAGTGCGGGCAGCGACCGCACGTGCCGAAGCCATGCCGAAACTCTCTTTATACGCACGCCCGTCGGTGTCGTAGTGCAGGTCACCAGGTGATTCACGGGTTCCCGCAAACCAAGAACCGATCATGACCTGGCTTGCTCCGGCAGCCAGTGCCAGCGCCACATCGCGTGGATGCCGCACCCCGCCATCAGCCCAGACGTGCGCACCGAGCTCACGCGCCGCATTGGCACATTCCCATACCGCGGAGAACTGCGGACGGCCGACTCCGGTTTGCATCCGGGTGGTGCACATGGCGCCCGGTCCGACACCGACCTTCAGGATGTCCGCACCGGCCTCGACCAGATCCCGAACCGCCTGCGCGGTGACGACATTGCCGGCGATCACCGGCACATCTGGGTCGACTGATCGGACGCGCTGTAACGCCTGGATCATCTTTTCCTGGTGTCCATGCGCAGTGTCAACCACGAGCGCGTCGGCACCAGCGGCAAGCAGCCCAGCCGCCTTCGCCTCGATGTCACCGTTGATGCCGATCGCGGTCGCGATCCGTAGTTTGCCGTCAGCGTCGAGCGCAGGCTGGTAGATCGAAGACCGTACAATAGCGCTGCGCGTCAAAATGCCCACTAGGACACCACGGTCGACCACCACGATGAACCGTTGGCGCAGCGTGTCCAGCCGCTCGTAGATAGCGCGCAGGCTCGACTCGCTCGCGTTCAGCTCGTCCAATTCCACGACGTTGGTGACCGGTGCCATCACCGCGTGGGCCTGGGAGTACGGGTCCACATCCTCGCAGTCGGCTGGCGTGATCGTACCGAGCACTGCGCGGTCGTCGCCAATGACGACAGCAACATCGTGTGACCGTTTCGGCATCAAAGACAAAGCACGATCAACGGTGTCGTGTGGGCCAACGGTAATGGCAGTATCGACCACCGTGTTGCTTGCTTTGACCCGGGCAATGACACGCTCGACGATGTCGAGTGGGATGTCTTGCGGAATGACAGCCATTCCACCGCGGCGTGCCACTGTTTCTGCCATCCGCCGCCCGGAGACGGCAGTCATGTTCGCGACGACGAGCGGGATCGTCGTTCCCGTTCCGTCGTTCGAGGCGAGGCTGACATCGAACCTGCTCGTGACATCGGACCGAGAAGGAACGAGGAACACATCGCCATAGGTCAAGTCATGGTGGGGCTCATGCCCGGGTAAGAATTGCATGCAGCCAGTCTAGAGAGAATCCGATGCTGATTTTCAGGACCGGTGGGACTGCCCCGTTCGATACCGATAAAGTGGGGTAGTTCGAGGTACACAGATAAATGGGCTCGTCGTGGATCCGCTGGAGCATTCCGGGGTTTCGGCGCTGAAGGAGGACACGCACGTGGGTGTGTTGGGGCGCGTTCAATCACCGGAGGACCTACGCAAGCTATCCACTGCGCAGACCATCCAACTTGCCTCGGAGATACGTGATTTTCTCGTCAAGAATGTCTCGGCTACTGGCGGGCACCTTGGCCCGAATCTCGGTGTCGTCGAGTTGACCATCGCCCTCCACCAGGTTTTCGATTCCCCGCGAGACACCATCGTCTTTGACACCGGACATCAGGCTTATGTCCACAAACTGCTCACTGGACGAACTGATTTCACTACGCTGCGCAAAGCCGGCGGCTTGTCGGGTTATCCGTCGCGTAAGGAATCTGACCATGACGTCGTGGAAAACTCGCATGCGTCAACGGCGTTGAGCTGGGCAAACGGCATTGCCCAGGGACATCGGCTCGCCAATGAAGGCGTATCGCGGCACGTTGTCGCCGTCATCGGTGATGGCGCGCTGACCGGCGGTATGGCTTGGGAAGCGCTCAACAATATCGCCGCGGTACGGGACCTGCCGCTGATCATCGTCGTTAACGACAACGGCCGTTCCTACGCGCCAACAATCGGGGGAGTAGCGAATCACCTCGACACACTGCGCACCACACGTGGGTACGAGAACTTTCTCGAGTGGGGCAAACGAACACTGCAACGCAGCGGCACGCCCGGTCGGATCGCCTATGACGCGCTGCACGGCCTGAAAAAGGGCCTCCGTGATGTGGTGATGCCGCAGGGCATGTTCGAAGACCTGGGGCTGAAATACGTTGGCCCGATAGATGGCCATGACATCGTTGCGTTGGCTCGTGCCCTCAAACGCGCCAAGGAGTTCGGCGGTCCGGTCATCGTCCATACCATCACCGAGAAGGGTCGAGGGTACATTCCGGCCGAACAGGACACCGCTGACCGATTCCACGGCATTGGTCCGATCCATCCGGAAACCGGGTTGCCGATCGCGCCGTCGCGTTTTGGCTGGACCTCGGTCTTCTCGGACGAGATTGCCAGAATCGGTGACGAGCGCCCCGATGTGGTGGCGCTGACCGCCGCCATGCTGCGCCCAGTCGGTCTCGCGCAGTTCGCGGAGAAGTTCCCGGACCGCGTCTTCGACGTGGGGATCGCGGAACAGCACGCGATCACGGCGGCTGCAGGGCTGGCATATGCCGGAATGCATCCCGTGGTGGCGCTTTACGCCACCTTCCTCAATCGTGCCTTCGACCAGGTGCTGATGGACGCGGCGCTGCATCGAGCGGGCATCACGATCGTGTTGGACCGGGCAGGGATCACCGGCGATGACGGGCCGAGCCATAACGGTATGTGGGATATGTCTTTGCTGCAGGTCGTTCCGGGGCTGCGGCTCGCCGCTCCTCGGGACGAGGCTTCCCTGCGTCGTGCGTTACGCGAGGCCGTCGAAGTCGGCGATGCCCCAACAGTGGTGCGCTATCCGAAAGGGCCGATCACCGACCCGATCGAAACAATGGAGGTCGTTGACGGGCTGGACATCATCAGCGCGTCGGATGAAGACACCGCCGATGTCCTGATTGTGGGAATCGGCGCCATGGCAGCGACAGGTTGTGAACTCGCGAAGTTGCTTCGCAACGCGGGTGTGAGCGCTCGTGTCGTCTCGCCCACCTGGGTGCTGCCGGTTCCGGACGCGTTAGTGGCGCAGGCAGCTGCCGCCGAACTCGTCGTGACCATCGAGGACGGTCTGGCTGATCCGGGTATCGGTACGGCACTTCTGTCAAAGGTGAACGAGCGCGGTCCGCAAGTGCCGTTTTTGATCCGCGGGCTAAGGCACGAGTTCATTGAGCATGCATCGCGTGGCCAGATCGTCGCCGATCAGCACCTGGGCGCGGTCGACATCGCTCAAGACGTGCTTGACAAACTCGGCGTGGAACGCAACCACAAGGCGTGATTATCACAATTTAAGTGATTCTCCATCTGATCGTCATGATCGAGCCTCCCGGAGATTTCACCTGGTAGTGCTCATTTAGCAGCCGGGAGGTCACGGTTACTTTGAGACGTGGCCACGATTTCATGTTAGTCTTAGTCCCACTAACATCCGGGCTGCGATGCTGTGCACTTTACTCTCGAGATTCTCTGCTGATTTTCCTGGCTCCTACTGACGACGTCATACCTGGCACAACGGGGCAGCTCTTAGCCATTGCTCCAGGAGCCAAAGCAGGGGATCATCATGAGTCACACCAAGTTGCATCCTGCCGTTGCGATCATGACAGCGGTTGGACTCGTTCTCAGTACCATGACCGTCTCGGCTACCGCGATAGCCGACCCATCTCACGGCCCCTCAATCACCTCGTCGCAGAGGGTCAGCCGGGATGCGGATGGATCTACCGGACAGGTCCGCGGTATCGAACGCACGGATGGTCCACACCTTCCCGCCACGAAAATTGCCGCAGCGCTGCGCGGTGCCAGTGGTTCGGCCACAGTGTTCGTCGAGGTTGCAGCCGACTCAGCGCTTGAGGTCAACCGCAGATTATCGCGTCAGGGCGTCTCAGCGGCGCGGTTAGGAACCGACACGCAACGAGCCGCACGTCAGGCGCGAAACGCAGCCGAGCGAGTGGCGCGCACTGCGCGGCGGCTCAGTCCCAGTGCCGACGTGCTTTACACCACCAGCTACACGGTGCCCGGTGTGGCATTACGCATCGGCGCCGAGGAGTTGCAGGAACTCGCGTCACACGACGAGGTGCGATCGATTCGGCCCATGACGCCCAAGCGAATCGCCGCATCCACACCTGCTGTGCCTCAAAGCAAGGCAACACGGCGATTGGCAGCGCCAAGGAACGCCAGTAGCGGAATCCAGGTCAGGAGCGCCCAGGCTTGGGCTGGCGGCTCTACCGGTCAGGGACAGACCATCGCGGTCATCGATACTGGAATCGACTACACCCACGTCGGTTTTGGCGGCCCAGGAGGGAACGCATACGCTCAGGCCTGGGCCGCACGTAACAATCAGGACCCGTTAGACGCCGGTTGGTTCGACGACGCCAAGATCGTCGCAGGCTATGATTTCGCCGGCGAGCACTACGACCCAGAAGCGGTCGAAGGAGAAGGCACGGAACTGAACCCGCAGGCAAGTCCTGTTGCTGTCCCGGATGCCAATCCGATTGACCCGGCAACCATTGGACACGGCACACACGTGGCTGCCATAGCCGCCGGATACGGCGTGACCAATTCGGGTGCGGTGTTTACCGGAGATTACGCAGACCTCGACGATGAAGATCTGCACACCTTCCGGTTGGCGCCAGGTGCTGCACCACAAGCGCAGTTGATCGCGTTAAAGGTGTTCGGTGATTTTGGTGAATCCACCGAGCTCGTCGGCCAGGCGTTGGAATGGGTGGGAGAGAAAGTCGCCACTGACCCGGGGAGCATCGATGTGGTGAATCTGTCGCTCGGCTCCGACTTCGCACCGGCAGATGATCCAGACAATGCCATCGTCGACGCCCTCACCCAGGCAGGCGTCGTCGTAGTCGCCGCAGCCGGTAACGCGGGAAATATGAGTGCGGCAGGCGGTTCACCCGGCAATGCGCGTTCGGCATTGACTGTGGCGGCGTCAGACAGCGGGTTTTTGTCATACGACTCTGCGGAAGTGACAGCTCCGGCGAACTTTGCCGGTTCCTATCCGGGGCGCTACGACAACGCCTACACCGGCATCGCGGTCACCGGGCAACTCGCAAAACTGCCGATGACGATCGCCGGTGATGTCTGCGCCCCATTGACGCCGTTCCAGAAGTCACGGATCACTGGCCGGATCGCATGGATCGATTATCCATTCCTGGATGTAGTCGACCCTGCGGAATGTCCGATCTATGACGAGATCGCTGCCGCAGGCGCACACGGCATCGTTGTCGATGGACGTGACACCGATGCGCTCACCGCACCGGCTGGAACAGGGGAAATTCCGGTATTCCAGCTCAGTTACTCCGCCAGCGAGGTACTGGCCGAAGTAGCGAGTTCCGCGACGATCACTCTTGATCCGGCGCAGCGGTTCACCTATCACGAACACCATCCGATGTGGGGTGACACATTGGCGTCGTTCAGTTCTCGCGGCGAATTCGGTTCCTACGACGGAATCGTCAAACCAGATGTAGCTGCCCCAGGCTATGGCATCGTATCGGCGCTGGTTGGGAGCGGCAACGGTGCACAGACCATGGACGGCACCTCCATGGCCGCCCCGCTTGTCGCAGGCATTGCTGCACTGGTACGTCAGGCACAGCCAACATGGGATGCGTCTCGAATCAAGACCCAGATCATGAACACTGCCACCCACGATGTGCACGACTATGACGGCAACCTCGTCTCGCCACTGCGAACCGGCACCGGGCGAGTGGACGCATCTGCCGCCGTCGAATCGCGTGTCACAGCCGGTTCGCTAGAGGACGGAACGCTGAGCACAGCATCCTTCGGCGTTTTCGAGGTGGCGACGAGCGCCGTCACCAAAACGCGTTCCGTACAAGTCACCAACTCTGACTCCATATCGCACACCTATGACGTCAGTTATCTGGAACGAGCCGGGCAGGGCGGTGTCGAGATCTCTGTGTGGCCTCAGACCTTGACCATTCCAGCGGGCGAAACAGCGACGATCACTGTCACGTTGTCGATTCCGGACCCGAAGGCGTTGAAATGGAGTTCGGAGCACGGCGGATCATTCGATGACGATGACTGGTTCTTTGAATCTGAACGCAATGCGGTAGCTTCAGCCAGCGGGCTGGTGATCCTCGCCGAAGGGTCGCAGGAACTGCGGTTGCCGGTGGTGGCCTCTCCTAAACCGACCAGCGATATGAAAGCAATCGCACCGCAGTTCGATCCGGGTTCCAATGACGGCTTCATTGAACTGTCGGGACGCTCTCTCGGCGCGGTTGGAGAACTCGATGTAGACGACTACCTGTCCGTGGTCATCCCCATGGAGCTGGGAGCTACCGACCCGCGTGGCGACACCGTGGACATTGGGCTCGGCTCCAAGCAGGCGGCCGCTGCCGACATCGTCGCGGTCGGAGCTCTTTCTGATTACCCGATCACAGGATCGATCGAATCCGGTCAACTCGGCTTTGGTGTGGCAACCGCGGCGCCATGGGGAACGTTGAACCCATGGACTGCGCCGACCCTGTATATCTCAACCGATGCCGACCCAGAGCCGGAGTACCGGACCTACGTATTTCCGGGTGGGTTCTCCGACACGCTTTACGCGGTATTCGTTGACATGGAAACTGACGAAATCGTCGATTACAACCCCATCAACGTCATTGGCGACCAACTGGACGGCAACGTCCATGACAGTGATGTGGTCTTCTATTCCGTGATGCCCGCAGCACTTGGAATCAAAGAACAAGGTGAGTCGGCCCCCATCACCTACTGGTTTGCGACTGAGAATGCGCTCAGTTCGAGTGCTGTAGGCGCTGCTGATCTTTCGTCTCGAGTCCGATTCGATGTGAAGAAGCCGGGATTGGCGTTCTCCTACAGTGCCTATGAGGATGTTCCCTGGACGAACTGGGAGGACGGATACGGGATCATCGACGTCACCCGTGTCAGCGAGACGAACTCGTCCCGTGTCATGCTCTTCCATCTACACAACCGCACCGGCAAACGGATGGAGATCCTGGGGCATGGACCCGAGATAGCCAAGTCGCCGGAAATCTCTGGCGGAGAGCAAGTAGGCGACAGGCTCAACGTGTCGACCGGGGCCTGGAAACGGGCCGTCGGAGCCACCTACAGCTATCAGTGGTACCGCGATGAGGAACCGATTCCTGGCGCGACTCGGAACTCGTACACCTTGCGTAAGGCCGACATCAATAGTGTCGTGAGCGCGGCGGTGACGGCGCGGACCTCAGCCGGGCGCGGTACCGCGGTGGCTGACGGGGTGTTCGTATCGCCAGCCGACGGTGTCGTTTCCCTGAGCCTCGCCAAGCGTAAGGTGCGCTATGGCAAGTCGAATGTGACAGTGACGGTGACCTTGGGCAAGGACGAGGCGACCGCAGGCGGAACTGTAGAGATCTATTCGAACGAGGAGTATCTCAGGTCGGTTTCGTTCGCCCCGGGGCAGCGGACCAAGACGTTACGGCTTCCGAAGAGACTCAGCCCCGGACGGCACGAGTTGGCGGCGATCTATGAACCGACAGACCCCGAAGGAGACTTGCTGTCCGGGTACGCTGCGCCGCGAACCTTGCGGGTTCTCAAAGCCAAGGCGAAGATCGCTGTCAAGCCGCGCAAGCTCAAGATGAAGGCCAAAGGGCAGACCAGGCTGCGCGTGAAAGTGCGTGCCAAGCGGGCTGCGGTCGACGGGGCGGTCGTCGTGAAGTCCGGCAAACGGGTGCTGGCACGCGGCGCGGTGAAGAAGGGCAGAGCCAAGATCACCATCAAGGGTCTCAAGAAGGGCAAGTACCGGCTGCGGGTCACTTATCGAGGCTCGGTGACTGTGACAAAAACGACCTCGAAGGTGATCAACCTGAAAGTTCGTTGATCGGGAGGTGCCATGAACAGTGTCGCGGTCGATGTGGCACTACACTGTTCATGGCCCTTGCCCTCATAACAACCGAAGGACATTGACGTGCTGCGCACTCGTGACGCTGGTTCACTTCGCTCCTCAGACATTGGTTCAACCGTCACCCTTGCCGGGTGGGTGGACCGCCGCCGTGACCATGGCGGTGTCGCATTCATCGATCTACGTGATGCCACTGGTATTGCTCAGGTGGTGATCAGGGACGAGGCCGTCGCGCACCCACTGCGCAATGAGTTTGTCCTACAGGTCACTGGAACTGTCAGTGAACGGCCCGACGGGAATGCGAACGAAAACCTCGCTACCGGTGAGATCGAGGTCATCGCGGATGAAGTTGTCGTTCTGAATGAGTCGGCTGCGCTGCCGTTCCAGGTTTCAACGGCATTGGACGGCACTGAGACGATCGGTGAAGAAGCCCGATTGCGTTACCGCTACCTGGACTTGCGCCGCCCCGCCCCCGCGGCAGCACTGCGGTTGCGTTCTGACGTTTCGAAGACTGCACGCGACGTGCTGTCCCGCCATGACTTCGTGGAGATCGAAACGCCGACACTGACCCGGTCGACACCCGAGGGAGCCCGTGACTTCCTTGTGCCGGCGCGGTTGTCACCCGGTTCCTGGTACGCGCTGCCGCAGTCACCACAACTGTTCAAGCAACTGTTGATGGTTGCCGGTATGGAGCGGTACTACCAGATTGCCCGTTGCTACCGGGACGAGGACTTCCGCGCGGACCGTCAGCCGGAGTTCACGCAACTGGACATCGAAATGAGCTTCGTCGACCAAGACGATGTCATTGCATTGGCCGAAGAGATGCTTGCCGAACTGTGGGCATTGATCGGACACAAGATTGACGGGCCGATTCAGCGCATGCCGTATAGCGAGGCGATGGCCAAATACGGCACTGATAAGCCAGACTTGCGTTTCGGTTTGGAACTCGTCGAACTGACTGAGTACTTCGCGAACACGCCATTTCGTGTATTCCAAGCCCCTTACGTTGGCGCCGTACTCTACCCTGGTGGCGCATCGACCCCGCGTCGTGGCTTCGACGCCTGGCAGGAATGGGCGCGACAGCGCGGCGCTAAAGGTCTGGCATATGTCGTGTTCGGTGAAGACGGCGAACTTGGCGGACCCGTGGCGAAGAACCTATCGGAAGAAGAACGCGCCGGCCTAGCCGAGGCCACTGGAGCCAAGCCCGGCGATGCAGTCTTCTTTGCGGCGGGCAAGACCTCCGAGGCTCGCGCACTGCTCGGTGCTGCGCGTCTTGAGGTGGCGCGCCGTGCTGAGCTGTTCGATGAGAACGACTGGTCTTTTGTCTGGGTGGTTGACGCGCCGCTCTTCAAGCCAACTGGCGAAGATGACGATGTTGCACTGGGCAATTCGGCATGGACCGCCGTCCACCACGCCTTCACCTCACCCAAGCCGGAATGGCTCGACAACTTCGATCAGAACCCCGGTGAGGCGTTGGCTTACGCCTATGACATTGTCTGCAATGGCAATGAGATCGGTGGTGGATCGATCCGTATTCACCGCCGTGACGTACAGGAGCGCGTGTTCTCCGTTATGGGTATCGGTGAGGAAGAAGCCCAGGAGAAGTTCGGCTTCCTGCTCGACGCATTCCAGTTCGGTGCACCGCCGCACGGTGGAATCGCCTTCGGTTGGGACCGAATCGTCTCGCTGCTGTCGAAGTCGGAATCCATCCGCGAGGTCATCGCGTTTCCGAAGTCGGGTGGCGGATTCGACCCGCTGACCGCAGCGCCAGCACCCATCACCGCGCAACAGCGACGCGAAGCAGGGGTCGATGCGACCCCGAAGCATATCGCTGACACCATCGAGAACTGAAACTCTACAGGCCTACGGACGAGCCATCCTGCACTAGTTGCGGGGTGGCTCGTCCTGTCGGGTCGTAGTCGGACGTCGGTCCCACGGTGGTGTCTCTGAGCCACTCAGGCTGCCATGACGCGGCAAGTCGTCTGGCAGGGGCGGGGTTGGACGAGGCCCTGGGTGGAAGGCCTGAACGATGTGCCAGGTGATGAACGCTGCCGCAGCGCCGACCATGGTGGCAAACCACATGGTCGGTCCAAGCAGCGCAGACGGCTCCGCCACCGTGTTGGCGATCATTCCCGCGGTGAACGCAACGATGAAGAAACTCCAAAAAGCGATCAAGATCCCGCGCACAGTGCGATAATGTCGCAGCCGCTGCTCGTAGGCCATGCCCAACTGCGCTCGTTGCGCCATGGCGCGCATGCGGGTGGCTTGGCGTTCCTTCTTGTCACGAGATGAGTCGTGGTATTCCTCCCAAGACTGGGCGGAGGGAGTCGCGACATCCGACGACATATCAGGTGCAGGCTGTCCAAGTGGCAGTATCTCGCTGACCGTTAGTGCGTCGGGGTCTACTTTTTCGGGTGCTGCTGGTGGGGCGAACCGCGCTACATCATCCTCAGAACCGTTGTGCACTCGATCCTCCAAGTCAATCAGCCGAAGCGCGGCGACACTGCAAGCATCCGACAAGTGAACAACGCCAATTCTACGCCTGTCGGCGAGGTGGCTCACTAGAGCATGATCGCAATGTCACCTGGGCGGGATAGGCTCATGGTGTGGATCTGTTCGAGTTGAGTTCCAGTGACGACCAAGGCCTGCCAGCAGTGAGCCAAAACGCGCCGTTGGCAGTGCGTATGCGCCCCCAATCATTGGACGAGATCGCCGGTCAGGAGCACTTACTGCGCCCCGGTTCGCCGCTTGCCAGGCTCATCACGGCAGCTGACTCGAATGAGAGCATCGCGGGGCCTGCCAGCGTCATCCTCTATGGGCCACCTGGCACCGGAAAGACAACGTTGGCCTATCTGATCGCGCGCGCAGGCAACCGCCGTTTTGTGGAGTTGTCTGCGGTGACTGCTGGGGTCAAGGACGTGCGGGCCGTGATCGCGGACGCTCGGCGCCGCCTCGCGACCGGCGGCGATGAGACGGTGCTGTTCATCGATGAGGTTCACAGATTCTCCAAGACGCAACAGGATGCACTCTTGCCCAGCGTCGAGAATCGCTGGGTAGTGCTCGTCGCTGCCACGACCGAGAACCCAAGCTTCGCGGTGAACGCGCCGTTGCTATCGAGGTCGTTGCTCGTGACGTTGCAGTCTTTGGAAGACGAGCACATCTCTGCTCTGGTTAAACGGGCGTTGAGGGACGAACGCGGTTTAGGCGACCGCATCGACATTGATGACGACGCACTGGAACAGTTGGTGCGCTTTGCAGGTGGGGATGCGCGTAAGGCTTTGACCATTTTGGAAGCCGCAACGGCAGTCGCCGACGACCTGTTTGTCGCGGTGCAGCGGGATGCTTCGGTATCTGGTGGCGGCAAGGCCAAGAAGGGAACTGCGAAGAAGAAACGCGCGAGCCGTCCAGTAGTGAACCTTGCTGCGCTGGAACAGGCGATTGACGTGGCCGCTGTGCGCTACGATCGCGACGGTGACCAGCACTACGACGTGATCTCGGCCTTCATCAAATCGATGCGCGGCTCCGATGTCGATGCTTCGTTGCACTATCTGGCTCGCATGATCGAAGCGGGGGAGGATCCTCGATTCATCGCTCGGCGTATCGTGATTGCCGCTGCTGAAGACGTCGGTATGGCAGATCCATCTGCATTGCAGACCGCGGTGGCGGCTTCTCAAGCGGTTGCATTTATCGGGATGCCAGAAGCTCGTATCGTGCTGGCCGAGGCTGTCGTGCATTTAGCCACTGCACCGAAGTCCAATGCTGCCTATCTCGGTATTGATGCTGCAATTGCGGACGTCAGGGCCGGGCGAATCGGTGTCGTTCCGGCGCACCTGCGCGATGCGCATTATGCAGGTGCAAAAAAACTTGGCCATGGGCAGGGCTATCAGTATGCGCATGACGCGCCGAACGCTGTGGCAGCACAGCAGTATTTGCCCGATGTCCTCGCCGGGTCGACCTACTACCAGCCAAGCGATCGCGGGTATGAACGGCAGGTCAGCGAGCGGTTGGCAAAGATTCGACAGATTTTATCGGGAGAGTAGCTGGTGTGCGCCATATGCGGGTGACGTGGCCTGCATCAATGGTGATTGGTCGATTGAGCGTCTGCCGCAGCGCAATACGATTTGGCCAATGACTGAACTTAAACCGGTTTGTATGGTTGAAATCCATCTTGAATGCACGTAGTGTTCATCTCATAGTGACAGCGTTGTCAGTCGCGGAGGGTTCCATAGAAGGTGCCAGCCGGTGTAGGTCACAGCACTGGTTAATCCGCTTGATACCAGAACAAAAGGTGTGAATTGATGCGAAGTCAATTGATTGATGAGCCTGTGCGCGTAAGTGCGCGACGCGGGCATCGGTTGCGTAGCGCGATCGCAAGTCTCGCCACTGCCAGCTTGCTGGTCAGTGGTATCGCGGCAGGGGTGGCGACGACTGCCCAGGCTGCACCGCTGCAGGTCCGAGGTGATTCGGACTCGGTTCAGGAACTGGTTACCTCCGTGACCTCCAATCATCCGAATTCCAGTAGTGACCGTGGTGAGGACATCAATTCGCTGATGGACCGCAACCCGTCTACTAAGTGGTACGCCTCCGGTGCTGGCGAGACTTCTGAAGCCAACCCGCAGTGGGCGATTTATACCTTGAGTGAAGCGGCGACAGCCACGGGGTATGGCATTACTTCGGCAGGGGACAGCGCAAGTTTCCGTGACCGTGACCCCAAGGCTTGGCGCGTCCTTGGTAGCAATGATGCAGCCGCGGCTAGCGACGCGGGTCACTCGTCATGGCAGGTGCTCGACTCTCGCTCCAACCAGCAGTTTGGTGTCAATGGACTCAACCGTGTCTACTCGCTGACCTCGACTGGCAGTTATCGGTACTACCAACTGCGGGTCATTGAGCGATACGGAACCTCTTCCAATCTGCAGATTGCTGACTGGACGCTGCGCAGCGGCGAGCCTGGATTCAGCAACGCCATCATCACACCTGACACCACCTGGGAATACCTTAACGACCCCACGGGTGCCATCGACCCGGCCCCAGGGGCAGACATCACTGCCTGGACCCAGGTCGGAGCCGACCTGCCCGGTACTTGGGACGAAGCCCAGGGGCCGTTCGGTGCTAAGCGTGGTTCATCCAACTTGGGCAGCGGGTTCCCGGTGACCACAACGCTGCCACTCGACCGTGGCGGCACGACCAATAATGTCGTTCCGTCGTACTTCTTCCGTTTCACATTCGAGCTTGACCAGGCCGCCTTGAACTCCATTAACGGCCTATACGGCACCTTGATCCACGACGATGCCGTGGCCATGTTCATCAACGGCAAGAATGTCTTCACCGACTTTGAAGGTGATTCCCGCGGCGCTCTGACAACGAACCTTGACTACCGCGGCGGCACCTTGACCGATCCGCGTAGCAAGCAACTGCTGATTCCTGCGACAGATCTACGCGTTGGTGAGAACGTCATCTCGGTGCAGTTGCACAACGTCAATGCGACCAGCTCGGATGTGTACTTCTACATGCCATCGCTGAGCGCGACGAGCGACAACGTTCCGGTGCCGTTCACTCCCGAGGAGATCAACGCTTCGTATTCCTCCGATATCCAGCCACGAGGCAAGGATCACCCGGATTTCTTCATCGATCAGTTGTTGAACTTTGAGGAACTGGCGAATACTCGTCCTGATGTGATCTCACCACGTGATGTGAATGTTCCATGGAGCGGGGGCTCTGAAATCCCGCGCGTATCAGGTTTGACCTCGATGAATGACAAAGTCACGGTGACGATCAACAACGTTGCTGCGGCGCAGGGTATGGACCACGAGAAGATCGTGCAGGCCCGCAAGGATGACGCCGAGACCACGGTGCAGTTGACAACTGCATATGGTGACGTTCTTGGAACGATGCTCGCTGATGCGATCAATAGCGGTGAAGTGCCCAAGACTGCTTGGCTGATCAAGCGAGTCGAGCAGGGTCGTAACCACGAACCAGCCAAGGCCTACTATGCATACAAACGGCCCTTTAACCGTCTCGGTTTCGTTAACCCAGCCAATAACCCGTGTGACAGTGGCTCGGGTGAGCTCGGCGGAACATTCTCCGGTCCTGGCCGTATCGAAAACACCAAGAACCCGGGACACACCGGGCAGGGTGCCGGTTACGGCCTGTGCAACAACGGTTCATTGCCGTCAGGTCACACCAACCACGGTTTCGCACAGGGCACCACGTACGCAACACTGCTTCCCGAACTGTCGGCACAGATGATGTACCGGTCCTCGGAATACGCCAACAGCCGCATCATCCTGGGCTACCACTACGCGTTGGACGTGATGACCGGTCGTCTTGCCGGTAACGCAACGGCAGCTCAGCGTTGGGATGACCCTGCATTCGTCAACTTGCTGGAGCAGGCGCAAGAGGAACTGCAGGACGTTCTCGGCGATAAATGCCAGGCTCAAGTGGGTACTCGTGATCTTCGTGAATGTGCCTTCTCCGGTGATGGCATCCTCTCGGATGAGGAAGCTTTGCAGATCTACCGCGAGCGGATGACGTACGAGACTTACCTGACTGCGGATGGGCAACGCCAGACCAACGGGTTTGAGCGGATCTATGACGAGGCCAAGGATCTTCCGGTGAACATGCCGAATGAAGCTCCTGCGATCCTCAAGACGTTCTTCCCTGACCTGTCTCACGATGAGCGTGCTGCCGTGCTGCGTGCGACTGCCATTGAAGGTGGCTGGGCATTCGATCGCACTAAGGACGGCGGCGACTCCTGGCAGCGACTCGACTTTGCCGCGGCCATGAACGCCGATGTCTCACGTGCGACGAACGGTGACCTCATCGTCAACGGTGTCAATGCGTCGGATTCAACCTTGTCCTCGATCACTTTGGACGGTACCGCTCTGCCAGGGTTTGCCTCGGGTAGTCACGAGTACACCGTCGATCTGACCGAGCACGGCGGTGCTGTACCTGAAATTGGAGCAACCGCTACTGTTCCTGGTGTCAGGGTCAACGTGGAACTGCCGGACGCTGCGCCTGGGGAAGCAGTTATCACCGTGACCTCGCTGGACGGTCAGACCACCGAGTACACCATCAACCTCACCGTTGCCAGTGCAGTGGCAACGCTGCAGTCGCTGACGGTGAATGGTGCATCTGTTCCTGGGTTTAACCCGGATGTTCATTCCTACGTGGTTGAGTTGCCGACAGGCACAACGACGGCACCAGTGGTTGCGGCGGTGCCGACCGTAACAGGAGCCGACGTTCAAATTGAGCAGGCTACGGGTCCGAACGGCACTGCGACAGTCACCGTCAAGGCGGCCAATGGCTCTACCACAACGTACGTCATCGACTTCACGGTCAAACCGGCGCCTGGCGGCGGTGACACTCCTGGTGGCAAGCCTGTGACCGCAGCGGTTTCGGCGACAGTCCAGGGTGTGACGTACAACAAGGCTGCTAAGGTGACGGTTTCGGTTCAAGCCGCAGGTAACGTGCCAACCGGACGTGTACTGGTGACCAAGGGTGCGCAATCACTGGGCAGTGCAACACTGTCAGCGGGTTCCGCTGTCGTGACGTTGCCGCGTGACCTTGCGGTTGGCAGTCATACGCTGCAGGTCACGTATGTGCCGACTGCTTCTGGACGAGTCGTCGCCCCGGCTGCGCCGACCGTAATCACACTGCAGGTCAAGAAGGCCAAAGCCAAACTTGGCAAGGTGAAGGTGACTAAGGGCAAGCGCAATGCCAAGACCATCAAGCGTGGTTCTAAGGCAACCGTGCGTGTCGTGGTGAAGAAGGTCGGCGCTGCGGCACCGACTGGTAAGGTCACGATCCGCGTTGGCAAGAAGAAGGTCGGCACTGCGAAGATCAAGCAGACCGGCAAGAAGTACATTGCCACGGTCAAGACCAAGAAGAAGGTCACCAACAAGGGCAAGGTCAAGGTGGTCTACTCGGGTAACAAGACCCTGAAGAAGGCGACCTACAAGACCAAGCTACGGGCCCGCTGATCGCAACGTAGTTCTCGCAGTGGTGGCCCCGTGGACCAAAGCGGTCCGCGGGGCCACAACTTTTCTGCGCCGCCCGCGCTCGCGCTCCGCGCACCCGCCTGCGCCACCCGCGCTCGCGCTCCGCGCACCCGCCTGCGCCACCCACGCTCGCGCTCCGCGCACCCGCCTGCGCCACCCACGCTCGCGCTCCGCGCACCCGCCTGCGCCACCCACGCGGTGTTTATTCGTGTACCGTCGCGTTTTTCGTGTTCTTGCCTAGTGTGCGAGGGCGGTTTGCGAATTTCCCGACGGCTCACCAAGTTTGCGACGTTTCACTGCGGTTTGGCGCGCGGTTCTAGGCGGGAGTGCGCGGAATACCTGCGCCGCGCAGGATCTCGTCCAGCCGGTCGGGACGCAAAGCTTCATTCCAGTTCCATCGGACAACCTTGTAGCCGGCGCGATTGAGTGCTTCCTCACGTCTTTTCTCCCGATGAACCACATTGCCAGGTGCTTCGCCGCTGCCGTTGAAGGTCCGTCCGTATTTGCTGAAGCCGTCGAATTCTCCAGCAATACCAAGTGACTCCCAGAAAAAGTCCACGCGATATTGCCGACCGTCGTCGCCAGTCAGCCACACCTGCAGTTGCGGTGGGTCGTAGCCGAGTTCGATCATCCGCGCTCTACTCAGGGATTCGCCCGCCGATTCACTCAGAGGATCCGCGTATCTTGCCACAGTTCGAGCACGCTGCACACCTTGGCGTTTCCCCATTGACGCGATAACCCTTGAGATGGCCGTCATGTCCGCCAGATCATTGTGAAGTACGTGGTCCATGCTCATGAGACCCGATGCGAATGACTCTATGCGACTGATATCAACGACGGTCCGCGCCGGTGACGTCACGCGGACTCCGTCTATGGTGCGAGCAGCGGGGTCAGGTACACCTTGATGCCGATACAAGTGTCGGGTAGATCGGCCACCTCGTATTGGGTTGACAAGAATCTGTGCTCGCTGGTCGGGTTTCCCGAGTAGCGGAATTCCGTGGACTGCGGCAGCTGACCGCAAACAGAATATCGAGTTGGGGTGGCTGCGGGACATTGCCCCAACTATTAACTTGTGCCGATCAGAAGGATACTCGGCGCGGTCCCACACTGAACGGGCCACATAGAGCCCATGCTGCGGGCGGACCAACCAACCTTCCCGCACAGCTCTGGCAAGCAGGCTTGCCCCGAATCCGATTCGATGGAGTTCGCTATAGGTCGCCATTTCGTGCCGTGATTCGACGTGAGTACGCAGCGCGTGCACAACAGTTGCATTGAGTGGTTGAGCAATTCCCATACATTCACCATGTCGTATTGCAGCAGTAGGTGCTGTCCTGATGAAGCCAATGTGGATAGCTATTCGTGTACCGTCGCGTTTTTCGTGCTCTTGCGTAGTGTGCTAGCGCGGTGTGCGAATTTACCGACGGTTCACGGAGTTTAATCGGGTGCGGGTGCGGGTGCGGGTGCGGGTGCGGGTGCGGGTGCGGGTGCGGGTGCGGGTGCGGGTGCGGGTGCGGGCGCGGGTGTGGGTGTGGGTGTGGGTGTGGGTGCGGGTGCGGGCATATCGCAGCGCGGTGCGGGGTACGGTCTGCGGGGCCACCGCTTTCCCACGAAGCACGAAGCACGAAGCACGAAGCACGAGCGCATAGGGTAGAATGGCAAAGTTGCCCACTGTGGGCAATCGCCAACCTGGGGTCTTAGCCCGCCTGGTTCAAGGCAAGGGTCGACCCCGCACCCACGACATAAGTCGCCAGGGTGTGACAACAGCTACAGGAAAGAGTGGACACTTATGTCTTCAGTGACTCGCTCGCGCCGCCAGGTGCGTTTGAGCCGTGCTTTGGGTATCCCGCTGACGCCCAAGGCAGCCCGTCACTTCGAAAAGCGCCCGTACGCTCCGGGTGAGCACGGACGCTCCCGTCGCGGCTCGGAATCAGACTACGCCGTGCGTCTGCGCGAGAAGCAGCGTCTGCGCGCCCAGTACTCGCTGCGCGAGAAGCAGTTGCGCCGTGCCTACGAAGAGGCTCGTAAGGATCAGGGTCTCACCGGTGAGGCACTCGTCGAGATCCTTGAGACCCGTCTGGACGCACTCGTCCTGCGCGCTGGCTTCGCACGCACCACGCTGCAGGCTCGTCAGGCTGTGACTCACCGTCACATCCTCGTGGACGGCCAGATCGTGGACCGCCCCTCGTACAAGGTCAAGCCGGGCCAGACCATCCAGGTCAAGCCAAAGAGCCAGACCATGACTCCGTTCCAGGTCGCAGCCGCGGGTGCGCACCGCGACGTGCTGCCGGATCTCCCCGGTTACCTCGACGTACAGCTTGAGAAGTTAAGCGCGCAACTGACGCGCCGTCCCAAGCGTGCCGAGGTTCCCGTGACGTGTGACGTGCAGTTGGTCGTCGAGTACTACGCTCGCTGATCCGACTCATACCGAACACGCATTTTCTACGCCACCCGGTTCACAAGTAAAGTTCTTGTGGGCCGGGTGGTTGCTCATTAGCCAAGGAGAAGTTGATGCTCGGAGATATCGCTGGACTTATCGCGGCAGTCGCTTTCGTTGCGCTGGTTGTCGTATTGGCGCTACCGCTAGTGCGTCTCGGCAAGTTGTTCGACCGTACTGCCGCGTCGATTGAGGAGATCACCGAGCATTCCGTTCCTATCTTGGACGAGGCCGCTCGCACAGTCAGTCAAACCAATGTTCAGTTGGAAAAGGTCGACACTATTACTACCGCAGCCTCCGAGGTGTCACAGAACGTCTCAGCGCTGACAGGGCTGTACGCGGCAACATTCGGCAAGCCGCTCGTGAAGGTTGCGGCATTCTCTTACGGTGTGCGTCAGGCATTTGCCAAGGCAGTGCGCAAGAATCGCAATAAGGCTGACGGTTCGGTGGGCACGGACGATTTCACCGCAACTTCACCGAACCCGTCGCCAGCCGCTAAGAACGGGGGAGAGCGATGAAACGAGTGTTCTGGGTAGGCGTCGGCGTTGCGGTCACAGTTGTGGCGGCGAAGAAATGGCGTGAACTGTCGCACCGTCAAGATGCTGTCGGTTCGGCTGCTCGCCTCACTGGAGCGGCAGCCGAACAAGTCGGACGTCAGTTGTCCAACGCAGGCGGTGCGCTCTGGGATCGTTTTAGCGGACGAGCAGGCGACTTCGTCGCGGACTTCAAGGAGGCTGCGACCGAACGTGAACGGCAGCTCGCCCAATCGCTACTCGCCGACAGTCAAGGCGATGTCGAAGAGCTTAAAGCACGACGAGCGGAATCTCGCGATTCTGCGACGCGCCCTTCCGCTGCACGTCGGCAAGATAGTGAATTTGCTGGTGACGAAGAACTTCTCGGCTACGAGTTCTGATTCGGCGACCACCAGCACTGTCCATTCTCACAACCTAAGGTAAGACCACTTCAATGCGTACCGCTGATATCCGCCAACGCTGGCTGGACTACTTTGAGAGCAACGACCACCACATCGCTGAGTCGACCTCGTTGATCTCTCCGGATCCCTCCTTGCTTTTCACGGTGGCGGGAATGGTGCCGTTCATCCCGTACATCATCGGAACTGAGAAATCGCCGCATCCGCGGATCGCCTCGGTGCAAAAGTGTATTCGCACCAACGACATCGAGAACGTCGGACGCACCACACGTCATGGCACGTTCTTCCAGATGAACGGCAACTTCTCCTTCGGAGACTATTTCAAAGAGGGGGCCATCCATTTAGCCTGGAAGTTGCTGACCACATCCCAGCAGGAGGGCGGCTACGGCTTCGACGGCGACAAGTTCTGGGTCACGTTGTGGGATAAGGATGACGAGTCATTCGAGGTGCTGACCAAACAGATCGGGATGGACGCACGCAAGATCGTCCGATTGCCCCGTGAAGAGAACTTCTGGGATACCGGGCAGCCCGGACCCGCCGGTCCGTGCGCCGAGTTCCACTACGACCGCGGTCCGGAGTTTGGGCCGGAGGCAGTCGGAGGCAACGTCGACCCCGGCGGCGACCGTTACCTGGAGATCTGGAACCTGGTCTTCGACCAGTACATGCGCGGTGAGGGAACCGGCAAGGACTACCCGCTGCTGCACGAATTGGACCAGAAGGCGATCGACACCGGTGCTGGTCTCGAGCGTATGGCGTTCTTGCTGCAAGGCAAGAAAAACATGTATGAAATCGACGAGGTCTACCCGGTCATCGTGGCGACCGAAGACTTGACCGGCAAGAAGTATGGCAGTGGCGGCGAAGACGACGTTCGAATGCGAGTCATCGCGGACCACGTGCGCTCGTCCCTCATGCTGATCGGGGACGGTGTCAGCCCGTCCAACGAAGGCCGCGGCTATGTGCTCCGCCGTATTCTGCGTCGTGTGGTGCGTTCCATGCGCCTGATGGGCGTGCAGGAGGCGGCGCTGAATCAACTGCTGCCGGTCTCACGCGATGCCATGCAAGCCTCTTATCCGAATGTCGCAGCGGATTTCGGCCGCATCAGCGACATTGCCTATGGCGAAGAAGAGACCTTCTTGCGCACGCTCGCCTCCGGTACCACTATCTTGGACACTGCCGTCTCCCAGGCAAAGTCTGCTAACCCGACGCGGCCCGTGCTCGAGGGAAGCGAAGCCTTCGCGCTGCATGACACCTACGGTTTCCCTATCGACTTGACGTTGGAGATGGCGCGCGAGCAGGGCGTCGAAGTCGACGAGACCGCCTTCCGGACGCTGATGGCCGAGCAGAAGGCACGAGCTCGTGCCGACGCGTTGGCCAAGAAGACCGGGCACACCGATACGGCTGCATACGAGCAGGTCAAGTCGGCCTTGACTGCACCGGTGGAATTCCTCGGATACACCGATGACACGGCACGGGTTAACGTTGCCGGGCTGCTCGTCGAAGGAAAACCCGCCCCGGCGGCAACCGCACCGTCCGATGTGGAAGTGATCCTGGACCGGACGCCATTCTATGCCGAAGCCGGTGGTCAGCTTGCCGACCACGGCACCATCACAACCGATGGCGGCGCCACCATCGAGGTGCTAGATGTGCAGACCCCGGTCCAAGGCCTACGGGTGCACCGGGGGCGATTGGTCGATGGGACGGTTGCGTTGAATGACCCGGCAACAGCACAGATCGATGTGACTCGTCGCCGTGCGATCAGCCGCGCCCACACCGGAACGCACCTACTGCACAAAGCGCTGCAAGAATCGCTGGGCAAGGATGCCACTCAGGCCGGGTCGGAGGATGCTCCGAACCGTATCCGGTTCGACTTCAAGGCGCACCAGGCACCACCTGCTAGCGCGTTGAGCGAGATCGAGGATCGCGTCAATGACCGGCTGCGCGACAACCTGGAAGTGACCGACGCCGTGATGGGACTGGATGCTGCCCGTGAACTCGGCGCGATGGCCCTCTTCGGCGAGAAATACGGTGACCGTGTCCGGGTCGTCTCCATCGGAGGCGACTGGTCACGTGAATTGTGCGCCGGTACGCACGTGAAGCAGTCCGGCGAACTCGGTTTGGTTACCTTGCTTGGCGAATCGTCGATCGGTTCTGGTGTACGCCGCGTGGAAGCTCTCGTCGGATCGGACGCGAAGCGGTTCTACGCCCGCGAGCACGCACTCGTTGGTCAGTTGACCGGCATGCTCGGAGCGCGAAGCGAAGAACTGCCAGAGCGCATCTCCTCGTTGATGTCCCGCCTGAAGACGGCCGAAAAGCAACTGTCCGAATTGCGGCAAGCGCAGTTGCTGGCCTCGGTCGGTGAAATCGCTTCACAGGCCGAGGCCGTGGGGGACATATCCGTGGTGGCCTATGACGCCGGGGAAGTCGCAGGCGGAGACGACCTACGGACTTTGGCTCTTGAAGTGCGCGCCCGGCTTGGCGAGAAAGCAGCCGCCGTCCTCATCGGAGGCATTGTGAAGGGACGCCCGATTATCGTGGCCGCCACCAATCCGGCAGCGCGCGATGGCGGAATTCGCGCGGGAGAACTCGTCAAACAAGCCGCTACTGCCTTAGGCGGTCGTGGCGGTGGCAAGGACGATGTTGCTCAGGGCGGCGGCGCTGATACGGCCCTATTGCCGCAGGCCTTGCAAACTGCCGCTCTGACGGTTGCTGAGGCCACGGGAGCGGCTCGTCCGTGATCAGTGACAGCGGTGGCGACGACGCGGTTATAGGGCGCGGGGTCCGGCTTGGCGTTGATGTCGGGCAGGCGCGGGTGGGTCTTGCCGCGTCAGACCCGGATGGATTATTGGCAACGCCGATTGCGACACTGCGTCGTGACCATTCCGTGACCTTCCCAGCAGAACGTGGCACAATCGGTGGGCAGGGGCAGGCCACCCAGTGGCCGGAGGACATCGCGCAAATCGTGACTGAAGTAGTAGAACGCCGCGCAGAAGTGGTGTACATAGGGTTGCCCCGGCATTTGTCGGGAGCCGAAGGACAGGCAAGCGGCGCAGTGCGAAAGTACGCGCACCTGCTTGCTCAGGCGGTCGCACCAGCAACGGTGCGGCTCGTGGATGAGAGGATGACCACGGTGACCGCACATCGCGTGTTACATGCTGCAGGACGCAGCAGCCGTCACCACCGCAAGGTGGTAGATCAGGTGGCGGCTGTGGAGATCTTGCAGTTGGCGCTCGATCTGGAACGTTCACGCGGCCAGCGTGCGGGGGAGCTCGTCGCCGTCTCCGAAACAAAAGGAGAGGGACGATGAACGAGCACGACAACCACTTTGACAACATCTTTGCTGGCGAACAAGGCGGTATCGCAACCGAACAACACCATGCGATGGGCAATGACGAATATGAGACTCGCGCCCGCGCCCGCGAGGAACGCCGCCGCAAGATTAAGCAGCGTCGGCGCGCCATGATGGCGGTCATCGTGATCGCCGTTGTGTTGGGCGTTGGTGGGTTCTTCGCGTCCAGTTTCGCGGGATCCTTGTGGGATCGCGTCACCGGTGGTTCGGAAAAGGGCCCGGATGGGATCGCTGACTATCCCGGACCTGGCACAGGCACAGTCGAAGTCTCCGTTAATCAGGGTGATACCGGCGAAGACATCGCGACAACCCTGAAACAGGCCGATGTCATCGCAACCCGCAAGGCTTACCTGGACGTGGCTTCAAACAACCCTGACGCATTGTCCATCCAGCCAGGCACTTATGAGCTCAAGCAGCAGATGAGCGCCGGTCAAGCTCTAGCAGTGCTCGTCAACCCCGAGAACCGGGTGGACTTCATCATCACCATCCCTGAAGGCTGGACCTTCAACTCGGTCAATGCGAAAGTTCAGTCGGTGCTGGGAGTGAGCGCTGAGGAAGTCGAAGCCTCCCTCGAGGACACCGGTGCGACTGGGCTGCCAAAGGTGGCGGGAGGCAACTACGAAGGCTGGTTGGCACCAGGACAGTATGTGTATCCGCGAGATGTTGAAATCAGCCAAGTCTTCGCGCAGATGATTGATCGACGCAAGAGCGAACTGTCCAAGATGGGCATTGAGGGACCCGACCGGCAAGAAGTACTGATCAAGGCCTCGATCCTGCAGAAGGAAGTCAACCCGGACAACTACACCAAGGTGGCGCGGGTGATCGACAACCGCCTCGCTGTGGGGCAGGCGCTGCAGATGGACAGTACGGTCGGTTACGGCGCCAGTAAAGAAGTCATGACGTTGACGACGGCTGACTTCAACAATTCCGACAATCATTACAACACGTACCGGCACGTCGGGTTGCCACCTGGACCAATCGCGAATCCGTCCAATGAGGCTATTACGGGAGTATTGAACCCCGAAGAGGGCGACTGGATGTACTTTGTCACGGTCAACCTTGACACCGGTGAGACGAAGTTCGCCACCACATTCGAGGAGTTTTCCGGCTACGTAGCGGAGTACCGTGAATGGAAGGACAAGAACTACGAGCAGCCAGAAGTCACTCCTTGATGTAGGTCACTGAGCGTTTTTGGGGGCATTCGATGACCAAATTTCTTGCGGTGCTCGGCCATCCGATCACCCATTCGCTATCACCGGTGTTGCATCGCGCTGCATATCAGTCGTTGGGGCTGGATTGGACCTATGACGCTATTGACGTCACGGACAGCCAACTGGCCAGTTTTATCAGAGAACTGGACTCCGACTGGGTTGGCTTGAGTTTAACGATGCCGCTGAAACAGACAGTCTTGGAGTTATTGGACGAGCGCACTGCGACTGTCGTAGCCACTGGCGCTGCGAACACGGTGGTTTTTGACCGCACCGGAGATGACGTGCGATTGCTCGGTGCCAACACCGATGTCGCGGGAATCATCGTGGCACTGGGAGAAGCCGACGGCCCTTGGCTGCGCCGACATGAGGCTATCGAATTGGCACAAGTACAGTTCCAGACCGGTGAAGGCATCGACCTGGCCACCGACGGGCGCGGACATGCTCCGCTGCCCGCAGTCGGTGATGGCCCTGGGCTTGCTGTGATCATCGGGGCCGGCGCCACCGCTGCATCGGCGCTAGCCGCGCTGGCGCGCTGCGGCGTGACCGAAGTGCACGTAGTAGTGCGTTCCTTGGCCCGCGTCGCGGTGACAGACGCTGCCGCGCGAGCGCTGGGTGTTTCGGTGCAGTACCACTTGCGCGATGATCTCGATGCGCTGCTAAGACGAGCCCAGGTTGTTGTTTCCACGTTGCCGTCGAGAGCCGCTGACTCGTATTTCCTCGATCGTGAATCGGTCGACATACCTGAAGATGCGGTACTTCTCGACGTCGCCTATGAAGAACGCCCGACGGTGTTCGGATGGGTGTGGCAGCACAGCGGCGGGCGCTATGTGAGCGGGGAGCGGATGCTGCTGCATCAAGCGGTGGAGCAGGTCGCACTGTTTACGGGACGGCGTCCGGATGTCGCGATGATGGACCAGGCGCTGATCGCCGCACTGTAGTGGTGGACGCAGTGCCGCGGCGCTGGCGCGCTAACCTTACCTCTGGTATGTGCCGATAATTCAACGTAGCAACGGGAGACTACAGACGTTGAGACGAGGGGAGTACCGATCGTGAAGCAACTAGGGGAGATTCTTTTAGAAGAAGGCCTGGTCGACGAAGAACAGTTGCTCGCGGCGCTCGATGAGCAACTGGTGCAGGGAACGTCATTGGGCCGTGTGCTCGTCGATTCCGGCGTGCTGACCGAGATGCAGCTGGTTTCCGCACTGGCGGCTCAGCTTGGTATGCCATTCGCCGATCTGGACGAGTACCCGGTGAATCGACAGGCAGTTTCGATCATTCCGGGACCGGTTTGCCGCCGATACGTGGTCTTGCCCATCGATTTCGATGACGTCGGCAACGTAATGCTCGCGATGGCCGACCCGTCGAATGTGGTGGCGCTCGACGATATCCGCGCGATCTGCGGACGTGGCGTGATCCCGGTCGTCACCACGCACGAGAACCTGGTGCGGGCACTCGACCGGTTCATCCGTTCTGATTCCGAGATCCAGGACCTCACCCAGGCGATGGAAGACGACATCGTCGAGGACACCGTCGACCTGTCCAATCTCGCAGATGCCGGTGACGATGACGCGCCTATAGTGCGCTATGTGAACCTCCTGGTCACTCAGGCGATCCAGGACCGCGCTTCCGACATCCATATCGAGCCCACCGAATCGGAGTTGCGGGTCCGGTATCGCATCGACGGGGTGCTCCATGAGATGCAGCGCTCACCCAAGAACATCGCGCACGGTGTGATCTCGCGTGTGAAGATCCTGTCCGACATCGATATCGCCGAACGTCGTAAACCACAAGACGGACGTATGTCGGTGGTGCACAACGGACGCAAGATCGACCTTCGTGTCGCCACGTTGCCGACCGTCTGGGGCGAGAAGATCGTCATGCGTGTGCTCGACAACTCGACCGCGAGCCTGGATCTGCGTGATCTGGCATTCTCGGATCACAACTACGGCATCTACGAGAAGAGCTTCGCGAAGCCCTACGGCATGATCCTGGTCACTGGACCGACCGGGTCGGGCAAGTCGACGACGCTCTACGCCACACTGAATGCGGTCTCGCGCCCGGAGATCAATGTCATCACCGTCGAAGACCCGGTGGAATATCGTCTGGCCGGGATCAACCAGGTTCAGGTCAACCCCAAAGCGGGACTAACCTTCGCAAGTGCACTGCGTTCGATCCTGCGTTCCGACCCGGATGTCGTGCTGCTCGGTGAGATCCGCGACCACGAGACCGCCCAGATCGCCATCGAGGCGTCGCTGACCGGCCACCTGGTGCTTTCCACGCTGCACACCAACGACGCACCATCCGCAGTGACGCGATTGACGGAAATGGGCATCGAACCGTTCCTGGTCGGATCGGCACTGGATTGCGTGGTGGCCCAGCGTCTGGCTCGCAAGCTCTGCGACAAATGCAAGGAGCCGTACACCCCTGATATGACCGAGCTGAATGCCGCTGGATTCCAATGGAACCCGGATACGCCGCTGCCGACCCTTTATCGGCCCAACGGATGCTCGGCGTGCTCGCGAACCGGATACCGCGGACGTGTCGCATTGCATGAGGTCATGGCAGTTAACGAGGAGATCGAACGTCACGCTGTGGCGGGATCGTCCTCGTCCGAGATCACGAAGTCGGCAATCGACGGCGGCATGATGACGCTGCGTCAGGACGGCCTGTACAAGGTGCTGGACGGCCGGACCTCGATCGAGGAAATCTTCCGCGTCGTTGCGTAGGCGACGGGTTATCGACGGGCGCACCGCATTCAAGGATCGTGCCGTGCATGCCGATAGGAAGTACGTCCTCGACACGACTGTGTCGAGGGCCGAAGTGATCGGCAGGAATGATCGAGAGGTCGTAGCGACACCATGAGCGAAACTAACCGGCCAGCCGGCCATGACGACTATTCATGGGCGTTGGGGCCGAAACCTGTACCGCCTGTCACTGCCGCGCAAACGCCTGCGACCACCGGCAGCCAGCCGGTCGCGCCCGCCCCTTCGAACACCGGCCAGCCGTCTGCTGCGCGCAACACCATCGGCCAGCCGTTGCAGAGCCGTGCTGCGAACCGTCAGCAGTCGCAGCAGGGTGTCGCCCAGCAAGGCGTCACGCAGCAGATGCCGCCGATCGCACCGCAACGGGCCGCCGTTCGCCATCAACCAGACCAGAGCCAACCAACGGGGGCATCTCAGCAGTTGAATCCGTTGGTCCCGGGCCGTTCCAGTGCTGGCGCCGCGCCTGCCCCGACCTGGACACCAGGCAGCCCGGCGGCAGCGCAGGTCATAGGTGCGACAGGCGGTATCCCGACCAGGTCAATGCCGCCGATGCCTCCCGCGTCTGGTGCCTCATCACAGGGCAGCGGTGAAGCAGCGCAGGCGGCACCTGCCGCCGCTGCAGGTTCTGCAGGCCCGCCGCAGCCGGCTTCCTCGCGCGCGCGTGCCGCAAGCACCGCGACCAGTGGCACCCGGGTGGGGATAAGCCAGGGCCTGCGTGACGGCGACGTCTCCTTGGATGAACTACTGCGCTATACCGTCACGATGAAGGCCTCTGACCTGCACCTGACTCGTGGTGCGCCGCCGATGATTCGTCGTGATGGCGGACTGCGGCCGTTAGAGGGTCAACCGGAACTTGACGGCGAGTCGCTGCGTCGCTCGGTCTATCAGATCCTGACCCAAAAACAGCGGGAACGTTTCGAGGAGGAACTCGAACTCGACTTCGCTTACCAGGTGCCAGGTGGTTCACGTTTTCGTGTGAACCTCTATCAACAGCGCGATTCGCTCGGTGCGGCATTCCGTGTGATCCCATTTGAGATCAAGCCGTTGGAAAGCCTGGGTGTGCCTGCGGTCGTCGGATCATTTGCAAATATTCCGCGTGGCCTAGTGCTGGTCACAGGACCTACAGGTTCTGGAAAGTCAACGACGTTGGCGTCGATCATCGACCTGGCGAATCGCAACCGACCGGACCACATCATGACGGTGGAAGACCCGATCGAGTTCCTGCACGAACACAAACGTTCCATCGTCAACCAACGTGAGGTGGGGGAGGACACCAAATCCTTCGCTAGTGCGCTCAAGCACGTGCTGCGTCAAGACCCGGATATCATCCTGGTCGGTGAGATGCGCGACCTGGAGACAATCTCGGTTGCATTGACAGCAGCTGAAACTGGTCACTTGGTCTTCGCCACGCTGCACACCCAGGACGCAGCCCAGACTATTGACCGTGTCATCGACGTATTCCCACCATCGCAGCAGGACCAAGTCCGTGTGCAACTGGCTGCGACGATCCAAGGCATTGTCTGTCAGACACTATGTAAGCGTGCCGATGGCCCCGGCCGTGTGGTGGCAACTGAGATTATGGTCGCAACGCCCGCTATCCGTAACCTGATCCGCGAAGGCAAGACCCACCAGATCTATTCGTCGATGCAGGCTGGATCGAGCGACGGCATGCACTCGATGGATCAGCATCTTGCCGATCTCACCAAACAGGGTGTTATCAGTTACGAGACTGGATTGGAGAAGTGCCAGAACGTGGCAGATTTCAACCGTCTCACAGGACGTGGCTCGTCCTCGGTGGGCGCTGGCATCGCGAATATGGGCATGGGCGGGAATATTGAAGGCGGGAATCAGTACTGATGGCTCCGAGCGCAAAGACAAAGACCTACGAGTACGAGGCCCGTGATAAGCAAGGCAACGTTGTCAAAGGCCGGATGGACGGTCCCAACGAGGCAGCCGTTGCTTCGCGCCTGATGGCCAATGGCGGAAACCCGCTAAAAATCAATGAGGTGAAGACGGGCGGACTCCACTCAGATATCAAGATTCCTGGCCTTACAGACAAGATCCCGCTCAAGGATATTGCGGTGATGTCCCGGCAGCTGGCCACTATGATCAACGCCGGGCTTTCGTTGCTGAGATCTGTCACGATTCTTGCGGACCAGACCGAGAACAAGGCGCTGCAGGGAATCTTGCTTGAGGTTCGGGCTGAGATCGAAACGGGAGCGTCCTTCTCGTCAGCTCTGGCGAAACACCCTAAAGTCTTCCCGCCGCTGATGATCAACATGGTCAAAGCGGGTGAGACCGGCGGGTTCCTGGATCAGACCTTGTTGTCGGTGGCGAAGAACTTCGAAGACGACGTCAAACTGCGTGGCAAGATCAAATCTGCGATGACCTACCCGATAGTTGTCCTGGTCATCGCGATCATCGCGGCGACGGCGATGTTGCTGTTCATCGTGCCGATCTTCGCTGAGATGTTCGCGACGTTGGGTGGTGCGTTGCCCGGTCCTACTCAGATGTTGGTATCGCTATCGAACTTCTTGAAGGTCGGCATCATCCCGATCATCATCGTGATCGCCGGGCTGTGGATCTGGTGGAGCCGCATCAAGCACAAGAAGTCCGTACGCGAAAAAGTGGATCCTTGGAAACTGAAGGCTCCTGTCTTCGGCAAACTGACGCAGAAGATCGCTGTCGCACGTTTCACCCGCAACCTTGGTTCGATGCTGCATGCTGGTGTTCCTATCCTGCAGGCTCTGGAGATCGTGGGAGAGACCTCCGGAAACATGGTGGTGGAGAAAGCATCGCTCGACATCATGGACTCTGTGCGTAGGGGTAAGTCACTGACAGGTCCGCTGTCTGAACACGCCGTTTTCCCACCCATGGTGGTGCAGATGATGGCCGTCGGCGAGGATACCGGTGCCCTCGACGACATGCTGGAGAAGATCGCGGAGTTCTACGATGCGGAAGTTGAAGCGACCACCGAACAGTTGACCAGTCTCATCGAGCCGCTGATGATCCTGTTCGTCGGTGTCATCGTCGGTGGCATGGTGATTGCCATGTATCTGCCCATCTTCAACATCTTCAACCTGATCCAGTAAGCACCGCCACGAACGCAACCGCTACACGGACATAGCATGCCAGTTCCGGTAGGCCTCAAGCGGTCCGGAGTCTTCAGATGCTACTGTTCAAGCCGTTGCGGCGATGAAGACGCGACGATGGGCTGAAACTCTTCCGTAGAGTGACTCAAGTCACCACGCGGAACTGTCGATAGCAGATTGTACGCATCGCGTACGAGGCAACAACCAGGGCCGTATCTACGGTGCTGGCTTTACATTGAGTCACGACCAAGAAGAAAGAGGTGTGCTGCACATGATCGCACGCATCCAGAAGTCACTGGCTGAGAAGGACAAGGGTTTCACCCTCATCGAGCTTCTCGTCGTCATCATCATCATCGGTATCCTCGCGGCCATCGCGATCCCGGTCTTCCTGAATCAGCGCAAGAAGGCTGTCGATTCGGGCATCAAGTCGGACCTGCGTTCTGTCGCCAACGAGATCGAGTCGTACTACGTGGACAACCAGGATTATCCGGCTGCCAGTGACGTAGGCACCACCGGAACCGGAACAGGATCGATCCTCATCGCGAACGCCAAGGGCGATGATGTGACCGTAACATTCTCTGACTCTGATACGACCATCGTGTATGCGCTGGGTGCGGGCTCCGGCGGTCAGCAGTCGTTCACGCTTCGTGGATATAACGACAAGGGTACTGCGAAGGATGCATCAAACTACTTCGAATACGACAGCGCAGCAGGTGGCCTCAAGGACGGAGTCCAGAAGGCTACCACCCCTTGATCATCACGCTTGACCCGTCTGGTTTCTGAATTAGACGAGTTCAGCACCCTGTGATGGCGGGTCCCAAATTGGTGGCCCGCCGTCACAGCAACCTTGAATGACCATTCCTGATGCCGATTTCCATACGTCCGCGGGTGCGAGGGACGGAGTAGACGTGGGTTCTGTACGAAAACGCGTTGCGTCGTGGCGCTGGTGGCGCCAGGTAGACAGCGACCCTGCCGAAAGCGGCCTGTCGCTAATCGAAGTGGTGGTCGCCCTCGCCTTGATCGGCATTGTGGCGGCAGCCGCCGCGCTGTTCTTTATCCGCGGTGTCAGTACGGCCTCGAAGATCCAGCGCGACCAGACGGCGATCTCGGTCGCAACCCAAGCCATGGAACTCGTGCGTGGTATCGACCCGCAGAACCCTGAGAACGGTTCCACCAACCGGCTTGTGATCGGCCGGAGCAAGGCCGCTGTTCAAGCGCAATGGGGCGCAGCCACCGCAGAAGACAAAGCAGCAACCATCGCAGCGTGGGACACAGCCGCAACTTCGACATCGACACCCAACGTGCCGCTTGTCTCGAAAACCACCGTTTCGAATATCGAATACACGGTCAATACGCTGATCGGAAAGTGCTACCGGATATCGCCGGCATCCTCCGCACCCGGTGACTGCGTAGGGACCGCCACCGGTATCGAAACCTACCGTGTGACGGTCATCGTGACCTGGTCCGAACGGGCGTGTGGCACCGCAGCCTGCTCCTATCGGCTGGTCTCGTTGATCGATCCCAACCCTGACGCGGAATGGAACCTCTCCCTCAATCCAGTTCCACTCGATGATGAGACCACCGTCACCGTGGGCGGTCCCCAGACTTTGATCTGGGTCATGGGCAACGACGAGATCGAACCTGGCAACGACAACAGGGTCATCTTGATGGACAAGCCGGACCCCTCAGAAGGCAAGGGCACCGTGGCGCTGTCCACCGGTGACGAGAAAGGCGGCATCGTCTACACACCGCCTTCCAACTACACCGGACTGGTCGAATTCACATACATGCTGCGCGACAGCTTGAACCGTCCCTCGACCAACACCGCCACCGTCCGGGTTCTCGTACTGCCACTTGCCGTAGACGACACCGCTGGAGTAGAGGCCGGATCGACCACGAGCATCGACGTGACAGCCAACGACATCGGCACGATCGACTCGATAGTCCTGGGCGACGAACCCCAGACCGGCTTCAGTGCCACCGTCAACGGCAAGAAGATCGATGTCACGGTTCCAGGCAGCACCCCCGAAGGCACCGTCATCACCTTCACCTACTACGCGCGGCAGGCACTTGAGACGGGTGAATGGGGGACAAGCATCGAACCCGCGACGGTCACGGTCAAGGTGGGCAGTTGTATGAACGCAGCAGATCGGACAATCGAGATCCCGGCAACGCGTGACGGTTCCGTAGTGACCGACCTCGAGATCAACAAACTCAACGAGAACAAGTCGTCTTGCTGGGTTGCCCTGACCAAACTCGAACAGATACCGGTGAAGCGTGGCGAAATCAAGGTCGACGGCTCCAACTGGAATGGTGGAGCGGCATCGGCCGGAACCACGATCGCAATCGCGCCTGACAACAACAAGCCATGGATGGTCAAAATTACCTATGTGATGCGTGCCACCAAAAACGGGGCAGCCACGACCGAGCCGAAAGTCATCACTGTCAAGGTCCTGCCGGTCGCAGTCGATGACGAATATTCCGTAGAACCTGGTGAGCAACGCGACTTGCAGGTCCGAGCCGACAACGACGCGCCGACCGACAACACCGTGTCAATGGAGATCCTCACCCCGCTCACCTCTGGCTGCGGCACCATGACTCCGAACCTGCCCGACGGCAAGGTCACCTACAAAGCCCCGGACGATGAGCGCACCTGTGTCTTCGCCTACCGGCTGGTAGCAGTAGACGTCCCGCAATTGGTGTCGCAGACGGCTACGGTCACCATCAATATGGAGTATTCGACCACCATCCACTCCAGGATCGCCTCGGTATATTCGCCGTGGCGCAAGTCCAGCGATTCCGGATCGATGGGCTCGGAAACCGTCGAGAAGATCATGGACAACAGTCCCACCACCAAATGGTTTGTTGGGCTCAGCCATTTCTCGGGCAGCCAAGCCAAGTTCCCGGTCAGTGCGATCTACCGGATGAGCGTTTCGAGTAAGCTGCGCGAATACTCGCTGACCTCGGCGAATGACTTCGACGAGCGCGATCCAGCGGATTGGACCATCCGCGGTAGCAACAATCAGGAAGCCGCAGAAGACCCGAATCATTCTTCGTGGACAGTCATCGACACCGTCGAAGGCGAACGCTTTACCGATCGTCACCAGACTCGAAACTTCACAGTGGACGAACCCGACAGTTACCGCTACTACCAGTTCCGTGTGGAGAAGACGCGTGGGTCGAACAGTGAGTTCCAGATCGCAGATTGGACCTTGATCCGGTGAAGACCATGCAACGCCTGATCGATCGGGAACATGCCGACCGCGGTATGACGCTCGTTGAACTGCTCGTAGCCATGGGTATCCTCACGTTCATCTTCGTGGTCTTCATGGGGGCGGTGACCGTGATGACCAAAGACACTGCACGCGTCGCTGCAGTAGGCGACGCCGGCGATGCGACACGGCGGGTATTTCAGCGGTTCGACAAACAGGTACGGTACGCCAACGCGATCAATCTGGCTGGGATGGGCACGGCGGGAACCGCCTACTACGTCGAATACCGTGTGACGCCGAAAGTCCCCGGCGGCGACGCCACCTGTTACCAATGGCGATACGTTCCGGGCAAAGGACAGTTGCAGCAGCGTGAATGGCTGGATGTCAGCTCCCCGGCAGTGAGCGACTGGCTCGTGGTCGCAAAAGACGTGCGCAACAGCCTCGGCGTATCTGGCCAGTATCCGTTCGTCGTACACCGCTCTGATTCGACCTATATCTCGCAGCGGCTCGATGTGGTACTGGATGTCGGACCAGGCGGCATCGATGACACGCGCGTGGGTGCGGAACTCGATGCAACCTTCGTCGCACGCAACACGAATCGATCGACGCAGACAAATCTGGATGCGAACGCTGATGGAGTCAGCGATACGCCGGTATGCACCGAAGGGATCGGGCGGCCATGAAATGGTTACAGCGTGCCATCGCGCAGCGACACAGTGATGAAGGGATCGCCCTGCCGTCGGTGATTCTGCTCATCGTCGTTGTCGGAATGCTGGCTATCACCGTGATGGGAGTGATCTTGGCACAAGTGACGCCGACGATCTTCTCCCAGAAGAACTCACGCACAGTGACCGCCGCCGAGGCTGGTATCGCGGCCGCGCTCGGCGAGATCAGGGCGGCAGTTGCGCCCGATCCGGTCAATGGCGAGATCCTGGGTAACTCCCGGGCATTGCCCTGCTCGGCAGCAGGAACCGTGACAGGAAGTGGAGGCGACCTGAAATACCAGGTCAACATTCGCTACTACAAGATCGATCCGACCAACATGGATGAAGCCTGGCGCAACAACAACAAGATGAGTTGCTTCACCCAAGGAACCATCACGGGAGTGCCTGTGACCCCGTCCTATGCGCTGATCACCTCAGCAGGCACCGACGCTCAGTTGCCGGAACGCGTAGGACATTCGGCCAACCGGACGATGCAGACCATCTACCGCTTCGACGTCAGCAACTACAACATTTCCGGGGGCATCATCTTCGCGTACGGCACGGCTTTCTGCCTGGTCGCGGACGAAGCCAAAGAAGGATCCGCGATACGGTATGTTGCCGCGAATCACTGTCAGGAAGACACGGATCTCAATATGTGGTCGTGGCTCGAAGACTACCGGCTACATTTGTCATCCACTGATGTGGCAGGCGACCCGCTGTGCATCTCGGGTCAACCGTCCGGCAACAATACTGTCGAGGCCAAGCTGCAGCGATGCCAAGCCGACGGGGTAGCAGGCGACGCTCTGGGACAGTACTTCAGCTGGGAATCCGGTGCGCGTTTCAAGGGCCAGAACGCCGCCAACACGGCCCGTAGCGAAAAGTGCCTGCACGCCAAACGTACCGGCGACGCGGACAAGACCATTCGCGAGGGTGATCCGCTGCTGGTCACTCCGTGTGGTGACGGTGAGGCCGTCGAATGGCGCAGCTTCAAACCGGATGCCCGGCTCGGTGCTGGCGGTGCGTCCTATGCCACCGGACAGATCGTCAGCGCTCAGGAATTCGGTCGCTGCTTCGACGTCTACGAAGAACACGTCTACACCGATTCGGGTAAAGACTCGGATGGATATGTGCGCGACTACAACCTGCTGTACACGTGCAAGCAGGACCCAAGCGGAACGACCGGTGTCTTCTGGAACCACAAGTGGATCTACACTGAGCCGCCCAAGAACATCGAAGGCGTCTACGCGGGAGAGATATCCAACCAGAACATCTACGTTAACTCGCCGCGCGGCAAGGTCTGCCTGCTCTCGCCGGCAGGTACCGGAAACGGTCTGACAGTGGGCTTCGAGATTCCTTATGCGGAACGGAACAGTTATAGTTCCGGACGCAACTGCAACGATGCGCGCGCGAAGTGGACCCGCCGGGCCGATACGGGAGATAGTTCGACCAGTTGGACGTTTGTCGACTACCGCGGACGATGCATGTCGATCGGCCGCAAGGTGCCCAAGAACAACTATGCATGGTCAGCGCCCGCAGTGGCCGCCTGTGACGGATCCAACTCGCAGAAGTGGAACGCTCCGCGCGAGATGCGCGGAGCAGGAGTGGATGCCTACCGCGAACCCGCCACTTCACTGGTGACCTCGGGTGGCTGATCGACATGGCGCGCGGGCAGCGGGTGGCGACTAGATGACCCTTGTCTTAGCGGGAATACTCGGATTGGTCGTCGGGTCTTTTCTCAACGTTGTGATCTGGCGGGTGCCGCGCGGAGAATCCGTGGTGAAGCCACCGAGCGCCTGCCCGCGTTGCGGCCATCGGCTCCATGCGTGGGAGAACATACCGGTCCTGTCGTGGCTCTGGCTGCGTGGCAAGTGCTCACGATGTCGTAAGCCGATCGCGGCGCGGTATCCAGTCATCGAGTTGGTGACCGCCATAGCGGTGGTGCTCGTGGTGCTCCGTTTCGGTGTCACCTGGGCGACCCTCGGATACGTCTACCTCGCGTGTGTCGCTGTCGCGCTCGTCATGATCGACCTGGACGTCAAACGGCTTCCGGACAAGATCGTAATGCCGACATACCTCGTCGTTATCGCTGCCCTGTTTGCAGAATCTTTGTCGGACGGGCAGTTCGGCTCTTTCTGGCGCGCACTGGCAGGCGGCGCCATTCTTTTCGTCTTCTACTTCCTCGCTCTGGTCCTTTATCCGGGAGGCATGGGATTCGGAGATGTCAAACTGGCAGGTGTCCTGGGACTGGCTCTGGCATGGATCGGGTGGGGTGCGTTGGCGATAGGAGCATTCGGCGCCTTTCTGCTCGGCGGGGTGTACTCGATCGTCTTGCTGCTGACACGTCGAGCCGGACGGAAGTCCGGTATCCCGTTCGGGCCCTGGATGATCGCCGGTGCGGCCATCGGAATCGCGGTGGGAGAGCAGATCTGGGACCAGTACCTAGCGCTCCTCGCATAGACGGCTTGCGGCGAGGCAAGAGCGCTGATGGCTTCGGTAGCCGCCAGCGCCCCTGAGGTACGAGTGTCGGTTCAAGCCCGCCGGAATTCATGCCGATATTCGCACGAGACCATCAAATAGCGGAAGGACCCAGCGTGGCCAAGCAACAGTCGATCGGACTCGACATCGGCTCGACAGCCGTCAGAGCCGCCGAAATCGCCTTTTCTGCTGGAGGCGTGGGCGGCGAGCTGCGTGCCTATCGTGAAGTTCCGTTGCCCGACGGGGCCGTGCGTGACGGTGAGGTGGTGGACGCAACCGTGGTCTCTGCTGCGCTGAAAGAACTGTTCTCAGGTTCGAAGTTCTCGTCCAAGGAAGTCATCCTCGGCGTCGGGAACCAGCGGGTCGCGGTCCGGGCTCTGACGCTGCCGTGGGCGCCGTTCGATCAATTGCGCGCGTCGTTGCCGTATCAGGTTCAAGACCTGCTTCCTATGCCAGTCGATGAGGCATTGCTGGATTACTATCCAGTCGAGGAGAGCCACGAGAACGACATCCGTTCATATGACGGGCTCCTGGTGGCTGCGGCTCGTGACACCGTGAGCGCCAACGTGAAATGTGCCGAACAAGCAGGGCTTCTTCCCGTGGGTGTGGACCTGAACGCCTTCGCATTGTTGCGCGCCATGACACGCGGCAGGCTGGCGCAGGGCAATGTGGCGATCGTGGATATCGGCGCACACATCACGACGGTGGTCATTGCCTCTGATGGCGATCCGCAGTTCGTGCGTGCTTTGCCCATCGGCGGGCAGGCGATGACCGATTCCTTTGCGCGCGCCTCGGGCGTGGGACCCAACGAGGCAGAACGGATCAAGTGCGAACTCGGCATGAACGCCGTCAAGTATCCCGAACTGCGCGATGGTGCTGAGGCGATGAACGAAGTCGCTACGAAACTGGTCGAGGCGATCCGTGGCACGTTTGGCTACTTCACCTCCGCATCCGGTGGTGAACATCTCGATGTCGTAGCGCTGACAGGTGGATCCGCTCACATGCCGGGACTGGGGCAATATCTGGCGAGCAGCAGCCGTCTCAACGCCATCCTCGGGGACCCGCTGGAGACCACGACATTCGCCAAATCAGTCGGCGATCGTACGCAATTCGAAGCGAATGCCGTGACGATGACCACCGCACTTGGCCTCGGCTATGGAGTAGGAGCGTTAGTCTGATGATCACACTCACCAGCAAGAAGCCAAAAGGCGAAAAGGCTGAGAAGAGTTCCTCCGCAACCGAGATCCCGTCGTTGCCGCAGGTCGATTTGCTCCCTCCGGAAGTCCGTGACGGGCGGCGGCTCGGACTGCGCAGACGACTGCTCGTCTACATCGTTCTGGGAGTCGTCGCCGTGGTGATCCTGACGATCGGCTTCGCTTATGTCGTCAAGACCAACGCAGATAGCCGGCTTGCCGAGGCGGAAGATAGAGCCATCGCACTCTCCGCCGAGAAGAAGAAGTACTCGGAGGTCACCACGGTGATCCGGGCCATCGCCGACACGAAAGACGTTCGGGACTTTTCTGTGGTGACCGCCGTGGACTGGGCCGCATATATCGACGCGATCGCGGCGCAGTTGCCTGATGACGTCACCATCGACACGTTCGATGTTAAGCAGGCCAGCCCGACCGAACGCGCATCGACCGCCGGAGACCCGGTCTTGGCCACTGGGCTGGGAACGATTAACTTCACTGCCACATCGCCGGATCTGCCGGAAGCCGCAGATTGGGTTGATGCTCTCAATCTTATTGCGGGACTGCAGGACGCCTCGATCCAAGTGGCGGCGCGTAACGATTCAAGTGGTTCCGGTGGATCAGGCTCCACGTACAGCGTGACTGCAACGGTACAGATCAACCAGTTGGCCTTGCTGAATCGCGAGTTCGACGACCGTGAGATCGAGACCGCAGGCGGCCAAAGCGACGAGGAGACCAACTAATGAGCCCGAAAGCCGCCGCCAAGGCCCGACTGTGGACGATCCTCGCAGTATTCGTCTCGCTGGCATTCGTCGTCGCAGGTGGTCTGCTCGGCGTCCAACCGTTGTGGCAGTCCGCTGACGAGACGAACGAGACCGCAGCGGATCAGGAAGCGAAGAATGACCGGGAGCAGATCGAGGTCAACAGACTGCGTCAGCAGTTCGAGCAGATCGATGACTACCGTGCACTGCTCGAAGAGCTGAGAGTGCAGGTTCCCACGACGCTGCAGACACAGGAGTTCCAACGTCAGGTCGCCGAAATCGCTGAGACCTACGACGTCTCGGTGACGAATCTGACTTTCGGGACCTCATCTCAGGTGTCGATCACCGCGGCACAAGCAGACCTTGCGACAACCCCGATCGAATCGGAAGCCCGGGGCGGGATCGATGCGTCGTCCGGATCGGACGAGACAGCTGCCGAGGAGAACCCTGATGACAACCGGCCACGCTTCAGCGACTTCTACATCATGCCGGTCAATATCGAGGTAGCCGGTGGCTACTCCGACATCCTGGAGTTCCTGCGCGGCCTGCAGCAGAACGAAAAACGCATCATGCTGGTCTCCCAGGTCCAAGGGTCCTCAGGAGGTGGTGAATCTTCCTCGAACAATAGTTCCAACGAGGTCAACCTGAAGATCAGTGGCCAGATCTCAGTGTTGCTCGACCCCGAGGCTCGGAGCAGCATTCCTGACAGCGAGAACATTGAAAAGCCCGAACTCCCGTCGACCAATGGCAAGCAGAATCCGATGACAGGCTCCAACTAGACCTAGCCCGAGCACCGAGAATACGACCACACCGATCGGATGACGATGTCGTGCCACGGACATGGGAAGATAGGAACATGCTTCGTTGGTTGACTTCTGGAGAATCGCACGGCCCGGCGCTCGTTGGAGTGATCGAAGGCGTACCCGCCGGGCTCGATCTGGTGACAGACGACATCCGAGGGGCGTTGGCCCGGCGGCGTCTGGGGTATGGCAGGGGATCGCGCCAGAAGTTCGAACAGGACGAGGTCAATGTCCTCGCCGGGCTACGTCACGGTAAGACCCAAGGCGGACCTATCGCCATCACCATCGGCAATACGGAATGGCCGAAATGGGTCGATGTCATGGCCGCAGACCCAGTACCGCCGGAGGCGCTCCTCAAGGACGCCGGCACCGGTGACGAGCGCGAAATCGCCCGCAACCGCCCATTGACCCGCCCGCGCCCCGGTCACGCAGACCTCGTCGGTATGCGCAAATACGGTTTCGAGGATGCGCGCCCGGTACTGGAACGAGCCTCAGCGCGTGAAACCGCCACTCGGGTGGCACTCGGCACCATCGCAGCCAACCTGCTCGAACAAGTCGCAGGCATCCGGCTCGTCTCCCACGTACTCGAAATCGGCGGAATCCGCGTCCCCGACGATGCCGCACTCCCAACTCCAGACGACGTCTCCACGCTCGACGCCGACCCGGCGCGCTGCTTCGACAAGGAAACGTCAACAAAGATCGTCGAACTCATCGACGAAACCCAAAAATCAGGTGACACCCTCGGGGGAGTAGTCGAAGTCCTTGCCTACGGCGTCCCCAGCGGCATCGGATCCTACGTGCACTGGGACCGGCGCCTCGACGCCAGGCTCGCGGCCGCGATCATGGGCATCCAAGCGTTCAAAGGCGTCGAGATCGGCGACGGTTTCACCACCGCCGCTCGCAAAGGCTCTGCCGCCCACGACGAGATCGTTCGCGACGAGCAGGGACAGATCAAACGCCTGTCCAACCGCGCCGGCGGCCTCGAAGGCGGCATGACCAACGGCGAAATCATCCGCGTGCGCGGTGCGATGAAGCCCATCTCCACAGTGCCTCGCGCGCTACAGACCGTCGACGTCACCACGGGCGAAGCCTCAAAAGCACAGCACCAGCGTTCCGACGTCTGCGCAGTCCAACCGGCAGCTGTTATCGCCGAAGCAATGGTTGCACTGACCTTGGCCGACTCACTGCTGGAGAAATTCGGTGGCGACTCCGTGACCGAAACCCGCCGCAACCTTAACGCCTACCTGGAGTCGATCCCGGAGCTAATGCGGTGACCCCACCAGCAGAACAACCGCTCGTTGTGCTCATCGGCCCGCCAGGTGCTGGGAAATCGACAATCGGCAAACGTCTGGCGGCAAAAACCGGCGCGCAGTACCTAGACCTTGACCAGCACATCGAACGTGCGGCCGGCAAGAAGATCGCCGATATCTTCGCCCAGCACGGGGAAGCGCATTTCCGCCAGCTCGAGTCAGAAGCCTTGGCACACATGCTCGCACGAGGCGGCCTCGTCCTCGCCCTAGGCGGTGGAACGCCGGTCAAGGAAGCGAATCAGCGCGAACTCGCCCGGTACGCGGCTAACCGAGGAATCATCGTGTTCCTCGACGTCTCCATTGACACGGCCGTCAAGAGGCTGGGGGAGTCAAATACCGATCGTCCCCTCCTTGCGGGCGATACCCGTGCGAAACTAACGTCGTTGCTAGAGCAGCGTCGCCCGATCTACGAAGCGGTCGCTACGCTACAACTAGACACCAGCACTCAAACTCCAGCGCAGATCGCAGCACGACTCGTCGACCACCTCGAAGATAAGAAAGTAAACGGAGCCGCATGATGAGCGACGTCCTCGACACACCAACCCGGATCACAGTCACCGCAGAACGTACCTATGATGTGGTCGTTGGACGGCACCTGCTGGGTGAACTTCCCGGTCTGCTCGGCAAGAACGTCGCCAAGGTGCTGATCATCCATCCGGAATCGTTGGAAGCCACCGCACAAGCGGTACGCGAAGACCTGCTGGAACAGGGATACGAAGCGCTCCTTGCGGTCATCCCCGACGCTGAGACGGCCAAGAGCGCCGAAGTGCTCGAGTTCTGCTGGCAGATCCTCGGTCAGGCGGACTTCACGCGTTCTGACGCTATCGTCTCCATCGGCGGCGGCACCGCCACCGACCTTGCCGGGTTCGTCGCGGCGACCTGGCTGCGCGGCATCGCCGTGGTGCACATCCCCACCACCTTGCTGGCCATGGTTGACGCCGCAGTCGGCGGCAAGACCGGCATCAACACCGCCGAGGGCAAGAACCTGGTCGGTGCCTTCCACTCGCCAGTCGGTGTGCTGTGCGATCTTGCGGCCCTCGAAACCCTGCCGAAGTGGGACCTGGTCGCGGGCCTCGCCGAGATCATCAAAATCGGCTTCATCCAAGACCCGGTCATCTTGGAACTCATCGAAAATCGTTCGGACGAGTTCACCCGGTGGCCAGAGGTCAGCGACCAGATGTGGTCTGTGCTACGAGAACTGGTGGAACGATCCATTGCCGTCAAGGCCAAGGTCGTCTCGCAGGATCTGCGCGAAGCCTCGCTACGCGAGATCCTCAACTACGGCCACACCTTCGGGCATGCGCTCGAACAAGTGGAACGCTACTCATGGCGCCATGGGGCTGCGGTGGCCGTCGGCATGGTCTACGCGGCGGAATTAGCGAGACTTGCTGGTCGGCTCGGCGATGAAGACGTGGCGCGCCACCGTGCGATTTTGAAGTCCGTGGGACTTCCCACCAGTTATCGCGGCGACAAGTGGAAGCAACTGCTTTCCGCGATGCAGCGTGACAAGAAGACCCGTGGCGCGCTGTTGCGGTTTGTGGTGCTTGACGCCATCGGATCGCCGAGCCGACTCGAAGGACCCGACCCGACGCTGCTCGCCGCGGCCTACGCCGAGGTCTCGCACGATGAGACGAGCCCGAGCAACGCGATCGCGCTGTAGGTGGAGCGTAGCGTCCGCTACAGTCATCGTGCACGGATGGTATCCCTACTGGGGGCACCATAATCGTGTTCGGCACCGGTTATAAGTGGTGCCAAACACGATCATGATGCCCTCAATGTCGGGTGTGGTTCGATCAGTTGCCACCGACGGGCCGCGCTGCGCCGAGCCTGTCGACAGGGCGCAACCGTGCTACTCGTTGAGCGCTTCGCTCAGTTTGACTCGTGCACCGGTGCGCAGGATAGTGCGCTGGTACACGCGAGAAGCCACGGTGATCGCGCCCCAAGCGGTAACCGCCAAGATGGCCAACGCGATAAGCGGCTCAAACCACTGAGCAGACTGAGTGAAGATGCGGACCGGCATCGCGACGGGCGCTGAGAACGGCACATATGACGCAATAGTCATCACCAGGTCATTGTCAGAGAAGAAGACCACGACGAAGTAGGGAATCATCGCGATCCAGATCACCGGAGTCAATACCGACCCGGTGTCTTCAATGCGGGACACCAGCGACGCGGAGCCGGCGAAAAGTGCCGCCAAGAGGATGAACCCGAGAATGAAGAATCCGATGAACCAGACCACAGGTGCGCCCACCATAGTGAGGATCTCGCCCTGACCGGTAGCCGATAGTCCGGCGATAGCGGTCAATGCGATCGCAGTGGTCTGACCTATCGCGAGAATCGAATTGCCGATCACCTTCCCGCCCAGCAGCGCCTTGGCGGGCACAGCCGACAGCAATAGCTCCACGGTACGAGTTTGTTTTTCGACGACAGTGTTCTGCGCGATCATCGAGCCGAACGTCATCGCCGACATCATGAATACGATCCCGAACGCGAAGGAAATCAGGTAAAGCAGGCCCTCGGAGGTGACTGGCGGCTCCAACAGGTCCACCCTGGGTGAGACCATCAGCGAGTTCACGACCGATTCCGGTGTTGAATCCAGTGCCACGACGTAGAAGCCGAGCGGATCTTGGGCAGTCTCCTCGGAAGGCAGGATCGCAGCCTCAACGCTCCCATCGCGCACCAACGCGAGAGCTTCATCCGCGGAGGCGACCGTGGTGACCTCGAAAGACTCGACAGTTTGAGCGATCGGCGCGGACTGCCCGACGACAGCGACCTCGTGCGCGGAATCGTCACGGTTGGACAGAATCGACGTCACGATGATCATGCCGAGCACGAGGACCAGCAGGATGCCGGTCGAGATCAGGAACGATTTCGACCGAATCTGCGCCATGATGTCTCGTTTCGCAACGAGCCAGGTCGCTGCGGCGGTGCTCAACTCACGGCGCGGAGCGGTGGTGTGGACGGAACTCATGATTCCTCCTGTTGTGCGCTGTCGGCGACGACTTCGCGGAAAATCTCGGCGAGGGTGCGTCGTTCAGGGGCAAATGCGTGGAGGTCTCCGCGCTCCGCAACGGATTTCACGACCTGTTGTACGAGTGCTCGGTCGCGACATTCGAAGGTTGCGGCGCCCGCTTCGATCGATATGTCATGCAGGCCAGGCGTGGTGGTCAGCCACGACAGATCGGTATCGGTTTCGATGCGGTAACGAGCAGGGGAGTGCTGTGCGCGCAGGTCATCGCGAGCTCCCGCCGCGCGGATCTGACCCTGGGAAATGATGACGAGGTCATCACACAGTCGTTCCACCACGTCGAGTTGATGCGAGGACAACAGCACTGGCACACCATTGTCAGCCGCCTCGGTCAATACGGCTAGCACAACGTCCACGGCGAGGGGATCGAGGCCAGAAAAAGGTTCATCGAGGACGAGTGCCGCCGGGTCGTGGACGAGTGCTGCAGCGATCTGTGCTCGTTGCTGGTTGCCCAATGAAAGCGATTCGACGAGGTCGTTGCCCCGGTGCGCGAGTTCTAGGCGTTCCAGCAGCGAATCGGCACGCTGTTGGGACTCAACCGAAGAAAGCCCGTGTAGCCGGGCCAGGTAGACCAACTGTTCGCGCACTTTCATCTTCGGGTAGAGACCACGTTCCTCAGGCATGTATCCGAATCGTTTGCGATCAGATCCGGTCAGCTCTCTGCCGTCTTGCAGCACTGAACCAGAATCAGCCGTGAGCACGCCGAGGATGATGCGCATGGCTGTGGTCTTACCGGCACCGTTGCCGCCGACAAACCCGGTCAATCTGCCCGGTCTGATATCGAAACTGACATCGTCGAGGGCTTTGAGGTTGCCAAAGCGGCGCGATATCTCTCGTACCTGGATAGTCATGAAGCCTCCGTACCTTGTCGGACATGCAATGGCAATGCGCGGTTGTCGGTGCGAACTACGCCAAGTGCCGTTTCACACTACCTGGCATGCGACGCTCGATCATCTTGAATCGCTCGAACCTTGTCGAATGAAACCCGCAGGTCGCACCTGGCGGTTAGGATCACACTATGGCTTCAGTGTTAGTCCTCAACGGCCCCAATCTCGGGCGGCTCGGTATCCGCGAACCTGATGTGTACGGTTCGGCGACCTTTGACGATCTCCGTCAAATGGTCACCGACTGGGCAGGTGCCCTCGGGTTAGAGGCCGAAGTGCGGCAAAGCGACGATGAGACGGACCTCGTGCGATGGCTGCACGAAGCCGTCGATGCCGGCAGCGATGTCGTGATCAACCCTGCTGCCTTCACCCATTATTCCTATGCGTTGCGCGACGCCGCGGCGATGGTGACTAAAGGTGGATTGCGGTTGATCGAAGTGCACATCTCGAACCCTTATGCGCGTGAGGAGTTTCGGCACCATTCAGTCATCGGAGGCGTGGCAACGGGCACGATTGCAGGCTTCGGCATCGACTCGTATCGGTTGGCACTCGTCGCATTGTGTGAGCGAAACTGACCAAAAAGCAAGTTCTAAAACTTGCTTAAGACAAATCAAGGGTTATGGCTTGTTTCTGCAAAAGCAAGGGTCTACTCTTGATGTATGTTCGTGCTGACGTTAGATCAGAACCGCAGCCGGAGCAACGTCGACCGCGTTCCGGAGTATCTCGATGTGTTGCAACACCTTTCAGATGTGCTGAGACAGCCGTGGGTGCTGACACCTGAACGTACGGTCGGTGACGAACTCCAATGTGTGACAGACAGTCCGGCACTCGTCCTTGCCGCGGTACGCACGGGCTTGCGGTTAGGACAATGGCAGATCGGCATTGGCGCCGCACGGCTAGAGGAAGGTCTTTCTGCTTTGACCTCCACGCGGGAGGCGCGCGGCAAGAGTTTTATCAATGCGCGAAACGCGGTCGAAAAGGCTCGAAGCAACAGGTTAAGCGTGCCGGTATGTGTCGTAGCCGATAAAGCGGAAGATGCGTCGATTCAACTTCAGTCACTGTTGCGCATCCTGGGTGTGATCTATCAACGACGCACTGTTCGCGGATGGGAAGTCATCGACGCGAACTGCGCGATAGCCCGCGAAACGGAAGTGCCCAGACAGTTGGCGCTCTGGGCAGATGCGACCAGTCAGACGGTTCTTTCACAGCGGGAAACGGCGGAACGCATAGGTGTGAGTCCGCAAAGCATCTCGCAGAACATCAAACGAACAGCCTGGAACGAAGAACTGGAATTACTGCCGTTATTGGCTGAGCTGGCCGAACGGATCGAAACCATAGAGAATCGCTAAGTGATGAACCCGATACTCGTGACTTTGAGCGTGCTTGGCACCCTGGCTGTGGCAACGGTCGGAGGCTACTGGGCGGTCGTGGGAGTGATGCGTCTAGCCAGTGCCGGCGCGCGGCGTCGCAATGAGGGCGACGGGCCGGAATCTCAAAGTGCGCGCGATTCGCTCCGCGGTGGGCGCTGGATCGGCTACCTGGAGCGTCTCGCTATCGCCGGTTCGATCCTGGTCGGCTATCCCGCCGCGATTGCCATCGTGGTGGCAATCAAAGGGTTGGGCCGTTACCCGGAGTTGAAAGACAATCCCGCCGCCTCAGAACGGTTCGTGATCGGCACACTCGCCTCCGTCATCTTCGCCGCAATATGCGGTGTGGGCGGTAGCTCCCTGTTGCATATCTGACTCGATGTGGCGGCGATGTGCACCGACCACCGGGTAATGACCGATAGAATGGCTGATCGATCCTTGACTGGCATATCGAAAAAAGAAGGGCCCCACTGTGGCAACCACTAACGACATCAAGAACGGGACTGTGCTCAACCTCGATGGACAGCTTTGGACTGTCCTGGAGTTCCAGCACGTCAAGCCAGGCAAGGGCGGTGCATTCGTCCGCACCAAACTCAAGAGCGTGGTCACCGGCAAGGTCGTTGACAAGACCTTCAATGCGGGGATGAAAATCGAAACTGCCAACGTCGACAAGTCTGACATGGAGTACCTCTACCACGACGGTACCGACTTCGTGTTCATGAACACCTCGACCTATGACCAGGTCTCCATCAGTGAAACCATTGTCGGCGACGCCAAAGACTTCCTGCTGGAGAACACCGTTGTCCAGGTTGCCTCACATGAGGAGTCGCCGCTGTACATTGAGCTGCCGTCCTCTGTCGTGTTGGAGATCACTTACACCGAGCCGGGCCTGCAAGGTGACCGTTCCACCGGAGGCACCAAGCCTGCAACCCTGGAAACTGGTGCACAAATTCAGGTCCCGCTGTTCGTCGAGCAGGGCACCAAGGTCAAGGTCGACACCCGCGACCGTTCCTACCTGGGTCGCGTGAACGACTGACGTGCCAGCTCGCAGTAAAGCCCGTCGTCGGGCACTCGACATCCTCTTTGAAGCCGAACAGCGCGGCACGGATCCCATTGTGACCCTCGCTGACCGGCTGATCGAACCCGGACCGCGTCAAAGTCCGCCGCCGCCGTATTCCAGTGAGATCGTCGAAGGCGTCGTCAAACATCGCGACGAGATCGACGAGATCCTCTCGACCTACTCGCACGGTTGGACCTTGGAACGCATGCCCGCTGTCGACAGGTCGGCGCTGCGTATCGGCGTGTGGGAGATGCTCTACGGCAACGACGTGCCCTCGGAAGTCGTCATCGATGAAGCAGTGACGATGGTCAAGGAACTGTCGACAGACGACTCGCCGAACTTCGTCAATGGTCTGCTGGGGCGAATCGTGCAGGTATTGCCCACGTTGCGCGCGTGACTCCCAGGTAACTTACGGCACCGTAGGTTAGGGTTTGTCATGTGAACCCAGGTAGCGGACAGAGCACTGATATCACCGACGGCAACGGGCACTATCGCAGTGCCCCGACTGTGCTGCGCAATATCGACATTCCTGATGAATCGATAAGCGAGGCGGTCGCTCGTGCTGCGCGCAAGAACCCTGCGCGCACCGCGTTGTACTTTATGGGCGCTAAGACCAATTACCTCGAATTGGGCAAGCAGGTCCAGCAAGCAGCTTCCGCACTGTCCGCTCGTGGTGTGCGTGCAGGCGATCGGGTTGCGTTATCGATGCCCAACTGCCCGGCCCACGTGGTCTCATTCCTGGCGGTATTGCGGCTTGGCGCCGTCGTAGTCGAGTTGAATCCATTGGCGACGGCCGAAGAACTGCGTTCTCGTCTCACCAACAGCGGCAGCACTTGGGCGATAGCCTGGCAGCCGACAAGTTTGCGGATCGCCGAAGTCATAGAACAGACACCGGTCAAGCAGCTCTTCAGTGTTGATATCTCTCGTGACCTGCCGCTGACCAAACGTCTCGCATTGCGGCTTCCTATCGCCCGGGCTCGAAGCACTCGTGCGCAACTGACCTCACCGACCCCCGCATGTGCGCAAGACTGGCACCGCTTTATCGCCGGATCACAGGCGAAACCACTGCGCGACATTCCGCTGCCCAAAGCAGAAGACTTGGCGCTACTGATCTACACGGGCGGTACCACGGGCGACCCGCAGGCAGCCATGCTCACCCACCGCAATCTGGTCAGCAACGCGGTGCAGGGCGAAGAATGGACCTCGCTGAGCGCCGATGACCCAGAACCGGCCATCATGTACGGCGTACTGCCGCTGTTCCACGCCTACGGAATGACATTGACGCTTGCCTTCGGCCTACGGGTCGGGGGCACCCTGGTGCTCTTCCCGAAGTTCTCGGCCGAAGAGGTCATCGCAACGCAACGGCGCATCCCAGGAACGTTTATGGCGGCTGTACCGCCCATGCTGGATCGCATTGTGGCCGCAGCTGCAGAGCAGAAACGCAAGCCAGACTTCTCGTCGATGTCCTACGTTCTCTCCGGAGCCATGCCACTGTCTAAAGAGGGCGCGGCACGCTGGGAGGAACTGACCGGCGGATACGTCATCGAAGGTTACGGCATGACGGAATGCTCTCCAGTGGCTTTGGGAAACCCCGTGAGTGACCAACGCCGACCAGGTTGGTTAGGCCTGCCGTTCCCCAACACGGAAATCAAGGTCGTGGACCAAAACGATCCGACTCGTGAGGTTTCGGCAGGGGAGCGCGGCGAACTCCTGATCCACGGCCCGCAAGTGTTCGCGGGCTACTGGGGAGAAGACCCCGACAACCGCCCATGGCGTATCGAGATTGACGGTCAGACCTGGCTTCGCACGGGTGACATCGTGGTCCAAGACGAGTCCGGATTCGTCAAACTCGTCGACCGCATTAAAGAACTGATCGTGACCGGTGGTTTCAAGGTCTATCCCTCGCACGTCGAGGCTGTCCTGCGTCAGATGCCCGGCATCCTCGATGCCGCGGTGGTGGGCCTGCCCGGCGGCGACCTGGGTGAGGAAGTCGTCGCGGCACTCGTCCTGCCACCGGAAGCCATTGACGAGGATGCGCCGCAACTGCCAGACATCGACCTGCCGCACGTGGGCGTTCCTCATATTGACTTACCGCATGTCGAGTTGCCCAAAGTCGATCTGCCCAAAGTCGATCTGCCCAAAGTCGATCTGCCCAAGGTCGAACTGCCGCATATCGACCTGTCGAGAGTCGAACTTCCGCACGTTGAATTGCCCAAGGTCGATATCGAAGCCGTGCGGCGGTGGTGTGCCGAACACCTGTCTCGTTACGCGATTCCGCGCAAGATCGTCATCGTCTCTGAACTCCCGAAGTCGCAAATCGGCAAAGTGATGCGCCGTGTCGTACGTGACGACATCCTCAACCAATCGAGTCCTGACGTTCAGGAAGAAGAATCGCCTAAGCAATTGTGACGCGGCGAGGCGTCGTGGTCTCCACGCGTCTCGTCCTGCGGTAACATTGCTCGACGGAAGTCATTCCTTTAATCCCCGTCCTGTGAGGCGGGAAAGGAGGCACACCATGAGCAGCGAAGCTGCACCCAACCAGGGTTCATGGGCCGCACGCAACGTGATGTCGGGTCCCGACATCGATCGGGCATTGACCCGAATAGCGCACGAGATCATCGAACGTAATAAAGGCGCGTCCGATGTCCTACTGCTCGGCATTCCCACCCGCGGCGTCCCCCTGGCGACTCGCCTCGCCGCGAAGATCAGACATGTCGAACCGGATGCCGGTGGCACTGATCTCCTGGGGCAACTAGACATCACCATGTACCGCGACGATCTGCATCACGGTCCAGTTCGCACCGTCAAATCGACGGTGATCCCGCCTGAAGGCATTGATGATCGCATAGTGGTGCTCGTCGACGATGTGCTGTTCTCCGGCCGAACGGTACGTGCGGCACTCGATGCGATTAAAGATCTGGGGCGCCCGCGCGCCGTGCAGTTGGCGGCATTGGTCGACCGCGGCCACCGCAGACTGCCCATTCGTCCGGACTACGTGGGCAAGAACCTGCCGACCTCCGTCGATGAGCGTGTGAAGGTCAACCTCACCGAAATCGACGGCACAGACGCCGTGGTCATTGCGCAACCAGAGACGCAGGATTCAGGGCCGGTAGTGCCGGAGGCGGGGCAATGAGGCACTTACTGTCCACCAGCGATCTGAGCCTTGAAGAGGCTGTCCGTATCCTCGACACCACAGCGCAGATGGCAGCCACACAAGAACGTGAAGTGAAAAAACTTCCGACGTTGCGTGGGCGCACCGTGGTCAACCTATTCTTCGAAGACTCGACACGGACACGAATCAGCTTTGAGACTGCCGCTAAGAGGCTCAGCGCCGATGTCATCAATTTCTCGGCCAAAGGGTCCTCCCTGTCCAAAGGCGAATCCCTCAAAGACACCGCGCTGACGCTGAAGGCCATGGGCGCGGATGCTGTCATCATCCGCCATCAAGCATCGGGCGCGCCCTACACGCTGGCCCATGCCGGATGGCTCGATGCGCCGGTGATCAACGCTGGGGACGGTACACACCAGCATCCCACCCAGGCGTTACTCGACGCCTACACGATCCGCAGGCACCTGATGGGTGAAACCATGGGCGAGCCCGACTCCATCGGGGTGGTGGGCAAGGATCTCAGCGGACTCAAAATCGTCATCGTGGGCGATGTGCTGCATTCTCGCGTCGCGCGAGCAAACGTTTATCTGCTGAGCACATTGGGCGCGCAAGTGACCTTGGTATCCCCGCCGACGTTGCTGCCGGTCGGCGTTGAAACCTGGCCATGCCAGATCTCCTATCATCTCGATGAGGCGATTGATCAAGTCCAGCCCGATGCCATCATGATGCTCCGGGTGCAACGTGAGCGGATGTCCAGTGCTGGCGGCGGCTTCTTCCCCAGCCCACTCGAATACACCCGGATCTACGGTCTGGACGCAAAGCGCCTTGGCCGACTGCCGGAACACGCCATCGTGCTGCACCCCGGTCCGATGAATCGCGGCCTGGAGATCAGCGCTCAAGCAGCGGACTCACCTCGATCGGTCATCGTCGAACAGGTCGCTAACGGTGTCGCCGTGCGCATGGCGGTGCTTTACCTTCTGCTCACCGGAGAATCCAGCGCCGGTACTGCAGCCCACCCCACAGGCAAGGAGAATTCATGACCTCGGCTCACATTCCTAACGGTGAAGGCTCCGTGCTGATTACAAATGTTTCCATCGTGGGCTATGAGCGCAAGGATGTGCTGATCGATGACGGCGTGATTGTGGACATCGCCGCGCCCGGTGCCTTGGCCCAAGACGAGAGCGTTGCCGAGGCGACTGTCATTGACGGTGCCGGTCTGATCGCCCTGCCCGGTTTGGTCGACTTGCATACGCACCTGCGCGAACCGGGTCGCGAAGACGCGGAAACAGTCGAATCGGGCACTCGCGCGGCAGCAGCAGGCGGTTTCACCGCGGTACATGCCATGGCCAATACGTCACCAGTTCAAGACACCGCCGGAGTGGTGGAACAGGTGGCGCGGCTAGGCGACGAGGCCGGCTGGGTCGACGTCTTCCCGATCGGTGCGGTCAGCATCGGCCTGGCAGGTGAACAGCTTGCAGAGCTAGGTGCCATGGCGGACTCAGCAGCCCGGGTACGAGTCTTCTCCGACGACGGCAAGTGCGTTGCCGACCCGGTGCTGATGCGCAGAGCGCTGGAATACGTCAAAGCCTTCGACGGAGTGATCGCACAGCATGCACAGGAACCTCGCCTGACCGAGAACGCGCAGATGAACGAGGGCATCGTCTCTGCCGAGATCGGTCTGGCAGGCTGGCCGGCCGTCGCAGAAGAGGCGATCATCGCCCGCGATGTGCTCCTGGCGGAACACGTCGGCTCCCGGTTGCACGTATGCCATCTTTCGACGGCTGGGTCCGTCGAAATCATCCGTTGGGCGAAATCACGCGGGATTAATGTCACCGCAGAGGTCACGCCGCACCACCTGCTCTTGACCGACGAACTCGCTCGTACCTACAACCCGATCTACAAGGTGAACCCGCCGCTGCGAACTGAAGCGGATGTCGAAGCGGTCCGAGAAGGACTCGCGGACGGCACCATTGACATCGTCGCAACCGATCACGCACCGCATCCGCGCGAGGACAAAGACTGCGAATGGGCCGCGGCGGCCTTCGGCATGACTGGCCTGGAGACGGCTTTGTCGGTCGTCCAGCAAACCATGGTCGATACCGGACGCATGACCTGGGCCGATGTCGCACGAGTGCTGTCGCAGAACCCGGCGAGGATAGGACGGGTGAACGAAGGGCCTCGAGCCCAGGGACGTCCCATTGCGGTAGGGGAGCCCGCCAACATCACCTTGATCGACCCTCAAGCTGAGCGGCCAGTCGACGCCGCGGAACAACAGACGGCCTCGACCAATTCGCCGTTGCACGGACGTACCCTACCGGGTGCAGTGATGGCAACGTTCTTACGCGGACGAGCCACCGTGTTGGACGGTCAGCCGGTGGCACGAACGGACAAGAGCGCATCATGAATCTGCCGATGCCAGTCGCGATGGGCATCTGGATTGTTATCGGACTGCTCATCCTTGCTCTCATCGTGCGAGGGCTATCGCGCCGTCGTCGCGACGGCGCCGATGTCGTGCCCGCGCTCGATCTTTTCCCGGACGGGGACAACCGTGGCACCGAGATCTGCGCCGGTTTCGATGCGATCTACGTTTCGACGACACGGCACGGCGACTGGCTGGCCCGAATCGGAGTGTTCGGGCTCGGTAACCGGTCCAACGCCCGTATCCGGGTATTCACATCAGGGGTGCTGCTGAGCCGCGAGGGAGAAGCCGATGTCTTCATTCCCAGCCATCGCATTGAATCCACCACCACGACGAGCGGCATATCGGGCAAGTACATACCGCACGATGGCCTAGACGTCGTGACCTGGCGGCCAGCCAAGTCGACGGAACTCGTCGACACCGGTCTTCGCATCGCTGACCGCGGTGCCCGCAAGAACTTCCAAAACGCTTTGACCACCTTGACCTCATCACACACCATGACCTTGGAGGAGAACTCGTGAGTGTAACCAGCGGGAGCATACCCGCGGCCGATGTCCAACGACCCAGTGCGCGTTACGCGGCTTCCGCCCGCGCTGTGCTGGTCCTTGAAGACGGCCGAACCTTCAACGGTCGCGCATACGGCGCCTTGGGCGCCACAGTCGGAGAGATCGTCTTCAACACCGGGATGACCGGGTACCAGGAGACACTGACCGACCCCTCATATCACCGTCAGATCGTGGTGATGACGGCTCCACACATCGGCAACACCGGGGCCAACGACGAGGACCCGGAATCACAGAAGATCTGGGTCGCGGGCTACGTCGTACGCGACCCGTCTCCGCGCCCCTCGAACTGGCGATCCCAGCGCAGTCTTGAGGTGGAGCTCGCCGACCAGCGCATCGTCGGCATCAGCGACATCGACACCCGTGCTTTGACACGGCACCTGCGGGAACGCGGTGTGATGCGCGCGGGCATCTTCTCCGGCAACGACTTGCTTGACGAACGGGGCCGGGAACTCTCGTCAGAGGAACTCGTCCACCGAGTCTTGGCCGCGCCACAGATGGCCGGGGCTAACCTCGCTCACGAGGTATCGACCCAAGAAGCCTTCACCATCGAACCGCGCACCGATGAGGTCATCGGTACAGTCGTTGCGGTCGACCTGGGAATCAAGTCCATGACACCGGTGCGGATGGCCGAACGCGGCCTGCGGGTGCACGTGGTTCCAGCCACGATCACCATCGACGAGATCGAAGCGCTCGCGCCAGACGGGGTGTTCTTCTCCAACGGTCCGGGCGACCCTGGCGCCGCGGACCAAGAGGTCGAGTTGCTGCGTGAGGTGCTCGACCGCAAGATCCCGTACTTCGGGATCTGCTTCGGCAACCAGATTCTGGGCCGTGCCCTCGGCTATGGGACATACAAGCTCGACTACGGACACCGCGGAATCAACCAGCCGGTGCTGGACCGGGCCACAGGCAAGGTCGAAGTCACCGCACACAACCACGGATTCGCGGTTGACGCGCCACGTGAGGGCGAATCGACCGCCCCCTACGACGATGGACGTTACGGCCGTGTCGTGGTTTCCCACATCGGGCTGAACGACAACGTCGTGGAGGGAATCCAGGCCCTCGATATCCCCGCATTCTCAGTGCAATACCACCCGGAAGCGGCCGCCGGACCACACGATGCCGCCTATCTTTTTGACCGATTCATTGAGCTGATGCGTGAACAGTCACCACGTCGCGGATCTTCAAACGACACGAATAAGGAGAACTGACTCCAGTGCCACGCAGAGACGATATTCAGTCAGTCATGGTGATCGGCTCCGGGCCGATCGTCATCGGGCAGGCTTGTGAATTCGACTACTCGGGAACCCAAGCCTGCCGAGTGTTGAAAGAAGAGGGCATCCGAGTCATTCTGGTCAACTCGAACCCGGCGACCATCATGACCGACCCCGAGTTCGCTGACGCGACCTACGTTGAGCCGATCACTACTGAGGTGCTCACGTCGATCATCGCCAAGGAACGTCCCGACGCGCTGCTGCCGACCCTGGGTGGTCAGACGGCGCTCAACGCCGCTATCGCCTTGGCTGAGGCTGGCGTACTGGACGAGTACAACGTCGAACTGATCGGTGCCAACATCGAGGCCATCCAAAAGGGCGAGGACCGCGAACAGTTCCGAGACGTCGTGAAGATCGCGGGCGGAGAATCCGCCCGCAGTGCCATCATCCACACCATGGACGAGGCACTCGAAGCAGTCGGAGAACTCGGCTACCCCGTGGTGGTCCGTCCATCGTTCACGATGGGAGGGCTGGGCTCTGGCCTTGCCTATGACGAGAAAGATCTGCGCCGCATCGTGGGGCAAGGACTGCACTATTCGCCGACCACCGAGGTGCTGCTCGAAGAATCGATCCTCGGATGGAAGGAGTTCGAGCTCGAACTCATGCGCGACAAGTCAGACAACGTCGTGGTGGTCTGTTCGATTGAGAACGTGGACCCAGTGGGCGTGCACACCGGTGACTCCATCACGGTGGCTCCCGCCCTGACTTTGACTGACCGCGAGTTCCAGCGGTTGCGCAACATCGGGATCGCGGTGATCCGTGAAGTCGGCGTTGACACCGGTGGATGCAACATCCAGTTCGCCATTCACCCGGAGACCGGCCGTGTCATCGTCATTGAGATGAATCCGCGGGTGTCGCGTTCGTCCGCATTGGCGTCGAAGGCCACGGGTTTCCCCATCGCCAAGATCGCCGCCAAACTGGCGGTCGGCTACACGCTCGACGAGATCCCGAACGACATCACCGAGTCGACACCGGCGAGTTTTGAACCGACTTTGGACTACATCGTGGTCAAGGTGCCACGCTTTGCCTTCGAGAAGTTCCAAGCAGCCGACGACACCCTGACCACGACTATGAAGTCGGTCGGTGAAGCGATGGCGCTCGGGCGAAACTTCACTGAAGCGCTCGGCAAGGCCATGCGGTCAATCGACAAAGCGGGTTCCACCTTCCACTGGGAAGGCGACGCACCCAGCGGCGGCGAACTCGACGAACTGCTCCGGGTCATCGCGCGGCCTACCGAGCAGCGTCTGATCCAGGTGCAGCAGGCATTGCGCGGCGGTGCGAGTGTCGATCAGGTGTATGCTGCTACGGCGATCGACCCGTGGTTCCTCGACCAGATCCAGTTGATCAACGATGTCGCCGATCAGGTGCGTCAGGCGGACTCTTTGACAGCGGACTTGCTTCGTCTCGCCAAACGTCACGGTCTGTCTGATAAGCAGATCGCGCAGCTGCGCGGTATCTCCAGCCACGGCGCTGCGACCATCTTCGAGATCCGCAAGGCCATGGGTATCCGCCCGGTGTACAAGACTGTCGACACCTGTGCTGCAGAATTCGCGGCGAAAACGCCGTATCACTACTCGTCCTATGACGAGGAAACAGAAGTCGCGCCGCGTGAGCGAGAGGCAATCCTGATTCTCGGCTCCGGGCCGAACCGCATCGGTCAGGGAATCGAGTTCGACTACTCGTGTGTCCATGCCACGTTGGCGCTCTCCGACCAGTACGAGACCATCATGGTCAACTGCAACCCGGAAACAGTCTCGACCGACTACGACACCTCCGACCGGCTGTACTTCGAGCCGTTGACGATGGAAGACGTACTCGAGATTTACGAGGCAGAGCTGGCTGCAGGCCCCATTAAGGGCGTCATCGTCCAGTTGGGCGGCCAGACGCCGTTGTCACTGGCTCAAGGACTCGCAGACTATGGTGTGCCGATTCTGGGTACGTCGCCTGAGGCGATCGACGCTGCGGAGGACCGCGGTGCTTTCGGACGAGTGCTCGAAGCCGCTAATCTGCCCGCACCGGCATTCGGCACGGCAACATCAGTGAGCCAGGCCATTAACGTTGCCGAGGGCATCGGATACCCGGTACTGGTCCGCCCCAGTTACGTGCTCGGTGGGCGCGGTATGGAGATCGTATATGGACGAGACCAGCTTGTCGGTTACGTCGAGCGGGCGTTGGAAGCGGCCGCGGCTGCCGGTGGTCACTTGGCGCCGATCTTGATCGACCGCTTCCTCGACGATGCGATTGAGATCGACGTCGACGCTCTCTTCGACGGCGAGGACATGTACCTCGGCGGCGTGATGGAGCACATCGAAGAAGCCGGTATTCACTCGGGTGACTCGTCGTGTGTCCTCCCACCGGTGAACTTGTCAGCTCAGGAGATTGAGCGCATCCGTCGTTCCACCGAGGCCATCGCGCGTGGCGTCGGAGTGCGAGGACTCCTCAACGTGCAATACGCGTTGGCCTCCGATGTGCTCTATGTGCTCGAAGCCAATCCGCGCGCATCGCGCACTGTGCCGTTCGTCTCCAAGGCAACCGGTGTTCCGTTGGCGAAAGCGGCGGCTCGCATCATGGCTGGGGAGACGATCGCCCAGTTGCGCGCCAGCGGAGACCTTCCTGCCGAAGGCGATGGCGGAACGGTGGACTTGAATGCACCGCTGGCGGTCAAGGAGGCAGTGCTGCCGTTCAAGCGGTTCTTGACCGCTGAGGGCGTTGCAGTCGACACGGTGCTCGGTCCCGAGATGCGCTCGACCGGCGAAGTCATGGGCTTTGACACGGACTTCCCGACCGCATTCGCGAAGTCGCAGGCGGCGGCCTTCGGTGGGTTGCCTACCTCCGGACGAGTTTTCGTCTCGGTAGCCGACCGTGACAAGCGTTCGGCGGTGCTGCCTATTCGCCGTCTCGCCGAACTCGGCTTTGAGATCCTGGCAACCGCAGGTACAGCACTTGTGCTGCGACGTAACGGCATCTCGTCCTCCATCGTGCGCAAGCAGTCCGAGGGGCGTGGTCCGAACGGTGAACCGACCATTGTGGATCTGATCTCCCACGGTGGGGTCGACATGGTGATCAACACGCCCAGCTCGCAGGGGTCACGTGCCGACGGTTACGAGATTCGCGCTGCCACGACAGCCGCGGACAAGGCCATCATCACCACAGTGCAGCAGTTGGCAGCGGCAGTGCAGGGTATTGAAGCCCAACTCGCTGGCGGCGCTTTCGATGTCCATCCGTTGCAGACCTATGTGGTCACGCCGGGAGCCACTCGATGAGCGAAACGAGCGGTGCTGCGGCTGCTGGACGGGTGCCCTTCGGGCAGCGTCTGGCGGCCGCGATGGACGAGCACGGCCCGCTGTGTGTCGGAATTGATCCCCACCCTGGGTTGCTGCGGGATTGGGGACTACCAGATGACGTCATCGGTCTAGGTCAGTTCGCCACGACGGTGCTACAGGCCACCGGGCCGCATGTGGCTGCGGTCAAGCCGCAAGCAGCGCTCTTTGAGCGGCACGGGTCTAAAGGCGTTCTCGTGCTGGAGACCATCATCGAGATGGCGCGGGACCTCGGCGTTCTTAGCATTGTCGACGCCAAACGCGGTGACATCGGTTCGACGATGCAAGGTTATGCCGATGCGTACCTGCGCGACGGGTCGGCGCTGGCGGGCGATGCCGTGACGCTTTCGCCCTACCTCGGTTTCGGTTCGCTCGACCCGGCCATTGAAGCGGCTCGTGACAGCGGCAGGGGAGTTTTTGTACTGTGCCTGACATCGAACCCTGAAGGGGCATCAGTCCAGCATGCTGTCGATGATGCTGGACTGAGCGTTGCGGCAGGAATCGCACGCAGCGCGGGTGAGGTCAACAGGATAGCGACCGGCAACGAGTCGGATACCTCCTGGGGGCCGGTGGGACTCGTTGTCGGGGCGACGATCGGCGATGCTGCACGTGAGAACGGTGTTGATTTAGCTGCGGTGCGCGGTCCGCTTCTGGCTCCCGGAGTCGGTGCGCAGGGGGCTGGGGCTGCGGAATTGGCTCAGGTGTTCGGCTCAGCTCGGCATGCGGTGCTGGCATCATCTTCGCGCGGTGTGCTCAAAGCAGGTCCAGATATTGTCGCCTTGCGTCAGGCCGCGATTGTGGCAAGCAGGGAGGCGGCGCAGGCTCTGGGACGGGCGTAACTCGGAGCCGTGACGAACACCGTCAGGTGAACTCGTTTACTCAAGTTTGGCCCCAGCCGTTGCCAAGTGGGCAATCCATGGGTATTTTCGCCATATAGGGCATCAATCGGACCCCTCAAGGAGAAACATCATGGCATTGCCCCAACTCAGCGCCGAGCAGCGTGCCGAAGCACTGGAACGAGCCGCTGCTGCTCGGGCTGTCCGCGCCGCGGTCAAGCAAGAACTGAAGTCTGGTTCAACAACCATCTCAGATGTCATCAAGCGCGGTCAGGACGACGATGCCATCGGAAAGCTTCGGGTGAGTGCATTGCTCGAAGCTCTGCCGGGTGTTGGTAAAGTTCGTGCGCAAGCTCTTCTCAAGGAATTCGGCATTGCCGAATCGCGGCGCGTACGCGGATTAGGACCACGACAGGCTGCCGCATTGGTGGAAAGGTTCGGCTGATCAACAACGAAATCCCGGTCGATAAGCCCTCGGCGAGTCGACTGACAGTTCTGGCAGGTCCCACGGCAGTCGGCAAGGGCACGGTCTCGGCCGATATCCGGGCGAGATATCCGCAGGTGTGGTTGTCGGTGTCGGCAACCACACGCCCGCCTCGCCCTGGTGAGGTCGACGGTGTTCACTATCACTTCGTTGATGGGGACGAGTTCGCCCGCATGGTCTCGAATCAGGAACTGCTCGAATGGGCCGTGGTACACGGGCGGAACTGGTACGGCACGCCGCGCGCACAGGTCGAGGAACGCCTCGCCCAAGGCATTCCAGCACTATTGGAGATCGACCTACAGGGCGCGCGTCAAGTGCGTGCTGCAATGCCCGACGCCAGATTTGTCTTCCTTGCTCCGCCGTCCTGGGATGAACTCGTCCGGCGGCTGGTGGGACGAGGAACCGAAGGCGAGGAAGAGCGAACTCGGCGGCTTGCGACTGCCAAGGTGGAGTTGGCTGCGGCCGACGAGTTCGATCACATCGTGATCAATGACGATGTACACCGTGCGACTGACGAGATCGTCTCCTTGATGGGGATCGAAACCGCCTAGCGCGTATGTGCGCATGTACGCGGTACAATATTGAGTTGATCTAGAAATAACTGCTTGGAGGACATCTGTGTCTGGAACCGTTGCGAACCCCATTGGCATCACCGAACCGCCTATTGACGAGTTACTTGGCCACGTCGACTCGAAGTACGCGCTGGTGATCTTCGCAGCCAAGCGTGCCCGTCAGATCAACTCGTACTTCTCGCAACTGCAGGACGGTTTGCTGGAGAACGTCGGTCCACTGGTCGAATCCCGGGTGCAGGAAAAGCCGCTTTCCATCGCAATGCGCGAGATCAACGCTGGTCTGCTCAAGATGGAAGAGATCGACCCCAACGCAGTTCCCTCGGCTGAAGACCTTGCCGACCTCGACGCTCCGTTTGCAGCAGGAGAAACCGACTTCTCAGTCGGCGAAGATTCAACTTTCTAACCCGGCAGGCGGGCTTGAAGTATCCAAGATGACGGCTGGTCATCGGGTGCGGTGCCCAGATCAAGGAGCGGGCGCTGATGCGGATCGTCGTCGGTATCAGCGGCGGAATTGCCGCATATAAGGCTGTGTACGTGGTGCGCGGGTTGATGGAGCGCGGACACGATGTCGTCGCCGTGCCGACTCAGGCCTCGCTCAATTTCGTTGGCGCCGCCACCTGGGAGGCCATCACTGGCAAACCGGTTCATACCGGTGTGTTCGACGATGTGCCGCAGGTCGAACATGTGGCATTGGGCCGCTGGGCCGATTTGGTCGCCGTAGTGCCCGCCACTGCTGATCTGCTGTCAAGAGCCACTACTGGTCGTGCGGACGACCTGTTGACCTCCACGCTTCTGACCACTGCTGGACCGGTGCTGATGGCGCCTGCCATGCACACCGAGATGTGGGAGCATCCGGCAACTCGTGCGAATGTTGCAACGTTGCGGGACCGGGGCATTCAGGTGATCGAGCCTGCTGTCGGACGCCTCACTGGTGCAGACAGCGGCGCAGGACGACTGCCTGAGCCGGACGAACTGATCGCGACGATCGAGGCCGCCGATCCAACCTCTGCTGGTTCAAGCACTGCTCGTCCGCTTGCCGGGCGGCGCGTGCTGATTTCGGTCGGTGGAACTCGTGAACCCATCGACCCGGTGCGGTTCATCGGAAACCGTTCCTCTGGAAGACAGGGCTTCGCCCTCGCGGCGGAGGCCAAGCGACGTGGCGCCGAGGTCACAGCTGTGGTCGGTTCGATCGAATCGCATCCACCCGGCGACTTGGAGATGATCCGGGTTGAAACCGCTGTACAGATGCGAGACGAGATGGTTGCTCGATCAGTCGATGCTGACGTGATCATCATGGCGGCGGCAGTGGCCGATTTTCGGGTAGCTGCAACGACTGCGCACAAAATCAAGAAGACGGACGAGTTCGACGTGCCGCGGATTGAACTCGTCCAAAATCCTGACATTCTGGCCGAGCTCACTGGCCCCGTGCGTCGTCCAGGTCAAGTGATCGTGGGCTTTGCCGCTGAAACCGGCGACGATGAAGCCAGCGCTTTGCAACACGCGCAGGCTAAGGCGGAGCGCAAAAAGGCTGATCTGCTGGTGTTCAACGATGTGGCAGCGGCCGAGGTTTTCGGTGCCGGTGACAATAGCGTCAGTCTGCTTGACCGCGCCGGGCACGTGCTGGGCAGTGCGGCGGGGGATAAATCGGTTGTTGCCGCCGCGGTATGGGACCAGGTAGAAACCCTGCTTGATGGCACTCGTCCCCAGTAGGCGCTGTCCGCGATAGACCGTCGCGACAAATCGAAATTAACGGTGTGAACTGCGAGCATCGCAGGCGTGCTACTTTTAAATAGCGCTTGGCCTTCGGGTCTTGTGCTCATTTCTGTTGTGGTCGTCTTCTAGGAGTCCGTATGTTCAAACCGAGTTCGTCGCGACACGCGTTGCGACTCGTCATTGCCGGGGTAGTGGCATTCGTTGTGGGCCTTGGCATGGTCGCCACACCTGCGTCAGCAGCGAAAAAGCCGCTCAAAGTTTCCTTCTCGGCCAGCAAGTTGGTTTCCCCCGGTGGTACTGCTGTGCTGAAGGGCAAGGTGACGGCGCGGCAATCGAAGAAGTCCGTGCGTAAGGCGAAAGTGGTTATCCAGCGCAAATCGGGCAAACGGTGGGTCAAGGTTGCCACCGTGCGCACCAACAAAAAAGGCAAGTTCAAGCACCGCGTGCGCAATGTGCAGCAAGTTGGAACTTATCGCGCAGTCGCCAAGAAGAAGCAGTTCGCCAAGAAGACATCAAAGACCCGCAAGGCCACAGTGCGGCAGAGCATTTCGCTAGCATCAACCGGCGCAGCCACCATCACAGCAGGTGACGTGGTCACCGTGACCGGAACGGTGAGCAGCGGACTGCGCAATAAGAAGCTGGTGTTGCAACGTTCCGACAGCGGCACTTGGATCAACGTGCGTGAAGGCAATGCAGGCTCAGATGGCCGCTTCAGCCTGTCGGGTGCCGTTTACGGAGCGGGTTCAGGACGATCCCTCCGTGTCGTAGCACCAGGCAAGAAAACGAATGTGGCGGTCTCGCGTTCCTGGAACGTGGACGTCTATGGGTGGTTCTATCTTGAAGATACCAAGATGACGAACTGGTCAAATCTTGGCAGTATCCCGCGTGGACGAGTGGTGTTGTACGGAACGTCTTATCCGAATTCGGTGCGCCTCGAAAATAGGAATAGTGCTCAATCACGGTGGGCAGAGTTCACCTTAGCGGGTGCATGCACAGATCTGCGGAGTGTGGCAGGTGTTGATGACTCTTCTTCATCAGGCGCAACCATGAGACTCGAAGTATTTGCTGACGAGGCCGCAGCCTTGCCTGCATTTGTGAAACGAGTCGGCGATACACCGGCTGAAATCAATGTCCCGATATCTGGTGCGTTCCGGCTCAAGTTGCAGTCGACATGGCTAAGCGGTGGCAGCGGAAACAGCGGGTACGGTGATCCGCAAGTCCGTTGCCTTTCCCAACCGAACCCGCGCTGACGCCATCTCCGCAGTCCGTGAGATTGAGTTCGCACATCTAACGGTGGTGTTCGTGCCCAGCATCGGGCGCGGACACCACCGTCTCGCATAGGGGACACTTCCCGTCCGCAACGTGGACTTAGGCGTACCCTTGTTCTCATGCCCGATGACATGCGCCTGTTTACCTCTGAGTCAGTCACTGAGGGTCACCCAGACAAAATCTGTGACCAGATCTCGGACGCGATTCTCGACTCGATCATCGAACAAGACCCGGCTGCTCGTGTAGCGGTTGAGACGATGGTGACCACGGGACTCGTTCATGTCGCAGGAGAGGTGACTACCGAGGCATACGTCGAAATCCCTCAGATCGTACGCAATGTGGTGCGCCGTATCGGATACACCTCCTCTGACATCGGCTTTGACGGCTCATCGTGCGGCGTATCGGTATCCATCGGGCAGCAGTCGCCTGATATCGCACAGGGTGTCGATAAATCACTCGAACTGCGCACCGACGGCAGCGAGCATGACCAATTCGACTACCAGGGCGCCGGCGACCAAGGCTTGATGTTCGGGTATGCCTGCGATGAGACACCTCAGTTGCTGCCGTTGCCGATCTGGACTGCTCACCGGCTAGCCGAACGGCTCGCAGTCGTGCGCAAAGAGGGAATCATCGAGGACTTGCGTCCCGACGGCAAGACTCAGGTCACCTTCGCATATGACGGAGACCGTCCCGTTGCCCTGGACACAGTCGTGCTCTCGACGCAGCACGGACCGGGATGGAGTCAAGAGCTTCTGGCAGCACAGATACGCGAACACGTCATCGTGCCTGTACTCGCTCAGGTGGAGCTTCCTACAACGGACGCGCAACTGATCATCAACCCCACCGGCACATTCGTCATCGGCGGCCCGCAAGGCGACGCGGGTTTGACCGGCCGCAAGATCATCGTGGACACCTACGGCGGTGCGGCACGCCATGGCGGGGGAGCCTTCAGCGGAAAGGACCCGTCGAAGGTCGACCGCTCTGCGGCCTACGCGACACGGTGGGTGGCGAAGAACGTAGTAGCAGCAGGGTTGGCCTCGCGCTGCGAGGTCCAGGTGGCGTACGCCATCGGACGAGCCCACCCCGTCGGCCTCTACGTCGAGACCTTTGGTACAGCAACTGTCGATGAGGCTGCGATCGTGCAAGCGATCAAAGAGGTGTTCGATCTGCGTCCTGCCGCAATCGTGCACGATCTGGATCTGCTACGGCCCATCTACCAGGCTACGGCGGCCTATGGGCACTTTGGACGCGAACTCGACGATTTCACCTGGGAGAACACAGACCGCACCGCTGATCTCCTCGCTGCGGTGAAATAGTCCCTCAACTCGTCGCCGAATGTCACCGGGTTGTGGTGGGATATCTCCATGACGGATTCGCATTTCGGTGATCAGCTGGCTCTGCCAGGGCTGCCGAAAGCGCGCGTGTCCAAACAGCGCCGTCAAGATGGTGTCGCCATTGCCAACACCAACCCGGTCGTCTCGGTTCTGCCTGACTTGACAGCGTTGCACCTTGATCGCCCCTTCGACTATCTGGTCCCAGAAGAGCTCGACACGCAAATCCAACCCGGGGTGCGGGTATCGGTGCGGTTTGGCGGTCGCACGGTAGACGCCACGGTGCTGTCCCGGAGTGAAGAATCGGACTTTGAGGGAAATCTGCAACCGATTCGCCGCCTGATCTCTGATGTCGTCATTGCGCCGCCCAGCACACTGACACTGTGCCGGGCGGTAGCCGACTACTACGCCACGAACATGGCTGAGGTACTAGGTGCAGCGATACCGCCTCGTCATGCCCGCACCGAGAAGGCTGTTCTAGCCCATGTGACTGGCGCCAACACCGAGCCGAAACAAGCACCACCTGACACCTCGCACGCGCTGTGGGCTGATTACCACGGTGGGACGGCATTTCTCACCCGTCTGGCGGCGGGCCAATTGCTGCGGGCGGTATGGACCGTGCTGCCCAATGCCGAACACCCCACCGCGCCTTGGGTGCGCGGTATCGTCTCGGCGATCCGCACCGTTACCGATCTAGGGCGCGGAGCCCTCGTTGTCCTGCCCGACGATCGGGATGTCAACCGACTCCTTGCCGGGCTTCATCATGCGGGATTGAGCGAATGGTCGCTCGATGATCCCACAGGTGACGTGGTCCGGCTCCAAGCGAGCCAGGGGCCAGCGGCTCGCTACGGCGCGTATCTGGCTGCAACGCTCGGTCAGGCGCGGATCGTGATCGGCACGCGAGCCTCCGCCTACGCCCCGGTCGCGGACCTGGGGCTTATGGTGTGCTGGGACGATGCCGACGATTCCCATATCGCGGAGCGGCACCCGCGTACCAGCACGGTCGAGATTCTCCGACTGCGCAGCGAGCTGGAGTCGGTGTCGCTCTTGGTGGCGGGGGTTGACCGGTCATTGCGGGTGCAACAGCTCATCGAATCTGGCTGGGCGCGCGGCGTCGAAGCCGACCGGGCGCTGACTCGTCGTTTTGCACCGCGCGTTCGAGTGATCACCGAAGCCGACCGCGAACAAGCCGGGGGAGAGGGCCACACCAGGCTTCCGCCGCAAGTGTGGCGAGTCCTGCGTGAAGGGCTCGACCGCGGGCCTGTGCTTGTTCAAGTGCCGCGGGCGGGCTACATTCCGGCGTTGGCCTGCGCGGGCTGTCGCCAACAGGCCCACTGCAGAAATTGTGGCGGCCCGTTACAGCTCACCCAGGGAACAGTCCGTCATCAACAGATCGCCGCGGGAAGCGCACAGTGCGGCTGGTGCGGCACGTTGGGCGGCAACTGGCGGTGCCCCGACTGCGGGCAGACACACCTGCGGTCGATCCGAATCGGCTCCGCTCGTACCGCTGAGGAACTGGGACGAGCCTTCCCACGCACGCCGGTCAAACTATCCGGCCTGGGCACCGCATCTGGCGTGATCGATGAAGTCAGCGAACGGCGATGCCTGGTGGTGGCGACTCCCGGGGCAGAACCCTATGCGCGCGGCGGCTACACCGCGGCAGCCATTTTGGACGCAGACGTGATGACCAGCTTGCCGATGATGAATGCGGAGGCTGACGCGTTGCATCGATGGTTCATGGCTGCACATCTGGTTCGGCCTGCCCACACCGGAGGAAACGTCGCCATCGTGGGACAGGGGGCCACAGCAGCCTTACAGTCGCTTGTACGTTGGGATCCGGCAGGGTTCGCGAGCCGGGAACTGCTCGAACGCCATGAGGCAGGGCTGCCACCGGCTTATCGCATTGCCTCCGTCACGGGGGATTCGCTAGCCGTCGCAGAACTGCTGCGCACTGTCGATTTCGACGACGACGTGCTCGTCCTGGGCCCGGCACCATTGCCTAGCCGAGATGAAAATCCACGACCAGGCACACAGGCTGAGCGGATCCCGCAGGAACAGACCATGCAGCCACAGGTGCGCGCATTGATCAAGGTGCCAGCGGTCAAGAGCGGGTATCTCGCCGCGACGCTGAAATCGGCATTGGGCAGTGCGAGCGCCGCACGCCGACTTGACCACATTCGGGTCGAACTGGACCCGACACGGCTCTAACACTGCTAGGCTCGAACGCCATGCGCATTCTGTTCGCAGGCACACCAGACGTTGCCGTTCCCGCACTCGAAGCACTCCATGAGTCGGACCATGAGGTTGTCGCCGTGCTGACCCGCGCCGATGCTAGGCGTGGCCGGGGCCGTACCCTGCATCCGTCACCGGTGAAGGAACGCGCGCTAGAACTTGGCATCGAAGTGCTGACCGATGCCCCACATGGAGACGAATTCCTGGCGAAGCTAGCCGAACTTGAGGTCGATGTGGCTGCTGTGGTCGCATATGGTCAGATTCTTCGTCCCGAGATACTCGACGCTGTGCCGAACGGTTGGATCAACCTGCATTTTTCGGTACTACCTGCCTGGCGCGGGGCCGCGCCGGTACAACGGGCGATCATCTCCGGTGACGAGTTTTCTGGAGCAAGTACGTTCGTGATTGAACCTGAACTCGACTCTGGTCCCATTATCGGCGTGATGACGCAGCGCATACCGAAGCGTGCTACCGCCGGCGACCTCCTCGATTCCCTTGCGCAAAGCGGAGCCGGGCTGCTCGTCAGAACAATGGATGCGGTGGCTGACGGCACAGTCTCGCCAGTCGAGCAATCGCCAGATGGCGTCAGCTACGCGCCAAAGCTCACAACGCAGGAAGGCTGCATCGCCTGGCAACAGCCAGCGCTGCACATCGATCGATTGGTGCGAGGGTTCACTCCGAACCCTGGCGCCTGGACCACATTGCCCGACGGAGCGCGGCTCGGCATCGGACCAGTTGAACTCGCCCAGGCGCAGCCTGCGGAAGTCACCGAACCGCTGGCACCGGGGCAAGTGCTCGTGACACGGCACGCGGTCTATGTCGGCACCGGGACCGTACCGGTGAAGTTGGGCGATGTGCGACCGCCCGGAAAACGCGCCATGGTCGCCGCGGACTGGGCCCGCGGCGCCCGGCTTTCACCCGAGACAGTACTGGGAGAACAATCATGAGCCGTGATTCACAACCTGATGAACGCCATAATGAGCGACGTTACGAACGCCGGGAGGGCGCATCCTGGAACGACCGCCGTGACCGCTCTCAAGAAGACGAGAACCGCAACCGGCACGGCCGACAGCGATCCTCTTCCCGCATGCGCGGCGAGAAGAACTACTCCAGCCAGGCCCCGAGTCAGCGTCGCCGAGTCAGTGACTCACCGCGAAATGTCGCTTTCGACGTGCTGTGCGATGTGGATGTGAAGGATGCGTACGCGAACTTGGTGCTGCCTAGTCGTCTGGCGCGAGCCGGGTTGAGCGGGCGCGACGCTGGATTCGCGACTGAGTTGGCATACGGCACACTGCGAATGCGCGGTAAATACGATGCAATCTTGGCGGCTTGCGTGGACCGGCCGCTATCGGCTCTGGACAACAGTGTCGTCAACGCGCTGAGGTTGGGCTGCCACCAGCTCTTGGCGATGCGCGTGCCACCGCACGCCGCGGTCTCGCAGACCGTCGCGCTGGTTCGGGAACGCGTCGGGGCCGGGCCGGGTCAGTTGGTCAACGCAGTGTTGCGCAAGGTCTCCGCCAAGTCGGCCGACGAGTGGGACGAAGAACTCAGCGCAGATATCGAGGACGATATCGAACGGCTCGCGGTGCTCGAGTCGCATCCGACCTGGGTGGTGCGGGCGTTACGCGGTGCGCTCGTGGCGCACGGCCGTGAATCCGGCGAAGTCAGCAGTTTGCTTACCGCCGACAACGAGGCGGCGACTGTCATGCTGGTGGCGCGGCCGCCGTTATCGACCCCGCAAGAGATTCTCGACGAAGTGCCGGGGACTCTGGCCGCGCAATACTCGCCGCTGGGTGTAGCGTCGCCATCGGTGGCCCCACGTAATATCGGGCTGATCCGTAACGGGTTAGCTGGCGTTCAAGACGAAGGCAGTCAGCTGGTCGCGTTGGCGTTGGCCAACACGCCCATTGACGGTGACGACGAGCGGTGGCTAGACATGTGTGCCGGCCCGGGCGGTAAGTCCGCACTTCTGGCGATGCTGGCCGCGCAGCGCGGTGCCCGGCTCGTTGCCAATGAGGTGAGCGAACATCGCACCCGGCTCGTTCAAGACAACCTGCAGGCAGTGCCAGCGGCCTCGGTCGAAGCGGTACGAACTGGCGATGGACGCGAAATCGGGGCTGACGAGCCGGGGGCCTACGATCGTGTCCTTGTCGATGCGCCGTGCACCGGTCTGGGTGCGCTGCGCCGCCGCCCAGAAGCACGCTGGCGCAAAGAGCCCCGCGACGTGCCAGCCTTGGCCGCACTGCAGCGCGAACTGCTCGCCTCGGCTTTGGACGCGGTCCGTCCGGGTGGTGTCGTTGCCTATGTGACGTGCTCGCCGCACCACGCTGAGACCATTCTTCCGGTCGATGACGTGCTGGCGAAACGTGATGACGTGCAGTTGATCGACGCGGTACCTGTCGTGCAGGACGTTGCGGTGAATCCGATTGAGCTCGGTGAGGGGCCGCGAGTGCAGCTCTGGCCGCATGTGCACCACACAGATGCGATGCATCTGGCCTTGCTGAGACGACTAGGCTGATCGCTATGAGTGTGCAGATCTCACCAAGTATCCTTTCGGCCGATTTCGCGAATCTGAAGGACGACCTCGCCGCGATCAAAGATGCCGACTGGGCCCACGTCGATGTGATGGACAACCATTTCGTGCCCAACCTGACCTTGGGTCTTCCGGTGGTCGAACGTATTTGCCAGGTGAGCCCGATCCCCATCGATGCGCATCTGATGATCGAAGACCCAGACCGGTGGGCGCCTCAGTACGCGGAGGCGGGCGCCGCCTCCGTGACTTTTCACGCTGAAGCGGCCACCGCACCGGTGCGCTTGGCGCGTGAACTGCGCCGCCTTGGCGCCCGTGCCGGTTTGGCATTGCGCCCGGCTACGCCCGTAGAGCCATTCTTGGATCTGCTCGGCGAAATCGACATGCTGTTGGTGATGACAGTGGAACCAGGGTTCGGCGGCCAGTCCTTCATCGAGTCGATGCTGCCCAAGATCGAACGGACTCGGGCGGCAATCAATGCAGCGAATCTGCCGGTCTGGTTGCAAGTCGACGGCGGTATCAGTCCGGCAACCATCGAACGAGCCGCCGCTGCGGGAGCTGACGTGTTCGTGGCAGGTTCAGCCGTCTATGGCGCCGACGATATTCCTGATCGGATCGCACAACTACGCGAACAAGCAGCGCGGCACAGCCACTGACACGGCTGGGAATCTCCGGCTAGGGGCGCCCTGGAGCGGTCCGTAACGAATTTGGTGTGCAATGACCTAAGAATCTGGGTCAGACCCTTGATGATCGCGGCAATTAGTGGGATTGTCAGAAGGTGGACAGATCGCACAAATTGTGCGGTTTTGGACATATTTAGTCTGACTTTAGTTACCGAGACGGGCGGATGGCACCAACGTGGGTGCCAGTCGTTCGATAGCACTAGGAGGCAATGCCTCATGCGCATTTACTTTCCACCACCTGACCACGATGCTTCCCGGAAGGACGCTGGCTTCACCCTGATTGAGATTCTGGTAGTGATCATCATCATCGGGATTCTCGCCGCCATCGCCATTCCCATGTTCATGACCCAGCGGCAAAAAGCCGCTGACGCATCCATCCAAAGCGATCTACGAACCCTCGCCCACGCAGTCATCGCACTCGAGATCGACGAGAAGGAGGTGACATTAGACAACCTGAGTGACGGTGGAATACGACTGACGCCCGGAGTCAGCATCGCGGTGCACACCCATGGTGCCAGACACCATTGCCTACGGGGATCCAAGATCTCCGGCGCTACTGCCACCCGCGATTGGTTCTACACCACAGATTCTGGCCTGGACACCAGCCTCACCTCATGTTCGGGGGCAAGCCTGTTCAGCGTCACGAACTAGCGCTGCGGTCCTGGTAGGACAATACGCCTGCGCTTGTGTGCGAAGATATTGGGTGGAAGTAACGACATGCTCTGGGATCGGTGAAAGCCCGAACCGGCGGTGATAGTCCGCGAACCGCGCGTCAGCGCGTGGTTGACTCGGTGAAATTCCGAGACCGACGGTAACAGTCCGGATGGGAAGAGCATTGGCGGTCGCGGCACTTTGGTGTCGCCATACTGCTATGCGCCCAGAGCCCTACCCCGGGGGGAGGCGCGTGGTGACTGTAGGGGATTGGGCCAAGGCCGACCTTGCCGAGATACCGGGCGGCGCAATCTCACTGGCACAAGCGCTCGACCTCGCTGTTGACTTCGCCCTACGAGGACCTGGCGGTGGAGTAAACCCACAAGTCGGGTGCGTCCTGCTGACTCCTGTTACAGCAGCTGAAACCGGGGGAGCCCCGCGCTATCGTGTGCTGTCCTACGGGTGGCACGACGGTGCAGGCACTGCGCACGCTGAAGTCGCCGCGCTGCAACGTGCGCGGCGCAACAAGATTGACGTACGAGGCTGCACTGCGGTGGTCACATTACAGCCGTGCAACAGCACCGGGCGAACAGGTCCATGCGCCCAAGCGTTAAGCGACGCCCAGGTAGGCGCGGTTCACTACGCTGTCGGCGATCCAGCAGCGCAAACCGCACGGAGCGACCAACTATTGCGCTCACACGGGATAGCGGTTTGCGGCCCACGGGAACTCGTCGCACAAAGTGACGGCCCCTTCCCGGTTGAGGCCACGGCGAATGAGCACACGCAATCGATACGCGCAGCCGTCCAGCGTGCGGAAGAACTGGTGCGGCCCTGGTTGCATTCGCAACGACTGGGTCGCCCTTACGTGATTGCGAAGCAAGCGACCAGCCTGGACGGGAGAATCGCTGCGCCAGACGGCACCAGCCAATGGATCACCGGGCCGCGAGCACGCGAACACGCCCATCGGGTGCGCGCTCGTAGTGGAGCCATTTTGGTGGGAACGCAGACCGTGCTCACTGACAACCCGTCGCTGACGGCGCGCGACTGCGACGGATCGCTCACTCCAAGGCAACCGCATCGCATTGTGATGGGAAACCGTGATCTTCCCGCTGACGCACGTGTGCGAACTGTCCCCGGGGAACTGACGCACATTCGTAGCCACAACCCGCATGACGCAGTGAAGCAGTTATGGGAACAAGGCATCAGCAGTGTGATCGTTGAAGGTGGCAGCCACATATCGGCTGCATTCTTCGCGGCTGACCTCGTCGATGAAATACATACCTACCTGGCCCCGTTGGTCATGGGGGAGCGTTCTCGTTCTGCCATCGCAGATCTGGGAATCAAGACACTGAGCCAGGCTCCGCGATACCACTTGGCCCACGTAGCGCAATTAGGTGACGATGTCGTGCTGATCGCACGGCACGCCCGAGTAGTGACCCTGGAAGGTGCGTGACGATGTTCACCGGAATCATTGAAGAAATCGGTCTCGTAGTGCTCATCGAGCAACCCGAGCACGATGCCCGCGACGCACGGATCGTGGTGCGCGGCCCGCTCGTCACCCAGGACGTATCGCTCGGCGATTCGATCAGCGTCAACGGGGTCTGTCTGACCGTCACGAAGTTCGGAGATGGAGAGTTCACAGCGGACGTCATGCCCGAGACGATGCGGCGCACGACCTTGGGACTGCTCAGCTCCGGATCCGAAGTCAACCTCGAGCGAGCCGTGGCAGTCGGGGACCGGCTCGGAGGACATATCGTGCAAGGACATGTCGATACCGTGACGCGGTTGCGCAGTCGAACACCAGGTCCGCGATGGGATGAGCTTGTCTTCGATCTACCGCAAGACGTCGCGGCGCTAGTCGCCGAAAAAGGGTCCATCACGATAGACGGCGTGTCCCTGACCGTGAGCACCGTCACCAGGGACAGTTTCACGGTATCGCTCATCCCGGCGACCTTGGAGCACACGACCCTAGGCTCCCGTCAGGTGGAGGACAAGGTGAATATCGAAACTGACGTGGTGGCAAAACACGTCGCGCGGTTGAAGGAGTGGGATCGATGAGCCACACCGCAGGACAATCGCAACGAGAGTCGAACGGAGCCCCGGTGAACCTGACAGGTAATGAGACACTGCGACCTCAGTGGACGATCGCGGCAGCCCTGGAGGAACTGCGCAAAGGCCGACCTGTCCTCGTTGCCGACTCGCCGGAACGTGAAAACGAAGCCGACGTGATCTTCTCCGCCGACCGTGTCACCACTGAATGGGTCGGCTGGACGATTCGGCATTCTTCGGGATACTTGTGCGCCCCCATGCCTGGAACCCGGGCCGACCGATTGGCGCTGCCGCTCATGGTGCCGCAATCAGAGGATCCGCGCCGCACGGCATACACGGTCACGGTCGATGCGGCCTCGGGGGTGAGCACCGGCATATCGGCGGCAGACCGGCACCGTACCCTCACCGTGCTCGCCGACCCCGATGCCACCGCAAAAGACCTCATCCGTCCCGGCCATGTTCTGCCACTGCGGGCAGTGCCCGGGGGGGTACTGCACCGTCCCGGACATACTGAAGCCGCGGTCGATCTGTGCCGCCTGGCGGGGGTCGGAGAAGTCGCGGGAATCGCCGAACTGGTCAAAGACGACGGCTCCATGATGCGCATGGATGATGCAACCGCGCTGGCCGACAAAGAGGGCCTTGTCCTGATCACCATCGCAGACCTGATCGCATGGCGCCAAGCACACGACCCGATCGACGACTCCATCGACGACGATCCACAGCGGGAACGAGTCATTGCGAATCAGTCCGCTTTGCTCCCGACCGCACACGGCGATTTCCGCATTCATGGATACCGCGATCTGCGCACTGGCGCAGGGCACGTGGCACTCGTCCCGCTCCAGGTGCCCGATCCGCACAAGGTTCCGCTGGTGCGATTGCATTCAGAATGCCTCACCGGCGACGCTTTCGGATCATTGCGCTGCGATTGCGGACCGCAGCTGCATGCCGCGATGGAGCGCATCGCCCGTCACGGAGGCGCACTCGTCTATCTACGAGGGCATGAGGGACGAGGCATCGGTCTGTTGGCCAAAGTCAACGCCTATGCGCTGCAGGATCAGGGACGAGACACCGTCCAAGCCAATCTTGACCTGGGGTTGCCTGCCGACCGGCGCGAATATGGGGCAGCGGCCGCCATCCTGCATGAGCTCGGCCTCAGTGATATCCGCCTGTTGACCAATAATCCGACCAAGGCAGCCGGGCTGCGCGCCCACGGGATCAACGTCGTCAATGTGGTGCCTATCGAAGTGGGACGAAATATCCACAACGAGCACTATCTTGAAACGAAACGTACTCAAATGGGACATCTACTGACACCGACCCCAGAACAGGAGACCACCGCATGAGCGGCGCAGGAGCCCCGAAACTCGACCAGATCGACGGTACCGGCCTCAAGATCGCCGTGATCGCGGCGCAATGGCATCGCGAGGTGATGGATGGCCTCGTCGCTGGCGCTCAGCGTGCCCTCGCCGCTGCCGGTGTCGCCGACGCGCCGCTCATCCGCGTTCCAGGAGCCTTCGAACTGCCCGTCGCAGCACTGCATGCCGCCGAAGGGTCCTGCGATGCCGTCGTAGCGCTTGGAGTGGTTATTCGCGGTGACACTCCGCACTTCGACTACGTCTGCCAAGGAGCGACCAGCGGCCTGACCCAGGTTTCATTGAGCACTAAGAAACCGGTTGGCTTCGGTCTGCTCACCGTTGACACCGAAGAGCAAGCGCTGGCGCGCGCCGGTCTGGCAGGCAGCGCCGAGGACAAAGGCGCGGAGGCAGTCGAGGCGGTTCTCGCGACCTTGCAGGCGATTCTATCGATTCATCAGCCGTGAGCCCATCGGCCCATGCCTGTGGGCATTGGCATCGCAGGCATAAAAGCGTCTAGGCTGTCACGGTGAAGACATTCGACGAGTTGTTCGCTGAGTTGAAGACCAAAGCCACCCAGCGCCCCGCGGGTTCGGGCACGGTGGCCGAACTCGACGCTGGTATTCATGCCATCGGCAAGAAGATCGCCGAAGAAGCCGGCGAAGTGTGGATTGCGTCGGAATACCAAGATGATGCCCAGCTTGCTGAGGAGATCTCACAGTTGATCTACCATCTTCAGGTGATGATGATCGCCCGCGGCCTCACCCCGCAGGACGTGTACCGTTACCTGTGAGCGAGTCTTCGTCGCTTCCGTCGGCGCCCACGATCGCAGGGCGTCCACAACACTAGAGGATTATTGTGTTACGTATCGCTGTGCCCAATAAGGGATCGTTGTCCGAGCCTGCATCGCAGATGCTTCGCGAAGCGGGATACCGCCAACGACGTGATTCGCGCGAACTCGTCCTTACCGACGCGGACAACGACGTAGAGTTCTTCTTCCTGCGTCCTCGCGACATCGCGGTTTACGTCGGCTCCGGCACAGTGAACGTCGGCATCACCGGCCGCGATCTGCTGCTTGACTCCGGTTCGGATGCGCAAGAGCATCTGCCGCTGAACTTTGCGCGCTCCACCTTCCACTTTGCCGCGCCGCAGGGCGAATACCGCGATATCGCCGAACTTGACGGCAAACGCATCGCCACCTCGTACCCGCTGCTCGTCTTGAACTTCCTCAAGGACAAGGGCATCACCCCTGCTGATGTGGTTCGTCTTGATGGCGCAGTCGAGACGGCCATCCGCCTTGGCGTCGCGGACGTGATTGCCGACGTGGTCGAGACCGGATCGACACTGCGCGCTGCTGGGCTGGAGATCTTTGGCGAGTCATTGCTCAGTTCTGAGGCGGTGCTCATCCGCGGCGCCAATGCCGATGACGCCGCTCTGGCGGTTTTGACCAGGCGGCTGCAGGGCGTGCTGACCGCGCGGCGCTTCGTTCTGATGGACTACGACGTTCCCACCGAGCTCGTTGAGGCTGCCGTCGCCGTGACGCCAGGGTTCGAATCGCCAACCATCTCAGACCTGCATGACAGCGCCTGGAAGGCAGTGCGAGTGATGGTGCCGCGCGACAAGACCAACCAGATCATGGATGCGCTGCACGACCTGGGTGCACGAGCGGTGCTCGTGACCTCGATCCTGGCAAGCCGCGTTTAAACCCTGGTAACTGAGCGACCGAAGCGTCAGCGGTGATTGTCTTTGCTGTGACGGTGCCGTGGCTTGTCCTCGCGGCGACCGCCGCGAGCGTCGTCGTGCCGATTCTTGCGGTTGTCGTCGTAACGCTTCCGCGGGCCCTCATCAACCTGCAGCTGCAGCGGACGTCCACCGACCTTGGCGCGACCGATGCGCTTGATCTGCCCAGGGTTCAGCGGTGTTGAGATGTCAACGAGCGCGAAGGAGCCGAACATCGCGATCTTGCCGATATCAGCGCCACGCAATCCGCCCTCATTGGTGATAGCACCGACAATGCCGCGTGGTTCCGCACCGGTGTCAAAACCCACAGAGACCCGATAGCGCGTCGCATCAGCGGGGGTGCGGTGCGGTTTCGGGTGACGAGCACCGGGGGAGTCGTCGCGCACTTGCCGTCCGTGGCCGCGCATCTCGCGTCGGCCTGAATCGCCCCAACTCGAGTCATCTCGAGAACCACGGCGCTGATCGCGTTTGAAGTCGCGCCTGGTGGACCGGTCCACATCGTCACGTGCGCCACGCTTCGGCGGCTGTTGTGCGGCTGTGATCTCATCGTGTGCGGCTTGTTCTGCGACGCGACGAGCCGATGGTCCGTCATCGCCGACACCGAGGGCGAGCACGGCGGCCACGACATCGTTGATGTCAGCACCGGTGGTCTCCGCATGCTCTCGGACCAGACGGCGGTACATGTCGAGACGGCCCGCCGGGATACGCTCCGACACCTGCTCCAGGAGCTTCTTCGTGCGGTGCGCTGATACGTCAGCAGGGGAGGGCACGGCGGTCTCAACCAACTGAGTGCGGATCGTGCGTTCGATGTGGCGCAGTTTGTTGCGTTCCTGCGGAGTGACAAATGTCATGGCGATACCGGTGCGTCCGGCACGGCCGGTACGGCCGATACGGTGGACGTAAGCCTCGGCTTCGCGCGGCACATCAAAATTGACGACGAGCCCGATGCGCTCGACGTCGAGGCCACGTGCCGCAACATCGGTCGCTACCAGGACATCGAGTTGTCCGTTGCGCAACCGGTCAACGATCTTCTCGCGTTCCCGCTGTGCGACGTCGCCACTGATGGTGGCGGCAGAGACCCCGCGAGCAACCAATTCGACGCCGACCTCTTCGGCCGCCGCACGCGTGCGGCAGAACACGATGGCTGCTTCGGCATCCGTGGTGGCCAAGATCCGGGACAGGGCGCCGACCTTGTGTCGAAAAGGTACGACCGCGAAGCGCTGTTCGACGCTGGTGACAGTCGAAGACTGCCGGGATACCGCGATCTCGACCGGGTCAACCAGGTGTTCCTGGGCGACTTTGCGGATAGCCGGCGGCATAGTGGCGGAAAACAATGCGACCTGACGTTGCTCCGGGGCTTGCCGGAAGATCGTGTCGACGTCCTCGGCGAAGCCCATCCGGAGCATCTCGTCGGCCTCGTCCAAGACGAGCATCTTCACCGATGAGAAGTTTGCGGTGCCCTTGTCAAGGTGGTCCATGACGCGCCCAGGAGTACCAACTAGTACCTGGGCACCGTTGCGCAGAGCGTAGATCTGCTGGCCGTAGGGCGCGCCACCGTAGACAGCCACGACGTTGACCCCACCGAGGTGAGAGGCCAATTCACTGATCGCATCAGCCACCTGCATGGCCAGTTCGCGGGTCGGCGTGAGCACCACGGCTTGCAATTGAGGCAAAGAAGGGTCGATCAGACTCAACAGTGGCAAGCCGAATGCGGCAGTCTTGCCGGTGCCGGTCTGTGCGATTCCCGTGATGTCGCGACCCGCTAACAGGGGTGGAATAGCCGCCAACTGGATATCAGTCGGTTGTGTGAAGCCCAAATCTGTCACGGCCTTCAGCAGCGAGTCAGGCAGATCGAGGTCAGCAAAGGTCGCCGACACGCTGGAATTTTCAATAGTGGACGTCACGCAAGGATCGCTTTCGAAATGGGAGATAGAAGTCTTAGATCAGCAACCGCTGATAGCGTCATATAGCGCCTGGAAGTGCGGTGCATAGCAGAGATGATGTAGCTATCATACGCGTGCCAAGGCCCATACGACTACTACTTGATGTGGGATTGCGCACGTCGCAAGGTGTTGAATGGGCTTTGAGGTGACAGAATAAACCCGGAACACTTCACCGACATGGGGGCATAGTGGACGAATCTGACACTGGTCGTGACCGTATTGTCACGGTGCCGAACATCATCAGTGTGATCCGGCTGATCCTCATGTTGGTCTTCGGTGTGCTGGTCGTTCGTGGTGCGGACGTGGCCGCAATCGTGGTGCTCGGTATTGCAGCCAGCAGTGACTGGATTGACGGTGTGCTGGCGCGCAAACTCAACCAGGTGACTCGACTAGGGCAATTGCTCGACCCCGCGGCGGACCGGCTGCTCATCATGGTGTCGGTACTGGCCATGGCCTACCGCGAGGTCATTCCCTGGTGGCTCATAGTGGTGATCCTGGTACGTGAAGTGATCGTCGGACTGCTGCTGCTCGTCCTGCAACGGCGCGGCCATGGCAACGGTCTGCCGGTGTCTCTAGTAGGCAAGACGGGCACCTTCATGCTCATGGTGGCCTTCCCGCTGCTGTTGCTCGCTCATATCGTGGGCGGTGAGGAATCCCTGCTCTGGGCTGCGGGATGGGCCATGATGTGGTGGGGGATCGGCGTTTACTGGTTCGCCGGGCTGACCTATTTCCGCCAAGGAAGTCAGATGCTGCGCGCACGCCACGTGAAGCCGGTTCTCGAGGTGTCCTGATGGCCGACAAAGATGATCGAACACCGGCACGGAACTCGATGACGCTCCTGACCGAGGTAATGAATCATCCACTGGATCAGGGCTATGTGGAGGCTAAATCGCGTCCCCACGGTCATCGCAAACAGCGGCCCACAGCCATTGCACTGCGCATGATCGTCGCAATATTCGTTGGTCTGTGCATCACGGCGGCAGTTCTGGAGCTGCGGTCGCCTCGTCCCGCCGTGACCCAAGCCCGTACCTTGCTCGGAGACGAGATCATCGCGAAACGCGATCTCGTCGAGGCGCTGGAGGATCAGAACGACTACCTGCGCTACGAGATCGAACAGGCATCAAATCGGCTGCTGTACGGTGACGAGGGACAGGCGATCAAACCCACGTCAGCCGATACCTTGGCCGTTGGCAGCGAATCCGTATCTGGACCGGGAATCGTGATCACCCTCAACGACGGAAATGTCGAGCGAGATCCCGACGCCGCACGGGTCCAAGACACGGACTTACAACTCGTCATCAATGAACTATGGGATGCCGGTGCCGAAGCCATCGCGATTAATGGACACCGGCTCGGACCCCGGTCCGCGATCCGCGGCGCTGGCGGCGCCGTCCTGGTGGACTTGACAGCCGTCGTCTCGCCGTTCGAGATCAGCGCCATCGGATCCACCAACACGTTGCAGGTCGCCTTGGCGCGCTCACAAACAGCCGATCATCTCAGCCGGCTGAACGCCACCTACGGCATCACATTCAAAGTGGTGGGGGAAACGAGCCTGACATTGGCGAGCGAACCTGTGGCAAATCTGCAGGTTGCGGGTGTGCCAGTTGGGGAATCCTCGGTAGGCTCAGTACCGGAAGAAATGCCGCAAGGTGTTCGATGATGGCAATGTTGCTACTGACGTAGTGATGAAGGGATCCAGATGCTCCCAATCCTTGGCCTGATAGTCGGGGTGGTACTCGGGCTGGCGTTTGAGCCGAGCGTCCCTGTCGCGTTGCAGCCGTACCTGCCGATTGCGGTGGTGGCTGCACTAGACGCGCTATTCGGAGGGTTCCGTGCTGTCCTCGATGGGCTGTTCGACGACAAGGTGTTCTTGGTGTCGTTCCTTTCCAACGTCACGATCGCGGCTTTGATCGTGTTCCTGGGGGACCAGCTAGGTGTCGGCACGCAACTGTCGACCGGTGTGGTCGTGGTGCTCGGAATCAGAATCTTCTCTAACGCGGCTGCCATCCGGCGGCACCTGTTTAAGGCATGAAGCGTGGACGAAGCCGATAGGAATGGGCCGGGACACCACCGTGCGGATCGGGTAGACGACCCCGAGGTATCCACGCCGTCGACGCCGCGTCATGGCGGACATGCCTCATCGTCGCGAAGTCGACCGCACCGAATCTGGCGGGCGATGGCCCCGCGTTTGAGCCGATCGCAGCTCTTGGCAGCGTTACTATGCGCGGTAGTGGGTTTCGCCGGTGTGGTGCAGGTGAACCAGGCGCAGTCCGATGGGCTGGCGAGCCTGCGCCAGGGTGACCTTGTGCGACTTCTGGACGAGGTCTCGCAGCGAACCGAGGCGCTAGAAAGCGAGCGGCAAGAACTGCAAGAGCAACTCACGTTGTTGCAGGAAAGCTCTTCTGCGGCTCAGGCGGCGGCTGAAGCGAATCGGGAGGCAGCGCTGACGCAGGGCATCCTTTCGGGGCGGATCGCGGCACGCGGACCGGGGGTGACCTTGACGATTGACGGGCCGGTCACGGCGGCCGCGATGGTCAATGTGCTTCAGGAATTCCGCAATGCCGGAGCCGAAGCGATGTCGATCAACGATGTCAGAGTCGTCCTGACAACATCCTTCGCAGAATCGGCGACGGGTTTGGTCGTAGATCACACTGAACTCTCAGAGCCATACATCTGGCGCGCGATCGGCGATCCATCGACTTTGCAGCCCGCACTCGAAATACCGGGCGGAGCCTTGGCGACCTTGCGCAACCTAGGCGCTGAGGTCCGCCTCACTGCGGTCGATGAACTGAATGTGACAGCGACCAGGACGCCCACGGATCCGAGTTACGCGGTACCCACTGGACGGCGGTGACAACGCGAGCACTCATGGTGCGGTGCTGATATGACGATCAGGGTCACAGAGATCTCATCGTGATAGGCATGGGTATCGCCGTTCGCGATAGAGTTGAACTTCAGGCGACGAGCAGTCGCGTGATCACCAGTACGAGTTAGGCCAGGGGAGATGATGAACTCAAAGCCGATTGAGCGACAGCCGGAGGCCGGCAAAGCCTCAAATGTCGACACCACGTTGTCTTTGGGAGTACCGGAAGAGGTAGAACACACTCGTCCGCTCATCTCGTTGTCACCGCACGAGGCCGCGCTGCTCAAAGCACTGCCCGATGGAGCGGCGATGTTGATCTCGCACCACGGGCCGGCGGCGGGATCACGCTTCTTGCTCGATACCGACCGGATCACAGTGGGACGTTCCGAATCTGCCGATATTTTCCTGGACGATTTCACCGTGTCCCGTAAGCACGCGATTTTCGAGAGTATTGCCGATGGCGGTTTCCGGGTGCGTGATGTCGGTTCGCTCAACGGTACCTATCTCAACCGGGAACGGATTGACGAGGCCGTGCTGAGCGCGGGCGACGAGGTGCAAATCGGTAAGTTCCGTTTGACCTATCACACGCGTGACGATGGAGCATCAGCGTAGTGGCGGAATCGCTTGGGCGGGCAGACTTCCGCAATGACCGGCTTGATGCTGCACTGAACCGCATACGGCCCGAAGGGGGAGCGGACGCTCGTAGTGGCGCTCGTGCGATCGACAAGGATGACCACCGTGAGGCAGAGCGATGGCCGCGGGGCATCTCGCGCCGCGCCACCATGCGGATCTCTGATGTCCTGGCTGCGCTGCGGGTCGAATTCCCAGCGGTGAGTCACTCCAAACTACGGTTTTTAGAGGAACAAGGACTCGTCGAACCGGTGCGCACCCCATCCGGTTACCGGCAGTACAGTCCGGCTGACGTCGAGCGGCTACGTTTTGTGCTCACCGAACAGCGTGATCGCTATCTGCCGCTGAAGGTGATCAAAGAGAAGCTCGCTGAACTCGATGCTGGGGTAGCGGGACGTGATCAACCTCTGATTCCTCACCTGGTCAGTCGCGATGGCGAGACCGCGCAGGTCGCCGTTTCGATGGAGGTGTCATCGGTTGCGGAGCGCACGGGTGTCCCGGTTGACCTGATCAATGATTTGGTGTCGCAGGGGATCGTCACGCTCGACGAGTCTGATCGGCTTTCGCCGTGGGACGAGGATGTCGTTAAATTGTGCGCCTCGTTGAGCGAACACGGTATTGATGCGCGTCACCTTCGGATCATGCGATCTGGTGCGATGCGTCAGGCGGATGTCATTGGTCAATCGGTTCGTACCGTCGGACGCGCCGCGTCGCCGTCAGCGCAGGCGCAGCGGGCGGCTATCGCGGCGGAATTGGCAGAAGTGTGTGGACAGTTGCATTTGTCGTGGCTTCGGCAGGGTGTAGCGGAAACGCAGTGATCGGTTGAAGTTGAGCGAGTAAGTTCAACTTCAAGTTGAAGGTAAGACACGCCGACACGACACGCCGAGGTGATGTCGTTGATCTGGGCGGGGTATAGCCGTAGGTTGTGCTGTAGCACCGCATCAACCGGTGTGACATGCCGCCTCATTGAGAGCTTTCAGGCCACGGCAGTGGCATGATTAGTTCAAGGTGGTAACCCAGATCGCATCGGAGGACCCCGTGAGCCAGAACCCGCCCAGCAACAATGCTGATCAGTCGCGCCCGATTCGGACACAGGGGTTGCTATTCGACGAAGACCTTCCTGATCTAGATGACGCAGAAGGTTATCGCGGTCCGATTGCGTGCCGTGCGGCAGGGATTACGTACCGCCAACTAGATTATTGGGCTCGCACTGGGTTGGTGGAGCCGACGGTGCGCTCGGCCACGGGCTCTGGAACTCACCGTCTCTATAGCTTCCGAGACATCCTTGTGCTCAAGATCGTCAAGCGACTGCTGGACACGGGCGTTTCGCTGCAGCAGATCCGGGTTGCGGTCGGTCACTTGCGGGAACGCGGGGTCGAGGACTTGGCGCAGATCACTTTGATGAGCGATGGTGCTTCGGTATACGAATGCATGTCCGCGGACGAGGTTATCGACCTGGTACAGGGCGGTCAGGGCGTGTTCGGCATTGCTGTGGGCCGGGTATGGCGTGAGATCGAAGGAACGCTGGCTGAATTGCCCACCGAACGACTCGAAGACGACCTGGCTCAGGTAGACGAGTTGTCAGCACGTCGCAAGCGCCGCGAAGCGGTCTAGCTCGTGTGGATCAACGGCTGCACTTTCTCACCCTAGCGACCCCAGATCTCGATGCGGCGTTGAGTTTCTATCGAGACGGTTTGGGCTGGACGGTGTTCCATCATGAGCCGGGAGAGATCATTTTCTTCCAGACTGCGCAGGAAGGTGCGTTCGGCGGCGTCTTCCACGGACACGCAGCCGACCCGAATGGTGTCATCTGGGAGATCGCGCATAACCCTGGATGGCGCATCAGCGACGAGGGCTCAGCGATCTTCGAGTAGTCCATTCTGGAACAAGTCGGGACGGTACTGCGAGACAAGCGATCTCTTCCGATGAGGGAGTGCCGATCAGTAACGAGTTGGTCACAGGGTATTGACAAATGACATAACGTACATTATCGGCTTTTTGTAGTAGCGGTGGAATGGCGGATTGGGACGACCTCTCGGGAACTTCGACGGTTGCCGCAAAACAGTGCTCTGATCGTCTGATTACCGTTGTCGGGCTTGCCTGACTACAATGGTGTGTCGGTTCTTGTGTGCGGATCGCGGAACAAACGCAGCATCGGATATGTTGCACACTCGTGAGAATCAATTCATTGCCAATGCTTCAGGAGGCATCGCGTGGCAGATCGTTCACTTAGGGGTATGTCCATCGGCTCCAAGAGCATGGAGTCGGATGAGGGTGTTGAGTTTGCGCCTCGTCAGGAAGCAACCTATGACTGCCCGAATGGACACACCATCGTGTTGCCGTTCGCAACGGACGCTGAACTGCCCCCAGCGTGGGAATGCCGTTGTGGCGCCGAAGCCGCACTGCGTAGCCCAGAAGAACTCCCTGATTCAGAAGAAAAGCCGGTGAAGCCGGTTCGCACCCACTGGGACATGCTGCTGGAACGTCGTAGTGAAGAAGAGCTTCAGGTGCTGTTGGACGAACGTCTCGAGTTGCTCCGTGCTGGAAAACTGCGCCGCGGCTGAGGGCGGTACTCCCACTAACTAATTCGTGCGTGGTGTGTGACGACCGCAAGGTCGTTACACACCACGTTCTTTCATGTCAGAGCATCCGTGATACACGCGACGTGTTGTGACATAACGTCATTGCTTTCGGTTGCGACGTTCCGCCCCAATGATCTGCCTCGCCCGGTGCTTCAATCCCCAGGCCGTGACTCGCACCAGTGACTCTCGTACGATCTTGTTGCTCATTTTCGACTGGCCTGCGTGACGTTCCACAAAGACGATGGGGACCTCGATAACCCGCTCCCCCGCTTGGATCAATCGCCAGACCATATCCACCTGGAAGCAATACCCCTGGGACGCAATGGACCCTAAGTTCATTTTGGTCAATGCCTCGGTCCGATACGCACGGAAACCGCCCGTAGCGTCACCAATCGGCATCCCCAGGACAATTCGGACATATCTGTTGCCGGCACGCGAAAGATACTGGCGGCGTCGCGGCCAATTCTGTGTCGCTCCCCCGCTGATCCAGCGCGAACCGAGCACTGCTGCGGCATCGGGGTAGGCGGCCAGTACCCGCAGCAACTTCGGCAGGTCTTCCGGTCGGTGTGAACCGTCAGCGTCCATCTCGACCAAGACGTCGTAGCCGCGTTCCAGTCCCCAACGGATCCCTGCCACATAGGCGGTGCCTAATCCTTGTTTGCCGCTACGGTGCAACACCTGAATACGTTCATCTTCATCGGCCAGGCGGTCCGCGATGAGACCCGTCCCGTCCGGGCTAGCGTCATCAATGACGAGGATATTGATCTCTGGTGCCTGATCGAGCACACCCGCAACTGTCACTGGAAGTGTGGTCGCTTCATTAAAGGTGGGCATCATGACAAGGACACGAGCATCTTCGGTTGTCATGAGCGAGACACTACTCCTTGTACGGCACTGAACAGGCAGATATCTGGGCGCACATCAAATGCCCGAGTAAGAGACTACGCCACGACGAATCGAATCCATGGCCTGTAGCGCACAACCGCGCAATTTCGTCTCAGTAGCCACCGTGGCGATCTGGTCGAGCACATCGAGCACCTGCTTGCACCACCGCACGAAATCACCTGCGGAAAGCTCTGATTCGCGCAGTACGGCATCCAGATTGCGACCGGATGACCAGCGATGGATTGGCGCGACAATCCCTAATTCAGGCCGTGGAGTCGGATCTAGCTTCGACTCTTCTTCCAGGTCCTCTAACTCGGACCACAGCCGGAACGTGTCGTCGAGGGCATGTGCCAGCACGCCCTTCGGGCCGCCTGGAATATACAGATCCCCCATGGTCTCGCGGCGACCCTCATAGACTGTTGCCGCTACTACAGCGGCCAGTTGTGGCGGGTTCAACCTGGACCACGCGCCGGTTCGAAGACACTGCGCGATCAGCAGGTCTTTTTCCGAGTAAATGCGGCGCAGCATCGCACCATCCTCGGTAAGGGTCAATTCGGAATCATTGCGGGAGGCGTACCCCAACGCGACCAGTACCGAACATACTCGGTCGAATCGCAGCGCGATGGAACTCGTCCGCCCTTCAATACGAGACAACAGGCGACGATGCTCTTTTTCCAACGATGAGTACCGGTGTGCCCAGCGTTCATGCGTGTCGCGTTCTGGGCAATGGTGGCAGGGATGAGAACGAATCTGGGTGCGCAGTTTGTCAATACGGTCATTGACCGCGTTTCGGGACGAGTTCTCCGCTGCGCTTTGCCGCGTGACATCGGCGTGCCTCGACGAACTGCCGCCCTCTGAGCGCGCTTTGCGTCCAGCGCGTACTGCGCTGCGGGCGGCAGCGGAGAGGTCATTGCGATCAGCTGCTTTTCGCGGATTGAAGTTGCGCGGTACTCGAACCCGCGTCGCCACGGCGAAATCTTGCATGAGATCACGTGCCGAGAGGTATTTGAGCTGTTTGCCGTCGGTCAGGACGGCCACGTTGGCGCCTTCAAACCGCAATTCGGCGGGAGCGACTACAACGACGAAGGAACTGCGTCGTTTGCCGAATATCTCCAGCACGTCACCTCGGCGGACTTTTTCGAGGCGCCGGGACAGATCTTTGAGTTGGGTGGCGGTGCGTTCTTTCCGTGCGTCTTTTTCTATTCGCGAGAGTTCTTGCCGCAACCGGTGGTACTCGTTGTAATCTCCTAAATCGCAACTGGCGGCGGCGCGATATCCGTCGAGGGCCTGTTGCTGTTCGGCCGCCTGACGCGCCAGTCCCACCACGCCCCGGTCAGCCTGGAACTGTGCAAAGGACATCTCCAGCACATCGCGAGAACGCTGGACACCGACCTGGGCGATCAAGTTGGCCGACATGTTGTAGGTCGGCAGGAAACTTGAACGCAAGGGATAGGTACGAGTCGAGGTCAGCCCAACCACATGATGCGGATCCAGCCCGGGCGCGTCGACGATGACAGCATGTCCCTCGATGTCGATGCCTCGACGTCCCGCCCGACCCGTCAGTTGGGTGTACTCCCCCGGCGTGATGTCGACATGCGCTGTGCCATCCCATTTGACGAGCTTTTCCAACACCACGGTGCGAGCTGGCATATTGATTCCAAGCGCAAGCGTCTCGGTGGCGAAGACCACTTTGATGAGCCCTGAGACGAAGAGTTCTTCAACGACCTCTTTGAACAGTGGCAACATGCCTGCATGGTGAGCTGCGATACCGCGTTCCAAACCCATCAGCCAGGTGTCATAGCGCAGTGCGGCAAGATCGGCCGCAGGCAAATGATTGCAGCGGGATTCCACATAGTCGACGATCTCAGTTTGCTCAGCCTGTGTGGTCAGTCGCAGTCCGGCGGCCAGACATTGTTCGACGGCACTCTCACATCCGTTGCGCGAGAAGATGAAGTAGATGGCCGGCAGGAGTTCTTCTTCGCCGAGCAGATCGATGATGGTGTAGCGCGACGGCGCGCGACGCGAGCCTAAGTGATTGCCGCCAGTACGCTCAGGTCTACTGTGGCGATGGCGTTCTCTGCCGCCGTGGCGACGACGCGGGTTGCGGCTGGGTCCGCGTCCGCTTTCGCCGCGGGTACGGAACAAAGCCAACAGGTCGGCATTGACCTCGTACTGCTGAATGGGCTCAGTTGCGGTATCCCCTCCCCTGGTGTATCTCGGCGGTTCCTCGGTCTCGTCGTGCTCAGAGTATTGATAGAGGTCGACAAGTTGGAGGGTGCTGAGTCCTTCGGAGTCGGTCTGCCGGTTGGTCACGAGGTGCTGCCATAACGGCACTGGACGCCGGTCTGAGACCACGACGTCGACATCACCGCGTACCTCTTGGAGCCAGGCGCCGAATTCCTCCACATTGGAAACCGTGGCGGAGAGCGCGATGACCTGCACCGATGCGGCCAGGTGCAAGATGACTTCTTCCCATACCGGTCCGCGGAACCGGTCCGCGAGGTAATGGACCTCATCCATGACGACGTAGCCGAGGGTGTCCAGCCCGGACGAACCGGCGTAGAGCATATTGCGAAGCACTTCGGTGGTCATCACCACGATGGGCGCATCGCCATTGATCGTGGTGTCACCAGTCAACAGACCAACTGAATCTTCGCCGTGCTGGCGGACAAGGTCGTGGTACTTCTGATTACTCAACGCCTTGATGGGAGTGGTGTAGAAAGCCCTGAAGCCGCGTTGGAGCGCCAAATACACCGCGAACTCCCCCACCACGGTCTTGCCTGCGCCTGTGGGCGCTGCCACGAGCACTGAGGCACCGCGCTCGATCGATTGGCAGCCCTGTTGCTGAAAATCATCGAGTTCATACGGCAGTGTCGTTAGAAACCTGCCGAACTCGCTGCGTTCGGCAGCACGGCGCTGGCGATCGCGCGCATATCGTTCCGCCGGCGAGAGGTTGTCCACATGTGCCCCTAAATGGTGGTCAATGAGTCGTCCGATAACAACGCCTGCTGGCGGCGATCGGCTGATCGGTCATGCAGTAAGCACAGTCCCAGCGCAACGACATAGAGCAGACAGATAGGCAAGGCAACCAAGATCATTGTCCAAGCGTCGGGAGTCGGGGTCATCACCGCGGCGAATGTAAACGCGACCACTACAGCCCAGCGCCACCCTTTTGCCCAGGTGGAAGCCCGCACGAGGCCCGCAAGGTTGATCACCACCATCACAACCGGCAGCACGAATGCCAGACCAAACGCGATCATCAGCCGCAGCACGAAACTTAAATACAACTGTGCGTCAGCCAGGTTTGTCGAACCGTGCGGAACAAATTCGGTCAGCACCAGTACGGCGTGCGGCAGAAGCAACCAGCCCAAACTCGCACCAATGAGAAACATAGGCACCGCAGTGAAGACGAATGCCAACGAGTAGCGGCGTTCTTTGCGGTTCAGACCGGGGGTGACGAATGCCCAAAACTGATAGAGCCACCATGGCGATGTCACCAACAGACCGATGAACAGCGACACTTTGAGCCGCACATCGAAGGCTGAAAGCAGCGTTGAGAAGTTGATGTTGATAATCGTGTCATCACGGGCAGCAGCATCAAGCAGAGGCTGCTGAATGGCGTCGAAAACCGGGGTAAATAGAAACCAACCACCCACGGCGCCGAGCACCACTCCCAGCACCGCTAACAGCAGGCGTCTGCGGAACTCAGCAAAATGAGCCGCAAGCGGCATCCGCCGCTCAGGATTGCGTTTGGCCACCGCTACTTTAACTTCAGTCCTGGTTGGTGTTTCCGGAATTGCCGGGCGTGTTTGAGGACGAGTTCTTGCCGTCGTCTTCGGAGAGTTCTTTCATCTCCTTCTTGAAGATCTTCATCGACTGCCCGAGGTTCTTCGCGATCATCGGTAGTCGTGTGGCACCCAAGACGAGAATCAAAACGACGATTAACACTACCCAGTGGCTCGGATTCCTGAGGCCCACGATGCTCGTCTCCTAAAAGTGTGGCGTTATAGCGGTATTTAGTCTAGTAGACCAAAATGGGGTTACTCATTGAAAGTAGACCATTGTTGCCAGCGGATCCGATGCCGGTCATATTTGGCATCGCGACGGGCGTACTTGGCTCTGCGTCGTTCCTCTCGGTACTCGCGGGCAGCGGCGATATCCCCCAGCGCAGTGACGGGACGTGGTCGGGTGCCGATATTCGGGTCGACCTGGTCCAGCCGGTCGAAGACTGCGAGACAATCGTCAGCTGTCTTGATCAGGTTCGCGCCACGGCGCCATAGCCAAATACCAAGTACGACGTAACCCGCTAACGATGCAACGACCAGCGTCACCCAAATCCACCACCACACCCCTACAGCCTAGTAGATGAGGCGCGTCACGGCGTGAGTCAGAGGCTGTACTGTGTCAGCGCCGCCGTTGCCTGAGTCGCGGCCGCCTCGGCTACCTCGGGTGGTGTGATGGCGATGATGTGATCGGCATTCTCGAGAATCAGCCGCCGGAGCCAATCCAGGTTGGTGATCTGCAGTTCCACGGTGAACGAGTCGTCATCGTGCTCTTCGAGCCAGGTATACGGGATGGTCTCAGGGATGACTCGTCCAGAATTACGCAATCGCAGCCGGACCGACGCCATGGGTGATCCCAGGACCAGGGCGTTCCCGTCGGGCAGGTCGAAATCGGAGACGGTGTGGGTCACAGGATCGGCGAGAACCTGTATCCGTTGAATCCGGTCGAGTCGGAACCGGCGCAGATCCTGGGCGGTCAGACACCAGGAATCAAGATAACGGCGCCCTTCCAGGTGGCGTACCTGGAGCGGCTCAATGACTCGTTGAAGTTGTCGATCGCCAGCATCGATGTAGTCGATGCGGACTCGCCGATGTTCTCGCAGAGCTTGCTGCAGGGTCTCGATCACGGCGGGATTCACCGAATCCTGCCAGGCGAAGTCGACGACATCCGCGATATTGAGCTCGTCATCGCTGAGATGCTCCAACGCGTCGTCGATGAGCGCAGTGACCGCTTCAGCGTGCGGATCACGTTCCGAAGCTGCGCGAAGCGCCTGCAGACAGGCAGCCAACGCGATGGATTCGCGGTCAGTGAGCCGAAAGGTCTGAGGCAATCCCTGGCCCTGTTCCAGCCGGACAATGCCGTCGTCGATGGCAAAGGCATCGAAGTCGATCAAATCTTGATGCTGACCGCCAGGGCGGCCTGAAACCCACAGCAGGTCTATATCCGCACGGATTTGTTCCACCGGCACATCGAAGCGTGCCGCCAACTCGTCCAAGGAAGCCTCGGACACGCGATCCAGGTATGCCAGCAGCCCTAGCAGTCGAACGAGACGTTCAGGATTGCTCTCAGCCATGACGCTCCTTCCCGTCGGTTTCGGGGTCGCCCAACGCGCACGCTTGCGATAGCAGATCAATCACGCGGTCGCGTAGTTCGGCAGGTTCGATGACGACGAGCGCATCGCCATATCCAGCTATCTGGCGAGCAAAGACATCCAGATGCGTGAACTCGACTTCCAACTGGTCACGACCGTTATCAAGCGGTGCGATGGCAGTGGCACGATTGCGCAACTCGCCCGCGCGGCCTTGTTTCGCGATCAGGGTGGCGACAGATACTGTCCGGGCCGAAATCGACTGGGCGGCCTCGTCGATGATCTGTGCAGCAGGGATCGTGTACGCACCTTCCGGACCGACCAACTGCACCTTCTTGACGATGCGTTCGAAGTGGAACAACCGAGTGTCGTCACGGTCGACGTCATGCCCGACCAGGTACCAGCCGGATGTGCGCACCGCGATGCGCCAGGGCTGGACGTGTCGGCGCGTCAATTCGCCGCTGAAGCGGCCACGGTACTCGAATTTGACCGCGCGACGCGTCGAGATGGCCTCGGTGAAAGCCTCGTATGCCGGGTCGTTGTCAGTCGACAGTGCCACAGAGTCCGGCAGTAGGCCCGCGGCCAGCATCGAAGCGTCGGTGTCGCCGCCGAGCCCGAGTGCGCGCAGCTTGATCAATGCTGTGGTGATATCGCGTCCGGGGGCCGCTGCGCGCCACAGGTTTGCTGCGATTCCCATGACCGTGATGTCGGTGGCGGTCAATTCGCGCAATCGTGTGGTTTCGTTCGGGACCTCGACCCGGTAGCCGATCTCTTCACCGTGACCGTCCGTACCGATGGTCACCAGCGTGAAGCCGAGCTCTCGCAGCAATTGCTTGTCACGTTCGAACATCCGGTCGAAGGCGTTGTCATTGACATCTGCGTCATATCCAGTGACATGTCGCCGAATGTCGCGCTTGGTCATAGGCACCGTTGTATGCAGCAATGCCAAGGCAAGACTGAGTAGACGTTCAGACGGTGTGATTCGCGCGGCCACAGCCACAGCCTATAGGTGAAGTAGCGTGTATCTCGTGATCCAATGGCGGCGTGGGAAAATTACGGCACTTCGGCGCTCCTGGCCGGGTGCTGCAGAGCTTGATGTGGAACTCGACGACGGCGAGACGGTGCGGGCGCTCGCCTACCCCGAACTCGTCGGTAGACCCGAGGTCGGCAACGATGTCTTGTTGAACACTTCGGCGTTGGCGCGCGGACTGGGGACCGGCGGCTATGCCTTTGTCGTGGCCATCGTCGATGCACACGGCCTGCGCGGCGCCGATGAAGCGCCGCGCAGTGCGGGCCACCTGGTGAAGGCTCGCTACACCCCGTTGCAGTCGATGGTGCTGTCGGTCGATGAGCAAGACTCGCCTCACCACGATCTGCTTCGAGACGCCGACAGCATCGATGGACTTCCGGTTGTCGTCGCTGATCTGCACTCCGCGCTTCCTGCAATCATCGCCGGTGCGCGGGCGGCCTTTGGCCGTGACGGATCAGACCAGGGACGAGGCCGTCCGCCCCGTATCGCTTATGTGATGACGGATGGCGGTGCGTTACCGCTGTGGTTCTCTCGTACGGTCGCCGGTCTGCAAGCAGTCGATTGGATCGACACCACCTTGACCTGCGGCCAGGCCTTCGGCGGTGATCTGGAAGCAGTCACCTTGCATTCGGCGCTACTCGCTGCCCATCTGGTTTGCGAGGCCGACCTGGTGGTGGTGACACAGGGACCAGGCAACCTAGGCACCGACACGCGCTGGGGGTTCTCCGGCGTTGCCGTCGGCGATGCGATCAATGCCGTTGCCGCCTTGCAGGGTCGACCTATCGCGACTTTGCGCATGTCCCAGGCCGATGCGCGGGACCGGCATCTAGGGATCTCGCACCATTCCGTGACCGCTTATGGACGAGTTGCCTGCCGCCCGGCAGACCTGGTGCTTCCGCCAGAACCCGCCGCCTTGCCGCCGTGGTGGCACCGCAATGTCGCAGAACGCATAGCAGGGCTGGTCGCACCTGTCGGTCTGCATCGGTCAGTGGCGTGCCCGGACGCTGATTTCTCGGCGATTCTCGCCGACGTGCCGGTCACCTTGTCAACGATGGGCCGAGGTCTACTCGAGGACGAACTGTCATTCACAGCTGCGGCCGCCGCCGGATACTGGGCCGGGCAATGTGCCGCGCAGCGTCATCCGGATCGGTCGTCATGACGAGTTCAACCGGACCTGCGCACACTCGCGACCGATCACTGGACAAGACGCGAGATCTCGCTCACCAGCCGTGGCTCCCCTGGGCGGCATTCGCCTTGGTCCACATCATCGTGTCGATCCAGGGTCTGCTTCGTCCGGGCGTGCTGGCCGATATCGAGTTGTATTCCTGGTGGGTCGAGTCGGGCATTGTTGACGGAGTATGGCCAGTTCTGAGCGCGGACGGACCGTTTGCGGAGTGGGTCTACCCCATCATGGCGCTGGTGCCGATGGTGGTCGCCTACGGTCTCAGTACCGTACTGGGTGTGCATCTGGCTTGGCTGGTGCTCGCCACTGGGGCCAGTGCCGTTGCCTTCGGCATGTTGCGACGCGACAGCACAACCACGGTCGGTTCGTGGTTCTGGCTGTCATTCGTGTTGCTGTCGGGGCCGATCGCGTTGGCGCGACTCGATATTTTCGTGGCGGTATCGGTGTGCGTCGCCCTTTGCGTTCGCCTGTCGCATCCGTGGCTGGCAGCGGTGCTGCTGACCGTTGGCGCGTGGATCAAAGTGGTGCCGGGTATGGTGCTATGGCCCTTGGTGGTCAGCACCCGGTCTTGGCTGCGACGAGTCATCGTCCCCGCGCTGGCGGTGTGCTTCACGGTGGGGGTGCTCGTCGCCCTCACCGGCGCCCTGCCGCGGGTGTTGAGTTTCCTTGGGGCTCAATCGGATCGTGGTCTGCAAGCAGAATCAGTCGGAGCCTCGGCGGTGCAGGTGATCGCACAGTTCGCCGATCCTGCCGTCATCGCATTCAACGAGGAGATATCCACCTATGAGATCACTGGTGGGATCGCTGAACACGTTGTCAAGGTCATTCCGTGGCTGCTGATCGTAGCCACGTTGTCGATCATGTCTTTGGTGTGGCGAGCCCGCGCAAACCCCAGTGAAGTCATGACCTGGGGCGCGCTGGCGCTGCTGACTTGGGCGATTATCGGTAACAAAGTGGGATCGCCGCAGTTCCAGATCTGGCTCCTGGCCCCTATCGCCTTCGGGCTTTCACAACAGCTGTGGCGTCAGCGTTGGCGGCTGGTAGCCGGATTGGCATTGGCGGCGGCCGGACTGACGCAGTTGGTCTATCCGGTGTTCTATTCCGAGTTGCTGCGCTTACACGGCGGCGCAGTCGCACTGCTGGCAGTGCGTAACCTTCTTGTGTTGATCATCGGGGTGATTGCCATGAGGTCACTGTGGCAACTGGGCGGGAGCACTCGTCGTCAAAGCACGCTTCACAAGATGTCGTCATAACGATGTGTGATGGATTCGATATCGCCCAGAAACGTTTTTCAGCTCCGGAACCGGTAACCTTTGTCTCGTGACTGAGCCCACTGTGAATCCCCCCGCAACTGTTGAATCTTTCACGGCCGACTTTTTGTCGCGCCTGGAGAACTCTCGAGGCGTCGACCTAGAGTCCGCCAGCAGCAACGACCTTTACAACGCACTGGCATGGTCAGTGCGCAAAGCGCTGATCGGTCGTTGGCTGGAGACCACGAAACGCCGCCGCCAGCTCAAGGCCAAGACTGTGGCTTACCTTTCGGCTGAGTACCTGCTAGGGGCCCAACTGAATAACGCGCTGCAGGCAGCCGGATTGGAGCAGGTCGCGCGGGAGGCGATGGCTGGTCTGGGCCTTGACTTCGATCACCTCGCCCAGCAGGAAGTCGAACCAGGGCTGGGCAATGGCGGTCTTGGCAGATTGGCAGCATGCTTCGTCGACTCGCTCGCCACGTTGGACATTCCCGCGATCGGTTACGGAATCCGCTACGAATACGGAATCTTCCGACAGACCTTCGTCAATGGACGTCAGGCAGAGCAGCCGGACAATTGGCTGGAAATGGGTTCGCCCTGGGAATTCCCGCACCCAGAGTCGTCCGTCACCGTCCACTTTGGCGGACACGTGGAACACGTCGCCGATGAGGGCGGTGCGGATCAGGCCATCTGGCACCCAGGCTGGGAAGTCCAAGCGGTCCCCTACAACTACTTGGTTCCCGGTTACGGCACCGAGAACGTCAACTCGTTGCGATTGTGGAGCGCCAAGGCCACGCAGTCCTTCGACCTGCAGATCTTCAACTCCGGTGACTACGAGTCCGCAGTTCGCGCTCAAACCTTCGCTGAGAACATCTCCAAGGTCCTTTACCCGGAAGACTCGACACCACAGGGCAAGGAGCTGCGACTGCAGCAGCAGTACTTCTTCGTCGCGGCATCGCTTGCCGATCTGATTCGCGAGGTCGGAACCTCGCACGAAGAACTCCGCACGCTGCCCGAGCGTGTCACCTTTCAGCTCAACGACACCCACCCCGTCATCGCCATCCCGGAGCTCATGCGTCTGCTGGTCGATGAATACGGCATGGTGTGGGACGAAGCCTGGGACATCACCCGGCAGGTATTCAACTACACCTGCCACACGCTGTTGCCGGAGGCGCTTGAGGTCTGGGCGGTTGACCTGCTTGGACGGCTCCTGCCCCGCCACCTCGAGATCATCTTCGAGATCAACGACCTCTTCGTCGAAGAGTTGCGGCGCGACCGTCCGGGCGACGAACTGCGAGTACGTCGCATGTCGATCGTCCAGGAACAGCCCTTCCGTGCGGTGCGGATGGCTCACTTGGCCACCGTCGGCTCAACCAAAGTCAACGGCGTAGCCGCTCTGCACTCAGAACTGCTCAAGGACAAGGTGCTGGTCGACTTCTCGGAGCTATGGCCGCAGAAGTTCACCAATGTGACGAACGGTGTCACCCCGCGACGCTTCGTACGGTTGTCCAACCCGGGTCTGACTGGCCTGCTGGATGAGACGATCGGTACCGGATGGGTCAAGGACCTCAGCGAGTTGGCCAAACTTGAACCGCTGGCTGAGGACGCCGATTTCCGCTCGAGATTCCGAGCCGTGAAGCAGGCCAATAAGGACCGTCTGGTCGAGGTGCTGCGAGAACGCGATGGAATCGAGTTGCCATCCGACGCGATCTTCGATGTCATGGTCAAGCGCCTGCACGAATACAAGCGCCAGATGCTCAAACTGCTCCACGTGGTCACCTTGTACAACAAGGTCGTCAAGGGCGAACTGGACCCGATGTCGATCACGCCGCGCGTCGTCATCTTCGGAGCGAAGGCTGCTCCGGGCTATCTGATGGCCAAGGAGATCATCGCGTTGATCAACGCTGTCGGTGCCACGATCAACTCAGACCCACGCCTGGCCGGTCGCCTCAAGATCGCTTTCCCGGCGAACTACAACGTGACATTGGCTGAAAAGCTGATCCCTGCCGCGGATGTGTCGGAACAGATCTCGTTGGCTGGCAAGGAAGCATCTGGAACCGGCAACATGAAGTTCGCTCTCAACGGCGCCTTGACCATTGGAACCCTCGACGGGGCCAACGTTGAGATTCGCGAACTGGTCGGCGAGGACAACTTCTTCCTCTTCGGCCTGACCGAGCCGGAAGTCGCCGACCTGCAAGCGACCGGTTATGTCTCTGCCAAGTATTACGAGTCGAATGCCTCGCTGCGCGGAGCCATCGATCTGATCGCCTCGGGCGCATTCTCGAATGGCGACCGCACAACATTCGAAGGGATCGTCTCAGATCTGCTCTGGCATGACCGCTTCCTCGTATTGGCGGACTACCAGGCTTACATTGAAGCCCAAGAACGCCTGGAGACCGCCTTCGCGGACCGTGAAGCCTGGACCCGTTCCGCCATCCTGAACGTGGCACGTACCGGGTTCTTCTCGTCGGACCGCTCCATCAAGGACTACCTGGACCGGATCTGGCACGCAGCGCCGATGCCGCTGCGGTAAAAACTCGTTGTGGTGGGCCGAATACTCACTCGAAACGACTCGGATCACCGGCGCCGATACGGACGACCTCCGGAGCGCCGGTGGTCCAGTCAATGACCGTCGTCGGGTCAGTGCCGCATTCGCCTGTGTCGATGACAGCGTCGACACTGTGATCGAGTTCTTCCTTCACCGTCCAACCATCGGTCATGACATCGGTTTGGTTCGGCATGATCAGCGTCGAAGACAAGATCGGCTCTCCCATTTCCGCGAGCAATGACTGCACCACTGTGTAATCGGGAATCCGCACGCCCACAGTCTTCTTCTTGGGGTGTGCCATACGTCGGGGCACTTCTGAGGTGGCGCGCAGAATAAAGGTATACGGGCCGGGAGTTGCGGCTTTGATCGCCCGAAACTCTGAATTGTCAAGGTAGACGAACTGCCCTAGTTGCGCGAAGTCCTTGCAGACCAACGTGAAGTGATGTTTGTCGTCGAGCTTGCGGATCGTGCGGATCCGGCCCAGAGCGTCGGCGTTGCCTAACGCGGCTCCGAGGGCATAGCCCGAGTCTGTTGGATAAGCGATCAATCCGCCATCGCGAAGGATCTCTGCGACCTTGCCGATAGTTCGTGTCTGCGGGTTTTCCGGGTGAACATCAAAATATTGCGCCATGAACCCACGGTAGTACCCGCAGATGAAGTACGCCACGATAACGTCTTGGTGCGTTGGGTTGTGACACGAGGACGAGCGCTTCCGCTCCGTGGTACTGATGTGACTGATGTGACTGATGTGACTAGTGAGACAAGTTTTTAGGTGTATGTCAGAATCGTAGGGATGGATTCTTCGCGCGAAACTCAAGTACCTATGCTCAACGACAGTCAATCGAAACGAAGTGGCGGCCGTCTCGGCGGCTTGTTCATGGTCTTTATGCTGGCCGTGACCACCGCAATCGCGGCAGCACCGCTTGCTGTGGAACCGACCACTGCGGCCGCGGTCGAGATCAAGCCCATCGCAAAAGCCAATGGCTTCGATCCGGGCAATATCGTCTCGGATGCGGTTTTCTTCGATGGGAACGCCCTGACTGCCAAACAGGTCCAGGCATTCCTCAAAGCACGGGTACCGAAGTGCAACACCAGTGATTCAGGACCGACTTGCCTTCGTAACCACAGGCAGGCGACTCCGACCATCCCGGCCGACCAGTACTGCAAGAAGTACAAGGGCGGTGCGAACGAGAAAGCGTCGAAGATCATCGCCAAGGTGGGTAAGGCCTGCGGAGTCTCGCAAAAGGCGCTCCTGGTGCTCCTGGAAAAAGAGCAGTCCCTGGTCACTGCAGGATCTACCGCAACCAATGTGCCCACCGAATACAAGTACCGGCACGCTACCGGCTTCGCCTGCCCCGATACCGCGCCGTGTGATCCGCAGTACGAGGGAATCTTCTACCAGTTGTACTACGGGGCTCGGCAGTACCAACGTTACGCCTCAGACAGCTTCTACAACTGGTACAGCATTGGTGCCAACAGCATCATGCAACACCCGCGAGTCGCCACCAGCAACCCCGGTAAATGCACTCGGGTCAATGTCAATATCAAGAACCAAGCCACTGTCGGCCTTTACTTTTACACCCCGTACGTGCCCAATAGCGCCGCACTACAAAACCTGTACGGCACCGGTGACGAATGCTCGTCCTATGGAAACCGTAATTTCTGGCGTATCTTCACCGACTGGTTCGGCTCGACCCAGGTTCCGGTACGTGGAGCCATCCAGGAATATTGGATCAGCCACCGATCCCATGCGGGCGCTCTGGGCGTCCCACGGTCGCGCCAGCAATGCAACGGCAAGGGCTTTTGCGTACAGAACTTCCAAGGCGGATATGTCGCAAACAATAAGAAGGGCAAGAGCTTCCCAGTCGCCCCTGCGGTCGCGACTGTCTGGCAGCAGTCCGGCGGCGTCGGGGGCAGCCTCGGTTGGCCGCGCAAGACCGTCAAGTGCTCGAAGAACGGCAAGAGGTGCCACCAGCGCTTTGACGGCGGTCACGTGGCTGTCTCCCCCAAAGGCAACTTCATCGTTCCGGCAAAGCTGGCGAAGGCATGGCGCAAGGATAAAGCTCACCGCGGAACGGTCGGGATGCCGCGCAAAGTCGCAAAATGCAACGTCAACGGACGCTGCCGTCAGCAGTTCGCCAACGGCTTCATCGCGAACCGCGCCGGCAAGCCCGCACATGTGATCCCCACGGGCAAGCGCTGGAACAAGAACCGTAAACGACTCGGCTTCCCGAAGTCAGACCAGAAGTGCTCGAAGGCCAACAAGAAGGGCAACCGCCGGTGTGTCCAGAAGTTTGCTCACGGCAAGATCATTAAGACCCGCGCGGGCAAGGTCAAAGTTCGCGTGACGAAGAAGTGATTCTACGCTGGCGGATTCCGAGCACCACGACACTGCCGAAGGCCACGACGATACTCAGCCATATGATCGCCGGTCCAACGGTCATCGCCGGTGTGACGGTTGTGCTCAGGTGTATGTCCTGAATCATCGCCCCCGGTTCATACCAGGGCAATTCCGCGGCAGTCGAACCATCGGCACGGATGATTGCGCTGATTCCAACGGTCGAAATATTGACGAGGTCCCGGCCGGTCTCGATAGCACGCACTCGTGCCATGGCCAGTTGCTGTGCCGATTCGTCTGTTCTGCCGAAGTCTCCGTTGTTGCTCTGAGCGACGATGAGCTGTCCCCCGTCGCGCACAATGCGCTGGGCGACATCGTCATAGGCGATGTCGAAACAGATCGCGACTCCGATGGTCGCGCCATCGCCAACCGCCATCACTGGCGATCGCTGGCCGAATTCGTAGTGACGGCCCACCATTCCGATGAGGTCAGGGACAATACGGCTGTAGAACTCGCGGTGCGGCACATACTCCCCGAATGGGACGGGATGCAGCTTGTCGTAGATCGCAGACGGCTGCTGTGCGCCGACGGGCCACAGCAGTGAACTGTTGTAGTACTTGCCGTCACGGTGGGTGATGGTCCCAAATGTGACGGGCGCCTGTAGCGAGTCGGTCAGATCGGTGAAGATCTTCCGGGTCGACTCATCGCGCAGCGGGTCGATATCGGTGCCGTCTTCCGGCCAGATCACGAGATCGACCTGTTCCGGTACATGTTCGGCCGTCGCGGCCAGCTGAGCGGCTAACAGGTCGCCACGTTCGCGCTCACTGAAATAGCCTGCCGGGCCGGCTCCTTGTACTGCTGCCACCCGCAACATGCCCTCGGATCGTTGCGGGAAGACCGGGACAAGCATCATCGCGACGATGACTGTCATCCAGCCGATGGCGCAAATGCGAATGGTCAACTGCCGGCGAGGTGTCGGTCGTTCCCTCGTCGAACCATCCTGTGTCCCTGCTTTTCGCTGCAGGATCATATGCGTACATAGTGACTTGGCCCATTGGTACACAAGAGCGGCTAAGGCTGCAATCGCAAAGGAGAGCCCCGGGGCGCCCCACCACGACAAGGTGGGTGCAAACCATCCTTCCGACTGTGAGAAGGAAAGCCTTGCCCACGAGAAACCGCCGTACGGCCAGGATGAAGCGACTGTTTCGCGAACCAGCCACCAACTGGCGACTATCAATGGATAGGCGACAAAGCGGCCCGCGATCCCGGAGAATTGACGGTGTAGAAGACGGATGGAAACAGACCATCCGGCAGCTATCGCGGCAAAGATCAGTGCCTGTGACAACGAGAGCGCCACCCACGGAATCGGACCCAAGTACAGCGTTGCCCAGTAAATATGTACAAGATAGAACACCAGTGAAGCAGTGAACCCGATCAGGATGCTTCGCCAGACGGTTTGACCGTCCAGGGCAGCGATGATCAAAGCGGTGCCGATGATTGCGCACGGCCACCATCCGACAGCGGGAAAGGCAAGATCGAGAATCAGCCCACCCGCGACACCGAGTATCAGACGGAAAAGCAACGACTGAGATGACCGCCAGTGCAGACGAGATGCGACAGGGGTCGAATCGGATGCAGTAAAGGCTTCGACAGAGGGCACGGGCTATACGCTAGCGGCTCTGGCTGTGTTAGACGTCGATGCCGAGCGCCCAACGCCCCAAAGTCGCGACCGTCAAAGGCACCAGCACCACTGTCAGGGCGCTCAGAGGCGCTCCGGCGCGGAAGAGCTGGGGAACTTTGACGTATCCCGATGAGATCGCAATGGCGTTGGGTGGAGTCGCAGCCGGCATCATGAAGGTGCATGCGGCGGTCAAAGCGACTGGCACCGTCAGCAACAGTGGTGAGGCATTCAAGGACAGTGCGACACCGCCCATGATCGGGAGCAGAGTCGCGGCAGCGGCGGTGTTCGACATGAACTCTGTCAGAGCCAGCGTGATAAGGCAGACCACTATGAGCAGTAGCAGATTCGGCAGGTTGGCTGCTGCCTGGGTGCGACTTCCGATCCAATCGGCAAGGCCAGACGCGGTGATTTGCGATGCCAACGCGAGACCTCCGCCAAAGAGCAGCAAGATGCCCCATGGAAGTTCTTTCGTGTACGGCCATGAAAGGATCCGCGTACCGCGCTCCTCACCGGAGGGAAGGAGGAACAGCGCCAGGAAGGCAATCATTGCGATCACTTCATCGCTGAGCGGGGTGTCGGGCCACACTAGCGGCAGCAATACCCACGACGCCGCCGTGATGCCAAAGATGATCATGACCCGTTTCTCGGCACGGCCAACCGGACCGAGCCGTTCGAGCTCGTCCGCGATCAGTGATTTCTCGTCGGCCAGTGGCTCGTCATTGGTCTTGAACAGAACTTTTGCAAGCCAGACCCAGGCGATGAAAAGGAATACCACCGTCAATGGCACGCCTACCGCCATCCACTGCACCATTGAAATGCTGATGCCGTAGGTGGCTGACAGATACCCCACGAGCAACGCGTTGGGCGGACTAGCGATGATGGTGCCGAACGAGCCGATGGTCGCGGCGTAGGCGATGCCGAGCATGAGTGCGGCGGATAACTTCTTGTCCGAACCGCCGCGTCGAGCATTGAGCGTTGCCAACACGGATGAACCGATGGGAAGCATCATGACCGCGGTGGCGGTATTCGATACCCACATCGAAATCAGTGCGGTGGCGACCATGAAGCCGAGTACGAGCCGAGAAGGCCGAGTTCCCGAGAACCGCAGCACTGTCAGCGCGATTCTGCGGTGCAACTGCCACCGCTGCATCGCGATGGCCAGTGCGAAGCCTCCCAGGAATAGGAAGATCACAGGGTTGGCATATGCAGTGGTGACATCACCAGTGGGAATACCGCCGAGCGCAGGGAAGACGATGACCGGCAGTACGGCGGTGACGGCCAACGGCACTGCTTCCGTCATCCACCACAGGCCCATCCAGATCAGCAGTGCTGCCGTCAGGGCAGCGGCGCGATCACCACCGCCCAAGAGTGACAGATCGGAGACCTCTTGCAGGCTGGTGACATCGGGCATCGTGAAGAACACGATGACGGCGGCGAGCGGGCCAAGCGTTAGACCAAGACGTTTCCTGCCGATGCGGCGCAGTCGACGAAGAGATCGAGCGGCCAGGCTACGGCTGGCTTCCCGTGGCTTAGTGAAGATAACGAGTTTTTGATCGGGTTGCATTGGCGGCCTTTGTCGTCATGTGTCCCGGACAACTCATAGGTTACCGCCGCACGGCCAGTCTGAACTGGGACGATCGGACGAGGCGACACCCGACGCAGTGGTAGGCGACATCACTTGTCAGTGCTGGTGAGCTGCTGAAACGCGGTACGCGGATCCTTGGGCACGACCGACCACAGCACCTCGACGCGTGATGCGGCCGGACCGCCGTTGCGTCGGTGACGACTGATCTGCGCGTAACGCTCTAGCAGAGAGTCGAGTTCACCACCCAGATCACGGATCTCCTGATCGGTCAGCGTGAGGCTTTCCATCACCAGGACACGGTAGGGGTCGTCCTGGCGGTGATCTGGGGTTTGCGCGGCACGCTCGTTGAGCACACCGATCATGCGTTGTTGCATAGGGCGCATGTGGGAGTCGATGAGAGACACATGCCCCTGGGAGTCAGCGTCGTCGCTGGCTTTGATGACGTAATCGTCTGCACATGCGCGCCACGGGCGGCCGCGGCCGTCTCCCGCGTCAGAACTGCGTCTGACGATGCCGTGCCGCTCGAGTTCGCGGAGGTGATAACTCATCGCACTCGGTGATGCGCCGGAGATCTCGGCCAATTGGGTCGCAGTCATCGCCCGCTGCGTGGCATACAACTCGTCGACGGCGAGAAAACGCACCGGGCTTGTCATAGCGCGCACCGCCGCGGGGTCAGAAATAATTAATCTACTTGCCATAGCATTGCTTTCATAGCACGGAAGTGTTAATGGTGCCCGTTGACACAATCGGTCAACGGGCACCATTGGAGTATCGCAACTAGCCGACCTGTGTGCGAGTTCGTCTCATGTTGAACTTCGACGTTCGCAACAGAAGCCGCACTTTTGCAGTGCTAACGGATCAGTTCTGCGCTTGCTTGGCAGCTCGCACGACGGACTCGACGCGAGCACCCAGATCAGCGTCGACGTTCTTCCAGTACTGGAAGACACGCTCCAAGATGGCTCCGTCAGTGACAGCGACCACATGACCCGAAATATTCGACACGAGGCGGTCGCGCGCGGCGTCGTCGAGTACTTCGCGCACCAGGGTGCCGGCCTGGATGAAGTCGTTGTCGTCCGGGCGGAGGGTGTATGCCTGGCGGACGAACTCCGTGTCGGCAGTCCAAGCATCAGCCTCAGTGACCAGACTTACGTCTGCGTGCGGGCCGCCGAAGGAGTTGGGGGCATATTCAGGCTGTGAGGCCGGGTAGTTGTGCGGGTTCATCGCGCCGTCTCGTGAGTACGAGCTCGTGGTCGTAGCGTGTGGTGCATTGACCGGCAGCTTCGCGTAGTTCGCGCCGATACGGTAGCGGTGCGTGTCCGGGTATGCAAAGACACGTCCGAGCAGCATCTTGTCCGGGGACAAGCCGATACCGGGAACCAGTGACGAAGGCGAGAACGCCGCCTGTTCGATCTCTGAGAAGAAGTCCTGCGGGTTGCGGTTGAGTTCGAGGACACCGACCTCGATGAGCGGGTAGTCCTTCTGCGACCAGACCTTGGTCAGGTCGAAGGGGTTGAAGCGGTAGGTGCGAGCCTCGTCATAAGGCATGATCTGTACCTTCAGAGTCCAGCGCGGGAAGTCGCCTGCTTCAATCGAGTTGAACAGGTCAGCGCGGTGGTAGTCAGGGTCGGTTCCGGCCTTGTGGTCGGCCTCGTCCTGGGTGAAGAACTCAATGCCCTGCTGGGTCTTGAAGTGGTACTTGACCCAGAACTTCTCGCCTGCCGCGTTGATCCACTGGTAGGTGTGCGAACCGAACCCGTCCATGTGGCGCCAAGTGCGTGGAATGCCGCGGTCTCCCATCAGCCAGGTGACCTGGTGTGCGGAGGCCGGAACCTGAGTCCAGAAATCCCACTGCATGTTGTTGTCGCGCAGACCTGATTGCGAGCGGCGCTTCTGCGAGTGGATGAAGTCCGGGAACTGGATGGCGTCACGAATGAAGAACACCGGAGTGTTGTTGCCGACCAGGTCGTAGTTGCCCTCGGTGGTGTAGAACTTCAGCGCGAAGCCGCGTGGGTCGCGCCAGGTGTCAGGTGACCCCTGCTCCCCCGCCACCGTGGAGAACCGCAACAGCGTTTCAGTCTCCGCGCCAGGCTGGAAGACAGCGGCTTTGGTGTACTTACTGACATCCGCAGTGACCTTGAAGGTTCCGAAGGCGCCGGCGCCCTTCGCGTGGACGACGCGCTCGGGCACGCGCTCACGGTTGAAGTGTGCGAGCTTTTCGACGAGGTAGTGGTCATGCAGCAGTACTGGACCGTTGGGGCCAACGGTCAAGGAGTGCTGGTCGGAACCAACGGGGGCGCCGAAGTCATTGGTGGTGGGCTGGGAGGTCATTCGTCTTCCTGTTCTGTTTTCTCGTGGAATCTAAGGTCAGGCTGGGGATGGGGCGTCACTCATGGAGGCTGCCCGGCAACGCGAGCAGATCCCCCAGTAGGTCACTTCGGACTCGTCTATGTGAAAGTCGAAGTGTTCGGTGATGTCCAGGCAAGGTTGTTTGCCGGTTGCGCAAGGGATGTCATGGACTTCTCCGCAATTGCGGCACACCAGGTGGTGGTGGTTGTCCTTGACGTCAATCTCGTATCGAGCGGCTGAGGCGCCGGCTGGATCCAGGCAGCGGATGATGCGTGCTTGGGTCAAGGCGGCTAACGCGTCATACACGGTCTGCACCGAAATTGAGCCGAGCGCATTGCGGCAACTATGGGCAACTTCATCTGCCGTGGCGTGCGGCGATTCTTCAAGAGCGCCCAGCACAGCAAGACGCGGCTGCGTGACACGCAAACCGGCTTGACGCAATGTGCTGGTGAAGGAATCTGACACACTGTCAGCATAGTGCCTTTTCTGGAATTATTCCAGTTAGTACTCATGGGACTGGTCGAAATCGATGAGATTGGACATACGATAGGGCTTGTGCGCGGCAGCCCTCACCCTTTTCGCCTCTCCGTGGTGAACGTGGCAGTGGTGTTTCTCGGCGGTGGCGTCGGCACGCTGCTCCGCGCGGCATTCGAAGATCGTTTCGCTCCCCCGCTCGGACAATCGTGGCCGTGGGTGACGTGGCTGATCAATGTCATCGGCTGCATGGCACTGGGTGTCATCACGGGTGTCATCGCGACTCGACCACTGCCCTCCTACCGTCATCGTGTGCTGTACCTGTGCGTCACCACTGGTCTTCTCGGCGGCTTTACGACCTATAGCACTTACGTGCTCGAGGCAGTTGAACTTGGCGGTGGTGGCCTCCTCCTGGTGGCGCTCGGTTACGCTGCTTCGTCGATTGTCGTGGGCATCGCAGGTGTTGCTGGCGGCTATCTGGTTGGTCGGCGGGCTGTGAGGGAGGTCGAGTCCTCGTGATGGTGCTGATCGGACTTGGGGGCGCGTTCGGCGCTGTGCTGCGGTATCTGGTGGACGCTGGTGTCAAGAAGCGCACCCAGCATCTGTCCGTTCCAGTGGGGCTGATCGTGGTCAACGTCAGTGCGTGCCTGCTGATGGGTGTGGTGTACGGCTGGCTGGCGGGGCGGGAACACGAGGCGGTGTGGTTGAGTGTGCTCGGCACCGGATTCTTAGGCGGTTACTCGACTTTTGGCTCGGCGATGCTGGAGTCGTTTCAACTGTTGCGCGGCGGTCGTCCGGTGGCGGCGCTCATCCATTCGACTGGAATGCTTGCTGCGAGCTGGGGTGCGCTTATGGTTGGTCTCGCAGTTTCCTTGGTTCTTTAGTCCTCTTGGAAACCATACCCCCAGGGGGTATGGTTGAGCGGTAGGGAAAATTCAGGACGAGGAGCCACGCATGCCCGCAACCACCCAAGAGATCACTCTCGATATCGGCGGGATGACCTGTGCTTCGTGTGCCATGAGGATCGAGAAGAAGCTCAACCGACTCGAAGGCGTTTCGGCGACGGTGAACTATGCCACCGAACGCGCCACCATCGTCGCTCCCCTGGAAAGCGACCCGCAGTCATTCATCAAAACGGTCGAGGACACCGGCTACACCGCCCTCCTGCCGCCACCGTCTGAGACTCAAAAGAAGCAGGACGAATCAGATTCGGCAGACGGTGCCGAAGAGATCGATCCGGAACTGCTCTTGCTGCGAACCCGGTTACGTGGTGCAGTGGCATTGACCATTCCGATCATCGCGGTGTCGATGATTCCGGCTCTGCAATTCGACTACTGGGGATTCGCGGCCCTTGTTCTCGCCGCGCCTGTTGTGGTTTGGGCCGGATGGCCGTTTCACCGTGCCGCCTGGACCAACCTCAGACATGGCGCAGCCACGATGGACACCCTGATCTCCGTCGGCACCATCGCGGCTTTCATCTGGTCGATCGTGGCCTTGTTCATCGGCATGGCTGGACATCCCGGGATGCGGCACGGCTTCTCTTTCGCCGTGGCCCGCTCCGATGCCCTAGACAGCATCTACCTCGAAGTCGCTGCGGGAGTCATCACCTTCGTGCTGGCCGGCCGCTACTTCGAAAAACGCGCAAAGCGCCAGGCGGGCGCCGCACTGCGGGCACTGCTAGAACTGGGCGCCAAAGATGTCACCATGTTGCGAGACGAACGCGAAGTGACGGTTCCGATCAAGGAACTAGGTGTCGGCGACCATTTCGTGGTGCGTCCCGGTGAGAAGATCGCGGCTGACGGCACGGTGATATCCGGCGCCTCGGCAGTCGATGTGTCGATGCTCACCGGCGAATCCGTTCCCGTGGATGTGGTGCCGGGCGATCCGGTGTCGGGTGCCACCATCAACACCTCGGGACGCCTTGAAATCGTGGCGACTCGCGTGGGTGCCGATACTCAACTGGCTCAGATGGCCAAGCTCGTCGAGGAAGCCCAATCCGGTAAAGCGCGCGTGCAACGGCTCGCTGACCGGATCTCGTCCGTCTTCGTCCCCGTCGTCATCGTGATCGCGATTGCGACCTTGATCACCTGGTTGGCCACCGGGCACGGCGCTGCCGCGGCGTTTACCGCTGCCGTCGCGGTGCTGATCATCGCCTGCCCCTGTGCGCTGGGTCTGGCCACTCCGACGGCACTGCTGGTCGGGACGGGACGAGGGGCCAGTCTCGGCATCGTTATTCGCGGCCCCGAAGTTCTCGAGTCAGCTGGAAACATCGACACCGTGGTGCTCGACAAGACCGGTACGGTGACCACCGGCCGGATGACCTTGGTCGAGGTCGTAGCGAGCCCTGGCAATGACGAAGACGAGGTGCTGCAGCGTGCTGGTGCCGTTGAGTCGGCATCGGAACACCCCATTGCACGAGCCATCACACGGGCTGCCAGCGACGTCTTCGAGATGTTGCCTCGTGTCGAGGATTTCACGAACATCGCAGGGCGCGGTGTACGCGGCGTCGTCTCCGGCGACGAAACCGTTGTAGGACGGCCATCGCTGCTGCGAGAACAGCACATCGACATCGCGAGCGAACTGCTCGATGCGACTGAGAACGCACAGGCGCTAGAGCAAAGCGCCGTGCTGATCGCGTGGGATGGCGCAGCGCGCGGTGTGCTCGTCGTTTCCGACATCATCAAGGACTCCAGCACACAGGCCATCGCCGATCTCAAGGAACTGGGGCTCACTCCCCTGCTGCTGACCGGAGACAACGTCCGTGCCGCTACCCGCGTCGCCCAGTCAGTCGGAATCGCCGAAGTGCGAGCCGACCTGTTGCCCGAGGAAAAACTCGATGCCATTCGGCTGCTTCAGGACGAGGGGCGCCGGGTTGCGATGGTCGGTGATGGCGTCAACGATGCTCCCGCGTTAGCGCAAGCCGATCTCGGTATCGCCATGGGAACGGGGACAGACGCCGCCATTGAGGCTGCGGACATCACCTTGATCCGCGGTGACCTGCAGGTCGCTGTCGATGCGATCCGGCTGTCACGGCGTACCCTAGCCACCATCAAAGGGAACCTGTTCTGGGCATTCGCATACAACACCGCGGCGATCCCGCTGGCAGCGCTCGGTCTGCTCAATCCGATGATCGCAGGGGCCGCCATGGCGCTTTCCAGCGTCTTCGTCGTCTCGAACTCCTTGAGACTGCGCCGATTCAAAGCACATCGCTGAGCACAGACCTTCCAACCGAATTGATGAAAGACGAGCACCGATCATGACCGAAGCAACTCAGACCACTGAAACAGCAGACGATTGCGGGTGCGCAGCCGCCGACGCCGCAGCCGAAACGCCTCATCACCATGGCTATATGGGTGACAAAGTGCGCTACCTGGCCCGGTTGCGCCGGATCGAAGGGCAAGTACGAGGCATTCACCGCATGGTCGACGAGGAAAAGTACTGCATCGACATCCTCACCCAAATCTCGGCGCTTACTTCCGCACTGGAGAATGTCGCACTAGGCCTGCTCGATGACCATATGCGGCACTGCGTGGCAGATGCCGCTCGACTGGGCGGCGCGGCTGCCGAGGAGAAGTTCACCGAAGCCGCACAGGCTATCGCACGGCTCGTCAAGTCATGACGGGTTGTTGGTCACAGGTGCTTTCCGCCTGTCACCGGCAGGATGGCGCCCGAGACGTATGACGCGGCCTCAGAGGCGAGATAGACGTACGCGCCCGCCAGTTCGGCAGGCTGACCCGCTCGGCCAAGTGGTGTGTCCTGCCCAAACTTGGGCAGCTTGTCGGGCCAGCCGGTGGCCGGGATCAGCGGTGTCCAAATTGGTCCTGGTGCCACGGCATTGACGCGGATTCCATTCGGTCCTTGCTGATTGGACAGCGCTTGAGTGAATGCGACCAGTGCCGCCTTCGTCATCGCGTAGTCAATGAGCGCATCTGACGGGTTATATCCCTGGATCGAGGCGGTGACAATGACCGAACTGCCTGGTGCCAGGTGAGGTAGCGCTGCTCTGACCAGCCAGAAGGTGCCATACAAGTTGGTCTTCATCACCCGATCGAACTCGTCGGTGTCCATCTGGTCCAGATCGGGGCGATTTCGCTGGTAGGCCGCGTTGGCGATGACGATGTCCAGTCCGCCCAGAGTCTCGACCGTCTGGTCGACGAGATGTTGGTTGTGGGACTCGTCTCGCACGTCTCCGGGCAATAGCAGGGCGCGCCTGCCAGCCTTCTCGATCCATTCTTTGGTGGTCTGCGCATCGGGTTCCTCCTGAGGAAGGTAGCCGATGGCCACGTCAGCGCCCTCGCGGGCGAAGGCGATGGCCACGGCGCGACCTGTACCTGAATCCCCTCCCGTGATCAGGGCGCGCTTGCCGGTCAATCGCGCTGCACCTAGGTAAGTGTCTTCGCCGTGATCGGGTGCGGGGTGAGTCTGTTCAGTCAGGCCCGGTGGCGCGATGTCCGCGGGCGGAAAGCCGTCCTGGTGATATTTCGTGGTCGGATTGTCGAAAGACTGCTCGGTCATGGCGATGCCCCCTGTGATGCGTCTCTTTCGTATCGGCGATGACTGCATCCGATATCTTCGACACTAGAAAGGTCAGCGGCATCCGGCAACTGGGCGGATCTGATTCGTTACGCGGCCTGATGGGTCATCTGATCGACACCTTGAATGATTGCGCTGATTCGTCGTGTGCCGCCTAACATCGAGAGGTGACGACGAAACCCTCTAGGAATGCGCTCGACCGAGACCAGCCGTCAGAGCCGTCTGGCGCCCCACAGGTGTTGGCTTCATCCGGACAGATACTGGAACGATGCGAGCGGTTGATTCGCGACGGACAGCGGCTGATGCTCGGCATTGCAGGAACCCCGGGTGTGGGAAAGTCGTACTTCACCGAATGGCTGTCCACACAGTTTCCAGGCGGTGCGACGATTGTCCCGTTCGACGGATTTCATCTCAGCAACGAACTCTTGGCCGCCAAAGGACTGGCGCAGGTCAAAGGGCATATCGATACCTTTGACCTGCCGGGCTTCAGGTCGCTATTGCAACGTCTTCGCAGCCAAGACGAAGATGTCGTGTACGCGCCGAAGTATGTGCGTGACATTGAGGAGTCGGTCGGGTCGGCCGTCGAGATACCACGCGACGCTCAAGTGCTGATCGTCGAAGGCAACTATCTGCTCGCCGATCATCCGGACCTGGCACGGTCACGCGAATGCTTGGACGAGGTGTGGTATCTGGAAACGGACGACGAAACCAGGGTGAAGCGTCTTATCCAACGTCATATCCAGTTCGGAAAGTCCGCGCAGGCAGCCCGCGATTGGGTGATGAACAGCGATGAGGCCAACGCGGCGTTCATCCGGTCGACGCGCCATCGTGCCGACTACGTCGTTGCCTACTCAGAATCGTTGCTTGACACCGGAAACGAAGAGTCGACAACAAGCGCGTGAAGCTAGTCAGCGACTGTGATTGACGGTCGCCGATTACGCGTTGAGCATGATTACGCGACTCAAAGCGCGGGCTCTTTCGGTTCGAGAAAAGATGGAATGACGGTACCGAAAGAAAGGAACGGACCATGAGCCACCTGACCGGAAAGACGGTCGCCTTCCTCGCAACCAACGGATTCGAGGATTCCGAATTGACGAGCCCTTGGCGGGCCGTGACCGAACACGGCGCTGCGGCCGAACTCCTGTCCACAGATTTAGGCACCATCGCAGGCAAGCACGGCCATCAGATCGATGTCGACGTCACGACCGCTGCGGCCGATCCTTCTCGTTATGATGCCCTCGTTCTGCCTGGTGGAGTCGTCAACTCAGACGATATCCGGCTCGACGACAAGGCAGTCGCCTTTGTACGCGAGATTTTCGCCGCCGGTAAGCCGGTGGGAGTGATCTGCCACGGCGGATGGATACTGGCCGACGCCGATGTGCTCGATGGGCGCACGATCACCTCCTACCCGAGTTTGCGCACAGATCTGCGCAACGCCGGTGCCTTGTGGATCGATGAAGAGGTCGTGGTCGATCAAGGTCTGGTATCGAGCCGGACTCCCGCCGACCTGTCGGCTTTCAATGACAAACTGGTAGAAGAAATCGGGGAAGGACCTCACGCTGGACAAACCGCATAGGACTCGTGGCCTGCGACGAGTTGACGTAGACAGTCCGGGATTCTCACGGCGTCGCGCCGGACGCGGGTTCTGGTATGCGGACGAGTCGGGCAAGAGGATTGATGATCCTGGCATACGGCAGCGCATTGCGGAGTTGGCCATTCCCCCGGCGTGGGATGACGTATGGATCTCTCCGATCGCGAACGGACACATACTTGCCGCCGGGATAGACGATGCGGGTCGGCGTCAGTACATCTACCACCCGGATTGGATCCGGCAGCACAGCGCGGCCAAGTTCGAACGAATGCTCGACTTGGCCGCGGCGTTGCCTCGTATCCGCGCTCGTGTGACTCGCGACCTGAAGAAGAACGAGTCACCACGAGAGCAATGCTTGGCTGCCGCAGTTCGACTCATCGATCTCGGCTCCCTTCGAGTCGGCGATCGTCGTCACACCACGATGACGGGCAACCGGGGCCTGACCACGCTGCTGTGTCGACATGTCGACTGCGCTGGCGAAGTGGTGACACTCGACTTTATCGGCAAGAGCGGACAGCCGTGGCATGTTCAGATCCGCGACGAGCTGCTCGCGGCGACATTGCGCGGAATGTCGGATGGGCGCTCGGAACGTGCCGTACTCCTTGCATACCGTGACGGCCGCAGATGGCGCCCGCTACGCGGCGCCGAGATCAATGAGTACATCCAGCAGATCAGTGACACCGAATGCACCTCTAAGGACTTCCGAACCCTCGAGGGCTCGATGATCGCGGCAACGGAACTGGCGCGAATCGGACCGATGTCGAAGAAGCGGGACCAGGACGAGGCGATCGGCAAGGCCGTGTCCCACGTGGCAAACCGGCTGGGGAACACGGCGTCCGTTGCCCGGCAGAACTACATCAGTCCGCGAATCATCGAACGGTATCGCGCCGGGGCGGTGCTGGACTTGGCGCGACCGCCGATCAGAGCGCTACGGGAGTTGCTGGAGGACTCGTAGCACGACCCATAGGGGGTGCCCACCTGTGCTTGAAAATCCCTTGTATAAATACCTATGAAGGCATAATTACGCTACGATTACCGAGTGGATGAAAACGACGGTTTCGAACGTAGCCGCGGTGAAGCGCTTGCTGAACTGGGGGAACTCATCATGAGCATCGCCCGCATCATGCGTGATCGTGGCCCTGTCGATTCGCGGATCGTAGCCGTCACAGAACTGGAACGACTGGTAATCCGGGACCTTTATCAGTATCCAGGGAGCAGTCCGTCGGAGTTGAGTGCACGCGTCAAGATGAAGAGCAGTAATACGAGCGCGATCTTGCGTACCTTAGAGGCCAAGGGCTTTGTCGAACGTCACCCTGATCAACAGGATGGCCGCTCGTCACGAATCTTTTTGACCGACCTGGCACACGAATCAATTGCACTAGTGCAAAGCGAAACAAGTAGTTTGCTCGCCGCACTCAACTTCGACGGCACTGAACTCGACCGCGTGGTGCAGGCTTTCAGCGACTTCGAAGCGAGCCTGCTCAGCGAATCTAACGTTTAGGCCCGGACAGTCATGAGTCGATTTCGACCGTGCAGACCATGCGTTGTGCCACGACATCCGAGTAGAGGACCAGATCGGTGAACTCTGCGACGTGAATGATGTCCCCCAGCGTGGACTCGGGCAGAATCTCGGTGAGTTTATTGGGTTGGTCTGTGATCAATTCTGGCTGGAAGCTCGCCGATTGGCGGGACTGGTCAATCGCGGCGAAGAAGACCCCGGACTCGACAAGGTCTTGGAAGAAGTGCGACCCGAAGCTCAAATCAGGTAGGAAGTCCAGCGATGGGTCAGTGACTTCGACCAGCACCGCGGCGTGATCAATCTCAGCGAAGTGCACCGGCACACCTAGTTCGGTGGTGCTCGTTCCCCATCGTCCCGGTCCGATCACCATAGGGCTGCGCCCAGCGAGCGACTGGTTCAACTCCCCCAGCTGTCGTGCCACGGCATAGCGTTGTGGCTGACTCAACTGCAGATATCGCTCAGGTCTGACGAGCACCACGGTGTCGATGGGAAGCTGCACATTCCCGCCCATGAATCCGCCGTCAGCGGTCATCAGGCAGCGTGCGGGGTCGGTTTCGGGCAGCGTCACCGAGTCCCCGATGCCACGAGTCTGCAGCGGGCGGCACTGCACCAGACAGACCCGGTACTGCCCATCGGGGGTGAGATTGACCGTGAACTCGATATCGACGGGATAGTCGTAGGCCTGCGACAGACAACTGAGCAAAGTGCGCATGTACTCACTGAAATCTGACGACAGCAGTCCGTTGAAATCGCAGATCTGCGGCGGCTTGGTGAAAGTGCGGCCGAGTTCGCGCAACCAGCGGATCTGGTTGAAATCTGTCGACAAGAACAAAGACCAGTCCATGTCGATCTGGGAGATGTTCCCCATCGGCTCGGTGATCAAGTCGTTGTCGGGCAGGCTGAGCACATCGACCATACGCTGGCTGTACTTGCCGGCGTCGTCGAGCGCCACCGGGCTGCGTAGCGGTTGATCAAGGCTGACAATCCGGGCGTAGTCGTTGGAAAGGTGGTCGACGGCCCTCGTCCCCAATCCCACGACCAATCGCAGGGCTCCCGCGCTCGGGTCGATGTCTGAGGCGAAGACGTACAGATTATGTGAGTTTCCAACACCGCCGGCGTGCGGAAAGAACAGATCCCCGTGGTGGTCACCGGAAACACGTTGGACGAGCACCGCCATCTGCTCGTCATTGGTACTGAGCTGACGGTTCTCGCGATATCGCAGTGCCTCGTTGCTCATCGAGGACGAGTACACCGCGCGGACGGCCTTCTCAAATGCGCGTAGGCGCTGTTCCGGGCTGCCCTGGTTGGCGCAGAACGTGCTGTCGTACTTTCCGGCGAAGGCGTTGCCGAAGTTGTCTTCGAGCAGCGAGCTGGAACGCACGATGATGGGTGACTGACCAAAATATTCCAGCAATCGTAAGAAGCGTTCCCGGATCGTGGGCGGGAACTCCCCCTGCCCCAGCAACTCATGGAGTTGGGCGCCGACCTTGTAGTAGCCTTCGGGGGTTTTCTGAGCCATCCACAGTTTCCACCAGCCGTTGGCAATGATGTAGGTCAAGAACAGATCAGAGCCCAGGTAGAACGAGTCGTGTGCTTCGAGTTTGGGGGCAAGTGCCGGATTGGCTGCTGCGATGGCCCGTGCCGTGAGCATACCGACGCTCTTGCCGCCGATGTACCCGGTCCCGATCTCGCGGTCGGCGATGGCCAGCAGGTCCGTCAGCGAGAGATGCCTCTTCGCGAGGTCGACCATGCGGCCGTAGCGCCCGAGCAGCAATCCGGTCAGTGCTTCTTTTGATTCCTGCTGCGCGGCCGTGTCGCTTGAGGCGAGGGCGGCGAATCCGCGGTCGATCAGGACCCGCCACCGATCTTGTGGCTCACGCTGCTGTGAGACCCGACCGAACAAGCGGGAGGTTTCCTCGCTTGAGGTGACGGGAAGCGCCTGCGAATGGTCGAGCCGATGCGGAAAGAACATCGTCGGCGAATAGCGGTTCCAGACTTTGTGCGCGTGCACGTAAGTCGCACTGGCGACATTGTGCAGGTCCAGGAGCAGTTGGGTGGTTTCGCGAATTCCCGCGACGGTCTCAAAGGTGTGCTGGCTGCGTAACAGGCAAAAGTAGGCGATGGTGTCGAGTTCGTAGAGGTACGGGCAGGTCACTTTGAAGAAGTTCATGACCATGAGGTCGGAACACCAGCGATCCAGCAGATCTGTCAGCGAGTCGAAGACGTAATAGACGCCTTCTCCCTCGTCTGAGAGAATCCGGTGCACTGTGGAGGCGAACGTCTCGAAGCCGGGCGTCGGGTCGAGTTCGTAGACGTGTACACCGGTGAGGTCATCGAGCAACGGTTCATGATCCGCGAACCGGATATAGACCGTGCGACGCCCCTCGTCCCCTGCCTGACGGACGAAGTGCTGGACCATGACCTTGAAGTCGGCAAGTTGATCGATCTGCCACACGACATTGTCGCCGAGCCGTAGATTATCGATGACTGCGTCAACTCCGAGATGACCGGTGCTGCGGCGGCGATAGTCCTCCATGGGTCAACTTTACGGTGCGAGGGCTAGAGCGAGGCCAGACGCCGGTAGCGGCGATTGCGTGCGACTAGGAGGATCGATGCCAGAATCGAGGCGAGCACGGAGGCCAGGAGAATCGCGACCTTTGCCTCGTCATGTTCAGGCAGGTCGGCGGAGAAACTCAACTCTGCCACCAACAACGACACGGTGAACCCGATGCCAGCGAGCAGACCGATGCCGGTCAGATCGATCCAGGTGATCGAGCGGTCTAGCTTGCTTCGAGTGAAGGCGGTCATCAGCCAGGTCGTGATCAGGATTCCAAGGGGCTTGCCGAAGACGAGTCCGGCAATGACCGCGATGGTCACAGGGTGAGTCAGCGAGGACCCGAGGCCTGCAAGACCGCCGAAGTTCACTCCGGCGGCGAAGAACGCGAACACCGGTACTGCGATGCCTGCGGAAAAGGGCCGGAACCTGAAGTCGAAGATCTCGGCGAGACCAGGGATATCGGTACGAGCGCCCGGTGCGCTATTGCTGTAACGGACGGGTACAGCGAAACCAAGCAGGACTCCTGCCACCGTGGCGTGAACACCGGAGGCGTGAATGAGCGTCCAGGCCGCCAGACCTAGCGGCAGCAGTATGACCCAAGCGCCGAAGCCGTGGCGGCTGAAGAAATCGCGGAATCGGTGTGAGACGACTCCGTAGATTCCGACCACCGCCAAGCCGATCAGTAGCGGCACAAACTCAATATGGGCGGTGTAGAACACGGCGATGATCGTGACGGCGATCAGGTCATCGACGACAGCGAGAGTGAGTAAGAAAATCCGCAGTGCTGGCGGCAGATGGGATCCGATGATGGCTAGCACGGCGACTGCGAAAGCAATATCGGTGGCCGTTGGGATGGCCCACCCTTGGTGCAGTTCGCGGTGGGAATGGACGACAGCGATGTAGATCAGCGCGGGTACAGCAACCCCGCCCGCAGCCGCAACGATCGGGACGATGGAGGTGCGCAGGTCACGCAGGCTTCCTACGATGAACTCTCGTTTGAGCTCTAGCCCGACCAGGAAGAAGAAGATGGCGAGCAAGCCGTCGGCAGCCCACGCCCCCAACGGCAATCGCAGATGCCAGGGCTCATAGCCGATTTCGAAGTTGCGCAGTGCGAAATAGCTTTCAGTCGCAGGCGAGTTGGCCCAGACCAGTGCGATGACGGCTGCTGCGACGAGGAGCACACCACCGGTTGTCTCTTTGCGCAGCACGTGTGAGACACGCTGAAGCATGGTGGACGGTTTGGCGTTGGTGCCGGGTTGGGCTGAGTTGGAAGAGACTGTCGTGGCAGGCATGGAAAACTCCGTCGGGGTCGGCAGAACATCAAGTGTCGACCAGACTTCCCGACGCGCCGGAAAACAACTTTACCGTGCTGGTAGCCTGATATTCATGTGGACATCGCACTGACCCGACCTGCGTCTGAGGCACAGCCCGGCAGGTTTCCCCTGTCTTGCGAGAGTTTGTCATGTCTGCGTTCCAGCCCATCACTGTCCAGAACCTCAGCGTTTCTTTTGCTGATCGTTTCGTCCTGAAAGACGTCTCATTTTCGGTTTCTCCTGGTGAGCGGGTCGCGCTCGTTGGTGAGAATGGCGTCGGAAAATCCACTGTGTTGCGGGCTATCGCCGACACTTTGGACGATACCGCTCGATCTACCGGTCGGATTTCCCGCCCGCTCGACTTGGTGTGGCTGGATCAGGAGCCTCCATTCGCAGATGAGACCACGGTTGCCGAAGCAATCGAGTCAGTCCTGGCCCCGCTGCACCGCGCGGTTCAAGAGGTCGAAGAACTGTCACAGCGACTCGACGATCCGGCTGCTGCGGCTCGTTTCGACGAGGTGCTGTCTTGGGCCGAGTCGCATGATGCCTGGGATGTCGATCGGCGTGCGCAGTTGTTACGGGACGAGTTCGCGTTAGCCGATATCGACCCTGGGCGACAGGTCGGTACGTTGTCAGGTGGCCAGCGCAGCCGGTTGGCATTGGCCACCGTGCTCTCCCGCCGCCCCGATGCGCTATTGCTTGACGAGCCGACAAATCACCTTGATGACGCAACCCTCGAATTGCTGGCCGAGCACCTCTGTGCGCTTGCCACAGTGGTGCTGTTCGCCAGCCATGATCGCGTCTTCCTCGATGATGTGGCCACGGCCTTAATCGACTTGGATGCCACGGTGTTCGGTACTGACGGTATGGGCGGTCGTCGTTTCGGCGGTGGCTGGACCGACTACGAGCAGGCTCGTGTAGCGGCAAGACGGCGCTGGGAAGAGCAGTACGCCTTAGAACAAGAAGAACTGAAGCGACTGCGGGCCGCGACCAGGATCGGCGCGGACAAGATTGCCCACAATCGGGGCCCACGTGACAACGACAAGTTCATCTACAAGTTCAAAGGTGCCAACGTTGACCGGGCGTTGGCTCGACGTAAGCACGATGCTGAACGGGCATTAGCTGAAGCGCAGGAGAGACAGGTATCGAAACCGCCACGCGAACTGGAATTCACCGCTCGGTTGGTCGCTAATACTGCGCCAGGACCGATGATCATGGGAACTGGGCTAGTCGTGTCAGGACGGCTGCGTCTGGACGAGTTCGTCGTGGACGCTGGCGAACATGTGCTGGTGACCGGTCCCAATGGGGCTGGTAAATCCACGCTACTGGGGGTTTTGGCGCAACGTATCCCCCTTGATGCGGGTTCGCTCGCGGTAACGACCGAACGGATTGCGGAACTCACGCAGGACCCGTACTTCGCCGATCTGTCGCGTACTCCCCTGCAGTTATATGAGCCACTAGAAAAGCTAGGCTTTCCCGCGCTGCGCGAGTTCGGCCTGCTTCATATGCGCGATGCTGTTCGCCCCATTGGCGCCCTGTCCGTGGGACAGCGGCGGCGATTCGCACTGGCGGTGATCATTGCGACGTCACCGGAATTGCTGTTGTTGGACGAGCCCACCAACCACATTTCGCTAGCACTCGCCAGCGAGTTGGAAGAGGCGATGGGAATCTCAGCGGGCACGATCGTCGTGGCGTCACACGACCGCTGGTTGCGGCGGCGCTGGACCGGACGAGAGATCACGTTGGCCTAGGCATTCCGGCAGTTGCCCCGCAGCCGCTAACTCAGCCAGTCCTCGATGGTCTCGATGATCTCTGGCGCATCGGGGACGACCGTGGGGCGAAAACGTCGGATTCGACCGTCAGGGTGCACTAGAAACTTCTCGAAATTCCATTTGACCTGCCCCGCTTTGCCCTCGTCATCGGCGGTCTGCGTGAGTTCCTGGTAAAGCGGGTGCGCATGCTTGCCATTGACCTTGATTTTTTCAGTCATCGGGAATGTGACGCCCCAAGTCGTCGAGCAATACTCCGCGATCTTGTCTTCTGACCCGAGTTCTTGCAGAAACTGATTGCTGGGGCAGCCGATGACGGTGAACCCGCGGTCAGCGTAGCGTCGCTGCAATGCTTCGAGTTGTTCGTATTGCGGGGCCAGCCCGCAGCGGGAGGCCACATTGACGACGAGCGCGACCTTGTCACCGACAAGTTTCCCGAACGTGGTTCTCTCACCAGTGAGCGTGGTGAGTTCAATTGTCGTGAGGTCCATGTTCTTCTCCCTGGTGATCTGTTCGCGGTGGCACAGATTCCTTCATAGGACCGTAAGGTCAGGCATCACCGTCCGCGTGCGTATCCATTGCGTTCGGCGCCGAATCGCTTCTGCTCCAGGCGGTAGACACGGTTGTACGCAGCCCGTCCTGGGCCGCTTCGCGCAATCCCATGGCTGACATTGAGACCTTGTGAGGATTTCTCCTGCAGCACCACATTAAAGGTGCCGCGGTACGCCTTGTGTTTGCTGGTCTGCTTTCCGGTACAACGCGGTGTGGCGGCGTTGACCCGGCAAGTGTCGCGCACCGTCACCTTGGTCTTCTTGCCCTTCTTCGAGGTCAAGGTGATCACTATGCGAGACGACCACGAACTGGCGTTGCTCTTGGTTGTCGCGACTCGTTTTCCAGCACTTCCATTGGTGTTACGGAAGGTGGTTGTGCGCTTCATCTGCTTCTTCTTGGAGACGGTCTTCTGCTGGAAGCGCACGGTCTTGGTCTTGAAAGCACGTCGCCCGGCAGCGGTATAGACCTCGGTAGCGGTGTGAGTGCGTTTGACCAGGCGTTCGGTGTGCGTGGACCAGAGGTCGGCAGTGTTCTTGCTCAACTTGAGGGTGATGGAGTGCCGCCCGGTATCAAGGTCCGATACCCATACCGTGCAATAGGTTTTCTTCTCTTGGTTATCGAGATAGGCGCCCACCGAATAGCCCTGCGGAATCGTCACCCCGTGTTTGTTGAGCAGGTTCTCGGCACGCGAGGTGTCACACTTGGGTGTGCTGGCTGCTGCCGTTGCGGGAACCGCGACGGCCATGCCTGTGGCAAGAATCGACAAAAGGGCAATACCGGCAAAACCTCGCAGCTTCTTCATACGATCTAACTCTACTGGTGTCCGAGAAGAGAACAGGAAGCGGATAGATGAATCCGGCGTTAATTACCCGTAACCAGACGTGGTGCGCTGAGCTGATCGCGCTCGGCGGCGGAATCCACCAAGACGATGGACCGTTGTTGACTGCCGAGGATGAGGCCACTCAACAGGCCGACGTGGAGCGTTACTTGGCAATGCTCGACGAGCTTCCCCACAACATCGACGCAGATGTCATCGCCGCGGTGCTCTGGTCACTCCATTCGATTGAGGATTACGGCATTTATCAGGCTGCTTACAGCGTGCTGTCCCAGACTGAGCCGGCACTCTTCGGCCAGGTCGCCGCTCGAGTGCTTCCTGACTGGCTCGCGAAGAATGGCGATCATGACAGTATCCAGACTGCTTTGATGGGCATTGTCGAGGACGAGTGCCAACCGGCTTTCCTGGATGGTGCGAAACGATGGGACGATGACGAGCGCGCCATCGTGCGAAGCGCGTTGACTCGGTGGCTTCGGGAAGACGAGAGTTGGCTGCCCATCTGCGAAGCCTTGGGCGTCGCTGCGCCTGAGACCACGCTCGACCCCATCCCCGACGACTGGTCTGCGGATTGGAAGTCCGCCGCTGAGACATTTCGGGCCACCGGCGCCGTGAATCTCGCCTGGCTGGACGAACGGGATTTCGCAGGCAACTTCGACCGTGTCTTCGCGCTGATCGAGCTAGGTCACGGGGAGCGATGGCGTGATGTCGCTGATCTGCTGAATCCGCTGCTGGTTCGCAGACGTAAGGAGATCCCCCGTTTTATCGAGTCACTCGCCGCATTGCCCGCTGACCGCCGGGGCCGGATACTTGCCGCGATCCAACGCGCTCGGCCAGATACCGGGACCTTTCTCGCTGACTTGCTGCGTAACGTCGGCTAGTCGTTCGTAGCGGAACGCGGCGGCCTCGGTCGAGTTCATAGCCTGATTGTAGATTTCGGACCGTGGTGCGCCTACCGTTACGGCAGTTGACTGACCCCGAGGTAGTGGAGCACTGCGAGCACTCGTCGATGGTCGCCGTCTGCTTGGGCGAGGCACAATTTGGTGAAAATCGCCGAGACGTATTTCTCGACTGTTCCAAGCGAGACGTGCAGCGCCTGCCCGATGGCAGCATTGGAACGTCCCTGTGCCGTCAACTCCAGAGCCTCACGCTCACGTGCCGCGATCGCCACCGTGTGCCCGCGTCCAGTGAGCAACTCGCTCAACGCGAGTCGCAGAATCGCGGAATCCTCGGCGATAGCGAGCTTCATCGGTGACGGTTCTCCCTTCATCGACCGCTCGAATGGCCGTCTCGTTCGGTTGTCGGCTGGTATCTGGCTCTATTGATCCATAGCCGGGTGGTCCGTCACCAGGTTACGGGGCAACGTCACGGTGATGATCGTTGGTCCCCCTTCTGGTGAATCGATCGTAACGTTACCGCCCACGCTTCCTGCTCGCTCTCGGACTGACGCCAATCCGCGTGCACCGCCTCGTCCTTCATCGCGCACCGCGAGGATCAAAAACTCGCCTTCAGTGCGGACAGCGAGCTCTGCGCGATCCGCACCGGAATGCTTCGCGACGTTATTGAGCAGTTCCGCGGCGTAGTAATAAGCGACTGTTTCTACGGCGTCGGTGACCTCGTCCCTGATCTGCGCATCGAGGGCGACCGGCAGCGCGGAACGGGATGCGAGCGTCTGCAACGCAGTGTGTAGTCCCGCATCAAGAGCCGCGGGATGGATGCCGCGTACTAGCGAACGCAGATCGGTCAGCGCATCCTTGGAAGTGTCGTGAGCAGCGGCGATGCTCGCCGCGATGGAGTCTGCCGATTCGCCCGATTCGAGCCGATCTCGTACATCTCCGAGTTTCATGGCGATGGCGACGAGTTGCGCCTGGGTGACATCGTGGAGCACAGGTATCCGAAGGCATGCCAGGTGGTGCCGCGGAACAGGGCAAGAAACGGCGCACGCCGCATGGTGAACAGCGGTGCCGAGGCGAGTGTCGAACGGACCGGCGCTTGATCGTTCGCGAATGAGACCGTGGGTCGCGATTGGCTGATAGTGAGTGATGTCATATCTTTCATGCTTCCAGTCGTGCCCGTGCCGCTGATACCCGGTACAGGCCCAACATTACTGGGGGTTAACCCCCAGTCGCATGCGTGAGTCAGCACTGACATCTCGCGATTGAACTGTGTGTCTTGCCATGTGAAATCGTCGCCTTGGTTTCGCTCCCCGGTCCGTGGCTGCTGACCCCTCGTCATACAGTGGGAGCATGATCGAGCAGGACGAGCGCGACGTTGCCAGTAAACACCGTGTGATTGAGCCCAGCGTGCTGTATGTGGGCACACCGGTCTACCTGGTGGCGACGCAGAACCCTGACGGCAGCGCGAACCTGGCTCCTGCTTCAAGTCACTTCGCCCTGGGGCGGATGCTGGTGCTGGGGTTGGAAGAAGGTGGCCAGTCACTCGATAACCTCCGGCGCCATCGCGAGTTGACGGTGAACTTCCCGGCGGCCTCGCAATGGACTCATGTGGAGCGACTTGCCGGGGTGACCGGCAAGAATCCGGTGCCCGCCGATAAGGCGGAGCAGTATGAGTTTGAGCCCCACAAGTTTCAACGTGCTGGGCTGAGCCCGGAGCCTTCTGAACTCGTGTCGGTTCCACGTGTGGCTCAGGCTCCGCTGCAACTCGAAGCGCGGGTGCGCCGCATCACCCCCGGAGTCGCAGGGATTTACGGCATGGTCGAGGCGGAGGTCGTTCGAGTTCACGCCGCGGAGAATATCGCCGTGGCAGGGACGAACCACATCAATCCCGACGCATGGCACCCGCTGATCTACTCGTACCGGCATTTCTATGACCGCGGTGGCGAGGTCGGCTGGACGCGAAAGAGTCCCCTGGCGACTCCCCCGGCGGCTGTCGACCGCTGGGAGACGGCGGGCGGACAGTGGCGGGTGGTATCGGTGGACGAGCACTCCGCCACAGTGGAGTTAAGTCGCTGTGATGGCGGAGAAGTCGCCGAGATCCTCACGCTGTCGAGTGAACACGAGATTCGTTGGGCACGAGTACAACTCGCCATCGAAGGTGGCTAAGTCCGCACGTCCGTCTGGATCACCGGCTGTCGCAAAATAGTGCGCAGTTTCTCGGGTGCTACTTTGCGGGGATCGGACAGGTAGATCTCGTGGTGTTTGCCCGTCATGGTCATGCTGTGCGATGGGATGAACTCGTTATGCATCTCGGCGAGGACGTCGGCCTCGTCGTCGTATGAACCGATATGCAGTGTCTGAACGCACTGTCCCTCGAACAAGGTCTCGAATCGCACCTCATCGAGGCGGTGTGGCGGGTTCTTTTTGCCCGCTTGCTCACGTGCCTGATCGACGAGCTTTGCCTCAACCCAGTCTGGAACCATGATCATCATGGTCCAGTCCCATTTGGCTTTGTTGCGTCCGGTGGTGAACGAGGCCATGTCCTCGGCCCACCACAATCCCTCGAGTGGTGGCACGACATAATCGCGGTCGAGTTCTCGTTTGCTGGCGAATTTGAGCTTGTATGCAATCGGGTAAAGAGCAGCGAGGGCATCGGCATATGACTGCGAAGTATTCGGGTCTCCGTGGCCATCGATCATCAGATACTGCATGGCAGGCACGTCGAGGATGCGGAACTGACCATGTTTCGCCTGGTAGCTATCCAGGGTCTTCTTGAAGTCGACTTTGCTGGCCATAGGGCCCCCGTCCTTCTGCTGGTGAGCATCGTGCACCGATGAGATCAACGTAGCAGTGATCGCGGCGGCATCGTCTAGCGGTTTCCCCGCGCCCGACATCTGACCGACCAGTACGATCAAGCGCGTGAAGGAGGGTGAGATCGCCGCGCTGCGGCGGCGTTGGGATACGGATTGGCGGACTTGCGCGGCCTTGTGGCCGGTAAGCAGGGCATTGACCTCAAGTACGTGGTGCTGGAACGCCTTGATCTCAGTTTTGCTCGCGGTGCGATCAATATATTCGAGTCAGAACTGGTCGATTGCTCATTCGATCAGACGATCTTCTCGGCAGCGAAGACAACTTGTCACTCGACCCGCAAGACGAGCCCAAGTGACCTAGAGGCGCTTTGAGCCGCAGGTTTAAGCATGTCCTGACGTCCTTGTACTGATTTATTTTCATATGCTCGCTTGCATGTGTAAGATAAAACTTACATAAGGAGGTGAGGTCTTACGGATATGGACGAGAACGGTGTTCACCATCTGCCGGATGTGCTCAGCGCACTCAATCACCCCTTGCGCCTCAATGTCATCGCTGCGCTGAGTCAAGAGCGCAAGTACGTCAGCGAGTTAGCGAGAGAACTAGGCATCAGTCGGCCGTTGCTCTATATGCATTTGGAAAGGCTTGAGAAGGCAGGACTCGTCCAAGGCTCTTTGGAACTGTCTGCCGAGGGAAAAGCGATCAAGTGGTATTCGCTGAAGCCGTTTGACATCCGGATCAACCTGGAAACGGTGCTGGCCGCTTTAGCTCAGACCCAACCTCCAACATCGCAAGGAAATGCCGAAATGAAAGGTAACCCCAATGAGTGACTCATGGCTCGCGATCACATACGTCGCGATCTTCGCCGTTATCGGAGGTGTTGTGAGTGTGTGGCTGCTCGCGCGCGCCCGCAAGACTCAGTTACAACAGACTGCCGAAAATGCGGAACAGTACCGTGCTGCTCTTGCCTCACAGTCGGCAACTAATGAGCGGCTTGCCAAAGAACTGGCGGGAATCAACGAACGTCTCGCTGCTGTCGAGAAGCTGCTGCGCGATGTCGGCTAGTGACCGCGGCAGATCAGCGCGGTCGAGTGTCGTTCCTCGGTGGTTCTTCGCCGCCGCGGCTTTCTGGCTGCTGATCGCGGCGGCGGCCCTCGCCAACGCCACATCTCTGCCCGTCCGGGCGGATGCCCTTGCCGCATTGCTCGGTGCAACGGCTTTTATGCACGGACTCTACTTCCGTCGTTGGCTAGTGGCGGGACCACTCGCGGGAATGGCTCTGCTCGCAGCTGCAGCGCTAGCCTTCGAAGTTGGGCTTGGTCACGACAACACCGTCTATCAGGGCGGTCCGGCTGACGCTATGGGAATCCGGGTGATCTGGATTTCCCTACTCGCCATCGTCAGCGCTGTTATCGCCTGGGCGTTCTGGCTCCACGGGCGCCTGTTGCGGTGGCGCCGTGAAAACCCGTCTGCTGTCACGCCGCTTGATGCGGCTGACGGCGGTGAAGTAGCACGGCTCACCAAAGCGGCTGCTGAGCGAGTCGGCTCGATCGAGGAACTGCTCAGCCCTTCGTCGTGAGCACCCAGCGCGTACTGCCTGACACAGGCAGTACGCGGTGTTTAGTCTGCGGGTGCTGTAACAGGAGAGGTTTGCTCAGCTGCACGAAGCACTGCTCGCATGCCGCGAGTGAGCGCTCGTAAGTCTTCTAGCGGAATTTCCGCGAGCGGCCCTTCGTCGAGTTTGGGGCGCGAGGTCAGGATCCGGTGGATGGTCTCGCGGCCGGTAGTCGTGGCCCGTACCTGACGAATGCGCCGATCGCGCGGGTCCTCGGATCGCTCGATCATGTCGTGGGCTTCGAGCCGATCGAGGATTCCCGAGATCGTAGCCAGCGAAACCCCCAGTGTCTCAGCAAGGCGCTGACCGGTGGAGTCGCCGTCGGTGGCGATCAGAATGGCCAAGACCTTGAGCTGTTGAATGGTCAGGTCAATCTCCAGCAGGTGCTGCAACATGCGCGGCACCGCGGAGCTCTCCCACGCGTCTTGCAGAGCTAGTAACTCATCGATGAGTTGATTGCGCTCGTCAGACCTGTCCATATCCCCTGCCACGCGAATCCTCAGGACTCTCCTCAACTTATTTCATTAGCCTTATGCTAACCTTTAGCCTCGCACTAAGGGTTAGGTTACCCCTAACCTCCTCATCTTCTCACTCATCCTCCCACCGGCGGTGCCTATGTTTCGACTAGCCAAAGTCAGCCTTGCCAACCGCGCGCTCGTCGCGCTTCTCACGATCGTCATTACGGGCTTCGGCCTGTTCTCGATGACGGAACTCAAACAAGAGCTCATTCCGTCCATCGAGTTCCCTGCTTCGCAGATCATCACGGTTGTGCCGGGCGCGAGTCCCGAAGTGATGGACGAGCAGGTCAGTTTGCCGCTGTCTCAGGCAGTCCAGGACCTCGCCGATGTCGAAAGCGTCGTCGCAAGCTCCTCGAGCTCGATCTCCATGATCTCGGTGTCCTACCGATATGGATCTGACACTGACGCGCTGAAGACTTCGGTATCTGAGGCCATCGCCGCGATCGAAGCAAACCTCCCCGAAGGGGCAGATCCAGAGATCATGTCCGGGTCGAGTTCGGCGATCCCGGTCATGTTCCTGACAGCAGCCAGCGACACTGTGACTTCGACCGAACTATCCAGTGTCGTGGCCAAGAATGTCGTGCCGACGATTGAGGCTGTCGACGGCGTGCGTGGTGCGACCGCCTCTGGTCTGGAGGCAGAGCGCATCGTCATTGCACCGACACCGGCTGCGATGGCACAGGGAATCTCGCCGATCACCATCAGTGAGGCACTCAAGGCGAATGGCGTGACCATTCCGATGGGCACCGTGCACCGCGACGGTCTCGATCTGCCTGTGCAAGGTGGTGACCCGATCACGCAGATCGACCAACTGGAGCTGATCCCCCTTGCCTCCCCCACCGACCCAGGTCAGATCGTCACATTGGGTGAGATCGCCGAGGTGACCAAGCAGGTCGAGGAAGCCACGAGCATCACCCGGACCAACGGCAGTGAAGCCGTGTCCATCATGGTCATGGCCACCCAAGACGCCGATATCGTCGCGGTCTCCCACGGGGTGCAGGATGCCATCGGCGAACTCAATGCGGAACTCGGCGACGTCAACCTGGCTGTGATCTTCGACCAGGGCCCGTTCATCGAGGAATCGATCCACCACCTTGCCATCAAGGGCGGATTGGGACTGGTCTTCGCGATCATCGTGATCCTGGTCTTCTTGTTCTCGGTTCGCTCCACACTGGTCACGGCCGTGTCCATTCCACTGTCCGTGCTGGTCACCTTCGTCGGCCTGCATCTGGGCGGGCATTCGCTCAATATGCTCACGCTGGGGGCGTTGACGATTGCGATCGGGCGAATCGTGGACGACTCGATCGTGGTGATCGAGAACATCAAACGACATCTGGGCTATGGCAAGGAGAAGAAGGAAGCCATTCTCACCGGTGTGCGTGAGGTCGTCGGCGCCATCACCTCGTCCACGTTGACCACGGTTGCGGTATTCCTTCCGATTGCGGTTGTCGGCGGGCTTGTCGGCGAACTCTTCGCACCATTCGCGTTGACGGTCACAATCGCAATGCTGTCCTCGCTCGTCGTGGCGCTGACGATTGTCCCGGTGCTGTCCTATTGGTTCCTGCGGCCACCAGTTGTCACGACCGATGCCGAGACGGTGCGAGTTGAGGCGGAGGCCAAGGAACACCGCAGTTGGCTGCAACGGTCCTATCGTCCAGTCCTGCGTGGAACCCAAAAGCACCCGGTGATCACACTGGTTGCCTCAGTAGTGTTGCTCGTCATCACGGTGGGACTGACGCCGCTGCTCAAGGTGGACTTCCTGGGTGACACTGGGCAGAACGCGATGTACGTGACTCAGAGCTTCCCTGCCGGAACAGACCTGGAGACGATCTCTGAGGGTGCGTCACAGGTTGAAGATGCACTGCTTGGCATCGACGGTGTCGAAGAGGTCATGTTGACTGCTGGCAGCGGTTCAGGTGCCTTGTCGATGTTGTCGAGCGGTTCATCGGCTACTTTCATCGCCAATACGAGTAAGGACGCTGACCAGGCTGCGTTGCAGGACGAGGCCAAGGCCGCGGTTGAGAAGGTGACTGCCGGTGAGGTCTCAGTTTCGTCCGGGGCTGAGATGGGCGGTTTCGGTGGCAGCGTGGACGTGATCGTCACCGCAATCGACGAGGCCAATCTGGCTACTGCTGCGACGACGGTATACGAGGCGCTGCAGGATGCTCCCGATGCGTCTGAGGTTTCCAGTGATCTTGCGCCGGCACAGCCGATCGTGCAGGTCAGCGTGGATCGCAATGCGGCTCTGGAACAGGGCATGACTGAGGTTCAGGTGCTGGGTATGGTCGCTGGCACCTTGTCACCGCAGTCGGTCGGGTCGGTGGCGATGGACGGCGAACAGTTGAGCATATACATTGACGCTGGTCAGGTGCCTAGTACACCGGACGAGCTGGCCTTGACTCCCCTGCCTACTGCGACTGGGATGGTTCCGCTGTCTGACCTGGCAACGGTGACTGAGGAGACGGTGCCGGTCTCTATTGCTCGTCAAGAGGGCGAACTGGTCGCAACGATCTCGTTGACGCCGAATGAGGGCGAGTTGGGTGCGTTGACCGCTTGGGTCGATACTGCTTTGGGCGATCTTGAACTGCCTGCCGGCGTGCACGCGAAGATCGGCGGTCTGGCTGAGCAGCAGGCGGAGTCCTTTGCCCAGTTGGGTCTGGCGATGATCGTCGCGATCGTGATCGTGTTCGTGCTGCTGGTGGCTACCTTCCGGTCACTGATTCAGCCGCTGATCTTGCTGGTGTCCATCCCGTTCGCGGCTACGGGCGCGCTTGCCCTGTTGTTGGTGACTGGTCGACCGCTTGGCATCTCGGCCTTGATCGGTCTGCTGATGCTGATCGGAATTGTGGTGACCAACGCGATCGTGCTGATCGACCTGGTGAACCAGTATCGAGATCAGGGTCAGTCGGTGGCCGATGCCGTGTTCAACGGGGCGCGCCAGCGGCTGCGTCCGATTCTGATGACCGCACTGGCGACGATCTTCGCGCTGACGCCGATGGCCCTTGGGTTCTTGGGGTCGAGCGGATTCATCTCGCAGGATCTGGCCATCGTGGTGATCGGCGGTTTGGTTTCCTCGACTGCGCTGACTCTGATTCTGGTGCCGGTGCTGTACCAGTTGATTGAAGGTCGGCGCGAGCGTAGGGACGCGGCTAAGGCTGGTGGTGAGGTCGCGGTTGCGGATGCTGATGATGCCGTTGTGGTAGCTGACGCCAGTGGCGAGTGATCGATGTTAGCTCGCTAGCTACTGTCGCGATGACGCTCGCGATGGTTCGGTGAAGTATGGGGGTCGGCTCGTAAGAGTCGGCCCCCACTCATTGCTGGCTAGGTGCCTAGTCCGAAATGCCGAACTTCCCACCGTTGAGAGCATGCTTAAGGTATACGTTCCAACAAGTGCTGGGCGGCTGAGTCTTTTGACCTGGTAGGGCTAGCGCCGCTCTGGTAAATTTCCGGAAATGGCAGCAACGCAGCAATCGCGACCGACGACGGAGCGAGAAACCTGGGGCGGACGCCGCGCTTTCATCATCGCCGCGATCAGTTCCGCGATCGGGCTTGGAAACATCTGGCGTTTTCCCGGTGTCGCCTACGAGAACGGCGGCGGAGCGTTCTTGATTCCCTACCTGGTCGCATTCGTGACCGCAGGTCTTCCGATCCTCTTTCTCGACTATGCGATTGGCCACAAATACCGGTCGGCTCCCCCGCTCGCGTTTCGCCGAATGAACAGGAAGGCAGAACCACTTGGCTGGTGGCAGGTCGGTGTCTCCTACCTGATACTGACGTACTACTCAGTGGTGATCGCCTGGGCGTTGAGTTTCGTTGTGTTCAGTTTTGGACGCGAGTGGGGCGACGATGCCCCCGCGTTCTTCACTCAGCAGTACCTGAGCCTGTCTGATGCACCTAATCCCACGCTGGCTTTCGTGCCCGGAGTCCTTGTGACGCTGCTGATCGTGTGGATTGGTGCGGTAGCTGTGATGTCATTGGGACTGCGACGCGGGCTCGACCGAGCGAACAAGTTGACCCTGCCCGCCCTCGTCGGGGTATTCACGATCCTTGTGGCTTACAGTCTGACGCTGCCGGGTGCCTGGGACGGTGTCAACCAGTTCTTTCAGCCGGATTTCGCGGCTCTCGCCGATCCTGCGGTGTGGATTGCCGCCTACGGTCACATCTTCTTTTCCTTCTCCATCGCGTTCGGCATCATGCTGACGTACTCGTCCTATCTGAAACGGCGCAGCGACCTGACAGGATCCGGATCGGTGGTGGCTTTTGCGAACTGCAGTTTTGAGCTTCTGGCTGGCATTGGAGTCTTTGCTGCGCTGGGGTTCTTAGCGCATTCGCAGTCTGTGGCCATTGACGAACTTGAAGGGATTGTCGGCGTAGGGCTTGCGTTCATGACCTTCCCGACGATTCTTTCTCAGATGCCGGCCGGCGCTGTGATGGGTGTGATCTTCTTCAGCGCGCTCGTGCTGGCGGGTTTCACGTCCTTGTTGTCGATCTATCAGGTTGTGCAGGGCGCTGTTCAGGACAAATTTGGTTGGACGAGTCGCCGCTCAGCGCTAACCGTTGGCATCGCTGCTGGCATTCCTTCCGTACTGCTGTTTGCTACCACCTCTGGGCTTCATGCACTCGATGTGCTCGATGCGTTTGTGAACAATATCGGCGTGACATTCTCGGCGGTTGTGATGCTCGTCCTCGTTGCCTGGGTGCTGCGGCAGGTCGGGCCGTTGGCTCGTCATCTCAACGCGGTGTCGTCGATCCGTGTTGGTGCGCTATGGAAGGCTGCGGTGATGGCGATCACTCCGGTGGTCATTGCGACCATCTTGATCCGCGGTGCTTGGCACTACATCGCCGATGGCTATGGCGGGTATCCCGGCTGGTATCTGTTCTTGTTTGGCTGGGGGCCGATTGCGTTGCTGGCGGTGTTTAGTTTCGCGATGAGTTACCGGCAGTACCGGCGCTCTGGCGCGGATTCGTTTGAGTCCGACGAGGTGGACGAGCCGGTGGGTGTGGTCGCTGGAATGCCACCGGGGACGAGTTCGTTGCCTCGTCCCTACCTGGAGCCGTAAGGAAGGATGACAGCCATGGAGACTAGTTCCATCATTACGATGGTCATTGCTCTTGGGATTCTATGGGGCGGATTGGTGGTTGCGATTTTGCACCTGCGCAAGAACCCGGATACTAGCGATCCTGAGTGATTTCACTATGACCGTGTGAGCACCATTCCTCTAGGCGCACGTCCCCAAAGCACTGGTCACGGCCGCACTGCGTGAGTAGGGCTGGGCCTTCTAGACCGCCCAGGTAGCGAATATGCCAATCACAGAAGCGATTCGATGGCAATCAGATCGCTGAACCTCAGAAAGTGTGCGGTGTTGTCGGTGACGATCGTGTCCGCATTGTGTGCCAACGCAACAGCGACGATGTTGGCGTCGTGCACTTGTTTTCCGGTCGCTAGGTCGCTACCGACCATCTGCATGACAGTTCGAGATGTAGCCATGTCCTCCGGCAGTAGCTCGATATCCGATAGGAATTGCTCGACATTCGCGGACGCATGACTTCCGGACAAACCTAGACCGTTTGCTTCGACAGGCCGAGTTGCTACAGCGAGGTATTCTCGTACGATTTGCGCAGTGAGTGCAAGCCGCCGCGTATCGGTGTTGAGAAAAGTGAGTGCCCGGTCATGAGCTTCTCGGCTCCGGTCGGTTGCGGCAAGGAACACGTTCGTGTCGACCACCACGCGCCCTCTCGGGTCAGCGTTCATCGTCATCGTAGAATTCAGTTCGATCAAAGGAGTCAGAGTGACCGGTCTCTACGGTGAATAACTGCAGAGGAGATGGGCGTGAACCGTGGGTTGGTTCGTTGGCAAGACGAGTCAATGCCTCGCGTATCTCGTGCTGCACCGAAACACCATGCCGCGCGGCGCGGCGCTTGATTGCGGCCAGCGTCTCGTCGGGGACGTCACGGATGTGTACTGCGGGCATAGGAACATGCTACCAGTTAGTGCTAGCAGCATGAATGGTGGGTCGTCGCGTGCTGCTACCGCAGGATTCCCGGGAGTGACATCGAGGCGCAGATAGGTCTCGACAGTCTAACTGGCAAGCATCTTTAGTCGTGCCGCGCATCGCAAGAGCACGATCTATTTCATGATGTCGATCGGTATTTTGGGGTAGATCGGGTTGAGTTCAGCACCTAGATCTTCGCGCACTTCTTTGAGAAAAGTTGGCGAGTACCCTCTTCCCGTTACATCAAGCACGATCCGCTGCGTGGCCCCATCTGGGAGGTGTGTTTTCCGTTCAGTCAGTTGCCTCTTCAGCACCGTGGCAAGGGGGCTTCGAGAGGCGTTTAGGTCGTAGTTCTTAACTTCGACGGCTTCTAGTCGACCGCCCACGTTACGAACGACGTCGGGCCGAGTAGATCCTGGAGTCCCGTAGGCTACTTCCTTCCCGTGGAGGTAGGACTTTTGTTCGCTTCCACCAAGCTTCTGGAGCACTTTTCGTTCGGACTCCCTGGCAGTGGGTTTCGAAGACACCGCCGAACTTTTTAGTTGTAGCGCTTTGTTAACACCGCCCCCAATCACGCCGGTGACCGCTGCCCACTTGAAGCCTTCGCTGCCAGTTAGAACTGCCGACTTGAGAGTAGTTTCAACGTCTCCCGTCTCAAATCCTCTGATTGTTCCACTCGCGATCGCACCAAGTGCTCCTGATGTAAGCGCGAAGGTAGTGCCCGTTTTCGCTGAGGCGGCGAAAATAGTGCTCACAGTCGCGGCCGCTGGAAGAGCAACAGCACCAGCAACAACTGAGACCGTCACACATACCAAAATTACCCCAGACCCAATAGCAATATTCTTTAGCACCTGATCGAAAGTGTCGTCATAGGCTTCAAACGCTCTGACCTCGGTTTTGCCATTTTCGTCAAGTGCAAAGACGTATTTCGCACCATCAAACTGCGCCTCTATTTCAGACAGTTTGTACCCAAAATAGATGTTCTCTCGGGAATTGTAGTTCAGCTCCTCGAGGTACTCCTTTGATACGTACGTTGCAACTACACTTTCTATGACGTAATCGTCGCTGCCTAGTTCCTCCGCGGTCGTGGCATATACCGAGTCCTCGACGTACTGGAGGAGTTGTTTGTTTCCAAGGTCGTCAAAATCCACTCCATGAGTCTGCGGCAGCACATCTGACACTTCTTCCTGGACGTTTTCGCGGACAGTATCAGTGCGCTGATCAAGGTCACCCCTCTCTGCAGCGCATCCAGTTAGCAGAAGCGAAGCGCTTAGTATCGCGGCAAGTAGCCGTTTCATAAGTCTTCACCTCCATCGACTGGACTAACAGACCGCGGTGTACGCCTCCGTTTTGCGAGGGAGTTTGACATCGCAATGAGGAGGATAAGCACACCTGTGCCAGCAACGATGCTGACAACGTTCCTTGCACTCGACCAAGGTGTATCGCTATTGACCGTCCGCTGATCATTGCTGTTTAGTTCTGTTCCGATCTCTCCGGAGGCAGTGTCGATCTCTTCGATTTCGGAAGCCTCTCCGAGATCGGATTCGATTGTGGGACCTCGCACCGGAATGATAGAGCCGTCCGCGGCAATCGTGGCTCCTTCAGCGATCATTTCGTTGATGGTTGGGATTGACTCCCCCGTTGCAGCATGGGCTTTCAGGACGTCGTCTGATCCCACATAAATCGTCTTAAGAGTCTCTTGGCCTGTGTATCGGTTACGGACGGTGATGGTGTAGGTACCTTCATCCGTGTATTCACTTCCGTCCTTAGCCGGCTTGTTGAACCGGGTATCTTCGGCCAATCCATCTCCGCTTTCATTGAGCACTTCGCGTTTGATGTCGATATCGAGGTAGCGAGATTTTGCTAAATCCAATCGGAATCCGTTTGTTGTTGCGGATGCGTTGGTCAGTTCTGCTCCGGTCTTAACATCGAACGGGAAAACCATGCTGTTCCCGTTCCGAACAGCAAACTTGAAACTGATCTGGTAGTTGTGATGGTTGTAGCGAGGCTTCCATCCAAAGACATTCGCCCACGGTTTCCTGATCTCGTAATCAAGAGCTACTTCGTAATCGCCCTCTTCAAAGACCTCAACCGTAGTGACGGCGCTCGTCGAAGCTTTCGCGGCCAGGAAGTCCCGGTACTCCGTAGTCTGTGAATTGTTCGTATAGTCGGTGTGTTTCACGATGAGCATGCCGCGCCCAAAGTTCTGTTGGGACACCTGGAAGTGCTGGTCCCACCCATTCTTGTCCTCGGCAATTGATAGCTGATCGTCATCGTTCAAACGATCAATATCCTGTTCCAAGTCGAACCAGAGTGTGATCTCGTCACCAACATTTTTGAGGAACACCACTGTTCCATCGTCCTCTTGGATCGCACGGGTGAAGTCGGTCACATAGAACCGTCCGAGTTGCCACCCCCAATGGATGTCATTCTTGTTGACCGGATCAGATTTCGAGTACCCGGTGTCGTGACCGGCATTAACGAGTGAGTCTTGACCTAGTCGGTACTCAGGCTTCTCCGTGGAGGCTTGAGCAACGGACGCGATCACGGTAACTAGAGATAGCAGAAACACCGTCGTTAGTTGCACAAGGGACCGAATCTTCATCACACTCCATACTCTAGTCTCACTCTATGGCACTCGAACTCGCACAGGAATGCCTCAATGCGGTAGCAAGCCGTCTGCCTGGCATAGGTTGATGAGCAAGACACTAAGCTTGGCCGTATCTGAAAAACGGCTTGAGTATCAGTGCCCACGTGTCCTTGATGGGCGTGATCAGATCATCTGAGGGAGTCGAGAGTGCGCTGTGGGCGACCGTGTGCTCGTTGACCCCTGTCAACAACGACCCGACTCACCAACCCTATGTCACCGTCAACACGATGAACCCACAAAAAGCCCTGAGTCGCGACCAGTTCGTAAAACTATGTCGCGACTCAGGACACATGGTCGGGCTGACAGGATTTGAACCTGCGACCCCTTGACCCCCAGTCAAGTGCGCTACCAAACTGCGCCACAGCCCGTCAGCGTCGCTAGACACTGAACAACTCCTGCGCGGTGTGCTCAGGAGCCTCAAGAATCTTACCCCATATGGACTGGTGCCTGTGTCGTCAGAGTGAGTGGTTTCGACACGCTCAACCAACACACGTGGTGGTTTCGATCCTTCGACAGGCTCAGGACACCGCACGCTCGACCAGCACCAACAAAGTTGTCCGTTCCGGTCGCCGTTTTGTATGGAGTCTTTCACAATGGAGGGAGCATTCGTCACGAACGGTGGACAGCAGATGATCCCCCGGCAAGAATGCTCCACCCTGAGGACGAGGAAGTCATGGCACGCACGCGACAACTACGGCTCATTGCCGTAACCATCACAGGCATCTTGCTCACCGCTGGACTCATTAGCCCAGCCACCCACGCAGACGACACCACACCGTCAGTCGTGCCGTCGAGCACACAGGCACGCACGGGCACCAGTGCCCAACCAGCAGCACCGACCGCCACGGCTATCTCCCAGTCCCCAGGCACCAAGCCACGCCTTACCCTCAAAAAGAAGTGGGTGCCAGCAGGCAAACGCGCAACCTTACGCCTCAAGCCAAAACCAGCCGGGACAGTCACGTGGCAGGTCAAACGACACGGCGTTGGAATATCACCCACCAAGAAGTGGCGGACGATCAAGACCACTCGCACAAACAAACTCACCATCAAGGCAAAGAAATCACTGCACAAGGCGCGCTACCGGGCGATCTCGTCTACCGGAATCAAATCAAACACTGTCCGCCTACGCGTGATGACCAAACCCAAGATATCCAAACAACCCACCTCACAACTGTTCCGTCCCGGAATGTCCGCCACCCTTCAGGTCAAGGCGACTGGCGGCAAGCTGCGTTATCAGTGGCAGACCAAGGCAGCGAACAGCACCACCTGGACCAAGATCGCGGGCAGCAACGCCAAGCGTTTGACCGTAACAGCCTCGGCGAACAATTCGGCACAGTATCGCGTCGTAGTACGTAACAAGAAGGGACGAGTCACCTCCGAAGCAGCCATCATCGTTCCGACCCCCTCAAACGGCAACGATGACGAACATCCGTACGGCGGCACTCCTGGCCCAAGCACCAGCAATCCGGACCCAGATGGCAGTACCCCAGATCCCGGCAGTAATGATCCAGACCCAGGCGACGGCACCAACCCCGATGACGACGAGGACGAGGACGACAACGGCGACGACTTCCCCGATCCCCCGCCACCCGCACCTTATAAGCCGCAGATCGTCTATGTGCCGAAGCAGCCCGATTTCCCCTCCGATGCACAGCTCGCCGCTGATGAGGCAGCGCTCGTCCAGGCCGCTGGTACGGCAGGTGGAACCAGTAAAGTCGACCTGATGCGCAGCGCCCTGCGCGTGCGCTCCGACGCAACCGTCAACCAAGTCGTCCCCGGGCGCGCAGAGAACCCCGCCAACGTGCGCAGAGTCGAACAGATCTTGCCGGAAGCCAAGTTCGACGAACTCTTCCCGGTCCGCAACACCGCCTACAGTTACGTGAACCTGCTGCGTGCCATCGCCAAGTTCCGGGCTTACTGCGACACCTACACCGATGGGCGCGACTCAGAGGCGATCTGCCGCAAACTGCTCGCCACATCATTCGCCCACATGGTCCAAGAAACCGGGGCGAACTATCCGGCGCTGACACCCGCCGTGGCGTTGGCGCAGTACCCCGACAACGCCAACCCGGTGTTGCACACGATGCCCGCGAACACACCCATCGCCACCTATCGCCAAGCGCTGTGGTACCTGCGCGAGATCAGTTACACCGAGCAAAGCCGCGGCTTCTACACCGAGTGCTACCCGGGGTCAACCGTGTGGGGCGTTTTCGCGCCGTGCGGACAGGACGAGCAGGGCCAGACTTTCTCCTACTTCGGACGAGGAGCCAAGCAACTCTCCTACAACTACAACTACGGTCAGTTCTCCACATCGCTCTACGGCGATGCGAACGTGCTCCTAGACGATCCAGCCCGCGTCGCCGACACCTGGCTGAACTTCGCCTCGGCGATCTGGTTCACGGTCTACCCGCAGGCCCCCAAACCACCGATGACCTGGGTGATCGACGGCACCTGGCAGCCCAACAGCGTCGACCTCGCCAACAACATGACGCCTGGTTTCGGGGCGACAGTACAGATCATCAACGGCGGCCTCGAATGCGACAAGGGCACAGAGCAGCCCCAGGTCGTCAACCGCATCGCCGCCTACCGTGAATTCGCTCACGCTCTAGGCGTTCTGATTCCCGCAGACGAGATGCTCGGCTGCGCCACATCCAAAGGGTTTACGGCCGGTTCAGCGGCAGCCACCGACACGTACCTGGACCAAGACTGGAGTTGGAACTCGTCCAATCCCTCCGGCAAGTCCTACAAATGCAAGCCGGTGGCCTACCAAACGCCGTTCAACCTGGCAGCCACAGGCGACTACGAAGCCTGCGTCGACTACTTCTTCCGCGGGCAGGTCTGGTACCAGGGCGAGCTGAAGATCGACAACACCTAGGTCACGCGGCAGTTACCGGCGGCGCTTCTCGCGTACGCGCACCGAGATCTCAATCGGCGTGCCGACGAATCCGAAGGTCTCGCGCAAACGGCGCTCGATGTATCGACGGTATCCAGCCTCGATGAAGCCGGAGGCGAAGACAACGAAGCGCGGCGGACGGGACGAGACTTGCGTCGCGAACAAGATACGCGGCTGCTTACCGCCACGTACCGGGTGCGGGTGGGCAGCAACCAACTCGCCCAGGAACGCGTTCAAACGCCCGGTGGGGATACGGGTCTCCCAGGACTCCAATGCCTGCTCCAACGCGGGTACGAGCTTGGCAGCGTGCCAGCCGGTCTTGGCAGACAGATTCACGCGCGGTGCCCAGCGCACCTGCACGAGGTCTTTCTCGATCTCGCGCTCCAGGTAGGGGCGACGGTCCTCGTCCACCAGATCCCACTTGTTGTACGCCAGTACGAGTGCCCGGCCAGCATCGATCACCTGCTGCACCACGCGCACGTCCTGTTCAGTCATCGGCGCTGACGCGTCGATCAACGCCACCGCGACCTCCGCCTTGTCGATGGCGGCCTGCGTGCGCAGTGACGCGTAGAAGTCGGCGCCCTTGGTCTGGTGCACGCGACGACGAATTCCCGCGGTGTCGACGAAGAGCCACGGGATCCCCTGCAGTTCGATCAACTCGTCCACCGGGTCACGAGTAGTGCCAGCGGTCTCATCGACCACGACACGGTTTGAGCCGGCAACCTTGTTCAGCAGCGAGGACTTTCCGACATTCGGCCGACCGACCAGCGCGACACGGCGCGGCCCGTCGGGACGTGCCACACCGTAGGCGCTCTCACGTGGCAGCACCTCCATTGCGGCGTCGAGCAGATCGCCGACCCCGCGGCCATGCAGTGCGGAGACGCCAATCGGCTCCCCCAGCCCAAGGCCCCACAGCAAAGCAGCGTCGGCCTCGGCGCCCGGACCGTCCACCTTGTTGGCGGCCAGCACCACGGGCTTACCGGAGCGGCGCAGCAACCGCACAACCTGTTCGTCAGTGTCGGTGGCACCGACGGTCGCGTCCACGACGAAGATCACCGCGTCGGCCTGGTCGATGGCGACCTCAGCCTGTTCGGCGACCTTGGCGTCCATCCCCGCGACATCGACCTCCCAGCCGCCGGTGTCCACCAGGGTGAACCGGCGTCCGGCCCAATCTGCCGGGTAACTCACCCGGTCACGGGTCACACCGGGTTTGTCTTCGACAACGGCTTCGCGTCGCCCGATGATGCGGTTGACGAGGGTCGACTTACCCACGTTGGGGCGGCCCACGATTGCTAGAACCGGGAAGATCTCTGCAGCCGGACGGCCCTCATCGTCGAACTCGTCGTCGAGCAGGTGCAGGTCTTCATCGTCGAGCTCGTACTCCTCCAAGCCTGCCCTGAGCGCACGTTCGCGTGCCAGGTCGTCCTCGGTCTCATCGAAATTCGCCTCCACCACCGTCTCGGCAGCAACGCCGGTGTCCTCCGGTGAATCGTCGGAGCCTGCGGGCATGCCGCTAGAAAAGGAATCGGTGGTGTTCATGTCATCCATTGTCGCAGGTATGAGTTACGGTAGCGCAATCTGGTGTTCGGCCACCGCAGTTTGCACGAGTGCCGCCAACGCCGCTCGAATCTGCTCGTTCGCGGACTCCAACGCCTCTTTGCCGGTCTGCCCGGCCTCACGGCGCACCGCGACCGGCTCACCGAATTGAACGACCAGTCGGCGCCGAAAACCGGGAATCACGCCGACCTTCTCCCCCGCGCGGCGCGTGCCCAAGATCGCCACGGGAACCACCGGCGCACCGGTATTGAGCGCCAGCCAGGCTGCACCGCCGTGGATGTCATCGACCTGTCCGGCACCGCGCGATCCTTCCGGGAAGATGCCGACCGCACCACCGCGTTTCAGCACAGCGCGCGCCGTGGCCAGTGCCGACCGGCCGCCATTGCGGTCGACCGGGATCTGTCCCGCGCCACGCAGGACAGCACCCACGAAACCGTCGAACATCTCCTGCTTGACCAGAATGTGCAAGCGACGCGGAGCAACCCCCAGCAGCACCGGACCGTCGATCACCCCGGTGTGATTGCCAGCCAGAATCACCGGCCCCTCCCACGGCACCGCGGACCGGTTCACGGCACGGGTCCGCCAGACCACATGGGCCAGAAACCAGCCCACCTTGCTTGACCACCGCGGTCCGAATGTGCCCGGAACCGCGTTAGCTGGTCGTGCCATTAATTCAACACCGGACGCGGCGGGGCCTGCTCGGCCACGATACGCAGCGCTGCGGCCACTGTCTGGTCGAAGTCAAGATCGGACGAGTCCAGGGTCACCACCCCGTCAGCGGCCACTGTGAAGGCTGTGACAGTCGAATCGTCGCGGTCGCGGCGCACCACCTGGTCACGTGTGGCGGCCACCGACGCGGCATCGGCGGTGCCGTGCACCTCCAGCGCGCGTCGCGCAAGACGCGCCTCCTCCGAAGCAGTGAGCAGAATGCGCACATCGGCGTCGGGAGCGACCACCGTGGTGATGTCACGGCCTTCGGCAACGATCCCGCGGCCCGCCGAGAATCCATCGTGGCGCTGCTCGGCTTCGATGATCCGGCGCTGACGGGCCCGCAGTTCGGCGCGCACATCGAGGTTAGTGGCGACTCGTGAAACGACCGAGGTCACCTCGGTGCTGCGGATCGCCTCGGCCACGTCGTCGCCGTCAAGCACGACACCGGGCTCCAATGGATCGAGAATCTGCACCAGCGGCATTGCCACGACTGCTGCTGCCACGGCCGCTGCATCGTCCAGGTCGATACCGCTGCGGGTCACCCATAAGGTGGCCGCCCGGTACATCGCCCCGGTATCCAGGTAGGACAGCCCCAGGGAGCGTGCCACAGCCTTCGACACGGAGGACTTTCCAGAACCCGACGGTCCATCGATAGCGATCGAGAGCGGTGTCTTCACGGGCAGTTCAGTGGCGGCATCAGTCATTGTGCGATGTCCTTACGTAGCGCCGCAGCGCCGTGGAGGTAGATGTGGCGGATCTCACTGCGGGTCTTCGTGGTGTTGATGTGCATCATCAATCGGATCACCCGCGGCAGCGCGTGCGGCACCGCGATCTCGACCGAGCACATCAGCGGTACGTCGCCGAGACCCATCTCGCGGGCGGCGGCAGCCGGAAAGTCCGACACCAGGTCAGGTGTGGAAGTGAAGATCACCGAGATCAGGTCATCGACAGTCAAGTTGTTGGCTTCAAGGACTGCGGCCACCAACTCGCGGGTGCGCTCGTACAGGTGTTCGCGCTCGTCATGATCCAACTGCGTGGCACCGCGCACCGCGCGCACCACCGTGGCACTGGTCAACGTCATAGTCCCACCAACCCCATCAACTGGCCGACCTCGGTGTTAGAGAGCACTCGGGTGCTGCCCGGGCGAATCGTGTCAATGCGAATCGGCCCGAACTGGGTGCGCACCAGCCGTGTCACCGGGAATCCGACGTGCTCGAACATACGACGCACGATGCGGTTGCGCCCCTCGTGCAGACGCACCTCTACCTGCGATTCCTTGCCGTTGAAGTCGATGAACCGATACGAGTCGAGTTTCGCTGGCCCATCGTCCAACGTGATGCCCGCAAGCAGCTTCTTTCCAGCGCCTTGAGTGATGTTGCCGCGCACCTGAACCAGATACGTCTTCATGACCTCATAGGACGGGTGTGTAAGCCGGTGCGCCAGTTCGCCGTCGTTGGTCAGCAACAGCAGGCCTTCCGAATCGGTGTCGAGCCGTCCGACGTGGAAGAACCGCTCGGAACGGTTGTAGACGTACTCGGCGACGGTCGGGCGTCCTTCAGGCTCTTCCAGGGCCATGGTGGAGACCACTCCGGCAGGCTTGTTCAGCGCCACCGTGACCTTGGACTCGTCCGTGTGGACACGCATCCCATCGACCAGGATCACCTGCTTATTGGGGTCGACCCGCACGCCGAGTTCCATGACGATCTGCCCATCGACCTCGACGCGCCCATCGGCGATGAGCTCTTCGCAGGCACGTCGCGACGCGACCCCGGCGCTGGCGAGCACCTTTTGCAGCCGGATTCCGTCGGCTACGTGAACGTCGACGGTCGGTTGCGACTTCTTGCGTTGTTGCGACTGCGAACCGTCAGCCGAGGTACGGCCTTGCCGGGTCGGGGCGTGGTGGGCGGGCTTACGTCGTCCACCGCGGGTGGTACTCATTGGTTCTCCTTGATCACGGCATCGAGTGAGTCGATGTCAGGTAGGTGCGGCGCCAACGGGGCGAGTTCATCAAGCGATGTCATCCCCATTCGCTCTAAGAAGTATCCCGTAGTTGCGTACTGCAATGCACCTGTTCCCTCTTCGGTGCCTACTTCGGCAATCAGCCCGCGTGCGCTCAACGTGCGCACCACGCCGTCTACGTTGACGCCGCGGATCGCTGAGATCTGCCCGCGGGTGACAGGTTGACGGTAGGCCACGATCGACAAAGTCTCCAGCGCTGCTTGCGTCAGCCGTGCGGTCTGCCCATCGAGCACGAACTTGCCGACGAGTTCGGCGTGAGCAGCTGCCGAATACATTCGCCAACCGGCCGCGACCTGTCGCAGCACGAAACCGCGCGGCCGCGTAGAACCGTCATTGCCCAGATAATCTTCGACGAGTTCATCCAACGCCTTTTCCACCTGATCGACGGGCGTACCGGTCACTTCGGCCAACTTGACGGTCGGGACCGGCTCGTCGATCACCATCAAAATGGCTTCGAGTGCGGCATGTAAGCCACCTGGCAGCGTGGTGACGTCGATCTCAGGTGCGTCGTCGCTCGAAACTGCCTGTGTAGTGGCAGCATCGTCGTTGCTCATGCGTCCTCCGTGGTCTCAGCCTGGTCAGGTTGGGCAGGTGCTGGCTGCGGCGGCAAATCGGCACCGGGCACCTGGTCGAAGTCACTGTCGATGGCGTGCACGTAGCTGCCCTCGTCCCCGGTCCATCGCACTGACAGTTCACCCAGGGGCGCCACCTGTTCAAAGGCAACGGCACCATCGCGGAACAACTCCAGCAGCGCGAGGAATCGGCCCACGACCACCATTGTCGAATCGGCATCGGAGATCAGTGCCCGAAAGGACGAGGTCCTATGGTGCCGGAGCCGTTCAACCAGCAACGCGGCTTGCTCGCGCACTGAAACTGCCGGTGCGTGCAGGTGGCTTAGAGACACTTCCGTAGGGGCTGCCGGACGGTTCAGCGCTCCGGCAGCGATGGCGGCGAACTCGTCTTTGCCAATGGACCAGATCAGATCAGGCAGGATCGATGCGAACTGCGGCTCTAGGCTCACCGAACGCGGATACCAGCGGCTTTCGCGTTCGAAGGTCTGCGACAACGTGTCCGCGACCTGCCGATATGCGCGGTATTGCAGCAGCCGGGCGAACAACAGGTCACGGGATTCGAGCAGTTCCAGGTCTTCCGGGTCGTCGTCGCCGTGAGTGGGCAGCAGTCGCGCAGCCTTCAAGTCCAGTAGCGTCGCCGCGATGATCAGGAACTCGCTGGTGGTGTCCAGCGCCCATTCGCCTGACGCCCGCATGGTGGCGATGAACTCGTCGGTGACCTGTGCCAATGCGATCTCGGTGACATCGAGCTTGTGTTTGGCGATCAACGACAGCAGCAGGTCGAACGGTCCGGAGAAGTTCGACAGTGTGACCTCGAACCCGGTCGGCTTCGGGCTGGTGCCTTCACCGAGGTCAACTACCTCAGGCTGCGTCACCACGGGCAATCAGCTCGCGGGCCAGCTGACGGTATGCCTGCGCGCCGGCGTGGTTGGGCGCGAACCTCGTGATCGGTTCGGCTGCGACCGAGGCATCGGGGAACTTCACGGTGCGGCCGATGACGGTATGCAGCAGGGAGTCCCCGAAGGCCTGGTGCACACGTTCGATGACCTCACGGGCGTGCAGGGTGCGTGAATCGAACATGGTGGCGACGATGCCGTCGATCTTCAGTCGCGGGTTCAGCCGGTCGCGGACCTTCTCGATTGTCTCGACGAGCAGTGCCACACCACGCAGCGCGAAGAACTCGCATTCGAGCGGAATCAGAACGCCATGCGCTGCCGTCAAAGCGTTCACGGTCAACAGTCCCAGAGAAGGCTGGCAGTCGATCAGGATCACGTCGTAGTCCTCGCTGACATCGCGCAGGATGCGTGACAAAACTGACTCTCGGGCGACTTCCCCGACGAGCTGCACCTCTGCGGCCGACAGGTCGATGTTCGCGGGAAGAATGTCGAGGCCGGAGAACTCGGTGTGCTGGATTACGCTGCGCGTGTCGGGACGAGCCGCCACCAGCAGGTCGTAGATCGTCGCATTCAGGTCGTGGGTGGACACTCCCAAGCCGACGCTGGCCGCACCCTGCGGGTCGAAGTCGACGATGAGCACCTTGCGGCCGTACTCTGCCAGGGCTGCGGCGACGTTGATGGTTGTGGTGGTCTTGCCCACCCCGCCCTTCTGGTTGCACATGGCGATGATGCGTGCTGGACCATGGGTGCTCAGCGGTGCGGGCGCTGAGAAAACGGGCATGGGTCTGCCAACGGCGTCAAGGGTGCTAGAGGTCGTCTTGAGCGAGCCGGAGCGGGCTGAATCGTTGGTAGAACTCACGGCATAACGCTACCGCATCTGCCCTGCATTTTTCCCGTCGCGCCTCGACAATTAGCCGCGTGCACGCGGGTGTGCCGTGATGTAGACCTCACGCAGATGTTCTGGGGTGACCTTGGTGTACAGCTGCGTCGTGGTGACCGATGCGTGTCCTAGCAGTTCTTGCACGACTCGAATGTCTGCGCCGCCTTGCAGTAGATGCGTAGCGAAGGAGTGCCGCAGCACGTGCGGGCTCAGATGTACCTCGTCATCGGGAAAGGCTCGCCCTGCGGCGGCCTGGATGATCGCCCAGCCGGATTGGCGCGAGAGCCGGTTGCCTCGAGTATTGAGAAAGACTGCTGGCGTTCCACGGCCTGCCGAGGCAAGGGCGGGACGAGCTCGCACCAAGTACTGATCGAGTGCACTTGCCGCATAGGAGCCCACCGGAACGATACGTTCCTTATCACCCTTGCCGAGCAGCCGAACGGCATCGATGCCTTCGTCGCCGCCCAGGTCATCGATATCGAGACCTACGGCTTCAGAGACCCGCGAACCCGTACCGTAGAGCAGTTCCAAGAATGCCTTGTCGCGCATGCCAACAGGGGTGTCAGTCTCGACAGCATCCAATAGTTGCGAAACCTGCTGCGTGGACAATGCCTTCGGGAGTCGTTGCGCCACCTGTGGACGATGCAGTGCCTCAGCTGGATCCGTCGTGAGCAATCCTTCCGTGACAGCAAAGCGATACAGACCCCGTACCGCGGCGATGGTGCGAGCCGTGGAGGCGGCCGATAGTGGCGGGTGTGCGGGCGTGCCGGTGCGAAGTTCGAGGACGAACTGGTCGAGATCGCCTGGTTCGACGGCGAGCACGTCAATGGAACGGCTTTCGAGGAAAGCAGCGAGCCGAGTCAGGTCACGTCGGTAGGCCGCCAAGGAGTTCTTTGCCAAGCCCCGTTCGACGGCCAAGTGGTTGAGGTACGTCTGGATTACCACGGCAAGAAGACATCGACGGCGATCAGGACGAACAATGCCGAAAGGTAGCTGATCGAACCGTGGAATACCCGCATCGCATCGAGCTTGCCTCGCTCCGGATGATTAGCGCGCCGCAGCAGTTGGATGCAAGCCCAGGTGAACCAGACGCCCAACCCGATAGCGCCGATACCGTAGACAAAGGTCATATCCGCGACCGGCCACAGCACGATCGTGCATGCCACCATGCCCAGGGTGTAGGCAATCATCTCGGTGGCCACACGCCGATCCCCTGCCACCACCGGCAGCATCGGAACGCCCGCTTTGGCGTAGTCCGCACGGAACTTCATCGACAGCGGCCAATAGTGCGGCGGTGTCCAGAAGAAGATGACGAGGAAAAGCAATACCGGTGGCCAGGCGAAACTGTCGGTGACCGCTGCCCAGCCGATCAGCACCGGCATACAGCCAGCCGCGCCGCCCCACACAATGTTCTGAGGCGTGCGGCGTTTCAGCACGATGGAGTAACCGACCACGTAAATCAAGATCGCGATGGCGGTGAGCACGGAGGAGAGCGGGTTGACCACCAACCAGAACCACACCAGCGAAAACACGCCGAGGATCGTGCCGAAAATCAACGCTGCCCGGCCGGAGACCTCGCCTGTCGCCAGTGGCCGCCGCTTGGTGCGCTTCATTTGAGCGTCGATATCGCGGTCAACGTAGCAGTTGAACACTCCCGAAGCCCCTGCTGAGGCGTAGCCGCCGATCAGGGTGGCCAGGACCAACCAGAACGAGGGGAAACCGTTAGCCGCCAAGATCATCGTGGGGATGGTCGCGACCAGGAGCAACTCAATGACGCGTGGCTTGGTCAAAGCCACATAGGCGCCGATACGATCACGCAATCGCGCGAAATCCCACCGTGATTCGTCGTTTGACACGTCGACCGTACCGTCGACCAAGGGTGGGCGTCGCTTTGAAGCGGCGGAATTCGGACTGTGCACGCTCTGGAGCGCTCCGTTCAACTCGTTTCGGCGCACATCGAAAGTCAATCCAAACGCAAAGCGCCAAGTTATGCGGTCCAACCATCCTAATTGACTCAGTCAGCCAATACAGCCGAAACACGTCCCCTACGTAGGAATTCAGTCCCGGCCGTGCCGACTCGTCCCAGACAGTGGGACAAAACCTGGTCAGAAAATGGGACAACTGGGAAACACGCTATAGGCTAGGAAAGTTGTAGCGGTAGGTGTCACGTAACGGATAACCGGACATTTCGGATCACTTCGACGATGCTTCACAATCCACTGTGAAGTTCATCACGCGTCCCCTAGCCGCACGTAAGTAATGACATTGCTTCTTAGCCCTGCGAAGCGGGCAGCAATGGCGACATCGACCACGGAAGGTTAGGCGATCCAGTGAACGTCCCGGCACCCCGCGCTAGCACAGTCGGCTGGAATGATCTCGACGTCAAGGCAATCAACACGGCACGGGCACTGGCTGCTGACGCTGTAGAGAAGGTCGGAAACGGCCACCCGGGCACCGCCATCTCCTTGGCTCCAGCCGCGTACTTGCTGTACCAGAACTGGCTACGTCACGACCCGTCGGACACCGGCTGGTGGGGACGTGACCGGTTCGTGCTGTCATGCGGGCACTCGTCGCTGACCCAGTATCTGCAACTGTATTTGGGCGGGTTCGGTCTCGAACTCGAGGACATTGAGGCGCTGCGCACCTTCAACTCGCTGACCCCTGGTCACCCGGAGTACGGACACACCGACGGCGTCGAGATCACCACCGGTCCACTGGGACAAGGACTGGCGTCTGCCGTTGGCTTCGCTGCCGCGCAGCGCCGTGTGCGCGGACTGCTCGACCCAGCCGCAGCGCCCGGTACCAGCCCGTTCGACCACCGTGTCTTCGTACTCGCCTCCGACGGCGACCTACAAGAGGGCGTCACCAGCGAAGCCAGTTCCTTCGCCGGAACCCAGAAACTCGGCAACTTGATCGTCATCTGGGATGACAACCGCATCTCCATCGAGGGTGACACCAACATCGCCTTCACCGAGAACGTCGCTGCCCGTTATGAGGCGTACGGCTGGCACATCCAGACCGTCGACTGGACCGCAGGTCCGAACGGCTACGTCGAGGACATTGACGCGCTCAACGCCGCCATCGAAGCGGCCGTGGCCGAAACCGACAGGCCTTCGTTCATCGCGCTGCGCACCATCATCGCGTGGCCCGCCCCCACCAAGCAGAACGATCACGCTTCACACGGTTCCAAGCTCGGCGCTGACGAGGTTGCACGCCTCAAGGGCGCCATCGGTCTGGACCCGGACAAGCAATTCGATGTCGACCCCGAGGTCATCGCCCACTCACGCGAGCTCGTGGGGCGCGGTCAGCAGGCCCACAAGGAATGGGACGAGCAACTCGCCGCCTGGCGCGTGGCCAACCCAGAGCGCTCCGAGCTCTTCGACCGGCTCGCGAGCCGGGAACTCCCCAGCGACTGGGCCAATGCGTTGCCGACCTTCGAAGCTGGCACCGCGGTCGCCACCCGGTCCGCATCCGGCAAGGTTCTCAGTGCGCTAGCGCCGGTATTGCCGGAACTGTGGGGCGGCTCCGCCGACCTGGCGGGTTCGAACAACACCACGATGACAGGTGAGCCATCGTTCATCCCCGCCGAATACTCCACCGCTGAATTCCAGGGCACCGAGTACGGTCGTACTCTGCACTTCGGCATCCGTGAGCACGGTATGGGCGCGATCCTGTCGGGTATCGCACTGTCAGGCCTGACCCGTCCTTATGGCGGCACCTTCTTCCAGTTCTCCGACTACATGCGTGGCGCGGTTCGCCTCGCCTCGTTGATGAACATTCCGGTCACATACGTGTGGACGCACGACTCCATAGGTCTAGGTGAAGACGGTCCGACGCACCAGCCGGTTGAGCACCTGGCGGCTACTCGTGCCATCCCCAACCTTTCCATCGTGCGCCCTGCCGACGCCAACGAGACGGTTGCCGCATGGAAGGCCATCCTGGAGCGTGACAACGGTCCGGTCGGCCTGATTCTGACCCGCCAGAACGTCCCGACCTTCCCACGCGGCACCGATGGTTTCGCAGCGGCATCCGGTCTGGAGCGCGGCGCCTACGTGCTGATTGAGTCCTCGACTGCGACCCCTGAGGTCATCTTGATCGCCACCGGCTCCGAGGTTCAACTCGCCGTTGCGGCTCGCGAACAGCTCGAAGCACAGGGAATCGGCACCCGCGTTGTATCGGCACCGTGCCTCGAATGGTTTGAAGAGCAGGACGAGCAGTACCGTGAGTCAGTGCTGCCAGCCGCTGTCACAGCGCGGGTCAGCGTCGAAGCGGGAATCGCGCTGTCCTGGTACAAGTACCTTGGGGTACACGGTCGTGCAGTCAGCCTGGAGCACTACGGTGCCTCAGCATCGTTCGAGAAACTCTATGAAGAGTTCGGCCTGACCGACGCTGCAGTTGTGGCCGCGGCCAAGGAATCGCTCACCGCCGTCAAGGGATCTTGATCCCGAGCACTCCTCGACATCCGTTCACATCAGATTGGTGAATTAGTGCCCAAATCAGTCAAGATCAGTGCAGATCACAATCCGTTGCGGGATCCCCGCGACCTGCGCCTGCCGCGCAGTGCAGGCCCGAGCGGCCTGGTGATCTTCGGCGTCACCGGCGACCTGGCACGCAAGAAGCTCATGCCAGCGGTCTACGACCTCGCTAACCGCGGTCTGCTCCCCCCTGGCTTCGCGCTGACCGGCTTCGCGCGCCGCGACTGGGAGAAACAGGACTTTGCCCAGGTCGTACACGACGCTGTCAAAGCGCACTCGCGAACACCGTTTCGGGAATCGACGTGGAAGCAGCTGTCCGAAGGCATTCGCTTCGTGCAGGGAACCTTCGATGACCCCGAAGCCTTCGAAAGGCTTAGCGAGACGGTTCACGAGTTAGACCGCGACCGCGGCACCCGTGGCAATCATGCGTTCTACCTGTCGGTGCCCCCGAGCTCGTTCCCGCTGGTCTGCCGCCAACTGGCCGCTTCCGGCCTGTCGAAGTCACCTGAAGACGCCTGGCGCCGGGTCATCATCGAAAAGCCCTTCGGTCATGATCTGGAATCCGCACAAGAACTCGACGAGGTCGTCTCTGAAGTGTTCTCCCCCGAGTCGGTGTTCCGCATCGACCACTATCTGGGGAAAGAGACGGTTCAGAACCTGCTGGCACTGCGGTTCGCCAACCAGCTCTATGAGCCGATCTGGAACGCGCACTATGTCGACCACGTTCAGATCACGATGGCGGAGGATATCGGCATCGGCGGCCGTGCCGGCTACTACGACGGTATCGGTGCGGCTCGTGACGTGATCCAGAACCATCTGCTGCAACTGCTGGCGCTGACCGCCATGGAAGAGCCGGTGTCGTTCTCCGCCGATGCGCTCGTCGCTGAAAAACTCAAGGTGTTCTCCGCGATCAGGCTGCCACGCGACCTGTCCAAGCACACTGCCCGCGGACAGTACGTCGGCGGCTGGCAAGGCGGCGAACAGGTGCCCGGATATCTTGAAGAGGCTGGCATCAGCCCTGATTCGACGACCGAGACCTATGCCGCGATTCGGCTTGATATCGACACCCGGCGTTGGGCGGGAGTCCCGTTCTATCTGCGCGCGGGCAAACGTCTGGGACGGCGCGTCACCGAGATCGCCGTGGTGTTCAAGACCGCACCGCATCTGCCGTTCCACAACACCTCGGAGTTGGGCAAGAACGCGCTGGTGATCCGGGTTCAGCCGGATGAGGGCGTGACCATCAAGTTCGGATCGAAGGTGCCCGGCACGGCCATGGAAGTGCGCGATGTCACGATGGACTTCGGCTACGGTCACTCGTTCACCGAATCCTCGCCTGAGGCGTACGAACGCCTGATCCTGGACGTCCTGCTGGGCGACCCTCCGCTCTTCCCTCGTCACGAAGAGGTGGAATGGTCGTGGCGCATCCTCGACCCCATCGAGAAGTACTGGGCGAGCAAAGGACGACCCGACCCGTACCGGGTCGGCACCTGGGGGCCGCAAAGCGCAGACGACATGCTGGCACGCGATGGACGAGCCTGGCGTCGCCCATGACCGCCACTAGCTTCGCCGGTCGAGTAGTGAGCTTGCGAACGTATCGAGCGTCGGGTCGAGCCCGCCGAGACCACCCCACAACACCCACAAGGAGCCCTCGATGATCGTAGATATCGCTGGTACCACCGCATCAGCGGTCGCAAAGCGGCTGGTGAAACTGCGCGAGGAAGGCGGCGCTGTCGCACTCGGACGTGTCCTGACCCTTGTGATCGTTGCCCACGACGACGACGTCGAAACCGCTGTCGAAGCTGCGAACGCTGCTAGCCGCGAACATCCCTGTCGTGTCATCGTCGTGGCGCACGACGACAACAATGGCGGTTCCGAGGCTCGTCTTGACGCACAGATTCGTGTCGGTGGCGATGCCGGGGCGAGCGAAGTCGTGGTGTTGCACCCGCAGGGCGATATTCACGAGCACCTCGACACGCTCATCATGCCCTTGCTGCTGCCGGACACCCCGATTGTGGCGTGGTGGCCGAGCGAATTGCCGCGTAACACCGGCGAAAGGGCCGTTGCGGACTTGGCCCAGGCGCTGATCACTGACTCCGTCAGTTCGGAACGACCCCATGAAATGCTCGCGGAACTCCGCAAGAGGCATCACCCTCGTCACACCGATCTGGCGTGGACTCGCGCAACTGTATGGCGCGGACTGCTTGCTGCGACCCTGGACAACCCGCCGTATGAGCCGGTGCAGCGTGCCCTTGTTGAAGGCGATGGCTCGCACCCGTCACTCGACCTGGTCGCCGCCTGGTTGGCGCAGTCACTGCGCTGCCCGGTGGAAATCAAGCGCGTCGACGGCGCGCAAGCGGTGACCAAGGTGGTGCTGTCGCGCGCCAGCGGCGACATCGTCATCGCGCGACCAGAAGGCGCCGTGGCAACGTTGAGTCAGCCCGGCCAGCCAACGCACCGGATCTCACTTCCGGTACGCACACTGCGCGAATGCCTCGCAGAGGAATTGCGCCGCCTGGATCCTGACGAGGTCTATGGCGAAGTTCTCGTCAAAGGATTGGCCCGACTCGAAGGTTGGGACAAAGTTCCGGCAGGAGACCGACTATGAGTGCACCCTTCGTGGTGGTCCACCCGACCGCCGATGTCCTCGCCGACGCCGTCGCGGCGCGACTGCTGACTCGCATCATCGATCTGCAGTGCGTCCGTGCCCCGGTTCACATCGTGGTCACGGGCGGCACCCTTGGCATCGGTTCACTGGCGGCGGCTGCGCGCAGCAGCCTGCTTAGCGCCGTGGACTGGTCTGAGGTCCACATTTGGTGGGGCGACGAGCGATTTGTACCAGCCGGCGACGCCGATCGCAACGAACTGCAGGCCCGCGAGGCGCTACTGAACCTGCTGGTGAGCGACTTTGGCCTGCCGGAGCACAACATCCACGTGATGCCGGCAGCCGTTGATGGCTTGGACGACGAACAGGCCGCGTTGAACTATGCCGCGGAACTGCAACGCTACGCATCACCTGGCAAGTCCATCCCCTCCTTTGATGTGCTGATGTTGGGAGTGGGTCCGGACGCTCATGTGGCATCGCTGTTCCCAGGTCATCCCGGCTTGTCGCGCACGGGTGCCACCGCTGGGGTGCAGGACTCCCCCAAGCCGCCTCCTACGCGCGTCACGTTGACTTTCGACACGATCAACAACGCCCGTGAGGTCTGGCTGATCGCCGCTGGCGCGGGCAAGGCCGAGGCAGTGCGCAAGGCGCTGTCCGGTGCCCCCGTTGACGAAGCGCCCGCCGGGCACGTGCATGGCACTGAGCGCACCCTGTGGCTGCTGGACACCGAGGCCAGCAACTAGAGCCCTTCTCCTCATCGCGTTGCCGCAGGACAACTTCCCTGTCGACGGTTTGTTTCCCGGCAACAGGGAAGAAAACCTGCGGCATTCAGAGTGTGGTTTCGGCCCCTTCGACACTTCAGGAAACGGCAATCTCCACTAGGGACTCATTGAAGCAATAGCAAAGGGCGCCCCAGCCAAATGGCCGGGGCGCCCTTTGAATGCTTGTGGGCTATCCGTTAGCTGCCGAATCCGTACTTCTGTAGCAGACCGATCAGGATGATCGAGACGAACCACACGATGGCAAAGCCGATCGTAATGCGGTTCAAGTTGCGTTCCGCCACACCTGAGGAGCTTGCGGACTGTGCGATACCGCCACCGAACATATCGGCCAGACCGCCACCCTTACCCTTGTGCATCAGAATCAGCAGAATCAGGAATGCACTGGTCAGGAGCATGATGACCTGTAACACGATCAGCAAAACATCCACAGTTTCAACAACTCTCGTCAGAAATGGCACGCCCTCAAGTTATGGGACGCAACGGACAACCCCACTAGTCTACGCTATGTCTGGCGTTGCCAGCCACAACGTGGCGGGCGAGTCAGGCGATCTTGTAGTAGCTCGCGATCTTGGCGAACTCTTCTGGATCGAGGCTCGCGCCACCGACCAGACCACCGTCGATGTCCTTCTCGGCCATCAGTTCGACGATCGAGCTCGACTTGACTGAGCCACCGTAAAGGACGCGTACCGCGTCGGCGACCTCTGCCGAATACAGTTCAGCCAACCGGGCACGGATCGCGCCGATGACTTCCTGTGCGTCAGCGGGCGTTGCGACCTCGCCGGTGCCGATCGCCCAGACGGGCTCGTAGGCGATAACGATCTTGGCTGCCTCTTCGGCAGTCAGACCGGCCAGCGCACCGTCGACCTGAGCCAGCGTGTAAGACACGTGCTCGCCAGCCTTGCGGATGTCCAGGCCCTCACCGACACACACGATCGGGATCAGATCGTGGTCGAGTGCGGCCTTGGTCTTGGCTGCTACGAGTTCGTCAGTCTCGCCGTGGTACTGACGACGTTCCGAGTGACCCACTGCAACGTAGGTCACTCCGAGCTTGGCGAGGAACACCGGCGAGATCTCACCGGTGTATGCGCCTGAGACATGCTGGGAGACGTCCTGTGCTCCGTACTTGACGCCCAGGCCCTCGGCTTCGACCACGGTCTGAATCGAACGCAGGTCAGTGAACGGTGCGAGGACCGCGACGTCTACCTTGTCGAAGTCATGCTTCGCGTCGCGCAGCGTCCAGGCAAGTTTTTGTACCTGGTGAACCGCCTCGAGGTGGTCGAGGTTCAACTTCCAGTTTCCCGCGATCAGCGGGGTGCGAGTTGCCACGTTGTGGACTCCTTCTAGTTAAAAGACCGTAGATAAAGGATCAGGCTTCGAGGACTGCGATTCCGGGGAGTTCCTTGCCCTCAAGGAACTCAAGGCTTGCGCCGCCACCGGTTGAGATGTGTGAGAATCCGGCCTCGTTGAATCCGAGGATACGCACTGCGGCGGCAGAGTCGCCACCACCGACGACCGAGAATGCCCCGGCAGCGGTTGCGTCGACGATGCCCTGCGCGACGGCCCGAGTTCCACCTGAGAAGGCTTCGAACTCGAAGACGCCCGCTGGACCGTTCCACACAATGGTCTTGGCGTCAGCCAATTTGGCCTCGAAGAGCTTCTGCGATTCTGGGCCGATGTCCAGGCCCATCTGGTCGGCCGGAATCGCGTCAGCGGCGACAACGGTGGCCGGGGCATCCGACTTGAACTCGGGGGCGACCACGACGTCCACGGGAACGACGATCTCGACACCCTTGGCGGCGGCTGTCTCCAGATATCCCTTGACGGTGTCGATCTGGTCAGCCTCCAGCAACGAGGTACCGACGTTATAGCCCTTGGCGGCCAGGAAGGTGAATGCCATGCCGCCACCGATGAGCAGGCGGTCAGCCTTGCTCAGCAGGTTCTCGATCACGCCGAGCTTGTCCGAGACCTTCGAGCCGCCTAGGACCACAGCATAGGGACGAGCAGGGCTTTCGGTTGCCTTCTTGAGCGATTCGACCTCTTTGAGGACGAGCAGCCCGGTCGCAGCAGGCAGAGCCTTGGCGATGTCGTAAACCGACGCCTGCTTGCGGTGCACGACACCGAAGCCATCGGAGACGTAAGCGTCAGCGAGTTCTGCCAGTTCGGCGGCCAGTGCCGCCCGCTCGGCTTCGTCCTTGGAGGTCTCGCGAGCGTCGAAGCGGACGTTCTCCAGCAGTGCCACATCACCGTCGTTCAGCGCCGCGACAGTGGCTTTGGCTGAGTCACCCACCAGGTCACCGGCAAGGGCCACGTCTTGTCCCAGCAACTCCCCCAGTCGCTTCGCAACCGGTGCGAGTGAGAACTTCGGGTCCGGTGCGCCCTTGGGACGGCCGAGGTGCGCCACGAGCACGACTTTGGCACCAGCAGCGATCAAAGTCTTGATCGTCGGTAGTGCGGCTCGAATCCGGCCGTCGTCGGTGATGGTTGTACCGTCGAGCGGCACATTGAAGTCAGAGCGAACCAGAACGCGCTTGCCGCGCAGGTCGCCCAGGGACTCGATGGTATTGACTGCCACTGCTGTCTCCTTGTGGAAGAGATACGTCTCACAACTGGTGAAACGAGAACTTGTCGAACGAATGAGGCGAAGTCAGCGTCGAGGTGTTCGCCCCGGACAGCACAACGTCCGCGTGCGCGGTGCGGCCTAGTGCCACTGGCGCACGCGGACGGAGTGCATGTCTTCTGTAGAACCGACTATGTCGGATCAGTGAGATCAGAGACGCTCTGCGACGTACTCGGTCAGAGCGACGAGGCTGTTGGAGTAGCCCCACTCGTTGTCGTACCAGGAGACGACCTTGACCTGGTCGCCGATCACCTTGGTCAGACCAGCGTCGAAGATCGACTGGTGTGGGTTGGTGACGATGTCAGACGAGACGATCGGGTCGTCAACGTACTCCAGAACACCCTTCAGCGGGCCTTCTGAAGCAGCCTTGATAGCAGCGTTGACCTCTTCGACCGTGACTTCCTTGGAAGCGGTGAAGGTCAGGTCGGTTGCCGAACCCGTGATGGTCGGCACACGCAGCGCGTAGCCGTCGAGCTTGCCCTTGAGCTCAGGGAGCACGAGGGAAACAGCCTTGGCGGCACCGGTCGAGGTCGGAACGATGTTCTGAGCTGCGGCACGTGCACGGCGCAGGTCCTTGTGCGGACCGTCCTGCAGGTTCTGGTCACCGGTGTAAGCGTGGATCGTGGTCATCAGACCGCGCTCGATGCCGAAGGCGTCGTTCAGAGCCTTGGCCAGCGGTGCGAGGCAGTTGGTGGTGCACGATGCGTTCGAGATGACGTGCTGGGTGGCAGGGTCGTAGTCGGTGTGGTTCACGCCGACGACGAAGGTGCCGTCTTCGTTCTTCGCAGGTGCGGAGATGATGACCTTCTTAGCGCCAGCATCGATGTGTGCCTTGGCCTTGCTGCCGTCCGTGAAGAATCCGGTGGACTCGATCACGATGTCAGCGCCGAGGTCCGCCCACGGAAGGTTAGCGGGGTCACGCTCTGCCAGGGCGCGGATCTTCTTGCCGTCAACGATGATGTTGTCATCGTCGAAGTCAACCGACAGTGGGAACCGACCAAGTACGGTGTCGTACTTCAGTAGGTGTGCCAGTGTCTTGTTGTCGGTCAAGTCGTTTACGCCGACGATCTCGATGTCTGCACCCGCAGCCACAATGGCGCGGAAGAAGTTACGACCGATGCGTCCGAAGCCGTTAATACCGACGCGAACTGTCACTATGCCCTCCTCAGGGAGCGCCGGGGCTACCGGCGCATTCGGTAGATGTATCCAGCGCGCGTGACACGCGCTGACGTGTCGAACTGTGGGCAATCCTGCGGCCACATCGTCCTGTATTCGCAACGAATACGGTCGATTATGGATTCAGATTACTTGCTGTCCTATTTGACATGATCGAGCCTATACCTGCCTTTGAGATATAGTCCGGGACCTACGTCCACGATGGGCATTGACCCGAATCGGTCATGTCACATGTTCCACTTTACCGGCACATAGAACATTCACCACAAATTGGGCATGTTCTCAAGTCAAAGATCAAGCAAATCCGGACTTAATCCCGCTTCGGTGTCCGGAATGCCCAATTCGACGGCGCGGCGGTCAGCCGTGGCGAGCAGACGACGGATACGCCCCGCGACCGCGTCCTTGGTCAACGGCGGGTCAGCGTGTTGTCCCAGTTCTTCCAATGACGCTTCACGGTGCGCGATGCGCAGCTCGCCGGCTTGTCGCAAGTGATCGGGAACGTCGTCGCCGAGAATCTCGAAGGCTCGTTCAACGCGGGCGCTGGCTGCGACCGCAGCGCGGGCGGAACGCCGCAAGTTCGCGTCGTCGAAGTTGGCGAGGCGGTTCGCGGTACCACGCACTTCCCGATGTTCGCGTCGCTCCAACCACACCTGAAGAGTGCTGGAAGCGCCCATGCGCTTCAGCATCTCCGCAATCGCGTCACCATCACGGATCACCACGCGGTCGACGCCGCGCACTTCACGGGCCTTGGCTTGAACCCCGAGGCGACGAGCCGCCCCGACCAGTGCCATCGCAGCCTCGGTTCCCGGGCAGGTGACTTCCATCGCCGTCGAGCGTCCGGGCTCAGTCAGGGAGCCGTGAGCCAGGAACGCGCCGCGCCAGGCTGACTCAATCTCCGCTGCACCACCGGCGACGACCTGCGGGGGCAGACCACGTACCGGCCGACCACGCACGTCGAGAAGTCCGGTTTGACGGGCCAGAGTCTCGCCGTCGCGCACCACCCGCACCACATAGCGTGCGCTGCGCTTCAGCCCGCCTCCCGAGACCACGATGAGCTCGGAATTGTGACCGTACACATCCTTGATGGCGTCCTGAAGGCGCCGCGCGGTCAATTGGGAATCAACCTCGGCTTCAATAACGATTCGTCCCGAAATGATGTGCAGGCCGCCAGAGAAGCGGAGCATCGCCGCCACCTCGGCTTTTCGGCACGAGACCTTGTCTACAGATATCTGTGCGAGTTCTTCTTTCACATCACTCGTCAACGCCATGGGGACCATCATGTCACCGTCTTTGCGTTGAATCGAGTTCAGCGGGCAAGACCGCTACGACATGCTCGCGATCTAGACCGCATAGCAGGCTGACTTCAGCCGGACAAGGCACTAGACCAAATCGTCCACACCGAAAATCTCGCGGTAGGCGGCTGCCAGCCGTAACCGCTCATGACGAGCGGTGCCGTCAGCCCTGCGCACATCGGAGACGACAAGCCGCGCGCCCAGCCGCGCCGCCGCCGCCCGCATGCGACGAGGCGATGAGAACTGCGACGGGTCCACCAAGATGACGTCGAACCGCATATCCGGCGCATGGGAATGCAACGCGTCGAGCTGATCTACCGCAGTCATCCCGAATGACTCGTCGTCCCCGGTGCCGATATTCAATGTCAGCAGTCGGTGAGCGCGCGATTCGATAATCGCCTGACGGAGTTTCGGCACCACCAGGTGCGGCATCACCGAAGAGAACCACGATCCCGGGCCGAAGACCACCCATTCAGCGTCTGCGACGGCGCTCAGCACCTCCTGCGGCACGGGCGGGTCATCGGGCGTCAGTCGAATCCGGTTGATCCGTCCCGCGGCCAGCGCGACCTGCGTCTGGCCGAAGACCGCGCGACTTTCACCTTCAACATCGATATCGGCCTCAATAGCCAGAGGTACGGCCGCCATGGGAAGGACTCGTCCACGAGCCCCCAACAACCGTGCGATCCAGTCCAAGCCTTCGACGCTGTCGCCCAGCAACTCCCACAACGCCACAATCAGAAGGTTGCCCACAGCATGATGGTCCAGTTCGCCATCGGAACTGAAGCGGTACTGCAGTACGTCACGCCAGGTCTGACCCCACTCAGAGTCGTCACACAGCGCAGAGAGCGCCATGCGCAGGTCACCTGGAGGCAACGCGCCGAATTCTTGCCGTAGCCGACCGGATGAGCCGCCATCGTCCGCCACAGTCACCACACCGGTAATGCGGTCGGTCACCAGGCGCAGGGCCGAGAGCGTGGCCGCCAGGCCGTGTCCCCCGCCGAAGGCGACGACTTCAGGACGGGCCTCGACATGACGCAGGCGGGGTTCCGGAATCGCTGAGGACACCGCTGGAATCGAACCGGTCGCGGGACGCGCGGTGCGGGCACTACTTGGCAGTTCCATTGATCACTCCCGACCCAGATCCCGTGCTGTAGTCACGACCGCGTGCCCGGACTCACGCAGTTCCTCAGCCAAAGCGTCGGCAATCGCCACTGATCGATGCTGTCCGCCGGTGCAGCCAATCGCAATCGTGGTGTAGCGCTTTTCCTCGCGTTCGTAGCCGGCCAGCACTGGCTGAAGAGCGGCAGCATATTTCGTCACGAAGTCGCGAGCACCGTCCTGCTCCAGCACGTAGTCGCGTACGGGGGCGTCCTTCCCGCTGAGGTGGCGCAGCTCAGTGATCCAATACGGGTTCGCGAGGAATCGCACGTCGGCGACATGATCGGCATCCAGTGGCAGACCATGTTTGAATCCGAATGAGACGATCGAGACCCGCAGCACTCCCGGATGGTCGGAGGCGACCGCAGGGCGCAGCACCCGCGCCAGATCGTTGACCGACAGGTCGGACGTGTCAATGACCAGGTCACTGCGACGACGGATCGGCTCGAGTAGTTCGCGTTCGGCGGCGATGCCGTCCAGAATCCGGCCCTCAGGAGCCAATGGGTGCGGTCGTCGCACCTGCTCGAAACGTTTGACGAGCGTCGCGTCCGAGGCATCGAGGAACAGCAGTTGGAAGTTGGCTCCGGACCGGCGCAGGTCTTCCACGGCGCCGCCCATGCCTGCGAAGAACTCCTTGCCACGCACATCGAGCACTACGGCGAGCCGGCGTACCGATGAGCCGGTGCGCGAGACCAGATCGACCAGCGGCGGCAACAAGTTGGGTGGCAAGTTATCGACTACGAACCATTGCATGTCTTCGAGTACATCGGCGGCGCGGGTGCGTCCAGCGCCTGACATTCCCGTGATCACCACGACGGTGACGCCTTCGCTGACAGGTCGATGAGCTGCGGCTTCCACCGCAGGAATGCCGTGTGGAACTGTCATGGGATTCGGCTCGTTCATGATGCCAGCATGCCAGGAATTGATCTCACTTGGTTGACGTGTCCGTCGTCGTGTCGTCACTCGGCTCCGCTCGCTCGGTCAATCCGAGTCCTTCCCGGAGCCGTTGTACCGAGACTTTGCCCATTCCGGCGACCGTCAGGAGTTCGTCCGCGGACGCGGCCCTGATGGCCTTGACCGAGCCGAAATGCGACAGAAGTGCCTTGGCCCGAACGGGGCCGACGCCGGGTATCTCATCTAGCACAGAGGCGGTCATGGTCGCCGAACGCCGTTTCCGGTGCGCTCTGATCGCAAAACGGTGGGCTTCGTCTCGGATCTGCTGCATCATGTATAGGCCTTGGGAGGACCGCTCCAGGATCAGTGGGTAGTCCTCGTCTGGCAGCCAGACCTCTTCAAGGCGCTTGGCCAGTCCGCATAGTGCAACATTCGTGATGCCCAGTTCCTGGAACACCTCCCACGCTGCTGCCACCTGGGGTGCGCCGCCGTCGACGACGACGAGCTGCGGCGGGTAGGCGAACCGTTTGGGGCTGTTGTCGGTCGGTTGATCCTGCGGCGCTTCCTGCCGCCGGAACCTGCGTCGCAGCACCTCCCGCATCGCTTCGGTGTCGTCTCTTGCGCCGTCGCCAGTTTCGCCTTTGATGGCAAAAGTGCGGTATTCACTCTTACGAGGCAGACCGTCTTCGAAGACCACCATGGATGCCATCTGCGATGTGCCCTGGGTGTGGGAGATGTCGTAGCACTCGATGCGCAGTGGCGCCTCGCCCATGCCAAAGGCCTCCTGGAGGTCTTGCAACGCACGGCTCCGGGTGGTCAGATCACCCGAGCGGCGCATGCGATGCAGATTCAGCGCGTGTTCGGCGTTCTTTCGCACCGTGGCGGCAAGCTCCGCCTTGTCACCGCGCTGCGGCACACGCACCTCGACCTTGCTGCCGCGCCCTTTGCCCAGCCATTTCTCGACAGCATCCTGACCCTCCGGCGCCGCCGGGACCAAAACCAGTGGCGGGATCGCGTCCCGCATGTCCCAGTCCATATCCGCAGTGGTGAAGTACTCGCCGTAGGCTTGTTCCAGCACGCTAGCGACCAATTCGGTATCGGTGCGCGGTTCCTGGATCTCGACGATCCAGCCGCGTTGTCCCCTGACCCGGCCATCGCGTACGTAGAAGACCTGGACGGATGCTTCCAGTTCATCGCGGACCATGGCGTAGACGTCTGCGTTGGTGCCGTCGGTGAGCACCAGGGCGTTCTTTTCCATGGCGGATTCCAGTGCTTTGATGCTGTCTCGCAACACCGCGGCACGTTCAAAGTCGAGGTCCTGTGAGGCTTGTTGCATCTGTGCAGTGAAACGCCTGATTAGGGCTGACGAGCGGCCCGCGAGAAAGTCGCACAGGTCTTCGGCCAGTTTGCGGTGACCTGCCGCGTCGATGCGTCCGACACACGGCGCGGAACATTTGTCGATATAGCCCAGCAGGCAGGGGCGTCCCTGCAGCTCCGCACGCCGGAACACGCCACTCGAACAGGTACGCACCGGGAACGGCTTCAGCAAGATGTCGAGGGTGTCGCGGATAGCCCAGGCCTGCGCGAACGGACCGAAATAGCGGTTACCGGGCATCTTCGCCCCGCGCATCACGAAGGCTCGCGGATACTTTTCCGACATGGTCACTGCCAGATAGGGGTATGACTTGTCGTCGCGGTACTTGATGTTGAAGCGCGGATCGAACTCCTTGATCCACATGTACTCCAGTGCAAGAGACTCGACCTCAGTGCCGACAACCGTCCACTCCACGCTTGAGGCTGTCGTGACCATCTGCTGAGTACGACGGTGCAGCGTGTGCAGCGGCTGAAAATAGTTGGCCAGTCGTGAGCGCAGGTTCTTCGCTTTGCCGACGTAGATGACCCGGCCGTGCTCGTCCTTGAAGCGGTACACACCGGGCGAAGTCGGTACTTCACCCGGTGCGGGACGGTACTCAGCGGGATCAGCCATAACTTAATTGTCGCGCGAAAGGCTCGTCATTCTGCGTCGTGCGTGTCGAGCACCTCGGCCAGGAACTTTCCGGTGTGGCTCTCTTGAACTCGGGCAACGTCCTCTGGCGTGCCTTCGGCCACCACCATGCCGCCGCCAGAACCGCCTTCAGGCCCCATATCGATGACCCAGTCCGCGTTCTTGATCACGTCGAGGTTGTGCTCGATCACAATGACGGTGTTGCCCTTATCCGCCAAGGACTGCAGCACGCCGAGCAGTTTACGGATGTCCTCGAAGTGCAACCCAGTCGTGGGCTCGTCCAAGACGTACACGGTGCGTCCCGTCGACCGACGCTGCAGCTCTGCGGCCAGCTTCACTCGTTGCGCTTCTCCCCCGGACAACGTGGGAGCCGGCTGTCCGAGCCGAACATAGCCGAGCCCGACATCGACCAGGGTCTTCAAATGGCGTCGGATTCGAGGGACCGCCGCGAAGAACTCTTCAGCTTCCTCAATCGGCATATGCAGCACGTCTGCCACCGTTTTCCCCTTGTAATGGACCTCAAGGGTCTCGCGGTTGTAGCGCGCCCCGTGACAGACCTCACATGGAACATACACGTCGGGCAGGAAGTTCATCTCGATCTTGATGGTTCCATCGCCTGAACATGCGTCGCAGCGCCCGCCTTTGACATTGAACGAGAACCGCCCCGGCCCGTAGCCTCGGACCTTGGCCTCAGTGGTTTCCGCGAAGAGCTTGCGCACAGAATCCCACACCCCGGTGTATGTCGCCGGGTTGGACCGTGGCGTCCGACCAATCGGACCCTGGTCGACGTGAACGACCTTGTCCAGGTGCTCCAGACCGGTCACACGCCGATGCCGTCCAGCCACGCGCTTGGCACCATTGAGTTCATTGGCGAGCACGGTGTAGAGGATCGAGTTGACCAGAGTCGACTTTCCAGAACCGCTCACGCCCGTGACGGCCGTCAACACCCCGAGCGGAAACGCCACATCGACGTTGCGCAGATTATTCTCACGAGCACCGACGACGGTGATCATGCGATCTTTGTCCATGGCGCGCCGCTCGGCTGGCATCGGGATCGAGCGGCGCCCTGCGATATATGCGCCGGTGACCGAGTCCTTAGACTTCAGCAAACCCTTGAGGTCACCGGAGTGCACGACTCGTCCGCCGTGTTCCCCTGCCCCGGGGCCGACATCGACGATCCAGTCAGCCGTGCGAATGGTGTCTTCGTCGTGTTCGACCACGATGAGCGTGTTGCCAAGATCGCGCAGTCTGGTCAGAGTGTCGATCAGACGCCGGTTGTCACGTTGATGAAGTCCGATGGAAGGCTCGTCCAAGACATACAACACCCCGACGAGACCCGACCCGATCTGCGTCGCCAACCGGATACGCTGCGCCTCTCCACCCGAAAGGGTTCCCGCGGCGCGGGACATCGTCAGATAGTCCAAGCCGACATCGAGCAGGAAGCCGAGTCGCGCCTGGATCTCTTTGAGCACCTGCCCGGCGATCACCTGTTCACGCTGACCGAGGGTCAGATCGTTCAGGAATGCGCTGGCGTCGCGAATGGACAGGTCACACACCTGAGCGATGGAATGACCGTCGACCTTCACCGCGAGCACTTCTGGCTTGAGTCGCGCGCCCTGGCAGGCCGGGCATGGCACCTCGCGCATATACGCTTCGTACTTCTCCTTCGACCACTCGGATTCGGTCTCGTCGTGACGCCGTTCCAGGAAGGCGATGACACCCTCGAAGCCTGTGGCGTAGCGGCGTTCTCGTCCCCATCGGTTGCGGTAGCGAACCTTCACGTCATAGTTGCGCCCGTACAGGACGGCTTCCTGGACCTTCTTGGACAGGTCCTGCCACGGCGTGTCCATCTCGAAGTCGAGTTCATCCGCTAACCCGATCAAGATGCGCTGAAAGTACTCACTCGAGGTCTGCGTCCACGGTGCGATGGCGCCTTCGGCCAAGGACTTCTCAGGATCGGGGACGACCAGCTCCGGATCGACTTCCAACCGCATGCCCAGCCCGGTGCACTCAGTACAGGCGCCGTAGGGCGCGTTGAACGAGAAGGTGCGCGGTTCGATCTCCTCAAGGGTGAGCGGGTGGTCGTTGGGACAAGCACGGTGTTCGGAGAAGCGACGTTCCCGATCCGGATCATCGGCATCCGCGTCAACGAATTCAACGACCAACAGGCCCGAAGCTAGACGTAGCGCGGTTTCGACGGAATCGGTGAGTCGGCGTCGGACACCTTCTTTAGCGACCAGCCGGTCGACCACGACATCGATATCGTGCTTGAGTTTCTTCTCAAGCGTTGGTGGTTGCGAAAGAGATACCACAGTGCCATCGACCCGGGCTCGTGAAAAGCCTTGTGTCACCAACTCGCTGAAGAGTTCGGCGTATTCGCCTTTGCGGCCGCGCACTACCGGCGCGAGCAGCATGTACCGGGTGCCTTCTGGTAGCTCTAGCAACCGGTCCACGATCTGCTGCGGTGTTTGGGCGACGATGCGCTCATCGCATATCGGACAGTGCGGCGTACCCGCGCGAGCGAAGAGCAAGCGCAGATAGTCGTAAACCTCGGTGATGGTTCCCACGGTCGAGCGCGGGTTCCGGTTGGTCGACTTCTGGTCGATCGAGACCGCTGGAGACAGGCCCTCGATGAAATCGACATCCGGCTTGTCCATCTGTCCCAGGAATTGCCGGGCATAGGCCGACAACGATTCGACGTAGCGCCGCTGGCCTTCCGCGAAGATGGTGTCAAATGCCAATGACGACTTGCCCGATCCGGACAATCCGGTGAAGACGATCAATTGATCGCGTGGCAGGTCGAGGTCGACATTGCGAAGGTTGTGCTCACGTGCACCCTTGATAACGAGGCGTTCACTCACTTGGCCATTCTAGGGCGACCGCACCGTTATTCGCACGTTTGTTCGATACGTGTCGTTGATCACATCGTGATGAGTTGCGTTCGGTCAGAGATTGTTCGACAGTCAAAACATGACAGAGCATGCGATGAGCACTCCCAACCCGATCATCGATTGCGGCAATTTCACCATTGTCCGACTCGTAGCAGGGGCCATGGACAACAACGTGTATGTGCTTACCTGCGTTTCGTCACAGGAGGTGCTCGTCGTCGATGCCGCCGCGGAACCAGAACGCATCCTAGCCACGACCCGGCCGAACAAGATACGCAAGGTGCTCACCACGCACAGTCACCGAGACCACTGGGAGCACGGGCTGGCAACAGTCGTCGCTGCATCTGGCGCGACGACCTACGCTGGCCGGCTGGACGCCTCGGCGATCTCAGTGCACACCGATGTCCTGCTAGACCACGGTGACACCGTGACTTTTGGGGCGGTCACCGGTGACGTCATCGGGCTGAGCGGACACACACCGGGTTCGGTCTGTCTAGTGCTCACGGCCGATGACGGTATCCACCACATCTTTTCGGGTGATTCATTGTTTCCCGGTGGCGTTGGCAAGACCACCACACCGGATGACTTCCGCAGCCTCATCGATGGTGTCACGATGCGGATCTTCGATGTCTATGACGATTCCACCGTCGTCCATCCCGGACACGGGCTGCCGACCACACTTGGCAGCGAACGCGGTGCGCTGCCGCACTGGCGTGAACGTGGCTGGTGACCGGGCCTGCTTGAATAGAACCATGAAGACTTTCGCTGTGACCTATGCCTACGACGCCCAAACCTCACTGCGCGACGAGGTACGACCGCGCCACCGGGCTTTCCTCTCCGGGCTCTACGCCGCCGGCGTGCTGCTGGCATCTGGTCCGGTAACAAGTGGAGCTTCACAAGGAGCATTGATCATCGTCAAGGCGGAAGACGAGGCCTCGGCACTCGCCCTCCTCGACAACGATCCCTTTGTCATCGAAGGCACGGTGGCTGAACGGCAAGCAGTGGAATGGACACCGGTCTTCGGCCCCTGGACGCCGTAGTAGCCGCTGCGCTAGTTGTCGCGACGACTCACCGGATCGTCGGTTGACGGCTGGGCGGGCTGCTCGTCACTTTCTTGCCCATCGTGTGCAGCACTGGTCGGCGGAATGTAATCCGCCAAGGTGCGGCGAGCCAACTCTCCCTGGTGTGCGATGCCGGCTGCCTTCTTACCCATCTTCTGGGATTCGGCGCGTTTGCCGACAGTCAGACTCAGCACTGTGGTGATCACCAGAATGCCAAGGATCACACTCAACGACAGAGCCGTCGAGACCTCGGGAATCGCGTCGACGTGCTCACCGCCGTTGATGAACGGAACCTCGTTGGTGTGCAGCGCGTGGATGATCAGTTTTGCGCCGATGAAGGCGAGGATCGCTCCCAATCCGTATGAGAGGTAGACGAGTTTGTCGAGCAGTCCGTCGATCAGGAAGAACAGCTGCCGCAGCCCGAGCAGTGCGAAGGCGTTCGCTGTGAAGACCAGATAGGTCTCCTGGGTGAGTCCGAAGATCGCCGGAATCGAGTCCACGGCAAAGAGCAGGTCGGCAGACCCGATCGCCAGGATCACGATGAACATCGGTGTGGCAACGAGGCGTCCGCTCTCCTTGGCGAACATCCGATCACCGATGTAGCCCTTGGAGGTCGGCACGATGCGACGCATCAAACGTAGGAAGCCGTTTTCCTGATAGCCCTCGTCGGGGTCGTGGCCACTGCCCTTGATCTGAGTCCAGGCGGTGTAAAGCAGGAATGCCCCGAAGAGGTAGAAAACGGCGGAGAAGTGCGCGATGATCGTGGCGCCGACCAAGATGAAGATGGTGCGCAGCACGAGTGCGATGACGATTCCGAACAGCAGAACCTTCTGCTGGAACTCGCGCGGCACCCTGAAACTGCTCATGATGAGCACGAACACGAAAAGGTTGTCGATGGACAGGCTCTTCTCGGTGATGAACCCGGCGTAGTACTGTGCTGCGTGGGTGGCGTCCCAGAACACCAGGATAAGCAGGCCGAAGGCTAGACCGATTACGACGTATACCGCTGACCAGGTTGCCGATTCTTTGAGTTTGGGAGCGTGCGGTGTGCGCACATGACCGACAAAGTCGATGGTCAGCATTGCGATGATCGCGGCGATGGTGGCTATCCAGGCCCAGGCAGGTACACCCATATCAATTCCTTCGTGACAGAACTAGTGGCGACACGAAGGTCTCTTCCACCATTGAGGCCGACTACCCGGAACGAACACGGCGAACAGCCAATTCGTTCGTGATGACGAGCGAGTCGATTAGGAATACTCCCCTTCAGAGGCTTGACTTTAGCACGGTGACAAATCGCCCGCATCGGGCAGAGCGTCAGCGTGTCGCTTCTCTCATTTGACGCAGTTCCTTCTTCAGATCGGAGATCTCGTCACGCAGCCGGGCAGCCAGCTCGAATTTGAGTTCTGCTGCGGCACCGCGCATCTGTTCGCTGAGATCCTGAATGAGTTCGACGAGCTCTCCCTCGGCCTGAGGAACCGCGCGACGTACTGCGACACCATGTTTGACCCCGGTTTCCAGGTCAATCTGAGCGGCACCAGCCGCAGTGGTACGGCTTTTACCCGCGCCGCGGTATCCAGACGCGAGAAGCTCCTCAGTGTCGACATCCTCACGTGCCAACATGTCAGTCACGTCGGCGATCTTCTTACGCAAGGGCTGCGGGTCGATGCCGTTGGCCGTGTTGTACTCGATCTGCTTGCTGCGGCGTCGTTCTGTCTCCTCGATCGCTGTCGCCATGGAGTCTGTGATCTTGTCCGCGTACATGTGAACTTCGCCGGAAACGTTGCGGGCTGCTCGTCCGATGGTTTGGATCAGGGAGCGTTCCGAACGCAGGAAGCCTTCTTTGTCTGCATCCAGAATCGACACCAGGGAGACTTCCGGCAGGTCCAGTCCCTCACGTAACAGGTTGATTCCCACCAGGACATCGAATTGACCGAGTCGAAGCTCGCGGAGCAACTCGACGCGGCGCAGGGTATCGACATCCGAGTGCAGGTACTGCACCTTGACACCGTGCTCCAGAAAGTAGTCGGTGAGGTCTTCGGCCATCTTCTTGGTCAGTGTCGTGACCAGGACGCGCTCGTCCTTTGCCACTCGTTCCCGGATCTCACCGAGAAGATCGTCGATCTGGCCCTTCGTGGGTTTGACCACTACCTTGGGGTCGACTAGACCCGTGGGACGGATGATCTGTTCGACCACACCGTCTGATTGCGCCAATTCGTAGGGTCCGGGAGTGGCCGACAGGTACACGGTCTGTCCGATACGCTCTAGGAACTCCTCCCAGCGCAGCGGCCTGTTGTCCATGGCGCTTGGCAGACGGAACCCGAAATCAACCAGATTCCGCTTCCGAGACATATCCCCCTCGTACATCGCCCCGATTTGCGGAACCGTCACGTGGGACTCGTCGATCACGAGCAGGAAGTCCTCTGGGAAGTAATCGAGGAGCGTGTGCGGCGCGCTGCCTGGTTCGCGGCCGTCGATATGACGTGAATAGTTCTCAATTCCCGAGCAACTGCCGATCTCCCGCATCATTTCGATGTCATAGGTGGTGCGCATCCGCAGTCGTTGTGCTTCGAGCAGCTTGTTCTGTCGTTCCAGATCGGATAGACGTTGTTCGAGTTCTTCCTCGATGGACCGGATGGCGCGTTCCATGCGTTCTGGTCCCGCGACATAGTGCGTTGCCGGGAACACGAAGATCGAATCCTCGCTGCGCACGACGTCTCCCGTGACGGGATGCAAGGTGGCGATCGATTCGATCTCGTCCCCGAAGAACTCAATGCGAACTGCGAGTTCCTCGTAGACCGGAATGATTTCCACCGTGTCGCCGCGCACCCGGAACGTACCGCGGGTGAATGCCATGTCGTTTCGGGTGTATTGCATCGTGACGAACTGTCGCAGCAGTTGATCGCGCTCCACGACATCACCGACGCGAAGCTGCACCATCCGGTCAACGTACTCCTGCGGAGTTCCCAGACCGTATATGCAGGACACCGAGGCGACCACCACAACGTCGCGTCTGGTCAGCAGGCTCGAGGTGGCAGAGTGGCGCAACCGTTCGACCTCGTCGTTGATGGACGAGTCTTTCTCGATGTAGGTATCGGTCTGCGCTATATAGGCTTCAGGCTGGTAGTAGTCGTAGTACGACACGAAGTATTCGACGGCGTTGTTCGGGAGCAGTTCTCGGAACTCTGCTGCCAACTGTGCCGCCAACGTCTTGTTGGGCGCCATGACCAACGTCGGGCGCTGTAGCTTTTCCACGAGCCAAGCGGTGGTAGCCGATTTTCCGGTACCTGTGGCGCCGAGGAGGACGACGTCCTTCTCCCCCGCCTCAATACGTTCAGCGAGTTCGGCGATGGCAGTGGGCTGATCCCCGGAGGGCTCAAATTCAGAGATGACTTCGAATGGTGCCACGGTACGTTGGAGATCAGTCACTGGGCGCATCTCATCAGCCTACATCGATAGGACAAGCGTTCGACTCTCTTGCGCTGCGCTGTCGGCTAAAGCTGCCTCATGAAGTCAGTTTCTGCCATAGATCGTCTACTTGTCGACGAAGATCGTCAGGAGTCTTGGTGCCGTCCAACACCGTGTCGGCAGCATCTACTCGCACCTGATCGGGCACCTGCGACGCAACCCGGCGGCGGGCGTCCGGCAATGACATGTGGCGTACTTCGACGAGTCTGGCGATGCGAAGATCAGCAGGTGCGTGGACAACGACGAGGTGATCGAAATCGTCCTGCTGCCCGGTTTCTATCAGAAGCGGAATATCGTGCACGATCACCTTGGCAGCACCTTCGGCAGCGGCTCCATGTTCCGCCTCGTCTGACAACGTCTCCACGATGGGGTGGACGATGCCGTTGAGGTCGCGTAGCGAGTCCTCGTCGCCGAAAACCACCGATGCCAGCGCCGTACGGTTGAGCGAACCATCAGGATGGAGGATCTCCGGACCGAAACGGTCCTCGAGCTGCCGCAGCCCATCGGTGCCTACCGCGACGGCATCGCGCGCCAACTGGTCGTGATCGATCACCACCGCGCCCAATTCCCGCAGTCGCTGTGATGCCACAGACTTGCCTGCGGCAATGCCACCTGTCAGCCCTATTCGGATCATGCCACCATGATGCCCTAGAACGACTGTTGGCGACCACCCCAATCGGGATGATCGCCAACAGTTAAGGATCTACTGATCAGTTGCTGGTGAGCTTCTCACGCAGCGCTGCAAGTGCTTCATCGGAAGCAAGCGTGCCCTGGTCGGTCTCTGCCGGTTCGGAGGTGTAGCTGGCCGGAGCTGCTTCGCCTTCTTCTTCCGTTGCGGATGCTGCGGCGGCCTGGTCGGCGCTGAGCGCCTCGGCAACCTGCTGCTTGTGCGAGGTCCAACGCTCGTGTGCCTTGGCGTACTCCGCTTCCCAAGCCTCGCGTTGGGTCTCGTAGCCTTCGAGCCATTCGTTGCTCTCCGGGTCGAAGCCCTCTGGGTACTTGTAGTTGCCCTCTTCGTCGTACTCGGCGGCCATGCCGTACAGCGCCGGGTCGAAGTCTTCCGAGGTCGGGTCGACGCCCTCGTTGGCCTGCTTGAGCGAGAGCGAGATGCGACGACGGTCGAGTTCGATGTCGATGATCTTGACGAAGACCTCGGAACCGACGGTGACGACCTGCTCCGGCAGTTCAACGTGACGCTGAGCGAGCTCGGAGATGTGTACGAGACCTTCGATACCGTCCTCGACGCGAACGAACGCACCGAACGGAACGAGCTTGGTGACCTTACCCGGCACGACCTGGCCAATGGCGTGGGTGCGGGCGAAGGTCTGCCATGGGTCTTCCTGGGTGGCCTTGAGCGACAGCGAAACACGCTCGCGGTCGAAGTCCACGTCGAGAACCTCGACCGTGACTTCCTGACCGACCTCGACGACCTCGTTCGGGTGGTCGATGTGCTTCCAGCTGAGCTCGGACACGTGGACGAGACCGTCTACGCCGCCCAGGTCCACGAATGCACCGAAGTTGACGATGGACGAGACCACACCGGGGCGAACCTGTCCCTTTTGCAGGGTCTGCAAGAAGGTGGAACGGACCTCGGACTGTGTCTGCTCGAGCCAGGCGCGACGTGACAGCACAACGTTGTTGCGGTTCTTGTCGAGTTCGATGATCTTGGCGTCGATCTGCTTGCCGATGTATGGCTGCAGGTCGCGCACGCGTCGCATTTCAACCAGCGAAGCTGGTAGGAAGCCGCGCAGGCCGATGTCGAGGATGAGACCACCCTTGACGACCTCGATGACGGTACCGGTAACGATGCCGTCTTCTTCCTTGATCTTCTCGATCGTTCCCCAAGCGCGCTCGTACTGTGCACGCTTCTTCGAAAGGATGAGTCGGCCTTCTTTGTCTTCCTTCTGAAGAACGAGTGCCTCAACCTGGTCGCCGACGTTGACGATCTCTGAGGGATCTACGTCGTGCTTGATGGAGAGTTCACGGGAAGGGATAACGCCTTCGGTCTTGTAACCGATGTCGAGGAGAACCTCGTCACGGTCGACCTTGACGATGGTGCCGTCGACGATGTCGCCATCGTTGAAGTATTTGATGGTCGCGTCAACAGCTGCAAGGAAGTCGTCTGCGGTGCCGATGTCGTTGACGGCAACTTCAGGGACGGACTTCGTGGAGGTCGGGGTGGTCATATAAGTCAGATGCTCCGATGCGGACAGGAATAGTGCGGACAGGTTTTCTTGGTGGCGTGCTATCGAGTGCCTGATTCGGCATAGATGAATTCACTTGCGAACGTACGTCAATCACTCTGAGTGCGCAGCGCGCGAATTGCACTGCGCGAGGGCATAGCAAAACCGCCAATAATAATACTACCCACGGTCAAGTATGGTCAAAACCATCACGGTTCGGTTGCAGGCGCTCCTCTCTTGCGCGCCCGAAAAACTAGGAGCACAAGAGAGGAACACAACTGATCAACGCTCAACTACGCGAGTGCTTGCGCGACCCGAAGCAGTTCCTCCGGAACCAACTTCACCTTGCCCGCGATCTCCTGCAGACTGACCATCTCGACTCGTCCGCCGTTCAACGCCGTCATCACGTCGCTCTCACCGCGGTGAATCGCATCGACAGCAGCCACACCGAAACGAGAGCCAAGAATCCGGTCGGTGGGCGTCGGGGTGCCACCGCGCTGGACATGACCCAGCACGGTCAGACGGGTATCGAATCCGGTGCGTTGCGCGATCTCATGCGAAACAGCGGCGCCTACTGCCCCACCGATGATCTCGCCATACTTGCCGAGTTCGGTCTGATACTGGAAGGTACTTCCTTCCGCGGCCTGTGCGCCTTCCGCGACGACCACGATCGAGAAGCTTGCGTGTGACCGGTGGCGGTGCCGCAGGAATCGTTCGACGCGGTCCATATCAAACGGTTCTTCCGGAGCGAGGACGAGTTCGGCGCCGCCCGCGATACCCGCGTTCACGGCGATCCAACCTGCGGTGCGGCCCATGACCTCGATCACCATGACACGGTTGTGGGATTCCGCTGTGGTGTGGATCCGGTCGATTGCCTCTGTCGCGATGTTGACCGCAGTGTGATAGCCGATTGACTGGTCAGTGCCCCACACATCGTTGTCGATGGTCTTGGGGATCGCCACGATCTTGACTCCGGCCTTGGCAACCTCGCTGGCTGCGTGCAGGGTTCCATCGCCGCCGATGCAGATCAAAGCCTCAACGCGCTCTTGTTCGAGGACCTGCAGAACCGCGTCGATTCCGCCATTCTCTTTGGAAGGGTGGTAGCGAGCGGTCCCCAGCATGGTGCCGCCCTCGGGCAGGGTGTTGCGGATGCGGTCGCGGGTCAATGGCATGATGTCGCCATCGACGACGCCTTTCCAGCCATTGCGGAAACCGATGATCGAGTGTCCATACTCACCCAAGCCCCGTTTGACCACTGCGCGGATCGCAGCATTCAGTCCCGGGCAATCTCCCCCACCTGTGAGCAATCCGATCTGCATGAAACCACTCCTCGCTTACCGCTCGTTGATGAAATGCGCGATGTTGTCACGCCATGTAACAGCCTAGCGAGAAGTCGGACCCGTGTGGGCTAACCAACGTCCCAATAACGCGCTGTTTCACCGTGCTTAACCTGCTGTTTCAGACAGCTAGGGCACAATCAGGCTATGGCTGACTCGTCAAAACTGCCGCAGGGATTCTTCGGGTATCACACCGCGTCATCTGAAGCCGCACACTCAGCGGGCAAAGTTTGGTGGGATCGCAACGGTGCGGACTATCTCGATGAACACGGCGACTTCCTCGGCGACACCGATTTCTGCTGGTGTCCGGAAGGTCTGCGGGAATCGGATGCAGCCCTGCTTGGCCCGCTCGATCAGCTGGCGTCGCGGCGAGTGCTTGAGATCGGTGCTGGCGCTGCGCAGTGTTCTCGCTGGCTTGCCGAGCACGGCGTGTCGGTGGTTGCCACTGACATCTCGAGCACCATGGTGGCTCAGGCCCGGCTACGCAATGACCGCACCGGAATCGATTTTCCGCTCCAGGAGGCGGATGCCCGCGATCTGCCCTTTGGCGACAGCAGTTTCGACGTGGTCTTCACGGCCTATGGTGCGCTGCCATTCGTCTCTGAGCACGAACAGATTCATCGCGAAGCCGCGCGAGTTCTGCGCTCCGACGGACGATGGGTGTTCTCCGTCAGTCACCCGATTCGCTGGGCGTTTCCCGATGTGCCAGGCGAAGCCGGACTGACCGCCAATCGTTCCTACTTCGACACCACGCCGTATATCGAGACCGATGATTCAGGAAATGTGGTCTATGCCGAGCACCATCGCACTCTGGGCGACCAAGTCCGCGCCTTGAGACGGGCCGGATTCCACCTTGTTGATATCGTCGAACCGGAATGGCCGAGTGATCACACCAGGGTTTGGGGTGGCTGGAGCCCTTTGCGCGGCAAGATGATCCCAGGCACGGCGATTTTCGTCGCCGAGAAGATCTAGCCGCTCACCACATCAGTGCGCGGCATCGAACCAGGACAGCCCGAAACCGACTGAGACATCGAGGGGTACGCTGAGTTGAGCGGCACCTGCCATGTTCTCGCGGACGAGCTCTTCGACTCGTTGGTGTTCGCCAGGTGCCACTTCGATGACGAGTTCGTCGTGAACCTGGAGGAGCACCCGGGACTGCAGTCCCTCGTCCGACAGGGCTCGCCGTACCTGAAGCATGGCGATCTTGATGATGTCGGCCGCACTGCCTTGGATCGGCGCGTTAAGAGCCATTCGCTCAGCCATCTCGCGACGTTGCCGACTGTCCGATGACAGATCCGGCAAGTATCGACGGCGTCCCAGGATGGTTTCGGTGTAGCCGACCTTGCGGGCCTCATCGACGACATGGTGCAGGTATTCGCGTACGGCGCCGAATCGCTCGAAGTAATCCGCCATCAGGTCGCGGGCTTCCGCAACATCGATGCTCAGTTGTTTGGACAGGCCGAAGGCGGATAGGCCGTAAGCCAGTCCATAGGACATGGCCTTGATCTTTGAGCGCATTTCGGCCGAAACGGCATTGGGGTCCACACCGAACACACGCGATGCGACGAAGTTGTGCAGGTCTTCACCGCTGTTGAACGCATCGATCAACCCGGGATCACCGGACAGGTGGGCCATGATCCGCATCTCGATCTGTGAATAGTCCGCGGTGAGGAGCGACTCGTACTGCGATCCGACGACGAACACTTTGCGGATGCGCCGGCCCTCTTCGGTGCGGATCGGAATATTCTGCAGATTCGGATCCGTGGACGAGAGCCGCCCCGTAGCAGCCACCGTCTGCTGGAAAGTGGAGTGGATGCGGCCATCGGGCGCTATCGAACGCAACAATCCCTCAACAGTCTGCCGCAGTTTCGTGGCATCGCGGTAGGCAAGCAGATGTGCGAGAAAGGGGTGATCCGTTTTTGCGTAGAGATCAGCCAGTGCGGCTGCGTCAGTGGTGTAGCCAGTCTTGATCTTCTTGGTCTTGGGCATGTTCAGATCGTCAAACAGCACCTCTTGGAGTTGCTTGGGAGAACCCAGGTTCACTGGGCGGCCGATGATCTCGTGAGCCTGGTTCGCCGACTCCTCCGCCGCTGCGGCGAATCCCTTCTCCAAGTCGATGAGTTGATCGTGATCGGCAGCGATCCCGGTGCGTTCCATCTCCGCGAGCATCGCCGCCACCGGTAGTTCCAGCTCAGTTAGCAACGCGGTGTTGTCAGCCTGATCGAGTTCCGCTGACTGCGGTGCGTAGAGTTCGGCGATAGCGACCGCCTGTCCGGCCATATCTCGGCTTGCTTGGCTCTCGTCGCGCAGATCCAGGATTCCCTGTGCGGTCTCCTGCGATTGCCCCGCATCCAAAGTGCCTCCATAGCGCACGAGGAGTGAGGCAAGGTCGTAACTACGTTGATCGGGATGGGCGAGATAGGCAGCCAGCTGGGAGTCGAAAACGACGCCCGCGATGGTCCAGCCGCGTGACGTCACAGCATGATCGACCGCTTTGACATTGTGAACGGTCTTGGGCTGAGTCTGATCGGCAAGCCAGGCGGTGAGGACTTCCTCGTCCGCCGGATCAATCGTCGCCAAATCGTAACTGACAGCGTGTCCGTCTGATCGTGCGATGGCAATCCGCCACAGGTCTGCCTCAACCGGGGTGGTATGACCTTCGACGCTCACAGCAAGTGGAGTCGTGGCGGTGGTGAGCCAGGCCTGAAGTGCGGCGCTATCGAGGTCTTCAAGGACGAGTTCCGTGCGTGACACGGCCTCGTCACCGGCGTCATCGCCCTCACCGCTCGGAGCGATATCAAGGGTGTAGAGCCGTTCGCGCAAGGTGCGGAACTGCAGCACGTCGAGCATCTGATCGAGTTCAGCTCTGTCCCAAGCCTTCAACTCCAGATCGGTGACACTCACCGGCAGTTCCACGTCTCGCAGTAAAGCGTTCAGACGCCGGTTGCGTCGCACGTCCTCTTCGTGATCTCGCAGCGACTGGCCAGCTTTGCCTGCGATGTCCGCAGCCGCCAGAAGTACGTGTTCCAGGTCGCCATACTGCGCAATCCATTTCGCGGCTGTCTTAGGACCCACGCCTGGCACTCCTGGCAGGTTGTCGCTCGTCTCCCCCACCAAGGCCGCCACATCCGGGTACTGAGCAGGCTCGACCTGGTACTTCTCCCGTACCGCATCGGGAGTCATTCGTGCCAGATCGGACACCCCTTTACGGGGGTACAGCACGGTGACCCGATCGTTGACGAGTTGCAAGGTATCGCGGTCGCCGGAACACACTAGGACATCCATGTCTTGGGACTGTCCCTGCGTCGCCAATGTGGCGAGAATGTCGTCGGCCTCGAACAGGTCCTTCGACAACGTGGTCACACCGAGAGCCTTGAGCAGGTCCTCCAAGAGCGGAATCTGCCCTTTGAAGTCCTCCGGGGTCTTCTCCCTGGTGCCCTTGTATTCCGGATACTGCTCGGTGCGGAAGGTATGACTTCCCGCATCGAAGGCAACCGCTATATGAGTCGGCCGTTCCTGATTCAACAAGTTGATCAGCATCGATAAAAATCCGTACACCGCATTGGTCGCCACGCCGGTCGATGTGGCAAATTTTTCGACCGGAAGAGCGAAATAGGCACGAAAAGCCATCGAATGGCCATCAATGAGCAAGAGTCTGGGTCGCGCATCACCGTTCACAAGTGACAACCTATACGTGACAAAATAGCAACATGACTACTTGTGCTTTGTATTTGCGAATCTCGCTCGACAAAACTGGCGAGGGTGCCGGGATTGAACGGCAAGAACGCGAGTGCCGTGAATACGCCCAAAGGCACGGCCTGGATGTCGGTGACGTACATGTTGATAACGATACTTCAGCCACGTCAGGTGTTGCCCGTCCAGGGTTTGAAGCACTGCTGAAGTCGAAGCCGGAAGCGATTCTGACATGGCACCAGGATCGCCTTCTCAGGTTGTCAAAAGACCTTGAACGAGTAATTGCGCTCGACGTGCCGGTGTACACCGTAACGGCTGGCACCTTGGACCTCACCACCCCGGCGGGCCGTGCCGTAGCCCGGACTGTTGCCGCGTGGTCGCAATATGAAGGCGAACAAAAAGCGGTTCGCATGCGTGCGAAGAACAAGCAAAAGGCGGAAGCCGGGAAACCCCACTGGGTCAATCGCCCATTCGGATACAACCGCGACGGAAGCCTAAACGAACCTGAAGCCGCCCTAGTCCGGCAGGCGTACCGTGACATCATCGACGGCGCATCGCTGCAAGGCACAGCACGGAAATGGAACACTGACGGCGTGACGACCACGGGCGGTAAGCAATGGCGGGCTACCACTCTTCGTGCCCTATTACGTTCGGAACGCAACGCTGGGATTCGCCTGTATCGCGGTATTGAGCACGAAGCGGCCTGGCCCGCCATTGTGGACCGAGACACGTGGGCCGCCCTGTGTGCTGAGACCAGCGGGCAGGTGCCAAAAGGTGCGAAGCGCCGCAGGGGTCTACTTTCGGGTGTCGCTACGTGCTGGAAGTGCGGACACAGCCTGGTCCTTGGCGGTGCGCGGGGCCGCACCATTTACCGGTGCATCAGCGGCGTTCATATCTCCCGTACTGCCTCGTTAATTGATAACGCCGTAGTCACCGAAGCCCTGAACCTGCTCGTCGTGCCCGGTATGGCCGAACGTATGAGTGAAACCGAACGCCCTGACGCGGACAAACTCAGGGCAGAACGCCTCGAACTCGACCGCCGCCGCACTGAGTGGTTGCAAAGTGGAATGGCCCCAAAAGACGTTGCGACAGCACTCAAACCACTGGATGCACGCTTAGAGGAAATCAACAAACTGCTTGTAGGCAACATACAAGAAAACCCGTTTGCGGAGTGGTGGACGCACGGCGATGACGAACGTTTGCCGCTCGACGCTTGGGAAGACCTGCCGCTGCACACAAAGCAAGCACTGTTGCAGGGCCTGTTCTCACGAATTGAACCGCAACCTGGACGCGGTGGCTCGGTCATCGTAGAACCCACGCCCAAAGCCGCCGAAGCGCGGCAATGGTTGACGGGCCAAATTGAAGAAATGGCCCAGCAGGCATTACGCCGCTAAGGCATGCCCACCGTGGGCCACTAGGGCGAACCGTGCAGGCTGTCGGCCTTTGGCAGGCTCAACGCATTCGACCAATGGTGAGTCCTGCAAGTGCCGGGCTGCCGTTCGTTCCGAAAAGCCGGTCAGAGTAGCAAAGTCCTTAACAGTGACGGTTTGGCCGGGCTGTAGGTAGTTCAGAATCTCGCGGTCACGATCTGTGTGTGCACCGGTTGCGTTGTACGTCATGTACGCGGACCCACCTAACGGTGCGACGGCGAACCCCTCAAGTGTGACAGGTGCAGCGTCGCGCGTTTTGCCGCCGAATTGGGGGTCAGTGCTGACACGAATTAGACCTTCGTTCGCCCGGAGCGCGATTACCGAATCGGCGGAATCCAGGACCGCTCCGGCTCCACGCATGTCGAGTGCTTTGCCCTGTTGGCTGGCTTTATTAGGATGCGCGACGTAAAGCACCCCAGCACCGCCCGCAATGTTCGCGGTTTCGGACAGCACCCGGTTAGCCATTGCTGAGTCGTTTTCGTCCTGCACGCCCGACACGCGCGCCCAAGTATCGACGACAATCAAGTCGGGTTTGAATGCAGCAATTTTTGCGGCCAACTTGTCGCGACTTCGGGGGTTCGAAAGGTTTACACCTTTCACCACTTCGAACTTCCCGCGAAGGGAATCCAGCCCTACCGCATTGGCAGTGGCCCAGGTTTGGATGCGTTGACCGAAGCCCGCGACACCCTCGCCAAGGACGAACAGCACCCTGTCCATATTGGTGCAGCGGTCCGCCCATTGCCGCCCCGAAAGGGCTGACAGCACCATGTCCAGCACTAGAAACGTCTTACCGGTGTTCTTCGGTGCAAGCACAACCGTGGTGCCGTCTGCGGGCACAAGGCCGTCCACCAGCCAAGGGAACCGAGCGGTGCTAAACAGTTCAGCCCACGTGACTTCTGCGAACGCATCGGGTGTTTCAGCCGCGAGCATTTCATCCGCTAGGGTCGCTGCTTTCTTCTGACGGTAGTAGGTTGTTGCGAGTTTTTGCAGTTCGTCGTCATCGGGCTGCACGGTGTCCGTTTCAACGCTTTCGGGCGCTGTAGCCGGTTGGACTTCTGCAAGTTTCCGGGTGAACTGTTCTTCAACGACCTCGAAGCCGAACCCACTGTCTCGCGGCGCACGTGCTTCTAGGTCTTCGAGTGCGTCAGTCTCGCTGTAATAGTTCCATTCGGCCTTCACCAGTTCAGCCAGGCGTGCAGCGACCCCGAAAGTTGCGTTGTTCCATTCGGTAGGGTCATCAAGTTTCGCAAGTTCACCCTCAATTGCAGCAAGCGCGTAACGGTCCCCGCTGGACGGGTACGCCTTAGCGAACTCCCACGGCGTATAAACAAGGTCAGTTTCGTGCGCGCGTAGTTCAACCTTTGCGGGTGTTTCCCGCTTGAGGTTCGTGCTTCCCGGCCACCGTAGTAACTTGGCCCGTCCGCTACTACTAGCCTCCATGTCGTGCGCCTGTTGCACGCGCTTGCTCAAGTCTTGGGCGGTGGCCGCATCGGTTGTGCTCAACAGCCAGTACGCGTGCCAGCGCCCAGGGCTGGATTCAACCGTAATTGTGGGCGTTACGTGGAACTCTGAGGGTTGCACTGCGTCTGCGTCGGCGTACACCACCTGGCAGGACTTCACGTTGTCAGCAGTGCGGCGTTCCTCTGTGTATACGAGCGGCGAGAACCACACATCTTCATCGTGGCGCATTCCTAGCCACGTATTAATGGCCTCCCGAGATTTGGGCCATTCGAAGAATCGGTCTTCATCGGGCTTTCCCGAACCCATTTCGTGGGAAGTGGTAAAGCAAACATAACCGGTCTGGTCGCCAAAAATTGTGTCAAGCATGTATGAACTCCATTCAATAGGGAAAAAATTGCCTAATACAATGATACCACACATCCCAACTCTCTGTTGTCAGGAACGTTGCGGCGTTCCCGCAGGTCAGAGCCGGTGTATATTCCTATAATAGGGTTATAGGGGTCGTGCGTGTCAGGAAAGCATTTGCCAGCCACCAGAACGTTGTGCGCCAGGCCGACAAAACGCCGTGGCAGGCTCCCAGCGTTGGAATCCCAACGAAAACATGCTTGTCAGCCACGTTTGTCACTACATAAGAGATGTATATAGCGTCTGACAAGCAGCCGCAGGTTATTACTTCAACACAATTGTCAAAAGTATGATATACTAGAAGTACCAAATGGTAATACCAATGAAAGGTACAGAAATGAAAACATTGGAACTGACTGACGAACAGTACTCCGAACTCCTGCGCGAACTCGGCGCAACACTCACGGTGGACGGGCTGACCGCAGCCCAGCGGGGGCGCGTTGTCCTTGAATCAATCCTGGGGCGTGAGGCGGTGGTCGCGTGATTGCGTGGGTTTTACTAACAGCGGCAGTGCTGTGGGCGGTGCGCACTTCGGTGCGCCTGAATGAGGTTGAGCGGCAGGTGCACGGCGATGACCGTTGAAATCGAAAAAGCGGATTTGGACCGCGCGGCTGGCGTGGCACACAACGCAACCCGCGGCTGTTCCCACCTGTTCGTTGAGGCTTACAGCGCGGCTTGCCTCGCGTTATTTCAGGCGTCCGAGTCGTTTGATGGTCGCGGAACCTGGTCGGGCTACAGCGGCCAGCGCATGCGGTGGGCGGCTATCGACGAAGTACGGCGACAGTTGGGCAAAGAAGGCTCGGTCTCGGCTGCTATTAAACGGGCTACGTCGCTTGACGCAATGCTTGACCAGGGCACTAAAGACGACTACGAGCGGGTGGCTTAGCCGTGGGCTACCGACCGGACCTTGCTACAGCCGAATGGAAAGCCCAAGCCGAACGTGTCAAGGCTCGCGACGGGCACGTGTGCACTGCCTGCGGCTCGGACGCTGACCTCACGGTGGACCATATTGTGCCCCACGCCGTGGAACCAGGGCCGCGTCTTGACTCCGAACTGGTCACGCTGTGCAGGCGTTGCAATGGCCGCAAATCTGACAAGGTTGACGTGCGGCTGACCTGGCGGTCACCGCGTTGGCAATAAACGTTGCAATTCCGCCAAATACGATATAAGTGTAGGGGTATTTTTAAGGTGCCCATCCCCCGTTGCCCGCCCCCATCCTGGATTTTCACGGGCGGGGCTGAAATATTCGGAAAAGGCGAGTCGTGAAGTTTAGTGAAGCAGTATTAGCGTTTAAATCTGCTAATCCGTGGTTGGGTGACAACGAAGCACCCGCCGTTGCCACCTTGGAAGCCCTCGCTGTGGCCCTCGACGCTGAGGCAATCCCCACGCCCGCGTTAGTTGCACAGTTTGGGTTGACCTATCGCAATCTTGCCAAGGCTGCCCCTGTGGCTGACACCGCTGTCGATCCCCTTGAGGCAGCACTCCCCGCGTGACCATCCCCGCGTGGCCGCCGACACGTTACACCCCACCGCTACCCTCCTCCGGCGGTGGGGTTGTTTCGCTGTTCGACAAGTACGCCAATGCGTTCGACATCGCTTGGCCGCAAGCATTCGGTTACACCCTCGAAGACTGGCAGGTCGAACTACTCCGGGCAATTACTGAACTCAAGCCGGACGGTCGGCTCCGGTTCCGGCAAGTCCTGGTGTCGCTAGGACGGCAGAACGGCAAAACAGAAATCGCCGCAGCGCTCGGGTTGCTGTTCATGCTTTGGAAGGCCGCACCACTCGTAGTAGGCATTGCTTCCAGTGCAGACCAAGCCCGATTGGTTTACGACCGTGCAATGGCCGTCATTGGCCGGAATCCAGCACTGAAGAAGCGGTTTGATCGGCTCACCGACACCCGTGGAATCGGGACGGTCACGGGCGGCAAGTGGACCTTGAAAGCGTCCAAGTCTGCGGCCCTTCAGGGCCTCCCGATTGACCTAGCGGTGGTTGACGAAGTTCACCTTGTTAAGGCCCCACTCTGGGCTGACCTCCTAAACGGGACGGGCGATAGGCCGAACTGTATGGTCTGTGGAATTACGACCGCTGGCGACGATTCTTCTGAACTCCTGAAGCGCTTGTACGACGTTGAAGCGGACTCATTCGGCACTTTTATATGGGAAGCCCCAGAAGCGCGGGTGCCCGAAGATGACGCAACCCTTGGCGAATACCTCCTAGCGGCGAACCCTGCCTTAGCGTGCGGACGGCGTGACCTCGAAACCGCCATTGCCGACTGCCGGACAATGCCAGATCGCGACGTAATCAGGTACCGGCTCAATAGGTTCATCGCCGGAACCGTGGACGCTTTCTTGCCGCTCGACAAATGGGCACCGTTGGCGGGCACCGTGGAGCACACCACACCCGTGGTATTCGCTGTGGACCGCTCCCCTGACTGGTCTGCCGCGACGGTTACAGCATCCTCGAAGGCTGACGACGGCTCGGTTGTGACTGAAGTAGTTGCCAGCCTCGTGAAGCCGTCCCTATCGGACCTCGTACGCGAATGTGAACGACTAGCCAAGTTCGGGCCGCGTGCGTTCGTGGTCGATGGGTACAGCCTCAAAGCGCTGGCGAACGAACTCAAACTCCGGGGCTTGCCTGTGGTCGTATCAAGCCTGGCCGAAATGACCGGCGCGTCGGCAAGGCTCTACGCCCTCGTAGCGTCGAAAAAACTGAAGCACGCGGGTGACCCGCTGCTGACGAGACAGTTGCCGATGACGCGCCGGAAGAACGTTGGCGAGCAATTCAGAATCTCGCGGGCCGATAGTGCATCGGAAATTGACGCGGTAATTTCAACTGCCTTGGGTGTGTATTTCGCGGAAACGTTACCGGAGCAAACCATTCAATTGTTCTAAAACGTTGGAATCAAGCCAGTTCCGATATATAAGTATATGGGAATTGCAAACTGGTTTAGGCGTGCCGAAACAACGCCACCAACAGGTGTGACACCGCCGCCCCGTTCGGGCGTTTCGGTGCTCACTGCCGACCGGGCGATGGGCTTGTCTGCTGTTTACCGTGCCGTCTCAATCTGGGCCACCGCAACGTCGCAGTTGACGCTCGATGTCTGGCGCGGTGGTGAGCGAATCGACACCCCAGCGGTTGTTCGCCAACCCGATTTAATGCAATCGCTTTCGGCGTTCTTGGAAGAAACTACAACTTCGCTCGCGGCACTTGGTAATGCCTACTGGTGGCTCCACAAGGATGACCGCAACGTTGTGCGGACTATCACCGTTTTGGACCCCCTGCTGTGTGAGCCTGTCGAAGCCGACGGCACTTTGCGTTACCGCGACAAGGTGTTGAAGCCTGGTGAGTTCCACCACCTGAAGTTGCTTCGTGTTCCTGGTCATATCAAGGGATTGGGGCCTATTCAGGCCGCACGTGCCGAACTCAACGGTGCATTGGATTTGCAAGACTACGCAAGCGGCTGGTTCCAGCGCGGCGACGTACCACCGGGCTTACTAAGTTCCGACCAACACCTTAATGGCGAACAGGCCGAAGCGTACAAGCAACGCTGGTACGAAGACCGCGAAGGTGTCAAGGTTCTCGGTTCCGGCCTCGACTTCAAACCGCTGCTGCTGTCACCTGAAGATGCCCAATGGTTGGAAGCGCAGAAGTTCAGCGTCACCCAGATCGCTCGGCTGTTCGGCGTTCCCGCACACCTGTTGTTGGCGGCGGTGGACGGCTCAAACCTCACATATTCGAACATCCAGCAGGCGGACACCGCGTTCATCCGCTGGACGCTTGCGAAGCCGCTTCGTGAAATCGAAGAAGCCTTTACATCTGTTCTCCCACGCGGGCAGGTAGCACGGTTCAACATTGACGCATTCTTGCGGCCTGACACCGCTACTAGATATTCCGCACACAAAACTGCTATCGAAGCCGGATTTATGACCGTTGAAGAAGTCCGCGAAATCGAAGGACTGCCTAATCTATGACCACTCAACTCGAAACCCGCGAATTCGAAATCCGCGAAGTCAACACCGATCAGCGCGAAGTTTCCGGCATCGCAGTGCCATACGACACCGTCACCCGCATTGGTGGGCGCTGGGGTTACGACGAAACCATTGCACGCGGCGCTGTACAGGACTCCGATGACGCTCTTTTGTTCTGGCGACACGACGAACCCATCGGAAAAATCACCGCCCACGAGGACCGCGACGACGGCTGGCATATCACCGCGAAAATCTCCGAAACCGAACGCGGCAATGAGGCTTACACCCTGCTACGTGACGGAGTGATCGACAAGTTTTCGGTTGGTTTCGAGTCTCGCGAACACCTTGAAGATTCCGAAACCGGAGCCATTACCCGCACTGCAATTCGCGTGCGTGAGGTCTCCCTCGTTCCCTTCCCCGCATACAACGACGCTGCCGTCTCCCAGGTGCGTCATAAAGAAGAAACCGCACCTGAAAAGGAAAACACCATGACTGACAAGAACCCTGAAATTACTGAAATCCGCGAGACGGTCGAAGACCTTGAACGGCAACTAGCCACCCTTGGCAACGAACGTAACGATGAGCCGACCATCGACACCCGTAGTGGTGGTGAGGTTTTAAAGGCTATCGCTGCTGGCGACGCTGACACGATCCGCGCCTATTCCGGCGGAACGACTGCCGACACCGTTGTCAAGAACGGTTGGGTGGGCGACCTTACCCGCCTGGTTGAAGCAGGCGCTGGCATCCGTGGACTATTCGCAACCGGAACGCTGCCTAGTGAAGGCAACTTCATCGAGTACGGCGTTCTCGACACCGACACCTCAGAGGTCTCAAAGCAAGACGACGAAGGCGATGATCTGGCATTTGGTAAGGTCTCGGTCACCACGGCAACCGCTCCGGTTGAAACCTTCGGTGGTTACACCTCCCTGACCCGCCAGGAAATTGAGCGGTCTTCGGTTGCGATCCTTGACACCGCCCTGCGTGGTCAGGCCATTGCATCTGGCAAGGCTTTGAATGCTGCTTTCCGTGCATTTTTCGCTGCTCAACGTGCCGCTCAGGTCACCGCTGACAACGTGGTTGAAATCCCCGAGACCCCGGACTACATGGACTGGCTTGACGCTGTTGTCGATGCCGCTGAGAAGTACGACGACCTGGGTTTGACCCTCGACGCACTTGTCGTTTCCAAGGACATTTTCAAGGCGTTCAACCGGTTCGAAGGTGCTGACGGTCGCCCACTGTTCACCGTCTCAGGAACGGGTGCTAACACGGTTGGCTCGCTCGATGTCAAGGGCCTTAAGGGCGACATCGCGAACATCCCAGTGGTGCCGAACCTCAAGCAGGCTGCCAGCGGCGCTACGTTCGTGAACTCCCTGGCGTTGCGTTCCTACAACTCGGGCGCAGTCCAGTTGCAGGACGAGAACATCATCAACCTGTCCAAGGACTTCAGCACCTACTACTACAGCGCACTTGCGGCAGAGATTCCGGCAGCAATCATCCCTGTGGTTGAGGCGGCCTAACTTTGGCTGTTTCTGCTGCTGACGTGCTGACATACGCGGGCGCGGGGTCTTCGGACCTCGCGGTCGCTGAGTCGGTGCTGCCCGTGGCGGTCGCCCTGGTTACCACTCATCTTGGTGCGGCTGAACCGCCTGAAACAGTGCGTGACCGCGCCGTGCTGGAAGTCGCTAGCGAACTGTTCCACCGCCGCAACGCACCGCAGGGCATCAGCCAGTTCGGAGCCCCTGACGGCTCCGTGGTGCGGGTGGCTCGTGACCCGATGGTCGCCGCTTACCCACTGTTAGCCCCGTGGGTGGTGGGTCTCGCATGAGTGTTCTCAACGATATTCGCACTGGCATCGTGCAGGCACTTGAAGCCGCTGGAATCCAAGCATTCGACCACCTGCCCGAACGGCTCAACCCACCCGTGGCTGTGTTGGTTCCAGGTTCGCCATACCTCGAAGCCGGTGACGTTTTCGGCACACACAAAGTGCGTTACACCGTAGCCCTGGTGGCTGGGAACGCCACGAACGACATGGCGACCAAGGCACTCGACGAACTGATCGAAACCGCCGTCACCGCCCTGTGGGATACCGCTGACCTGGAACGTGCTGGCGACGTTTACACCTACCAAGCAAACAACGGGCAGTACCTGGCCGTTGACCTCGAAATTTCCGACGTAATAAGGATCAAATAAACATGGCTGGATCAACACGCATTAAGGGTAAGCAACTTTCCCTGAAAATCGGCACAAACGAGTTTTTTGCCGACACCACCGCATGCACCATCGAGAACGAGGAAGCGGACAGTGATGTGGTCACCTTCGCTGACGCTGCCGCAGGTGGCGGGCGTAAATACCTGCTGAAAATCACCGGCATCCAGTCCACCGATGAAGACTCGTTGTGGTCTTATATTTGGGACAACTCGGGCACTGACGTTGCGTTCACTTACGCCCCGCACGCGAACGCCACGGCATCAACCGACCAGCCGCATTTTGTTGGAACTGTGACGGTTGGCCCCAAGCCCACTATTGGTGGCGAAGCCGGTACGGACTCCACGTTCACGTTCGAAACCGAGTGGGAAATCGTCGGCGAACCCACTATCGACCGTGGCAACTGATTTCGACGTTGCGGCCGGTGACGTGCGCCTGCGTGTCACCGGCCTGCGTAAAACCCTGCGTGCCCTCGAAGCCGCAGGTGCCGATGCGGAAGACCTCAAGGGTTTAATGCACCGCATCGGTATGACCGTGGTTGCTGACGCGAAAGGCCGTGTGCCTGTCAAAACCGGGCGGCTGCGTGACTCCATTAGGGCCGGTCGCGGCAAAACAAAGTCCGTGGTTTACGCGGGCGGTAGGCGTGCCCTGTACGCCCCATATGTCCACTACGGAATTGACCAGCCCAAGGTGCCCTACCTCGCGGATGCGATAGCCGCGAAACGGGCCACCATCCTTCAGCAACTCGACGACGGAATCGCCGCGTTGCTGGTGAAAAACGACCTGAAGTAAACCCCCTCGAAAGGCGAGAAAACATGTTCGACGTAAGCAAACTCACCCTCGGTGAAATCGGCAAGGTTGAGTCCCTGGCCAACGTTTCGATTGACTCCATTGGCTCTGACGGTGCCCCCAAGGGCCTGTTGCTGGCTGCTCTGGTTTTCGTGAAGCAAAAGCGCGAGAACCCCACCTACACCTGGAACGAAGCCTGCGAACTCGATATGGCCACGGCCCTGGAAACACTCGGTTTCAACGATGAACCGGAGCCGGAGCCGGAGGGTGAAGCGCCGGATTTTACCGGGAACGACTAGAAGAAATGGCCCAGTTCTGTGTGCATCTCCATTGGAAACCTGCGGACTACTGGGCCATGACCCTTGGCGAGCGTAACGCGATTATCGAGGCCTGGACTAAGGCCAACAAGTGACCTGCGGCCCCTGGATGCCTCGCCCATCTGGGGGCCGTTGTTTTATCGAAAGTAGGTGCCCGTGGCCGGTCAAACGGTGAAGGTGTCCGTCCTCGCAGACACTAAAAACTTCAAGCGCTCAATGGCCGGTTTGGGCAACTCCCAAAGCGGCTTGCAACGCCTCGGCAACGGTTTCAAACGTCTTGGCAACATGGCCAAGACCGGCACCAAGGTCATTGCAGGCATGGCCGCAGCCACAACCCTGCTGGCCCTCAAAGGCGGTTTCGAACGTGCCCTGAAGATCGAAGACGCTGAAGCCAAACTGAAGGGCTTGGGCTATTCGACCAAGGCTGTTCAAAAGGTGATGGATTCAGCCCTGAAGGCTGTGCAAGGCACTGCGTTCGGGATGGATGAGGCCGCCACCACCGCCGCGACCGCAATGGCCGCAGGTGTCAAGAACGGCCAAGACCTCACCAAGTACCTGACCCTTGTTGGTGACGCTGCCACCATCGCTGGTACGGACATGTCAGAGATGGGTGCTGTCTTCAACAAGGTTCAAGCAAACGGTCGGATGATGACCGACAACCTGAACCAGTTGCAGGACCGTGGTCTGCCGGTGCTGTCCTGGCTGTCGGAGCACTACAAAGTGTCCACGGCTGAAATGTCGAAAATGGTCAGTTCCGGCAAGGTCGATTCTGAGACCTTCCGCAAGATCATGGCTAAGAACATTGGTGGTGCTGCCCAGGAATCCGGGAACACCACCCGTGGCAGTTTCAAGAACATGCAAGCCGCACTCTCGCGTGCTGGGCAAAAGTTCCTCACTGGTGTGTTCCCGTTGTTCAAAACCGGCCTACAGGGTTTGACCGGGCTGCTTGACAAGGTAGGCCCGTTCGCTGAAAAAGCCGGTGCTGCCCTGTCTGGTTGGTTCACCACGAAAGCACTTCCCGCACTTCAGCAATTCGGGAATTGGATCACCACTGTGGGTGTGCCTGCATTGCAGCAATTCGGTGGTTGGCTCCAAACCAACGTAGTGCCGGTGGTCCAGCAACTCGCAGAACTCTTCATCACCCGTGTGGTGCCAGCGTTACAGCAATTCGGTCAGTTCATCGTGACCCAAGTGCTGCCAGTGCTTCAGTCCCTTGGCGCATGGATCGTCGGCACGTTGGTGCCGATTGTGGCCCGGTTGGTTCAAACGGTCGCAAGCCGGTTAATGCCGGTGTTTAACGCGCTGATTCCGGTGCTACAAAAAATCTGGGCGAAGTTCTCCCAATGGCTGCCCACGATCCAAAAAGTCATCACCGTGGTGGCTAAGGTCATTGCCGCCGTCGTGAAGTTCGCAGCCGCGATCCTTGGCACGGTCCTGCCCCCGATCATCCGGTTTGCTGGGTTCCTTGCTGGCAAACTCATCGACGGCATTGGCACGGCCATTAATTGGGTCGGCAAAATTATTGGCTGGATTGGCAAGTTCGCTTCCAAAATCGGTGACGGCATCACCGCTGTGAGCAACTTCGCCAACCGCGTCGGAGAAAAAATAGGCGAAGCGATCCAGTGGTTCAAAGACCTGCCAGGCAAGGTGAAAAGCGCCTTCAGTGGTGCGGGCCAATGGCTAGTCGAATCAGGTAAGAACGTTGTGCAGGGCTTACTTAACGGCATCGGCTCGCTCGCCTCGACCATTGGTAACTGGTTCCTCGACAAGGTTCCTTCCTGGATTAAGACACCTTTCAAAAAGGCGCTCGGTATTCACAGCCCGTCGAAGGTGTTCGAAGGCTACGGCAACAACATCATTCAAGGTCTTGTCAAGGGCTTGCATGGTTCGCGCGACCGGGCGAAAACTGCGATCACGAACATTGCCAACAAGATCAAGGACACCAAAGGGCTGGCCGGAAAATCCGGTCTGGTCAAGTGGGTTGAGAAACAGGGCAAAACCCTGGTGGCTGCCATTGCGAAGCAGGAAAAGAACGCCGAACGGCTCAAAAAAGCCCAAGAAAAACTAGCGAACATCCGCGCCGAAAAGAAGGCGTTGCAAGACCAGATCGCTTCGAGTCTGGCAGGTGAACTCGACCTGAGTTCAATCCTAGCCAAGGACGAGTCCGGCCAGATCATCAAGGGCGGCACCACGTTCAAAGCTGTGGCTGGTCTGGTGGCTTCCATGAAGGCTAAGGCTCGCACGTTCAAAACCAAAATGGACGCACTGATTAAGGCCGGTTTCCCTGCTGCCTTTGTGCAGATGGTTGCCGGTTACGGGCTGGATGCTGGTATCGAAATCGCTGGTGCGTTGCTCTCTGGCTCTGCAACGGAACGCCAGGCACTGATCGCGGACTACTCGGCGTTCAACTCCTACACCAACGGTGCAGGCAAAGCACTGGCCGGGCAGATGTATGACGCAGGGATTCAGGCACAAAAGGGAATCGTTAAGGGCCTGTCGAAGAAGGACAAGAAACTCGAAAAAGCCGCTGACACCATCGCGGACCGCATCACCAAACAGGTCAAAAAGAAACTTGGCATTAAGTCCCCTTCACGGGTGTTCACCGTGCTTGGTAAGTACACCGTGCAGGGCCTCGCGAAGGGCCTCGAAGCGGTCAAACCCATCGACACGGCCATGCGCAAAGTCTCCACAGCGGTCACCGGCGGCTACCAAGGAACGCTCACCACACCCACCAACCGCACCGCTGTGGGCAACACCTACCAAATCACCGTCAACGCTGCCGCAGCCTCACCCGCTGACGTGGGCCGCGAAATCGTCAAGGCGATTAAAGCCCATGAGCGTGTCTCAGGAAAGGCGTTCGCATGACCATCACCGAAAACCCCCTACTGGGCCGCGTCAAAATCGACGTGCAAACCCCACAACCGGGCAGGTTCGTGCTCGGCCAATCCCTGATCAACTCATCGACCGAACGACTCGCCTCACCCGCCAATGCCACCACCGTGACAAACATCATCGGCTCGGCAGTTCAAAGCATCACCATCACCCGCAACGTGGGCGACGCAGGCACCTTGAACTTCACCCTGCTCGACGCCGACACCGCCGGACTGTCCCCTGGCTCCTGGGTGCAAGTCGCAGGGATGACCACCTCCGGTTGGGGTCCGATCTTCCAGGGCACCATTCGCGGCTACACCCAGAACATTGAAGACGGCCACACCTACACCACCGTGGCCGCGACGAACTGTTACACGGAACTGGCAAACCAAACCCGCTACGGCGCATCAAGCGGAACCGACACCCCGGACACCTGGGGCGAACGCATCGACCGCATCCTCGGATCGGCCCCAGACCTCAGCACCAACCTACTGACCACAGGCGGCACCACCTACCCCGCCGCTGACAGCGTCCACGAAACATCCATCGCCAACTGGCTCGACATCATGTGCGCGTCCAGCCCTACCGCAGGGTGGTTCGTCTCACGGGCCAACGTCGTGACCGTCCGCGCCAACAAACCCACCGGCGTGAGTTGGTACGCCGACCCCACTGGCGTGTGGAACCCCAGCACCCTCCTTTACACGAACATCACCCACGCCTTCGATACCGCAGACGTGGTGAATGAGGTTGAAGTCACCAACCACAGGCGCGAACTCAACGACCAGAACGAGTGGCAAGCCCTTGACGAAACCACCACCTACGAAGACGTGACCAGCCGTGCGACCTGGGGAGCCGGAACCGCAAGCGCCGACGTGTGCATCGCGGACCCCGCCGATGTTGACCTACTCGGTCCCACACTGCTGACCGAACCGTTAAACGCCCCCACCAGCATCCGCGTGAACGCACAGTCGAACATCACCGCCGTCACCCGCGCCGAACTACTCGACCGCATCGCGTTCGGCAACGATCAACGCCGCATCACCGGCATCACCCACGAAATCACACCGACCCGATGGATGGTCGATTACGAACTAGGAGCAATCTAATGGCCGCATCAAAAACATTCGCTAACAACGCCGTCCTCACAGCCAACGACCTCAACACCTATGTGAACCCCTCGACCGCCGCACACGTCCCCTACGCCTTCGCAGCCGGTGAATTTGATATGCCGTCTATCGCGGCTGGTGCCGTGTCGTCGGGCACAATCGGGCTACCATCTGGACGGTTCACGCAGCCACCGATAGTCGTCGTCACCGTAGGTAACTATCGGATCATCGCGGCGATCGGCACAATCACAACCACGACCGCATCCTATGTGCTCTATAACCCGTCCAGCGCGGCCGGTGGCTCTGCCAAATGCAGGTGGACCGCAATCCAGATGACCCCCACCAACGCCGCAGGGTGATCGCCATGACAACAACCATGAACGGCTACAGCACCGACCCGCCCACCACCACCATTACTGTCAATGGGAAAACCGCGACCGTCCGTAAAGGCGACGTAGCGCTAATCTTCCTCGCCCTCGGCTGGCTCTATCACCACCGCGTCGAACCCGTGGTCACCTTCAACGGCTACCGCAGCGCGAGTACCAACACGGCCAGCGGTTCAGTGTTCAGTACCTCCAACCACCGCAGCGCCACCGCCGTGGACATTAATGGCTACAAGTGGCCCTACCAAGCCACCCACCGCAACACCTACAAACCCATGCCCGCAGCGTTGGCCAAGAAGGTACGGCGCAAGGTCCTGAAAAAACTGCCCTGTGTGCGCTGGGGTCAAGACTTCCCGGCCCCTTACGGTGACCCGATGCACTTTGAAATCACCGGCAACACCGCCACCACAGCGAACAAACTCCGTGGCGGCAAGTACAAGGTAAAACGCGCCACCTGGCTGCACGACGGCCCGAAGGGCGGCACCAAAAACCGCACTCGCAAACTCCGCAAAGGCACACGGGTGACCGTGGTGCTCAACCTCGGAAAATGGGCACTCACCGCCAAAGGCGACTGGATACGAATGAAACGAGTAAAGAAATGAACCGAACCTGGCTCAAAGCCGCAGGCACCCGTGCCCTGAAAACCGCAGCACAAACCGCACTCGGCATCATCGGAGCGGCCACCGTCCTCGGTGCCGTCACCTGGCCCCTCGTATTCTCCGGCGCACTGCTGGCCGCCGTAGTCTCCCTACTCACCTCAATCGCAGGACTACCCGAAATTGACTAGCCCAGAAATCACCATCCGCGAAGTGTTCGACGGCGTACAAGAAATCAAGCAAACCCTAGCCGGAATGCAAGGCCACAAAGACACCCTAGACGACCACGAAACCCGCATACGCGGCCTAGAAAAACTCGTCTGGAAAGCCGCAGGCGTAGCCGCCACCGTAGGCGCAGCCCTCGGCTGGCTCATCCCACTACTCTTAGCATGAAGAAGAAAAACCCTAGTTGCTATTTTGTTGCGTAAAGGAACCTATCTGTTATGTCTGACACTATGCACCCCGACAGCCTCGGTCCGCTCGCCACAACCATGGGTATGACAGTTCATGCCGCCTCAGCACGCGAAGCGGTCGTCACAATGCCTGTAGCACCGAATACACAGCCTGCAGGGCTGCTACACGGCGGCGCAAGCGCCGCCCTGGCGGAAACTGCAGGATCACTTGCTGCGGCCCGCCACGCGCCAGCAGGACGCGTGGCCGTCGGAGTCGAGCTATCCATCACACACCACCGCCCCGCCCACACTGGGAACGTAACCGCCACAGCACGCGCGGTACATCTGGGAACGACCTTGGCGACCTATGAAATCGAGATCCGCGATGATCAGCAGCGCCGCGTCGCCAGCGCAAGGCTCACCTGCATGATCATTTCGCCGTCATAGCGTTACCGGGCCGAGGTCCCCGAGGGGTCCCATTCCTGCTGTACCTGCGACATGTCAATACTGCCAGTGGCGGCATCACCACGAGCTCGCCGTCGCCGGGCGATCAGGTCTTCAAGGGTGCGGCTAGAACGACGACGGCCAGTGGCGACTCGAGCAAGCTCACGCTGCAACGCAGCAGCCTGCACCACACGGTGCGACGCTGCCGGCGCGAATCCCAATCGGGCCAGGAATCGCTGGGTGCCACGGGCGCCCGGCAACAGCTGCACATAGATGTCGGGAGCCTCTGCTCCGATCGCGATGTCAGCGATATGCGCAAGCAATGCTCGTCCCACTCCCTGCCGCCGCGCCTGACGCGCCACGTAAAGCGCCTCGATGAACACGCTTGGCGATGGCCGCAGTAAGTCGTTTCGCAGTACGCGAGTAAAGGCAAAGCCCACGATCTGATCGTGATGCTCCGCAACCAGAACTTTCATACCGGGAATGGCGGACAACACCTGCACCTGACGTAGCAGCTGTTCCAAATCGCTGCTGCACAATTGCGCACCCAGCGCTGATTCATTGCGTGCTTCAAGACTGAGGTGGGCGATCGCCTCACATGACTCAGCATCGCTTGGGCGCACTATGATCGCTGTTGCCACCACGAACCTCCACGTTGTTCTGCCCCTGCTTGCACACTGAGACAAATCTATCTCAGGATGTTACCGAAATGTTATTGTTCTTCTGGTCGATCAATAACCTCTAGCAGCAGTTACGAACTCGCTTCTTCCCCGACCTGCTCAATGACGGCATCCGCCACCTCGCGCATTGTGAGCCTCCGGTTCATAGAGGTCTTCTGGATCCACCGGAAAGCTTCGGGCTCGGTCAGCCCCATACGAGACATCAGCAGACCCTTAGCGCGGTCTACTTGCTTGCGGGTCTCGAAACGCTCGACGAGGTCGTCCACCTCAGACTCAAGCGCCAGAATCTGGTTGTAGCGCGCAATAGCAACATCAACCGCTGGCAATAGATCCGCTGGTGAGAACGGCTTGACCACATATGCCATCACACCAGCCTCACTAGCGCGAGCAACGAGTTCGGCCTGCGAAAATGCGGTGAGCAATACGACCGGCGCCGCATGCGCCTTACCGATGCGCTCGGCTGCGGAGATGCCGTCAAGCTTGGGCATTTTGACGTCCATCACGACGACATCTGGACGCAACTCAAGTGCGAGCTCAACGGCACGCTCACCGTCAGGTGCTTCGCCGACCACGTCAAAACCTGCTTCACGCAGCGTCTCGACGACGTCCATTCTGATCAGCGCCTCATCCTCGGCGACGACGGCACGGCGCTTTGTCCGAACGTTCTCCTCGGCATCTGCTTGCGGCACCGGAGCTTCTTCAAACTGCGGTGAGAACAATGCCTGCACGTCAAGCTCATCTTGACCCTGCGAATCCTTTTGCGATGTCACAGGTTAATCGTAGTGCCAAAATTCATCTGCACCACACCGAAACCACAATTTGAGTAAATTCATAAGATGCAATAAGCCCCTTCCAAGCTGCATTTCATTGCAGTTCAGAAGGGGCTTATTCATCTGGTGCCCCGGGTGGGATTCGAACCCACACTGGATCGGGTTTGAGCCGAACGCCTCTGCCAGTTGGGCTACCGGGGCAAGCACCGAAGAAGACTCTACACGACCAACAAGGTCAGGTAGTAATCGTTACAGAGTGCAGTGTGGGTCCGATGTGCAACGACATCGAACCCACACTGAGTAGAAGTCAGATAGCGCTATCAGCGACCTTCGCCGACACGGTGTACCAAAATGGAGTTCGTGGTGCCGGTCACGCCGACAGGAGCACCTGAGACGACGACCACGAGGTCGCCGTCCTCGGCCAAGCCGAGTTCACGGATCTTTGAGTCAACCTGACCGACCATCTGGTCGGTGTTGTCGACAGTGGGAACCTGAACCGCGGTGGTGCCCCAGGACAAAGCCAGCTGGTTGCGAACGTCCCCTTGTGGTGTGAACGCGAGCAGCGGGGTCGTTGTCCGCAGCCGGGAGACACGTCGTGCAGAGTCACCCGACTGGGTGAAGGTCACCAGATACTTCACATCGAGCGTTTCGGAGATCTGAGTTGCCGCATTGGTGATGACGCCACCGCGGGTGTGCGGGTCAGAGCCCAGCGGTGCGATGCGCTCCGCGCCAAGTGTCTCCGTCGCTTCGACGATCTTGGCCATGGTGCGCACTGCCTCGATCGGGAAGTCTCCGACGCTGGTCTCACCGGACAGCATGACAGCGTCAGCACCGTCCAGGACGGCGTTGGCGCAGTCGGAGGCCTCAGCACGGGTCGGACGCGGCGACGAGATCATCGACTCGAGTACCTGCGTAGCCACGATGACCGGCTTCGCGTTACGACGGGCCAACTCGATAGCCTGCTTCTGGACCAGCGGCACCTGCTCGAGCGGGAGCTCGACACCCAGGTCACCACGGGCAACCATGATGCCGTCGAACTTCTTGACGATTTCTTCAAGGTTGTCCACGGCCTGCGGCTTCTCGATCTTGGCGATGACCGGAACCTTGCGGCCCTCTTCGGCCATGATGCGGTCGACGTCGTCGTAGTCGGCGGCTGAACGGACAAAGGAGAGCGCAATGAAGTCAGTGCCAAGACGCAGCGCCCAACGCAAGTCCGCTTCGTCCTTGTCGGACAGGGCGGGAACCGAGACGGCGACGCCCGGGAGGTTAATCCCCTTGTTGTTGGAAACCGGTCCAGGAACCTCGACACGGGTGATGACCCGCGGGCCTTCGACCGCGGTGACGCGGACGGTGACCTTACCGTCGTCAATCAGCAGCGGGTCGCCGACGCGGGCGTCCTGCGCCAGTCCCTTGTGAGTAGTTGAGACGAGTTCCTTCGTGCCGACGACATCTTCGGTCGTGATGGTGAAGACATCACCTTCGTTGAGGTAGTGCTTCTCGTCGTCCTTGAACCGACCCAACCGGATCTTCGGCCCCTGCAGGTCCACGAGCACTGCGACGTTGCGCCCGGAGGCAGCAGCTGCTGCTCGAACTCCGTGGTACACCGCCTCGTGCTCCTCGGGCTCTCCATGGCTCCTGTTGATACGGGCGACATCCATCCCCGCATCTACAAGCTCTTGCAGCCGCTCCGGAGAAGCAGTGACGGGACCAATGGTGCAAACAATTTTCGCTTTTCGCATGAACTCCACCCTAGTGAAGGATCTGGACCGATGCACGGGACTTCGGTCTGGGAACTGACGGTTGAAATCGTGGCTATGAATCTTTGCTCAATCAAGCCAGACAATCATGGCATGAATCAATGCAACCATACGCGTGGCACGCTGAGAACTCCTAGGCTCGTAACGCAACCGCGTCGGCGGGGATCGGGGCGGGCAGTTCAGTCTCACCGCGCAGGTACTTGTCCACTGCGGCAGCAGCAGCTCGTCCTTCTGCAATGGCCCACACGATCAACGACTGACCCCGCCCGGCATCACCCGCAACGAATACGCCAGGCGTCTGCGTTGCGTATCCCGCGTTACGGGCGAAGGTGCGACGGTTGGTCACGGGAAGATCCAGACCATCAGCTGCTCCTCGGGTCTCCGGACCTGTGAATCCCAGCGCTATGAGCACGAGATCCGCCGGCAGGTCGCGCTCTGTGCCCGGGGTCGGAACTCGTCGGCCATCTGGAAGATACTCAGTCGTCGCCACGCGCAGCGCGGTCAGCTGACCTTCGTCATTGCCGACGAATTCAACTGTCGAGGCGAGGAACTCACGCTCACCGCCTTCTTCATGCGAGGTCGACACCTCGAAGAGGCGTGGTGTGGTCGGCCACGGTTCAGTCTCAGGTCGTTCGTCAGGCAGTCGTCTGCCGATCGCGAGGTTCGTCACCGAGGCCGCGCCCTGGCGCAACGCCGTACCGACACAGTCCGAACCGGTGTCGCCACCACCAATGACGATGACGTGCTTTCCGGCCGCGTCAATGGGCTCAGCGACCTCCAGCCCGGCACTGAGACGGTTAGCCGGGACGAGGTAATCCATCGCGAAATGGACACCGTCGAGGTCCCGCCCCGGAAGCGGCAGGTCGCGTGGCACCGTCGCGCCAGTGGCGATCACGACCGCGTTATAGCGATCACGCAGATCTGACCAGGAGATGTCCCGGCCGATCTCCACACCGGCACGGAACCGGGTGCCTTCCGCGCGCATTTGCTCGATACGCCGCTCGATGTGCTCTTTCTCCAACTTGAAGTCCGGGATGCCGTAACGCAGGAGGCCGCCGATAGCGTCGTCGCGTTCGAATACCGCGACGGTGTGCCCTACTCGACTCAATTGCTGTGCAGCGGCCAGACCAGCCGGACCAGAGCCGACCACTGCCACCGTCTTGCCACTGAATCGTTGCGGCACCTGTGGCGTGACGAAACCGCGACGGAAGGCTTCGTCGATGATCTCCACTTCGATGTTCTTGATCGTCACCGGCGGTTGGTTGATGCCCAGGACGCAAGAGTCCTCACACGGCGCCGGGCAGACTCGTCCCGTGAACTCAGGGAAGTTGTTCGTCGCGTGAAGCCGTTCGATAGCGTCCTCCCACTGCCCCTGTCGGACCAGATCATTCCATTCCGGGATGATGTTGCCCAGCGGACAGCCTTGGTGACAGAACGGGATGCCGCAATCCATACAGCGGGCCGCTTGCTCAGGTAGGAACGGTGAATGGGCATCGCGATGTTCATGGACATCGCGAAAGTCGCGCAGCCGGAGCGCTACCGGCCGATTCTGCGGCAACTCACGCTGCCGTACCTTCAGAAATCCACGTGGATCAGCCATGAGCCACCTCCAAAATCTTCTCCCACTGACCGGGAACGTTCAGATCGATACCGTCTACCTCTGCTTGTGCAAGCACCTCGCGCATCCTGGCGTAATCACGCGGGACGAGCGCCGTGAACCGCTGTCTAGTGCGCTCGAAATCAGCCAGGAGTTCTTTGGCCCGCGGTGAGTCCGTTTCCGCACTGTGGCGCTCTAGCAACGTCTTGACCAGGACCGCGTCATCGTCACCGAGCGGCAATTGCAATAGCTCGCCTTCACGCGCTTGCGTGTTCAGCCGCCCGGGGTTCAGGTCCAGTACGTAAGCCACCCCGCCGGACATGCCGGCGCCGAAGTTTCGGCCGGTTGCGCCCAGGACCAGCACCGTGCCTCCGGTCATGTACTCGCAGCCGTGGTCCCCCACGCCTTCGACCACCAGCGTCGCCCCGGAGTTACGCACCGCGAAGCGTTCACCGACGTTGCCGCGCAGGAAGATCTCCCCCGATGTGGCACCGTATCCGATCACATTGCCCGCGATGACGTTGTTTTCACCGATCAGCGCGGCATTATCGCCCGGTCGCACCACGATGCGTCCACCGGACAGCCCTTTGCCGACATAGTCGTTGGCATCGCCGAACAGGCGCAAAGTCACGCCCTGCGGAATAAACGCGCCGAATGACTGTCCACCCGAACCGGTGAAGTGAATGTCGATGGTGTCGTCCGCCAGTGGCTCGGCCCAGAACCTCTTGGTCACCTCATGACCGAGCATGGTGCCCACGGTGCGGTTGACGTTACGCACAGTCGTCTCAATCGTCACCGCTGTTCGGTCTTCCAGCGCGGGACGAGCAGCCGCGATCAGGTCGTTGTCCAGGGCCCTATCGAGGCCGTGATCCTGTTCCTTGACCTTGCGCGGCTGCGAGCCTGCCGGAAGCTCTGGCACATCCAACACGGGCGTGAGGTCCAGCCCAGAGGCTTTCCAGTGTTCGATGGCGGCAGTGGTATCCAGATTCTGCACCTGACCGACGGCTTCATCGATACTGCGGAAGCCGAGCGCCGCGAGGTGCTCTCGCACCTCTTGCGCGATGAACTCAAAGAAGTTGATCACGAACTCGGGCTTACCGGTGAACCGTGACCGCAGTTCTGGATTTTGCGTGGCGACACCCACAGGACATGTGTCGAGGTGGCACACCCGCATCATGATGCAGCCCGACACCACCATGGCGGTCGTAGCGAAGCCGAATTCCTCGGCTCCGAGCAGCGCTGCGATCACCACGTCACGCCCGGTCTTCAGCTGACCGTCGACCTGCACCGTGATGCGATCGCGCAGGTTGTTCAGGACCAGGGTCTGCTGGGTCTCGGCCAAACCGATTTCCCAAGGCGTTCCTGCGTGCTTCAACGAGGTCAGCGGACTAGCGCCGGTACCACCGTCGTGGCCAGAGATCAGCACTACGTCGGCATGCGCTTTGGACACCCCGGCCGCGACCGTGCCGACACCGAATTCACTGACCAGCTTCACATGGATACGAGCCTGCGGGTTTGCGTTCTTCGCATCGTGGATGAGTTGCGCCAGATCCTCGATCGAGTAGATGTCGTGGTGCGGCGGTGGGGAGATCAGTCCCACACCGGGTGTTGAATGACGGGTCTTGGCCACCCACGGGTAGACCTTGGGGCCTGGCAGCTGTCCGCCCTCACCCGGCTTGGCGCCTTGGGCCAGTTTGATCTGAATGTCATCGGCGAAGGTCAGATACTCCGAGGTGACTCCAAACCGGCCCGAGGCGATCTGCTTGACGCGACTGCGACGTTTCGGGTCGTGCAGTCGTTCCGGGTCTTCTCCCCCTTCACCGGTGTTCGACCGGCCACCGAGCTCATTCATGGCGATGGCGAGGGTCTCGTGCGTCTCCCGGGAAATCGACCCATAGGACATGGCTCCGGTGTTGAAGCGCTTCACGATCTCTGAGACAGGCTCGACCTCGTCCACCGGAACTGGCTCGCGTGTCGGTTTGAGTTCCAACAGACCTCGCAACGTCATCAGACGCTTCGACTGGTCGTCGATCTTCGCGGTGTACTCCCGGAATACGTCGTATTGCCGGGTCCGAGTCGCGTGCTGCAGCCGGAAGACCGTCTCCGGATCGAAGAGGTGCGGTTCGCCTTCCCTGCGCCACTTGTATTCGCCGCCGATCTCCAGCGCTCGGTGTGCCGCAATATTGCCGGAGAGCGGGTATGCCTTACGGTGGCGCGCCTCGACCTCTTTCGCTATCACGTCGATGTCGATGCCGCCGAGGCGGCTCGTCGTGCCGGCGAAGTATTGGTCGATGATTTCTTGCGATAGTCCCACGGCCTCGAAGACCTGGGCGCCGCGGTATGACGCGATGGTCGAGATTCCCATCTTGCTCATGACCTTCAGCACGCCCTTGCCCAGGGCCTTGATCAGGTGAGCCACCGCGGTAGGCGCGTCAACCTCGAGATAGCCGCGGTTCGCCAGGTCTTCAACGGTTTCCATCGCCAGGTACGGGTTGATCGCTGCCGCACCATAGGAGATCAGCAAGGCCACATGGTGAACCTCGCGTACGTCTCCAGCTTCGACGACGAGCGATACCTGCGTTCGCGTGTGCTGTCGCAATAGATGCTGGTGAACGGCACTGAGTAGCAACAGCGACGGAATGGGGCCGTACTGGCTGTCAGCGTCGCGGTCGGAAAGCACGAGGAAACTCGTGCCCGCTACGATCTGGGCGTCCACCTCGGCGAAGATCTCCTGCAATCTTGCCTCAAGCGCTTCCCCGCCACCGTCAACGCGGTATAGACCACGCACGGTGTGCGACCGGAACTGAGCTCTGCGACCCTGTGCCGAGTGCTCAATGTGAACGATCTTGGAGAGCTGATCGTTGTCGATCACAGGGAACGGCAGCACGAGTTTGCGCGCGTGCTGCGCCGTGTCCGAGAGCAGGTTGGGTTCTGGACCGATGGCGCCGCCAAGTGAGGTGACGAGTTCTTCTCGGATTGCGTCCAATGGCGGGTTCGTCACCTGCGCGAACATCTGAGTGAAGTAATCGAAAAGTAGCCGCGGTCGATCCGAGAGCACCGCGATAGGTGTGTCGGTTCCCATCGCGCCGAGTGGCTCGCCACCGGTGTTGGCCATCGGAGTGAGCAAGACCTTGAGTTCTTCTTCGGTGTAGCCGAAAGCGCGCTGGCGCCGCACCACCGAGGCTGCGGAGTGAGCGACGTGCTCGCGGTCAGGCAGATCCTCCAGATAGATCTCGTTCTGTTCAATCCATTGGGCATAAGGACGAGAACGTGCCAACTGGGTCTTGATCTCCTGGTCTTCGACGATGCGACCAGCACCGGTGTCGACGAGGAACATCTTTCCCGGTTCCAACCGTCCCTTCCGGACGACTCGTTCCGGTTCGATCTCAAGCACGCCGGCCTCACTGGCCATCACCACCAGGCCGTCATCCGTCACCCAGTAACGCCCCGGTCGCAGACCGTTGCGATCCAGGACGGCACCGATGACGGTTCCATCGGTGAAGTTAAGACAGGCCGGACCGTCCCAAGGCTCGATCAGGTTCGAGTGGAACTCGTAGAACGCGCGTAGTTCCGCTGGCATTTCGGCGTGGTTCTCCCAGGCTTCCGGGATCATCATCATGACGGCATGGGGCAGTTCCCTGCCCGCCAGGTGCAGCAGTTCCAGGGTCTCGTCGAAGCTTGCGGAGTCAGACGATTCGGCGGAGCACACTGGAAGCAGATCCGCCATATCGCCGAGCAGTTCAGACTGCAACATGCCTTGGCGCGCCGCGATCCAGTTGCGGTTGCCGCGCACTGTATTGATCTCACCGTTGTGAGCAATGAGCCGGAACGGCTGAGCGAGCGGCCACGACGGAAACGTGTTGGTGGAGAACCGCGAGTGGACGAGCGCCAACTCGGAAGCGAACCGCGGATCACGCAGGTCATCGAAGAACGGGCCGAGTTGGCCCGTGGTCAACATGCCTTTGTAAGTCAGCGTGCGGGACGAGAGCGAGGCAAAAAAAATACCGACTTCCTTTTCGATCCGCTTGCGCAGTCGGTAGGTAAGTCGGTCCAGTCCAATTCCGGCCTTTCGATAGTCCGGACTGGAGACCACCAACTGTCGAAAGCTCGGCATGGTAGCTCGGGCGGTGGGGCCGACGAGTGAGGCGTCGACCGGCACCTCGCGCCAGGCGAGTACCTTCAAACCTAATTCAAGTGCGATGGAGTCGATCTGTGCCGCCGCGACGTCGGCTGCCTTCTGCTCACCCGGCAGGAATGCCATACCCACGGCGTAGTGTCCCGCCGCTGGGAGTTCTGCATCGATGATGTCCCGAATGAAGGCATCAGGAATTTGAGTAAGGATGCCTGCACCGTCACCGGTGTTCTCCTCCGCCCCGACGGCACCGCGGTGATCGAGGTTCTCCAATGCAGTGAGCGCTGCGTCGACAATGTCCCGTCCGGGTGTGCCGCGCAATGTCGCTACGAAAGCAACACCACAGGCATCGTGTTCGGAGAGAGGGTCGTATAGTCCCTTCGCCTCGGGAACACCCGCAATGCGGAATGGACTGAGATTCGTCGACTGAGTGCTCACCTGCACCGTCCTCGTCTCCGCCGTGGCCCTCGAAACGGCGGTCGTTGCGCTAGCCCACGGCAGGGCGACCGGGGCGTCTATAGATTGTGGAGCAAGGGGTCGCGAAACCGTGCGAGTTCTCCGGGAAGTTCTCACACCCGGCTACGACATGGCTGGGGTGTGTCAGTCGTTAACCGGCTCGACTTTTGTGGTCGGTTCAGTGTGATTCGTGGGCGTACCGCGCCGACCAAGAAAGATTATTGCTGCCAGCGCACCGATCCACACGATCAGCGAGGTCCAGACGTTCAGGCGCAGCCCCAAGATTGTATGGGCTTGATCAACTCTGAGCATCTCGACCCACAGGCGACCTGTGGTGTAGATCAGCACGTACAGCCAGAATACCTGACCGGTGCGCAGTCGAAGACGTTTTTCACACCACAAAAGCACCAGAACACCCGCTGCGGACCACAGTGACTCATAGAGGAATGTGGGATGGAAGGTCGTTCCCGCCTCATATCCTGCGGCTATGGCGACTCGATCTGACACCTCAAGCGCCCATGGCAGATCCGTAGGCCCGCCGAAAAGTTCTTGATTGAACCAGTTGCCCCATCGGCCTATCGCTTGAGCAAGCAAGATGCCGGGGGCGACCGCATCGGCGTACTGGATGAAAGAGACCCCAGCACGCCGGCAACCGATCCACGCGCCGAGCGCTCCGAGGACGATCGCGCCCCAAATTCCCAGGCCACCCTGCCAGATGTAGAGCGCTGTGACTGGATCCCCACCAGATCCGAAATAGGCGTCCGGACTGGTTATCACGTGGTAGATACGTCCACCGATGATTCCGAACGGGACGGCCCACAGCGCGATCTGGTAGGTCACCTCGGGGTCGCCGCCGCGCTCCCTCCACCGTTTCGCGGTCCACCAGATCGCGATGGCGATACCGATCAAGATACATATCGCATAAGCCCGCACCGCCAGAGGGCCGAGGTACCAGACGCTTTGAGCAGGGCTGGGGATCGTCATCACCATAGGTCAAACACCAAACGTGAGATTTTTCACAACTACGGCGTAGTGTGCTGGGCAGAGCCGACGCCGGCTGCAAGATCAGCAGCAACGGCGCCAAGCGCCTCGAGCTGTTTCGACCATGGCTCGTCGGAAAGCATGGTCCTGACGAAGGCGGAACCGACGATCACGCCGTCGGCATAACCGGCGATGTCAGCGGCTTGCTGCGCAGTAGAGACACCCAGGCCCACGCAAACGCGTTCTGCTCCCGCCTCGCGGGTGCGGGCGACCAGACTCTGCGCAGCAGCACCGACAGTCGTTCGTTCTCCTGTGACGCCCATGGTTGAAGCGGCATATACAAAGCCGTGACATGCCTGCGCTGTCAATTCGAGACGTTTATCCGTCGAACTGGGCGCAACCAGGAACACCTGATCGAGACCGTGGGCAGTCGCCGCGTCAATCCATGCACCGGCCTCATCTGGAATCAGATCTGGTGTGATCAGTCCGGCACCTCCGGCAGCACTCAGGTCAGCGGCGAATTGCTCGACCCCGTACTGCAATACCGGATTCCAGTAACTCATCACCAACACGGGTACGTCGAGATCCTGCAATGCCTGAATCACTTTGAAGGTGTCCGCCACCCGCACCCCGGCTTCTAGAGCCTGGTCGACTGCGTGCTGAATGGTCTCGCCGTCCATCACCGGATCGGAGTACGGCACGCCCAACTCGAGGATATCGACACCATTCGCGACCAGCGTTCGTGCCGCCTCGATCGATTGATCGACGGTGGGGAATCCGACTGGGAGGTAACCGATCAGGGCAGCGCGTCCTTGCTCCTCGAGTTGAGCCAGGCGGATTCCGCTGCGCACTCCTGCACTGTGCTGCGTTGTCACTGATCTGCCTCCCCGGGTGCGCTCTCGTCATTGTCAATCAGCCCGAACCACTTCGCCGCCGTGGCGACATCCTTGTCACCGCGTCCGGAAAGGTTGATCAGTACGACAGCGTCGGATGGCAGTTCACGGGCGATGCGCATACCGCCGGCCAACGCATGGGCAGACTCGATTGCGGGCAGGATTCCTTCAGTGCGCGCCAGTAGGGCGAACGCGTCCATGGCTTCTGCATCCGTGACCGGCTGATACTCCGCACGTCCGATGTCATGCAGATAAGCGTGCTGTGGTCCCACCGATGAATAGTCCAGGCCGGCAGAAACCGAGTGGCTCGGACGGGTCTGGCCGTCCTCGTCCTGCAAGACATAAGACCGTGCGCCGTGCAGCACTCCAGGCGATCCGCCGGAGAAACGCGCCGCGTGACGGCCCGACGCGATGCCGTCGCCGCCGGCCTCGAAGCCATAGAGTCTGACATCGCGGTCGTCGAGGAATCCGCTGAACAGACCCAGTGCATTCGATCCACCGCCGACACAGGCAGCGACAGCGTCAGGAAGTTTCCCGGTCAGTTCCTGAATCTGCGCACGCGCTTCAGTGCCGATCACGGAGTGGAACTCGCGCACCATCTCCGGGAACGGGTGTGGTCCGGTCACGGTGCCGAGCAGATAATGCGTGTTGTCGACATTGGCGACCCAATCGCGAAGCGCCTCGTTGATGGCGTCCTTGAGCGTTCTGGTACCGATGGTCACCGGTATGACCTTCGCACCGAGCAACTCCATGCGCGCCACGTTGAGCGCCTGCCGTTGCGTGTCCTCTTCGCCCATGTAGATCACGCATTCGAGATCCATCAGCGCCGCGGCAGTAGCGGTGGCAACGCCGTGCTGACCCGCACCCGTCTCAGCGATGACGCGTGTCTTGCCCATGCGCTTGACTAGCAGTGCCTGCCCGAGCACATTGTTGATCTTGTGCGATCCAGTGTGGTTCAGATCTTCGCGCTTGAGGAAGATCCGGGCGCCACCGACCTCAGCCGCGAACCTCGGCGCCTCGGTGAGCAGGCTCGGACGACCGGTATAGTCCCGTTCGAGTCGCCGCAGTTCCGTCACGAACGCCTCGTCGGCCATCGCGGTGCGATATGCCTGTTCGAGTTCGTCCAAAGCAGCGATCAGTGCTTCAGGAACGAACCGTCCACCGAACTCACCGAAATAGGGCCCGACGAGGTGGTCCAGACTGGAAGTCAATATTTCTCCTTAAGTATTACTGCCGTCAGTGACGTACGGCGCGCAGCGACGGATGGGTTCCCGCCGCGACCAGGTTGGCCACCGAAGCCCTGGGAGACGCGTCCGTCACGAGTGCTTCCCCGACGAGTACCGCGTCCGCGCCAGCACGCGCGTATTCCACAACGTCATGCGGGCCGCGAACACCCGACTCGGCGATCTTGATCACATGCGATGGGATCGCCGGCACGACTTTGGCGAAGACATCCCGGTCAACGTCCAGAGTCTTCAGATTGCGAACATTGACACCGATGATCCGCGCCCCAGCTGCTACTGCCCGTTCGACCTCTTCGACCGTATGCACCTCGACAAGCGCGGCCATTCCGAGGGAGTGGACACGGTCGAGCAGTGACTCGAGAACGGTCTGCTCTAAGGCGGCGACAATCAGCAACACCACATCGGCGCCGTACGCACGCGCTTCCCACACTTGATAGGGCGTGACGATGAAATCCTTGCGCAGAATCGGCACGTCGACGACGGCTCGCACCGCGGCTAAGTCCGCTAGTGAGCCGCCAAACCGGCGTTCCTCGGTCAGCACTGAGACCATCGACGCACCGCCGGCCTCATACTCGGCTGCGAGAGCTGCCGGATCCGCGATCGGTGCCAGCGCTCCCTTGGACGGGCTGGACCGCTTCACCTCAGCGATCACCGCCAATGCTGACTCCTGGCGCAATCGATCCATAGCGTCGATCACACTGTCTTGCTTTGCCGCTCGTTCTTTCAGAGCATCGAGCGGTGTCGCGGCTTCACGGCGGGCAAGGTCTTCACGAACCCCCGCGATGATCTCGTCCAGCACTGTCGCCACTGCTATTTCCTTTCTTGAGCGAACAAAGCGAACTGCCCGCGTATATCGAACCCGTTGGCGCCACCATCATTGCGGGGCGACTACGTGCACGTGACTCAGCTGCGAGGCTGACCGTGTCCAGCCAACCGGAGGAACAGTCCGCCGACAAGCGCAGCCGCCACGACAACTCCGCCAACTACGACCATGACCAGGTTTGAAAGGCAGACCCCCACGGTGGCGATCGCGACGCCGAGAATGATTCCAAGCATGGCGAACCATGCGGCTACTGTCTGCCCCTCGTTGTTCGGCGGGACCGCGTCAGGCAACTCGAAATGCTGTTCCTGCTCGAAGCGGTCTGCGGTGTTGGGTGATTGATGTGATGCGGACATGGACAAATGCCTTTCGGTATGTGCGTGGCACCAGACTACCCGTGTTCACAGGTGCGGCGTACATTCGGGACATTCCCCTCAGGTTTCCGTTGGATCTTCACCCTGGTCAAACGCGTCCCACTGTCCGGAAGCGGTCACCTCTTCAGGCGTGGCCCTGTCCGGTGCTGCCGTACCACGTCGATCATATTTGCTGTGTTGCGTCGACTGGTCCGAAGGCGCGAAGACGAAGAAGATCTCAATGAGTACGAACGCCGCTGCCGCGACTGCGGTCAGATAGGGCCAGATCGTCAGGTCCACACCGTCGAATGTGGGAGTTCCCACCGCCTCGCTAGCGGCGTTAGCCGCCACTGGAACGGGATCTGTCAGAACACCAAGTGTGGCGTAGCCGACGATTGCCGAGGTCGTTGCCGTGAGGAGGAACACGATGCGCCGAGCCCATTTACCGGCAAGCAAGCAGGCGATCGCACCGGCGGCGTGGAGCAGCACCGCGGCCAGCAATGGATCGACTGCGGCTATCCCGGAGACGGCCACGTCGACGGACTCACCCAAGACTGACGTCGTGTGCGTTGTGAGCCAAGTGGGCACTCCAGTGCCGCCAAGGATCGCAACTGCTGCGAGCAGTGCGATAACACCGGTACGGCGGCTTACAGTGCGTCCTCCCACCGAGCTGCTGGTCTTCGTCATAGGTTTAGCTGTTCCGGCGTGGCCGGTATCGCGGCAAGGTCGCCGCCGGCCTCAAAACAGGTTCGCGTCCCCGTGTGACAGGCCGCCCCGACCTGGTTGACTTTGATCAGCAGGGCATCGCCATCGCAATCGATGGATACAGAGTGCACGAACTGCACATGTCCCGACGTGTCGCCCTTGCGCCAGTACTCCTGTCGGGATCGGCTATAGAAGGTCACTCGTCCCGAGGTAAGAGTTCGTGCCAGTGCTTCGTCGTCCATCCAGCCGAGCATCAGGACTTCACCGGTATCGTGCTGTTGCACGATAGCCGCGACCAAGCCGTTGTCGTCGCGTTTGAGCAGTTCCGCCGTCCTCGGATCGAGCGTGGTCATCGAACTTCGATCCCGTCGCGACGCATCTGATCCTTGACCTGACCGATAGACAGTGTGCCGAAGTGGAAGACGCTGGCCGCGAGCACCGCGTCTGCTCCCTCACGTGCCGCTTGGGTGAAGTCCTGTGGCTGTGAGGCTCCGCCTGATGCGATCAGCGGAATGGACACCTCGGCGCGCACTTGTCGCAGCATCTCCAAGTCGAACCCCTTGAGTGTGCCGTCGGCATCCATGGAGTTCAACAAGATCTCTCCGGCACCGAGCTCTTCACCACGACGAGCCCATTCCACTGCGTCAATACCGGTGCCGCGACGACCACCGTGCGTGGTCACTTCGAAGCCTGAGGCCGTTTGTGGTCCGTCAACAACCCTGCGTGCATCCACTGACAGCACCAATACCTGCGACCCGAATTGATCGGCGATGTCTCGAATCAACTCCGGCCTTGCAATCGCCGCCGTATTGACCGCAACTTTGTCAGCGCCCGCGCGAAGCAGCTTATCGACATCCTCGACCGTGCGAACTCCCCCGCCGACAGTCAGTGGGATGAAGACTTGTTCAGCGGTGCGACGAACCACATCGAACATTGTTTCGCGGTTGCCCGACGATGCCGTGACATCGAGAAAGGTGAGTTCGTCAGCGCCCGCGCGGTCATAGGTCGCGGCAAGCTCGACCGGGTCACCGGCGTCACGCAGGTTCTCAAAGTTGACCCCCTTGACCACTCGACCCGCGTCAACGTCCAGGCACGGAATCACGCGCACGGCCAACGACATCTCATTCCCTCTTATCTGATTCATCGGCCGCTTTATCTCTGGCCTCGGGCGAGTCGTCATCTGCTTCATCAGACTCATCGACGGTTTTGTCGCCGGTACTCGGCGCTGATGCCGCCAGGACATCGACGACGTACACCATAGTTTCGTTCTGCCATTTGCCCCCGGCGGGGCCGAAGGCAAGAACGGGCGGCACCACCACAAGGATACGGCTTCCGACGGTGAGGTCGGTCAGAGCCGCGTCGAGACCTTCAATGAGCGTGTCGGCGCCGACCTTGACTGTGACCGGAAGCTCATCCGGATCCCAGGTGGAGCCGACGACCTTGTTCTTAGACCATCGAACCGCCTGGTACTGCAATACGGCAGTCTCATTGGCAAGCACCTGGGCGCCATTGCCACGGATGAGCACCGACGTGGTCAGCGTCGCCGGCGGCTTCTTCTTCTTGGGCACGTTGACAACCGGCGTGCCGTCCTTTTTGGAGTTCACGGTCGGCATTGGGGCACCATCCGGTGCTTCCGCAGCGACGTCCTCGACAGGCTCGCCGCTGGCAAAGAGCGGCAACACGTCGATCACCATCACCAGCGGAACCGAGTCGTGGACGACATGCAGCACTCTGCTGCCAGTGCGAACACCCACCATGGTCTCGTAGAGGTCGTCGCCCAAATCCGAACGCAACATCCGAAAGGCCTTCGGTCCATCAGTGAAATGGTCGGTGAAGACCTCGCCATCCGACCCGGATTGCGCATAGATGGCCAACAGCGCCTTACCGCCCTCTTTCAAGCGCGGTCCCGCACCTGCGACCAGGATCGTCGTCTCGGGTTCCTCCACGAGCAACGGCATCGGGAACTCGACATCAGGACGGGTGCTCCAGGTACCGGTCACCTGGATATCCGCCAAGGTTCCGGTGACAGGCGCTTGAGTCTGAGTGGGCTTCGGCTTCTTCGAACGCTCGCGTTCCGGTCCAGGCAGGTCCGAAGAGCACGCGGTGAGCAGTGCCAGCACAGCACAGCACAGCACAGCGATAAGGCGTTGCAGGTTACGCATGATCGACTACGCTACCGCCTCGTACTGCGATTGTGCTGAATACGTCGAAAAGTTTCACAGAACCTAGACACGCCGATGACGGTGCACGGGTCACAGCGTGATCATGGACTCGAGCAGGCGGTCGACCCTCGCGTCAGCAGCGGCGAACGGGTCCTTGCAGAGCACCGTACGCTGCGCGTGATCGTTAAGTTTGAGATGAACCCAGTCGACGGTGTAGTCCTGCCCGGCGCCGAGGGCAGCCCGAACGAAATCGCCGCGCAGCTTCGCCCGAGTTGTCTGCGGCGGTAAGTTCTGCGCCTCGTCGATGTCGGCCTCGCTGACAATGGTGCGCACAGCGCCAGAGCGCGCCAGTTTGTAGTACAGCCCTCGATCGGTCGCAATGTCGTGATAGGCGAGGTCGATCCGGGCGATGCGCGGGTCATCCAACTCGGCGCCGCTGCGCTCCTGATAGCGCCGGATCACACCGAGTTTGATCGCCCAATCAAGTTCGGACGAGACCGCACTGAAATCACCCGATTCCACGGCGTCGAGACCGCGCTGCCACAGATCGATGGTGTCTCGATCATGAGGTTGCGCGTAACCATTGGCGTCGAGAAACTGGACCGCCCGCGCTAGATATTCCCGTTGAATATCGATAGCCGTGGTGGTGCGTCCATTCGCCAACGTGACCGGAGCCTTGCCTGACAGGTCATGGCTGATCTCCCGGATGGCACGCATCGGATTCTCGAGGCTGAGGTCACGAACCGGAATACCAGCCTCGATCATGCGCAGCACCAGGTCGGTCGCCCCGACCTTGAGCATCGTCGTCGGCTCTGCCATGGACGAGTCACCGACAATGACATGCAGCCGCCGGTAGTGCTCCGCATCCGCATGCGGCTCGTCCCGAGTATTGATGATCGGCCGCGAGCGGGTCGTGGCACTCGAAATCGTCTCCCAGATGTGGTCAGCGCGCTGCGAGAAGGTGTAGATGGAGCGTTTGCCCACCGGAAGCACTTTGCCCGCACCCACCAGAATCTGGCGGGTGATCAGGTGCGGCACCAGGATTTCGGTGACACGAGTGAAATCGCCCTGGCGTCGCAGCAGATAGTTCTCATGGCAGCCGTAGGAGTTGCCCGCTGAATCGGTGTTGTTTTTGAAGAGGTGAACTCGTCCCGGAATCCCCTGCTCCGCAAGTCTGTGCTGCGCGTCGAGCGCTAGGGACTCCAGAATGCGCTCACCGGCGCGGTCGTGTGCGATCAGCTGCGCCACACCATCGCATTCCGCGGTAGCGTACTCGGGGTGTGATCCCACATCGAGGTAGAGCCGCGACCCGTTGCCGAGAAAGACGTTGGACGAGCGACCCCATTCCACTACTTTGCGAAATAGGTGTCGAGCCAGTTCATCGGGGGTGAGAGTCTTTTCGCCGTCCGCGGCGAAGGTCAGTCCGTATTCGGTTTCGATACCGAAAATTCTGCGGCTCATGCCGATGATTCTCCCACTCGCTCGGTGATCTCGACGGTGCTGAACCGACGGAACTTACGGCGTTGTGGTCGAGTTCGATCGAGTAGCGCCACTTCAAGATCGGCCAGCTCGATGGCGGCGGCGGTCTCAGATTTAACGGCGGCCTCGTGTAAGGCGCGATAGGCGACCCGCAGTGCGTCATCGGCGTTCATCGCCGTGGACCATGACTTATCGAGGGCGCCGCGAATGAGCTCAGCGCTGGCGCCCATAACTGAAACACCGTGCACCTCCGAAACCGACCCGTCGAAGGAGATCCGGTAAATCTGGTCGTCTTTTTGTTCATCGCCGATTTCGGCGACAGCCAGTTCAACCTCGAGCGGTTTCGATTCGGTGGTGAAGGCGGTCCCGAGCGTCTGAGCGTAGGCATTGGCGAGACCTCGAGCCGAGACGTCAGAGCGATCGTAGGAGTAGCCGCGCAGATCGGCGTAGCGAATGCCGGCCACCCGCAGCGCCTCGAACTCATTGAACTTACCCACCGCGGCAAAGGCGATCCGATCGTAGATCTCGGAAACCTTGTGGAGTGCTCGCGATGGGTTATGCGTCGCGAAGAGTATGCCTTCACTGCAGGTCAGTACGATGACCGAGCGGCCTCGTCCAATACCTTTTTGCGCGAAGTCCGCCCGGTCCTTGATGAGCTGTTCCGGCGAGACATAGAACGGCATGGTCATGAGCGCTCATCCCCGTTCTGCGCGGTGCCGGGTCGATTTCCCTGCACCAGGCGATCTGCGACGCGCCGTGCGGTCTGCGCCAGTTCCTCATCGCCGACGCGGGTGAATCCGGACGCGTCGACAGTGGCCACCACCGGCCAGATCTTGTGAATCAGGTCGGGACCGCCGGTACCGGAGTCTTCCTCGGCGGCGTCAGCCAAAGCATGTACCGCGGTCAAGATGGCGTCCTGCCGACTGAGATTCGTCGACCACAGCTTCTTCAGCGCGCTGCGCGCATACGCAGCCCCGGAGCCGACGCTGTAGAAGTCGCGTTCGAGGTATCTGCCGCCCGTCACGTCATAGGAATAGATGCGACCGAGCTGTTGGGCAGTGTCGAATCCCGCGAATAACGGCACAGCAGCCAAACCCTGCATCGCCAATGCGAGATTCTGGCGGGTCATCGTCGCCAGCCGATTCGCCTTGCCGTCAAGCGACAGCGGCACGCCTTCGATCTTCTCGAAATGCTCAACTTCCAGTTGGAAGATCCGCACCAGTTCCAAGGCTATGCCCGCGGTGCCTGCAATACCGACCACGGAGTGCTCGTCGACCTGAAACACCTTGTCGATCTCGCGGTGCGCGATCAAAGACCCGATGGTGGCTCGACGGTCCCCTGCCATCAGGACTCCGTCTGCGTAGCGCATCGCGACGATCGTTGTTGCGTGCGCGGGCTCATTGAGCGCTGTGGCTTGCGGCAACGACCGAGTGCGTGTCAGCAGTTCCGGTGCCACGTCCTGTAGCAACTCCACAAATGACGATGAACCAACGTTGAAGAATGCGGCAGGCAGCGAATTTCTGTCGGCCACGATGGTCACTGACCGCCTTTTTGCACGAAGCCTTTGACGAAGGCCTCCGCGTTAGTCTCCAGTACATCGTCGATCTCGTCGAGCAGATCGTCAACGGCGTTATCGCGCACGGTCGCGGACACTACCGGTACCGCAGCGTCGTCATCGGCCGGAGTGCTGGGGCGCGTCTGCTGTCTTTCCATCTTTTCCTCCTGGTCGAATATCTGGCGGCGTCACGGCCTCATAGGTTGCCGATGACCGCCTTACTTCTAGCCTAGAGCCTTCTATTGTCCTTCACTTGAGTTTTGCAGCGTACTGACGAACTGTCCGACATCAGCGGAGGCGTCGATCAGTTCCGCTACATGTGCCGCAGTGCCGCGATGCGGGTCGAGCATGGGGATCCGGCTCAAGGATTTCGCCCCCGGCACATCCAAGACAATCGAGTCCCACGAGGCCGCGACGACATGATCCGCGAACCTATCCACCACACGACCGCGGAAGTAGGCGCGAGTCGTCGCTGGCGGAACCGTTACAGCCCGCTCGATGTCGTCCCGCTCCACCAGGGCGACCACTGCCCCGGCGCGGCCCAGTTTCGCTGCAATCCCGCGCTCTGGACGAGTATCCGACCATTGCAGATCGAGTGCCGCCAGCTTCGGGTTGTCCCACGTCAAGTGCTCGCGTTCGCGCATCCGGTCTAGTAGTTGCAGTTTCGCGACCCACTCGATCTCATGGGAAACCGCCCATTTGTCGTTGATCACGGTGTCCAGCAATCTCGACCAGTGCTGCAGCAGCTCCGTCGTCTCGGCATCGGGCGTTAAACCGAGCACACGATAGGCCGCCTCGATCGCGTCGATGTAGCTTCGCTGAATCTGCGCGGCGGTCATGGTCCGACCGTCGGCCAATTCGAGCGGCAGATCCAGATTCAGATCACGGCTGACCTGCTGGACAGCCGCCACAGGGTCCGCCAAAGTCAACGATGTGAGTTGTGCCGCGATTTCGGGTACCTGCTCGAGGTGTTCGACGAGCCACAACACCGCCGCCGTCGCTCCCAGTTTGAGATATGTGGCGGTCTGGAACAGATTGGCGTCCCCGATGATGATGTGCAGACGGCGCCAGTGGTCGCGATCGGCGTGAGGTTCGTCGCGAGTGTTGATGATGGGGCGACGCAGTGTCGTCTCCAGACCGACTTCGGCCTCGATGTAGTCGGCACGCTGGCTCAGTTGGAAGCCTGCTTCCTGGCCTGTCACACCGAGCCCGACGCGTCCGGAACCTGTCAGGATCGTGCGGGTCACCAAGTGCGGCGTCAGCACCGTGACGATGTCCTCGAAGGGTACGGCGCGATCGACCAGATAGTTCTCGTGGGTGCCATAGCTGGCGCCCTTGCCGTCGACGTTGTTCTTGTACAACACGATCTCGTTGCGGGCGGCACGTGAGGCTTCACGGGCGGCACGGGCCATGATCAGTTCGCCTGCAACATCCCAGCGCACCGCATCCAACGGAGTCGTGACCTCGGGCGAGGAGTACTCGGGGTGGGCATGGTCGACATAGAGCCGCGCACCGTTGGTCAAGATGACGTTCGCGGCACCAGGATCGTCGTAACTTTCGTGGGCCGGACGCTCTTGGTCGGTGACCTGCAGTTCGTGACCACCAGCGCTGGGGCCTGCCGGAGCAGGGCGATCGGGGTCATCAGTGAGCAAACTGGGGTGCGCCGCGGCACGTGGCAGTTCAAAGCCACGCGCATCGACGAGCGGGTTCTCGTCCAAGTAATCCCATCGCGGATGACGACGTGCCTGTGACAACTCGCGGTACCCCAATACGACCTGACTCGACATCAACATCGGGTTCGCATAGGGCGAGTTGCGCTGGACAATTCCGTATTCGGTTTCGATTCCCATGATCCGGTGCACACTCACCGGATCATCCTATGGGAACCAGCGGCGGGATTGACACGGTGCGTCTTGCGGATGGCCAGTGATTACAGGTACTGCCCGGTGCTGTGCACCGTGTCGATGGTCCGGTGCGTTGACGTAGACCCAGTTTTACGTTCGGCGACGATCGTGCGGATGAACACGATCCGCTCGCCCTTCTTACCGGAGATCCGCGCCCAGTCATCCGGGTTCGTCGTGTTCGGGAGGTCCTCGTTCTCGTGGAACTCGTCTACGCACGCCGTCAGCAGATGCTCGACTCGCAGGCCGCGGTCACCAGTGGCGAGGAAGTCTTTGATCGCGGACTTTTTGGCTCGGTCAACGATGTTCTGGATCATCGCGCCCGAATTGAAGTCCTTGAAGTAGAGCACTTCCTTGTCACCTGAGGCGTAGGTCACCTCCAAGAACTCGTTCTCGGGTGATTCCGCATATATCCGTTCGACCACACGCTGGCGCATGGAATCGACAGTCAGGTCGAGGTCCCCGCCGTGGGCCGCAATGTCATCGGCGTGAAGCGGCACATCGGTGGTGAGGTATTTCGCGAAAATCTCCAGTGCTGCTTGAGCATCGGGACGTTCAATCTTGATTTTGACGTCAAGGCGTCCTGGACGCAGGATCGCCGGGTCAATCATGTCTTCGCGGTTCGATGCACCGATGACGATCACGTTTTCGAGTCGTTCCACGCCATCGATCTCGGCCAGCAACTGCGGCACGACGGTTGTCTCGACGTCGGATGACAGCCCTGTTCCACGGGTACGGAACAGTGATTCCATCTCGTCGAAGAACACCACGACAGGATGTCCCTGACTGGCCTTCTCACGGGCGCGGGCGAAGATCAGACGAATATGGCGTTCTGTCTCGCCGACATACTTATTGAGCAGCTCCGGCCCTTTGACGTTCAGGAAGTAACTGCGTGCCACATGATCTGAACCGTCCTGACTAGCACGAGTCTTAGCTAGCGACCGTGCCACCGCCTTCGCGATCAGGGTCTTGCCGCAACCGGGCGGACCGTAGAGCAAGATTCCCTTCGGCGGGCGCAGCCCGTGTTCGCGGTAAAGCTCCGGATGGGCGAACGGCAACTCGATCGCGTCGCGGATCATGTCGATCTGCGGGCCGAGTCCGCCGATATCGGTGTACTCGATCTCGGGAACTTCCTCCAGGACGAGTTCCTCCACCTCCGGTTTAGCGATCCGTTCATATGCGAAACCGGTTTTGGTATCGGCTGTCACCGTGTCGCCGACACGCAATGGGCCGTCGAAAAGCGGGCCGGCCATCCGTAGGATGCGCTCGTCATCCGAACGTCCTACCACCAGGATCCGACCGTCGGCAAGGACTTCCTTGACTGTGACGAGTTCGCCGGTGACTTCCCAGCCCGCGGCCGCGACCACGGTCAGTGCTTCATTGAGCGCGAGCTCTTGACCGGGCTTGAGCGAGGCCACGTCGACATCTGGGGCCACTGCGAGACGCATCTTGCGGCCCGCGTTCATCGCATCGATTGTTCCGTCCGGATGTGCTAAGACGAAGACGGCATAGCCGCCCGGAGGCTGCGCCAAACGTTCGAGTTGTTCGCCCAGTGTGACGACTTTCTCACGTGCGGCCTGCAGCATCTCAACAAGTCGCTCGTTCTTGGCCCGCAGCAGGTCTAGTTCGCTGGCACCCGCACGCGCTGTCGGCGCACCCGTGACGCCAAAATGAGATTGATGGCCTGTTGAGTCGCTCATAGCACCCTCCTCGCATTGGTCATGCGTTAGATTTCAGCCTACTCGGGGTCGGGCGCTGTTGAACCGTCGGGGCGCGGCTTGCCGACTGCCCGGCGGGTGCGCCGCAGTTTGCGATCTGTCGCAGTGCGTTCACCGAGATCCTCTTCCGTCCACTCATCTTGTGCCAGTGGATAGGATCCCTTCGCGGGTCGGCGCTTCCGCTCTGGCACCACCGTTCCGTCGGCGACGCGCCTCGTCGTCAGAAGGAAGCCGGTGTGGCCCATCATGCGGTGCTGCGGACGTACCGCTAAGCCCTCGAGATGCCAGCCACGCTGGATGGTCTCCCAAGCAACCGGTTCGGCGAATCTGCCTTCGTCCCGCACCGCTTCCGCGAGCCGGGACAGTTGCGTCGTGGTGGCGACGTAGGCGATCAGCACGCCGCCGGGAATCAGTACGTCAGCGGCAACCTCAAGGTTCTCCCACGGCGCCAGCATGTCGAGTACGACGCGGTCGGCACTGCCCTTCGAGTCTGATTCCGGCAAGACGTCAGACAGGTCACCGACTGACAGTCGCCATGCCGGGTGCGATCCGCCGAAGAAGGTCTCGACATTGCCCTCAGCGATCGCGGCAAAGTCCTCGCGACGTTCGATGGAGTGGACATAGCCGCTGTCCCCCACCGCTTGGAGCAGTGCGAGCGTCAAAGCACCCGACCCGACACCTGACTCGATGACCCGCGCACCGGGGAAGATGTCAGCCTGGGCGACGATCTGCCCCGCATCTTTGGGATAGACGATGGCAGCACCGCGCGGCATGGACAGCACATAGTCACTCATGAGCGGACGAAAAGCGATGTACTCGATCCCGTAGGTGTTGGTGACTGTCACTCCCTCGGGACCACCGATCAGATCGTCATGTTGCAGGTATCCCTTATGGGTGTGGTACTGACCGCCGGTTTCCAAAGTGATCGTCGAGATGCGCCCCTTAGGGTCAGTCAACTGGACTTTGTCGCCCACGCGTAGCGGACCGCGGCGCAGTGACACTCCGGTGGCAGGACGAATGGCAGGCTCTGAGTTTTCAGTCACGGTCGCTGAGTCTATCGGGCTTGGGCCACATGTGATTGAATCCATTGGCGAAGATCGTGGCCGGACATGCCCCGATACGAGCCTGCACCCACTGATTCGACGATAAATTCGGCGCCCTGCGACGTCTCTAGCAGATGCTCGCAGGGCGATGGGAGTCCGGTGAGTTGGACCACCGCAACGGTGAGCGGAACTGACACCGCTGACAACTGCGTGGCACCTCGTGCTGAGACCGGAACCGTCTGGAATGCTTGAGGCTCTAAACGCAACCAACGGGACGGATCGGTGGGCTCACCGACAACCATGAGCTTTTCGGCAGTGGCGTGCTGCTGCGCGATGCGCTCGAATTCACTCATCGACGTTGCTGGCGGCAGCACTTCTACCGATTTCCATAGCGCCGATGGATCGAGATCAGTCACGGCTCGCAAGGTACGTGCGTACGGCAACGCCTCACTCGCGCCCTGCCAAAGAATCATCGCGATAAGGATCGCCCAAACACTGCGCAACGAATGAGGACGACCATCGGCGAGCAGCGCTGGAACGATCAGGACCACAAGCACGATGACGCTAGTGGCACGACCGGCCCACGCTCCGGTGAGCAATGCCGTGGAAGGACGGCCGCCGCGGCGCTGCACCAGTTGTACCAGCACTTGTCCGCCATCGAGTGGAAGGCCAGGGATCGCGTTGAAGATGGCCAGTGCGCCATTGAGCCACGCTGCGGTGCGAGCGACATCGGATGCGATCAGGTCAGCAACCGATTCGGGAGTGCCGATCACCTGACCGATAATCCACCACGCCAACGCGAAGGTCGCGTTGGCAAGTGGTCCCGCAGCTGCGATGAGCCACTGACCGTTTCTGGCTTTCGCAGGAGCAGTCTTACTGCCAGCCCTCTCGAATCCGGTCACACCGCCCAGCGCGGTGAGCCGAATATACGATACCGTCCGGCCGAGCATCCGCCCCACCACAGCATGCGCCACTTCATGGCCAAGAATGCTCAACAGGTAGATCAGCACCTTCGCTGCGGCGATAGCGACGGCGCCTGCAACCGATATCCCGAGTAGCTGATGCCAAGTCGGCCAGAACAACCAGGCCAGTACCACGGCGGCGATCAATGTCGATGCTGTGATCGTCACCGGGATCTGACGCACGGTGACAGTCAGTGGCTGACGCTGTGACACCCAGTCACGACCTCTCGTCGCTGGTGACAAGTTGACCTGTGGCCACGAATGCTGCGAGTGCGGGAACACTGAGCTCTTCGAGAGACGGAATCACAGTGACGACCTCTGGCACGTCTAGATCCACGATATTCGGCACGCCAATCGTTCGTGCCCCGCTTGCCACGGCTGAGCGGATCCCCGTGGGCGAATCCTCAATGGCCACGCACTGGGAGATATCGACCCCGAGGCGCTGCGCGCCGGTGAGATATGGTTCCGGATGAGGTTTGCCGTGAGTGACATCGTCGCCGGTGACCACGGCTGCGAATGTCCCAGGATCGCAGGCCGCCGTGAGGACCTCGGCGAGTACGCCGTAGGACATCGTGACCAGTGCCACGGGCACGTCGTTTCGGCGTAGTTCCTGCAGTAGCTCCATCGCCCCTGGGCGCCAAGGCAGTTCTCGAAGCATTCCGAGGCGAACGGTGTCAATCAGTTCAGCGACGATCTCGTCCTCGCTTAACTCGACTCCGCGCCCCTGCAGGATTCGGGCACAAGCCCTCAGGTCACTGCCTACGACTGACAACGCGTCAGCATGGGTCCACACGCCGCCGAACCGCGCCACCAGTGCAGTCTCAGCACTCATCCAATACGGCTCGGTGTCGACCAGAGTCCCATCCATGTCGAATAGGACGGCAGGCAGCGATGGTGTGGATTGCATCCCACGATTGTAGGTTGTCGGCGTTATCAGACCTAAAGGGCCTAGGGTTGAGGTATGAGTGATGTCTCTGAAGCATTGTCGCAACTACCTGGCAACATCATGATTGCGGCTTTCGACGGTTGGAACGATGCCGGCGACGCGGCGTCCAACACTGTGGAGCACTTGACCCAGTTATGGGACGGACAGGTGATACAGCGGATCGACCCGGAGGAGTATCACGACTTTCAGGTGAACCGTCCCATCGTGCGCAACGTGCCCGGCGGCGATAGGAGCATCGTATGGCCGCAGACCGTGATCTCCCAGGCCACGCTTCCCGGGTCGACGCGATCGGTCGTCTTGGTCCACGGTATTGAGCCATCGATGAAGTGGCGCCGGTTTTGCGCTGAGATCATCACCGCTGCGAAAAGTCTCAACGTGACCACGGTGATCGTGGTCGGTGCGTTGCTGGCGGACGTGCCGCACACGCGGCCTGTTCCGATTTCGCTGTCTTCCGATGATCCCGCAATGCAGGCATTGCTCAGTATTGAGGCCAACGATTACGAGGGGCCGACTGGCATCGTCGGTGTGCTGCACGACCATGCGGTCAATGCCGGCCTGAATTCCGTGTCGCTGTGGGCTGCGGTACCGCATTATGTCGCTCATCCCCCGGCTCCCAAAGCGACCATCGCACTGCTGTCGCGACTCGAAGATCTGCTGGGTGTGCCGATCGCGGTCGATTCGTTGCGTGAGGATGCCGACGCCTGGCAACGTGCAGTCGATCAATTGGCCGATGAGGACGAGGAAATTGCTCAGTACGTGCAACAACTGGAGACAGTTAAAGACACTGCGGAACTTCCAGAAGCCTCCGGCGAAGCCATTGCGCAGGAATTCGAACGCTTCCTACGGCGTCGGGGTCGGTTCAGCGCTGACGACAGCGAGTAGCTAGCGCTACAGGTCGATTCCCAGCAAGGCTGACAAAGTCCGCGAGACGATTCCCGCCGCACCGGATGTCGCCTGTTCGCCGGCATAAACGGCAGTCAATGTCTGTTGTGCCCAGTCGTCCATTGCCGCCAGGGCACGAGGGGTGTCCAAGTCATCGCGCACCGCGCTGCGGACTTCATCCAGGAACGCCATCGGGTCAGCGCCTTCATAGCCGCTGAGCGCCTTGCGCCATCGCGTGATGCGTTCTTGCGCCGTTTTCAAGTCGTCATCGAACCATTCCCATTCGCTGCGGTAATGGTGGCCCAGGACTGCCACCCGAATTGCGGCTGGTTCGACACCGGTAGCGAGAAGCCGGGACACCAGGACGAGATTGCCCAGTGACTTGCTCATCTTCTCGCCCTGATAAGAGACCAGTCCGGCATGCACGTGATGTTGCGCCCCGAAGCGCTCCGAGACCCGGCCGGCATCGTCAGGCAGCGCACGGGCGTGCAATGTGCTCATGGTGTGGTGCGGGAAGATGAGGTCTTGTCCACCGCCCTGCACAGCCCACTGGGTTCCTAAGCCATCACGAGCGATGACCGCGCATTCAATGTGCCAGCCCGGACGTCCCCGTCCCAGGTCACCACCGTCCCAGTTCGGCTCACCGTGCCGTTGCGCGCGCCACAGCAGCGGGTCAAGGGCGTCGCGTTTCCCGCTGCGCTGCGGATCGCCGCCGCGCCTCGCGAACAACGCAGTCGCCGTGTCGCGGTCGATGTCGAAGACCGCAGTGCCACCGGGTGTTGCGGACAGATCGGCGTAGATGTCACTGGTTCCGGCGATTGCGGTGGGATCCGCTGGGTCAACCGGCACAAGATAGGCCCGTCCGGCTTCGAGCAGGGTCGTCACCGCGGTGACGACCCGCGGGATCGACTCTGTGGCACTGACATAGACATCCGGAGCGATCACCGACAGTGCCGTCATATCGCGGGTGAAGAGGTCTGTCTGCTCAGCGGCCAGATCTTCCCATTCCTGCCCGGTGACCTTGGCTCGCTCCAGAAGCGGGTCATCCACGTCCGTGACGTTTGAAGCGTAGGTCACCGCTACGCCGTAATCGCGCCAGGTGCGGATCAGAACGTCAAAGGCGATATAGGTTGCGGCATGTCCGATATGTGTTGCGTCATAAGGCGTGACCCCGCAAACGTAGATGCCGGCCTCAGTCGCGTCAGCGGGCAACAGCGGCTGCAGTCTCTCAGTTGTGGAATCGAAAAGGTACGGCTGCTTTACGCGTGCCGTCGAATCGGGAATCTGCGGAATGGTGGGGTTGGGCCAGGCAAGCACCGCTACAGCCTACCTGGCGCCACAACGGAAATTAAGCGTGAGTGCCGTAGGCAGACAGAACATTCGTTGCCAGCAACACCAAGATCACTGCGGCCGCTGCGATGCGATACCAGACGAAGCCCGCATACGACCTCTTGGTGATCAACCTGAGGAATCCGACAATCACAACGTAACCGACGGCGAATGCCACGACGGTGGCCACAACCGTCTGAGTCATGGGCACGGCTGAGGCTGTCGAATCGTCCAATGACTTGGCCAATTGGAAGAAACCGGAGCCGAGCACCGCCGGCAACGCGAGCAGGAACGAGTAGCGCGCCGCGGCCTCGCGGGTGTAGCCCATGAGCAGCCCCATCGTGATCGTGCCGCCGGAACGTGAGACGCCCGGGATCAACGCTAACGCTTGGGCGAATCCGAACAGGATCGAGTCCCGCATCGTCAGTTGCTGCAGTTGTCGCTTCTTTGCTCCGATACGGTCGGCAATCCACAAGATGACGGCAAAACCCGCAAGCGTCGCCGTAATGAGGTAAAGATTCCGGAAGGTGTTTTCGATCACATCCTGGAAACCGAGCCCGAGCACCACGATCGGCAAGGTTCCGAGCGCAATGAACCAAGCCATCTGCGCGTCATGGTCTGCTTGCTCAGTTGCGGTTGACCAGCCGGTTCGGGCGCGTACGCCCCGGCCACGGCGGCCACACAGCGCGTACCACCAAGCACTGAGAATGCGTGCCAGATCACGCCGGAAGTAGATGATGACCGCGGCTTCGGTGCCGATCTGTGTGATCGCGGTAAAAGCCGCACCCGGGTCGGACGAGCCGATCAACTCCCCGACCACCCGCAGGTGAGCGCTGGACGAGACCGGAAGAAACTCAGTTAACCCTTGGACGAGGCCAAGAACGATGCTGTGCCATAGTTCCACCGTGTGGACATTACATTGTCACGCTGTGGAACGCGATGCGGCATACCGGCGTTCTAGTCATCCACTTCGTCGTCGTCATCCTCGTCATCGGCCACCATGAACGGTGTGGCCTCGCCATAGGCCAAACCGAGCGCCTCGTCGTATACATCAAAGGCATCAGCCAGCACATAGTAGGCGTCATCGACCGCAGGGTCGTCATCGCCACGGCGGTTCGTTACAGCAGAGTAATGCGCCTCGAGCGCGGCTATGAAGCGGTCGAGTGCGGCTCGCGGATCGACAGTCATGTAGATGACCGTAGCGCGAACCGCGCAAAAATGGCAGATCAAATACGTGTCGATAGCCAAAACTTTGATCACGATCGTGCAACGGCCTTATTCGGCCAGGCGATAGAACGAGTTTTTTCGCCCCGATTTGCTGCTAGCGTGCTACGAATATGAACAGTGCAACGGCTCGCGGGAGGTGCGGCATACATGGAATCAGCCAAAGTGCGTGAGTATGAGTATCGGGTCGTCACACTGACACCTGACACCAGCCGGAATGAAGCCCGCGAGTTGCTCACTCAGGCCGCAGAGTACGGTCAGTGGGAACTGGCGCGCAGCCGTTGGTACATCGGCGGGATGCGCAAGGTGTGGCTGCGGCGTCGCGTCATGCGGGTTCGGTCCACCCTTTAGCAGTCCTGCAAAAGATCCCGCAGCACTCGCACACCGAACTGTAATGCCGCAATGGGCACGCGCTCGTCCACGCCGTGGAACAGCCCGGTGAAGTCCAGATCCTCAGGCAACTGCAGCGGGACGAAACCATAACCCTGGATGCCCAGCCGCGACAGCGATTTGTTGTCCGTGCCTGCCGAGAGCATATAGGGCAGTACCGGCGCTCCGGGGTCGTGACGATGCAGTGCTGCGATCATCGAATCGACAACCGGCGCTTCCCAGGGCGCTTCGACCGCGACATCGGCATGAATGGTCTCGATCTCTACCTGCGGCCCCGCCAGACGTGCCAATTGGGCCATATCCTCGTCCACCGATCCAGGCAGGAATCGTGCGTCCAAGGTCGCTTGCGCCCGCGACGGAATGACGTTGTCCTTATACCCGGCATTGAGCCTGGTCGGGTTGGTTGTGGTTCGCACGCTCGCACCGACGAATCGTTTAGCCGGACCGAGTGCGGAGATCAACTCTGTGACCTGTTCCGGATCGTCTGGATTGAAAGTGACTCCCAGCAAGTCCGCGACGCCCTGTAACAGGCGGCGCACAGTGGGGGTGAGTCGCTGCGGCCAACGGTGGCGTCCGATACGGGTGAGCGCATCGGCGAGGTCAACGATGACGTTCTCGGTCGCGTCCTGGGAGCCGTGTCCCGCAGCGCCTCGAGTGACGAGGTTGAGCCAAGCAAGCGACTTCTCAGCCGTCTGCAACAGGTAGACCCGTTGACCGGCCACCGCGACAGAGAAGCCTCCTACCTCGCTGATTGCCTCGGTTGCACCATCGAATAAGTCTGCATGGTTATCGACGATGAACTGCGCCCCCATCGGGCCACCGGCTTCTTCGTCGGCGAAGAAGGCAAGAATCACGTCACGGGAGGGTTGGACGCCGGTACGCGCGAACTCACGGACTATCGCGAGGATCATCGCGTCCATGTCCTTCATATCGACGGTGCCGCGTCCCCAGATCATGTCGTCACGAACTTCAGCGGCAAACGGCGGCACCGACCATTCGTCCGCAATGGCCGGAACGACGTCAAGGTGCCCGTGCAGCACCAGCGCAGGTCGGCTGGGATCTTTACCTGGAATTCTCGCGATGACGCTGGCCCGTCGCGGAGCGGTTTCGATGTACTCGGCGGTGATACCCACTTCGTCGAGTAGTCGCATCACGAGTTCGGCGGCTTCCCGCTCCCCTGGACCGGAGCCGTCGCCGTAATTTTGAGAATCGATACGCACGAGCGCCCGGCAGATATCGACGACCTCGTCCTCGGCAGTGACTGTGGACATGTCCGACGAGGTGTTCTGTCGCACTGGAGCCAGTTCGTCGTTCGACATCAATGTTCCTTCGATTGTGTCGTGCCTATCGGCAAGTCACAACCATCGTAGGACGCTCCGTTAAGAGGAGAACTGTGGTGTCCGGAGGGGGACTTGAACCGCTTCTACTGGTAGACTGAAACCGTTGGAATCGCTCAAATATCAACGTTTTGCAGCATACCCAAAGGTACCGTTTATGCCCTCAAAGCCCATCTCAGGTCACAAACCTGTTACCTCAGGTAACATCGAGCGCATGGCCAAGACCCCTCAACCGTACACTCTCGCGGACGGAAAGACTCGATGGCGCGTCTACTACCGCAAGACCCGAGCCGACGGTTCGATCGGGCAGACGAACCAGGGCTTCGAGGACTACGAAAGCGCCGAGCGCTGGGCCAAGCTGATCGACAAGATCGGCATCGAGGAAGCGCTCAAGGTGCTACCGTCGTGGCAAACCGACAAGCCGGTCACACCCGATCTGCGTACGTTTGCCCTGGAACACATCGACCTGCTAACTGGTGTGGGCGAGGACTATCGGCGGCGCTCCCGCCGCGTGATCGAGAACGACCTCGGCGTGCTCGGCGAACTCCCCATCGACGCGATCGGTGAGGACGAGATCGCGAAATGGATTTCCCGACTCTCAGATGCGGGCGCGGCGGGCAAGACGATCAAAAACAAACACGGTCTGCTCTCGGCAATCTTCAAGCGGGCAGTGCGGAAGAAAATCATCTCGGCCAATCCCTGCGAGGGTTCGCGGATCCCCAAGTCAGTGCGCACCGAGATGACGATCCTCACTCCCGATGAGTTCCGATCGTTCTTGACCTGCTTCACGCCACATTGGCAGCCGCTCGTGGCGTTCCTATTCGGCTCGGGGTTGCGGTTCTCGGAGGCAACAGCACTCAACGTCGGTGATATTGACCTCGAAGGAAAGCGCGTCTCAGTAACTAAGGCGTGGAAGAACAACGGGCGAACCCTAGGTGCACCAAAGACCGAGCGGTCGCGGCGGCAGGTCTCGATCAGCGAGGAAACGCTGGCTGCGATCTTGCCACTGGTTAAAGGACGCGCGCCGAGCGAGCTTTTATTCACGAATCAGCGCGGCGACAAGGTGCGCTCACAGACCTTTCATGACAATGCATGGGACCCAGCCGTCCGACTCGCGAACGGTGAGGATGCGCAAAAGGCTGGCGCAAAGAGAATCGCCCGCAGACGTGACGCACAGGGCAACATCATTAAGCCGCTCGACGTGCCTATTCGCAAGCGTCCACGAGTCCATGACGCTCGACATTCGCATGCGTCGTGGCTACTGGGCGCGCGCGTTCCGATCAATTACGTGCAGGCGCAGTTGGGGCACGAGTCGATTCAAACAACCGTGGACCGCTATGGACACCTCATGCCCGATGCTGGGTTGGCGATCAGCGCGGCGCTGTCAGGCGTGATGGGCGAGCCAAAGGCGATTGAGGGGTAGTGAGGGTTGACGGCATGTCAATCATCCCAGTCGTCATCCCACTCTGAACCGCGCGAAACAATAGGCTTTGGTGGTAGCGGAGGCCCAAATGAATCTAGCCAATCCTGCTCGGCCTCCTGAGCTTTAATAACATTGAGAGTCACGTCCGCCTTAAGGGAACTGCCTTTGACTGTAGCCTTCGCCACAGGAACTATGCCCCTCTCCTCGAAGAACTTCACCAGTGGAAGCATGTTTGCGGCTTGAGTTGGGGTCAAAATGCCAACCCGCTCTCCGTCAATATCTATTTCCACCGTCTCGACCGAGGATCTGGGACGAATCTCATGGATCGCGTGGAGAGTGGCTGCAACATGAACCTCGGGACTGTGCTCGACGATCTTGGACAGAACGTCCATATGATCCTCTTCTTTAGTGACCTGGATCGTGCTGCCCGTCGGCAAAACAACATGCGCCTCGTCAGGGAGATTGTTTGCGGGTCGGATGCCGTTAACCGGAGGAAGTGACAGGGTTACTCTCGCATTCACATGTCGCCCAGCGGTGCTCATCCATGTGCGTGATCCAAGGGACAGGTGCCTGCCCATTGCTGCGAGGTCCGCAACAATCGGATGGTACTCCTCGGCTGTATATCGGTCGAGATAGCCAACATGGTGACCACCGATCCATACAGCGACCGCATTGCTGTCATAGGGATTGTCTGAATCGTCTGCCAATGCGGCTGGTAGATGTAGTTCAGCACCGTCATAGCCACTGGTGTCGATGCCCTGGAAAAGTTTTCGAAAAGCTCCGTCGCGATAGGCCTCTCCAACCACTTCCCCCCGGGTGCCGCGCTGTACCCAAGGTTCGATAGGGTCACCCACCGGTGCCGCCGCCACATGCGTGTCGACATAATCGTCATCGGAATCATCGCCGTCATCAGGGAAGGCTTCGCGCGATTGGTTTACAGCGACCGTAACGTCACCCTCTGGCGGCTTTGTCGGTGACCCAAACAGTGCACGAACTCCACCCCAAATAACAACACATGCCCCGCCGAGCATGAGCGCGAGTCCGAGTCCACTGTCTCCTGCTAGCGCAAAGAGGCCTACAACAATCAGGACAAAGCCCAGAACTACCCCGCCACACCCTGTTGCGCAGCCGTCAAAATCGTCATTTTCCATAGGCATTCCGTCAATGTACCCGTGCTGCGGTCCCGGAGTCTAGGCTCTAGTCCACTTTCTCCCAATGTCAGCCTCGCGTTGGAACACTTCGATCACCCAAGGTGCTACATCGAGTTCGTCGGCCAGCGCACGCGGATCAGGCCCGACCATGCGCTCTGCGATGGCATATTCGATAGGACTGATCAATCTCCGGGCAGCCGTCGCATCCGCCCTGCGCTCACGACGTCGATGTTCGTCTGGGTCGTGCACGGTTCGGTCTCGATGCCACGCGTGATCCAACTCGTGCGCCAGCGTCGAGCGCACCTGGGGGTCGGTCATGGTCACGTTCAAGGTGATACAGCGGGCATCGTCGTCGTAGTGGCCCCACCGCTCCCCTAGATCTGCTTGACGAACGCGCACACCGTTGCGCGCCGCCTCGTCTAATAAGTCATCAGTCCTCAATGTGCCCATCTTGCTCCGCCAACGGTCCGTGCCGGTGATCTTTTGCCGCTTCGTATTCCTGGACTGTAGTGGCACCCTCGGACATTGGGCGTAGCGCGTGGACGGTGGCTGTGTTGGCTGGGTGGCCATAGTCTTTAATAAATCGGTCGTAGGCGCGTTTGACGATTGCGTGCGGGTCTTCGCCCATTGCTTCGGCAGCCCAGGACAGGACCGATGTCGGCATGGGGCGGGTGCCCTTGAGGTACCGGTCGAGTTGGGACCGGTCTATGCCCATTTTTGCGGCTAGGTCTTTGACGGTGATCCCACGGGCTCGCGCGTCACCTGCGACTTGTCCGCCCAGGTATGTGGCGAAAGCGTCGCCCCGTTTTCGTGTAGTCATGTGGCTGACTGTATCACCATTACGGCCGGTTTGTGTAGCCATATTGCTACACGAATTGATTTGACATGCAGCCGCTTAGCATGATTGAGTAGCCATATGGCCGATCACAACAGCGCCGAGCGCATCGCCCAGCTCGTGTCACAGGCGATGGTAACCGCAGGCAAAAGCAAGACCTGGCTAGCCGAGCAGACAGGCATTCCGTACAGCACGCTTGGACGCAAACTACGCGGCGTCTCTGAGTTCAACTACTCCGAAACATTCCGCATCGCAGAAGCACTCGGCGTTCATCCCGCGGACCTCATCCCCTCTGAGTTCAAGAAGGCGGTGGCGTGATGAGCAACAAGACCGTCACCCCCGCCAACATCGAAGCGGTGATTGTGAACATCAAAAGCGACGCCGCGACCGATAAACGGCAGACCCATGCCGGGAGCGTCGGGGCTGCGATGTATTCCGGTGGCCGCGTTGATGGTGCGATCTCAGCACTGATCACACTCGGCCTGATTGACGTTGACGAGGTTGCCAAACTGCGCGCCGAGTTGAACGCCTGACCCCCACCCGCCATTGCCCGTATGGGCCGAGTTTGTTGTACCCACCTCCCTGCTTCGAGCTGGGGAGAGAATCGAGAAATTGTCATGCCCAAATTTGTTACGAGTGCTGGCGAGATAGTTGCCGAGTCCACTCTCACATATACAGAAGTCCTCCGCGCAGTACAGGCCTACAACGTGAATGTTGGTGCAGGCCTAAGTTTGCATCGCATGAAGCGTGCAGCGTCGCTCATACATGATCAACAGACCGGCGTGCTAGACCCGACCGATCCCAGGGTTATTAGCGCCGCATTAAACCAGTGTGACCGCACCGCCCGCGTCGCAATTAGGCGCGCTGACAACAATCGGGGCGCAGCGCGACGGCTGGGGTTGGCGTGATGGAAATCGGGGATATCGGTGCGCAACTATCTAGCGCATTTATTCAGAGCCTTGGCCTGGAAGCAAGCCAGCGTCCATCAACTGCTCTCGCAACACCTGATTCTGATGCTCAAGTGAACTAATTGCTTTTGCAACCACTTGCGTTGTGTACGCAATCATTCGGGCCACCTGCGAAAACCGTTCCTCTGTCGTTTCGGACGACTCGTCAGCGAACGCGCCTGCCACATCTTTCAGGTCGGACAGCAGTTGTCGCGTAACACGCATCTCGTTGGCATCATTGCTCATTTTTGAAATATACCCGCGCTACCTCACAGATGGAATAGACCCCCATGACCTACCAAACAATCGCGATCCTGATCCTCGCGCTCGCCGTCACGCTGAACTCTCTGACGCTGATAAAGATCAGCAAACGCCGATGACTCAACGAGACCCAGGAATCGCGTGCCCTTCATGCGGCAGGCAGTTCATTCCGCGTCACACAGACCAGAAGTGGTGCAGCAGGGAATGTAGGCACCGCGCACGACACCCAAAAAAGAAGGCCACTCGTTAAGGGCGAGTGGCCTTCGTTGTTCCCGAAAGGAAACCAAATGACAGTCTCAATCGTACCGCAGACTGAATCCCCGTTCGATTCCATCCGACAAGTACGCGCTGACGGTTCCGAGTTCTGGTCGGCGCGTGACCTTATGGCCGCCGTCGGCTATGACCGCTGGGAGAACTTCGCCAACGCAATCGACAAGGCCAAGGCGAGTTGCAAAGCGCAGGGCCATAACGTAGCCGACCTTTTTCGTGACGCCACGAAAAAGTCTGGTGGGCGCCCGCAGGCCGACGTAGAACTGGCTCGCTTCGCCGCGTATCTCGTCATGATGAACGGCGATCCGCGCAAGCCTGAAATCGCAATGGCGCAAGGCTACTTCGCAGTAAAAACCCGCGAGGCCGAAACTGCCAAGCCTGAGCAGTTGACTGAAATCGAGGTCGCAGAACGCTACCTGGCCGCACTGAAAGAACGAAACGCACTCGCGGCCAAGGTCGAGGCAGATCGTCCACTCGTAGCGCAGGCTGAGACTTTCCGCCAAGCAGACGGGCTGCGAACCGTAGGTGACCTGGCAAATGACCTCAAACTCCACGCCGCAACCAACTACCCCGGCGTCAAGGTCAAGAGAGATGACGTGTTCGATCTCGCTGGACGAGTTGGCCTGCTGATTCGCGGCAACACGGTCCGCCATAACCAGCCCACAGCGCGAGCCATTGAGGCTCGGTGGGTACGACCTAAAGAAACGGTCTACGAAGACTCGCAAGGAAGATCACACGCCAAAATCGGCACACGCCTCACGCCAAAAGGCTACGGACGGCTGTGGGATGCCGCTGTCAACAACCTCCGCGAGCACGGAACCGTGCTGCCCGAGATTAAGGAGATCGCAGGATGAGGCTCTACAAAGCACGATACGTCGGCAAGGCGGCCACGATGTTCAACAACATGTCGCTTAACGAATGGCCCGAGCCGGAAGGATGGCGAGAGTACGCGATCGACAAGTGGGGCAAAGACTTCACGCGCTGGACCAATGGCTACAAGCCGTTCTTCCTGCCGTCCGATCAGCCCATCTACCGATCGCGATCCGCTGCACAGAATCGCGTCAATCTGATCAATCGTTGGCTCGGTGAAGGCTCGGCGATTCTCGTTGAGACGGATACGAACTGGATGCCCACTGCCGATGCGAACCGCATCCGCAAGGCGCAACGCAAGAGTGTACGCATCGCCAAACTCAAGGCGGAGATCGCAAGACTTGAGGAGGCTTCAGCATGACCACCCCTCTACTCATGGACGCTGCAACTGCCGCCAAAGTCCTCGATCCAACCATGAGCCCCAAGACACTTCTGCGGCTCGCTCGGAGCGGGCAGATCGCCTCTCGTCGTCGCGGCAGACTCGTCCGATTCGCCATGGAGGACCTGGAGGCATACAAGGACGCTGCCGCTAAGCGCGAGGACGCGGCCTACAAGTTGGTTCCAACCAGAAAGAAGCGACTATGACAACCCCAAAACATGCAGGCCCGCGTCACCCAGCCGACCTCCACGCGGCAGTGAAGTTCAACAGCCTACCCCTCAATGCGCAGCGCAAGGCAGTCCTCGCGCACGACGTGCGCACGATGGCCGGCCTGAACCAATTGCGCACCGAGGCTTGGGAACTCGCCCAGGAGGTCGCCTGATGCTCCAAGCCTCCATGCCTCACCTGTGGGCAGTCATTGCTATCAGCGTCGTCACAATCGTGGCGGCGTTTTTGTTTGCGCTCACTGATGAGCGCCGAGAGAAACGAGAGAAGAAGTGAAGATCATCAACCTCCAGGCCGAAAACATTCGCGGCCTCAAAGCAATCGACATCACGCCCGGCGATAACTTCGTCGAACTGGCTGGGTCGAACGGCGCCGGCAAGTCCAGTGTTCTGGATGCTATCTGGCTGGCACTCGGCGGCAAGGATGCCAAGGGGTCGGTCACCACACCCCTACGCAAGGGCGAGAAGTCGGGCTTCGTCGAGCTGGATCTCGGCAACCTGCGTGTGCGTCGGAACTTCACCGAGGCTGGCACTACGAGCCTCAAGGTGACTGCCGTTACCGCCGAGGGGATCGCCTCGACGGTGAGTTCGCCGCAGACTGTGTTGGACTCGCTGCGGTCAAAGTTCCTGGACCCCGCTGGATTCGCTGCGGCCAAGCCTGAGCAGCAGCGCGCCGAACTGCTGGGGCTGCTTGACCTTGATGTAGATCTGGACGAGTTGGCAGCGAACCGCAAACGGATCTTCGATGCGCGTACTGAGATCGGACGCCAAGGCAAGGCGCTCGGGGAGGTAGGCGAGATCGACGATGGCCTGCCAGAGGAAGAGCAGTCCGCGTCTGAGATTATTCGCATGATTCAAGCCCGCCAGGAGCGTAATCGCGAAATTGAAGAGGCTGAGCGTGAGGTCGCGGACAACGCGCGCACCATTGAAGATCTCGCCCATCAGATCCAGGAATTACAGGCTCAACTCAAGGAATCGCGGGACGAGCAGAAGAAGGCGATTGAGCGGGCGAAATTCTTGGGCGACGCAGAGTCAACCGATGAGCTTGAAGAGCAGTTAGCGCGCATCGAGGAAACCAACGCGAAGATCCGCGTGAACAATGCTCGTCGGCAGCAATTGGCAAGGAAGGTGGCCCTGCGCCAGCAGTACGAGACGCTGACTCGGCAGATTGAGAACCTCGACAAGACCAAGGACGAAGCGATCGCCAAGGCCAATCTGCCTGTCGAGGGGCTCGGGCTGGATGAGAAAGGCGTCACGCTCAACGGCTTGCCACTGTCGGATGCGTCGAGCGGTGAGCAACTTTATGCTGCGCTGCGGATCACAGCAGCACTCAACCCAACGTTGCGCGTCATCCAATTACGCGACGGCTCGCTACTGGATGCCGAGCACAAGAAGATTGTGGCTGATTTCGCCGAGGCCGAGGACTATCAGGTCTGGTACGAGTCGGTTGGCACCGGTGGCGAGGGCGCGGTCATCATCACTGACGGCGAGGTGTCCAATGGCTAACCTGCGCGAAGATCTGACGATAATCGACCGGTCAATCACCACGCTGACACCAGATCAGATCGAGTCCGCTCGCCGTCTCATCACTGCCCGCTGCGGCGACGACGCATCCAAAGTTCTCGAAAGGCTGGGGATCAATGAGTGACTACGAATCGCACTTGGCGAACCAGGTCGAAGCCGACTATCAGACGCGCCAACTCCAGCAGGTCGAGGCCGCGAACACTGAGATTGAAGCCATTGTCGAGCGACTGAAAGAACTCGCACTCGACGGGGAGGCGCTCACGGACGGGCTCGCGGACTTGTGTACTGCGCTGCAGTCCTGGGCGCACGCTACGGAAGGGTTGATGTGACCACCGCTGGAATCGTCTACCTCATCATCGTTGCCGCTCTGATCGGGGCGGCTTTTCTTATACCTAAGGAGTTGCAGTGAGTCTGCAGATTTACAAGGACCTTGAACAAGGGTCAGACGAGTGGCTGGAGGCGCGTCGCGGGATTGTCACCGCGTCCGTCGTCGGGCAGCTCATCACAGCAAAGACGCTGAAACTCGCGTGCAACGAGACATCTCGCTCGCTGGCGTTGACGCTTGCGGCTGAGCGCATCACGGGCCGAATCGAGCCGGTATTCGTCTCCGATGACATGATGCGCGGTCGTCTCGATGAGCCGATTGCCCGCGACCTGTACGCCTCACACCATGCGCCTGTGACAGAGGTTGGATTCATGGTCCTTGAAAGCGGAGGCATACGCCTCGGATACTCCCCTGATGGTCTGGTTGGCGATGACGGACTAATTGAAATCAAGTCTCGCAAACCCAAGATTCAGCTAGCAACCATTCTCAGTGACGAGGTTCCCGCCGTGAACATGGCGCAGATCCAGGCCGGGCTACTGGTTAGTGGAAGGGGCTGGTTGGACTACATCTCCTACTGCGCTGGAATGCCGCTATTCGTCAAGCGCGTTTACCCGGATTTCCGGTGGCGCGACGCGATCACCGAGGCAGTCGAAGCCTGTGAGCACGACATAGCGGACAAGGTTGCTCGCTACGAATCTGCGGCTCTAAATATGCCTGCAACCGAGTACGTCGAACACTTCAATGAAATCGAGTTCTGATATGGACATTACTGACGCGCTTGCGCCAGCGAGCGACCAATTAGATGCGGTTGAACTGGTCAATCCGCGCACCTTCACCATCGACACTGGGTCCCGCCTTGGTAAGCGGGACGGCAGGACTGTTGTCGAGATTCGTCTTGTCAATTTCGACCGGGTTTGGCGACCAAGCAAGGGAATGCTTGACGTGCTGGCCGCATGCTGGGGCACAGACGGGAAGGCCTGGGTTGGCCGCCGCGTCACGCTATATAACGACCGCGACGTCACTTTTGGCAAAGAAAAGACGGGCGGCATTCGCATTAGTCACCTGTCACACATTGAAAAAGCGCGCACGGTAGCGATTCGAGCACCTGGTGCTGGACGCGTGAAGCAATGGCACGTTGAGCCACTGCCTGATGAGCCAACTACCGCCGACCCCACGCCCGAGCAGATCGCCTCACTAACCGACGAGGACGCGCTCAAGGAACTGTGGAAGCAATCAAGCCCACAAGGACGACGACTCATCGAAGCGCGCGTTGCCGAACTGCGCGCGACCCCCGCCGCCGACCCGGAAACGGGCGAGGTCGTTGAGGGTGAGTTGTTTGGGACCGAGTCCTAATGGATTTGCTCGACGAACTCAATCGGATCGAGAACCCGGCGGACGTCACCAAAGTGCACGCACTCATGCCCTCGATGGGACTGGCGTGTGGCCTCGATTTCCTCAAGGTGCGCGAACCATGCACTCTCGGAACTCGCGGGCTGCTGGGTGCGCACAAGTGGCCCGAATCAACCCCCGCTGAGCCAACTTGTACAGAGTGTCTGGCGAGGCACGGAGGGCTTGACGGACTGCGTGCTGAGATTCGCCGCCAGCAGTCAAGGGAGGCAATCACATGACCACCCACATGCGTCGTTACCCGAACCCACTCCGCGAGTCCTCACACGATCTCGCCTGGCAGGACGATGCTTTGTGTGCTCAGGTGGGCCAAGAGATCTTCTACTCAGACGACTTTCAAGATCAGCAGGATGCGATCGAGATTTGCCGCCACTGCCCGGTGGTCAATCAGTGCTTAGAAATGAGCATCAAGCGGCCTGGCGATATTTGCAACGGCATCTGGGCGGGAACGCTGCCAAGTGACCGAATCAAAATTATGCGCACCACCGAGAGGCGTAACAAGCCTTTGAAATGGGCTATCGAGCAACTGGCGGCCATATCGAAGCAAAGGAGGCGGGTGTGAGCGGCAAGGGTATCTATCGGCACCGTTTCCCGATCGTCGATGAGTCTGCCAATCTGCACGACCTCAAGCAGGAAGCAACAGACGAAATGGCGGCGATTTGTGAGCGGAATTGTTGGCGACGAGTTTCGCCGACTTTGGTTGCAGTTGAACACGGTTCGCCTGCATCAATCGTTGCATCTGTCGAGGTTCTATTTATCACTAAACGAAAGCATAGGAAGGAGGTAGGCGCGTGAAAGATTACGCACTAGCTTTATATACCCAGCCGTCATACATTCCGTGCCAGGCGACCAAGCGGGCACTCAAGCGACAGGGCCTGGAGTTCGTCGAGATCGACGTCCATGAAGACCCAGATACCTCACGCGCCGTTCTGGACCAGTACGGACTCAACCGCACACCCGCTGTCATCGGCAAGGTCGACGGCAAAACCTATCAGTGGCAAGGGCACTCAGAGGAATCGATCGAGGCGTTCGTCGAACTCGTCAAGGAGGATGCAGCATGAGTACGATCACACTCACCGGAAACGTCGTTGCCGACCCTGAACTCCGGTACACGCAGGACGGCACGCCACTGCTGTCGTTCCGCGTCGCCGAGAACCACCGCCGCTTCGACAAGGCTCGCAACGAGTGGGTCGATCTGCGTACTGATTGGCACGACGTGACGATCTGGCGAGGTAAGGCTGAAACACTCGCCGAAGCACTCAAGAAGGGCGATCGCGTTGTGATCGTGGGCGACCTCGAATCTCGCGAGGTCGAGAAGGACGGCTCGAAGCGAGTCTACTGGCGAGTTCAAGCCCGCGAGATCGGTATCGTGCCCAAAGCCAAGAGCAGTCAGCCTGCGGTCGCACATGACCCCTGGAGCGGATCGGCGGTGAGTTCGGATGAGCCGCCGTTCTAGGCAGTTTCGCATCGAACGAGCCCGGCTCTGGCCACATCCCCTCCGGCCCATATGGACCGTCTGGAAGGTGGACAGCCCTTATGTTTCCCATGTCGTCCACCACGCAAACACCTGGCGCGAGGCGATGGATTGGGCGGATCGGATGGTGCGGAAGTGACCCGCAGCCGAGTCAGCGCCAAGAAGGCGGGCGCGTCATTCGAACGCCTCGTTGCCAACTACCTCGCCGAGCATGTTGACGATCGGATTGATCGTCGCGTCAAAACCGGGAACAAAGATCGCGGCGACATTGGCGGGCTACGTCACATGGGCCAGCGGGTGGTGATCGAATGTAAGAACACCACCCGCCTGTCGCTCGGAACATGGATCAATGAAGTCGAGATCGAACGCGGAAACGATGATGCCGGGGTGGGCCTAGTTGTGCACAAACGGCACGGTAAGGCCTCCCCCGGCGATCAACTAGTGACCATGACACTAGCCGATTTCGTCAGTTTGGTTAGCGGTGGACGGGTTTAGAGAAATGAAATCAGCTCTTCAAACGACAGCGATCCACCAATCGCAGTAGATCCCTGGTCTGGGGTAACAGAGCACCACTCGTCGTCAAGCTCGACGGTCTGATGCTCTATGCCATCGTATCCAAACCTGTAGGTCTGTTCGTCAACCTTCCGCATTGTCACAGTTTTCCCGGTATTACTGCCGACGAAAGCAACTACTTCGCCAACGTCAAGCGCTTTGATTTGCTCTACGTCCACACCCAAACCCCAATCTCTCCATGCCCGCGTCGTTGCGGGCTTAGAAAGGAATCGTCATGTCCACTCATGAACTTAAGAGCCAAAAGCTATGACCACCACACCAACCGGTATCCCCGTCGTCGACTGCGACAGGTGCGGCAAGCGTCACCCCTGGACGCGGCTGCACTGCGAGGGCTGCGGGTCGGCAAGCGTGTTCCAGATGGACGGCCTTTGCGTGAAATGCAGGAGGGAGTGAGAGGTGGCTAAGGATGGAAGGCTTTACGGGAAGTTCACCCTAGACTTCCCCGATTCGCCGAAGATTCTGCCGCTGTCGGATGCTGCGTTTCGCTGTCTAGTTGAGGCAACACTTTGGAGCCGACAGCACATGACTGACGGGTTGCTAGCGCGTCGCTACGCAGTCGCTAGGTGGTCGCTTGAGGTTTTGCAGGAGTTGTGCGAAAACGACCCCGAAAACCCCTCTTTGGTTGAGGTTGAAAAGGGGTATTTGATACACGACTTTGATAAACATCAGGACACTAAAGCGGACATTGAGGCACGGTCGCGCCGCAACAAAATTGCAGGTCAGAAGGGCGGGCTAGCGAAACGCAAGCAAGTCGCTAGCGAGTCGCTTAGCGAAAACGAAGCAGAGACAGAGACAGAGACACATATAACTACACCTAACGGTGTAGTTAGGTCGCGCGCGACAAAACTGCCCGATTCATGGACTCCGACGATCGAACACCAGTCCCGAGCAAGCGAGACAAACCTCGACTTGCAACTTGAGGTGATGAAGTTCCGGTCGCACGCCCACGAGAAAGGGCGCACGGCCAAGAACTGGAACGCGGCATTCACTCGCTGGCTCATCAACGCCGCCGAGTTCGCAGCACGAGATCGCACAGCAGGGATGCGCCCGACTTACCAGGAGCGTCAAGCTGCGCTATGGGATCGGGAGATGGAACAGGCCCGACTGCGAGACGAAAGGAATCTCGATGCTCAGCAACCAGCAGATGGTGACCGTCCTGCGCTACCTCAAGGCCGCTAACCTCAGTGGGCCGATCGAGGAAGGGCAAGCGGCGGTGTGGGTAGACGCCCTCGCTGCCAAAATGCCAAACCTGCGCATCGAGGACGCACAGGCAGCCTGTCGAGAAATGGTGACCAGCCGCTCGGCAGCGAAAGGCAACACCTGGATCACGCCAGGCGATCTGATCGACGAGGTGAAGCGGATTCGGAGCAAACGACTCGACTCGGCGGGAACACTCCCAGAGGCTCCCACCTACCTCGGGGTCGACGGCGAGCGTGAATGGACTCGGCGCATTCGGGCGCTCGTCGGTGACGGCCTCACGGCAGACGATGCGGCAAAACGGGCCCGGAGTGCAATGAAGATCCCTGAACCGGAGCACGTCGAAACCGTCCCCATCGCCGGGTTGCTCAACAAAACACTCAAACCCCGTCCCAGTGGCGGGGTTTCTGCATGAAGGAGGACGTTATGAACTTCAAGAAGGCACTCAAGGCCAAAGCAAGGCCAAAGCGGCGCGCGAGGTTGCTTGATGTCGAATTTCCCGAATTGCCAGACCGGAAACGTGTTCTGCGAGCCCTTGAACTCGCGGGCGTCAATCCGAATGCTGTTGCCGTCGATCCGCCGCCGCTCGCCAGTCGGAACTTCCTGGAATTTAGCGAGATCCAGTTCGACGGCCCGCGCAAAATCATCCACCACCGCAAGGGCAAATTTGTCACTAAGCGGCGCGTGATCCGCAACCCTGATCCGACACTTTGGAGGAAGCCATGACGCTAGACCGAGCCGCGATCCAGAGCCGTTACCAAGCCGCGCTGGATGCAAAACCCGGCAAGGGGCCGATCGATCCAACGCCGATCTGGGATTCGGCCTGCGACGTGCCGGATTTGCTCGTGGAGATCGAGCGGCTGAGGCAGGAAGCGTCCGCATTGCCACAGAATGCCACCCAGGACGCGACGGGAGGCGGAAAAGGGGCACAGGGAGGTTCGGGCGGACAAACGGGCCTTAAATCGGCTTCTGCGGGGTCGGTGCTCGATGAAATCAAAGCCCGTGCTGCGGCGGCTACTGGGGGGCCGTGGTACTGGCGCAATTCGCAGGATGTGTACCTGCTTGGCAAGTCGAGTCGATGCGTCATGGCGTTTTCTCGCTACGGCATGCAGGGCGGACAGCCGGAGTTCCGCGGTTCCGACAATCTCATGACCAAGGTGGCGAAAAAGAACATCAACACCTTCCCAGACGCCACCTTCATCGCCCACGCCCGCCAAGACGTACCCGCACTGGTCACAGCCCTTGAAGCGGTGCTTCTTCTGCACTCAAGTCGCCCCGGCCTTCTTGGTCGGCCCGTGTGCGAGGAGTGCGTTGAAGATCTGGGCCTCGGAGACACTCTCCCCGCCACATACCCCTGCCCGACTGTTCGGGCGGTCACCGAAGCACTGGGGGCCACCGATGAGGCCGCACACGAGAAGGAGGAACGAGGATGAGTGAACGTAAAACGCAGGCGCTGGACACCCTGCCAGACCGCACGCTAATCGAGGCGTCGGGGCGATATCTGCACGGCGCGGGCCAGTTCGACAGGTGCTGGGCGCGTCCGGTGCCGAGCTTCGTCAGCGGCACGGATGAGCCGCGCTTGTGGGAGGTGCTCGTGTACGGGTCGCGGGGGTTGCCGGAGAGCGTCACGACAGCCGAGCGCATCACTGAATACCGCGTGCTGTACGTCGCCGACGGGAGACTGACCATGACCGACCGCATTGACCACGCGACTGAGGCGCGGGAAGCACTGCGAGGAGCGGGAGACGGCAGAAATGTCGCCACTGACGCGCCTCTGGTGGCCCAAGTCCACGCGACCCTGGCCCTCGTAGAGCAGCAGCGGATCGCCAACCTGATTGCGCTGGCTGAGTCGGGGAGAGTGACCGTCAACGGGGCCAGGCAAGCCCTGTCAGGAATCTACGAAGGCACTGTCGAGGATGGAACTGGGCACATGCGTCTCCGCCCCGACATTGCCACCGCTCTCGGAATCGAGGTTCAGGGATGAGCACCGCAGAAGCAATGTTTGTAACAGGCGTGGTACTGGCGGTGTTCAGCACCATCTCATGGGGTTACGAGGCGGTCGAAGTGCGACCACGCGACCGCCGATACTGGCGGCCGTGTGTGGTAACCGGATTAAGCGCTGTCGCTTTCATCGCGGCGGCTTGGATGAATGTAGGAGGCGGGCGATGATCGACTGCCATGAGTGTTCATGCCACCTGAACCCGCCGTGTTCCCGGTGCGAAAACTGCGTGCATTGGTACGCGCCCGATTGTTCAAATGACTGTCAAGAATGTGAGGTTGACCATGAAGCGCCTAGATGAAATCAAAGCCCGCGCTGAGGCGGCTACTGAGGGGCCGTGGGCGGTGAGCGAAGATTCCGAATCGTCGCGCGCATGGTTTACGCGTCCGTTCCCGGAGTTTAAGGGAAAGGACGGGAGGCCAGTCCACTTGTCAATAACTCATGCGGAGACAGAGTTCATTGCCCACGCCCGCGAGGACATTCCGTGGCTGCTGGCCGAGGTTGACCGCCTGCAAGCCCAGGTAGACGCGGTGCGGGCTGCCCTCGCCAACCACCCGAAAGCGTGCGACCTGTACGACAAAGACGAGGCGGTGACGTGCGGCTGGAAGCGGGCAGTCATGGATGTTGAACAAGCGTTAGGAGAAGACTATGAGTGAACTGACCGAGAAGATCGCACGGGAGCACGGCGTCGACTGGATCAGCGGCGGGAGCGATGGCGAGACCATTGGTTGTCAGTGTGGGGCTCGCAATAAGGAGTCGTCCGACAGCGGCATGATGTCGGCGCATGTCCGCCACGTCGCGGAGGTCACCGAGGCGGCTGTGCGGGCGGAGCGTGTCACCCCGAGCCGTGAAGCGCTGATCTTAGCCATCGCTAAAGAGGTGGACAGAGCCATTGGTTCTGATTGGCCGGATTCTTTAGCCCCCCATCAAAAGGCAATTTTAGACGCGGCCTCCCGCGCAGTTCTCGCCCTGCTCCCTGGCCGCTCTGAGGCTGTGGTGAAGGCGGAGGCGTTGCGGGAAGCGGCGGCGGGTATGCCGAGGGTTTCGTGGGGTGACTTTTGGGATGAGGACAAGCAAAAATACGGCGCGCACATCCAGGAGGTCGTCGACCCGCACTCAAAGCCATTCCCCACCATCCGCAGCGTCGGCATCGAAGATTGGCTCCATGCCCGCGCTGAGGAGATCGAGCGGGGTGGTAGCCGTGGCTGAGTACACGCCGACGACAGAGCAGGTGCGTGATGCCTACAGCTTCGACCCTGTGGCCGAGTACCACGACCCGATCACCCCGCACCACGTCATCAACGGGCGCGCCTTCGACCGTTGGCTTGCTGCTCATGAGGCTGAGGTGAAAGCCGAGGCGCTGCGGGAGGCCGTTAAGGACATTGACTACGCGGGTCTGGGAACCTACGAAGCCAACACGGTTGTCTCGTGGCTGTCCACCCGCGCTGACCGGATCGAGCGGGATGGTGACTGTGGCTGACGAGGTTTTATCGACGGATGATTTGCGTGAGGCATTTCGTGAGTTCTTGCGCCTGGCTGCTCTTGACAAATTGGCAGAGCGAGAGCCGTCCGTGGAGGTGTTCCTCTCGCCCGAGCAGTACGCGCAGATCGAGCAGTACGCGGACGAGAAGTTCAATGCCATTCTTACCACCCACGACGCTGAGGTTCGTCGTGATGAGCGGGAGAAGGTCGCGCGGGAGATTGAGACAGTGGCCGATAGCGAGCCGCAAATAATCGGTTTTCACTGCACGTTCCCCGGACCCCGAGAGTCCGGCCTCCGTGCTGCCGCCCGAATCGCTCGTGGAGGTGCGTCGTGAACGCTGCGGGGGCGACGGCGGTTACCGCCGTCGTTTTCCTAGTCGCATCCATAGTCGTAGCGCTCGTAGCCGATGATAAGGGCTGGCACAGGAGAGGGCCCGTGATCGTTCCGGTCGGCTGGGCGCTGTTCGCGTCAAGCTGCGCGCTGTTTATCGTCTCGGCGTGGATGGCGGTGGGGTCGTGATGCCTAAACGAGTTCAGATGACACGGCAACGACCGTGGCGTGCGGACAACCCGGATGCGGTGATCGTTGCCAGGCCGAGCAAGTGGGGGAATCCCTGGCGAGTTTGGCGAGATGCGCGGCGGGGCCGCTGGGTTTGTAAGGCGGATCACAATGCGAGTTATGAACTGTTCATCACGAAGGATGAAGCAACCGCTGCCGCAGTAGAGCATTTCAGGCATTGGGTGTGGCGACTGGATGTGACCGAACTCGCAGGCAAAGACCTCGCCTGCTGGTGCCCGCTCGATCAGTCGTGCCACGCGGACGTGCTGCTAGAGATCGCGAACGGAGGTGCCCAGTGAACCCCGATTGTAAGTACGGCAAGCACGCGGCCTGCGATGGGTCTGGGTGGGATGCCGAACGAGACGAACCCATTGCGTGTCCATGTGTGTGTCATCAAGCCCTGAGCCTTGATTCGGCCAAGACAAGGAGAAACCCTTGATAACCACCAAATGCCCCTGCGGCTGGGAAACCTACGGCAACATCCAAGCCGCACTCAGGCGCAAAGAACAGCACCAGAAGAAATGCCCACAGGCCCCGAAAACCGGGGCCTCACGTGTGTCAGGAGGCAGAACATGAGTGAGACAGACCACACCGCACGTCCGCTCATCGCGCGCGCGGAAACGACCGCGGCGCTCATCGAGCAGCTCTATCAAGCAGCACGTGAACTCACCACCACCGACCTGCTTCCCCGTTTGAAAGCACTCATCGCTGAAACCAGTTCGCCCAACACCAGCGACACCCACCGGTTCAAGAAGCAACCATCCTCACCAGCCCCATGGAACGATGCGGCGGCAGGGTTGTATTACACGATCCATGGGGATGCTCGGCGTTTTGAGACGTTGTTGAGTGTGCGATTGTTTGGGCGTGCGAGGTTCAGGCCGGGTGCTGACAACCAGACGGTCGAGGCGATTGGAAGGTTGCCGGTCCTGATCGCTCACGGGTATGAGAGAGGTCTAGATCCTGACCTTGACCTCGCTGACCCGACTAATGCTTTGTTGTCGTGGCCGCGTCAGATTAGAGCAATGCTAGATGCGGCACTCCCTGGCGAAGAGCCTTGGACCACCGCACCAGGCGACCTACGTTGCCCGCACTGCGACAACCGGCTTCACCTCGAACCAGGGTGGACAGCGCACCCAGACACTGCCGACGTGATCTGCCGCCATTGCCGTGATGACAACGGCAAGCACCTCAGATGGGCACCCACAACATGGGTCGCCGTCCTCCAACACCAGGACACCAAATAGTGACCAACGGTGAGCCCAGCAACCCATTGGGCTCACCGTGTCGCTAACCAACTTGCAAAAAGTTATCCACAGGTTCTATAGTTTGAGACGGCAGGTCATGCCCAAAAACAAGCCCCGTAGAGCACACGCTCCGGGGCTTCACTCATCCCCCAAACACTTGTAGCTAACAGCCCGCCAGGCGCGGTGAAGCAACCCCGAGGCAGGTGACCACCATGGCTGCACGCCCCTGGACCCCCGACGAAGACCAAAAACTCCGCAACCTCCACGCCAACGAAATCAGTGTGCGACGCATCGCGGAAACCCTCGGACGCCCACGATCCACCGTGGCAAGCCGCATCAGACGTCTCGGGCTGAAATCCACACGGACTAAAACCCTCGCTGCCACCCAAGCAAACATGGCAGACGCGAAATCACGACGAGCCAAAGCCGCCCTAGCCGAACTAGAAATCCTCGAACTGTCCCAAACACGCGCACTCAAAACCCTCCGAGACGCCGAACCATGGCAAACCGTCCTGCGCGGCGAAATGGGCATCGAAGAACCCAAAGACGTCGGCTTCGTCCCACCGAGGGACATGCGCGAAGAGTCCTCAGCACGCGCATCCATGGCCGCCACCGTAGACAGGCTCACCATCGAAGACAACGGAGCCGCAGCAGCAGCCAGCATGCTCGAACGCCTCGCCGGGGCCATCGGCATACCAAACCTCGAAACCGACGACCAATGAACATCGACATGGGTGTGTCGCCCAAACAACTCGACTTCCTGCGGAACTCGACCACAACCGTGTCCCTACTCGAAGGCTCAATCCGTTCCGGGAAAACAATCATCAGCCTGCTGCGCTGGCTGTTCTACATAGTCAAAGCCCCACGCGGCGGCGAACTCGTAATGATCGGACGCACCAGAGACGCTGTCTGGCGTAACTGCATCGCCCCACTCCAAAACCCCGACCTATTCGCCCCGTTCGACAAACAAACCATCGGGAACTACGGCGCCCCCACCGTCCGCATCCTCGGACGCAGAGTCCACGTCCTCGGAGCATCCGACGCTAAAGCCGAAAAAGTCCTTCGAGGCATGACCGTCGCAGGTGCCTACGTCGACGAAGCCACCACAGTCCCAGAAGAATTCTTCACACAACTCCTAGGACGCATGAGCGTCACCGGCGCACAACTGTTCGCTACAACCAACCCCGACAACCCCGCTCACTGGCTGCGGCGCAAGTTCCTCGACCGCATCAAAACCATGCCGCACTGGCGTTCCTGGCATTTCGTCATGGACGACAACCCATCGCTGACAGCCAAATATCGTGCCGAGCAAGAAGCGAACTTCACCGGCCTCTGGTACCGGCGTTTCATCCTCGGTGAATGGGTCGCAGCTGAAGGCGCTATCTACGCTGACTGGGACCCAGAAAAGCACGTGATCGACGAACTGCCCGACATGGATCGGATGATCGCTGTTGGTGTGGACCACGGCATCACGAACCCGTCAGCCGGCATCCTGCTCGGTATCAGTGGCGGTGTGATGTACGCAGCCGATGAGTGGTGGCTAGACGGTTCCACCATGCAGGTCAAGCCAACGGTGGCGCAACAGTCCGCCTCCTTACGTGGCTGGCTCAATGATCCCCAGCATGGTGGGCAGCGCGCCCAGTTCGTCTGTGTTGACCCCGCAGCAGCCGCATTCCGCACACAGTTGCAGGTAGACGGTACTACCGGTCTCGCTATCGCTGACAACGACGTGGCCTACGGAATCCCGCTCGTCGCATCACTACTTGGCTCTGGCCAACTGAAGGTCCACAAGAGTGCCGAGAACCTGATCCGCGAATTCCCTGGCTACTCCTGGGACCCGGAAGCCACGTTGAAGGGCAAAGACCAACCAATCAAAGTCTCAGACCACGCACTCGACGCCCTTAGGTACGGAATAACTACCACCGAATCACTCTGGCGATCACACCTCCGAGTTGCCGCATAACCCAGAAGGGAGTGATCATGCCGCTCCCTCAAGCGAACACTTCTTGGCCACCAAAGGAACTCTCACCGATCCTTGATCAGATCAGCACGTGGAACGCCTGGTATGTCGGCAATCCTGAACGCCTAGAAAAGGCCTACCGTAGCGGCTCACAAGCCAAGACTCGACCCTCACAACTCGCTGGCGGTGTGGTCGGGAAGGTCTCGCGATGGTGGTGGGGCCGCCCACAAGTTGATGGAAAGTCCACCCCCGCGAAACTACACATCCCAGCTGCCGCTGACCTCGCTGTCGCTTCCGCTGACCTGCTGTTCTCTGAACCACCCGTGATCACCGCAGGCGATAAGACGACTCAGGATCACATCACCGGCTATGTCGATGATGGTTTGCTAACCGGGTTCGCTGAGGCCGCCGAGATCTCCGCAGCGTTGGGTGGCGTATACCTGCGTGCCACCTGGGACCAGAAACTTGCCCAGCACGCGTTCATCAGTCGTGTGGATGCTGACGCCGCGTTGCCTACGTTCCGGTGGGGTCGCTTGGTTGCTGTGACGTTCTGGCATGTTGTCCACCAGGACAACAACACCGTGCTACGCCATGTGGAAGCTCACGAAACCGACAGTCTTGGTATCGGCGTGGTGTTCCACGGCCTGTATCAGGGCACGCCGGACAACCTTGGGCGACAGATCCCCTTGTCTGAGCATCCCTCGACCACTGGCCTGCAGGTCGATGCTGACTCGAAGATCAGTACCCTTACCCCTGGTCTTGATGTCGTTTATGTGCCGAACCAAACCCCGAACCGGCTGTGGCGTACCGACCCGATCGGCACCAACCTTGGACGCTCCGACTATGACGGTGTTGAACCGCTCATGGACGCACTCGATGAGACCTGGTCATCGTGGATCCGTGATCTACGTCTTGGCAAGGCACGACTGATTGCTGCTGACTCGCTGCTAGAGGATAAAGGGCCAGGCAAAGGGTCCGTGCTCGATCTAGATCGTGAAATTTGGTCATCCGTCAACGCAATTCAGCGCACAGATCAACCCGGTCTGCCGATTGAGCAGGTCCAGTTCGCTATCCGTGTTGAGGAGCACAAGGCTACTGCTGACGCGCTGTTGGAGCAGATCCGCCGCACCGCCGGCTATAGCGCGCAAACGTTCGCTGAGGGTCAAGTCACCCACCAACAGACCGCAACTGAAGTCACCGCTCGTGAACGCCGTTCGTATCTGACCAGGGACCGCAAAGTGCGGGCGTGGCAACCAGCAGCACGCACCCTGATCAAGAAGCTGTTGGAGATCGACAAGGCCGTGTTCAACGCGAACGTGAATCCCGATGATCTGGTGTTCCAGTTCGCTGATGGTGTCCAAGAGTCCCCCGAAACCCTTGCCCGTACCGCGACGTTGTTGAAGCAGGCTGAGGCCGCGTCGGTGAAGACGTTGGTGCAGTTTGTTCACCCGGAATGGGACGACACCGCAGTGGAAGCAGAAACTCAACTGATCTTGCAGGAACGTGGCAACACCGTCGAGAACCCGTTCGAGCTGACGGAGTAAACCCATGGCCTGGTTGCCCGACGACCGCGGCGCATTGTGGTGGCTGGCTCAAGATCTCGCAGCCGTGTTCGGTGAAGCTGAGCAGGAACTCGTCAAAGTCCTCGCCTCCGAACTGCGTGACCTACTGACCGATGATCCGGAACAACTCGCAGCCCGTGTCACCCGCCTCACCAAGTCCCGGGAAGCAGCTGAGCGCCTCGCTGAGCAACTGTCCGAATACACGCACGAGCAGATCCCACAGATCCTGGACACCGCAGCCCAGCACGGCGCGAACGCTGCACTGACCGAGGTCGCCAAAGCCGCCACACTGCCGCCGGTGGCTGTGGCTGGTCCTATCGGTGCACCAGCTGTCACCGCCCTGGCCGGCGACCTGACGAACGCGCTCGACGTTGTCACCCAGCGTGTGTTGCGTTTCCCCGATGATGTGTGGCGGCGTACCGTCGCGCAGACTTCCACCAACGTCCTGCTGGGACTGGACACGGGTAGACAGGCTCAAGCTCGCGCGTGGCAGAAGATCCTTACTGAGGGTGTCACATTCATCGATAAGTCGAACCGGCGTTGGAACACCGCAACCTATGTGGAGATGGCCACCAGAACCGCCACACGGCGCGCGTGGGAAGCCCAACACGTCGCAACGATGGCCGATCATGGCATCAACCTCGTCACCATCACGGTCGGGTCTAGGGCATGTGAGAAGTGCGCAGCATGGGACGGAAAGATCCTGCGCACCGATCCCGGCCCCACCGGTGATGTGGTTGTTGACCGTGCTGACGGTGACGGAACCATGACCGTGTACATCGCGGGCACCCTCGATCAGGCGAAAGAACACGGCTGGCTGCACCCAAACTGCCGCTGCCGCCCCGTCGCCTACCTGCCCGGCATCAGCCGGGTCGAGACCAACACGCACTTTGACCCCGAAGGCCACGCCAACGAGCAAGAACTGCGCCGGCTCGAACGCGAAGTACGCAAAGCGAAGATGGAAGAAGCCGCCGCCCTCACACCCGAACAAAAGAAAGCCGCACGCGAGAAGGTTAGGGCACGGCAAGCCCAGATCCGTGACCACGTCGACAAGACCGGCGTCCCGAGGCGTAGGGAACGTGAGCAACTCAACTACGGGCACCGCGTCGAGGTTGACGGTAAGCAGACTCGGGCCACTGATGGGCTGCCATCGAGTACACGACTACATCAGGCTTCGATAGATCAATCGACTCGACCAGCGCGAATTGTCACAGAGACAGAAGATGTCTACGAAAAAGGCCTTCTAGCAGGGCTGCCCAACAAACAAACCGATCCACCGGACCTCGATGTCGCTGCATGGAAACAACGCCAAGGCGCCCTTGACGTCAATTTCCACGGCGAAACCCTGGATCCTGCCGAAGTGCGGTTTGCTGAGAGGTTCGTCGCCAGGAATGAGCGATTCGAGTGGATCCCGCGAAACCGAACCGGAGCGGATGGGAAGTTGCTGCCCACAAATGACTTCACGTGGATATCGCGCGAGGGCGAAGAGTGGGAACTGAAGAGCCCTCAAGCACCCGAGTATGAGGCAGTGAAGAACCGCTTACGCGACGACATCCGAAAAGGGAAAACCCGGTTCATGGTGGATGTGGGAGAAGAAGAAGCCACGCCTCAGTTCCTACGAGGCCTCCAACGCTACGCAGAACGTCGAGGACTGGACGGCGTCATCGTTCTTTCCGAGAACGGGCATCGCCTAACTCGCGTTTGGTAAGAGCGAAGGGACGTCGGCCTCCGCGTTCATGTGGGCTGTTATTTCAAGCCGGGCGGAGGGGCGTCCCTTCGGCAACAACATTACCGCACTACCCCTTGCCTATCAATGACACTAACCCACTACATAGCCCAGGAGGCTTTGCAATGCGCAAGAACACTCATACTCGTTGGCAGGCCGCTACCCCCGGTGTGCCTGACCGGTTGAACCTGATGGGTATCCGGTTCATGTCGGCCGGTGAGGGCGGCGACGCTGGTACTGGCGGTCAAGACGGTGCCGGTAGTCAAGGCGAACAGCAGGCCCCAACGCCTACCCCAGGTGATCTCGCTGCGAAGGCCACAGCCGCACAACAGCAGCAGACCGAGACCGGGAACCAGTCTGGCGACAACCTGCCCGATGACCCCGCAGCGCTCAAGGCCGAGATCGCCCGGTTGCGCAAAGAGAACGCAGGGGACCGCACCGCGGCGAAGACGAAGGCTGCCGAGGACGCTCAGGCCGCACTCACGCAGCAGATCGGCAAGGCCCTCGGGTTGATCAAGGATGACGAGACCCCCGACCCGGCAGCGTTGACCGCACAACTCACCGAGCAGCAGGCGACCGCACGTCAGGCTCAGCTCGAACTCGCAGTGTTCAAAAACGCTGGCGCGAAGAACGCTGATCCGAGCGCCCTGCTCGATTCCCGGTCGTTCCTCGACTCGGTCAAGGACATCGACCCCACAGACACCGCCGCGATCACCGCGGCGATTGAGAAGGCCGTCACGGCCAACCAGAAGCTTAAGGCCGTCCAGGCGGCGGCCTCCAACAGTGCTAACCATGCCGGTGGATCCGGTGAAAAAGGCACGAAACCCACTTCACTTCAAGCCGCTGTCGCTAACCACTACAACGGCTAACAATACCTTTGGAGGCACCTCATGCCTGTTTCTCTCGCAGAAGCGAAGAACAACGCCACCGATGACATCGACGTGAGCGTTATTGACGAGTTCCGTAAGGAATCCGTCATTCTCGACACCATGATCTTTGATGACGTGGTCAACCCTGCTGGTGGTGGCGGCACCCTGACCTACGGCTACCGCCGACTGATCACCCAGCCCACTGCTGCGACCCGTGCGCTCGGCACCGAGTACACCCCACAGAACGTCACCACGCAGCGTTACAGCACTGACCTGGCGGTCATGGGTGGCGCGTTCGAAGTTGACCGTGTGATCGCCAAACTCGGCCCTGCCGCATCCGGTGCAGTGTCGTTGAACTTGGCACAGAAGATCAAGGCCACCCGCACCGAATTCCAAGACCTGGTGATCAACGGTGACATTGCTACCGACGCGAACGGTTTCGATGGCCTCGACAAGGCCCTGGTCGGGTCTTCGACGGAGTTCCGTCCCACGGCGGTGACCGACTGGACCGATTTCGATACCGCGAACCGTGCCGAACACAAGGCCCTCGACGACCTTGACGAGTTCCTGGCCCTGCTCGACGGCACGCCAACGATCATCCTCGGCAACGCCAAGGCCCTGGCTCGGGTGCGTGCTGCGGCACGCCGCGCAGGGATGTACACCCGTAACCCTGTTGAAGGTCTGATGGGTGCGAACGGTCGCCCGATCGTGCGCGAGACCTATGGCGACATTGTGTTTGCTGACCCCGGTGCGAAGGCCGGTACGAATGACCCGATCATCCCGGTCGAAGCCCGCACTGTGGGCGGCTCATCGGTGACTGGTCTGACTGACCTGTTCGCCTACCGTGTCGGCCTCGATGGCTTCCACGGACTTTCGACCGTGGGCGGTCAGGTAGTCAGCACCTGGTTGCCTGACTTCAACTCCGCTGGTGCGGTCAAGAAGGGTGAGGTCGAACTCGGCCCCGTCGGTGTCGCGCTCAAAGCGACCAAAGCGGCCGCAGTCTTCCGGAACGTCAAAGTCCAATAGTTCGCTGGCAGTCAGCAGTGATGCTCCCTGCTGGCTGCCAGCCACACCCGCCCAGGAGGGCACCATGGCACGAGTAACCGCACCCGTGAGCGATTTCACGGGAAAAGTAGCAGGCACCGACTTCGTGGACGGTGTCGGGCAAACCGACAACCCCGCCTCACTGGCGTACTTCTTCCGACAGGGCTACACCGTCGACGTTGAGGCCGAAGACCTCACCGAGAAGTTCGCTACCTGGTCCGAAACGAAGGACTTCAAGGGCGCAACCAAGGCACAGCTGGTGGCGTTCGCTGAGCAGCATGACCCGGTCATTGACCTGGGTGAGGCCAGTACGAAGGCCGAGATTTTGGCTGTGATCGAAGCCGCCCTCGCCGACAACGGCGGGGACGGTGAGCCGGAAGAGTAAGCCGCTTCTGATCTGAGGTGTGGGGGCGTCAACAACCGCCACCACTTTGCATTGCTCCGGTTGAAGGCCGGTTGGCGGGTTTCATGGTGGTCTTTCGCCCGCTGTAGCACCGCGTCCTGCGCCCCCACACCTCACAACCACCAACAATCACATAGGGAGGCCTGCTGATGCTCGTGTATGCCACTGAGAGTGACCTTGCGGCATGGTTTTCCCCAGACCAACCACCCGAAGCATCTCAACGAGTGATAGCACGCGCCTCTCGTCTGGTGCGCCGCGCCACGATCAACGACCTCTACACCACCGATGCGACCGGGATGCCGACTGATGCGAAGGTCCGGCAGGCGTTTCGGGATGCGGTGTGCTCACAGATCGAAACCTGGGCGGCCGCTGATGTTGACCCGGCAGCGGGCGCAGTCCAGACCGGTAAGCAGACTGTCGCGGCGAAGAAGATCGGGTCAGCACAAGTCAGCTACTTCGCTGGCGCTGCTGGCTCGGTCACCGCGATGACCACGCGTGCTAACGCTGCGACACGGTTGTCCGAGGACGCGGTGATGATTCTGCGTGACGCAGGACTGGCCTCTGCGGGGCCGTTCGCATGAGCACGGCGGCCGAGTTTGACGAGTTCTGGGTCCACACCGTCACCGTGCGCACGCTGATCGGGACTGGCGCTTACGGTGACGTGCACGCCGAACCGGTCGAAGTGACCTGTTTCGCTGAGGACAAACGCCGCCTGGTCCGCAACTCGGACGGCAAAGAAGTCATCTCAGAGACCACCCTGTCCGGCCCTGTCGAACGGTCCCTGATCTGGACACCAGGCTCACTTGTGACACTGCCGTCAGGGCGTGAAGCAACCGTCATCACCACGTCAACATTCACCTCAGGTGACCTCGACCTGCCCGATCACAGTGAGGCGGTACTGACATGAGCCTCGATGCAGCACTCGCTCAGATTAAAGCCGCAGCCCAGCAAGGACTCGCTAAGTGCGGTGACCATGTCGTCGCGCAGACCGTGCCACTCACGCCCCTCAAAGACGGTGACCTGCGGTCCTCGTTGACTGTGACCGAGCACGAAGGCGGTCACGCCGTGGTGGTTGGCTCTGACCTGGTGTACGCGGCGCGCCGTCATGAAGAACCCGCGAAGAACTATTCCGAGCCGGGCACGGGCTTCAAGTACTTGGAGCGTGGAGCCAATGCTGCGTCGGGTGATTTCGAGGCGATCATCGGCGGTCAGATCAAACGAGCCACATCATGACCTGGCTTGAAGACCTCACGAAGGGTCTCGGCGGGTGGCTCGCCGCCCAGGGCATCGGCGCCTGGAATGAGAACGGCATCTACGCCCCCACAGATACCGCCATCGTGGTCGGGCTACTGCCAGCCAAGAACGACACCGCTATTGCATTGACCCCGTATCCGGTGCAGTCAAAACCAGGGCAAACGGACACGATCATCGGCGTACAAGCCCGCATCCGCGCCGGCACACGCCACCCACTCGGCGCCACCGGCATTTCGGAACAGATCTTCGATGTGCTCGACGGTGCCCGCCACCAAACCATGAACGGTGTGCACGTCACCCTCGCATGGCGCACCATTTCGACTCCCCCAGCACCTGACGAGAACGGCAGGCCCGTCCTCGCCGACACGTACTACTTCCATGCTGCTCGCCCAGGTGGCCAGTGGCGGGACGACACCTAAACCATCTCGCCTACAGGAGGCACCATCATGGCACTCGCCATCACCGATATCACCCCATCCACCGGCCCCCAGACCGGCGGCACACCCATTGTCATCACTGGCACCGACCTGGACGACGTCACCGAAGTATGGATCGGCGGCAAGCGCGTCCAGTTCACCGGCACCGAAACCGAGATCAACACAGTTACCCCCGCATCCCCGGTCGCCGGCGCGGCCGTTGTCCGACTCGTCACCGCCATCGAATACCTCGACGAGCCGGGTGGGTTCACGTTCACCGCCGTGACTGCCGAAACCCTCGCCGCAGCGTTGGCCCGCAAGTTCAAGGTCGATGTGCGTGCCGTCGGTGATTCTGTGTGGACCGCGTTGCGTGGCATCAACTCGCTGACACCGGGGATCGATACCACCACGCAGGATGACTCTGACTTCGACTCCGACGGTTGGGCATCCACGGTCAAGACGATGCTGGGTTGGAACCTGGCAGTCGGTTTGATCCGCAAGTACGGCACGCTGACCAACGCCTACGACCCCGGTCAAGAGATCCTGCGTAATGCCGCAGACAAGTTCGGCACACCTGGCCTAGTCGAGGTCCGCTGGTACGACCGAGACGGCGGCGACGAGGCCTACCAGGGCACCGCATCGGTGCAGTGGGAGCCTGCCGGTGGCGGACCGTCCGACCTGGACAACGTCAACGTGACGTTGCTGGGTCAGGGCAAGCGGTTCGATATCACCAACCCCGCCGCATAACCACACCCCAACCCCCTTTGGAAGGCCGCACCAGGCGTGTTCTGGTGCGGCCTTCCCCATACCCAGAAGGAGAAGCACCACATGGCCCTCAAAGAGTTTGATGAGTTCCTCGAAGAACCCCTCGTCCTGCCCATCGGCGGCAAAAAGTACGTCGTCCCGCCCGTTGATGCGATCAGTGGTATTCGGCTCTCGGAAACGTTCTACGCCGCCAGGACCGGCAAAGAGAACACCGACGTCGATGATGACACCGAACTCGACATCTACAAGCAAGCGCTCGGCACCGCCTACGACGAACTCGTCGCCGATAAGGTGCCGTTCCCTGCCCTGGTGCGTGCCGGGAAGACCGCGATGTATGACTTCCTCGCAGGACGGTCAACCGCTGAGAAGTTCTGGAACACCGGTGCCCTGGGGGAACCAGTAGCCACCCAGGAGGTGGCACCAGCCAAGAAGACTTCGAAGCGTACGGGCGCGGCGAGCAAGACCCCGTCACGGGCCTCTACGACTGGTACGAAATCCCGCCCGAAGTCCTCAAACAACAAACCAACCACCAAGTAGAACCAGCCCACACCTGGCCCGACATCCTCGGGCACTGGTCGCTGATCGAAATCGACTTCCACCGCGAATACGGGATCGACCTCACCGCAGTGATCCGGGCCAGGTCCTGGCGGTGGCTACGCACCCGCATCCAAGGGCTCATGGCCACCCCCACCCTGCTATCCCAGGCCCTCAAACCACCTGAGGCCCAAACAACTCAATAGAGAGTGAGGACGCGCCCATGTCGCTGACCGTCGCCGAATTACAGGCCGTCCTCACTCTCGACACCAAAGGCTTCGACACCGCCTCCACGGCTGCGCAAAAGACTCTCAAAGACCTTGAAAAGGCCGCGGCGACCACCAAGATCAACGCCGACAACACTGACGCGCTCAAGAAGGCCAACGAAACCTCGAAGAAGCTCGACGAGGTCGGCAAAGCCAAACCCACACCGAAAGTCAGTGCGGATGCGGGGTCGGCCCGCAAGGTGTTGGGCGAGATCAGTCAAGAGCTGTCCGCGCTGGATAAGACCGTCGCTACCCCCAAAGTCGAAGTAGACACGGGTGGGGCTGAGTCGAAGATGTCCCGGTTCGCTAAGACCGCGACCGACAACGCCGATGCCTGGGGCAAGGTCGGCGGCGTCCTGATGACCGCTGGCGGTGCTGTTACCGCCATGGGTGCCGCAGCACTGAAAACCGGTATCGACTACAACACGCTGCAACAATCCAGCCGTGCCGCGTTGACGACGATGCTCGGCGGGCTTGAGCAAGCCAACGCGCAAATGGACGCCCTAGACGACTTCGCCAGGACGTCACCGTTCGCGAAGCAAGTGTTCATCCAAGCCCAACAGCAGATGCTGGCGTTCGGTATTGAAGCACACAAGGTCATCCCGTACTTGGACGCGATCCAAGAAGCCATGGCCGCAGCGGGCAAGGGCAACGTTGAGATCGCCGGTGTGGCAGAGATTCTGTCCAAGATCTCGTCTTCTGCGAAGATCACCGCCGAAGACCTCAACCAACTCGGTAACTACGGTGTGGATGCAGCCCAGGTCATCGGCGACAAGATGGGCGTCACCGCCGGCGAGATCCGTGCCCAGATCAGTGCTGGGGCGCTCGATGCCAAGACCGCGCTCGATCTGCTCACCGAGGGCATGAAAGAGAACTTCGACGGCGCCGCAGACGGATTGAAAAACACCTTCACCGGTGCCATGGACCGGGTCAAAGGCGCGTGGCGTGACCTGTCCTCCGAACTCGCCGAACCCCTCGTGGGCAAAGAAGGCGGCGGCTTCCTCGTCGATGCGGCCAATGGCGCGGCTGACATGATGCGCACGTTCCAGCGTGCGAATCCGGTTGTTAAGGCCACAACTGTAGGTGTCATTGGTCTAGCCGGTGCTGCCGCTTTGATGTCTGGCACGTTCCTGGTCGCAGCGCCGCGTATTGTTGCCACCAAAGCCGCGATGGCAACTCTTGCCACCCAGATGCCGCGAACCGCCATGGCGATGAAGGGTCTGGGGAAGGCCGCTGGTGTTGCTGTTGGAGCGATGATGGCTATTGCGGCTCTCGACGCTATCGGTGGCAAGATCGGCTCGAAGGGCGAAGTGGCCGAAGTCGATGCCATGACAAATGCCCTGAACGAGTTCGCGATTGCTGGCACGAACACAGCGGGTGATTTCGAGGCTTCCGCTCTACGCACACGGGTAGCGCTCGATGACATCTTCAATGTTTCATCAACGTCTGGATTCACCGGGGGCGCGTTTGGCAACGATCAAGGCTTCGTCTCACTCGAACACGCGCTAGAGCGTCTCAAGGACGAGGGCAGCGGTGTCAAGAACGTGCTGTGGGGATTGGCGGATGCAGTAGGTGCTGCTGAGCATCCTGCGAATCTTGCCAATGAAGCCATCAGTAACTTCGACACCACGCTGGCCCAGATGGTCCAATCGGGGAACACAGACGCAGCCACGGCAGCAGCCGAAGAGTTCAAAGTAGCTGCACTCGAAGCCGGGCACTCTGCCGAAGATGTTGAGAACATGCTTGAGGGTTACAACAACGCGGTCAAAGCAGTCGCTGTTGCTGAGGAGCAGGCGGCTGCCGCTACCAAGTCTGCTGCCCAGTCCCGCGCCGCGGACTACGGTTACATCGGTGAAATGAGTGAGGAAGCCGCGAAGTCTCTCGACAAGTGGCGTGAAGCGACCGCTACGGCGCACGCATCGTTCATTGACGCAGGCCGCGGTTATGACACCGTAGTCGAGAAGAACAAGGAACTTGCTCAAGCAACCGCTGACGCTACCGGATCGTCGAAAGACTCTTGGGAGGACTACTACGACGGGGTTTCCGTCTCGATGGGTGATCTGATCAAGGAGATGGAAGACCAGGTTGCCGCTCAGGACGCTTGGGAAGAGAACCTTGCCGGCCTTGGTGAACGGATCAACCAGAAGTTGCCGCCTGACCTGCGTAAGACTGGGCGCGAGATGCTTGAAGCGCTGACTGCTGAGGGTGCGGATGGTGCTGCGCTGGTCGAGACGCTGTCGCAGTCGTCAAAGAAGGAACTGCGCAAGTACACGGAACTGTGGGGCGAAGGCGGAACCGACGCTGGTATTAAGTTCACCGACGAACTCGAAACCGCCGCGAACCCGATGCTGGATATTGATGCGGATGTGACGAAGGCTGAGCAGGCTCGTGACCAGTTCATTCGTTCTACGTCTGGTCAGACCATTCGGATGCGCCTGGACGCCAGCGGCATACAAACGACGATCACCACTGGTCCACGTAACGCGATTGCGAAAGCCACTGGCGGCATCGTGAACTTTGCTGATGGGTCTGAGAATCATGTGGCGCAGATTGCTCGGGCTGGTGATTGGCGGGTGTGGGCTGAGCCGGAGACGGGTGGGGAAGCGTATATTCCTTTGGCGCAGTCGAAGCGGCCGCGGTCGCGGGAGATTTTGCGGCAGGTTGCCCAGCAGTTTGGTATGGAGGTTTATAAGGACGGTGGTCTGACGGGTGGGGCCGGTGCGGGTTTGGCTCCGTTGTCGACGTTGAAGAAGCATGAGCCGTTCGTCGCCTCGAAGAAGGAAGTGTTGCAGAAGGAGCAGCGGATCGCGGATTTGAAGAAGGATCTGGCTGCGAAGGAGAAGGACGGCAAACGCAAGGGCCAGTACACGCTGACGGGTCGTCAACGTAAGATCACCGAACTCGAACTCAAAGAGGCCCGCGCTGATCTGTCGATGTCGCGTGAGGCGAACCGGTTGAACCGGATGCCTGCCGGGACGATCAAGGCGCAAATCAAGGCACACGAGAAAGCGGCAGCGAAGCAGGAGCGGCAGGCGGAGCGTCGGCAGGAACGTGACGAGCAACGCGCCGCTGACGCGGTGGAGGCGAACCGTGCGGCGGCTGAGCGTGATGAGCGGATGCGTGACCTGACCCAGGGCGTCGAGACCAGTGTGCGTCGTGGGAACTATGTGGATTCGATCACCGGGGGCCTGTCTGGTGCCCTCAGTGTGGTCGATGAGATGTATGGGTTGTCGCAGAATGAGGACCTGTCCCCGCAGGCACGTCAACGGTTGGCCGCTCAGGCTGCGCAAGCTGAGGGTGTTCTGACCTCGTTGTACGGACGGTTGGATCAGGTCAAGGCGGAGTTGACGGAGGCGCAGGGCCGCCTGGATGCTGCCAAAGCGATCCAAGACTCTGCGATGACCGCTGGGCGCGCCGATTTCGTCTCCACGCTCACTGACAAGCGCTCGACCCCTGCGTCGGTGCTCAAGAAACTGAACGACGACATCGCGGCCTGGCAGCAGTTCGGCCCGAACTTGAAGATCCTCGCAGGCAAGGGCATGCCTAAGACGTTCCTGCGCGAGTTGGTCAACAAGGGCCTTGACGGTGCGACCGCAGCATCCAAACTGTTGAACGCGCCGAACCTGGACGAGATCATCAACTCCGCCCACGGCCTCGATTCCGCGACAGCGGCGTTTGGTGACACCGCGGCATCCCTGTTCGACGCTGAAGGGCTGGGGGTCAACGCCCTTGAAGGTGTGGTCGCCGGGTTGGAGTCGTCCAAGGCGACCCTGGAAAAGGCTATCGAGGATATTGCCGCGACGATGGTGGGCGCGTTCAAGAAGGAACTCGGTATCGCCTCACCAAGCAAGGTGTTCTTCAAGCTCACGAATAAGGACATTGCTGATGGTGCAGTCAACGGTTTGATAGCCGCACGCCCGCGGGTGTCGGCTGCGGCGGCGACCATGCTGGAGGTTCCTCAATCCGCGCTCACGGTCACTGCCCCACACGGGTTGCAAACCGGGACCGCAGTTGGCACCCAGGTCAACCTCACGGTGAATTACCCGGTTGGTGAGCCGACGGTGCTCACGGTGGAGAAGTCGTTGCAGGAGATCCTTGCTGGAGGCGGTATCTGATGGTGGACGCAACCTACATGATCGGTGGCACTGCCGGGTCTGTCGAGGGCAGGTGGAAACTGAAACGCGGCACGACCTGGCGGTCCTCGATCAGCACTCGTGCGACGGATATTCAGATTCCCGGCTGGCACGGGTCTATCCCCTCGCAGCGGGACGCCATTGATTCGACGCGGTTGCAGTTCGTGTGGCATGTGTACGGTGACCAGGACAATCCCGGCGAGCTGATGGAGAACCTCGACCACCTAAGGTCGTTGGTGACCACGCCTCGCGCGGATCTGACCATCACCCGCCAGGGCGGCGACTTCACACCCACCGGGCTCGCGCAGACCGCGGTCGGGCGGTTGCGGAATGTGGAAGAGCCGAATGTGATCGTCCCTGGCGCACTGGCTGAGTTGCGGGCGACAGTGGAATTGATGAGTCCGTTCTGGCGCAGCTCGTCCGAGGTGGAATGGAACTACTATCCAGAATCTGTGGGGAATATTTCGGTCACAATGAGCGCGTTCGATGTGATCACCGCCCCGATCACCGACGCGATTATCCTCATCGACGGCCCAGCGGACGGGCTGCGGATCGCGAACCGCGACGGATACACCCACCAGCCAGCGGAGTCCGTGCTGATCGATATGACCCTCAACCCCAACGAACAGTTGCGTCTTGATTGCGCGACCTGGGAGGCGCAGATGGGTGTCGGGATCGAGTGGAGCGACCTTGGGGCGGACGTATCCGCAGCGATCAAACCGTCGGTCGATGTTGGCCCTGCGTTGACGTTCACTCCGCAGCAAGGTGACCCGCCTGCGATCTTCGTCAACCAGAACGGCACCCAGATCAGCCGGATTGGCGTACGCGCGAAAGGAGCCTACCTGTGACTGATCTACGCGCACGCCTCGTCGCATACAACCCCGATGGCACCCGGTCGCGGGTGTTGCCGGCCCCGTTCGAGTGGACCGCCGGACTACCACTGAACGACCTACCCACCTTGGCGTGCAAGTACACGAAACTCGCACCCGGTGGCGACACCCTTGCTGGCCAGGTGGAGGTTGGCCTAGAGGTCTCCACCAACCAAGGCCTAAACTGGGCCGAACCGCTCGGCGCGCGGTTCCTCGCGACCGGCGAGTCTGGTGATGATGCGGATACTGCAGAAACCCTTAGCCCGGTGTGTAAGGGCGTCGCCTACCATCTCGCCAAAGCAGTCATCCACCCCCACCCGACCCCGAACGCTGACAACACCACCGAGAACGGTGAGCGCATCTTCGCCGGTGCGTCCCCTGGTGGCATCCTGCGCACTCTCATCGATGAAGCGCACGGGCGCGGTGTCATCACACCCCTGACAACGAACGCGACCCAGGTGTACGACTCGGCAGGCCAGACATGGACCGAGACCATCAACCTGAACCTGCCCATCGGCCAAGACCTGATGACCGTACTGCGGTCACTGTCGGACCAAGGCCTCTGCGATTGGACCACCGAAGGCCGCAACCTGCGCTTATACAAACCGGACACCGTACTAGGCAGGGACAAGACGGGCACGATCCTGCGCACCGGCGTGGACACCACCGAAGCCTCTCGGCAGCTCACGGTCGACGACGCGGCCAACCGCATCCTGCTGCTCGGTGATGACGGGGTAACCAAGACCATCACCAACAGCAGCGCGCCGACGATGTTCGGTGCTGTGTGGGAAACCTCCGACTCCATGGCCGGCGTCCCCGATGAAGGAACACAAGAAGCCCTCGGCCAAGCACTCCTGGCGAAGCGTGACGGCGCACGCGTCCAACGCTCACGGCAGTTGGCGCTCCCGAAGCTGCGCGCGACCCCGTTCGAGGACTTCCGCACCGGTGACACCATCACCGCTGATGGTGCGACGGGTGATCTTGAGTCGCAGCGCATCATGCAAGTCACCCTCTCGCGCACCGCCGCAGGCCTCGGGTTGGCTGTCACGCTCAATGACCGGTTTGTGATCGCAGACCTGCGTCGGGACCGGCAGATCAACCAGATCAAAGGCTCATCCGGCACCAGCGGCGGCAACGGGCTACCACCCGGTTCAACCGGACCAGACACCCGCACACCGAAACAAGTCACCGGCCTGGCAGCATCCTCCGCGTCCTACATTGACCCCAGCGGGCAGGCGCGTGCTCAGATCACCTTGAACTGGGCACAAGTCACCGCCGCCACCGATGATGTCGCTCAGGTGATCGCCGCGTACTATGTCGAGCGGCGCCCTGTCGGTGGTGAGTGGTCCAAAGTCGCTGAGGTGTTGGACCCGACCACGGTGTGGATGGACTCACCGTATGAGCCGGGAACACAATGGCAATTCCGTGTCCAAGCCCTCAGTGCTGGGTGGGTGCTCGGAGCGTTCTCCAACCCCGTGACCGTCACCGCAGCCGTGGACACCACCCCGCCACCCACACCAGACCCGAACGGGGTCGACATAACTTCGCGGATGGGGACAATCACCGTCACCTGGGACGGAACATTCATCGGTGGCGCGTCAAGGCCTGCCGATTTCTCCCACATCCGGATCTACACGCTAGGAAGCGGTCCGGCAGTCAACGCTCGGATCGATGGCGGGGCTGGCACGGTAACCATTACAGGTTTGCCGTATGAGACGAGCGTGTTCCTGTATCTAGTGGCAGTTGACACCAGCGGGAACGAGTCCGGTGCGACCGGCAAAATGGTCACGATGAAGCCACTCGTCGACACCGACATCATCGGCGAGATCATCGCCGGCGCGAACATCATCGACGGCACAATCAATGCCGCCGACAAGATCATCGCCAACACCATCACCGGCGACCTGATCCAAGCAAACGCGATCAACACCGACAAACTCACCGCCAACGCCATCGACGGCATGGTCATCACCGGCGCAGTCCTACGTACCGCGACATCGGGTGCGCGCATCCAGCTCGACAGCACTAACGGGCTACGCGGCTTCAACGCGTCCAGTGTGCTGAAAACACAGATCACCACGGACGGGACACTCACTGCCGCAGACGCCACCATTACCGGACTGTTCCGAACGGCTCTAAGCGGAAGCGCCCGTGTGGAGGTTGGCCCAGACCCCGACGCCGGGTTCGTGGGACGGGTGGCGCAGGTGTCCGGCTCGGGGGTCGTAGGGGCCCACCTTTCGCTGGGGCCTTATTTAATGGCCCTTGCCGGAGGGCGTAACGCTTCTTCTGGCACTAGCGCGTACATCTACGGGAATGCCTTTACGGGGGGCCGGGGTAGCGTCAACATCATGGGTGGTAGCAGCACCGCCCATGAGGATTCTGTCACTCTCACCGGATCGACATACGTCGGGAGCGACGAGGGGCGCATCACTATCCGGGGCACCGGAAACGGTGGGGGTTCGATCGAACTTCTCGCAGCCGGAGTAAAAATTGTCGGCCTGGTCGACTTCAACACCACCGCCACCAAGACCTCAGCCAAGCAATCCCTCGGCGTCCCCCACGCCGAAGCAGCCGGGTCGGTCACCATCCCGGCTGTCAACGCTGGTGCACTGGTCAATGTGGCAGTCACTTTCCCCGTCGGCAGGTTCAATGTCGCACCGCTGGTTGCAACGGTCAGTAACCATTACCGTTTGACCACCTGCTTCAACACCGGCACGCAGACGACCGGTTTCAACCTGGTCGTGTTCAACAACACCTCCGTGAACGTCGCAGCCGGGCAAATTGCTCACTGGCAAGCCAAGCAAATGACCCCCACCACAGCAGCCGGATAGGACCCCGCATGGAACAGACCGAGTTTGTCGAAGTCGCCGTCACTTGCACCACCGCAGATTGCGAGAACCACAACATCACGATCCCCATCCAGGCTGCCATTGGCGGCATGGTCGTGTGCGGGCCATGCGGCACCGTCCTGATAGAGAAAGTAGACCCCCATGCAGATTGATATCAACCAGGTCATCGCCGCCTACCAGCACGAGATCGCGAACCTGACCCACCGGGCCGTGCTCGCCGAGACATCACTCGCGGTCGCACAACAACGCATCAACGAACTCGAAACCGCGGCCACCACACCTGACACCGAAGGGTAGGCCTCATGCCCTCCTGGCTCGACGAGCTCCTTAGCGACACCTCCATTCCCGTCCTGATCGTGCTAACCGCCCTCGCTATCGGAGCGGTCAAGACCTGGCCCTGGCTACGGAAGGTCGTGCGGTTTCTTGATGCACTGATCGGTGACGACAAAAACCCTGGCCTGCTAGAGCGCGTGAACGGGCTAGAAGGTCGCGTGGACCGCATCCACCACGAAGTCACACCCAACAGCGGCGGATCCATGAAAGACGCGGTAGCCAGGACTGAGAAAACAGTCAACACCGTCGCAGCCGACCTTGAAACCGTGAAGCAAAAACTTGATCGAGACCACGAGCGCATCTCGGAACTTGAAGACACTGCAACCAGACCACCCTGGATGCCACCACCAGGACGCAACTAAACCACCCCAACCCACCCGCCCCGTGTGGCGGGTTTTCTTATGCCCAAGGAGGCACGCGTGGCAACCTCGATGAACGGCTGGCCGACAGATCCACCAACAACAAGAATCACTGTGAACGGCAAGACTGCGACAGTTCGCAAGGGCGGCGGGGTCGCGAAACTACTCCAATGGTTCGCGGTCATGTACAACGAAACCGTCGAACCTTTGATCACGTTCAACGGCTACCGCAGCGCCTCTCTCAACAAAACATCCGGATCGGTCTTCGACAACAGCAACCACCGGTCAGCAACCGCAACGGACAAGAACGGGTTTAAGTACCCCTACGAGGCAACCCAGCCACGCGGGACTTGGCGCAACACCATGCCAACCGACAAACAGGCAGCAGTCCGCAAGATCCTTGCGCAGTGCCCTGAGATTCGTTGGGGCGCCGACTTCCCGATTGGCTTTCGCGATCTCATGCACTACGAGATCCGAACTGGCGTAACCGCTGCGCAGATCAAACGCCGTCTTAACACCCTCGGTGTAGGCAAATACGAGGTAGTCAAAAAGACCGCCGGATGCAAAAAAGGTGTACGCACCTACACCACGCGCAAACTCGGCAAGAAACACCGCGCCCGCACCCGCGCTATCGGCAAGAACATCAAGATCATCGCAATCATCGGCAAATGGGGCCTCACCAAAAAAGGCGACTGGGTCCGCATGCCCAAACTCAAGAAGGTGACCAAATGACCGCACCAATCCTGCGCTATTTCGCGCACGACCATCTACCAGCAGGCGTTCTGCGAGACACGTCAGAGGAGTTCGGTGTTCTCGCTCGGAAGATCGACAATTCGTTGCCGGACGGCCCGGAGAAATCGACTGCACTCCGCAAACTACTCGAAGCCAAAGACGCGGCAGTTCGCGCCGCGCTAGACCTCCTGGGGGAATCGGAATGAAATCTCTACTCAAAGCCGCCGCCATCCGTGCCGCGCGCACTGCGATCCAGACCCTGATTCCCGCACTCGGCGCTGGTGCGATCACCGACCTGAACTGGATCGGCGGCGTCTCCATCGCAGCCGGTGCCGGTGTCCTCTCGTTCCTCCAAGGCATCCTCGCAGGACTACCCGAGGCTGACCCTGATGACTAGCTGCCCCGAATGCGGGACCGAGTACGCATCCTACGAAGCAGTTGATGCTTGCTACCGGGACTGAACAATGTCACTGATCGACTCGATGAGTGACATTGTTCACCGACAATGATCCCCTTGGTATATTTCCCGGCATAAATTCACGCACAAAACCGCCCCTACCTGGCTTCGGCTGGGTAGGGGCGGTTTTGGTGTTTCTACTCGGGTGGCGCAGTGAGTGTGAGATTCACCTTGTGCTTTGCGAAGGCTTCGAGTCGTGCCTTTGCCATTGCCGTGCGGTGGACGACGGCCGGTAGCCCGTCCATGTCCGGATGAGCGTCCCAGAACTCTTGGTCGGATGCCCAGACCATGACGAAGACCGCTTCTTCTCCCGCGCGCGCTAGGTTTTGGGCGGCGGCGAGAGCCTGGTCTTGTAGCATCTGTGATTGCTTTTCGAGGCGGTCGAGTTCGTAGAGCGCCTCGCCCGCAACCGCTTGCCTGCCCGTCTCCCACTGAGAAAGTGAGTTTTGTGGGGCTGGCGTGCTGAAGGTGTTGACGAATGCTGTTTGCGAGAGCCCGAGGGCTTCGCGGCGGGCACGTAGTTCTATCCCACTGATGTTGCCTCGCAGCGCCCGCAGGACGTGTTTCCAGGGGCGATCTTCAGCGGAGGCGAGCCATGCCACAAACTCATCGAATGTGAAATCCCGCCGGGTTTCGGTGCCGTCCTCGTCGAGATTGATCCACGGCTCCAGATTGTCCTGGGTCGCCCGATCTCCGTGCCACTCGATGACCTTTTCGCCAATCTCCTCGAGGGTGCCCTTAGCAACATCACCATCAAGAGCAGTGTAAATGTATGTGCTGGTGGTCATTTCGGTGCCTTTCAGATGACGCGGAGGATTTCGAGGGCGGTACCTTCGGACATTGCTGCAATAGCACGGTCGCGAACCTGCGGGTTCACGAACTGCTGGAATGCCTTGGGGTCGGTGAATGCGTGTTCGATCGCGGCGCGGTTCTTCTTGTTGCCGAGTTTGCGGGCTGCGACCTTGGCGAGTTTCGCGGCGGTTTCTTCGGTGATCGGCTGGTCTGCTACTGCTTCGATCGCAGCAAGCTCGGCAGCGTGAGCGGCGGCGGCAGCCTGTGCGTTGGCTTCGGCCTTGGCCCAGCGAGCGTTAACGATCTGCACAGCCCGCTCAACACTCACGCCATCGAGGAGGACGAGGCGGCGAACCTCGCCGTCCTGCATCGCTTCGTCGCGAAGTTCTGGTGTGGTGGGGGCTTCGATCTGGTACATGATTTTCTCCTCGTGGAGTGCGGGGCCTGCCTTTTGCTTCCCTGCTTATGAGATTATTCTATCTCATGTAATCGTGGCGCGCAACACCTTGAACGAAATTACTTCTACACTCACCTTCATGACCCACCCAACCTGGTGCCAAACCGTCGACCCACACACCATCTGCGAAGCCAGGTTTGGCCATTGGACCATCATCCAAGGCGACAGTCCCCAGCCGTCGATCCTGTTCCCTGCCGACGAGATCGAGGTCGGGGAGTTGGAGGCGGTTGCGGCGGACTTGGAAAAAATGAGGGCTGCAATCACCCATTCTTGACTTTCCAGTTCCCGCGGCCTGGGCGAGCGACGTGCCATTGCTCAATGGTTTCGGGAAGCCAGCCCTTGATGGACCCGATCATCGCGTCGGGATCAGGGAGTTTGTAGCGACCGAGAGAATCGGGCTTAACGCCGATCAGCTTTGCAACCTCGGACCTGCTCAGATAGCGCTGCATCTTGCCTCCAAAACTAAAGCCCTGGCCAGTTCGGCCAGGGCTGCTCGACTTTCGCTACGCGGCAGCCGCTCCATAAACGTCTGCCACGCCGAGCACAGTGTGGCTCGTCCGCGAGATTCGCACATAGTGAGCCTCGCGCTGGGTTTCGTCGATCCACACCCAGGCGAACATGGCCTCGATGGCCTTGTTCTTGCGGATCGCAGCCTGCGCCTCGCGCACAACCGGCATGACCGGCTGAACGCCCTGGAGCGCTTCGTCCATGCTCGTTGCACCGAACAGTGTGGCCTGCGAGGCGAGGAACTCGTTCCACTCTGACTGGAGAGCGGGGTAGTTGTGCGTGGTGGCCATCGGGACCAACCCCTTTCGGGAGAACCGCGGCTCCCCCGAATGGGGAGCCAGGAAGCGGCTGTGTTGATCTCGATAACATCACTATACACGCTCGGCGTGTGTAGTGCAACTCGAGAAACCGGCTTATGAAGATTCTCTATGCCCAGAGCGAAACGCCTCATCGCTGAGGTGGTTTTTGTAGAAAGAAGAACAGACCTCCAGGTGACGGCAAGTGTCACCCAGGGGCCTGTTTGTGTTACCCAGGTAACCGCTTGTTACCTGGATGTGTTACCTGGGACTCTGCGAGTCCTCGTAATCGTTGAAATTGCAACGTGTCCGGAGGGGGACTTGAACCCCCACGCCCTAATACGGGCACTAGCACCTCAAGCTAGCGCGTCTGCCATTCCGCCACCCGGACAGGTGGTGTTGGTCAGGGGATTGACCCCGAGCAACGTCCAGTACGTTAGCACGATTTTGCCGTCAAGAACGAATCGCGCTCACCGCCTGCAACACCTCATCGAGCGTTACTGTGACGACCCGCGACCGAAGGCCCGTTCAATAACTCCTGCTCGCGCTGTTCCCGTTGTGAGATGCGCTCGCTAGCGGCGGTCCGAGTCGCCTCAAGGACGTCTTCAGCAATGACGAATGAATTGAGCGACACCCGCAGCAATTCGCTGGCAGCACGTGACAACGGTAGTAGCGGTTTAGGCAGGACACCCATGTCATGGCCTTGTAGAAAGCCGATCGCATGGCTTAGCCGCATCGAACCATATTTTTCTTCCAAGATCGCCAACGGAGTCAGATTTCTTTGCAAAGACTTGGCTTCTTGATTACGTCCTTGAGTGATGAGGTAGGTGATCGCGCCAAAGTGTTCCGGGAGCACACCGCCCAGTGTGGCATGCCACGTAGCGGCACCCTCAATGAGAGCTTGTCCACCATAACTAGTTCCAGCGAAACCATATTCGCGGCGCAGTGATGCACGCGACGGTAACTCGTTCAGTGCCTTGGTCCAGCGCTGTCGCGCGTCGGAAGCAGTTGCCGCAGAGTCCCTGATGCCTCTAATTCCTTTGAACTGCGCAATACGGGTGACTTCAGACACGCTCATCCGGTACCCGCCTAGGCTTGGACTGTTGTCGATCCAGATCGGGGCGTCAATGATGTTGCTGACGTCTGAAAAGAACCCCAGTGCCTCTTGGGAATTCAATGGGTAGTGCGATAAAGGTTGGAGCAACACACCATCGGCGCCGTGCTGAATGGCCTCATCGATATTTGCGATTGCGTCGACACCCGCCACTGCACTTGCGCCGACAAGGACTACAGCACGATTTTTGCTGACTTCGGTGACCGTTTTGATCGCTCGCCGCCGCACACTACGCGGCAGGTATGGTGCCTCGGCGGCGTTGCCGAGAACACACACGGATGTTGCCCCAGCGTTGATGGCAGTATCGGTGAGGTTTTCCAGAGTGGAGATGAGCGGTCTACCTGAATCGTCGCGCGGAATGGGCATAGATGCCGTGAGCGGACCAAGGATTGACATTGCCCCATGCTATCGAGTTCATCGCGCTTCGGGTACTACTTTCACTGGAAATCTCGAGAACGTGATGAGATTTGCAGCGATAAGGGCTTTGCATGCTCAGCAATGAGATTGATCACACCTTCAGCCCGTTCCAGTTGCCCTCTGATGACCAACGCTGGACTGGTCCGCACAACCCGTCGGAACCTTGCCCAAAAGCCTGGACTGCATATCACATTAAGCAGACCGGATTCATCTTCGATGGATAGGAATGTGATACCACTCGCAGTAGCTGGCCGTTGCCGATGAGTCACCACTCCAGCGATAGCCACTCGCCTGCCTGATTCTGTCCGAGCAAGGTCCGTGATCATGAGCACGTTGGCGGCAGCCAAGTCAGCACGGAGAAACTGAGTGGGAAATGATTCTGCGGATACCCCTGTGACAGCGACGTCGCTGACTGCGATCTCCAGAGCATCCATATCGGGCAGTAACGGCACGGTCAGACCATTGGTGATCCCAGGAAGGGTATCTTGACGTTCCAAGGAAGCCGGTCCGGCTTGCCACAGCGCATGGCGCCGGTTCGTCTGCCACACCGAAAAGGCCCCTGCAGTGGCGAGATTTTCAAGTTGTGTGCGTGACAGATCCATGTGTCGCACGCAGTCATCGAAGGTAGCGAAGCCTCCGTGTTGCTCACGAACTGCCACGATGCGTTGCGCTACTGCTTCAGGGATTCCCTTTACTTGTCCCAGACCTAATCGCACCGCCAAATAATCGTCTTTTTGACGTTCGACTGTGGCTAGTGCCTGTGAGCGTTGCACGCAAGGTCGCAGGACTTCCACTCCGTGTCGTCTGGCGTCAGCTGTCAGTGACTGCGGTGAATAGAATCCCATAGGTTGCGCCGCCAGCAACCCTGCGTAGAACGCCGCTGGATGGTGTGCCTTGACCCAGGCACTGGCGTAGACCAGATAGGCAAAAGAGAACGAATGTGACTCTGGGAAGCCAAAGTCAGCGAATGCGTGAAGTTTCGCGATGATGTCCGTTCTGATCTGCTCTGAGATGCCCCGCTGCGACATCCCTTGACGCAATCGTTCTTCTAGCTCTTCAATCCGGTCATGTGAACGTTTGGAACCGATGGCTCGTCGCAGTTGATCTGCTTCTGCCGCGGTGAATCCCGCAACATCCACTGCGATCTGCATCAGTTGTTCCTGAAAGAGCGGTACACCCAAGGTACGCTCCAAGGCAGGTTTCAACAGTGGATGCGCATAGAGCTTTTCGTCGGGAGGAAGCCGTCCTTCCTGTTGGGCCCGCCGCCGGTTGATATAGGGATGCACCGAACCACCCTGTATCGGCCCGGGCCTGATCAGTGCGACTTCCACCACGATGTCGTAGAAAGTACGCGGCTGCAGGCGGGGCAAGGTGGCCATCTGTGCTCGTGACTCAACTTGGAACACCCCTACTGTGTCAGCGCGGCAAAGCAGGTCGTAAACCGCCTCGTCATCCTGCGGCAAACCATGCAGTGTGACTTTCTCGCCTTCGTGATACTCGATTTGCGCGAACATCAATCGCAGCGCAGTCAGCATGCCCAGCCCTAACAGATCAAACTTGACCAGCCCGGCGTCTGCGCAGTCCTCTTTGTCCCACTGCAGCACGGTGCGCCCTTCTTTAGCAGCCCACTGCACGGGGCATACCTCGATAACCGGGCGGTCGCATAAGACCATCCCTCCCGGATGCGTACCCAAATGGCGTGGGAGTCGCAGCAGTTGATCAGCAATCTCAATCACATCGGATGGAATGTCGTCTGTATCGGATTCGGGTTGCGCATCGGTGGTTTCTTTCGCCGCAGCCACAGTGGTGAAACTGTGCCATCGTTCGATCTGCTTGCTCCAAGCGTCTTGCTGCCCGGCGTCATAGCCCAGGGCCCGTGCAGCATCGCGAATGGCAGAACGAGGCCGGTAACTTATCACGTTGGCAACCTGTGCGGCATGTGTTCTGCCGTATCGAGCGTAGACGTCCTGGATCACTTCTTCACGGCGTTCGGATTCAATATCAACATCGATATCCGGTGCCTCTTCGCGGCTTTCGGACAAGAATCTCTCAAAGAGAAGTTTGTGGCGTACCGCGTCAATAGCTGTGATACCCAACACATAACACACAGCCGAATTGGCTGCTGAACCGCGACCTTGCGCCAAAATTCCCTTTTCCCGACATACCTCCATGATCTGGTAGACGATCAGGAAGTAGCCGGGAAACCCTAGGTCGCAGATCACTTGAAGCTCATGATCAAGTTGCTCCCAGGCAGCTGAGTTCCGTTCATTTTCTCGTTCTCGCGGACCGTAGTACTGCGGGGCTCTGCGTCTGACGAGTTCTCGCAACCAGGTCTCTTCGGTATATCCGGCCGGTACCGCAAAAGGCGGCAACTTCGGTGCGACTAGGGTCAAGTCGAAAGCGCATTCAGCACCGATCTGAGCCGCGGTGGCAACGGCATGGGGATGTTTTCGATGCCGGTGATACATCTGCCGGGGTGAAGCAATATATGCCTGGCCGTGTACCGGCAGCCAGCCATCTAGCTCATCGAGTTCACGACCGCTGCGAATTGACGCAACGACATGTGCCAACTCAGCGTTTGCGGGTCGGGCATAGTGCACGTTCCCTGTGGCTACTAGCCTGACTCCGGCTAGATCAGCGACATGCGCCAGCGCATCGCATCGCACTGCATCGAGTGGTTCCTGATGGTCGGTTATCTCTACCGCGACGTTTTCTTTCCCGAAGAGATTGACCAATATCTCCACTTGTTCACTCGCAGCATCGATGTCGAACACCCCTGGGCGGGGTTCTAAGGCCCGCCGTGTGGTTCCTTTTCGGCAACCGGTGAGGATCTGCCAGTGGTCCTGCGCCTTGGCTGCCAGTTCTTCAAGGTCATAGGCGGGCGATCCTTGGCCCTCAGTACGCAAATTGGCAGTTGCGATAGCCGCCGAGAGATTGCGGTATCCCTGCGGATCACGTGCCAGAACGACTAGATGGTTTCCTTCTGGATCTGGGGCAGTGGATAGTGGTCCACGATGCACTTTGGTCACTGGCAGGGTGAGCTCGGCACCGAAGATAGTGCTTATTTCGTGTTTACGTGCCGCTTTAGCAAAGGGCACGACCCCGTAAAGACCGTCGTGATCAGTCAAAGCGATAGCACTGAGTCCTTGCCTTGCCGCTTCAGCGATCAGGTCCTCTGGCTGGCTGACTCCGTCAAGAAAACTTCGTGCGGAGTGTGCGTGCAATTCCGCATAATCTAACGGTGACTGCGTGCCGTTATCCGCTGTCAGGTCAGTCATACTTGCCCTCGTAACTCCACTGCCCCTCCTGGCAGGCAAGTAGCAAACCGGCGCCTTGTGTCACTGTGACCTGCAAATATGCTGCTGTTTGCCGTTGCGCTCGCCACCATCGCTGGAGCAACGGCCACGGACCTGCCCAATCTTGCACGGTATATGTCGCCATCGTGTCCACAGCGACCCGCACCGGCGGTGCACTAAGCCGTAGTCGTCGATCAACGATCACGGTATTTCCAGCACTGTCAAGCACGTGGGCTCTCAGCGGTGTTGCTGGAATGACTGTCGGCGACGGGGAAGGCAAGGCACCGGGCCACGGTTGATCGCGTCTGGTGTCATCTGGTTGCGCACTTCCCCATGGGACGAGTTGGACTCGTTCTCGCGCGGTCCGTCCTCCCATGGCAACCGGTTGAAGTACCTCGCCTGGCCCCAGCATTGCCTGTAGTCGGGCCACGGTCTGCTCTACCTTGCCGGATTTGCTTCGTCCCAGCCCCCACAGACCTTCGCTTTGCATATCTACTGCATGCAATCCGACTGCAGTGATCGTGACACCGGCGACAGGTGCCACCGGTGGGTCATCACCGATGCCTTGTCCCTGACGTGTGAGCCAACCGTCCATCTGCCATCGGATCCGGTCCGTGACATGCCGCGGAGTGAGCCCGCCCCACATAGTCGAGTCGGCTTGCCAGCATCGGCGTATCTCATCCCCGTCTTGCGTGGTTAAAGTAATTTCAACCTGAGAACAGCTCAACGAGTGCTGCAACAGTTTCTGATACCAGTTTTGCGTTATCTCAGCGGTAGCGAAGGTTACGTGATCGCTTCGTTCCGCAGGAGGATCGATGACGAGTTCTTCTTTGATCTCCTGCACTTGACGCCACGGATCGTTGAGCAACGTGTCACAGCCGAGGGCTTGCAGATAAGCCCACTGCCCAATGTGACCGAATCGGGTATTGAGCGCTGTGCGTCCGACTTTGGCCAATTGCCGTAATGTCCGGACGCCTAGTCCTGCCAGCGCACTTAGAAATGCGGTGAGTTCAGTTTCCCGAGTTGCGTCCGTCACTAACAGGCGAAGGGATTCAATGGGTTGTTTCCCCAGGTAATCTCGGGTTTCGCTGAAACAGACTGCGCTGTCTTCACGAGCTGCGAGCAGTGCGGTTAACAGACTTTGGCCGCCTCCGACATGGCATTCGACATCGGCGTCGTGCGCAATATGCTCGATGAGCGGTTCGGCTAGTGAATTGAGCAGTTGTCTGGCGAAGTCCGCATCCGCTTGTGCCTTGACTGGAATCTTCCAGGGGGCCCACAGCACTCCCGGCCGCGATACCGAGCAATGTGGCAGCACTCGATGTGCCGCGCTTGCCACCGTGTCAAAGTCAAGATGCTCCTGTTGCTCATCGCGTGGATGTAGCACTAGCGAAGGGCATACGGCTTGCGCCGCCCTGCGACGCATCCCGCGTCGCACGCCATCACGGCGTGCCGCCGCAGAGACTGCCATGACTTTCCCATGATCGGTGACTGCAACGGGGCGAGTGGCACTGATGCCTTCACGTCGCATGATCGTCAGCACTGGCCAATCGGGCACCCATAATGCCAGGACGCCGGTGATAGCAGATGTATCAGTCATCCTGCAGCCCTGCCTAGCAGGTCCACACTGCCATGTACGGGCTGCGCAAAAGCTCCCCGGCCACTCCTGGCTATCTCTGCTTCAGCGTGGCGAAGCCATCCGTGTCCCTGCTCGGTCCCCCACCAACGTTGTCTGATGACCCGTAACGTAAGGTCCGCGTTTTGCCACGGGTAGGTGCTGAGCAAAAGTCTTTGATGACGTCGAACGCGTGCCGTGATTTTCCGCTGCTGCAGTTGCGCTACGCTGGCTTGCGGTCCGCAGACCACGATGTCAATGCCGTCAAGGGCGGCCGCAATAATCGCAGCGCCCTGCGTTCCCACCTCGGGAACGACTGCTAGTCGCTCTAGATCTATCCCCTGTTCAGCAGCGGCCGCCATCCCTATCTCAGGCATTCCGAGCAGCGCAGCCCACCGCGGGTTTCTCGCATCGGCATCCATCACTTCACCGAGTGCGGCAAGCAAGACGGTTGTCGACCCCGTGATGGCGACAATGCCACGTTGACGTAACTGAGGCGGGACGACTTCACTGAAGAATTCCCGGCCACGCTGCGGGTCGATGACACTGACAGTGGGCACAGCGACGACAGGATGTTCTGCCGAAGGCCGAGCGACAGGAGCCTCTTTGAGCGACTGAGACTTCACTTCAGCTGTTTCCACTGCACGCAAGACGGCCCGCGCCCGCGCCAACCGCTGCACACGATCCGCACTGAGTCTCGTCATCGCCATCACCCACTTTCACCCCGAACATTTATCGTACACATGTTCGAATGACCCTCTGACATTGTGCCCGAAAGTCCAACTCGCCCAGCCTTGACCGTGCACAGGAACGTCGGTGGCGGCATGATGGTGAAATGGACGCACAACGACCTCTGCCACCGGATCCCTATACGGTGTTGCCCCCAGTACCCGCCTTTGCTGTGACCAGCACTGACTTCACTCATGGCGGGGCGATCGCACGAGAGTTCAGCGCCGAAGGCGACAATGTCTCACCCCATTTACAGTGGTCAGGGTTTCCTCCCGAAACACAGTCCTTCTATGTGACTGTTTTTGACCCTGACGCCCCGGTACCGGGCGGCTGGTGGCATTGGTCCGTAGTCGACTTGCCCGCACACGTTCACGAGTTGCCCCGCAATATTGGGCAAAGCGACCTCACACTTCCTGGAGCCTCGTTCCATCTGAAGAACGATGGCGGCGACTACAGCTATGGCGGCCCGCTTCCTCCTGTTGGAGATCGACCACACCGTTACTACTTCGCAGTTCATGCACTCGACGTCGACACTCTTGACGTTGACGACGAGGACACCTGCACCCGTGCTTCCTTCGCTGCATGGCCACGAACCATCGCACGCGCAGTCATCATGGGGACCTACCAGCGATAGGCACCTGAATTGATGCGCGCACTGCGATAGTCTGCCTCTATGACCGCGTCGCAATCTACGACCGATCGTTCCTCCTACCTCCGGCCTTCTGAGCCGCTTCCTGGCCAAGGTCTGACGTGGGTGCGCGCGATCGACCATCCAGAGCTCCTTGCTCCCCGCACCTTCACCGCGCTCAAAACTTGGCACGACGGCGTTCCCCAAGTCGCTGACCTCATCCACGTTGCGGCGATCAACCCCGCGGTTTCAGACACCGCGGCAATGTCGGACGAGTACCGGATCGACATGCACTTGTCAGTGAATTGCGTTCTTGTAGCAGGCAAACGCGAGGGTAAGGAACGCAATGCCGCAGTTGCCGTGCGAGCATCGCGACGAGCCGACATCAACGGTGCCATTCGCCGCATGCTCGCGGTCCGCAAAGCATCCTTCGTCCCTGTCGATCGCGCGGTCCAGGACAGTGAGATGGAATACGGCGGCATCACGCCTTTGGGCCTTGGCGCCGAATGGCCCGTGCTGCTTGACCTTGACATTGCGCACGATCCATCTTGGATCGTGCTGGGTTCAGGCGTACGACGCTCTAAGTTGGCGTTGCCTGGCACTACCCTGGCAGCGCTTTCTGGCACACACTGTGTCGCGGGGATCGCCTTGGCATGACCGATGCCGATCGATACACGGCGAACTGGGCGCGCCGTGAGGACCTACCCGCCCTAGCCCAATTGGCAGCGCGCACTTTTCCGCTCGCTTGTCCCCCGCATATCGCAGCCAAAGACATTGCCGAGTTCGTGGCACAGAATCTTTCAGAGCAGGCTTTTGCCACATATCTCGCCGACCCAACACGCCACCTTTGGCTCTTGCGTTCTGTGACTGAACCGATACGACTCGTCGGCTACGCAATGTCAAGAACGGCGCCTGTGGACGATCCCCAATTACAAGAAGTGCTTCCTCAGGGACAGTTGTACGAGCTCAATAAGTTCTATCTGGATGCGGCAGCGCACCACAGCGGAGCCGCAGCGATTCTCATGAAGCACATTCTGGAGCACTGGCGCACCACCGATACCGATCTTTGCTGGTTAGGGGTCAGTCAGTTCAATACACGCGCCATCCGCTTCTATCGCAAACATGGTTTCACCCCCAGCGGGACACGAGTATTCCAAGTTGGACCGACAACCAACGATGATTTCATTTTGACCCAGCACAAGTAGCGCTTCGCCTCAACGGTGAAGAGTTACTTGTCACCGCTTACGAGTGGCCCAGAAAGCCACCGCAGCCGCAGCGGCCACATTGAGCGAGTCCACTTCTGCCGCCATTGGAATACGCACGGTGACATCGCATGCCGCGATAGTGGAAGGACGCAGTCCGTTGCCTTCCGTTCCGAAGACCAGTGCGAGCCTGTCAGGCAGATCTCGTTCAAAATCTCCCAAGTCAACGGAGGACTCGTCTAGAGCCAATGCCGCGGTGGTGAAGCCGTACTCCCGCAGCAATTGAATGCCGCCCGGTTCTGCGATAACCGCAGAATCTTCCGCGGCAGAATACGGGGCATTTGCTAGGCGCGTCCGTCGCTGTCTGATCTTGCGTGGATGCGGCCACGCTTGAAACCTGGTCCAGGGCACCTGGAACACCGCGCCCATGGATACCCGCACTGAGCGCCGGTATAGCGGATCGGCACAACTCGGTGTGATGAACACTGCGTCAACGCAAAGCCCTGCTGCTGCCCGGAACGCCGCTCCCAGATTGGTGTGATCCACCATGTCCTCAAAGATCGCCACCCGGGTCACGTCCTGTGTGGCGGTCAAATTGGCCAAAAGGGTCGCGGGATCATCGAGCGCAGGGCGATACATCGCCGCAATCGCACCGCGATGCAGATGGAATCCGGTCAGTTCCTGCAATAGCTCTTCGGCAGCGACATAGATCGGAATGCTCGGATCCAGGTCGCACAGAACATCGGCAAGCGAGTCCAGCCATCGTGGTGCCATGAGCATCGAGCGCACCCGATGACCGGCAGCCAACGCGCGACGAATGACGTTAGAACTCTCAGCAAGGTACATGCCCTGGGCAGGTTCAACACGCTTGCGCAGTTCGACATCGGTCAGCCCGGTGTAATCGGATAGATCAGGTCCGTCTGGATCGCTCAAACTCGTTAATTCGATGATCGTCACTGAACGATTGTGCCTGTCCGCACGATTATTTCTTTGTTGCCACCACGGACTGCGATGTGAAGTTGCTGTACTTGCAGGGTTAAATCGACACCACTTCGTGCTGACCGAGCATCCACCCATCAATGATCGCCTCCATTCCCCCTGCCTCAATAAGACATGACACCCATAGTGTTGTGTGACAAGTCCATTGTCAGCCCGATACAGATGGCCTCTCGACCCACCCTCACCCCTTGCACAATTCATCATGATGTATTAGCCTCATTTCAATCAATCCTTATGATGATTAGGTAAGGGGCAACGATGCCTAAACCGCTGTACCGCGCCGTACAAGAACAACTGACCGCGCAAATCGCCACCATGAAGCCAGGTGAGACGATCCCGATCGAGCCTGAACTGGAACGCCAGTTCAACGTGAGCCGAGCCACGATCCGCCGTGCGGTGGAGAACCTCGTCAACGACGGACTGCTCGAAAAGCGTCAGGGATACGGCACCTTCGTCAAGGAGCCGACCAACACCCAAGAGGTCGGGCGACTCTACAGCTGGACCTCCGAGATGCGACAGCGCAATGTCCAGACTTCGAGCATTCCACTCGGACTGAAATACCAGATCCCCGCCACGGACATGGTCAAGGAACTACAGATGGATCCAGGGGAACGCATCGTGGTGCTCTCCCGGGTGCGTCTCGTCAAAGAGTCCCCCACAGCGATCATGATCAACTATCTGCGCGCCAAATACGTACCGGGCCTCGTCGAGAACGGACTATCGCGAGATTCGCTCTATGAAGAACTCGAATCGACATATGACCTCGAGCTCAGCGCAGGTACCGAGACGATACGAGCCCGCCTGGCCACAGCAGTCGAGGCAGCACTACTCGGCATAGAGGCAGGCGGCCCGATCCTCAACGTACGTCGCGTCACCCACCTGCGCGGCGGCATTCCTTTCGAAGTCGTCGATATGGCCGCGCGCGGTGACAGATACCAATACCAGGCGGTACTGGAGTCCGGCGGCCATCGTCGCATCCATTCGTGAACCCACAAGCCGATCTCAACACTTCAACGAGGAAGTCATGCACTTTGCACCATCGCTGGTCGAACTCAACGCCGCCGTGACGAGTCCAGACGAAGCAATCAGCGCCGCAGGGCGCATGCTCGTCGACGAGGAATGCGCAACACCGGACTACATCGATGCCATGCTCACGGCATTCCGGGAGATGGGCCCCTATGATCCCGTTCACATCGTCATTGCTCTGACCAGGGCTGACGACGGCTCGCACATCACAATGCTGCCGAGCTATTCGCTGCCGGCATCGAGTACATCGGGGTGGGTAGCGGTGCATTCAGCAAACCGGTCGGCGACTTATCGTCGGCTGACATCAAAGCTGACCTGACGCATCTTGCTGAGATCGCTGCTGGATCACAGTTCTGACCGGAAAATCTCTCGGCCCTAGCGGCGAGCAGAAACAGCGGCGGCGCCCAGTTGTCTAGGCTGAGCGCCGCCGCTGTTGGTTGCGTCTGCTTACTGCGGTGCTTCCGGGTTGATGTCACGACGAAGTGGCTGATACGGCGAGTTCGTCGGCGGTGCCGGAGCACTTGGCTGCTGACCGGCTTCCGTGTCCGGCAGCGGTGGCTGACCCGAGCGGGTGCCTGCTGTCGTCGCGTCGGCGACAGCCGCCTCGGCTTGACGCTGTGCTTCCGCGAGTGCATCTGCCGGGTTGCTCATAATCTTCGACGACTCTTGCATACGACGTGCGCGGCGCTCCCGTGCGCTTTCGCTGTTGTAGTCGTTGTGACCAGAGGGGCCGTCCGAAGGGGTCGGTGGAACAGGTGCTGCCCCTCCGGTACCTCCGAAGCCATCCGAGATCGACTGCAGTGCTGCAGTCAGCTCAGTTGGAACGATCCACATCTTCGACGAGGAACTGTCTGCGATCTGCGGCAGCATCTGCAGGTACTGGTAAGCCAGCAACTTCGGATCGGCGTCACCTTCGTGGATCGCATCGAAGACCTGCAGGATCGCGCGCGCTTCACCCTCAGCGGTGAGCACTCGTGCCTGAGCTTGACCTTCTGCGCGCAGAATCGCTGACTGCTTTTCACCCTCAGCGGTCAGAATCTGCGACTGCTTGACACCTTCAGCCTGCAAAATGGTGGCACGACGGTCACGCTCAGCACGCATCTGCTGTTCCATCGAACCCTGAATCGATGCCGGTGGGTCAATCGACTTCAACTCGACTCGGCTGACGCGCACGCCCCACTTGCCGGTAGCTTCATCGAGCACTCCACGCAGTTGACCATTGATCTGATCACGGCTGGTCAGCGTTTGCTCCAGGTCCATCGAACCGACCACGTTACGCAATGTGGTCACAGTCAACTGCTCGATAGCTGTGATGTAGTTCGCGATCTCGTAAACAGCCAACCGAGGGTCGGTCACCTGGAAGTAGATCACCGAGTCAATGCTGACCACCAGGTTGTCTGAGGTGATCACGGGCTGCGGCGGGAAGGACACGACCTGCTCACGCAGGTCCACTCCGGCACGAACTCGATCAACGAATGGCACCAGGAAGTGCATTCCAGCATCGAGGGTGCGTGAGTAGCGTCCTAGTCGCTCAACAATCAACGCAACTGTCTGCGGGACGATACGAATCGACTTGGCAATGGTGGTGATCACGAAGATCAGCACAATCACCCCGATGACAATTCCGACGATAGTGCTGCTGTCACTCTCCATTGATGTCTCCCCTTACCTGATTCGGCTTACACGTCGGCTTCTAGTGCCGAACATTGAGATCTCTATCAACGTCACAGTCAACCATGACGTAGCGGCGTCGCGTTACGACGAGGCGCCTTCTTCCCGTGGAGCTGCGGTCACAACTGCGGTCGCACCTTCGATGCGCGCAATCAGCACTTTGGTTCCCGGTTGGAAGGTCTCGTCTGACAGACTCCTGGCAGTCCATACTTCCCCAAGTAGCTTCACTCGGCCACCGGTACCGTCGACGGCTGTCACGGTGTGGGCCTCACGGCCGGCGTAGGCGTCGACATTGGTATGTTCGAGTGAGGTGCGACGTTTGAGATGATGCAACAGCCACGGGCGCAGCGCCAACAGTAGTCCACCTGAAACCACGATAAACGCGATCACTTGCGCCCACCACGGACCACCAAGAACATCGACGAGTCCGGCTGCCGCTGCGCCGCCGGCAAACATCAGCAGCACAAGATCAAGGGAGATGACCTCAGCCAAAGCCAGGAGTATCGCCGCCGAGATCCACCACACCCAAAGATCAATTTCGCCCACGGTGACCGCTCCTTAGAACTATGGATTGTCTCTGCTCAAACTTGGTGATTACTTTACCTTGGTCCGTGGTGTCTGGCGAGCCTTTACTGTGCACCATACGCAGTGAGTCGTCCACCGTTAGAGACGAGTTCCAACGGCAGCCCGAAGGCCTCGCTCAATGAGGCGGCAGTAAGGGTCTGCTCAATGGGACCGGCCGCGCTGATCTGCCCGTCCTTCAGCAACATCACGTGAGTGAACCCTGCGGGGATCTCTTCGACATGGTGTGTCACCAGCACAGTTGCCGGAGACAGCGAGTCGGAGGCGATTTCCGTGAGAGCCGCAAGAAGTTCTTCGCGCGCACCCAGGTCCAATCCTGCCGACGGCTCGTCTAAAAGCAATAATTCCGGATCCGACATCAACGACCGCGCCAACTGGACCCGCTTGCGCTCACCTTCGCTCAGCGTCCCATAGGTGCGGTCCGCAAGGTCGAATACATTAAAGAGCCGCAGCAGATCCTCGGCCCGCTCAACGTCGATGTCGTCGTATTCTTCGCGCCACCTACCGGTGACCGCGTAGGCGGCCGTGACCACGACATCGCGCACTTTTTCGAAGTCGGGGATGCGTGCTGCCATTGCAGCCGAGCACAAGCCCACACGAGGGCGCAGTTCGAATACGTCGACACGTCCCAGGGTCTGTTCCAGAATCGTCGCCGTCCCCGAACTGGGGTGCATCAACCCGGCTGCGATCTGCAGCAATGTGGTCTTACCGGCGCCATTGCGGCCGAGTATGACCCATCGTTCGTCAGCTGCTACCGACCAGTTGATGCGCTCTAGGATCTGCTTAGAACCACGGTTGACTGAAACGTCGTTGAATTCGATGACCGATGCCATGCCTCGACTCTAACCCGTCTAGTTCGGACAATTCGGCAGACGCGGCTCACCGCATGCCGATTGAATCCTTAAACAGATTGTTCCAATACCGTTCGATACACCTCGCGAGTGCGTTCGCCGATGGCATGCCAGGAGAACTCGTCTTCGACTCGCTTGCGCGATGCCGCCCCCATGGCGGCCACACGATCTGGATCCAGTACGAGTTCTTCAATCCGCTCGGCCAGATCTGCAACGAACTTATTCGGATCGACCGGAGTCCCCGTTCCGTCTTCGACCTGTTCAATCGGGACGAGCAACCCCGTGCTGCCGTCCACGACAACCTCGGGGATTCCGCCCGTCGCGCTGGCCACCACCGGAAGTCCCACTGCCATCGCTTCGAGGTTGACGATACCCAGTGGTTCGTAAATCGAAGGGCAGACGAAGGCCGTGCAGCTCACTAATATCGCCACCAGTTGTTCGCGCGGCAACATGTCGGAGATCCACACGACACCCTCGCGCTGTTGCTGCAGTTGGGCCACGGCCTGTTCGACCTCCGCGGCGATCTCGGGAGTATCGGGAGCACCCGCGCACAAAACAACCTGGATCTGTGCCGGCAGCTGCTCAACTGCCCGAAGCAGATATGGCAAGCCTTTTTGTCTGGTGATGCGTCCCACGAAGACCACCGCGGGCCGATCGGGGTCAATGCCGCGTGATCGTGCGAACTCGTATGCCGCTGGCAGATCCTCATCGGCGGGCCGCTGCCAGCCGTCGAGATCGATCCCGTTGTGTACGACATGCACCTTCTCGGGGTTCATGAAGGGGTAACTGCGCAAAATGTCGCGGCGCATTCCAGCGCTGACGGCGATAACTCCGGCTGCCCCCTCATAGGCAGTCCGTTCTGCCCAACTAGACAGTCGATAGCCTCCCCCGAGCTGCTCCGCCTTCCATGGCCGCAACGGCTCCAAAGAGTGTGCCGACAACACATGCGGGATGCCGTGCAATAAGCCTGCGAGGTGACCGGCCATATTTGCGTACCAGGTGTGCGAATGGACCAGGTCCGACCCACCGATGTGCTCAGCCATCTGCAGGTCGACTCCCAAGGTCTGCAATGCGGCGTTGGCACCAGCTAGACCGTCCGGAACCGAGTACCCCAACACTCCTTGGGCGACGGCCTCCGCGTCACGTGGCCCATCGAAGCAGTGCACTCGGATATCAATGTCATGACGCAGCACATTCGCCAGTTCCGTGACATGAACACCGGCACCACCATAGATGTGAGGTGGGAACTCCCTTGTTACCAAATCGACTCGCACGAGATCAGACTAACCCCTGGATGGCGCATCGCACACCTACGACCTCGCTGAGCGAATAAATTGACACTGTTCGACAAATTTTTGGCATCAATTGGCCTCATGAGGTCCCATGACGGCCGATATTGGCTTATGGTCGAGACATGCCAAAGTCGCCAAATGTTCTCGCCATTGTCCTAGCTGGCGGTGAAGGCCGCCGGTTGATGCCGCTGACCAAGCACCGGGCGAAACCTGCAGTGCCGTTTGGCGGCATATACCGACTGGTTGACTTCCCCCTATCGAATCTTGCCAATTCGAATTACCTGCATATGGTGGTCCTCACCCAGTACAAGTCCCATTCGCTGGACCGTCACATCGCGAAGACCTGGCGCATGTCACCGCTGCTCGGCAACTATGTGGCCCCGGTGCCTGCACAGCAGCGTGTTGGCAAGCACTGGTACCTCGGCAGCGCAGATGCGATCTATCAATGCCTGAACATCATTGAGGATGAACGACCCGACATCGTGGTCGTCGTCGGCGCTGATCACGTCTACCGTATGGACTTCTCGCAGATGGTTGACGCGCACATCGCTTCGGGTGCGCAGATCACGGTCGCTGGTATCCGCCAGCCCATTGAACTGGCGAGTGAATTCGGTGTGATCGACATTGATCCGGACTCACGTGATCGAATCCGTGCCTTCCTGGAAAAGCCAACGAACCCGCAAGGGCTCCCTGACTCCCCCGACGAGATTCTGGCCTCAATGGGCAACTACGTCTTCGACGCCGATGCCCTGGTCGAAGCCGTCACTCAAGACGCTGACAACGCAGAGTCGAAACACGACATGGGCGGCGACATCGTGCCCTATTTCGTGGAGCGCGGCACTGCGGGCTTCTATGACTTCAAGGACAACGAGGTTCCTGGATCAACCGACCGTGATCGTGCCTATTGGCGGGATGTCGGGACGATTGACGCATACTACGAGGCCAACAAAGACCTCATCGAGATCACACCGGTATTCAACCTTTACAACTATGACTGGCCGCTGCATACCGGCAACACCGGTATGCCGCCAGCCAAGTTCGTGCACGCGGGACCGGGCCGCTTAGGACACGCGGCGGACTCGATCGTCTCTCCCGGTGTACTGATTTCCGGTGCCATGGCGATGGGCTCGGTGCTCTCCCCTGGTGTACACCTGCACTCGTGGGCCTCAGTGAATGACTCCGTGCTACTCGACAATGTCGAGGTTCACCGCCACGCACAGGTACACCGGGCGATCTTGGACAAGAACGTAGTGGTCACGGAGCGAGCCCGGATCGGACTCGATCCCGAAGAGGACCGCGCACGGGGGTTCATCGTGACTGAGTCCGGTTTGACGGTCGTGCCGCGCGGGATGGTCGTCAAGTAGCCTACAAACCGTTTAGGCTGGTTCACCGTGAACCCTTCGATGCCTGTCAACGATGCACCGCTGCCCACCACCCGCCTTGTGGTGATGGATGTCGACTCGACTCTCATTGACCAAGAGGTGATCGAGGTGCTCGCCGGTGAAGCCGGAACTGCTGCAAAAGTAGCCGAAATCACCGAACGTGCGATGAATGGTGAGATTGACTTCACCGAGTCCTTGCGCGAGCGAGTGGCCACACTAGCCGGCCTGAAGACTGACATCTTCGACACAGCGATGCGGTCGGTGACGTTGACTCGCGGAGTCGCTCAATTCGTCTCCGACTCTCAAGCCCGCGGTTGGCACGTGACTCTGGTGTCGGGAGGATTCGCAGAGGTCGTAGTGCCGCTGGCACAGCCGCTGGGCATCACACGCATCAGAGCGAATCGACTCGAGATCGTCGATGGCGTGCTGACCGGTCGCACCACTGGTCCAGTCATCGATGCCGCAGCCAAAGCTGCGGCACTGCGCGATTTCGCCGCTGAACTCGACCTGGAACTATCCGACACCATTGCCATCGGTGATGGTGCCAATGACCTAGAGATGCTCGGCCTGGCTGGAATCGGCATCGCCTTTTGTGCCAAACCGTTCGTTCAGGCCCGCACAACGCACCACGTCACCGAGCGTGACTTCGCCGCGGTGCTACCGCTGATCGACAGCATCGATAACGCTCAGAGCGCCTGAGGCCCGCCGGGTTCCGTGCTTCCGCTGTGTCGGCCCAAGCAGGGTCCATGTCAGCCGGCGGTGCGCAGCACTCCAGTCAGGTTCGCGATGCCGCGTTGCCAATCAGACCAGGGCGCATCTGACGTGAGAACACAAGCGCTCGCTGTAGGCACGCCTACCTGTACTTGAGCCAGCGCGGCGGCATCAGAACCCGCTGCCGCCAAATAGTCCGCAGTCATCGAGATCACGGGTTCGTGACCAACGACGAGCACAGTCGAGGCGTCGCCAGCGTACTGTGCGACTAATTCGAGTACCACTGTCGCCGACGAGTAATACAGTTCGTCCAGTACCTCGGTTTGCGGTGGGGTCGCGTCTGGAGCCGCTTCGCTGAGCGCCCCGCTCAAAATCTCCCAGGTCTGCCTGGTCCGCAACGCGGCCGAGCACAGCACCCGCTGCGGCAGTAACTGCCGATCAGCGAATATGGCGCCTAATTGATGCGCCTGTGTTCGACCGCGTAGCGCCAGCGCCCGCATTTTATCCGCGTCAGTGCCAGGCGATTCCGCCTTGGCATGACGCAGCAGTATCAGCGTGCGGTGAGAAGTCATACGCCCATGATGTGAACGCCACCGTCAACGTGGACGATCTCACCGGTGGTAGCGGGGAACCAATCCGACAGCAACGCTGCAACACCGCGAGCGGCGGGCTCTGCGGTTGTCTGGTCCCAACCCAAGGGGGCACGATCTGGCCAGCCACCCTCCATCTTTTCGAAGCCAGGGATGGACTTGGCCGCAGTGGTGCGGATCGGGCCAGCCGAGACCAGGTTGACCCGCACGCCGTGTGGTCCCAGATCACGCGCCAGGTACCGCGCGGTCGATTCAAACGCGGCCTTCGCCACACCCATCCAGTCATAGACCGGCCAAGCGAACTGTGCGTCAAAGGTCAAACCGACGACAGCACCACCACCCGTCATCAGCGGCAGGGCTGCTGTTGACAATGACTTGAGCGAGAACGCGGAGACTTCCAGCGCAGTGGCGACATCCGGCCACTGCGCGGCCAAGAAGTTGCCACCCATGACTGACTGCGGCGCAAAGCCGATCGAGTGCACCACGCCGTCAAGCGAGTCCACATGCTCGCGCACCGCGTCAGCCAAGCCGTTCAGGTCATCCTCGTTTGTGACATCCAACTGCACTACTGGTGCGGGCTTGGGGAGTCTGCGAGCGAAGGTCTCAGTGAGTTTGAATTGACGACCGAAGGACGTCAACACCAGCTCGGCGCCTTCTTCCTGCGCCAATCGAGCCGCGTGGAATGCGATGGACGAGTCCGTCAGCACGCCAGTGATCAGCAGCTTTTTGCCTTCAAGTAAGCCCATGGTTGATGTATCCCTCTCCTGAATTTTCTCGGCCCGTCACCAGGCGTGCCGCTACATCGTGCCTCACCCCGTGGCGAGACTTATAAAACTTGCTACCGCCCATAGTTTCACATGACGGTGGCGGCGTACGTCGGTCAATGTCCCATGCCCAAGCCACCATCGACTGGAATGACGGCTCCGGAAATGTACCCCGATTCATCGGAACTGAGGAACTCCACAGCGGCCGCGACTTCGCTCGGGTCGGCGAAACGCCCAGCTGGAATGGCCTTCTTGTACTCATCCTGCTTGGCTTCGGGCAACGCTGCCGTCATGTCTGTGTCGATGAATCCCGGTGCCACCACGTTGGCGGTAATACCGCGGCTACCGATTTCCCGGGTGATTGACCGTGCCACACCTACCAGTGCGGCTTTGGAGGCCGAATAGTTTACTTGTCCGGCACCGCCATAAAGACCGATAACCGATGAGATCAGCACAATCCTGCCGAAGCGCCCCTTGATCATGCCTTTAGACGCACGGCGCACGCAGCGAAAGGTCCCGGTCAGGTTCACGTCGATAACGTCGGCGAAGTCTTCATCTGACATGCGCATCAACAACGTGTCGCGGGTGATTCCGGCGTTGGCCACCAGCACTTCAACCGGACCCAGTTCGGCTTCGATCTGACTGAAGGCCGCGTCGACAGCCGCACTGTCTGTCACATCGGCAACTGCTCCGAATACTCCTTCGGGCAAGTCGCCAGACCGATAGATTGTCGCCACTTTGTCGCCGGCGGCCACAAAACGTTCCGCGATGGCTCGTCCGATACCGCGATTGGCTCCGGTTACTACGACGACACGGGAGCGACGGCCTGTGGCCGCTGTGGTCTCAATGCTCACGGTTACGCTGACTCCTTACTCGTTCTGACAAATGCGGGTGAAAGGCGCGATGTTTTTGGCTCGTTGTCTTGGATCAGCGTAGCGGCTCACCACTGATATCGCTGTGACGACCCACTTTACTGCCGAGTATTTCGTAGACTTCTTAGGTGAGACGCCGTAGCGGCAAAACCAGCCAGGGTGACCGACCCGCCGAAACGATACACCCGATCACTTCGGCTCCCGTGCCGTTGGTCGATGACCAACAGCGCCGTATGCGCCGCTACCTGATTCAGATGACCATCCGGGTAGTGTGTTTCATCGTGGCTTTTGTTGCGTGGACGGTATACCCGAATCCTTATCTGATGATTGGTCTGGTCGGTGCTGCCGCTGTGCTGCCGTACTTTGCAGTCGTGGGTGTCAATGCCGGACGTGAATCGCACGCCACGACGTATTCCGTTCCATCAGTGACCGACCCCCAGCGCCACTTGACTTCCGAGACTCCCAGGGAAGACGAAGATCTATATGACGAGCAATGACGAGTTTGTCGCCGCCGAGCCCGCTATCTGTAACGCGAAAGGTTGCACTGAACTCGCGGAAATGGCGGTTCGATGGAACAACCCGAAGATCCATACGCCTGATCGTCGTAAGATCTGGGCTGCTTGCCCCGGCCATGTGGCACATCTTGAGAATTTTCTGCAGTTGCGCGGATTCTGGAAAGATACCGTGCCGCTGACCGAAGCCGAGAAGTGATGTCATTGACCGTTCCGACCGGCACCAGTGATACTCGGATTCACCAGGTGCGCTCTTGGCTGATCTTGGGCATCGCGGCGGTGCTCTTGGCCGCCACCTGTGTGTTTCTCGGTCTGTGGCAGTGGGGGCGCCATGAGGATCGCAGTGCCCGTATCGAACAGATCGAACGTGCCTATAACGCCCCGGCTGTTCCCGTCTCAGAGCTGCTCGATAGCGACGGCTCCATCCCTGCGGATATCCAGTGGCATCCAGTGACGCTCACGGGACATTATGTCGGCGACCCGGTGTTGGTGCGTAACCGCCCTGTTGGCCTGGGCAGCGGCTTTCACGTGCTGGGAGTGATGGAACTAGAGGACGGGAGCAGACTCGTCATCAATCGTGGTTATCTGCCGACAAAACTCTCACCGGAGCAGGTGACCATTCCCCCGATCCATCCCGGCACAGTCACGTTGACTGGCAGGGTACGTCCGTCCGAGCCGAACAATTCCCGTGGTGTGGTCGGTAACCAGGTCTATACCTTCTCTCCGGAGCAAGTGATCGAGGCCGCGGGACTACCTGAGCCGACTGACGGCCTAGTGCGCTATTCCTATGTGGTCGCGGCCGAATCCGGCACTGACTCATCGGCTGGGATGCTGGCGTTACCCGCACCCTCGACCGATATCGGCTCACACCTGTCTTACGCCTTTCAATGGTGGATCTTTGCGACGGGAATCCTTGGGTTGTATGTTGTCTTGGCGTTGCGTGAGTTCCGCTCCCGCAGGCTTACGCTGGATGATCTCATCGACGACGAGCGCTCCCCCGCCTCAGCTCACAAGTCGTCACGTAAACCGAAGAAGCCTCGCATTGACGAGGATGCCGAAGACGCTGCCGTCTCATCGCAGCTACAGTAACGGCCGCAGTGACTGATCACGCGTCAATCCGGGAGTAATCGATTCCGGCTGCGCTGGAGATCAAGAACTCTTTGCGCGGAGCGACATCGGACCCCATCAGCAGTTCAAAGATCTGTTCCGCGGACTGGCCGTCGGCCACTGTGACACGCCGCAAGGTGCGATGTACCGGGTCCATGGTTGTCTCAGCCAACTGGTCGGCATCCATCTCGCCGAGACCTTTGTAACGCTGAATATCGTCTTTGTATTTCTTGCCCGCCTTGTTGAGCTTCTTGAGGACCTGCTCTAGTTCGGCTTCGGAATAGGTGTGGATGTATTCGTTGCCGCCTCGTTTGATCAGTTCGATGCGGTGCAACGGTGGCACGGCGGCATAGACTCGGCCCGCATCGATCATGGGCCGCATGTAACGGAAGAACAGCGTGAGCAGCAAGGTACGGATGTGCGCACCGTCGACATCGGCATCGGTCATCAGCACGACTTTTCCGTACCGGGCTGCTTCCAGATCGAAGGTGCGACCCGAACCGGCGCCCAGCACCTGAATGATCGCCGCGCATTCGGCGTTCTTCAGCATGTCTGAGATCGATGCCTTCTGGACGTTCAGAATCTTTCCGCGAATCGGCAAGAGCGCCTGGTAGTCCGACGAGCGGGCCAGCTTCGCGGTGCCCAATGCGGAGTCGCCCTCGACGATGAACAGTTCCGAACGGTTCACATCGTCGGTGCGGCAGTCCGCCAGTTTCGCGGGTAAGGAACTGGTCTCGAGTGCGTTTTTTCGCCGCGATATCTCTTTGAGTTTGCGGGCAGAGAGTCGCGCCCGCATCTCGGCAACGATCTTCTCGAGAAGCATCGCTGCCTGAGTCTTGTCGTCACGTTTAGTCGCGTTGAATCGTTCCGCGAGGCCTTTTTCGATCACCTTCGACACGATTGCCCGTACCGGCGCTGTTCCCAGGATCTCTTTGGTCTGCCCTTCGAACTGCGGTTCGGCGAGTCTGACGGTGACAACCGCCGTCAACCCTGCAAGTGCGTCATCTTTATCGACTCGCTCTGAGGCGTCCTTGGACGAGATCTTGAGTTTGCGGGCATTCGCGTCTACCGCTTTACGAATACCTTTGAGCAGTCCCGCTTCGAACCCAGCAAGGTGTGAACCGCCCTTGGGCGTGGCGATGATGTTCACAAAGGACCGCACCGTGGTCTCGTATCCGACGCCCCATCGCAGCGCGACATCGACATAACAGGTGCGCGTCACTTCTTGCGGCGTGAGATGACCCTTACCGTCAAGTACTGGCACGGTCTCGTTGAACTCGCCTTCACCGGTGAAGTGCCATGTGGAGGTGACAGCACCATCGGGCGCCAGGAAGTCGACGAAGTCCACCGCACCGCCGGTGTGATGGAAGGTCTCAGAGGTGACGGCATCTGGACCGCCACGCTCGTCGCGGATAGTGATGTGCAATCCGGGAACCAGGAAGCTGGTCTGACGTGCCCGCACGACGAGTTCCTCATAGGAGAACACAGCTGTTGCGGGGAAAATCTGCCGATCAGCCCAGTAGCGCACCCTCGTACCGGTCACACCGCGCTTGACCTTGCCGACTACCGGGATGTCAGGACTGTCGGCGGGGGTGAAAGGAGCGTCAGGGCTGACGCCCTTCTTGTCGTCGAACGTTCCGGTCTCACCCCGGTGAAAGCTCATCCGGTATGTCTTCGATGCACGGTCGACTTCGACATCGAGTCGTGCTGAAAGCGCGTTGACCACCGAAGCTCCAACACCGTGCAGACCACCCGATGCGGTGTAAGAGCCACCGCCGAACTTGCCGCCGGCATGCAACTTGGTGAAGACCACCTCGACACCGCTCAACCCGGTTTTGGGCTCGATGTCAACAGGAATGCCGCGACCGTCGTCAGCGACAGTCACCGACCCGTCATCGTGCAACACGACGTCGATGTGGGTGCAGTGGCCAGCCAGCGCCTCATCGACAGAGTTATCGATGATCTCCCATAGGCAGTGCATCAGGCCACGTGAGTCAGTCGAGCCAACGTACATTCCGGGTCGCTTCCGCACGGCCTCCAGGCCTTCCAACACGGTGAGGTGATGGGCTGAATACGTGGGATCGGCTGCCGCAATAGTCACAGGTGCGAGCCTAGCGGGTTCGCCCCGGCAAACCGGTTAATTGCCCCCGTCACGTCACAATCTGGTATAGAAACTTCGCGGGCAGCGAACCTAGCGGAAAATCTGGCATAGAAACGGCGCATAGATGGTTGGATAGAACGTGATGACAACGACGATTGAACCTGTAGAACTCACCGCATCCGACCGTTGCGACCGATGCGGGGCACGCGCCTATGTCCGCGTGACCCTTCCGGTGGGCGAGTTGCTCTTCTGCGGCCACCACGCCCGGGAGCACTCCGATAGCTACGCTCAGGTCGCAACGCATATCCAAGACGAGACTTCTCGGCTTTACGAGAACCAAGACTGACATCGCACGGTGCTGCTGATCTGACAGCAATGATCTGAAGTATCGAAGCAATGCGGCACTGTCACTGAAATAGAGCGGTGGGGCGGAGAACCTTGAAGGTTCTCCGCCCCACCGCTTATCCGTCTCCTAGTCGAGGTAGTCGCGTAGCACCTGCGACCGACTGGGGTGACGTAGTTTAGACATCGTCTTCGACTCGATCTGTCGGATGCGTTCGCGAGTAACGCCGTAGACCTTCCCGATGTCGTCCAACGTGCGTGGTTGTCCGTCCTGCAGGCCGAACCGCATCGAGACCACACCCGATTCGCGCTGCGACAAAGTATCGAGCACCTGACGCAGCTGCTCTTGCAGCAGCGTGAAGCTCACCGCGTCGGCTGGGACGATTGCTTCGGAGTCTTCGATCAAGTCACCGAACTCACTGTCACCGTCTTCGCCAAGCGGGGTGTGTAGTGAGATGGGCTCACGACCATATTTTTGAACCTCGACGACCTTCTCCGGAGTCATGTCGAGTTCCAAGGCGAGTTCTTCTGGCGTGGGTTCACGGCCCAAGTCCTGCAGCATCTGACGCTGGACTCGCGCAAGCTTGTTGATGACCTCGACCATGTGTACCGGAATACGGATGGTACGGGCTTGATCTGCCATAGCGCGGGTAATTGCCTGGCGGATCCACCAGGTTGCGTACGTGGAGAACTTGTATCCCTTGGTGTAGTCGAATTTTTCGACCGCGCGGATCAGACCCAAGTTGCCTTCTTGGATCAGGTCCAAGAAGAGCATGCCTCGTCCGGTGTAGCGCTTAGCCAGCGAGACGACAAGCCTCAAGTTTGCTTCCAGCAGGTGGTTCTTGGCCCGTCGACCGTCATTGACGATCCAGTCCATTTCGCGGCGGGCCTTACCTTCGTATGGCCCCTCGGTCTTGAGTTTATGTTCGGCATACAGGCCGGCTTCAATACGCTTGGCAAGTTCGACTTCCTGCTCCGCGTTAAGCAGCGCAACCTTACCGATCTGCTTGAGGTAGTCCTTGACGGGATCAGCAGTCGCGCCAGCGGTAACCACCTGTTGCGCCGGAGCATCGTCGTCATCAGCGTCCGAAACGACGAAGCCCGATGCTTCCTCATGTTCGTCACCCTGCGTCTTCTCGCCCTCAGCGACCGTGTCTGTCTTAGGTGCGTTCGCTTCGTCGAGCACTTCTGCTGTTTTCTCGGCCTCTTCGGAGGCATCGGCCGCAGCGCTCTTCTTACCGGTTGCCTTCTTGGCAGCGCTCTTCGCTGCCGGTGCTTTGGCGCTCCCAGTTGTCGGCTTCTTCGCAGCCGTGCGACGCTTAGGGGCGGCTTTCTTGTCGGAGTCTGCTGCAGTCGCGTCAGCTTCAACCGCACTGTCCGCGTCAACGGGCTCGTCGGCTTTCGTAGCGGCCGACTTCGTCGTCCGCTTAGCCTTCGTGGTTGAAGCTGCCGTCTTGGTAGTCGCAGCACGCTTCTTCGTCGCGCCAGCAGTCTTTGATGCCGGTGCCTCATCGGCAGAGTCGTTGTCAGCCTCAACCGTCGCTACAGCGGCATCTGAGGCGGCCTTGGTCTTCTTAGTAGCCGTCTTCGACTTCGACGTTGTCTTCGAGACCTTGGCCGTCACCTCTGAGCGCGTGGAGGCAGCTGCCGCAACAGCGCTGACAGCTGTGTGATCGGCATGCACCGTGACACCTGCTGAGGTGAAGGCGTCCAAAATGGCACGTAGATCACGAGGACGAGTCACACCGGCAGCCTCGCAGGCGTGCCGCAAGGCATCCCCGGAGATCTGGCCGTTGAGCGTCCCCTGATCGAACAAGTTGCGCAAGCGCTCGTGTTGAAAATGGGCAGGCAGTGAAGTTGCTGAATTGGTGTTCGCCACAAAGAACCCTTCGGCATTGTTTCGGGCGGAGGAACCTGCCGGGCTTACCGGCAACTCCATATTGTACCTGTGTCCACTGCAACCACCGTACATAGCAGTAACCACGCCCGATAATTCAGTGCACACCTGAATATCTCAACCATGACTCTTCACGGGCTATTCCCACTTCTCAGGAGTTTTGTTCAGGACGCCGCACGCTGTGATGACCGCGCCACCCATCCCGGGGCAAACCCCGTGTCGAGCATCCTCGACACCAATAGCGAAAGTCGATGGTCGGGGTTTCGTTTCAACACTCGTGCGACCAACTCACGAGCTTTGGCCCCGCCGCATTCCCACCATGCCAACAACGCCAACACGCTGATCCCCTCATTCTGGTGCTTAGCACGAGTACTCGCCGTTGCTTCAGCCAGCACGGCATTGAGTTGATCGAGCATCTTGCCATCGGGGGCCGAGCCGTAATCGACATCTATGAGCACTTCCATCAGGGTGCGCAATTTGTCTTTGTCCGACTGCGCAATGCATTCGGCTGATTCCGGCACCGCCCGTTCGATCAACAGCCCAATGACGTGATCGCGTACGAACCGATCGCTCAATGACATTCCCAGCCTGCCCCAGATCCGGTCGGTCAACACCGGTAGTCGCTGGTCGTCGTTCATCACCCTTGCAACCACGCAGTCGAGCACGCTGATCCAAAGGTCGATTGACTCCGATCGCCACTGTTCACGTAGACCGTCTAGCCTGCCATCCCGACGCCATCTGTCCCCGCTACGCCACCGACGTTGCGCAACTTCAGGCGGCAGACTTGGTAGCTGCGCTAAATCGTTGCGATGTGGTTTGATAACGGCTCCGTGCATCACCATCGTCGCACTCACCTCGGTTGACGTCATATCGCCAATGGGGATCGACGTCCCCCACTCAACATGGCCGCTTCCATGCGGCGCTACGAGTGCCGTGCGATAGTGGTCACCGTTGACCCACCAGACCGTCGTCTCCATAAACGCGTCCTCGTGCTCGGCAAGCAAAACGGGAACCTGGTCGATCCATGGCGGGGTGCTCTTTCCGTCGTAGTAGAGCACCACGAGGATTCGATCTGCCTCGTCCCTGGACAGAAAATCGACGATGGCTGCCGTCACATCTCGGGCATCGGGACTGACGAACTCGTCTCCATCGACCCTGGCCATCACTCCAACCCGCTGATTCGGGCCGCGCAATGAGATCATCACCGCCGAATCGCAAGGCGGATATCCGATCTGATACGGAATAAGCGCGAGGATCTCACGCGCTTCGGTCACGCTGATTATTGGTTTCATGTCTTCGACAATGCCCGCAATAACGTTACGGCGTCACCTGAGAACCGCCCTTGTGGATAACTCTTCACTCATGCGATTCGCGTGCCATCGCTGCCACTGCGTAGGCTCACGATATGCACGATGCTCACCAGCCACACCAGGACTTCCCCATTGATCGCCAATACGATGCCGCACTGCAATCCCAACTCGACAGGACTCTACGTGGCCTCGTCGACAATACGATGCGAGTGGCCCCTGTCACACGCGGACTAGCGGATGCCGTAAGCCGGTTGCTCGTCGGCGGGAAACGCCTACGATCACGACTGGCGCTGTGGGCGTGGACCGGGTATCGCCCACATGACGACAACCACCGGTTGGGCGCGATCGCGACACTTGGAGCATCGCTGGAGTGCTTTCAAGCAGCGGCGCTTCTCCACGACGATCTCATCGATCGGTCTGCTACCCGCCGCGGTCTGCCCACCGCCCACATAGAGTTCGAATCCCTCCATGAGGCCGAGGCCCGTGTGGGATCGGCACAACAGTTCGGTATGGCAGGTGCGCTTCTAGCAGGCGACCTCGCACTCATTGCCGCACAGCAACTCGTCTCGTCGTTATTTGACGAGACGGAATCCGGCACCGCCGCCAGCCTTTACCGCGTTGCGGCCTTGTGGCATGAGATGGCCACCGAGGTGACCGCCGGCCAATTCCTGGATCTGACCGCTCAGTCATTGCCGAACTGGGGGGTCAACCCTGAAGCAGACCAAGAACTTGCCTTCTCGATCATCACCGCGAAGTCAGCCCGGTACTCGGTTGAGCTGCCGCTCGTGATGGGTGCTGCCCTTGCTGGCGCCGACACTGTCGAGCAAGAGCGCATCGCCGCTTTCGGGCGACCGCTCGGTGAAGCATTCCAACTACGCGATGATCTCTTGGGGGTGTTCGGCGATCCCGTAGTGACCGGGAAGCCTTCTGGCGATGACATCAGGGAGGGCAAACGCACTCTGCTGATGGCGATGACCGCACAACGTGCTGACTGCGCCGATCGCGATCGTCTTATCGCTATTTTGGGCAGGCTAGACGTCAGTGATGCCGATGTGAGGTGGGTTTGTTCACTCGTACGTGACCTCGATGCGCACACATCTGTCGAGGAGTTGATCGCCGACCGGTACGACGCGGCCATGAGCGCACTATCGCAATGCCGATTAACGGATCAAGCACGTACCCGCCTGGTAGAACTGGCAGAAGCGCTGGTCAAACGCGACACCTAGTTAGCCGACTACCAGCGCCACGCGCCGCACCGCACTCTTGTTGCCCTGCCGCAAGACTTCTAGCGGTGTCGCCTGCAGTTCGCTGTGGTGTGAGAAAAGCCACACCAGGATGTCCTCGTCGTTCAATCCCTGATCGGACAAGACGATGATCGTTCCTTGCAGCGACGGGAGGATGACGAGTTTCCCACCGCCGTCAGCAGGAGCCGGTTTCGGCGCTGCGGCATTGGCAAGATGCGCCGGGACTAGGAATTCACGAGGAATCTGCGGGCCTACTCGGTGAGATTCACGCCGCGCCACAATACGGCGGTCTTTCAACGCTCCACGCACATTCGCAGGACTGGTACCGAGTTGCTCGGCAAACTCGGGAACCGAAAGCCACGTGATCGCATCGAGGTCGTTCAACCGCGTGTATTCTGCGTTGCTCATGGCACAAGCCTAACTGCCGTCACCGGTCGCGATGCACATTACGCGGCCCGAAGAACCGGCCGGTCACCATGAATGACAAGACGTGAAGCGGTATGTTCACACCTGCGGTTTCGCCCCGAGCCGATAAGATCGGCGGTGTGGCAACTTCCATGACCGACCCTTTAGTCGGACACACAGTTGACGGGCGCTATCACGTCGTCCGTCGACTAGCTCGTGGTGGGATGGCCACCGTCTATGTCGCCATTGACCGTCGACTGGACCGGGAGATCGCACTCAAAGTGATGCATCCGCACCTGGCAGAAGGAGCACAGGGTGCGGCCTTTGAAAGCAGGTTCCGCCGCGAAGCGCGTGCTGCTGCCAAACTCACTCACCACAATCTTGTCGCCGTGCATGACCAGGGCCTTGACGGTGAGATCAGTTATCTCGTGATGGAACTCGTCGATGGTGAGAACCTGAGGTCACGACTGCACCGACGTCCGCCGCTGACGGTCTCAGAGGCCCTCGATATCACCATCGAAGTCCTCGAAGCGCTGGCCTCAGTGCACGGTGCCGGGCTAGTACACCGCGATATCAAGCCCGAGAATGTGCTGTTGACGCAGGATGGACGAGTCAAAGTCGCCGATTTCGGACTCGCGCGGGCTGTCACGGAACTAACCATGGCCGCCACTGGCACCGTGCTGGGCACCGTTGCCTACCTGTCCCCCGAGTTAATCTCGGACGGAAACAGTGACGCGCGCAGTGACGTCTACGCGGTTGGCGCGACCTTGTTTGAAATGCTCACCGGTCGGGCGATGTTTGTCGGTAGTTCGCCCATTCAGATCGCAGTGCAGCATCTCAGCTCGACACCACCGCGCCCATCGGATGTTGCGGCATGGATCCCGGCGCAGATTGACGAGTTGATCGCCACGATGACCGCGCGTGAGGCTGATGCGCGCCTCCCCAACGCTGAGGTTGCTTTGCGTGCCGTGCGCGAGTTGCGATGGTCACTTAGTTCCCTCGTGCTGGAACATCCGGTTCAAGAACCCGCTGCTGAAGAGCCCGTGGTCACCGATGAGGCCTCATTATCGGCGGAACTCTTCGACGAGACCGCGGAAAGTCGGCTCAAAGCACCCGCGGAAACCACCGCTCTCGTCACAGCTGAAGAGGACGCAGACGATCCCGCACCCGCTGTGATGACGAGCACCCAGTCGCTACTGGTCAAACCGACCGTTGCACAGCCCACTACTGCTAGTACGCATCAAGTCGCCGAAGCGGCGCCCCGGCAATCCCGCCGCCGGAGCAAGATAGTGGCGCTGGTGTTGGTCCTGTTGCTGCTAGGTGGCGCCGGAGCAACGACCTGGTATTTACTGCAGGGACCTGGCGCTTACACCGAGGTCCCAGCGGCGCTGCTCAATGCCGATGCGACCATCGCTACTGATGCCATCGAGGAAGCCGGCCTGCAGGTCAAATCCGCCACCGATTATTCCGATATCGTTGCGGCGGGCAAGGTGATCTCGGTATCGCCGTCGCCTGGAGAGCGCGTACGCAAGGATTCCGTCGTCACGGTGACCGTTTCCCGGGGAATCGAACACTTCACGGTGCCGACAGGGCTGCTCAACGAGCGTCGTAAGAACGTTATCGCAGCCATTGAGGAGGCCGGTTTCGAAGTCGGTGAGATCGCACGTGACTACTACGACGATGTCGATCAGGGAATCGTCACCGAAGTGTCCGTTCCAGAAGGCTCACGGCAACCACACAACACGAAGATCGACATCACCGTGTCACGAGGCAAAGAGCCTGTGACGATTCCAAATCTCGTTGGCATGACCGAGGAACAGGCCATCGCCAAAGCGGAGAGTCTGGGGCTCAACGTCGAAATCGGCAAGCCTCGGTACGACAACACCGTTGAGAAAGACCTGGTCTCACGGCAAAATCCTGCCGCGTTGTCAGAAGGATTCCGTACTGACACGGTAACGATCCGATTGTCTTTGGGACCGGAACTCGTCGAGGTCCCTGATCTGGTCGGCAAGTCTGAAACGGATGCCGTCCAACTACTGAAAAGCCTCGGCTTCCAGGTGGACGTTGGCTACATGTGGGACGGCCAGTTCGGCCTGGTTCGCTTCCAGGATCCTCGCCCCGGCTCGGAACTGCCCAAGGGATCGACGGTTAAGATCACCGTGCTATAGCAGGCACGAGCCCATACGCTGCTAGAAAAGTCGCACCGCCACCGAACACCCACGGGTGTCGCTGGCGGTGCGGCTGGCGAACTATGGCGGCGACTACTTAGCCGCGACCAGCATTTCCGCGACGAGGAACGCGAGTTCCAGTGATTGCTGATGGTTCAAGCGCGGATCGACCAGAGTCTCATAACGCGCAGCGAGACCCTCATCGTCGATTTCTTCCGCGCCACCGAGCACCTCTGTGACATCGTCCCCGGTCAGCTCCATGTGCAATCCGCCTGGCACGGTGCCGACCGCACGGTGAACTTCGAAGAATCCGGTGACCTCGTCCAACACATCGGTAAAACGCCGGGTTTTGTAGCCGGTCGCCGACGTGATCGTGTTGCCGTGCATCGGATCGGTGGCCCACGCCGCGACAAGTCCTTCTCGGCGCGCGCACTCAAGCAGTTTCGGAAGCGCCGTGCGTATGTTGCCCGCACCCATTCGAGTGATGAAGGTGAGCCGTCCCGGTTCGCGTTCCGGATCCAGTTTTTCCGCCAATGCCAGCATGTCGTCACACGTGGTGCTCGGTCCAAGCTTGACACCCAGCGGGTTGCGGACCTTCGACAAGAATTCGACGTGAGCGCCGTCGAGTTGACGAGTCCTCTCACCGATCCACAAGAAGTGCGCGGACGTGTCATATGGCTTGGTGGTACGAGCGTCGATGCGAGTCATCGCTCGTTCATAGTCGAGCAGCAACGCCTCGTGACCCACGAAGAAGTCCACCGTCCGTAGGGCTCCGAAGTCAGCACCACAAGCCGCCATGAATTTGATCGCGCGATCAATCTCTTTTGCGGTACGTTCATAGCGCTTGTACGCCGGGTTCTTCAAGAATCCGGAGTTCCATTCATGGACACGCCGCAAATCAGCGAAGCCGCCCTGAGTGAACGCCTCAATGAGATTCAGCGTCGACCCAGATATCCGATAGCCCTCGACCATGCGCATCGGGTCCGGACGTCGCGCTTCGGGTGTGAACTCAAACGCGTTGACCATGTCACCGCGGTAGGCCGGCAATTCAACCCCGTCACGCGTCTCGACATGAGAGCTGCGCGGCTTCGCGAACTGCCCAGCCATCCGGCCCATCTTGACCACAGGCATCGACGCGCCGTGAGTCAGCACAACCGCCATCTGCAAGATCGTGCGGATCTTGTTTCCGATACGAGTCGCGTCCGCCTCAGCGAACGACTCCGCGCAGTCACCGCCCTGCAGCAAGAACGCCTCGCCGCGACTGACTGCTGCCAGCCGTTCCTTGAGGAAATCAGCCCGGGCGGGGTGAGCGATGGGCGCACTTCCTGCCAGCACCGCTGTCGCACGAGCCAGCTCGTGCGCATCGGGCCATAAGGGTTGTTGCAATGCAGGAAGACTCCGGTATGAATCCAGGTCTTCCTGCATCACTTCAGTCGAATCGACACTCACGTTGGCCGGCCCCTCATCCAGCTCGTCGTCAGTGCGCTGCTACCGCAGCAGCAGGGTTGAAGTCTTGGCCGATTGCAGCGAGCATGTCACCGAACCAAGGCTGCTTGACGTCGAACGCCTTACCACCCGCGATGCGCGGGAATTCAATGGCCCGCAACCGGTCGCCGTTTTCCTCGTCATGTCCGATGACTCCGGCTTCACCGCGCAGTGCGGCCTCAACCGCCAAGTCGGTCATGGACTTGATCAGACGGAGGTCTTCCGGGTTGGCGGCGGCAGCGCGCGAATAGTAGCCGGACTTTTGCACCATGACCTTCTCGGCACCGAGCTTGTCGGCGAACTGCTTGGCGAACCATTGGCCTGGGTTGACCTTGTCGAGTTTGACGTGGCCGAAGGGGTCCCGCTCGACTTCCTCGCCAGCCGCTTCCAGCTGAGCGACGATGTCCGAAACGCCCGCGCCTTCTGACAAGAAGATGTTGACGTTGCCTACCTCGTCCATCACGGTCTTCAGGCGTGCGGCTTCTGCATCAATGTCGATAGCGAGTTCCGGAACGAAGACCGCATGAATGTCCCAGCGTTCCTGGGTGAGACCGAGGCTCGGAACCCACTTCTGGGTCGTAACCCACTCGCGGTACCTGGCCGCTGCGGCCGCAGTCAACCAGCCACAGTGACGTCCCATGACTTCGTGCACGATCAGCATGCGCGGGCCGGAACGGTGCTCACCGATCACGTTCTTCGCGAAGTGCGCTGCCTCTTCGGCTGCGGTCCAGGCGCCGAGCGATTGACGGATCGGCACCACGTCATTGTCGATGGTCTTGGGCAGACCGACCACTGTCAGCTCGTAGTCGTGCTCGTGGAGGTAAGCGGCAAGGTCTGCAGCTGTGGTGTTGGTGTCGTCGCCACCGATGGTGTGCAGTACGTCGACGCCGTCAGCCTTGAGTCGCTCCGCCGCGACGGTGAGCGGGTTCTCGCCTTCTTTGACCAGCCCGCGCTTGACGCAATCGGCGGCGTTAGTCAGTTTGACGCGAGAGTTACCGATCGGCGATCCGCCGAACTTGTGCAGTTCGCCAGCGAGCTCACGCCCCTCTTCGTCCACGACGATCTTGTTGCCAAGCAACAGGCCGTGGTATCCGTGCTGGTAGGCGATGATTTCGATGCTCGGGTCGATCTCGTTGTAGCGCTCAATCAGGCCACCAACTGCGGATGACAAGCATGGAGCAAAGCCACCTGCGGTCAGCAGGGCGACACGGCGAACTGTCATGGTTTTCCTAACCTCTCGTTATCAAACTCGACCAAGATGGCCTTCTTCCGGCCCGTATCGGCGGGCACAGCAACAGATCTGACAGTCACAAGACGTTGCAACCAGGTCAGACCGCGACCATTCTACGTTGCGATCACTTGGGTGGTTCTGGGACCGAAAGGCCCTCGGGAACTTCACGCCCGCCAGGCGACAGAGGGCGCTCGTCTTCATGTCCGGTTTCCTTGCCTGCAGCCATTCGCGCCTTGACAGTCGCTGCATAGGCATCCACATATTCTTGGCCAGATGCCAATTGGATTGCGTACATGATGTCATCGGTCACCTGGCGCAGTACGAAACGATCTTCGTGGGCTCCTTGGAACTCGGCGAAGTTCATCGTCTCACCGAAGACAATGCCGATACGCATCGGCCGTGGGAGACGTTTTCCGATGGGCTGCGCTTTGTCGGTCCCAATCATCGCTACTGGAACGACTGTGGCGCCAGACTCGATAGCCAACCGGGCCACACCGGTTTTGCCTCGGTACAACCGGCCGTCAGGGCTGCGGGTGCCTTCCGGATAGATTCCGAAGATTCCCCCGGTCTCCAGGTACTTCAGTCCGGTGCGAAGTGCTGCCTCACTGGCTCTTCCGCCAGAACGGTCGACAGGGATGGTCCCTACCCCGCGCATGAATCCCGCCGTGATCCGGCCGCGGATGCCCCGCCCCGCGAAGTACTCGGCTTTGCCGATGAACACGATATTGCGGTCGAGCACCAACGGCAGGATGAATGAGTCCAGCACCGATAGGTGGTTCGAGGCCATAATGACCGGACCTGATTCTGGGATATTTTCAACGCCAATCACCCACGGGCGAAAGGCTAAGCGCAGCAACGGACCAGCGATGATCCGTTTCATGAGCCAATAAAACAACGGGCCTCCCTCACGGTTGGCGGCGCGTGTACCACCGCAAGTAACCCTACAGTGGTGATATGTCTGATATCCACGAGGACCGGGACGGACCGACACCGGATCATGATTCTCAGGGCGACACTCCTGACAGCTCCGATACGTCTCATTCCACCCAATCTACGCCCGCAGAAGACTCTGAGCCTTTTGATGTAGACGATGCCTTCCGCCGTCTCGCGGCCGAACTGGACGATATTCCGGGATTCCGCAAACTGCAAGGTGAGCTCCCACCGCCCGCGGGGCCACGCGATTGGGAGCCCTCGTCAGACCATGACGAAATCGACGAGTTCGTGGCACCGGACCCGCAAGTGGATCTACAGGGCGATCCGGCTCGAATCCTGGGCTGGGTCCTGCTCGTATTCGGCTGCGTGGTCTTGATCGTCTCGATCTTCTTCATCGTCTGGATTCCACGCATCGTCCTCGGCACCGGCGCTGTCATCGCACTCATCGGCGCCGCCCTATTGCTGTGGAGATTGCCCCGCGAGCCGAAGGACGAATGGGACGATGGGGCACGCGTGTAATCGCATAGCGCGACTCGCGTAACCTTGTGTGCAGTGTCATGACCGGTCGAAGGAGCAATCAATGGCGATGCTAACGGAATACCACACCCCTTTGTTGGTGGAATTAGAGCCCACCACCAACCTCAATGACCTGCTTGCTGCCCGCGTGGCACGCACGCCCGACGACCCGGTCGTGGAATTCAAGTCGGCCACGGGCCGTTGGATGGCGCTGACTGGCAGCGAACTCGACGCGGAGGTTATCGCACTTGCCAAAGGCCTGATCGCGCGTGGTGTCGTGCCGGGTGATCGGGTGGGAATCATGGCCCACACGTCGATCTCCTGGGCGCTGCTCGACTGGGCGATCTGGGCTGTCGGCGCTGTCAGCGTCCCGATGTACGAGACCTCATCGAACGAACAGGTCGAATGGATCTGCCGAGACGCCAAGGTCGATCTGCTGTTCGTTGGAAACGATGATTTTCTCAGTGTCGTCAACGACGCGCGTTCAATCGGTCCGGTGCCTGACGCCGACAACGTCTTGGTGCTCGATCAAGGTGCCCTTGATGCGCTGAAGTTGGCGGGACAGGACATTTCCGACGAGGAAATCGCACGCAGTCGTGGCCTTGCGAATGGCGATGATCTCGCGACGATCATTTATACCTCTGGCACTACCGGCCGGCCCAAGGGTGTCGAGTTGACTCACGCTAATTTCGCGATCTTGGCGCAGAACGCCGCGGCTCAGTTCCCGGAGATTGTCAGCGCGCCGGGAGCCAAAGTGCTCCTCTTCTTGCCGATGGCGCACGTATTTGCCAGATTCATCCATGTTCTGGGGACGTCTGCCAATTCTGTGGTTGGCTACGTGTCGGATATCTCGACGTTGCTGGACGACCTAGAAGCCTTCAAGCCGACGTGGTTGCTGGCAGTGCCACGTGTCTTTGAGAAGGTCTACAACGGAGCCGACCAAAAGGCTTCCTTGGGCGGCAAGCAGAAGATCTTCCGATGGGCGGCCAAGACCTCGATTGCCTATTCACGAGCGCTCAGCACTCCCAGCGGGCCGTCCATCGGACTGAAGTTGCAGCATCGTGTCGCTGACCTGCTCGTGTTGAAGAAAATACGAGCATTGCTGGGCGGCAACGCGAAGTTCGCCGTTTCTGGTGGCGCGGCTCTGGGCGAGCGCCTGGGACACTTCTACCGCGGTTTGGGATTGCTGGTCCTCGAAGGCTACGGGTTGACGGAGACCACTGCTCCCATCAGCGTGAACCTGCCAAAGAACATCAAGATCGGGACCGTTGGTCGGCCCTTCCCCGGCTGCTCCGTGCGCATCGCCGACGACGGCGAGGTGCTGCTCAAAGGGCCGAGCGTCTTCTCTCGCTATCACAACAACCCCGAGGCGACCGCTGAGGTCTTCGACGACGGTTGGTTCCACTCCGGTGACCTGGGCTCATTGGACGAGGACGGGTACATCCGTATCACCGGTCGCAAGAAAGAACTGATCGTCACCGCTGGCGGAAAGAACGTTGCTCCGGCTGTTCTCGAGGACCGGCTTCGTGGGCACCCGCTGGTTTCGCAGTGTGTCGTCGTCGGCGATGGCCGCCCATTCGTGGGCGCTTTGGTCACGTTGGACGCCGATGCTCTGCCAGGCTGGTTGAAGACCCACGGCAAAGAGGACATGCCCGTAGCCGAGGCCATGACGGACTCCGACGTGTTGGCATCGCTAGACCAGGCTATCGCGCGAACCAACCGGGCCGTATCACGAGCCGAGTCGATCCGAAAGTTCCAGGTGCTGGGCAGCGACTTCACTGTCGAAAGCGGCTATCTGACCCCTTCGCTGAAGGTGAAGCGTGATCTAGTTCTCAAAGATTTCGCGCACGAGGTCGACGCCATCTACACGTAGATGTCACCCCCTGGCTCTAACGTGGGCACCATGTCGATGACCTGGGCGCCCGCCGATGGAGTACAAGGCAGCCTCGATGATCTTGGCGAGCCGCTGCATGAGACCGTCTTCGTTGTCGTGGACCTGGAAACGACCGGTGGGTCCACGACAACGGATGCGATCACCGAGATCGGCGCCGTCAAGGTTCGTGGCGGTGAAGTGCTCGGCGAATTTCAAACATTTGTCGCTTGTGACCATCCGATCCCAGGCTTCATCACCCGGTTGACCGGTATCGACGACGCGATGCTCGTCGGGCAGCCCAGTTTGGGAGAGGCCATCGCCTCATTTTTGGAGTTTCTCGGGTCAGCGGTGCTTGTGGCGCATAACGCGGGCTTCGACGTTGGCTTCCTCAAGGCTGCCTGTCAAAAGACCGCCTATTCCTGGCCGGGCAACGAGATCCTCGACACGGTCAAGTTGGCACGGACCGTCGTGGGCAAGGACGAGGCGCCTAACCACAAGCTATCGACCCTCGCGAGGCTCTTTTCCGCAACTGTCACTCCCGAACACCGCGCTTTGGCCGATGCTCGCGCCACCGTCGATGTGCTTCACGGTTTATTGGAACGCCATGCCGGCCGTGGTGTCACCCATCGCAGTGACCTGGCCACAGCATGCGCCAAGGTCTCCGACTCAACTCGACGAAAACGAACCCTGGCGGATGGCCTTCCAGCAGGTCCGGGCGTGTACATATTCCGCGATACGACGGGAGTGCCGCTTTATGTAGGACGTTCCCGCAACATCAGGAGCAGGGTGCGCCAGTACTTCACCGGACAGGACACCCGTCGCGGCATCTCTCATATGGTTGATCTTGCGCACCATGTCGATGCGGTGCCCTGCGCGACTGAACTCGAAGGCAGACTGCGCGAGCTCCGGCTTATTTCCGAATTGGCTCCGCCCTATAATCGGCGCTCGACGCGGCAGTCACGAGCCTACTGGCTTGCCTTGTCCGATGATCCGACCCCTGTCATCCGTCGCAGGAACTTCGTGGCTGATTTCGCTCATGCACGTATCGGTCCGTTCACTAGTGCGCGCACAGCTGACAACATCCGCAATCTCCTGCGGCCAGGCCAGAAACATGTCCCCGATGTTGCGGCGCTGAGGGATCTTTTCAGCGGAGGCACCGAGTTTGTCACAACTCAGCTTTTAGAGAAGATGGCCGCGTTCAGTGCTGCTGAGCAGTTCGAGCAGGCCGCTGAGTTACGTGATCTGCTTGAAACACTGCTGCGGGCGGCAGACAGAAGCCACTACCATGCGATGCTGCTCGCCCAGCAAGAAGCGGTGGTAGTGCGTCCCCGTGCTCAAGACTCGCTGTGGGAGGTGGACCTCATCCGCCAATGTCGTCATGTGGCTAGTGCTGCCGTATCGACAGTTAGCGCGATCGGTGGAGTTGTCACTACTTTGCAGTTGACAGCCGACGCGCAGGATCCGAATCTGGCCACGGCCGAGGAGCTCCTACTGCTGTGCCAGTGGCTCGGCGATGCCGAAACGACACTGTATCGCGCAGGCGAGTTGGTCCCACCGGAGCGATCACGGTCGCACCAGCAACTCATGCAGTTTTTCTGAGCAGTCAGGCACGCAGACTACGAGTTTTGTGTTGCGGCAATCCAGCGATCAAGCATGCCGTTGGCCCGGCCCGAATCAATCGATTCGACGGCATGCGTCATCGCGGTCTTGAGACGTTCCGGCAGTGAACCGCCAGCAGCGCCCGTACCCGGCAGCGTCCCGTCAGCGACGAGTCCTGCCGCAGCGTTGAGCAATACGGTCTGCCTCACCGGACCTTCGAGTCCGGCGAGTACCTGACGAAAGACCGCAGCGTTGTCCTGTGGTGAGCCGCCACGAAGGTCTTCAACGGTGATGGGATCCAATCCGAGATCTGATACGGGGTCAATGGTCGACAACGTCACGTCACCGTTGTCGACGTGCCAGATCTGTGCTGGACCGGTCGCGGCCAGTTCGTCAAGGCCATCGGTGCCACGGAAGACGAGAGCGCTGACTCCACGCTCCGCGAGTACCCCAGCCATCAGCGGCGCCATACGTTCATCGGCGACACCCAACGCCATTGCGCGTGGTCGAGCGGGGTTGGTCAAAGGGCCTAGGAAGTTGAAGGTGGTCGGAATGCCTAGCTCCTTGCGGGTCTGACCGGCGTGACGCATCGAAGGGTGGAACGCCGCCGCGAAGCAGAACGTGATGCCGACTTCCGCAGCGATCTGTTCCACCCGATCAGCGGCAAGGCTCAAATTGACTCCCAGGACCTCCAGCACGTCGGCCGAACCAGATGAGGATGAGGCAGCACGATTGCCGTGCTTGACGACGAGCGGTCCGGCCCCCGCAATCACCAGAGCCGACATAGTCGAGATATTGACCGTGTGTGCCCGGTCTCCTCCGGTACCCACAATGTCTACGCAAGGACGATCAATATCGATCTCGACGGCTTTGGCGAGCATGCCGTTGGCCAGCCCGGTCAGTTCGTCGACAGTCTCGCCTTTGGCACGAAGCGCCACGAGAAACCCAGCCAACTGCGCCGGGCTCGCAGAGCCGTTCATGACCGAGTCCATCGCCCATCGCGCCTGGTCACTGCTGAGGTCGTTCCCTCCTACCAATGCGGAAAGAATGTGGGGCCAAGACATTGTCGACGTCACCGATCGTCTCCTCATAGCTGATGAAAGAGCCATCCGACTTCTCGGCAGGCGGTCAGTCGGAACGTACGTCTACGATCTTGTCACGATCTACCGGAGAAGTGCGCCATGACCGGTACATTTCGTGACAGTTGACCCGCAAGCGTCACGAGGACCCCGCAAAACCCGCACGAATCCGGACATCCTGGTCAATTTACTGCGACTCTCCTAGGTCAAACGGCCCATGCACAGCCGCTAATCAGCAATAATGGCTATGTGTCAACTGCGTCTGTAGCCCCCAGCACTCAACAGCACGTCCATGTCAACCGGCCTAACCCGGTTTCCGTCGGGACGATCGTTTGGCTTGCCAGCGAATTGATGTTCTTCGCAGGCCTGTTCGCCATGTACTTCACCGTACGCGCGACGCTGCCCGCGGAAGAGTGGGGCCAAGGCCCCGAGCACCTCAATGTTCCGCAGGCACTTGTGATCACTACCGTTCTGGTCCTGTCATCGGTGACATGTCAGTTCGGCGTGCTCGCCGCTGAGCGATTCCAACCGCGCCGCACCGGATCGATCTGGCAGATCTCCAAGTGGGGCCTCGAAGAGTGGACCGCGCTGACCTTCGTACTTGGCTCATTCTTCATCGCGGGCCAGGTGTACGAGTACGCCGAGCTCGTACAGCACGGCTTGACCATTTCATCGTCTCCTTACGGCTCGGTCTTCTATCTCGCCACTGGATTCCACGGGCTTCACGTCCTAGGTGGTCTGATCGCGTTCCTGTTCGTACTTGGCCGCTCGTTCGCAGCGAAGAACTTCGGACACCACGAGGCGACAACAGCAGTCGTTGTCTCCTACTACTGGCACTTCGTCGACGTGGTCTGGATTGCGCTGTTCGGCGTCATCTACTTCCTGCGCTAAAACTCAACCGCCCCAACTCCCCTGACAGAGAAGGAAAGTCTTGTGAAGGCACTCGCCGCCCGGCGACACCACCGGTTCGCCCCAGTGGTGTTGATCATGCTGGCACTGCTCGTCACCGGTGCTGTGTACGCTGCACTTGCACCGTCCTCAGCACAAGCCGAGGACGCTGTCACGACCGCTGACGACATTGAGCATGGTGCAGCATTGTTCCAGGCCAACTGCGCCACCTGCCACGGCGTTGATGCTGTCGGCAAGGCTGATGCCCCCTCCCTCATCGGAGTAGGTGCCGCCGCAGTGCACTTCCAGGTCAGCACCGGCCGTATGCCGATGCAGTCCAATGCTCCTCAGGCTCCGGTCAAGCCGGTTCAGTTCGACGAGAAGCAGACCATGCAGTTGGCTGCCTATATCGCTTCGCTAGCACCTGGCCCCGAGATTCCCTCTGCCGAGGCTGTAGACCCCACACTGGGTGACCCAGCACGTGGAGCCGCACTTTTCAGTACCAACTGCGCCATGTGTCACAACGCCGTAGGTGCGGGTGGCGCGCTCTCTGAGGGCAAATACGCCCCTGCACTGTGGAACACCACTCCCACTCAGATCTACGAGGCGATGATCACCGGACCGCAATCCATGCCGGTGTTCAACGAATCCAACATCACCCCCGAAGAAAAGCGGGATGTGATCGCGTATGTCGTCGCCCAGCGTGACGGAACGCCCGGTGGTGAAAACCTCGGTTCCCTCGGACCGGTCAGTGAAGGCCTGTGGGCATGGATTCTCGGAATTGGCGTCCTCATCGGCGCAGCAGTGTGGATTGGAGCAAAGTCGTCGTGAGTGACTCAAACCTCGTATCAACGAGTTCCGACACTGAGGTCGCGACCAGCGAGCAGTTCAGCGACCCTGGGGTTCCCGAACACAAGCTGCGACTCGGCGACACCGACCCGAAGGCTGCTAAGCGTTCGGAACGCATCGTCATCGCGCTCTTCGGTCTGTCCATCCTGGGCACGATCGGCATGATGGCGGCCTACTTCGGTCTGCCTCAGGACACCAGCATCGCCGGGGTGCGGATACAGAACCTGACCTTGGGTCTCGGGCTCGGTTTCGCGCTGCTGGGCATCGGATTGGGTGCCATCCACTGGGCGAAATCGCTCATGTCAGACCACGAGGTCGTCGAAGAGCGACACTCCGTTGAAAGTTCGCCGGAGGCGCGCGCCGAGGCCATCCAGAAACTTCAAGACGGCGTCGCTGACGCGGGCGTTGCTCGTCGTGGCGTTCTCAAGGGTGCCGCGATCTCAGCAGTCGCGCTGTTTCCGCTTTCATTCGCTGTCCCGCTCATCGGTGAGATCGGCGCCGATTGGAACATCAGTAAGTTCCGTCATACCGTCTGGCGCCGCGGAGTCCGACTGGCGACCGACCCGACGAACCGCCCGATTAAGGCTTCCGAGGTCACCATCGGTTCGGCTTACCACGTCATCCCCTATGCGGAGGACATCGACGAAGAGGTCCGCCCCGGCTCGCACGCATGGCTTGACGAGAAAGCCAAGGCGATCGTGCTCATGGTCCGCATGGAGCCTAATGAGCTCAAAGAAGAAGATGATCGCAAGGACTGGTCCTACGAGGGAATCGTCGCTTACTCCAAGGTCTGCACCCACGTGGGTTGTCCGGTTGCGCTGTACGAGCGCCAGACACACCACCTGCTGTGCCCGTGCCACCAGTCGACTTTCGACATGGCCGATGGTGCAAAGGTCGTCTTCGGGCCTGCTAAGCGCCCGTTGCCGCAACTTCCGATCACCGTTGACTCCGAGGGCTACCTGGTCGCGCAAAGCGACTTCACCGAACCTGTCGGACCTAGTTTCTGGGAGCGTCTCAAGTGACCGCCGCGCCTGCAAAGACTCAGTCATCTGCACCGACGACTAAGGCTGGAAAGGCAGCCGATTACCTTGACCAGCGCACTGGCATCGGCGTTGCAGTCAAGGAGTTCGCTCGCAAGGTCTTTCCCGATCACTGGTCCTTCATGCTCGGTGAGATCGCCCTGTATTCGTTCATCGTCTTGATCCTTAGCGGCATCTTTCTGACGATGTTCTTCGTGCCCTCCATGGGGCTGACCACTTATCACGGACCGGTCGCAACCATGGACGGCACCCAGATGTCAGAAGCCTTCGCTTCGACTCTGCGACTGTCGTTCGAAGTACGCGGCGGACTTTTGATGCGCCAGATCCACCACTGGGCCGCACTGATCTTCGTTGCCGCCATGGTCGTGCACATGCTGCGCATCTTCTTCACTGGCGCGTTCCGCAAGCCACGCGAGATCAACTGGGTCGTCGGTTTCCTGCTTCTCGTTCTGGGACTGCTGGCCGGTTTCTCAGGCTACTCGCTGCCCGACGATGTGCTCTCCGGTAACGGACTTCGCATCACCGACGGCGTCGTTAAGTCGATTCCGATTATCGGTTCGTACATGTCGTACATGATCTTCGGCGGCGAGTTCCCCGGCTCGGACATCATTCCGCGTCTCTTCACAGTGCACGTGCTGATCGTGCCCGCCTTGATCCTGGCGCTGGTTGCGGTGCACCTGGTCCTCGTCGTAGTGCATAAGCACACCCAGTACCCGGGCGGCGGCCGGACCGACAAGAACGTTGTTGGTTTCCCGCTGTTCCCGGTGTACACCGCGAAGGCCGGCGGATTCTTCTTCGTCGTCTTCGGCGTCCTCGCCCTCATGGGTGGAACTCTGTCGATTAACAACGTCTGGAATTACGGGCCCTATGATCCGTCACCTGTGTCTGCAGGTGCGCAGCCAGACTGGTACATGCTGTTCCTCGAAGGCTCGCTGCGGCTTATGCCCGGGCAGACCGAATACGTCATCGGCGGTTACACGCTGTCCCTCAACGTCTTGGTGCCCGCGGCGATTATTCCGGGCTTGCTGTTCGTGTTCTTGGCTCTGTACCCGTTTATCGAGTCCTGGGTCACGAAGGACACGCAACCACGTAGCGTGCTGGACCGGCCTCGTAACGTTCCTACCCGCACCGGTTTGGGTGTTGCTTTCATCACGGCTTTCGTGGTGCTCGTACTCGCGGGCTCGAATGACTTGATTGCGACGCACTTCCATATGTCGATCAATACGATTACGTGGGTCTTCCGTTTCGCGTTCTTCATCGCTCCGGTGCTTGCCTTCTGGGTGACCAAGCGAATTTGTCTCGGTCTGCAACGCAAGGACCGAGAACTGGTCCTGCACGGTCACGAGCACGGCCGGATTGTCCGCACCGAGGCCGGTGAGTACTTCGAGGTACACAAGCCGCTCAACGAACAAGAGCGCTGGCTGCGTGTCAACTACGAGGCGCACGCCCCGCTCGCCCTTGACGAGCAGCCATATCACGAGGACGGCACCAAGAATAGGAAGTACCGTTCCGCGAAGCTGCGTTCCGCACTGTCCCGGTTCTTCTATGAGGACCGCATCGAACCGGTCACTCTGGCCGAACTTGAGGCTGCGCACCACCACGAACCACATGAAATCGCGGACGGCTCAGATGAATCTCGTCAGCAGTTGAGTTAAGTTCTCATCGACCGTTTTTCTCACGGCTTACGCGATCGCGGCCACAGCGGGACCCTATGGCGTCCACACTGTGGCCGTGATCGCTATCCGGATGGAATTGCCCCGAAAGATATAGCAGAGTGGAAACCATGTGACACCCAATCGAGTGACACATGGCGCGATACTCCGCCTCGATCACTACAAACCGCAGGAGGATGGAAAAATGGCTGTGTACACATTGCCAGAGCTCTCATACGACTATGGCGAACTGGAGCCGCATATCTCTGGTCGCATCATGGAGTTACACCACTCCAAGCACCACGCAGCATACGTGGCCGGTGCTAACGCCGCACTGGAGAAGCTGGCAGATGCCCGCGAGAAGGACAACTTCGATGCGGTCAACCAACTCGAGAAGAACCTGGCGTTCAACTTGGGTGGTCACGTCAACCACTCCGCATTCTGGACGAATCTGTCGCCGAATGGCGGCGGCGAGCCAACCGGTGATCTTGCCGAAGCCATCGGGGTCGACTTCGGCTCCTTTGAGAGCTTCCAGAAGCACTTCGCTGCGACGGCACTCGGTGTGCAGGGCTCTGGCTGGGCCATTTTGGCTTGGGACTCCATCGGCCAAAAGTTGGTTATCGTGCAGCTATACGACCAGCAGGGCAATATCGCGCTAGGGCTGACCCCCATCGTGCTACTCGATGTCTGGGAGCACGCGTACTACCTTGACTACGCTAACGTGCGCGCTGACTACGTCAAGGCTTGGTGGAACATCGTGAACTGGGACGATGCTGCTGAGCGTTTCAACCGCGCTAAGGCTCAGACAGCAGGTCTGATCGTTCCGTGACGTCCTCGCTTTAGCAAAAACGTTTGAGGGGAAGCAACCATATGGTTGCTTCCCCTCAAACGTTGTGCACTCTGGGCGATAGTCGCCCGCACTCAGGAATGAATCAGTGGCTGTGCTGTCCGCGGGAGAACTCGAAAACCCATCCTACAAGCGCGATTGCACTGACCAGTACGCCGATGACGAACAACCACCAGCCAGCGGCGACGCCCAGGAAGCACAATGCTGCGGACGATGCCAAGACAAGCGGCCACCAGGACCATGGGGCAAATGCGCCCTGGTCACCGGGCGAGTCCTCGATCTTGGCGCGAGGATCGTCTTCCGGGCGTGGGTCGATCCGTCGCGCTGTGACACGAAGGTAGACGCCGATCATCAAGGACAGAGCCGCGACGAGCAGAAGTGCCGCGGTTCCGACCGGTTCGAGACCTTCAGGTGCCCACCGGTAAGTGGAGAATCCGTAGATAGTTGTAGCGATAAGGAAAAAGTATCCCGTCCAGGCAAACAGCCGACTCTCAGTCTTCATCGTTGTTCCTCCGAGTTTTCACTGTCGAGCTCAATGTCAGGGGCGGATTCTTGCCGACCTCGCAAGTCCGCTTGACCCACGACATGAGCCAACGGGCTCTCATGCAATGTCTGCACGTCGAGCGCAGATAACTTCGGATAGTGCGCGTCCAGTGCGGGGCGCTCGGAGCGGATCCGCGGTAGCGCGTGGAAGTTGTGACGCGGCGGGGGGCAAGTCGTAGCCCATTCAAGTGAAGCACCGAAGCCCCAGGGATCGTCTACACCGACCAAAGGCGCCTTGCGCCAGGTGATGTACACGTTCCACAAGAACGGCAGCACCGAAGTTGCCAGGATGATCGATCCTACCGTTGAGATCTGGTTCATCAGCGTGAAACCGTCAGATTGCAGGTAGTCCGCGTAACGACGTGGCATTCCGATGACACCGAGCCAGTGCTGGATCAGGAACGTGAGGTGAAAACCGATGAAGGTCAGCCAGAAGTGCAGATGGCCGAGTTTCTCGTTCATCATCCGGCCGGTGAACTTCGGCCACCAGAAGTAGAACCCTGCGAACATCGCGAACGTCACGGTACCGAAGATCACGTAGTGGAAGTGAGCGACCACGAAGTACGAGTCAGAGACGTGGAAGTCCAGCACCGGGGTGGATAGGATGACACCGGTCAGACCCCCGAAGAGGAAGGTCACCAAGAAGCCGAGCGACCACACCATCGGCGTTTGGAAACTGAGTTTTCCGCGCCACATGGTTCCGACCCAGTTGAAAAACTTCACTCCGGTTGGCACTGCGATAAGCATCGTCATGAAGGCGAAGAACGGCAATAGCACCGCTCCGGTCACATACATATGGTGCGCCCAAACAGTGACCGACAATGCAGCGATGGCAATCGTTGCATAGACGATCCCCTTGTAGCCGAAAATCGGCTTCCGGCTAAAGACTGGAAAGACCTCTGAGACTATGCCGAAGAAAGGCAGCGCAATAATGTAAACCTCGGGGTGTCCGAAGAACCAGAACAGGTGTTGCCACAGAATAGCGCCACCGTTTTCTGGGTTGAACACCTGCGCATCAAGGATGCGGTCAGCACCCAAGGCGAAGAGTGCGGCAGCCAGCGGCGGGAACGCCATCAGAATCAGCATGGACGTGATCAGCGAGTTCCAGGTGAAGATCGGCATCCGGAACATCGTCATACCCGGGGCACGCATCGTCAGGATGGTGGTGATGAAGTTCACCGCGCCCAGAATCGTTCCGAAACCACCCAGAGCCAGTCCCATCACCCAGAGGTCTCCGCCGAGACCCGGGCTGAACGTTGAACTTGACAGCGGCGCATAGGCGAACCAGCCGAATGAGGCGGCACCGTCACGGGTGAAGAAGCCTGCCACCGCGATCAGACCGCCGAACAGGTAGAGCCAGTAGGCGAACATGTTCAGACGAGGGAAGGCGACATCCGGTGCGCCGATCTGCAATGGCACCAGCACGTTGGCAAAACCCGCGAACAGCGGTGTCGCAAAGAGCAGCAGCATGATCGTGCCGTGCATGGTGAACAGCTGGTTGTACTGTTCCGCGCTCTGCACGAACTGCAGACCTGGTTCGAATAGCTCCGCACGAATCACCAGCGCCATCACGCCGCCGATGCAGAAGAAGATGAACGAGGTGATCAGGTACATGTACCCGATGGTCTTGTGGTCAGTGGAGGTGATCCACTTGATGACTGTTCGTCCGCGATTTGCCTTACCAGGGGCGAGACCAGGAACCGTATCCATACTTACCGTGCTCATGAATGCGCCTCCGTTGCTGCTTTCTTACCGCCGTCTTGCAATCGGTTCAGGTCCAATCCGAGACGCCCGCCAGATTCGGCGCGCTGTTCCTCGGCCCACTGCTCATATTCTTCGGCGGTGACGACCTCAACGTTGAAGAGCATTCCGGAGTGTCGCTCACCGCAGAGCTCGGCGCATTTTCCGGCGTAAATGCCCAGGCGAGTGGGCGTGATCTGCCAGGTGTTCGCTCGTCCCGGAACCATATCCATCTTGTCGAGGAAGGCCGGGATCCAGAAGGAGTGAATGACGTCACGCGAGTAGATGTTGAACTGGACCGTCTTGTCCACAGGCAGGACCAAGGTCGGCAAGGTCTCATCGGTGCCGGGCACGACATCGCCCGCAGCGTCACGCAACGGCTGATCCAGTGCACCGACATTATCGACCTGCAGACCGGACACGTAGAAGTCGCCCGTGACCACCTCGTCAGCGTTCATCGCAGCGGGGCCTTCCGAGTCAGACAGGTAGTTGAAATCCCAGCTCCATTGCTTGCCGATGACTTCGACGGTCAAATCGGGAATGGCTGAAACATCGCGGATCTCCGCTTGGTCGCGAACGGTGAAGTAGTACAGGCCACCGATCATGATCAGCGGCACGATGACGTACATGATCTCCAGCGGGACATGGTAGCGCGTCTGAACAGGCAACTTGTTGTCGCCCTTGCGCTTGCGATACGCCACGATGACGTAGATCGTCAGGCCCCAGACGATGATGCCGACAGTCAGCGCGGCGATCCATGAGCCCACCCATAGGTTGGTGATTCGCTCCGTCTGGTTGGTTGCCTGTCCATCTTCATAGCCGGGTAGGTAGCCACGTTGTTCGGCAGCAGAGCAGCCGGATATAACGAGCAGGCCAACCGCGGCAATCATGCCGACGATCGACCTACGCCACCGCCTAGGGGAAGCTGTGTGCGCGTGCAAGGGAGGGCCTTTCACTCTCTGGTCGCCCCGTGTCGACAAGACACACGAGACGGGACCTTCGTCCTCATTACTACAGAGCCTATCGCGACTTAGGCCTCACCTTGCGCACCACACACGTCGATATCGGCCCTAATCACGACAGGAACGGACGAATCCGACACCTTCACTACACATGCGCATGCACTGTCACGAAGATTCAATGATGAACGGACCCGCTAGGCACGATACGGTCAGTGTTGTGCCTTACCTCGACGCAACATCAGCAGCCCGCCCTCGCGCCGCGGCACTGACCGGACTCGGCCGCTCCGTGCAGAGTTTCTGGGCAGATCCGCACCATGATCATGAGTTCGGACGTAGATCGGCAGGCGGACTGGATGCGGCGCGCGAGGTCGTCGCCAAGTATGTCGGCGCTCGTACCCAGGATGTCATCGTGACATCTTCATTGACGCAAGCCATCGACCTCGCCGTGCAGGGAATGGCGGCGGCGCGGCGCCGCGCCGCCGGAGACACGTTCATCGGCAGTGCGATAGCTCGCACCAGTGTCCTACACGCCCTGGAACACTGTGGCAAGCCCGCCTTGGTCAGCGCTGACAGTTCCGGGTGTTTGGAGGCGGACGAGTTCTCCGAGACCTTTGCCGCGCACGACAAAGTAGCGCTCGTCGCAGCCGAGGTGGCAAACGTGGAGATCGGAACCATCCAGCCCATTGATCCGGTTCTGACCGCTGCTGCGGAAGCAGGGGTGCCGGTGCTGCTTGATGGATCTGTAGCACTGACTCGCACGCCGTTACCGGAGCATTGGGATGCGCTCGTCCTCGATGCCGGGGAATGGGGTTGCGGGTTTCCCCTAGGTTTCCTGGTCACCGGTCCACGCCTGCGATTGCGCCCGACCTGGCCGCAGGATCAAGATGCTTGGTTCCCAGGCGGCATCTCCCCGGTATGGGCCTTCACTGCCGCGGTTGCGCTGGAAGACGCGATCAGCAATGCCGAGGCCGAACATGCCCGACAACGAGATCTCACCGATCAGTTGCGCCGTGAGCTGGCTGCCAAAGAACAGATCACCGTCTTGGGCAACGAGGCGAAGCGGCTCCCCCACATCGTGTCGTTGGCCGTTCACGGTTGCGACGGAGAAGCACTGGCAAGAGCGCTCGGCAGGCGGGGGTATGCCGTGGGCACAGGGTCTGCGTGCAGTTCCAGCACAATCGAGCCGAACCATGTGCTGCGGGCCATGGGCGTCGATTTCGACGGGCACCTTCGGATCACATTGGATCATCAAAGCACTGTGGATGATATCGCCGGACTGAGCACAGCACTCGACACGGCTCTAGATGAGGTCATCGACAACTAGACAGCGCAAAACGCCCTGTTGGGCTGCGGACCGGACAATGCCAGTCAGCAACCCAACAGGGCGTGAAGTTTGCAGTGGTGCTATCAGCCGAAGGATCCGCCGCAGGCGCAACTCTCGCCAGCATTCGGGTTGTCAATCGTGAAGCCCTGACGCTCGATCGTGTCCGCGAAGTCGACAGTGGCACCCTCAAGGTACGGAACGCTCATCTTGTCCACCACGACCTCGACACCGTCATAGTCCTTGAGTGCGTCCCCGTCGAGGAGTCGCTCGTCGAAGTACAACTGGTAGATCAGGCCAGAACAACCACCGGGCTGTACCGCCAGGCGCAACCGGAGGTCATCGCGTCCCTCTTGCTCAAGAAGTGCACGGATCTTGCCCGCGGCTGTGTCCGTCAGAATCACGCCGTGCGTTGCGATGTCGGTAGTCTCAGTCATGCTCGCTCCGTATTCCTCCCGGATTGATTGCTCCGGGTGCTAAGCCAGTGCCCCGCTGTGTGGCGAAGACAGATCGGTTGCCGTTCTTGCGTTACAACACTACTCTCCGGCTAACTATTCCGGCAGCGATCTGCGTCACTTTGAGACAGTCGCCGTTGTTGGATGCGGATGCGGTTAACGAAAAAGCACCCGGCTCTATCAGCCAGGTGCTCTCGATGTGCTGGTGGGCGATACTGGGATCGAACCAGTGACCTCTTCCGTGTCAGGGAAGCGCGCTCCCGCTGCGCCAATCGCCCTTGTACTGCTTGTTGCGAGGTGGGTACGGGATTCGAACCCGTGTATACGGCTTTGCAGGCCGCTGCCTCGCCTCTCGGCCAACCCACCGTGATTGCCGGTACCACTTCGACAAAAACCACCGAGCGGACGACGGGACTCGAACCCGCGACCCTCACCTTGGCAAGGTGATGCTCTACCAACTGAGCCACGTCCGCATGACTGCCGGTCAGTCCTTGTGGGCCTTCCCGGTGCCGTAGAAGACAATAGCGGATAGTTCGGCCAGAAGTCCAACTGAGACCAAACCGCCCACCAGCATCTGAACCGGTACGGTGTGTTTGTGCGCAAAACTGCTGTGAATCTCAGCCCGGACTCGGTCGCGATTTTTCGTGGTCATGCCCGCTTCGGCGACCAAGTCTGGATAAATGCCGTCGAATCGATCGACGTCGTCGCGCAGCCCGAGCGGTTGAATGAGGGTATATGGCTGCTGGTGGCCACCTTCGAGGGCAAGGTCACCGCCTGGCGCTTCACCGACCACATCCAGGTGAAAACGTCGACAATTACTCCTGCCACAAACGCTGCACAGGACCTCACTGCCGTCGAACCATCCCGGCAAGGTCCATGGCACGGTCCCGATCATGCTTCTTGGCACTCGTCCATGACCAAAGACGAATACTGCGCCGCAGTGAACACGGTGCGCCACCACGTGCACGAGGGTCAGGTGTACCAGGCGAACATCTGTCGGGTGCTTCAAGCACCGCTCGACCCAGCGCAACAGGCGGCACGAGGCGACATCGCCACAGAGCCCAAAGCCGAATACCTATGGCAACGGCTCGATCAGGGCAATCCGGCACCCTACGGCGGGTTTATTCACGTCCCGGAAGGCCTCATCGACGACCACCACGACCCGATCGAGCCGATCTGGGTAGTCACGGCCTCCCCCGAACTGTACGTGCGTGTGGAATCCGACGGCTCGATTGCCTCCTCACCGATCAAAGGCACGGCACCAACAGCAGCAGAACTGCTCGAGAAGGATCGTGCCGAGAACATCATGATCACTGATCTGGTGCGCAATGATCTACAACGAGTCTGCGAACCCGGATCCATCACGGTTGATCCGCTCCTGGCGGTGGAACACCACCCGGGGTTGGTGCATCTGGTCTCGACGGTGCGAGGCAAACTGCTTACTGGTGACGGTGACGTCGACTGGAAGGCGGTTCTCGCGACCACATTCCCCCCGGGGTCAGTCTCGGGGGCGCCAAAGGAATCCGCACTCAGCATCATCAGTGCACTCGAACCGAGTCAGCGCGGGCCCTATTGCGGGGCAATCGGATGGATCGACGGCGATAGCAACACCGCCGAACTGGCGGTGGGGATCAGGACGTTCTGGTGGCAGCGTGATAAGGACGGCCGAGGGTGGCTGCGGTTCGGCACGGGAGCCGGAATCACCTGGGAATCCGATGCCGAAGCAGAGTGGGAGGAAACTCAGCTCAAGGCGCACAGGCTGGTTGGACTGGCTTCCAGCCGGCTGGATGTGACTGCTGATTCATCACGAGATTCAGGAGGGACCGTCCGATGAATCCAGATCTGGTCATGTGGCGCAACGGCGAGTTGGTACGCGCTGACGATATTCATGTGCCTGTTGCTGATCGCGGGCTGTTGCTCGGCGACGGGATTTTCGAGACGCTGCTCGCCCGTGACGGTGTGCCGCTACGTCTTAGTAGACATCTGGCGCGGTTACGGTCCTCCTGCGATCGTCTGGGTATCGATTCGCGATATTCCGACGACGAGTTCTCCCTCGCAATCAGTCAGGTGCTCGCGGCGTTGCCCTCGCCACCAGTTGTCCCCCAGTACGCGCGCGTGCGCATTACAGTCACAGCGGGTAACGGTGGCGTCGGCCTCGTCCGCGACAAGACGCCCGCAGACGCAATGGTGTCGGCGGCTCCCTATTTCCCGGACCACGCTCCTGTCTCTGCGGTGACTTTGCCGTGGCGGCGTAATCCGCACTCCCCTGTCACCGGCATGAAAACGACGTCCCAGGCAGAGAATGTCGCCGCGATGCGCTACGTCGTGCGACGTGGCGCAGTGGAGGGAATCTGGTTTGCCGCAACCGGGGACCTGTGCGAGGGCACCACAACGAACCTCTTTGTCGAAAGCGATGGCCGGGTGCTCACACCGCCGCTGTCGTCCGGGTGCCTGGCCGGGATCGCACGTGAGGCACTCGTTGAAGCCAGCGCAGGCTGGGGCATTGAGATCGCGGAACAACCCATCTCGGCCCAGTACCTGGATGCGGCGAAGTCAGCTGACCTGTCATTATTTTTGACGAGTTCACTGCGGGGCATCGTCCCGGTGGGGCATCTCGATGACACTGCACTTGAGATCGGACCGCTGACGAGCCGCCTGATGGAACTCTTCAACGACGCGGCTGACGCTCGTCGACAATACCCTTGAAGCGCAGTCGGCGTGGGCAGAACCCAGATGGGTCAAACCCGAAACGTCGCCGATTTGATCTGACGAACTCTTGGTGGGCGATACTGGGTTCGAACCAGTGACCTCTTCGGTGTGAACGAAGCGCGCTACCACTGCGCCAATCGCCCCGGGCAGTCGGCATTATCTGCCGCTGCATCATCGTAGCCGCTCATGCGGTCACATGCGAAATCCGGTTGGCAAGATCAGCCGTCGGGTCCATCCGATGCCCGTCCGCGGCCCATCAACGATGGTCCGTTTCGTTCCGGCTGCGCAGATTAGAACTCACTGGAAGAATGACCAGATGGCTCACCCTTGGTACACGCAACCGCTCGGTTTTGAGATTCCCGCGACTTGGCAACTGCCCGAGGAAAGTCGCGAATACATGCTCAGCCAGCTCTGGGCGGACCGCCACCGTCAGCCTTAAGCGCAGCATTCGCGGAACTGGAAACCATCGGCGTGCTTGCTCGCGAGAATTTCGCCTGCTGTGGCACTTGCGCGACAGCAGAGATCGGTGATGAGCGCGACGATTCGCGGCAATGGCGTGGCTATGTCTACTACCACGCCCAAGATGCCGAGCGGATCCCGCATGAGCGGCAGACCTATATCGGATACGGCGCTTTCCTGAGCAAGTTCCTCACCGAGGACGAGTGGGACAGACTCAGTGACGCTGAGAAGGACAGCACCTACGACCGCATTGTCACCGAATTGATGCACAACGAGGTCTTCCCGGTATTCAACAAACGGGGCATCGCCGTGATCTGGAACCAGGATCTAGACACGCGTATTCTGCTGCAAGATGTGGATCTTTTCCTGGCGGTATAGGCAAACTTACGGTGAGGTGAAGGACAGTGGCGCAGGCGAACTCAGAACCACTCGGTCCGACTACTGAGACGAACTGTGACTTTGGCCACAATTACAGGATTCGGGAATCTTCACCCCTTACACTGCGTTGCAACCCAACAGATAGACATCTGATTTTCGGTACCACTAGCCCGCGACAGATCCGCAGGCGGTAACGACCGATAACAGCCGATCAAGGAGATGACATGCCTCGGCGTTCAATGCGAGAAGAATTTGAAACCGACGACGGCCGCGTACTGCGCTATGTCCGCCACACACATGGCGACGGATTCGTCGCCCCGCGTGCTTCCGTGGAATCCAACGCGTGGATTGGCCCCGGAGCCTACGTTGAGCGCGGCGCCCGCGTTGCCGCGCAAGCACGGGTCGGCAACGGTAGCTGGATTGACGAACAGGCCGTGATCGGATCTGGCGCAATCGTTGGCAATAACGTCCACGTCGGCCCTGGCGCAAACGTCGGACACGGGGCGCTCATCGGGCGTGGCAGCAAACTCGGCGCGAATGCGGTCATCGAAGCCGGCGTCCGATTGCCTTCCGATTCAGTGGTTCCAGATGGGGAGACCATCACCACACGCACGATCGCGAATCAGCGTCAGAAATACGGCTCGGCGGCCTGACTCGCCTTCATCGTAGCCAGTCCTGACACAGGCGTAAAACGCCCCCGCTTAGTGCGGGGGCGTTTCTCTTTGGCCCGGTGCGGCTCTTGCCGGGCCTTTTGAAGTCGACCACACCACCGAGTTTCATGCCGCGGTGGTGACTCCCGGTCGCACCGAAACGAAATGCACCTCCCGTAAGCGAGCAATCAGGCCAAAGCAACCAGTTCACGGTAGTCGTCCGACCAGAGGTCTTCGTCACCGTCAGGCAGAAGCAAGACGCGCTCAGGTGTCAGCGCATCGACCGCACCGACATCGTGGGTGACCATCACCACCGCACCCTCGTACGACTGCAGCGCACCGAGGATTTCTGCACGCGAGGCAGGATCAAGGTTGTTGGTGGGCTCGTCCAGAAGCAATACATTCGCAGCCGAGACCACCAACGTCGCCAAAGCCAACCGTGTCTTCTCCCCGCCGGAAAGTACATGCGTCGGCTTATCGGCATCATCGCCACTAAACAGGAACGAACCGAGCACGCTGCGTACCTGAGTGTCAGTCAGATCAGGTGCCGCATGACGCAGATTCTCCACCACGGTCACCTGCATGTCGAGAGTCTCATGCTCCTGCGCGTAATAGCCGATCTTGAGGCCATGTCCTGGAACCACACCACCCGTATCGGGCTCTTCGACGCCGGAAAGGATTCGCAACAACGTGGTCTTGCCGGCACCGTTCAGTCCCAGCACCACCACACGTGAGCCTCGGTCGATAGCGAGGTCCACACCGGCAAACACCTCCATGGACCCATAGGACTTCGATAAGTGCTCGGCCGTAAGCGGAGTCTTGCCGCACGCAGCGGGCGTAGGAAACCGCAGTTTCGCGACCTTGTCCTGCGCGCGCTCCCCCTCCACGCCGTCACGCAGTTTCTCGGCACGCCGCAGCATATTCTGTGCAGCAACAGCCTTGCTCGCCTTCGCCCGCATCTTCTCGGCTTGCGCAGTCAGAGCCGCGGCCTTCTTCTCCGCGTTGGCGCGCTCTCGGCGCCGTCTGCGCTCGTCCAACTCCCGCTGCTTCAGGTAGGCATTCCAGCCGACGTTGTACTGATCGAGCTCACTTCGGTTCGCATCAAGGTGGAACACCTTGTTGGTGACAGCCCGCAACAGTTCCACGTCGTGACTGATCACAATAAGCCCGCCCGAATACGTCTTGAGGTAGTCACGCAGCCAGACGATCGAGTCGTGATCGAGGTGGTTGGTGGGCTCGTCCAGAAGCAAAGTGTCGGAACCCGCGAACAAGATCCGTGCCAAATCGACACGACGCCGCTGACCACCGGACAAGGTCTTCATCTGCTGGCCCAGCACGCGTTCCGGCAACCCTAGATTCGCCGCGATACGTTGAGCCTCGGCTTCGGCCGCATAACCACCGGCCGCAAGAAAACGAGCCTCCAACTTTGGATACCGTTCCATCGCCTGTTCGTGAGTACGCGCGTCATCACTGGCCATGCCCTTTTCGGCCTCACGCATCTTGCGCGCGATGACGTCGAGACCACGCGCCGATAGGATCCGGTTCAACGCAGTCATCTCAACGTCGCCCGTACGGGAGTCTTGTGGCAGGTAACCGACTTCACCGCGCCGCGAAATGACGCCAGCACTGGGCTGTGTTTCCCCCGCCAGCGTCTTCGTCAGCGTCGTCTTGCCGGCACCGTTCCGTCCGACCAGGCCGATCCGATCACCTGCAGCCACTTGAAAAGTTGTACGCTGCAACAACTCACGGGCGCCAATTCTTAGTTCAACTTCACTCGCGGTGATCAAAGTGGATGATTCCTTCAGCCATATGGTTCCAATTTGTGATCTTGACACAAACGTCGCCCAGTCTATCGGTCAGTAAGGTGGCGACAGTAGTTGATTTCCACGAAAGGTCACTCACGCTCATGTCAACGCCTTATACGGTCCGCGACGACCAGTCGGAAAACGTCACCGGTGAATCCGACATCACTGAACCGCTAGTCGCCGATCATCGTTCTCCCGCAACGATCCGCGCCACCAACTTCGCACTCATCACGACTTTTTCGGCCTTTATCGCACTGTGTTCAATTCTCGCAGCGCCAATCGGTCCGGGCGGCGTTCCGATCACCCTGGCAACCTTCGGTGTTCTCCTGTCAGGTTTGATCCTCGGTCCATGGCGCGGAGCAACAGCAGCGGTGCTCTACATCGCAGTCGGGCTGGCGGGTGTGCCGATCTTCGCCGGTGGCAAAGCAGGTATTGCGGTACTTGCCGGCCCCAGTGCCGGATACCTTCTTGCCTACCCCATCGGCGCACTAGTGGCCGGAGCTTGGCTCGCCTGGGCGGTACGCCGGAATCTGCGGTTGCGTACGCTTCACGCAGCGCTGGCTGCTGCCGCAGGCTCCTTGGCGATTTACGCGGGCGGTATCCCCGTGATGGCTATTCGCGCATTTGACGGCAACCTGCTCGATGCCTGGTTGGCAAACTGGGCATTCGTTCCTTTTGACGCTATCAAAGCTGCGGCGGCTGCCGCGATAGCCTTAGCAGTGTTACGTGCGTTCCCGTTGATCTCTCGCCGTTAGGTTTGCGTTGATCGAGTTTCTTGACGTGTCGGTTGTCGTACCAACCGCGACAGCTGACCGAACCTCCAGATCGCAAACAATCCTGCGATCGGTCACCGCGACGTTCCCCGAACAACGAGTGGCGGTTCTCGGCGCGAACGGTTCCGGAAAATCGACGATGGCACGCCTGATCAACGCCTTGACGCTGCCATCGACCGGGCAGGTCAAGGTGAACGGTTCTGATACTCGCGTTGCCAGCAGCGAAGTGCGTTCTCAAGTGGGGTTTCTTTTCGCTGACGCGACCGCACAGGTCATCATGCCCACTCCGGTTGAGGATGTGGCGATATCGTTGCGCCGCGTCGGCGTCAAACGGGCGGATCGAACTGGCCGCGCCCTTGAGATTCTCGACAGGTTCGGGCTAGCCGATCAGGCCTTTCAGCCCGTTCACACCCTCTCTGGCGGACAAACCCAACTGCTGGCACTCGCAACTATGCTCGCGCTAGAGCCGAAAGCGCTGGTCTGCGACGAGCCAACGACTCGTCTCGACTTGTATTGGCGCGAACGTCTGATCGAAGAACTGTTGACCCTGGATACCCAGCTCGTCGTCGTCACTCACGACCTCGATTTTGCGACTCAATTTGAGCGCGGTGTTGTTTTGGACGAGGCAAACCTCGTTGCCGATGGCACCGGCTCGGATGCGGTCACCGACTATCGCGAACTCATTTCCGCTAAACATGGATCTCGGTCATGAGTTCTCGACCCACGAACAAACCGACTTGGCGTTCCCACCGTTTCCTCTGGACGCTGAGCACCTATTTGCCTGCGAATAGTTGGCTACATCGGTTACCCGCAGGCGCCAAGATGGCAACGGTGTTCGTAGTGACAGTGTTGATTGCCCTGCTTCGAGGGTGGCAGTTCGGGGCCATGACCCTTGCCGCCGTCGTCATCATTGCGGTTACGGCTGCCGTGCCGTTCCGGCAACTCGTCAGCCAAGTGCTGCGAACCATGTTGTTTCTCTTACTGCTCGGCGCATTCGTCGTGTGGCGTGCCGGCGTGGGCTATGCGGTGGAAATGGTGCTTGATTTAACGGCTGCCATCACGTTGGCCTGGCTCGTGACGATCACCACCCGCACCGATGACATCTTCGACACCATGCAGCGCGCACTTCGTCCCATTGACCGTTCCGGACGTCTTGCCAACAAGGTGGCACTGGGCTTCGCAATGGTATTGCGTACCATCCCGGCACTGGCGGAAGTCACCGCAGACGCACGGGACGCTGCCGCTGCGCGAGGTATGTCGCGCGATGCCCGCGCCTTGCTGACTCCCATGGCGATCCGTACTGTGGCGCATGCACACACCGTTGGCGAGGCTCTCGCCGCACGCGGGGTGCTTGATGGGCCGGGCAGGGACGTTTAGAGCATGATCACTAAAGATCACAGCGATGGGCGTGAGGAACGAACTGGTGACAGTTTCGGTTTAGGCCGTGAGTGTGAGCGGCTCGGTCAGTTTGGCTTCGAGTTCGATGGGCGTCAACCCGTCGAGCGTGTCCTGTGCTCGCTGACGGTGATACTTCCGCTCGATCCAGACCACGATGGCCAGTCGCAGTTCGTGGCGCGTCGCCCATCGTTGCTGGTTCAGCAGGTTCGTCTGCAGCAGTGACCACAACGATTCCATTGCGGCGTTGTCTCCGGCTGCGCCGATGCTGCCCATCGATCCGACCATGTCGTGGCGGCGCAGTTCCCGGGCCATGGCACGGCTTGGGAACTGGCTGCCCCGATCAGCGTGCAGGATGCATCCGGCGATGTCGCCGCGGCGGGTGACGGCGTTGCGGACCGCGTCGACGGCGAGTTTCGCGCTCATGCGATCCGAGATCGAGTAGCTGACGATCCGGTTCGAGAACACGTCATTGACCGCACACAAGTACAGCTTGCCCTCACCGACTTGAATTCCAGCAGTCGTCGCAACACCTACAGAAGAGGTGCCGCGGTGGCGAAGAAGAAATACACGGACCAGCAGAAGGAAGAGTTCTTCCGGATTCTTGACCGGGCAGGGACGATCCGCGCGGCGGCGCGAGCGGTCGGGGTCAACGAGAACGCTGGCTATAACTGGTTGCGCAAGACGGGGCTGACGATGCAGCGCGCGGCCGCGCGTATTTACTCGCCGGAGGTGAAGGAGGAGTTTCTGCGGCTCGTTCGGGAGCGGCAGATCATCTCGACGGTCGCACGTGAGTTGGATATTCATCGTCCGACCGCGTATGCATGGGCGCGGAAAGCGGGGATTTCCACGAGCGAGGCGCGGAGGGTTAATCCCCGACGCGAGGAGTTCCTGCGCCTCAGGGCGGCAGGGCTCACACGCTCGGAAGCCAGAAAACGAGTAGGCGCGGATGCCCGATCAGCGGCTGATTGGGACAAGGGCATCACGATCATCAACCGAGGCAGGGTGTATCCCGATGGCCGCATCGTGCGTTACGCCGAGCAGAACAATGGGAACGTGCCTGAACGAAGATCCCGTGCGATCGGCGCAAGCGTCGATCTGAATGTTGTGGAGAAGGTCATCGATGGCCGATACATCAGCCTTGTGGAGCGAGAGCAACTCCAGGATCTGCGCCGCGCAGGGCTCTCCATCCGGCAGATCGCGGCGCAGATGGGGCGGTCGCCGTCGACGATCAGCCGGCAGTTGCGCCGCAACACGGTCTCCGCCCGGGGATACATGAACCGTCTTCGGTTTGATGCCGCTTCTTTTCGAGTTTGGAAGGAAGATAGACACTATGCCCAAGAGAATTCCTGAGGAGACCAAGCAGCGTGCCGTGCGGCTGGTCTTGGACCATCTCGACGAGTATCCGAATCTGACTGTCGCATGCCAGACGGTGGCAGGGAGACTTGGCTTTGGTGCTGAGTCGCTGCGCCGTTGGGTGCGTCAAGCCCAGATCGATGGCGGTGAGCGTCAAGGCGTGACAACGTCGGAGTGGGAGAGGGTCCGCAAGCTTGAACGTGAGAATCGTGAGTTGCGAGAGGCCAACGCGATCCTCAAGGACGCCGCAGTTTTCTTCGCAGGGGAACTCGACCCCCGTCGCCGCTGATCGTCGCTTTTATCGACGCCCAGCGTGCCAAGGGTCGTGCGGTCGAGTCGATCTGTGCCGTTCTGCGTGAGCAGGGCGTGCAGGTTGCCGCACGAACCTATCGAGCCATGAAGCACCGACAAGCGTCAGTGCGTGATCGTCATGACGCGGTTGTGATCGATGCTTTGTTGGCTATGGTCGGCAGTCCCGAGGAGATGTATGGCCGTCGCAAAATGGTCGCCCATCTGCACCGCCAGGGCGTGCCGTCATCGGCCCGTCAGGTGGATCGACTCATGCGTGATCTGGGGATGAACGGGAGGGTGCGTGGCCGTGGGGTCCGCACGACCGTGTCCGACAAGAACTGCACGCGCGCTCCGGACTTGCTGGATCGGGACTTCACCGCCCTGGCACCGAACCTGAGGTGGGTCGCGGACTTCACCTATGTGCGCACCTGGACCGGCTTTGCCTACGTGTCCTTCGTCATCGACTGCTACTCACGCACAATCGTCGGCTGGCATGCCTCGACGACGAAGACGACACCGTTGGTGACGACCGCACTGCGTATGGGTTTGTGGCGACGTGACCGTGCCGGGCACCCCGCCAGCGACGGACTCGTGCACCACTCGGACGCAGGAAGCCAGGGCGGATTCAACTGGTCGTCGCAACACCGGTGGTTTGTACCAACTGTAGCTGCTCGGCGAACACCTCGGCCGGGGTCTTCCACCCGAGCACTTTCCTTGGCCGGTTGTTCAACGTGTACGCAACCGCGGCAAGCTCGTCCGCGCTCCAACGTGAGAGATCAGTGCCCTTCGGGAAGTACTGGCGCAGGAGCCCGTTCGTGTTCTCGTTCGTGGGCCGCTGCCAAGGCGAGTGTGGGTCCGCGAAGAACACTCTCGTGCCCGTCTCGAACGCGAACTGCGCATGATCTGAGAGCTCTTTGCCCCGATCCCAGGTGAGGGTCTTGCGCAGCTGCTCAGGTAACTGCGTCATCGACGCAGTTAGGGCTTTCACCATCGCTTCAGCTCCGTACCCAGCAAGCGCTGGCCCGTTCTTCACGACGGGCTGCTCCCCGTACCCGGCCAGTCTGGGTAGATGCACCAGCAGCGTGGAACGGCTACTCCGCTCGACCAGGGTACCGATCGCCGACCTGCCGGTTCCGATGATGAGATCACCCTCCCAATGCCCTGGAACTGCCCGATCAGCAGCCTCCGCAGGCCGCTCTGAGATCACCACGTCAGAAGTGACATGCCCCTGCGGCTTGTTCTGTGACCTCGCGCGAGGCTTCCGGAGCGCACGCCCAGTCCGAAGCGCGGCAACCAGCTCACGTTTGAGCGCGCCGCGACCCTCGATATAGAGCGACTGATAGATCGCCTCATGACTGATGCGCATAGAACTATCATCAGGGAACTCGATCTTGAGCCGCTCAGAGATCTGCTCCGGGCTCCACGCTGTCGACCACTTCCGATCCTGCCGATGCGGCTTGTTCCGCCCCTTCCAGCCGGGGGTGTCTGGCCCATCGATCACGGTTCCGTCGGGAAGATGCACGCTGCCGTCGAGACGTTCCTGCACATACTCACGCAGCCGCGGATTCGTCACGAGTTTCGCTGGTTTCGGGCGGCGCGCCATCAACTCAGCTTTCCACTGCGCGACCGAAGCACGATACTCGAGCTTCCCGCCGCGAGTGGCTGCGTTGCGTCGCAGCTCACGCGAGATCGTTCCCGGGTCACGCCCCAACTCGCGTGCGATCTCGCGCACCCCTTTCTGCTGGGCGCGCATAAGCGCGATCTCCTCGCGCTCTTCGAAGGTGAGGTACCTGCCGCCGGGCTCGGCGAGAGTGATCGTGGGCATACCGCCACCCTGCCGGAACCAGCGGGCACCGACCGCGGGCGACACTCCCACAGCCGACGCGGCATCTTCCGAGGTCACTCCCGTCGCGACTGCTTTCCAGAACTCCCGCTCGATACCCCGCCGAGTGCCTGGATGCCCTGGAGAGATCATCGGATTCCGGCCCGTCAGCTCCTTCAACCATCCCGCTGGTCGCCCCATCATTACCCTTCCGGTCAGGGTGTTGCGACGACCGGTTGAATCCGCCCAGTTCACGTCCGTCTCCTTCGCCGAGACCCTCGCCCTAGAAGGCATCGCAGCATCGATTGGATCCATTGGCGACGCCTACGACAACGCCCTAGCAGAGTCCACGATCGGACTGTTCAAGAACGAAGCAATCCGTGATGACTCACCATTTCGAGACGGCCCACTGAAACGTCTCGAGGACGTCGAATGGGTCACCATGGCATGGGTGGACTGGTACAACCAGCACCGTCTCCACTCCCGCCTCGGTGACGTCCCGCCCGACGAGTTCGAGGCCACCTACTACGCTGACATCACCACGCCAGCACCACCAGTACTGGCACCCGCATAAAAGCGGCACAGAACCGAAGACGGTTCAACATGCCCCACACGGCGCACCGGCTCTCGGTCAAGCGGCGAGCCCGGCCGCGTCAGCCGAAGCTCCTCACCCACGACGCGCTTCGTTCCTACGTTCAGGAGAAACTGAAGTTGAAGTGGTCTCCGCAGCAGATCAGCCACCGACTGGTCAAGGACTTCCCGGCTGCTCCGGAGATGCGGGTGTGCACCGAGACGATTTACCAGGCGATCTATGTCCATGCGCGCGGCGAACTGAAGCGTTCGCTCGGACAGCAACTTCGGCGCGGGAGGGTTGCGCGGAAACCACACCGGCGGGTCGATGCGCGACGTCCACGATTCGTCGATCCGATGAACGCTATCAGCAACCGTCCGCCCGTGGTTGATGCTCGTGATGTTCCCGGGCATTGGGAGGGCGACCTCATCATCGGGGCGCTCGGCGGCTCCGCGATGGCGACGTTGGTCGAGCGGTCAACGCGCTTCGTGATGCTCGGGCATCTCGGGCGAGAGCGAACCGCAAAGGCCGTCCGCGACGCTCTCATCACGACCGTCCGGGATCTGCCTGCGGTGCTGCGAGGCAGCCTGACCTGGGATCAGGGCGCGGAGATGGCAGAGCACCGCGCGTTCAGCGCCGCGACCAACTTTGAGGTCTACTTCGCCGATCCCGGATCGCCCTGGCAACGCGGCAGCAATGAGAACACGAACGGTCTCCTCCGGCAGTATTTCCCCAAGGGCACTGACCTGGCCGCGCACAGCATTGACGACCTCTTGGCCGTGGCTCGAGAGCTCAATGGACGCTCACGCAAATCGCTGGACTGGGACACACCATCCGAGCGAATGGCTGCTTTACTTGAAGCCACGTGATCAATGCGTTGCGACGACTGCTGGAATTCAAGTCGTGCAATGCTCCGTGATAGCTGTCAGCCAGAGTCTGTTCGGGGCATCGGCACGCAAGACCGGCTTCACATGGTCATCGAACACGGGCGGGCCCGCGTTCTTCCCCTTCCCGCGCTGGCGGCGCTGCGCGCACGAGAGAATCCCCGCCTGCGAGCACAACTTCCACGCCGTGCGTCTACTCATCCGCCACCCGGCCCGCCGGGCCTGGTCGGCCAGGTATCGATATCCGAACGTCGGGTCATCGTGGTGCGCGTCATGCAGCGCGTTGATCCGATACGCGCGAAGAACGTCGGCCTCCCGCACAGGGGCGTTGCGCCACCGGGAATAGGACTGACGGGAGAGCTTGAGGACCCGGCACGACACCGTCACGCCAATCCCCGCTTTGGCGAGCTCAGATACGAGCGGGTACGTCATTGTGGGGAGCCGCCAAGTTTCAGGTTCGCCTGCGACAGATACGCCGCAGCCCTCCTGAGCACCTCGTTCTCCTGCTCGAGCAGGCGGATCCGCTTCTTCAACTCACGAGCTTCCGCCGCTTCCGCCGCAGTCTGACTAGGACGGTTGCCCTCTTCGACGTCGGCCTGACGCAGCCAGTTCTGCAACGTCGCTTCACTGATACCGAAATCCGTGGCGATCTGTTTGATGATGACGCCGCTCTCACGGCTGCGAGCGACCGCGACAACATCCTCGCGGAACTCTCTGGGATAAGGACCAGGCATGATGACATCCTCCCCGCCAGCACCCCTCAGCGCCAACGATCAGTTATCACCGATTCGTCCCTCACGCCCGGAGGAACACTTTGTCGACAACAACTAGCCGCTAGTTAGGACATTGGCTCCCAGCGCATTCTTGACTTGGACGATACTGGTGGCGGCTGATCGAAGCACCCCGTCATTATTTACGATGATAGATCCCGTGTGAGTTCCCATCGCCTGCTTCGCTTTGTACCAGGGGCCGCCGCTATCGCCAAAGTCTGAAGTATATGCCTTTGAGACTGCTAGATAACAGAACCTGAGACCTAGATTAGAGTAATAGACGCACGCTTGCGTCGCATGGATGGTCGAACAGTGACGTTTGGTGGTCATCCCAAAGCGGCACGCGTCAGCTCCCACTACTGGCTTTTTTATCGCGTTGACGTTTCTAACGTCTCCTATGTCCGCTCGGAACTTAGCCTGCGTTGCATGGCCGGAAAGAGACTTGTGGAATTGCAAGTCAAGCGTGTAGTTGCTCGTGCTCCCTGGATACTGCGTAACATACGAGATAACGTTGTTCTGTCCGTTCCAGTACAGGCTATTGGCACAATGCCCAGCCGTAACGACCCCCTGAACTCCGCCCCGGCTAGCGCTGAAGCCCGATGTGCATTCCGGTACAGATCCAGCTTTCGTCAGTTGATACCCACCACGAACATTTGCTTCAGGACTTGCGGGTTTTCCCGTACTAGGCTCTAAGGGCTCGATCGAGATATCTGTCGGCAGCGCACCTCTGTATTGGCCTGCAATATCCCGCAACACGTCCCGTGCATCGAACCGCCCATATTTCGCTAGATCTTGCGGACGTTCGTACGCTACTTTAATAGATCCATCGCTCTCATCAAATGAAGTAAAAATGTCACGATCCTTGCCGATCCGGCTCGAGATCTCCTGCATCACCAAACCTGAGATGTCCGCTACGTCATGTTCATTAAGGCGAGCACCGTAGCGCATTTCCACGGCGAATGGTAAATGCTTCAGTTTGCTAATAACCGACTTTGGCGGCTTCTCCACAAACGTGATTCGAGGCGCGTCTACGTCGTCACTACGCCATACCTCCGAAGCAACGAGATGTGGGAACTGTTCCGAGATTTCGGTGACTGCATCGATAAATAGATCCGATAACTCACCCTCAAGAATAGTCTCATCCAGGCTGCGTCCCGTCACTCTTGCTATCTCACGGTAGTCATCCAGCAATACGGCAGACAATTCGCTGCTACTCGTAACAGTGGCCTCTTTGGCACGCTCACCACCCCCAACAAACTCCGAGACCAAATTAGCCTCCCGCACTAACCCAAGTTGCGTACCTGTCGCACTCCAGACAGCGGAATCAGCCGATACATCGGCCGCTAACACAGGTTCAGATCCGACTCCACCGGATTCGGACACATCGGAACTAGCAGCAGAAGAGCCGGTAGCCGCAAGCAATCCGATTAACAACAATCCCGTAAGCCATGTGGCGATATGACGGTGCTTCCGGCGATTTCTTGACCTCGAATCTAACGACACTAATCTCTTCCTCTCACTTGTGACGGAACTGGATCTTTTGGAAGCTACCGAACGCGACACTGCGAAGGCACCGCTAGGTTGCGAGCCATCCACTATCGACCTTGCAGGATTCAGGCACGGGCTCGATAACACTCTGCCTAACGCCACCCTCCGTGACCCTGCCTCCGCCGAGACTAATCTTCGCACCAACCGAGTAGCGTTCTTCTTCATAAGATTGCTGGTCAACGTTCCATCGTAGATAGACCAGCGCATCCTCATCCCAGTGCGCATGTCCTTCATAGAACACCGGCATGACGTGTTCATAAGTCGATGGGGTGAGCGGAACCCTCAGATATAAACACCCATTGAGAACATCGACCGTACCACTGATCGGAAGCTCGGTGCTTCCCTCCAACGGCCTCTCTGCAACATATACCTCCCCCACCGCTGGAGGAGGTTCGGGGGGATCCACCGTTGGCACACCATCGTCGGAGCATCCCGACATCACTGACAGCATAACGAACACCATCGCCAGCCCAGACGACGTCTCAATAAATCGCCTATTCATGCATTGGACTTTACACCTCAGGGGACACTTTGCAACATGGTTCGGCGTACGAAATGTTTATTGATCTCGTGGCCAGGTGCGTACCTCACATGTTTAGATCGCGTCTTTCTACGCGGGTTTGGTGGCTCTTTGGACATCTGGTGGGGGTTTATGGGGTGAGTCCTCCGGCGGCGAGGAGCATGCGTAGCCTGTAGTTTTCGCGGTTGCGGAACCCGCGGGCGAGGCGGCGGTGGAGTTCGATGATTCCGTTGATGGCCTCGGTTCCTTCGTTGTTCGCCCGGCTGGTGGTGAAGTAGGCCAGGAACGCGTCGCGCCATCGGAGCAGGGTGCGTCCCAGTCGGGCTATCTCGGGGATCGGGCAGGTGTGGAACGTTGCGGGGGCTTTCTTTGCAGTCCGCCGACCCTGGGCCAGGTCCCTGTGGTGGTAGGCGGAGCGCAGTTCTTGTGCGCATTGCCATGCGGCGAACACTTCGATGTGAGCCTCATCAGCCTCGATCGCTACGACCAGTCGCGCGCGTTGTTTGTCGGTGAGGTTCTCGGCCCCGGCACGCAAGATGGTTTGGATCCCGAACAGTGGGTCGCCCTTGCGTCCGCGGTGGCCGAGGGTGTCTTGTTGGACGCGGCGGCGGACCTCGTCGACAGCGGTAGTAGCGAGTTTGACGACGTGGAACGCATCGAGCACTGCGATGGCATCTTCGAGTTTGTCATCGATCGCGCTCTTGTAGCCGGCGAACGGGTCCAGCGCAGCGACTTTTACGTTACGGCGAAAGCTGTCACCGCGGCGATCGAGCCAGTCCTTGTAGACCTTCCCCGAGCGGCCGGGTACCAGATCCAGCAGCCGGGCGCGTGTTTTCCCGTGGCTGTCGCGGGTCAGATCGACCATACCGGTCAGTTCCTACGGACCCCGCTTGCGGGGGTCGACGTGATGCCAGATATGCTCATCGACCCCGAGGGTAGTCACGTTCTTAAACCGGGACTCGTCAGCCGCCAGACGCTGCAACTCGGGCTCGACCGCTCGCCACACTGTTTTCCATGATGTCCCGAGTTGGCGAGCCAGGCCATGGACGGTCGCGTGCTCGCGGCGCAACTTGCCCGACCGCCCAGTCGACAGCACGCTTCGTGATCGACCCGCGCGTGGCAACTAGCGTCGGGATTTGCTCGACGAACGTCTTCTTCACGCACCGGTCGTCATCGCACCGCCACACCCGCTGGCGCCACACGATGCGCACCCGCGTCCTTGCTGGCACGTCGTGCAGTACCCGTCGGCGCCGACCACGACCCAGCGCGATAACTCCGCAGGCCGGACACCCCATCGGCGAAGCAACACTCGAAACCGTGACCACGACCAGCCCGTCACTACGTTCCACGTGCTCAACATGCACACCGTCCAGACCAAGCAGAAGATCACAGCGCGAACACGGCAAAGAAGAAGCGCGCAAGTCAACACGCCCCAAAGTAGGGTGAAACACGTCGAGGTCCTCGTAGTAGATCAACTTGTTAGCGCTTCTGATCCTCGGGGACCTCGACCCCTACCGTCGAATCACCACGCCAACACCATCACCCCACCAGATGTCCGAAGAGCCGCTTTTCTCATCCAACAAGGAAAGATCAAAGGCGCATACTGGCACTTCTATGCCAGTGATGTGTCCAACACGATCGGCCCGTCTCCGCAGGTCATCAAACTACTCGAACACCACAAGATTCCGTTCACGATTCACTTTCCCAAGTAGCCGTGGTATTTCATAGCCTCGGCCATCAGGTCTCACCGACCCGACGGACTCAGTTCGACAGGCCCAGAGCGGTATACGACTCGCTACTCGACCGTCGATAAAGAGAAGTCAGACGTTGAACCCCAGGGCACGCAGTTGGTCGCGGCCGTCGGGGGTGATCTTCTCCGGGCCCCACGGCGGCATCCATACCCAGTTGATCTGCATGTCATCGACAACATCCGCCAATGCGGAACGCGCCTGATCTTCAATCACGTCGGTCAGCGGGCAGGCCGCCGATGTCAGCGTCATATCGATCAGTGCAGTGTTCTCGTCTGTGACGTCTAGCCCGTAGAGCAGACCGAGGTCGACGATGTTGATACCCAGCTCAGGGTCGATGACATCCTTGAGCGCTTCTTCCACATCGACCAGTGATGCCTTGGGGGTGGATGACTCAGCCATGTCGTTCTCCTTCAACTGGGGTGGCTTTCAACAGTGCGTCACGCAGGGCGATCCACGCAAGTAGGGCGCATTTGACTCGGGCAGGGAACTTGGACACGCCGGCAAATGCCGCCGCATCACCAAGTTGCTCTTCAACCTGCGGATCGACCGTACCGCCGCGAGTATCCATCAGACTGCGGAAAGCAGCCGCCAAATCCTCGACCTGCGTCAATGTCTGTCCAATGACAAGTTCAGTCATCACAGAACTGGACGCCTGGGAAATGGAACAACCCTGTCCTTCCCAACTCACATCGAGGATCCGAACGTCTCCTGATCGATCACGCATCACATGGGCTCGTAACGTGATCTCGTCACCGCAGGTCGGGTTGACCTGATGGGACTGCGCTACCCCACCGTCCTGCAACGAACCGATGAGCCCTCGCCCCTGCGGGTTACGAGCGTGGTCCAAGATGATCTGTCGGTAAAGATCCTGTAGATCAGCCATATGCTTCACCCACTTTGAAGAAGTCACGAACGGTGCTCAGCGCAGTGGCAAAGCACTCCACATCGTGCTCGTTCGTGTAGAGCGAAGCTGATACCCGGGCCGTCGCTGCCACACCGAATCGGCGATGCAGTGGCTGAGCACAGTGATGTCCGACACGCACCGCGACGCCAGCGTCATCAAGCACCTGACCTACGTCGTGCGCGTGGACTCCATCCACTACAAACGACACTACCGCGATGCGGTCCTGCGGGTCAGTCGGGCCGATAACCCGTACCCCTTCAATGGCAACCGCACTCAGCAGTGCCGCCGCGAGCTCGGCTTCATGAGCGGCCACTTTCGCCATGCCCAATTCGCTCAGGTACTGCGCAGCCACACCGAAGGCGATGGCCTGCGCTACCGGCTGGGTTCCGGCCTCAAAGCGTCCTGGCGGCGGCGCGAACGTCGCCTCGGTCATGGTCACTACCTCGACCATGGAGCCGCCCGTTGTCACCGGGGGCAGGTCAGCGAGCAGATCACGTTTCCCATACAGAGCGCCAATACCGGTGGGACCGAACATCTTGTGCGCGGAAAAGGCTGCGAAGTCCACATCTAGGTCGCGGAAATTGACCGGCAGGTGCGGCACCGACTGGCAGGCATCGAGAACCACATAGGCACCGACCTCATGAGCCCGAGCCACCACGGGAGCCAGATCGGTGATCGCTCCAGTCACATTCGACACATGCGTGATCGCCACGATACGAGTGCGGTCCGTGATGACTGTGGCTGACTCGTCAACCCGAACTCGTCCCTGCTCATCGACCCCGAACCAGCGCAGCACCGCCCCGGTTCGCGCCGCGAGTTGCTGCCACGGGATGAGGTTAGCGTGGTGTTCGGCTTCGCTCACCACAATTTCGTCACCTGGTTGCAGCGCAAATCGCTGCGCAGCGCTTGGACCGATTCCTGCCGTGGCATTCGCAAAACCATAAGCGACGAGGTTAATCGCGGCAGTGGCGCCCGATGTCCAGACCAACTCGTCGGCCTCGACCCCGACAAACGACGCCACCTGCCCCCGCGCGCTTTCAAAGGCCATAGTGGCTTCGTTGCTCAGGGAGTGCGCGCCACGGTGCACTGCGGCATTGCGCATGATGTAGAAGTCTTGTTCCGCATCGAGCACCGGATCTGGCTTTTGCGAGGTCGCCGCCGAATCAAGGTAGACAAGGTCCTGGCCACCTGGCGTTGGACGCGCCAGCAGTGGAAAGTCGGCACGGATACGCGCTAACTCGCCTCGATCAAGAGTTTCTGCTTTGTCGACCATGTGGACCAGGACCTTGCCGCCTATCAGGGATGTTCTATCGCGTTTCTCAGGCGCTAGCGGAGGTGACGTAACGGTCGTAGCCCTCTGCTTCGAGACGTTCCGCCAGTTCCGGTCCGCCTTCTTCTGCCACACGTCCTGCGACGAACACATGCACGAAGTCTGGCTTGATGTATCGCAGGATGCGGGTGTAGTGCGTGATGAGCAGCAGTCCCAGACCGGTGTTGTCCTTGGCACGGTTGACGCCCTCAGAAACAACACGCAGCGCGTCGACGTCCAAACCGGAGTCGGTCTCGTCCAAAACAGCGATCTTCGGCTGCAGCAGTTCAAGCTGAAGGATCTCGTGGCGCTTCTTCTCGCCACCGGAGAAGCCCTCGTTAACCGACCGATCGGCAAAAGACTCGTCCATGCGCAGTCCGGTCATAGCCGTCTTGACATCCTTGACCCAGGTGCGCAACTTGGGTGCTTCGCCGTCAATGGCAGTCTTTGCGGTACGCAGGAAGTTCGACACAGAGACACCAGGAACCTCGACCGGGTACTGCATGGCCAGGAACATACCGGCACGAGCGCGCTCGTCCACCGACATCTCCAGCACATCTTCACCGTCCAAAGTGACCGTACCCTGGGTGATTTCGTACTTGGGGTGTCCGGCGAGCGAGTACGCCAGAGTGGACTTACCGGAACCATTCGGTCCCATGATGGCGTGGGTCTCGCCGCTGTTGACGGTCAGGTCGACGCCGCGCAGGATCGGCTTGGGGCCTTCCTTCGTCTCGACTTGCACGTGCAGGTCGCGGATCTCGAGGGTGGACATCAATACTCCTTGGTGGTTATGTGAAGAAAAATCTATGTTCTGGGGTTAGTCGATATCGACGAGGACGTCGTTGCCATCAATACTGACGGGGTAGACGTTGACTGGTTGGGACGCAGGCGGCGTGGTCGGCTGGCCGGTCTTGAGGTCGAATACTGAGCCGTGAAGCCAGCATTCGATCATGCAGCCTTCCACCTCGCCATCAGACAGGGACACTGCACCGTGAGTGCACATGTCGTCGATAGCGTGCCACTCGCCGTCCGAGTCGCGCACGACGGCAACGTCGACGGGTGAACCATCAGCAGCGGTCAGTTCGACCGCCAATGCTGATTCCGGTTCCAGATCCGTCACGTCACAGGCGTACTGTGCGGTCATGCGGACACACTCTCGACGAGGTCTGTCGGCGTACCGACGGCAACGGCGAGCTCCTTCTCGATGGACTCGAGCAGGCGCGCTTCGATAGCCGGGATGCCGATCTCGCGGACGAGTTCGGCGAAGAATCCGTGCACCACGAGGCGGCGCGCTTCAGCCTCGGGGATGCCGCGAGCCTGCAAGTAGAACAACTGCTCGTCATCGAAGCGGCCGGTAGCCGATGCGTGTCCAGCACCTTCGATCTCACCGGTTTCGATCTCCAGGTTCGGAACCGAGTCGGCCCGGGTTCCTTCGGTCAGCAGCAGATTACGGTTCAGCTCGTAGGTGTCGGTACCTTCCGCGATAGCGCGGATCAGCACGTCGCCAATCCATACCGAGTGCGCTCCGTCACCTTGGAGAGCGCCCTTGTAGGTGGCGCGCGACCGGGCGCGAGGTACGGCGTGGTCCACGAAGAGGCGGTGCTCTTGGTGCTGCCCCGCATCAGTGAAGTAAGCACCGATCAACTCGAGGTTGGCGCCTTCCCCGACCAACTGTCCGTTGACTCCGATGCGCACGAGTTCACCGCCGAAGGTCATCACCACGTGCTTAAGCGAAGCGTCCTTGGCCACGCGCAAGTTGTTCTCCGCGAGGTGGATCGCCTTGTCGTCCCAGTCCTGAACGGATACGAAGGTCACATTCGCGCCTTCGGCCACATCGACCGCGACATAAGCGCTGTACTGAGCTTGTCCAGAGTGGGTCAGCACGATAGAAGCCTGTGCGTTGGCACCGACCTCGACCAGAATCTGCCCCCACACCACCTGGTCATCACCGGTGCCATTCAGATCGATGATGACAGGTTCTTCGGAAGCGAACTCCGCCGGAACGCTGACCAAGATCGCGCCCTCAGACAGGCTGGTCGCGCCTGCCGCGGGGCGATCCCCCGGCGTCAGAGCCAGTTTGGCTCGCGCTTCTTCGTCTGAGATCTCTGAGATGCTCACGTCTTGCGGAAGCGAGGTCTGCCATGACATGTGTGCGGACGACGGCTCTGCCGCGAAGATCTTGGCGAGTTTCTTGATCGGGGTGAAACGCCATTCTTCCTCTCGGCCGTGCGGGACAGGAAAATCAGCGACGTCGAACGACGTGGTGCGCTCCGCACGGTCGGTTTGCGGGATTACGGCACCGTGGCTGTGTGCGCCGTCGAGTTCGGCACGGGTGTGATCAGTCGAAAGACTCACAGTTTTACTCACATTCGGTTCATTTGATAGTGGAAGACCCAGTTGGGTGGTCTCGATGCGCTTCGCTACTCGACCAGCGGGAGGAGCGCTGCGAATCGACCTGGAGGTTTAGCCGACCGAGTTCTCCATCTGCAGTTCGATGAGACGGTTCAGCTCGAGCGCGTATTCCATCGGCAGTTCCCGAGCGATGGGCTCAACGAAGCCGCGCACGATCATGGCCATCGCCTCGGTTTCCTCCAGACCGCGACTCATCAGGTAGAACAACTGGTCTTCGGAAACCTTCGAGACCGTCGCCTCGTGTCCCATCTCCACATCGTCGACACGCACATCGACATACGGGTAGGTGTCCGAGCGCGAGATCGTATCGACGAGCAACGCGTCGCAGAGCACATTCGACTTGGAGTGGTGAGCGTTCTCGTTGACCTGTACCAACCCTCGGTAGGACGAGCGCCCGCCACCACGCGAAACCGACTTCGACATGATCGATGACGAGGTGTGCGGCGCGAGGTGCACCATCTTCGAACCGGTGTCCTGGTGTTGGCCTTCGCCGGCGAAGGCGATTGAGAGCGTCTCACCCTTGGCGTGTGGTCCCATCAGGTACACAGCCGGGTATTTCATGGTCACCTTGGAGCCGATGTTCCCGTCGATCCATTCCATGGTGCCGCCTTCAGCCACGGTGGCGCGCTTGGTCACAAGGTTGTAGACGTTGTTCGACCAGTTCTGGATTGTGGTGTAGCGGACCTTGGCGTCCTTCTTCACGATGATCTCGACGACAGCCGAGTGCAGCGAGTCGGACTTGTAGATCGGAGCGGTGCAACCTTCGACATAGTGAACCGAAGAGCCCTCGTCCGCGATGATCAGCGTCCGTTCGAACTGTCCCATGTTCTCGGTGTTGATGCGGAAGTATGCCTGCAACGGGATCTCGACATGCACGCCCGGCGGCACGTAGACGAATGATCCACCAGACCAGACAGCCGTGTTGAGCGCGGCGAACTTGTTGTCGCCCGATGGGACAACCGAGCCGAAGTACTCTTCGAAGATCTCCGGGTGCTCGCGCAGTCCGGTATCAGTGTCGAGGAAGAGCACTCCCTGACTCTCGAGGTCTTCGCGAATCTGGTGGTAGACCACCTCAGACTCGTACTGAGCGGCCACACCGGCCACGAGCCGCTGCTTCTCGGCCTCCGGGATACCCAGTTTGTCGTAGGTCGCCTTGATGTCTTCGGGAAGGTCTTCCCAACTCGTTGCCTGACGTTCGGTGGAACGCACGAAGTACTTGATGTTATCGAAGTCGATTCCAGACAGGTCGGCACCCCAGTGCGGCATCGGCTTCTTCTCGAAGAGTTTGAGCGCCTTGAGCCGGGTCTTGAGCATCCATTCGGATTCGCTCTTCAATTCCGAGATATTGCGGACCACATCTTCGTTGAGACCGCGGCGGGCTTTCTGACCGGCCTCGTCAGAGTCGTGCCAGCCGTAGCCATACGCGCCGATTGACGCGATGATCTCGTCATCGCTGCGCGGCAGTGACGTTTCGGCGGATGTTGTCATCGTGGTCCTTCCAATAAGGGGCGATTAATGCTGGGGTAACTAGTTCCGTGTCAGTCGCTTGTGGCAAGCGGCACGGTTGTCGTACACACATGTCCGCCGTTGGCGAGGGTGACAAGTCGTTGGGTGTGCGAACCGAGAAGGCGAGAAATTGCCTGTGATTCAGCTTCACATAACTGCGGGAACTGTTCGGCAACTGACTGTACCGGACAGTGGCCCTGACATAGCTGAATGGTGGTCGTACCTGGTACGGGTCGCACTGAAGCGACGTAACCGTCCTGCGTGAGCAGTTCGGCTAACTGGGCGGCTCGCTCGCCCACGGTCGTGCCTGTGATGCGCGAGGTGTACCGCTGCTCGAATTCAGCGAGTCGGGTTCGGGCGAATTCCTCGACAGCCGCTGAGCCGGCAGTTTGTGCGAGAAATTCGAGCGCCTGCGTCGCCAGATCCGGATAGGAGTCGGGCAAGTCGGATTGACCGCGAGCAGTTGCCACATAGTGACGAGCCGGTCGGCCTCGTTTACCCGACGTCGCAGGCAAATCGCGTGCGGTGACATGTCCCGAGTTTTCCAGTGTACTGATGTGGCGCCTGATGGCTGCCGTTGTCAGTCCCAGTTCGTTGGCCAATGCGGTCACTGTTACGGGAGCTTGTTCCACGACGAGTTCGAGGACACGTTGGCGTGTCGACGCGTCGATGTCCAGTGCAGATTGATCAACCATGGTGTCCCCCTTATCGTGACTCGGTTGCGACGAGTTGACCGCGCGGCTCACATCGAAATGAAGACTCGCACGCATATAAGAAACATGTTTGTTGACAAATTCATGCTTTGCAAGCAAGGGAAGCCTCACCTTGACCTGGCGTGCCCGATGAAACGAACTGAAGATGACACCTTGATAGCACTATGACCTGCAATAACACCATTGTTACAGGTGCTCATGACTGTAATCAACGGTTGCGTAGTGACATATTGCACACACTGGTCACGACAGGCGAGCAAAGGTCTGGCTACACTTCACAGGTGCCTCTTGATTCCTGCGATGCCACCGCCCCAGCTTTGGTCGTGGACGATCTCGTCAAGGCGTACCACGGTCGCCGTGTCGTAGACGGTCTCAGTTTCACCGCGCCGCGGGGCGCTATCACTGCGGTACTCGGACCCAATGGTGCCGGAAAAACCACCACCATCGAATGCTGCGAATCACTGCGCACCGCCGATTCCGGTCAGATAGCTGTTCTTGGCCTGGCTCCGCAAGACCGCACTTTGCGCCATCGCGTTGGAGTGATGCTGCAAGACGGCGGTCTGCCGACAGGAGTCAGAGCCGTCGAAATGCTGCGCCATGTCGCCGCAATGTATCCGGAACCGGTTCCGGTCGACGACTTGGTGGAACAACTCGGGTTGGAGTCCTTCGCGCGCACCACGGTGCGCCGTCTGTCCGGTGGTCAGCGACAGCGGCTCGCGTTGGCAACTGCTCTGATAGGCCGCCCGGAACTCGTCTTCCTCGATGAGCCTTCCGCCGGAATGGACCCGCAGAGCCGCCACGCAGTGTGGGAGCTGATCTCCGATCTGCGCGACAACGGCGTCAGTTTCGTCCTGACGACTCACCTCATGGACGAAGCCGAGACGCTGGCCGATCATGTTGTCATCGTCGATCACGGGCGAGTGATCGCACAAGGAACCGTTCCTGAGCTCACGCACAGTTCGGGTTCGACGGATGGTTCCGCCGCGACCAGCACACTGCACTGGAATGGACCTGCGGATCTTCCCCTGGCTGAGTTGCTGGATCAGTGGGAGAAAATGAGCATGTCGGCTGTCGCGGCAACCGGCTCCCTGTCGACCTGGAGCGCAGAAGAACTCGAACCGGGACAGTACCGGGCGACAGGGCCCACGACACCCGACCATCTGAAGGTGTTGACGTCGTGGGCGGCGGCTCGCGGAGCACTGCTGAGCTCGATCGCCGTGAATCAGCGCAGTCTCGAAGATGTCTTCTTAGAACTGACCGGGAGGCAACTGCGATGACATCGCCAAGTACCCAGTGGTTACACCGGGCACGAGCTCAAACCCTGTTCGAAGCTCGCATGATCTTACGCAACGGGGAGCAACTGATGGTCACCATCATCTTCCCCATCGCACTGCTCATTTTGCTCAGCACCACGGATCTGGTCGATATCGACACTGCGGGAGCAGCCAAGATCGACGTGCTCGCTCCGGGTATCTTGGCTGCCGCCATGATGACCACTGCTTTCACGTCGCAGGCCATTGCGACTGCTTTCGACCGTCGCAACGGCGTGCTGCGCTTGATGGCCACTACACCGCTGGGCAAATCCGGTCTGCTGGCCGGGAAAATCGCTGGAGTTTTCGCAGTCGAGATCGTTCAGATCGCGTTGATCGTTCCCATTGCACTGGTCTTGGGTTGGAATCCCTCGCTACACGGCATCGTGGGTGCACTGGGCATCTGGATACTCGGCACGATTGCATTCACAGCGCTGGCCATGCTCGTCGCTGGAGTGCTGCGGGCTGAGGCCGTGTTGGCTGTCGCCAATCTCGTCCTGGCTGCACTCATCGTGGGTGGCGGTGTCATCGCCCCTGTTGCACAACTCCCCGATCCGCTGCGCACTTTGGCGTTGTTCTTGCCATCTGGCGCCATGGGTGAGGCCTTGCGCGGAGCATTCAATGCCGCAGGGGTGCCAGCGTTCTCCGTGGTGATTCTGCTGGCCTGGTCCACCGCACTCGGCTGGGGCGTCACCCGATTGTTCAAGTGGAACTAGACGCTACCGCTGCCAGTTGAGCAACGGCACGTCCATCTCCCAGGGGGTCAACGAACCGTGGACACCGATCAACGTCAATGAGGCTGGCGTCTGGGTCCGGGAGTCGACAACGGTTGCCCGATCGGCCATCGCCACCACGAGGTCACCGATCCGCACGAGGTTACGGTCGGCTACCGCACCAAAGAGGCCGGAAGCCACGGCTTCGTCGAGTTCCAGGACGAGTGCCGACTCCCCCAGTTCATCACGCCACCGCGCTGCCGCTGCCTGCCTATCAGCCCCACCATCGAGATGAACGTGCAGGGCACGGGGCTCGCCCGCAATCAGCGATACGTCCCGGGATAGCGCTGGCGACTGCGCAACGTCCCACCGTTTCGTCAGGTCCACGTCGATCATGCCGTGATCGGCGAGAAGAAGCACCAAAGTGCCTTGCGGGACCCCTGCCACCAACTGCCTTATCCCGGCATCGACCTTCTCGAGTTCATCGCACCACTGGTTCGACTGCCAGCCATAGTGGTGTCCTGCCTTGTCCAGGTCTCCCCAATACAGATACACGAGGCCAGGCTCGCGCAGCGCTTGGCTCGCTCGTCGAATCCGGTCGGACCATGATTCGGCTGCGACATACCTGGCGCCGTGCAGTGACGCTTGGGTCATGCCGGAACCGTCGAACCGGGCTGGTCCTACGCTGGTCACGGTGATACCGCGGTCGGTCAGCGTCGAAAATATCGTCGGTTCGCGCTGCCATTCGCGCGGGTCGGGCAGCGCCGCCCACTGCACCAGGTTGCCGAGCCGTCCGTCCTGGGGATTGCGCACGGTATAGCCGAGCATTCCGGTCGTTCCAGTCGAAGCCGCTGTTCCAAAAGACCCGATACTGGCCGATGTCGTTGACGGATAGGGCGCCGAGAGCACCGGCAGATCACCGATGCCCGAGCGCAGTGTCGGCGCATGTCCGATTCGGGCCTCGAGATTGCGCATGCCCAGCCCGTCAACGAGCACGACACAGATGCGATCCCAGTCGCCGAGTTCCAGACCGGTTGGCACTGATCTGTCAGCGCGCGCAGCCGCACCGGTCAGTGCGACGCTGCAAGCGTTGAGCACATCAGCCACACAGCCATCGGCTTCATCGGGCCATTGCAATCCGAGATTGGCGGCTGCCGCGCGCACCTGCTCGCGCTCAAGCACGAGTGCGGATGGTCGAATGTGCGCTCTGCGCTGTCGCCCGAGCCAACGAAGTCGCGAACCGCACAGCCCGACGTACCGCGGCTTCGCCCTCAGCTTGCGCTGAGACCCGGATGACCACGTCATCGGGGGTGATCGTGCCTGACATACCGTGTTCGGCAGTGCATTGCGGATCGCCGCAGTCCGCCGGAGCAACATCGATTCGCCGCACGGCGCCCCAGCAGATCGCCAAGGTCAGGTCTTGTGGTGTGACACCGGGCTGATGCGATTCAGGTCGCTGCACACCGAAGGTCGTCGCTATGGAGGTGATGGTGCTCAACGCGATGCATTCGGTGGTCGCCGCCGCTGAGGCTTGCTGACCTTTGTCATCAGCGGGATGGTCATCCACGTGCGCGAGCACAAGACGGCTGGCCGTCAATGCCAGTACAGTCACGTGCCGCTGTACCTGGCCGTGTACAAAAGTGGTTTCGACGTGTACAAGGTGGTCGGCGACGTCTTCATCCGCGAGCGCCAGCCCGAGCACATCAAGCACGAGGGCCGGGTAATAACCGGACTGCTCGATGTCATGAGCCAACGACGGCGCATAGTCGAATATGGACATGCTGCGAGTCTACGCGGTGGCGCTGACAGTCAGTGCACTGGCCCCGATACGTCGTCGAGATGGATCTCCACGTGGAGCACATCATCGTCGCGGCGACTTTCCATCGTGTACCCGGTGTGACGTAGGAATCCGATCATCGCGGTGTTCGTGGCGAGAACCTCAGCGGTGAATCTGCTCACGCCCAGTTCCCTGCCGATGTCGGCAAGATGTCTCAGCAGCAGTGACGCGATGCCGCGCCCATGGTCGCTGTCCGCAACAGTGCATGCCAGTTCGGCCGCGTCACTGTCATAGCGATCGAATCGTCCCACGGCCAAGATCTCTTCTGACCCGGCGCGGATCTCCGTTACACCGAGTGCCACACGGTTGTTCTGGTCGACGCCGAGCAGGTGCTGCAGATCGTTCGGACTGAGGCGCGGCCGTGGGGCGAAGAAACGTTGATAGGTGGACTCTGCAGATTGTCCGATGTGGAAGCGTTGCAGTGCATCGGCATCGTCTAGCCCCAGCGCCCTGACGCACACGGTGCCGCCATCGCGGAGCACCACGTCCGCTCGCCACTGTGCGCTGGCTGGCCACGTCATGTCATCAGCCTACGAGCCCGATGAATGCGTACGGTGGGCATAACGTCCGCACGCATTGCGGCGGGGTTGCGCCGATTTGTCCGCCTCGGGTGCAACAATGGCCCCTGCATCATCTCGTGTTGCTGCCCCTACGAACTATCAAATCCAGGAGTATCCCGGATGGCACGCAAGGCCAAGACCGCCTCCCCAGACAACGCGCCCGTCGGCGACGGCAGAATCGTCGAAATCGATGTATCGCGCGAGATGGAGGGTTCGTTCCTCGAATATGCGTATTCGGTGATCTACGCCCGTGCTCTGCCTGACGCGCGCGACGGGCTCAAGCCTGTGCAACGACGCATCGTGTTCCAGATGACGCAGATGGGCCTGCGCCCTGATCGTCCCTACGTGAAGTCAGCACGTGTGGTCGGTGACGTGATGGGCCGCCTCCACCCGCACGGTGACAGCGCGATCTATGACGCACTCGTGCGACTTGCGCAGCCCTTCTCATTGCGGCTGCCGCTGGTCGATGGGCACGGCAACTTCGGGTCGCTCGACGATGGGCCTGCGGCTGCGCGATACACCGAGGCCCGCATGGCACCGGCCGCGATGGCCATGGTCTCCGACCTGGACGAGGACGTCGTCGACTTTGTCCCCAACTATGACAACAAACTCACCCAACCTGCGGTACTCCCCTCGTCCATCCCGAACCTGCTCGTCAACGGGGCATCGGGAATCGCGGTCGGCATGGCGACCAATATGGCGCCGCATAACTTGGTGGAGGTCATTGCTGCGGCCCGGCACATACTGCACCACCCAGATGCGGACGTCGATGAGCTGATGCGGTTCGTCCCTGGACCGGACCTGCCCACAGGCGGTCGCATCGTCGGACTCGACGGGGTCCGGGACGCCTACCGCACTGGCCGCGGCACGTTCCGTACCCGCGCGACCTGCACGGTCGAAAAGATCACCGCACGCCGCCAGGGCATTGTGGTCACGGAGTTGCCCTACCTCGTCGGCCCCGAGAAAGTCATCGAGAAGATCAAAGAGGGCGTGCAGAACAAGAAACTGCAAGGCATCTCCGCGGTTACCGATCTGACCGATCGCCAGCACGGGCTACGACTGATCATCGAGGTCAAGACCGGATTCAACCCGGATGCCGTGCTCGAACAGCTTTACCGATACACCCCGATGGAGGATTCCTTCGGCATCAACAACGTGTGCCTGGTTGATGGACAGCCGCGCACGCTAGGCCTACGCGACCTGCTCAAAGTGTGGGTCGATCACCGCATTGAGGTGGTCGAGCGGCGCTCTCGCTATCGACTGGAGCGTCGCCAGGAGCGGCTGCACCTCGTCGAGGGGTTGCTTTTGGCCATCGTCGACATTGACGAGGTCATCCAGTTGATTCGCACCTCTGAGAATGTGGAGACGGCCAAGTCTCGACTCGTCAGTGTCTTCGACCTGTCAGAGATCCAAGCCGAGTACATCCTGGAATTGCGGTTGCGGCGTCTGACCAAATTCTCCCAGATCGAACTGGAATCCGAGCGCGACACGCTACTACGGCAGATCGCTGAACTGCAAGAGATCCTGGGGTCCCCCGAACGTCTCAGGGACGTTGTCGGGGCCGAGATGTCCGCTGTCGCCGGCGAACACGGCACGCCTCGTCGCACCATCTTGTTGGATGCCGCTGGTGCGAGCCAGACAGGCGCCACTGCCGCATCGGGACGAGGCACCAAGACGATATCGCTTGAGGTGCCTGACACTGCGTGCCACGCATTGCTATCGGCCAGCGGTCTGCTGGCGCGTACGGCTGATGAGACCGAGCCGTCACGCGAGGGGGCTCGCGTCCTGCACGACGCCCTGCGTTCGACGTTGGCGACCACGGCCCGCGCTGAGATCGGCCTCGTCACATCGCAAGGCCGTGTGCTGCGGCTCAATATGCTCGAGTTGCCTGCGCTCCCGCCCACCAGTGATGCGCCGAGTCTTGCGGGCGGCGTCCCCGTTGCGGACTTGGTGACGTTGGAAAAGGACGAGAAACCCGTCAGCCTGATTTCACTCGTCGAATCCGACGAGGTGATCGCACTGGGCACCCGCAATGGCGTCGTCAAGCGGTTGGCTCCTGGACCGTGGCCCAATAAGGACGAGTGGGAGATCATCGCGTTGCGCGATGGCGACGAGGTCATTGGCGCGGCGCGCACCAATGACGAGTCGGAACTCGTCTTCATCTCATCTGATTCCTCACTGCTGCACTTCGGCGCCACACTGGTCAATCCGCAGGGTCGGACAGCCGCCGGAATGGCCGGCATCAAAATCGCTGCCGGGCAAACCGCCGTGTTCTTCGGAGCAGTCGACCGGGCCACTGCCATCGAGGGGGCCGTCGTGGTCACTGTCGCGGGCTCGAGTGGCGCACTGCCGGGAACTGAGACCGGTTCGGCGAAGGTCACTCGTTTTGAGGCATATCCGGGCAAGGGACGAGCCACCGGCGGGGTGCGGTCTCAGCGTTTCCTGCGCGGCGAAGACACCCTTTTGGTGGCATGGGTTGGTCCGCAGCCCGCGCGTGCGCTTGGCAGCGGCGGCAGTCCTGTCGAACTGCCTGCCACTGACCCCCGCCGGGACGGCTCCGGCCAGCCGCTTGCGGCCCCTGTGGTCGGAATCGGCTACTGATACCGGACTGTGAAAGAATTACATCGTGAGTGACTTGCTATCTGCACCAATCCTTGATGCGGGGCAGGACGACGCTCTTGGCTTCGCCGAGCCGTCGCCGAGCCCCACCTCGCTGCTGCTCATGGGCCGTGGCGTCGACCTGACATCAGAGCGCGGTGTCGAGTGTTCCGGAGCGATGCCCACCGCGTCTGATCCGGATCTGATCGAGCGCGCCCGCGCGGCACGCGATGCGCTGGGAAGTCGTGCCTTTGTATTGGGGCACCACTACCAGCGGGACGAAGTGATCTCCTTCGCCGATGTCACAGGAGACTCGTTCAAACTCGCACGCGAGGCTGCCGCCCGCCCAGAGGCAGAATTCATCTTGTTCTGCGGCGTGCACTTCATGGCCGAAAGCGCAGACATCCTCACTACCGATCACCAAAAGGTGATCCTGCCTGATCTCGCTGCGGGCTGCTCGATGGCCGATATGGCCAATATCGAACAGGTTGAAACGGCCTGGGACGCCCTGGCAGAAGCAGGCATCACGGATAAGACCGTACCCGTGACCTACATGAACTCCACTGCCGCTATCAAGGCTTTCACCGGGCGCAACGGGGGTACGGTCTGCACGTCCTCCAATGCGGAGGTGGCATTGCGGTGGGCCTTTGACCAGGTCGGCGGGCTGGAATCAGACGGAAAGATCCTGTTCCTGCCTGACCAGCACCTCGGGCGCAACACCGCGGTTCTCAAACTTGGCCTCACTTTGGATGACTGCGTGGTGTACAACCCGTACCGGCCACTCGGTGGTCTGACAGTTGACGAGCTTCGCAAAGCCCGAGTGATCTTGTGGCGTGGTCACTGCTCGGTGCACGGCCGGTTCTCGTTGCGCAACGTCGAGGAGATTCGCGCCAAGGTCCCTGACGTCACAGTGCTGTCACACCCCGAATGCAAGTACGAGGTCATCGAAGCGTCTGACATGGTCGGTTCGACCGAGTACATCATCAAGGCGCTCGACGCCGCTGAGCCGGGTTCGAGTTGGGCCATTGGCACGGAGCTGAACTTGGTTCGCAGGCTCGCTGCCGCGCACCCGGATAAGAACGTGCACTATCTCGATTCGACTGTGTGCTTCTGCTCGACTATGAACCGCATCGACCTGCCCCACCTGACCTGGGCGATGGAATCGCTGTTGGCTGGCAATGTCCCGAACCAGATCACCGTTGCTGAGGACGACGCGCGCTGGGCGAAGGCGGCACTCGACCAAATGCTTGCCCTGCCAGGCCTCTAGACTTCCCCGAGCGACCGCAAGAGCAGGGCCTCGGCGACGACCGCCTTTTGCAGCTCCCCGAGGTGCACCGATTCGTTAGCCCCGTGTGCTCGCGAATCCGGGTCTTCGACCCCTGTCACCAAAATTGCGGCATCCGGGAAGATCTCGTTAAGGTCGGCGACCAGCGGGATCGACCCACCGATACCCACGTCGACCGGATCGGTTCCCCAGGCTTGACGCATCGCCGTACGCGCTGCCTGCATCGCCGGATCGTCAGCAGCGATCAAGAACGGTCGGCCAGCATTCTCTGCATGCCGCCAGGTCACCTCAGCACCGAAGGGAACATGTGCGTCGATGTGGGCACCGAGAGCCTGCTCAGCTATGTCAGGGTCTTGACCCGGGGCGATGCGTACCGATAGCCGTGCCGTGACCCTAGGAACGATGGTGTTGGACGAGTGCGCCACATCGGGAACATCTAGTCCGATGACGTTGATGGCCGGTTTGGTCCACAAACGTGACGTCAATGATCCGGTGCCTGCCAACTTCACTGAATCGATGACAGCGGCATCGCCGCGCAGTTCCTCAGCAGTCATGTCGACCAGCGGTTCAGGCGCATGGACTAAACCGGCGACCGCGACATCTCCATTGTCATCGTGCAATGTGGCGATCAGCCGTGACATCAAAGTGATGGAGTCGAGGACCGGCCCGCCGAACATGCCCGAATGCACCGCATGCTCCAAGACACGAAGTTCGACATCAACGGTGACCAACCCGCGCAGTGACGTGGTCAGGGCCGGGATCCCCACCTTCCAGTTCGCTGAATCCGCGACCACGATGACGTCAGCGGCGAACTCGTCCTTGAACTGACTCAAGAACTCTCCGAAGGCCGGGGACCCGATTTCCTCCTCGCCTTCGATGAAGACCGTGACACCGACCTTCAGATCGTCGCCAAGGGCACGTAGCGCAGCGATATGCACCATGATTCCAGCCTTGTCGTCGGCGGCGCCGCGCCCGTAGAGGCGTTCGTCAACACGCGTCGGCTCAAACGGGTCGGTGTTCCACGCGTCCCGCTCCCCTGGCGGCTGGACATCATGGTGCGCATAAAGCAGCACCGTCGGGGCGCCCGGTGGCGCTGGCCGGTGGGCGAGAACAGCCGGACGAGAACTATTCGAACGAACTACACGCACCGTGTCGAAGCCGAGCGGTTCGAGCAACTCGGCAACGCGATTCGCACTTGTCTCCAGAGTTGCCTGATCGAAGGAGGGTGCAGACACGGATGGGATTCTGACGAGTTCTTCCAGATCCTGAAGGGACTGTTCGAATTGTGCTGCTACCTGCGTCTTGATGTGGCTGACAGTGGTGATCTCGTCCATTGTCCTACCGTATCGCTTCCGCCATGCCGGTAGAATGTGGCCGTGCCATCCCCACGTAAATCAAACAAAGACGATACTGTGCCCGAACCCGCTTCGAATGACGAGACTTCCAACACACCGGACGACCGTAAAGGCCGCCCGACTCCATCGCGGAAGGAACGCGAGGCAGCCAACAGGCGCCCCCTCGTCGCCAATAACCGCAAAGCCGCGACTAAAGCCGCACGAGAAAAAGAGCGCACCGAGCGCAACCGCGAATACGAGGCGATGAAGACCGGCGACGTTGCCAACTACCCGTACCGGGAACGCGGTCCAGTCAAGGCCTACATTCGCGACTACGTCGACGCGCGGTGGAACATCGGCGAGTACTTCCTGCTCTCAGCCCTGTTCTTGCTCATCGTTTCGATTGTGACCACGCGGTGGGTCCTCGTCGCGCTCACCGCAATGGGCTTGGTCTATGTCTTCGGTCTGCTCGCGATCGGTGACACCATCGTGATGTGGCGGATTCTGAAGAAGCGCCTGCGCAAGAAGTTCGGTGACGCGCGTATTGACGCGGAACGCGGCCTCGGGCTCTATGCAGCCAGCCGTGCGCTGCAGTTCCGCCGTTGGCGGATGCCTCGTCCGTTGAACGCCAAGCACGGGCACTACCCCGACTGATAGCCGCTGATCTCCTAGCGCGATGTGGCCCTTCCCCGTGTGTTATGACGTACGGGGAAGGGCCACATGCGACTAGGGGCTATTCGTCGTCGAAGGCCCCGACTTCGGGGAACTGGTGCGGGTGCGCGGTCGCTTCTGCCTCACCACGCAGTAACGGCAGGTTGACCCGGCCCGCCCACATCGGGCCCTGGTAAATGAATCCGGTGTAGCCCTGCACCAGGGTTGCGCCAGCATCGAGATATGCCTGCGCATCTGCCGCAGTGGTGATGCCACCAGCACCGATGATCACGAAGTCCTTACCGAGTCGCTGCCGGACCCGTCGCACCACTTGTAGTCCACGTGGCAGTTCGGGCGGGCCGGACAACCCGCCGGGACCGAGATCATGATTGATGGTGGTGTTAACGGCCACAACACCGGCCAAGCCGAGTCGTTTCACCAGATCCGTCACGGAGTCGATATCAGTCAACGATAGATCAGGAGCGATTTTGACCAGGATCGGCACATCCGGACGACCCGCCCGCGCCGTGGCGATGTTGGCCGCGTGACGCGTCGCCTGCAAGATCGGTTCAAGCGCCTGGACGGCCTGCAGATCGCGTAGCCCCGGTGTATTCGGCGAAGATACATTGACGACGAGATAGTCCGCGTAGGGCGCGAGCAGACTGGCGCTGGTGGCGTAGTCGGTTGCGGCGTCGGTGACAGCTGTCACCTTCGATTTACCGATATTCACGCCAATGACAGCAGCGCGACCGGCCTTGGTACGCCGCAATCGTGACAAGCGCCGTGCCACCACCTGTGCACCGTCGTTGTTGAATCCCATGCGATTGCGCAGTGAGTTGATTTCGAGTTCGCGCCACAATCGTGGTTGGTCGTTCCCCGGTTGCGCCAGCGCAGTGACTGTTCCGACCTCGACAAAACCGAAACCCAGGTGGGTCAGTCCCACGACCGCGCGCGCATTCTTGTCGAAACCGGCAGCGAGGCCGAAGGGCGCCGGGACCGTGCGCCCGAACACTTTGACGCCACTGTGTCCGCCATAAGGAGCGACTGCGCCTTGGACCAATCGACGGAACACTGGAATCGCACCAAAGCATTCGATACCGCGGGCTACAAGATGGTGTGCCGCCTCAGGATCCATACGCTTGAAAACCAGGTTGAACAACGTACGGTAAATCACTGGGGGCACCTCGAATCACGGCGGGTCAAATGTGTGTTCCTCAATAGGCTACGCCTCTATTGTCTCCGATGACTTCGTACGAGTGCGCCACAGCCACCACATTCCTACCATCGGCAACACCAGTGGAACCCAGCCATAGCCCTTCCCGAAACCGGACCACACCGTCGAGTCCGGAAACATGTCCGGTGTATTCAGACTTGCTACACCGACGACCAGGACACCGACGAGTTCGATCGTGACGCTAGTCCAGGCGATAGGCCGCCACCTGCCGTCGAGGGCCAGAGCAACCGTAGCGACAATGTAAATCGCACCAGCCGCGACCGAGAGGCCGTAGGCCAAAGGAGCTTGATCTCCGTGCGTGACGAGTTGCACAACACCGCGTGCGGTCGCCGCCAGAGCGAGGATCCCGTAGATGACGACAAGAACTCGTCCCAACCCTCGTCCACTATGCCGCCGATTATCAGACAGTTGGCCTTGTACGTCGCTTAGTGCACTCATAACAGTCCCCATTCTTGCGCCATCCGCCACTGCATGACGATGATCACGGCCATGACGATAACCATGATCACAGAACTGAACCGCGTACGTTCCACAAAGGCCATGGCGGCCGCGCCGATCGGCAATATCAGAGCTACTGTCGCGTAGCCGGCCCAGGTGGCCATCGATTCGATGTCGGTTCCGGTGTTGACCAGCACGATGCCGACCAACAACTGAATGGCGAGCAGCCCTTCGACGACACCGGCCGCCCACAGCTGTTTGAGGATCACTGCCCGGTTCTTGATCGCAAAGATTCCGCTCCAGCCCATCAAGCCGAGGCTGGCGGCCACCGTCAACCATGAGATTACTGTCATCACTCACCTGAGCCTAGTGCTCCTGACGGCCTAAGTCAGACGTTGGCGCTAGCATCGGTAGTGTGAATCTCGATAGGCCCTTGCCCCAAGTCAACGTCGTCAAGAAGGTTCCCGCCGCGAAAGGTGAGCGTCAGGTACTGGTGATCCCAGTCGGCCCGGCACCGAAGGACGATGCTCATCCGGTTGTGCTGGGACCTGCCGCAAAGGCGGTGCCGAAGCAACTAGACCTTGAACTGTTGGGAGCAGCGACCTCATTGGGAAGCGTTGCACGCACCGCCCTGCCATCACCTGCTCGCACTACCGCCCTGCTGGTCGGTGTGGGCTCGTCCTCGCCGGACACTGAACAATTGCGTACCGCAGCGGGAAGCGCCCTCCAGTCATTACACGATGCGGATATCAACGCTGTGCTCCAATTCGACCTGGAGTCCGCGCCGCAGGCAGTTGCTCTGATCGAAGGTGCGCTGCTCGGCGCGTACCGTTTCGGTCAGTATCACCAACAGTCTGCTCCCCAAGCCCCTGAGACCATCACGGTGGTCGTTCCAAGTTCACTGCATGCTGCTGTGACCGACGCGCTTGAAGCTGTGATCACCGTGATCACCCAGGTGTGGCGCACCCGGGACTTGGTCAATATGGCCCCCAATGACCTCAATCCCGCGACCTTTGCCGACTACGCGGTGCGCAGCGCGAAGCTACCGCGCACCAAGGTGACGGTCCATGACGAGAAAACGCTGGAAGCCAAGGGCTTCGGCGGACACCTGGCCGTTGGACGCGGATCGACCCACCCGCCCCGGCTCGTGAAGATCGCTTACCGTCCACCGCGTGCCAAGACACATGTGGCACTTGTGGGCAAGGGCATCACCTTTGATTCGGGAGGGCTGTCGCTCAAGCCCGCCAAGTCCATGGAGACTATGAAATGTGACATGGCTGGGGCGGCCACTGTGCTTGGAACGGTGATCGCCGCTTCGCAGTTGAAACTGCCTATCGCTGTGACCGGATGGCTCTGCCTCGCGGAGAACATGCCCTCAGGCACCGCGACTCGACCTTCTGACGTCATCTCGATCTACGGCGGCAAGACCGTCGAAGTACTGAACACCGATGCTGAAGGACGGCTCGTCCTGGCAGACGGGCTGGTTGCGGCTGCGGAAGAACGCCCTGATCTGCTCGTGGATATCGCTACCCTCACAGGTGCCCAGATGGTTGCGCTGGGAGCCCAGGTCGGCGCTGTGATGGGCACCGATAATGCTCGCAGCGCGGTGCAGGAAGCCTCCCGCGCTGTAGATGAGCCGATGTGGCCCATGCCGTTGCCAGCCCACCTGCGCACAGGACTCGACTCCAAGATCGCTGATATCTCGAATATGGGTGAACGCTATGGTGGCATGCTGACTGCAGGGCTGTTCCTGAAGGAATTTGTCGGTGAGTCTGAGTGGGCACACCTCGACATCGCTGGTCCTGCTTTCAACGAGGGCAAAGCCGAAGGCATCAGGTCTGAAGGAGGAACCGGATTCGGGTTACGTACCCTGCTGCGCACGATTGAAGTTGCTCACGAGCACCACACAACCAAGCGCTCCTAATACCATCTACTCGTCCAGCAGAAATGTGGCCTTGGTCGCAGTTCAGCACAAACACTCGCGGTTATGGCGCGAGGTTGGTCACTTTGGACGTAAAGTGACACCATAGGCGAGTACCACGCCGATTGACTGCACTGAAGGAGTTGTACGTGGCCGACGCAAATGCCACCACGGAATTTGACATCGTTATATTGGGCGGCGGAAGTGGCGGCTATGCCGCGGCGCTGCGTGCCGCCCAACTCGGCAAATCAGTCGTGTTGATCGAGGGCGACAAACTTGGCGGAACATGTTTGCACTATGGCTGCATCCCCACCAAGGCTCTCTTACACGCTGCCGAGGTCGCTGATGAGACACGTGAGGCCGCTTCGGTCGGTGTGCTCGCACAGTTGAACGGTATCGACGTTCCGAAGGTGAACTCGTATAAAGACGGTGTGATCTCGCGGCTGTTCAAGGGCCTACAGGGTCTGGTCGCATCACGCAAGGTCACTGTCGTGGGCGGCTGGGGCAAACTCGTCGCTCCCAATGCTGTGGAAGTCGACGGCACCCGCTACACCGGTGAGCACGTGATTTTGGCTACCGGTTCCTATTCACGGACCCTTCCGGGCCTTGAGATCGGCGGACGAGTCATCACGTCCGAGACTGCTCTGCAACTCGACTACGTGCCGAACTCCGTGGTGATCCTTGGCGGCGGCGTTATCGGCGTTGAGTTCGCGTCGGTCTGGAACTCCTTCGGTGCCGATGTGACCATCGTCGAAGGCCTGCCACACCTGGTGCCGAACGAGGACGAGGCGCTGAGCAAGGCGCTCGAGCGCGCCTACCGCAAGCGCGGCATCAAGTTCAACCTCGGCGACCGGTTCTCCGGTGTCACGCAGAACGATTCCGGCGTTGTCGTCACCCTTGAATCAGGCAAGACCTTCGAGGCTGATCTGCTGCTCGTCGCCGTTGGACGCGGCCCACGCACCCAGGACCTTGGTTTCGAGGCGCAGGGCGTGACCATCGACCGTGGTTTCGTCATCGTGGACGAGAAGCTCCACACCGGCGTCGGCAACCTGTGGGCTGTCGGAGACATCGTTCCTGGCCTGCAATTGGCCCACCGCGGCTTCCAGCAGGGTATCTTCGTCGCTGAGCAGATCGCCGGTTTGAACCCGGCGCCGATCGTCGAAGCGAATATCCCCCGGGTCACATACTCCAACCCGGAGGTCGCGTCCGTTGGTCTGACCGAGGCGAAGGCCAAGGAAGTTCACGGTGCTGACGCGGTCGAGACCGTTGAGTACAACCTCGGCGGAAACGGAAAGAGCCAGATTCTCAACACTCAAGGATTCATCAAGCTCGTCCGAGTTAAAGATGGTCCCGTCGTCGGTGTCCACATGATCGGTGCTCGTGTCGGTGAACTGATCGGTGAAAGCCAGCTGATCGTGAGTTGGGAAGCGTACCCCGAAGACGTCGCGCCACTCGTCCATGCCCACCCCACGCAGAATGAAGCACTTGGCGAGGCCTTCCTGGCTCTGGCCGGCAAGCCGCTTCACGCCCACAACTGAGCCTACGAAGGAGATATCCAGTCATGTCCCACAACGTGGAGCTTCCAGCCCTGGGCGAGTCTGTCACCGAAGGTACTGTGACCCGTTGGCTCAAGTCGGTCGGCGACACCGTCGAGGTAGACGAGCCCTTACTCGAGGTATCGACCGACAAAGTCGACACCGAGATCCCCTCGCCTGTCGCAGGTGTCATCGAGGAAATCCTGGTCCAAGAAGACGACGAGGTCCCGGTTGGTGCCGTTCTGGCGCGGATCGGAGACGGTTCTGGTTCGTCCTCGGATGACTCAGCTGCTCCAGCCGAGCCCGCCGCAGCGCCTGCTGAACTCACTCCTGAAGCACCTGCGCAAGCAGAGACTCCAGCGCCAAGTGCTCCTAGCGCCCCTAGTGGTGATAGCGCCCCGGCAGGAGACGCCGGTGACGGTGAAGAGGTCAAGCTTCCAGCACTCGGTGAGTCGGTCACCGAAGGTACTGTGACCCGTTGGCTCAAGTCGGTCGGCGACACCGTCGAGGTAGACGAGCCCCTGCTCGAGGTATCGACCGACAAAGTCGATACCGAGATCCCCTCGCCTGTCGCAGGTGTCATCCAGCAGATCCTCGTCTCGGAAGACGACGAGGTTCCAGTCGGCGGTGTACTCGCGATCATCGGTTCTGGTGCGACAGCGCCTTCAGAACCTTCAGAAGCGCCCGCACCGGCCCAGCCCGCTGCCGCTCCGTCGCCAGCTCCGGCAGCGACACCTGCTACTGCGCCACCACCGCCACCCGCACCAGCGGCAACCCCAGCACCGGCGCCGCAAGTGCCCGCTGCAGCGCCAGCGACATTGGCACCTATTCCGGCTGCTACCAGCGGCCGCACCTACGTCACTCCGGTCGTGCGCAAGTTGGCCGCGAGCAAGGGCGTGGATCTGTCCAAGGTGCAAGGCACCGGCGTTGGTGGCCGTATTCGTCGCGAGGACGTTCTCGCGGCGGCAGCTGCGGTTCCTGCCGCAGGCGGTGCCGCCGCACCGGCTGCTACTGCCGCGCCAAGCGGCGAACCGACCACGATCCTTCCGGTTTCACCGCTGCGTGGAACGACGGAGAAGGCGTCGCGACTGCGCAAGATCATTGCAGAACGCATGGTCGAGGCACTGCAAACCCAAGCACAGTTGACCACCGTGGTTGAGGTGGACGTGACCAAGTTGTACCGGCTGCGTGCCGCCAACAAGGAGTCATTCAAGGCCAAGCACAACGCAAATCTCACCTTCTTGCCGTTCTATGTTCTGGCCGCCACCGAAGCACTCAAGGCATACCCGAAGGTCAACGGTGTGCTGGCTGATGGAACTATCACCTACCCGGGATCCGAGAACATCGGTATCGCCGTCGACACGGAACGAGGATTGCTGGTTCCTGTCATTCACGGTGCTGGCGAGAAGTCGTTGCCTGAGATCGCCGCTGCCATCGGTGATCTGGCGGGACGGACCCGCACGAATAAGGTGACTCCTGACGAGTTGTCGGGCGCTACCTTCACTATTACCAACACTGGTTCAGGTGGCGCGCTATTCGACACGCCAATCGTTCCAGTGGGCACTTCCGCAATCTTGGGTACCGGAACCATAGTCAAGCGTCCGGCCGTAGTGAAGGGTCCCGACGGTGACGAGGTCATCGCCATCCGCCAGTTCACGCACTTGGCGCTGTCTTACGACCACCGACTGGTCGATGGTGCTGATGCGGCCCGTTACCTGACCGCAGTCAAGAACCGCATTGAGGAAGCCGCCTTCGACGGCGACCTCGCGCTGTAAGGCCAAGTCAGAGAGCTGACGACTCAAGCGGGCACCAGGAACAATCCTGGTGCCCGCTTCGTCTTCGTGTGCCACGACTCTCAATCCCCTGTCATCGAGCGATACTGGGACGGCGCGATGTGGACGCCGCAGACTCGCCCCCGGGTCCAACCTCAGCCGCAGTCCGACAACGGACCCGATAGCGCTATGCACTACATCCTCCCAGTAGGCCGTTCATGGCAGTCCGTTTTGGCACCTTATCTCGGTGTCCTGGCGCTAGTGGCATTCGTTGTCCCCGTTGCCGCCTATGTGCTTGGCGCCGCCGCAATCGGATGTGGTGTCTGGGCGATGGTTCGCGCACAATCCGGCGGTCACGGACGCGGACGTGCCATCGTGGCAATCGTCCTCGGGCTCCTGGCGATCCTGCTCGGTGCGGCGGCCTCAGCTGCGCTGTCTTCTTAACGTGGCCCAGCCAGTCGCATCCAGGTCGACTTGTCAGGTACCCAACCACCGCTCCGAAAAACTGTGAGTCGGGACACTGACAAACGGAAGTGAACTGGGTCTAGCCTTAGATCATGGAGTTCGTTTCGCTTGACCTCGGCACGCGTACGCGTGATTACGAAGAAATCTGGGAACTGCAGCGGAAAGTACATCAAGAGGTTTCCACGGGAGAACGCGAAGACACCGTTCTGCTCGTTGAACACGACTCAGTGTTCACTGCGGGAAAACGCACTAACCAATCCGATCGCCCCACCGACGGCGCTCGCGTCATCGACGTTGACCGCGGAGGCCGCATCACCTGGCATGGTCCAGGCCAACTCGTCGCTTACCCCATTATTCGACTCAAGGAACCGATCGATGTCGTCGCCTACGTCCGGGCTCTTGAACAAGCAGTCATTGATCTGATTGCCGATCTGGGTGCCGGAGCCGTGCGCGTTGCCGACCGTTCTGGAGTTTGGTTCCCAGCGACAGAACTGATGCGCGATCGCAAGGTGTGCGCCATCGGGGTGCGGGTGGCCCGTGGCACCACTATGCATGGCATTGCACTGAACTGTGACGCCAATCTGGCTGATTATGGACGCATCGTGCCGTGCGGAATTTCGGATGCCGGGGTGACCACCCTGACTCGGGAATTGCGTCGCCAGGTCACCATCTCCGATGTGGTCGAGCCGCTCCAGGTGCAGCTGACAAGCCATTTGACCCCATTGATTCGTCCCAGCGTTGCCTATGTCACACCCTCGGCAAGCTGAGATGACACACATTGATCACCACACTGACGTAGGCTGAATCATATGGCACCGCAATGCGCTTCGGGACCCGGACCACGACGTGACGGATCGACCGCACTAGCCCCTGAAGGGCGTCGAATGTTGCGTGTTGAAGTCCGTAACTCGGAAACCCCGATCGAGAAGAAGCCCAGTTGGATAAAGACCAAGGCGACGATGGGCCCGGAATACTCGGACCTGAAGAACCTGGTGAAGACCGGCAACCTGCACACCGTGTGCGAAGAAGCAGGATGTCCGAACATCTTCGAATGCTGGGAAGACCGCGAGGCGACCTTCCTTATCGGTGGGGACCAATGTACGCGCCGGTGCGACTTCTGCCAGATCGATACCGGCAAACCTGCTGATTTCGACGCTGACGAGCCCCGGCGTGTTGCGCAGTCGGTCAAAGAGATGGGGCTGCGATACTCCACCGTGACCGGTGTGGCTCGTGATGACCTTGCCGACGGCGGCGCCTGGCTCTATGCCGAAACGGTGCGCCAGATTCACGCAATGAACCCTGAGACCGGGGTGGAGTTGCTCATCCCGGATTTCAATGCCATTCCGGAACTGCTCAAGGTTGTTTTCGAGTCTCGTCCCGAAGTTTTGGCCCACAATCTCGAGACTGTGCCGCGCATCTTCAAACGGATCCGTCCCGGTTTCCGGTACGAGCGTTCACTTTCCGTCTTGACGCAGGCCCGCGAGGCAGGACTCGTCACGAAGTCCAACATCATCTTGGGTATGGGCGAGACTTTTGACGAGGCCGTCCAGACATTGCAGGATCTCCACGACGCGGGCTGCGACTTGGTCACTATCACGCAGTACCTCCGCCCCTCAGTGCGCCACCACCCGGTGGATCGGTGGGTCAAACCTGAAGAGTTTGTGGACCTGTCGAACGCCGCAGCGGAAATGGGCTTCCTCGGTGTCATGTCAGGACCCTTGGTTCGCTCGTCATATCGCGCTGGCCGACTGTGGGGTCAAGCCATGACAAAGCGCGGTGAGAAGATTCCTGACGCTCTGGCGCATCTGGCCGAGCCGACCACATCACGCCAGGAAGCAAGTGCGCTCCTAGCCGATGTCCGTCCCGTGCCAGCCCTCGACTAGACTGGTGGACCGTGGCGCGAAATAAAGACGAGAAAAAGCAGAAGAAGACTCCCTGGTTCAAGCTAGTTTGGCAGGCCTTCACGTTCACCAAGGAACGTAATGGAGCCATCGCCTGGCAGATCCCACTGATCTTCGCGGGCACTATCGCATTGGGCATCGGGGTCGGGTTCATCATCGGACACCCGGTCTACCTGGGTTTTGTCGCATTGCCCATTGCCCTGATCCTGACGATGCTGTTCCTGACGAACCGCTTCACCAAGGCGCAATACGCTGAGATCGACGGCGAGATTGGTGCGTCACGAGCGGTACTGGGAACGATCAAGCGCGGCTGGAGTTTCCCAGAAGAACCCGTCGCCATCGACCCGAAGTCCCAGGACTTGGTGTTCCGTGGCGTGGGCCGTCCGGGAGTGGTGCTCATCGGAGAGGCTCGTTCCAGCAAGATCGGAAAACTCTTCGCGGATGAGAAGAAACGTCTGAGCCGTGTGGCCAAGGACGTACCCGTGACCACTATCGAGGTCGGAAACCGCGAAGGTCAAGTTCCTTTGAAGAAACTGGTTTCGACAGTGCGCAAGCTCAAGCCGAAACTGACCAAGGCCGAGGTCGGCGAAGTCGAACGACGCCTCGCGGCGCTTGGCGGTGCCCGTCTTCCGGTGCCTAAGGGCGTAGACCCGATGAAGGCGCGGATTAACCGCCGCGACATGCGCTAACAGCGCGGCGCGGGTCATTTCTCCAAAGACTCATGAGACGAGGGCTTAGAAACGATTGATGTCTAAGCCCTCGTTCCAATCTAGCGGCGCAACAGTATGGTTCTTGCCGCCTTATCGTGCAGTCCGCGGCCGTCCATGTCCCACACCACTGCGGGGATCACCAGGCAAAGCAGGACAGTGCGAATCAGCGCGGCGACCGGCCCGATTCCCCGATGCGCTGCAACGAGTTCCGGTGCCTTCAACTCACGTGCCGTGATCAGCACATCGATGCGGTACACCTGCATTCCGGTGAGCCGGTGACCGAAGCTTGCGCCCATCGTCGCCAGCAGGACAAATTGCATCACAGCAAAGACTCCGAGCGCCCCGAAACTCGTGTCTCCAAAGATCAAGTAGGCGACGAGCCACGATGCCCACCAATCGATCAGCAGCGCGACGACTCGCCGCCCTAGCCGTGCTCGTGAACCCGGACCCTCCTCGGGAAGGCCCCACGGGTTGCCGAGAGGAGTTGCGGGACCATCCGCCGTCGCGAAGAGCCAATTGCGCAGTTCCTTACGTTTCACCCGACTAGCCTAGTGGGTGGACTCGCGCGATACACAGAAGCAACGTCAGACGCTGTCGCGTAACATGCCTGAAACATTTGATGAACTTAGCCGAAACCCCGCTGCCGTAGTTTGGTTTTTGCCCGATTGACCAGAGGGTTTCCCTGACCAAGGAGTAACGGATGTTCAAGAGCCCGGAAGAGGCCATCGCCTTCACGCGAGAGCAGGGCGTCGAATTCGTCGACGTTCGATTCACCGACCTTCCCGGCATTCAGCAGCACTTCAACGTTCCTGCCGAAGAATTTGCCGACACCGCTTTTACCGCCGGACTCGCGTTCGATGGCTCGTCCATCCGCGGTTTCCAGGCCATCAACGAATCTGACATGAAGCTCATCCCCGATGTCACAACGGCATACGTGGACCCCTTCCGTCGGCACAAGACACTGATCGTGAATTTCTCGATCGTGGACCCGTTCACGGACGAGCCTTACTCACGCGATCCTCGTAACGTCGCACTCAAGGCTGAGGCCTATCTGAAGTCGACCGGCATCGCCGACACCGCCTTCTTCGCGCCAGAAGCGGAGTTCTACCTCTTCGACGATGTGCGCTTCTCGACGAACGCACACGAATCGTTCTACTCGATCGATTCCGTCGAAGGAGCCTGGAACACGGGCACCGCCGAGCCCGGCGGAAACCTTGGTTACAAGCCGCGTTACAAGGGCGGCTACTTCCCGGTCTCCCCCGTCGACCACTTCGCTGACATTCGTGACGACATGGTTGCCACTCTCCAAGATGTCGGTCTCACTCTCGAGCGGGCGCACCACGAGGTCGGTACCGCTGGCCAGCAGGAGATCAACTACCGTTTCAGCACCCTGACTGCCGCCGGTGACGACCTGCTCAAGTTCAAGTACGTCATCAAGAACGTTGCGTGGGAGCACGGCAAGTCGGCTACCTTCATGCCGAAGCCGATCTTCGGTGACAACGGTTCGGGTATGCACACCCACCAGTCACTGTGGAAGGACGGCGAACCACTGTTCTACGACGAGTCCGGCTACGGCGGCCTGTCGGACCTGGCACGCTGGTACATCGGTGGCCTGCTCAAGCACGCACCGTCGCTGCTGGCGTTCACGAACCCGTCGGTGAACTCGTACCACCGTCTGGTGCCGGGCTACGAAGCCCCGGTGAACCTGGTCTACTCGGCTCGTAACCGCTCCGCTTGCATTCGTATCCCGGTCACTGGAACCTCGGCCAAAGCAAAGCGCGTCGAGTTCCGCGTGCCAGACCCGTCGGCCAACCCGTACCTGGCGTTTGCTGCACAGTTGCTCGCCGGTCTGGACGGCATCAAGAACCGCATTGAGCCACCAGAGCCCATCGACAAGGACCTGTACGAACTGCCGCCGGAAGAGCACGCTCTGATCGACCAGGTGCCGGGCTCGCTTGAGGCAGTCATCAACAATCTCGAAGAGGACCACGAGTTCCTCACCGAAGGCGATGTTTTCACCGAGGACCTGATCCAGACCTGGATCGACCTCAAGCGTGAGAAGGAAATCGACCAACTGCGTCTGCGCCCGCACCCGCACGAGTTCGAGCTCTACTACGACTGCTGATCTGAGGACTCTTAGCCTCTGTCCGTAGCCACCACCAAGATGGCCCCTGAACTGTCACGCACTTTATAGTGCCAGGCAGTTTCAGGGGCCATCTTGCCCCTGCCCGCAAAGACAACTGCAACCGCGATCGAAGGGCACGAAAATCCAGTTGAGCACCAGTCATACCGGGTGCTCAACACGACTTTCGTGCCCCGCACGGAGACATGATTTGCAAATCGAGCGTGAAACTTAGTATCTAGCAAGAATCGGGCTAGAGTGACACACGTGATCACTGATGATCACATGGGGTGCGCGTGATTCGCTTCTTCGACGCCTTGCTCTTTCTGAGGAGAAACCCGTTGTCTGGCTTTGCTGTGATCGACCTTGAAACCACTGGTTTCGTCCCCGAACGCGGGGACAGAGTCGTTGAGATTGGCGTGGTTCTGCTTGATGATGCCGGTCAGATCCAAGCGGAATGGAGTTCGCTTGTTAATCCCAAACGAGACATCGGGGCCAGCCATGTGCACGGCATTCGTGCAGCGGACGTGCTTGACGCACCCCAATTCGGCGATCTTGCCGATGACTTACTACGATTCGTAGACAGCAGAACTGTGGTCGCACATAATGCCGCGTTCGACATGCGGTTTCTCCACGCCGAGATGCGTCGCGCAGGTTATTCCTGCGATGACCGACCTAAGGCTCTTTGTTCGATGAAGTGGTCGGGACGGTTGATTGGCCCGGCTAAATTGGAGCATGCTTGCGCAGCCATGGGAATTCGCCTCGATCAAACGCACTCGGCACTAGCTGATGCTCATGCCACTGGCGAACTGATGGGGCATCTGATTCGGTTGGGAGCTATGCATCCAGATTGGCATCGTGACATCGATACTGGTCGGAGTTACATTTGGCCAGCCACCTCAGGCAGACCTCCCACGCCTCCGGTCTGCCGTGGAACTTCCAATCAAGCTCAAACATCATGGTTGGATAAAGTGTTGTCGTCCACATGGGTGCCAGGCGTCCCTGATGATGAAGCTTCCTATTTGCTTGTGCTAGATGCCGCGCTTTTAGATCGCAGCATCTCACTGACCGAAGGCAAACAGTTAATTGAAACTGCCCGCTCTAGGCTCAAACCCGGAGATCGGGTGGTATTCACTGGTGAGATGTCCCGAGATCGTGACACCTGGGTTTCGCAAATCGTCGCCGCGGGGCTCTCATCGGGCGGAGGGACAAAGTCAACTGCACTGCTAGTCGCAGCTGATCCCGATTCACTGAGCGGTAAGGCAGCCAAAGCAAGGCAGTATAAGATCCCGGTGATTAGCGAAACTGCATTCACTCACCTGTTCGAGGACTATCTGGCAACGCACGCAACGCGATAACGAACTGCACCTCATTGAGACCACCGCTCCTCATCGGGTAGGTCCTTCCGAACAAAATGTTGAGAGCACGCAGCGAGCCTGCTTTCTTCAGCAGATTCACTGCGTGCACTTTCAGGCTACTGGCAGGTGTAACTCCAGATATCTGAACTGTCAGCGTTCAGGTAGGTGAATTTGACAGACGGATCGCTGATTCCAAACCGTTCCATCTCGCTGTAGACCGCGCTGTCGCATATTCCTTGCAAACTGTCGCTTTGCTGCATGAGCCCATCGCGTGATTCGGCTGTCGGAACCTGCTGCGCGTATGTGTAGACGTACTCCATGGTCGACGGATGGACCGCGCGAATTTCAATGTCCGAGTAAATGCCGCCCATGGAGTCCAGCATGTCTTTACTCTGTTCCTGAACGGTCGCAATGTAACTGTCTAGCACGTCCGAAGATTCACCGTTATTCCTGCTCGGTTCCGAGTCCGCATCAGCGACGTCAGAGTCATCCACATCAGAATTATCTGCAGAAGAATCGGTATCGAATGGGTTAGTTGCACTGCTCTCTGAATTCGTTTCATTACTTGGTGTGGTTGGCGAATCATCACCGTTTGAACTACACCCGGCGGCGAAGAAACCAATTCCCACAGCCGTAATTCCAACAATGATCTTACGCAGTATTGAATTATTCATAAGCGCCACGCTACGGTAAGTGTTTCAGGGCGGCAACAGGAGCCCGGGCACTCCCTTCGTGCGACGCAGCACACCGAAAATAACTCGACACTCGCCGAACTAAGTTGGCACGATCTACCCCATGTCCATCGAGAAGATCTCTAAGAACCTGTACAACTGGGCCTCCATCCTGGAGCCCAAGACTCGCGCGCAGGCAATCACTACGAGCTCGATGCCATTTATCTACCCGCACGTCGCTTTGATGCCGGATGCCCACCTGGGCAAGGGCGCGACAGTCGGCAGCGTGATCCCAACCCTGGGAGCAATTATTCCGGCAGCGGTAGGTGTGGACATCGGGTGCGGCATGATTGCCGTTCGCACCGGATGGGACGAGGCCACCGTACGCAAAGCCGGTCCATTGAGCCGATTGCGTGAGGCAATCGAGGCGGCTATTCCGGTCAGCGCTGGTGGTTACAACAAGTCTCTGACCGAAACCGCCGCGCAGCGTATCGCCGTCCTCGAAGCCCAAGGGGACAAGATCGGGATGCGCGCCGATTCCTACATCGGAAACTGGCGTTTCCAACTCGGTTCGCTCGGGTCCGGCAACCACTTCATTGAGGTTTCAGTGGACGAGTCTGGTGCTGTTTGGCTGTTCTTGCACTCAGGCTCACGTGGCATCGGCAACAAGATCGCCATGCACCACATCAAGGTCGCATCCGATCTGAACAAGAAGTGGTGGATCGACCTTCCCGACCCTGATCTGGCGTATCTGGTGCAGAACACCGAAGAGTTCTGGACCTACATCAAGGAACTGCGCTGGGCTCAGGACTTCGCGTTGGCGAACCGTGAAGAGATGATGGATCGTGTCGTCACGGTCATCGGTGAATTCATGGACGAGCCTGTCACCGAGTTGGAACGGATCAACTGCCACCACAACTTCACCGAACAGGAAAACCATTTCGGCAAGGATGTGTGGGTGTCCCGTAAGGGTGCGATCCGGGCACGCGAAGGGGAACCGGGACTCATCCCTGGATCTATGGGAACCGCCTCCTACGTGGTCGTGGGCAAGGGCAACCGCCTGGCTCTCGAGTCCAGCCCGCACGGCGCCGGCAGGAATCACTCCCGCTCTGCCGCACGGAAGCTGTTCACGCACGAACAACTGCGCGAGGCGATGGCAGGTATCGAATACCGCGACACCACGGCGTTCATTGATGAGATCCCGGCCGCCTATAAGGACATCGACGAGGTCATGACGGACGCCGCTGACCTCGTTGAGATTCGTCATACGCTGCGCCAGATCGTCAACGTGAAGGGCGATTGATGTCCGCACTACCACGTGAGGTGGGGTGGCAGATCACAGTGTGATCTGCCACCCCACCTTTCTTCTGCGTGAAATCCTGCTAACGTCATATAAGACCACACTTAAACCGGTTTAAGTAACGATGCTCATCCGATACGTCCGCAGTGGGGCTAGTGTGGCAGCTAACCGTTCAGTAACCTACCGAGGAACCGATGCGCTCCCCCGCCGATCCACATAAGCCGAATCGGATTCATCCGATAGCGCTACGCGCCCGTGTCGCGCTCTTTGTCGGTTTCTTTGTCTTTGGCGTGAACGGATCCAGCTGGATGGCCCGCATGCCCACCGTGCGCAGCACCTTCGATCTCAGCGAACCGCAACTCGGATTGCTGCTCACCACCATGGCGGTCGGCTCGCTGGTGTCGGTTGTCTTCAGCGGGACGATCGTGGCCATCCTGGGCACTCGCATCACCATGCGGTTAGCGGGCGTCTTGATCTTTGTCTCATTGATGACCATGGCAGCCGCGCTGATGCTAGACATGCTCGGTTTATTCATCAGCGCGTTGCTGATAGTCGGGGCCGCAGGCCCGCTCGTCAATATTCCGCTCAACGTGTCGGCGAGCGATGTCAGTCGTGCACTGGAACGCGAGATCATGCCGCACTTTCACGGCGCATTCTCAGCCGGAGCCGTCGCAGGTTCCGGACTTGCCGCTGGCGCCGCGCGCCTGAACATCGAGTTGGCGCACCAGCTGCTCGTTGTCGGCGTCTTGGGGCCAGTCACGATGATTGTGATCGCTCGAACCGCTACAGCACTGTCCGATCAGGACGAGCTGCTACCCGACTCAGCGATACGGGCCGCATCCGCAGATACTCCGGAGCAGATAGACAAGCCAGCACGGCGTTCCAATCTTGAGGCCACTAAAAGCAGTTTTCAGGTATGGCGCGAGCCGCGCACACTGACCATAGGCCTCCTGCTGCTCTTTAGCTCCATGTCGGAGGGCACCGCCAACGCCTGGCTCGCCATCGTTGTTGTCGATGGCGTTGGAGCATCGGAGGCGACTGGGGCACTTGCCGTTTCCGTGTTCACCTCGGCCATGATGGTCGGCCGATTTGCCGGACCAGGAATCATCAAACGTCTGGGACGGCCTCGCACCATGGTCGCAATCGCATCGATGTCAATATTCGGTCTTATTCTCATCATTGTCATAGCGCCGATCTGGGCGGTGATGGTTGGTGTTGTCGCCTGGGGATTGGGAGTGTCACTGTCTGGACCCGTTGCACTTGCCGCGGCCGCTGACCGCAAAAACGGTGCTGCCGCACGTGTCTCAGTCGTCACCTCATTTGGCTCGGCAGGACAACTCGTCACGCCACCGCTCCTGGGACGAGTGGCGGGTGCTGTCGGTCCGCGTGCGATGCTCTGGGTTGTCGTGGGCGCACTGTTGGCCACGATTGTGCTCTCACCGGCCGTCCGCCCTGAATCATCTGAGAAGAACTAGCAAGTGCTTCAGCCAGATATCGGCTCGACCTGCGGTTCAATCTCGTAAAAGACTCGCTCCACGACCTGACGAGCACGCCGCGCTGTGCGAATGTAGTGGTCTTCTAGCTCATTGCCATTGCCTGCGAACCCGATGGTCTGTGCCAACCCGGTCAGGTCACGACGATCTATCGGCAAAATATCGATGCTCTGTCCAGTGGTGCGCCCTGACCACAGCACGACTCCAGCGCGAAGCCGCGACGCCAACAACCACGAATCCGCCAACAGTTCAGCATCGTCTGAATCGATCAGGCCGATATCCGTCGCAGCAGTCAGCGCTTCCAGCGTGGCCGTGGTTCGCAGACCTTCGCACCGTCCCGCATGCTGCAACTGCAGCAATTGCACGGTCCATTCAACATCGGCGATTGCCCCCGGACCCAGCTTCAGATGTCGCGCTGGGGTGACACCGCGCGGCAAGCGTTCCGACTCCACGCGCGCCTTGATACGGCGGACTTCTCGAATCATGGTTTGTTCAATGCCATCAGCCGGGTAACGCAGTCCAGCGATGAGTTTCACAAAGCGTTCGCCCAACTCGTCATCGCCGGCTACTGGACGAGCTCGAAGCAGGGCCTGGCGCTCCCAACCATCCACCCAGCGCTGGTAGTACTCGCTGAACGACGCGAAAGAGCGCGTCAACGGCCCGTTACGGCCTTCTGGACGCAGATCCGCATCGACCTGCAGCGCAGGTTCACGGTCGGTTCTTGCCAGAATCGTTTGGAGTCGTTGGGCGACAGTGGTGGCGAACTTCTGCGCATCCGCGTCGCCGGCACCATGGTCAGGCTCGTATACGTACATCACGTCGGCATCGGAGCCGTAGCCCATTTCGCGGCCGCCAAGCCGCCCCATGGCGATCACCGCAACCCGGGCTGGCAACTGCTCGAAATCGATCTCTTGGCTCGCAGCGACCGAACGCAACGCGATGCCCAGAGCACCCGACAACGTGACATCAGTGACAGTCGCGATGGCCCGCTGCACTGCGACCGGGTCGATGATCTCAAGCAGTTCTCCAGTGGCTGTTCGCGTCAATTCGCGGCGGCGGATCGCGCGTAGCGCCAAGGTGGCAGTCTGCTCGTCCTCGGCACGAGTCAGCACCGCGCGAACCTCATCGCGCAGACGATCCCGAGACAACGGCACCAGCGCATCGTCATCGCCTAGCCAATGCACCGACTCAGAGGACCGTGCCAACTGATCAGCCATGTACTGCGAGTTCGACAGCACTTTTGCCAGTCGCACGGCCGCTGACGTCGAGTCACGGAGCAGCTTGAGATACCAGTGCGCCGCACCCAACTCGTCCGACAACTTGCGGAATGCAAGCAAGCCGCGGTCAGGATTGGCACCCTCAGCAAACCACCCCAACATCACCGGGAGCAGCTGCCGTTGAATCGCGGCACGTCGGCTCAATCCCTCAGTGAGCGCCTCAATATGGCGCAGCGCACCAGCCGGGTCACGGTATCCGATCGCACCAAGACGTTCGCGTGCGGCATCGGGGGCCAACGCCACTTCGTCAGTCGACAGTTGAGCCACGGCGGGCAACAGCGGGCGATAGAACAGTTCCTCGTGCAACGAACGCACATCTCGTCGTGTCGTTTTCCAGCGTTGCTGCAGCCCGGTCACACCTTCGGTACGCATCCCTGCTGCTCGGGCGAGTTTACGCAATTCCAAGGGTGCCGTAGGCATCAGGTGGGTACGGCGCAGACGAGACAATTGAATACGGTGCTCCAGCACCCGCAAGAAGCGATAGCACACCGAAAGTTGGCTGGCATCGGCCCGGCCCACGTATCCTCCGGCGGCCAGAGCCGCCAGGGCCGTCAGCGTGTTTCCAGAGCGGATCGCCTCGTCCGAACGACCGTGGACCAACTGCAAGAGCTGCACCGTAAACTCGACATCGCGTAGTCCGCCTTTGCCGAGTTTGATCTGCCGATCCACCTCCGCGGCTGGCACATGGTCTTCGACCCGGCGGCGCATGGCGCGAGAATCCTCGACGAAGTTGTCGCGGCGCACGGCCTGCCACACCAGGGGTTCGATCGCCTTGCGATAGGCGCGACCGAGTTCTTCATCGCCGGCTACCGGACGAGCTTTAAGCAGCGCCTGAAACTCCCAGGTCTTTGCCCAACGCTCGTAATAGGCCAGGTGGGAGGCCAACGTGCGAACCAACTGTCCTTGTTTGCCCTCGGGGCGCAGCGCCGCATCCACCGGCCACAGCGGTGGCTCCCCCGCAGCTCCCTGGCAGGCGTGGGCAAGCCCTGTGGCAAGTTTCGTACCAACCTCAAGCGCTTCTTCCTCGGAAGCGCCCTCGGATGGTTCAACCACATAGACCACATCGACGTCGGAGACGTAATTGAGTTCGCGACCGCCGGTCTTGCCCATACCGATCACGGCGATTCGTGCTTGTTTCCCATGATCGGGCAGGCTGGCACGCGATATCGCCAAACCTGTTTCGAGTGCAGCCGCAGCCAAATCCGCCAGGGCTGCGGCAACGGCAGGCAGCAGCGATAAGGGTTCTGGCGAGGTGAGGTCCGCAGCCGCGATGCGAGTCAAACGTTGTCGGTAGGCTCGGCGCATCGCATCGATGCCTTCATCGCCGGCGATCGTCGCGACGGGAACTTCGTCATCGGGATTCGCCCCTACAGCATGCAACAGCTCTGCGCGCACGTCACGCACGTCTGCGCCGATGGCGAGTTTCTCGTCTGAGAACAGCGTCAGCATCGCCTTGGGGTGGCGGACGATCTCATCAGCCAACGGTCCCGATCCACCAGCGATCGCGATGAACCGTCGTAGTCCCTCGGGGTGGGAGACAAGCGATTGCCAAGTGCCGCGCAGTTCATTGTCAGAGCCGATCGACTCGGCCAATCGAACCAGAGTGAGCAGCGCATCGTCAGGGCTGGCGGCGTCAGCAAAGACGTCCGCCCAGGACGGCAACTCGTCCCCTGGACGACGAAGAAGCGACTGGAGCGCGTCGTCATGCCACAACATGGTGGCGCGCCCGGCATCATCGAAACCTAGTCTGCTGAACCTGCCGTTGAGCGTAACCGTGCGGGCCATCGACTACAGAACCGTCAGCAGCCGCTTGAGTTCGAACGGCGTGACTTGCTGCCGGTACTCGGTCCATTCGTGGTGTTTGTTCCGCAGGAAGTATTCGAAGACGTGTTCACCAAGAGTTTCAGCGACGAGTTCCGAGTTCTCCATGATGTGCAGTGCCGATCCAAGCGACTGCGGCAGTGGTTTGAATCCAAGGGCGCTGCGTTCCGCGTCGGTCAACTCCGCCACATCGTCCTCAGTTGGATCGACGAGGTCGTATTCCTCTTCGATGCCCTTGAGCCCGGCAGCCAAAATCAGCGCGAACGCCAGGTAGGGATTGGTGGCCGAGTCGATGGCACGGTATTCAATACGCGACGAGTTGCCCTTACCCGGTTTATACATCGGAACTCGTACCAGCGCGGAGCGGTTGTTGTGGCCCCAGGAAACATAGCTGGGCGCTTCAGCGCCTCCCCAAAGGCGTTTGTAGGAATTGACGTACTGGTTGGTTACCGCTGTGATCTCTGCGGCGTGGTACAGCAATCCGGAAATGAAATGGCGGGCAGTGCGTGAAAGCTCGTAGCGTGCACCCGGTTCGTGGAACGCGTTGCGGTCACCTTCGAAAAGTGAGAGGTGCGTGTGCATGCCAGAGCCGGGGTGCTCGGCGAGTGGCTTGGGCATGAACGAGGCGTAGAGTCCTTGTTCGAGAGCGACCTCTTTGATGACAGTGCGGAACGTCATAAGGTTGTCAGCGGTGGTCAACGCGTCCGCGTATCGTAGGTCGATCTCGTTCTGGCCCGGACCAGCCTCGTGGTGGGAGAACTCCACTGAAATGCCCATGGATTCGAGCATGGTGATCGCTGCACGTCTGAAGTCGTGTCCGGCGGCGCGCGCTACATGGTCGAAGTATCCGCCATTGTCCACCGGGATCAGTGGTTTGTCAGGGGAGACAGGCTGCTCGAACAGATAGAACTCGACTTCGGGGTGCGTGTAGAACGTGAAGCCCTTTTCGGCCGCTTTGGCCAAGGTTCGTTTGAGCACGTTGCGCGAATCTGCCAATGAGGGTTCGCCATCAGGGGTGAGGATGTCGCAGAACATCCTGGCAGCACCTTGAACCTCGCCGCGCCACGGCAACATCTGAAAGGTCGTCGGATCGGGGCGGGCGATCATGTCAGCCTCGTAAACCCGGGTCAGACCTTCGATAGCGGATCCGTCGAAACCGATTCCCTCTGAGAACGCTGATTCGAGCTCAGCGGGGGCGATTGCGACTGACTTGAGCGTTCCTAGTACGTCGGCGAACCACAACCGAATAAACCGAACGTCACGTTCCTCGATGGTGCGAAGTACAAACTCCTGCTGCCTGTCCATGTTCCTATCCTGCCCGATGTTCTGGCCTGTGGTGAACGCGCACGCCCGAATTTCTGTTAATGACTCGTAACAACTCTCGTATGCGACAGATCATTTCAGGTCTTGGACACCAATGTCGGAGGGTCAATCTACGTTTGCAGTGTTCCCGCGAGCAGCCCGATTCGTCGTTATCGCTCGCACTCTTCGATTGATTGGACTCTCATGAACAAACGTCACCCGAGTTGGTCTTGGATCGCGTTGATCCTTGGTGCGCTGTTTGCCTCGGCCACACTTGCCACTGTTCCAGGCATGGCTTCCCCAACTGCTCCAGTGCTCACCGAGGCAGCAATAGCCGATTCACCCGCCCAGGCTAAGAAACCGAAAATCTCCAGACACCCTCAAGCCACTACAGTGCGAGCTGGCAAAAAGGCCCGTTTCAAAGTGGCGGTCAAAGGCAAGTCGCTGTCATATCAATGGCAGGTGCGCAAAGCCACTGGAAAATGGAAGAACGTCAAGGGCAAAGCAGGAAAGAAGAAGCAACTCGTCGTGCGCGCCACCCGCAAGGTCGACGGCAACCGGTATCGCCTAGTGGTGCGATCCGGCAAACTGCGTGCAACTTCACGGGCTGCGAAACTCACTGTTCTTTCCAAGCCGCAGCTCTCGAGCCAACCTGCGGCATCCCGCGTAACGTCAGGTACCAAGGCGGTTTTCAGTGCCACTGCGACTGGCGGCGCACTGAAGTATCAGTGGCAGGTCAGCAGTGACGACCAAAAGACCTGGAGCCCGGTTCCGGGCGGTCGTAAAGCAACCCTGAGCATAAACACTCGCACCAGGGACTCAGGCAACTACTACCGAGTTCGTGTCACGAATCGTCTTGGTTCGGTGACAAGCAGAACAGCGCTGCTTTATGTGGACTCCACCCGCCAAGACCCTGCCCGCATCGGCGATGCGATTATGCTGAACGACTGGGGTGCCGGGTTTGTCGTTCAGATTGGTGACGTCTTGGAGACCGGCGATGGAGTTGTCATGGCGCAGGTCTCCGTCTGCTACTTCGGCGAAGGCTCCGCCAACGCGTGGTTTGACCTCGATGTCGAGTACCTCGGTAACGACAACGTGGTGTATGACAATGCTGGTATTTACCTGGACGGTGACATCTATGATGTACCCCGGCTCTATACGAACGGCTGTGCCGACTTCACGGCATTCGCGATTCTTCCGACTTCTGCCATTGCTGGCGGCACCTGGGTGATCACCGACAGGACCAGTTTCATTGACCGTCGGGTTGCATACGTGGCAGGACCATGGTGATCGACACGGCAGGCAGTATTAAGGATCTGCCGACATAGCGCTCACTATGCAGAACTAGACGCAGTGAGGCAGCGGGACACCGTCTCGTTGCCTCACGCTGCCTGATTCGATTGACCATCGCCCATATCGACAGTGCAACGTGTCTGACCAAAGCGCATTAGGCTGGTGTTATGCCCTCTTTGCGTATCGCACTGGCTCAAATCGACACCACGGTCGGTGACCTGACCAATAATGCAGCTGCTATCCAACAGTGGTGCCGTCAAGCTGGCGACCTGGGCGCAGATGTCGCGGTCTTCCCCGAGATGGCACTGACTGGCTATCCCATTGAGGACTTGGCACTGCGCCGATCATTTCAGCGCTCAGCCGCTATGGCAGCCGATGAACTCGCGCATTCGCTTGCGATCAATGGTTTAGGCGAGCTCGTCGTCATTGTTGGTTCGATCGGCCCCGCCGCCCCGAACGACACAAAGACACTGTCACGGCCATCGAATCGGGCACTGGTGTTGCACCAGGGACGAGTGATTGCGGCCTACGATAAACACCACCTGCCTAATTACGGTGTTTTCGATGAGTTCCGGATCTTTGCACCGGGGAGTACTCCAACCATTGTCGAGGTGCGGGAACGTCGTCTTGGCCTGGCAATCTGTGAAGACATCTGGCAAGACGGCGGCACCACTCAAGCACTCAGCACGGAAGCGATCGATGCGCTGGTCGTCCTCAACGGTTCGCCCTACGAGCAGGGCAAAGGCCATACTCGTACCGAACTGGTCCGTCAGCGGGCTCGGCAACTGAGCGCACCGGTGTGCTACGTGAATCTGGTCGGCGGCCAAGACGATTTGGTTTTCGACGGCGGCTCATTCGTAGTAGATGCCGCTGGTACTGAATTACTCCGCCTGCCCCAGTTCGTTGAAGGCCTTGATGTGGTTGATCTTCCCGAAGCCGGTTCACAGCCCAAACCCGGCCGCATTGCGCCGCCGCTGAGTACCGCCGAAGAGGTGTACCGTGCAGCGACACTTGGGCTGCAGGACTACGCCCGCAAGACCGGCTTCACATCGGTGGTGCTCGGACTGTCCGGTGGTATTGATTCAGCTTTGGTGGCCGCCATGGCCGCCGATGCGCTGGGCGGGGAAAATGTCGTCGGAGTATCGATGCCGTCGGACTATTCCTCACAGCATTCGAAGGATGACGCGGCGGATCTGGCAGCTCGCATCGACGCTGATTATCGAGTCGTCCCGATCGCGCCCATGGTGCAGTCCTTCCACGACCAACTCACTCTGGAGGGTGTGGCTGCGGAGAATCTTCAAGCCCGGGTACGAGGCATGGTCCTGATGTCTCTGTCGAACGCGGAGGGGCATCTGTGTCTGGCGACAGGGAACAAGTCCGAACTGGCCGCTGGCTACTCCACCATCTACGGTGACGCCGTTGGCGGCTACGCACCGCTGAAAGACATCGATAAGTCGCTGGTGTGGGAGTTGGCCCGGTGGCGCAACAATGATGCGATCGACCGAGGTCAGATTCCACCGATCCCCGAGAACTCCATCACAAAACCGCCCTCGGCAGAATTGCGTCCCGGCCAAGTCGACCAAGACTCACTGCCGCCGTACCACGTTCTCGACGAGGTCCTCGGCGCATATATCGAACATGCGGAGGGTCGCGCCGAGCTTTTACAGCGTGGCTTTGACCCGGAAATCGTCGATAAGGTGGTCACGCTGGTCGACCGTGCCGAATGGAAACGACGCCAGTACCCGTTAGGTCCCAAAGTCACAGCACTGGCCTTTGGTCGAGACCGCCGGCTTCCTATCACCTCAAGGTGGCGCGAACCAAGGAGCATGACATGAACACCAGCGAAACCGCATTACCGAAGAAATTCCGTGTCCATCACCTGGCTCAGGCCAAAGAGCAGGGTCGCAAACTGACCATGTTGACCGCGTATGACTCGATCACAGCGCGGATCTTCGATGCCGCCGGTATCGACATGTTGCTGGTAGGCGACTCCATGGGCGACAACGTGCTGGGGCATCCCAACACCATCCCGGTAACGCTGGACGAGATGATCCCGCTGGCACGCGCCGTGGCACGCAACGCACCCCACAGTCTCGTTGTTGTCGATCTGCCGTTCGGCAGCTATGAGGACACTGTCGAGCACGCCTTTGCCTCAGCTGTCCGGGTCCTCAAGGAAACAGGAGCACACGCCGTCAAGATCGAGGGCGGACAGCGCATCACTGATCAAGTCAGGTTGCTGACTCAATCCGGTATCCCCGTGGTGGGGCACCTCGGCTTCACCCCCCAATCCGAAAATGTGTTCGGTGGTAAACGAGTCCAAGGACGAGGCGAAGCAGCGGCAAACCAGTTACTCGATGATGCGACAGCGCTGCAAGAAGCTGGCGCGGTGGCAGTCGTACTCGAAATGGTGCCTGCTCCCCTGGCCGCTGCAGTGACCGAACAGTTGCGGATTCCCACCATCGGGATCGGAGCTGGCATCAATTGTGATGGTCAGGTACTGGTGTGGACAGATATGGCAGGGATGGGCGACTGGTCGCCACGTTTCGCGCGGCGCTTCGCTGAGATCGGCGCGGCGCTTCAGGAGGCCGCACAAGACTACGCAACCGCCGTACGTGACGGTTCGTTCCCCGCCCCGGAGCACTCCTACGACGAATAGGTGTCAGCCTTTTGCGGGTTCGCCCCAGTCATCGTCATTCTCGTCGCCCCACCGCGCGTCGTCCTCGTCCCAGGCCTCGGTGCGTTTGCGGGCGATCTCAAATGCGTTGCGAGCTGCTTCCTCAGTCGGATAGGGACCCATCCGGTGCGTCCAGGACGATAACTGACCGTGTTCGACCTGTCCGGTGAGGGTATTGAAGTAGTACTCATCCGTTACCGGGCACATAATCGCTCCTCATCCTCGTGGTCATCCCATTGTTTCATCATGCGCCTATCCTTTGGCTAGCGGAAAAGCAACGTAAAATCACATCTATGCCTGATTCGCTGCTTCAGGACCGTCGGCCGGTCACTCCCGGCACGATCAGTCCACGTCGACCAGTCCCCGCCTCGATTGCACGTCCCGAGTACGTCGATAACCCAGGTCCTCGCCCGTACGAGGGCAGTGACGTCGTCGCACCAGATGTGCTGGAGAAAATCCGGGTGTCGAGTCAGATCGCCGCCGCCGCATTACAGGAGGTCGGCCGGTCGGTACGTCCAGGTATCACCACCGATGAACTCGATCGCATCGGTCACGAATTTTTGCTTGATCATGGCGCATATCCGTCAACGCTCGGATATCGCGGATTCCCCAAATCTCTTTGCACTTCGATCAACGAAGTCATCTGCCATGGGATCCCAGACTCCACGGTGCTAGAAGAAGGCGACATCGTCAACATAGACATCACCGCATACAAGAACGGGGTGCACGGGGACACGAACGCAACGTTCCCAGTCGGAACTGTCAGCAACGAAGCCGCATTGCTGATCGAACGTACTCACGAAGCCATGATGCGCGGAATCAAGGCTGCTTTACCGGGCCGTGAAGTGAACATCATTGGACGAGTCATTGAAAAGTACGCTGCCCGATTCGGCTACGCAAGTGTCCATGATTACACTGGGCATGGCGTTGGGGAGGCTTTCCACACCGGGTTAGTAATCCCGCATTACGACGCCGCGCCACAACACGCAACGGTCATAGAGCCTGGCATGGTGTTCACAGTTGAGCCTATGCTTACTCTTGGTGTTGATGAGTGGGTGATTTGGGACGATGACTGGACAGTTGTCACCCGGGATCGCGCTCTTACCGCACAGTTTGAGCACACAATAGTTGTTACTGAATCCGGAGCGGAGATCTTGACGCTGCCATGAGCACAACAAAATCCGAGGCATCGGCCTCGACAAACACGTCCAATGTCGCCATGGGCATTGACATCGGCGGTACGGGCATCAAAGGCGCACCAGTGGATCTGACCACTGGTGAATTACTGATGAAACGGCACCGCATTCCCACTCCGGAGAGCTCCACTCCGCAGGCAGTCGGCGCAGTCATTGCGGAAATGGTGCAGTATTTCGACCTTGCCCCTGATGTTCCGGTCGGAGTCGCTTTCCCCGCTCCCATCCGGCACGGCGTCATCAAGTTCATCGCAAACCTCGACAAGTCCTGGAAGGGCGTCAACCTCGAGGAAGTGGCGGCAGATGCCGTTGGTCGTCAGGTCTCAGTGCTCAACGACGCGGATGCTGCCGGTTATGGCGAAGCTCTTTTCGGTGCGGCAAAAGAAGAGCGCGGCACCATCTTGGTTCTCACGCTCGGCACCGGTATCGGTTCAGCTCTCATCGTCAATGACGTACTCGTCCCGAACACCGAATTCGGCCACCTGGAAATGAACGGCGGCGATGCTGAAAAAGCCGCGTCGGCAGTGTCGCGAGAACGCCTCGGCATGGAATGGGACGAATGGGCGGATGGCCCGCTGCAGCAGTACTTCACCATGGTCGACATGCTGATGTCCCCTGACCTGATCGTGGTCGGCGGCGGAGTGTCGAAAGCACACGAGAAGTGGCTGCCTCGCTTAAGCGTGGAGTGCCCGATCACTCCAGCCATGCTGCGTAACAACGCAGGCATCGTCGGTGCCGCAGCCTGGGCTGCGGGCCACGTCACGCGATAGGGCGGCGAAGCCTCTAGCGCATATCGTCGTAGCCTCCGACTGCTGGTGACCCCGCCAACTGGTCAGTAGTAGTTATTTCGCAATCAGCTATGCCTCCCAAGCAACAGAGCGGTACAGTGCGAACAGGAGGACAAGAGCATGGGAAAACTGATCGTCTGGAACATCGTTTCACTAGATGGATACTTCCAGGGGAGGCAGCCGTGGGATCTACGACTGCACGAGTACATCTGGGGTGAAGACCTTCGGCAGTTGAGCCTCAGTTTTCGTGACGACCTCGGTTTGCTCGTCTTCGGTCGCGTCACCTACGAAGGAATGGCTGCGCATTGGCAAGATTCCACCGAGGATTCCGAGATAGCCGAGTATATGAACAACACGGCTAAGCTCGTCGCCTCGCATACCCTCAAACACGCAACCTGGCAGAACACTGAAGTCACAGCAGATATCGTCACGGAACTCAAACGCCGTAAAAGGGCCGACAGCCGGAACATCTACGTCTTCGGCAGCGCTTGGCTCACTCACACGCTTCTTCAGGCAGGCCTCGTCGACGAACTGCTCATCGGCATCGCTCCAGTGATACTCGGTGCAGGCACGCCATTGCTCAAACCGACATCGGTTCCTCGTGAGCTCCAACTACTAGAGACCCGCGCAATCGATACCGGTGGAGTCCTCATCAAATACGCCGTGCCGTCGTCGTAGCCGGATCCTCACGGTCCTCCCCGACCGGTATGAGGAGCCGCTCGGATGCGCAGCGGTGAGTCACCGGCACACGTATCAAGGATCAGCCACTAGACTGCTGAGTGCGGATGAGTCGACTAGGCGGTCGCGTTAGGGTGGTTGTCTGCCCTACCGAGGAACGTCCGGGCTCTATAGAGCATGGTGGTGGGTAACGCCCACCCGGGGTGACCCGCGGGACAGTGCCACAGAAAACAGACCGCTGCGATGGATTTCGGTTCGTCGCAGTAAGGGTGAAACGGTGGTGTAAGAGACCACCAGCGTGCCGGGTGACCGGTGCGGCTCGGTAAACCCCACCAGGAGCAAGGTCAGGCAGGATACGTTCGAGGGCTGCTCGCCTAAGTATCCGGGTAGACCGCTAGAGGGTGTCGGCAACGGCACTCGTAGATGGATGACCGCTACCCGCCTGCTGGCAACGGCAGACGGTGACAGAACCCGGCGTATCGGTCGACTCATCCGCTCTTTCTCTCCGCTCGCGCCCGGTCGAGATCCACCGGCGATGCGTAGCTGGGCTACAGATATGACCCAGCATCTGAGATGACAGCGGATTTTATAGATTTGTCCAGGGTTCAGTGTCAAGATTGAGCCATCAACGAGCATTGTCTCGCAATCAGGAGGGATTGATGAGCAGCACGCCCATCACTGCGGAAATCGCAGCAGTACGTTCAACTACTGAGACCTCTAGCGACCCCATCTTGAACGCCGATGGCGGATCGATCACCCTTTCCAACGAAGGCCAAGCCCGGGTGGTGACGCTGGTTGGCGATATCGATGTCAAGTTACGTGACCAGGCAAGCACTGTTCTAGTCTCCATTGCGACCTCCCGCAGCCCTGTTGCCATTGACATGAGCCGTGTGACCAGCATCGATGAGACCGGAATCGCCTTCGTGCTACAACTGGCCACCGTCGAGCAAGAGCAGGGCATGCCGATCGTATTGCGCGGTGCCGCCGATGACGTGGTGAGCACTTTTCAGGATCTCGGAATCTCCGATCATTTCGTCGTGGCCCCGTAAATCCCGCCGGGCTAGCCGGAGACGATGTGACCGGGATCGTGTCGCCACCGACACCTTGACGGATCATTCCCAGTGTTCAGTCCGCTACGGTGTAAGGCGTGCTGATTCTGCTGCCACCCTCCGAAGCAAAGCAAACTCCTGCTGTTGGTCATGTTTTTGACATGAATTCATTATCATTCAGTGAACTCAATAGCATCCGAGAACTCGTCCTCGCGGCGCTGGAAAAGGTCAGTAGTTCGAAGGACGCACACCGCGAGCTCAAAGTCAGCGAGAAACTCAGCGACCAAATCCTCGCTAACACCCGAATCCGCCGGGCCGTGGCCGGTCCCGCCAACCAGGTCTATACCGGTGTCCTATACAGCGCGGGAAATCTTGCCGATCTCACTGCCGCGGCGCACCATAGCCGCGCACTAGTGTTCTCCGCACTGTGGGGCGCTGCCGGGCTCTTCGATGCCATTGCGCCGTACCGGCTTTCTATCACGGCACCGCTACCTGATGTGGCACCGTTGGCACGTTGGTGGCGACCGCATCTCGCTGCAGCACTGGATCCCATCGCGGCCGATGAACTCGTCGTTGATTGCCGTTCTAGCGGCTACCAAGCGATGTGGCGTCCGCCAGCCGCCGCAACCGTCGTGACCGTGGAGGTTGTTCGCGTAGCCGGCACCAAGCGCACAGTGGTTTCGCATCATGCCAAGTATCTGCGCGGCGTGCTCGCTGGCGCACTGCTGCGTTCCGGCGCGCCAGAACCCAAGACTTCCGAAGGTCTAGCCGACTACGCCTACCGCATTGCCGCCGATCATGGTCCCGTTCCTACCGGCGAGACGGTGCGCGGCGTGGAGCTCAATCGTTCGCGTGGCAGTGACGTACTGACCTTTGTGACCGCTATGTAGTGGGTCGAATCAGCAGCCGACCGCACTCGTCACAGCGCACGACAGTCTCTGGCGCGGCGGCGGTGATCTTGGCGAGCTCGACCGCATTGATCTCCATACGGCAGCCTCCGCAACGGCTCCCCTCCAGTTTGGCCGCCGCCAGACCTCCGAGTTGTTCCCGCAGCCGTTCGTAGGTTGCCAGCAGTCCGTCGTCGATCTTGGACGCCGCATCCCGGCGAGCCTGGATCAGTTGCTTGCGTTGCTCGTCAATAGTCACGAGGGCGCGGTCACGTGCTGCAACCAGGTCAGCACGCGCCTGCGAGGTCTTCGCAAAAGCCTCTTCCATATCTCCCAGCGTTGATTCGTGGGCTTCAAGACGCTCCATCACGTCGAGCTCGACTTCTTCGAGCACGCTTTGCCGGTTGCTCAGCGACTCGATCTCAGCGACGAGTGCCTGCGCGTCTTTGGCTCCCACACTGCCAGCATCAAGCAATCCTTGGTCTCGTTTGGCACGGTCGCGCACCTGCGCTACGTCGCGTTCCGCCTTGGCGAGTTCTTCGCGCAGGTCCGCCGCCTGGGTGCGAGAATCGACCAAGGCACGTTCCAATTCCGCCAGTTCTGCGTCGAGTTCAGCGATCTTCGCGTGTTCGGGCAGATTGCGACGCTGGTGGACGAGTTGCTGCCCTTTAGTGTCAAGTGCCTGCAATGCCAACAGTGCTTGTTGGTCAGCTACGGGGGCCGTTGCCATCAGTGTTGCCTTTCGTCGGAATTGGACGAGTGTTCCTCGGTGCCGGGTAGCGAGGACGAGGGGAACTGTGCGGTCCAGGGGTCCGTGCGCCGCTGGGAAACTCTCACTTCAACGCGCTGGCTCCCGTGATCGTACTGCCCGCCCGCCCACTGTCGTAACCGCTGCGCCACCACCGGAAGCCAGACCGATTCGCTGGCCCAATGCGCAGTATCGACCAGATATGGTTTGCCGCCGCGAAGCAATGCGATTTCGCGCGCTTCTGACGCCGGGTGATGCCGCAGATCGGAAGTGAGATACACGTCGGCCCCGCTGGCACGGGCGGCACCGAATAACGAGTCGCCTGATCCGCCAAGGACCGCAATAGTACGTACTTGATCGCTCAGATCGCCTGCAACTCGGATCCCTTGCGCGGTAGCAGGTAGCACGGCTGCTACATGCTGAGCGAACTGATGCAGCGTCATTGGATCGACGAGTTCACCCACCTTGCCCAGCCCCTGTTCGGTGGGGAAAGCCGCCAGTTCGATGATGTCGAAGGCAGGCTCTTCATAGGGGTGAGTCTGGCGCATCGCGGCCAGGATTCGTGCTCGTAGCGGGCGCGCGGCGACCATCTCGAGCCGGTACTCGGGCACAGTGCTTGTTAGCCCCGGGGTACCGATATGAGGATCGGCCTGGTCGCTGGCGGTGAAAGTGCCGGTGCCGAGCGAGCGCCAGGAACAGTCCCGATACTCCCCCAGGTTTCCGGCCCCTGCCGCGGCCATTGCCTGGTGAACCCGATCAGTGTCTGCTTCGGGAACGAAGACGACAAATTTGTCCAGTGGCGCACCGTGTGCTGGCACGAGTGGGCGGCAATTGGTCAAACCGATGACATCCGCCAGGGCATCCGCGACACCACCTTGAGCACGATCCGCGTTGGTATGCGCATTCATCAGCGCGCAACCGGCGGAAATCAGCTGGTGGACGAGTTTGCCTTTGTAGGTGGCTGTGGAGACCTGATGAACTGGTTTAAGGAACAACGGGTGATGCGTCAGTACCAGGTCAGCATCCCAGTTGACAGCCTCGTCAATGACCTCTGCCACAGGGTCGAGCGCGACAAGGATGCGGCGTACTGGAGCGTTGAGGTCTCCTACGATCAAACCAACAGAATCCCAGTCTTCTGCGAGCGCAGGCGGATACCACCTGTTGAGCTCGTCGACGACCTCGCTGAGTTTGATCTGATCCACAGCATCGACCTTAGTCGATAACGTCATCAGCACGTGACACCCACTCAGTTTCATTTCTGAGCCACAACCAGGTAGTCTTACGTTCGCCTTATTCAAGGGCCTGTAGCTCAGTTGGCTAGAGCGCCACGTTTACACCGTGGATGTCGGGGGTTCGAGTCCCTCCGGGCCCACAATTTCAGACGTACTAGAACACCTGACATCGGTGGAAGCCGGTGTTGGTGCGAGGGCGGCGGACGGCTCAGCGAGCTTGATCGTCGCCTTTTCGTCTTCGCTGATCTCGATGCCGTTGGTAAGCGCTTGGTTCGCCAGCCGCTTGCCGTTGTCGTCGGTGCGCGCGTGCAGGGTCGCGCAGTCAACGAGCAGGCTGAGCGCGATTCTGAGACGTTTGCGTGAACCCTCGTGCCGTTCATCGAACGCCGCCTCGACCTGGGCGGCGAGTGCCGCGTACTGCTCTTCGGTGATGGAGATGTTTCGGTAGCAGTCCGCGATCAACTGCTCGGCGATACCGACCGGCGCAGCCCGCCGGGTGCAGTTCTTCCGCTTGGAGGCCTGACCGGAGCACACGTAGTAGGCATAGCGCACGCCTTGCTTGTTGGCCGGGTAGTCCAGTTGCATCCGTGACCCGCACTGGCCGCGGGACAGGCCTTTCAGGTAGTGGTCGTGCATACGGCGGCGCTCGGCAGCGATCTTGCGGGAGTCGAGCAGGCGTTGGACTTGCTGCCAGGTCCCGATGTCGACCAGCGGCACGTGGGTGCCGGACTGCTCGACTCCCTTGTAGCGGACGATGCCGATGTAGTACGGGTTGCGCAGCATCGAGAAGAACGCGTGTCAATTATTGCTTGTAGATACAACTATCAGCTAGTGTTGGACCATGACACATCCTCGCTTGCTGACATGACGAACGCTACGTTGCCCGGGATCTCCCGGGTACTTACATGCCTGGAGAAGACCGGTTTGGTCACTCGCAGACTCTGCGATAACGACCGACGGGCGAGGAATGTCACCTTAACCGAGCAGGGGTGGTCTGCAGTGATCCAAGCAGCTCCGAGACATGTCGAGAATGTGCGGCACCTGGTGTCTGACAGGCTCATGCCGGAACAGACGGTACAGTTCTCCTCGATCGCTGAGGCGATGCTTGGAGTACTTTACCCAGAGGGCAGAATGTTCACGGCTCCTGCTCCTTACGACGATCTGAAAGTGGAACTCCATGCAAAATACTCGGGCGAAGTCGACAGATGGCGCAGCGGGTGCGGTCAACGACCGCCACTTGAACCCGGCAACGTCGATGGACGCGGTGACCTTGCGCGTCGGCGATCTGGAGAATATGTCCTCCTACTATGAGAACGCCCTAGCCATGGTGGCCCTAGAGGAGCGCAGCCGCGGGAGCGAGGTTCACCGCGTGCTGGGCCGCGGCGCCACACCGCTGGTCCGCCTCATACATACCCCCGGGCTGCCAGGCGTCGACCCCCGCGAAGCCGGACTGTTCCACACCGCGTTCCTCTTCGAGGACCAGGCCAGCCTCGCCGCCACGGTATACCGTGCTGCGCAGGATTCTCGGTCGAGGTTCGTCGGCTCCAGCGACCACCACGTCAGTGAAGCGTTCTACTTCACAGACCCTGAGGGAAATGGGATCGAGCTCTATCGGGATCGCCCGCGAGACCAGTGGGAGCAGAAGAATGGCGAACTGCGAATGGAGACACTGTATCTGGACCCCAACGCCTTCCTGCGGACCCATCTGGACCAACAGGTGCTGGAAGCCGGGCCTGACCGTGCAGGCATTGTCGGCCACGTGCACCTACAAGTCGGTGATTTGGCCGTGGCCAAAGACTTCTATATCGACACGCTAGGATTCGAAGCCACGGTCACCGGATATCCAGGCGCGCTCTTCGCAGCTGCCGGCGGATACCATCACCACGTGGCCATGAACACCTGGAACAGCTCTGGTGCCGGCCCCCGTGCTGCCCGCCTTGGACTTGGCGATGTCTCAGTCACCGTCCCCGGCCGGGAGGACCTTGATGCACTGATAGCGCGCCTGAGGTCCAAGGGTGTAGATTTCCAGGATCATGGTCACCGCGTTGCGACCACAGACCCGTGGGGAACCCAAGTGTCAGTCGGCCTGTCGGGCACCCATACCGAGGACCTGCTCAACCGCTGAGCAACATTCACAGGGCCGCCTGGGACGGGCTTGGCCAGATGACCGGCTCCAGTGCCGATGCCGTGATAGGTCGCGTCACGCACGGCCTGCAACTCTGGGTCACCGACGGGAGCCTCGACGAAGACGAGGGCGTCTGTAGAAGCTCGACTAGCAGACTCAGTCCGCCTTCCTGGGATGCTTGGTGTAGTGCCACACCGTGCCCCTGTGAATGCCGAACTGCTCCGCGATCGATAACACGCTCTCGCCGCCATCACGGGCAGTTCAAATAGCCTCTACTTCCTTCTCCGACAGCGGTGTTCGATTACGGCGACTAGGGCGTGAAACGACATCTGGCTCCGGTTCAGGTGCTGCGTCCGGTACCCTCACATCATCGAGTTTCGCCTGTTCCCAAGCTGTAACAAGGCGTTCCAGCCGACGTCGCGAGTTCAAGTTGGCTCCACTGGAGACCACTTTGAAATGTCGCGCCACACATCTGGTCTGTAGCGCGACATTTATCATTTCTGCGGCCAGCGGCTAGTCATCGATCAGCCACGGACCCCAATCATCGCGACATCAATCCGGAATGACGACGACCTTTCCCACTGTGCGTCCGGATTCGACGCGTGCGAGCGCTGCCTGGGCCTGATCAAGCGGCCAGGTCCGTTCGATGACCGGAACGACGCTCCCTGCCGCGACACGTTCCAGGATTGCACTCGTCACCTCGGGTTTGGCGGTCGCGGCAAGAGGCCGAATGGGTCGCGTTGATCGAATCGACAGCAAGAACGCGCGTATGAGGCGTCCGATCGGGCCGAACACACGCCCACCTTCACCCGAGACGAGTACAACCGATCCACCAGGGCGTACCAGGCGGCGCAAGTCGCGAAGTTTCGCGGTGCCAGCTATGTCGATCACTGCATCGAACTCACTTTTTGGCAGGTCGCCGGCATCGGTAGATCGATAATCGAATGTCTGCGCGGCGCCAAGGCTCTCAACGAGCGATCGGTTAGATTCGCCGCACAATGCCCATACTTCTGCACCGGCATCGGTGGCGAGTTGCACAGTAAACGTGCCGACTCCGCCCGAAGCGCCGATGACGAGGATTCGATCGCCTGCTTTGACCTTTCCATGATGCAGCGCCTGCCACGCCGTTCCGCCGGCCACCGGCACTGTCGCAGCGATAGCAGGCTCGATCCTTGGATCCTTAGGCACAACGCGCTTCAGCGCAGTGATGACATATTCTGCAAGACCGCCGCCAGACAGTTCACCGATCACCTCCGTGCCAATCAGCGAAGTGTCCACTCCCGGCCCGACATCGACGATGACACCTGCCACATCCATTCCGCGGACCGGATTTCGCGGACGTCTCAGGCCAAACGCCAGTCGCACCAGATAAGGGTCTCCAGACATGACTCTGATATCGCCAGCGTTGAGCGCGGTTGCGCTGACTTTCAGCAGCACGTCCCCTTTTCCAGGGGTGGGCACCGTGACCCTGCGCAAAGTTGTCGCGGCAGCATTCCCGTAGCGGTCCTGCACCCACGCACGCATCATCGTGTCCATGCTCACTCCTCGGGGTATTGAAAGACGTCTTCGAGCGGCACAGCGAAGATGCGGGATATCTGAAAGGCGAGTTCCAGCGAGGGTGAGTATTTCCCATGCTCGATCGCTATGAGCGTTTGGCGTGTCACATCGACACGCCTCGCAAGCTCAGCCTGGGTCAGCCCAGCCGCTTCGCGTAAGGGCCGGATCGAGTTGGTCACTCTGGTTGGCTTTCCCATCACTGGAAACCTCGTCGATAGGCGACAAGGCGAGCGGTTCCGCCGAGGAAGGCGGACAGGGAAAAGCCGAGGAAGATCGCGTTGCCGATCCAGAACCAGTGCACCTCTAGCGCAGTTAGTAGTAGAGCGGCTAGTCCTCCGATGACGAGGAATGCCTGTCCGATACGCTCTCCGAACCACTCGATCTCGCGGTCACGCTGATCCGCGCGATGTTCCTCGTCAGGGTTCCTCAGCCCTGCGATGATTCCCCAGACGATGCTCAGGACGATCGAAGCGGCAATTGTCGCGAGTATCGTCCAGAGCATCAGCCAACCCCACTCGATTTCCTCGACCCTTCCTCGCGCCAACTGCGGCACGATGATCGCGAGGTAGACGACTGTACCGATCAGGCTTGTGACCAACTGCACCCAGGTGTTGCGCTCTGCATAACCCATAAAGCACCTCCAGTTGTAAAAAATTCTTAACATCGACGATAGGGGCGAGTATCACACATGTCAAGAATTCTTTACACCGCGGAGGTTTACCGGCGGCGCTCCCGAGCCTCCTTGAGCGCCTGAGCTTGCGCCTTCCGCGCGGTGCGCACGTTCTTTTCAGCTTCACGAAGCACCTTGAGCGCCTCCTGCGTGGCCTTTCGAGCCGCACGGTATTTCTTGTCATCTTGCACATCAGAATCGTCCGCAAGGTCAACATCAACCGGGGCGCCCGGTTCCGTCGGCCGCGATTCGCCCACCCGCGTCATGTAGTCCGCCACCCCGTCAAGTGCGCGGGCTATGTTGAACTCAAACGGGTCGACGTCGCGGACGAAAGTGCCCTCGTCAATAACCCGCCGCAAATGCGGGAACTCAGTCACATCAATGACCGCATCGAACAGTTCCGCTTCACGGATGGTGACCTCTTCGGGAGCCAGCCCGCTCTCACGGGCAAACTCGTTATACCCGGCGGCGACGATTGCCGCCCAGCGGGCCAGTCCTGAGATTTGCAGCGACACCGCCAATCGCTCGTCTGAATTGAGATTCGTCTCGTCCAATGCCGCGATCGACTCCTCCATCCATGCCGAGTGGTTGGGGGTGAGCGGCACACCGTTGATCGGCAGCGCCAGCATCCATGGATGCTGCAGATAGACCGCAAGCTGCTCTCGATAGAGCAGTTCTAACTTGGCGCGCCAACCCTGTGCGGCGCGCACTGCCTCGCTGGGCAGCCCGACAGCGGTCTCTTGCATGAGTAGCAGCAGGTCGTCTTTGGCGGTGATGTAGCGATAGAGCGCCATGGGCGTAAACCCCAGTCGCTTGGCCACCGCGGCCATTGAGACCGCGCTGAGCCCTTCAGCGTCGGCGAGCTCAATAGCCACGTCAACGATCTTTTCAACGCTCATCTCTCGCCGCGGACCGCGTTGCGGGTTCGCGGCTACTCCCCATGCCAACGCGATACTGCGGGGCAGCTCACTTATCTCTTGATCGCCTGACTGTGCCATCGCACCAGTCTACGTTCTGTATACGGCATAGACAACGTGTTACTGTTGTAAACAGTATATGACATACACACTGATAATCACTGCTTACGGAGGTGCATATGACCAGCGCTATCGAAGTGCACGACATCAGCAAATCTTTCGGGGAAAACCTCGTCCTCGACAGGCTGCAACTGTCGGTATCACAAGGCGAGATATTTGCGTTGCTTGGACCCAACGGCGCCGGGAAAACCACAACGATCGAGATCCTCACCACCCTGGTGCTACCCGACTCCGGTCAGGCACTGGTCAAGGGCTACGACGTCGTCCAAGACTCGACTCAAGTCAAACGCCGCATCAGTGTCACGGGGCAGTCTGCCGCAGTCGACGAGGTACTGACCGGGTATGAGAATCTCATCATGTTCGGGCGGCTAATGGGGTTGCGAACACCCGAGGCCAAAGACCGCGCACGTGAACTCCTCAAACAATTCGACCTTGACGACGCGAAGAATCGACGAGTGGCCACCTACTCCGGAGGTATGCGCCGTCGACTCGACCTTGCTCTTTCAATCGTCCGCCATCCTGAGATCCTCTTCTTGGACGAACCGACGACCGGCTTGGATCCGCGAAGCCGCCAAGACCTCTGGCACCTCATCAGAGCTCTCGCCAAGGGCGGCACGACAATCTTCCTGACCACCCAATATCTCGAAGAAGCCGATCAGTTGGCGGATCGCATAGCAGTACTCGATCACGGCCGAATCGTGGCCATCGGCAGTGCCGGAGACCTGAAGAAGCAAGTCGGAGATGAGTACCTGGAGATTCGGACTCGAACGGGCGACATCTGCACCACCTTTCCCATCGATGGTTCCGTAGCCTCCGTCCAGGCAGCGCTTCATTCCCTTGACGAACGGTTTCACCATGCACTCGTATCCATCCGGCGACCGACTATCGACGATGTCTTTCTCAACCTGACGTCCGCGCCCACCAACCGACAACCGACAGAACACGCGCAAGGAGAAGAACAGTGACCACGACCGCCTCACACTCCGCTATGTCCGTGCCCGCCCGCCCAAATCTAGTGGCGGAGAAAGTACTGATACATCGCAGTCTGATCAGGTCGATACGCGATGCAGAGTCGCTCTTGATGGCCATCTTGTTGCCGGTGGCGCTGATGCTGGTGTTCACCTTGGTCTTTGGCGGGGCGATCAGCGCAGCAGGAGACTACGTCGACTACGTGGTGCCCGGCATCATTTTGACCTGCGCCGGATTTGGCGCGTCGACCACCGCTACGTTCGTCGCCAATGACATGCAACGCGGAATCATCAAGCGTCTGCGAACCATGCCAATCCGCGCAAATGCCGTATTGACCGGCCATGTCATCGCCAGCGTCGCCCGTAATCTCGTCGCAACCACAGTCGTGATCGCCGTGGCCCTCATCATCGGGTTCAAGCCACAGTGGTCGCTGGTTGCCTGGCTCGGCGTGCTCGGCCTGATCACCCTGTACATCTTGGCCATCACCTACTTGTTCGCTGCCATCGGACTGGCTGCGGGAAGCGCGGAGGCTGCTAGCGGCTACGGCTTCGTCTTGCTTTTCTTGCCCTATCTATCGAGCGCCTTTGTCCCTATCGAAACGATGCCCGCCTGGATACAGCCCATTGCGCTGCATCAGCCGATCACGCCGATTATCGAAACCATTCGTTCGCTGCTTTTGGGTGCGAGTGAGCCGGTGCCAGCAATGACGGCGGTGATCTGGTGCATCGCGATCCTCGCTGGCGCGATGACTTGGGGAGCCTGGCTCTTTCGCCGCAAGGCGCCGGGACGTAGCTAACCGGCGTGATTACGCGCTGAACAAAATCCCGCGGGGAATGTCGGACCCAAGGGTTAGGCTCGGATTCATGACTACTAAGGCGGCTCGGAGTTGACCCTTCTGCGGCTGATCAAAAGGTTTCTAGGTCCCCATTGGAAACTCCTGATCGGCGTCATAGCCTTCCAATTCATCCAGGCCATAGCAGGGCTGTACCTGCCTACCTTGACCGCGGACATCATCGACCGGGGTGTCGCTCACGGCGACACCGGATACGTACTGCGAATCGGGATGGTCATGATTGCCATGTCATTCGTGCAAATCACAGCCTCGATAGCCGCCGTGTACTTCGCGTCGAAGAGCGCCATGAAGTTTGGCCGCGACGTACGCGGAGCACTCTTCACTCGCGTCAGCGATTTCAGCGAACGTGAAGTAGCCGAGCTTGGTCCGGCTAGTTTGATCACCCGATCGACCAACGATGTCCAGCAGGTCCAGATGCTCGTCCAGATGACGAGTACATTGCTGGTCTCCGCTCCGATCATGGCCATCGGCGGCGTGGTGATGGCCTTGCGCCTGGACGTCAAACTCTCCGGTGTGATCGCCGTCGCTGTCCCGTTGTTGCTCATCGCCATGTCGTTCATCGTGGTCAAGATGGTTCCGCTGTTCCGCAAGCAGCAACGGTTCATCGACGCCGTCAACCGAGTTCTGCGCGAGCAACTCACCGGTATCCGAGTACTTCGGGCTTTTGTGCGCGAAAACCACGAGCAGCAGCGCTTTGACCAGGCGAACACAGACCTGACAGAGACTGCGACCCGGGCCGGGCAATTCTTTGCGCTCACGTTCCCGCTGGTCGGACTGATCATGAATATCTCCAGCGTTGCAGTGATCTGGTTTGGAGCATTTCGCGTCAGCGACGGACTAGAGGTGGGGACCCTCTTCGCTTTCCTGTCGTACATCATCCAGATCCTGATGTCAGTCATGATGGCGACGTTCATGACCATGATGATCCCGCGCGCGTCAGTCTGCGCCGATCGCATCACCGAGGTACTCGCCACCGACTCAACCGTTATCGCACCCACGGCCGGACAGCGCAGTCCGCGCGGCCCCGCCCGCCTGGTCTTCGATCACGTCACCTTTCAATACCCCGGCGCAGAGGCACCCGTTCTCAAAGACGTTTCCTTCACCGTGGAACCCGGCACAACGACCGCGATCATCGGAGCGACTGGATCAGGCAAGACCACTTTGATCAATCTGATCCCCCGGTTGATGGACGTCACTGACGGCCGAATCACACTGAACAACGCCAACGTGAGTGACTTGGAACTGGAATCACTGTGGTCTCGGCTTGGACTGATTCCGCAAAAGCCCTACTTGTTCTCCGGAACAGTCGAATCGAATCTGCGCTATGGAAACGAATCTGCCCCAGACGAAGCACTCTGGCAGGCCCTGAATATCGCACAGGGCGCCGATTTCGTCTCCGAGATGCCCGAACAACTCGCGGCTCCCATCACACAGGGCGGCACCAATGTTTCCGGCGGTCAACGTCAGCGGCTCGCCATCGCACGGGCACTCGTGAAAAATGCCGACCTGTATATCTTCGATGATTCGTTCTCCGCACTAGACACCCGTACTGACGCAGCATTACGGGCAGCGTTGGAACGAGAACTACCCGACATAACCAAGGTCATCGTCGCGCAACGTGTCGCGACCATCACCGAGGCAGACCAGATCATCGTCTTGGAGAACGGCGAGATTATCGGACGAGGCACTCACGACGAACTGCTATCCGGCAACAACACCTACCGCGAGATCGTCTCGTCCCAACTCAGCGCACAGGAGTCGGCACAGTGAGTAACGATTCCTCGAACACGGCGACCTCATCGGCTTCAAAACCCACCGCGGATCCGTCTCGCGGCCACCGGCCACGCGGCGGCCCGGGCCATGGACCTGCGATCGCGATGCCCGGCGAGAAGTCGCTTGACTTCTGGCCCAGCACAAAACGACTTCTCGGCACACTCAAGCCGGAACGTTGGCCACTGCTCCTGGTCGTGCTGTTAACCGTGTTGTCGGTGGCGTTGACCGTCATCGGCCCGAGAATCCTCGGTCATGCCACTGACGTCATCTTCAACGGCTCGGTGTCCGCCCAGTTGCCCGCCGGGGTGACCCAGGAACAGCTCATTGAACAACTGCGCACAGCAGGCGAGGACAGCAAAGCCGACCTGTTCTCCGGAATGGACCTAACCCCGGGACAGGGCATCGACTTCCTCGCACTGCGGAACATACTGCTCGTCGTGCTGCTCGTCTATGCCGCGGCGGGCATCTTGGCCTGGCTCCAAGCCCACATCCTTAACTCGGTGGTGCAGCGCACGGTTTGCCGGCTTCGTGGCGACGTCGAAAGCAAGCTACACCGCCTTCCGTTGCGTTACATCGATTCCATGCCACGCGGCGAACTGCTCAGTCGTGTCACCAACGACATCGACAACGTGGCGCAAAGTCTGCAGCAAACCATCTCCCAATTGGTGACCAACCTGCTGACCGTGATTGGCATCATCGCCATGATGGTCTTCGCTTCACCGCTCCTGACAGTCGTGGCACTGGTAAGCATTCCGATCATGATGTTGCTCACCCAGTTCATCGCCAAACGGTCACAACGCCAATTCGTCGCCCAGTGGCGCCACACGGGTGAACTCAACGCTCACGTTGAGGAGGCATTCGCGGGACACGCCCTGGTGAAGGTCTTCGGGCATCTAGGAACCTCGCGACGTAAATTCGCGACGATGAACGAGGATCTGTACCAGTCGAGTTTCAAGGCACAGTTCATCAGCGGAATCATCATGCCGGTGATGATGTTCATCGGAAACCTCGTCTACGTGGCCGTCGCTGTCATCGGAGGTCTTCAGGTCGCTGCCGGGTCGATGACCCTCGGAACGGTGCAGGCTTTCGTGCAGTATTCACGACAGTTCATGCAACCGCTCAGTTCGCTCGGCTCAATGGTCAACCTACTGCAATCGGGTGTCGCCTCAGCCGAACGTATTTTCGAACTCCTTGACGCCAGCGATCAAAGCCCCGATCCGCAGCCCGCAGCCACGTCCGAGGCGCATGCCGGGCACCTGGTCTTCGAGAACGTGAAGTTCTCCTACTCCCCCGACAAACCACTCATCGAGAATCTCTCATTCGAGGCCAAACCCGGTCAGACGGTCGCCATTGTCGGTCCCACCGGCGCGGGAAAAACTACTTTGGTCAATCTATTGATGCGGTTCTACGACCTAGATGCCGGCACGATCATGCTCGACGACGTCGACATCGCCGCGATGACACGAGCGGACCTACGGTCACGAACCGGCATGGTTCTGCAGGATACCTGGCTGTTTGCCGGCACCATCTATGAGAACATCGCCTACGGCCGCCTCAGCGCCACCGACGACGAGATCCTCGCTGCCGCCAAGGCGACCTACGTAGACAGGTTCGTTCGATCACTGCCAGACGGTTACGACACCATCCTTGACGATGACGCATCCAACATCTCTGCCGGGGAACGCCAACTGATCACCATCGCCCGCGCATTCCTCGCCCAGCCCAGCATCCTGATTCTGGACGAGGCCACCTCCAGCGTTGATACTCGTACCGAATTACTCATTCAACGTGCGATGAACAAACTGCGCCGCGACCGCACGAGTTTCGTCATCGCGCACCGCCTTTCGACCATCCGCGATGCCGATCTGATCCTGGTGATGGAGAACGGCGACATTGTGGAACAAGGCACACACGACGAACTGATCGCCGCCAACGGGGCATACGAGGCACTCTATCAAGCACAGTTCGCGGGCGGCCACGCGGACGAGGTCAACGCGGCGTAGTCGCCGGCACACATCGCCAGACAGCCGTGTAAATCCACTGATGGGTTAGGAAACGGCCTTCAGCCCGATCACACAGCCGACGATGCCCGCAAGAAAGAGCACACGCAACAATGACACTGGCTCAGCGCCTGTCGCCATCGAATAGACGGCAGCCAAGGTGGCGCCGATACCGACCCATATCGCGTAGGAAGTAGCAGTCGGCAGTTCGCGCATTGCGTATGCCAGCCCACCCATGGAGATCACAAGGGCCACCGCGAACACCACAGTCGGGCCAAGTTTGCTGAATCCGGCGCTGCGCCCGAGAGCGATAGCCCATACGGCCTCGAAAACACCGGAGAGAATAAGAACGATCCACGACATGACTTTCCTCCAGTGTCGTCTTGTCGCGGTCCGGGTACGACACCACTCGTCCGGGGAACGGATGTGGGTTCCGCCGCCCAGGCTAGCACGCACGAGCCGTCATGTCCGTCTAGCATGAAACCATGACTGCCTATGCGCCCGGTCCGCCGCCTTACGACCCAAATCCTGGCTTCGCACCAGCGAATAATCCCGCCATGCAATTGAAAACCTCAACCCGCGCCGGCAAGGTACTGACCTTCATCGGTATCGCGCTGGCGGTCATCACCATTGCGCTCATCGTCTGGGGCGTCGATTCCATCCGTGCGGCTTCCCGCGAGGTCAGTAACATGACCGATGCGGAACCAATGACTGGCTATACCGCATTCGATCTGAATGCCGAAACCAGGTATCTGCTGGTGGCGCAGAATTACTACAGCGATTGGTCGTCCTCGAGCGATGATTGGTCGAAGACCCGCTCAACCGACGTGGATCGCCAACAACTAGAAGTCATAGGCCCTGACGGAACGGCCGTACCGTTGCGAGAACCTGACTTCGATTTCTCCAATGTGTTCTTCGCGGGTTTCTTCGATGGGCTATTCGAAGCCGCAACAAGCGACTCCGCGAGTTTCACCACCACTACAGCTGGCGATTATGTGGTGTTGCCTCTGACTGAACTCGACGAGGACGTCTACTTCTCGCTTATCGACCAAGACATCTTCAGCCGCGTCATTGACCGTGCGGGCGATATCTTCATCGCCTTCGTGCTTGCCTCTGTCGTGGGATTCTTCGCATTCGGCTTCTTGCTTTGGGGCATCATCTTGTGGTCTGTGCGTGCCAGCCGAGCACGCAGGCTAGCCAACCCGGGCCCGGGTTTTCCGCCACCGGGCAGTTATCCACTCGGTCAACCGCAGCCCGGCGGCTACGCAACCGGCCAGGTACCACCGGGAAGCCATACGGCAGACCCGCCGTATGGCCACAACTAGTCACGTCCTAAATCCCAGACCGTGCCGTCCCAGTCCGACTGCAACTCCTCGATGATATCCGGCAGTTCACGAGGGAAATACTCACTGGCCTGAGTCCGCAGTTCGGCAGCGGATAGCCAGGCTAACTCGTCAAGTACCTCATTTTCGGCGGTGGTCCAGCCCGATGTCGTGATGACAGCTGCCTCTTGATCGCTCAGGCGTGCGAAGAAAATCTGTTCGAACTGTCGACAGGTCTCTCGGAAGAAGTCGAAGACACCGGTGCGGTGCACTATCGGCCCCGCCAGGCGCGAAGTCTTCAATACGATGCCGGTTTCCTCGCTGACTTCGCGCACTGCTGCCGTCAGTGGGCTTTCACCCGGATCGATACCGCCGCCGACGGTGAACCACCAGGAACGATCCGGCTGGTCGACATCATGGCCGCGCACCAAGAGTGCGCGGCCATCGTCGCGTAACAACAGCACCCGCGCCGCGTGGCGTTCTCGGATACCGTCTGAGGCCATCCGCCATGAGTCCAGCGGATGTTCCAAAGTCACCAGCCGCGCTCAGCCAGACGGTGTGGCACTGGAATATCGTCAACGTTGATACCGACCATGGCCTCACCCAGACCACGTGACACGTCGGCGATCACGTCGGGGTCATCGTAGAAAGTCGTAGCCTTCACAATGGCCGCAGCGCGCTGCGCCGGGTTACCCGACTTGAAGATGCCGGAACCGACGAAAACGCCCTGTGCCCCCAGTTGCATCATCATCGCTGCGTCCGCCGGCGTCGCGATACCGCCTGCGGTGAACAGCACGACCGGAAGTTTGCCGGTTTCGGCGACTTCTTTCACTAGGTCATAGGGGGCCGCGAGTTCTTTCGCAGCCACATACAACTCGTCTTCGGGAAGGGATGTCAGCCGACGAATCTCGTCACGGATCTGGCGCATGTGCGTGGTGGCGTTGGAAACGTCTCCGGTGCCTGCCTCGCCCTTGGAACGGATCATCGCGGCACCCTCAGTGATACGACGAAGTGCTTCGCCGAGGTTGGTGGCACCGCAGACGAAAGGCACCGTGAAGGCCCACTTGTCGATGTGGTTGGTGTAATCCGCTGGGGTGAGCACTTCGGATTCGTCGACATAGTCGACTCCGAGCGACTGCAATACCTGCGCTTCGACAAAGTGACCGATACGGGCCTTCGCCATCACCGGAATGGAGACCGTCTCGATAATGCCCTGGATCATATCCGGATCGCTCATGCGGGCCACACCGCCCTGGGAACGAATGTCAGCGGGTACTCGCTCGAGCGCCATGACCGCCACTGCCCCTGCATCTTCGGCGATCTTTGCCTGCTCAGGGGTGACAACGTCCATGATCACGCCGCCCTTGAGCATTTCAGCCATCCCGCGCTTCACGCGCTGGGTGCCAACGGCAGACGTCGTAGTTTCTTTGGGCTCGCTCGTCACAACTACCTCATTTCCAGGTTGGATCCTTGCAGTGCAGATGCGCACACAGGCAATATCAATCTTACGTCTTCTACGATGGCCAATCGGATCGCGGTCACCCAATGGACTACGGCTAGCAGCAAAGCTGGGTGACCACGCGGCGGATGATCTCGACGGCTCGACCATCGACGCGCGCTATTGCGTCACAGCACCGTCTGGGGCGCGTAGCAATCCTGGCCAGGCATCATCGAGGTCAACGGATTGCGGCAACGGTGCATGCCCTGCGAGATGGAAGACTCGAATCAGAACATTACGTCGCAGTTGGCGCACCTGGGCAACGGATTCGTTATGGAACCGCCTTGCCAACTGTGCCCGGTACCAGGCCGCTGCCAAGGTATCGAGCCCTTCAGCACTGCCGGGTTCAGCATAGAGGCGTGTGACCGCGTGTTCGTCGCTCAGTGCCTCACGTACCGCCTGGGTCAACTCGTTCTCCGGCCAGATGCGATCCGACCCCATGCCGCCCGCGTCGAGGCGTCGGGCTACCGCGGCTCGCGACGGTGTGCTGACCGGTGCACCGTTGCTCGTCCGAGCAGATTCGATGAGTTCGGGAATCGCATCGAACAACGCCCCGTCAGCGGCGGCGCTCGAAGCGGTGGCATCATGTGCCGCGGAGATGATCAGCAGTGACGTCACCGGATCGAGGTACCCCGCGTTAGCGAACTGTGCAGCAGCAGCCGCCCGGCGCACCAATTGCGCATCCAATGCCATCCGAGATGCCAGCACCTTGCGGTGCAACCGGTCTAGCCGGTTCGCATACCACCAAGCCCACAATCCGAGCACCACCAGGATCGCGATGACGATGAGCAGAACCTCCGACCATGCCAGCATCATCGCCCACCGCCCACAGTCTCGCCATTGTCCTCTGGCAACGGATGGGCCGGGTCCAGCTCGACAGTCTGCAACGCCGCCGCACCTGCCAGCACAGTGTCGTAAACGTTGAGAATCTGGCCGGTGACCTGCGACCAATCGAATTTTTCCGCGCGCACGACACCACGTCCTGCAATCTGGTCCCGCAACGAACGGTCGCTCAGCTGTTTAATGAGTGTCGCAGCCAGAGACTCAGAGTCACCGTTCGGGAACAGCACGCCTGATTGTCCCCCGTCGAGCACTCTTTCGAAGGCAGGAAGATCTGAGGCAACCACTAGTGTTCCCGCTGCCAATGCTTCGACCAAGACGATTCCGAAACTCTCACCACCGGTCTGCGGTGCGACATAGGCATCGACGGAGGTGAGCAGATCGGCCTTTTCCTGATCGGAGATGCCGCCGAGAAACTCCACCGCGGCAGCGTGCTCCCCCAAAGTCGCCTTCGCCTGGGCTTCGCCTTCGTCGCCGCGGCCGGCGATCAGGAATCGTGCTCCGGGGATTGCCTTGAGGACCTGCGGAATAGCTGCTGTGAGAACCGGAAGTCCTTTGCGGGGTTCATCGAGCCGACCCAGGAATGCGACGGTGGGACGCTGTGCGGTTCCCTCCCAGTGCGGCTGGCGATTCGCTGTCCGGAACTCGTCGACAAATACTCCATTGGGGATGACAACCGCATCACCGCCAAGGTGATCGATCAGGGTGCGTCGGGCGTCTTCAGATACAGCGATCCTGGCGTCGATCTTCTCCAATGAGGGTCGTACCAGCGGCGAAGCGAAGTGCAGTGCACGCGAACGCACCAAGGAGGTGTGGAAGGTGGCGACAATCGGACCTTGTGCCGCCCACAGTGCGAGCATCGACAGTGACGGCGTCGCCGGCTCATGGAGGTGCAGGATGTCGAATCGTCCCTCGCGGAGCCAGCGACGCACTCGTCCCGAGGCCCTGGGGCCGAAAGCCAATCTGGCCACCGATCCGTTGTATCGCACTGAAATGGCGCGCCCGGCCGCGACAACATGCTCGGGCAATTCGGTGTCTTCGTCTGCGGGGGCAAGCACGGACACATAGTGTCCGGCAGCGCTGAGCGCACGAGCCAAATCACGCACATGGAACTGCACCCCGCCGGGGGCGTCGAACGAGTACGGGCAGACGATGCCGATGCGCAGTGAGTGGGTCGGAAGCGGGGTCATCATCGCGACTTGTCCCCCGTCACCTGCTGATACTTCACTGGATCGAGATCGGCTACGAATACCTTTTGCAGCATGTGCCAATCTTGCGGGTACTGACGGATTCCAGCAACTAATTCATCAACCCAGCGTTGAGTCGCCTGCTGAACTTTGACGCGAGTAGGCCCGGAAAGATCCGATACCTCGATCTGATCGGAGAAGTTGAGCACCAGTCCCCACTTTGACCGAGCCTGCCGACGTCGTGCGCCGTGCAACCGTTCATAGGTGATGACCAAGGTGAATAGCGGCGCCCCGGTACTGACGGCCAGCGCTGCCGGACCAGCCGCGACACGCGCAACGTGACCGTTGATGGTCACTTCGACGCCGCTCTTGCCCAAGTCACGGTCCGCGAGCAACGGGATGATGCGAGCGGGTCCGCGAGCATCGTCCTGCATTTCGCGGAAGATGCCGTCGTCGCCAAAGGCCAGGATCTTCATACCGAGGGCAGTGCGGAAGGCGACGAACTCGTCGAAGAGCTCCGGCGGGTTAAGCCGTTCCGCAACCGTAGTGACTGCTGCGAAATTCTGAGCGGACCATTGCCCCGCGAGGTCCCAGTTCCCCAGGTGGCCAAGTGCCAAGACCAACGCCTGGCCTTCCGCCAGGAGCTCTTGGAGCGGGCCTGCACCCACCGCACGAACCCGGGCGGCAACCTGCTCCTTCGTCAAGGAACGGATCTGAAAAGCTTCACGGAAGTAGCGAAAGTACGAGCGCATGCCGCGGCGTGACAGGCGGCGCAGTTCCCGCGCATCGAGTCCCTCGACGATCCGGGCCAGATTCGCCTCAAGTTGACGCACTCCACGACCGTGCAGCAACCAGGTCACGTCAGCGGCCACATCGGCAATCATGCTCGCGAAGGTCTCGTTGACTCGCGGCAGCACCCGCCAAGCCCAGGCGAAAACTCGTGCTGAGAGGTCAGCTTTCATGGGCGCGAGATCTGTTCGTCGTCGGCATCTTCACCGCTAGCGGCGTCCGCGACTTTGGCCTGGGCGATCTGACGGTGCACAGTGGCCATGCGTTGCCCCACGGTGACCAAACTCGCCAACGCAATCACTCCCAAGGTGACCACAAGGACGATGACAGGCAGGCCCAATCCGACGAATCCGGTAATGACCAGGGAGATGACCAGTCGTTCCGACCGTTCCGCGATACCCACATTTGCAGTCATTCCAAGGCCTTCAGCGCGTGCACGCGCGTAGGAGACCGTGAAACCGGTCACCAGGCATGCAGCCGCCAAACTTGCACCGACCGTGGAAATCGTGCCGTCTTGTTGGACAAGGAAATAAGCAGCCAACGCAGTAAAGATTGCGCCATCGGCAACACGGTCGAGTGTCGAGTCGAGGAACGCGCCCCACGGCCCGCTACGTCCCGACAGACGCGCCATAGTCCCGTCCAGTGCGTCAGATAGCGCGAAGGCACCAATGACCAGGGATCCCGCGAACAACCGGTTCGTGGGCAGCATCACCAGTGCGGCGACGACCGTGCCGGTAGTGCCGACGACGGTGACGGCATCTGGGCTGATGCCCAGTCGCAGCAATCCGCGGGCAAGCGGGGTCATCACCTTGCCGATAACGCCGCGCAATGCGGAGATCATGACTTCTCGCTCTCGTTGGACGATACGGTCGCCGTTGCCTGATCCCATGTGTCGGCCAATAGTCGTCGAGTATCGGCGAGTAGTTGAGGCACGGCTTTAGTCTGCGCCACGATGGGAAAGAAGTTAGCGTCCCCGGACCAACGTGGCACCACATGCTGATGCAGATGAGCGGCGATCCCTGCACCGGCCACCTCACCCTGGTTCATCCCGAGGTTGAAGCCGTGCGGTCCCATGACAGCGCGCAGCACGGCCATGGCTTGCTGGGTCAGTAATGCGATCTCGTCGCGTTCCACGGTCGTCAGCTCGGTGTAGTCCGCGACGTGCCGGTTCGAGCAGACAAGCAGGTGACCGGAGTTGTACGGGTAGAGGTTGCAGATCACGAGCGCATTCTGACCGCGTTTGACCACCAGATGCGCCCTGTCGTGTTCCTCACCCCGCTCTGATGCGGCAGCACAGAACGGGCAGTGGTGGCTTGTCGAGTCGGCAGGCTTGGCCTCACCGCCGATGTATGCCATCCGGTGTGGCGTCCAGAGCCGTTGCAGCCCGTCGGCGTCACCGGCGAATTCGCGCGCCGCGGTGACTTCGGGATCGCGCGGAGTCGTCACACCTGAGTCCGTTCTCGGATCGAAGTCAAGATTTCTTCGACTGCCTCATCCACCGGAACGCCGTTGCGCTGCGAGCCGTCACGGAATCGGAACGACACAGCACCCGCTTCGGCATCTTCTCCGCCAGCGATCAGCACAAACGGGATCTTCTCTTTTGCCGCGGTGCGGATCTTCTTCGGGAATCGGTCGCTGCTGGTATCCAGTTCAGCGCGCACACCGTGCTGACGCAATTTCTCGACGATCTCACCGAGGTAGTCCTCGAAGGCTTCGGCAACGGGCACTGCTCGCACCTGCACCGGCGCAAGCCAGGTCGGGAAGGCACCAGCGTAGTGCTCCACAAGGATGGCGAAGAACCGCTCAATCGACCCGAACAGCGCGCGGTGGATCATCACCGGGCGCTGGCGCGTCCCATCCGCAGCGGCATACTCGAGCTCGAAGAGCTCGGGCTCGAAGAAGTCGAGTTGGATGGTCGAAAGCTGCCAGGTGCGGCCGATGGCGTCCTTGGCTTGCACCGAGATCTTCGGCCCATAGAACGCAGCGCCGCCCGGATCATCGACGAGCTCCAATCCGGATTCGGTAGCGACTTGGCGCAACGTCTCGGTCGCCTCGTGCCACGTCTCGTCATCTCCCACTGACTTCTCCGGGTCACGAGTCGACAATTCCAGGTAGAAGTCGTCCAGACCATAATCCCGCAGCAAATCAAGGACGAAGGACAACAACGAGGCCAGCTCGTCGCGCATCTGTTCCCGAGTGGTGTAAATGTGCGCATCATCCTGAGTGAAGCCACGAGCGCGGGTGAGGCCGTGCACCACACCGGACTTCTCGTAGCGGTACACGGTGCCGAACTCGAACAGACGCAGGGGCAGCTCGCGGTAGGAACGGCCGCGGGCATTGAACACCAGGTTGTGCATCGGACAGTTCATCGGCTTGAGGTAGTAGTCCTGTGCAGCTTTGCGAATGTTGCCCTGCGCGTCGCGCTCCTCGTCCAATTGCATGGGCGGGTACATGCCATCGGCATACCAGTCGAGGTGCTTGGAGGTCTCGAAGAGCCTGGCTTTGGTGATGTGCGGGGTGTTGACGAATTGGTAGTCGGCCTCGACATGGCGGCGGCGCGAATACTCTTCCATCTCCATGCGGATGATGCCACCCTTGGGATGGAATACCGCCAGTCCTGAGCCGATCTCGTCCGGGAAGCTGAAGAGGTCCAGTTCCGTTCCCAGCCGCCGGTGATCGCGACGCTCCGCTTCGGCGAGGCGATCCAGATAGGCGCGCAACTCGTCCTTGGCGGGCCACGCCGTGCCATAGATGCGCTGCAACTGCGGGTTCTTCTCACTGCCGCGCCAATAGGCGGCGGCCGACCGCATCAACTTCACGCCGTTGCCGATCAGGCGGGTCGATGGCAGGTGCGGCCCACGGCACAGGTCTTTCCAAGCCACGGTTCCGTCACGGCGCACGTTGTCGTAGATCGACAGGCCGCCATCTCCGACTTCGACGTTGGCGCCTTCGCCTGCGGTGTCGGCGCTGGACTTCAGACCGATGAGTTCGAGCTTGTAGGGCTCATCGGCGAGTTCTGCTCGTGCCTCGTCATCGCTGACCTCACGGCGCACGAAGCGCTGCCCTTCTTTGATGATCTTGGCCATGGCCTTGTCCAGTGCGGCCAGGTCCTCGGGCGTGAACGGGGTGTCGACATCGAAGTCGTAATAGAAGCCGTCGGTCACAGGTGGTCCGATGCCGAGGCGTGCCGACGGATTCACGGCCTGCACCGCTTGGGCGAGTACGTGGGCTGCGGAGTGCCGCAGCACTGCCAGACCGTCAGGCGAATCGATCGTGACCGATTCGACGACAGCGCCATCGCGCAGCACAGTGGCCAGGTCGCGCAGTTCACCGTCGATACGGGCGACAACGATCGAACGATCGGATGAGAACAGGTCGGTTGCGGTGCTGCCTGCGGGTACTTGAGTCGGGGAACCATCGACGGTGATGGACACGACCCCTTCGCCTAAGTCCGTTGCTGGCGATGGGTGTTGTGAATTGGACACGACTTAGTACTCCTCAAAGCAATCATCTTCGTACCACCGGTGACGTGGCTCTTGGCAAAATCGTACCGACTGAAATCGGTGTCACCGCCAATCTCCCACGCGCGAGACGCTAACTACTGTAGTCGCGAAAGCGCTGATCTACCGATTCGACAAAAACTTCGCGAATAGGCGACAGCACGGCACTTGGTAGTGCAATGTAGAGACATGCAGATCTGGCCCGGAACGCCCTACCCGCTCGGTGCCACCTTCGACGGGTCTGGTACCAACTTCGCGATCTTCTCCGAAGCCGCAGAACGCGTCGAACTGTGTATCATCGACGATGCCGGCGTCGAAGAGCGCATCGCCATGCCCGAGGTCGATGCTTACGTGTGGCATTGCTACATTCCGGGGATCAGTCCTGGACAGCGCTACGGCTACCGGGTACACGGCTCTTATGACCCGTCACGCGGACTGCGTTGCAACCCCAATAAGCTGCTCCTCGACCCCTATGCCAAGGCGATAGACGGGCAGGTGGACGGGCATCGCAGTTTGTTTTCATACGAGTTCGACGACCCCAGTGTCCGCAATGACGAGGATTCAGCTCCGCACACCATGATCTCAGTGGTGGTCAACCCTTATTTCGACTGGGGCCAGGATCGACCGCCCGGACATGACTATCACGACACGGTCATCTATGAGGCACACGTCCGCGGGCTGACCATGCAGCATCCCGAGGTACCAGAAGATCTACGCGGCACCTATGCTGGAATGACCCACCCGGCCGTCATCGACCACCTGCGCAGACTCGGCGTCACCGCAGTCGAGTTGATGCCGGTCCACCAGTTCGTCGACGATCCGAGTCTGCAACAGCGCGGTCTGCACAACTATTGGGGCTACAACACCATCGGGTTCTTCGCGCCGCATGGCGCTTACGCCGCTTTCGGCTCACGCGGCCAGCAGGTGCAGGAGTTCAAGACACTGGTCAAGACTCTGCACGCAGCGGACATCGAGGTCATCTTGGATGTGGTCTACAACCACACCGCTGAGGGCAACCACCTCGGGCCGACCCTGTCGCTGCGCGGCATCGACAACCGTTCCTACTACCGCTTGGTGGACTCGTCCCCGGAACATTATTTCGATACCACCGGCACCGGAAACTCGCTCTTGATGCGCAACCCGCAGGTACTGCAGCTGATCATGGATTCACTGCGCTACTGGGTCACGGAAATGCACGTGGACGGGTTCCGCTTCGATTTGGCGTCGACTTTGGCGCGCCAGTTCCATGAGGTGGATCGACTTTCCGCCTTCTTCGATCTCGTTCATCAAGATCCGGTGGTGGGACGGGTCAAACTCATCGCCGAGCCGTGGGACCTCGGCGACGGCGGCTATCAGGTTGGCGGATTCCCGCCGCTGTGGTCGGAATGGAATGGTCGTTATCGCGACACGGTGCGCGACTTCTGGCGCGGCGAGCCGGCACAACTCGCCGAGTTCGCCAGCCGGATCGCGGGATCCTCTGATCTGTACTCCCACACTGGGCGCACCCCATCGGCTTCGGTGAACTTTGTCACCGCCCACGACGGTTTCACGCTGCACGACCTGGTCAGCTACAACGACAAACACAATGAAGCCAATGGTGAGGGCAACAAAGACGGCGAATCTCACAACAGGTCATGGAACTGCGGCACTGAAGGACCGACTGAAGATTCCGCAATCAATTCGTTGCGCTACCGCCAGATGCGTAACTTCCTGTTGACCTTGTTGATGTCCCAGGGCGTTCCAATGCTCGCCCATGGGGACGAGATCGCTCGCACCCAGCAGGGGAACAACAACGTCTACTGCCAGGACAACGAGCTGGCCTGGGTCGATTGGGACCTCGACGAGGCGAGGCGGCGCCATCTGGAATTCGTCTGTGCCATCGTTCGGTTGCGTCGCAAACATCCTGTGCTGCATCGCCGACGCTTCTTCGCAGGCGATCCGATCAAGGACGACGACATTCCAGGTGATATCGCCTGGATCAACACCGACGGCACCGAGATGCACGATGACGCCTGGCGCGATGGCTATGCACGCACACTCACAGTGTTCTTGAACGGGTCAGCCATCACGGAGACCGATGTTCGCGGTCACCGCATCGTTGACGACAGTTTCCTGTGCATGTTCAACGCTCACGTCGAGGATGTTCAGTTCACCATGCCGCCTGCGATGTACGGGCATGCCTGGACCGTCGAGGTGAGCACGACGACACCGGCGATCCTCGCCCCCGGCGCACCGCACGGCCCCGCCCGGCATGTCACGTATGACGAGTCGGACACCTCGGCGGTACAGCATGGCTCAAAGACCAGTCACGCGCTGGAGACGATCGTCGACCCGGTGCCGGGTACGATCGCGGAGGCGGGACAGAAGGTCGTCATCCCCGCTCACTGCATTGTGGTGTTCAGTCGTCCGCCGGTTGAACCGGAGTAACGCGCGGCCATTGATCGTCACCACTCGGTTTCCAGGTCAGCGGGTCAGCGGCGGCCTGTTCACCACTACGGATGTCTTTCAGTTGGTGTTCGACTTGCTCACCCATGGCTGTGACGCCAGCGGGGAACCAGACAAACGGAATGCCGCGTCGCTCCGCGTATTTGATCTGCTTGCCCAGCTTTGCCGCAGTCGGCGAGGTCTCCGCAGGAATGTCACGTGCCCGCAACGCGTCCGCGACGGCATCAGAATTACCGCGGTGTTCTTCGTCGAGCACGGCGACTAGTACCGCTGTGGGGACACTGCGGCTCGCTCGGCTGAGTCCCGCACTGAGAATTCGAGATACCAAACGAGTGATGCCGATGGATAGTCCCACACCCGGATAGGCCTGTTTTCCATCCGAGGCAAGCGTGTCGTAGCGGCCACCAGAGCAGATCGAGCCGAGTTCTTCGTGTCCGACCAGCACAGTCTCGTAAACCGAGCCGGTGTAGTAATCCAAACCGCGCGCGATCTTGAGATCGGCGACCACCGTGCCCGGGGCACGGTCCGCGGCCGCTGCCAACAACTGGCGCAGTTCGCTGAGCCCTTCTTCGAGCAGATCGGTCACCGCATCGTAGCGACGAGCAAGGTCGATGATCTCATCGATGACGCTGGTGTCCGTGCCGCTCAGCGCAGCCAGTTCCAAGCAGGCAGCAGCCTGAGATTCACTCGCGCCCACTTCGTCGCGGATGAGCCCTGCGACGGCATCGGGACCGATCTTGTCGATCTTGTCGACGCTGCGTAACACCGCTGCAACGTCGTCGATTCCCAGACCACGGTAGAAGCCTTCAGCCACTTTGCGGTTGTTGACCAAGACACGGACCTCGGGCAGACCGATGGCCCGTAACTTGCCTAGCGCTTCCGCCATGATCAGCGGCAGCTCAACCTCGTAGTGATAGGGCAGCTCGCCATTGCCCACCACATCGATGTCTGCCTGGGCGAACTCGCGGAACCGACCGTCTTGGGGTCGCTCACCGCGCCAGACCTTTTGAATTTGATACCGCTTGAACGGAAAGGCCAGTTTGCCGGCGTTCTCGACCACGTAACGGGCAAATGGCACAGTCAGGTCGAAGTGCAGGCCCAGCTGCTTATCTGCGCGCGAGGTGGCGCCGCTATCTTGCCGGGCTTGCTGCAGTCGCGAAAGCAAGTAAATCTCTTTAGACGTCTCGCCTTTGGACAGCAACTGCTCCACGGGCTCGACAGCACGGGTCTCAATGCCCGCAAAGCCGTGCAGTTCGAAGGTGCGCTGGACGACGTCGAGCACATGCTGTTCAACGACGCGGTCTTGAGGAAGCCATTCAGGGAAACCGGATAGCGGTTGAGGGCGTGCCATGGTTTCACATCATTCCAGATCGCAGGTACGGATTAAAAGTGAGCTCATCGCCCATCGTCGTCGTCGGACCGTGACCGGGAATCAGCAATGTCTCAGATCGCAGAGCGGTGCACAGCATCTCTAACGTGTCCGCCATGATCCGATGATCCCCGCCAGGCAGATCGGTTCGACCAACACTGCGAGCAAAGAGCACATCCCCGGTACAGGCGAGCGGTAGTGCCGCGGAGTCGGCCTCGTCCCCGAAGACGTATATCGTCGCGCCGGGGGTGTGTCCCGGAGCTGCTATCCAACGCCACTGACCTCCCCAGACCTGTCCTATGCTCGATTCCACGGCCGCGTCAGAACCCAACGTTTCGATACGATTCGGCGTTGTGAACAGATCGGGTCGCAGCCCGAAGCTGGCGAAGGCCTGCACCAGCATTCGAGACGGATCCCGACGTTCCGGGAAATCAGGGTCAATGCCGAATGGATCGTCCAGGTGATACCGGTCGGCCTCGTGGATCAAGACGGGGATATCGAGCGCAGCGCTTAGTTCCGCGGCATCCCAAGTGTGGTCGACATGGCCATGCGTGATGAACAGACCCAGCGGATCCCAGCCGTTTCGTTCGATCAGGGACGTCACCTGCCCGGTGACGCCGACGCCCGCGTCAACGATGACCACCGTGTTATCACGCACGATCAACGTAGTATTTGCAGCGAAGACATCGGCCTGAAGCACATGAAATTCAGGGCGTGTGGGCTCAGTCATGGTATCCAGCGTAGTCTTGGGTGCGGCTGCGGTTATTCATGGGTTAAGCGCACCGTGCCTTCGCACCGGCGAAACCTGGCGAAGCGGGTGTGGGCGATGTCACAACAATTGACCCTAGAATGGTCGAGTACGCCTATGTACCTGTCCGTTCACACTCACCCGAGTGTGAACCGTCGTGGCATAACCCCACGTGGTTGTGCTCATCTTGAGGAGTTTGAGTCGCCATGAGCGAAACCCCACAGTCCGCGGACAAGCCCGAGACGGATGCTGCAGTGACGCCGCGTCCAGTTCCCAAACCATCTGCGATCAGGGTGCCGAAGCCAGCTGCGCTGCCCCAGCCCGGCACAGCGCTTCCGGTTCAGCCGGCCGTCGCCGTTCCTGTGGTCGGGGAAGATCCGGTTCAGTTCGCTGCGGCGAAGAAATTCGGCGTAGTCGCCGACGACGGCACAGTGAGCGTGCGCGACGGCGACACTGAACGCGTGGTGGGGCAAGTTCCTGGTGCCGAAGGCGACGAGGCGCTCGACCTCTATGTACGTCGTTACCTTGATCTGCGTACCAAGGTTTCGCTCTTCGAAGCTCGCCTGAATGCTGGTTCGGTGAGCCCACAGGACGCCTCCAGCACCATCAAGGCCCTGAACGCGGAACTCGTCGAACCACATGCCGTCGGCGATCTGCCCGAACTGCGCGAGAAGATGACCGCACTGGCACTCGTTGCGAAGGAACAGGCTGCGGCCGCCGAGAAGGAACGGCAAGCTGCACGCGAGCAGGCCATCGTTGAGCGCACCAAGATCGTCGAAGAGGCCGAGACTCTTGCCAAGCAGGATCCGGCACGTGTCCAGTGGAAGAACGCTAGCGACCAGATGCGTCGTCTGCTTGACCAGTGGAAGCTCGCTCAGAAGAACGGCCCGCGAATCGACCGTCCGACGGAGGATGAACTGTGGAAGCGGTTCAGCCATGCGCGTACGGCATTCGACCGGGAGCGTCGCCATTTCTTCTCCGCGCTTGAGGAGCAGCATGCTGCGGCCCGGGCCACCAAGGAGAAGCTGATCGCAGAGGCCGAGAAGCTCTCGACGTCCATTGCTTGGGGCGAAACCGCCGCTGAATTCCGTGGTCTGATGGCGCAGTGGAAGCAAGCCGGACACGCGGGCCGTAAAGATGACGACGCACTCTGGGCACGATTCCGCGCCGCACAGGACAAGTTCTTCACCGCCCGCAACGCGGCGAACTCAGAGCTGGACGCCCAGTTCGCGGAAAACCTGAAGGTCAAAGAAGCGCTGCTCACCGAGGCGGAAGCACTGCTTCCCATCACCGACCTGGCGCACACCAAGACTCGGTTGCGCGACATCCAGGATCGCTGGGAAGCGGCTGGCAAAGTACCGCGCGAATCAATCAACACTGTCGAGTCTCGACTACGTGCCGTCGAGACCGCCGTGCGCGATTACGAGGAAGAGCAGTGGCAACGCAGCAATCCAGAGGTGAAGGCTCGTGCCGATGGCTTGTCGGCCCAGTTGACCGACGCCATTGCCCGTCTTGAAGCCGATCTGGAAGCCGCACGCGCAGCAGGAGATGCTAAAGCCGTCAAAGAGATCGAGGAAGGCTTGGTCGCGCGTCGCGCTTGGCTCACTCAGATCGAGAAGGCCGCACAAGACTCCTGAGCAACCCTATCGGTTGACCTGTATCGAACCGACACAGGTGAGTTATCCACAGCCAAGGTTTGATGGCGGCACATGAGACCTCAATGGTTAATGATGGCAGGATGCAATCGTTTCCCGCTATGTCCATTGCTGAGTTGCGGCCCGGTGAACTCATACGTCGCACCGATATGGTGTGTCGCCATGCCTTCGATCGACTGGTGCGTGAACGACATCTCGTGCCGTTGACCGAATCGACGGCACGCCGTGCCGCCGTAGCGTCGACGCCACGGCTTCGCGCACTCGCGCTCGCCGACGATTGCCCGCAGCAGGCTGTGATCGGCGGAACGAGTGCCGCCTGGATCTTCCAACCGCGCTTAGGTGCGCATCTGGCAGGACTCGTTCCCCCTGGCACCACCGTGCGCTACCGTCAAGAACTCCACCGCGGCCCGGTGACCTGCTATTACTCAGCGCACGATCCTCGTCCGCACCAGGGTGACCTAGCAAAGCACCGATTGCGCCAGACACGTTTTTCCCCTGGCGATGTGCTGCGCGTGCACGTGTCCGCACAGCGTTCGGTATTGGTCACATCGGCGGAGCGCACCGTGTTGGACCTGGTCTGCCAAGTCGAGGGCACCTCGGTGCTGCGGGCGCTGGAGACTTTTCACAGCGCGGGAGTTGACCTGCAACAGGTCGTTGATCGACTCCGCTCGTTACATCGTTGGACCGGCCGTGCACGAGGCGTCGAGACCATCGAGACTTATCTGCGATGGAACCGGGGATAGAGATTATGACTCGTTACGGCTTGCGAGCATATGCGGCGCATGGTCCGCCGCTCGAGCACCCGTGATGCGGTAGACGTCGAAAACACCGTCGATCTTGCGTACGGCAGCCAGCACCGTCTTGAGGTGTCCAGGCTCCGCCATCTCGAAGACAAAGCGGGAAATCGCCACGCGGTCAGATGACGTCGTCACTGTCGCCGACAAGATATCGACATGGTTGTCTGACAGCACACGTGTCACGTCTGAGAGCAACCGAGACCGGTCGAGCGCCTCAACCTGAATCTGGACGAGGAAGACAGAACCGCCTTCTTCGGACCAGGACACATCGACGAATCGTTCCGGCTGACTGCGCAGTCCTTCGACGTTGGCGCAGTCCGAGCGGTGCACGCTCACGCCTTGGCCGCGGGTGATGAACCCCACGATCTGGTCCCCCGGTACCGGAGTGCAACAGCGTGCCAGCTTCACCCAAACGTCCTCGACGCCCTTGACGATGACACCGGGATCGCCGCTGCGACTGCGGGACTTGGTCTTGACTCCCGGCCGGGCGACCTCGGTGATGTCCTCTTCGGCGCTCGATTCCCCGCCGATGGACTGCACCAGGCGGTGCACCACATTGGCCGCTGAAATCTGTCCGTCGCCGACAGCCGCGTATAGTGCGGAGACATCCGCATACCGCAGATCGTTAGCCAGGGCGACGAGTGCCTCGTGTGACAACAGCCGTTGGATCGGAAGGTTCTGTTTGCGCATCGCCTTCGCGATGGCGTCCTTGCCTTGCTCGATGGCTTCTTCACGGCGCTCTTTCGAGAACCATTGCCGGATCTTGTTGCGAGCTCGTGGGCTCTTGACAAAGGCCATCCAGTCACGGCTCGGTCCGGCGTTCTGTGCCTTGGAAGTCAAGATGTCGACGGTGTCACCGTTATCGAGTTCCGAATCCAGCGGGACGAGTTTGCCATTGACCCGTGCGCCCATCGTGCGGTGCCCGACTTCGGTGTGCACGGCGTAAGCGAAGTCGACAGGTGTTGCCCCCTGCGGCAGTGCCATCACCTCACCTCGGGGGGTGAACACGTACACTTCAGAGCCCGAGATCTCGAAGCGAAGCGAATCGAGGAACTCTGTTGGATCAGCCGTCTCTTTTTGCCAGTCCACCAACTGGCGCAACCAGGCCATGTCGTTGCTGGACGATTTTTCGCCGCGGCCATCGGCCTTGTATTTCCAGTGTGCCGCGACGCCGTATTCGGCGCGCCGGTGCATGTCATGCGTGCGGATCTGAATCTCGACTGGCTTGCCGCCCGGACCGATCACCGTGGTGTGCAGTGACTGGTACATGTTGAATTTGGGCATCGCAATATAGTCTTTGAAACGCCCCGGTACCGGTTTCCATTTCTCGTGCAGAATGCCCAGCACGGCGTAACAGTCCCGTACTGTGTCGACGAGCACTCGTGTGCCGACCAGGTCGTAGATCTCGTTGAACTCATGCCCGCGCACGATCATCTTCTGATAGATGGAGTAATAGTGCTTGGGACGACCCGTCACCGTGGCCTTGATCTTCGCTGAGCGCAGTTGCGCGCCAATCTGGTCACGCACCGTGGTCAGGTACTCCTCGCGCGCAGGTGCGCGCTCTGTGATCAGGTGTACGATCTCGGCGTAGATCTTCGGGTACAGCGTGGCGAATGAAAGGTCCTCAAGCTCCCATTTCACGGTGTTCATACCGAGTCGGTGCGCCAGCGGTGCATAGATCTCAAGTGTTTCACGCGCCTTGCGTTCCGCCGAGCCAGTCGGCACGAATTTCCAGGTGCGGGCGTTGTGGAGTCGATCCGCCAACTTGATCACGAGCACCCGAATGTCGCGCGCCATCGCCACAACCATTTTGCGGACGGTTTCGGCTTGCGCAGCGGCGCCGTACGTCACCTTGTCGAGTTTGGTCACCCCGTCGACCATCATGGCGATCTCGTCGCCGTACTCTCTCTTGAGCGTCTCTAACAAATAGTCGGTGTCTTCGACGGTGTCGTGGAGCAGGGCTGCTGCCAGGGTGGTCGAAGTCATGCCCAATTCGGCGAGAATCGTTGCTACGGCGACCGGGTGGGTGATGTACGGATCGCCACTGCGCCGGAACTGCCCCCGGTGAGCTTTTTCCGCGGTGACATAGGCTCGTTCAACCAGCCCGATGTCGTCTTTCGGGTGGTTTTCACGCAATGCGCGCAACAGCGATTCGATCTCAGGGCTGGCACCGGGGCGCGCACCGAAGCGGATCAGCCGCTGGCGTATTCCGCTGGTTTGGTTGCCCGGTTCTGTCGGCACTGCTGCAGCATGGGACTGTGACTGGTCATTCTGTGTCATCAGCACTCCTCACTGCGTCACCGTATTGGTTCGACCTACTCTAGATGCGGCAGCGACTTTACGCTGGCAAAGTGATGATACTCCGCACCGGGACGCCGCCCGCCGCTGGATCGTCAACCAGGCTTTCGCGACCGTTCAAACCGATGAGCTCCACTAAGAATGCATAACCGAGCAGATCAGCCCCGCATTCCCGCAGGAGTGCACCGGCCGCGCGAGCAGTGCCGCCGGTCGCCAGTAAATCGTCGACGATGAGCACTCGCTGGCCGGGGACGATGGCGTTGTCGCGCACTTCGAAAACAGCCTGACCGTATTCGAGGTCGAAGGCCATCGACCGGGTTGGCGGAGGTAATTTGCCCGCCTTGCGTACCGGGACAAAACCGATCCCCAGTCGAGCGGCCACCGTCGCACCGACGATAAACCCGCGCGCATCGAGTCCTGCGATGACGTCGATGTCGTCTGGTGCCGCGGCCACGATGGCTGTCGCCATGTCTTCGAGACCTTGAGCGCTGGCGAAGATTCCGGTCAAGTCGCGGAACAATACGCCGGGCTGCGGAAAGTCTGGCACATCACGGATGAGGTCGCGCAGTCGTGTCGTGACCTCATCCGTTGCGCCGGCGGAAACCACTGCTTCGGGCATCAGCGCTTGCGACGCTTGGGCTGTGCTTTGGTACCCAGGTGCTTGCCCGGTACCAATTGTTTGCCACCCGCAGTCACGAGGTCGTCAACACTGACCTCGTCGGATTTGGCCTCGATGCGCTCACGCAGTTCGAGAACTTTAGCGGTGTGCTCTTTCACATCGGCTTCGCGCAACCGGAATGTCACTTCCAATGGAGGTGCGAGGAAGACTGACGAGTAGGCGCCGACGGCCATTCCGACGAACAGTGACAACGCCAAGTCACGCAGGGTTCCAGCACCGAGGATGAACGCACCGATGAACAGAATCGAACTCACCGGCAGCAGACCCAGCACCGAAGTGTTGATGGAACGAACCAGGGTCTGGTTGATTGCGAGGTTGGAGCGCTCTTCATAGGTGTCGCGCGTCTGGCTGAGTACATCAGCTGTGTTCTCGCGAATCTTGTCGAAGACCACGACCTTGTCGTAAACCGAGTATGCGGCGATCGTCAAGAACCCGATGACGGTCGCTGGAGTCACCTCCCAGCCGACCACGGCGTAGACTCCGGCGGTCAAGATCAAGTCGTGGAACAACGAGATCACTGCCGAAAGCGCCAAACGCCAGTTACGGAAGTACACGATCATCACCAGGGAGACCAGCACTATGAAGCCGATCATTCCCTGCAGTGCCTTGGACGAGACGTCGCTTCCCCAGGAAGCGCCGATGGAGGATTTCGAGACCTCGGCGACATCGACTTCGTATGCTTCGGCCAGTGCCTGCTGGACTGCGCTCTCCTGCTCGTCATCCAACGTATTGGTCTGCACCCGCACCGCGTTGCTACCAACGCTTGCCACCCGCGGCACCTCACCGGCGACCACCGACTGCACGGCCTCGACGGCTGGTTCCTGAGCGGTCGTCGACGCGCCAGAGACGGTGAACTCTGCGCCGCCCTTGAAGTCGATTCCCAGGTTGAAACCGCCGCGCAATACCACGACGAGTACGCAAAGCACTATCGCGGCCAGCGAGATCAGGTAATAGCGCCGCCGTTTGCCGACGATGTTGTACGACAGCTTTCCGTTGTACAGATCATTCGACCAGGACGCAAAATTAGTCTTAGCCATCACTTTTCTCCGTCTTTGGTCTCGTCGCCTTCAACTTCATCGTCTGCGGCGTCGGTCTCATCCGTGGTCGCCGAAGTCGATTGACGTTCCAGCGCCCGTCGCTCCGCGATCGTCAGACGTCCACCCCCTGAACGCTGCCGGGCGCTACCGCTGGCGGCGCCGACCAGAGAAGGCTCCGGCACTTCTGCGACATCGTCCTCGGCTGTCTTCGATTCAGCCGTGGTCTTCTTGGGTGCGGCGGGGCGAACCACTTTGCCTCGTCCCACGTAGCGCGCCATCTCGACGCCGAGTTTCCGCGGGTCCAGACCGGACCATTTGTGCCCCTCGGCAAAGAACCGCATCTTACCGATGATGACCATGATCGGGTGGGTGAACCAGAAGATCAGGACGACGTCGATCAGTGTCGTCAGACCGAGCATGAAGGCGAAGCCCTTCACACCGCCGACAGCCAGCTGATAAAGCACGATCGCTGCGGCGAAGTTGATCGCGTCGGATGCCAGGATCGTTCGTTTGGCGCGCGACCAACCAGCGTCGATTGCAGCAGGAAGCGGCCTGCCGTCGCGCAACTCGTCCTTAATGCGTTCGAAGTACACCACGAAGGAGTCTGCCGTGATACCGATGGCCACAATCAGACCAGCGATGGCCGGCAAGGATAATCGCAGTCCCAGCACCTCGGGCCACGACAGCAGGGTGACGGTCAAGTACGCCAGGATTCCCGCCACTCCAAGTGACATCACCACGAGCAGACCGAGAATCCGGTACTGAATCAGTGCGTAGATGAGCACCAGGATCAGACCGATCAAACCGGCGACGAGACCCTTTTCGAGCTGCTCAGAGCCCAAGGTGGCCGAGATCTGCTCGTCTGCGTCAATGTCGAAGGTCAGCGGCAATGCACCGAACTTCAGCTGGTTAGCCAGGTTCGTCGCAGAGTCGCGGGTAAAGGGATCCTGAGCGGATCCGGTGATGGTTGCGCCACCACCGGTGATGCCACTCGTTGCGAATTCAGGTCCCACGCTCGGCGCGGAGATCACAAGCCCGTCCAGGACCATCGCGAACTGGTTGCGCGGCTCGTCCAACCCCGCGAGTCGCTTGGTCACCTCAGCGAACTTGTCCCCGCCTGATGAGGTGAAGGAGATATTTACCTGCCAGGTGTTCAGTGTCTGACCACTCTGGGTGGTTTCGAGGCTCGAGGATGCCGTGGAGATGTCAGAGCCTTCGATGTCCACCGGTCCGAGCAAGTACTTCGCCTGCCCCTCCGGGTCACAGGAAACGAACACTCCGTTGGGATCGTCATCGTTGGTACCGACCAGGTTGGCCGGCAAGGTGCAGTCAAGTGCCGCGAACTCTTCTTCGATCTCGGCAGTGACCTGGTTCAGTGAGCTGTTACCGTCCGGGTCGCTAGCCGGATCGTCCGAGTCCGTACCGTCGTTGACGAAGTTGTCGAGCGGATTCTGCGCGTCAGTCTCGTCATCGGCGGGGGCATCATCTGTCGTGTCATCTGTGACATCACCGCCATCATCTGTGACATCACCACCGTTGTCGGTGGCTTCGCCCTCTGCCAGGTTCTGAGTTTGGGAGGTCGTGAAAGATGCCGGACGAATCGCGGCGTTCGAAGACACGCCCGCTGCGTTGTCAGCGGTGTCATCAGTCACCTGGTCGTCAGCGGCGCCGTCGTCAGCACCCTCATCCGTGGTGTTCTCGTCGCCAGCATCCCCGTCTCCCTCGACAGCATCTTCATCTTCGAAGCCCTCAAGGTCGTCCATGGTCAAATCATTGGGATCTTCAATGCCTTCGATTGAGTCCACATCCAATCCTTCAGACTCGTCGGTGAGCCCTTCAAGGTCCTCCAGCGAGAACGGGTTCGGGTCAGCGATGGCCAAGACCGGGCGGAAGCGCATCAACGCGGCCTTGGTGACCAGGTCGCGGGTCTCGTCGCTGGGCTCGCCCGGCAGGGCAACCACGATCTTCGAACCACCTTGGCTGGTGATCTCGGCTTCAGCCACACCCGATGCATCGACACGCTGGCGAATAATCGCAATCGCCTGGTTGATATCTGATTCGGTGACCGCCTGACCCGTAGTCGAACGCGGCTCCAGAATGAACTGGCGACCTCCTGCAAGGTCAATAGCTAGACCGGGCGTCAAGTTCTTGTCACTTGTCAGGTGTCCGACAGTCAACGTCGCCGCGATCGCGATGATGATCACTGCCAGTGATACCAGTTTGCGCACCGGATAGTGCTTGGTGTGGTTGGTGGTTGCCAACGGAATGTCTCTTCTCTGCTATCTCCGCTCGCTACCTAGACATAGCGTTATCGCCTCGGTAACACGAGCTCAGTGGTGAACTGCCGATCTAGTTACTTCGATGTATCCGATCCACGGTCCTCATCGTCGTTAGACTTGGTGTACTTGTCGATGGACGAGGTGTCCTCGCCGATCAACTTCGCAATATTGTCCGGGATTTCGACCTCGTCTGATGAGGCTTCGACTGGATTGGCTTCGTCAGAAGCGTCGATCACAGGATCGACGACACTCTGGCGAATCGCAGGCTTAATCCATACTGTGGTGCCGCCGCCTGGGACGGATTCCAGCGTGACGTGCTCGTCGGTGATGTCGACAATCGTGCCGATGTAACCGGACATGGTCATCACCTTGGCGCCTGGGGTGAGCGACTCTACGAATGCCTGCGTCTTCTGCTGTGCCTTACGCTGCCGCGAACTCATCCAGACCATGGCAACGGCAAAGAAGATCAGGATGAGAAAAATGGGATCCATGAGGTTCAAAAAACTTCCAGTCGGTGAGCACAGTTCAATAGCGAAGTCTATGCCTTCAATGGCCCCAGTGGAAACCGGAGGGCCTGCGGCCCTTAGTCTTCGCTGTCAAACAGAGTACCTGGCAATTCTGGGGGTTGAAGCCGAAGATGACGCCAGGCCTGCTCAGTGGCCACTCGACCACGTGGCGAACGGGCCATGAGGCCTTCTCTGACCAGGAACGGTTCGGCCACGGTTTCAACGGTTTCAGGTTCTTCGCCCACTGACACCGCTAGTGTGGTCAACCCGACGGGGCCGCCGCCAAACCTGGTGCACAGTGCCCGCAAGACCGCTCGGTCGAGCCGGTCTAGTCCAAGCTCGTCCACCTCATAGACTTTGAGCGCCGCATGTGCAGCCGATATATCCAGTCGGCCGTCGCCGCGTACATCTGCCCAGTCCCGCACTCGGCGCAATAGCCGGTTCGCGATACGCGGCGTCCCACGGGACCGGGAGGCGATTTCGGCGGCGGCCGGCTGCTCCAGTTCTACACCGAGTAGTCGGGCCGAACGCAGCAACACCCGTTCCAGATCGTCGTCTTCATAGAACTCCAGATGACCGGTGAAGCCGAACCTATCTCGTAGTGGAGCGGGCAACAGGCCGGCCCTGGTGGTCGCGCCTACTGCCGTGAAGCGCGGCAGGCTGAGCGGAATTGCGCTAGCCCCCGCACCCTTGCCAACCACAACGTCGACCCGGAAGTCTTCCATCGCGACGTAAAGCAACTCTTCAGCGGGACGAGCCAGTCGGTGGATCTCGTCGATGAACAGCACTTCGCCCTCGGTCAGCGATGACAGCACAGCAGCCAGGTCTCCGGCATGTTGGATCGCCGGGCCTGAAGTGACTCGCAATGACGTGCCCAACTCCGCCGCGATAATCATCGCCAACGTGGTCTTGCCTAGTCCTGGTGGCCCGGAAAGCAGCACATGATCGGGCGGCGTGCCGCGATTCATCGCGGCGTGCAGCACTAACGAAAGCTGGTCACGTACGACCGGTTGGCCCACGAACTCTTCTAGCCGCTTCGGCCGTAGCGCCGCTTCGGCGGCACGTTCAATATCGTCAGCGCCTGAGGTGACGATTCGATCGAGAGCCCAGGTCTCGGACGCAACAGATCCCGGCACCTGGTTCTCCGAGGTGGGTTCAGCCACGGTTGCCTCCTAGAACACGCAGCGCATCACGCAAGATGACTGCCCGGTCGGTGTGGGACTCTTCGGGCAGTGCTGCGATAGCTTCGGCAACGGCAGCTTCAGCAGCCTTGATCGGCCACCCCAAGCCGAGCAAAGCCTCAGCGACAGCCGCGGCGATGCTGGCCTGACCGGCAGCCCCGGTCGAGGTAGCAGCGCCCATCGACTCACCGAGACGCTGCGGCTCCCCGAGTTTCCCAGCCAGTTCCAGGACGAGTCGTTGCGCGCTCTTACGCCCCACTCCAGGCACCCGCTGCAACGCTGCGAGGTCTTCAGTAGCCACTGCTCGTCGTAATTGATCAGGAGTGTGCACTGCCAGCATCGCTAACGCGAGCCGAGGGCCGATGCCGGATACCGTTTGCAAGGTTTCGAAGACCGCGCGCTCGTCATCCTCGGCAAAGCCGAACATCGTCATCGAATCCTCTCGCACCACAAGCGACGTGGCGACCGTGACCGTCTCATCTACCCGCCACGAGGAAAGCGTGGTAGGGGTGGCGAGGACGAGGTAACCCACTCCGCCAACGTTGATAATCGCGCTATCTAGGCGAATCATCGCGACGGTCCCGGTCAATGAGGCAATCATGGGGCGCCTTTCCGTGATGCGAACATTTGTACGAATACCCACGTGCAGCCTAACAAGCCACAGGGAACCTCACTTGGTGCGACGCGCCGCCTGTTCCGCTGCCGCCCATGCACGTTGCGCAGGGGTGTGCGGCAGCCGCCCGGCGCGGTCTATGACCCCAGCAGGACGCCACATGTGACAGATCGCGAGCGCGAGCGCGTCAGCAGCATCGGCGGGCTTGGGCACCGCGGAAAGTCCTAGAATTCGCACCACCATATTCTGGACCTGTTCCTTTGGTGCGCTCCCGTTTCCGGTCACTGCAGCTTTGACTTCACTGGGAGTGTGCTGCGCAACGAGCAGGCCCCGTCGCGCAGCAGCCACGATCGCGATGCCGGTCACCTGAGCGGTTGCGATGACCGTGGAGACGTTGTTTTGCGCAAAAACACGCTCAATGGCGACCACATCCGGTGTGAAAGCGTCGAGCCATTGATCGATGCCGTCGGCAATGGCACGTAACCGGTCATCATGTGGTTCGTGTGCGGTGGTGCGCAACACACCTACCTTCACGAATTCGACCGTGCGCCCTGGTCCTTGATCAACGACGCCCACACCGCAGCGAGTCAAACCTGGGTCGATTCCCATCACTCGCATGATCTGACCGTTCCGATCTGTTCCACCGCGACATACGATACCTGGCTCAATCCCGTAACCCCACCAGTGGCGGCTTGCAGGACGAGTTCCGTCCGCCTTACTCCGCCTCTAGCTCGGCAAGGACCTCGTCTGATGCATCGAAGTTGGCGAACACGTTCTGGACGTCGTCGCTGTCCTCAAGCGCGTCAATCAGTCGCAGAATCTTGCGAGCCCCTTCCGCGTCGACTTCGACCTGCATTGACGGGTGCCAGATGGAGTCGGCGGAGTCGTATTCGATCCCAGCTTCTTGGATCGCAGTGCGGACCGCGATCAGGTCGCTGGCTTCGCATAGCACCTCGATGACCTCGCCTTGGTCGGTGACTTCCTCCGCTCCCGCGTCGAGCGCGGCGAGCATCACATCATCTTCGGTGACCCCGTCCGCCTTCGGCACGACGATGCTGCCCTTACGTGAGAAGAGGTATGAAACCGATCCGGGATCGGCCAGTGAGCCGCCGTTGCGGGAGAACGCGGTACGGACCTCGGCGGCTGCGCGGTTCTTGTTGTCGGTGAGGCACTCCACGAGTACGGCGATGCCGTTGTTGCCGTAGCCCTCGTACATGATGGTCTGATAGTCGACGGCGTCTGCGCCTTCACCGGATCCGCGCTTGACAGCGCGGTCGATGTTGTCATTCGGCACCGAACTCTTCTTGGCCTTCTGAATCGCGTCGTAGAGCGTCGGGTTTCCAGCCGGGTCGCCGCCGCCAGTTCGCGCCGCAACTTCGATGTTCTTGATGAGCTTGGCAAAGAGTTTGCCGCGCTTAGCGTCAATAGCGGCTTTCTTGTGCTTGGTCGTTGCCCATTTGGAGTGACCTGACATACGCTCTATTGCTCCTCGGTTACGATGCGGACAAATAATTCATGGATGCGACGGTCGCCGGTAACCTCGGGGTGAAAGGATGTCGCCAGCAGATTGCTTTGCCGCACTGCAACGATTCTATCGGCACCTGTGGCAGCCTTCGCGGTAGCAAGGATATCGACTCCTGGCCCGACTCGTTCAACGATGGGCGCTCGAATGAATACCGCACGCAGTGGCGGACCATCGACTCCGGCGATATCGAGGTCGGACTCAAAGGAATCGACTTGCCGACCAAATGCGTTGCGGCGCACTGTCATGTCGATGCCGCCGAGCGTCTCCTGGTCCGCGGTTCCATCCACGATCTGGTTCGCGAGCAAGATCATCCCGGCACATGAGCCGTACACGGGCAGGCCTTCGCGGATTCGCTGACGCAGCGGATCGCGCAGGTCAAAGATCTTGAGAAGCTTGTCGATGGTGGTTGATTCGCCGCCGGGAATCACCAGGCCGTCTACTCGGTCCAGTTCCGCACGGGTGCGCACCGTGCAAGTGTCCGCACCGACTGATTGCAGCGCGCCGATGTGTTCGCCTACATCGCCTTGCAGGGACAGGACTCCGATAGTGGGATTCACGCAGGGAATTCTACGCACCCTTGGCGGTTCGTAGGATAAGACCCGTGGATTGTGCCTATTACAACGCTCGTCAATGCGCCTCGTGCGCGCTGATCGAAACGCCTTATGCCGGGCAGATTGATCAGGCGCAACAACAGGTAGCCGCGAGTCTCGGGCTGGATGTCAACGATCTGGCGCTCCCGGTGCGCAGCACGGAGTCCGGCTTTCGCAATAAAGCCAAAATGGTGGCTTCTGGCACTGTCCGCTCTCCGCTGCTCGGCATTGTGGATCGGGCTGGACACGGCACAGATCTGTCGTGCTGCCCGCTGTATCCAGAAGCGATGCACGAGGCGCTAGACGTGCTTAAAGGCTTCATCACCCGGGCGCGACTCGTCCCGTATTCAATCGTTGACCGCACCGGCGAGCTCAAGCATGTCTTGGTCACGATCTCGCCCGATGAGCAGATCATGGTGCGTTTTGTGTTGCGATCTACCGAGCCGCTGGCCCGAATCAAGAAATATCTGCCAACTTTGCAAAGCGCGTTACCTTCGATGGTGGTCGCGACTGTCAATGTGCTGCCCGAGCACAAGGCGGCGCTAGAGGGTGAGCGGGAGATCTTCCTAACCGAGCAGACCTCGCTGCCAATGCGACTGCGCGATGTCACATTGCATCTTCGGCCGCGCAGCTTCTTTCAGACCAACACCGAACTGGCCCAGGCGCTGTACGACCACGCCCGCACTTTGGCTGAACCGGCTCACCCAGCCACCGTGTGGGACCTGTATTGCGGTGTCGGAGGTTTCGCGTTGCATCTGGCTCCAGTCAGTTCCCATGTCACCGGCGTAGAGATCAGCGACGAGGCGATTGCGAGCGCTGAGCTGTCCGCTGCCACGGCAGGGCTCGACAACACGGAATTCATCGTTGGCGACGCAACCGAGTTCGCTACCGCGCAACTGGGGCGCGGCAACACTGCGGACCTTGTCGTGGTCAACCCGCCACGTCGGGGTATCGGATCGCGATTGGCCGCGTTGCTCAATGAATCGAGTGTCGGCACTGTGCTCTACTCGAGCTGCAATCCGACCACTTTGGCCCGTGACCTCACGATGATGGATTCTTACGTCCTTGAGCATGTCGAACTGCTCGATATGTTCCCGCATACTTCGCACAACGAGGTGCTCGTCTGTCTCAGGAAACGACTTTAAGCTGCTGACTGCCCGTACTTTTCCGCCAGCATGTCAGTGTTTAGATCTGGGTGAGCGCCTCGAAATAGCCGTCAAGGGCACGGGGCTGGGAGCGCTCGTTGACTACCCGCCACGCAATCTTGCCGTCGCTGTCAATCAGGAAACTTCCGCGCAGCGCCATCCCGTTGGTCTCGTCGAAGACTCCGTACCGCTGCGCAACCTCGCCATGCGGCCAGAAGTCGGAGAGCAGATCGAAGTCGTACTCTTCTTGTTCCGCCCAAGCTTTCAGAGCAAACATCGAATCGGTGGAGATACCGAGCACGGTGACGTCGTTGCCGGTGAAACGGTGCAGGTTGTCGCGCAGTTCGCATAGTTCGCCGTGGCAAATGCGGGAAAACGCGAACGGGAAGAACACGATCAGGACTCCCCCGCCGCGAAACTGCTCCAGGCGCACTGGCGTGCTATGAGTGTTGGTGAGGGAAAACTCTGGCGCCAGCGCGCCAACGTCGGGAACCTGTGCCATGTGAACGCTTCCCTGGGTCTTAGGCGGGCACCGGCGTGCCCGACAGTGATCTCAACCGCGACGGTCTTAGCGGCTACGTCCGCTTGAGACCAATTTGGTGGCACTCCATGCATCGGCCACCGGATAGGTCGAGGTTGCGTGCAGACCAGCGGTGGCGGCTGCCTCGACAATGTCGCCTTGCGGGATATGGCCCGGACGACCGGTCTTCGGGGTGAATAACCAAATCAGCCCACCGGGAGTGAGCACCGTTTGCAGGTCGACGAGCAGATCAGTCAGGTCGTCCTCTTCATCATCGCGGCACCAGGCGATAACACCGTCGGACACCGCACCATAATCCTCGTCGACAAGTTCAGATCCCACGATCTTCTCGATCGCGATCCGCAGTGCATCGTCGACATCGTCATCCCAGCCATATTCCTGCACGATTTGTCCGGGGGTGAACCCCAACGAGGCAACGTCGAACGAGCTAGAACTCGGTACCACGGCTTCCATGTTCCTTCCGGTGGATAAAACGGTCAAGGACGAGCGCTTGCCAGCCTTGAACTTCGGCGCATTTGATGCCATTGGCATGTTAGCGCCGAATGACCCTGAGTGTCACCGTAATCTTTGTCTTGCACGGTCAGCCTAGGGGTACATGACCCGATAGTGCTAGTTGTGTCCGTTCAATGTGTCAAAACGATGCCACTGCTCTCCGGTATGCCGGGTTCGATATGTCACGATCTGACAGCCCGGTAGGCGCGGACATACCACCAAATGTCGCCCATCTCACGTCCCGATGACCGCGTTCCATGTGACTTTCGCACTACTTCCGCGTGACAATGGTGTGCAAGTAGTGTGAAGATCGCAGGGGCTAAAAGCCGCTGACCGATAGTTGTCCGAGCTATTGCACGGACCCCGACAGACATCGAGGTTGTTACGTGGTTTCGCACGAGGAAACTGGACCGCTCATCAATGGCCTTCTCAGCCAGGTGCCGGATTTCGATCCGGCTGAAACCGGCGAGTGGCTCGAGTCCCTTGACGGACTCATCGCCGAGAAGGGAGGTCCTCGCGCCCGTTACATCCTGCTGAGCCTGTTGCGCCGAGCGCGGGAACGTAACGTCGCTATCCCGACCTCTATCAACACGCCTTATGTCAACACCATCGGCGTTCATGAAGAGCCGTACTTCCCTGGCGATGAAGCGGTCGAGCGCCGCTATCGAGGTTGGATCCGCTGGAACGCGGCGGTGATGGTCACCCGCGCACAGCGCCCCGGTATCGGTGTCGGTGGGCACATCTCGTCTTACGCTTCGGTGGCAACGTTGCTCGAAGTCGGACTCAACCACTTCTTCAAGGGCAAGGACCACCCATCGGGTGGCGACCAGGTCTATTTCCAGGGCCACTCTGCGCCGGGTCAGTACGCTCGTGCTCTGCTTGAGGGCCGGTTGGACGAGCACCAGCTCGACGGATTCCGCCAAGAGCTCTCCCACGCCGGCGGTGGCCTGCCCAGTTACCCGCACCCACGTTTGATGCCCGACTTCTGGGAGTACCCCACTGTCTCGATGGGTCTTGGCCCGGCATCCGCTATCTACCAGGCGTGGACCAATAAGTACCTGCACAACCGCGGCATCAAGGACACTGCGGGTCAGCAGGTCTGGGCGTTCCTCGGTGACGGCGAGATGGACGAGCCCGAATCACGCGGTGCGCTGCAGCACGCCGCGCAGCAGGGGTTGGACAACCTCAACTTCGTGGTCAACTGCAACCTGCAACGTCTCGACGGCCCGGTACGAGGCAACGGCAAGATCATCCAGGAACTCGAAGCGCAGTTCCGTGGCGCTGGCTGGAATGTCATCAAGGTCATCTGGGGCCGCGAATGGGACGTGCTGCTCAACGCAGACAAGGACCGTGCGCTGGTCAACTTGATGAACGTCACCCCTGACGGCGATTTCCAGACCTACCGCGCAGAAAACGGAGCTTTCATCCGGGAGCACTTCTTCGGTCGCGACCCGCGTACCAAGCAACTCGTCGCGAATATGACCGACGACGAGATCTGGGCGCTCAAGCGCGGTGGTCACGACTACCGCAAGATCTACGCCGCATACAAGGCGGCGAGTGAGCACACCGGTCAGCCGACGGTCATCCTGGCGCACACCATCAAGGGCTATGCGCTGGGACCGAGTTTTGCCGGCCGTAACGCCACCCACCAGATGAAGAAGCTGCAGACCGACGATCTGAAGCTGCTGCGCGACTCGCTGCACATCCCGCTCACCGACGCACAGATCGGTGACGACCCGTACCACGCTCCGTACTTCAACCCAGGCCCGAATACGCCGGAGATCGAGTACATGCTCGACCGGCGTCGCGAGTTGGGCGGTTTCGTCCCGGAACGACGCAGCAAATACACCCAGATCGACTTGCCGGACGAGTCGCGTTATGAACTGCTCGCCAAGGGGTCCGGCAGTCAAGAGGTCGCCACCACGATGGGCCTGGTTCGACTGTTCAAGGATCTGCTCAAGGACAAGGAGTTCGGCAAGCGCATTGTGCCGATCATCCCGGACGAGGCTCGTACCTTCGGTCTGGACTCCATCTTCCCGAGTGCAAAGATCTTCAACACACTCGGCCAGAACTACATGGCTGTGGACCGCGAGCTCATGCTGTCCTACAAGGAATCCGAAGCCGGACAGATCATGCACACCGGCATCAACGAAGCCGGTTCAGCCGCAGCGTTCCAGGCAGTCGCGACCTCTTATGCGACACACGGCGAGCCGCTCATCCCGTTCTACATCTTCTACTCGATGTTCGGTTTCCAACGCACTGCCGACCAGTTCTGGGCGGCGGGCGACCAGATGGCTCGCGGATTCCTGATCGGAGCCACCGCGGGACGCACCACGCTGACCGGTGAGGGCCTGCAGCATGCCGACGGCCACTCGCCGCTGATCGCCGGCACCAACGCAGCAGTGGTGCAGTACGACCCGGCCTACACCTACGAGATCCGTCACATCATCCGCGACGGCCTCCAACGGATGTACGGCAAGGACGACCCGCGCGATCCGAACGTCATCTACTACCTGACTGTGTACAACGAGCCGATGCGGCAGCCAGCCGAGCCGGAGGACGTTGACGTCGAGGGCATCTTGCGCGGTATCCACAAGATCCACACCGCGGAAGGCGACGGGCCACGCGCGCAGATCCTCGCGTCCGGTGTCGGCGTGCCGTGGGCCCTTGAGGCTTCCGAGCTCTTGGCGAATGACTGGGGAGTTCGCGCCGATGTCTGGTCTGTGACGAGTTGGAACGAGCTACGCCGTGACGGTCTGGCAGCCAATGCTGTTGCCTTTGAGAACCCCGAGGGCGAACAACGCACCGCCTACCTGACGCAAAAGCTCCAGGACGCCGCCGGGCCATTTGTCGCCACGTCAGACTATGACCACCTGGTGCCGGATCAGGTTCGTCAGTGGATCCCAGGTGACTACGCAGTACTGGGCGCTGACGGATTCGGATTCTCGGACACCCGCGCTGCCGCGCGCCGCCATTTCAAGATCGACGGCCCGTCGGTCGCGGTCAAGGTGCTCCAGGAGCTCGGACGTCGCGGCGAAATCGACGCGGGCGCCCACCAGCAGGCTATTGAGAAGTACGAACTGCACAATGTGCTGGCGGGCACATCCGGGAACGCCGGCGGTGACGCCTAGCAGTTCGCAGCATCGCAACAATTCCAATGGGGTGTGGCCACAGTCAGATTGTGGCCACACCCTGTTATTTGTGCAGACCACACAAATCGGTCGTATGCTCGTGACATGACAACCGAGGTTCGTAGCACGACCATACGGGCTACCTCACCTTCGCCCTTGGGACAGATCGAGTCATCCCCCGCCAACCTACAACGGCTGCGAGATGCCATCGGTCCCCTCACTACAGCCGCGATGCGACGGCTCGACAAAGACCTGCCTTGGTACCGTTCATTGTCGGCCGAGGACCGTTCTTATGTCGGATTGGTGACCCAGAGCGGCATCAATTCGTTTGTGAACTGGTACAACGATCCGTCACAGCCGCCCAGTGATGTCGGTGAGATGTTCGCCGCTGCCCCACCGGAATTGACTCGTTCCATATCGCTACAGCACACCTTGCACATCGTGCGCTACATCGTCGAGGTGGTCGAGGCACATGCCGGACAGATCGCTGAACCCGGCACCGAACGCGATCTGCGCGAGGCCGTCCTGCGGTATTCCCGGGAAGTCGCTTTCTCTGCTGCAGAGGTGTACGCGCGTACCGCAGAGGCACGTGGCGCCTGGGACGCTCGTCTTGAGGCACTCGTGGTCGACGCGATCGTCCGTGGTGACACCAACGACTCCGTCCAATCGCGGGCTGCGGCACTGGGCTGGACTGGCCAGGGCCAAGTACTCGTTGTCATCGCAACGACAGACGACTCCCTCGATGAACTGCGCACTGCGGAACTGCGGCGCGCCGCTCGACGGGCCGCACGCGATGCCCTGGTGTCAATCCAAGGCAGCCGCGCAGTCATCGTGCTCGGCGGTGAAGGCGATCTCGTCGCTGCGGCGCACCAACTGCTGTCCCGGCTTGGTCCCGGCCCAGTGGTCATCGGACCGACCGCAGCCGACCTCGAGGATGCAACACGCTCCGCCCAAGCCGCAATCCGAGGTATGGAAGCCACTCCCGCCTGGTCGCACGCCCCGCGCCCTGTGCTGGCCGACGATCTGCTCCCGGAACGGGTGCTCATCGGCGACCCGCTGGCGCGTGCCACCCTCATCGCCAGCGCCTACCAGCCGCTGCGCGAAGCCGGCGGCACGGTTCTCGAGACCTTACGGGCCTATCTTGGCACCGGACGGTCTCTCGAAGGAGCGGCCCGCGACTTGTACGTTCACCCCAATACGGTGCGCTACCGGTTGCGCAAAGTATGTGAGATCACTGGTTGGGATCCACTAGAGCCAAGGGAGTCTTTTGTGTTGCACGTCGCATTGGCAGTGGGCGAACTGGACAGTGCACGCACCTCATTTGTAGAAAAGCGACAAAGCACACGTTGACACTTGTGCAAGTCGTAACCGCGAAAGCTCCGTCAAATCATGCAGAGTGGATAGGTGCTAGCACTTCTTAGTCCCGGACAGGGCTCCCAGACACCCGGAATGCTCTCCCCCTGGCTCGAAATCCCTGGGGTAGCGGAGCAAATCGCAGAGTTCAGCGATGCAGCAAAGTTGGATCTTGTCGCACACGGCACCCAGTCGGATGCCGATACCATTCGCGATACCGCCATTGCTCAGCCGCTGATCGTGGCCTCGTCACTCATCGCTGCTCGGGCATTGCTCGGTGATCGGGCCGCAACCGATGTCGCAGGCGTCACCGCCGGACACTCGGTCGGTGAGTTTGCCGCCGCGGCGATCGCCGGTGCTCTATCCGACGCTTCGGCGGTGTCGCTCGTCGGAATGCGCGCCCGTGCTATGGCACGTGCTGCTGCCATCACGCCTTCGGGAATGAGCGCCGTTGTCGGCGGAGACCCCGATGAGGTGCTTGCCGCCATCGAGGAAGTTGGCCTGACCGCAGCCAACGTCAACGGCGGTGGGCAAGTTGTCGCAGCGGGGAGCCTCGAAGCGCTCGCACAGTTGGCCGAGAACCCACCAGCCAAGGCACGAGTCATCCCGCTGCAGGTGGCTGGAGCCTTCCACACCGATTACATGGCGAGTGCTCGCGATGAGTTCCGCGCGGTGACCGCCACCTGGACAGCGCAATCTCCCGCGCTGCCCCTGCTCTCAAACGCGGATGGCGCTGTGCTCGACACCGCCACAACCGGAGATGAAGTGCTGAGCCGTCTCGTCAATCAAGTTGCTTCACCGGTACGCTGGGACCTGTGCCAACAGACTCTTCAGGAACGCGGCACATCAGCGTTGATCGAATTGCTGCCAGGCGGCGTGCTGACTGGTCTGGCTAGGCGCACCCTCACCGGCGTGCCAGCAGTAGCAATGAAGTCACCTGACGACCTGGACAAGGCTCGTCAACTGATCGATGAGCACTTGGCAACCGGCACCGGAGAGGGCGCATGACCACTATCAAGCAAGCACCCGTTACCGCCCATTCCCGAGTTCTGGGAATTGGTGGAGTTCGAGGAGAAAATGTCGTCTCAAATGACGACATCGTCGGGCCGATCGACTCCTCTGATGAGTGGATCCAACAACGTACCGGCATCGTCACTCGTCGACGAGCCGGTGCGGATGTAGACGTGATTGACCTGTCAGAGGCCGCCGCACGACTCGCGCTAGAGCATGCGGGGATCTCCGCTGAACAACTCGACACTGTGATCGTGTCGACCGTGACCTACTTCCGGCAGACCCCCGCGGCAGCGACTCAAGTCGCGGACCGCATCGGGGCGACTCCGGCCGCCGCGTACGACATTTCAGCGGCCTGCGCCGGCTACACCTATGGCATCGCGCAAGCCGATGCACTGGTGCGCTCCGGCGCTGCGCAATACGTGCTCGTCATCGGCGCTGAGAAAATGTCCGACTTCATCGATCCCACCGATCGTTCCATCTCCTTCCTCCTGGGAGACGGTGCCGGTGCAGCCGTGGTCGGCCCTTCAGATTTCCCAGGCATTGGCCCCAGCGTCTGGGGTGCGGACGGTTCCCGCGCAGATCTGATCTACCAGACTGAGGATTGGCGCAGCGCGTTGAAGTCGGGAACCTGGCCCACACTGCGACAAGAGGGACAGTCCGTGTTTAAATGGGCGAGCTTCCAGATGGTCGATGTTGCACGCAAAGCAATCGAGGCTGCTGGAGTCACCGCCGAAGACATCAGGGCCTTTATCCCCCATCAAGCCAACATGCGGATCATCGATCAGATGATCAAACAACTCAAACTTCCCGATGGCATCGCCGTCGGACGGGACATCGCCGAGACAGGAAACACCTCTGCCGCGTCGATCCCATTGGCCACCGAACGCCTCTACCGAGACGGTCAAGTTCACTCCGGTGACTTGGCACTACAAATCGGGTTTGGGGCTGGCCTAGCCTACGGCGCACAAGTCATCGTGCTTCCCTGACGCCTGCAGCATCACGTATCCCGCCGCTACTGCCCCAAGGAGCAACCATGGCACTGAATGAAACCGAAGTTCTCGCTGGACTGACCGAGATCATCGTCGAAGAGACCGGCATCGACGCAGGCGATGTCGCACTGGAGAAGTCCTTCACCGATGACCTCGACATTGACTCACTGTCGATGATGACCATCGTCGCTCAGGCTGAGGACAAGTTCGAAGTCACCATCCCCGACGACGAGGTCAAGAACCTCGCCACTGTCGGTGACGCCGTTGGCTTCATCACCAAGGCGCAGGGCTGACCAACAGCATTCTGGTCGTGGGGTCAGGACATCCTGGCCCCACGGTGCAGTCTTTCTTATCTCTCTTTCGCTATCTGACGTAATCCAGGAGTAATCATGACCCGTCGCGATGTCGTCGTCACCGGCCTTGGAGCCACCACGCCGCTGGGCGGGGATGTGCCCTCAACCTGGCAAGCAACTCTCGCTGGCACCCCGGGTGCACGCAAGATGGATAACGATTGGGCTGAGAAGTATTCAATCCCGGTCGATTTCGCAGCAACGATCGCGGTGAAGCCTTCTGAAGTGCTGGCCGTGCCGGAGATCAAACGGATGGACCCATCCGCCCAGTACGCAGTCATTGCGGCGCGTGAGGCCTGGCAGGACGCCGGTGCCCCTGAAATCGATCCGACACGCCTGGGCACGGTGGTCTCAAGTGGTATCGGTGGCGTCTGGACGCTGCTGAACGGCTGGGACACGCTACGGGAACGAGGCGCTCGTCGCGTACTCCCCATGACTGTTCCGATGCTCATGCCTAACTCCCCCGCGGCTTATGTTGAACTGGAGTTCGGCGCACAAGCTGGCGCGCACGCGCTTGTCTCCGCCTGCGCTTCCGGAGCAGAGGCCATCGGATACGGCGTTGACATGATCCGCTCCGGGCGCGCCGATGTGGTCATTGCCGGCGGCACCGAAGCTGCGATCCATCCGATGCCTATCGCTGCCTTCGCTGCGTCACGCACGCTATCGACCCGCAACGACGACCCCGCTGCTGCATCGCGTCCATATGACACTGCCCGTGACGGCTTCGTGCTGGGTGAAGGTGCTGGAATCGTCGTGCTGGAATCGGCAGAGCATGCTGCGGCCCGCGGCGCAAAGGTCTATGCCACGCTTGCTGGTGTCGGTTTGTCATCTGACGGCTATCACATCACATCGCCGGAGCCGAACGGTCGCGGACAGATTTCCGCCATGCGTGACGCTTTGGCGGACGCAGACATCGATCTGAGCGCCGTGCGTCACCTGAACGCACACGCGACTTCGACAACCGTCGGAGACCTCATTGAGGCTCGTTCAGTGCGTGAGGTGCTCGGCTCTGTTGCCGACCAGGTCGCGCTTTCAGCAACGAAGTCGATGACCGGTCACCTCCTTGGTGGCGCCGGTGCGCTTGAGACGATCTTCACCGTGCTTGCGTTGCACGAACGGGTCGCCCCGCCGACGATCAACGTCAGCGATCCTGACCCCGAACTCACTCTTGACTTAGTGCGCGACGAGCCTCGCCGGCTTGACGATGGACCACTGGCCGCGATCAATAACTCGTTCGGATTCGGCGGTCACAACGTCGCCCTGGTCGTGACTCGCGACTAGAACGCCCGGCACCTTTGACGAACTAAAACGTCCGGTCGGTAGTGTCTATATGGACCGCCCGCTTTGACGAATGGTCGGTCAGCCCACCCGGTGCAACCATCGCACCGGGGCGCCCGCGCTGGCGTGACGGAACGGTTCAAGTTCGTCGTCCCAGGCCTGTCCCATAGCTAACGAGAGTTCAGCCCGCAGTCGACGCGGGTCATGGGCATATTGCATGGCAGCACGAATTCTGTCTTCAGGAATCATGGTGTTGCCTGCCACATCAGTGGGAGTGTGGAAGATTCCTAATTCAGGAGTGTGGCTCCACCGTCCGCCGTCGCTACCGTGCGATGCTTCCTCGGTGATTTCGTAACGCAGATGTGCCCAGCCACGCAGTGCTGACGCCAACCGGGCACCGGAACCCTGTTCGCCCTGCCACGAGTACTCCGCGCGCATCGTATTGGGCTCTGCGGGTTGATCGGTCCACTCGAAGGTGACACGGTAGCCGAGCACGTTGCTTGCAGCCCACTCCAAATGCGGGCACAGTGCACGCGGCGAAGAGTGCACGAAAACAACACCGCGGGTGAGTACACCTGCCATGACAGCCTCCTAAGTGGTTTGAGGTTCGCCTTCCCCAACGTCCTCAACCACATTCCAGATCACGTCTGGCGGAGCATCACGACCAATTATTCGCGGCGTGCAGATTCAGCATAGCGCGCAAACCTGAGAAGTCTTCTGAGAAACACGCTCGGTTAACTGAGAAGTTGCTCTCGAATAGTCTGCATGGCTTTCTTCCGGGCAGCCCGTTCCAACCGATCCAGGTAAAGCATGCCTTCAAGGTGATCGCATTCGTGCTGCAGGCACCGTGCCATCAGTTCAGTGCCTTCAACGGTGACCTTGTTTCCGTCAAGGTCGATGCCTTCGACTTTGGCGTACCAGGCACGTTTGGTGGGAAACCACAGTCCCGGCACCGAGAGGCACCCCTCGTCGCCATCCTGGTATTCATCCTCAGAAAGGTCGACGATACGCGGGTTGAGCACGTATCCGACCTCGTCTTCGATATTCCACGAGAAGGCCCGCAGCGACACACCGATCTGGTTTGCCGCGAGGCCGGCACGACCATCGTCGTCGACTGTGTCGATGAGGTCTTGGACTAAGCCACGAACCCGATCATCGATCTCAGTGATCTCTTCGCACGGGGTGCGCAGCACGGGGTCGGGGAGGACTCGGATTTCGCGAACTGCCATGGTCTCCATTGTTCCATGCAGTCACGACTAAATGAGCCATCACGCGCCGCTCATGCGCGCTGCGCTATGATTCACAGCGGTCATTGTTTTGCATCGAGAAGATCACAGCCGATGACCTGGGGGCGATAGCTCAGTCGGTTAGAGCAACGGACTCATAATCCGTCGGTCCTGGGTTCAAGTCCCAGTCGCCCTACCATGTTTGACCTGCACGTTTACCGAACAACCTACATGCGAACCAAGTGCAATATGCGCGAAATATGCGCACCCGGGCATAGCAACGGGCTGGCACTGACAGTCTTCGTCAAGCACCAGCCCGCTGCGAATGATCACACATCACGCCTTAGCGCGTTTGCCCGTCAATCCGGTGTAGATGAGCAGCACCACAATAGAGCCCACGAGTGCGAGCACCCAGGTGCGTATGTCTCCCAGATCGCCTAAACCGACTCCGAAGACTGCCGAGCCAATCCAGCCACCGACCACTGCACCAATCATGCCGATGACCAGACTGGCGATCCACCCGCCGACTGCTCGGTCATTTAGAATCGCTTTGGCGAGCGAGCCGCAGATGAGGCCCACGAATGCGTATGCAAGTAAACCCATGATCTCGACTCCTACTCTTCGTCTTTGCCCGTCACCTTGTTGAACGCTTCGGCCGCCTTGTCCTTGACGCCTTCGATGGCGTCTTTCGCATTGGCCTTAGCTTGGTCGATGCGGCCTTCAGCCTCCATCTGGTCATCTCCGCTGGCCTTGCCTGCGGATTCTTTGATCTTGCCCTTCGCGTCCTGCGCTGTATTGCCAATCTTGTCGCCGATTCCCACGGAAATCGCCTCCTGTTCAACTTGGAACAACTCGAGCACCTCCCACACTATTACCTTGCGGCGTCTCTCGCCCGACGAGCGCGATGAATCCCCTGTTCAGAAAACCTAGGACCATCAGCAACAAAAACAGAACGATCATTCTGTATAGTTCAATCGTGCCCCGCATGACCGAAGAACAGCGTCTCAACCGCAGACGCACAGTGACGGACGCAACCATCCGGCTGATCGTGCGAGATGGCGTCGCTCAAGTCGCCATGTCTGACATCATCACCGAGTCCGGGCTGTCAGCAGGAGCCATCTATTCACACTTCGAGAGCAAGGACGAGATCCTCGCATCGGTCGTAGAACGTGCGCTCACCGTCGTGACAGCCAAGGTCCACGCCCTCACACAGCGCCATGCGCTGCCCAACCCAAAAGTCGTCGTCGACAGCCTGGTCCCAGAATTGGGCACCCCCGACGACGCGAAGGCGCTCGTGCAGATCTGGGGACATATGGCCACTGAACCACAGTTGGCTCCACTGGTGACCGATCACGTTGCCTCACTGCAAGAATCGCTGCGCCACTACGCCACAGCCTGGCTCACCGAAAACGGCGTCGCCGACGAGACATCACATGCTCTGCTCGGTGAACTGTTCATGGCACTCGGTCAAGCGCGCGTTGTGCAATGTTCCTTTTCACCACCTTTCGAATCACCTCGGTTCCTCGACGCCATCGACGCACTTTGCGCCGCCTTCGTGCTCACGCACTCCAAGACGACTCGTCCTGACACCAACCAGGAAGCACCCATAGGGGAAAGATCATGAACGCACCATCACCAAGCACCTCCCAAGCCTCCGGTGCATCATCGCCTGCACGCAGTGCAGAATTCGATGCGTTCGGGCCCTGGGTGGACGAGGTCAAATCTCCCGCCGACGTCCCCCGGCTCTATCAAGGCTTCCCGATCGAGTTCGCCGCCGCTGAACTCATCTTGAAGATCCCACGCGATATCGCACGTCGCGATGCAAATCCCACCATGGATCTGTACGACAATCTGATCATCCTCGAGTCCACCCAATTGACAGTGCTGACCCGTCTTCCAGACAGCGGGTACAACACCGAACGAGTTTCATTGCGCGATGTCGTCGGCGTGCGCCGTTCAGTCAATCTGCTCGACGGCCGCCTCATCGTCTATTTATCGGACGAACGCAGCCTGGAGATTCGCTTCAACGGGTCGGCAACTGAGAATATCGACCGGTTCGTTGAGAGCATCCGCCGCATCGCCTGGGCGCCGATAGATGACGAGCGCACTGCAGCGTCCCGGGCTCCAGCCGGGTCAAGCACCCCTGCTCTGGAGTCTGCCGCGTTGGGATCAGCAGAAGAAGGGCTCGTCAATGCCTGCAGGTCCGTATTGCGACGCGAGCCGCAACTGCGCGTTCTCGCATATCAAGCGCGGCGCACATTGCGATCCAATCAGACCGGTCTTGCTCGCATTATCGACCTGCTACGCCGCCGCTGTGTCCAAGGAATAATTGTGTGTGCCAGCGATCGGGAACTCATGGTCTTTACGCGAGCTGCTTCGATTACGCGCAAGTCGATTCCGGAGTATTCCAATGCACGATTGGTCATTCCGCTAGAGCGCATCACCGAGGTCAGAGTGACACCACACGAGCGCTATCTCGCCGTTTCGACCGTTGAGATCATCAGCGCAGGCACAGCTATTCGCCTTGATGTGACCACGGACTCTCCCGCACAGTCCGCACTGCAAAAACTGCGCTGATCGTCCAAGCAAGTCCCCTCTGATTGCGCGGCGCAATCCTGTCTTGGTCGTGGCTATAAGTTGCGGCGATGGCGCACCTCGCTAGGTTTGCAGTGACGACCAAGCATCGTCGGCCGCACTACACAAGGTGCGTGGCGCGAACAACACTGTCAAGGTCAACCGCAGAATCGGCAGTTGACAGAGGTTCCCGCGACCTGCCGCCGCGACCCAATACCTGGTTGGTCAAAACCACTCCCAGAACCTGCTACAGTTGTCTACGCGATCCTGCGTAGCTCAGTTGGCAGAGCATCCGACTGTTAATCGGACGGTCACAGGTTCAAGTCCTGTCGCAGGAGCATTCGACCCCCGGAATCTCAACGATTCCGGGGGTTTTGTCCTTCCTCGGTGACTCCACTGTCCGCCTGCAGCGCGCCAGCCTATTGAAAATCTCTTGTTAAACTCACCGAAATTCACGATGTCATATTGATAACGACCTTTCTTTTGTGGATGTGAATATCGCCAGATGCGTCTACGGTGGGGTGCAACAGGTTCGTGCGTGGCGATACCCACGTCGTGTGCCGCGATAACACTGCACACGCGCACATTGACAGGAGTTATGACGTGAAGAAAAGACTTTCAATGGTGGCTGTTGCCGCTGCCACCACACTGTTGCTTGCAGCTTGCGGTCAGGCGCCCGACGAGACCACCGCCGGACCGACCCCTGATTCTCCGGATACGAACACCTCCACGGAGGACCCCGGCTCCGCTACCGTTGACGGCTTCCTGCCCTGCATCGTCTCCGACGCCGGCGGCTTCGACGACAAGTCCTTCAACCAGTCCAGTTTCGAAGGCCTGCAGCAGGCCGCTGAAACGCTCGGCGTTGAGTACAAGCAGGCCCAGTCAGACACCGAGGACCAGTACGCGGGCAATATCTCCAGCCTGATCGACCAGGGCTGCACCCTCATCAACACCGTTGGCTTCGCGTTGGCTGACGCGACACGAGCTGCCGCTGAGGCAAATGAAGATGTTTACTTCGTCATGCTGGACGATTCCAGCATCGATCTTCCCAACGTCAAGCCGATCATCTACGACACCGCGCAAGCGGCATTCCTCGCGGGCTACGCGGCAGCGTCCTACACAGAAACCGGCGTTGTCGGCACCTTCGGCGGTATGCAGTTCCCGACCGTGACCATCTTCATGGACGGCTTCGCAGACGGTGTTGCGTACTACAACGAGCAGAAGAACACCGAAGTAAAGGTCGTTGGCTGGGATGTGGACAGCCAGACTGGTTCGTTCACGGGTGGATTTGAGGCGAATGACACCGCCAAGCAGTTGGCCAACACTCTGATCACCCAGAACGCCGATGTGCTCCTGCCTGTTGGTGGGCCGATCTTCATCTCCGCCATCGAGGCGATCAACGACTCCGGTAAGGACATCGCGATGATCGGCGTGGATGCCGATCTGTACGAGACTGCTGATTCCGGCAAGGAACTGTTCCTCACCTCCATCCTGAAGCAGATGAAAGCCGGTGTGAACGACGTGGTGACGCAGGCCGGACAGGGCAATTTTGACGCCAGCCCGTATGTGGGAACGCTTGAGAACGACGGCGTTGGGATTGCACCGTTCCACGACTTCGAGTCGAAGGTCGACCCGGAGCTGCAATCTGAGTTGGATGCCATCAAGGCGGGTATCATCGACGGATCGATCGAGGTGGTTTCGCCCTCCTCACCGAAGTAATAACTCCATAACGTCTGGGGCGGCAATGGCGCCGCCCCAGACGTGCACTCCCGGACGTGAGGATCGTCACGATGAAGCTTGAGTTACGTGGGATCACAAAGCGATTTGGCTCACTCGTAGCAAATGATCACATCGACCTAGTGGTCGAGCCCGGCGAAATACGCTGCCTTCTCGGTGAGAACGGCGCCGGCAAATCAACACTGATGAATGTGCTCTACGGGCTCTACCACGCCGACGAAGGAGAGATCCTGCTCGACGGTGTGGTGCAGCATTTCGCGGGCCCAGGCGATGCCATGCGGGCGGGCATCGGCATGGTTCACCAGCACTTCATGCTGATTCCGGTATTCACCGTTGCCGAGAACCTGATGCTGGGCCACGAACCGACCAAGTTGGGCGGTGTTCTGGATCTTGAGACGGCGCGCGCTCGGGTCAAAGAGATCTCCGATCGATTCGGGTTCAATCTCGATCCCGACGCGATTGTCGGAGATCTGCCAGTCGGTGTGCAGCAACGAGTAGAGATCATCAAGGCGCTTGCGCGGGACGCATCGGTGCTCGTCTTCGATGAGCCCACCGCGGTCCTCACGCCGCAGGAGACTGACGAGCTCATGGCGATCATGGGCCAATTGCGCAATGCCGGGACATCGATCATCTTCATTACTCACAAACTGCGTGAGGTCCGAGAGATCGCTGACACGATCTCGGTCATCCGTCATGGAAAAGTCGTCGGTGAAGCAGAACCGACGGCGTCCAATGCTGAGTTGGCATCTCTGATGGTCGGCCGCCCGGTTTCACTCAAGGTGGAGAAGACGCCGGCTGAGCCTAGCGAACCGGCACTGGTGGTCGAAGATCTCACCGTGATCTCAGACAGCGGCCTCAAAGTGGTCTCGGGCGTGAGTTTCACCGTGCATCGAGGTGAGATCCTGGCCATCGCTGGAGTCCAGGGCAACGGCCAAACAGAGCTGGCGGAGGCGCTGTTGGGCCTGCGTTCGAATGTCACCGGATCAGCCCGGCTCGAGGGCAGAGAACTAATCGGCCGCACCGTACGCGAAGTGCTCGGTTTAGGTGTCGGATACATTCCAGAGGATCGCAGCAAAGACGGTCTCGTGCCCGACTTCAGCATCGCGGAAAATCTCATACTGGACCGTACCGTCGGCGCACCATTCGTGCGCCGCGGCAGTGTGCAGCGAGGATTTCTCGCTGAGTTCGCCCGGGAGAAACGCGCGGAATTCGATATTCGAACCCAATCCGTCACCGCGCCCGCTCGCAGCCTGTCAGGCGGTAACCAACAAAAGGTAGTGCTCGCCAGGGAATTGAGCAGGGATCTGCGAATGTTGCTCGCCGCGCAGCCTACCCGAGGCATCGATGTCGGTTCCATCGAGTTCGTTCACAAAAGAATCGTCGAAACTCGTGATGCCGGGGTACCTGTGATCGTCGTCTCGACAGAGCTAGACGAGGTTGCCGCATTAGCCGACCGCATTGCAGTGATGTACCGCGGTGCGATCGTGGGGATCGTACCCGCCGACACTTCTCGTGACGAACTCGGCCTGCTGATGGCTGGCGAGGCAACCGGACGGGGTGCAGCATGAGCGAAGACAAAGACGAAGCCGCCACGCCTACGGCGACCGCCGAATCACGCTTCAAAGGCGTCTGGTACGAGATCGTCCGCGGCTCAACCCTAGTTTCGATACTGGCGGTCATCGCGGCCCTGCTCATCGGGGCGATTCTGATCGCTGCGATCAACCCCGACGTGCATCGGACCGCTGGTTACTTCTTCGCCCGCCCGCAAGATTTCTTCGCTGCGGTATGGGATGCAGTGGCCAATGGCTACCTCGCCCTTTTCAAGTCCGCGTTCTTCAACGCGGATCGAGACACCTTTGCCGCAGCCATTCGTCCATTGACGGACACCTTGACCTACGCGACTCCCCTGATCGCCGCGGGCCTCGGTGTTGGGCTCACCTTCCGCGTCGGCTTATTCAACATCGGTGGTCGCGGCCAAATGATCGTCGGAGCCGCATGTGCCGCCTGGATCGGATTCAGCCTCGACCTGCCCGCCGGCATCCACCTCATCTTGGCCGTCTGTGCAGGAGTCATCGGCGGTGGGCTGTGGGGTGGCGTGGCAGGTTTCTTGAAGGCTCGCACCGGTGCGCACGAGGTGATCTTGACGATCATGCTCAACTACGTCGCCTTCTACCTGGTCTCGTGGATGCTGCGAACCCAAGGCCTCCTTCAGGCGCCCGGCAGCGTGAACCCGAAGTCGCCGCCCATGAAGGAAACCGCGGTGCTTCCCTCGTTGTTCGGTTCGCAATTCACCTTGCACTGGGGATTCGTACTGGTCATAGCGGCGACGGTCTTCGTGTGGTGGCTCATCAACCGGTCGGCTCTTGGTTTTGAGTTCCGCGCGGTCGGATTCAACCCCAACGCCGCGCAAACCGCCGGCATCAACGTCTCGCGGATGTATGTCTACGCCATGCTGATCGCCGGTGGTCTGGTTGGTCTAGCCGGTGCGAACCAGGTGCTCGGCACCCAATCGGGCGGTCTGACGTCGGGAGTGGATGCCGGAATCGGGTTCGACGCGATCACTGTGGCACTGTTGGGCCGCAGCACACCGTGGGGTATCTTCGCGGCCGGAATCCTGTTCGGAGCCTTCAAAGCCGGAGGTTTCGGCATGCAGGCTGCCGAAGGCATACCGGTCGAAATCGTCACCATCGTCCAGTCGGTGATCGTGCTGTTCATCGCGGCGCCTCCGCTGGTTCGTGCGATGTTTTTCCTTCCCGGGCGCCAGCGCGCGAAGAAGGCAGAAAAGCTCAGTGCGACTGAAGGAGTTGCCTCGTGACTATCGACGCCATCGCTGTCTCCGAATCGCTTGAGAAAGCAACCGTACGGTCATGGAAGACACCGATCTCCTTCGCTATCTTCACATTCTTGGCCTTCATTGTTTTTGTGCTGTTCGCACGTGAAGATCAGACAACCTTCCAGCTCTCCCCCGATAACGCCGCCATCAAGATTCCTCTGATCTCGATCAGTCCCGTCCTCATCGGCATCATCGTCACAGTGCTCCTCAGTGCGGCCACGGTGTACGCCGCACTGCGCGCTCAGGCCGCCCGCAAGACTCCGTTGTGGATAACCGCGGTATTCGCGTTCTTGTTCACGTTGTCGTTCCTGGCATGGGCGGGTTCAGGGAGTTCGCTGAACATCACGCAGTTGCTGGTGTCATCGGTTGCGCTGAGTACGCCCTTGATCTTCGGTTCGCTGGGCGGAATCCTCTCGGAACGGGCCGGAGTGGTCAACGTCGCCATCGAAGGACAGCTCCTTGCCGGAGCATTCCTGGCGGCGATTGTCTCGTCCGTCACGGGAAGCCCATGGGCGGGGCTTTTCGCCGCCGGAGTCGGTGGCATGCTGGTCAGTTTCATCCTCGCGACCTTCTCGATCAAGTACTGGGTCGAGCAAGTCATCGTCGGTGTCGTGATCAACGTGCTGGTCCTGGGCCTGACGAGCTTCCTCTACACCGCGGTTCTGGTGAAGAACACCGACACGCTCAACACGGCGGCCCGCTTCGGTCGCTGGAAGGTACCCGGGTTATCGGAGATCCCAGTCATCGGTCCGGTGCTCTTCAATCAGACGGTCATCGTCTATGTCATGTATCTGGCGGTGTTCGGCGTGTGGTTCGGCCTGTTCCATACGAAGTGGGGGCTACGGCTGCGGGCCGTGGGTGAGCACCCCCAGGCAGCGGACACGGTCGGTATCGACGTCAACCGCACCCGATTCTGGAATGTTGCACTCGCTGGTGCCGTGGCCGGTGCTGGCGGCGCCTACTTCACACTCGATTCGGTGTCACACTTCGGCAAGGACATGACAGCCGGCCTCGGGTTCATCGCGTTGGCAGCGGTCATTTTCGGTCGGTGGAATCCGATTCGTTCCACTCTCGCGGCTCTGCTCTTCGGTTTCGCGATGAGCCTGCAGTTCGTGCTCGGCGCGATCAGCTCTGGTGTGCCAAGCGAATTCCTGCTGATGTTGCCTTATGTGGTCACGATCTTCGCCGTGGCCGGATTCGTCGGACATGTCCGAGGCCCTGCCGCATCTGGCAAACCTTACGTTAAGGGTTGACCTATGACTACCGAACCGTCGCAGCCATCGGCCAGGCTCACCACTGACCCGTCAGGCTGGGGACCGGAACAATGGCAAACGCTTCGTTCCTACGCAACAACTGCCATGGGCCGGGCTTACGTGCCGTACTCACGGTTTGCGGTCGGCGCCGCTGCCTTGGTCGATGATGGACGAGTCGTATCCGGCTGCAATATCGAGAACGCTTCCTATGGCGTCACCCTGTGCGCCGAATGCTCCCTTGTTTCCGATTTGATCATGGGCGGGGGTGGTCGTCTGCTCGCCTTCACCTGCGTTGACGGCAACGGAGAGGTGCTCATGCCGTGCGGGCGCTGCCGCCAGTTGCTCTGGGAGCATGGTGCCGCGTCACTGCTGGTAGAGACCGTGCGCGGCATACGAACGATGAACGAGGTCCTGCCGGATGCCTTCGGCCCCGCTGACCTGCCACCCACCAACCTCGCGGAGAAGTAATGTCACAGTCCCACGACACCGTAGATATCATCCGTACCAAACGTGACGGCCTCGTTCTCAACGATGATCAGATCGACTGGGTGATCGACGCCTACACCCGCGGCATCGTGGCTGAAGAACAGATGTCGGCACTGGCGATGGCGATTCTGCTGCGTGGCATGACCCGTGCTGAGATCGCCCGATGGACGGCAGCGATGATCGCCACCGGGGAGCGGCTCGACTTCTCCGGCCTTGGACGCCCGACTACCGATAAGCACTCCACTGGAGGTGTCGGGGACAAGATCACGTTGCCGCTCGCCCCACTCGTCGCCTCTTTCGGTGTTGCGGTCCCTCAACTCTCCGGCCGCGGTTTGGGGCACACCGGCGGCACACTCGACAAGCTTGAGTCGATTCCCGGGTGGCGTGCTGCCTTGAGCAATGACGAGATGCTGGCTCAGTTGACCTCAGTCGGAGCGGTCATTTGCCAGGCAGGGTCTGGACTCGCGCCTGCGGACCGCAAGCTGTATGCACTACGTGATGTAACCGCCACAGTCGAATCAATCCCGCTGATCGCCAGTTCGATTATGAGCAAGAAGATCGCGGAGGGCACGGGAGCGCTCGTCCTTGATGTGAAGGTCGGTTCTGGCGCTTTCATGAAAACCCTGGATGATGCCCGTGAGCTGGCGCGCACCATGGTGGATCTCGGCGCCGACGCCGGGGTGCGGACCGTTGCCCTGCTCACCGACATGTCCACGCCGCTGGGACTGACCGTGGGTAATGCCCTCGAGGTACGCGAGTCAGTCGAAGTTCTAGAAGGTGGCGGCCCGCGGGATGTGGTGGACCTGACTGTGGCGCTCGCCAAGGAAATGCTCGCGGGGGCCGGACGTGAGGTCGATACTGAAGAACTGCATGCTGCGCTGGCCGATGGCCGCGCTATGGACGTGTGGCAGAAAATGATTCAGGCTCAAGGCGGCGATTCGACTGCGCCCCTGCCTACCGCGCGGGAGCATGAGGTTATCAGGGCCGAACACTCAGGGGTGGTCACCGGCCTCGATGCTCTTGGTGTCGGTGTGGCTGCGTGGCGTCTCGGCGCTGGACGAGCGCGCAAGGAAGATGACGTGCAAGCAGCTGCCGGAATCGAGATCCACGCACCACTGGGAACGTCTGTCAACGCCGGTGATCCGATCCTCACTCTCCACACCGACACTCCAGAGCGCTTCGATCGAGCACGGCAGGCAGCACACGCGGCGATCGAGTTGACCGCTGCCGCTGCCGAATCTGTTCCAACCACCTCCACCACGCCGAACGCAGCGGTTTCCCGCGACATCATTCTGGATACGGTGCGGCCTTGAGCCGGGCTGCCGGTGACCACCCTGAAGGGATGACTGTGCTAGACATCGCGGCCTTGCCCAAGGTCCTGCTCCATGATCATTTGGACGGCGGCCTGCGGCCGGAAACGATCATCTCTTTGGCACAGCAGTGCGGGCATTCGCTTCCGACAACCGATCCGCATGCTCTTGGACTATGGTTCCAGGAGGCCGCCGATTCGGGTTCGCTGGTGCGTTATCTTGAGACCTTCACGCACACTGTCGCGGTGATGCAGACCAGAGACGCTCTGATGCGCGTAGCCCGCGAGGCGGTCGAAGATCTGGCAGCCGATGGCGTGATCTATGCGGAATTGCGGTGGGCACCGGAACAGCACCTGTTGAGCGGCCTTGCCTTGGACGAGGCTGTCATCGCGGTCCGCGACGGTATTGCGCAAGGCGTGGCTGCGGCCGCGGGACAGAACCGGATGATCGCCGTCAACCAGTTGATCACAGCGATGCGCCACGCGGACCGTTGGCGGGAGATAGCTGAACTCGCCGTAGCTCACGGTGATGACGGCGTGGTCGGTTTCGACATCGCGGGGGCCGAGGCTGGGTTTCCGGCTGACCGTTTTCCCGATGTGTGGCAGTATCTTGCGGACGAGTCGTTCCCGGTGACCATTCATGCCGGTGAGGCAGACGGTGTCGCCTCGATAGCAACGGCGGTGCGACGCGGCCATGCACTACGAATCGGCCATGGGGTGCGTATCCTCGACGATATCGCGTTCCGTGATGATGGTGCCTCGTTTGGCCGAATAGCCGCTTGGGTGCGCGACCGGCAGTTAGTGCTGGAGTTGTGTCCCTCGTCCAATCTGCAAACGGGCGCAGCATCTTCCATCGCCGAGCACGGGATATCGAAATTGCGAGATCTAGGTTTTGCGGTGACGATTAACACCGACAACCGGCTCATGTCAGCAACGTCCGTCTCACGAGAGATGGAACTGCTCGTCAATGAAGCAGGATGGGGCGAGCGTGACCTGCTCAACGCCACACTGACCGCGGCACGCAGTGCCTTCATTTCCTTCGACGAACGCTCAGAACTCGTCGAAAAGATTCTTAGTTTTTCCGATCACAGACCTGCTGATACCCGGAGGTACCTACCGTGACCATGACACCGAGCCAGTTGGCGCGCTATGTCGACCACACGCTGCTCAAACCTGAATCGACACCCTCCGACATTGCGGCACTCATTGACGAGGCCGCCGAACTGGGAACGTATTCTGTCTGCATCTCCCCCTCACAGCTTCCGTTGTCTGCCGCGGTACCAGCACCGCTGAAGGTGGCTACAGTGTGCGGCTTCCCCTCCGGTGCCGTGCGGGCGGAGATCAAACGTGCCGAAGCTGCGCTTGCGGTGCAAAGCGGGGCAGATGAAGTCGATATGGTGATCAACATTGGCGCCGCGAAAGCCGGAGCATGGGATCTTGTCAGGGGCGAGATTGCACGAGTGCGCCAGGACATTGACGCTGTTGGTCCACAAGACAGCACCGGGACGGTTTTGAAGGTCATCATCGAATCCGCTGCACTGAGCGATGACGAGATCATACGTGCTTGCCAGGCCGCCCGCGAGGCGGACGCCGACTTTGTGAAGACCTCTACCGGATTCCATCCATCCGGCGGCGCGAGTCTGCGCGCTGTCGAACTCATGGTGCAAACGGTTGGTGACGAACTGGGCGTCAAAGCCTCGGGAGGTATCCGCACCTGGGACGATGCCGTCGCGATGCTCAACGCGGGGGCGACCAGGTTGGGGCTTTCCGCTACCAGAGCCATCTTGGCAGAGGCCGCTGCGACCCATGATGGGTATTAACGAGCAGGGCACTCATGAGCTCTGGTGCCCGCGGTTGTGGCTGCTGCTAACTTTCCGGCAGCACGGTCCGGCCCAGTGCGAGCAACCTGTCAGCCGCGCGGCGTCTGGCCGCGGTGATCTGTGAGCGCGTCGCGGCCGGCTCGAGTGGTTCGATGACCTCTAGATAGGCCTTGACCTTTGGTTCAGTGCCGCTCGGTCGAACGATCACCCTGGTCCCATCGGCAGCGAGCAGGCGCACTCCGGGGGTCGGTGGCAGTCCGTCAACCCCATCGGCCAAGTCATCCACGCTGACAACAGGTGAATCGCCTAACTGGGACGGAGGGCTTGCCAGCAGGGCGTCAGTCGTGGCGATAAGTAGCGTCCGGTCCGCAAAACGCCGGTTGACCTGACTGGTGAGGTAGAGCCCGTGCCTGCGTGCGAGCATATCGAGTTCATCCATCACGCCGCGGTCATCGAGTCTTAGTCGAGCCGCGATATGAGCCACAGCGACAGCCGCGCTGATCCCGTCTTTGTCTCTGACATGCGGCGGGTCAATGCAGTATCCGATGGCTTCCTCGTAGCCGAAGACGAGGTCAGGGACGCGGGAGATCCATTTGAATCCAGTCAAGGTCGAACGGTACGCAAGACCATGATGTGTCGCGATTTGGCCGAGCAGCCGCGAGGAGACTATTGAGTTCGCCAGGAATCGGCTTCCTTCTCGGTCGCTCAGTGCACGGGCACGGCTTGCGGCCTCCTCTCCGAGTACCGCCCCCAGTTCGTCACCGTGCAGCGCTCTCCAAGAGTCGTCCGAATGTGGGTCCTTGACGCCCACCGCGCAGCGATCAGCGTCTGGGTCGACGGCGATCACGATGTCGGCATCGATCTGCGCTGCGAGAGCGAAAGCGAGGTCAAGAGCGCCGGGCTCTTCCGGGTTGGGAAACGGAACGGTTGGAAAGTCGGGGTCGGGTTTTGCCTGTTCCGGTACCAGAGTCACATCTTCGAAACCAGCGATATGCAATGCCTCGACGAGCAGTTCTCCTCCAACACCGTGCATCGGCGTCGCGACGATCCGTAACGGGCCGGGGGCAACACCTTGCGGGATTGTGCTGCGATACTGCGCGACGATCTCGTCGCCCATGATGTCCCACCCGGTCGCGGCGCGCGGGATATGACGGGCTGGTGGCGCGTGCGCGATCTTGGCTGCAATCGCGCTGTCGTATGGCGGCACGATCTGAGCTCCCTGTCCAGCGTCGGTGACGACACGGCCGCCTAAGTAGACCTTGTAACCGTTATCGGCGGCTGGATTGTGACTGGCGGTGACCATGACGCCTGCATCGGCATCAAGCGCACGCACGGCGAAGGCGAGTGTGGGTGTCGGTCGCGGCCCGTCGTACAGCTTGACGCGCAGCCCCGCTGCGGTCATGACTGCGGCAGTGTCGTGGGCGAAATCGCGTGACCGATAGCGGGCGTCATAGCCAATGACTACCAATGGCGGCTCGTTCGCCGTCGTGGCGGTGTCGGTTCCTCCCGCAAGAGCATCGTTGAGGTAGGCCGCTAAACCGGCCGCAGCCCGAATGACCACGGCCCGGTTCATCCGATTTGGACCCGCCGCCATCGCCCCGCGCAGCCCTGCGGTACCGAATTCCAATGGTCCAGCGAACCGGTCGGCAAGTTCCGTCGTCGCCCCGGCGGCTGCTTCATCCCCACCGCGAGCCAAGTCAAGCAACTCTACGAGTTCTTGCTGGTCGTTGGCATCGACATCGTTGTCGATCCATTGTTCTACTGCAGCGAATAATGCGCGGCTGTCTTCGGGCCATATCTGTGTCATTTACTGACTCACAATTCGGTGAATGATCTTAGCGAGCAAGTCGCTGATGCGCGGTCCTGCTTGGCGTCCTGCCTCCATGACTTCTTCATGCGAAAGCGGCTCGGGACTGATACCGGCCGCGAGATTGGTCACGAGCGAGATACCGAGTACTTCTAAACCGACTTGACGTGCGGCGATGGCCTCAAGTGCGGTCGACATTCCGACGAGGTCCGCCCCCATGATCCCTGCCATGCGAACCTCAGCAGGCGTCTCGTACTGCGGTCCATGGAATTGTGCATAGACTCCTTCGGCAAGGCCTGGATCGATTTCGTGGGCGATGGCACGTAACCGTGGTGAGTAAAGATCAGTGAGATCTTGAAAGTTCGCGCCGCGCAGCGGTGTGGCACCGGTGAGGTTGAGATGGTCGCGGATCAACACCGTGGTGCCAGGCGACCACTGGGTCTGCAATCCACCACAGCCGTTGGTGAGCACTAGGGTGCTGGCACCCGCCGCCGCCGCCGTGCGCACCCCGTGCGCAACGGCATCTGTTCCTCGCCCTTCATAGAGGTGGGTGCGCGCACCCAGGATCAAGGCGTGCCCACCGGAACTCGGCAGTGCAATCGAGCGCAGTTGCCCGCTGTGTCCGGGCACTCCGGAATGCGCGAAACCTGGAATATCTGCCGCGTCCACAGTAGCCACGGTCTCGCCCAATAGTTCGGCGGCACCCGACCATCCTGATCCAAGCACTACCGCTACTTGATGGCGGCCCACGCCGGTCAAGTCGGCTAGGCGCTCGCTAGCAAGGCGAGCCAGTTCAAAAGGGTCACTTGGCAATACATCACTCATGTCCTGAGCCTACTAGCGTGGCGTCAGCGACGCTTGAAATTCACTAAAAGCGCCCAAATGATGCGGTGTACCCGACCCCAGCGAATTGCTTACAAGGTCAACGGCAAGGGCAAGTGGAAGAAGTTCAACAAGGCCAAGGGCATTCGCATCACCGCGAACCTCAAGCGCATCAAGTTCCGCGCCATCGACAAAGCCGGCAACAAGTCCAAAGCCAAGACCATCAAAGTCAAAGCCAACTGGCGCCGCTAGCATCCGAGCAGAGTTCTTCTCGAGGTGACGTGCGAGGATCCCACGTCTTTGCGAACACTTGACTACACCCCTGGAGGGTCCGCGCTTTCGCGGGCAATATCAGTGCCCGATCCCATCGCGATCCCCACATCGGAGCGGGCGAGCGCGGGCGCATCGTTCACACCGTCGCCGACCATCGCGAGCTTGTGCCCGGCCGCGCGTTCGGCGTCGATTGCGGTGAACTTCTGGTCGGGGAGCAGGCCCGCCCGCACGTCGTCAATGCCGAGTTCGGCTGCAACCGCGCGAGCGGTAGCGTCCTGGTCGCCGGTGATGATGAGGGTACGCAAGCCCTTGCGGTGCAGTTCGGCCACAGCCGGTTTGGCGGAGTCGCGGATCGTGTCGGCCAGCAGGATCGTGCCCGCATAGGTAACGCCGAGGCCGGGTCGGTAGATGAAGTCCTCCGCCGGGCCGACCGGCAGCGCCAGCCGACGGGCCTGTGTGACGATGGCCTGTCCGAGCGGATGCTCTGAGTATGCTTCGGCAGCGGCTGCAAGGATCAGCAGTTCATCGTCGGTGATCTCTGAGACGGTACGTATCTGCGTGACGGCGGGGCGCCGGCGGTGAGGGTGCCGGTCTTGTCGAACACAACCGTATCGACAGTTGAGAGGGTTTCGAGATGCGCACCGTCCTTGATGAACGCACCGGAACGAGCGATACGGGCGATGGCCGCGAGCACCGCGAGTGCCGTGCCAGCAACGACGCCGCACGCACCCGCGACCACAACGACCGCAATCGTTGAAGTGATGTCGCGGGTGACCAGATAGGTAATGACCGCGCCGCCGAGTGCAAGGTACACCAGCCAGGAAGCCGGTCGATCGGCAAGCCGCTGTACGGGCGGCTCGGATTCCTGCGCCTGCCGCACCGCCTCGACGATGCGCCCGTATGACGATTCCGAACCGACGCGCTCAGCCCGTAACTCGACAGCGCCTACCTGGTTGATCGAACCGGCAAACACTTCGCTCCCGGTCGTCATATCGATGGGCAGCGACTCGCCCGTGATGCGCGACTGATCCGCTGTGGACTCGCCTGAGACCACGACCCCCTCGACGGGAATGCGTCCGCCGGGGGCAACGAAGACGATCTGCCCCGGCTCGACCTCGCTCAACGGCAGCGCCATCGTGTCATCGCCCTGCCGTATCTGCACCGTATCGGGCAGGAACGCCATGAGATTGGTGAGGGCGTCACGGCCGCGACGAACCCGGTGCGGGCGAGGTCGCCTCGATCGATCCTCTTCCACAGGCTCACTGTGCCGGTCGATGCTGCAGTACCCACCTGGCGCGTCTCTGTCGCGCTCACTGGTCTGTGCCAGTCGTGCTGATTGACCCGTCTGGGCCACGGTGATGCGGCGGAATGCCGTCCACAACGTGCTCGGCCTGGAACACCGCATGTGTCACCAATTCGCGGGCATGCTCGTCAATGAGACTGTAGAACACGCGTGTGCCTTCCTGGCGCGTAGCGACGATCTTCCCCCACCGCAGCTTCGCCAGATGCTGCGACACCGCCGTCGGCGACTTCCCGACCCGCTCGGCCAGCTCTCCCACCGCTAATTCACCGTCACGCAGTGCAAGGATGATCCTGACCCTCGTCGCATCGGACAGCAATGAGAACACCTCGGCCGCCAGTTCCACATACTGGCTCTCGACACCAAAACTGCATGTCTTCGTACCTTCATGCATACGAAGATAATGGGGTTCCGCCTCCGCGCGTGCAAGGCGGCTGCCGTCAGCTCAGGTCGACAACCTGGAGATCGAGGCGGAACAGTTCAGAAGGGGAATCTGAACTCGGGTCGGAAAGGGCGACCGTTTCGGCCGTCACTCCGTAAGGTGACAGTCGTGCCCTAGGCTGACGCTATGAGGATCGCAATCGCGGGCGGAACTGGTCAGGCGGGGACACAGGCGGCTCTGGCGGCACGCGCACGCGGGCACGAGGTGATCGTGCTGGCGCGTTCAGAAGGCGTTGATCTCGTCTCCGGTGCGGGCGCTGCCGCGGCACTTGACGGGGTGGATGCCGTCATCGACGCGTCCGGTGTGAGACCGGGGGACGATCCGGTCACATTCCACGAGACCGTCGTTCATACGCTCGCGGGCGCGGCACCGCCCCACCTCATCGTGCTGTCGATCGTGAACTGTGATCGCGCAGGCGAGTACCCGCTGTACGCCGGCAAACTCGCTCAAGAGCGAGCCGCCGAGGCAGGCGGCGTCCCATTCACCATCGCCCGCACCACGCAACTTCACGAATTTGCCGCGCAGGTATGGCACATGGGCACCCGCGGGCCGCTGCATTTCAGTCCGCGGATGCGCACTCAGCCGGTCGCCGTACGAGAGGTCGGGGCCCATCTCGTTGACCTGGCTGAGGCCGCACCCGCTGGTCGCGCGCCAGACTTCGGAGGACCACGGGAGGAATCCCTCGTGGAGATGGTGCGTGGTTATGCCCGAGCGAGCGGCGCCGGACGCTTCGTCATCCCGATCAACCTGGGCGGCGCGTTCGGTCGTGCTCAGCGCGATGGAACCCTATTGCCAGAGCCTGGCGCAGTGCACGGCACCGAGACTTTCGACGACTGGCTGACGCGCGTCTTCCTGGATCGATAAGCCAGTTCAGCGACCCCCACCGTTTGCGGGTCTTGTACGGCAGACTGCCAACCCTAGAAACAAGCCGGTCTAGACGCGGCTACTCTTGCGGTCCTACGGAGGTGCCGCTGCTCACATGACGGCACGCAGTTGGCGGCGATGCTGTTCGAGGGCCAGCAAATCCTGCAATATCTGCTGGTAGTCCTCGGTGTTGCCTTGGGTTTCCATACGTGACAATCGTGAACGTTCTTCAGCGATACGACGAGTCAAAACCACATCGACGACCTTGACGACAAGCCCGCGCACGTAGTCTTCGATTCCTTCGGGCCGATCCTGCGGCAACGGGACAGTCACCAACTCGGATACCACTGTTTTGATCTGCTCAGGCGCCTCGTTAATCACCCGAGCCACCCAAGCGGCACTCTCGCCTTCTTGCAGCGCTCCTACCCCGCCAGCGGCCCGAATCGCGTCATGGACAGATCGGGCCGCCGCCGCGGTGAATGTGTCGCTGCCCAAGGCATCGAAAGTCTCTGCGGGCACCGATTCAGGGAACTGCAGCACCGCGGCAAGCATCTCCCGTTCCAGCCTGGCCAGTGGGTCTCGCGGACTGGCCGCCAACCGTGGCGGGGACGCGGTCGATGACGCAGCCGCTGTCCGCTGACGTCCCGAAGACTGCTGCATCATAGTGCGGATCTCACGCGGTGACATGCCGGTGTGCCCTGCCACTCGGCGTTCATACTCCGAGCGCAGCGCGTTGTCCCGGATGCTGGCAACGACGGGGGCGACATCACGGACTGCGGCGACTCGTCCTTCCGCGGTATCGAGATCGAAGGAGCGCATGATCGAATCGATCACGAACTCGAAAAGCGGCTTACGTGCGCTCACCAGCGACTGCACCGCTTGTGGTCCGCCCGACATCCGCAGTTCGCACGGATCCATACCGCCAGGTGAGATAGCGACGAAAGTCTGAGCGAAGAAACGCTCGTCCTCTCCGAACGCCCGCAGCGCGGCTTTACGCCCGGCCTCATCACCGTCGAAGGTGAAAATCACCTCGCCGCCCAACGACTTACCACCGGACAACTGCACCCCGCCGATGGTGCTCGTATCCCCCAACATGCGGCGCACTACCCGAACATGTTCGCCTCCGAAGGCAGTACCGCACGTCGCAACCGCATATGGGACACCAGATAGGTGCGCCGCCATCACATCCGTGTAGCCTTCGACAACGACGATCTTCTTTTCCTTGGCAATGGCACGACGCGCTAAGTCGATGCCGTAGAGCACTTGTGATTTCTTATAGAGAGCCGTCTCGGGAGTATTGAGATACTTAGGGCCTTGATCCTCATCAAAGAGTTTTCTAGCGCCGAATCCGATGACTTCCCCCGTGACATCGCGAATCGGCCAGACCAGCCTGCCTCGGAAGCGATCATAGATCCCCCGCTGTCCCTGACTGACCAGACCGGAGGCCGTGAGCTCCTCCTCAGTAAAGCCGCGACCGCGCAGGTGCCGCATCAGGTTGTCCCAGCCGGTAGGGGCGAACCCGACACCGAACGTCTCAGCCGCTTCACGGTCGAAACTGCGCGCAGTCAAGAACTCGCGGCCCGCCGCAGCACCAGGAGTGTCCAGTTGTTCGGCATAGAACTGCGCGGCGACCCGATGCGCGTCCAAAAGACGTGCCCTGGTGCCGGTGTCCATGCCCTTACGGGTGCTTGAACCGGCTTCGTACTGAACTGTCACACCGTATTTGCCAGCGAGATACTCCACCGCATCGGCGAACGACAGCGCGTCAATCTGCTGGATGAACGAGATGACGTCGCCGCCCTGATTGCATCCGAAGCAATGCCACCGGCCAACGTGGGGACGAACGTGGAATGACGCGGTGCGTTCGTCGTGGAAGGGGCACAGCCCTTTCATGGAGCCGACACCGGCCGTCTTGAGCGTGACGTGCTGTCCGACGACCTCTTCAATGCGCGCACGAGCACGCACCTCGTCTACGGTTTCACGCTTGATCAGTCCGGCCACATCCGAGAGTCTAGTTCGCCGAGCGACCAATAGGGCTAGTTACACAGGCGCGCGTGCCACTCAAGTGCGGACACATCGGTCAATGAGGCGATCTGATCAATCACGACGCGCAGCCGCTGACTATCGTCATCGGAGGCGTACCAATCGACTTTGAAGGCGGTTTCAAGCACACTCGGCCCTAGCTCTCGCACGACTTCAACGAGGTCAAGCAAGATCCGGCGCTGCCGGGGATAGACCGGCTCGCTCTCACGCGGCGCCATCACGTAGGCGACGGCGGTACCCTTCAACACCAGGATCTCGGCGAGCGTTTCGTGCGGCACGACCACATTGGCCTGATAGCGGACGAGCGCTCCCTGACCGTATTGTGCTCGGGTCGCTTTTTCGGCAGCTGACACGAACCTGCCGATCAGCGCACTGGTGAGGTTCTTCAGCGCGGCGAGCGCGCGACGAGTGCCATCAAATCCGTGTAGAAGCAATCCGGCTTGGTCCAAGCGCGCCATGGCATCGCGCAGATCTTGTGCTGATACCACCCCGCCGTACCAGGCATCAACGGCTTCGACGACCCGGGCTCGCCCTTCGTCTGCGGCTAGTTCTGCGAGATCCATTCGGCCCGAGGCAACCGCGTCTTCGACGTCGTGCACGGAGTAGGCGACATCATCTGCGAAGTCCATGACCTGCGCTTCGAGACATTTGACGCCGTCGGGAGCTCCGTCGCGCAACCATTCGAATACCGGCAGATCGTCCTCGTAGACACCGAATTTGTGGGTTCGGCGTCCGTCCAGAATGACGGGACGGTCCTCAAAGGCCCACGGGTACTTGGTTGCGGCATCCAAGCTGGCCCGAGTCAGGTTCAAACCAGCCGAACGCCCGTCGACTGTGAGCACTTTTGGCTCAAGTCGCGTCAATAGTCGCAAGGTCTGGGCGTTACCCTCGAAACCACCGATACCGCTGGCTGCCTCGCTCAGCGCCCGTTCCCCGTTGTGACCAAACGGCGGGTGCCCCAGATCATGCGCCAAGCAAGCGGTATCGACCACGTCGGGGTCACATCCCAGTGCTTTGCCCAGTTCACGTCCCACCTGAGCCACCTCAAGGGTGTGGGTGAGCCGGTTACGCACAAAGTCATCGGACGACGGTCCCAGCACTTGAGTCTTCGCGCTGAGTCGTCGCAGAGCCGAAGAGTGGACGAGCCGTCCCCGGTCGCGCTCGAAGGCGGTTCGAGCGGGATTCTTAGCAGGTTCCGCCACCCAGCGTGCGGTGTCATGCTCGGAATACCGCAGTATTTGCATGGATGCGTGTTTATCAGCTGTCATATCATCCACCGGAGACACTGAGTTCAGCTTCAGCGAGCTTTTCTCGATGCTCAGCGGTCAACTCTCGTGAATCGAGCCAACCATGCGGCAGGTGCGGTCTCTTCTCGGAGCCTTGCCGTCCGCGCTGACCTTCGGCGGCATCCCCCGGATAGGGCTGATCCAGGTCAAGCGCATTGAGCCGTTCGCGCAGTTCCTGCAGAGTCGAGACCAGTGCAAGAGCATGGCGCGACTCCCCGCCCACGGGGTATCCCTTGAAATACCAGGCTATGTGTTTACGCAGGTCGCGGCAGCCCTTGTCCTCGTCACCGAAAAACTGCGCCATCAACTCGCCGTGCCGGTAGACCGTATCGGCCACCTCGCCCAAAGTGGGCCGTACTCTGCGGTCAGAGCCCTCCATCGCAGCCTGCAGATCGGCGAACAGCCACGGCCGACCCTGGCAGCCTCTTCCGATCACAACGCCATCGCATCCGGTCTGTGCCATCATCTCAAGCGCATCTTCCGCGCTCCAGATATCTCCGTTGCCAAGTACTGGGATTTTCGTGACGGTACGTTTCAACTCCGCAATCGCGGACCAGTCGGCATGCCCGGAGTAATACTGCGCTGCTGTGCGACCATGTAGCGCGACCGCTGCCACGCCAAGATCCTGTGCGATCAGTCCTGCCTCTAGGTAGGTTTCGTGATCGGCGTCGATACCTTTGCGCATTTTGATGGTGACGGGAACATCGCGTGTTGCGGCTGCCGTCACCGCGGCGTCGACGATGCGCGTGAAGAGCTCGCGTTTCCAAGGGAGCGCGGCTCCACCCCCCTTACGGGTGACCTTAGGAACCGGGCAGCCGAAGTTGAGATCGACGTGATCCGCCCGATCCTCGTCAACGATCAGTTTGACCGCGGCGCCCACGGTGGCTGGGTCGACACCGTATACCTGTGCGGATCGCGGGCTCTCGTCCTCATCAAAGGTGACAATACGCAGTGCTTCAGGATTGCGTTCGACCAAGGCTCGCGATGTGACCATTTCTGCCACATACAGCCCGCCCCCGTTCTCCCGACACAGTCGGCGAAAGGCGGCGTTAGTGATACCCGCCATAGGCGCGAGCACCACTGGAGTCTCGACTCGCATCCGGCCGATCTGTAACGGCGCGACCGCGGGCGATACCGCAAGGTTCGTCTGCCCTGTCATTGCACCATCACGCACCGACGAGGCGCTCCCCCAGGTAGCTGGTGATCTGGCTGAGGCTGACGCGCTCTTGACTCATAGAATCTCGTTCACGCACGGTGACGGCGTCGTCTTCAAGCGTGTCGAAGTCCACCGTGACACAGTACGGCGTACCGATCTCGTCTTGACGACGGTAACGGCGTCCGATTGCGCCCGCGTCGTCGAAATCAACATTCCAGATCTTGCGCAGTTCTGCAGCCAAATCCCGTGCCTTCGGGCTGAGCTGCTCATTACGGCTCAATGGCAGCACGGCCGCCTTGATCGGCGCAAGACGGTGGTCGAGGCGCAGCACCGTGCGCTTGTCGACGCCGCCCTTGGCGTTGGGCGCCTCGTCCTCGTGATAAGCCTCGACAAGGAAAGCCATCAAAGAACGAGTCAGTCCAGCCGCCGGCTCGATCACGTACGGCACCCAACGCTCATTGCCCTGCTGGTCGAAGTAGGACAGATCCTTGCCTGAGTGTTCCGTGTGAGTCGACAGGTCGAAATCGGTGCGGTTGGCGATTCCTTCGAGTTCTCCCCATTCAGAGCCCTGGAAGCCGAACCTGTATTCGATGTCGACGGTGCGTTTGGAATAGTGCGAGAGCTTTTCTTGCGGGTGCTCGTATAGCCGCAGGTTGTCCCGGTCGATGCCGAGGCCCACATACCAGTCGGTTCGCGCATCGATCCAGTACTGGTGCCATTCTTCGTCTGTTCCAGGCTGAACGAAGTACTCCATCTCCATCTGCTCGAACTCGCGGGTCCTGAAGATGAAGTTTCCTGGTGTGATCTCGTTACGGAAGGACTTGCCGATCTGGCCGATACCAAACGGCGGCTTCTTCCGGGCAGCACCCATGACGTTGGAGAAGTTCACGAAGATGCCCTGTGCCGTCTCCGGGCGCAGGTAGTGCAGACCGGACTCGTCCTCGACAGGGCCTAGGTAGGTCTTGAGCATCATGTTGAACTCGCGCGGTTCAGTCCACTGACCACGCGTACCGCAATTCGGGCAGGGCAACTCGTCCATCGGGATCGAGTCCGGGTCATCGATGTTCTTGCGCTCAGCGTATTCCTCTTGCATCTGGTCAACGCGGAACCTCTTGTGGCAGCTGAGGCACTCTGTCAGCGGATCGGTGAAGACACCCACGTGACCGGAGGCGACCCAGACTTGACGAGGCAGAATGACAGACGAGTCCAATCCGACGACATCATCGCGACCGCGCACCATGGTTTGCCACCATTGACGCTTGATGTTCTCTTTGAGTTCCACTCCAAGTGGGCCGTAGTCCCAGGCGGACCGGGTTCCACCGTAAATCTCCCCGGAGGGGAACACGAATCCCCGTCGCTTAGCAAGGGAAATCACAGCATCGAGTTTGGACGTCGTCGCGGCCACCTTGAGTCACTCCATCTACACAGGTCAGGTCTACTGGATCATTCCGCATGAGGTCACACGGAAGTAACTTCAGTCGGTGGCGATCTATGAAATGACACTCTTGGCCATCACCCCATCCGACGGCTCATAGCCTACTCGGAAACCAGGCGCAGAACATGGAGGCGCTACCTGGGTCTATGGTCAACCAATGCGGCGTTGGCGAATTGTTACCGTTCAAGACTTGACCGCATAGCGTGCCGGGCATAAGACTTCAGCCCATGGGACGCGCAAAGACGGGCACCACCCCCACTTCAAAAGACACCGGATCGCAGCGAGCGTTACGCACACTCAACACCAATAAGATCTTCGATGCCCTCACCCGTCACGGCGCGCAGACCCAGGCCAACTTGGCACGGCTTACCGGACTGTCGGCCGGCACGGTGTCCAATATCGTCCGAGAACTCGTCGATGAGGGCAGGGTCACCACGGAATCCGTAGTGGCCAGTGGCCGCCGGTCTGCCCTGGTCTCACTCGTCCCCGACCCCCGCATTGTGCTGGGTTTGGATGTTGGGCGCTCCCATATGCGCATCTTGGCCTCAGACACGAGCCACCGCACCTTCGGCCGCCAGGACCTTCAGGTTGGCGCAGATCTCAATCCCCATGAGACCTTTACCCTCGCGCGCGGCATGGTTGACCGGCTCATCCAAGAACATGACATCGACGAGAGCAAAATTGTGCAGGTAGGCATCGCCGTGCCTGCCTCTGCCGCGCCGCAGAGCGGTCGTGTGGTCCAGGGATCAGTGCTTCCTCATTGGGCCAGCTATGACCTGGCTAGCATCAGCGCCGAAATCCTCGGACGACCGACAGTGCTGGAAAATGACGCTTCGCTCGGTGCGCTGGCGCAGTTGACCTACGGCTCGCGTCCGGCATCGGGCACGGTGATTTACATCAAGGTCGCATCCGGCATAGGTATCGGCATAGCGATCAACGGCACGGTGTACCGATCGACTTCGGGCCTGAGCGGCGAGATCGGTCACATCCAGCTGTTCGATGGCGGCGATGTCTGTTATTGCGGCAATCGTGGCTGCCTGGAGACGCTGGCGTCATCGCGCCGGATCGTGTCAGACCTCGCCCATGTGAGGCGGAACCCGAAGACGAGTCTGGACGATGTCATCAAAGGCGCCCAACAGCATGACCCAGCGGTACGGCGCATCTTGGCGGAGTCAGGAAGCGCTCTGGGACGAGTAGTCGCCACGCTCGCCAATATCTTCGGACCTGACGTGATCGTCCTGGGCGGGCCGCTGGCTCCGGCAGGACAGGATTTCCTTGATCCGGTGGTCCATACCGCGCGCCAGCAAGCGCTGCCCGCCGCATTGGCTGAAACTACTTTCGTGCTTTCCGAGTTTGGCGACGAGGACGAGGTACGTGGCGCTTGCGCGCTTGCGCTGCATCACCTTCTCGGCTCCTAACGCCGCCATATTTAAACCAACGCAAGGTCATCTTGTGCACGACTATTGGTAACGAATCGGACAATACGAATGCCGGATGTATCAATCTAGTAACACTGCCCGCAGATAGTGCGTCAAAGGTTTGACGGCGACGGTCCGAGCCAACTAACGTCACGTGTGGCGCCAAGGATGGTGCTTAACCGCTGACATGCGATGGAGCGTGAGACTGATCAATGCCTGAGAACCACGAGCCAACCGAGAAGCACCACGTGATCCTCGAGATGCGTTCGATCACCAAGGAGTTTCCTGGTGTCAAGGCTCTCGATAACGTCACGATGCAAGTGCGTTCCGGTGAGATCCACTCGATCTGTGGTGAGAACGGCGCCGGAAAGTCCACCTTGATGAAGGTGCTCTCAGGTGTCTATCCCTACGGAACGTATAAGGGCGACATCTACTTCCAGGGTGAGGAGATGCGATTCCATAACATCAAGGCTTCCGAAGCCGCAGGAATCGTCATCATCCACCAAGAGCTTGCGCTCATCCCAGAACTTTCCATCACCGAGAACATCTTCCTCGGCAACGAGGTCAAGAACCGCTTCGGTGGCATTGACTGGACCTCTGCACACGCCAAGGCCGCCGAGTTGATGGCACGTGTCGGTTTGAACGCCGACCCGACAACGCCGATCAAGGCGCTCGGTGTCGGTCACCAGCAGCTGGTCGAGATCGCACGTGCACTCGCCAAGAACGTGAAGCTTCTGGTGCTGGACGAGCCGACCTCCGCGTTGAACGAGGAAGACTCAGCACACCTGTTGGAACTGATGCGCGGACTGCGGTCCAAGGGAATCTCCTGCATCATGATCTCCCACAAGCTCAATGAGGTCGCCGCGATCTCCGACGGCATCACGATCATCCGTGACGGACTGACCGTCGAGTCCTACCCGACCGTTCCAGGCGAGGTCGACGAGGACCGCATTATCCGCGGCATGGTTGGTCGTCCGCTCGACAACCGCTACCCGCACCACGAGCCCAACCACGGCGACGTCCTGTTCGAGGTTAAGAACTGGCGCGTAGAAAGCCCGATCATCCCGGGTCGCATCATCTGCAAGGACTCGTCCTTCTTCGTGCGCAAGGGTGAGATCGTTGGCTTTGCCGGTCTGATGGGTGCTGGCCGTACTGAGCTGGCTCGTTCAATCTTCGGTCACTCCTACGGCGTGTTCCACCACGGCGAGGCGTACCTCCACGGCAAGCAGTTGAAGTTGAGCAACCCGAAGCAAGCGATCAAAGAAGGACTGGCGTATGTGCCAGAAGACCGCAAGATGCTCGGGCTCAACCTTCTTGACGACATCAAGCGGACGACTGTCTCCGCTGACATCGGCCGGATCTGCAACTACAACATCATTGACCTGGACCAGGAGTTCATCGCTGCCGAGGAGTACCGCAAGTCGCTGCGCATCAAGACTCCTACAGTCCACGAAGGCATCAACAAGCTCTCGGGTGGTAACCAGCAGAAGGTCGTGTTGGCCAAGTGGCTGTTCACCCAGCCAGAAGTGCTTATTCTCGACGAGCCGACTCGTGGTATCGATGTCGGTGCGAAGTACGAGATCTACACGCTGATTCACCAGATGGCGGACGCGGGCAAGGGCGTTATCGTCATTTCATCTGAATTGCCAGAACTCTTGGGTATCTCCGACCGCATCTACACGATTTTCGAAGGTGCGATCACCGGCGTTCTCGACCGTGAGGACGCCACTCAGGAGAACTTGCTCCGTCTGATGACCGGAACCGCTCCGGCCACCGTCCGCTAAATTAATCCAGAATCATTCGACTGAAGGAATCTCCGACGATGAAGTCTCTCAAGCAGGTGCTCGGGGGCGACGTACGCCAGTACGGCATGCTTCTTGCGCTGGTGCTACTCACGCTGTTCTTCCACTGGAAATCCGGTGGGCTCGTACTCACGCAGTCCAATGCCGCTAACATCCTGAACGGAAACGCCTACATCCTCGTTATGGCCATCGGTATGGTCATGGTGATTGTGATCGGTCAAATTGACCTGTCGGTGGGATCCGTTGCCGCGGTGGTCGGTATTGTGGTGGCGCTGTCCATCAAGAACTGGGGAATCCCCTGGTGGCTTGGCGTGCTTCTCGGCCTCGGTGTCGGAATGCTGATCGGTATGTGGCAGGGTTTCTGGCTCGCCTACGTTGGAGTGCCAGGCTTTATCACGACCCTGGCAGGCATGATGCTCTTCCGTGGTCTGAACCAGTACATCGGTAAGTCGGTTGCTACCACCGTTCCAAGCGAGATCAAGTACATCGGTGGTGGTTACCTGCCAAACATCGGTGGCCTCCCGATCAACGGCTCCACCGTTCTGCTCGGTCTGATCGCCTTGGCCGCGGTCATCTTCGGCGAATTCCGCAAGCGCGCCAAGCAGGCTCGTCTGGGATCAGTCCCTGCTCCGATCTGGACCATGGTCGTTCGCATCGTCCTCGTCGGAATCGTGATCTTCGGTGCGGTTTGGCTGTTTGGTTACGGTGAGCCTGACCGCCTGTCCTTCCCCGTGACCGGTTTGATCTTGGCCGTCTTGGTCCTGATCTACCAGTTCGTCACGCAGCGTACGCCATTTGGCCGTGCGATCTACGCCGTTGGTGGTAACCGTGCGGCTGCCCAGTTGTCCGGTATCAACACCCGCGCGACCTACTTCTTCACCATGGCGAATATGTCCTTCCTCGCCGGTGTTGCGGCAGTCATGTTCGTCGGCCGTGCCGGTGCTTCCAGTGGTCAAGACGGAACGATGTGGGAGCTCGACGTTATCGCCTCGGTCTTCATCGGTGGTGCTGCGGTCTCCGGTGGTATCGGTACTGTGATCGGTTCGATCATCGGTGGTCTTGTGATGGCCGTCCTCAACAACGGTCTGCAACTCCTCGGTGTCGGCGCCGACTGGCAGAAGATGATCAAGGGTCTGGTTCTGCTGGCAGCAGTGGCCTTCGACATCTACAACAAGACCCAGGGCAAGCCGTCCATTACCGGCATGCTCCAGCGGGCCTTCAAGAAGTCCCCCAAGGGCGTCGAGGCTAAGTAAGCCCTGATTTCCCTCCGACAAACTTTTGTCCCTGAGAAACCGAACGGTTTCTCTTCGCAAGCCGCATCGCAATCCTGCGATGCACAACCGAAAGATGGTCCCATGAAGAAAATCACAGTTGCCATGACGGCACTGGCAGCCGCTGGTGCGCTTGCACTTGCCGGTTGCGGCGGCGGTGACGACACCACCACCGCTCCTCCGAGCGACGGCGACAACACTCAACAGCCAGACGACGGTGACGCCACTGAAGGCGAAGGCTTCGCTGCTGACGCTACTATCGGTATCTCACTGCCACAGAAGACCTCGCAGAACTGGGTTGAGGCAGAAGAGATGTTCCTCGCTGGTCTGTCTGAGGCCGGTTACAACCCGATCGTTCAGTTCGCCAACAACGGTGCTTCCGAGCAGCAGCAGCAGATCGAGTCGATGATCGAGCAGGGTGCAAAGGTCATCGTTATCGGTGCTGTTGACGGTTCACAGCTCTCCTCCCAGGTCGAGCGTGCCCGTGACGCTGGCGTCAAGATCATCGCTTACGACCGGATGATCCAGGAAACCGACGCTGTCGACCTGTACGTCGCATACGACAACTTCCAGGTCGGTGTTGGTCAGGGTGAGGCACTGCTCAAGGGTCTCGCCGAGCGTAAGGGCGATGGTCCTTGGAACATCGAGCTCATCGCTGGTTCAAACGATGACGCTAACTCGAAGCCGTTCTTCGAGGGTGCAATGAGCATCCTGCAGCCGAAGATCGACGATGGCACGCTGAAGGTCCTGTCGGGTCAGACTACTCAGGCACAGGTTGCCACCGAAGGCTGGCAGGCATCCGTTGCTCAGAACCGCATGGACTCGATCATCTCGGGCTTCTACGGTTCAGAGGAACTGCACGGTGTGCTCTCCCCGAACGACACCCTTGCTCGCGCTGCTATTGCTTCGGCTCAAGCAGCTGGTAAGGACCTGCCAGTCCTCACCGGTCAGGACTCCGAAGATGACTCTGTTGCTTCGGTCGCCAAGGGCGAGCAGTACCACACGATCTTCAAGGACACCCGTGGCCTCGTTGACGCCGTTCTTGCTCAGATCGACCTGGCACAGCAGGGTCAGCCGTTCAACTCGAACGCTGAGGTCGACAACGGCACCATTCAGGTTCCGACCGACTTCCTGACCCCGATCTCTGTCTTCCAAGACAACGCTGCTGAGGTTTACGCGAACGACGAGGCACGCGCCAAGATCGTTGCTGACAACAGCTGATTCCTTCGTTATCGCTGAGTAAAAATCAGCAATAACTGGAAACGCTAGGTGAGGCCCGGACCGATGTGGTCCGGGCCTCACTTTTTGCTCAAAGTTTGTTCCACATCTAGAAACCGCTGCCGGATGGGCCAGCCAAAACCACAAATCTGCCGCTAACCGATCTCGTAGCGGTGGCAGCAAACTCAACCCTGCGGTTGCTGACGATCGATTGCACCGCCATAGCGGCGGTCACGTCCGGCGTATTCCTCGACTGCCCGCCAAAGATGACGGCGGTCGACCTGCGGCCAGGGCTCCGGTAGAAACACCATTTCGGCATAGGCCGCCTGCCAGAGCATGAAATTGGACGTGCGCTGCTCCCCCGATGTCCGGATGAACAGATCGACATCCGGTAGATCCGGCTCGTCCAAATGCGCTTGGACAGTCCGTTCGTTGATTCTGCGCGGGTCTAGCTTTCCCCGTGCAACCAATTCGGCGATCTGCCGGGTCGCATCCACGATCTCAGCACGCCCACCATAGTTGACGCACATAGTCAGAGTGCAGACATCATTCTCGCGGGTGAGTTGTTCGGCAGTCTCCAACTCCTTGATCACCGAACGCCACAGCCTTGGCCTGCGGCCGGCCCAGCGCATCCTCACACCCCACTGGTTCATCTCATCGCGGCGACGACGGATCACGTCGCGGTTGAAGTTCATCAGGAAACGGACCTCATCGGGCGAGCGTTTCCAGTTCTCGGTGGAGAACGCATACGCCGAGACATGCTTCACGCCGATCTCTATCGCACCAGCCACGAGGTCGACGAGCGCCGCCTCCCCTGCTTTGTGTCCCTCAGTTCGTGGCAGTCCACGAGCATTCGCCCAGCGACCGTTTCCGTCCATGACGACAGCGACGTGCTGCGGCACGAATTCAGCCGGGATGAGCGGTGCTACAGCACCGCTTGGATGTGGCGGCGGTGGCACCGGTGATGTTGTCTCAGCGGCCATGGGGCTCCTTCATTCGACCGTGCCTATTCAACAGCGCCTATTCAACCATGGGCAGCGAACGCAGTGAACGTTCCAGATGATACTGGCTGAAGGCTGCGACAAGGCCACTGGCCTCTCGTTGATCTCGAACGATCGCCTGGTCGACCGTGGCCCAGTCTCCCGTGAGCAATGCCGCCAAGAGCAGCATGACTTCAATCGACGGCGCCGCAGCACCCGGCGGGCGGCATTGAGGGCATACGGCACCGCCCCACGGCGCAGAGAAGGCCTGATGGGGCCCCGGAGCACCACAACGAGCGCATTCGGTAAACGTGGGGGCATAACCGGCGATGGCCAAAGAACGCAGCAGATATGAATCGAGCACCGCTCGTGGCGTATGAGCCTTGCCCGCCAACGTCTTCAGCCCACCCAGCAACAGCCAGTATTGCTGCACCGCTGGCTCGTCCTCCGCTGCGACGATACGGCTGGCTGTCTCCAACATGGTGGTACCAGCGGTGTATAGGTCATAGTCGTCGCAGATTGGACGAGCAAGAGCATCGATCGTTTCAACCTGCGTCACGGTATCAAGCGTCCGGCCTTGAAAAGTCTGCACATCGATGTGCATGAAAGGCTCTAGCCTGGCACCGTAGCGCGATGCGGTACGGCGTACTCCCTTGGCTACAGCACGTGTCTTGCCGCGGCGGTGTGTCAGCATCGTGACGATGCGGTCAGCTTCGCCCAGTTTATTGGTGCGCAGCACAATAGCTTCATCGCGAGCCACCGGCATGTTCTGACCACCCCCCTCAACGGGTATCCCCGAGCCGCATCACCGCGAAGCGGTGGCGGACAGACCGATGTGTCTTCCCCATCGTCGTCCACCACCGCCCGCAGCGTCATCTGCTTACCGGCGTCCCACCCTGTTGACCGCGGAGATAATCGCTTTCAGCGATGCAGTGGTGATCGACGGATCGATACCGACTCCCCACAGGGTCTCTTCTTCGACACGGCATTCGACGTAGGCGGCTGCGGTCGCATCCCCGCCCTCCGACAGAGCGTGCTCGGCGTAATCCAGAATCTCCACCTCGACGCCGACCTTGCTCATCGCATCGGCGAAAGCCGCGATGGGTCCGTTACCTGTGCCTTGCAAGGAAACTGGAGTGCCGTTGTCGAGCAAATCCGCCTCCAGGCTGTCCGCACCGTCTGCCGTGCTCGTCACGCGTGTACCGCGAAGTTCAAATCTGCCCCAAGGCGCCAAGTCGGAATCGGGAGTGACCGGAAGGTACTCGTCGGCGAAAATCCGCCAGATATCGTCACCGGTGACTTCCTGTCCCTGGTCGTCTGTGACCTCCTGGACTACTCCGGAGAACTCGATCTGCAGCCGTCGCGGCAGATCGAGATTCCGCTCCGAACGCAGCAGGTATGAGATGCCTCCCTTGCCGGACTGCGAGTTCACGCGTATCACTGCCTCATAGGAGCGACCAACGTCTCTCGGGTCAATGGGCAGGTACGGCACTGCCCAGCTCAGGTCGTCGATACCGCATTCCTCAAGTTCTGCTTTGTGCTCGAGTGCTTCAAGACCCTTCTTGATGGCATCTTGGTGTGAGCCCGAGAACGCTGTGAAAACGAGGTCGCCGGCATAAGGGTGCCGCTCGTGCACATCGATCTGATTGCACTCTTCGACGGTGCGCCTGATGTGATCGATGTTGGAGAAGTCGATCTGCGGGTCGATGCCTTGACTAAACAGGTTCATTCCCAGCGTGACCAGGTCGACGTTGCCGGTGCGTTCACCATTGCCGAAGAGGCAGCCCTCAATACGATCTGCGCCGGCGAGGTAACCCAACTCTGCAGCGGCTACCGCCGTGCCCCGGTCGTTGTGCGGGTGCAGTGAAAGCACCACAGACTCGCGATGGTCAAGATTGCGGCTCATCCACTCAATGGAGTCGGCGTAAACGTTCGGAGTAGCCATTTCGACAGTTGCCGGCAGGTTCACGATGACTTTACGGTCGGGCGACGGCTCGAACACCTCAAGGACCTCGTTACAGATACGTGCCGCGAACTCTAGTTCTGTACCTGTATATGATTCTGGCGAGTACTCGTAATAGATCGTGGTGCCGGGCAAAGTCTCCTCGAACTTACGGCACCGTTTCGCACCTTCCAGTGCGATGTCGACGATACCGTCCATATCCTTGCGGAAGACCACCTCGCGCTGCAGGATCGACGTCGAGTTATACAGGTGAACAATCGCCTGCTTTGCGCCGCGCAGCGAATCGTAGGTTCGCGCGATCAGGTGTTCCCGTGCTTGGGTGAGCACCTGAATGGTGACGTCGTCAGGGATGAGGTCTTGCTCGATGAGCATCCGTACAAAGTCGTAGTCGGTTTGCGAGGCTGATGGGAATCCGACCTCGATTTCCTTGTAGCCCATCTCGACCAGAAGTTTGAACATGCGCAACTTGCGCTCAGCGTTCATCGGCTCGATGAGTGCTTGGTTTCCATCCCGCAGATCAACAGCGCACCAACGTGGCGCCTGCGTGATACGACGGTTGGGCCAGGTGCGATCCAGCAGATCAACCTTGATCTGTTCGTGGAACGGCAGATACTTCGACACAGGCATACCCGATGCCTGTTGCGGATCATACATGTGGAGATTCCTTTGGCTGAGAAATTATCTATCAGCCGGGCACACAGACCACCGCGACGAGGAGCCGGCTTGGTTAAGCCTCGTCGCGGCTAAGAAGGAGGAGAAGTCCTACCGTGTGCAACACGCCATACAGTCTATACCTAGATTGGCCATGCTCGGAGCACCCAGCAGGATCGACGTGGCTGTCACGAGAAAGGTGGCGCACTATGCATGCATAGTGCGCCACCTTTCTTTGACCGATGCGGAATGCTGCGGGCTTAGTCCTTACCGCAACTCATCGATTCCGCGAAGTACTGTCCGGTGTTATCGATCGAACCGGTCTCCATGTTCATCAGGTCAGCCATGGAGTACCCGCCGATGCAGTAAGCGCCGTCTTGGAAGTCCATCACAGCGACGAAAACGGTGTCTGGCGCGGTGTAGCCGTGTGCAGCCAGATCGTCGACTCCCGGCCAGAATGCATCCGGCGTGGCCGCGAGGTAGGCATCCAGTGCCTTGGCAGCGTTGCTCAATTCATCTTGGAGTGCCCCTGCCGGACGACTGTCGGTGGATCCGGTGTCTGCGTCTGTGTCAGGTTCCTCGTCCTCGCCGAACGGGTTGAGATCCGGATCGACGTCAGGTTCCTCGTCCTCGCCGAACGGGTTGAGGTCCGAATCGACGCCAGGTTCCTCGCTGCCCCAGGGGTCAACTGCACCAGGAGCGAACGGATCAAGGCCGCTTCCCATGCCTGCCCCCGGGAAGAGGTCAGTCATCCCGCTGAAGTTCTCCTCAAACCATTCCGGAGTCAGCTCACCCGATTGAGCCAACTGGAACAACTTTGCAGCGACGGCTGCGTATGCGTCGAAAACCGTTGCAGGAGCCGACACGAACCAGCCGCTGTCTTCTTGCAGTGCTATGAACGACAGTTGGTCCAGTCCTAGCGCCCGGAAGCCCTCCAGTTCCGGATCATCGAGGCAGATCGCTTCCTTACCTGCGTATTCTGCGAGCAGAGGAGAGGAGAGGCAGCCGTCGTTCCATTTTGCTTCGACGCTGGCTCCGCTGACCGTCACCTTGATGTCAAGGGTCTTGAGTTCAAGACGTGCCACGCCGTCAGAGTTATCTCTCGTCGCGAACGATACGTTTGTCAACTCGACTGGTGGAATCTCTGACAGACCGTCTGAGATGGCGTCATGGTCAATCACCGATCCGAGGAAGTCGATGGTGCGACGTTCCGCCACGGGGAACGAGGCGAAGAGCGGTGCAGCGTCTTTGTCAGTCAACAGGGTCTGCAGTGAAGTGAAAAATGCCTCACCGGCTTCTTCTGGTGAGCCCGCACCCTTGGCTTCGCTTGCCGCCTTGATGGAACCGCGTTCTGAAATCCCGCCCGCTGTCAGGCCATAGTCAGCGATGGTCAGCAGTGGGCTGACGAACCAGTTGCCACCTTCTTTGACGGTGACGAAACTAACCTGCGCGTCGTCCGATGCCGCCGTGTCACTCGTCCCGTCGGCCGTTGCATACGACGCGATACCCCCGTCGAAAGTCAAGGTGACAGGGAAGGTCGTGTCGATCTGCTCGCGAAGTTCCGCCTCATTCTCTGCTGTGAACTCCTCAGGCGTGGTCGATGCCACACCGCCCATGCCGCCCAAAGCACCAAAACTGTCTGTCAGGCCTGACATCGTGTCAACAGAACGCCGTACCAGATCGACCGTCTTGTCGGCGTCGACATCCAAGACGAACGTCCCGTCTTGGATCGTGACACGAGTTGTCTCGTCAGCGACTAGCGCTTCCTCGCTCAAGTTCAAGCCATCAACTGTCAGGTCATAAAGATCGACGAGCTCGTCCGGTTCGATATCGCTCTGCAGTTCCGAAAGACTGTCGATCTCTTCGAAGTGCTTCTTCATCACGTTGATCAACTGTCCCGCATACCGGGTTTCAACTGGCGACGTGACACCATAGATTTCCTTCACGTCCCCGTCGGCCAGGCCCGTGATAAACGACTCAGCCGCAGCGACCGGAGTCGCGGACCCGTTTGGTCCGGAGAACCACAGTTTGTAAGCACCATAGGCACCGGCACCGAGCACGAGCGCGCCCGCGACGCCGAGCCCGACAATCATCGGAGCCTTTGACTTCTTCTCGGGTGGTGGCACCTGATCGTAACCACCCGCCGCGAAGTTCTCAGTGCCAAACTGCGCATTGGGGCCAGCGCCAGGCTGCCCCGGTACCGGGTAACCACCAGGACCCTGAGCAGCGTACCCTCCTGCGAGTGCGGGGTCTTGGTAGCCGGTTGGCTGACCGGTGACCGGATCGGTGTAGCCCTGCTGTGGCTGCGCGGCAAAACCCTGGTTCGGATCGGCGTAGCCACCAGGGGTCGCCGGAGCGACCGGCTGCGCCGGTGCCACAGGTGTGTCGGCGACTGCTGGACCAGCAGGTGTTGCCGAGGTAGAAGCTGATGGTGCGGCTGGTGCAGCCGGTGACGGTGCGGCAGGAGCGGCACCGCGTTGCGCGATAGCCTGTGCAACCTGCGGATCGCCCATTGAACCGAGCCATGACAGCAGATCTGCCGGAGCCGCCGGGTTGCTTGCAAGTGCCGCACGTAGATCGGGTCGCTGGTTCGCGATAGCAGCCAGCACCTCAATCGGTGTATTGGGGTCGGCGGCATGCGCCGCCGTAAACGATGCTGGGTCAAACTGCTGGGACAAGGTTCGATCCTCTCTAAAACGGCACGCGCTGCATGCATGCTCGTCTATATAGATTCGCCGCTGGATGCCAAGTTCGCAAATGCTCAGGGCGATTGTTCATAAGGTTGTTACTCGATGACACTACTCGGTGTCATCGGCACCGTCGATACAGCACTGATCGTTGCGGTTACTGTGAATCTCCGCGAGCAGCCAGTTCTGCGTTGACTTGTGGGTCATTGAGCAATTTCAACCAGTCAAGGAGCGCCGGATAGGTACTGGGGTTCGCCGCCACGTCTGAACGCAGTTCAGGAGCATCCTGCACAATCCGTGCGAGTACTTCACCCGGGGTTTGCGGATCGCGAGCCTGCTGTGCCGTGAATCCGTGTGCCGGTGTGCTCGCAGGTGCTGGCGGCGGCGGGACTGCCGACGCAGTTGCTGAAGCCGAAGTGGGTTCGGTCGGACTCGACACGACTGGTGCGGATGCCACCGGGCTCGGTGCCACTGGCGCAGCGGTCGGCGGAGCCGGACTAGGCGCTACTGGCGCTGTGGCAGCTGGGCTATTGGCCACCGGAGCGGCTGGAGCCCCCGAAGTGTAAGGCGCCGGGGCCGGCGTCGCAGGCGCGTAAGCCTGGGCAACTCCACCGGTATCCACCTGGGACGGTGTAGCTGGTGGCACGGCACCAGGCTGCATGGGAGCCGGTTGTCCAGCAAACGGTTGTCCCGTGCCAGGTGGCACAACACCGGGCTGACCGTAGGGTCCGGGCTGAAGCGGGCCGGTCTGTTGCCCATAAGCCACGTTGGTGTACGCCGGAACGCTGGCGGCTGCCGTCGCGATCGCCGCGAAACGCTCGCGTGCGGCCCTGGGAACGAATAGCGCGTATGCCACTGCGAGCGGAATACCGAAAGCGAGCGCGAGGTGTCCGAACGTGACAATGCGCGAACTGCCACCCATATTCGGTGCGACGACCAAGGCGATGATGCCGATGATCACCGAAGCCACCACCGCAACGATGCCGAAGAGCTTCGCATCGGAGGTCGCGGCCCACAGTCGTAGTCCAGCGAATCCCGCAGCCGCACCCACTAGCAGCGCCAGGACCAAGGTGGTGATCACTTTGCTTGTCGATGAGAAGTAGTTGACCCCTTCTTCTGTCGTCAAGAGCATGACCGCACTGATCACAAAGGTGAGAGCCACTGCAGTCTGAATCCACAGCAGAACTGCAGCGCTGCGAATCCAGGTCAGTCCAGCGTCAGTATCGATGTGGGATCGCACGAGAGCAGCAGACTAGGCGATCACGGCCAAGGTCGGCAGCAGGAAGAATCCCAGCCCCCAACTCAGTGGCAGTGGCACGATGCCACTGAGCCACATCGGTTCCGGGCGCAGCGTCTCCAGGCGAGGCAGCGTCGATTTGTCGTCAAGGCCGAAGAACGAGATCACGACAACGACGATGCCCAAACTGACGAGGGCACGCCGCCACGGCAGGGAGTCACGCAACACCGCGAAGTAGGCCGGGACAAGCGCGATAGCCGCGCTGATCAGCAGCGTGATCACCGCAAGCAGCGTGTAGACCACGATTTTGTCGCCGAATACGTCAGAGGCGGAGACCACACCCCAGATCAGCGTGACAAGGAACCCAAGTGCGACAATCGCAAGCAGCACCGTGTAGATCAGTTTCCACAGCTGCGCTGCCGCGGGAACCTCGTCATCGCTGAGTTCACACGAGCGCGGCTGAGCGAGCAAGAATGCCGCGGCAAGGCCGAACATCACGCCAGTTCCCCAACTGAACAGACGGTTGTCCGAGACCGCACCCAGCACGAAATGCACGAGTACCAGCAACACGAACGGTGCGGCCAGAGCCAGTCTTAGACTGCGGGTCTTAGCGGGAGTCCATGAAACCGGGAACACATTGGCCCGCGCGAGGTAGGGCACTGCGACCGCGAAAGCTGAGAGCAGCGCGATCAGCAGCACCTCGATGAGGTCGCGGCTGCGATAGTCCGAGGACCAGGTGCCGAACGTGTCCCACGGCAATGCCAGCGAGACAAGAAAGAACAAGAAGGCCATGCCATCGCGCACCAGATCCGATACCGGCATGCCGACAAACGGGTTCGTCGTGGGACGCTTGGGCACCGCGGCAGGCGTGTACTGGCCGGGCTGCTGGTAGGGCTGGCCCGGCTGGTAAGGATACCCCTGCGGAGCACCTTGCTGCGACTGGTACGGCTGTCCCTGTTGTCCGGACGGTATGGGCTGAGCGGGCTGATAGGGCTGCTGGGCCTGCGGCGCGGGTTGATAAGGCTGGGCGGGCGGTGGCGCCGCCGGAACCGCCCCGGATTGCGCAGGATCTTGTGGCTGGTATGGCGCAGCGCCATCAGCGCCACCGTTCGGTTCACTCGGGTTCAGTCCTGGCACGGGATTCGTCACGATCTCGTCCTTCTTCGTGGGTATGTGCATCTGACACGGAGCAATAAATTCTTCGCTTTAGACCTTGCCACGTTTTGCGCCGGAGCGCGCGGCATCTTCAGCGATGGCGGCTGTCGGCCGCCCGGTTATCCCTAGAAGCCCAGACGACCAAGCTGCTTGGGGTCACGCTGCCAGTCCTTAGCGACTTTGACATGCAGGTCCAAAAAGACCTTGTCGCCTAGAAGTGCTTCAATTTCGCGGCGTGCCGCGGTGCCCACGGCTTTCAACCGAGCACCACCGCGGCCAATAATGATCGACTTCTGCGAGGGCCGTTCCACGAAAAGATTGACGCGCACGTCGATCAGTCTGTGGTCTTCATCACGCCCTGGTCGCAGTGACATCTCCTCCACCACCACGGCAAGCGAGTGCGGCAACTCGTCACGCACGCCCTCAAGGGCAGCCTCACGCACGAGCTCTGCCACCATCACAGACTCAGGCTCGTCCGTCAGCTCACCGTCGGGATACAGTTGCGGACCTTCAGGCAGTTCGGAGACGACCAGATCGATCAGTTCATCCACCTGATAGCGCGACTGTGCGCTGACCGGGATGATGTGCGCCCAGTCCCCCAATTGGTCAACATCGATCAGATGCTGCGCCATCTGTTCTTTGGTGACTAAATCGCTCTTGGTCGCTACCGCAATCACCTTGGGTCCGCGCCGTCCTGATACGATTTCCGCCAATTGCGAGGCGATGAACCGGTCTCCCGGCCCCACTTTCTGGTTAGCGGGCAAGCAAAACAGGATCACATCGACTTCACCCAGCGTATCGGTCACCAAGGTGTTCAGTCGCTCACCGAGCAGCGTGCGAGGACGATGCAATCCGGGGGTGTCAATCAGCACCAGCTGCGAATCTGGGCGCGAGACGATGCCGCGAACAGTGTGGCGGGTGGTCTGCGGCCGGTCAGACGTAATAGCAACCTTCTGCCCCACGAGAGCGTTGGTGAGCGTCGATTTCCCCGCGTTAGGACGGCCGATGAGGCATGCGAACCCGGAACGGTGCGGCGTCGAAGTCATTGGGGCCTTTCACTTTGTGGAGCGGTAGGCATTTCGCCTGAGTGCTCTGTGACAGCTAGGTTCTCGTCATGTTCGTTCTGTTGGCTGGCAATGACAGTGGCCAACCGCTTGCGCCGTCCTTCGGTACGTTCGGCAACGAGTTTGATTCCAGCCACGTAACCGCATGAACCGGGAATGGGGACTCGTCCAATCGCCTTGGCCAACAAGCCTGCGACCGTATCGACATCGTCATCATCCAAGTCGATGCCGAACAGTTCGCCTAGTTCATCCACTGGGCATCGCGCTGGCACCCGGAACGAGCCGTCACCGAGGTCTTCAACCTCTGGTGTGGCCGTGTCATGCTCGTCCGTCAACTCTCCGACGATTTCTTCGAGCGCGTCCTCGATGGTCACCAGCCCTGCGATACCGCCGTATTCATCCACGACAAGCGCCACATGGGAGGCAGCCGCCTGGAATTCTCTCAGCAACGCATCGACTGGCTTGGATTCCGGGACGAACATCGCCGGGCGGAGCACCTCATGAACCTTGCGCGTGGCAGCAAGGTCCTCCTTGGTGGCATTGCCGCTGTCGATGACTCGCACGACGTCTTTGAAGTACAGCACGCCCCGCAAATCGTCGGTGGACTGACCCACCACCGGGATGCGGGAGTAACCTGACCGCAAGAACAGTCGCAGAGCGCGGCGCAGCGACTCGTCCTCGCTGATCACGATCATGTCGGTGCGCGGCACCATGACCTCGCGAGTCAACGTGCTCGACAACTCTACGACAGAGCGCAGCATCTGCTGCTCTTCGGCTTCGATCACACCGGACTCGCCTGCCCGATCGACATATTCGACGAGTTCGCCGCTAGGACCGTCTTCATGGACACCAGGACGCGAGGCCACAACCCAGGGCAAGACGCGAGTGATCGCCAAGGCCAGGGACAGCAGGCCGCTCGACCAGCCCAGCGTCGCGGTGGGCCGGTGCCGCCCGATGGTACGAGGGCTCACTCGCACCACCAGCAGCGCAATGATCACCGAGCCTACGATGGCGATAAGCAGGATGAGCCACCACGAGTCCACCAACGCCGCAATGGCCACCGTTAAACACACTGCCGCGACAGTCTCGGACACGACTCGAATCAGTGCAGCCGATGAGGCGGTACGCTGCGGGTCGGCCATGATCTTCTCAAAGCGCTCCCGGCGACGTGGCCGTGCCTCGATCAGTTCGGTGACCATACCGCGCGACGCGCGCAGAATCGCTGCTTCTCCGGCACTGAGCAGCGCGGCTAAGACATTGCCGAGCACTACCGCCAGAATGAGTGCACCAATAGGCGCGCCTGACATACCGTCCACCTGTTACCGCCCGGCCAGGAAGGTCAAGAGCAGTCTGCGTTGCAGCGCGAACATTTCCTTCTCTTCGGCTGGTTCAGCGTGGTCGTAGCCAAGCAGGTGCAAAATGCCGTGTGTGGTCAGTAGCAAGAGTTCCTCAATCGTGGAATGTCCCGATACCGCTGCCTGCTGCGCCGCGACTTCTGGACACAACACCACATCGCCGAGCAGTCCGGGTTCGGCTTGACCGTCCGCGGGGCCTGGCCGTAACTCGTCCATCGGGAAGGACAACACATCGGTGGGTCCCGGCTCGTCCATCCAGGTCACGTGCAATTCGGTCATGGCTGGAATATCGACGAGCACAATGGCCAATTCGGTCAGCGGGTGCAATCGCATCTCATCCATGACGAAACGGGCCAGTGCGGCGAACTCCGCCTCGTCTACGGCGAAGCCCGACTCGTTATTGACTTCTACGGTCATTGACCACTATCTCCTGGTCCTGTTGCCAAAGCCCCGGGTTGCGGGATTTGTCGTATCCCACCGGGCGTAAGCATCGATAATGTCGCTGACGAGTCGGTGTCGCACCACGTCCGCCGAAGTCAGGTGACAGAAGGCGATATCGTCCACACCCGAGAGCACATCTTCGATAATGCGCAGCCCGGAGGTCACGCCACTGGGCAGGTCCACCTGTGTGCTGTCTCCGGTGACCACCATGGTCGAACCGAATCCCAGTCGGGTGAGGAACATCTTCATCTGTTCTGCCGAGGTGTTTTGTGCCTCGTCCAAAATGATGAAGGCGTCGTTGAGGGTACGGCCGCGCATATAGGCCAGTGGCACGACCTCAACGGTGCCCGCTTCAATCAGTTTCGGCAGCACATCGGGTTCGAGCATGTTCCGCATGGCGTCGTAGAGCGGACGTAGATACGGGTCGATCTTCTCAGCCAGCGAACCTGGCAGATATCCCAAACGCTCCCCCGCCTCGACAGCGGGACGGGTCAGCACAATGCGGGATACTCGTTTCGCCTGCCAGGCCTGCACCGCTTTGGCCACCGCGAGATAGGTCTTTCCGGTACCGGCCGGACCGATTCCGAAGGTCACGGTATGCGCGTCGATCGCATCGACGTAGGCACGCTGGCCTACCGTTTTGGGACGCACCGACTTGCCCCGGTTAGAGACGATGTCGACCGCTAGCACCTCAGCGGGACGAGTGGGTCGATGCCCGGTCAGCATGCTGATCGATCGGCGTACGACATCGGCGTTGACTTCGACGCCTGCCTCAATCAGTTCGATCAGTTCGTCGATGAGTTGCGCGACAACCTCTACCTGAGCTGCAGGGCCCTGAATCGTCACTTCATTGCCGCGCGCATGGACGTCAACATTGGCGAATCCGACTTCAACGGCGCGCAGCACGTTGTCGGAAGGGCCTGACAGCGCCGCCATCGCAGCATTAGAAGGGATGACGACCCGGTGGGTGACCTTGTGGTCGGGTTGGCTCACGCGGGTGTCCACCCCAATTGCGTCCCAGCGATCACATGCGCATGGACGTGGAAGACACTCTGGCCGGCACGCGGCCCTGAGTTGAAGATCAGACGGAACTGTCCATCCGCCAGCGTTCCCGCTACCTGGTCGGCAAGGGTGATCATTTCAGCGAGTAACTCGGGGTCGGCGGCGGCGACCTGCGCCACGTCGCCATAGTGGTCCCGGGGCACGACTAATGCGTGTACGGGTGCTTTCGGGTCAATGTCTTTGAACGCGATGACGCGTTGAGTCTCGGCCACTCGTTGCGACGGCAATTCGCCCGCGACAATGCGGCAGAAAAGGCAATCTGATTCAGTGGTTCCAGTAGTCATGTACTGAGCCTATCGTGTTACTTCCATCCGCCCCAGAGCATTTGCAGTGCTGCTATCGCTGCTGGTCCCGCCGTGGAGGTGCGCAGCACATGCGGTCCGAGGCGTACTGCCTTGGCACCGGCCTGGGTGAACCGGTGCAATTCGTCGTCTGAAATGCCGCCTTCTGGGCCGACCACGAGCCAAACCCGCCTCTCCTCGCCGGGATCCCCTGCAGGCGCGACTGTCTCAGACAACCCGGTCGTCGCGGATTCGTGGAGCACTAGGACCGTGTCCTGCGCCTGACATGCCTGCACGATCGATTCGGTCAGTGAGGTCGTGGTCACCAGCGGCTGCACCTGCGGGTGCCAGGCTCGTCGGGCCTGCTTGCTGGCTGCCAGAACTGCTTGCTGCCATTTCTCGTGTGACTTGGCTGCCCGGTCACCCCGCCACTGCACGATGGAGCGCTGCGCCTGCCATGGCACCACGGCCATCACACCGAGTTCGGTGGCCGCCTGAATCGCAAATTCACTGCGGTCTGACTTTGCCAGGGCCTGCACCAAGGTCACACGGATCGGTTCGGGCGGTTCTTGGACGAGTTCATCCACTCGGCAGTCCAACCAGCCTTTTCCCACCGCCATGATGACGCACCGAGCCCGTGTGCCTTGTCCGTCAACGAGTTCTACTTCCTCGCCGACGGTCAGTCGTTGCACCACCGAAGCATGACGGCCCTCGTCCCCCGCGAGACGGACCGTACCGCCAGCAGCAACGGCACTGACCTGGTCGTGATCGACGACAAAGACCGGAGCGCTCACTAGCGTCCGCTCAATTTTTCACGCAACCGGGAGAACACGCCCTGGCTTGTGGAGTGGACACGGGCCGCCGACCGCTCTTCGCCCCGGAGCTTGGCGAATTCGCGCAGCAAGTCGGCCTGCTCATCGGTGAGGCTTTCCGCAACCTCGATCTCGACATGAACGTTGAGGTCACCGCGCTGGGTGCTGTGCAGTTTGCCCACACCCAGTCCTTTGAGCGTGAGGACTTCATCAGGTTGGGTACCCGCAGGCACATCAAGCTCCTGCGAGCCATCGAAGGTTTCGAGCTCGACCACAGTGCCCAGTGCCGCTGCTGTCATGGGCAGCGAAATCGTGCAGTGCAGGTGGTCGCCGCGCCGGGTGAACGTCTCATGCTTGCGCACCCGGATCTCGAGGAACAGGTCCCCTGCCGGGCCACCGCCGGGGCCGACTTCACCTTGGCCCGACAGTCGCACCCGGTTTCCGGTGTCAACGCCAGCCGGGATATCGACTTTGATCGTGCGGCGAGAACGAACTCGTCCCTGTCCCGCGCACTGCGGGCACGGCGACGGCAACACGGTGCCGTGACCTTGGCAGGCGCCACACGGTGCCGTGGTCATCACCTGTCCGAGCAACGAACGTGCGACCCGCTGTACTGACCCGCGGCCGTGGCAGACTTCACAGGTCTGCGGCGATGTTCCCGGCGCGCAGCAACTACCGCTGCACGCGTCGCACACCACGGCGGTCTCCACCGTGACATCATGACGGGCGCCGAACACTGCGTCGCTGAGATCGACGACAACCTCGATCAGGGCATCTTGACCTCGTCGGGTGCGCGGCACTGGGCCTTGAGGCTGCGCACCGCCACCGAAGAATGTCTCGAAGATGTCCTGGAAGCCGAAGCCGGCACCGCCGCCACCGCCAGGTGCTGAGGGATCAACGCCCATGTCGTACTGCTGGCGCTTCTGGGCGTTCGACAGGACCTCGTAAGCGTGGCCGACTTCCTTGAATCTCTCAGCGGATTCCTCACCGGCCACATCAGGGTGCAACTCACGGGCCAACTTGCGATAAGCCTTCTTGATCTCTTCCGGGCTGGCATCGCGCGATACGCCCAACACTGCGTAATAGTCAGTCACTGGCTGTTCTAACTTCCTTGGGAATCGGTTGAAAAGTGGATGCGGTCTCGGCAGGCTCGAACCAGCGAGCATGGACAAGCACGGCCAGACGGCTCACGTGGTGACGATCCTTGATAGGTACCGTGCCACGGCACGCACCGAGGCGATGGTGGCCGGGTAATCCATTCTGGTCGGTCCGATGGAACTGATCGTTGCCACCAGGTCGCTCCCCTGACCGTAGCCAGAGGTGACAACGGAGGCGTTGACCAAACCGTCGACCCGAGTCTCTCGTCCAATGCGCACGGACACTGGCGAGGTCTCGGCCGCCATCTCGGTCAAAAGTTTGAGCAACACCACCTGTTCCTCAAGTGCTTCTAGCACCGGGCCTAGATTTTCTTCGAAACCCATCTGTGCGGCTGCCAGGTTTGCGGCGCCGCTGAGCACCATACGCTCTTCGCGCTCCTCGCTGATCGTATCGACGATCAACTCGGCGATCTGTTGCGCAACCTGTTGATGCGATTCGAGATTTTCCCGCACCACGTGTTCGAATGCCGCCGCGAGATCTGGCAATCGGCGTCCCGCGGCCGCCACATTCAACACCACGCGCAGATTCGCGAGGGCGCCTGGATCGATGGCTTCAGTCAATTCGACGGTGCGCTGTTCGACTCGTCCGGTATCAGTGATGATCACCACGAGCAGACGTTCGGTAGAGAGCGGAACGAGTTCAACATGGCGCAGCCCGGAACGACGCAATGAGGGGTATTGAACCACGGCGACCTGACCGGTCAACTGAGCCAAGAGCTGACTTGCACGCACGATGACATCGTCAAGATCGACACCACCGCCGATGAACAGTTCGACAGCGCGGCGTTCAGACGGCGACATCGGCTTGACGGTGGCGAGTTGATCCACGAAGAGCCGATACCCCTTGTCGGTGGGCACTCGTCCTGCCGAGGTATGAGGTTGGGCGAGATAGCCCTCGTCCTCTAAGACAGCCATGTCGTTGCGGATTGTCGCAGGAGAGACACCCAACTCATATCCCTGCGCGACGGCCTTGGACCCCACTGGCTCGTGGGTTGCGACGTAGTGTTCGACGATGGCACGGAGCACATCGACTCGACGTTGCTCCGCCGCGGTACGCTGCGGACTGTCCGACATGCCACCTCCTTGGCCCGGCAAACCGCTGATCATATGTCAGCACTCAACACCTTCGAGTGCTAATTCTACGCCGAAGGCTCGTCAATGGTGACAAAGTCGATGAGGTTTTCCACAGGCCCGAGCAACTCCGGCACCAAATCCGAATAGGACCGCACCTGTCGCAAGATACTCGCCCAGCCATGAGCCACATCGGTTTGAGTCTCATGCGGCATGTTCAAATGCGCGAGTATGCCGCGTTTCCATTCGATATTTCGTGGAATCCGCGGCCATTGCGCCATACCGAGACGTTCTGGCTTGATCGCCTGCCAGATGTCGACGAAAGGATGCCCCACGATACGGATGCACTCGGGACCCCACCGCCGTGTGATCTCGTCGACAATGCGCTGTTCCTTCGTGCCGACAACGAGATGGTCGACCAGTACGCCGATGCGCGCCTGCCTCGTCGGACGGAATTCCTCGAGCCGGTCATTGAGGTGATCAATGCCCTGCAATAGTTCGACGACGACACCCTCGATGCGCAGATCATCGCCCCAGATCTTCTCGACCAGTTCGGCATCGTGACGGCCTTCGACCCAGATGCGGCTGGTTCTCGCGACCCGTGCGGGCGCATCGGCGACAGCCAATGAGCCCGATGCGGTACGTCGGCGCTGTTGCTTCTGCACCGATTCGGGCCGTGTCGGAGCGACCAGCGTCACCGGTTTTCCATCTATCCAAAAACCGGGGCCGAGCGGAAAAGTACGCAGGGACCCGCGACTGTCCTCCAACACGACGACGTGCTGTCCGCCGGATTTTTCTACCCGGGTTACAGCACCCACCCATCCGGTCGTGACTTCTTCGACAACGAGTCCCAGCTGGGCAGCCACCTGCTTCGACTGCGGACGGCGGCGGTGATGGGATGTGGTGGAGCTGAGGACGTCTGGGCCATAGCGGTCATTCATCTGGGTTACTCCGTCGTCTCGAAAACGGATTGCTGGGCTTCTTCGATCGCCGCAACGATGACGTCGGCATAGGCGCCGGTTCGGTCGGGTTTGGGGTGCACGCCATCGGCGCCAAAGATCTTCGGGTTCTTCTTGGCCACCGCGGCCCAGTCCGCAACCACCACATTGCCAAAAAGCTTTGGGGCCTGGGCTATGGTCTTGTTCGTCGATTTGATCCAAGAGCGGTCCGCATAGCCGTTGACCAAAATGACGGCACGGTCCTTGCCGACCGCCCTGACCACCTTGCGCAACTGATCCTCGGTGAGGGTCGAGTTCGTGGCCAAGGCAATGACGACATAGTCCCTCAGTTTGCCGCGCTTATTGATTTTCTTGACGATGTCGGGGGCCTGGATCATATTGCGGCCCACCGCCGCAGAGATCACCACACCTGGAAGCTGTTCTTGTAGTGATTCCGCGGCGGCAATGGTCACCGAATCACCGATGATGGTGGTGTTCTTACCGGAGGCCTTGGGCCCCAGGTTTGCGGTGGCCCCTGGCCTCGAGTCTGAGCTGTCACTGCCAGTCGCAGCGCCACCAGCAGCCGAGACATCGTTGGAGGAATCAGGACTCGTCCCCGCTGCGTTTGCTGAGTCGTCGGCAGATTCGCCCAGTTCCGCGCCTATGTCCAAAACATCGTCAGTTTCATCCAGGTCTTCAATCAGCCCCAACTCGTCTGTGCTGTTCAATAGGGCCGAACCCGCGGCCAGCTGCTGATCGAGTTGCGTCGATGAGGGCGCCACCGCGACCCCATACACGGTTCCGGCAACGGTCACCGCAGCGGCGAGGCCCAAGGCCGACACGGTTCTGCGAGTGCGCATCGCCACACCGGGGATCGGCTGCATGGCACGGATCGCACCACGGAATGTCACTCGGAAGCCCAGTCGTCGAATGGGCTGCTCCACGTATCGGTACGACAACGCGGCCAGCATCAGTGTTCCGCACAGCACTATGAGACCGCTAAGCCACTGCGGCACCTTCTCGAAGGCGTAGAACATCACCACCACCAGCGGCCAGTGGTACAGATACAAGCCGTACGAGCGCTCCCCGACCCAGGCAAGCGCACCTCGTTCGCCGCATCGGCTGCGTTCCGGCAGGCAGAGCAATGCGAAGATCACGAACATGGTGGCCAAACTCGCCACAGTGATACCACCACGGTAAGTCCACTGCTGCGACCAGGTCGACATCGCGGCGATGGCGCCGATCACTGCGAGCGCTGCCACCGCAACCATCGCTACGGCCCATTTGGCGCGCCTGTCATGTCGGATTCGAGCAAGGAGCCGGCGTCCCCGATAGCCCGATACTGCCGCTGCCAGGGCGGCACCCAACATCAGGCCGATCACGTGGGTATCGGTGCCGTAGTACGCCCGGGACGGGTCTGCGGCGCTGGCGGCAATAAGTGCCATCATCACTGCCGACACAGCACCCACTCCAAGGGCCACTGTCCCCAGGAGTCGAAGCGGCGTCAAACGGCGTCGGCCCTGGCCTCGTTCTTGGCGACGGCCGCCCCATGCCAGCACCAAAACCACTACTAGTGGCCACATCAGGTAGAACTGCTCTTCGACAGCGAGAGACCACAGGTGCGTGAACGGCTCCGGATAGAAGTCAGAGCCATATGACGAGCCCGAAGCAATGAAGATCCAGTTCGAGGTGAATGTCAGCGCACCGACAATCTGACGGCCGATGCCGACCAGAATGTCACCCCCGACCAGCGCTGCCGCGGCACCTGTCAATAGCACCACAGCTACGAGCGCCGGAATCAGGCGTCTGGCTCGTCGTTGCCAAAAATGAAGCAGGTCGATGCTGCCCGTCGTGCGCCACTGCCGTAACAGCAGACCTGTGATCAGGAACCCTGAGACCACGAAGAAGACGTCGACACCGATGAACCCGCCTGGCAGAGCCAACGGGAACAGATGGTAGGTGATCACCAACACGACTGCGAGCGCCCGCAGGGCGTCAAGACCATAGACCCGACCTGCGAAGACGTCCAGACGCGATACGTCTGTCGTAGTGCCCATCAAACCTCGTCCATGCCGTCTGTCGTGCTATGTCTGTTGCCGTGCCGTACCCGTCAATGATAGGCGGCTAGAGGCCCATCAGCTCGGTTATCAAGGCGTCGGCGAGGAGTCTGCCGCGCAGAGTCAGCTTGAGTGTGCCGGTCAACGCTGCTCGGCCGTCGATCAAGCCCCGAGCAACGAAACCGGCAATCACCGCAGGGTTCGGATCGGGCAGGTCGCTGATCGTCATCCCCTCCGACAGTCTGATGCCCAACATGACTCGTTCCAGTGTCGCCTGTTCCTGGGTGAGGAACTCTCGACCGGCTGCCGGGGAGGCGGCCGATTCTAGTTTGGCGGCGTAGCTTCTCGGGTGTTTGACGTTCCACCAGCGCACGCCGTGGGCTTGGGTCGTCGTGCTCGTGACTTCGTTGTCGATGCCCACAGCGTGGGCGGCCTCGTCCTCGAAATACCCTGCCGCCAGGTACGAGTGCGCCCCGGGGCCGATACCCCACCAGTCGTCGCCTCGCCAGTAGGCGAGGTTGTGCTGGCAAGCGGCTGGCTTGCCGTCTATCTCGCGCGCCCAGTTCGAAATCTCGTACCAGTGCAATCCGGCTTCGGAGAATGCCTGGTCGGCAAGTTCGTATTTGTCGGCCTGATCATCGGCATTGGGCATTTCGACCATTCCGCGGCGCACCTGCGTTGCGAGTTTGGTCCCGTCTTCAACGACGAGCGCATACGCAGAAATGTGGTCGACCCGCGTGCTTAGTGCGACGTCCACGCTGCGGCGCCAATCATCTAGCGATTCGCCTGGCGTGCCGTAGATCAGGTCCAGGGACACCGCCAGGCCTGCCTGCTTCGCCCACTCGACCACTTGTGGAATGCGGGCTGGGTCGTGGGTGCGTTCCAGGGTGGTCAGCACATGTGGCACCGCCGATTGCATGCCGAAGGAGATGCGGGTGAACCCTGCTGTGGCAAGGGTTTCGAGGTAGCGCTGATCGACCGAGTCAGGATTGGCTTCGGTGGTGACTTCCGCGCCCGCTTCTAGGCTCCAGGCCTGTTGCACGCGGCTCAAAATGACGGCTAGATCCGTTGCCGGGAGCATCGTCGGCGTGCCACCGCCGAAGAACACCGATTGCACCGCGCGTGATGGCACCGCTGCTTGGTCCAGTTGCCTTGCGGCCAGGTCGATCTCTAACGCAGCCGTTTGCGCGTAGGCGGCTTGGCTTGCGCCTCCGCCGAGTTCTGTCGCGGTGTAGGTATTGAAATCACAGTAACCACAGCGCACCTTGCAGAACGGGACGTGAACGTAGACGCTGAAGCCGCGCTGTCGATCGTAGTCAGCGGTCCACCCGTCGAGCGGTCCGCCGCCCGGAACCGTGTCGCCGTCTGGCAGTGCTGGGCTCACTGATACTCGCTTCTTCGTATCGTGCGTTGCGTATCGTTTCGCACAACGCAGGCACTGAGCGCGCCGATGCTCACTTCTTCTTGGCGTCCTTGGCGTCCTTGCTTGACTGCTCAGAGGAAAGCGCTGCGATGAAGGCCTCTTGCGGCACGTCGACACGGCCGATGGTCTTCATGCGCTTCTTGCCCTCCTTCTGCTTTTCAAGCAGTTTGCGCTTCCGGGAGATGTCACCGCCGTAGCACTTGGCGAGCACGTCTTTCCGGATTGCCCGGATGGTCTCGCGCGCAATGACCCGCGAGCCGATCGCTGCTTGGATCGGCACCTCGAATTGTTGCCGCGGAATCAGGTCCTTGAGTTTGGCCGTCATCATCACGCCGTAGGCGTATGCCTTTTCCTTGTGAACGATGGCGCTGAACGCATCGACCTGCTCACCTTGCAGCAGGATGTCAACCTTGACGAGGTCGGCGACCTGCTCGCCGGAGGGCTCGTAGTCGAGTGAGGCGTAACCCCTCGTCTTTGACTTCAACTGGTCGAAGAAGTCGAAGACGATCTCGGCCAACGGCAACGTGTAACGCATCTCCACGCGGTCAGCCGAAAGGTAGTCCATGCCGAGCAGATCGCCGCGGCGCGACTGGCACAGTTCCATGATCGCGCCGATGAACTCGCTGGGCGCCAAGATGGTGGCGCGCACCACAGGTTCACGGACCTCGCGGATCTTCCCGCCGGGGAACTCACTCGGGTTGGTCACATTGATCTCGGTGTTGTCTTCCATCACAACGTCGTAGATCACGTTCGGTGCGGTGGAGATCAGCGCGAGCCCGAACTCACGGTCGAGCCGCTCACGAATGATCTCCAAGTGCAGCAGCCCGAGGAACCCGACACGGAAGCCGAAGCCGAGTGCTACGGAGGTTTCAGGCTCGTAGTTCAGCGCCGCGTCATTGAGCTTGAGCTTGTCGAGCGCATCGCGCAGTGCCGGGTAGTCCGATCCGTCAATGGGGTACAGCCCGGAGAACACCATCGGTTTCGGGTCCGAGTAGCCTGCGAGCGGTTCGGTGGCACCGTGGTGCATGGTGGTGACGGTGTCACCGACCTTGGATTGGCGCACATCCTTCACACCGGTGATGAGGTAGCCGACTTCTCCTACGCCGAGGCCTTCAGTGGGGATCGGTTCGGGTGAGATGACACCGATCTCCAGGAGTTCATGGGTGGCTTTAGTCGACATCATCGAGATGCGCTCACGAGGGTTCAACGATCCGTCAACCACACGCACGTATGTCACAACCCCGCGGAAGGTGTCATACACCGAGTCGAAAATCATGGCCCGGGATGGCGCATCGGCGTTGCCGACCGGCGCGGGGACCACTTCGACGATTCGGTCGAGAAGTTCCGCGACTCCTTGCCCGGTCTTGCCGGAAACTTTGAGAACTTCACTGGGCTCAACGCCAACGAGTCCGGCGATTTCTTCGGCGTACTTTTCGGGTTGTGCGGCCGGCAGGTCGATCTTGTTGAGCACCGGGATGATTTCAAGCTCGTTGTCCATTGCCAAGTACAGGTTGGCGAGTGTTTGCGCTTCGATGCCTTGGGCGGCGTCGACTAGGAGCACTGCGCCTTCACAGGCTGCCAGGGAACGGGAGACCTCGTAGGTGAAGTCAACGTGCCCGGGTGTGTCGATCATGTTGAGCGCAAAGGGGTGTTCGGTGCCGTCCTCGTCGACCGTGGCCCATGGCATGCGCACAGCTTGCGACTTGATGGTGATGCCACGTTCGCGCTCAATGTCCATCCGATCGAGGTACTGCGCGCGCATGGCGCGCTGTTCCACAACACCGGTCAGCTGCAACATGCGGTCGGCGAGGGTGGACTTGCCGTGGTCGATGTGAGCGATGATGCAGAAATTGCGGAGCAGCTCAGGCGCGGTGGCGGCTGGCTTGATCAATTTACCGGCGCTCGGGCTCGGGATGGGTGACACGAGGCTTCTAACTCCCGGAAACAAGGTCGGATACAACACCGCAACGCTTCGCGCCGCGATCCACCATTGTCCCATGCTTGGCGACGAGTTCGCTCCCACGGGATTGTGCGCAAGTCACTGGCCGTGGCCCCGAGTTTCTGGCAACGGGTTACGGTTGGTTTGTGTCTACTACCGATCTACCCGGGTACGCCGGAGATTTCAACGGCGTGGTTCAGCCCGTTTATGCCCCTGATCTCGATGGTGACGCTGACCCGGGCGAAATCGTCTGGACCTGGGTCCCGTACGAGGAGGATCACACTCAGGGTAAAGACCGCCCGGTCTTGGTCGTCGGGCATGATGGCCCTTGGCTATTGGCGCTGATGCTGACCAGTAAGGACCATGATCGTGACACCGAGTACCAGGCGCAGTTGGGTCGCCGGTGGTTGGATATCGGCACAGGTCCGTGGGATGCGCGCGGTCGCGAGTCTGAGGTAAGGCTCGATCGGGTGCTGCGAATCGATCCCGAGCGGGTACGTCGCGAGGGCGCCATCGTTGCGCGGGCTCTATTCGACGAGATCATTGCGGCGCTGTGAATTCATCGCTGCTACTCTCCGTCCATTTTCCCTAAAACGGCGGACCTTCGTCTTGATCGAATAAGCGTTGATGTAGCCGAACACTGATCCGGTTGGTTCCTCCGCCCATGTCGAGTTCCTGGGCGGAATCACGATCAAGGTGAAGATGACGTGCCTCATTGCCTGGCTGACTTAAATAGACGTGGCCAGTTGCAGGCTGCCATTGGAACCGGCCTGGCTCGTACTGGATAAGCCAATGTCCACCGTCAGTTTTGATCTGATGATCGCGCCGACACAACGGGCCGAGATCACCGTCGGAGGTCTCACCGTGGTGACAATGGAACTCCACCGTGTGATCTAAATCGGTAGCGTTCGGTCCTTCGGTCGACAACTCGCGGTTCGTGATTCCCCCGGACGCCACACCGCAGTCACCGTTCACACGCATTTCCCTCGCCGCGTTCCCGGCATCCCGCAAACCTGCTAGAGTATTCGTTTGTGCGCCTACTGGTCGGTGGGCGCCCTACCGGCTCCTCACCACGGGTCCCCACCCCAGTCCCGGAGTCGGAAGAGCCTTCATAGACCTGTCAAATCGCTTAGGCGAACACACAAGAGAGTCCAAACGTGGCGAACATTAAGTCTCAGATCAAGCGGATCAAGACCAACGAAAAGGCGCGCCTGCGCAATAAGGCCGTCAAGTCCGAGTTGAAGACCTACGTACGTAAGGTACGCGAGGCCGTCGCCGCTGGCGACAAGGAGAACGCAACCACCGCGTTGCACGACGCTTCACGCAAGCTCGACAAGGCTGTCTCCAAGGGCGTTATCCACGCCAACCAGGCAGCCAACCGCAAGTCAAAGTTGGCAAAGGCCGTCAACGGTCTGTGACATCCAACTGATGTCATGACGTCATGGGCGTCCCATCGGCAACCTGCGCATTCGCGCTAACCGCAGAGGGGCGCCCATTGTCATGCCACGAAACGGCCTCGTTTCGTCCAGCACGGGTCCTACCTCGGAGGACTCGACGCGATCCTCGCGATCTTCAGCACAGCCCGCTCCACCGCAAAAATCGGGTCACGCGCCGCACCTTTGACATCGGCATCAGCGGCAGCAACGAGCGTCACTGCCTGAGCCAGTCCCGTCGGCGACCAGTGCCGTAAGTCCTTACGAGCTCGTTCCACCTGCCACGGTGCCAACCCCAGATCCTTTGCGGCCGCAGGCGCACTGCCGCGATGCGACGCCACCTTGGCCATCGTGCGCAACTTCGCGGCAATGGCCGCTACCAGCGGGACCGGATCTGACCCAGTCGCCAGAGCATGGCGCAACGCGACCGCTGCCTGCGCTGACTGTCCCGCAATGGCCAGGTCAGCGACCTTGAACGCAGTCACCTCGACTCGTCCACCGTAGTAGCGCTCGACATCGGTGACATCGATCATTCCGGTGGTATCCGAAATCAACTGACTACACGCAGCCGCTAGTTCTCGCAGATCAGAGCCGACAGACTGGACGAGCATCTGCACTGCATCAGCGGTCGCGCGCCGCGATGCCCGCTTGAATTCCGCCGAGACAAACGCCGTCTTGTCAGCATCCCGCTTGAGCGCATCGCAGGCCACCTTGGTGTGGCCGGCAGAACGCAGTGCGTCGAGCAGTTTCTTGCCCCGTACCCCCCCGCGGTGCACCAGAACGACAAAGACTTCCTGTTCAAGGGCATCGAGGTAGGCAATGGCGTCACTGATGAATGCGTCGGAGCAAGACTGCACCTGATCAATGACAATCAGCCGAGGCTCAGCGAACAGCGACGGACTCGTCAACACCGATAGCTCGCCCGCCTGGTAGATAGACGCGTCGACACTGCTTCGTTCCACGCTGGGAAATCGCTGTTCGGCAAGCGTCCGAACACGCTGCACGGCCCGGTCGGCGAGCAACGATTCAGGTCCCTGAACCAGGAGCACCGGTTCGAGTTCCACTTGGTCCCAGGGCACTACCTGTTGTTTGGATGCAGCCACGTTCTAAGCCTGCCATATCGCCATCGCAGCAGTGGCATCAGTTCGACCCGCAAATAAGAAACCGCACCAGGCATCGAGACAATCAGAATGACACTGGCCGTCATTACGCCGGCCATGAATCCGAGTCCCACCATGCCTTCTGGCCAAGCGATCTGAGCGCCCGGAGCCGATGCACAACAACGAGCCACCACAGCGATCCACCAAGCAGGGACCTGGGCGATCCAGGCAACCGCCTGAGCAATCGGCGCAGCAGGAACAGCAAGCACCGCGACGAGCGCACTGAGCACCGTCATCACCGCGCCGACCGGTGCGACAAGCAGGTTGGCAGCGACACTCCACGTCAACATATGGGGCGCAATCAAGATCAATACCGGCGCACACAGCACATGTGCCGCGCAAGCAATGGCAACCTGTAAACGCAGCGAGCGAGGCCAGCGTTGCGGCAACTTGTCCTCAATGATCGGAGCTATAAACACCAGTCCCACCGTGGCCGCCACCGACAGCGCGAATCCGATATTGACTGCCAGATAAGGATCAACGACTATCAACACCGCGATACCAACGGCCAAGGCTGGAAGCGGGCTGGAACGACGGCCCGCAAGAACACCCATGACGGACACAGCCGCCATCGCAGCCGCTCTCATCACCGATGGTTCTGGGCGTACGAGCACCACCATGGCGGCCAAGGCTACCGCCACCAGCACCGCACGTGGTCTCGCGTTCAATCGGCATGCCCCGAGGACGAACCACAGAGCAGCGGTCAAAATAGCGAAATGTGCCCCCGAAACTGCCGTCAAGTGGGTCAATCCAGCGATCTTCATCTGGTCCGATAGCTCATCCGACATCTGTGAGGTATCCCCAATCGCCACACCGGGCACAAGCACCTGCGCAGGCTCGGATAAGTTCTCGACAGCCCGGTGTGTCGCCTCACGTACGGAATCCGACCAGCGAGACCAGGCAGGTGCTGGCGAAACCTCAGTCACAGCGGTGGCCCGCAAGATCAATTCACCGCCGCCGATACCGCCGCGCGTTAGTGATCCCTCTATCACTACCCAGCTCATCCAGACCGGTGGCGAGCCACGTGCAAAAACTGTCACCGGGGTCGCCGAACGCAGGTCGATCTCTGGATCCTGCCACTGGTGGATGGCGAGGTCTGACCACCATGACGGCCGCGCACCGTCTTGATCGCCGTAGGGCTTGGGCTGTGAGACGACGCGGGCCTTCACGGTGATGGGTTGGCTCTGCTTGGCAGTTGCCGAGTCAGTGCCAATAGCGCGAGTGAGGTCCTTGCTGGCGCCGCGAAACAGTGAGTCGATTGCAGGATCGTTATGCCAGAGCCAAGTCAGGCATACCAAGAGAACCGCGAGAAAACAGACAACGAGTTGCCCGGCGACATCCAGACGTGGTCGCGTACGCGGTGGCGACCACATGCTTGGCGATGGCCGTGATCGCCGTCGAACAGGACGGGGTCTTCTCCTGCAGTATCGTTGCCATCTGATGTAGCCCAGCAGAGCCATAGCGATCACGCCGAGCAGCACGAAGATCACGGTCGGTGACGGACGCTGAAACAACAGCAATAGCGTCGCACCCCAGACCGTCACAGCCAACGGCACCAGCCTTGCGTCATGCCAACGGTGCATGATGATCCCCGCCGCTAACTCCCACCACTAGCAACTGACCAGGTCAGCCAGCGCCGCATACCGCGCGGTACCGATACCGGGCACACTCAGTAGTTGCTCAGGGTTGGTGCAGCCTCCGGCCCTTTGGCGCCACGAGACGATCTGCCCAGCCAATGCCGGACCGATTCCGGGCAACTGTTGAAGCTGTTCCTCAGTCGCAGCGTTGATGTCGACACGTCCGGTTCCCGTCCCGACCGGATCTGCACTGTCGCTGGCGTCAGGACCGGACGAACTGTTGTCACCGACACCAGTGGTCGTCGAGTTCGACGCCCCGCCTGATGACGAATGCGTCGATTGCGTACCGCTTCCCTTCTTCGGCACATAGATCTGCTGACCATCGGCGACGAGTTCCGCCAGGTTAATCGCGCCTGCGGCGGCGTTCTTCCGCAGGCCTCCTGCTGCGTTGATCGCGTCGGCCCACCGCCCGCCAGCCGCAATGTAGACCAGCCCAGGGCGGCGTACCTGACCCACCACATGGACGGCGATCGTTCCGTTCTGTGCCGGGATAGCAGAGGTGCTGTCCATCGCAGAGTCCGCATCAGGTGCGGCAGTGCCCTCAGAGGGTGCAGGCGTGCCGTTCAGGTCGGCATTGTGCGCCGCGAAATCACCGTCGAGTTGTTCGAGGTCCGCCAGGGTGTTCTCATCCGAGGCATCGCTGACGGGACGATTCGCCCACCACGCCATGGCTACCGCGATGAGAATGATGAGTGCCACAGCCACCACGGCCGAGCGCCCCAGCGACCAACGTGAGCTCAGTGACCTCGGATCGACTGGCCAATCGTCCTCGGATGCTTCAAAAGTCGTTGTATGACGCGGCACAGCCTCGTCATCCATGCCGTCAAAGAAGGTGCCGATTGAGTCCGAAGATGACTGATCAAGGTGATCAGTTGGGCCGTGGTCGGTTGCGTCGCCGTGATATTGCCGGAGTTTGTCCATGTAGGCGACGTTATTGATCGGAAGTCGCCCATGACCTGCCTAGAGCACAGATGTGGATAACTTAACGCCCGCCAGTGCGAGCCACCGTGCCGCCACCATGGTCAACTGCCACCACAGCCACCATTCCCGGCCCCACGTGGGCACCCAGGACGCATCCAGCGCCCAAGACAGTGGGCAGCAGACCAGTTCGTTCATGAACCAGATTTGCAAGCGCATCGCCTGCAGCCTGGTCACCAAGATGGTGTACGAAAAGTTCCGGGTCGGCCGCCTGGTCCAGGAATTCCGCGGCGTTCGTCAGTATTCGGCGCAGCGCGGCGGTACGGGTACGCGCGACGTGCTCCAGTTCCACTTTCCCGGCTGAAACTGTCAAGATGGGCCGTACGCCTAGGACCGTCCCCACAGTCGCGGCGGTGCGTGACAGCCGACCGCCGCGACGTAAATGCTCGAGAGATTCGACTACGAACCACGTCCTCGACTGGCTCGCCGCGGCCATGGCGACCTGGGTCACCTCACGTGCCGATAGTCCTTCACCGGAGGCGTCCAGGGCATCGCATACCGCCGCTCCGAGCGCCGCACCGGTGGTGCGTGAATCGACCACCTGCACCGATATCCCCACCTCTAAGGCCGCCAGCGCGGCAGCATGCACCGTACCCGACAGTTCCCCAGAGATATGCAGCGACACCGCGGCAGAAAATCCCTGATCCGCCGCCCATCGATAGGCCGCCACAAAGTCAGGGACCGGAGGCTGAGAGGTGGTCGCCACCGCGCCCTCGCCCAGAGCCGTAGCCAGTTCAACCTCGGTGAGATCCTCGCCGTCACGGTAGGTGCACTCGTCCACAATGACGCGTAACGGCACAATCCGAAGTGCAGGATGGGATCGCACGGCAGCAGGCAACGCAGCGGTCGAGTCGGTGACAATACACACCGACCCGACCTGCGAGGTTCCTCGGCCGCTCACGGTCGACGCCATCAGCCCTTGGCGAGCATCGCCGTCAGCCAGCAACCACGTTGACGAGTTTGGGTGCCCGTACGATGATTTTGCGCACCGGAGCATCGCCCAAGGCGCGCTGCACACCTGGGTCGGCCAGGGCTAGTTCGGTCAGTTCCTCATCGGTGGCGGAAGGCGAGACTTCCGCGCGGCCGCGCACCTTGCCTTGCACCTGGAAGATACAGGTGACAGCGTCCTCGACCAGTTCCGCCTCGTCATAACCAGGGAACGGCTCGTGCGCCAAGGACCCGTCGTGTCCCAGACGTTCCCACAACTCCTCGGCGACATGCGGCGCGAAGGGCGAAACCATCAGCACCAGTGGCTCGGCGGCCTCACGCGGCACCCGATCCAGCGATGTCAGGTGGTTGTTCAGCGCGATCAACCGGGCAATAGCCGTGTTGGGGCGCATAGCCTCCATCTCGACAGTGACGTCCGCAATGGTCCGGTGCAGCAGTTTGCGGGTTTTCGCGTCAGCGGGCTCGTCCGTAATGACGAGTTCTCCGGTGGTCTCGTCCACAATATTGCGCCACAGCCGCTGCAAGAAGCGTTGTGAGCCGACAACGGCACGAGTCTCCCACGGGCGGGACAGATCCAGCGGCCCCATGGACATCTCGTACAACCGGAAGGTGTCCGCACCGTACGAGTCGTACATATCGTCCGGGGTGACCACGTTCTTCAGTGATTTGCCCATCTTGCCGTATTCGCGGTTGACCTCTTGGCCTTGCCAGACGTAGGTGACCGAACCGTCTGCGGCAGTGATTTCCTCCACCTCGTCGGCAGGAACGTAGGCACCGCGGTCGTCGGTGTAAGCGTAGGCCTGGATGTACCCCTGGTTGAACAGTTTGTGGAACGGCTCGCGCGAGGAAACGTGACCCAAATCGTAGAGCACCTTGTGCCAGAACCGGGCGTACAACAGGTGCAGCACAGCATGTTCCACACCGCCGACGTACAGGTCGACTCCCCCGGCGACGCCGGCAGTGTCATTATGCTTCGGTCCCATCCAGTAGCGTTCCAGTTCCTCGGAGACCGCGGCGTCGCCGTTCTTCGGGTCGAGGTAACGCAGGTAGTACCAGCACGAGCCCGCCCAGTTCGGCATGGTGTTGGTGTCACGGCGGTAGACGCGCGGCCCATCGCCCAGGTCGAGTGTGACGTTGACCCAGTCCTCGTTGCGTCCCAGCGGCGGCTCTGGCGCCGAGTCCACATCGTCTGGTTCGAAGGTGCGCGGCGAATAGTCCGGCACATCGGGCAGATCGACGGGCAGCGCCGATTCGGGCAGCGCGATGGGCATATCGGTCTCGTCGTACACAATGGGGAACGGCTCGCCCCAGTACCGTTGGCGGCTGAACAGCCAGTCGCGCAACCGGTAACTGATGGTCCGGGTTCCCAGACCTTGTTCTTCCAGCCAGTCGTTCATAGCTGACTTCGCGGCGACCACGTCCATACCGTTCAGGTCCAGCGTGTCCGAGGCCGAGTTGATGACAAGTCCATCGCCGGTCCAGGCTCCGCCTTCGAAACCTTCCGGCGGAGCAACCGTGTAGATCACCGGCAGTTCGAACTGCGTCGCAAACTCGTAGTCGCGGGTGTCGCCCCCAGGCACCGCCATAATCGCACCGGTACCGTAACCCATCAGCACGTAGTCCGCGGTGAACACCGGGATCTGGCGGCCATCGACCGGGTTGTTCGCCAGGTAACCGGTGAAGACGCCGGTTTTCTTGCCCGCATCAGCCTGGCGCTCGACCGAAGTCTTGGCGGCGGCATCCCGTTGGTACTGTCGCACCGCCTCACCTGGTGTCTCATAGCCACCCGTCCAGGCATCACGGGTACCGTCGGGCCAGACGTCAGGAACCTGCTCCAGCAGCGGATGCTCTGGCGAGACCACCATGAACGTCGCACCGAATAACGTGTCGGGACGAGTGGTGAAGACTGTGAGCTGGTCGCCCGAACCTGCGATGGTGAAGGCGACCTCAGCACCTTCGGAGCGACCGATCCAGTGCCGCTGCATGGACACGACCTTGTCCGGCCAGTCGATCAGGTCGAGGTCATCGGCCAACCGGTCAGCGTAGGCGGTGATCCGCATATTCCACTGTCGCAGTGACTTGGTGAACACCGGGAAGTTGCCGCGTTCGGATTTGCCGTCGGCGGTGACCTCCTCGTTGGCCAGCACGGTTCCCAATCCGGGACACCAGTTGACCGGTGATTCGGAGGTGTAGGCCAGCCGGTAGGAGTCAATAATTTGACGACGAGTGCTCGGCGACAGGTCGGCCCATTGGCTTTCCGCAGTGACCCCTGGCACGTCTTGCGGCAGTGTGCGCTCGCCGGAGGCGAACTCGTCGATCAATTCTGAGATGGGACGAGCCTTGCCCACTCCGCCGTCGGGACGAGTTGCTTCCGGGTCGTACCAGGCATTGAAGATCTGCAAGAAGATCCACTGGGTCCAGCGCACGTAGTCCGAATCGGTGGTCGCGAAAGAACGCCGCGGATCATGCGCCAGACCGAGACGGCGCAGTTGGCGACGCATGTTGGCGATGTTGGCCTCAGTTGTGATGCGCGGGTGTTGACCTGTTTGCACCGCGTACTGTTCGGCTGGCAGGCCAAAGGCGTCGTAGCCGAGAGCGTGCAGCACGTTGTCACCGCGCATGCGGCGGAATCGTCCTGTCACGTCGGTCGCGATGTAGCCCAGCGGGTGTCCCACGTGCAGGCCTGCGCCTGATGGATACGGGAACATGTCCATCACGAAGAATGGCTGCCGGTCTCCTGCTGGCTGACCGTTGCCGTCTGTGAGGGTCCCTCCGGTGGGGTCTGCAGCGTGGAATGTGCCGCGTTCCTCCCAGATGTCTTGCCATTTGAGTTCGATCTGCTCGGCCAGAGCAGGCGTGTAGCGCAGTACCGGCTCGTCTGGGGCGGAGGTTTGGGACGCTGTGGGTTGGTCTTGCGTAGTCACACGCGCAATCTTATCGCTTGGGCGGTGGTCTTATCGCGAGGCTAGTTCTGGAACTCGTAAACGATCAGATCCCATAGCGCGAGCACCGCCCATAGAACCACGATGACGTAACTCACCACGATGAAGATGGAACGATTGTCGACGAAGATCGTCTTCAACCGGGCGCTCGCCCCCAACATGTCTCGATCGAATGCGAAGGCGATCATCAGGTACCACAACGGGATCATCATGGCCCACACCACAACGCAATACGGGCAGAGTCGCTCAAGGGTGTGCATCGAGGTGTACATCAAGAAGACGATCATGGACATGGCCGCGGTGGTGACCGCAGTCAGCGCCCGCCAATACCATCGTGGGGGTTCCCAGCCGGTGGCCATAATCGCCCCGGTGACCATGACCACGGGGAACGCGCCCAGGCCGAGGAAGGGGTTGGGGAATCCGAAGATGCGTCCCTGCGCTGACCCCATGGCGGGGCCGCAATCCGCAAAAAGGCTCAGCGAGCAACTTGGTACGTGATTGGGGTCCACCAAACTTAGGTAACGTTCAATCGACAGGGCTGCTGAAGCGAGGAACGCAACGGTGCCTAGCACCAACAGCCAGAATCCGACGCGGCGTAGGTTCAGGGCGAAACCGGTGACCTCGTTGTCAATCGTGTTCGTGCTCATGAAAACTCCACGGTTGGGGTAAGTGGTGCTTTAGTATCCGACAGTTGTCTGTGAGCCACCATACGTTGCACGACAAGCATCAATGCGAAGCCGATCATGGTCAAGATGACACCGAGCCATCCCAGCGCTGGGTAGTCAAACCCTCCGAGGAGGACGAGTCCGCCCAAGTAGGCGCCGTTGGCGTTTCCAAGGTTGAGTGCGGAGTGGCATAGTGACGCGCCCAGCGATGGCGCGTTGGGGCTCAGATCCATCAGGGCCGCCTGAAGCGCCACACCAAGGGTTTGCGAGGCGAGTCCGACGAGGAACAGGCCAACGATCACGCCAGGCAGTGTGCCCATAGTCAGCGCAAAGATCGCTAGCGTTACTGCAGTGGCGACGAATCCGGCTCGAACGGTACCCCGCACGGAGCGGTCGGAGAGTTTGCCTCCGAGCAGTACCCCGCAGGTCATGCCGATGCCGAAGGCGGCAAGTGCGTAGGGGACGGTGAATTCGCTCGCGCCCACACCGCGCACCACGATGGGTTTGACGTAACTGTAGGCGGCGAACATACCGCCGAATCCGATGGCCCCTGCGGCCATGGCGATCCAGAGCGGGCCGTTGCCCAGTGCTTTGAACTCACTGCGCGGGGAGGCACCCGTTTCGGCCGGCACCTTCGGGATGAATAACAACAGACCGGCGATAGTCACGACACCGAGCAGTCCCATCAGGCGGAAGGCCCACTGCCAGCCGAGACTGTCGCCAATCAGCGATGACAGCGGCACTCCAACGATGTTGGCAACTGTCAGACCCGCCATCATCATTGAGACTGCGAAGCCGCGACGAGCTCGTCCTACGACTGCGGTTCCAACCACAGCGCCAACACCGAAGAACACGCCGTGAGCCAATCCGGTCATCAATCGGCCCGTCACCAGCAGCGGCAAAGACGGTGCGACAGACGAAATCAGGTTGCCCACGGTGTACAGCGTCATCAAGAAGATGAGCAGCCGCTTGCGGGGCATTCTCGCGCAGCTGACCGTCAGAATCGGACCACCTATGACAACGCCTAATGCGTAGGCGGTGATGGTGTGACCTGCCGTGGGGTCGTCAACGCTGAAAGCGTCGGCGATATTGGTCAGCACGCCCATGGTGGCGAACTCGGTGGTGCCGATGGTGAAGCCACCGATTGCGAGCGCCAACAGCGCTAAAGCGGGGTGGAGACGACGGTCGGTTGGTACATCAGTCATGAACGCATCACGCCACTCAGAGTACTACTGCGGCCGGGTCGAAAGTCCTGTGTGGCAGGGTTACTCCTGGTCTGGCGCGGGTGCGATGTCGTCGGGTGGAGCGGCAGGGTCGGCGGCGTTGGTGTCCTCTGGAAGAGTGTCCTGAGAATCAGCATCCTGCGAAGCGTCAGGAGTCGTGGGCGTCACTGGACCGAGCGGTGGCACATCGGTGACGTCTGTTTCGTATTGTTCTGCTTGCCGCACCTGCGCGATTGGGTACTCGTACGCGGGACTGACTAGCACAGCGGTGCTTGGCTTGACTGAAACCAGCCGATAATCAACGATGCGGCGCGTTTCTGGATCGAAACGCAACACGGTCATCTCCGCAGTGCCGCGCAGCGGCCCCACCGTTGGCTGCCCGGACACGGCACCGGCAGTGGAGGCGTTGACGTATTGCACTCCACCGCCGAAGACAGCGGGGCCAATGCGGCGATGGGTATGACCTGAGATGGTGTAGGCGGCACACGAGTCCTGCAATGCCCGTTCAATGACGTACGGCGTGTGGATAAGCACGAGGTCAGGGTCGTCTTCGCAGGCGGTCTCGGACATACGAGCGGAGAACTCGTCCCCGCTCTCCTCGGAGGCCAATACGGAGCCGGAGCCGATCCTTGTCTCATATGGGTCGAGGTCACCCAAGATGCGCACGCCCGCAACTTCAACGGTGCTGCCGCGCAACACCACAGCACCCGCGTTTTCGAACTGGTCTGATGTCAAGGCCGAATCGTGGTTGCCGCCTACGAAAACCATAGTGGCGCCATCAGGGGTGGCGTGCACGACGGAGTCGACGCAGGTTTGTTCGACCGCAGTGCCGTTGATCGTGGCATCGCCCGCATGAAGGACGAGTTGTGCTCCGGCTCGTTCCGCGAGGGTTGTGACCAGCGGTGACACTGAGAAATTACAGTGCAGATCAGCTATCACAACCATGGTGATCAGGTCGGTATCCGGTTCGGGTATGCGGCCTGACCAGGTGGTTTCGAAGGCGATCCGGGCATCCCACGCGCTGGCGAGATTGGCGTTAGCCACTTCGTAGAACCGCTCGTTGTCGCGGTAGACATCCATAAGCTGCACGCCATAGGTCTCAAGCAGCCCGCCGAGGCGGCCGGTGACCCTGGTCCCTTCGAGAGGAGTGCCGGTAAATACTTCAGCACCCGCAACGTGCCGGTTTCGCTGGGTATCGAGCGCAGTTGCGGTAACCATCACTGCGAGCATGATTACGCTGACAGCCGTGATCCAAGGGCTGTAGTGCAGCAGCCATCGTGTCACGTAGCCACCACGGGTCCGGCCCGTTGCACCCGCAAGCACCAGGACGAACACTCCAAGCAGGAAGATGTCTCGCAATACGGTCGCTCCGATGTCTTTGACCAGACCGGAGGCGACAGTGGTGAAGGTATCGCTAGGGCTGGCGAAGAAACGCAGATATTGATTCAGGTCTGCCGAGAGGTTGTCGATGGTGCCATCGACTTCAACCTGGGTGAAATCATCGGGGATCTCGTGAACGGTGACGTCGATTCCCAGCGGCACCGGGATCTCCAGATCACGCACAATGGTGCCGAACGGTCCAAGATCAATGGTGAGCTGTCCCGTTGTCGTGACTTCGTATGTGGCCATGTGCGGGCCGAAGGGCGCGGTGATGCTGGCTGTCGCCACCGCATGCGCTGTACATGCAATGAACACGATCCCCGCGAGCAGTAACGCACGCCACCAGGGCAATCTGAACCAACTGCGTATGAACGTCACCGTCCTATCTTTGCAAATCTGATAAGCGATGCACTCGCTACGCTCTGGCTGCCACCGCATTACGATCGATTCAGCCGCTGTGGTGTTCAAATAAGGGGAACGGTATGGATGGCCGCCGACTACACGAGTCTGCGGAAGCACGGGCAGAGCAGATGCCTGGCGCCGTGCTCACCCACCCGTTTGGTCCCGAGGCCGCGGTGTACAAGGTTCAGGGAAAGATATTCATGCTCCTCCTGGACGTGCGTGACGAACCGATCGTGAACCTCAAAGTCACGCCTGAGGACGGCCTGGCACTGCGCACGGAGTACGACGAGATTAAACCCGCCTGGCACATGAACAAGAGGCACTGGATCAGTGTGCATCCCGGGGACGGCATCGACCAGGCGCTTCTTGAAGAGTTGGTGACCGAGTCGTATCTGCTCGTGGTGGAGAAGCTGCCACGAGCGAAGCGTCCGGTGAATCCTGACACGTTTGGTCGCGGCTAGCCAGACTACCCAAAGCACCGATTGAGCCTCCAAGGGCATCCGAGGGGGCATGATAATCGTGTTGAGCACCACCTATTACCGGTGCCCGACACGATTATTGTGCCCTCAAGTCAAGGGCGAGGTCGGCATCGTCCAGATCTCAGGCGGGATGCCTGAGACGTTCACAAAACGGGCATGACTGCACCAATGGCGCATCGAGGACTAACATTGCGCCTATGCCCAGCACCGTATCTGTGAGTACACACGCGAGCGCAGCACAAGCGTCATCGGCCCAACCAGCACCGATACTCTTTGCGAATCGCGGCAGCGACATAGCCGGACAACACTATGACGCGGTGCTTGTCGGCGGTGGGATCATGAGTGCCACACTGGGGACCTTCCTATCGCTGCTCGAACCCACCTGGCGCATTCTGATCGTCGAACGCCTCGACGAGGTAGCGCGGGAAAGCTCCAACCCCTGGAACAATGCGGGCACCGGCCACGCGGCACTCTGCGAGCTGAACTACACCCCCGAGCGCCCCGACGGCACCATCGAAACGACGAAGGCCGCCACGATCAACCGCAATTTCGAGGTCTCCCGCACCCTGTGGGCAGCACTGACACGCCGCGGGCTGATCCCCGATCCATCGCGTTTCCTGTCTGTCACCCCGCATATGACTCTCGTGCGCGGCGCCAAAGACGTGGACTACCTCAAACGCCGCTACGAAGCGATCCGCGAGGTCCCTGGCTTTACTTCCATGGAGTTCAGCACCGATCGTGACACCATTGCGAGTTGGGCACCGCTGCTGGTCGCTGGACGACGGGACGAGCCCATTGCCGCGACTCGCGTTGCCGAGGGAACAGACATCAACTTCGGAGCGCTGACTCGCGAACTCATCGACATCCTGCGCCACCGCGGCACCGAACTCCGCACCAACCACGAGGTGACGAAACTGCACCGACGCGGCGGCAAATGGCAAGTCCAAATCAAGGACCGTCGCTGGAACGCGAGCCGTCGACCTGCCAAAATCACTGCCGATTTTGTCTTTGTCGGTGCGGGTGGTTACGCCCTGCCCCTGCTACAGCGTTCCGGCATCAAAGAGATTCGCGGCTACGGCGGCTTCCCGATCTCCGGCAAGTTCCTGCGCACCACCAACCCGGATATCGTCGCGAAACATCAAGCGAAGGTCTACGGGAAGGCCTCGGTTGGGTCACCGCCGATGTCAGTGCCCCACCTGGACACTCGGGTTGTCGATGGCAAGGAAGCCCTACTGTTCGGCCCTTACGCCGGATTCAGCCCGCGCTACCTGAAAACAGGCTCGCTCTGGGATCTGGTACGGTCCCTGCGCCTGGGCAACATCATTTCGATGGTGGGGGCAGGCTGGCACAACATGGACCTGACCCGGTACCTGATCGGTCAGTTGATCGCCCGCGACGAAACTCAGTTCCGCGCCCTGCTTGACTTCTATCCCGAGGCAAAACCCGGTGACTGGGAATGGATTACCGCGGGTCAGCGCGTTCAGGTGATCAAACGGGACAAAGGCAAGGGCGGAAAGCTTGAGTTCGGTACCGAACTCGTGACCAGTTCTGACGGTTCCATCGCCGGATTGCTCGGTGCATCCCCTGGCGCGTCCACTGCCGCCGCCACTATGGTCCGACTGCTGAAGACCTGTTTCCCGGACCGTATCGATTCTTGGCGCAGTGACCTGGAAGAACTCGTCCCAGGAGCCTTTGACAGTGTCGGATAACCAAGCACCTGTACACATGTGGACCGACGGGGCCTGCAAAGGCAATCCCGGTCCTGGCGGCTGGGGCGTTCACATCGAATGGGGTGCCCACATCAAGGACCTATGGGGCGGGGACGAGCAAACCACCAACAACCAGATGGAGCTGCTGGCCGTCGTCAAAGGACTGCGCGCGCTCACCCGGCCGTGCACGGTCGTCGTTCATGTCGACTCCAGATACGTGATGAACGGGATCCAGGACTGGATCCATAACTGGAAGCGCAATGGCTGGCGCACTGCTGGCCGCAAGCCGGTCAAGAACGCCGAGTTATGGCAAGAACTCGACGCCGAGATCGCGCGGCACGATGTCTCCTGGCAGTGGGTCAAAGGGCACGCGGGTGACCCGGGAAATGAACGAGCAGACGAGTTAGCCAACCGCGGTGTCACAGAACTGAACCGATAGATCATTGTCCGTCACTGCGATGCCTCTATCGTCTGACTTCCAGCGAGTTCCGGCAGCGACGCAGTGAGGCGCACCAAAGATTGGCTAGGCATCGCTAAGCCACAAAATCGGCTCGATCGACCTATGCTGGAAGAGTCCATCCAAGGAGGTCAACATGCCCAAGGCATCACCCGAAGTAGCGAAGATTTTGCAGGCGACCCTGGTCGATCTGATCGACCTGTCCCTGCTCGGCAAGCAAGCCCACTGGAATGTGCACGGGCCGCAGTTCCGTTCCGTGCACCTCGAACTCGATGTGCTGGTCACACAAGTACGGGAGTCGTACGACACAGTCGCCGAGCGCCTCGCGCAACTGGGCGTCTCCCCCGACGGCCGTGTCGAAACCATTGCGGGAACCTCGCAAGTCGAGGACATCGGCCCCGGACCGATCGGTTCAGACAAGGTCGTCCAGATCATGGCAGACCGTGTTGATGCCGTGTCCCAGCGGATCAAGGACGCCCTGCCGCAAGTCGAGGAAGATCTACTCAGCCAGGATCACCTGATCGCCGTGGCACAGAATCTTGACGAGCGCGCCTGGTTCCTACGCTCACAGATCAAGTAACTGAACTTTCATACAACATTGGGCGGCCCCCGAGAGCGGGTGCCGCCCAATCGTTTGTCCTAGAACTCTTCGTGGACTGCGGGGTCTTGACCTGAGATACGTCCATCGGGTCGCCCGAGAGCGCTGATTGCAGCGATCTCATCCTCGGTCAAGGTCACATCGAAGATGTCGAGGTTCTCGCGTTGCCGCCCCGAATTCGCGGACTTCGGCAGCGGAATCGTCCCAAGCTGGGTGTGCCAGCGCAGAATAATCTGCACCGGGCTCTTGCCGTGACGCGCTGCGATTTCGCGGATAACGGGCTCATTCGCCATCTCATTGCCGCGCCCCACCGGTGACCACGACTCGGTCTGGACGCCCAACTCCCGGTGGATCTCGATGGCGTCGAGCTGCGGGAAGTACGGGTGGAATTCAATCTGGTTGATCACCGGCACGTCACCCGTGGCGTCGATAACCGCCTGGAGATGTTCGGGCAAGAAGTTGGATACACCCACGGCTTTGATCAGACCGGATTCGCGCATCTCCAACAGTGCCTTGTAGACCTCGATGTACTTGCCGATCCTCGGCAGTGGCCAGTGAATCAGGTACAGGTCGATGTAGTCCAAGCCCGTGCGGTAAACGGATTCTTGCACGGTGGTGATCGTCGCGTCATAGTCGTGGTAGCGACCAGGGATTTTGCTCGTGACGAAGATCTGTTCGCGCGGCACACTAGATTGACGCACGCCAGCGCCGACCGCACCCTCGTTGTCATATCGGAAGGCCGAGTCGATGAGCCGGTAGCCGTTGTCGATGGCACCGGCGATTGCGGCAGCACCTTCGCTACCTCTGAGGCCATATGTGCCAAGTGCCACGCTCGGGTAGTCAGTACCGTCGTTAAGACGAACAGTGGGTATTTCAATAGGTGTGAGGTCATCTGCCATATTTCGAGCCTATACCCACGCGTGGTTCGTTGAAGTCTCGACCTGACACGGCCAGCGAAGGTCGATCGGTGCCGTAGAGTAATTTTGCACAGGAGGTCACCGTGGACTTGATCATTGATCACGAGGAAAACACAGCACCATACGAGCAACTGCGCCGCCAGATCACCGACGCCATCGTCACCGGCGATCTGCCTGCCGGTGCGCGGCTGCCCACGGTGCGCCAACTTGCCACGGACCTCGGCCTCGCGGTGAACACTGTTGCCAAAACCTACCGCCAGCTCGAAGCTGCCGGTTTGGTCGAGACTCTGGGCAGGCGAGGCACCCTCGTCACTTCAAGTGTGCGACCCGGCGACAAGGCCGCTCGTCAGGCTGCCCAGATCTTTGTCGCACAAATTCGCGATCTCGGGATCGACGCAGATGAGGCCGTGGTGCTGGTGCGCGAGGCTTTTCAGCGCTGACGGGCACCTAGCGGTCTGAGACGATTACGCTACTCGACCAGTGGTGGAACATGTCTCGATACGCGCTTCGCGCTACCCGGCGATCCGAGTCCTCAATCGAGGATGACGCCGAGGGTCGCACCCGCCAAACTGGCGATCGTCACCGCCGCCGCGGCAATGAACAGCACATTGTGCACCTTGAGGAACTTGGTCGGGTTACCGTGTTCATCGCGTGCCCTGGGATCGTCACCTACCCGACGGACGAACTGTGGCCAGACCGCCAGGTTGAAGACAACGTTGAGTCCCAAAAGGACTATGAGCCAAATGTGCATAGCAGTACTCTAGAACGAGCACAGGTTCTACTCAATCAACGTTTCTAGGATTGATACATGGCTGATGAGGGTGCAGAAATACAGGTCCAAGCGCGACTCGCGAAAATTCTCGGTCCAGACAGTTCCGTCGCCGAACTCGAAGCACTCCGGGACGCTTTCACCCGTTTCATGTTGCAGTACAAATTCGCGATCGAGGAAGTCCTGACCAAGGTCAACATTCTGCGTGACGAGTTCACCCACCTGCACCACGAGAATCCCATCGAGCATGTGACTTCACGGCTGAAATCCCCTGGTTCGGTGCTCGACAAGGTCGAACGCAAAGGTTGCGACGCGACCTTCAAGGCAATCCGCGACACCATCTTGGACATCGCAGGCGTGCGGATCGTCTGCAGTTTCGTCCCAGATATCTACCAGGTGCTTGACGCGCTCCAGAAGCAGGACGACCTGACGATCATCGACGTCAAAGACTACATCGCCAACCCAAAACCAAACGGGTATCGCAGTTTGCACATGATTGTCTCAGTGCCGGTGTTCCTGTCATCGGGCACCGTGCCGGTCACAGTCGAGATCCAGATCCGCACCATCGCCATGGATTTTTGGGCATCGCTCGAACACAAGATCTACTACAAATACGATCGGCAGGTGCCCGCATCGATCCTCGAAGGGCTAGCGGAATCGGCTCAGGTCGCACACAGCCTCGATACCAAGATGACCAGTCTGCGCGATGAAGTGCGGCAGATCGACATCGCCTACGGATCAGCCTCGCCCGGCGACGCTGATCCGCGCTTCGTCGATCCGCGGCCAGCGTCGGTTGCACCGGACGAGAGTATCGTTCCAGCACTTGACCTGATCAAACGGTTGGCAGAGTTGCGTAGTCGCGGCTAGCCGACGTTCATTCACGCGGATGAGACTGCAGCGAAGCCGCACCCCCGGCTGCGAGCCGCATCAAATCTGAATTGAAGTCAAGCTCCGCCATCGAACCACTGCGATCGGCCGCACCGTCGAAGGTGCGCTGATACGACCCGGATTGACGTTGCAGCACGCTGGAACGAATATTCGCTGTGACCAGAGCAGCAAACTCGCCCGCCGCGCGGTCGACACGCGGTTTCAGCGCGTCGGTCTTGCCCCAGTCCTCGGTGGCGGCGAAGACGGCGGTGGGCACCGGTAGCGCACGCAGATAGGCGAAGATGGGGCGCATGGTCTGATCCGGGACGAGCGCGTGGCGCGGTGTACCGGCGGTAGCAGCCAGAATCACCGGCATATTCAGCAGCACGTCATCGTCGAGAACATCAAGGAAAGACTTGAACAGACCGGTGAACGACGCCTTGAAGACCGGGCTGACCACGATGACCCCGTCGGCTTCGGCAACGGTTCCAATCGCCTCGTCGAGTCGCGAGGATCGCAACGCACCGATGCCTGCTTGGGCGATGTCGACGGCCAAGTCGCGAAGTTCAATGTAACGAAATGCGACGGAGCGCTCGTCCGTGGCAATCGCCTCGCGTACGCCCGTGACGATACGGTCAGCCAACATGCGGGTCGTCGACGGATCTGAGACCCCGGCGCTGATCACTACCACTCGTAGCGGCGTGTCAGCAGCCTCATTGTTGTCGTTTACTGTCATCAAGATTCACCTCGACAATGGCGTTCAATAGGTTGGTCAGTTCGGTCATCTGTTCGGTGTCTAGCGCTGCCGCAAGGTACTGAGCGATCTGTTTGCCGTGGGCTTTACCGACATCTCGTTGCAGCCTCCGGCCAGCGTCAGTGAGCCTGATCAACGTGCCGCGTCTGTCGCCTGGATCCGGCTTTCGTTCAACCAGACCACGAGTCACGAGTCGGTCGATCAGTCTCGACACTGCCGGCTGACTCAGTAACACCCGGTCCAGCAGGTCGCTTTGCCGCAGTTCACACTGTGATTTCGCCAAGGTGTAGAGCACATCGTATTCGCGCAGCGACAGCCCTCGCCAGAGGTCATCGTCACTGAAACGGCGCATCATCACCGCATGGGTGCGCATCAGCGTCTCCCAGGCATGATTAGCCTGGGAAACCTCGTCCTTACTGAGTTTGCTGCTCATAGTGCAGGAAGAACGGCTGGCGTGCCGGGGTCGGAGTCTTGATACGGGGATGAGCCAGTGACGTTGTCACCGCGGTTCGGGTTGGGACGAGGCTGGCGCGGCTCGTCATCGCCGTATTTCGCTTTCACCAAGGAGGCATGGGTGGGCGCATCAGGAACGTGCGATCCGTAGCGGGATTCAAGCTCTTTGCGTACCACCGGCACGATCTGTTCGCCGAGAACATCGAGCTGTTCGAGTACCGTCTTGAGCGGTAGTCCGGCGTGATCAATGAGGAACATTTGACGCTGATAGTTGCCGAAATATTCCGGCAGTTCCAGAATCCTGTCGATGATCTGCTGGGGCGAACCGACAAACAGCGGTGTTGCTTCCGACACCGTTTCCAAGTCTGGTCCGCCGCGGTAAACCGGAGAGTTATCGAAGTAGGGACGGAACTCACTGATGGCGTCCTGCGAGTTGGGGCGCACGAATATCTGTGACCCGACACCGACGACAGCCTGGTCTTCGGTGCCATGACCGTAGTGCGCATAGCGTTGGCGGTACAGTTCGATCAGCCGCTGGAAATGCCGCATCGGCCAGAAGATGCCATTGGCGAAGAAACCATCACCGTAGTAGGCAGCTTGTTCCGCGATCTCCGGGGTGCGGATCGAACCGTGCCAGACGAATGGCGGAACATCGTCAAGGGGTCGCGGTGTGGAGGTGAAGCCCTGTAACGGCGTGCGGAACCGTCCTTCGAAGTCCACCACGTCGTTGTGCCACAACTGATGCAGCAGGTTGTAGTTCTCCAAGGCGAGCGGCAATGACTGCCGGATGTCCTGACCGAACCACGGGTAGACGGGTGCGGTATTCCCGCGGCCCAGCATCAGGTCGACTCGGCCGTCCGCGAGATGTTGCAGCATCGCATATTCTTCGGCGATGCGTACCGGATCATTGGTGGTGATCAGTGTCGTCGAGGTTGACAACATGATGCGTTCGGTTTGCGCTGCGATATAGGCCAGGAAGGTTGTCGGCGACGAGGTGTAGAACGGTGGGTTGTGGTGCTCACCAGTGGCATAGACGTCGAGCCCGACCTCTTCGACCTTCTTGGCAATGGTCACGGCCGCTTTGATGCGTTCCGCCTCGGACGGTGTGACGCCGGTCGTGGGGTCCTGAGTGACGTCCCCTACCGTAAAGATTCCGAACTGCATGATTCTCTTCCTCATTTCCCATCACCGACGATTTACATGCATGCGCATATATCTATGCTAACCGGTGACGAGCCGAGATCATTCCAGTCATAAACGTGGTTTACGTCACCGCAATGGGATCGTCGAACGTAACCGATCGAACGCCACCTGCATCAAGCCGTCGGCGTCTCGGGTGCGGTGGTCGTTCCAAGCGGTGCCGGCGAGGAAGGTCGGCCAGACATGAGCGGGTATGTCCTTGGGCGCCGCACTCAAGGTCGCCAGGAATTGTCGACTGATGTGCTCCACAGTCGCTGCTATTCGTAGTTCATCAGTCTCCGGCAGAGTCACCGTGATGGCGAAAGTCGCCCCGGATACCCTGGCGATCTCTTGCCCTGGCAGGCGGTGGGCCAACAGCTGACGGCTTACCGCCTGGATGATGGCATCACCACCACGTTGCCCATGTGCCGCATTGATATGACGCAGACCATTGATCTTGATCAGGATCAACGCGATGCGAGCCTTTCCGCGGCGGGCACGATCACAGCGGCGCTGGAGTTCTTCGAGGGCAGCACCTCGAGTCGGTATCCCCGTGAGCTGATCTTGATGCGATCGCGCTGACAGTGCTGCGATGAGCGCATCTACAACGTCGCCAAAGTCCGCGACTGACCACTGTTTGTCTGCAACCAGTATCTGGTCATATCGCCGCTGACCACCGCGTGCCATCGCCCGCGCGGCCGCATCCGCCACACTCGTCTGCGGCGCAAGCACCAATGGTTCCCAATCGGCGATCTCACCGATAGGCCGGCGAATGTGAACCGCCCGGCCGTACCCCAGCCGTCCGGTCAACGCACTGTTATAGCGACGGCGGTTGAGTAACCCTACACCGCGCGAATCCGGCGCGACGACTATCACCGCATCGAGCGTCTGATCGCGGAACACCACTTCAAGGTCCCCCAGCAGCAGTCCCCCTTCAACGATGCGCACCGGACGAGACAGGTCCGCAAGATGGCGACGTTTCGTGCCGGGGGCATCAGAGATCCGCAACCGGTCAGCAACTTGCTCAGTATCCAGATTCACAGTTGTCAGCATGGCATCGCCGGTCAACGATACTCATACAATAACTACGCAGGTCAGCGAAGGTTTAGAAGAACTTCACCGCCCGGCAATGAACTAGTCACCCAGACCAGTGCCCACCTTACGTGCCGCAGCGATCCAGGCATGGTCCGGCGGGACGAGTTTCGTCTTGCCTGCAACATCTTCGAGCGGAACCGGTACGGCCTCGTCGCCCTTCGCCGCGACCATGACGCCAAAGTGTCCCTGCGCCACCAAGTCAGCCGCAGCCGCCCCAAGACGGGTCGCCAGCACGCGGTCTGCCGCTGCCGGTGAGCCGCCGCGTTGCACGTAACCAAGGATCGTTACGCGAGCTTCGAGGCCGGTAGCTGCCTCCAATTCACGTGCGAGCTTAAAGGAGTGTTCGCGTTGCGTGTCAGTGACATTGCGCAAATGCGCACGCGCCGCACGCTGTTGTTCGGGAGTCTTGGCCGCCTTCACCAATAGCCGCGCGGCTTCGTAATCGGCCATGTCGTCGACATCGCGAGCGCCCTCGGCCACCGCGACCACCGAGAAGGTCGAACCACGCTTGGTGCGTTCCCTGATCGTGGCCGCAACCGAATTAACGGTGTAGGGAATTTCGGGGATCAAGATGATGTCTGCTCCCCCGGCGATTCCGGCTCCCAAGGTGAGCCAGCCGGCACGATGCCCCATGATCTCGGTCAAGATGATGCGGTGGTGACTGTGTGCGGTGGAGTGAACTCGGTCGAGCGCATCCGTGGCGACTTCCATCGCGGTGGCAAAGCCGAAGGTGGTATCAGTCTCAGCGATGTCATTGTCGATGGTCTTCGGCAGATGAATGACGTTCAACCCCGCATCAACAAGTCGCATCGCATTCTTCGCGGTGCCACCGCCACCCAGCATGATGATCGCGTCCAGGCCATCTTTTTCGTAGTTCTGGACGACCTGCGGCACCATATCGACTGGACCATCGGCGGTAGGGAATTTGTGGACTTTATCGCGAGATGTTCCCAAGATCGTGCCACCGACCGTCAAGATGCCAGAGAGCGCTCGTCCGTCCAGGGCCTCAAAGCGATTCTCCACCAAGCCGGTGATGCCGTCGCGAAAGCCCACCAACTCCATGTGGTAATGACCTGCAGCTGTCTTCCCGAAACCGCGGATCGCCGCATTCAGCCCCGGACTGTCACCCCCAGCAGTGAGGATTCCGATCTTCTTCTGTTTGTTCTTGGCCGCCATGGCTACTGCCTCACTTCGCGTTACGGTCCGGAAACTTCGCTGAGCGCTCGTCCAACCGGTATCTCACCGGCAATCGCATTGAACTGGGTACGAATCGCACTGCGATGCACAATGCTATCGACGATGATGTGAGCGACGTCCTCGCGCGCAATGGAGCCATACCCCACATCCTCGCCGATGGCGACCAATCCCGTACCCGGCTCGTCGGTGAGGCTTCCCGGCCGGATGATGGTCCAATCCAGGTCCCGACTACGCACCGAAGCGTCTGCTTCAGCCTTGGCACGCAAATAGATCTGGAAGACATCGGAGCTGCCCGTATCGGCGTCGTCTGCGTTCATGGCGGACACCACCACGAGCCTTTTGACTCCGGCGACTTCCGCCGCGTCAGCCGTCAGCATGGCACCATCGCGGTCCACAGTCCATTTGCGCTCGGCACCTGAACCAGGACCAGCACCGGCAGCAAAAACCACCGCATCCGCACCGCGGATCACCTGAACAAGATCAGCAACATTGGCCTGTTCGATGTCGAGCACCGCGGCGGTGCCGCCCCGTGCGACCACGTCTGCTTCGTGGGCCGGGTTTCTAATGAGACCGACCACTGCGTGCCCCTGAGCTGCGAGCAGGGTGGTCGCTTGCAATGCAATCTGTCCGTGGCCACCGACGATGACTATTCTCATGACGTTATCCAATCAACTCGCCGCTACACGGCGGCCTCGAAGTCCTACTCCGCTACGAAGGTTGCATCCAGAGTGATCTCGATGCCTGCAAGTGCGGCTGACACTGGGCAGCCGGACTTTGCTTCGTTCGCGAATTTCAAGAACTCGTCTTCGGTCAGCCCTGGCACTGCGGCCGATACGGTTAGGCGGCTCTTGGTGATGCCGCGCCCTGGCTGGAAATCCACTGCGGCAGCAGATTCGATGTGCTTCGGCGGGGTTCCGTTTTGCTCAAGCGCGTGGCTCAGCGCCATGGCGAAACATGATGAGTGCGCCGCTGCGATTAGTTCCTCCGGTGTAGTCAGCGCGTCGCTGCCTTCCGATCGCGCCTTCCAGTTCACTGGGAATTCTGCCGCTCCGGATGAATCCAGGTGAACCGTGCCAGAACCGTCGCTCAGCGCACCGACCCACTGTGCACTCGCCTTACTCGTGACCATTTCCGCCTCCTGTGTCAATGGTGCGTCGAACTTTTCGAACACACCTGTTCTTTGCTAGCCCATCACGGTTGCCGGCGCTATGCCACTTGAACCGTGATCAGGCATGTAAGTGTTTTTCCTGGCCGCTCAGTGTCTTGGTTTCGAGTTGGAATGTGGAATGTTCGACCGGAACCTCGAAGTGGCTCTCAACGCATTTCTTCAGCGCGGCGAGGATCTGCGGAGCGTGCCCGTCTTCGAAGCATCCGTCAGCGACGACCACGTGTGCTGAGATAACCGGCAGTCCGGTGGCTACTGTCGATGCGTGCAGGTCGTGAACCTCAAGCACGTGGTCAACCCCGAGCATGTGCTCCCGGACTTTCTCCAAGTCCAATCCGGGCGGTGTGGCTTCCAGCAACACGTTACCGGTATCGCGCAGCAGTATCACGGCCCGCGGCACAATGAGCGCGGCGATGACCAATCCCGCGATCGAGTCCGCTCGTTGCCAGCCGGTGGTGGCGATCACGATTGCGGCGATAATGACCCCGACCGAACCGAGCGCATCATTGACCACCTCCAGGAATGCGGCCCGCAGGTTGAACGTTGATTTCCGTTTCGACATCAAGACGGTCAAGGCGATCAGATTGCCGACGAGTCCGATCACGCCGAAGATCAGCAGTTCCATTGCAGGCACTTCTGGCGGCGTCATCAGCCGACGCAGACCATCTACTGCGACGTACACGCCCACCGAGAGCAAAACCGCGGCTTGGCCCAATGCGGCAAGCACCTCAAGTCGTCGGTATCCCCAGGTTCGTTGTGCGGTGGCCGGCCGGTGAACGAGTGTGGCTGCGATCAACGCCACACCAAGACCGAGGGAATCGGTGAGCATGTGGGCCGTGTCAGTCAGCAGTGCCAGCGAACCGGTCCATACTGCTCCGATGGCCTGCGCAATCAGAACCGCGGTGGTGGTGCCGAATGCGATCCACAGAATTTTGCGGTGGTCTTCGACGCCGCTGCCATGGCTGTGCGGGTGGCCGGCGCCCATTTCATCTTCCCCTACCTGCGACGAGTGTGGTCTGCTTCGATCATAGCGATGAAGTGGGCGGGATCGTCCAGGGGGTCCTGATCACGTGCCGTCTTGAACGATTTCTCCTCGGCCATGGCCTCCTTAGGCGACGCAGGCAAGTCGCGTCTTGACCAGAACGGCCCGAAGATCAGCGGCAACAGACAGATTATCTCTGCCACGGCGGCGAGCAGCAGGGTCGTCACAGTACCCAGCCACGTAGCCAGCACTCCTGCCAAGAGCGCGCCGATTGGCAGCACACCCCAGAACATGAACCGAACCGATGCGTTCATCCGCCCCAACAGGTGCTGCGGAGTGATGCGCTGCCGAAAGGTGACGTTCTGAATATTGAAGGCAACGATGGCGTAGCTCATCACGAAGCCTTGGACAACCAGAATGCTGAATGCCGCCGACGGCAGATACCCCGCAAGAGGCAACAGCAGCGAAGTCACGCCCCAGATCCCTGCGCTGAGCGGCAGAATTCGTGATTCTCCGATCTGGCGTACTAGCCAACGTGTGGTCAGCGCAGCGAGCAAGCCGCCAATGGCGCCCAACGAGAGCAGCAGCCCCATCATCGTTGACGACATCGCCAACTCACGCAGTATCAGCACGGGAAACAGTGTCGTGGCGATGTTCGCAAACAGACCTGACGCTGCAACGGGTACCACAATGGTGCGCAGGATTCGATTGCCCAGCACCCAACGCAGTCCTTCCACAATCTCGTGATATATCGGACGTCGCGGAGCCGGGCTGATCTGTTCGCTGTCACGGGTGCGTCGCAACGCGGCGATCGAGCCGAGGTAGGTGACAACCGTCGCCAACAATGTGACCGGAGCGCTGATCAAGCCCACCAGGCCGCCACCCAGAGCGGGGCCAGCAAGGCGTGCGATCTGAAGAGTGCCTTCCAGCTTCGCGTTGGCTTGTCCGATCTGGCCGCTGGACACCAAAGACGGGATCAGCGACTGATAGGACACATCAAAGAAGACGGTGGCCACACCGATGACCAGAGCCACCACGTACAGGTGCCACATATGCAGTACTCCGGCCAACCAGAGCACAGGCACCACGGCGAGCGCCATCGCGCGCACCAGGTCTGCCCAGATCATCACTCGGCGCTTGTACATACGGTCGATCCAGGCTCCTGCGGGAAGCCCGATGACAAGGAAGGCGACCACCGATGCGGCGCTGAGCATGCCCACTTCGAATTCGGTGGCGTGCAGTAGCAACACCGCAATCACAGGAACAGCGATCTGGGTCAACTGCGCACCGACAGCACTGAGCGCCTGGCCGGTCCACAGCGTCAGAAAGTTACGGTCCTGCCATAACGAGTCTGATCCAGTACTAATTGATTGAGACATATCAATCAGTTTGCGCGACTGATTGAGAAAACTCAAGCGATTATCTGAAGTAAGGTGTTGTTCGTGGTCAGCACCGACTCCGAAGGTCCGGGAACAGCGAATTCTGAACGGCTACAGCCGGACCCATCACGTGAACAGGACAGTGACGCTGCGATTCAAGCACGCGCCCGCGCCCTCAGTTCCCCGATCCGACTGAGAATTCTTCGGCTATGCCGGTTCACTGCCCGCACCAACAAGGAGATCGCGGAAATACTGGGGGCAAACCCTGGAACCACCCTGCACCACATCCGCACCCTCGTGCGAACCGGATTTCTCGTCGCCGAGTCGGAACGCTCAGGCGCTCAGGGAGCACGCGAAGTTCCCTATCGGGCTACCGATCTGTCGTGGAACACACGCACACCGGGTATCTCGCCGGTTCTGGTCGACACTTTCATCGAGCAGATAGCCGCCCTCGACCCCGAAGACGTCAAGATAGCCTGGTTGGGGCTGATCCTCAACGACGCCCACCTTGCCGAACTAGAGGAACGGCTCTATGCACTCATCACCGAGTTCAAAGAACGCGGCGCTGACGCGGACGGCAAGCCCTACTCGCTTTTCAACGCACTGCATCCGGATCTCAATCCCGTGCCGTCAGCCGAAGTATCCGACGATGTCGACCCGCGCGCCGATTGACCAGGCAACTCGCTAACGCAGATCGCACTCTGGTCAAAGAGTGTGCCCGCCTCTGGTCAGCGCCTCGCGTAGCAATTGGGTGTCGGCACTCGTCCATCCCTCGGGTTGGACAATCGCGACGAAACCGTCGGCATACTCAAGTTGGAACTGATGCCCGACTCCCATGGGGATATCGTCGCCCGCGGCGAAGAACAGATCAAAACCGACTTGCCAGAAGCTGGTCACCGGGAACCAGTTGACCTGATTCATCACGTCGGGGGCACCTGTTTCCTTCATCCAGTCGGGTTTGATCAGGAGCATCTCCGGATCCCACCAACTCGTACCATCCGAACCATGCTGGATGTACACGGTGCGCGGTGCCTGCCATTCACCGTGCAGCTCAGTGGAGTCACCCGTGTAGAAGCGAACTTTCTCGCCACCCTGATAGACCGGGCTGACCTGAGTCGAGCCAGGGTCGCGGTGATCGGTGATGTGATTCCACATCGGCACGAAGTAGGGTGTTCCGGCGAACAAGGCGCCATCGGTGCGAGTCTGCAGATCTTGCAAGCCGCTGAACGCGGCCTGCATCCCGTAAGAACCGAGCGAGATACCGGCTGCGTACAGTTTCGGCCGGCTCTGAGCCGGTTGCTGTGACCACTTCGCGTAGACGGCCTCGAACAGCACCTGCCCGGCCGTTGCCGGTGTACCCCGGTCAGCGAGGAAAGCCATCCAACTCGGCAAGTACGAATACTGCATCGCCGCGACAGCTGTATCGCCGCCGTGGACCAGTTCAAAGGCAGCGACCATAGCCGGGTCCACCCACCCCGAACCGGTGGTCGTCACCACCAGGAGTGCTTCCCGGTCCCAGGCGTCAGTGCGATCTAGCTCCGCAACCACCGTCTGTGCGGCATCCGCAATGCTCGAGGTAAGGCCGGCATAGGCACGGATCGGTTCCTTCACTGCCTCGTCAAGCTGAGACCCGCTGTCACGCGACTGCTCAAAACTGACGATTTCTGAGCGATGCGGACCGCGAGTGACGAAACGCCGGCCTTCCCGTCCGAGGTCTTCCCAATTGACGAGTGAATCGCTTGAGCCAGAACGTTCCCTGACGGTCGGCGGAGTCGAACCTGGGTCGACCAAACCGGCAGCCACCTCAAAGGATGAGTCAAGCGCGTTCCTCATCCCCGAGCCGATGACGTTACTGGCGATGCCCCACGTCAGCACACCGACGAGCACTGCCGCGATCACAGTCGCCATCCGAGCCGGAAGAACTCTGCGCAACAGCAGTCCCAGCCGGTGAGCCCCCGTGCGGATGACTCGGCTTATCGCCAAGATGACGGACGCGAAACTGATCGCAAGCAGTATCGAGAGCACCCATGCCGCCGTGCCACCGCTGGTCAACGGTTCCATACCGAGCATGTCGCGCTGTTCGCGTTGCCACATCAGACCGAGCACAACCATGACGACCCAGCCAACAGGAGCCACACTTGCCGTGATCCATCCGATGCGGCGTCGCAGCACTGGACGATCGAAAAGGCCGCGTATGTCGAAGCCTCGCAGCACCCACACGATGAGATTGCAGAGCCCGTACGCAGTGATCAGGCTCAGCCCGGTCACCAAGCCTTGGACCATCCAATCGCGCGGGATCAGCGAAGGGGTGTACGACCATAACCCCGCAGTGACGGCCCCAGCCGCACCCATCACCGACAACCGTGTCGGATAGCTCTTGGCCCAGCGCACAAGGCCATGGCGACGCCGGGTAAGCCAACCTGGCCGATCCGTCGCCTCGTTGTCGTCCTGCTGCGAAGGAGTCATGGATACAACCCATCTTGGTATGGGAATGACGGCTACTTAATGTGATTGTAGGCATGACCGCTGTCATCGACCGGGGTTACAGGGCCGCTAGTGCGATGCGGTGTCGAGCAACAACCGTGTGCCGACATGCACGATGCCTTGTCGTAGCTCGTCATCGCTGATCTTCGCAAGGCTCTCGTCCTGGACCGGACCGGCCAATCCTGCCAAGAAGATCGACACGCTCATCCGGCGCTTCATTGATGAGTCGTCGCCGCTAAGCAACTGACGCAGTCTGACCCAGAGGCTGGTAAACGGCTCTTGTGAGCTGAACATCGCGGAGACCACCGGATCGTGCAGCATGATCCGGTAAAGCGCCCGGTTGACGACCGCTTGATCGGCCAGTCCCGCGATGGTGTGCAGCACGGCGTCTTCTTCGTCAGGGATTGCGGTAGCCGCGCCGATGATGTCGCGCATACTCGTCACCGCAGGATCAAGCACCGCGGCCACGATGTCTGCCTTCGCCCGATGATGGTGATAGACAGCCGCCTTTGTGACGCCCAACTCGTCAGCGATCATCTGCAATGACGTACCTGCGACGCCATGTCGTGCGAACAGCAGCAGTGCGGCATCGCGTATTCGATTCGGGGATGCCGCACCACGTGCCATGTTCAGGTCTCGCTTAATGTTGGGGGTGATTCACGCAGTACTGCAAAGACTCCCGCACTGCGGCAATAACATCATCATCCTCGATACCGAGCACAGATCTTGTCAATTCGGGATCCGAACTCGCCCTCCTGGTCTGGAAAAGTGCGGTATCGGCCATATGAACACCGTGTTCGACCCCGGCCTCGGCGCACTGCGCGTCAATGAGCTGGTAGGCAGGCAAGACTGCCTCAAGCGGGACGACGATGACATCATCGGGGTTGCGGCCGAGCACCTCGCATCCGATGCGATATAGCTCTTCATAGGTGAGCTCGTAGGCGTTGATCGGGTACCGCCCGCCGTGTTCGCCTCGTTCCATTGCGCCAACAGCTGCTTGTGCCACCTGCGCGACGGTGACAGCCGAGGTGGATCCGCCTAGCACCGCGACTTTCTCAGGCTGACCGCTGATGGCGTCCAGAATCAGTTGCCACAGCGGACGTTGCCCGCCGACCAGCCCGAAGATATACGGCAGTCGCAGACTCATCACGTCCATAGCGCCGTCGCCTTCGAGGTAGGCGATCTCCTCTTGGGCGAGGCGGGTGCGCGGGTAGCCGTTGCGGGTGCGGTAGCCCAGATCCGGCCACTGTTCACCCCATTCGGCCGTGTATGAGCCGTAAAGAATGAACTTTGCCACCCCCGCCTGCCGGGCAAGTCGGGCCACGCGCCCGGTCGGCACGACATTTGCCTCGTAGAAGAAGCGGGCAGCTGGTGCGGGTGGCGTGGTTCGTTCATCAGCACCAATAGCGTAGAAAACCGCATGCTTTCCAGCAAAGACGTCCAGGACTTCCTGGTCGCTCATGTCGTTGACGTCTGCCCACAACGGCGTGACGGCTTCCGGGAACTCCACCGCGTCTTTTGATGCTGGCAAAGAGAGCGTGGTGACCGCGTACCCGCGTTCGGCCAGTTCGACCGTGGTGTGGAATCCCAGTAACCCCGTACCACCTATAACGACGGTGTCTGTCATTGCAATCCTCCTCAAGCGAGAAACTAGCCGTTCGGCTAGTAACACTCACGTTAGTGAGGGGATGACAGGGTTTTGGTGGGTCATTCGTCCCCAGTTCGGGCGTTGGGCAGGTGTCGTGCTCGCATATCCAGGATTGCCATGACGAGTGCCGCCACCGCGAAGACCACCACGGCCGCCATCGAGACCACGTACGCATCGCGAAAAACGGGTAACTGTGCATTAGTCGACCCGGCCTCGTGATAGATCGTCGCGTAGAACAACGAAAGCCCGACCGCTGATCCGATAGCCGTTCCGACACGCTGACCCAGCTGTCCCACCGAGCCAGCAAGACCACCATCAGCGATAGGTACGTGTGACAACGTCAATGCCTGATTGGGCGCTACAACGAAACCACCGCCGAAGCCTGCGAGCGCGAGCGCACCGGCCATCGCCCACTCGATACCGTGCACCGGCATGGCATAGCCGATCACTCCAAGTGCCACCGTTCCCACGACAACGATGACCAATCCGGTCACCACAACCAATCGTCCATAGCGGTCGACGAGGTTCCCGCCGATCCATGCGGATACCGCACTGGTCAGCGCGAAGCCGATGGAGACCATGCCCGCGTACACCGGTTTGATCCCCACACCTATTTGGAGGAACAGCGTGGTCAGCAGGAACATGGCTGGCATAGCGGAGAAATAGCCTGCGATGACCACTGTGCCGTTGCGAAATGATGGCACCCGGAACAACTTGAGCGGGATGAGCGGTGCTTTGCCCTGCAGCGCGTAGCGCCCCTCCCACCACACGAAGACGACCCCGAAGATCACGGCGGGAACCAGTAGCCACCAGCGCCGCGGATCATCGGTTGGCGCTCCCGTGGTGAGCAGGAACGGTCCGAGAAATGTCAGCACCGTAAGCCCGAAGATCACGATACCGACCGGGTCCAGTGCGATGGCGGTCTTTTTGTGCGGTGAGGTCTCGGGCAGGAAGAAGATCACTGCGACGATGACGAGCAGTGCCAGCGGCACGTTCGTCCAGAACACCCAGCGCCAGCCATCATTGTGCTCGCCCACAGCGACTAGCAGCCCGCCGAGCGTCGGACCGAAAGCCGTCGATATGCCGATCACAGAGCCGAACAGGCCGAAGGCCCGGCCCCGGCTCGGCCCTTCGAATACCTGCTGGATGGTTCCGATGACCTGCGGCATCTGGATACCGGCGGCGACTCCTTGAAGTAGTCGTCCGATGATCAGGATGGTTGCATTGGGCGCCATCGCACAGATAGCGCTCGTCACAGCGAAGCCCGTCAGACCGACCAGGAAGAGTGTTTTACGGGACCGCTGATCACCCAGGCGGCCCATCGGGACGAGTGTCAACCCGAAAGCCAGGATGTAACCGGAGACAATGAACTGCAGATCGGTCGCAGACGCATTCAACGAAGATTCGATGGCGGGCAGTGCGACGTTGATCTTGCTCAGATCCAGGATCGTCATAGCGCCGACTGCGGCGGCGACCCAGAAAGATCGCCACTGGTGCGATTGATCGATTGCTGGCGAGTTCGGCATCAGACCAGCCTACGCCGGGGCCGAAGCTAATATGGGCAGTGACAGTGACAGGTCGTTCGCAAGGCTAGGGAGACCAATGGGCAAGTCAACGATGAGCGCTGAAGCACTCGAGGCAGGCACCGGGATCGGATGGGACGACCTGCGCAAAAACCTCGACTCACATGACGCGCAAGATCTCGATCACGCTGCTATCGCACGCTTGGCGCTGGATCATATTGCGCGGCAGGGTCGCAGCACCAACCCCGAATGGTGGGCACAGGGCGTCGCCATCGCATACGAACACCATCGCGGACTGCGAGTCGCGGGGCAGCGCTTCGACGGCACTTTCTCTGTGACGGCATCGCGCACCGTCGCCGGCGACAAGGATGAGGCCTTGGCCGCTTGGCGAGAGCTAGCGGATTCTCGCGCCGAGTTCGCCGATATTCCGGTCGATGGGGAGGTATCGACCTCGTCAACGGAGAAATGGCGGTACTGGCGCCGTTCCTTGGCCGATGGCTCAAAGGTCGTGGTGATGATCAGCACCAAACCGACCGGGGATCGCAGCACGGTGGCCGTTGAGCACGAGAATATCGGCGATGACGAGTCCGGCCCGCAGGCACGCGACACTTTGAAAGCATGGTGGAAGGATTTGCTCGCACGCCTATGAGGCAGGGTCTCGAATGTTCCCTGGTTCGGGCTGTCCCGTCGTCAGTCTCGGTCGAGCAGTGCCGGCTGGATCAGCTGAGCAATGCTGCCGCGCCGTACATTCCCGGCTCGTCGAGTTCAGCGCGCACGATCGTGGTGCCGCCGGGGGTGCCCATCGGGTCCGGTCCGGCCAGTACGCGGTTGACCTCGCCGATAAAGTCATCGAAGTTCTGCGCTACTCCCCCGCCGATGATGACCCGATCCAATCCGAATGATCGGATGACTGACCATAATCCGCGGGCCAGCACCGCGGCATATCCGGACCAGTCGATGGTGCCGTCGTCGTCGGTCCACAGCCCACCAATGGCGGTGCCGCTGCATTGGGCTTCCCAACAGCCCTGCAAGCCGCAGTAACAGGTCGGGCCACGGTCGACGACCGGGATGTGGCCGCCCTCTGGATGGCACCCGTCCGCGCCGCGTAGCGGGCCGGACGTGCGCGAGTGCACCGCGACGCCAATCCCGGTGCCGAGGGTGACCATGGCTACCATGTCACCGCCACGTCCCGCACCGTGGGCAATTTCACCCAGGAGCGCGCCCATGGCGTCGTTTTCGAGTACGACCGGCACACCGAGTTGCGCGGCTAAGTCATGCGACCACGCCATCCCGGACCAGTGCGGCAGGGTGTGGGGGTTGTCGATAATCCCGGTGTTGCGGTGCACCGGACCGGTAGCGGCGATACCGATGCCTTCGATCCGCTCGATACCCGTGGCATCCGTCAGGTCGGCGATCACGGCGCGCATAGCGTCCGCTGGACGTTGCCGCTCCGCGTCGGTCAGCGTCGAGGGACGAGTGACCGTGTGCAGCAGTCGACCATCGGCGAAGATTCCGGCACGCAGGTTGGTGCCCCCCATGTCGATTCCGACCACGGCCTTTTCCATATTGCTCTCCCCCGTTACTAGACGACTTGGCGCGACCAGATCCGCACCATTTCTAGAGTTTGGTGGTGACCTTGTCGTTGTGCCGGAAAGTGCCCGGTTCGTGTCCCTCCGCTTCTGAGAGCGGAATATTGGCAAGTTCAACTGGGATGATGCGAGCGAACTCGTCGTATCCCACCGGCACCCGCGGCATAGGGATCGTCTGGGCACTGGCCCGTTTGACACCCGCCATGCCGGTCGTGAAGACCTTGGCGCCGAATCGGACCAGATCATCGATCAAACCATCGTTCTCGGCGCTCATATAGTCACCGTCAGCGAAGAACCACACCAGCAGTCGTTCATCTGCCAGATCGAGAGGGCCGTGCCGGAATTGTCCAGCTGACAGACCTTCGTACGGGAGTTTTGCGGCTTCCTTGGTGATGAGCGCTCCCTGAAGCACTGTTCCAAGCGCGCCGGCTCGTCCTACGAGAAGTCGTGCTCGTGCTTGTCTGTCCGCCTCGACCAGACCCGTGAGGGCGTCACGCCACGGTCCGGCCAGATACTCTTCGATACCGTCAGCGGTATCGCGCAAGCCAGCGAGCGTCATGGTGGTCTCTGTTCCAGTCAGAGCATGGACCAATAGCCGGGCGGCAGCAAGTGTATTGAGGTAGGTCTTGGTGCTGACCGTCGCCTCTTCGCCGGCTCGCAGCAGTATCGATGCATGCGATGCATCCAGCAACACTCGGGCGTCGGGATTGTTGGTGATCGAGATCAAGTCGATATTGCTGGCACCTGCGTTCTGCTTGACCCAGGCCACGACTTCGCCGCTGAGCCCCGACTGGGACGCTGCGATGACCACGATGCGCTGGTTGGTCGGCAGCGCACCGAGGCTGATCAGTTCGTCGGTGGGAGTCCATTCGACACTGAAGCCACGAGCAGTCAGTTCCCGGCACAGGTAATAGTTCGCGAAATGCGAGCCGCCCATCCCGGTGACGATAATCCGGTCATAGTCCCCCAATGGCATGGGCAGGCGAATTGCCGCGATGGTCTCGTCGGCAACGTCGATGAGACGTCGCATGGCCGCGGGCTGAAAGAGAATATCGTCGAGGTAACTCACAGTGATCTTCCTGAACTCGTCGTCGAATGGGCTAGTACCATCCTAGGCACGATCAACCGATCATTGATCCGACGTATATCCCCTTCCAGCCCCGCCTTCAGCGTCGCGGTCCCACCTTCGCCGTTGCCTTAGTGACGACGACCAACTTCTGGTATCCGGTCCGAGAGGCTGTGACCCGTACTGAAATCCGCTTCTTGCGGTCCTTTGCGGTGAGCCGATACCTGGTTTTGGCAGCACCTTTGATGGGCTTACGGTTGCGTAACCACTGAGTCGCCCACCGCAGGTTTGACCGATAATGGCTAGGTGAGTCGACAATTGTTCGCGGATCATGCGATCCATGTCGCCCCGTTGTTGCTCGGTTCCTATCTCAGCGTTGATAGCGACGAAGGCACCGTGACGCTTCGAATTACCGAGGTTGAGGCGTATCACGGCGTGGGGACCCCAGGGCCCTATGACGCCGGGTCGCATTCGAAGGATCGCAAGACCGACCGCAACGCTTCGATGTTTGGCCCGCCCGGTCATGCTTACGTGTATTTCAGTTACGGCATGCATTTCGCGTTGAATCTGGTGTGCTCTCCCGAAGGGGTTGCATCAGGGTGTTTGATCCGGGGCGGTGAAGTGGTCGAAGGTGAGGCGATCGCCTCCCGAAGGCGTATCGCAAAACGTCATGGAACCCGCATCACTGCGCCGTCGTCCGCAGTCCCCGGTGCGCCGTCCACTGCGCCGCTGTCTATCCCCGAGATCACACGATCGCCGGTGCCAGCTCACGCCGTCGCTCGCGGTCCGGGCAATGTGGCGACCGCACTGGGGATCACTCGTGAAACCCACGATGGTCAGGACTTGTTTGCCGCACCGTTCCAGTTCGAGAGCGTCGAGGTCTCCCGTGCTGTCTCGACCGGGCCTCGAGTCGGAGTCAGTGGCGTTGCTGGCGGCCCAGAGTTCCCGTGGCGTTTCTGGCTGACGGGCGATCCCACTGTCTCAGCTTTCCGTCCGGGAAGAGGCGCCCCGCAGTAAGGCGCGCCCGACGCTAGTTCAGGACGATGATGCCGAGGTTAAGGCTGGTGGCGTAGAGCAGCCAAGCCAGATAAGGCACCAATAGCCACGAGGTGAGCCTGGAAGTAGACCTTGTCAGGAGAATGAGTCGGATGACGACGATGGCGAGGGCAACGATGACGCCTAGACCCAGCCACCACGCTGACTTCCCAATGAGCGGGTACCCGGCGAAGAACACCGGGGACCATAGCCCGTTGAGGATGAGTTGAACGAGATAGCACCGTAATTGGGCGCGGTTGGCGTTGACGAGTCCGACTCCGCGAAAGCCCTGCCGCCATATCCAGTACCCGACTATGACGATCATGACGTACAGCGTGGTCCATGCTGGGGCGAAGACCCAGTTCGGCGGGTTCCAGGCAACTTTTTCGGCGTTGGCATACCAGCCGTCCACATTGCCGCGGTTCGCCAGCACACCGCCGACTGCAATCGCCACGACCCCAGCGATAAGCGCAGTGAGGATTGTCGCCCGGCGAGCGACGCTCGGCGCATGTCGAAGCCCGGTCGGACCGCCTACCGCTGAATAATCAGTGCCGTTGCCGACTCGGCGTCTTCGCGCACCTCTCCCGGTCACCATATCTCCCCCTTATGCGGATACCGTACCCGGGAAATGCAGTTGTGGCTCGTTGAAACCACAGGTCAGGACGATGAGACACGTGCAGCGGCCACATAGTCGTCGACTGCGGCCCGGACCCGGGCCAGCTCGACTCTCTCATCGACGCAGTGCATCGTCGAGACGTCACCAGGCCCCCAGACGACTACCGGCACACCAGGCTCTAGGGCCGCGCACAGCACACTCGCGTCGGTGAAGTACGGCACGGTCAGGTCTGCTCCAGACTCAATCGGGTTGACCTGGTTGACCCAGGGGTGCGTCGGCGGCGTCCACACTGCCGGTAACGACATCTGCGCCGTGACGGACACGATATCGGGCAGCGTGAGCAGCCACCTGACGATGTGATCGGCATCCGTCCCGACGATTCTCACGTCCAACGTGGCAACGCATTGATCGGGCACCATATTGGGTTTGACGCCGCCGCGGATCACTCCGACGTTGACGGTCTCTTTCCCGAGGAGCGGGTGTTCTTTGATCGGGGCGTGATTGAGACGAAGGACTGCCTGAGCCAGGGCCAAGATCGCGTTATGTCCTGCTTGTGGTTGCGCACCGTGCGCGGCGACACCGCTGGCCGCCACATCCAACCACACCGCTCCGCGGTGTCCGAGTTTGATCTGTCCTGATGTGGCTTCCGGAACGATCACGGCGCTTGGTTGCCAACGCCGCACCCTCTCAAGGGCGCCACGTGCTCCGACACAGCCGATCTCCTCGCCGACAGTGACGACTAGCGCAGCTGGAATCCGCAACCGCGCAAGGTGAGCCAGTGCGGCTGCGGCGGCCGCTATGCCACCTTTCATGTCGCTTGCACCGCGCCCGTAGAGATCGTCTCCGTGAACTACCGCGTCAAATGGACCGTAACGCCATTGAGTTGGTTCGGTGACCGGAACCGTATCCGCGTGGGTCGCTAGCAGTAGTCCGCCGCCCGCACCGTCCACCGATTGGGCGAAGAGGTACGGTCCGCAAGTGCCGTCCGCAACCTGCACGTGAGGCACACCGTGATCTGCAAGCCAGCGGGCGACGCGATGAAGCACCATTCGTTCGCCAGGGGTACCGCTGGTCGAATCGATGCGAACCAGTGCCGCAAGCAGCGCGATGGGCTCGTGGGCCTTCGCCACCGTGCGACGGTCTCGATTGCCCGGGCGGTCGGCGTTCGTCATCAAAGACGACGATTGGAACCGACAGCCGATGTTCCCTCAGTCGCCGCCGGAGCGATAGGCGGGCGGGCGCCTGGCCAACGCACACTGGCCGCAGCAGCGTTGGCAGCCGCAATGCAGGCCTGGGCCAGCGACGCTCCCCCGGCGAGCGCCGCGGCTGCCGCGCCCGCATAGGTGTCGCCCGCGCCAGTGGTGTCGATCACGGTTTCGACCTTTGTCGCTGGAACCCGCTCATATTCACCGCCAGCTCCAGGACCGAAAACCGATCCGCTCGCACCGAGCGTGATGACGACAGATCTGGCAGTTGAGATGGATTGGAGACGTCGTGCCAACTGAACCGGATCCAACGGTACGGGCACGGTCTCGCCAGCAGCGACGATCACGTCTTTCGCCTCGTGCTCATTGACGATGACTGGGTCGCACAGTGCCCAGGTGTCCGGGTCGACCCGCACCACGGGCCCGTTGGACAGCACGAAACGAGCGCCGATCCGGCGCGCCAGTTCGGCGGCGGCGTCGCAGGCCGCCGCTCCCAGTTCGGATTGCGCCAGCACTACCCGCGCTGAAATCTCCTGATCGTCCAGAACCTCTAGAACTTGCCGCGCAGTGACCAGGTCATTGGCGCCTGGGGTCACCACGATGGCGTTCTCGCCGTCGTCGGTCACGGTGATCAATGCCATGGAGGTGCGCTGTTCTGATGACCGGATAACGAAACGTGTATCGACCCCGCAGGAGGTCAGCTCAGCGATCTGCTGGGCGCCTTCCTGGTCGTCACCGAGCGCCGCGAGCAACGCGACTTCGGCACCCGCGAGCGCGGCGGCGGTGGCTTGATTGCCGCCCTTGCCGCCGCACCCATGCGATATTCCAGTTCCGACAACGGTCTCGCCGGCGCCTGGACGGCGATCGACAGCAACCACGATGTCATGGTTGAGCGACCCCACCACGATCACATCGAAATGAGCGTTCATCTCCACAGCATCGTTGGCCGAGTCGCGGTTCGCGACGCGGGACGATGAGCGGTCGAGTCGCGGCGACGCACCGTCATCGGTTGTCTTCATGGCTGCTCCTAGATCTCCTTGGCGAGCCAGGACGCTGCCCGCTGCCAGATTGCGGTGAATCCCGTCCAACCGGTGAAGGCCTCCGGGGCCCAGTGCGGCCCGACATCACTGGCATAGGCGAGAGAACGGCCCTGCCCGGCCTCGGATACGACCAAAAGCGGGTGCAGGCCCACTGTCATCAACGTGGACGAGTTGTCTTTCGGCTCGAGCCGCTGGTAGCCCAACAGCGCCGGAATATCCTGAGTGTCCTGCGGCAACGATCCGAGGATCGGGTGATCTCCGGTGAACTGCGGCGTGATTCCCTCCGGGTGTTCCGCTCGGTCGTCACCGATCTCCATGGTCACCGGCAGCACATCGGCGATGGCGGTGCTGCGGTAGTTCGCTTTGGCTTCGATGCCCTGGAAGGTGAGGTAGCCACCCACCATCGCGAAGCCGCCGCCAGCGAGCGTCCATTCCCGCAATGCCTCGAGTCGGTTCCCCGTTGACTGCCCCTTGATGAAGGTCATCGCGGGAAGCAGCAGGGTGTTCGAACCGATGTCGGACAGTACGACGACATCGAAGTCGTTCAGTTCGTCGACACTGCTGGGGAACTCCTTCGCCGCGACATGCGAAGGCTGGTAGGTGACCTCGTGCCCGCCATCGCGCCATGCCTGGATGATGGCGTCGCCGCCCTCTGCATAGTCGGTCGTGGTGAAAGAATCGAATCCTTTCGAGTGCACCGATGTCACGGACCATGATTCGCCTGCAAACAGGATTCTGGCCATCGTCAATCTCTCCTTAGGTTGGTGTCTGAAGTGCTGAAGTGCTGTGGGGTCAGTCCAAGTCGCCGCAAAGCCGTGCAATGGTCAGTGCCATGACTTTGGTGGCAGCGAGCAGGTCTGTCTCCAGCAGATGTTCGTCGGCTTGGTGTGCCACTCCCATGTGGCCGGGACCGAAATTGATCGTCGGGGTGCCGTCGTCGATCTGCAGCCCCATGTCGGTGTGGGACATGCAGCCCTGCATGATCGAACCGAGCCCCAGTTCTTGTGTGATCTCATAGGTGGTGGCGACAATCGGTTCGGTATCGGGGGTTTCACCGCAGTCAGCATCGACAAGCCACTCGATGGTCGGCGGATGCTGGTCGAACCACTCGTCATCGGTGATGAAACCGGCAAAGAGCTCCTCAAGCTCTTGTTTGACGATGGAGCCCAAGCCGTTCTCGTCCTTTTGCACCGGAAGGTACTGCGCATTGAACGTGATGGTGCACTGCGCTGCGTAAGTGGTGGGGAATTCCCCTGCGTCCAGTTGCGCGACGTGGATCTGGCATGGGATGGGAAGGTACTTGTGGTTTTTCAGCGGGTCTTTCGCCCACTGTTCATTGCGCTCTTTGATGGCGTCGAGCAGTTTGTGACCGTAGGCGATGGCATCGACCGCGCCGCCTTCCTGCCACGGTTTGCGTTCCAGCTCGATGTGCCCGGCGCGTCCGTGTAACGTGACACGGCCCCACAGAATGCCGCGGCACAGCGGTGCGACATTCAGGTTGGTCGCTTCGGGGACGATGGCTCCACCAGGTGCCCGGTAGCCGCGATCGACAAGTGCCAGTGTTCCCATGCCACCCGCTTCCTCGTCGGCGACTGACGCGACGATGAGATCCTCGCGCAACGTCACGCCTGCGTCGCGCAGTGCTTCGATGGCGCCGATGGCCGCGGCCATGCCGCCTTTCATGTCGACGGCGCCGCGTCCGTAGATCACACCGTCCTTGCGCTCGCCGCCGAAGGGGTCCTCCGTCCAGTTTGATCCGACCTGCACGACGTCTGCGTGGCCTTGGATCATCACCGCTTTGCCAGCGGGATTAGTGCCTTTGAAGACGGCGACGAGGTTGGGTCGACCGGTGAAGTCGCGCCCCGGGTAATAACCCGGACCATCGGCACGATGGGCCAGCTCGTCGGCAACCGGTTCCCATCGGTCGATCTCGTCGGCGCCCAGTGCGCGAAGCCGGGCCTCGAAAACGTCCTGGACCGCCGCCTCGCCGGAAATCTCGTCCGGGTCGTCGAACCAGGGGTTGACGCTCGGTGCGCGCAACAGGTCTTGCAAGAATTCGATGGTCGATTCCTCTCGTGCTTCGACTGCGGCCACAATGGCGTCTTTGTCGATCTTTGACATGGAAGTCTCCTTACGACTGTTTGATGTGATGGCGCTGGCACTAGGCCACGAGCGTCTTTGACTGGCCTCTTGCCCGTACGAGCATGGAGATGATCAGGACCGCGCCGAGCAGTCCGATCTGGTAGGTGGATCCGACACCGGCAAGTTGCAGCCCGTTGTTGAGCACAGCAACCAGCACGAGGGCCAAGAGGGTCCCTGAGATGCGCCCGATTCCTCCGGTGATGGCCGCTCCGCCGAGCACGGCGATGGTGATGGCCTGCAATTCGAGTCCGACACCGGCCGTGGATTTCGCATTCAGCAGCCAGGACGCGGTGATGACCGCACCGAGGGCTGCGGTCCCGCCCGAGATCGCATAGAGCGAGATGCGAGTCCGGGTCACCGGGACACCTGCCAGGCGTGCTGCGACATCGTTGGAACCGACCGCATATACATTGCGTCCGAAGGCGGTACGTCGTGTCACGAATGCCATCACCGCTCCCAGTGGCAGCAGGATGCACAAGACCTGGAACGGCACCCCCGCGACGGACATCTGTCCGATGGTCCGAAAGCCTTCCCGATCGAAGCCCGTGATGTCGACGCCACCGGCGAGGACTTGCGCCAAGGACGAATACAGGTACATCGTGCCGAGTGTCACGATCAGCGGCGGCAGATTGAGCATGGTGATAAGCAGCCCATTGATGGTGCCGAAACCCGCCCCTGCGACTAACGCGATGACCGCGGCGATCCACGGACTGAGTCCGTAGTTGACCGCTGCCAAGCCGAAGACCACCGAAGACAGAGACATGGTCGATCCAATGGACAGGTCGATACCCCCGCCACCGCCCAGAATCACCATGACCTGGCCCAGTGCCAGCACCCCCACGACCGCCGAATACTGCAGCAAGGTCAGCAGGTTGTTGATCTGCAGGAAGTATGGCGAGATCAGGGACATCGCCACAATGGCGATGATGATCAGCACGATCAGCGCGCTGCGCCGATCTTTCAGGATGCCGGAGATCATGTCAGGCTCCTTCGTTGACGGCGCGAGACGCGCACTACTAGTCCGTTGATTCCAACCGCGAGCAAGATGACCACGCCGATCATCACCCCGTTCCACAGCGACGGCACACCGGCCAGGACGACTCCGTTGCGCAGCACCGCGATGAAGACGAGTCCGCCGAGGGTGCGCAGCACCGAGCCCTCACCGCCGAGGATGGAGGTGCCGCCGACAACGACCGAAGAGATGACGAGCATCGTCAGCTCGCCCCCAGACGAGGCCTGCACCACTCCGATGCGCGCCGAATACAGGCAGGCCGCCAGGCCGATCAGCAATCCAAGGATCAGGTAAGCGGTCAGGCGGACTCGTCCGATCTTGATTCCAGTCAAGGCGGCGGCTTCGGCATTCGACCCGATGGCATAGACGGAACGGCCATAGACGGTACGTGAGAGCACCACGTGCAGGATCAGATAGACCACGATCACCAGCAGCGCGACGGTCGGGAAACCCGCGATGCGGGATTGACCGGACAACCATGGGAAGACCGGACGAGCGAACACATCGGTCGAGTTCCATAGCGCGAAGAGCAAAGTCTGGAAGATGGCGCTCGTGCCGAGTGTGGCAACGATGGACGGGATCGCCAGCCGTACGGTCAGCAGTCCGTTGAACAGCCCGAGCACGGCCCCCGCGAGTAGGGCGGTCAGCAATACCAGTATGGGTGAGCGTTGGTCTGCCATGCCGGTCGCGACGAACCATCCGATCAGTCCGACGGCGAACCCGGTAGACACATCGATGCCCGCCATGATGACGATCAAGGTCAGACCGGCGGCGATCAACGCGAGGTCGGCTGAGTTGATCGCGATGTTGGTCCAGTTCTGCGCGGTCATGAAATGCGGTGACAACACCGTGAACAAGATGACTTCGACCACCAGCAGCACTGGCATCAGCAGTTGCTGGATCCAGCGCAGGATGGACAACAGCCGTGCATCGCGTTGTGCCGCGCTCGATGGGTCGGGAGCCTCCGGCGATGGTGTGGTGGAAGGCGAGGTCATCGCTGGCGCGCTCATGAGATTGCTCCCATCTCTGACTCAGATCCGACCGTCGAGGTGCTGACGGCGTCTGCCAGAGAACCCGTGGCCCCGCGCAGAACCGCGCTTTCAGTGATCTGCGCTCCGCTGAGCGTGGAGGTCATCGTGCCCTCGTGCAGCGTATGGACGACGTCTGCCAGTTCGAGCAGTTCCGACATTTCCGACGAGATCAACAGCACTGCGATTCCTTGAGCCGCCAGGGCGTGGATGTCGCGATGGATCTCGGCTTTGGTGGCCACGTCGATTCCGCGGGTCGGCTCGTCGAGGATGAGTAGTTTGGGTTGAGTCGCCATCAGCCGCGCGAGCAAGACCTTCTGCTGGTTTCCGCCTGACAGTGAGGTGATGGCCGCATTGTGTCCGGTGGTCTTGATCTTCATCCGATCGATCCATCGGGCGACCAATGACCGTTCTTTGCCCAATTCGAGGACGCCAGTGCTGGTGAACGAGGACATCGCCGCAACGGACAGGTTTTCTCCCACCGTCATGTGACGCAACAGGCCTTGGGTTTTGCGATCTTCCGGCAGATACGCGATGCCTCGAGTCAATGCCGCTCTAGAACCCGCGGGCGTATAGGGCTTGCCCTGGAATTCGACCGTTCCAGCGTCGAGGCCCAGTTCGCCGAGGATGCTCAAGGCCAGTTCGGTCCGTCCGGCACCGACTAGCCCGTAGAGACCGGTGATGCGCCCTGCCGGTACGTCGAGGTCGATGTCGTCGAAGGTGGATTCGAGGCTCGCGCCACGCACCCGCAGCACCACCTGGTCATGATCAGCAGTCGCGGTTTGCGACCCGATGCTTGCCTGAGACGGTGATGCGGCCTGATCGACCGTGCCGGAGTCCGCGCCGACACGATCTGGCGTTACCGACGTTGACATTGCAGCGTTCGGTGCAAGTTCCCTGCCACCCATCATTGCAAGCAAGCCATCGCGGTCGGCATCAGTGGTCTCTCCGACGAGTTTCCCGTCACGCAGCACGACATAGCGGTCGGCCATGCGTTCGAGCTCATCGAAGCGGTGTGTGATGAAGCAAACCCCCACCCCGTCGGCCGTGAGCTCGTCGACCACGGTGAAGAGTCGTTCCGATTCGGTGTCGGTCAGGATCGACGTGGGCTCGTCGAGGATCAGCACTTGGGCGTCTGCGGCCACCGCGCGGGCGATCAGAACGAGTTGTTGTTCCGCGAGGGAGAGTTCGCCCATCAAACGTCGTAACAGTTTTCCGGGCAGTGCGAGCCGTCCAAGCAGTTCCTGTCCTTCGCGGCGCATCGCCGGGGTGTTGAGCCATCCGATGGTGCTGCGTTGCCGCCCCATGTAGAGGTTTTCAAGGACGCTCAAATGTGAGAAGAAAGCAGGCTCCTGATAGACGGTGGAGATTCCGGAAAGGATTGCTTCGTAGGGCGAGTTCGGGGTGAACGGCTCGCCCTTGAGTGTCAAAGTTCCTGAGTCTGCCTGGTGTACCCCGGCGAAGACCTTCATCAGGGTGGATTTTCCGGCACCATTTTCGCCCATGACGGCGACTCGCTCTGAGGCATCAATGCGGAATGAGACGCCGTCGAGTGCCTGGGTGGCACCGAAACGTTTGGAGATGTCTTTCGCCTCCAAGACTGGCTGCGTCATCAGGTGATCTCCTTTCGTGGGTGAACAACGATCGCGATCGTCATTGACTGTGATGGCTACCATCACGGCGGTGGCTGCGAAGGGTGTCTGCCACCGCCGTGCGGTATTCCTAGAAGTCGTAGTCCGCGTAGTTGTCCTTGGTGAACACCGTCGGCTCGCCGAGGAGCAGAGTCTTGGTCGCCTCGTCGTAGCTGACGGGCTGGTCAAGACCGGGAACCTCGTTGGTCGCTTCGAACGGCGTCTCCGTCACGAGCTGGTTGAGCGCCCACACTGTCAGGTAGCCGAGGTCTTCGACATCCCAGAGCACGGTGGAGGTCATGGCACCGGATTCCAGGAATTCGCCCGAGGTCTGGGGCGACCCGAAGCCGGTCACGGCGACTCGTCCGATGGCGTCGCCGTTTTGCACGGCTTGGGCAACACCCGGGATGGCAGTCGAGGGCACCGCGATGATCCCCTTGAGGTCAGGGAAGGCCGTCATCAGGTTCTGTGCCTCTTGCAGAGCCTGAGCGGTGTCAGTGGTGTATCGGATACCGCCGACGAGTTCCATGTCGGGATACTCAGCTTCTTGCTGTGCCTGTGCTGCTGCGATCCAGTTGTTGAAGGTGGCGGTGTCGGCACTGCCCGAGACGATGCCGAACTGGCCGGTTCCGTCCATTGCCTTGGCCAACTCGTCCATGACGGTCGAACCGAGTGCCTCATCGGAGGCCTGGGAAACGAAAACCGCTCGTTCGGATTCGGGTGCGTCAGCGTCCGACGTGGCGATCTTCACTCCTGCTGAAGCTGCTGCGGACAGGCTGCTGTTGATGGAGGTGGGGTCTAGCGGGGAGACGGCGATGGCGTCGTATTGCTGTGAGACCAGGCCGTCGAGAATCTTGACCTGTTCGGTGGAGTCAGCTTTGGCTGGTCCGGTCTGGGTGTAGGTGATGGACAGATCGGCTGCGGCCCGTTCGCCGCCCGTCTTGAATCCGTTGAAGTACGGGATTCCTTCGACTTGCGAGACAAACGCAACTTTGACGTCAGATGAGCCTGATCCGGTCTGATCTGGTGAACCGGTGGTTGATGTAGGCGTGTTGGAGCAAGCGGCGAGTGTGACAGCTCCGGCAATGATGAGGGCGGCTGCCCCGGTGATCTTCTTCATCCGTGAGTCCTCTCCTTGCGATCGCGGTGCGATCTAGCGACTGCGTTGTCGATGAACCGAATGTAATCGTTTACATCGACGAGCACAAGTGGAACGCTATTGACAGCAAGTTGCCTCTGGATTCCTAGGATGTTTCGGGCGCGTAAATGATGCAATCGTTATCATTCGCGTACACTATGACCTAGTGACACGAGGAGGACTCAATGTCTACACCGACCATCGGCGATGTGGCTCGCGAAGCGGGGGTTTCCACCGCCACGGTTTCGCGGGCCCTATCGGGATCTTTGCGCGTCTCCGGCGCGACCGCTCGTCGTGTGCGGGAAACCGCCACCAGGCTCGGCTACAGCGGCAACCCCATCGCCCGTGCCCTGCGCAAGAATGCGACCGGCAATGTGGGTGTGCTCGTTCCCAGCGTGTCCAACCCGTTCTTCACCATGCTCGTCGACGAGATCGAAAAGCACATGGTGACGATGGGCATCAATCTGTACCTGTGCACCTCCCGTGACGATCACGACGTAGAAGCGGCAAGGCTCGCATCGCTGACGCAAGGCTCGGTGGACGGCATCTTGGTCTCGCCCTGCGATGCCGCCCGTTCGGGCGCGGCACTGGCCGCCGCACAGACCAAGCTTCCCGTGGTGCAACTCGACCGCAGTGCGGATGGTGTCGACATCGACTGGGTGGGACTGGACGATGCCGACGCGATGCGCACCATCATCGAGCACCTGGCTTCACGGGGGGTGAAACGTGCCGCTCTAGTGACCTCGAGCGCACGAAATTCGTCGGGACGGCTACGGACAGCGTTTGCGGTAGCGGCGGGAACCCAGCACGGCATCACTTTGGATAGCGACCAGATCTTCGATGGCGAGTTCTCCACCGGTTGGGGAACCGAGGCCGCGACCCGTCTGGTGTCGCAGGGCGATCTTCCCGATGCCATCATCTGCACCGATGATCAGATCGCCATCGGAGTGATGCAAGAGCTCAAACGACAAGGGATTCGCGTGCCCGGCGATGTCCTCGTCACCGGTCTCGACGATGTCCCGCACGCCACGCTCATCGACCCTCCCCTGACCACGGTGCGACAACCTGTCGGGGACATCGCAGCCACTGCGGTGGACTTGCTGGCAACCAAATTACGCGGCGAGGAACGCAGTATCCGCAAGATCTCGTTGCAGGGCACACTTGTCGAACGGGAATCGACTGCGAACTGACCGGACTCGCCGCTCAGATTCGCGCGATGGACTACGACTGCGCGACGTAACGCGCTAGATACTCCCCCGTCAACGTACTCGCATCAGCCACCAGATCGTGCGGTGTTCCTTCAAAGACGATCCGTCCACCGTCGTGCCCAGCGCCCGGGCCTAGGTCGATGATCCAGTCAGCATGTGCCATCACAGCCTGATGGTGCTCGATCACGATGACCGATTTTCCTGAATCGACGAGTTTGTCCAATAGCGCGAGCAGGTGCTGCACGTCAGCGAGGTGAAGTCCGGTGGTGGGCTCGTCCAGGATGAGCGTGCCGCCGTCCTCAGCCATATGGGTGGCGAGTTTCAGTCGTTGCCGTTCACCGCCCGACAACGTGGTCAGAGGCTGTCCAAGGCTGATGTATCCGAGCCCCACGTCAAAGAGCCGCTCCAAGATCTTTACTGCCGCCAGAACCTTGGATTCCGCCGCGCGGAAGAACTCAAGTGCCTCGCTCACCGGCATGTCGAGCACATCAGCAATGCTGCGCTCCCCGAGTTTGTAGTCGAGCACCTCGGGCTGGAACCGTCGCCCCTCACACACCTCACAGGTGGTTGACACTGTTGCCATCATGCCCAGATCGGTGAAGATCAGTCCCGCGCCCTGACAAGCCGGGCAAGCTCCCTGCGAGTTCGCGCTGAACAGTGCCGGTTTGACACCGTTCGCCTTCGCAAAGGCCTTCCGGATCGGATCCAGCAAACCGGTGTAGGTGGCGGGGTTGGAGCGACGCGACCCCTTGATCGCACCTTGGTCAATGGCAACCACTCCGTCTCGTTTGGCGACGGAGCCGTGGATCAGCGAGCTCTTTCCCGATCCGGCCACACCGGTGACCACCACAAGCACCCCGGTGGGGATGTCGGCGTCGACCCCGACGAGGTTATTGTCAGTGGCGCCTCGTACTTCGATCTGCCCGGTCTTAGTGCGCACTTGTTCTTTGAGCGGTGTTCGATCCGCCAGATGACGTCCGGTCAAAGTATCTGACTTCTTGAGACCGTCAAGAGTTCCTTCGAAGCAGATTTCACCACCAGCACTACCCGCTCGCGGCCCCAGATCGACAATATGGTCGGCAATCGCGATCATCTCCGGCTTGTGTTCAACGACGAGCACTGTGTTGCCCTTGTCGCGCAGTTGCAGCAGCAGCTCATTCATCCGCGCGATGTCATGAGGGTGCAGGCCGGCTGTCGGCTCATCGAATACGTAAGTGACGTCAGTCAGCGATGAGCCAAGATGGCGGATCATCTTGGTCCGCTGCGCCTCGCCTCCAGACAGCGTTCCAGCGGGGCGGTCCAGCGATAAGTAGCCCAATCCGATATGGATGAAGGATTGGAGTGTCTCTTGCAGCGCAGTGAGCAATGGAGCCAGGGAGGGCTCGTCGATACTGGAAACCCATTCGGCAAGGTCGGTGATCTGCATGGCACAGACATCGGCGATGGATTTCCCGTTGACCTTGGACGAGCGCGCGGCCGCACTGAGCCTGGTGCCATCACATTCCGGGCAGGCGGCGAAGGTGACCGCCCGATCGACGAAGGCACGCACATGTGGCTGCATGGCTTCTTTGTCCTTGGACAAGAAGGACTTGTTGATTTTGGGGATCAGTCCTTCATAGGTGACGTTGACGCCCTCGACCTTGACTTTGGTCGGCTCCTTGCGCAGCAAGTCGTCAAGCTCCCCAGCGGTGAAATCCCTGATCGGCTTATCAGCGTCGAAGAATCCGCAACCACGGAAGATCCGGCCGTACCAGCCATCCATGCTGTAACCGGGCACGAGAATCGCACCCTCGTTCAGTGACTTCGTCTCGTCGAACAGTGCGGTGAGATCGAAGTCGTTGATCCGTCCGGTTCCTTCACACTTCGGGCACATGCCGCCGACCTGTGTGAACGTTACTTTCTCGGCTTTGGCGTTGTCGCCTTTGGCGACTTTGATCGCACCGCTGGCAGTGACCGAGGGGACGTTGAAAGAGTATGCCTGAGACGACCCGATGTGCGGATCGCCTAGTCGGCTAAAGATGATCCGCAGCATCGCGTTCGTGTCCGTCGCGGTTCCGACGGTGGAGCGGATATTGGGTGTCATACGTTCCTGATCCACGATGATCGCCGTGGTCAGGCCTTCCAGCACATCCACATCAGGACGAGCAAGCGAAGGCATGAAGCCCTGAATGAAAGCACTGTATGTCTCGTTGATGAGCCGCTGCGATTCGGCAGCGACCGTGTCGAACACCAGTGAGCTCTTCCCGGAACCGGACACTCCCGTGAAGACCGTCAAACGGCGTTTGGGAAGTTCCAGACTGATGTCTTTGAGATTGTTCTCGCGTGCACCGTGCACACGGATCCAATCGTGGCTGTCAGCCGCAACACGTTCAGGCCGCGCTGAAGTGGGTGTTTCGGACATCGTCTTCCCCTCCGCCGGATTCCGGACAAGACAATCATCGTACAAACTGCCTCTGACACGGACATCGAGATCACATCTCGCCGGTTCCTGATGCGATGTGGCTCGTGCTGCCCCGTTATAACGGGGCAGCACGAGCCACATCAGGGTTGGAGACTCCTCTGACGACAAGTTCACCGGCTAGCGGCGCACCTGCACCTTGAACTTCTTCGTCGCCTTCGTGGTCTTCTTCGTCGCCTTGTACGTCACCTTGTAGGTGCGCTTGCCTGCCTTGCCGGCGCGCGTGTTGATCCGAACAGTCGCTTTGCCCTTCTTCACCTTGGACTTGCCGACGACCTTCTTACCCTGGCGAATCACGATTCTGCCCGTGGGTTTGACGCCCTTGGCCTTGATTGTGACGCGCACTTTGACTCGCTTGCCCTGCTTGGTCTTCTTGGGCGCTTTGACCTTGACCTTCGCCTTGGCTTTCTTCACCTGTAAAGTCGCGGTCGCCGACGTCGACCCGGTCAGCGACGATCCCGCTGCTGGCGCATACCGAGCAACCAAGCGGTGCTTTCCAACGGCCATTTTCGGACGCAACTTGATGTTGACGCTCTTCTGCCCGGCAGGGATCTGTGCCGAGGCTACGACTTTGGCGCCCTTGCGAATCTCGACGCGACCTGGCGCTGCTGCATGTTGGGTCGTCACCGTGACCTGAGCAACCGCACCACCGGCCCCATAGCGCTGCTGCTCGGGCTTGAGGTTCAGCGATGTACTGGTCACGTTGGACAGCGCGGATCCAGCCGAGATGATCTCGACTTTCTTTCCGGTTCCATTGTGCAGATGCAGCAGCAGGACGCTGGCACTCGTCGTTGCCGACGCACGGGTGATCGGCAACTCTGGGTCGCCCACCGCCGATGCGTCGTAGTCGTCGTAGATCGGGGTGTCGTCCCCAGCGCCTCCGAACCACAGCGCCGGGTTCCTCACATCGAAGTTCACCCATGAGGTGGTGTCGGTGATGTAGTCGGTTTCTGGCGCATAGTAGTTCTCGAACTCGACCCGGTACCGCAATGAGGTGTTCTGCGAAGCGTTGGAGTACCCGAGGGCTCCCAAGGTCACTGGCAGCAGCATCACGTTGGTGTCGAATATGTTGGTGTCAATATCGCCCAGCATCAGGTTGACTGCCTGGATGTCGAGTTCTTGGCTCTCGTCGTTGGCATCGACTGTGACCGCGACCGGCAGGTCGATGGTGTCGCTGAGCGGCGTGGTGTAGGTGTAGTAGTCCTCTTGACCGTCACCATCCACGTCGAAGTACACCACCGGGGTCGCCAGCGGCGACAGTGCAGCCCAGTTGCCTGCGGTGGCCACACCGATGGTGAGCAGGCCATCGCTGAGATCGAAGCCAGAGCTGCCCGCCAGTTGCGGCGCGGTGGTCGATGCGCCGACTGCGACGATGTCAGAGGCAGCCAGGGTCTGATCGGCCGCGCCAGGGGTGACCGGGACATCGATCGGATCGGTCATTCCCAGCACGAGCGGTGCCACGATCGATCCATAGGTTTCCGAGCCGGCGCCCTGGAAGACGTCCCTGCCCTTGAAGTCGATGACCGAGGACAGCTGTCCCGCACCGAAGACGACATTGCTGGCCGACATGTCGCTGGCCGGCTTAGGCGCCGCAAACACTGCGACACGCAGCGGGCTGGCGTTCGTGTCCTGTGGTGAGAGTTCCACAATGCCAGATGCGTCGGAGACAAACTGTCGTGACAATCCTGACTGCTCTGCTTCCTGGGTCGGGTCGATGGTGCGACGCAGTTGCGCCGGATCGCTGATGGCGAGCGTGAGAGTGACATCGCTCGTCGCGCCCGCCGCTACCGTGACCTGCGCCGGAGAGACCGTGTATTCCACGCCGGGCTGAGTGGTGCGAGCCACGTAGGACACGTCATAGGTCTGCGCTGTTGACGAGTCGTTGGTCACCTTGATGGTACGAGTTTGCGTCAGCGGCGCAGACACCTCCAGAACACCGAAGGAGGCGGTGACCAGATCGCCGTTTTGTACAGATGTGGCGAAGACTTCATTGCTGACCGCAGCGATCGCGTCAATACGTCCGGTGCCTACCCGAAGTGGCGCGTAGGTCTGGGTTCCTGCGGCATCCGTGACGTCTTGAGTTGCGGTGTTGATCAGCTGGGTTTTGATCCGTAGCGCGTCCCAGGTGGGCTGAGCTTGTTTGACGAGTGCCGCCACACCAGCGGTCATCGGCGTTGCCATCGACGTGCCGCTCATGACCTGGATGCCGGTGCCTGACCCGACTCCGGCAGAGACGACAGAGACACCAGGTGCTGCAACGTCTGGCTTGACGATCTGGTTATACGAACCGTGTCCGCCACGCGACGTGAACGAGGCAGGTGTGTCTGCGTTGGCAGGGTTGAAGTTGGTCAGAACGCCTAATTGATCCGGTGTCAGAGTGACTTCCAGCGTGCCCGCAGTGGCTGCGGCTTGCAAGTTCGCGGTTCCGGTCGCGGTCAGCTGGAATCCAGGAATGTCGGCGTTGCCGGCAATGCCAGCTTCGAAGGAATCGAGTACCGAGGTGAGTAGCACACCCACTGCTCCAGCTGCAGTGGCGTTGTTGAATCGAAGACCGGAGCCGCATTCCAGATCGAGGTCATTCCAACTCAGCCATACGATCTTTCCTTGAATTGCCGCAGCATCTGTGGAGTTGAATTCGTCGCAGCCCGCCCGGTTCTCAGTGGACGGCGGAACGACCACAGGTGCCGACACATCACCGCTGCCGGTGTAGTTCACTGAGTACTGACCTGGCAATTGCCCAGCAACCGCACCAGGAGCGTCGATCGTGATCGCATCGAACATTTCATAGCCCGTGGATGTGGCTGCCACAGTCAACGCCGATGCCGCATTCCCCGGTGCGCCGGAGACGTCCGTGATGTCGCCTTCATTGCCGGCAGCAATGACCATCAGCACGCCGGATGCTGACAACTCGTCAACCATCAGATTCTCTGGGTCGTCGGCAGGAGCGTAAGCACCGCCGAGCGAGAGGTTCGCGATGTGAATCTGCTGGTCAGCTGGGGCGGTGGCATTGTGTTCGCCAATCCATTCCAGTGCCGCACCCACCACATCGGTCGAACCGGCGGTGTCCCCGAAGACCTTCAGTCCGAAGATCCCGGCCTTCGGAGCCGAGCCTGGGGCGACCAGGAAGTCGTCGCGCAACTGGGCGGCAGTGATGTTGGCGTAGTCACCGGCATAGGTGTCACCTGCCGTGTCAACGCCGTAACCAGCCGCCGTACCGGCTACATGTGTCCCGTGCGCGCCACCAAGACCGTCAATTGGGTTCGAGTCGGGTTCCGGAACGCTGTCAGGGTCTTCGGCGTCATAGTCAGGCCCAGCGAAGTCGTAACCGCCCAGATACTTATTCGAGTCATACCAGGCCGGCTCTGGAACCTCGGTAGACGCTGCGGCGGAATCATATGCGGCCGGGGTGCCGGGGCCACCGAAATCTTTGTGGGTGTAGTCGATGCCGGTGTCGATCACCGCGATATTGACGCCCTCCCCGGTGTTTCCGCCGGTCCAGGTGGCAGGCACGCCGATCAGGTTGTCGCCGTTGGCATTGGCCGGTGTGACCGTGCCGGCGGCATCGTCTGCGTTGGGTGCCGCCAGTGTTCGTTTGGCGATGGGCGTGATACGTACCACGTCATTGCGTTTGGCGAGTTCTCTGATCGTCTTTGCGTCAGTGCGCAAGGCGACACCGGGCAGGGTATAGGCGGCATCGTAGAGAACGGTGGCATCAACATCCGAGGACTGTGCTGCAGCAGCGACACGGCGCGTGACCGTCTCCACTGCCGCGACCCGAGACTGCACCCGGTTGCGCAGTGCCGTCCCGCTGACACCGCGGCGCACTGCGGTACGCCTAGTCTCAAGAGCGCTGACGCCTGTGGTCTGCACGAAGACCGAAATTGGTCCTTCTCGATTGGAAAGACGCGGCGAGATCTTTGCTGCGGCATCAATCGTCGAGTTCACCTCGATCGGGCCGCGTGCAGATCTATCGGTGGTGGCATGTGCCGCCGGTCCAGCGAGTGCGGTCGCCATTGCCAGGGCCGTTCCTGCAGCAATAAAAGCACGCATCCGCCGGAAGCGCTTGGGTGTATTCACGAGTCCTCCCGAGCTTTTGAAGTCACTGATCTGCACGAACAGACCGCGTTGTCATGCTTCTTGACGTTAGACCTATTCACAAGTTGGTGCTCGTCGAAAACCAAATATCGAGAATTTTGAAAACATTTTTCACACGCCTGAAACACTTCGGCCGCCGCAGATTCGCCGTCACGCGTAGCATCGAAGGATGATGACAGCACAGCAATCGTCGCCCCGAGGAAGTCCGGAAGCACAAGGCCCGGAAGCACAGGGAAGTTATGTTGCACAAGGGAAGCCTTTCGAGCGCGATGCGCGCTACATCACCGACCGCATCACCCGCGACGGCCACGACGGTTGGCCGGTTGAGGCCGACCGGTATCGCCTCATCGCGGCACGAGCCTGCCCCTGGGCTAATCGGACCTTGATCGTGCGGCGATTACTCGGTCTAGAAGATGCGATCAGCGTTGGTATGCCAGGACCTGTCCATGACGAACGCAGTTGGACCTTCGATCTGGACGCCGATGGCCTTGACCCGGTGCTGCGAATCCACTGGTTGCAGCAGGCTTACTTTGCCCGCTTCCCGGATTACCCTCGTGGCATCACAGTGCCAACCATCGTCGATGTGCCGAGCGGTGCGGTGGTGACCAATGACTTCGCACAGATGACGATTGATTTCTCGCTGGAGTGGAGCCAGTTCCATCGGCCCGGTGCACCTCAGTTGTATCCGCAGCGGTTGCGCGACGAGATCGACGAGGTCAACGACCGTGTTTACCGCGAGGTCAACAATGGCGTGTACCGGGCCGGATTCGCCGGATCGCAGACAGCTTACAACGACGCCTACACGCAACTGTTCGAGGCTCTGGATTGGCTCAGCGAGCGGCTCGCTGCGCGCCGCTACCTTGTCGGGGACACCATCACCGAAGCTGACGTCCGGCTATTCACCACTCTGGTTCGGTTCGATGCCGTCTATCACGGACATTTCAAGTGCAACCGGTCCAAACTCACCGAGATGCCCGTGCTTTGGGCCTACGCGCGGGATCTCTATCAGACCCCTGGTTTTGGGGACACCATCGACTTCGCCCAGATCAAAGAGCACTACTACGTGGTCCACCGGGATGTGAATCCGTCCGGTATCGTCCCGACTGGCCCCGATCTGACCGGATGGCTCACTGCTCACGGCCGGGAGCAACTAGGCGGCAGCCCGTTCGGTGCCGGAACCGCCCCCGGTCCAGTGCGAGCGGACGAACGAGTCACCGACCCGCACTCCCCTGCTAGCTGGTAACCGCGACCGTGACCGGCAACGTGTTCGTTAAGCGGTCCGACGGTCGCACCAACCCGTTGGGTGAAGCAGCAGCGCTTCGCTGGCTGGCCGAAGGAGAATCCCGTTGCGGGGTCCGCATTGCGCCAGTGCTGGAAGTGACTGCGGAAGAACTCGTCCTGAAACGTATTGACACGACACAGGCAACCCAGGAAGCAGCGGTTGCTCTGGGACGAGCGCTCGCTCGTACGCACGCGCTGGGCGCTCAGTCTTGGGGCTGCGCGCCGCCTGATTGGCGAGGCCCGTTGTACATGGGTGAGTCGCGTACGCCGCTAGTAGCGACGGCGGATGCTCCGGATACCTTCGGGCAGTTTTACGCGCAGTACCGCATTGAGCCATTCTTGCGGCAGTTGCGGGATCGTGGCGATCTGGGCACCGACGATGCCGCTGTGTTCTCACGGCTGTGCGATCGGTTGATTGCTGGGCACTTTGACTCCGCTCAACCTGGCCTTGTCGCTGCCGCGGGCTGTGAGGTGGCACGGATCCACGGCGACCTGTGGACCGGCAACGTGCTGTTCGATCGGCACGCCGATGCGGAATCGGCGGCGGTGTTGATCGATCCGATGGCTCACGGCGGGCATGCGGAGACTGATCTGGCGACGCTGGGCGTCTTCGGATTCTCCCACCTCGACGAGTTCTACGCCGGGTACGACGAGGTGTCCGCGCTCGCGGACGGTTGGCGCGACCGCGTCGCCTTACATGAACTGGCGATCGTCATCCTGCACGCTGCCGTGTTCGGGGGCGGCTATATCGGCTCGGCTGTGCGGCTTGCGAGCCAGTACCGCTGACAGGGCAGCACATTTTCAGTGCTGAAGTGACCGGGGTTACATCCTCTTTCTGCAGCGACGGGATGTGCTCTGATCTGCCGAAGATGGCTATTGCTGCCAGGAATCGAAACTCGCTTGCAGCATCTGTTTCAGGACCTCGATATCGATGCGTTCGAGCCGCGTGACATACAGACATGACGAGGAGTGCTTGTGCGGGCCCAACGCTGCGAGTTCCTCGTTGTATTCATCGAATACCTTCCATGAAGTAGAGCGTCAGGGCGGCTTTGCGCGGCGAGAAAGCAATACCGGGCATGTGCTCCGTCCCGCAGCTCGGCCACAGTCGCGATGCCGCGATCAATGGAAAAATGCCCGTATAGGCGCGCTATCGCTGTTCCTTCATGCCTTATTCCAGCAGCGTATTTATGTTCGGGATGCAAACCATCCCATGGAGCAATAGGGTGAAAACGGATATCCCAACGGAGGGAACTGTCTGGTTGCAATGACGCGCTAGGGACACGTCCGCACAGCGGACACAGGAGGAGCAGCTATGAATAGCCGAGTTATCGGAACCGTAAGACTGCGCAAATTACTGCCGCGAAGAACTCGTCGTCGAACGAAAACCATGGCCACGATTGCATTTCTGACCTTGCTCGGAACTGCCGGGCTTGCGGTGACCCCGGCGTCGGCCGCGCCCGGGGACATCATCTGGTCCGACGAGTTCGAAGGACCCGCCGGCAGCGCCCCTAACGGCTCGATCTGGGGTTATGACCTCGGAGCAGGCGGATGGGGCAACAACGAATGGCAGAACTACACCTCATCGCGGGCGAACTCCCAACTGGACGGTGCCGGGAACCTCGTGATCACCGCACGACGCGAATCCAACGGTCAGTACACCTCGGCACGGCTGAGCACCCAAGGCAAGAAGACCCCGAAATTCGGACGAGTCGAGGCACGGATCCAGATTCCGCGCGGTCAAGGGATCTGGCCCGCCTTCTGGATGCTCGGGTCGAATATCAATCAGGTGGGCTGGCCGACATCAGGCGAGATAGACATCATGGAGAACGTCGGCTACGAACCCCACATGGTCCACGGGACGGTCCACGGACCTGGCTATTCCGCGATGAACGGATTGACCGCCTCATATACCCACCCGCAATACTGGTCGTTCGCTGACACCTTCCACACTTTCGCCGTCGACTGGAAGCCCGGATACATCGCCTGGTACGTGGACGGAAACAAGTTCCACGAGGTGACCCCGGCAAGCGCCAACGGCAACCCCTGGGTCTTCGACCAGCAGTTCTACATCCTGCTCAATGTCGCCGTCGGCGGCGACTGGCCAGGGTACCCGGACGGCGGCACCCAGTTCCCCCAGCAGATGAAAGTCGACTATGTGCGGGTCTACGACAACGGATCGAACGGCTCAGGAGGTGGCGGCAGCCTGCCCACAGGCACCAGCCCGATCAAGGTGGCCGGTCGTAATCTGTGCGTCGACATCCCCTGGGCCAATCCTGCGAACTCCACCCAGGTGCAGATCGTGAACTGCTCCGGGAATGCGGCACAGTCATGGACACGCGGCGGGGATGGCTCGATTCGGGCGCTAGGTGCCTGCCTCGATGTGCGCGCTGGCGGCACCGCCAACGGCACCGCGGTACAGGTCTACCAATGCAACGGGACTGGCGCACAGAAATGGGTGTACGACTCTGGAACGCAGGCTTTGAAGAACCCGCAATCTGGCAAGTGCCTCGATGTGCCAAGCAGCCAGTTCAACGACGGTCAAAAACTGCAGATTTGGAACTGCAACCAGACCGGTGCGCAACGCTGGACCTTGGGCTGATTCCCGCTCTGGTTCTTGATGGGGCCTCACCAGGTGGTGAGGCGCTGATCTTTCGGTGAAGTCAGATGGGGTGGGTCACTCGTTTCGGAGTGACCCACCCCATCGCGTTCGTTGTATGCGGTTGGTGGCATACGAACCGGTATGTATTAGGCGCTCGTGCCGATCATCGGTGCGTCTTGAGCCGTCTCGACCTGAATCTTGCGCGGTTTGGCCTGCTCGCTCATCGGGATCGTGATACTCAGCACGCCGTTGGAGTAGGTGGCACTGATGCGTTCAGTGTCGATGCCCTGTCCCAGGTTGAGCTGGCGCAGGAAACTAGCGGCTTCACGCTCACGAGTAATCCACTTGACGCCCTCATGTTCAGGCAAGGAACGCTCAGCACGGATGGTCAGGAGTTGGCCATCGACGTCGATGTCCACCGAACCTGGGTCGATGCCCGGTAGGTCCGCCGTCAGCACGTAGGTGTCACCGTCGCGATACAAGTCCATCGGCATACGGCGCGGGCCACGGTATACATCGAAAAGGCTCGATGCCAGGCGGTCAAGGTCACGGAACGGATCGTAGGTTGCCATGTGTCTTCATCCTCCTGTTCTGATCAATTTCATCAGACTTGAGCCTATCCGGCTCAACAATCACAGATTAGCACTCTCGGGACGAGAGTGCTAAGTGATGTCGCGTACGCGAATAGCGAAATTCCGACTGGTATCTCAAGGGAAATCTCGCCTGGCTAGATGACAGCGGTCTCCGCTCCGAGCGGATAAGCACATGCAACGACCAATCCAAGCGGCTCGTTGACCGGGCGCTCCAGCCGCTGCCTTGCAACCGGATCAGTCGTTGATATCCGCAAGCATTGCGATAAGGAACTCGTCCTCCGCATCGTTGCCAGGCAACTCGAGTGCCTGACAATAAGCCGCCACTGCCGCTTCTCTATCCCCTAGTTCTTCGAGGGTGATCGCCCGGGCGGTATGGAACTGGCGCAAACCTTGCAATACGGGATCGGTTTGCAGGTCGTCCAACTGTCTGAGTCCTTTGGCTGGGCCGAAGGCTCGACCGATGGCGACGGCCCTGCCGAGTTTCACGATCGGCCCAGGTTCGACCTGCTCCAACATCCGGTAGAGCACCACGATCTGCGCCCAGTCGGTATCGGCGAAGGTGGTGGCTTCGCCGTGGACAGCCGCGATAGCGGCTTGGATGGCGTACGGTCCACCTTCACCTGCTCGCGCTGCCTCTTCTGCGAGCGCCAGCCCTTCGGCGATCAACTCTCTATCCCACATTGCGCGGTCTTGTTCCGCCAGGGAAACGGGTTTGCCTGCGCCGTCTGTGCGCGCTGGTCGTCGTGCTTGCGTCAGCAGCAATAGCCCCAGTAGACCTGTTGTTTCCGCGACATGTGGCGTCAGGGAGCGAAGCACTCGCGCCAGGCGAATGGCTTCTGCGGTCAGGTCATCGCGGATATGTTCCCTACCGGTTGACCGGGCAAAGCCTTCGGTATAAAGCAGATAGATCACTCGTTGAACGGCGACGAGCCGTTCAGGTAGATCACGGTGGTGCGGCACGTCGAGTGGAACGCCAAGAGTCCGCAATCGTTTCTTGGCTCGCACGATGCGCTGTTGCATCGTCGGCACCGGGACGAGTAGCCCGTGGGCGACTTCGTTCGTGCTCAATCCTGCAACGAATCGTAAAGTCAGCGCGATCCTGTCTTCGGTTTTGAGCGCAGGGTGTGCGCACGCGAAGAACAGCGCCAGACGATCGTCGGGGACCGATTCGGCAGGCTGCTCCCCCACTCGCGTTGCCGGATCGGCGTAGGCGTGCGGGGTTGGTTCTCGTTCTTCTTCGATACGAAGCCGGGCGAGTTTTTGCGCGAGCACGCCTTCGCGTCTGACCACGTCGAGGGCTTTGCGTTTGGCTGTGGTGATCAGCCAGGCCTCGGGTGAGTTGGGCACCCCGGTTTGCGGCCAGGTGTGCAGCGCTTGGGCGAATGCCTCCTGAATCATGTCCTCGGCCAGATCAAGGTCCGAGAAACGCCGTGCGAGTGTTGCGAGGATGCGAGTGCGCGCATCGCGATCGATGGCAGCGAGCGCATTGCGCGCGGATTCGACCGGATCCGCCAGCGGTGCGTCGGCTGGCGGATTCCGGTCGTCAGGTGATTCGCTGGGCACGGTGTGGCCTAAACCGATTCGGAGGGTTTTTCGACGCTCGGTTGAGTACGGCGCCCGGTTTAGTATGGCGCGAGTGGACGGATTTCGACGTGCCCACCCGGGGCCGATCCAGGGCTTTTGCGAGCCCATTCGATGGCCTCGTCAATATTGGCGACATCGATGATGTAGGCGCCCCCGACGAACTCTTTTACTTCCGCGAAAGGGCCGGAAGACACGACTCGTTCGCCGTTCTCATCGGAACTGACGATGACCCCGCCGTCATCGGGATCTTCGAGAGCGAAGGAGTCGACGACGACTCCAGCGGCAGTGATCTCCTTGTCGAAGGCAAAGAACTCCTCCGGGCTGGCGCCGCCTTCTTCGCCGCAGGCCGGATCGTTCACGTGCCCCATCAGCAATAATGCGTACTTCATGATTCCTCCTTGGGTCTGCCCCGTTCACCGGCTCTGGTATGCGCTGAGTGGCGCCGCTTCGAGCGTGGTGTCCGTGGCGTGGACGTCGAACCAAGTGGCCCGACACCATCATGACGTACGGTCATGTCTTAGATCGACAGGTGGGCGAAAACCTTATTTCGGAGCGACGTCGGCGGCTATCGAAGTTGCTCCACGAAGTCTGACTCTGACCAGGCACGATCGGCCGTGAGTACCTTCACGTGCAACCTGTTGCCTAGGGCCAAACAGAGTCGGTCGCCTAATGACAGACCCGATCCACGATGCCAGAGTTCCGCGGCTTGTTCCGCATCCGAAACCGTCACCGCTTCAATGCTGAGCCCGTAACTTTGCAAGAGTGCGCTTGCCACGTGCCAGTTACCACCACGGGCGCGCACCTTCTGAGCAACTTCGGACCAGTTTGCTGCGCCGATCACCGCTGACGGCAGTAATTTTTCAACCCGGTCTGCGCCTTGTTCGTCCTGCAGGAATGCTAGAACTGCTGATGCGTCAAGGACAATCACGCCGATTCTTCCTGCTGTGCTTGCGTCCTGCGTTCCGCCATAAGTTCTTGGACGAGGCTGTCCCCGGCCAGTTGTTGCCGAATCAATTGTTTGGCCTGGTCCTGGGTGGTCAAGACAACACCTTGATCCGTTTCGATAAGCAATAGCGGCGTGCCTTGCGACCAGTTTTGGCGTGCCCGCAGATCCGCTGGCACAACCAGCCTGCCGCGGTCTCCCAACGCGACACTAAATGTGGCACTCATGCCTCAAGCGTACCACTTGAAGCTCCTCAGTGGGACGAGTTGCGAGGGCGGGCCGCGGCGGCGCGGATTGCGGCTTCGTAGACCTGTTCGAGGCCGGCTGCATTGCTGGCGGCGCGCGAACGCGCCTGGATCGCTGCCTGTGATGCGCGAGCAATCGCAGCCGGGTCGTCCAGAATCGCGGTCACTGCTGCGACGAGGCCGTGGGTGTCGGGGCTCGGTGTGAGGAACCCGGCCTCGTCAGGGACTACTTCGCCCAAGTCCGGGTCGCAGAAGATGATCGGCAGCCCGGAGGCAATCGCTTCGAGCATCACCATCGGCTGGTTGTCGAAGTCGTAGGAGGTGGAGACCAGTGCATGGGCTCTGCTCATGGCCTGCAGGATCTCAGCCTGCGGCACCGAACCGTGCAAGCGAACTCCGCCAGGAGCGCGCGACAGTTCGCGCCGCGCGACACCGTCGCCATACATGTCGGCTGTGACCGATCCTCCTAGTGCTGCCATAGCGCGCACAAAGACCTCGGGGCGTTTCTCTGGTGAGATGCGCCCGACCCACAGCAACCGTAACGGCTCGCCGGCAGTCAGTCGCCGCGGCGCGGGTTGCCCGATCTGTGTCAGCACACTGTCTTCTAGCCCGTTAGAAAGCACCGTCATCGGTGTGGCCACACCTTGATCAGCTAACTTGGCCCGGAAATGCTCTGACGGCACGATCACATGATCGCTGGCTCGCGATTGGGCGAGCATCAGCCGCCACATCGCCCGCGCGGCACGGGTCTGGGTGTAGGCGGCCTCGTCCTTGATCTCAATACCTAGGTGCGACACCTGCCTACGGTGCAGCCAGCCGAGAATGTGGGTGGTGAGGGCCGGTAGCGGCAGCACGTTGGCCGTGTAGACGTCGATTCGGCCGTGCATGGTGTGGACGAGTGCGATGCCCAGTTCTTGTGCCGCGCGGATTCCGGCGAGGGCCGCGAACATCTCCGCATGGGTGTGCACTACGTCGATGCGACGCCGGGCGAACTCGTCGCGCAGCAAACGTACCGCCTTGCGCGGCGGCCACGTGAACGGATATCCGTCGGGGCGAAAGAACCGCGAGATCGGCAGCGCGACGACTCCGGGATCGCCGCTTGGCCCCGCCAGGGGGCAAAAGACGGTGACCTCGTGGCCAGCGGCTCGTAGGGTTTCGGCGTGCGCCTTGACCGCTGTCTGCACTCCGCCCAGGGTCGGCAGGTAGTAGTCCGTGACCAAGGCGATATGCATACCGGCAAGTGTAGGTAGTAGCCACATATACTGCAGAAATGGCCACGACAGCACTGGTGACGGGAGCGAGCGGATTCCTGGGCAGCCATGTCGTGGCGCATTTGCGCGAGCACGGGTACCGGGTGATCGCGGCAGGACGACGGCGGAACGCGCTCCCGTCCGGGGTCGAGCATTTCGTGGGCGATCTGGACGAGTTGGCCGCAGCGAGTCTTTCCTTCGATGTGGTGGTGCATTGCGCTGCGTTGTCGTCGAGTTGGGGTCGCTGGCGCGAATTCGAGCACGCAAACGTCGTCGGCACGCGCCGGGTGTTGCAATCGGCCAGGCGGGCGGGTGCGAGCAAACTCGTCCATATTTCTTCGCCTTCGATATACGCTGCGCCGCGTGACCGGTTGAATATTCGCGAGGACGAGGTCGACGAGGCGAATCGGCTCAATGGTTATATCCGTTCCAAGATCGCCGCGGAGCGGTTGTTGCGGGACGAGTGGCGACCCGGTGATCCGCAGGTCGTGGTGTTGCGGCCGCGCGGTCTGATCGGGGCGGGCGACCCGTCATTGGTGCCGCGGCTGTTGCGAGCGCATTCGCGTATCGGCATCCCGCTGTTTCGTGATGGCACGAACCTGACGGATCTGACCGCGGTTCATAATGTTGCGCTGGCGGCGCGGCTGGCTGTGGAGGTTGAGTGCGCTGATAGCGCTGGTTCTCTGGGCAACACTGATGGCGCAGTCTTCAACATCACCAATGGCGATCCGCGCCCGTTCCGGGAACTCGCCGACAAGTTGCTTGACGTGATGGGGTTGCCGCAGCGGTATCGGGCGCTGCCACCGCGTTTCGCCTATGGTGGGGGCGCCGTGCTGGAGCAGGTTTTCCGGGCGGTGCCGGGTCGCCCTGAGCCGCCGCTGACGCGCTATACGGTGACCACATTGGGGTGGGCGCAGACGTTGGATATTTCGCGAGCACGCGAAGTCTTGGGCTATGAGCCGGTGGTGAGCATCGACCAGGCTTTGGAGGAGTATGGGCGTGGTGCGGGCTCTGGCTCGTTCGGGGAGCCCGGCCGTGGCTGAACTCGTCGCCTTTGCGTGCGGTTCGACGACGCACAACACCGCGGCACTGCTGCGTGGTGGACGACGGGAGACTCGTACCTATCCGGCTGGGGTGTTTCTCTATGGAGGGCACGGCAGGCGGATCCTCTTCGACACCGGGTATGCGCCGCAGCCGTGGCGCACTGGGTGGCGCGGTGCGTTGTATCGCAGGTTGCTGCCGCCGCGCATTGGGCCGGGTCAGCCGATTGGCGAGCAACTCGATCCAGCGACGGTGACCCATGTGGTGCTCTCCCACCTGCACCCCGACCACATCGGCGGCATGCGGTATTTCCCGCACGCGACCTTCGTTCTGGCTGCCGGTGCAGCTCGGACACTGCGCCAGCCGCGGCTGCGCGACGGAGTGTTACACGGGTTGATCCCATCCTGGTTCGATCCTGCCGAGGCAATCATTGCGGACGAGTTCTCCCCTGGTCCTTTCGGACTATCCACGATGGACGTCTTCGATGACGAGGACTTCATGCTGGTCGACCTGCCAGGGCACTCACACGGACACCTCGGGGCTCTGGTCAGCGGGAGGTTGCTGCTGGCCGGCGATGCATCATGGGGTCGGGACTTCCTTGGCGACGAGGCACGGATTCGCGCGGTGCCGCGGTTCATTTCTTACGACTACGACGAGTTGCAACGCACCGCTGAACTGCTGCTACGGGCCGAGGCCAACGGTGTGACGTTGCTGTTCAGCCACGATGAGCACCCAACTGGGGTGAATCTGCTGTGAGCAAGGCCAGGATTGTTGCGACCTTTATCCGTGCCCGGTGGGGGTACCGGTTCCGTTCCCGTAAGGCACTGGAACGCTATCAACTGCGTCAGTTGCGGAGACAGTTGCGGTTCTTGGCGAAGCGGTCGCCGTTGTTTCAGGACGTTCTCGTGGATGCCTTTGGCAGCTCGCCCGATCGTCTCGAAAATTTGGAGGACCTGGCACGGCTGCCCCTGATGGATAAGCAGTCGATGATGGCCAACTTTGACCGGCTCAACACCGTCGGGGCACAACTGGCCGATGTGGAGGCGGCGGCTTTGGGAGGCGCGGATGGCGCCCTGCCCAGTAGCCGGTTACCTCAGGGCATTGTGGCTGGGCTGTCGTCTGGCACCAGCGGACACCGTGGCGTGTTCGTGACGTCGCCGCAGGAACGCGATCATTGGGCTGGCACGGTGCTGGCGATGACGCTTCCACACGGGCGACTGTGGGGGCATCGCATTGCGTTGTTCTTGCGGGCAGGCAACGAGCTCTACGACACGGTGCGTTCACGCGCTATCGACTTCCGCTTCTACGATACGCACGGCGACCTGGTCTCCCATGCTCGTGACTTGGCCGAATACAACCCAACGATCCTGGTCGCTCCCCCGTCGGTGCTCGACGTGCTGGCCGAGCAGTGCATGGCGACCGAGCACTCGTCTGGCATTGCACTTGCTTCCAACCCTGGGCTCTCGTCCACACCTATGCTTCACCCGCAGCGGGTGTATTCCGTGGCGGAGGTGCTGACCGACGCCGATGGCACTCGTCTGGCCCAAGCCTTCAGTCAAGAACACCTGCACCAGTTGTATCAGTGCACCGAAGGGCTGCTGGCCCACACTTGCGAGCGCGGTACGCTGCACCTGAATGAGCAGATCGCGATCTTCGAACGCGAGTGGCTCGATGATCGTCGTTTCGTGCCCATCGTCACTGATTTTCGGCGGCGCACGCAGCCGATTGTGCGGTATCGGCTCAATGACATTCTTCAGGTGCGCTCGTCCCCGTGTGACTGCGGCAGCGTGCTGACCGCGCTGGAACGCATTGAAGGACGCGAGGACGACACTTTGATCGTGGACGGGACGCCGGTTTTCGCCGATGTGGTCGCCCGAGCGATAGTGCGTGCGGATGGGTTCACGAACTATCGGGTGCGGCAGTTCGCTGACGGGTCGTTGGAGGTGGCGCTTGATGACCTGGCTGCGCGTGACGAGGTGGCACGGGCACTGGCGGAATTGTGGGCGCGGCTCGGGCTCGAGTCGCCGGTGACCGATTTCATCGGGTATGTTCACAATCCGACACAGAAACTGCGCCGGGTGCAACGGGTCGCAGAGAGGAAGCCGCGATGAGAGTTTGCCGGATCGCCGGTTGGGGCAGTTATCTGCCGCCGGACACAGTGCGATTCGGCGACCATACGCGGTATCGCGTGGCTGACGACGTGTCGCATCTGGACATGTTGGCGGCGGCCGCCTCGCAGGCTCTGGAACGCTCTGGGGTGACCGCGGATGATCTGGACTGCATTATTTCGGCCTGTGCTGCTGGGATTCAGCCGATCCCGTGTACTGCGGCGTTGGTGATGGAGCGGGTCGCGCCGGGTGCGACTGCCGCCGCGTTAGACGTCAATACGACGTGTACGAGTTTCATCACCGCGGTTGATATTGCGTCACGTTATATCGCTGCTGGTGAGTATCGACGAGTTTTGATTGTGTCCGGCGATGTCGGGTCGCGATTCTTGAACCCGGCGCAGCCGGAGAGTTTCGAGTTGTTTTCTGACGCTGCGGCTGCAGTGGTGTTGACTGCGGTTGATGGTGGCTCTGGCGAGGGTTCTGGTTCCGGTGGTGACGCCGCTGATGAGGTCAGGCTTCCCGGCGTTGTTGCGAGTTTGCAGCAGACCTGGCCCGCTCATGCGCATGACACGGAGTTGCGTGGCGGGCTGTCGCTGCATCCAGCGCAGGACTATGCCGATGGTGACCCGGCGGATTATTTGTTCGATATGAACGGTCGGCAAGCATTGATGAGCATGCTCGCCGTGCTGCCGGGGTTCTTCGACCGGTTCTTCGACAAGGCTGGATTGACGATCGGCGACTGTGCGCTCGTCATCCCGCATCAGGCGAGCCCAGCACTCTCGCTAGCGATGCGCAAACTCGGGATTCCGCCTGATGTGTATGTCGACCGGGTGGCCGAATACGGCAACATGGTTTCGGCGTCGGTGCCGTACACGTTGGTGCGTTGTTTGGACGAGGGCCGTCTCGCACCCGGCGATCTGGTCCTGTTGTGCGGCACAGCGGCAGGGCTCACCGCCAACGCGCTCGCGCTAAGGCTCTAGCTCTCCATCGCGGGTTGAGTTTTGCGCCCCTGCTGGTTGAGCTTGTCGAAACCACTGGTCAAAACCCGCCCGCACTGGTTGAGCCTGCGCCACCCTGAGCCCGCCGAAGGGTCGAAACCACCGGTTGATCCTGCGCCGTCCTAGTTCTCGTCCCATGGATCGAAACAAGACACACCGAGCGGCTCGAAATGTTTGATGTTTCGGGTCACGACCATCATGTTGTTGGCTTGCGCCACGGCCCCAATCAGAGCATCGTCGTACGGCGCGTGCTCGGGGACGCGATAGTTCGCAAGGATACGCGCCGCCTCAATGTCGAAAGCCAACACTCGATTAGTGAACGTCGGCAGAACTGCGTGGGTGAACCAGTGCCGTAATACTGCCCCTTGGTGGGGATCTTGTCGCTCCTTCGACACCACGCCGCGTTCAATTTCAGCAACAGACATCGCGGCAACAAACTGGTCCAAGACTGAAACTGAGGCGGCCCACTGCGCTACCGACAGGTGCCGATCTGGCGTACGCAATGCAGAGATCACGTTGGTGTCGAGCAGGTATCTCATAACTCTGGCGTCCGAGCCTGCAAACCTAATTTCTCAGGCTCGAATTCGATTTCAATCTCGGGATTCATCGCCAGCAAGTCAACGATCGTCGCAGGCTTTCCCTGCACCGCCTCAGTAAGCAGGGCTCGCGCTTCGGCTTCAAGCGACCTGTGGTGCTCCTGTGCACGAGCGCGCAGCGCAGCTTTAGTTCCTGGCGGAAGATTCCTGATCAGTATCTGTTCCATAGCAACCTCCGATATCAACTCAATGATATCACCTAGGCGGTAAGTCGCGCCCAGCCAAACAATGGTTCGCAGAGCCAACTTCCTTCACACCGCGGCACATCGCGGTATCGAAATATGTCGATACGCCGAGGTTATCTGAATATCCCGATACAGTGGAGGTATCCGAATATCCCGATAGCGGAAGGGGTTGGTGATGGTCCGACGCACAGCGCGCCTGCGCACGCCGGGTGATGTGGGGCTTGCGATCCAACAGGCGCGAATGACCCGTGGGCTGTCACAAAGTGACCTCGCCCAAGAACTCGAAGTCTCCCAAAGTGCCATTAGCGAGATTGAAAGCGGCAAATCAACGATCTACTTGCGCCGCATCTTCGAACTAGCCCGGCTCACCGGAATAGAACTCAACGCGACCTGGAACGATGGCGATGCGCCTAGCAGTTGAGTTATACGGCACAACGATCGGAACCCTCCAAGGCGATGCTAGGACTTTCGATTTCACCCCGAACGAGCAAGCAATAGCAGAGTTTGGCGTGAACAGCCCGGTCTTGTCGGTATCGATTCCGCTCACCGCAACACAGCGGCGCGACCATGCTGGCAGACGACGCAACTGGTTCGCCGAACTTTTACCTGAGGGTGATCAGTACACTTACATGCTTGCGCAGAGTGGGGTGCGGCGCGGCGATACCTTGGCGTTCTTAGCCCGATACGGTCGTGACGTGGCCGGTGCGCTACAAATATGGGACCTCGACGATCCCACCGAACCACGTACACCAGCACTTAGACCTGTCACTGATACCGATATTCGCGGGCCGTTGGAGGACCCGATCGGTGCTCCGCTGGCGAATGCTCCGACTGCCGGAAAGTCGTCGTTGCCCGGCGTGCAGGCAAAGATCGTCTTGACCCGCACGGCACAGGGCTGGGCGCAGGCGTTGGGCGGCTACCCCACCACGCATATTCTCAAACCGCAACTTCCCGGCAGTAGGTCATCAATCATTTTCGACGAGGAATACGGCTCACGAATCGCGCGGCGATTGGGTGTGGCCGGGTTTGCTACATCGATTGAGCAGTTTCATGGTTTGTCGGCACTTGTCATTGAACGTTTTGATCGCACGGATGGCAGGCGAATCCACCAGGAGGATTTCAACCAGGTTCTTGGCGCTTCGGGCAATGAGAAGTATCAAGAGTTTGGTGGCGTGGTCAGCTCGCAACGTGTTGCCCAGACGTTACTCAGTCACGGATCGGCCCAGGATGTGCGACGGTTTGCGCGCATGGTGGTGCTTGCTGCGGCGCTTGGAAACCTCGATATGCACACTAAGAATATTGGGCTACTGCACGAGGCTGATGGTGAAGTTCGATTGGCCGATGCCTACGATGTCGTTCCGCAGGCACATATGGATAACTATGGGAAGTTTGCCCTTGCGGTTGACCGGAAGTACCGGTTTGCCGATCTGACTGCAGCAGATCTGCGGGCCGAATTTGCGCCAAGGTCGTGCCGCGGGCCACCAGTGAGAACGACGAGCCTCGGGCCTGGGTTGAGAACGGACAGGTTGGTCAGTTGCGAATGACGTTTGGCATTTGAGGACGAGGCCCTTCGGCGGTTCGGTAGCGAAATACCGCGGAACACCCATGCTGCGCCCGTATGATGCTCAGCGTGACTGAGCCAACCACCACCCGCTCCCCCAGACCGCGCCGCTCGTGGCGCCGCCGGTTGGTGGTGTGGAGTGGCTTGGTCGTGGCTTTAGTTGTCGCACTGGTCCTTGGTGTGGTGGGCTGGGTGCAGTGGTCACCGCAAGGCCAGATTTTTAAAGCGGACGAGGTTCCTTCGCGCCCGGTGGCGCTCGTCCTTGGGGCCGGACTGCAGCCAGACGGTTCACCGTCGCTGTACTTGGCTAGACGGCTTGATATCGCCCGTGACCTGTATGAACGTGATCGAGTGCAGGCGATTTTGGTCAGTGGGGACAATTCGACGCCGTGGCACGATGAGCCGACTGCGATGCGCGATTGGCTGGTTGACAATGGTGTGCCGGACGACGCCATCGTGTTGGATCATGCGGGTTTGAATACTCATGATTCGTGTGTGCGTGCCAACGAGATCTTCGGTGTGACCGAGGCGACTGTGATCACGCAGGATTACCACCTGCCGCGTGCACTGTTTTCTTGCAAGCACGCCGGAATCGACGCGGTTGGGGTCGGCGCGTCAGCGGCCAATGGCGAGGTCACGAAGTATCGAACCCGCGAGTTTGGTGCTTCGGTCAAGGCCGCGTGGGATGCCCTAACCGGGCGTGAACCCGAGCACCTCGGGCCGCGCGAGACCGCCCTGGACGAGGCGTTGGAAAATGCCGCTTTGGATGACGCGGTTGAAGGCTGCAGGCTGATCGATTGCGATTAATGCGGTTTTACCAGCACCAAATTGACCGGTCTTCACTCATATCGACAGGCTTGCTGCTCCGCTTCACCACCTGACGCACCCGTTCGACCTCACTCACTCACTTCGTTTATGACCTGTCGCAGCCACTCACGCGCAGCAGTAACGTCGGACAACACCGTTGTCTGCCCATCGATCTCAGTGTCAGCGCGCGCATCAGCGTAGGCGAGTTCCCATCCGTCCATCGGACGCAGCGGGAGCGGGGGCCAGGGTTGCTGTTGTCGCCAATCAAACGTGCGCACACATAAGTGCTGCAAGATCGGTAGATCGGGACCGGCGTTCCAAAGCAGTTGCAGGTCGACCAGGTCATGTGCCCGCACATATGTGGGGTCGGTGACAGCGTGGAGTTTCTGCGCGATCTGATATTCCAGCGCGACCAGTTCGACGGGATACAGCTCACCGAAACCGAAGTAGGCTCCGAACTCCACAAGTTCGGCGTCGATCTCTTTCCTCACGTGGGCATATGGATCGATCTCAGGATCGGAAACCTCGACGTCGAGTGCGCCCCAGGCCGTACCGAGGAACGCGATCGACACACGGTATGGGTGCATCACGTAGTCCGGTCGAGCAAGTCCTGGATCGTGGGTCTTCGCGGACCGCACGGTCGCTGTGAATGCGACGCGTTCCGGCGCATCCGGGTTACGACGCAATTCGCCCTTCGATGCCGGAACTGTTCCCCATCCCTCGGCCAAACGATCGCGAAATGCCTGTTCGAACGCGTCACCGCGGACGCGGGTAGAGACGTCGAGGTCGGAGGTGGCGCGCGTGCCGCGCTCCCCAAAACGCAATTTCACGCCCATTCCACCCTTAATCGCAACGGAATCAGGAAGCATCTACGACACGATCAATGTGCACAGCATCACTCGAGCGCGCGCAACGGGGATACTCAATTCCGCTGCGACCTTTGTGAGCCGGTCGTTGAGTTGCGTCACGTTGAGCGGTGGAGTCATCTGGTTCACTCTGGCATTGCCTTTCGTGCTGCAACATCATTCTCGCCGATCAAGTCTCGTCTGAGTGCCTCGTTGACCAGAGCTTCCCAGCGGTCAGGCGGCATCCTTTCCCGCATATCTTCCAACGCCCGTTGAACTGTCGTCGCCGGGATGCCCTCATAATGCGTGAGTTCCTCGTCGAGCACACCAGATCGGTTCTCCAGTTCCATCCACTCCGGCAGAGTTCGCCGCACACGGCGACGCGTGCCCACACGTAACTTCGGCGGATTGAACTGCCCAAGACCAAGTAGATCGAGTACGGATTCTCGGTGTAGGAATGCCCCGTCCCCTGCGAGCGCCACGGCGATCGTCGGTTCGGTGAACGGCGTCCTCGGCACGTCACGATGCGCGTAGACGCCCTGCCCGCACGCGCGGAGTGCACCGCGGGCAGCGAGTTTCCGCACCTCGACGGCGGGCACACCCGCGTCTTCCGCCTCAGCGATAGTCACTACGCCGTTGCGGGATGCGGCGATCTCCCATAGGTCCTGTCGATAGCCCATTACCCACCTCCATGTCATAACCGTACCATTCTCGGTACGGTTATGACATGGAGGTGAATCTAACGTCGATACACAAAGATCTATTGCACAGAATGGCCGCCACTGCACCTGCGATCTGTGGCGCACGCCCGGCTCGAGGGCAACTAGGGGTGACGGGTTCCTACCTCATCATCACCTTCGCGGCAATCTAACGTGGCTCCCATCGACTGTCGCACCTATGCTCAAAGAAGGGCATCATCAGACAGGCCTTTCGCCCGAGCTGCTGCTCTCAGCGGCTCTGCAGCAGTTTCGTCGAGTTCTTGCTCGATTACGTCCACAAGATCACGAATGCGATACTGGATTTCGAAACCGAGCGTGGCTGTGTTCCTTATGCGTGCCGCGAAAAACTCGACCAAATCTAACCCGTGTGCGGAGAGCACACCAGCAGGCAAGTCGTGAACAAGGACGTTGTCGACGAACCCTGGAACATTCTGCCCGAAGACCGCAATTCCAGCTGAGATAGCTGCCCCAAGGTAGGGGATGACGTCAGCCCAATACGCCAGTTCTTCGGGCTTAGCGTTGCGGGGTATGCCAGCCAGTCGGTTTTGGATATGCGCGCTCAACCATATATCCCAAACCTCCCCACCATCGACTTCATCCTCACGGAGGAACCGGACGGTTGCCTCGGCGAAGCACTCCGCGTACTCTCCGTCGTGTGAGCGAACACTCTTGTCGAGTAGTTGCTGTCGCTCTTCGCCGCCGATTCCCGCGAATGACACGACCGACACAACGAGCGCGAAGAACTGCTGTCAGATCATCCCATCACGGAGGCTCTCAAGACGATCCCACTGAGCCACCATGGCTTCCCAAAGACCCGCTGCGAGCAGTCTGTCGTTGACTCTCGGGTGGTGCAGAAAAGCATGCCAGACGAGTGCTGCGCTGTCATCGTCGTTGAACAACGGGAGAATATGCGTCGAAGTGAAGTCAGCGTCTGCCGCGAAGAGGAAGAACAGCTGACTCGCAAAAGCAGGACGCGTCGCATCGAGAGCGTGGGGTGGACCGGCCAGGAGTTGCACTACCGACTCCTGCTCTTCCTCGTTAAGTCCTGCCCAGTCTTCGCGATTCCGGCGCCAACGTCGATCAATTTCGCGTAGCCAGTAGAAGACGAGGCTGCCTGGCCACGAGTTGAGGTACAGAGGCGCCATTGACATAACCTCAGCATCCTCCGCATGACTAAACGTGCTGCCGTGGTGCAGCCAGAGTAACTGGGCAAGCGTACGCATTTGCTTGAGCGAGTCATCTTCAGCATCATCAATTTGCTTCTGCATCTGCTCGAGCAGAAAGCGTCCAATCTGATCCGCAGCACGGGCGTCAGACACCAGTGTGCTCGTTCTTTGGACAGCGATGAGCGCTGCGGAGCCAAGATCTGCATTCGTCCAACCCGCCACGATTGCTCGAAGCATGTCGGCTCGTCGAGACTCGTCTCTGACTTGCGCGAGAACTTCGTTCCACAGCACGCCGCCGAGCGAAGCGTCGTTCTCAACTGTCTGTCTAATTAAGGCCAGCACATCGTCCCAGCCTGGCTCATCGAACGCCCGCTCCGAGGAATCCCCCGAAAGCAGGTCTGCAAGTGCAGCAGATGCGTCAGCTCGAATGGCCGCTGTAAACTCTAACGGGTCTTCTGGCCGTTGACGGACCGACGGACCGAACGACATCCATCTGTCGAAGTCAGGATGCGTCCGTGGAACAAACTGGTTCTCCCGTTGGATGGCATCAAGTGCTGTCGTGGCCTCTATCCACGCCGGAGCATGGGCCACCAGCCACACGAGCAAGTTGTACTTGGCGTACTCCATGTGGCGATCTCGATCAGGAATATCAAGCGAAATATCCGGCCCTACGGAGGCTACCTCGAGCACACGTTCTTGAACATCCCTAGATGCTTCAGCGACAGCCGCCGCGAGGACAGCATAAGTTCCGTGCTTCAGTCCGTACTCGTAGAGTGTGCTTCGTTCCAGTAGCCACTCGATCTTTGCATTTGCGTCAAGATCAGGGGAAACGGCTACGAGATGCAGAGCGATTCGCTGAAAGAGCGTGCGTCGAGTCTGCCACCACTTCTCAGGAAGGTCGGGGTGTGTTGCATACGCTCCAACGCCGAAGTCGCGCAGGGCGTCGATGATTGCGTCGATTGGCTCACGGATATCATCCTGTTGATGTGTCTCAATTGCTGACCGCCCAAAGGAAAGTGGGTCCCAACCTAGTTCTCCATGGTAAGCATCCAGCAAATCGTACGCCGAAGCCAGTGCCTCTTCGAGAGCCCGTCCCAGCGATTGGTCCCCAGGTGGAACCACTTGGGCTACGGCTGCTAAGTATGAGGTCAGCAAGCCCTCGTCACCGTTCCAATTAATCTCTGCGTCGGGCACGGCAGTCGGAGTATCAGAGTCGGAGACGAACCATCGCCGCTTAACCACCAGAAACGGACGGAGGGCAAACCGCAGAACCGACATACTCGGCGGTTCAGTTGGCTCTGCACTAGATATCCTTGGTAGCAGTCCCTCTGAGCGGGTGGGCGCTGTAAATCCACGCACAGATGTTGCAAGAAAAGCGCGCCATCGAGTGCCTGCCACCGAGTCAGCGCGAGCCAGCTTCTTCACGGCTACACTGGCCATCACGAATAGTGGTTCGGCAAATGTCTGCCCGAGTCGCTGCACAGTCTGAAGCGCCGCACCGTGGAATTCAGGAACCGCAAGGAAGGTATAACAGAACCACCGCCCAAGGATGGCGGATGTTTCCGGCACCGCCTTGGAGTCGAACAACTGCTTGAACCCCTCAAAACTCTCCAGCCAACGCAACCATTCAGTTTTCAGTTCGTCTGACAACACGGCGGTTGCATCTGCGAATTCACGGGTTCCCTCGGCTGTGCACAGCCGATCAAGCAAGTAGTCATGATCAACAGGGGTGAGCGAAGATCCTGCAGCGACAATCTCGCGAACGCGAGCGCTGTGCTCGGTCTGCCCCATCCGAACGCGGACATCCCATGCTTCCAGTGCCCGAACGAGTGCACCGTGGTCCCCACTCGACACTGGGTAAGGCACCGGTTGCACTCCAAGTCGCTTCCACTTGACATCATGTGCGCTGTCGGCGCTGGTGAGCGCGAACCGAGGAGTACCAGAAGGAAGGCCAAGCGCGAGGTATCGCATGATCGGATCGTCATGGCTATAGCCGATGAAGAGAACTGTGAACTTCTGAAACATGGGTAGCAGGAACCGCGTCGCCCAGGCCGCAGTGAGGTAGGCGCGTCCAAAGTCCTTGTCAGTCAGGACAAGTTCACGAGGATGCCGCATCACCGACCCGTGGAGGTGAACAAGTCCCTTAAAATCGTCACCAAGAGGCAGCGCAGGGCCTATCCATTTGTCCTCGATTACGATGTCATCGTTAATTGCCGCAGAGGCGAGATGGTCGTCGAAGTTGGTTGTGACGATCCGCAAGGAACCAGATGCTGAAGCCAAGCGCACGAGAGCAGTGTGCGTGGAGTTAGGCCTTGAGTCGTCTCTAGTAACGATGTTTCTGGCATGTCGGTGCGTATCAAATTCCTCGGGCATGGACCCGAGGAATTGGTCAACCGCCATGGGCCCGTCATACGGTTCGCGTGCGAGATGAGCCAATTCCTGCGCAAGGGCTCCGAATAGGGGAAGGCCTGAAGGGCGATCAACGCTGACTCCGGCACCTACGAAGAAAACAAGCCTCCCCTCGGCCTGCGCCGTAAGGACTTCGTCCGGGAGTTCGACTTCACCGGTCATCCACATTAGGTTGCCAACGCTTCTTCGGTCGCGAACAGTTCGGCCTGTTCGAGTACCAGTTCGATGGCTTTGACTTCAGCGTCGGGCGGGTAATCGTATTTGGCGAGCAGGCGCCGAATCTTAGAGCGCATCGTGGCGCGAACGCTCTCCTTTTGGTCCCAGTCGATGGTGACACTTGAACGTACTGCCCAGACAAGTTCGCCTGCGATCTTTTTGAGCGTCTCATCGCCCAGTTCTAAGACTGCGGCATCGTTCTGCGCTATCGCGTCGTACAGTGCTATTTCGGCTACCGATAGCCCTAGGTCTTGTTGTCGTTTCTGGTCGTCGCGGACCTGTTTGGCGAGCTTCACCAACTCTGCGATGATCTCGGCAGTGGACAGCGAGCGGTTCGTGTACCGCTTCACGGCCTCGTCGAGCATCTCTGAGAACTTGCGTGCCTGCACGAGGTTCTTGCGCTGCACCGTGCGGATCTGATCATTCAACAACCGTCGCAGCAACCCCATCTGGAGGTTAGGTTTTTCCTTCGCAGCGAAAGAGTCGAGGAACTCATCGCTCAGGATCGACAGCTCCGGTGTCTCGACACCGGCGAGCTTGTAGATGTCGACGACCTGGTCGGCGGCGACCGCCTCGTTGAGCAGTTGCCCGAGCGCAGTGTCGATCTCGACCGCACCGGATCCGCCACGCCCGGAGTCGGGGTTCTGGATCTTGAGGATGGCCGCCCGCACGTCGGTAAACAGGCGCACATCGTTACGGATCGCCGCAGCCTCGTCCCGTGCTCCAGCCAGCGCGAATGCCTTGGCGAGCGCGAGCACCTGGTCGTTGAAGCGCTTCGTCCGGTCAGGGTCGGCCATGACGAAGTCGAGCACCTTGGCGTACTCCGCCAAGCGCTGGGAGGCGGTGAGCGTCGGCGAGGAGTCGTAGTCGACACCGTGCAGCAGACCCCGGATGATGTCGTGCTTCTCCAGCATGACGGCGACCATCTCGTCGATCGGCACGCCGGCCTGATCACGGTCGGAGGGCGAGTACTCCTGGAGCGCCGCCTGCAGGTTGGAGAACACGCCGATGTAGTCGACGATGAGCCCGCCGGGCTTGTCCCGGAAGGTGCGGTTGACGCGGGCAATGGCCTGCATCAGCCCGGCACCCTGCATGGTCTTATCGACGTACATCGTGTGCATGGACGGCGCGTCAAAGCCGGTCAGCCACATATCGCGAACGATCACCAGCTCAAGCTCGTCATCGGGGTTCTTCGCCCGGAGCTTGAGATCTTTGCGGACATCCTTGGAATGGATGTGCGGCTGGAACTCGGCCGGGTCAGCAGCCGAGCCGGTCATGACGACCTTGATCTTGCCCTTAGCCGGGTCATCCGAGTGCCAGTCGGGGCGGAGCGCGATGATCTTCTCGTAGAGGCGCACCGCGATACGGCGGCTCATCGTGACGATCATGCCCTTACCGAACAGCGCCTCACGCCGCTTCTCCCAGTGCTCGACGATGTCCCGGGCAATGAGGTCTAGGCGCGAGTCAGCGCCGACGATGGCTTCCAGGCGCGACCAGCGGGACTTCGCTGCCGTGGCGGCGTCCTCTTCGACGGTCTCGGTGATCTCGTCTGCCAGCTCGTCGAGCGCGGCAAGGTCGTCGTCGGACAGATCGATCTTCGCCAGACGCGATTCGTAGAAGATCTTGACGGTCGCACCGTCCTCGACCGCGCGAGTGAGGTCGTAGACGTCGATGTAGTCACCGAACACCGAGCGCGTGGACTTGTCGTTCGATTCGATCGGCGTACCGGTGAAGCCGAGATAGGTAGCGCCGGGCAAAGCATCTCGCATGTGCTTCGCGAGGCCGGCGCGCAAGCGTCCGTGACGATCCAGCGTCTCACCGAAGCCATACTGGCTGCGATGCGCTTCGTCGGCCACGACGACGACGTTGCGCCGGTCGGTCAGTACCGGGTTGGCATCGCCATCCTCACCGGGAGCGAACTTCTGCAACGTCGTGAAGACGATGCCGCCCGACGCGCGCTTCAATTTCGAGCGCAGGTCAGTACGGGTCGCGGCCTGCACCGGTGTCTCCGGCAGGATGCGGGCAGGAGCGAACGTCTCCCCGAAGAGCTGGTCGTCCAAGTCGTTGCGGTCGGTAATGAACACCAGCGTCGGATTCGCCATCCGAGGATCCCGCATGATCTTCGCGGCATAGAACACCATCTCGAAGCTCTTGCCCGAGCCCTGGGTATGCCAGACCACGCCACCACGACGGTCACCATCAGGCCGGGACGCCTGCACAGTGGACTCGACCGCTGCATTCACCGCCCAGTACTGGTGGTACTTCGCCACACGCTTCACCAGCACCCTCGTCGGCTGCCCAGTGGCCTTGTCCGTCGCCGTCTCGTCGCTGAACACGACGAAGTTCTGGACGATGTCAAGGAACCGCTTCGGCTCAAACACTCCCTTGATCAGCACCTCAAGGGCGGGGCGGTCGCTCACAACCTCGCGGCCCTCGATCGTTTTCCACGGGGCATAGTGCTCGAACGCCGCTGCATAGCTGCTCATCGCTGCCGAAGTACCGTCGGAGATAACCGTCACCGCGTTCGGCACGAACACGGACGGGATGTCCTGCCGGTACGTCTGCACCTGGTTCCACGCTGACTTCAACGTCGCGTGCTCGGCAGCCGGATTCTTCAACTCCAGCAGCGCCAGCGGCATGCCGTTGACCAGCACCAGCACGTCGGGTCGGCGGTTCTTGCCGTTCTCGATGATCGTGAACTGGTTGATCGCCACCCAGTCGTTGTTCTCCGGCTGCTCGAAGTCGACCAGCCACAGCCTGGTCGTACGCAGCGCGCCGTCTGCGTCCCGGTGCTCGATAGGCACGCCCTCTGTGATGAGCTGATGCAGCCGGTAGTTCTCGTCAATCGGGCTCTGCGACTCCGCACGCCGCACCCGCTTGATCGCCTCGTCGACAAGGGCAGGGGAAGTCCCCGGATTGATACGACGGATCGCATCACGCAGCCGTCCCCAGAGGAACACCTCCTCATAAGAGTCGCGCTCCGCTCCCGGCTCGCCAGGAGCGATGTCCGGGCCGTGCAGCGTGTGGTAGCCCAGTTCCGCGAAGTACTCCAGCGCCGCGAGCTCGACGGTGTTCTCGTTGAACGCGCTCACGATGCAACCTCCCGCGTCGATTCATCCACCCAGCGCGCCAGCACACTGAGCGCCGCCAAGTACTCCAGCGCTTCTTGCTCCGGCATCTCCTGGTCAGCCTCATGAGCAAGCGGGTTACGGATACCAGCGAACACACCTTCGGCAAACATGCGTGCCCCACGCTGCACCGACTTGAAGGTCTTGCTGCCGTCATCCGGCATACGGTGCAGACGCGGACTATTCGCAACGGCTGGCTGCTCGCTAAACGCCTGGTTGAAGAGATCCGTCTCGCTCACATCACGACGACCGAGCTTGTTCTGCGTCTCAGCGTTCAACTTGCGAATCGCACCCTCGACAGCCTCACGGAAATGTCCTGAACGCCATAGCGACGAAGCACCACCCCAGACCCAAGAATGGAAATCACCGGCAGACACTCGAGGAGCCGTATCACCCAGTTTCTCCTGCAACTCGACCTCTCGCTCGAGCGCGGCGATGCCACGGCCAGCCCAGTCTCGGAGGTATTTCCAACGAGCCTTCTGGCGTTCTTCGGAAGTTTTGTTATCAACGCGACGCCACTCCGGTAGAACTCGATCAAGAATCTGCTCCGCAACGTAAGCCAGCTCTGCCGCTTTCGTATCGGACACGCGTTGATGGGTACCGACTACCACCACACCGGTGTTACCACGGTTGTTATAACCGACTTGCTCTGTGGCGTGGATGAATTCTTTCAGGGACGCAACTGCCCAATCTGTATCGAGTATGGTCATGCCGCAGCCTCCTCGACCTGAACACGAATACGACCTGATAGCAGTTCGGGGAGGAGCGTGTCGCGGAGCACTGCGAGACGTGCATTCTCTTTCAGCCGTTGCAGAACAATTGCCGACATCTCTTGAAACAGATTGTCAAGACGTCGGGACGTCGGGACTTCGATCTCAATCTGATCAAAGGTCGCCATGTTGACAGTATTGAAAACAGTCCCGTGGCCGGCATCCTTGATCCGTGCCACTGCCGCTTCAAGCGCGAGAAACAGCGATGCCTCGTTGCGGTCAATGGCTTGTAAGCCGTAACAAGACTGATTGAACGCCATCGGCTCCGCGAGCCTTGCCAACGCACCAACCGTACCGCGCGCAGTCATCACGATGGTGCCTTTCGGCAGGATCTTCGCGGCGCTGTTCCTAACGCCCTCCTCACTCACTGTCTCGGCCGTCTCTACGACGAAACCCCCGGAAGCAGAAGCGATATCCTTGGCTGACGCCCATTTTACGCCCCCGCGCCAGTATTCAGGGAGACTTCTCTTGGGCGTCCCACCAAGTATGGGCTTCAATACTTCAGAGGCACGAACCAGTGATTTCTCCACTGCTTCATAGTGTGCGCGCATGAGCTCACGACTCACCTCGACCGCCCGCCGGTTCGACTCGATCTTGTCGTCGAGCGCGCCGAGCGTCGCGGCGATTGCGCGCTGCTCCTCAACCGATGGAAACCTGTATTCGAGCGCTTTGATCGTCCGAGCGCTGAGATTCTGCTGAGCAGCACCGTTCGCGCGATCTATTATTCGCGAACGGTCATTCAGAAGTGCGTAATAGAGATAACGATAATCGGCCTTATTCGGGTCCACGATCATCGCGCACGCTGCCTGATTGCAGGTCATTTCCGCGCCCAGGATCGCCAACTTGCCAACAGTGGCACCGTACATCGCCATCATCACTGTATTTGCTGGCAGCAACTTTGCTGACGAGTTTTCTACTGCGGTCTGCGTAATATGCTCTTCAGTTTCGTAGACCCAGCTGTCTCGTAGCTCCTGCGTCTTCAACCAAGGAATAGCGCCCTCAAAGTAATCAGAGATACGTCGGCTGGGAGTTCCGCCACTCGTCACGCGAAGACAAACATCATCAACTGTCAAGATTTGTGAAGTCATTGTTCAAGCGCTCCGAGTCGAGCACGAACCTCAACCTCAAGTTGGCGCCCGCGCTCGAACTCCGCGAAGAGTTCCTTTGTGAGGCGGTCGATCTTCTCGTCGATCGGTTCGTCGTCGACCTCGGCTTCGGCGGTGCCGACGTAGCGGCCTGGCGTGAGCACGTAGTCGTGCTTGGCGATCTCGTCCAGGGAGGCGGCCTTCGCGAAGCCCGGCACGTCCTCGTAGCCGCCATCGTGGTTGCGCCAGGCGTGGTAGGTGCCGGCAATCTTCGCAATATCGTCGTCCGTCAGCACGCGCAGACGGCGTGACTCCATCGTGCCGAGCTTTCGGGCGTCGATGAAGAGCACCTCGCCGCGGCGCTCCCTGTGGCCATTGCCGTGCCGGGCCTTCGAGACAAACCAGAGCGAGACGGGGATGCCGGTGTTGAAGAACAGCTTGTCGGGCATCGCCACGATGCAGTCGACCAGGTCGGCCTCGACAAGCTTGCGGCGGATCTCACCCTCACCGCCCGTCTTCGACGACAGCGACCCGTTCGCCAGCACGAACCCTGCCGTGCCCCTCGGGCTCAGGTGGTAGATGAAGTGCTGTACCCACGCGAAGTTCGCGTTGCCCTGCGGCGGGGTGCCGTACCGCCAGCGCGGATCGTCCTCGAGCTTCGCATTCCACCAGTCAGAGACATTGAACGGAGGGTTGGCAATCACGAAGTCGGCCCGCAGATCCGGGTGCAGGTCATCGGTGAATGAGTCGGCCGAACGCGGTCCCATGTCGGCTTCGATGCCTCGCAGTGCGAGGTTCATCTTGGCGAGCTTCCAGGTCGTGTCCGTGAACTCCTGCCCGTAGACGGAGATGTCGGTGCGCTTGCCGCCGTGAGCTTTCACGAACTCAGCCGACTGCACAAACATGCCGCCTGAACCCGCCGCAGGGTCATAGACGCGCCCCTGGTAGGGCTCCAACATCTCGACCAGCGTCTTGACTACCGAGCGCGGCGTGTAGAAGGCCCCAGCATCCTTGCCGGTCTCCTTGCCGGCAAACTGCCCAAGGAAGTACTCGTACACTCGGCCCAGTACGTCGTCGGCGCCGTGGTCGTCGGTCTCGGTGAACCCGATCGAACCGATCAGGTCGACCAGCTCGCCAAGGCGCCGCTTGTCGAGACCGTCACGTCCGTAGTTGCGCGGGAGCACACCGCGCAGGGAAGGGTTCTCCTTCTCGATGAGGTCCATCGCCTGGTCGATTTGCTGCCCGATCTCGGGCTGCTTCGCCACGGACTGGATGTAGCCCCAGCGCGCCAACTCTGGCACCCAGAACACGTTGTGGCTGGTGTACTCGTCGCGGTCTTCGAGGAAGTCCGGTAGCCGCTCGGCCTTGATGCCGTCAGCAGCCAGTTCTACCTCGAGCGCCTTCCGTCGCTCTTCGAAGCGGTCGGAGACGTACTTCAGGAACACCAAGCCCAGCACGACATGCTTGTACTCACTCGGTTCCTGGTTGCCGCGCAGCTTGTCGGCGGCCTCCCAGAGGGTCTGTTCAAGTGTCTTTGTCGGTTTCGGCTTCGCTGTTCGCGCCATTCGATCTGTGTCTCCTCCACACCACCAGCGAATCCTGAGGGCAATGTCTCTACTGTGCCCAAAGATTACCCCGTGCAAGTAGCCGCCGTAAATACTGCGGAGGGCCTTCGATTTCGGAAACAGGCCGGTCACGCAGGCAAAGGCGAAGTACAGTACTGCTTCCTACTCAGCGGCAAATGGCGACGAAGAACTTTGCAGCTCTAAATTAGGCTGGAGGCGGCTTAGACGTTAGCCATACGCGCCCCACCAACCACTGAACCGAGAAAGAACCGAAGCACTATGACCATAGAACCTTCCGGGTCCTTGGGCGATGACGTTCCTGCCATCAATGACCGGCGGTTCCTCGAAGCCACTTCCGAGGCTAAGAGCCGCTACGGCCGGTTCAATCTGGGAATCGTCGGTGGCACTGGTGTTGGTAAATCGTCGCTCGTCAATGCTGTCTTCGGTAGCCATCATGCCCCGGTCGGCAAAGGGATGCCCGTTACGCGTGGCGTCAATTACTATCAGGACGATGCGCTAGGGATTTGGGATTTTGAAGGGTTCGAGATCGGCTCCACCAAGTCACCTGCAGAAACCCTAAGAGAGAATCTTGCGAAGGTAGCGGCTCGTCCTGCAAACGAACATATCGCTGTGGTCTGGTACTGCGTACTAGCCAACGCTGACCGGCTCACACCACCCGATATCGAGATGATTCGCGAACTCGACGCGGCCGGGCTGCCGGTGATACTCGTCCTGACCAAGGTGAACTGGACGAAGAACCCGGTCACCGGAAAATACCGCGCCCCAGCCGATACCGAAGAGTTTCGCGACTGGCTGGAGAACCCCGTCGATGCTGACGGCCTTCCCATCCACCTGCCCGTCCATCGCGTGATTCTGACCGCGGCAGAGGGCACTCGTACCAAAGGCACACACGGAAAGGGCGCGGGGCATGGGCTCGGTGAACTCGTCACGCAGACCCTTGCGCTCTCCCCCGAAGACGAGAAAGACTCCTTTCGCATTGCCCAACGGCTCAACCTCCCCTGGAAACGCGATATGGCGCGACCGATCATTGCTGCTGCCTCATCTGCAGCGGCGGCTGCAGCAGCTGTCCCCATCCCGGTTGCTGACGCGGCGACGATCGCGCCGATCCAACTGACGATGATGGCGCGCATCGCCGCGATCTACGACCTCGAACTCAAAACCATGGTGTCGACCTCGGCCCTGGCACAGTTGAGTGCGCAGATGGCAGGGCAAGCGCTGGCTCGCAGTTTCGTCAAACTGATACCCGGCGCGGGCAGCGTGATCAATGCGGGCGTTGCGTCTTCCATCACCGCTGCGACCGGCGAAGGGTGGATGCGTCTGTGCGAGCAGGTCCACCTTGGCAAGATCGACTTGTCTGGGGTGGCTGACGCGCTGAGCGCGTTCACTCCGACTCATCGATCGGTGATCGCCAAGATGATCGTGAACAAAGCGGCGAAGCGTTAAGGCGCCGCAGCTTACCCTTCGGGACCGGCGTTACTCTGCTAGACCGGTGTCGCCCTCGGCGATCTGCGCGAGCGCAGCCAGATGCGCTTCCAATTTTTGTTGACCGGCCGGGGTGAGCGACACCCAGGTGAGTAGACGAGCATCCCGCCGCACTGGGGAACTCTCCTTATTCACGGTCAGATACCCGGCCTCGGAAAGCACCTTGAGATTCTTCGACAGGTGCGCATCTGTGACCCCCAGGGTGTCGCGGATAACCGCGAACTCGAGTTGATCGACCTTGCGGAGCAGACCGCAGACGCGCAGGCGAACCGGTGAGTGAATGACCTCGTCAAAGACTGGAACCGGAGCCTTCATCGCACCTCAGCACTCTCAACCAGTTCTTTGCGCAATAGGCCGTCATAGCGCCGGACAACCCAACCACTGATAGTTTGCGCGTACACGAGTATCGCGACGATCTCGCCAAGGATCGGGTGGTACCACCATGGGGTGATGATCTTTGCCGCCAGATCGGCGTTGTCCCGTCCCAATGTTTGCAGGGCTTGACGAGCCTCGTCTGCTCCAGGCCTGCCATCAGAGTCCTGTGAGGCCGCGCCACCATTTTCTCTTGCGATGTTGGCAACGTCTATTTTTTACTTAACAACTTCGCAAGTGTTTGCTGTTGTTCCCAACACTGGTTTTCAATCCGTGACTTTTGCCGTGCTGGGCGGGACTCTTCCACGCAGTAGCAGACTACTTTTTGTCAGTTACATAGAACGTCACCGACTCGTCAATGGCCTCCAGCGTCAACTGCCAGCCGGTCTGTTCGACAATCTTCGCCGGAGTTCCCTCTTCCTCGAACTCCGCACTTTCCAACTGTTCCTTCGGCTGGTGCTGCTTACTCATGTCAGTACTCTTGGCGACAAAATACGTGTCGCCCTCTACCTTGACGATCTTGAACCAGCCGAACCCAAGGTCTGAGATCGCCACGAGGCTGTCCGGTTCTGCAGCGCCTTCAAAGCGACCGAAATACATATCGCCTACTACCGGTGTCTGCTCCATTGCCACTTGTTCGGCAGACTGCTCAGTCGGCTTCAAAGTCTCGTACGTCATAACCCCAAAACCAGCCGCTAGTAGCGCCACTACGATCCAGCCGATGATCGTGAGCCTAAACACAAATGGCGGTTTGGGCACGTTGGCAGCCTTCTCAGCAGCAAAGGCTTTCATGTCAGCTGTCCACGCGGTGCGCGGGATCCGTTTGTTCGTCTCAACGTCGTAGAACTCCGCAGTTGCCTTCTTGGAATTCACGACTGCTACAGCCCATCGCGCCTGCGTCCGATACGTCAGCAGTGTCATATCGTTGCTCGGGTTCTTGGGATTGTGCAACCGCTGGTCTACCGGATGGGTTGCCGGTTGTACCTTACTGACAACAAAAAACATCTCTTACACAACCAATCATTCTCGTCCGCCGACTCTTAACTCGGCTCGTCTAAAGCCCGAGGCAACGACGTTGCCACGATAGAAGAATTCTGGAGCAGGCAACCGCAGGCGGCAACATCTTCTTGGCGTACTGGAAGGGTGTGTGCGATGGCGCGTCGATCCCCTCGGACCGAACACCTGGTAGAGGCTGGAGCGGCTCGGTTCCGTATGGAATCAGACAGGATTTTTATGTCAACCAGTTGACATATAGTAAGTCAACTGGTTGACTTACTATATGGCTGATCGAATCACTGTCACCCTGCACGAGCTCGTTTCTGAACTCGACCTCTATGCCGATGCTTGGTTGCGCTCCCGACACGGCATCTCGTACAACCTCTTCGAGTTTCTCGCCGCGCTTGCCGAGCGACAGCCGATCGACATCACCGGACTCGCTCAGTGCCTGCGAGTGAGCAAAGCCGCAGTGAGCAAGCGAGTCCCTACTATGGTCGCCGATGGCTGGATCGTAACGAGCCCGGGCGTCGGCCGCCGGGTCGAACTGACCCTCACACAGCGGGGTGCCGAACTCGTGCAGAACGCCGGAGGGGAACTCGAGCGCGAGTTCACCGCGATCCTCTCCGACCCCCGCCTCGATCCCGCCCACACCCTGGGGGCGGTAGAACCGGAGGCATTCCATACACACTTGCGCACGCTCACCCAGATCATCACCGAGAAAGAACTCCCCTCATGAATCAGCGCATCCTCGTTGTCATCGGAACCCCGTTGCCGACAACACTCAACCATGCCCTCGCATATGCCTATATCGATGCCGCCAGACAAGGCGGTGCCGAGGTTCGGGTGATCGACCTTGCGAACGATCCCATTCCCGATCACCCTCGTTCTCGCGAGGAGTTGCGCACACCGCGCCATGAGAACGATCGTGCCCTCGCCCCAGAAGTCGACCGCTACCTGGCCGATGTGCTCTGGGCAGAGCACCTGATCTTCTTCTACCCTCAGTGGTGGGGCACCTACCCCGCGGCGCTGAAGGCATTCATCGACCGCGTGATTCTCTCCGGTGCGGCCTTCAAGTACCGGGAGAAGAGCGCGCTCCCGAAGAAGCTCCTCGTCGGGCGCACCGCTCGGATCGTCATGACAATGGACAGCCCGACCTGGTGGAACCGCCTCGCATATCGCAATGCTGCCGAGACCAGCTTGAAGCGGGCGATCCTCGGATATTGCGGCGTGAAAACCACCGGAATCACACGGTTCTCACCGGTACGTTTCAGCGATGAGACCGCGCACAGCAGATGGATCGCTCGTTCGGCAGCACTGGGCACCAAAGACGCGGCGGTTGCAAGTCGCGTGCCGGTGGCGGAGCTTGCAACTACTTGAGTTCGCCGGGCTTCCCTGCGAAAACCTCGGGACCGAACCAAGATTCAACTACGTCAGGTGTTCTAGTACGTCTGAAATGGTGGAGCTAAGGGGACTCGAACCCCTGACCCCCTGCATGCCATGCAGGTGCGCTACCAGCTGCGCCATAGCCCCGTGTTCCGGCCCAACAGGATCGAAACCGATCCTCGAACCGGAGATAAGTTTACGCAGGTTCTGCCTCAGATTGCCAATCCGGTCCGCTCGCCCAGTGATCCGGTGGCAGCCCCGGCCCAACATTGAACCCGGTGAGCCGCCAGGACGGGTTCGCACCCGGCTTGGATCGCTCGAGTTGCGCCCAGTGCACGTTGTTGAGCCCAGTGAGCCCGCGCCACGTCAGCGGGTCCAGTCCCAGAATGTGCGACACGGCTGAAGAGATCGCCGCGCCGTGCGATACCACGACCAGCACTCCCCCATCGCGAACCTGGGCAGCATAGTCCAACACCGCCTCAGCGACCCGGGCAGCCGCCACATCACGCGGCTCCGCACCGACGCCGGGTGAATCGATTCCCTTGCGCCACAGTGCGAACTCCTCTGGCCACCCCGCAGCCAGTTCCTCGCCCGATTTGCCTTCCCAGATGCCGAAGCCGCGTTCCCGCAGCCGCTCATCCACAATGGCCGACCCGCCAATCAGACGGGTGTACTCGTCGGCGGTCTGACGCGCCCTCACTAGATCCGAGGTCACCACCAGGTCGGCCTCAAAACTGGCCGCCAAAGCTCGTGCGCCCTCGACGGCCTGCCACGTGCCGATCCGATCCAGTGGAATGTCGATCTGCCCCTGCAGCCGCCCCTGCGCGTTGTACGCGGTGCGCCCATGGCGCAGCAGAACGATCGTTCCCGCGCCAGCTACCTGATCGTCACCAGCGAAGGGAGGTTTAGGATGCGTCATACGTTCCCGCCGCGAAGCCGTACTCGTCATAGGCGTCGAATTCGGAGGTGTCGCCGTCACCGCCGCGTGCGTCAGCGGGCAGCTCGATGGCCGGGCAGTCCTTCCACAGCCGCTCCAGCGCGTAGAAGGTACGGTCCTCTTCCTGCTGCACATGCACCACGATGTCGCCGAAGTCGAGCAGCACCCAGTGTGCCTCAGCCAGCCCTTCGCGGCGAATCGCCTTGACGCCTTCTTTGTGCAACGCCTCTTCGACCGCGTCGACGATCGCCTTGACGTGGCGGTCGTTGCGACCCGACATGATCACGAAAGCATCGGTCAGGACGAGTTGCTCGGAGACATCCAGCGCGATGATCTCACCCGCTTTGCGGTCCGACGCTGCCCGAGCAGCAATAATCGTCAGTTCAATGGCACGTTCAGTGGCGGTCAAAATCTTCCCTTTGGGTCGTGGCGCCCGCGGCGCATCGCGGCCGGGACAAAATGTCTACCTCTAACACTACGCTGCGCGTCAGCGCGATGCGTAGCCATTAGTCGCAGTATCGGCTGCGATGCTGGTCACAGTCGTCCCAGCGGGATGTTCTAGTTGAGGTGCCCCGTTGGCGTCGAAATCACCCTTCCAGATGACAAGACCGAGGACGAGCGCAATCGCGATGATGATGCCCCAGTGCAGTCGTTGCAGGCCCTTGTGGTCCTCATCGAGGTCCAGATCCTCATCATCAAGCGGCTGCGGTTCCGCAACGGCTTGAATCGGCTGCGACGGGGTGTTGGCGCGCACGACCGGGATACTGCCGGTCGCGAGTGTCGAATGCATCGCACCTGGATCGTCTGCCACCGGGATCGAACCGGTCGTCGTCGGCGCCGACTGCGGCGACGGGGAGGCCGGTGCGGCTGCGACGTCACGCTGTGGCCCTGTGGTCGGGCGGAAGTCCACTCCCGCAGATTGCGGCGATGCGGGACGAGGCGACGGCGCGGCAGCTGGTGCCGCGGGTTGCGCGCCACTAGCGGGGTAGGCGGCCGGGTAAAGGTGCGGCGTCGGGTCGGGTTGCGTGGTCTCATGTTGTGCCGGTTCAACGACTGGCAATGAACCGCGCGGCGCGGGATCTGATGGCACACCAGACGATTGAGCGACCTGGTGGACTTCACCCGAGTACTGCTCGAACGGCGGCACATACTGCTGCCCGGCATCTGGCGAGCGCTCTGCCGACTGCGCCTCGCGTTCGTGACGCAGCGACTGCTCCACGATCTGTTGCGGATCGAATCGCTCTGGCTCGTCCCCGATCGGCAGCGCGGGCGTCGATGTCGTCGACCGAGTCGGGGCGGACACCGGAGCAGAACGCTGCGGGCGAACCGCCGGGTTACGAGGCGGCGCATCCGGTGCGACAGTCTGCGATTCCGTGACCGGGCGCCTGTCCTGACGCGAATCCGTGTTCAGACCGGAGTCCTGCGCTAATTGTGCCCACTGGCTGGCGGAGTCGTCATGGGGAACGCTAGGCGGCTCTGGCGTAGTCGTCGCTGCGGGACGAGCGCTCTGTACCGGAACAGAGCCCGTGAACTGTCCCGGTCGTACTGGTTCGACTGGGCCGACCTGACCGTGCTCGTCTACCCGGCGAATCGCCCCGGTATGCGGCGGCGGACTGACCTGGGCCGCAGTGACGATGGGGATCTGTCCGGTCAATCCTGCCTCACGGCGAGCACGTCTGGTCTGCGGTTCTTGGGCTGCGACAGTTTCTTCTTGGGTGTCGGCGCCTTCTGCTCGTCGCCCAGCACGTAACTGAGCGCGAGTCGGCGCCGCGCTGGGCGATCGAGTCTCGGCAGGCTCGACCGGTGACGCAGGCTCAGCGACCGGAGCATTATTCGCTTGGGCACGAGCCCGGGCTCTGAGTTGTGCGCGAGTCAGTGGCGCGTCGGGAGTTGCAGCAGGCTCGATCGACGCGGTGGCAGGACTTTCGACCGGCTCAGCCGACGACGCGGGGTTCTCAGCTGACGAGCCGAGCGCATGCTCAGCCGAACGCCGAATCTCACGACGCGAGGGTTGTTGCGTTTCGGTGGCAGCAGGTGTCTCAGGTTGATGCTGGGCGCGGCGCGCACGGCGCGTTGCCGGTTGGGAGGCTGCCACACCAGCGCCACCAACTGCCGCTACTGCCCCACTATCAGCAGATCGGGCGGCCCGCATTTGTTTGCGGGTCAACGGCTGCGACGAACTCGTCCCACCAGATTCTGCGGCAGGAACGCTAGCCGAATGAGCAGCACGGTGCGCAGCGTGCCGAGTAGCAGGCTGTGCCCCGCTACCGGGAGTACCAGCGACCGCGCTTTGCTGCGCGGTCCGTGTTTCCTGCAATTGTGCAGCACGTTCGCGCATCTGCCGCCGGGTGTAAGGGATAGCTTGCTCCTCGCGGGTTTGTGCCGCGCGCAAGGATTTACGTGTCGGCGCCTCGATGATTTCGGGCATGCGGCGAGGCGTTACGTCACCCTGGTGTGTACTGCTCACCGCTCCCCCCGATACAACCGATGCTTTGCGATGTACTGAACTACTCCGTCTGGCACTAGGTACCACACGGGCTGTCGCCCACTCGCGCGCGACCTGACCTCCGTTGACGAGATAGCCATCGCTGGCACCTCGACCAGTTTCACCCTGCCTTCGGGCAATCCGTCAAGTGACAACTCGTGCCCTGGCCGCGATACCCCGATGAACTTCGCCAAATCCCATAGCTGGTCAACGTCGTGCCATCGGTGCATATCACTGAGCGCGTCTGCCCCCGTGATGAAGTACAACTGGCTGCCTGGCCGCAGCCGAGCCAAATCTCGCAACGTATCTATGGTGTACGTCAAACCTGGACGATCGATGTCAACACGGCTGACAGTAAAACGCGGATTGGATGCTGTGGCGATCACGGTCATCAAGTAACGGTGCTCTGGCTCCGTGACGTCACGCGACTGTTTGAACGACGGACGTCCTGTGGGGACGAAAACAACCTCGTCAAGGTTCAACTGTGCCGCGACTTCACTAGCTGCCACCAGGTGCCCATGGTGAATAGGGTCGAAGGTTCCACCCATGACCCCGATGCGGCTGCGCTTTGACGTCGTTTCCACTGCCGTGTCTATGGACTAAGAGCCGTCAGTTACGGGTACCGGCATTCCTGAATGCATAGGTGATCGCAAGCAGTGCGACGAGTCCACAAAAAGCCACGATTCCGAACGCCACTGGTGGGAACGGCAATTCGTTCACCACCTCGGCAGATTCTGCAACGACCAGAGCGGCATTCTGCATGACAATTTCCTCCTTGGATCAGTCACGGGGCGGAGCCGGCACATTCTGGGCAGCGGCAACCCCATCAGTCTCCCACATAAATGTCGGTCAATGAGCCGACCAACCTTAATAGCCCACCGACTAGCCGCGGATGTGCCCCTGACCATGCACAACCCACTTGCTGGTAGTCAATTCTGCCAGGCCCATAGGTCCGCGTGCGTGTAGTTTCTGTGTAGAAATGCCGATCTCGGCACCCAAACCGAACTCGCCGCCATCGGTGAACCTGGTTGACGCGTTGACGATCACGCAGGCTGAATCGAGTTCGGCGATAAACTTGTCGGCCGCTTGGAGGTTATCGGTCACGATCGCCTCGGTGTGTCCCGATGTCCAGGTGACGATGTGTGAGATGGCCTCGTCCACGCTGTCGACGATCTTCACTGCGAGGTCAAGCCCGTGATACTCCTTGGCCCAGTCGTCATCCTCAGCTGGCGCGAACGATGCCCCAGCTGGCAGCGCTGATTCAACATTCGCCTCGCCATGGATAGTGACGTTCTCGGCGTGCAGTGAGTTCAGTACGCGCGGCAGGAATTCGGCAGCGACATCCTTATGGACGAGCAGTGTCTCCGCCGCGTTGCACACGCTGGGGCGCTGCACCTTAGCGTTGATGACGATGTCATGTGCCCAGTCGAGGTTCGCCGCCGCATCCACATAGACGTGGCAGTTACCCACGCCGGTTTCGATCACTGGAACCTTGGCTTCGCGCACCACGGTCTGAATCAGCCCGGCACCGCCGCGTGGCACCAACACGTCCACCAGTCCGCGTGCCCCCATCAGTGCCACGGCCCCAGGACGGCCGTACTCGTCCACGGATTGCACCAGATCAGCAGGCAACTGTTCGCTCTCAAGCGCGTCGCGCAGTACCGCCACAATCACCTTGTTGGATTCGGCCGCCGCCGAGCCGCCGCGCAGGATCACTGCGTTACCTGATTTGAGCGACAGTCCTGCCGCGTCAACAGTCACGTTGGGACGCGCCTCGTAGATCATGCCGACGACACCCATGGGCACACGCACCTGGCGCAACTGCAACCCGTTAGGAAGCGTCGAGCCGCGCAGCACCTCACCGACCGGATCGGGCAGTGCCGCTACCTCGCGCAGCGCATCAGCGATGCCGCGAATGCGCTCGGTGTTCAGTGATAGCCGATCAAGGGTCGATTCGCTCATTCCGCCGGCGCGTTCGCGATCTACGTCTTTGACGTTCGCCGCGATGATCAACTCAGCATTAGCTTCTAGTGCCTCGGCCATCGCGTGCAGCGCAGCGTCTTTGCGGGCGCGGGTCGCGGTGGCCAGGACGCGGGCTGCGACCTTGGAACGTCGGGCAATGGCATGGACAGCATCGGTCACGTTTTCGCCGGAACCGGCGCCACTCGGTGGGTTGATCACGCCAGTGGCGCGCGGCACGCCTAGGTCATCGACCTCGACAGCTCCATTTCCGGGCAGTTCGCATTCAGGCTGAAGTGTCATACGCTTAGGATACGCGGATACTCCTGGGTAGGGGTACGTCTTCTCACGTGGGCATCCTCAGCGAATGCCCACCGGAATAAGGACTATCGTTTTTTGCTGGGTGCGCGCAGCAGTACCAGGTCATCACGGTGCACCAGGGGGCGGTCGAACCCGCCCAGCTGTCGCCTGATCGTGCTTGTTGTCAGCCCCAGGAGGTCTGGGATGTCGGCCGAGTTGAATGCGACCAGACCGCGCGCGACCACCTTGGATTTCTCATTGACGAGCTCCACCGGGGCACCCGCTTCGAATTCGCCCTCCACCTTGATCACTCCGGCAGGGAGCAATGACGCCAAGCCACCCTGGATTGCGCGTGTGGCGCCCTCGTCCAGAACCAATCGGCCCTGCGGCTCGGCGGCGAAGGCCAGCCACAGCCGTTTCCGGGATGTACGTTTTCCGGTCGGTGTAAAGTACGTTCCTACTGGATCACCTGCCAACGCAGGTCCCGCCTGCCTTGCTGTCGTCAAAACCACCGGGATACCGCTGGCTGTCGCGATGCGCACCGACTCGAGTTTGGTGAGCATTCCCCCGGTGCCGACACCGGAGCCACGGCTGGTGACCTCAATACCGGTCAGGTCCTGTGGTCCGCGCACCAACGGGATCCGTACTGAGCCGGTCCGGCTCGGCGGTCCGGTGTACAAACCATCGACATCGGTCAGTAGTACCAGTGCGTCGGCGCGTGCCACGTGACTGACAAGGGCAGCCAACCGGTCATTGTCACCGAATCGGATCTCGTCAGTGGTCACCGCGTCGTTCTCGTTGACGATGGGGACCACCCCGAGCTCGATAAGCCGCTCCAAGGAACGCTGCGTGTTGCGGTAGTGGTCGCGGCGCAGTGTCTCCGATGTGGTCAGCAGCAGTTGTCCCACCCGCAACCCATATGTTGCGAAAGCCTGGGTATAACGCGCGATCAGCAAGCCCTGTCCTACCGAAGCTGCCGCCTGCGCAGTGGCGAGATCCTTTGGCCGAGTCGCCAGCCCCAACGGTCCCATGGCAGCGGCGATCGCACCAGAAGTCACCAGCACGACTTCTTGACCCAGACTGCGCTGTTGCGCAATCACCGTGACCAGTGACCGAAGTGAATCGAGATCCAGGTGCCCGTCGGGACCGGTCAGTGACGATGATCCGATCTTGACCACGACACGGCGTGCTTGAATGACCTCGTCACGAAGAATATTCACCGCTCCATTATCCCTGACATGCGACTAATCCAGCCCAAGTCCCCGATTTCGCAGCCACTGAGCCATTCTTGAACGCTTGCCGATAGCCCCGGTGGCGAAGAGCCGGGCGAAGTTTCGTCCGATCCAACTCGGTGCCATGCCCTGGCCGGTATAGAACTGTGCGGCTGCGGCCTCGTATTTTTCCACTTCGTCGCTTTGCTTGGCCAGGTCGTACTGTTCACGATGCCATACCGCAGCAATCGGCAGCCGAGTCTTGATCCGAGTGGGTCGCTGCGGGTTGGGATGCCCCACCGTCATGCCCACTGCGGCAAAACTGTGCTGCGGCAGTCCCAGAATCTCGGCTATTGCTGGCACATCATTGCGGATCGAGCCCAGGTAGCAGATTCCCAGCCCCATCGCCTCAGCGGCCACAGCCGCGTTTTGCGCGGCAATCAGTGCATCGCCGAAGGCGACCATGGTGGTTTCCAGGTTCAGCGCGTTGGCCATATCTGCACCGTCGATCACCTCTTGGTCCACGGCGCGACTGTCGGCGGCCTTGGCGTGTTCGTCCTCGAAAACCCGGCAGGCACGGGCCACGTCGGCGATGAAGAACAACACCACGGGAGCCGAGGCGAGATGCGCCCCGTCCGTTCCCGCGACTTCGGCGATTCGCTGCTTGGTTGCCTGGTCACGTACTTCGACCACAGACCACAGTTGCAGGTTGGACGAGGACGAGGCGCTTTGCGCAGCCGCCACCATCGTCGCCACGTGGCGCTCAGTGACGGGCTCGTCGATGAACCGGCGCACCGAACGGTGTGAGAGCAAAAGGTCAACCACCGGGTTGGACTCATCCACCTCCGGGAAGGGCGGAACCAGATAACGCTGCTGCAAAGACTCAGATGAGGTATTCACACATCCCATTTTGCCGTGTTTCATATCGCCTGGGACGGGACCACTGACTCAGGTGCTCCCACGGCGATAATCCTCACACCGACTAGTCCACAGATGGGTCGGCCCACACACCTGAGCGGCGTTCCGTCCATAATTCTTCCCGAGCAGCTGTCTTCGCGTCCATCCGATCGGTGTATTCGCGCCGCTTTTCTTTACGAGTTGGTCGCAACCGGTCTTCGAGACGCTGGTCAGTACCGCGAGGCCCTCCGAGCAGTTCAGCACCAGTGCTCATCGTCGGCTCCCAATCGAAGACCACAGCATTCTCCGGCTTGCCGATGCGTACTTCATCGCCTGCGACGGCGCCTGCTTTGAACAGCGCCTCTTCCACGCCGGCCTTTTCTAGGCGATCTGCCAAATAGCCGACGGCTTCGTCATTGGTGAAGTCGGTTTGACGTACCCAACGTTCGGGTTTCGTGCCACGTACCTCGAAGTAGTGCGAATCGCCCTCTTCACGACGTGTGACAGTGAATCCTGCCTCGCCCACCGGCTTGGGGCGCAACACCACACGAGACGGTTCGGGGGCGGGCTGCTGCTCCCGTGCACGTTCCACCAGTTGTCCAAGTGCGTAGGACAGTTTCTTCAGGCCTTCATGACTGACCGCAGAGACTTCGAACACCGGATAGCCGCGTGCGACGAGTTCAGGGCGGACCATCTCCGCCAGGTCGCGACCATCGGGCACGTCGACCTTAGCCAATACGACAACCTTGGGGCGTTCCAACAGCGGAATCCGACCGCCGTCGATGCCGAGGTCAGCACTGTACGCAGCCAACTCTTTCTCTATGACCTCGAGGTCGCTGATCGGATCCCGGTCGGATTCCAACGTGGCGCAATCGAGCACATGCACCAGAACAGCGCAACGCTCCACATGCCGCAAGAACTCCAGACCGAGTCCCTTCCCTTCGCTGGCGCCCGGGATGAGACCTGGCACATCAGCAATCGTGTAGCGCGATTCACCGGCTTGCACCACACCGAGATTCGGCACCAAAGTCGTGAATGGATAGTCAGCGATCTTCGGCCGAGCTGCGGACATCGCGGCGATCAGTGATGACTTGCCAGCGCTCGGATACCCGACGAGTGCCACGTCCGCGATTGTCTTGAGTTCCAGCACAACGGAGATCTCTTCGCCTGGTTCACCGAGCAGCGCGAATCCGGGGGCCTTGCGTTTCGTTGACGCGAGCGCGGCGTTGCCGAGCCCACCAACGCCGCCTGCCGCGATCACCAGTTCGGCTCCCGGTCCGACCAGGTCGGCGAGCACATTGCCGTCGCGGTCCTTGATGACCGTGCCATCAGGAACGCCCAGGATCAGGTCTTCGCCATTGGAACCCTGGCGCAAGTCGCCCATGCCAGGGGTGCCGTTCGGTGCGCTGCGGTGCGGCAGGTGGTGGTAGTCGAGCAGTGTGGTCACCTGCGGGTCGACTCGCACGATGACTGAGCCACCGTGTCCCCCGTTGCCGCCGTCTGGTCCGCCGAGAGGCTTGAATTTCTCACGGCGCACTGAAACACAGCCATGACCGCCGTTTCCTCCGGTGGCGTGTATGACTGCACGATCAACGAATGTTGCCATGATCTTTCAACTCTCCCTCAATGCGCCGAGGGGCGCACCACGCAACCGTGGCACGCCCCTCGGCGAAAAACTACTGTCTCAGGCCGTGGCCTCGACGATGTCAATCACCTTGCGCTCGCGACGAGTTCCGAACTGGACCTTGCCTGCCTTCAGCGCGAAGAGTGTGTCGTCGCCACCGCGACCAACGTTGTGACCCGGGTGGAAGTGGGTACCGCGCTGGCGAACGATGATCTCGCCTGCCTGGACTTCCTGACCACCGAAACGCTTGACGCCAAGGCGCTGCGCGTTGGAGTCGCGACCGTTACGTGAGGAGCTAGCGCCCTTCTTATGTGCCATCTTCTTCTGGCCTCTACTTTCGACTCAAGCCTGTATTGCCGGTATGCGCGAACGGGTCGCGTTCGCTCAGGCGATGGAGGTGATCTTCAGACGGGTCAACTTCGAGCGGTGACCCTGGCGACGGCGGTAGCCAGTCTTGTTCTTGTACCGCAGGATGTCGATCTTCGGGCCCTTCTCGTCCCGAACGACCTCTGCAGTGACCTTGACCTTGCTGAGCTTTGCCGCGTCGGTGGTCACGGCTTCACCGTCGACGAGCAGCAGCGCAGGAAGTTCCACACTGTCGCCCGGCTGTGAACCCAGACGGTCAACAACGACGATGTCCCCAACGGACACCTTCTCCTGGCGGCCGCCAGCCTTAACGATCGCGTAAACCACTTTGCTGCCCAATCTTTCGTAATGACTGCGGGGATGTGCCCTGAACACAGCGGCGCACCGGGCATGTCCCTCAAAGAAATTGAAAGTTGCACGGGCCGCCTGACTGGCGACATCCATTAATGGCACGCCTAGCGCGCACCGACGTTCTATCGTAGCGCCTCAAGTAGGCACGGTCAAACCGGTGGAAGCCTCTCAGTTGGGGTCTCGATGAATCCAACCGACAAGCCGATCATCACGAGCCTAGCGGTGTGCGCTGCTCACTACCGCGTCTTACGCGGTGGGTGTCCTGGGAAAACCTGTCCCATGACCAACTGCATATCTCTATCGAGGTAATCGAACTTCTCATCGACCCTGTCGAACCGCAGATTCATCTCGGTCGTGACGGACGCAATCTGCTGCGTAACCATATCGAACCTGGTGTTGGTCTCGTTGCGCAGCGAGTCGATCTTTCCGGTGAGTTCAGAGCGCAATGACTCCTCAGTCGTTGTCATCTCTGCACGCAACGCGTCGTCCCCAGCCTTCATCTGCGCACGCAACGCTTCATCGCCAGCTTTCATCTCGGTGCGCAATGACTCGAAACCCGTATGCATCTCATGACGCAACGAAGCGAACTGGCTGGACATGGCACGCTGCAATAGTTGGAATATGAGCGTGATGAAACCCACCATCGTCGCCATCAGAATCGCAACAATGGTCCAGGTCTGCGGATCACCCAAGTCGATCACCTTCCCTATTTTGCCCGCCTTGTTCCGAATATGCCAGAGTCCCCAACTGCTACAGCGCCAATGAGCGTCGTGTGGATAAATTCTCGCTGCCGAATAGTGAAAGCCCTGCGGCACGCCTCAACAGGAGGCGTGCCGCAGGGCGGTGGACCGTGCGAAGCGTCTAGTTGACCAGACTCAGCATGCTGCGCTCGTACTCGACAAGGTCAGCTGAACGCTTGAGTTGGATTTAGCCGCATTGATCTCGAACACTCGTGTGTCGATTCCGGCACGGTTAGTCGCGATCCGGGTAAATCCGGTTCGGCTGGGCGGGGTCTTTGAGCACTGCGTCGAAGTCGAGCACGCCGTCGCACAGACCCGAGCAGTCTCCTCCAGTACGCACGAACGCGTTTACCTCGCCACGACGGTTGTTCTGAATTCCGCTATATCCCGGACGCGGCGTGATGGGTGTGACGAAGATCTTGATGCCGTTGGCTCGTAACTGTTGGAATGTATTAGCCATCGCGGCCATGATGTCCTCAGCCGAACAGTTATTCGCGATGTCATTCGTGCCGAAATTGCCGAACTGGTTGTCCACCTGACCTGGTGCACAGATCGGACGGCAAACCTCTGAGCCGGTTCCGTCAACGACTGAACTGCCGAAAGCAACCAGGGTGCCTGGGGTGTCCGGGCTAAGGACGTCGACTGCTCCGACGATGTAGTTCCACTCATGTGAGGTGGTAAACGGAACGCCGTTCTCGTTATAGGCCGCACTCGGCGTGCCGTCCGGCGAATGCCACTCCCGCACCACCTGCAATCAGACCACCCATCACGGCCATCGCAAGACTGGCAAGTATCGGTTTGGGAATCTCATTAATCTGCCTCTCTGCCCCTCATCGGACATTCTTTGGGCATGCCAGCGTCCTCAATGACGCCGACCATGACTTACTCAGCAGAAATTGCCATGAGAGACATCGAACTACCAGCCGCAACGAGTCAAAATTGCGACTGGCAGTTCGGTACATATTGTCGATAACCGACTATTTAGTGGCTGATTCAGTGGTTTCAGCCGGGGCCTCATCATGTTCATGCTCGTGTGCGTGCGCCGCGGCATCAGCGATACGAGCCAATGTCGCCTTGACAACTTCACGTTCCTTTGACGACGCCTCCGGAAGCACTGGGACTGGCGCGGACGGACTACTTGCCGGTTCCTTCGCATTATTCGCACTATTCGAGTTGTTCTTGCGACGTCGCGACTTCTTACCTGATTCCTCGTCCCCTGAAGACTGCGAACCGCCACGTTCGATCGGGTCGGAATGCACGATGAATCCGCGCCCCAAGCAGTGTGAACATGTCTCCGAGAACGCCTCGACCAGGCCTTGACCGACACGCTTACGGGTCATCTGCACCAAGCCGAGCGAAGTCACTTCGGCGACCTGGTGTTTGGTGCGATCCCGTCCCAAGCATTCGACGAGTCGGCGCAACACCAGATCCCGGTTGGATTCGAGCACCATGTCAATGAAGTCAACGACCACGATGCCTCCGATGTCACGAAGACGTAGCTGCCGCACGATCTCCTCAGCAGCCTCGAGGTTGTTACGGGTCACCGTCTCTTCCAAGGTTCCACCTGAACCGGTGAACTTTCCGGTGTTGACGTCGATCACTGTCATCGCCTCAGTGCGGTCGATGACAAGCGAACCACCCGAGGGCAGCCAGACCTTGCGGTCCATTCCCTTGGCGAGTTGCTCGTCGATCCGATGCTGGGAGAAAACGTCCTTATTCGACGCCCATTTGGTGAGTTTGGATTCTAAGTCAGGAGCGAGTTCGTGCACATAAGACGAAATCTCCTGATAGACGGATTTCCCGGAGACCACGAGTTCTTTGAAGTCATCGTTGAAGATGTCACGCACAACGCGAATTGCCATATCAGGCTCACCCTGCAGCAGACTCGGCGCGCTAGCGGTCTTCGCTTTCTTTTCGATGGCCTGCCACTGCGATTCCAGACGAGCGATATCGGAACGCAACTCGTCCTCGCTTGCGCCCTCGGCTGCGGTCCGCACGATGACGCCGGCTCCATCCGGGACGAGTTCACGCAGCAGCTTCTTCAGTCGGCTGCGCTCAGTGTCGGGAAGTTTGCGTGAGATTCCCGTCATGCCACCACCGGGCACGAAGACGAGGTATCGGCCCGCAAGTGTGACCTGCGACGTCAAACGGGCACCTTTGTGCCCGATCGGATCCTTGGTCACCTGCACCATGACGGTGTCACCGGGTTTGAGTGCCTGTTCGATGCGACGCGGCTGACCATCGGCTAGTCCTGCTGCGTCCCAGTTCACTTCACCGGCATACAACACAGCATTGCGACCCTTGCCGATGTCGACGAAGGCTGCTTCCATGCTCGGCAGCACGTTTTGAACTCGTCCCAGGTAGACATTTCCAGCCATGGACGCCTGCGATTGCTGCGAAACATAGTGTTCGACGAGCACGCCATCTTCTAATACGGCAATCTGGGTGCGCCCGGATCGCTCGCGCACGATCATGGTGCGGTCGACGGACTCACGGCGGGCCAGGAACTCAGCTTCGGAGATGACCTGACGGCGACGCCCGGCGTCACGGCCTTCACGGCGACGCTGACGCTTCGCTTCGAGACGTGTCGAACCCTTCAGTGCGACTACTTGGTCACTCGAACCTCGCGCCCGCGTATTGCGGTCGCTGCCGTCCTGGTCAGACGACTGTCCACTGCGACGACGACGGCGACGACGACGCGAACTCGATTCTGTCTCATCACTTGACTCATCATCGTCCGCTGCTGCCGCAGGGGTTGTCTCATCAGCGGTATCGTTGTCTTCGTCTGCGTCTGTCGCGCTGTCCTCAGTCCCGCTCTTACGGCGGCCCCGACCACCCCTACGGCGGCGACGACGAGGCTGTGGACTGTCGTCATCAGAATCCTCGTCCTGATCGGCGCCCTCGTCTGACTGATCCTCATCGCTGGCTTCACCCTCGCCAGAGATATCACGCTCAATGCGACGTCTACGCGTCTTCGGTGCGACGTCAGCGGTATCGTCCTGGTCGGATTCCACCACGTCCGGTAGGTCTGTTTCAGCGGCGTCAGCATCTTCTGCGGCTTGCGCGGCACGGCGTTTACGAGCACGCGGCGCCACCTCTGGCGCTTGGAACAGCAATGTCGTTGAGGCCAGGCGAATTTCGGGTGCGGGCTCGGTCACCTCATCCTCAACTGCGTCATCCGCAAGATCTGCATCCGGCTCAGGCGCACTGAAGATCGGTGCCGCTGCCGGACGGCGACGTTGCTGCTTGGCCCGCTTTGTGGGTGCTTGGTCATCCGAGGTCTTACGGCGTTCTGCACCGTCAAGAGCCTCATCGAGAGCCGCGGTCAGATCAGCGACGTCGTCGACTTCCGTCTTTTGCTCTGAGGATTCTGACGAGGCGTTCTTCTTGGACTTCGTGGCCTGTTTGCGACGGGTTCCGGTGCTTTTCTTCGCGGCAACCGTGCCAGCCTCGTCCGTGCGAGCTTCGGTCGCTTCCGGCTGTGCGGTGGCTGCGGCATCGCTGGCGTCGGCCTGCGCGTTTTCCTGCTTTGGCTTCCGGCTTCGTGAGGTAGCGCGCTTCTTTGGCTCGGGTTTTTCCGCGAGCGCACCAAGTTCCGCGAAGACATCCAAGGCTGGTTTGTCTGCCGAGTCGACGGACTCGTTCGATACAGGCTGCTCTGAAGTGCTGGGCTTACCTGCTGGTCGTGTCACACGACGACGCGGCTTCTTGGCAGCAGGCGTTGCAGGGGTTGATTCGGGTGTCTCGTCCAGTATCACTGGCTACTCCAAACAGCGCCGTGACCCACACTCACAACCTGTCGTAGGTATCGCATCCGCCTGCGGCGAATACGGAAGTCTCAGTGCGGTGCTGCAGCGGGCCGATCATGCGGCATCCTGCCTGCGCCGGCTATGCCGGGCGGCGGCGCTCACTCATACTCATCGGCCATCAATGTGGCACGTTCGCTTGGCAGTTCGCAGCGAGTGTAGGTCACTGTGAACCGTCTTCTAGTATGCCACATCGCTGCGGTACCCCATTCATCTGGGACCAAGGTCCCGAAAGACTCGCTCGCTTCCGACTAGCGTCAATTGCGGAGATTCGGACCTGAATGTCCGCATTTCCCTGATCTCGATGCCCCACCCCCAGATCACACGGAATCAGCTATAGGAGGCCCCGGTGGACGTCCTGGAACTGGCACGATGGCAGTTCGCCGTCACGACGGTTTATCACTTCATCTTCGTTCCCCTCACCATCGGCCTTGCTCCGCTGGTAGCAGTCATGCAGACCATGTGGGTGCGAACCAACAACGAGAAATGGCTGAAGCTGACCAAGTTCTTCGGCAAGTTGTTGCTGATCAACTTCGCGCTCGGTGTCGCTACTGGGATCGTCCAAGAGTTCCAGTTCGGCATGGCCTGGTCGGAATACTCCCGTTACGTCGGTGACGTCTTCGGCGCACCACTTGCCATGGAGGCACTCGCAGCCTTCTTCATCGAATCGACGTTCCTGGGTCTGTGGATCTTCGGATGGGACAAACTACCTAAGAAACTGCACCTGGCGATGATCTGGGCCGTGGCAGTCGCAGTGAACCTGTCGGCCCTGTTCATCTTGGCCGCGAACTCGTGGATGCAGCACCCGGTTGGCGCGGTGATCAACGAAGAGACCGGCCGCGCCGAGATGACCTCCATCGGGGAGATCTTGACGAACAACACGCTATGGGCGGCTTTCCCGCACACGGTCACTGCTGCATTCTTGACGGCTGGCACCTTCGTCGCGGGCATCTGTGCCTGGTGGATGGTCAAGAAGGTTCGCGCGGGCACCGACAAGGACCGTGACACTGCCAGGCACGTGTACCGCACCGGATTGCGCTTTGGGTGCTGGGTCATGCTCATCGCAGGCGTTGGCGTCATCCTCTCCGGCGACTTCCAGGCCAAGCTCATGTTTGAACAGCAACCGATGAAGATGGCCTCCGCCGAGGCGCTGTGCCACACCGAAAAGGGCGCGGACTTCTCAATTCTGACCATCGGCGATCTGAACAACAACTGTGACAATGTCACCCGTGTTATCTCAGTGCCCGGCGTGACCTCGTTCCTCGCGGACGGCACCTTTGACTCCGAACTCAAGGGTGTGACCGAATTGCAGGCCGAGTACGAGGAGAAATACGGCTACACGGACGAAAACGGCGACCCGATTGACTACTCCCCGAACTTGGCATTGACCTATTGGAGTTTCCGCCTCATGATCGGCTTCGCTGCCGGTTCGGTACTGCTCGCCCTCATGGGACTGTGGCTGACGCGCAAGAACCAGGTGTCTGATTCGAAGTGGCTCGCCAGGGTCGGTCTGATTGCGCTGCCCACACCATTCCTGGCTTCTAGTTTCGGTTGGATCTTCACCGAGGTCGGCCGGCAGCCCTGGGTGGTGGTCCCCAATCCCACCGGCATCGACGGCGTCTGGCTGCTGACCATGCGCGGTGTGTCACCGATCTCTCCCGGATTGGTACTGACCTCCATGATCGTCTTCACGTTGCTCTATGGCGTACTGGCAGTGGTCTGGTACAAGCTCATGCATCGCTACACCGTCGAGGGCGCGCCCGAGGAAGTCCACGACGAGTCCCCGACCAGAATCGGTGGCAGACCCGTAGGCTCTGACTCCGACGATGACGCTCCCCTGTCCTTTGCCTACTGAGTATCGATAAAGAACCGAGAGGAACTGAGTGACGATGGATTTGCCACTGATCTGGTTCGCGCTGATCGCAATCCTGTGGATTGGCTACATGGTGCTCGAAGGCTTCGACTTCGGCGTCGGCATGTTGCTGCCAATTCTGGGGCGCAATACCAAAGAACGACGAGTTCTTATCAACACCATCGGCCCGGTCTGGGATGGTAACGAAGTGTGGCTCCTGACCGCCGGTGGTGCCACCTTTGCGGCTTTCCCGGAGTGGTACGCCACACTGTTCTCCGGCTTCTATCTGCCGCTGCTGTTAATCCTGGTCGCGCTGATCGTGCGCGTCTGCGCTTTCGAGTATCGCGGCAAGATCAACGACGAGCGCTGGGCCCTGTGGTGGGAGCGGACACTGATCGTCAGTTCCTGGCTGCCCGCGGTGCTCTGGGGTGTGGCATTCGCAAACCTGGTGCGCGGTGTCGAACTCAACGCCGACCACCAGTACACCGGCGGGTTCTTCGCGCTGCTCAGTCCATTTGCACTACTCGGTGGCGTCACCACTGCCCTGCTGTGTCTGATGCACGGTGCGGTATTCGTCGCACTGAAGACCGATGGCGACATCAGAACTCGTGCCAACAAATTGGCCGGAAAACTGGCGATTGCTACCACGATGGTCGCGGGTGCTTGGGCGCTGTGGGCACAGTTGGCGTACTCGCGCAATACCTGGACCTGGGCGGTCGTCGCTATTGCGGCCGTCAGCTTGCTAGCCGTGGTGTTCACGAATGCCAATGGCCGCGAGGGCTTTGCCTTCACCTTCTCAGCGGTGGCCATCGTAGCCGCAGTGCTGCTGATCTTCGGCTCGATGTACCCCAATGTCATGCCGGCTCATGACCCAGCAAACTCGCTGAATATCTACAACGCATCATCGTCGGATTACACTCTGACGATCATGACCTGGGTGGCGGTGGCTCTCGTCCCGGTGGTTCTGCTCTACCAATCCTGGACGTATTGGGTGTTCCGCAAGCGGTTGAGCACGAAGCACATTCCGGCACCCGGTGGTCTCAGCCTCAAAGCACCCGACTCTCAGCCAGCAGTGCGAGACTAAGGACCGGTGAAACCCCTCGATCCGAAGCTGTTGCGCACGGCTGCTCCCGCACGCCGTTACGTCCTGCTCACTGCCGCCCTTGGAGTGATCACTGCCGCGCTGGTGATTGCCCAGTGTCTGTTGATCGCCCATGCGCTCGCACCGGTGGTGGACCGCACGGCCGACCTCGGCGATGTGACTCACCTGATCGGGTGGCTTGCAGTGGTGTTGTTTGCGCGCGTGGTGGTCAGTTGGTGTCAAGAGCGCTTTGGGCAGCGCGCGGGCGTTGAGATTGTGGCGGATCTGCGTGCCAAGGTCGTTGATCGTGCCGTCAGACTGGGACCACGGTGGCTTGATCGCGGGCACCGCACGGATGTCGTCACGCTTGCCACCCGCGGCCTGGATGATCTGCAGCCCTATCTGACCCGGTATCTGCCACAACTGCTGCTTGCCGTCACGGTGACGCCGGGCGCTTTGATGGTGGTACTCGGACTCGACTGGGTTGCTGCCGTGATCATTGCGGGGACGCTGCCGCTCATTCCGCTGTTCATGTGGCTGGTCGGGCTCGTCACGCAGGAAGCCACCGAACGGCGCCAACGTGCGATGAGTCGCCTCGGGTCCCAAGTGCTCGACCTGGTCGCTGGAATACCCACGCTGCGGGCACTGCGGCGTGAGCACGGTCCGACACAGCGTGTCCGCGATCTCTCCAATGCGTATCGACGTTCAACGATGGGCACTCTGCGGATCGCGTTCTTGTCCGGCATGGTGCTCGAGTTGTTGACCACCCTGTCAGTGGCAATCGTCGCTGTGGCGGTCGGGTTACGGCTCGTCCATGGTGGTTTGGACCTGACCACGGGGCTGGCTGTCATCATGCTCGCTCCCGAGGTCTACTTGCCGGTGCGACAGATCGGAACTCAATTCCATGCGTCAGCAGATGGCATTGCCGCGTCGGCCAAGGCTTTCGAGATTCTTGAGACCATACCGGAGGATGCGGCAGCGGCGCGCCGCATTAGTGACAACCAGCCCAGTGGTGGCCGGGGAAATCGCGCTGGGAGGTCTCGTCACTCAGAAAACTCCGGCCCACGATCGCAGGTGCCGCCTCTGATGCCCAGCCCCGATCTCACCTCGGCGACCATCGTGCTCGACAAGGTATCTGTCGCTGTACCCGGCACCGCCCGCTACGCCCCGCACGAGCTCTCGGTCCGGATCGAACCGGGTACGGTCACTGTGCTCGCTGGCGCCAACGGGGCGGGCAAGTCCACCGCAGTCAACGCCATCCTTGGCATCATCTCCCCCACGGCCGGGCAGATTGCGGTTTGCCCGTCTGAAACTGATGCACCGCCGGTCGATCTGGCCGATATCGACATGGCGACGTGGCAGTCGCAGATCGCCTGGTTACCGCAACGTCCGTGGATGCGACCGGGAACCATCGCTGAAAACGTCGGATTCGACCCCGACGAGCTTGATCCTGCCCGCGCTGAGGAAGCCGCAGCCCTGACGGGACTAGACGAAGTGCTGACCTCGCGCCAAGGCTGGAACACGAGCATTGGTACGGGCGGCACAGGACTGAGTGTCGGGCAACGGCAACGGGTGGCACTGACTCGGTTGCTGCTGACCGATAAGCCGCTGGTGATCGTGGACGAGCCCACCGCTCATCTTGACGAGGGACTTGCCGAGGTTGTCGTTGCGACCCTCACGCAGTTGCGCGATCAAGGGCGAACCGTCATCGCGATCACCCACCGTGATGACGTGACTCCGCTGGCCGACACGGTGGTGGAGGTGTGCGATGGGTGAGGTCCGCGCCCTGATCGCAGCGATGCGGCTGATTGACGTGCCGTGGACTTCGGTCATTCGGGCGATCACGCTCGGCACCCTTGCTTTGGGCAGTGCGGTCGGACTTGGCGCCGCATCGGCCTGGTTGATCGCGCGGGCTTCGCAGATGCCTCCGGTGCTGTCGCTGTCGATGGTCGTTGTCACCGTGCGGGCCCTGGGTATTTCGCGCGGGCTGATGCGATACCTGGAACGGCTCGCCTCGCACCAGGTGGCACTGAAATCAATGGGCGCGCTGCGCACTGCGCTCTATGAGCGGCTGGCGACCGGCCCAACCGGCGTGGTCAGCACGCTGCGCCGTGGGGATGTGCTGGCGCGCATCGGCGCAGATGTCGATCATGTTGGCGACGTTGTCGTTCGGGCCATCATTCCCGCCGCGGTATCTGCCTCGGTGTCGCTACTGTCCATCGTCGCCATGATGCTGCTGCTTCCTGAAGGCGGTTTGTGGTTGGCCCTTGGACTGGCCATTGCGGGCATTCTTGGGCCGTGGCTGACCGCCCTGGGCGCGCGACGCGCTGAAACGGACTCAGCAGCAGCCCGCGGCGAGGTCACTGCTCGCTCCCTGGACCTGGTGGACCACGCATCCGAGATGATCGTCACGGGCAATGTCGCGGCAGCAATAAAGTCGTTGCGGACAGCCGATCAGCGCTGGAAGGACTCGACCCAGGCTGGGGCTCGTGCCCTTGCTGCCGGCGCGGCAGCCGGAACCTTGGGACTGGCCGTCGCGGTGCTCGGCGCATTGCTCGCGGGCATCCCGGCGGTGACATCGGGCCGACTTGGTGAAGTGACGCTGGCGGTTGTCGTGCTGACACCGCTGGCAGCCTTTGAATCGACACTTGTACTGCCCGCCGCGGCAATCCAGCTGCATCGCAGCGGAGCAGCCGCACTGCGGCTGAGCGATCTACTGGAACGCACTGGCGTGTCACCCACCACCGATCGAGCAGCACAGCGTGCCACCGATCGAGCAGCTCAGCGTGACGCCGATCGAGCAGCTCAGCGTGCCGAGATCCTCCACCACCAGCGAAACGACGACCATGCCCAATCGATTAGCGCAGCGAGCCAAGACCGCGAAGCCGTCATCGAGCTCATCGATCTGAAGGTTGGCTGGTCACCGGACACACCGGCAGCCGAGATCGGATCGCTAAGACTGTCGCGAGGCACGTCTGCGGTCATCGTGGGCCCTTCCGGCAGCGGAAAAACCACCCTGCTGGCCACCATTGCAGGACTCATCGATCCGATTGCCGGAACCGTGCACACCAGCGGTCCAGCACTCTTGACCACTGAAGACGCTCATGTTTTCCAGACCACCGTGCTGGAGAACTTGCGTGTCGCTCGCGGCGACGTCGATGCCGATGAAGCTCGCGCTGCGCTCAACCTGGCGGGCTTGACGCCCTGGTTGACGTCGTTGCCCAATGGCCTTGACACAATGGTGGGCGCTGATGCGAGCACCATCTCCGGCGGCGAACGACGCCGACTGCTGATCGCGAGGTCTTTAGTGGCTCGTCAGCCCATCTTGCTGATTGACGAGCCTGCGGAACATCTGGATCGTGCCAGTGCAGATGCACTCGTCAAAGACCTGCTCTCGTTGCCCGCGCGAACAGCGGGCAGCGATCACCCTGTTGAAGCCGTGGTCATCGCAAGCCACCATCTCGGCGCTATCGATTTTGCCGACCAGGTCATCAGAGTCACGGCTGCGATATCGCAGTGAACATCGCAGTAGGCTGTGACACCTCTAGTTCACCTGCCTAGAGTTGGAAGAAGCACCGAACTGTATCCATCGAATGTAGGAGCCGTAGTGAGCACCCCATCGACCGATGACGCCACGATGCCAGAAACCGACTACGAAGCCGCGACGCGGGAGCGATGGATCAGTGCCGGCGCTGAGATCACCACGATGTTGCTGTCAGGCGCGGATGAAGAGGACGTGCTTGAGCACATTGTGGAGGTTGCGATGGACGTCGGTTCCGCCGACGCCGCTGCGCTCATTCTTCCTGGGCTTGCGGGCGAGTTGACCGCTGAGATTGTGCAGGGAACCGGAATCTCACCGCTATTGGGTATGGTCATGCCTCGCCACGGCATGTCATGGACAGCACTGACCAGTGGTGAGGGCCGACTGGTGAAGTCCTTGGCTGACAAGCCCGATCTGGTCACCGAACCACTACGCGCCTACGGTCCGGCACTCTATGCCCCGATGGGCACCGCGGAACAACCGGTTGGCGTGCTGTTGCTGCTGCGCACGGTCGGATCACACGAATTCGACGATGCTGACCTACGACGTGCGCAGTCCTTCGCAAAGCAGGCGGCGTTGGCACTCGTCCTTCAAGATGCCCGCCAAGCGCAAGCCCAAGCCCAATTGGTCGAGGAACGTGAACGTATCGCTCGCGACCTGCACGATCTGGCCATTCAGCAGCTGTTTGCCACTGGAATGCAATTGGAAGTCGTGCGTCGCAGGGCTGGACGCGGCCTGGATAAAGCCGGTCTGATCGCGATCATCGATGAGGCGCTGACCTCGGTGGACTCCTCTGTCAAGGAAATCCGCACCGTGGTGCGGTCATTGCGCGATCCAGACGCCGCCTCTGGCGTGGTCGAACGACTACGACGAGAGTCCTCGCTGGCGCGAACTGGCCTGGGTTTTGCCCCGTCGTTGATCATCACCCTCGACGACAGGTCGGTTGGAGATTCCGCCGAGGACGAGGAGTTCTTCGACTCGGTCATCGTCGGGTCGCTAGCTGACGACGTAGTTGCGGTAGTGCGTGAGGGATTGGCGAATGCGGCTCGGCATGCCCAGGCATCGTCGGTTTCGGCACGTATCGAATTACGCACCACCGGTGAAGGCATCACCGTGGAGGTTGAGGACGATGGTATAGGTCTCGGAAATGCTTCTGGACGCAAGTCCGGCACCTGGAACCTTGCCGCCCGTGCAAGGCAACATAGCGGTGAGTCCGTCATCAAGGATTCGCCCAGTGGACGAGGGACTCTGCTGCACTGGCACGCACCGGTTCACCCCGCTGACGCACGTCACTGACCGTTACGGACATAAGAGTCGGCACAGACATCGGGTAACCGGCCAACGTCGCCCGGTTTGGCTCGCTGTGACTTCTGTGACCATCGGATCGCGGGCTTCTCTCGGTCGCTCCCAAAATTTTGAGCGCGACCGAGAGAAGCACCTACAGCCAATGCGGTCAGCGGAACTTCATGACGTTGCGCTTAAAGCGCTTATCTCCGGTGTAGATCACACGGACCTGTCCAGTCTTGCGGACGTTCTTCACCTTTACTTTGGCGATGAACTTGCCCTTGACCTTCTTGACTCGTGCCTTGCCGACGACCTGCTTGCCAATTTGGATGCGAACCTTGCCCTTCAGCTTCGCCTTACGCGGGGCGTTGATCCTTATCCGTTTGACTGAACTCCTGCCGTCTCGCAAGTTGCGCTTGGCACGCTTCGCCTTGACGAGTGTGACCTTCGCCTTGGCCTTGACGACACGTAATTGAACCGCAGTAGCAATCCGTGGTGCCGTCACATTGCTGCCCGCTACCGGGGTGAAGGTCACTGTGAGATTATGACGTCCGACCTTCAGTTTCTTCGGCAGCAGCACAGTGGCCCCGCCCGCGGTCAACTGTTGTGAACCGAGCACCTTGGCGCCACGAACTGCGTTATTACTTCTGGGGTGATGTATCCCGCTGCGTTGCGGGGGCGTTATCAAGGTCGCGGTGCGATCTCGACTCTCCCACACCAAACCTGGCGGTATAGACCTTTCAGTAAATATACGTAGAATGGTTGACATCTGACAACGATGTCATCGGGACGCGGTCCCGAGAGCCTCAAGGAGTCCCATGCGTCGCCAGTTGCCCTCATCGACATTTGCACGCACCGCGAAACGCGCAGTCGGCCTAGCGGCCACGGCTGCGTTGGCCGCGCCACTGGCGTTGGCCGTCGCGAGCACATCGGCCAGTGCTGCTGCAGAGCCTGATCGCGTCGCATCGTCACGAACCATCGAAGGGCGCACAATCGAGCTGCTCGTTGATGACACTACTGGTGATGTAGCCGCTCGCATCACAGGTGCCATCGAGGGCGACGAGATTTGGCTAGATCGTTCAATCAACGGATTCGACACCTGGGACGGTCGCCTCGGCTTTAATGACGATGTCACCGGTGACACATTGATTTCCGATCCCGCCGCCGACCTCAATGACCGAGTAGGCGACGATATTGCTCTGTTCCGCGCGTGCGCCAGAATCGAACTCCCTGAAGACGACGAGCTCGTCGAATGCACCGAAGGTAGCCGCAGCCGCAGCGGCGACGCGTTAGCCGCCGCGAATGGCTTACTGCAGTACTACAACGCCTCCTCGAATATTTTCGATGCTCCCGGACCGCAGATTGACCCGGTTAGCCACCACTGGCTGCGGTGGTGGCACAGCGCAGTCGCCACTTCGGCTCTGGTGGAGACTATGCGAGTTACCGGCGATCATCGTTATCTGCCGCTCATTGAAGAAATTCACACCAGCAATCGCGTAAAGAACTTCGGTTTCGGAGATGAGTTCCGGAATGAGTTCATAGACGATACCGGCTGGTGGGCAATGGCATGGATCGACGCCTACCGGCTCACTGGCGAACAGAAGTATCTAGATTCCGCCCAAATCGCTACCGAGTTCATGTCACAACATTGGAACTCCCAAACTGCGTGTGGAGGAATCTTCTGGAAGTTAGAACACAGTCCGAACAATGGATGGGAGCCACTCGGGCACCTTGCTGCGATTTCAAACTCACTCTACCTTCAAGTCAATGCTGCACTTTACCGGGAAACCGGTGACCGGCAGTATCTCGACGAAGCAGAGAAAGAATGGCAATGGTATTCGTCAAAGGGGCTCATTGACAATGACGGACTCGTACTAGACGGAGTTAATCGCGACGGTAGTCCAACCCGCCCTGAATGCACCGCAGGTGGAGGAAAGTTCACATACAACTCCGGTGTCATCGTTTCTGGACTCGTAGAGTATTACCACGCTACTGGGAACACATCGCTTCTCGATTCCGCCCAGTTCGTAGCGCATGGAATCACAACTAGTCAAACTTTCTCGCCCGGGGGAATACTCCAAGATAGTTGTGAACGCCGAACCGATGAATGGATGAACGAAAACCCAGATGAACGCAACAAACCAGTACCTGAAAAACCGTTCAATGGCTATCGATGCCAAAACGACGGGCCTGTCTTTAAAGGACCAACGGTTCGCGGGCTCGGAGAGTTGAACGCAACGCTCAAGTCCATCGATGGAACAGCGCCTTATTCCGAGTATCTTGACCGCCAAATCGCCACCGCTCAGAACACAGGATCTCGGCAGGCTGGTCGCGCGGAGGGCGCGGACTTGTATGGTTTGCGTTGGTACGACGATGGAGCAAACAAGCTCCACGTTGGTAACCAAGTTGCCGGTGCGATGCTTGCCAATGCCACCGCGGTGACCCCTCAAGCGGCTCAACCCCATGTCACGTTAACGACTGTTCCTGCTGCACCGACAACCTCAGGGTGGTATCGCACAACTGTGACCGCGACAGCAGCAGCCACACCGAACACGGATCTCGAGCAATCGCTGGGGACAGGCTGGTCGCAATATGAAGGGCCTCGCCAGTTCACTGACGGAGAGCACCTGATGAGTGTGCGAAGTACTGGCTCAGGACGCGTGATCTCACGCTGGATTCGAGTCGATAGCTTAGCGCCTAGCGTTACTGCAACGATTCCCGAGTTCCAGCGCATCGTCACGCTAACCGCCTCAGATGCCACTTCAGGGCTCGACCGGATCGAATACCGGTTGGGTACTGGTCCGTGGCAGCGCTACACCACCTCGGTGACAGTGCCATTGACGCAACCGTCGATCTCCTACCGAGCATTCGACATTGCCGGAAACGTCTCTGACGTACGTACTCATTCCTTCGGGCCACAGTTGGGCAGCCGGGTTCAGGTGTCCGTACAGGATGCTGCGATCGGCGCGGCAGCAAGCATCACTGCTCGAGTCAGCGCAGCCGATGCCCAATTCGCCAACGATCTCGCAGCAACGCCGACCGGAACGATCCAGGTCTCACGGGATGGCCGTGTCATCGCCTCAGGGGCATTGCGTGCCGGTCAAGTGACGCTGGCGTTGCCGAAGGACTTCAACGTCGGCACGCACTCGCTTCAGGTGCTCTACAGCGGTTCGGGCGTATTCCATTCGACTTCCGCTGGCACCACACTGCGGGTGACGAAGACCTCCGCTACCGCCAAGGTGAAGGCAAAGAAGAAGATCAAGCGTTCCAAGCGCCTCAAGGTGACTACGACGGTCCGTACCGCGACAGGAGTCAAAGCGCGAGGTAAGGTCCGCATTCGCGTCTTCCGGGGCAAGAAGCGGGTGCTGCAGCGCAACGTCAAACTCAATGCCAAAGGCAAAGCAAAGGTGAAACTGCCACGGATTAAGAAACCCGGCAAGTACACCGTTCGAGTCGTCTACCGCGGAAACGCTGAAGCCAAGCAGAGCAAGACGAACAAGTCCAAGTTGCGCGTAGTTCGGTAATTCCTCGACGAGAGGCAACCGTCCCGTTGCGCATACTCGTTAGCCCGATATGCAAAGTGGCCGTCGAATATATCCGGCTACCGCTTTTCATATCGGGCTCTTAATCACCATCGCGGAACAGTTCTTCGATGAGCCACAAGCAACCTCGAGGAATTCTCGCGAACAGATGAGTGACGGCTCACCGAGTCCATAGTAGGATCGTGCGGGACCGGGCAATGAAGCCCGCGTAAACCGTAAGGATGCGGTTATGACAAGCGGTTCTTACCACAACGGAAAAGCCGATTTAGCATCACAACCACATCGCGAAGCCACGCGTGGATCACATTTGAGCACGGTGTTCTTTATCATCGCGCTGCTGCTAGTTGCCGCCGCCACCGCGGCGGCCATTGGTGCTGCACTGGAAACCTATCGTGCTGACACGCGGAGCCTCGATGGATCGGGGCAACTCGCTAATAACACCGAACCTGCTTCGACGGTGCCGCTCAGCACTGCCGGAACTACCGACGGTCAAATTGTCGGAGTCGTGCTCCCCGCTAACACCACCGCCCGCCACAGCCTGGTTGAACAGCATTGGCTCAAAGCCGTGCACAAGACCGAATTGCCTATCGAAGTCCGCCACGCCACTGATGTGGCGGGTCAACGAGAAGCTCTCCAAGAGTTCGCAGTACGCACAGACGTCGATGTCATTGTTCTCACCCCCACTGACCCTGAACTCCTGGCATCTGATGTGGTCGATGCCCAGGAACGAGGCACCTACGTCATCGGAGTGGTTGCCCCTCGTGAAGTCGACATCAATGCCGATGTGGTGATCTCTTTTGAGTCCTCAGCGATCACTAACGCCATCGAATTGGCCCGCACCGTCACCGATTCAGCCGGAGTCATTCCTGTCATCGACGGCACTGGAAATGCCGTTCAGCATGTCACTGACCTCATGCACGGCGATGTGGCTGCGTTGATCTATCTCGATGGGACACGGGCAGTTCAATCGGCGATCTCGGCTGCTACGGAATTGCGCCATAGTGAATATGAGCCGGGCGACCAGACGCAAGAGGTATGGGTCAACCCTCAGATAGTCACACGTGACAACGCGTCAGATGTGCTTGCCAATAATCCGGAACTGGCCGCGGCCGTCGCTGAGAGTCAAGTGAGTAATTAGACGTCGCACTCCGCTGGGCTATTCGACTGAGGGGTTCTCCCCTCCTACCTAGCCCGTTACTGGTCTGCCGACCAGGCCCGGTTACGTCGAGCCGCGGCCCATGCCGCGACCTGGGTGCGTCGCTGCAAGCCCATTTTCGCTAGCAGCGACGTGATGTGGTTCTTCACAGTCTTCTCCGCGATGGACAATCGTTCGGCGATTTCACGGTTCGATAGGCCCTCCCCGATCAGGTTGACTACTTTCAACTCTGATGGCGTCAGATCCTCAGTTGGATCGTCATGGTCCTTGCGCCGACGAGTCACAGTCTTCTCGTCCAGGAGAACTCGTCCTGCCCCCACCGCCCGGACCACGTCAGCGATCTCCGCGCCGCGCACAGACTTGAGAACGTAGGCGACAGCTCCGGCATCGAGCGCGGCTGCGAGCGCCACATCGTCGTCAAAGGAGGTCAGCACGATTGCGCGCACAGACTCGTCACGGGCGTGAACAGCCTTAATGAGGTCGATTCCGGTACCGTCTGGCAGTTGCAGATCGACGAGCATCACTGCGGGGTGGACGAGTTCGGCCCGTCGCAGACCCTCGGCAACGCTTCCGGCCTCGGCAACAATGGTCATGCCTTCGGAGCGGTCAATGACCTCCGCGATACCGCGACGAACGACCTCGTGGTCGTCGATGATCATGACGGTCAGGTCAGAACCGGAGTTTCCCTGTGGTGTGTTCACACGATCATCTTAGAGTGTCACCGAATCCGTTGCCCACTGCCCGCGCCGCGCTTGTCGTAATGGGCCGTGAAGCGCGGGTCCGCCACGTAGTTGCACGCCATAAGCACTTGTTTGGAATGGCTGACTGGAAAGAACGCGGAGTACATCTGACGATGGGCCTCTGCTAGTGCGTTGGCCTCGTCACTGCCAGGTTCGACGCCGCGCTGCATGGCTTCGGCCAGAGTTTGTTCGAGTTCATTGGTCTTCTCGCGCAGATCCTGCCAGTCGGCTTTACTCATGCCCGAAGTTGCCTGTTGACTCAACGTCCAGTCGTCAGTGTCTCCCCAGGTCTCTTCAGCTTCAGCCTGATGCGCCGGGAAATCTGCGTCGCCAAGGATTTCGGCGACTTCTTCAAGGTTTAGTGGTTTGTTGCTCATTGCACACCCCAGTAGTTCATCGATAGCCCGCACCATTCGGTGCAGTTCGGTTTCTTTTTGCACGAGCAAGTCACGTTGGCGGCGCAGCCGAGTGATCGGGTCGTCATCACTTTCAAGCAGTTCTGCAATCCCTTGCAGGCTCATCCCGGTGGCACGGTAAATCATGATCTGCTGCAGTCGGTTGATGTCAGCATCGGAATACAACCGATAGTTCGACCAACTACGTCCCGCCGCTGCGATCAAACCGCGCTCCTCCCAATGGTGCAGAGTTCGCACTGACAGACCGAGCAGGTCGGAGACCTCCCCGACCGCGCGCAGGCCACCCTCGTAACTCGTCATGTCACTACCTTCCTGCCTCACGCCGCGTTAGGGTCAACCTCGATTGTTCACCGCTCGTCGCGATCGGTGTTGGAGACGCAGAGGTAAGCCGGTCACTTGGTGGTGATGATGATCTCGTTCGGTAGTGCATCAAGGAAGAGAAGCGCTCCGGCGATGCCGACGATCCAACTCAACGCGGTGCGTGAGCCCGTCTCGAGTTTGCGCTGCCAGTGTTCGAGCCGACCCTGCATACGTTCGCGCATGAGCGCCTGGGCCAGCAAGAGCACGACGGCGGGCAGGATCATCACAAGCGCATAGGCACTAAGCAGCAGGAGCCACTCGGGTGGTTGCAGCCCGGCGGACGTCATGATCCCGATCGCGGCGAAATAGGGCACAGCCGTGTAGAACTCGAACAGCCAAGTACCGATCCCCAGCATGATCATCGCGCGAACGGTGGACTCCCGCGGCCGGGGCGAGACATGCTCTTCCTTCTTCTTCGCTGGGATAAACCAACTGCCCACGAACATGGCTGCGCCGATCCCGCCCTGTACCCACATTCGCACGGTCGGGTCGATTTCAGTAAGGACGGCACCCACGCCGAGCATGAGCACCACGCCGAGAACGAAGTAGGCGATGGCGAGGGTCGAGGTACACCCCGAGAAGTCGGACGAGCCGAGCGGGCCGTGCAAGCAAGAGATAGATTGTGACACCGATCATCGCCGGGCTGAGCATGTCAATCAAGGCGAGTCTGAGAACCGAGCCGACGGTCACTATCGACATCAGTAGGACATCCTTCCAACGATCAAGGTATCGGGCACTGGCAGAGCGCGGGACATAACCCAAGCATGGTAGTGTCACCGCGGCCAGTTTTCGTAGGAGACGTGCAGCCCGCCTGTTAGACTCCTAGTGCTCATCTTGGGGCGACAGCGCATCAAATGAACGGAAACCGCGATGAAAAAAATGCGTGCAACACAGTCCGGCTCTTCGCGGGTAGCAGCACTGAAACACCGCGGCAAGATGATTGCCGGTGGGTTGATCTCTTTCATATTCGTCGCGTCCTTCACAACGCCAGCATCCGCTTTCGCGACTGAGAACTCGTCCCAGAACACCCTGACGTCGACCCAGGCTCGAAAAGCAACCAAGTCACGCGTCACGGTGAAAAGCCTGCGGCGTGCGCGTGTTCCTGCACTTTGCAATCACCCTGCGGGACGCCTGAAGAAGGGCGTTTGGACCAACCCGGAGCCATATTCAGGCGGCACCTACTTGCTGTCGGCGAAGTTCGGGAAGATCCGCAAGGGGCACGGACGTGAAGCTGTGGCCGTTATTGGCTGCGATATGGGCGGCGTCGGATGGCCGGGCAACGTGGTCATGTACTCAGCGAAGACCAAGATCATCGGAACGATCAAGCTTTTGGATGTGGTGCCGGGAAGTCGCACGTATGTCCACAGCGTCAAGATTCGCAAAGGCAAAGTGCTTGTTGATGTGTCCGGAGTGACCCAGGCTGGCGACGGGTCGCTGTGGGGAACCGCGGACACACGACTTGTATTGAAGTGGAACAAAACTAAGAAGAAGTTCGTGGTCGTGAAGAAGACCAAATTCACCGAGAAGAAAATCTTCCGCAAGGTCATTGCGCTGGCACGAAAGGGTAAGACGGGTGCGATCATGAAGCGCACGGGGATGTCCGCTTCGGACGCTGCCCAGGTTATTAACGTGACCAAGATGCTCAATAAGGGCAAGACCTATTCACGTAAGCGTCTGAATTGCACCAGCGGGGATATGGGTGAGCGTGTTTGCACATATAGCGGTGAAGCGGGCAAACCAGATGAGTTCTCGTCCTACCGCAGTGGAATAGCTGTGACTTTCGCCAAAAACGGCTGGCGAAAATATACCGTAACTTATGTGACGCCCTTTGGGTGATGCTGCCAGGCAGAGTTTGGTCTGGTTGGGTTGATCAGGATGGAGCCGAGTTGATCAGGATGGACGAGCACGCCATGCGCGAACGCACGAACACACACCACCGGATTTTGGGCACGCTAGCGAGCGTGTTGATCGGTGTGTTGATTGCCGGACTTGCCGCTCCGTCAGCAAGCGCGCTTGGATTCGCTGGGGTCGAAGTTGATTCTGCCGAGTTTCGGTCTTCGCAGACTCCTACGCTGGCTGCGAAAACTACTTCGAAGAAGCGCAAACAGACGATCTACACGACTTTCTATTCGAACGGGCTCAGTTATGACCGGAAGGCTGGAATCTATTTTGGCGACTTTGTCGCTATCAGTGTGCGCGGTAAGAAAGTTGCCGTGGCGTCTGGTGGCTTGAATGCCGGTCTAGATATCTGCGCCGTAGGCAAACGTAGGTCTACCGCTAAGCGCACGGTCAAGATGCATGACCGATACTCGGCCGATTCGTTCACATTGAAGATCCGCGGAACGAAGAAGAAACCTGCTTTGAAATTGGCCAAAGGGTGGAAGAAGATCGGCGCAAAGAAGGCCAAGGCTGCTTTCGGTAAGAAGACCGCATTCACGTGGTGTGGGTGACGGGCGCGAGTCATCAGCTCAATGTTCTAGCCAATCCTTACCCCACCCAATCTCAGGTGCAAAACCACATGAGGCACTGCGACATGTTCTCATCGGTGCTTCCGCTGACAACGCGGACAATAATGCGACGACCGGTTCGCGAACGCAGCCCGCGCGATAGGCGTCTGACAGTTCAAGCATGGTCGGCCCACCCGCCCGTACACGGCTAGCGACCTTGAGAAGTACCCGGACTCTCCATTGACGTTGACATAGAGCGAGTCAAAACTCGTCCCGCCTTGTTCTAGGGCGTCGGCCATCACATCCTGGGCCGACTGCAACACTTCAAGCACCTTCGCCCGGCTCAGCGTATTCGCAGACCGTTCGCCATGTAGCCGCGCTCGCCACAGCGCCTCGTCGGCGTAGATGTTTCCCACCCCTGCGACCACTCGTTGATCCAGCAACACTCGTTTGATCGCTGAACGTTTGGCACGGATATTCTGGACGGTCTGGTCGAGATCGAGAGCCGGGTCAAGCAGATCTCGCGCAATATGCGCTGCCCGATCCGGAACGAGTGCCGCAGCCGTGCCGACACCACCGGCCCGACCATCCTCGGTAGGTACAAGCGGCACCGCTGCGATATATCCGAACGTTCGCTGATCCACAAAATCAAGCAGAACGGGTTCATCTCGCTGCGAACCTGTCGTCAGCGCGAGGCGCACACGCGTATGGGCCGACGCCGAAGTGTCAATGTCGTTGATGCGCAATTGTCCACTCATGCCCAAATGGACGAGTACGGCGAAAGCAGGATCCTGTCCCCCGGTGGCAACGCCGCGATCCAGGACGAGCCACATGAACTTGCCACGTCGAGCGACCTCAGTGATGGTCGTGTTCGTCACAAAGTCGGCCAGCTCCGATACGCCGCCTCTTTGATGACGAATGCTGTAGTCACGCAGCACCGCAACATCGGCAATCCGCCGTCCGAGGACATGAGCAGCCAGTCCGGCGCGAACGGTTTCGACTTCGGGAAGCTCTGGCACGTCAGTTCTTAGGACGAGCTTTGTCAGAGTCGTGCTTCGTGGCACTACCCTTAACGTCACCGCTCTTCTTGCTGTCACTGGCTTTGCCATCGCGGTAACGCAGCAGCACTTGGTACGAAGACTCAGCTGCGGCCTGTTCAGCGTGCTTCTTGGCTGAGCCCGTTCCAGTGCCCATCACCTCGTCGTCGATGAGCACAGTCGCGGTGAACTTGCGGGCATGATCCGGGCCGACGCCTTCAACCTGGTATTCGGGTGCGGAGCGTCCGACCTGCGCGGCAAGTTCTTGCAACGACGTTTTCCAGTCCAAACCCGCACCGAGGTTTGCGGCGACCTCGATCAGCGGATCCACCAGGCGGTGGATGACCGTACGGGTGGCTTCGAGCCCGTGACACAGATATATCGCCCCAAGCAGCGCCTCAACCGTGTCAGAAAGGATGGAATCCTTATCGGCGCCACCAGAGGCCGATTCGCCTCGTCCCAACAGGATGTACTGGCCCAGGTCGATCTCGCGCGCCACAGACGCCAAAGCCCGCTGGGAGACCGTCGCAGCGCGCATGCGCGCCAGGTCGCCCTCGGGCAGATCCGGATAGCGCCGGTACAGCGCCTCGGTGACGGTCAGCCCCAACACCGTGTCGCCCAGGAACTCGAGGCGTTCATTGGTGGGCAGCCCACCGGCCTCGTGCGCGAATGACCGGTGTGTCAGAGCAAGCACAACAAGCTCGGGGTCGATATCGATCCCGAGCTTGTTGGTCAGTCCGGCCGCAGTCGCACCAGATGCTGGCGCGGCTCCAGACTTTTTAGTCTTCTTTGTTGGTGTCACACCAAGAATGATCAGGCGTGCTCGCTGCGGAGTGCCTCAGCATAGTTGCGACCGTTGTAGTTGCCGCAGGTGGGGCATGCAACGTGCGATTGCTTCGGTGACTTGCACTGCGGGCACGTCGCGAGGCTCACAGCGGTTGCCTTCCACTGCGAACGGCGCGCACGGGTGTTGCTGCGCGACATCTTGCGCTTTGGAACAGCCACAGTTAGCTCTCTTTCATATCGTCGGATGCGTCAGCGTCGCTGATCGCGTCCTGCAGCGCGGCCCATCGCGGATCAATGGACTCATGCTGGTGGTCTGGGTCATCGGCCAGATGGATACCGCACTCGGAGCAGAGCCCCGGGCAGTCCGCCTGACACAACGGTTGAAATGGTAGTGCAGTAACCACAGAATCCCGAATTACGGGTTCGAGGTCGATGCGGTCGTGTTCGACGAGGAAGGTTTCGTCATCCTCGTCGGCACCAGCTTCGGCTGCCGCCACTGCTCGTTCTGGATAGGCGAATAACGCGGTGATGTCGACCATTTGGTCTATCTCAACTGCATCAAGGCACCGCACGCATTCTCCGTGCGCCACCGAATTCGCTGTACCCGTGACGAGCACCCCTTCCAGCACCGACTCGAAACGAAGATCCGTTTCGATGTGGCTACCTTCCGGAATGCTGATAACCGCAGTCCCCCACTGCTCTGCTGTGACGAAGGTGATGTGCTCTTCTTCCATCGTGCCGGGTCGACGAGACAGTTCGTGCACATTGTGGACGAACCCTGATCGAACCTCAGCCGAGATGGCGCACACTCCTTCTACACATACAAAGTGGTGGGGTTGCCCTCGCAACACTCACAAGGGCCGACCAACAATCTTACGACATCATGACGCCTGAGCGCTACCTGCCCTCGTCTTCAGCGAGTAACGAGGCAAGTTTGGCTCGTCCTGACTGCACCTGGGACACCAATCGACCTAAGTCAATCTCGAAATCGGCCAACCGGCGGTCACAGTAGTCATTGGCTTCATGGCGCAACGACTGTGCTGTCTGCTCCGCCTCAGCAATGATTTCGGCAGCACGCTGCTCAGCCTGGCGGGTGATCTCATGACGAGCCACCAGCCCTTCAGCCTCCTGGTGCGCTTCAGCCAGTAGTCGCTGCGCCTGGTTGTGAGCCACATCAAGTGCCTCGTCTGCGTCTGAGAGCACCCGGTCGGCGTGGGTCAGCTGATCTGGCAAAGCCTCGTAAATGGCGTCGATCAACTCCAGCGCCTCGTTGCGATTGACCAGAACCGACGAAGACATCGGCATGGCACGTGACCGCTCGATCAGGTCCGTGAGCGTGTCGAGCAGGGCAGGCACACCCCGGCTCGCGTCGGCGTAATCGTCCGGTGGATTCTCCACAAACCCACGCCCGTTACCGTCATCACTGAGGTCATCAAATGTTGAACTCACTACGATCTACCTCTTTTCCACGGTTGTTTATGTCAGCGCGGCGCGCACGGCGGCCGCCACACTACCAGGAACGAGCGATTCAATCGGACCGCCGTGACGGGCGATGTCCTTCACCAATGACGAGGCCACGTGCGTGACATGCTGCGAAGCAGGCAAGAACACGGTCTCAACCCCGGACAGATGCCGGTTCATCAACGCCATGGGCAATTCGTCGTCGAGATCGGAACCAGATCGCAATCCCTTCACGATCACCGAAGCACCCTGCTCCGCGCAGAAATCGACCAGAAGCCCCGGGACCTCAGCGACCGAAACGTTCGGCCACATTGCGGTGTGTTCTTGAAGCAGTTCCACACGCTGACCAACCGTCAGCAACGGTTGCTTCGCGACATTTGCCGCCACCGCGATGACCACGGAACCGAACATGGCGCTGGCCCGTGAGATGACATCAAGATGCCCATTGGTGACGGGATCAAAGGATCCGGGGCATACCGCAACACTCATGCTTCCTAACGTAAACCAGAAACCTGACACACAATGGAAGGCATGGCGAACGAGCAGACGATCATCCAACTGACCGACCCGGCACAGTGGCGTTCTGCCTACGACCATGTATTGACCGCGTGTTTCCCTCCGGTCGAGCTGGAATCGTACGAGATGCTGCATGAGTCACTGGCCACAGAGCGGTTGCGTGCCTTCGGGATCGTTGGCACCGATGGCGCGGTTGAATGCGTTGTCATGCTGGCCATCTATGGGCCGGTGAGCATGATCTTGTATCTGGCGATCGCCCCTGACCGACGCGGTGGCGGTCGCGGCGGCGCCCTGCTCGGGCACGCGATCGAATACGCGCGAGCCGCCGATGTCTCTTACGTGCTGGCAGAGATCGAACATCCCGCCTACCACCAGGCCCACCCAGAATTCGGTGACCCGGCAGCTCGCTTGAAGTTCTACGAACGCCACGGGCTGCGTATCCTCGATGTGCCCTACTTCATGCCGGCATTGGGACCCGGCACCAAACGCGTGCCCGCACTGTTGTTGGGGGCATTGTGGACGAGCGCCGATGTGCATCGCGGCGACGCTGCTGTCGCGGCGGCCCCACTGCGCGAGTTTCTGACCCGGTATGTGGCGCACAGCGAGGGATCATTGGCCACCGATAACGCGATGACGCGCCTGCTGACCTCGGTTTCCGGCGATGAGGTGCGGTTGTGGTCGGTGTCCGAGTTGGCGCAGGTACCTGCCGGGTTACTCGAGCCGGACGAGTTGTACGCCCCGCAGTCATAGACCTCGCCACTAGGCGGCGGCTAGTTCCTGGTCGAAGTGTCGCTCGGCATAGTGCACCATTGTTGAGCCGTAGTCCTTCGACTCGATCAGTTCCCACGAATCGGGCCAGGTCGGTGTGGGGGCATGCCGGTCGCGTTCGACCACGATGACAGCTCCGGGCGCGGTGCGCGGCTCAAGTGCTGCCATCAGAGCATCGAGGGAGGCCGCGGTCAGTTCATAGGGCGGATCCAAGAAGATCAAGTCCCACGGACCTGCCCCCGTGGCAGTGACGAACTTCTCGGCTCGTGCCATAACAACCTGAATCTGGTCGGTCAGGCCCAATTCCGCGCCGTTGCTGCGCACGATCTGCGCAGCTTGTCTGGCCGATTCAACAAAGACAGCCCGAGTTGCGCCACGGCTGATTGCTTCAAAACCTAGCGCGCCAGAGCCCGCGAACAGGTCAAGCACCACGGCGTCTTTCAGCGCGCCCCAATGTTCCAGTTTGGCGAAGACCGCCTCACGGATCCGGTCGGAGGTCGGCCTCGTCCCCTTGGGCGGTACTGCAATGGTGCGTCCACCCAATCGCCCGGCAATGATTCTGCTCACGCGCCCACCGTAACGGACTCGGCTGCCACATGCCTAGCCGACAGAGGTCACTAGGAGCGTTCGATGAATTCTTCACGCCCGGCAAGCATTTCAGCGATCGCGGCGGCAAGAACTCGGTGCTGCGCCAGTTGCGGGTCATCGGCAACAATGTGCTGGGCTTCGCTGCGGGCTTGTTCGATCAGGTCAGCATCGTCGATCACTCGCAGCAGGCGCAGGGACGAGGCGAAGCCGGACTGCGCACCGCCGAGAACATCGCCCTCGTGACGCAGTTTCAGGTCAGTTTCGGCCAATGCGAAGCCGTCTTCGGACGCCTCCAACGCCGCCAGCCGTTGGCCAGCCAATGTCTCAGGCGCGACTGGCGACACCAGCAGGCAAATCCCTGGATCCGCGCCGCGACCGACTCGTCCCCGTAACTGGTGCAACTGCGAGATGCCGAACCGGTCTGCGTCGAGCACAACCATGATGGTGGCTTCGGGCACGTCCACTCCGACTTCGATCACGGTGGTGGAGACCACTACGTCGATTTCACCTGCGCTGAAGGCAGCCATTGTCGCGTCTTTATCGGCCGGTGTCATCCGACCATGCAACGGCGCAAGACGCACACCCGCGAGCGCCGGCAGCGTCGAAAGCCGGGCAACTGTGTCCTCGACGGTGTGCAGTATGCGCGGCTCGGCATCCTCGTCCGACGTGGTCTGCGTGTCCTCCTCGATCGACGTATCACTTATTCGGTTACACACGACGAATCCGCGGTGACCGGCTTTGACCTCGTCCGCGAGCCGCGCCCAGGTCCGGGCCATCCATTGTTCTTTGCCCTCGGGGACCACATGGGTCGCACGCGGGTGACGGCGGGCCGGAGTCTGTTTCAGGGTCGACACCGCGAGGTCACCGAAAACCGTCATGGCGACCGTGCGCGGAATAGGGGTCGCGGTCATCACCATGGTGTGCGGGGTCAGTTCGCCGCGATTGCGCAACACGTCGCGCTGTTCCACACCGAAGCGGTGTTGCTCGTCGACAACGACCAGACCCAAATTGGCGAACTGCACCTGATCGGAAAGCAACGCGTGCGTGCCGATGACAATCCCCGCCTGGCCACTGGCTGCATCAAGCAATGCCTGTTTGCGTTCTTTTGCCCCCAGCGCTCCGGTCAGCAGCGTCACCTTCGTGGCATTCGCCTCGGCCATCAAGGTTCCCCCGGCGGCCAGATCGCCCATCAGGGCCCGTACTGAACGCAGGTGCTGGGCGGCCAGCACTTCGGTGGGTGCGAGCAGCGCGGCTTGGCCTCCGCCGTCGACCACCTGCAGCATTGCCCGCATCGCGACCACGGTCTTACCAGCCCCGACGTCACCTTGGACGAGGCGCAACATAGGCGTCTCGGTTGCGATTTCAGCAGCTAGTTCGTCGCCTACTTTGCGCTGACTGTCTGTGAGCTCGAAGGGCAGCCGTTCATCGAACGCCGCCAGGATGCCATCGTCGCGCAGCGGCCACGCCTCGGCTCGATAGGTTTGCGCGTCAGCACGACGCCGGGCAAGTTCGGTTTGTAACACGAGTGCTTCTTCGAACCTGAAACGCCGACGAGCCGCCCGGTACTCTTTTCGTTCGCGCGGCTGGTGAATCTGACGGAGGGCTTGTCCCAGCGGCAGCAGTCGATACTTGGTGCGCATCTGCTGATCGAGGGGTTCAAAGTCGCTGAGGTCGGGCAACTGTGAGAGCAGTTCGCGTATGACCTTGCGGATGGCCTGGCTGGTAGCTTTGCCTTTACCCCGGTAGATCGCGACCAGGTCATCGGCGTGTGCGAGGCTCTGCTCGGCGTATTCAGTTCCGACGTCGAGCAACTCGTAGTCTGGTCCGGCAAGTTGGCGACGGCCTTGATAGCGGCCGACTTTTCCGCTGAACAACGCTCTTGTTCCTGGTTTGAGCATCGATTCGAGGTAGCGGGCGCTCCAGGTGTTGCGAGCGAAGAAGGTCGCATCAAGTGTGGCGCCGTTGTCGTCGGTGAGCACCACATTGGTCAAGATCTTGTCCCCGTTGCGGCTGCGTCGCTGCGTCAGCGTGAGGACCTCGGCGAGAACGGTGACTTCAGTATCGACTTCAAGCGCAGCAAGATCTGAGTTCTCTGATTGGTCGATGTATCGGCGCGGGAAGTAATACAGCGCGTCGCGCACGGTGTGGATGCCCATGGAGGGCAGGCCCTTGAGCCCTTGGCTGATGAGTTGGGCGCGTTGCTTTTCCGCGTCTGTTGTCGCTGGCGGGACAGAGACGACCTTATCGACCTTGAGATCCAGGAATGGGACGAGGGATGTGGTCATACGGCAGTTTCCACTCCGGCCGATAATCGGTGACCAGCCAGGCCGCTGCCCAACATGATTGATTCGATGCCGTGTTGGTCGGCGATCTTCTGGATCGTGCTCAGTCGTTCATCGGTGACATCGTCATCGTGCACGACGGTGACGACATCGGCGTCGACGGCCAATGCCGCCTGCAGGCTGCTCGCGGAACCATCTGTGACGGTCAGCGACTCGCAAGCCTGTCGCAGGGCGTCTGTTGCGCCCTCAATATCGCGATTGGAGTTCATCTGAATGTGGGCGGACAAGGTGGCTAGATGCACATCCGTGAAATAGGTCGGGTCAGTGGTCACGATCTGAAGTCGCTTACCGCTTTCACCCGCTGCGGTAACCAGCCGCTCTTGCCAGGCGGTCTCCGAGGCCTGTGCAGCCACATCCCCGTGGATCACAATCACCTCGTCACGTTTAGCGTCGGTGAGCGCTCGCACCAATTCGTGATCGTGTGCCGTGCCTGACTGTGCGAACAGCGCGATACCACCTGCGGTTGCGATCTCTTCCAGCAATCCTGGCGAACGGGTGATTCCCACCCAGGACCAGGCACGGTCAGGAAACGGGTCTTGGACCTGGTGCACGACAACATAGGCGAGCTGCCAGCCGCCGAAATACCGCAGCACGGCGGCCGGATCAGACGCGTGGATGTGGATACGCAGTTCGCCTCGGCTGGCCGGGTCCACTGTCTCAGACCCGATGACGACAACTGATTCGCCCAGGTCCTGCAGACCGGCACGCACCTGGTCGTCGGTCGGAACGCTGCCTGATGACCGTGGCGGTCGCGCCAGGCACATCACTTCGAACTTGTTGGCGGGGTCGACCACTTCGGAGTGTTCGTGTGGGCCACCGTGGGAGGCCGAGTTCGCGGCCAAGATGTTTTGCTCGTCCCGCCAGGTCTGGGCATTCAGATCGACAGGAGGCAGGGGGTTACCCTGCGTGCCGTGCAGCACATCGAGCAAGGCTTGGAGAATCAGGACGAGGCCGACCGCCCCCGAATCGACGACGCTCGCCCGCTGCAATACCGCAAGCTGGTCAGTGCCACTAGCCACAGCCTGCCGTGCCGCCACAAGGACAGTTTCCAGCACACCGACGAGGTCCGTCCCGGGATTCTCAAGCAGATGGGTGCGCGCCGCGCTCGCTACGGCTGCTGCCGTGCTGAGAATCGTGCCTGGAGCCGGGCAGCCCACGGCTCGTTCCGCCGCGATCGCCGCCGTGCTCAAGCCCGCGGCCAGCGCGGACACGGTGATCTGTGACATCACCACCGGCTCATCGGCAGCGCCATCGGGAAGATTCGTACTGAGCACGCCTCTGACAAAACCGCGCAGATACTCCGCCACGATCACACCCGAGTTGCCGCGAGCTCCGATGACGGCCCCACGTGCCACGGCGCGCAGCGCGCGGACCACATCGTCGTCGCAGTCTGTGTGGCGCAACTCGTCCAAGCCCTGCCGGATTGTCAGCAACATGTTTGTGCCGGTATCAGAATCCGGCACCGGGAAAACATTGGCGCTGTTGAGTGCGACCCGCGCGTGCGTCAAGCTACGTTGTGCTTCCAATGCCCAGGCGAGGACAGTCTCAACGCTGGGCATGGTGGACACGGGCGGGACTCCTTGGCTTGTTATTACAGGCTGTTGTTTCGCGGCGAACTGACCATACCGGTATGGTGTGACAAGTCCGATGAATCGGTGATGCTCGTGTGGTCCAAACTAACGGATAGTGGGCCATGTTTGCCGTGACCCACACCGCAAGTTTGGGGATCACCTCATTATCGGGTAATCTGTTGTGGTTGCCCGAACACATCTCGGGCTGGCTTGTGCCCTCGCGAAAGCGGCTGGCCTGGCCAAATCAGACCTATTATGTTGCGGGCTTTGTTGTGTAGTCCGCTCAACGACGATCAGGAGTTATCGTGGCTGCCAACTGCGACGTCTGCGGCAAAGGCCCTAGTTTTGGGTACAGTGTCTCGCACTCTCACGTGCGCACGAAGCGCCGCTGGAACCCTAACATTCAGCGTGTGCGCGCCGTGGTGAACGGAGCACCGAAGCGTGTGAACGTATGCACCTCTTGCCTGAAGGCAAACAAGGTCGAACGTCACGTCTGACCTGTAGCGACTCTACAAAGCCTGTCCGAGTTTCTCGGGCAGGCTTTGTTGTTTTCCGCGACTTTCACGCTCACCCTATCTATCGGTCCGGTGGCAGACGCAATCGCCAAGATTGAACTGCGGCACACGGCCCAGACCTGCTGATCCAGCAATTCAGTGACCAAAATCTGACCGTAAAGGTTTCGTCAATCAGAAAGTCATGGCACGCTAAAGAACATGGAGGGGAAACTTGACGATGTCACTATTCGACCCGCCCACGTCGAGGATGCTGCTGGTATAGCCAGAGTTCACATCGATTCCTGGCGCGAGGCCTATCAGAATGCGCTGCCCGCTGATTATCTCGCCTCGCTTGACCTGCCGAGCCGCACTGAGAAATGGCGAGAAACCATTGCAGAGGGCACCACTCAGACTTGGATAGCAACGTCTGAACTCATCGGAGCAGTCGGTTTTGCGTCCTTCGGTGATTCGCGTGACGAGGATGCCGAGCGCACCACGTTGGAGTTGTACTCGATCTACCTCGAGCCGGAGATCTGGGGCAAGGGAGTCGCGCGTAACCTCATGCGAACGGTATTAGATGAGATACCTAATGGTCATGAACTCACCTTGTGGGTGCTCGATCAAAATGAACGCGCCCGGCAGTTCTACCGTCGGCATGGCTTTGTCGCCGATGCGGTTGAACGGATCAAACGATACGGCGGGGTCGATGTGGTCGAAGTGCGTTACCGCCGGAAGTGATCCCAACCGGAGTTGCCGGCGTAGGGCTGTGATTCCAGGTAGACGCCTGGCTCAACACCGTTATCTGTGTCCGCGGCTTTGACTGTTCCGATCGCCCGGAAGCCATCGGGGACGAGCTCAGGCGAAAAGGTCGCCAGCATTCCATGATCTTCGCCGCCCGCCAATAGCCATTCGCGTACCTGTTGTGTCCGCTGTTCTCGCGTCAGTCCTAGCGCTTCGGCCACTAGGCCGAGCACGTTAGCGTCCTCGGCAAGGGACGTGATGGGATCGACGAGGTCGATCACGACACTGGATGCCTGTGCAATGCGAGCGGCATCACACACTAATCCGTCCGAGATATCCATCATCGCTGTGGCGCGGCTGCGCGCTTGAACCCCTGCGGTGATGGCCGGTTCCGGTCGGCGAAACCGCCCTATGGTGGCGTCCAAGGCGTCGGCGGAGGTAGTCGCACCATGGCGCGAGGCGGCACTCGTCACTGCGGGTGCTCTCGCCGCTTGGTCTGCGCTCGTCGTCTGGTCTGCGCTCGTCGCCACTCCGGCGCTGAGCGCCGCGAATCCGGCTGCGGACCACCCAACCTGACCGGCTACCGCAACCGCATCGCCGACGCGTGCGCCCTTGCGGGTGACAGCCGGTTCGCCTTCCAGGTCGCCAAATACCGTGACACTTACCACGATGGCATCGCCCGTGGCCAAATCTCCCCCCGCGACGGCGACATTGTGGCAGGTGCTGGCCTGCGCGATGCCGCGAGCAAAGTCCTCGACCCAGGCCACTGTCGTGGCACCAGGAAGGACGAGCGCCGCCACGATAGCTGTGGGACGAGCTCCCATTGCTGCTGCATCCGCTAGATTCTGCATGGCGGCGCGCCAGCCCACGTCATATCCGGTGGACCATGCGGTACGGAAATGCTGATTCTCCACCAGGACATCGGTGGAGACCGTGAATGACCTGTCCGGGGCGGCGATAACTGCCGAGTCGTCGCCCGCGCCGAGCACGATCGCGTCACTTTGCACATTGTTGTGCTGCGCCAGCACGGCGAAGATCCGTCGCAGCAACTCTGCTTCGTCTACATCGGCAACCGTCAACGACACGACTCAAGCGTAGCGTCCCGGCGCACGCAGTTCGCTCCCCCTGCGCTACCAGCACAACGCCGCATAGCGTACAATTTTTTGTACGTCTAGATCGGAGTAGCAAATGAAGACCATGAGTTACAGCGAATCGCGTCGCCGCTATGCCGAAGTGCTCGACTCGGTCGTGGACGACCGCGAAGAAGTCGTCATCACCCGGTCTGGCCGCGAGCCTGCGGTGATCATCTCGTTGGAGGAGTACGAGTCACTGCGTGAAACCGCTTACCTCATGAGATCCCCCGCAAACGCTCGGCGACTGCTCGATTCAATCGAGCGCCTTGAGGCAGGCAACGGAGCCGCTCACGCTCTGATGGACGACTGACCGTGCAGTTCGTCTGGGACGAGTCCGCCTGGCAGGACTACCTGTGGTGGCAGACTCAGAACCGCAAGACTCTGCGACGCATCAACGCCCTGCTACGAGACATCACACGCAACGGCAACGAGGGCATAGGTAAACCGGAGCCTCTTAAACACAGTGTCGCCGAGTACTGGTCACGGCGAATCACGGACGAGCATCGCTTGGTCTATCGCTACACCGAAGACCGCATCCTGATCGCAGCCTGCCGTTACCACTACGGGCGGTAAGTGAGCGGCCCCATGTCTTTGCTACTCTTCCACCGGCTTGGCGCTCCAACTCCATTTGGATGCCCCATTGGTGATCGTCCATTGGCCGGAGCTGTTCTTCTCCACTTGGTATGACTGGGTGCCCTTGATGAGAGAAACATATTTCGCGCCGTCGCCGTCAGCGATGGTCCTCTCGATCGCGAACTTGAACGTGACTTCCAAGAGGCCCTTCTTCTGCCGCACCTTCTGTACGGCAATCGATTTCGGTCGATAGGTCAGTTCCCCAGGTACGTATTGCTCTTTGATACCACGCTCGCCACGCCAATTGTTTGGGTTGCCCAACGCGAACCAGTAGCCATTGTCGTCGGGCTCTGGCTTCTCAATCGCCATGTAGGTGGGACCCCATACGCTGTTCGTGAATGAGTTCCGCATTCTCATCCAGGCCGACTTGCGATCACGCTTCCTGTTGCTGCGCGCCATCTCGGAATCGAGGCCCTCGGAGACAAAGAACTGTGCCGTCCATTTCACAGCACTGGCAACATCCTCATCGCTGTATTTCTTCAGCTTGCCGACGACCTTCTTGTCGTAATCGAGGATCTGGCTGTCATCGAGCAACTGGGCTTGCCGGTAGGTGCCCCATTTGTCGGTCAGTTCCGGACCGGTGGGCGCGATGCCGAGGATTGCCTCGACTGGTTCCTCGGCCACCTCTGCGTCTGCGGCAGCAGGATCACCGTCAGTGGAATCAACATCGACACTAGTCTCTTGCTGCTTGTCCTCTTCGGTATCAGCGACCGTTGGGGAGGCAGCAGGTTTGTCGTCTGATCCTGAGAACCAATCAAGGACCGAACACGCTGACATAGTGAAGATCAGCGCTGCACACACCGCTCCTATGACCAGGTGATGCACGACCTTGCTCGCTCTATTCATCACCGTAAGCCCCTGGGCATGGGTCTGCACAGCGCCAGCCGATTTAATTTTCACTTCATCCCGTTCTTTAGTGTTTAACGAAAAACTAGCCGCACCGCACTTAGTCGACTAGAAGTTGAAGCTCACACTGATCTTGGCCGGCTTGACCTTGAACTTCGCGGCTTTCTTCGTCTTCGACGGCGCGATCTTCGCAGTACCCAGGTACTCGGCCTTAACTTTGTACTTTCCGTCTGCGAGGTAGTACGGGGTCTTGAACACCAAAGCACCCTTGTGCTTCTTCTTCATAGTCGTGTAGTAGGTGTACGGACCGGCGGTCAACTTGATCAGTCCCGTCGGACGAGCCACACCTGGCGCCTTCACCTTGATTCGCACGCGGACTCGCTCGTTCCACGCTACGGTCTTCTTGACCATCTTCACGGTGATCTTCGATTTCTTTTGAGCCTCTGCATTCGGTGCCGCAACCGTCGCTTGTGCTTGCACGACTGTGCCGGAAGCGGTCGTCTGAGTAGATGCTGCAGCCGGGGTACTAACAGCCGGCACGAGGGCCAGCACCATCGCGATCGCAACTGCGATCATGGCGCGCTTACGCAGCGCGGCAGAGGGTGAAGAGATCATTTCTGGATGTCCTTAAGTGTCTAGTCGGTCATGCCACAAATCACGAGTTCACGTATCTTCTACGTGAAAGTGGCGGCCTACTTGACATAGTAAATGCTACTTATAAGTATTGTCTAGCGGTTGACAACCCTCGCCGGACAGACTCCAACTAGGCTAAGAAGCGTGAAAGTTTTTGGACGAGTTCTCTGCTCCGTTATCACAGCGGCCGCCGTTGCGGCACTCGGTGCCTGCTCCCCGACGATCTCAGTCGATGCGGCAGTGGACGCCACCGATCCCGCATGTGGACTCGTCCTGGCTCGTACCCCGACAACTCTGGACGGACTCAAGCAACGACAGACCACCAGTCAAGCCACCACCGCCTGGGGGGATGCGGGGGCTGCCATCACGCTACGGTGCGGCGTCAATCAACCTCCGCCAAGCCCTGACTGCCTCTCGATCAGCTATGGCGACGTCTCCATGGACTGGATCAGTGAACAGACCGCGACAGGATGGCGATTCACCACCTATGGCCGCGTCCCAGCTATCGAAGTCAATGTGCCGGACTCCCTGGGACTGACCCAACCCGGACTGACAGATCTGGCCCCGGCGCTTGAGGCAACCACCGTCACCGCCACCTGCCAATAAAGCCCATGCGCTGGTCCGCCTGGACTCGGACGCTGCCTAGCGCAGCCCTAGATCCCGTTCCAGGGCAAGGGTCAACAGTTCGTCGATGAGCTCCGAATAGGGCAGGCCCGTAGCCTCCCACATCCGCGGATACATCGAGATCGGGGTGAAGCCTGGCATGGTGTTGATCTCGTTGACGATCACCTCACCATCAGGCTGCACGAATACGTCGACTCGGCTCAGGCCCTCACCGGAGACTGCTTCAAAGGTTCGCACCGACAGTTCGCGGATTCTCTCTGTGACATCGGCTGGCAGGTCGGCGGGACAGGACAGAACCGCGGCCTCGTCAAGGTACTTCGCTTCAAAGTCATAGAAGGAATGCTGGGCGTCGGTCACCTGGATCTCGCCAGGCAGGGACGCGCGCGTCGGCTGGCCCGAGCGTCCTTGCAGCACAGCGCATTCAATCTCACGGCCAACGATCGCAGCCTCAACCAAAATGCGCTGGTCGTGTCCGCGCGCCTCTTCGATGGCGGCGGGAAGCTCAGTCAGATCGGTGATGCGAGACACGCCCAGGGACGAGCCAGCCCGCGCCGGCTTGACGAACAGCGGCAAGCCGAGATGGCCCAGCTTGGCTTCAATCGCAGCAGGGTCTGCGTCCCACTGAGCGGCGGTGAAGAACTCGTATGGTCCAACCGGAATGCCAGAACCCGCCAGCACGATCTTCATGAAGTGCTTGTCCATGCCAACCGCGCTGGCCAACACTCCAGATCCGACATAGCGAATGTCGGCGAGCTCTAGCAGGCCTTGAACTGTTCCGTCTTCGCCGAACGGGCCGTGCAGCAGCGGGAACACGACATCGACATGACCGAGGGAACGCACTGGTTCACCATCTGTGACGACACGGGCCTCACTGCTCCCGACGTCCAAGGACAGGGTGACTTCGCCATTGCCATCGGCGACGACCTCCGGCAGTTCGCCATCGCGGATAACCCAGTGATCCGGATTCGCGCTCGCCTCGACCCACCGGCCGTCACGGGTGATTCCTACCGGGATGACCTCGTATTTGGATTGATCGATAGCACGCAGCACCCCCGCCGCGGTGGCGCAGGAGATGGCGTGCTCGCCGGATCTGCCACCAAAGAGCAGCATGACGCGGATGCGGTCAGCTGTGTTTTCAAGTCGGCTCGCGCGAGCTGCGGGAAGATCAGTAGACATCGCCTTTGATGGTACTCGCACGGGCCTGCAAAAGGCTGATCACAACACCGCGCGGCATGACAATACGATCGATGCCCATCACTACGACACGGAGTCCGGCAGTCATACCAACTGTTGGTCACGGGTGTTTCCAACAGCCGCGGCAGCGCTACATTGGGGAATATGCCGCAGTTCGATAACCAACCGCTGACTCCCGCAACTTTGGCTGTGACCGCAGGCCGTCCGCCGCGCGAACACGGCCAGCCGGTCAACCCGCCGGTGGTACTCAGTTCCACCTATGCGTCCCAGGGGCCCGCTGATGGTTCCGACCTGTTGTACACCCGGTGGGACACCGAGACATGGCAGCCCTTCGAACATGCCGTGGCGGCACTGGAGCGTGCGGAACTGCCGGGTGTGGTCTTCAGTTCCGGGATGGCGGCTATCGCTGCTGTGATGTCGTTGGTACCTGATCAGGGAGTGCTCGTCGTCCCGCGCCATGCGTACCATGCCTCACTCATCTTGGCCGAAGAACTCGCCGTCAAGCATGGCGTGACGATTCGGCAGGTCGACGTGGACGACACTGCTGCCGTGATTGCGGCAAGTCAGGGGGCGTCACTGGTATGGATCGAGTCGCCCACCAATCCCATGTTGGAGGTTGCGGATCTTCCGGCGATTATCCAGGCCGCCCATCGGGCCGGTGCCCTCGTCGCCGTAGACAATACCTTCGCCACTCCCCTGGTACAGCGACCGTTGACGTGGGGTGCGGATATTGTGGTGCATTCGGTCACAAAATATCTGGCAGGGCACTCCGATGTCGTTCTCGGCATCGCGGTCACACGCAGCAGTGAACTGCGTGAGAAGTTGTGGCATCACCGCACACACCACGGTGCGATCGCAGGGCCGTGGGAAGTGTGGTTGGCACTGCGAGGTCTGCGCACGCTCTCGTTGCGCGTCGAGCGGTCACAGGCGAATGCTGCCGAGCTGGCACGCCGGCTGCAGGCGCATCCGCAGGTCACTCAGGTGCGTCACCCGTCACTGCCGGACGACCCGGGGCATGTGACCGCATCGCGCATCATGGATGGCTATGGATCCGTCATCGGACTGCGACCAGTCGGCGGTGCCGACGGAGCCGACCGGCTCATCTCGGCGCTGCGGGTATGGCTGCCCGCCACGTCGCTTGGCGGTGTGGAATCCACCTTGGAACGCCGCCGCCGCTTCGCAAGCGAGTCCGAGACGGTTCCCGAGGATCTGATCCGCATGTCCGTCGGCATCGAGGACGTCGAGGATCTGTGGCACGACCTGGATCAGGCGCTGCGGTCCCTCTAAGCGCGACCACGCGCCTACCAACAACTGCCGAACCGTCGCACTTTTCGCGTGTGCTCCTAGTATTCGTGGCGCACTCGCGAATATATCGACGGTTCGATGCCGCGACTGGATCATCAGGTCCAGGTCCGCCCATCATCGGCGCGTCGAGATTGAAGGACCGATCAGGCAGACTCAGCGATGATCTGCGCGTTGAGTCCTTCGGTTTTGCGCGGACGAGTCAGTAGCTTGTGAGCCATCTCCTGCACCGGCTGGCCCTCGTGAAGCACTCCCACGACAGCCTCCGTGATCGGCATTTCCACACCGATGGACTGTGCGAGTGCCAGCACGGATCGTGAGGATTTGACCGCCTCCGCCGTACCGCGCGTCGCAGCGATGGCCTCGTCCAAGGTCTTGCCCTGACCAATGTGCCGGCCGAGCGTGTGGTTACGCGAGGATGGCGAAGCGCACGTCGCCACCAGGTCACCCATTCCGGCCAGACCGGCGAAGGTCTCAGCCTGCGCACCAAGCGCAAGACCGAGCCGGGTGATCTCGACCAATCCGCGAGTGATGACGGTGGCCGTGGTGTTGTAGCCCATTCCCTGACCCTGCGCGATACCGACCGCAAGCGCGATGACGTTCTTGACCGCACCGCACAGTTCGACGCCGACGATGTCCGAGTTCGTATAGGGGCGGAAGTAGTCACACGAGCACGCCTCAGCGACAGTGATCGCAGTCTTCTCACTGATGGACGAGACCACCGTCGCGGTCGGCTGGTGTGCCGCGATCTCGCCGGCCAGGTTGGGCCCGGAGACCACTGCGACCCGGTCGAGCGGCAGGCCGAGGGCTTCGGCGACTACGTCGCTCATCCGCTTGTCAGTGCCGAGCTCGACGCCCTTCATCAAGGAAACCGCAACGGTGTTTTCGCCGATAAAAGGCGCGAAGGGCTCCAAAATGGTTCGTGCGCTCTGCGACGGCACCGCCACCACCACCATGTCGGCACCGACGAGGGCATTCTGCGCATTGGTAGTCCCGATGATCGACGGGGGCAACGTAATACCAGGCAGATATTTGTCGTTGCGGTTCATCGTCGTGACCTGTTCGGCGACGGCCTCGTCCCGACCCCACAGCCTGACCTGACACCCCGCATCGGCGAGCACCGCACTGAACGTGGTGCCCCACGCACCGGCACCGAGTACTGCCGCGATCATGTCGTCTCCTTCGTCGCATCACCGTTATCGGCATCGCTGGTCCGCTTACGCGCAGACCGCGGATCGAATAACTCTACGGGAGGTTCCTCACCACGTAGCGTGCCGACACCATCAGCGATAGCACGCATGATGCGCTCCGTCGCCTCGGCCAGCACTGATGCCGTCAGCGGCTGGTCCTGCAGATCCGTCAGGTCCACTGGATCGCCGACACTGACCTGAACGGTCTTGCGCGGCAACAGTCGAAGCAACTTCGAGTGCTGCCGGAAGATGCGTTGCACACCCCACTGCGATACCGGGATCACCGGCGCTCCGGTGGTCAACGCAAGTCGGGCCACACCGGTCTTGGCGACCATCGGCCACAGCTCCGGGTCCTTGGTGAGCGTGCCTTCGGGGAAGATCAGCACGCATTCCCCGTTAGCGAGCGCTTCACGTGCCGCATCGAGTGAATCAGAGGCATTACGCGTACCGCGCGAAACCGGAATCATGTTGGTTCCGCGCAGGAAGGCGCCAAGAACCGGCACCTTCCATAATGAGTCCTTCGCCATGATCTTCGGTGCGACACCCTGGTCATGCAAGAAGTGAGTGGTCGTCACCGGATCAAAACCACTCATGTGGTTGGCGGCGACGATATATCCACCTTCGCGAGGCAGCTTCTCACCGCCGGACCAGGAACGCTTGATGAAAACCATCAGCCCGGGACGCAGTAGGAGCACCAGCAGACGATAGGTGCGTGTCAGGCCTCTAACTGGTTTGATGCGTTGTGACATCTGCGGGTCTAGGCCGGCCGCGCGGCTTCGATATCCACCTTCGGCAGGTGCTTGGCAGGCAACGTCTTGGGCTTGTAGGAAGCGCGCTTGGCTTCGAATGCGGCGATGTCCTCTTCGTGCTGAAGGGTCAGACCTATGTCATCGAGCCCTTCCATCAAACGCCACCGGGTGTAGTCGTCAAGCTGGAACGGCACAGTCACGTCATCTGCCGTGGCAGTGCGCTGTTCTAGGTCTACGGTGATTTCAGTGCCCGGCTTGGTCTCGAGGATTTTCCACAGCAGTTCGATGTCTTCTTGCGCCATGATGCCTGCGAGCAAGCCCTGCTTGCCCGAGTTACCGCGGAAGATGTCCGCGAAACGAGATGCGAAGACGGCCTTGAAGCCGTAGTCCTTGAGCGCCCACACTGCGTGCTCGCGCGACGAGCCGGTGCCGAAGTCCGGGCCAGCGACGAGGACGGAGCCGGAACGGTATTCGTCCTGATTCAGCACGAATTCTGGGTCGGAACGCCACGCTGCGAACAGTGCGTCCTCGAATCCGGTGCGGGTGACGCGCTTGAGGTAGACAGCGGGGATGATCTGGTCGGTGTCAACGTTGCTGCGACGCAGCGGAACCCCGACACCAGTGTGCGTTGTGAATTTCTCCATGATGGGTCACTCCTGGGATATGAAAGTCTTAAGGTGGGTTCTCGGCTGCGTCAGACCTGAACGATCAGGTTCGGGTCGAGCGGCGCGAGCGGGCTGCCGTCAATGGCATCAATGTCGAGGTTGGCGAAACTCGGGTCGTTCTCGGCCAGGTCTGCGACAGACGACAGGGTGCCGCGGATTGCGGTGGCCGCCGCGACCAGTGGTGAGACGAGGTGCGTACGACCGCCCTTGCCCTGACGTCCTTCGAAGTTGCGGTTCGAGGTCGAAGCCGACCGCTCCCCTGGTGCCAACTGATCGGGGTTCATGCCCAGGCACATCGAGCATCCGGCGTTACGCCATTCCGCACCGAAGTCCTTGAAGATCTGATCGAGGCCTTCGGCCTCCGCCTGCAGACGCACCCGTGCCGAAGCCGGCACAACCAGGACTCGTACATCTGGGTGCTTAACATGCCCCTTGATGACCTTGGCGATGGTGCGCAGATCCTCGATGCGACCGTTGGTGCACGAGCCCATGAAAACGGTGTCGACCTTGATGTCACGCAACGGTTGACCGGGGGTCAGTCCCATGTACTCGATGGCGCGCTCGGCCGCGATGCGGTCGTTCTCGTCCGCGATCTCCTCGGGCACTGGCACGTTGGCACTCAGCGGCAGTCCTTGGCCGGGGTTGGTTCCCCAGGTCACGAATGGCTCGAGGTCGGACGCGTTCAGGTCGACTTCGGTATCGAAGACTGCGTCGTCGTCGGTCTTGAGGGTCCGCCAGTATTCGACAGCCGCGTCCCAGTCCGCACCTTCTGGAGCGTGCGGACGCCCCTTGAGGTACTCGAAAGTGGTGTCGTCGGGAGCGATCATGCCGGCGCGGGCACCCGCTTCGATCGACATGTTGCAGATGGTCATACGAGCTTCCATCGACAGCTTGCGGATGGCCTCGCCGCGGTATTCCAGAACATAGCCCTGACCGCCACCGGTACCGATCTTCGCGATGATCGCGAGGATGATGTCCTTGCTGGTGGTTCCTGGTGGCAGTTCACCGTGCACGTTGATGGCCATGGTCTTGAACGGCTGCAGCGGCAGGGTCTGCGTGGCGAGCACGTGCTCGACCTCGGAGGTACCGATACCGAAGGCGAGACCGCCGAAGGCGCCGTGCGTCGAGGTGTGAGAGTCACCACACACCACGGTCATACCCGGCTGGGTCAATCCCAGCTGAGGGCCGACCTGGTGGACGATGCCCTGGTCTGCGTCACCGAGAGAGTGGATGCGCACGCCGAACTCTTTGGCGTTGTTGCGCAGCGTGTCGATCTGGGTGCGGCTGGTCAGGTCCGCGATGGGCAGATCAATGTCGAGTGTCGGCGTGTTGTGGTCCTCAGTGGCCATGGTCAGGTCAGTACGGCGCACCTGACGGCCTGCCAGACGTAGACCTTCGAAAGCTTGCGGACTCGTCACCTCGTGTAGAAGGTGGAGGTCGATGTAGATAAGGTCGGGCTCGCCGTTGGATCCGCGTCGAACCAGGTGATCATTCCAGACCTTCTCTGCCAGCGTGCCGGCCATCATGTTCCTCTCGATCAGTGAAATGTCCTCGTCGCTGCCTTATGCAGTGTTTGAGGACGAGCGCCGCCGTAGCGGCCTGCTGGGGGTACCGATACGGGTGAAGTATCGGCTGGGCTATGAATTATTTTCGCACTTTATCTGTCCGATATCGCCCACCGATGACCCAGTTGCCCGCTACCTGTTGCATCTCAGTCTTCGAGACGGCAATATCGTTCTATGGACAATTCTAGCGGAGTTGGCGTGCTGGACAAGGCGGCATCCGTCCTGAACGCACTCGAATCAGGACCGGCCACCTTGGCACAACTCGTCACGACCACCGGCCTGGCGCGGCCCACGGCACATCGCCTGGCCGTCGCACTCGAACATCACCGGCTGGTTGCCCGCGACATGCAGGGCCGCTTTGTCCTGGGACCACGGCTCAACGAACTGGCCACAGCCGCAGGCGAGGACCGCCTCCTTGCCGCTGCTAACCCCGTACTCACGGCCCTGCGGGACCACACTGGGGAAAGCGCGCAGTTGTATCGTCGCCAAGGCGACCAACGTATCTGCGTGGCATCGGCTGAACGCCCGATGGGACTGCGCGACTCGATCCCAGTAGGCGCGTCACTGACCATGCAGGCAGGTTCGGCCGCGCAGGTTCTGCTTGCCTGGGAGGAGCCCGATCGGCTGCACCGCGGATTGCAGGGCGCGGAATTCACTGCCACGGTGCTTTCCGGGGTACGACGTCGCGGTTGGGCGCAGTCGGTCGGCGAACGCGAAGTCGGCGTGGCGTCGGTTTCCGCTCCGGTGCGCAGCCCTTCTGGACGAATTGTCGCGGCCGTCTCCATCTCTGGCCCCGTCGAGCGTCTGAGCCGTCAGCCAGGGCGCCTGCACGCCGCCTCCGTCGTGGCCGCAGCGAACCGGCTCACCGAGGTTCTGCGCCGCGCAGGCGAGTGATTTTTGAGGCCGAGTTTGAACTCGGCCCCACTATCGGGTAATGTTCCACGGCGGTAACGCTCATTAGTTTTCGGGCCGGTGAGTGATACCCCTTGGGGTATGGTGTAATTGGCAGCACGAGTGATTCTGGTTCACTTAGTCTAGGTTCGAGTCCTGGTACCCCAGCGCATGATCGGTTCGCGGTTTTGACCGGTTGAGTTGATCGTGTACAGTAGACCACCGGTCCTACAGGTAGCACCTGAAAGACCAGTCCACAGGCCCCCATCGTCTAGCGGCCTAGGACGCCGCCCTCTCACGGCGGTAACAGGGGTTCAAATCCCCTTGGGGGTACAAGCGGAATGACCGCCTGAACTGCGCAAAAACGCGGATCAGGCGGTCATTTTCGTTGCATGAAACAGCAACCGACAACCGCTGTGAACGCCCGGAGTCGGTAGTCAGACTTCAGCACGGCCCACGTATTAGTCGGCGTAGAAGATGTCCTCGCTCCCCTTACTCTTGCTGCCGGTCACCTCGTAGCGCCAGCCGGTCCACCTGTCGCCGTTCTTGAGGTTTTCTAGTTCACCGGTGTATCCGGTCTGTTCCGCCATGCAACTGAACAGGTCCGTTGCTGCGAAAGTGAAGTACAGGCCTGGCGTAGTTTCAGCGCTGACATCTTCTGCGCTATTGACTTGCTGGTACTCGGTTTCAGCTTGGTCCATGAGCCGGTGTTGGCTTACGGTCAGCACAAGCCGCACTGAATTGGCAGACAACTGCATGAGCTGAAATTCAGTGTCAAAAGAACTGCACGTGTCATAGACCTTCTGCGCCGCAGGCGAGACGCGTTCCACCTTGCCCATCAGCGCATTGATGCCGATGGAGGCAGCAATAGCCACGATGGCGAACAGCGCGATCACACCGAAGCTGAATCCCTTCTTCGGCTCAGAGCCACCGCCAGAAAATCCGGTCTGGGCCATCGGGTCATTCACGAGCGTGCTGTTCGCTTCGCTGCCATACGATGCGGAAACGGATTGTGCAGCAGGTTGGACGTCGTTGATGACAGGCATCTCAGACTGTTCCGCTGGGGTGGTGTGCTCGGTCCAGTTTTGACCGTCCCAGTAGCGAAGTGTGCTGGAATCCGTGTTATCGGGATACCAACCCGCGGGGTTACTCATCCTTGACTTCCGTTCTTCGTGTCAGCCGGTCACCTCGACATCGAGGTTCACGCTCAGACTACCGGCACCGCACACCACTGACCGATCACAGTCCCGTTGATCGTGCGGCAATCCCAGCCAGTTCCGACGCGCTCGCACCAAGCACCGCATCGCTGCACCACACCATGCGCAGTTGTCGACTCAAATCAGCACCCAGTACCTCAATAGGAACCAGGCTCCCCAGTTCCAACTCGTCGGCCACCGTCAACCGGGATAACACCGCCACCGAACCACCGTGACGCACCGCTGCCTTGATCGCGGCCGTCGACCCGAGGTGCGGCACATGCGCGGGCAATTCGATCTGAGACTCCTGCAGCACCCGTTCCAAGATTTCCCGGGTACCCGAGCCCACTTCACGCAGGACGAGGCCGCCAGCGACGAGTTCCTTCAGCCCTACAGCCCCGCGACGCACCCAACGATGACCGGGAGCTACGACGGCGACCAACTCGTCTCGTCCGATAACCTGCGAGCGCAGCCCGCCTTCGACTTTCGCTCCTTCAACGAACCCGAGTTCGACCTGACCGGATGTCACCAGATCCATCACGTCATGGGAATTGCGCACGATCAGTTCCACATCGGCATGTGGCCGAACAGTCGCCAAATGTGCCAGCCATCGTGGCGCGAGATATTCCGCGATCGTCAACGACGCGGCTATCTGGACCCGTTCCGCATGTCCCTCACGTAGGGCAGCGATCGAGGTCTCAAAAGCGTCCGAAGCGGCGATGACCTGGCGAGCCCACACCGCTACCGCTCGTCCGGTCTCATTCAGCGCGCTGCCACGCGGTGTGCGGCTCAAAAGCGTGGCGCCGATCCGCCGTTCCAAACGGCGCACCGCCGCCGAGGCAGAAGGTTGCGACAGTTCCAAAGAGCGCGCGGCGGCGCTGATCGAACCCTGTTCGTCGATCGCGGTGAGCACCTGTAGTGCAGCCAACGATGTCCGATCCACCCCAACACTCATAGCCTTAGGCTATACCCTGGTAGTTAGTTGGCCCTACCGGCTCGTCCCGCTAAGTACCAGAGTATCTATGTGACCCCCGCACCGACCTCGCCCCCGCAACATGACGAGGCACCGCCAACCCCCACAACAGTCAACCTGGCACGCCCAAACCATATGATCGACCCCCGGACCACTAGCATCGTCACACTTTCCTTGACGATCATCGGATTGGCCTGTGTCTGGCTCAATCGGCAACTTCCCGTGCTGTCAGCGATGCTGTTAGGTCTGATCGTGGGAATCATCGTCGCGAGCACTGTTCGTGCACCCAAGAGCCACACCGCGCACCGCATCGAGAGTTATCTCAGTGCAGCATCACCGATCGGTGGCCATCTGCTGCGACTCGGTGTTGCTCTGCTCGGCCTGAAACTGTCCCTGGCTGACATAGCGGGCCTAGGGATTTTCGGAGTGCTGGTCGCGGTAGTGACACTTGTAGTGACTTTCGCGGTCACAGTGCTACTCGCACGCCAGTCTGGCGCACACAGCCAGGGAGCACTCGTCCTTGGCGCTGGTTTTTCAGTGTGCGGAGCAGCGGCCGCTTCAACGATGGCGGCCGCGCTGCGCGGCTCAGATCGCGATGAGCACGATAGACGCGATAGCGCGCAAAAGCGCGCTGGGATCACACTGCGTCGGTTAGTGGACGAGTACGCCGTCGCGACGATTGGCCTGGTCAGTGTGCTGGGACTGGTCATGGTGCCATTACTGCTGTGGGCTGCGCACTGGCTCGGCCTGTCACAGGCCGACACCGGCCTGTGGATCGGTGCCAGCCTGCCGGAAGTCGCTCATGTGGTCATGGCCGGCGATATGGTCTCGCCGGAGGCTCTGAACACCGCAACCATTGCCAAACTCACCCGAGTCGTCCTGCTGGCGCCGTTAGTGATGGTCACCACGGCTGGCCTGGCGCGACGAGCCGCCCGCCACCATGGATCGTTTTCATCATGCGTTCCAGTCAAGAACCCCGCAAAGCCGCGCCGAGCACTTCCGATTCCGCCCTTCATCGTCGCGTTCCTGGGCTGCGTCCTATTGCGGTCGCTCGATGTCATCCCGGCCGCAGTCCTTACCGGGGCCGAGGTCATCTCAAGCGCTTTCTTCGCTGCAGCCATGGTGACCGTCGGGGCGAGCATCTCTTGGCAGACATTGGTCGGCCGGTGGCGCAGTATCGGACTAGTGGCAATCCTCGCCAGCCTGACAGCGCTCGTCGTACCAGCTATCCCGCTTGCCATCTGGCGGTAGTCTCTCGATGTCTATGGTCGCGCATAGCGCTGAGTGAACGCTCGCAGAATACGCGGCGGCACGTCAACGGTTGTGCCACGCACCGACGCGACCACTCGTTCGACTTCTTCCGCTGGGAAATAGCCCTCGTCGCGGTAAGTGCGGATCCGCAGCACGATGCCGTCGACATCGAGTTCCGGATGGAACTGCGTGACGTACAAGTTCTTGCGATACCGGAACATCTGGACCGGGCAGGTCGCTGACGAGGCCAACAGCACCGCTCCTGGCGGTACGTCCCGGCATGCCTCCTTGTGGCCGACGAAAGCATCGAATCGTTCCGGCAGATCGGCCAGTAACGGGTCTCTTCGGCCTTCGTCGGTCACCGTGATCTCAACCGCGCCGACGTCCTCGCCGTAAGTGGCGTCCACCACCGAACCGAGTTGAGCTGCGACGGCCCCCACTCCGTAGCAGGCTCCCAGCAGCGGGAAGTCGGCCGCGACCACGCGATCGACCAACTCGCCCAGTTCGCCTTCCACCCGCAGTTGAATGTCGGATTTCGTCGCTGGATCGTCAGACGCGTTAAACGGTCCACCGCCGATGATGATCCCCGAGAACTCGTTAAAATCAATCTCGGGCATCTCGGTCTGCTCCAGGCGCACGCGCTTGAGCTCGTGCGGCGTGAGCCCGCCGAACCGGCAGATCTGCTCATATTCCGCGTCAGCGACGACATCGTCTACGCGCGTGGCGAGCAACAAGAACGGTTTCACCGGTCCAGATTATCGAGTTGACCGCCATTGTGTCGGAATTGCCCACATTGAGGACAGTCCCCTTGCGCACCATTTAGGACGAGCAGAAAGCTCCGGAACGAATCGTCTGAAGCGCTGCGGGCAGATCACTGAGATTTTCGATGACGAGCACACCGTCTGCGAGCGCCTGTTCGCGGTTTTCATCGAATGGTCCCCCGCGCCGGGCCGCGGGTCGGTCGACCCACACCCCTGCCAGCCCAGCAGTGATCGCAGCACGCGCATCAATGTCGAGTTCATCACCCACGTAGACCGCTTGCGGCGGCGTTACCCCGAGCCGGTCGCAGCCGAGGGTGAAGACATCTGGGGAAGGTTTACCGTATCCGAGTTCATCGACGCCGACAACAGTAGCGATGAACCCTTTGAGCCCGGTGCGCTCCAGCTTCTGCCACTGGTAAGCCGTGGCGGCGTTGGTCACCGCACCGATCTTCAAACCCGTGTCACGCAACAAGGCCAACACGTCGGCGGCATCCTCAAACGGTTGCCAGGCTGCTTGGAACGCCGCCTCGAAACGCTCGTCCCAGGCGTCGAAACCGGCTGCGGTGATCTCGCGTCCCCCAAAGGTGCGCTGGACCTGCTCGGCGCGAAGATAGCGCTGTTCCCGAAAACCCATCTCGCCGCGGGTAAACGCCCGGTAGTAGCCATCCGGGTCCTGCCGCCACAGGGCAACCACCTGATGGTGATCAGCGACCGGTAGCCGGGGCAGATAGTGCGAGGCAATGGCGCTCAGCGCCTCAGCAAAAGCCGCCTTGGTGTCAACGAGGGTGTCATCGACATCAAAGATCACTGCGGCGATCTGGCGCTGTGCAGCCGGGCCATCAACCTGGGTCATAGTGCATCGCGTAGCGCAACGAGTCGGGCCAGACTCGACTGCTTGCCGAGAATCTCCATCGACTCAAAAAGCGGCGGCGAAACCCGCCGTCCAGTGATCGCGACACGCAGCGGTGTGAACGCGAAACGTGGTTTGATGCCCATTTCATCCACAAGCACCTCGCGGAGTGCGGGTTGCAGGCTTGCGGCGGAGAACTCGTCGGCCTCGTTGATCTTGTCGATGGCGACGGTCAGCACTTCTTTGGTCTCGTCCCGCAGCGCGCTACGGGCGTCGTCTTCGATGACAAGGTCGCTGTCGGCGACAAAGAGGAACTTGAGCAACCCGGGTGCTTCGCCCAGCATTGTCATGCGTTCCTGGGTCAACGGTGCAGCAGCATCCAAAGTCGCGCGGGTGGCCTCGTCCAATTCGTCATAGGTAGGCGCGGAAACCACGCCAGCGGTATGCAGGTACGGCACCAACCGGCGGGTGAAGTCATTCGTCTCCAACTGGCGAATGTGGGCGGCGTTGATCGCCTGCGCCTTCTTCAGGTCGAAGCGTGCCGGATTCGGGTTCACATCCGAGATGTCAAAAGCCTCGATCAACTCAGGAACCGAGAAGATGTCGTTGTCCGGTGAGATCGACCAGCCGAGCAACGACAGGTAGTTCAGCAGACCCTCGGGGATGAACCCGTTGTCACGGTGCAAGAACAAGTTCGATTCCGGGTCCCGCTTGGACAGTTTCTTGTTGCCCTCGCCCATCACGTACGGCAGGTGCGCGAACTGCGGGATGCGCTTGGCGTAGCCCAACTCGATGAGCGCGCGGTAAAGCGCGATTTGGCGTGGGGTCGACGACAGTAAGTCCTCACCGCGCAGCACGTGGCTGATCTCCATCGTGGCATCGTCAACCGGGTTCACCAGGGTGTAGAGCGGGTGACCCCCAGCGCGCATGATCACGAAGTCAGGCACAGACCCGGCTTTGAAGGTGATGTCACCGCGCACCAGGTCAGTGAAGGTGATGTCCTCATCCGGCATGCGCAACCGGATCGACGGTTCGCGGCCCGCTGCGCGAAAGGCGGCCCGCTGTTCGTCGGTCAAAGTGCGGTCGTAACCGTCGTAGCCCAACGCCTTGGATCGTCCTGCCGCAACATTGCGGGCTTCGATCTCCTCGGCCGTGGAGAACGATTCGTAGGCGTAGCCCGCCGCAACGAGGTCTGCCGCCACCTTGCGGTACAGATCGAACCGCTCGGACTGGCGGTACGGCGCATAAGGCCCGCCGACCTCGACTCCCTCATCCCAGTCGAGCCCCAGCCACCGCAGCGCATCGAGCAGTTGCTGGTAGCTCTCCTCAGAATCACGTGCTGGGTCGGTGTCCTCGATACGGAACACGAAGGTGCCCCCCACGTGGCGCGCCCACGCCCAGTTGAACAGCGCAGTGCGGATCAGGCCGACATGCGGGGTCCCCGTCGGAGACGGGCAAAACCGCACCCGCACCTTCGTTTCGGCATCATTTGAGTCACCAGCGGCGGCGGACATAGCAAGGTCACCTGTGGAAGGGGAAGTCATAGAACAATCTTACGTCGGCACGCCGATACCCCCAGCCTCGGCGACGATCTAGGCTAGGGATACCGAACTGATCCGCCGACCGTGCACTATCACCAGCACTGAACTTGTGACAAGGTACATTCATGAGCACCGCATCGACATCGCCATCGGCACCGCTGCCGAAGTCTGTCGCAGATCTGGAATCCGTCGCCGATGGCGCGAACTATTCGCCGCACTCTGTCCTCGGTTTTCACCCCCACGTCGATTCCGACGTTGCCACCATCCGGGTGCGCCGTCCGCTTGCTGATGAGGTCGTCATCGTCACTGCCGACGGTGAGTTCCCCGCGACCCACGAGCACGCTGGCATCTGGTACGCCGTTGTGCCGAGCGATCAGGCCGACTACCGGATTCGTACCCGCTACGGGATCGATGCGTCCGAAAGCGATGACCCGTACCGGCATCTGCCCACTATTGGCGAGCTGGACCAGCATCTGATCCGTGAAGGCCGTCACGAACAGTTGTGGCAAGTGCTCGGCGCCAACGTCAAGACCTTCCCCAGCGCCCTGGGCGACGTGACCGGCACTGCCTTCGCCGTGTGGGCGCCCAACGCTCAGGCGGTTCGCGTCGTGGGTGACTTCAACGGTTGGGATGGCCGCAGTCACGCCATGCGCTCACTGGGCAATTCAGGGGTGTGGGAGTTGTTCATTCCCGATGTCGGAGCCGGTCAGCGCTATAAGTTTCAGCTTCGTCACCCGGACGGGTACTGGCGGGAAAAGGCTGACCCGCTGGCCAAAGGCACCGAAGTGCCCCCCGCCACGGCCTCGGTCATCGTGGATTCACGCCACGAATGGCACGACGAGAAGTGGTTGAAGCAACGCGCGAAGACCGACCCGCACACTGGGGCGATGAGCGTCTACGAGGTCCACCTCGGATCCTGGCGGCCCGGGCTCGGCTACCGTGAGCTCGCCACCGAATTGCGCGACTACGTCGTGGAGATGGGCTACACCCACGTCGAGTTCCTGCCGGTCGCGGAACACCCCTTTGGTGGATCCTGGGGCTACCAAGTCACCGGCTACTACGCTCCGACCTCCCGGTTCGGCACCGCGGACGACTTCAAGTTCCTGGTCGACAGCCTGCACCAGGCTGGGATCGGCGTCATCCTGGACTGGGTGCCAGCGCACTTCCCCAAGGACGAGTGGGCCCTGGCGCGCTTCGACGGCACGCCGCTGTACGAGCACCCCGACCCGCTCCTTGGCGAGCACCCCGACTGGGGCACATACATCTTCAACTTCGGCCGCAACGAGGTGCGCAATTTCCTCGTCGCCAACGCCACCTATTGGCTTGAGGAGTTCCACATCGATGCCCTACGTGTCGATGCGGTGGCGTCCATGCTCTACCTGGACTATTCGCGTGAAGCGGGTCAGTGGCGTCCCAACCAGTACGGCGGGCGCGAGAACCTCGATGCCATCGCGTTCCTGCAAGAGGCAAACGCCACTGCCTACCGTCGCAACCCCGGGATCATGATGATCGCGGAGGAATCCACCGCTTGGCCGGGTGTGACCTCACCGACCAGCGCTGGCGGTCTCGGCTTCGGGCTGAAGTGGAACATGGGCTGGATGAACGACACGTTGCGCTACATGGCCGAATCTCCCGTCAACCGCCGCTACCACCATGGCGAGATCACCTTCTCAATGGTCTACGCCTATTCGGAGCGGTACGTCCTTCCCATCAGCCATGACGAGGTCGTCCACGGCAAAGGCTCCCTGCTGCGCAAGATGCCCGGTGACGATTGGCAACAGCACGCCCAGGTCCGCGCCCTGTTCACCTATCAGTGGTCACACCCCGGCAAACAGTTGACCTTCATGGGCACTGAATTCGCGCAAGGCACCGAATGGAATGAGTCGGCCCCGCTGGATTGGTACGTCTTGGACTACCCTGCCCACAGAGGCACCCGGGAATGCGTCAAGAAGCTCAACGAGGTCTACCGCAGCCACTCCGCGCTGTGGGGCCTCGACCATGATCCGGCCGGGTTCCAGTGGATTGAAGCCGCCGACGGCGACCACAACACGTTGTCCTATGTGCGCCGGGATGCCGACGGCAATGAGCTGATCGCCGTGATCAACTTTGCCGGAGTCCCCCACGAGGGCTATCGCCTCGGCGTGCCGCAGGCTGGCAACTGGCGCGAGATCTTCAACTCGGACGACATGACCTTCGGTGGTTCCGGTGTGGTCAACGGTGCCGCGCTGGCTTCCGAAGACGTGCCGTGGCACGGACGGGAACAGTCGATAGTGCTGCGCGTGCCGCCGCTTGGTGGATTGTTCCTCGTCCGCGAGGCCGACTGACTGCTGATCAGGACCAGCTGGCCCTGATCAGGCGGCTAGTACAGCGCAGCGGCGAGTTTGCGGCGTGCTGGCGTGACTCGCGGATCGTCAGCGCCGAGCAGCGCGAAGTACTCCACCAGCCGTAGCCGGATGGTCTCGCGCTCGTCGCCGAAAACCCGCGAAACCGTGTCGAGCAGCCGCTCCAGCGCGTCGGCGACCTTACCGCCCGCCATGTCGAGGTCGGCGACAGCCAGTTGCGCCGCGACGTCTTCGGCGTTTTGCGCCGCGGCCTGGCGCGCTGCGGCACTGTCGATGTCACGGGCGCGCAGCAACAGATTCACCTGGGCTAAGCCTGCCTCGGCATCGACATCACGAGGGTCGTCACGCAGCGCCTTCTCGTAGGCTGCGACAGCAGCTTCCAGGTTGCCTGCTTCAATCGCGTCATATGCTTCCTGGTGCAGCGGCGGCAGTGGCGCGGCAGCGGCCTCCTCGCTGGCCTGCTCGTCCTGGTCTTGTGCAGCGACACCAGCAGGAGCCGTTCCGGTGACACCATTGGCCTCAGCAGCCTCGAGCACCTGGTCGACAACCTGGCGGATCTGCTCAATCGGCGCTGTTCCCTGGAACAGCGGCACCGGTTGTCCTGCCAGAACTCCGACCACCATCGGTACGCCCTGTGCTTGGAGGGCGCGAGCGATATTCGGCGCTGCGTCAGCGTCAACCCGGGCCAGTTGGAAGGCGCCGCTCTTCTCGGCTGCAATGGTGGCTAGATCGGCGGCGAGCTGACGACAGGTCGGGTCTGCAGGCAGCCAGATCAGCAACAGCACCACGTAGGAGGCCGAGCCCTCGACAACCTGCTGAAAATTGGTGTCGGTCACGTCGACAACGTATGGACTCGGGCCTGATTCACTACCCGGATCGGCAGTGCCTGACGATGCGGGCGGCTTCTGGCCCAAACCGGACAGATCAACAGCGCCGCGCAACGAGAATTGCGGCTGAGCTGGCTGGGACATAGTCATTTCCTCCGTCGTGTTCTAGTTGCTGGTTCGTGCTGCGATGCGAACATTCTCCGCCCCTACGACACTGATCTCGTCCGCGCTTCCCGTCGGTGGGATCGCCAACGCGACCACGATCTGTCGATCAACGAAAAGCCGGTTGGATACTTTGGTATCACCAAGCAGGGCTCGTGTCACATCGTCTGGTCGAATCGAAGCGCCTTGAGGGCCACGCGCACGTTCAGTGGCGGTCAGCGCTGCGACGACGAGCGCTCCGCCATCGGCGGTTCGCCACGCTATCGGAGCACCGTCAGCGCCCTCAGGGCGGGTCACTTGATATCGGTAGTCACCCTCGATCGGAGTCAGCGCCTCGCCGAGCTCTGCACGGCGTGCCTCAATGGTCTGCCGCAATACGTCGGCGCCGAAGGCACCTGCGAAGGACGAGTCAGTCCCGTTGTTCAACACGTCGACGTATTGGTCGAGAGTCTCCGTGATGTCAGCGCTCAGCCCAGACGAGTCCGTTACTTCAGCACTGCCGGTGGTCGACTGGTCGAATGCCGGCAGTTCGGCACCTGGGAAGAGTCGCACCCAACCCCACATCTGGTAGTTCTCGCGGGCGCTGGCTTGGCGCAATACGACAAGGCGTTGCGGTTCGAGGTTCTCCGGCTGTTCGGTGACCACGAACAGTGACCGCGGCCACTGTTCAGTCGTAGAGATCACTGAGGTCTGCAAAGCGGGTGGCAACACGGTCAGGGCATCGTCACCAACATCCTCCGCCGCAATGTACTGCGCTGCCCGAATCTGTGCGGCAGGTCCATTGAGGACGCCGGGCAACATGGCTGCGTCACGGGCTAGGTCAGCCTGATCCAATGCGAGCGAGATACGTTGCGCGGCTCGCTCGACTTGCCCGGGTGTCAAGACCGGCTGGGCGATCGAGGGCGCCGGTTCCGGGTCTGGTGAGGGTAAGGCGCCGGTGCACCCAGCGAGCAGCGCGGATGAGACCAGCAGGGCGGCAATTGCTGTGAGCCTAGTCCTTCGCATCACTTATCCCCCCAATCCGCGTACTCCTCAGGTAGTTGACCTTGCAGTTTAAGCTCGCGCAGCCGCTTACGGGTCAATGGCTCACCTGGTTTGATGTCAGGGGCAGCCGGTTGTGCCGCTGGCGGTTGCGGTGTGGCCTCGGCTTCGGGTTGCGATACCGGCGCGGGCTCTGGTGCGAACACCGGTTCGTATGGTGCCTCGGGTTTTGGGGCGGCTGCAGGCGGCTGATATGGCGGCGCTATCTGAGGTGTAGCTGCTTCTGACGGCTCGAACGTGACAGGTGCAGTTGGCTCTTCTGCTGCTATTTCGTCAGAGGCAGGCTCTGCGAGTGGCAGCGACGCCGTGGTACTCGGCTGCGCAGCGCTGTGCCGCACCGGCTCTTCCGCAGGTTGGGCGACTTGCCATGCGGGTTCTTCTGTTGGCTGAGCCTCTTGCCAGGCAGGCGGGCCGGAATGCCACTGTGGTTCCGCCAGGTTTTCTTCGTTGACGGACGCTGCTGTTTCATCGATAGCCGTCTCGTCCTCAGTGCCGCTCTGGCGCGTGCGCAACAGCAGGAATACCCCGATAGCCAGCAGGACGAGTCCGACCACAATGCCAGGCACCAACCAGTTTCGCGGTACTGGCACATTCCAGGACAGCGTCAACTGCGGACTTCCGGTGACCTGCCCATCGGCTCCGACCGTCGCAGCCAGAAGCACGACCTCGTCATCGGTGGCGGTCCAGCTTAACTCTGCGTTCGCCTCATTGACCGACTCCACAAGCCACATATCGAGACCAGCGGGATTCGGCAGAGCCACCGCTGCAGAATCCGATGTGGTGGCTGCCAGCGTCTCACGATCAACTAGGCCAGTCACACTGCGATGCGGCGCAGACGCCAACCAGCCTGCGACATCGCTTTGGCGGCCCAAGACCAGCACAACTTGCTCAGTGGGTTCCCCCTGAGCCGATATCAAAACGGCGTCAGCACCCATCCCCAGCACACCGGGTGCCGTGGTTACCACTTGGTCGCTGTCAGCAAGATTTGCGGACAATACGGGGTCTGGTCGCCACCAGGTCGCGGTGCCAATCCCGACGACGGCAATCACGACTCCTGCGGCGATCAACACCAGAGCAAGTGCCTTGAATACAACTTTTTGTTTCTGCATCGCTGAGCAAGACTACTCGGTTCGCCCGAGAGATGTTTGGTCGTGAGATTAAGCCGCACGTCGCACGATGATTTAGATCACATTCGTTAAGGCGGAAATCAGGCCATGCGGGTACTGTGGTACGGATCCCTCGCAGACCTTCAGGAGCTTGTTAAATGCATGAGAACACGCCATTTCCCCTTGCCTTCCGCGGTTATGAGCGCGAGCCTGTTGACGCGGCGCTATCGCAGTTGTCTCGGAAGGTGACCGAAACCGAGGGACAGCTTGCTGAGGCTCGTCGCCAGATCGCAACGCTCGACGAACGAATCTTGCGAACCGAGGGAGAAGTGGCCGCCGCCAAGATGGCGGCCGCCGAAGCGCACGCTCGCGCCGCAGAAGCAGATGAGCCCAGTTACTCAGGCCTTGGGGCACGAGTCGAAGTCCTACTGCGATCAGCGGAAGAGCAATCAGCCGCGCTACGATCCGCCGCCACTGCTCAGGCTGATGAGCTCGTCGCCAAAGCCCAGCAGGAAGCGGAACGACTGCGTCAAGAGAGCCGCCAGGAATCCCAAGACCTACTGGCCCAGTCAGAGCGCAAAAGTGACGAGTTACTAGCTAGCGCAGCCTCTGAATCGGCCGCTATCCTTACCGCCGCAGAATCCACCGCGCGAGAAACCGTCGCTGCCGCGCAGCGCGATGCGGAACGACTGCGCACCACAGCTGAGGCTGAGATCACACAACTGCGTTCGACGACTGACCAAGACCTCGCCGCACGCCGCGCGGCCGCCGAGACTGAGCGCACAGCCCTCCTCGCGCAGTCGCGCGCCGAAGCGGACCGGCTGGTGAGCGATGCCGAAGAACTCGCCGCGAAGCAACGCTCCGAAGCCCAAGAGCAAGTTGACGCAATGCTCGCGGCGGCAACCGCCGAAGCCGAACAGCTTCGTGCCACCGCACGGCAAGAGGCTGAGCAGACCAAGGCGCAAGCTCATGAAGCCGCGCAAGCCGACCGGGAGAATGCTCACAAGGCGGCGGTCGAACAACTCGACGCGGCGCGCGCACATGCCGATGGAATCCGCCATGAGGCACAACTGGCGTTGAACCAGGCCAATGCGCAAGCCGCAGAGATTCGCGAAGAGGCTCGCACTGAGTTGGAGAAGGCCCAAACGCAGGCGAGCGTGCTGCAGGCTGAAGCCGAACAGGCACTTGAGGCGGCCCGTACCGAGGCTGCGACTCTGCTGGCCGCGGCTCGCGAGCGTCTTGACGAAGCTCGCACGCAGGCCGAGATGATGCATGCGGCAGCGCGGCGTTCTCGTTCCGAAGCCGACCTGGCCATCGCAGAGCAACGTGAAGAATCCGCCAAAGTCATCGCCGACGAGGCGGCTGCAGCACAAGAACGTGTCACAGCGCTCGTCACCGAATCTACTGAGCGTGCCGCTGAAGCCGAACAGCGCACCAACGAGGCCATCGCACAGCTCCAGAAGGTGCAAGAGGAAACTGCCCACTTGCGCACGCAGGCCACCAGGCAAGCTCAAGAGCAGGCCGACGAGATTCTGGCTCAGGCCCGTAAGGATGCCGAACGGATTCGTGTGGAGGCTGCTGAGCAGGCCGCGCAGGAACTGTCCGCGACCCAAAAACAGGTCGACTCGCTGCGCGAGGAACGGGACTCCATCGCATCGCACCTGCACGACCTGCGCACCCTGCTGTCCGGGGCGCCGATGGACGTGGTCGCACCCTCTGCACCAAGCGCGCCAGACCAGCCGGAAATCGCCGACCAAGAGCAGCAGGACGCACTGGGATCAGACGAGCCCGCTACCACGACCGGAGCACAGCGACGCATCAAGCGCGCCTGAGCACTATCCGATCTGATCCAGCAGATCTCCCAGTGCTGCGGCGACCTGCTGGGGTTGCTCAAATGCGGCGAGATGGCCGGCGTCCGAGACGACGACATGCTCCACATGGGCACGCTCGGCCATCTCCTGTGCTCCAGCGACCGGGCTCAACTCGTCATGCTCCCCCACGATGACCACAGCGGGCACAGCCAATTTTTTGGTCAGGTCCAGGTAATCGCCACGGGCCGCCATGGCGCGCTGCGACCAGGCGACGCCGGCTGGTGGTTGCTCGTCGATCCATCCCTCGACAGTGTCCAGGATCCGCGGTTCATCGCGGTGTGCCGGGGCAAGTTGCGCCGCTCCCATGGGCCGCACCGACGCGACACTGGCCGCCTGGGTCACCTCGTCAGCGATGCGCAGTCGATTGGCCCGCGCCTCGGGTGCGTCTCCGGTGTCCTTGGTGTCGACTAACGCGATCGCGCGCAGGCCGTCCGGAGCTAGCCTGGCGATCTCCATCGTGACGTACCCGCCCATGGAGACGCCCGCGATAACGAAGTCAGTGATACCCAATGCAGTCAGGGTTTCCAGGACCACGTGAGCACTCGTGGTCAAACTCGGTTCGACCTCAGCAGTCCCGGATCTGCCCAGACCAGGTAGATCGAGTGCCACCACACCCCACGGTTGGCCACTTTTCGCAAGGCGGTCCGCCAGGGCCTCGGCCGCAGGCAGCCACATGCGGTGATCGAGCGGGAAGGCGTGCAGCAGTACCACTGCTTGCCCACTCGTCGGCACTGGTCGAATGGTGACCGTATGCAATTGCGGCAGTGCGTGAACGTCGAGCTCGTCATTCATCGGCATTCTCCTGATCTGCTGTCGCGGTTTCGGCATCGCCATGCCAATGATCGGGCAACGGCAATGACACATTCGGCGCTACCGTTGCGACGATCTCGTCCAAGACTCGGCGCACTGCCGCCTCACCTACCCACAGGTGTTTAGCCCCATCAACGCCGATCACTTCAGCTTGAGGAATGCGCGCAAAGCGCGCCTTGGCGGCGTCGGGTCGCAAATAGTCGTCCAGTTCCGGGACGAGCACTTTCATCGGACGTCCGAACCGCGCCCAGCGATCAAGATCAGCGTCAGTGGCCCGATGTAGCGGCGGTGAAAGCAAGATTGCGCCATTGATGCGCGGGTCCGCGGTGTATTTCAAGGTCAACTCGGTGCCGAAAGACCATCCGACCACCCAGCAGTTCGGCAGTTGGCGTTCGGCGGCGAAATCGAGCATGGCTGCGACATCGTATTTCTCGCCTCGCCCGCCGTCGAATGATCCCTGACTGGCGCCACGTGGCGAAGACGTGCCGCGGGTGTTGAAACGCAGCACGTTCAATCCCGCCAAAGCAGGTAGACGCCAGGACGCCTTGCGGATCACATGGGAATCCATATATCCGCCATGCGTTGGCAACGGATGCAACGTCAGCAGGGTTCCGACGGCTTGACCATGCAACGGTGAAGCCAGTTCACCGACGAGACGCAAGCCATCCGCGGTATACAGTTCAATGTCTTCACGCTGGGCCGGGAGGACGGTGGTAGCTCTGATCTGCTCACTCATGATGCGTATCAGCCTAGTTCGTCTCCGGTCAGTTATGTCGCTGCCAGCAGCCGGTGTGCCAGTGCCGCCTGTCGTCAAGTGCGGCTTGAGCGCCCCAGATGGACTCGCTACGCCAGGCAGCAACGTGTGCCGTGCCTGCCGCGATCTTTCGGCCGCATCCAGGACAGACATATTCTTTTGTGCCGCCACGGATTTGCTGCACAATCCAGTCTTCACCGCGCCGTTGCTGTGTGGAGCGCCCTCCAGTTGCTCGATCCAGGTCAAGTTCAGGTATCGGCTGACCGTAGGGACGGCGACGAGAACGACGAGACGATGGCATAAGACCATTGTCTCGCGTCTTGGAACGGTTCTGCTAGCCACTTCCAAGGAATGACGGGTAGCGTTAGACGAGCGCCCCTGTCGCGCTGATACCCGTACCCACCGCGGTACCTCCGTTCAAGTGAAGGATCCTGATGAAGTCAGTTACCACCCGAGTTGCGGCCGTTGCGGTTGCAGCGCTCGTCGCGTTGGCCGGATGTGCCAGTGATTCGGAGACCCCGACAACGCCACCCGCCAACCAAACAGAATCCTCACCTGAACCCAGTGAAGAGCCTCCGGCCAATGACCCGACGGTCCTCGATGGCATTACTGTTGAGGGTGCTGCTGGTGAAAAGCCAACCATCACCTTCGATGCTCCACTGGCTATCAACAGCAGTGCTTTCAAGGTCGCCTCAGCCGGTGACGGCGACACCATCGCAGACGGTGACAGCATCCAGTGTTCACTGGTTTCAGTCAGTGCAGACGATGGCAGTGAGCTCTACAACAATTACGATGCCGATCCAGAGACCCTGTCGGTCAACGCGTCCACACTTCACCCCGACCTACTTGAGATGCTCATCGGCCAGCAGGTCGGAGTCCGCCTCATCCTCGGCAGTCCCGCTGCGTCAGAGACTGAGACACCGGCAAGCATCGCGGTGCTCGAGGTTCTTGGCATCGTAGAGGTGCTTGAGGATGTCGCCGCTGACACCGCTGGTCTGCCTTCCGTGGAGTTCGCTGACGATGGCAGCCCTACGATCACTGTGCCAGAAGGCTTCACCAGTCCTGAGTTGGTGCAGCGCATCGTGCTCGAAGAAGGCGACGGCGACGTGGTGAGCGCATCGGACACCATCACTGCGCACTACACCGGTGTGAAGGCATCGGACAGTACTGTCTTCGATTCCTCCTGGGAACGTGGCGAGCCTATCGACTTCTCCCTGCAGCAGGTTGTTCAGGGCTGGACAGTTGGCTTGAGTGACGTCAAGGTCGGTTCAACGGTGATGCTGATCATTCCGCCAAGCATGGGCTATGGAGCAAGCGAAGGCCACGAACTGCAGAACGAGACCATGGTCTTCGTGGTCAAGATAGAGGCGATCGCCGACGGCGCATAACAGCGACGTAGCATTACAAATCAATACGCGTGTGGCCTGGCCTCCCGACTTATCGGTGCCAGGCCACATGCTGTATAGGGGGCCACGAGAAGACTTGCCCTGCCGTGGCTAGGATGAACTCGTGGAAAATCGAGACGTGGCACCGCAAGCCGCTGAGGCCGCGGGCAATGCTGAGCAACATTCGCCCATTCGCCGAAGATCGTCACAGATCAGCGAGTTCACTCGCAATCAAAAACGCGCACTAGCTGTCATGACAGTGATAGCGCTCGGTTTCGGCGCCTACTTCCTACGCGGCTATCTGGAACTGATCGCGCTCGCCGGAATACTTGCGTACTTCTTCCGACCGCTCTACGTACGCCTCGAGCGCCGATGGAATGCTGGAGCAGCATCGACGCTGACGGTCTTGACGGCGTTGGCGGTCGTGGTCCTCCCGTTGACCGGAATTCTGGCGATGGCGGTGGCGCAGATCAAACAGATGATCGACAGCGTCAGCGACTGGGTAGCCAAGACGGACATCAACGAACTCGGCGATCGCATCCTGCAGATGGTCAATGATGCGCTGGATCGAATTCCTTTCCTCGATGTGGAGTTGACGTCCGAGAACATAGAGGCCGGGGCATCAAAACTAGCATCGAGCATGGGAGATTTCGCACTTAACTTCGCGAAGGAGTCGGTGGGCGGAATCGCAGGGGCGGTGACCGCCATCATCATCTTCCTGTACGTCTTTATAGCGATCCTCGGCAAGGGCCCCAAGCTCGTCAGCCTGGTCAAAGACCTGAGCCCTTTGTCTCCCGCGATCTCGGACATCTACGTATCGAAAATCGGTGCGATGGCCAAGGCGACCGTGGGTGGTCAGTTCCTGATCGCGCTGGTCCAAGGATTGCTCGGGGCAGTCTCGATCTACATCGCGGGAATCCACCAGGGATTCTTCATGTTCGTCATCTTCCTCACGGTCCTGTCGATCATCCCGCTGGGCAGCGGCATTGTGACGATTCCACTCGGTATCGCGATGGCGCTGACCGGAAACATTCCCGGCGGTATCCTCGTGGTGCTCTTCCACATCTTGGTCACATCGAACGTCGACAACATCTTGCGTCCGATGCTGGTGCCACGCAGCGCTCACCTATCGCCAGCGCTCATGCTGCTCGCTGTGTTCGCAGGCCTGTCGATGTTCGGTTTCACCGGAATCGTGTTCGGACCGATCATCATGATCGTCATCGTCACGACCATCAAGCTTTATCGCGTCGTCATAAAAGGCGCCATCTGGGACGACGATCTGGACGATCGCAGCAACGACACCAGCAAGAAGAATCCTTGGAAGCGATTCAAGGATTGGCTCGGGGCGAAGCGTACAAGTGCGAAGTCGGGTGCCTCCGGCACAAACGAAACGGGCTGAGAACGAGCCGTTGATCGACACGTCTCAGCCCGTCCGGGTCGGCGACAGGTCTGTCGTCGTTGACTAAGAGGCTTCTAGTCAGAAGTCCCAGTTTTGGCTCAGAACTCCCAAATCTCACCGAGAGGCGCGAGATCCTGCGGTTTCTTCAGCACCGCGGATCGCTCGTGCCCTCCGCGTGCCCCTTCACTCGGCGAGGCGTCCATTGAGCGCCACGACCGGGTCGGGAACACCTCTCCAGGCTACGCCGCCTGCACGCAGACCGCACAAGTATGTTCATTCAGCGCATCCACCTCGAAGCATCTAGGCCAGAAACCACAGGGGTCACTGCACAGGCAAACCACACTGCGACCCGTGGAACCCCAAGATTTCCACGCACCATATTGGTCAGAGACGACGGGGAGGCCTAGTACGGAACCGGATCAGAAAGGAAGTCGATATCAAGCTGTTCTGAACGCCGCATCTTTGCCAGCGAAAACTCGTCATCAGAACTCAGCTCGCCAGTAACAGAAATCACAGCATCACGAACTTGAGGGTCATCTTCGAACTTCTGCTTCGGTTTGCACCGCTCAGCAAGCTTTTCAGCAAATAACGACCACAACATGGACAACCGCACCCGATCCTTCTCGCGGGTGATTTGTTCACAGATTACATTCAAGTCGCTCGGAAAAGTACTGAGATCTGGGAAGGAGTCATCTTCATGAAGGCTTGGAACAGCACCCGCGTGAACAATGACATGCAGAACCAGCTCAAATGGTCCTTGTTCCCAAGACACGGCCTCCACTCGAATCTCGGTCACTTCATGCAAAACTTGGCCAAGCGCGCTTGTTGGCTTGTCATGCTTTGAGCGGATGAGCTCCTGCACTGGCGCCAGCCAGGGCTGAACTTCATCAGGCATCGCAAACCGCCCAAACCAACGGCCCACCGCGAGTCCAAATTCGCGAGCCGCATACCCATCCGCAATGCTAAGCGTCTTTACCTCGCGAACACCTTGGACACTCTTCTTCTCAACTGAGAACATCTGAGCCAGGTCAGCAAACTTGCCGTCCTCCTCTGTCGACACCAACGGGTAACGCGGGTTCTCACGTTTTAACGCTCCCCTGCGGGCGTTTACGTCGTCAAGTTGCACGAGCGGGGAAATCTGAATGAGCTCGCGCTTCGGCTGAACGACATCGCACGTCTGGGACACGATAACGAACTGGCCATGAAGATCTGCCTCGCCTCCCAGCTCGAGCACACAGCCCTGCCGTAGCCCGCGAAAATACACCTCATCCATGTTTATGCGTCAGCCACCGCCGCATAAACAGAAGCAGGACGATTGATATCGGTGTCCTGCGATGCACGCTCGGAACGCTGACGATCAAGAAGGGCTAGTAGCTGCATGCGCTCATCTGAGGCCCCAGCAGCCTTAATCGCGCGAACCTCACGTACCAGAGCGTTCAACCGCTCCTCATTCTGCGCCGTAAGGTTACCGCCCGCTGCCCACAAATGCAGAGTTCGCCTGGACACTCCAAACAGTTTCGCCAGCTGTTCCCACGTAAACGCAGTGTCAGCTCTCAACTCGGTCAGCAAATCGCTCGGAGTGACCGACTCAGATTCAAGCGAAACCACCGAAACGGACTGAGTACCCGACAGCGTAGTCGGTGAGTACACAGGAGCATACGGGCGAACAACAGCAGATTCTGCTTCACGAGCCACCGGCACCGATGTGCCGAACAAGGCACTAAAAGCTACCAATCCGACCGCTGTGACAGCGTATGCCCGAGAGTTCGCCACTAGAACATTTGTCATGCGTACCTCTCAAGGAACTTCGGCGTGGTCAATGAATGGAAGTGATTGCTTGCGACACCCGAGAGCTTCGTCGCCATTTCAGCCACCGCAGACACCCTGAATTCGACGCGACTTTCGTCATACGCATCCAAATCCAGAATCCAACTTTTTTCTGCAACGGGAGCAAGTGTCTGATCAATCGTTTCGTTAGCACCAACCTGAGCAGAACGAACCAAAAGGAAGGATGAGTCAACCTTGTAAACCGACTCCGTGATGCTATGAGCAAGGTCATATCCCTCGGGCGCCGTTCCGATCGCCCCAAGAACAGAGGGAGAGAAACGCTCGTTAAGGCGCGCCAGGTCGTCTGCACCGACAATCCGATTGGTGTATCGGTACCCCACCCGGTTAATGATCGGGATTGATGAGGTTTCCGCCAACGCTGTTAGCGCCTTCGAGAGCCGCTCGATAAGCTCCTCGTGCCCCTTATAGCCATTCGTTTCAATCGCCAGGAAACTGGACCCAATCGACACAGTCCAGTCCTCGGCGGCCGACGCAAACCGGTGCACAAACCCATTCGATTGTTGCTGCGGGCCGGCTGGCGTGAACATCACCTGCAACTCAGCGTCACGCCGCTTAAGCGGGTACTCACTACCCAGTTGGCGAGCCATGCCATTCGCGACGTCCTCGAGCCGGAAATCGGTGAGCTCCGGCCATCGCACCTGCACCAAAACACGCGCAAGCGGCGCGTCCGAGAGTAGCTTGCGAGCTTGGCTGGTGGGAGAGTCCTGGATGGTCACACTTCACACTCTACTTCACACATTGTGTCCTCGTCCAGATTTCACAGCGGCAGCACTACGGCACTCCCAGCAACGGTCCTTCAATCGCTGACTCCGAACCAGGACGTATTCGGCCTCGTATCTACTCAGCTTGCCGTTGCTGAAACCGGCCTTCGCAAGCCACCCGAAACCTGTCACCCGCTTCTACACCACATACGTTCACGCGTCTGGCAGATCGAGGACGCCGGGCACGGCTGCGCACCTCCTTCCTAACGGGAGGAGGTGCCGCAGTGACTGTCTCGATGCGCGTCATGTCGGCTGGCGACGGCTACAAGTACCTCCTGCGCACCGTCGCCACCGGCGACGTCGACCGCTCCCTTTCCACCCCGCTGACTCGCTATTACAACGCCGAAGGAACCCCTCCCGGACGTTGGATGGGTGCAGGCCTCCCAGCCCTCGGCGACGGCACCCTCGTCGAGGGCTCCGCGGTGTCGGAGGCGCAGCTTCAGCTTCTCATCGGCATGGGCCGCGACCCCCTCACCGGCGAGCCCCTCGGCCGCGCATACCCCGTCTACAAGAGTCAGGATGAGCGCATCGCCGACCGCATCAAGACTCTCGACCCGAGCCTCAGCCTGACCGAGAAGGCTGCGGCGGTCACGCAGATCGAGACCGAGGAAGCAGGCAAGTCTCCACGTCGCGCGGTGGCAGGCTTCGACTTCACGTTCTCGGTTCCGAAGTCCGCGAGCGTGCTCTGGGCCGTCGCCGACGCGCGCACCCAGCAGATCATCGCCGATGCTCACCATGCTGCGGTTGCGGAGATGCTCGCGTACATGGAGCGGGAGGTTGCAGCAACCCGCACCGGTGCAACCGCGGGCGACGGCGCGGTTGCACACGTCGACGTCCGCGGCCTGATTGCAACCGCGTACGATCCCTTCGACTCGCGTGTGGGCGATCCGCATCTGCACACGCACGTGGTGATCAGCAACAAGGTGCAGACTGTGCTGGATGGCAAGTGGCGCTCGCTCGACTCCCGCCCCATGCATGCCGCCACCGTCGCGATCTCCGAGATGCACGAGGCCGTCTTCGCGGACCACCTCACCCGCGCCCTCGGCGTCACCTGGGAGACCCGAGACCGCGGCAAGGACCGCAACCCCGCCTGGGCCATCAGCTCGGTGCCTGAGTCGTTGACGGCAGAGTTCTCGTCCCGCTCGCGGATGATCGATGAGGAGAAGGATCGCCTCATCGCCGACTACGTCGCCAAGCACGGGCACCAGCCCACCGCTCGCACGATCATTCGCCTGCGCGCGCAGGCAACGCTGTCTACGCGCCCGGCCAAGACGCTGCACTCCCTGGCGGAGCTGACGGCGGGGTGGCGTGCACGTGCCAGTAAGATCTTCGGGGCCGATGCAACCGCCTGGGCCGCGCGCGCAACCCAGGCTGAGCCACCTTTGCTGCTTCGCGCGGATGATGTGCCGTTGGACGTGGTCGAGTCGATCGCCGCGCGCGTGGTGGAGGTGGTGAGTGAGAAGCGGACGACGTGGCGGCGTTGGAACCTCACTGCCGAAGCCGCCCGGCAAACCAAGGGCTACCGCTTCGCCAGTTTCGAGGACCGGCAGGCCGTGACCGAGCTGATCGCCGACGCTGCCGAGCACACCTCGCTCCGGCTCACCCCGTTCGAGCTCGCATCCTCGCCGATCGGGTTCCGCCGCGAGGATGGGACGTCGGTGTTCCGCCCGAAGCACTCCACGATCTACACCTCGACTGCACTGTTGGACGCCGAGGACCGCTTGCTGGATCGTTCCCGTGCGCTCACTGCGCCGACCGTCTCCGCGAGCACGGTTGCAGGGGTGCTGCAGCGCCCGCGCCGAGGCGAGCACACGCTCGGTGAGGACCAGGCCGCCGCGCTCACCTCGATCGCAACCTCCGGCCGGGTCCTCGACCTGCTCGTCGGCCCGGCCGGTGCGGGCAAGACCACCGCCATGCGCGCCCTACGCACCGCATGGGAAGCCGCGCACGGCACCGGCTCCGTGGTCGGCCTCGCGCCCTCCGCTGGCGCAGCCGAAGTCCTCGCTGTGGACCTGGGCATCGCGACGGAGAACACGGCGAAGTGGTGGCAGAACCACCTCACCCGAGGCGATACCTTCCTGCCCGGGCAGCTGGTCATTCTCGACGAGGCATCCCTCGCGGGCACGCACACGCTGGATCGGATCGCCGGGCTCGCAGCATCGGTGGGTGCGAAGGTGCTGCTGGTCGGTGACTGGGCGCAGCTCCAGTCCGTCGACGCAGGCGGCGCGTTCGGGCTCCTCGCACACGCCCGCGAAGACGTGCCCGAGCTCACGGACGTGCACCGCTTCACCCACGACTGGGAGAAGCACGCCTCCCTCCAACTCCGCCACGGGAACACCGAGGTCATCGGCACCTACGCCGAGCACGACCGCATCACCGACGGCGACACCGAAGACATGATCGACACCGCCTACACCGCATGGAAGTCCGACCGTGCGGCAGGGCTCGCGTCGATCCTGATCTCCGACTCCAACGAATCCGTCACCGCCCTCAACGAGCGCGCCCGCACCGACCTCATCCTCGACGGGCTCGTCGGCGGGCCCCGAGAAGCGATGCTGCGTGATGAGGCCCGGGCCGCTGCGGGTGACACGATCATCACGCGCAAAAACGACCGCCGTATCAGTGCCGGTCACGGGTGGGTCCGCAACGGCGACCGGTGGAACGTCCTCGACGTCCACACCGATGGATCGCTCCTCGTACAGCGCGCCGGGGCCGATCACGGGGGGTCGAAGGCGGTGCTTCCGGCGGCGTATGTGGCCGAGCATGTCGACCTCGGCTACGCCGTCACCTCCTACCGGGCACAGGGCGTCACCGTCGACACTGCCCACGTGCTCGTGGACGCGTCGATGACGCGGGAGAACCTCTACGTCGCCATGACCCGCGGACGTCAGCTCAACCAGGCGTACGTCGCGGTCGACCGGCCCGATGACGCGCATGAGATGGCGCACCCTGCCGACAATGACGGTGCCACTGGCCGCAGCGTCCTCTACGGGGTGCTCCAGCACGCCGGTGGAGAGCTCTCGGCTCACGAGACGCTCACGGTCGAGCAGGAGCGTGGGGCACAATCGCTCAGCTCGCCGCCGAATACGACACCCTCGCAGCCGCCGCCCAGCACGACCGCTTCGCCGACCTCATCCGCCACTCCGGCCTCACCGACACCGAGGCCGAGGCGGCGATCGGTTCGGATGCGTTCGGCCCGCTCGCCGCGGAGCTGCGCCGCGCCGAAGCTCACAGCCACGATCTCGAATCGTTGGTGCCGCGGCTGGTGGCGGCGCGGCAGTTCGCTGATGCCGACGACATCGCAGCCGTCCTGCGCTACCGACTGGCCGCCGCAACAGCGCGGTACACGGGCTCCGGCCGCACCCGCACAGCGCCGCGCCTGATAGCCGGGCTCATTCCCGAAGCGCACGGCCCGATGGCCGATGACATGCGGCAAGCGCTGACCGAGTGCCGGGAACTGATCGAAGCCCGCGCGGACGCGGTACTGGATCGCGGGCTCAGCGATGGTGAGGGTTGGGTTGCTGGGCTTGGGACGGTGCCGTCTGATCCGCAGCGCCTCGCGGCATGGCGGCGTTCAGCCCGGGTCGTTGCTGCGTACCGTGATCGCTACCGGGTTGAGGTAGATACGACGCTTGGTGCTCCGGCGGAGTCGACGTCGCAGAAGCGCGATCGTACGGCGGCTGGGGCTGCGTTGAAGGCGGCGCAGAGTGTGGCGCGGAAGCCTCAGCAGGACGCTCCGGTGCGGCAGCGCGAGGCACGAGGTCTTCGGTTCTGACCGTCCTCGTCCGCCCCGGGCTTCCTAGCACCGGTTCTGTACCTCCCGGCCGAGCTCTATGAGCTCAAACGAGCGGAATCCATTGCGTAGGGACTCATTCACTACCGGTACACCGCAATCGCTCTGAGCAACAGGGCGGGCCCATGCAGCTCCGCCTCATCGGGGGTAATCACCACACCAAGTGCCTTAGCTGGCTCCACGAAGTTGCTGATGCTTGAGTTAAGCGTGTCATGCTCCAGCTTCGTCACTGGAGCGTCAGCAGTCAGGCGCACGGTTGGCCCCTCGTCTCCGAGGGGCTGCAGCATCGCTAGTACTTCATCTGTGCCCCCGAGCAGTGTCTCCATGTTTTTCAACCCAGCTCGAGTTGCCTGGAGGTCCTCCCCCTTCTGCGCGAACGGTGATGACTTATCTGAGACTTGACCCGCAAACCATCGGTACAAACGGAACAGGGTTTGAAGAGGGACGATTTGCAAGGAACCACGAATCTCTACAGTGTGCCCTGGTTCGACATCCGCAAGTGCGAAGTCGCCCCATCCGTCAAACGTGCCGAGCGCATTCTCCGCTTTTAGCTTTTGATACCACGCCTCGAAGATGGAGAAGTTTGTTCGCGTTTTTACGACTTCTTCTTCGAAGGAAGAGGTCGATTTTTTTACCTCCTTCCAGGTTGCCACCGACACCAGCGAAGGAAGCATTAATTCCCCCACCGAAGCCGCCCTCGCGCGCCTGCCCGATTTTCGCAATAATGCTGTCAACCTGACCAGATTCGATGGCAGACAGACTGTTGATCACAGTCTCGTTGTCAAGGTACACAAAGCCTCGATGCACACGGCTCTTCGGCGCGTTGTAGCTCGCCATAACGGGATACTCCTTCGCTGGAGGAAGTTCAATCTCTGTCTACGCTAGTGGCTCGGACGATGCGTAGCTAAAGCCACACCCCATACACGGCGGCCCCTGCCAGCTTCGGTCTATGCGACCTAAAGCCCAGTGCCCAGTTTTGACACGCAAGCCCGGAGCTGGCAACGCCCCTCGGACGATCAGATCGAGCGTCTGAAGAGGTAAGTACGGTCAGGTGCACAACCCACGAAATGAAGGAACGGTCCCGCCGAATCGGCGGGACCGTTGTTTCCTTTAATCAGGGATCTCCACTCTTCACGCTACTCCCCCACAGGCACAAACGCTAGCCCCTTTTGTTCCCAACCGCTGGGTTGCCCCGCGCCGCGAGCGCACGGCACGGGGCAACCCAGCGAGGCCGCTCACCGCATCGTCGGGATCTCAATGAGCAGCTTCTCCCGCAACTCGTCGAGGTCAACGCGGATGAGGCGGCCAACGCGGTAACCGTGGATGGTGCCGTCGGCGATGCGGCGGCGCAGCGTCTTGATCGATACCCCGTACTGCTCGGCGGCGATGGCCAAGGACGCCAAATCCGTCGCCTGGGGCATGGTGTGCTTCTGGTTGCTCATGCTTCCTTCTCCTTCTCGCAGAGGACTGTCAACTCACAGGTGAGCATCGCCGTCCACCGGCGTCGTTTCAGGACTCTGGAGCGCCGCCAGGTGTTCAGCCAGACGAGTGCTCATACGGTCCGCAAGCTCCCGATCCCGGTCCAACGTGGCGTGCTGGTAGCGCAGCACGATCCGCATGTCCGAATGCCCACCACGACGCATCAGCTCGGCAAGCGTCGCACCTTCCTGCGCGAAGAGCGTCAGCCCCGTGTGGCGAAGATCGTGGAAACGAAACCTCTCCAACCCCGCCACAGCGTCACGTGCATCGCCCCACACGTAGCCCCACCGCGTGTTCGAGAGCGGAACGCTCCCCCGCACGCTCGTCGGCAGGATCGGAGCTTTGGTTTCTGGCGCGACATATGAGTCGAGGTGCATCCGGAGACGTTCAATCATGATGCTCGGCACCGTGACCGAGCGTTGCCCGGCATCGCTCTTCAGGAGCGTGTAGTCCCCGGTGTTCGCGTTGAGCTGCCGCCGCACGTGGACTGTCGCGTGTGCCTCGTCGTGCCATTCGACGTCGCGGCGCTGGAGCCCCAAACACTCAGCCCGTCGGAGCTGACACCAGGCCGCGAGCATCACTCCAATCGCCCACTGGTCTGCCATGGCCTTGTACAGCGCTTCGACTTGCTCGGGCGTTGCGACGTCCTCATTGGCATCGTGATCGGCGTCGTGCCGCACGGAGGGCTGCTTCGGGATCGAGATATCCGGTGCCGTGGGGATGATCCCGTCGCGGACAGCCTGACGCAGGATCATCATGAGCACGACCAGGACTGGCCGCGTCACCCCGTTGAACTTCGACTTCGGGTTCAGCGGCGAGGGAATCTGATCCAACCGGGCCGTCATCTCTCGAATCCTGAGCTTGTCGATCTCGCGAACCGGGGTATCACCGAACTCCGGGACGAGGTATCCCGTCACCTTGCTCTTGTAGGCCCGCACCGTGCCAAGCGCACGCTTCCTACCGCTGCGATTCGGCTGGGTGCGGACCGTTTCCAGCCAGCGCTCTGCATAAGTGGCAAAGCCGATCGAGCGAGCCTCATCCGCTTGGGCCTCTGCTCTGCGGCGAGCAGCGACTTTCGCGGGCGGTTCCCACTGCCCGAGGGCGATCTTCGTCTGCACGCTTGCGAGCCAGGTGCGAGCATCCGTCTTCGTGAGGAACGTCAGCGCTTTGTTGTCTTCGGTCCGTGCCGGATACATCGTCCCGTCTGGGCCTGGATAGCGAGCTTGCCAACGCCCTGATGGCAGCTTCCGCAGCCGTCCCCCCGCCTCGCGCCTGACCGCCGCCTTCTTGGTATTCGGCGTGCTCATGATGCTCTCCCTTGGACTCGGATGACCGTCGGCGGGCCGTCGTGCCCCTCCGTGCTCTGGCACGGACAGAGCATCCAACTTCCGCGTGATTCCGCGGGAATCCGGCGCGCACCTGCATATCGAGGTGCACGACGGGGCACGGCATCGAGGGCACGCTCGGCACGAATTTCGGCCGACACGCACCCCCTTTCCCACTGATGAGGTGCACACGTGCCCCCGTCATGCCCCACGGATCGGGTCGTCATGTTCATCGCTGTTCTCCTCTGTACTCGGTACAGAGGGCACAAAAAGAGGCCGGGACCTGCAGAATCCTGCAGGTCCCGGCCTCTCGGAAGCCCTCACGGGCCTCACATGAAATCTGGGGCTCCTAGAAGTCCCAATCGTCGTCTTCGGTGTTGACGGCCTTGCCGATGACGTAACTTGAACCGGAACCGGAGAAGAAGTCGTGGTTCTCGTCCGCGTTCGGGCTGAGAGCCGAGAGGATCGCCGGGTTCACATCAGTTTCGGTCTTCGGGAAGAGTGCCTCATAGCCGAGGTTCATCAGCGCCTTGTTGGCGTTGTACCGCAGGAACTTCTTGACGTCCTCGGTCAGTCCGAGTTCATCGTAGAGATCCTGGGTGTATTCGACCTCGTTCTCGTACAACTCGAAGAGCAACTCGAACGTGTATGCCTTCAAATCGTCGCGCTCAGCCTGGGTGAGCTTCTCCAGACCTTTTTGGTACTTGTAGCCGATGTAATAGCCGTGGACGGCCTCGTCCCTGATGATCAGACGGATCAGATCCGCCGTGTTGGTCAGCTTCGCGTGGCTGGACCAGTACATCGGCGCATAGAAGCCGGAGTAGAACAGGAACGATTCGAGCATGGTCGAAGCGACCTTGCGCTTGAGCGGATCGTCACCGCGGTAGTACTCCAGAACGATCTCCGCCTTGCGCTGGAGGTTCTCATTCTCCTCACTCCAGCGGAAAGCGTCGTCGATCTCACGGGTGGAGATCAAGGTGGAGAAGATCGACGAGTAACTACGAGCATGCACCGACTCCATGAAAGCGATGTTGGTGTACACGGCTTCCTCATGCGGCGTCAGCGCATCTGGAATCAGTGAAACGGCGCCGACGGTGCCCTGAATGGTGTCCAGCAGGGTCAGACCGGTGAACACTCGCGTGGTCATGGTCTTCTCAGCCTCGGTCAACGTGCCCCAGGACTGGATGTCGTTGGATAGCGGCACCTTCTCCGGCAACCAGAAGTTACCCGTCAGGCGGTCCCAGACCTCTAGGTCTTTGTCGTCCTCAAGACGGTTCCAGTTGATCGCTGAAACGCGATCGATGAGTTTGATCTTTCCCGTCGGGGTCATCGTTCTTCCTTGTTCAATCCGATGCTGTGAATAGAGAGATGGTGTGATTAATTGCTCGTCACAGCATGCACGAGACGCAGCCTTCGACTTCGGTGCCTTCCAGCGCCAGCTGTCGCAAGCGAATGTAGTAGAGCGTCTTGATGCCTTTACGCCATGCGTAGATCTGGGCACGGTTCAGGTCACGAGTGGTCACGGTGTCCTTGAAGAACAAGGTCAGACTCAGGCCCTGGTCCACGTGCTGTGTGGCTTCGGCGTAAGTGTCTATGATCTTCTCGTAGCCGATTTCGTAAGCGTCGTCGTAGTATTCCAGGTTGTCGTTGGTCAGATACGGCGCCGGGTAGTACACGCGCCCGATCTTGCCTTCCTTGCGGATCTCGATCTTGGAGGCGACCGGGTGAATCGACGAGGTCGAGTTGTTGATGTAACTGATCGAGCCGGTCGGTGGTACCGCCTGCAGGTTCTGGTTGTAGATGCCGTGCTCCATGACCGAGGCCTTCAGCTCACGCCAGTCATCCTGGGTTGGGATCGCAACGCCAGCGTCGGCGAAGAGCTGGCGCACCCGCTCCGTCTTCGGCTCCCAGACCTGCTCTGTGTACTTGTCGAAGTACTCCCCTGTGGCGTACTTCGAATCTTCGAATCCGCCGAATGCCTTCCCGCGTTCGATAGCCAACTTGTTGGAGGCTCGGATCGCGTGGTAGGCCACGGTCAGGAAGTAGATATTCGTGAAGTCGAGGCCTTCTTCGCTGCCGTAGTGAATTCGCTCACGTGCCAGGTAGCCGTGCAGGTTCATCTGCCCCAGGCCGATAGCGTGGCCCTCGTCGTTCGCGCGACGGATCGACGGGACTGAGTCGATGCTCGTCTGGTCGGACACTGCGGTGAGAGCACGGATGGATGTCTCGATGCTCTTGCCGAAGTCGGGCGAGTCCATTGTCTTGGCGATGTTCTGCGAACCGAGGTTGCAGGAGATGTCCCGCCCGATGTGGTCGTAACTCAAGTCGGCGTTGTAAGTCGACGGGGTTGAGACTTGCAGGATCTCCGAGCACAGGTTCGAGTGCGTGATCTTGCCCTTGATCGGGTTCGCCCTATTGACGGTGTCCTCGAACATGACATAGGGGTAGCCGGATTCGAACTGGATCTCCGCGAGAGTCTGGAAGAACTCACGTGCGCCGATCTTGGTCTTGCGGATACGCGCATCGTCGACGAGTTCGTGGTAGATCTCAGAAACATTCACATCCGCGAACGGCTTGCCGTAGACACGCTCGACGTCGTAAGGCGAGAACAGGTACATGTCCTCGTTCTTCTTGGCCAGCTCAAAAGTGATGTCTGGGATAACAACGCCTAGCGACAAAGTCTTGATGCGGATCTTCTCGTCAGCATTCTCACGCTTGGTGTCGAGGAACCGCATGATGTCAGGGTGGTGCGCGTTGAGATAGACCGCACCGGCACCCTGGCGTGCACCGAGCTGGTTAGCGTAGGAGAACGAGTCCTCCAGCAGCTTCATCACGGGGATGACGCCGGACGACTGGTTTTCGATCTTCTTGATCGGAGCGCCGTGTTCGCGCAGGTTGCTCAGCAGCAGTGCGACACCGCCACCGCGCTTCGACAGTTGCAACGCGGAGTTGATTCCACGAGCGATCGATTCCATGTTGTCTTCGATGCGAAGCAGGAAGCAGCTCACCGGTTCACCGCGCTGTGCCTTACCCATGTTGAGGAAGGTTGGCGTTGCGGGCTGGAATCGACCAGAAATGATCTCTTCGACGTAGTCCACAGCCAACTGCTCGTCACCGTCGGCAAGCGCCAAGGCCACCATGCAGACGCGGTCTTCAAAACGTTCCAGATACCGGCTGCCGTCGAAGGTCTTCAGCGTGTACGAGGTGTAGTACTTGAACGCACCAAGGAAGGTCTCGAACCGGAACTTCTTGGAGTAAGCCAGTTTGAACAGTGACTTGATGAAATCGGCGTCGTACTTGGCGAGCACCTCTGGCTCGTAGTAGTGGTTTTCAACCAGGTAGTCCAACTTCTCACGCAGTGAGTGGAAGAACACGGTGTTCTGGTTGACGTGCTGCAGGAAATATTGCCGAGCAGCGAGCCGGTCCTTGTCGAACTGGATCTCCCCGTTGGGGCCATACAAGTTCAACATCGCGTTAAGCGCGTGATAGTCGAGATCCGTGCTCACATCGGTCTCTGTTGTCGTTGCCAAAATCGCACCAAGCCCTCCTGGACGCGTTCTACGTCCTGCACTGTGCCCATCAACTCGAAGGCGTAAAGGTACGGGACCTTGCACTTCGCGGAGATGATGTCACCGGCAATGCAGTAAGCACTGCCGAAGTTTGTATTTCCTGCGGCGATGACGCCACGTATCAAAGACCGATTCTTCGAGTCGTTCAGGAACCGGATCACCTGGCGCGGTACTGCACCGCCCTCATTGCCACCGCCATATGTCGGCGTGATCAACACATATGGCTCGGTCACCTGGAGCGGCTCATCGCGCGGCCGTAGCGGGATCCGATATGCAGTTGTCTGCAACTTCGCGACGAATCGGCTGGTGTTCTCAGAAACAGATGAGAAATAGACCAGCGATGTCACGGCAGCATCACACGATCAGGCAACAGCGGTTGCTGCGGCAATTTCAGCAGCAACCTTGCTGATCTGATCAGGACGGAAACCTGACCAGTGAGTGTCGCCAGCAACAACGACAGGTGCCTGAAGATAACCGAGCGAGCGGACCATCTCTAGAGCTTCGACGTCCTGGCTGATGTCGACGATGGAGTACTCAATACCCCGCTTGTCGAATGCGCGGTAGGTTGCGTCACACTGCACACAGGACGGCTTGCTGTAGACCGTGATGCCCATCTTGGTGTCTTCCTTCCCCACAAGGTCAATCTGCGCCAATTGCACGTCCCCGCACCGGGTGCTGAACGCGTATCGACACTGTTGACATCGTTGAAATTACGTCGATGTGATTTGTCGCGGCACCTGGTTGACCCTCGGCAACCGCTCAATACCTCAACACTACACCTTGTGGCAGACATTCGCCGCAACCCCTAGGTGTTGTGGTTGGGCGTGTCGCACCCCAGCCTGTGGACAACTTGGCAAGAGCCTCGATGGTGCTCTCGCGGCGAGCGTATCGGACCGCGATATTCTGCGCATCGGCACTTCGTACACCTGTTGATAGCGGTATGCAGAGCCGGTGGAAAACTCGATAAAAAATTTTCTTTTTCGGCGTGTCGCGCCTCGTCATGTATCAGCCAGAGAGCATTCATTCACTGTTCATCTACTCGTGGCCGCCCGGACGTGAGGATCCTGTTCGATCAGTCCTTGATATGCCCATCCGGGCAGTCATTGGCACGAGATCAATGGAACACATGTGGACGATGTCATTTCGCCACGACGACTGATGACCAAGCGCGAAACCGCGGACCGGGTGTTCCGGGGCGGGGTGCGCGCCAGTGGCACTGTAGTGCTGCTCATCATGTCGTTCGTGGGCATATTCCTGTTGCTACGAGCATGGGAAGCACTCCAGGTATCCGGGTTCAGTTTCTTCACCACCCAAGCGTGGGAACCAGACTCCGGCAATTTCGGCATCGCCGCGGTCATCGTTGGCACAGTGCTCATCGCACTGGTCGCGGTCAGTATTGCGCTACCTCTGTCACTGGGGACGGCGTTGTATATCAGCGACTACGCCCCGATTCGGCTACGGAAAACGCTGATCACCCTGGTGGACCTCATGGCAGCAGTGCCCTCCGTGGTCTTCGGGTTGTGGGGAGTGTTCTTCCTGCAAGAGAAGATCGTGCCGGTGGCACAGTGGCTCTCCACCGTATTGGGCTGGATTCCACTATTTCGCGTCGACGGCGTCGACCCTCGTGACCCACTGGCGAGCGCAACGGTCTACACCTCGTCAACCTTCATCGCGGGCATCGTCGTGGCGATGATGATCACTCCCATCATGACCTCCATCATGCGTGAAGTGTTCATGCAGGCTCCGCTCGGAGAGCGTGAAGGCGCACTGGCTCTCGGTTCTACCAGGTTCGGCATGATTCGTTCCGTCGTACTGCCCTATGGTGCAGGCGGGATCGTCGGAGGCACCATGCTCGGCCTGGGCCGAGCACTCGGAGAGACCATCGCGGTCTACATGATCATCTCCCCCGTTTTCGTCATTCAGCCCCACGTCCTCGCTAACGGCACCAACTCTGTTTCAGCGCTCATCGCGTTGCGCTACGGCGAAGCAACACAAATGGGCATGTCCGCCCTGATGGCCGCTGGTCTTGCGCTCTTCCTCTTGACACTAGTCGTCAACTTCGCGGCCTCGTCCATCGTGGCCCGATCCCGATCGGGAGCCAGCACATGACCACATCAGCCACGGCCGCCCCCGCGACAGCGTCTTCTGTCACACATACCGGATCACCAGCTGCCAACACGACACCACCGACGCAGACCCGGCTACGGGTGCTGCCTGACAGCGAATCGCCACGTGAACGGGTGCTCTCCGATAAACGGGTCAGTGATGTCTTAGCGCTCTGCGGCGCTGGTCTGGCAGCGTTAGCCCTAGCAGCGGTGATCGCGACGCAACTCGTTCCGGTGCGCGGCATCCCGGCATTCACCGTGTTGACCATCGTCTTGTTCACCATGATCTATGCCGCGATCATCTCGTTGACCGAGAACGGACCTGCCGTACGAGACCGCGTCGTCACGGTGATCGTGCACACCCTTGCTTTCACCGTCTTGCTGACCTTGGTCTTCGTCGTAGTCTTCACGGTTGCACGAGCGCTGCCTGCCTTGCCTCATCTGAACTTCTTTACCGAGGACATGGCTCTTGCGGGACCGCTAGACCCGCTAGACACAGGTGGCATCGCGCACGCAATCGTCGGAACCTTGATCCAGATCGGAATCGCACTGGCGATCACGATTCCGCTAGGCATCGCCACCGCTGTTTTCCTCACGGAGATTCCGGGACCCTTCGCACGGTTCGTCCGCACTGTGGTGGAGGCTATGACGGCGTTGCCTTCCATCGTCGCGGGTCTGTTCATCTATGCGACCGCGATATACACCTTCGGACTCGACAAATCCGGACTCGCGGCAGCCCTGGCCATCTCCATCATGATGCTGCCCATCATGATCCGCTCCTCTGACGTAGTGCTGCGGCTCGTCCCGCACACCCTCAAGGAGGCCTCTTACGGCTTGGGGGCCACACAATGGAGCACGGTGTGGAAGGTGACGCTGCCCACTTCACGGTCCGGCCTGACCACAGCGATCATCCTCGCAACCGCACGCGGCATCGGGGAGACCTCGCCGGTTCTGCTGACCTCGGGGTTCACCGCGGCGATGAACCTCAACCCGACTTCGGGGCCGATGGTGTCGCTGCCGCTGGCGATCTTCCAGTTCGTCAAGTCCCCCGAACCGACCATGATCGCTCGTGGATTCGGCACCGCCGCGACGTTGATGCTCCTGGTAGTCGGACTCTTCGTCATCGCGAGGCTGATCGGCGCCGACAACCCCGCCAAGAAAGCTGCCCGCATGGAACGTCACCGCCGGTTCCGGTCCGCTCTCATAACCGCCAGCCGGGCGACGCTACAGACAACTCGTCGCACCAGACCAGACGCACCACAGGAGTGACCATGTCTGACTACCCTTCTCGCCATAAAGCACGCTTCCCAGAGCGGGTTGGCCGCGGCACGCCGAACTTCATGAGCGCATTGCTGGCGTTCATCGTCGTGGCATTGACCAGCGTGAGCGCAGCGCCCGCCAGTCAGGCCGCGACATACGTTCCGATATCGGGGGCGGGATCGTCATGGTCTGCCAATGCGATCGACCAGTGGCGTCGCAACGTCGAGCAATACGGTATGCGAGTCAACTACGCGTCAACCGGTTCGTCCGACGGACGCAACCAGTTCAAGGCGGGAACCATCGACTTCGCCAGCACTGAGATTCCCTACGGACTCAAAGACGGCGGCGTGGTTGACACGCCGCCATCGCGAGGCTACGCCTATATGCCCATCGTTGCCGGCGGCACCGCGTTCATGTACAACCTGCGCATCGGTGGACAGCAGGTGACCAATCTGCGGTTATCCGGCGATGTCCTGACCAAGGTCTTCACCGGAGTCATCACCATGTGGAATGACCCCGCGATTGCTGCAGACAACCCCGCGCTCTCCTTGCCCGCACGCAAGATCGTCCCGGTGGTCCGTTCTGACGGCTCCGGTTCAACCGCCCAGTTCACCACCTGGATGGCCAGCCAACACGCCTCGCTGTGGGATAGCTACTGTCAGTCGGCGGGCCGCTCCACCCCATGCGGTGTCACATCGAACTATCCGACCGTGGCAGGCAAGGGATTCGTTGCCCAACCCAACTCCCAGGGAGTCGCTGGATACGTCGCGCAGCGAGCCAACGAAGGCACGATCACCTATGTCGAGTACTCGTACGCGCTCAAGACCGGTTACCCGGTCGCAAAGATCCTCAACAAAGCCGGATATTACGTAGAGCCCACGGCCTCCAACGTGGCAGTAGCGCTGCTATCCGCCAAGATCAACACTCAAAAGGGAACTGCGGCATATTTGACGCAGGATCTCTCCGGTGTGTTCGCGAGCACAGATCAGCGCACCTACCCGTTGTCCTCCTACAGCTACATCGTCGTGCCGACCAATAGCCAAAACGGATTCACCACCGCGAAGGGCGCCACGTTGGGCGCGTTCTCCTACTACTTCTTGTGTGAGGGACAGCAGCAGGCCGAGGCACTCGGATATTCGCCACTACCGATCAACCTGGTCAAAGCCGGGCTGGAGCAAGTTCGCCAGATCCCCGGTGTCGAAGCTAAGTCAATCGATATCAAGGACTGCAACAACCCCACATTCTCCTCTGATGGGACCAATACCCTCGCGAAAAAAGCTCCTATGCCCTCCGAATGCGACAAGAAAGGCGTCACCCAGTGCAACACCGGCACCGGTGGCGCGAAGCAGTCGACTACCTCTACGAAGAAAACAACCTCGGACGGCAAGTCGACGCAGACCGGCGGCAAGACAACCACCGGAGATGACAGCACCTCAGGGACCACCGATTCCGGTACGACCGGAACTGATCAACCTGGCAACGAAGACGGCAGCGGCGACACGGGAGACGGCGTCACCCCAGGCGATGAATTCACCGACGATGGCCTGGCACCCGACGGTTTCGTGTCCGACTCTCAGACCTCATCGTATGGCGCTGCCGTGGCCGCGAACTACGGCGGCGGCCCCATCGTCTGCGAGCCGGACACCGGCGTGTGCACCAACGTCGTGGCCGAGCCTATGACGCTTGAGAGCGCAGGCAGCCAAGGCCCGTCGTCCGGTGCGTGGATCGCTATGGCCGTGATCGTCATCGGAGTTCTCACCCCGGCATTGACCACTGCCCTTTCACCCGGCAAACGGCGAGGAGCCAAAGCATCATGAAATCATCGCGATTCCATTACCGACTCGGAGCCTTGCTGATCGTTCTCGGACTATGCGCGAGCACGGGTGGCGCAGTCATGGCGGCGGCCGCGTCGGCATCCACGTCAACCAAGCAGATCAAGGCTCCCACCGTCGCTGACGCCGATGACGAGTGGGGCAGTCCCACAGCCTCAGCTCTCACACAACGCTGGGCCGATGCTGTGGGAGTGGACGAGCGCGATCCTGATTCTGCGTCCTACGAAGCGCTCAAGGACATCACTGTTTCAATCAACCAGACCCGCGACCTGACCACGCAGGGCGTCACTGTGTCCTGGAGCGGCGCGAGCCCCACACCGGCAGGAAAGTTCTCTGATTCTTTCTTCCAGATCATGCAGTGCTGGGGGGACCACAACACTGGCCCTACCCCACAGCAATGCATGTGGGGCACCCCGACATCAGCCTTGGCTAATATGCTCGGCGACCGGGTCGCGGCACGTACCCTACGACTCAACGAGGATCCGGAGCAGGAATATTCTGAGGAACTGCGAGTACCGCCTCCTATCACCAACCCGAATCTGCGCGCCTACTCCTACCCGTTCACACATGTCGACGGAACCACGGTTAGCGACGTCAGCGAGTACTACACCTCGGCCAACACCAACGAGATCTCGGCCGCTCGTACCAGTGCGGACGGCACCGGGACCGTTGTGTTCACCACGCAAAACGCTATGGACGCACCGCATCTGGGATGCGGCACCATTGCTTCCGCTTGTTGGCTGGTCGTGGTTCCTCGTGCCACCACCACCGCTGACGGCACAGCCGTCTCCGACTTGGCTGATGGAATGCTCTCCGGCTCTCCGTTGAGTGCGACCAACTGGAAAGACCGTCTCGTCTTCGAGTTGGATTTCCAATCCATCGGCTCCAACTGCCCGTTAGGCAATGCGGAGCAACGACTGGTCGGCCACGAGCTGTTCAGCGAGGCCATGACAAGTTGGCAGTCTGGTTTGTGCAGTTCCGGGACGACTTACGGCTGGTCCCAGATCGGAGATGACGAGGCTCGCAACCAGATCGTCTCAGCGTTTGACGGCGCTGCCCGTCTTGCTGTGGTCTCCACACCGTTGCCTGCCGAACAGCGCGGTGACGAAGTCATCCGCTATGCGCCGATCGCTCGCAACTCGATCGTGGTGGCCTACAACATTGAACGTCAGTATCGTCTCGCCAGCGAGCGCAGAGACCGCAACGGCACACTCGTCGCCGATCTCACGCTCAACGCCAGGTTGATCGCGAAACTCTTGACGCAGTCCTACCGGGTCGATGTTCCAGGCGGTGGTACCGCACCGCCGATCAAGAACAACCCGTACAGCATCGTCACCGACCCCGAGTTCGTTGAGCTCAATCCGGAATTCGCTGATTTCCTGGCCACCACCGCGCCCGAAGGTCTGCTGGTCTCACTCGGCTCGTCCGATGCCAACGCCCAGGTATGGCAGTGGCTCCAGGCTGATCCTTATGCGAAGGCCTTCCTTGCCGGTGAGGACGATGGCTACGGGATGAAAATCAATCCCGCCTATCTGGCACTGGAACTGTCCACGACACCAACGACATCGTTTCCTAAAGCGGATCTGTCCACTTTCCGTTATAACGCTGAAGTCCCAGAGCCGGGATACGGCACTCTTGACCTGCGGCCATATATGGCGGACATGCAAGAGGCCGCTCGTCGTGCGGCTCGCGGCGAGTCTGGATCGAAGATCGTATGGGACCCGTTCCGTCTGCCACCGTCGTTCACCTCCACTGGCGCTCAACTGCCCGGTTCGCGATTCCAGATCGCGCTGACTGATCGCACGTCGGCTGATCGCTTCGGCCTGCGGACGGCAAACCTCGTCAATCAGGCCGGCCAAACTATCGCTCCAACAGCGAACGCGGTCAACCGTGCCATCAACGCGTTCCCTCGTTCCAGTGACGACCCCGCCATCGCCGTATACGACCCGGCGCAACGCCTGTTAGGCGCCTACCCTTTGGCGACAGTCAGTTACGCAGCAATCAATGTCTGTTCCGCCACCGCCACACAGTTGAAGGACTACGCTGCCTTCTTGAACTATGCGGCCGGTCCCGGGCAATCGCCTGGCCATGCGAAGGGGAAACTGCCGCCGGGCTATCTGGTGCTGCCGTCTGCGGACGTTGCCAAGCTCAAGGAACTTGCCGGGCTTCTCACCGATACCAAGAAGGTCGCACAGTCGTGTCCCACCGCGGACAAGCCAGGTCCCGAAGAACCGAAGAAGAAACGTAACAAGCCAAAGAAGAAGGACGAGCCGCAGCAGGACGAGACCACCACGCAGGACGACACTGCGACACCGCCTACCGCCGCACCGGTTGAATCCGATGAGCCGGCAGAGGAAACACCCGAGCCGGAACCAGAGCCTGCTGCCACCGACGACACGATCGCACCCATTGTCGACGAGATCGAACCGATCGCCACAAGCGCGGCGAACACCAAAGGGTGGCGTATCGGAGCGACCACTGCGATGTCGGCCGGGCTGCCATCACTGCTCGCTGGCACCTATTTGATGCGTAGGTCGCGTCGTTTGCTTATCTGACACCAGAACTTCTCTCAATAGACCCACATTCGAGGCCTGAACGCCGTTTGGCACTGAGTAGATAGCCGTGTCATCGACAGATGAATCTTAACGAGATGCACATTACGAGAGGAAGCATCGAATGCTCTCACGAAACATCCGCCGAGCCACTGTTGGGCTCAGCGCCACGGCATTGCTGTTCTCTGCAGCAGTGCTGCCCGCACAGGCTGATCCCGCTGCAGGCACCTTCGGCACCCTGGTCGGACTTGGCTCCGACACCACCCAAGACGTACTCAACGGCCTCGCAGCCGCAATCCCCGGTCAAGCACTCGCATCGTACGACGCCACCGGCAGCGCTACAGTGATCACACGCCAGGGCGGCGCCGCGGTGCCGCGCGCCAACGGCTCTGGTGCCGGTGTCGGTCTGCTTCGTGCCGCTATCGGCCAGTCGGACCCTGTGTCAGTCGGGACTTTCTCTGGCGGCACCGTGTCGGTGACCACTGCTTCGGCCATCGGTCTGGTCGACTTCGCTCGTTCCTCGTCAGGAGCTGGCTCCAACGCTGTCGACAACGGCGTCTTGGCCTATGTGCCGTTCGCTCTCGACGCAGTGACCTACGCTGTCTCGCCGACATCGGTACTCCCGTCCAACCTCACCAAGGCGCAACTGACGAGCATCTACAAAGGTGAGATCAACCGTGTCGCCTACGCCTCGGGTCAGGACAGCCAACTGTTGTCTGCTGGTGACCCGGTCCCAGCAGGATTCACCGCCGTGACCATCACCACCTTCATCCCGCAGGCAGGCTCCGGCACCCGGTCGTACTGGTTGGGCGAAGTCGGAATCACCGAGTCGGACATCTCCTCGAACACCTACCCGAACCTGCGTGCCACTGACCTCGGTGGCGCCGATGTTCAGGAACACAAAGGTGCCGCGCTGATCACCGGAACCACGGAACAACAAAAGGCCACCATCGTTCCGTTCTCCATCGCGCAGTGGGTCTCACAGGCCAACGCCAAGGTAGCCGACCACCGCGATGGTGCCCTCATCGGATCCGTCAACGGAATCGCACCGGTCACGGGCTCTGGAACCAACTATGCGCTGAACAGTGCTTTCAATGCCTACACCCGCAAGGTCTACAACGTTGTCCCATCCGTCCTGGCTGACGATGAGACCTCTGACATCGCGAAGGCTTTCGTCGGTCCGAACTCGCTGGTCTGCCAGCAGTCCGAAACCATTGCCTCTTACGGGTTCGGTACCGTATCAGACTGCGGCAGTACCTCGGTGCGCGCCTTCGCACCTTCCCCCTCCACCCTGGAGACCTCGATTCCAGCCTCAGCCACGGCTGGTCAACCGGTCACTCTTCGCGCCACAGTGACCTCGAACGGCAACGGCGGGGGCCAAGTCCAGTTCCGTAACGGCAGCACCGTGCTCGCTACCGCTACCGTGAGCAAGGGCGCTTCGACCGCAGCAGCCACCTGGACTCCCGCAGCCGCTGGAAACGTCGCCATCTCCGCGGTGTTCATCCCGGCCTTGCCCGGCGTTGACGCTTCCACGACTGCTGCCGCATCCGTCCAGGTCACGGCGGCTACCACTCAACCTGCAGCGACGTCCGTCCGGTTGTCCGCCAGCGCTAAACCCACTGTCGGCAAGAACGTCACCGTCACTGCCACCATCACCAAGCCCGCAGTGGCAGGAACCGTGACCTTCCGTGACGGTTCCGCGGTGATCGGCAAGCCAGTGGCGGTCGCCGCCGCACAGAACACCGCTGCTGTGTCCTTCAAGGCAACGAAGACCAGCCATAGGGTGTCGGCTACGTTCACCCCGGCAAGCGCCGCTGCACGCGCATCGACTCAGACCTTGACCGTCACTGCGGCGAAGGCGAAGTCCACTGTCAAGATCAACAAGGTCAAGGCCCAAGGCAAGACCGCCACATTGACGCTTCAGGTCAAGGCGGCTGGTGTCAAGCCCAACGGCAAGATCGTCGTCAAGGCTGGCAAGAAGAAGGTTGCCACCGTCAAGGTCAAGAACGGCAAGAAGATCAGGGTCAAGGTTGCCAAGCTGAAGAGGGGCAAGAACAAGCTCACCGTCTCCTTCAACGGCTCGGCCACTGTCACCAAGGCGAACGCGAAGACCACGGTTCGAGTGGCTCGCTGAGAAGAAGTTAACCATCGCAGTCAGGCAGGTTGACGACCACGGTCGTGGTCGGGACGCTCCGCGCAGGCGGATATGAGTCCCGGCCACGACTGTGGCTTTGACATGTACCAAACCTAAGGAGACCGTCCACCGTGACATCTGTCACCCAACCACCGGTTCCGAGTGGATCCACCGCTCAAGTCGGTCGAGCGCTGGCACCCGCCCATCGCACCGCGTTGCCACGCCCGGAACAGAGCGATCGTGTGCGAAGTACCGGTGATGTGTTGCAGATCGTCGGTCTCCTCATCATCAGTCTGATCGCCTACACACTACTGGTATCACCGCTCTTCCATATGCGTGCACAGCACATCGCGTACAACGAACTGCGCTACCAACTGGCGAATGGGATCTCTCCTGTCGGTCACGTCACGATGAGTGACACCCCCGTCACGACTGGCACTCCCCTGGGCGTGATCACCATTGAAAAGCTCGGGGTCAACGAGGTCTTCCTGTCTGGAACCACTGCCCAGGTCCTCCAGTCCGGACCGGGACACCGGCGCGACAGCGTGCTCCCGGGTCAATCGGGCGCCAGCGTGATCATGGGACGCCATGCGTCCTTCGGCGGACCCTTCGGCAAGCTCGATATGCTCACGGCGGGCGATAGCGTCACAACGATCACCGGCCAAGGTCAGGCGACGTATCGAGTGACGGGGATCCGACGCAGTGGCGATCCACTGCCCGCCGTGATGTCCCCGGGTGACGGACGGCTGACCCTGGTTTCAGCAACGGGCCGCTCATTCATGCCATCTGACGTGATCCGAGTCGACATGGAACTGATCTCCGACCCTTTCGAGACGCCTCGCGCCGTGGTCTCCGCTGTGGAACTGGACGATGCTGAAGCCGCGTTCGCCTCCGATTCCGCCGCTTGGCCATGGGTGGTCATCTGGCTCGCATCATGGTTTGCGGTGTTTGTCCTGATTCGGCGGCTGAGCTGGTGGTGGGGGCGGCCGCAGGCCTGGATTGTGGGCGTGCCGGCGTTCGCGCTGACAACGTGTCTCCTCGGCGGCGCGATCATGCAGGTTGTACCCAACCTCGTGTGATCTTGCTGAACTATCGACTTATTGGCCTAACGGTCTTCATTCGTTCACGTGCTCGTCATCTTCCTGCGACAAGGTTCTCAAGTGACTACTCGTTTGCTTCCCGAGGCGCCGCCAGATGACGCCGGCCATGTTTTCCCGCCAGTTCACGCGACTGCGACAAATCTTGAAGGCCAGACAGTTCATGGCGACGCGACCACGATGACCGTCGATGCCGACTCGGAGACCGAACTCACCGTTGATGCGCCCTCGTCAGCGGTCACATCGACTGCGAGCGAACTCCATGCTGAGCAGATCTCTGCCTGGTTCGGCTCACATCAGGTCCTTGACCGAGTCTCGTTGACCATGCCAGCAGGACAGGTAACAGCGTTGATCGGGCCATCCGGCTGCGGAAAATCAACGTTTCTACGCATCCTCAACCGTATGCACGAGCTTGTTCCCAGTGCAAAGCTAGCGGGGGAAGTCCGCCTTGATGGCCAAGACATCTATGATCCAGCACTGCGGGTCACACAGGCGCGCCGCGATATCGGGATGGTCTTCCAAAAGCCCAATCCCTTTCCTGCCATGTCCATTCGTGACAATGTCACCGCAGGGCTCGCGTTGACGGGTCTGAAGGTGTCGGCGAGCGAACGAGAACGCATCGTCGAGCAGTCCCTGCGGCAAGCAAGTCTGTGGGAAGAGGTCAAAGACCGTCTCGATGCTCCCGGTGGCGGACTATCCGGCGGTCAACAGCAGCGGCTGTGCATCGCCCGGTCTTTGGCGGTTCGTCCGCGCGTGCTCTTGATGGACGAGCCTTGTTCGGCCCTCGATCCGACGTCAACACGCCGGATCGAGGAGACAATCGCGGAACTGCGCGATCTCGTCACGATCGTGATAGTCACGCACAACATGCAGCAGGCAGCCCGAGTGTCCGATCAAAGCGCATTCTTCCTGGCTGAGGCGGGCACTCCTGGCGTGATCGTGGAATGGGGCGACACCGACGCCATGTTCAACAATCCGCAAGATCCTCGTACCAACGACTACGTCAACGGGCGGTTCGGCTAGAAGGGACGAGTTCTCCCCCGCGCCAGACCTCGCACACCCGCAGTTCATCGTCCACGACGAGCACATCCGCGCGCCTGCCGGCCTGCAGGACACCGATGTCACTGCGGCCGAGAACTCGTGCTGGTGTCGCGGTCGCCGCCTTGACAGCATCGACCAACGGGACGCCGCCCGCTACGGTGGTGCGCACCACATCGATCAGATGCGCGGTCCCGCCGGCGATGGCGCCTGCTTCATTCTCGCCATCAAGACGCGCGACACCGTCACGCACCCGTACTGCCAACGATCCCAACCGGTAACGACCATCAGCCATGCCTGCTGCCGCCATCGCATCGGTGATCAGCATGATGTGGTCGGCCCCGACGAGTTCGAAGACTTCCTTCACGAGTGCCGGGTTCAGATGAGTACCGTCGCCAACCAGTTCCACCACAGCTAGTCCGCTGGCCGCGGCCGTCAAGGCATCGAGCACGGGGCCGGCTTCACGGTGCTGCAACGGCCGCATGCCATTGAACAGGTGGGTGACCGTAGGAAGTTCAGAACGCGCCGGGTTCTGTCGCAGCAACTTTCCGGCGCCATCGATCGCGGTGCGCATTTGCCCCTGCGCCGCGTCGGTATGCCCAAATGACGGCAAGGCATCGTGCGCGATCAACGCTTCAGTCACTGAACCCGGCCCGCAGTTGCCTGGGATCTCCGGGGCGAGAGTCATGGTGACGATGCCACCATGGGCGAGTTCGCACAGTTCAGCGACCAGCCGCGGGTCGGGGTTTTGGATGAAGGCCGGGTTCTGCGCGCCACAGCGCTCCGGCGACACAAAAGGGCCTTCCAGATGGATGCCCGCGAGTTCACCTTCGTCGACGAGTCCCGTCAGCATTGCCACCCGCTCGCGTAGCGCTGCGGGCGGCCCAGTCACCAGTGACGCGACGAGCGAGGTCGTTCCGTGGCGACGATGTTCAGCGATGGCGACCTGAGCCTCGTCCCGGTCTAGCGCATCGGGGAAACTGCCCCCGCCACCGCCGTGGCAGTGGATATCCACCAGTCCCGGCAGGATGTAACGGTCTGGCTGGGCAGCTGTCGATGTGACGGCGTGCTCCCAGTGTGCGTCGATACCTGCGACTGTGCCCGCGTAAACGATGACTCCCTGCCGGACAATGACCACACCGTCATCGATGATCGCGTCGGCTGATACGAGGCGACCGCGATGGATGAAAACCCCATCCAATTCGTTAGGCATATAAACATTCTTGCACTCTTGTGCGGCAACTTCCAGCGCGTCCCGGACTCGAACGCACGACTGCTACCTAGAAAAGTCGCGAATCGACGTCATCGAACCCGCGCATCGCGTCATAGTCCAAGACGACGCACCGGATACCGCGATCAGCAGCGAGAACTCGTGCTTGTGGTTTGATCTCCTGTGCAGCGAACACGCCACTGACCGGGCGCAGTTGCGGATCACGGTTCATCAACTCCAGGTAGCGGGTCAATTGCTCCACACCGTCGATGTCCCCGCGCCGCTTGATCTCAACAGCCACGGCACCGCCATCTTCATCGCGAGCGAGGATGTCAACCGGTCCGATAGCTGTCGGATACTCTCGACGGACCAGCGTGTGCCCCGGGCCCAACAAGCCGATTTGCTGTGCCAACAGTTCCTGCAGGTGTGCCTCGACGCCGTCTTTGACCAGCCCAGGGTCAACACCGAGGTCCCACCGGCTGTCTGAGAACACCTCGAAGATGTCAATGTCGAGCCGGTCGTCACTCTTGGCGTGCTGCACCGTCCACACCTGAGCCACGCCGTGGTTTTGCTCCTGATCCGACGCCTCACGTTCCTTCATGGAACACGGCGGGCTCATCCAGTTCAGCGGCTTGTAACTGCCGCCATCGGAGTGGATCAGCACTGAGCCATCGGCTTTGACCAGCAATAACCGGGTAGCTTCCGCCAGATAGGCCGACAACCGTCCTTGATAGCGCACAGCACATCTCGCCACGACCAACCGCATACATCAACTCCTGCTACAGCACATGGGCAGAATCGCGTGGCGGCGCTGATTCCTGCCACGACGAGAAACCAGCATAAGCACGATCAGACATCAAGACCTCGAACTGCGCCGTGCCTTCGCGGCATTGCACGATAGATATCCGCTGACCGGCCATCGGAGCCGCAGATTCTCTACCCACAATATCCAACGAGCCGCGATCCCACCGTTTCGTGGGCCACCATGCCAGACTGCGGGCAGCATGCCATTCCAATTGCGCCGACTTCATCCGAGCCACGCCCAGGCGCCAGCGACGACGGCCGCCCCTAGGCGGCCGTCCCAGCGACATGATCACTGAACCTGGTCTACGGCACAGCCAGCGAAAACGCAGCAGAATAACGAGCACCGCCGCTGTGGCGAGCACAATCGCCACACATGCAGTGACGATGACGATCGCGGGTTCCATGGCGGAGGACTACTCGTGCTCAGGCCTGTGCGACCAACTCCGCATCATCGGCGACCACCGTCACCTGGTCAGTGTCCAGGGATAGGAAGCCTCCGGTGACGTCGATCAAAATACGATCGCCGTTGTCAGCGGTGATACGAACTCGTCCTGCCTGCAAAACCGAAAGCAAGGGTGAGTGTCCCACGAGCAAACCGATCTCTCCATCTGCCGCGGGCGCCACGACCATCGTCGCCTTGCCTTGCCACATGGTCGTACTCGTCGATACCACGTTCACGTCAAGAAGCGCCACGTACGTTCCTCACTTCGCTGCTGTACTTTGCTGGCTTTCGACCAACAGGATCAGACGCCGTATTCCTTTTGGATGCGGGCCCAGTTGCGTTCCAGGTCTTCAAGACCACCGATGTTGAAGAATGCCTGCTCTGAGATGTGGTCGAACTCACCGTCGGCAATCTTGGTGAATGCCTCGATGGTCTCGCTCAGCGGCACCGTCGAACCCGGAACGTTGGTGAACTGCTCCGCCATGTAGGTGTTCTGCGACAAGAACTGCTGGATGCGACGCGCACGCGCCACCACGGTCTTGTCCTCTTCGGAAAGCTCGTCAACGCCAAGAATCGCAATGATGTCCTGCAGTTCCTTGTTGCGCTGCAGAATCTGCTTCACACGAGTCGCCGCATCGTAGTGCGCCTGGCCGACGTAACGCGGGTCAAGAATACGCGACGAGGACGACAGGGGGTCCACGGCCGGGTAGAGACCGCGCGAGGCGATCTCACGGCTGAGCTCCGTCGTCGCGTCCAAGTGCGCGAACGTGGTGGCCGGAGCCGGGTCGGTGTAGTCGTCAGCTGGCACGTAGATAGCCTGCAACGAGGTGATCGAGTGACCACGAGTCGAGGTGATGCGCTCCTGGAGCACACCCATCTCGTCGGCAAGGTTCGGCTGGTAACCCACTGCGGACGGCATACGTCCGAGCAGCGTGGAGACCTCAGAACCAGCTTGGGTGAAACGGAAGATGTTGTCGATGAACAACAGCACGTCCTGCTTCTGAACATCGCGGAAGTACTCCGCCATGGTCAACGCGGACAGTGCAACGCGAAGACGCGTGCCCGGCGGCTCGTCCATCTGGCCGAAGACAAGCGCAGTCTGGTTGATGACGCCTGAATCAGTCATCTCCTCGATCAGGTCGTTACCTTCACGAGTACGCTCGCCGACACCGGCGAACACCGAGACACCGTTGTGGTTGTTGGCCACACGGTAGATCATTTCCTGGATCAGAACGGTCTTGCCGACACCGGCTCCACCGAACAGACCGATCTTTCCACCCTGCACGTATGGCGTCAGCAGGTCGATGACCTTGATTCCGGTCTCGAACATCTGGGTCTTCGATTCGAGCTGGTCAAAGGCCGGTGGCTTGCGGTGAATCGGCCAACGCTCGGTGATCTCGATCTTCTCGCCTTCTTTGGCGTTCAAGACCTCACCGGTCACGTCGAACACGTGGCCCTTGGTCACATCGCCGACCGGCACACTGATCGGGGCTCCGGTGTCAGTCACTTCCGAGCCGCGCACCAGGCCGTCGGTCGGCTTCAGCGCGATCGCGCGCACCAAGTTGTCGCCTAGGTGCTGTGCGACCTCCAAGGTGAGGTTGAACGAGCTCTCGCCCTCACCCTGTCCGCTGAGGTTCACGGGAACGGTCAGCGCGTTGTAGATGTCGGGAATGCCACCTGAGGGGAATTCGACATCGACGACAGGGCCGATTACTCGGGCAATACGGCCCGGGCCTGACGTACCGGCCTGCGTGGCAGGGTTCTCGACTGTGCTGGCGGTCATTGCTGGCCTCGCTCTTCTCGTCCTGACGGGGTTCCGGCGAACCGGAGACGTGCTGTGTTGGTCTGATTCTTCGGGTATGCGACGCGTGACATCATGATGCCTTCAACGCATCGGCACCCGAGACGATCTCGGTGATTTCTTGGGTGATCTCGCCCTGACGCGCTTGGTTGGCCAGTCGCGTGTAGGTACGGATCAAGTCTTCCGCATTGTCGGTCGCAGTGTGCATTGCACGCTGCCGTGATGCCAACTCGGAGGCTGCCGCCTGCAACAGCAACGAGTAGATCCGGCTGCGAATGTAGCGCGGCAGCAAAGCATCGAGCACTTCTACAGGCGATGGCTCGAACTCGTACAGCGGCAATGCCTCGTGCTCGTCTACTGGTTCGACACCCTCGACGACTTCCAGTGGCAGCAGACGCAGGATTCGCGGCTGTTGCGTGACCATGTTGATGAAGCGGGTGTAGACCACGTGCAGTTCCGCGACTCCACCTTCGTCAGCCGGGGCCAGGAAGCGCGACAGCAGTTCCTCGGCGATCTCCTCCGCCATCTGCGGCGTCGGGGCGTCCGATTCGCCAGTCCACGACTTCACAACATCACGGCCCCGGTATTGGAAGTAGCCCAAACCACGTCGACCCGCTACATACAGGTCAATAGTGCGGCCCTCTTCAGTGAGCGACTCGATCAGACGTTCGCCTTCGCGCAGCACGTTCGCCGTGTAGGCACCAGCCATACCGCGGTCGGAGGTGATGAGCAGCACTGCGACACGATTGGTGTCCTTGCGCTCCGAGGCCAACGGGTGATCGATGTCAGCGTGAGTTGCCAAAGCAGACACGGACTGGGTGATCGCCGCCGCGTACGGTGCGGCAGACTGAGCCCGGGCACGCGCCTTACCGATGCGAGACGCCGCAATCAACTCCTGCGCGCGGAAAACCTTCTTCAGCGACTGCGTGGATTTGATTCGCGCTCGATAGATGCGCTGCGAACCAGCCATGGATCAGGCCTTCTTCTGCTTGACGATCTGCTCGGGCTCAGATTCGAGCGCGGCTTCCTCGTCTTCATCAGCGTTGCCCGATAGCGGTGAGCCGTCGAAGGTCAAAAAGCCCTGACGGAACTCCTCAATGGCGCTGTCCAGCGCTTGCTCGGTCTCGTCCTCAAGCTTGCCGGTCGTAGCGATGATGTCCAGCACATCGCTGTTACGACGCAGGTGGTCAAGCAGTTCGGATTCGAAACGACGCACATCCTGCACCGGAACGTCGTCAAGCTTGCCCTTAGTACCGGCCCAAACGGATACGACCTGGTCCTCGACCGGGTACGGTGAGTATTGGCTCTGCTTGAGCAGTTCGAGCAGACGCGCGCCACGGTTCAACTGCGCACGTGAAGCCGCATCCAGGTCGGAGGCGAACATCGCGAATGCCTCCAGTGAACGGAACTGCGCCAAGTCGAGCTTGAGCGTTCCCGAGACCTTCTTCATCGCCTTGATCTGTGCAGAACCACCGACACGAGAAACCGAGATACCGACATCGACAGCTGGACGCTGGTCGGCGTTGAACAAGTCCGACTGCAAGAAGATCTGACCATCGGTAATGGAGATCACGTTAGTCGGGATGTAGGCCGAAACGTCGTTGGCCTTGGTCTCGATGATCGGCAGGCCGGTCATCGAACCCGCGCCCATCTCGTCGGAGAGCTTCGCACAACGCTCAAGGAGACGTGAGTGCAAGTAGAACACGTCACCGGGGTATGCTTCACGGCCCGGTGGACGACGCAGCAGCAAGGAGACCGCACGGTAGGCCTCAGCCTGCTTGGACAGGTCATCGAAGATGATCAGCACGTGCTTGCCCTCGTACATCCAGTGCTGGCCGATGGCCGAACCGGTGTAGGGAGCAACGTACTTGAAGCCAGCCGGGTCTGAGGCCGGAGCGGCCACGATCGTGGTGTATTCGAGTGCGCCGGCTTCTTCCAGGGCACCGCGCACCGAGGCGATGGTCGAGCCCTTCTGCCCGACGGCGACGTAGATGCAGCGCACCTGCTTCGACGGATCACCGGTTTCCCAGTTGGCCTTCTGGTTGATGATCGTGTCGATCGCGATCGCGGTCTTACCGGTCTGACGGTCGCCGATGATCAACTGACGCTGTCCGCGACCGATCGGGATCATCGAGTCGATGGCCTTGATCCCGGTCTGCAGCGGCTCGTGCACGCTCTTGCGTGCCATGACGCCAGGTGCCTGCAGTTCGAGAGCGCGCCGCCCCGAAGTCTCGATCTCGCCGAGACCGTCGATGGGGTTTCCAAGCGGGTCCACCACTCGTCCGAGGTAACCGTCACCGACAGCCACGGAAAGCACCTCGCCAGTGCGGCGCACTTCCTGACCTTCTTCGATGCCGGAGAACTCACCCAGAATCACGACACCGATCTCGCGGACATCCAGGTTCAGTGCCAGTCCAAGCGTGCCGTCTTCAAAACGAAGCAACTCGTTCGCCATTGCACCGGGCAAGCCCTCAACCTGTGCGATGCCGTCCGCAGCGAGCGTGACCCGGCCAACCTCTTCGGTGACCGCACCGGTGGGCTCATAGGACTTCACGAAGCTGTCCAGCGCAGCACGGATCTCATCCGGCCGGATCGTCAGCTCAGCCATTGTTCTACTCCTGTCGTGACCGCTACGGCGGTCCCATTGGTCTGTCTCGGTTGTCCCGGCGAACCGGGGCTGCGCCTGAGGCGCCAAAGTCTAACTAGCGATCTTGCGGCGAATGTCCACGAGACGGGCTAGCACAGTCGAGTCGAGTATGTCCGACCCGACTTGAATACGGATGCCGCCAATCACCGATGGGTCAATGATGACGTCAACTTGAATGTCTTGTCCGTAGGCATCGCGCAGCAGCGACTCGATGCGGGCGATCTGCTCGGCACTCGGTTGTGCAGAGGCGATCACCCGGGCAGCAACGCGGTGGCGACGCTCGGCTACAAGATCGCTGTAACGCTGAATCGCCGGAACCAGTTGTGCGCCACGTGGTGCTGCTGCTGCGCGCGTGATCAGGACCAGCGTCTCTTCGGAAACCTTGGTGGCGAAGAGCGCGCCGATGAACTCAGCACGAGCGGCAGCGTCAGCGCGACGATCGGACAGCACGGTGCGAACCTGCGGCAGGTTAGCCAACACCTGGCTCGAGTCCCACAGCTCGTGTCCGACCTGCTCGAGTCGACCCGCGGCCTGAGCCCCTGCCAGCACAGCCACGGCACCCAAGCGCTCGATAGCATCCGCAAAATCACTCATGTTCGACCAACGGCTGGTAGCCGCATCGGCTACCACGTCGACCGTCTGTTGTGACGCATGTGATCCAAGGAGATCGTTGACCAGGGTCGTCTTCGCCGCACTGTCGCGTGCAGGGTCGGTCAGTGCTCTGCGGAGGGCACCGGTGGTGTCCAGCAGGTCAACGACAGCGAATAGCTGCTGACCGATCTGTACTGCTGCGTCGCCGTTCAGCGATGCCAGCGCATCGTTGAAACGGCTCTCTACTGCCTCTAGTGAGACGAGTGACGATCCGCGCATCACTTCCCCTTGGCGCTACTCGACGATGCCTCGATCTCATCGAGGAAACGATCAACTACACGTGATTGACGTGCCACGTCTTCGAGGGACTCGCCCACGATTCGCGATGCCAGTTCCGTTGCCAGCGTCCCGACCTCGTCACGCAGTGCGATGGAGACCTGCTGACGTTCCGATTCGATCTGACGCTGCGCGTTCTCGAGGATGCGAGCTGCTTCATCGCTAGCGTGCTCACGCTGCTCTGCGACGATCTGCGCACCCTCGCTGCGAGCCTCTTCACGAATCTTCGATGCTTCGGTACGAGCCAGGCGCAGTTGCTCCTCGTGCTCCGCAACGAGCGCGTCCGCCTTGGCCTGTGCCTCGTCAGCTTCAGCCAGTCGGCCTTCGATCAGTTCCGTACGCTCGTCAAGCATGGTCGTGAACTTCGGCAGGAAGAACTTGTAGACCACAACCGCGATGATCACAATGGTGATCGCCGACCAGAGGATCTCGGAAGGAACCGGGATGAATAATTGGATGCCCTCGACGGGCTCCCCTCCCGCAGCCAGATTCATGGTCACGAGATGATGAGCGCTGCCACGAATCCGAGGAGCGCAAGGATCTCGACGAACGCCAGACCAATGAACATGGTCGAACGCAGCTGGTTGGCAACCTCAGGCTGACGCGCAATGCCCTCGAGGGTCTTGCCGATCAGCATTCCCAGACCGATAGCCGGGCCGATTGCCGCGATGCCGTAACCAATGGTGTTGATGTTACCGGTGAGTTCGGCGATGTTCGTGATGTCCACGAGGTTTCCTTTCGTTGGCCGACCAGTGGCCGGACTGTGGTGCGAGGTGAAGCTATTGACGTTCGAGTTAAAGAATCAGTGCTCTTCTTCCAGGGACATGTTGATGTAGACCGCAGCAAGAAGCGCGAAGATAAATGCCTGCAACGCTGCGACGAATACCTCGAAGAGGGTCAACGCGATCGCTCCGAACAGCGTGATCGCACTCGTGGCAGCCAAAGCACCGCCGGCCGAGAGCAACAGGTAATGGGTTGCGAGGAAGCACAGTGCCAGCATGATGTGACCGGCGACCATGTTCGCAAGAAGACGGATGATCAGCGAACCAGGTCGAATGATCAGCAGTTGCAGCAATTCGATCGGCGCCAGGATCGGGTAGACGAACACCGGAACACCCGGGGGGAACATGTTGGCCTTCAAATAGCCCCACAGGCCGTGCTTGCGGACACCGGCAGCCCAGTACGCGACCATGACCCACAGCGCCATCAACAGCGGCACACCAATACGCGAGGTACCGGCAAGGTTGATTCCGGGGATGATGCCGGTGAGGTTGAAGGCGAGAATCGTCAAGAAGATCGTCGTGATCAACTTCAAGTAGGGCTTGCCGCGCTCTTTGCCCATCGTCGACTCGACGATCTGAACCCGCACGAAGTCCAAAATCATTTCGAGGACGTTCTGAAACCGACCGGGAACCAACTTGACTCGTCGAGCGGAGACAACCAATACCGTGATCAGTACTGCAGCAGCGAGGAACTGCACCAACTGCATACGTGTGATCTCGAAGATGGTTCCCTCAAACCAGATGGCAGGCGGGAAGAAGTCAGAGATCGACGGCGCGTGAAAGCCGTCAGTGCCGCCCTCAGCTGCGAGAGCAGTTCCGTGAAGAGTGATCATGGAAGATCGTGACTCCTGTTATTCGAGGTCTGTCACACGTCGGGGCACGTTGAAGCCGTTTCGGCGTGATCGGATCGGGCCTAAGCCTATCCCAATTAACTGCGTGCTCGCGCACACTTCTCAGGAATTGGACGAAGGTCCTGGTTGGGTGAGCGGTATCCGTGCACGTTGCACGGCCACCGCATCAATAATGGCAGCAGCCAGTACCGCAACGCAAAGTACGACGGCGAAGATTGGCCGGTTGTAGAAATCGTGTGGACGCAGCACGAGTAGCAAACCGAACAGCACGATCATCTTCGCCAGCCACATGCCCAGCACGATGCCAGCGAGTGCTCCACCGTCGCGATCTGCGCTCAGCATGATTGAGATCACTGTAGTGATAGAAAAAACTACGGCTATGCCCACGCCCAGGAGCGCACCATAGAGCCCTGCGGCACCGTCGATGAGCAGGCCTGCGATCACACCGATAATCAGCATGGCACTGAATACCCCCAAGATCCAGCGCAATGCGGTGCGTGCCGCCGCGCGCACGGGTGTGCCACTTGGCACTGCAGGACTTGTCATATCCGGTTTCCTCTTTGTCGAGCACCCTATAGGGCGTGTTTAACAGGTTTGGGACTTTGGACCCTGCCGCGCAATGGTCCAAGGGTCAGCACGAGTGCTATCGCACTGGCGATGCCGCTGCCGATCAGTACATCCTGCCAGGCGAACCGCACTAATGCCGCCGCACTGAAGGCCACCACGGCGGTCCACAGATACATCACCAGCACTGCACGGCGGTGGGTGTGCCCGATGGAAAGCAGCCGGTGATGCAGATGCCTGCGGTCTGGGTGGAACGGAGACTTCCCTTGCGAGATCCGGCGGATCACTGCCATGGTCATGTCCAGCAACGGCAAGATGAGCACCGCCATGGGCAACAGCATAGGCAGATAGGTCGGTAGCGCCTGGCCGCCTGAAACTCGTTCTGGATCGATATTGCCAGTCACGATGATGGCGCCTGCCGCCATGGTCAGGCCGATCAGCATCGACCCTGAATCCCCCATGAATATTCGGGACTGATGGAAGTTGAACGGCAAGAATCCGATACAGACACCCACCAGCGCTGCAACGACCAAGGACGCCAGTGATGCGTAACTTTGCGGATTTGATGCTTGCGTCAGCAGATACGTGTAGCCAAAGAATGCGGTTCCACCGATGGCGATGACTCCCGCGGCCAATCCGTCGAGTCCGTCAACGAAGTTCACCGCGTTCATCGCCACAACGATCACAAGCACCGTGGCGAATAGCGACATACGACTCGAGCCGATCGTCAGCCCCGCGATAGGCACGGAGATGAGTTGAACCCCCTGCCAGGCCATGACACCTGCGGCCAAGACTTGGCCGACTAATTTGATCATCCAGTCCAGGTCCCAAATGTCGTCCACCACGCCGATCAGACACACCAATGCCGCACCGAGGATGACTCCCCACGCGGTGCTGCCCGACTCCTCGAAGATGGGTTCCAGAAATGGTGTCTGTGATGCGAGGGCGAAGGCTGCCGCAAGCCCGCCGAGCATGGCCAATCCGCCCAGACGCGGTGTGGGCACCGAATGCACGTCGCGGTCGCGAACTGCGGTGTAAGCGCCGGCCTTGGTGGCGATCCATCGCGCAAGCGGCGTCAGAAGGAAGGTGACGGTCGCCGCTACAGCCGCGATGAGAATGTAGATCCTCATGCCGGCTGATCACCCTCGTCAAGGATGTCTGGGACGATCTGGCGCAATTGCGCCAGATCAATCGCCCCGGTGCGCACCACGCGTAACTGCGGGCCAGTGGCGTCAAGGATAGTGGAGGCCACGCCTCCTGGGCTTTGTCCGGCATCGAGGTACACGGCGACTTTATCGCCCAGCTGTTCGGCTGCGCTGGTGGCCGTGGTTGCCGCATCTGCCCCGGTGCGGTTCGCACTGGAAACAGCCATCGGTCCGGTGCGGCGCAGCAGGGCCAGTGCCGCCTCATGATCGGGCATTCGCAGCGCCACCGTACCGTGGGTCTCCCCCAGGTCCCAAGCCAACGACGGCTGAGCGAAGCAGATGACCGTGAGTGGGCCGGGCCAGAATTTAGTCGTGAGCGCTCGTACTTCGTCACGAATCTCATCGGCGAGCGCATCCAGGCTGTGTGCGCTGCCCACCAGGACCGGCGGCGGCATCTGCCGGCCACGACCCTTGGCAGCAAGAAGGTCGTTCACGGCTTTCGCATTGAAGGCGTCTGCTCCGATTCCGTAAACCGTGTCGGTGGGAAGGACGACGAGTTGCCCTCTGCCTACCGCGTGAACCGCCTCGTCAAGGGCATTGCCCCATTGGTTGGGGTCAGCCACGTCAAGAATCCTCGTCACGATTCCATGCCCTGTTCTACCCTCGATTCAGCTGCAGTTTCTGCCGCGCAGTCGGACGTTGTCGTCTGTAACGATTGAACGTCAGCGTCGCGCCGCCGCGCAACCACCATACGGTCTCGACCTGTAAGGTCAGCCGCGGTGCGGATGTCGGACCAGATCGTACCGTCCAACATAGTACGCACTGCGCCAGCTTGGACTTCAGCGTGTTCCATCACAAAGACCCCTGCAGGGCGTAATAGCCGTACTGCCGCAGTGCTGATTCCACGCGGCACTTCCAAGCCGTCGGGGCCGAGTCCATAAAGCGCAATGGGCGGGTCGTAGTCTCGTACTTCCTGCTCACGTGGCACTGCGTCAGGCGGGATATAGGGCGGGTTGGACACCACGAGGTCGCATCGGCCGTCCAGTTCTTGCAGTGCGGTACGCGCATCGCCTCGAACCAAGGTGATGCGAGAGCGAATGGATTCGGGTTGATCTGCGATGTTCTGCCTCGCCCATTGGGCGGCCGCCTGGTCTAGTTCCACTGCCCAGACGTGGGCTTGCGGAAGTTCGTGGGCGAGCGCCAGCGCTATCGCGCCGCTGCCGGTGCACAGATCGACAACCGTCAACTCGCTGCTGCCGTGCGCTACGTTGCGCACTTCGCCCAGCGCGACTTCGACGACATATTCCGTTTCTGGCCGCGGCACAAAGACTCCCGGGCCAACACGCAACTCTAGGTCGCGAAATGGGGCATGTGCGGTGATGTGCTGCAGTGGTTCCCGGGTCACGCGACGCTGGACCGCTTGCGCGTAGCCGTCATGTTGATCCACCGTAGCGACTGCCGTGCCGGTGATGATCCGGGCATGCAGTTCTCCGCGCGACACACCTGAGACGTAACTGGCCAACTCGAGTGCATCGATATCGGGGTTGGGGACGCCAGCATCGCGGAGCGTCGTTGTAGCATCCGCGACCAACTGGCTCCACAATGAACTCATTCGGAGCCGCTTGCCGCTAAACGCGCCTCTTCATCGGCGGCGATGGCGGATTCCACGACCGGGCCAAGGGCTCCGTCCAGGACCGCATCGAGGTTGTAGGACTTGTACCCGGTGCGGTGATCCGCAATGCGGTTCTCTGGGAAGTTATAGGTGCGGATCCGTTCGGAACGGTCGACGGTGCGCACCTGGGAGCGCCGTAGATCGTTGGCTTCCGCGGCCGCGGCCTCCTGCTGCGCGGCAAGCAGCCTCGCCCGCAGCACGCGCATGGCTTGTTCCCGGTTCTGCAGTTGTGATTTCTCGTTTTGCATCGCGACGACGATTCCGGTGGGAATGTGCGTGATACGCACCGCTGAATCGGTGGTGTTCACCGACTGTCCACCTGGACCAGAGGACCGGTAGACGTCAATGCGCAGGTCATTGGGGTCGATTTCGACGTCGGTCACGTCTTCGGCTTCCGGGAAGACGAGCACACCCGCAGCCGAGGTGTGAATACGTCCCTGGGATTCAGTGACCGGAACGCGCTGGACCCGGTGAACTCCGCCCTCATATTTCAGGTGTGCCCACACACCGTCCTGCGGCTCGACTTGGCCACGCGCCTTGATCGCGATGGAGACGTCCTTGTAGCCGCCCAAGTCGGATTCGGTCTGCGAGATGACCTCGGTGCGCCAGCCCTTGGATTCGGCGTAGCGCAGGTACATGCGAAGCAGGTCACCGGCGAAGAGTGCGGATTCCTCGCCGCCTTCACCGGCTTTGATCTCCATGATGACGTCCCGAGCATCAGACGGGTCGCGCGGGATCAGGACTGCACGCAACCGCTGGGCGGCCTCGTCCACCTCAGTGAGCAAACCGGGGATCTCAGCGGCGATGCCCTCGTCGATCTCACCCAGTTCTTGGGCTGCCTCAAGGTCGTCGGCGGCGGACCGCCAAGTCTGATAGACCCGGACCACAGCGCCGAGTTCAGCGTAACGCCGCCCCAGGCTGCGTGCCCGGGCCTGATCAGCATGGACCCCGGGATCTGCGAGGTCCGCCTCAATCTGGCGGTACTCGTCCAATAACGGCAGGACCGAGGCGAACTGTTGTGAGGTTGATCCGGGTTCTGACGACGACATCGGGTTTCCTTGGGATGGTGTGGCGGTTGGGAGTAACTGTCAGCACATGACACAGCGCCGGTGGCTTCCATCCCGACCTCCGCAAAGCGGGGAATGAGTGGAGCCACCGGCGCTGAATGTGAAGCTACTTGTCCTTCTTGCCGTAGCGCGCCTGGAATCGAGCCACGCGACCACCGGTGTCGAGGATCTTCTGCTTGCCCGTGTAGAACGGGTGGCACGCGTTGCACACGTCGGCGCTGATCTCGCCTGACGTCTCGGTGCTGCGCGTTACGAATGTGTTCCCGCAGGTGCACGTGACCGTGGTGACCACGTACTCAGGGTGAATGCCAGCCTTCATGGAAGCTACTCTCCTTGATAGATGCCGCTGGGTCGCCTGGAAGATTACCGAGGCGTGAACCAGCAAACCAACAGATTATTTTCCACGATTGGGCCGTCAAAGTCAATGCGTTACTCCTGGCCGGTCGAGCCTGTCGAGACCCACCCGCGCTTACGCAGATTTCGCTTGCCGCTACGCGACCCGGAGGACTCGGAGGGTGACTTTCTTCTTGGCCTTGGACTTCTTGACCGTCTTCGATCCCTTGTAGTTGGCCGTCACCTTGTATTTGCCAGCCTTGAACTTAGGCAGTTTGACCGTGATCTTGCCCTTGTTCTTCGCCTTGAGCGTGGCGGTGACCTTCTTCTTGCCAACCTTGACCACAACCTTGCCCGTAGGACGAGCAACCCCCTTAGCCTTCACCGTCACCCGAGCCTTGGCCCGCACACCCGCACGAACCTTCTTCTTCACGAGTTTGACCTTGACGGACGAGTTCGCCTTCGCCGCCTTCACCTGAGGAACCGGCCTCGGCACCACCGGCGCCTGCCCATCCGGGCCAGGGGCAACAGGTCCAGGATCAACCGGTGCCGCTGAAATCGTCATGGCAAATTGACGCGACACTGTGCCTTCACTGTTCGTCGCGGTAACAGTGAAAACGTAGGTACCCGCAGCGGCCGGCGTCCCAGATAGAAGCCCTGTGGTGGAAAGCGTGATACCTGGCGGTAGTTGACCTGAGGTGACAACTAGGCCCGGGAATGGGACACCGCCGACAGGGAGTCGCGCAGCATAAGGCTGGCCGATGACACCAGACCGCAAGGTCGCTTGCTCAAGCGTTGGAGTTGATGGCTCATCCGCAACGATCGCCAGAGTGTGATGCTCGCCAGCCGTCACGGCCGTCACTGTTTTGTCGTTCAGCGAAGCCGGGATATTAAGTTGACCGAACGTACTATCACCCCAAGCAGTTAACTTTCCATCTTCTGTCAGAGCAATGACATGGAACAGAGCCGCTGTGATCGCGGTGACAGTCTTCCCTAGCAAGGAAGTTGGGATTCTGCTTTGGGTGTTTCCGTAGTCACCCCAACCAACGACTTCACCACCTTCCGTCAGCGCATACGAGTCAGTAGAACCCGCCGCAATCCCCACCACATTCTTGCTATCCAGCGATTCAGGCACATCTGTCTGGCCGCGACCGTTATATCCCCAAGCAACCACGTCTCCTTCGCTCGTCAACGCCAAGGAATGACTCTCTCCGGCGGAAATAGCAATGACAGTCTTGTCACTCAAAGATGTTGGCACGTCGAAGATCCCATAGAGGTCTGAGAATCCGTCACAAGCAATTGCGGTATTACCGGAACAGACAAAGACTCGTCCTTCTTCGGTTAATGCAAGCAAATGTTCCCGGCCTGCGGCTATCGCCGTGACGGTTTGATCGTCGAGTGCAGACGGGACGTACGCCGGATTCGACCCCCATGCGATGATCTTGCCCTCGTCGGTTAATGCGAGCGAGTAGTTCAAACTCGCATCAATCGCGATGACGCGTTGTCCTGCTAGCGCTGTAGGGATGTCGAGTTGCTCGTTCTTGTTGTCACCCCAAGCGATGACAGTCCCTTCAGCCGTTAGTGCAAGTGAGTGCGAGGATCCGGAGGCAACAGCGGTGACCGTCTTATCGATCAATGTGTCTGGCAAAGCAACGTGTTCTGCTCCAGCCGCACCCCATGTCGTCACCTTTCCTTCATCGGTTAAAGCGATAGCTCGATAGCCCATCGCAGAAATCTCTGTGATGTTTTGTCCAGTGAACGATTCTGGAGCCGCGCCCGACCCCCATGTCACTAGTTGTCCGTCACTCGTCAATGCCCAAGAAGACCAATCACCTGCAGCGATGGCGGTCACTGTCTTACCATGAAGCACCGTGGGGATGCTGGCCTGACCTTGGTCATTACCGCCCCAAGCGATAACGGTTCCTTCACTCGTCAGCGCGAGCGAGTGTTCCTGACCGGCGGCAATCGCGGTCACGATCTTCCCGCTCAGCGAAGTGGGTATTGTTGCCTGGCCAGCCCAGTCGCTTCCCCAGCCTGTCACCGCACCATCGCTGGTTAGCGCCAACTGGTGCCGATAGCCAGCAGCAATTGCGGTCACCGTCTTGCCATCCAAAGATGCGGGAATCTCAGACTGTTCATTTTCCGTGGCACCCCAGGCAGTGATTTGACCATCATCTGTCAGCGCCAAAGTTTGGAGCCATCCACCCGCAACCGCTGTGACATTTTTGCCACTCAAAGATACGGGGACAGATCCTTGATCGTCATCGGCTCCCCAAACTGTCAGTTCCCCATCGCTGGTCAGCGCGTAGGAGTGTCGGGCTCCGGCACTGATCCCAGTGACCGTTTTACTCGACAGCGAAACAGGTACGTCGGTTTGACCGTACTGGCTACTTCCCCACGCCTTGACACGTCCTTGCGCATCAAGCCCTAAGAAATGCGAATATCCTGCGGCAACCGCGGAAAATGTTCCATTGCTCACCTCTTCAGGTGTCTCACCGAAGGCAACGACCCGCCCGCCACTTCCAGGTGGTGCGATGCCAGCGTCGGCAATGACTGGTACCGCGGCAACGACCGAACCAAGCAGCATCGCGACTGTACTGACGAGGGCAGTAACCGACCGCCTGCTTCTTGCCTTGGAATAGGTGTGGTCCATAAGAAAGGTTCCTCATAACTTTGGTGTGACAAAGCGACACATCTGACTAGGTACCTCGGGGACCTCGTGCTGCGGATAGAAAACACTAGACAAGTCAGACCCCGGGCATACCTCGACATCATAAACGCTACTTGTACGTTGCGTCTAGGGTCTTAGGTAGAACGTTTCGGAAGTTGGTCTCGGCCCAGTCGTGGTTGGTTTTGACAGGCTCAACCAACGAAGAGTCAGGATGCGCTACGGCGTTGGTTGCCCTATGTGCAAAGTCGTTGTGCGATATATATCTCTACGACTTTGCACATAGGGCAACCTTCGCAACGAGATGCCACAGTGGGCTCAACCAGCAAAGGCTAGGATCGTGAGCATGCCTCGCACCCTCATGGTCACGAATGACTTCCCTACCCGCCAAGGCGGCATTGAGACATTCGCTGAGGAACTCGCCAAACGCTTCGACCCGGACCAGATCGTGGTTTATACCGCTTCTATGCCGGGCGACGCCGCATACGATGCGAAGGCAGCCTTTCCGATTGTGCGCGACCGCGCCGGAATGCTACTACCCACGCCACGCGTGCGCCGCGAAGTGATCAAGACTATGCAGCGATACGACTGTGACCGCGTGCTATTTGGCGCGGCTGCGCCGCTGAGCCTGCTCTCGCCCGCACTACGTAAGGTTGGCGCGCAGCGCATTGTTGCTATTACCCACGGACATGAGGCGTGGTGGGCCCGGGTGCCGATCACAAAGCAGTTGTTACGCCGTATGGGTAAGAACGTTGATGCGCTGACCTATATCTCCACGTGGTGCCGCGACGAGATCGCACGCGCACTAACCCCCGCGGGTAAAGCGCGCCAACTCCGGCTCGCACCTGGTGTCGATCCGACCAGATTTGTGCCCGGTCAAGGCGGCGCTGCGGCGCGCCAGCAACTCGGGCTCCGCGATGACTCACCAATGGTGCTGGTCACCGGGCGACTGGTACCTCGGAAGGGGCAAGACACCTTGATCCAGGCGTGGCCGCAGGTTCAGCAGACGCACCCTGACGCACGACTCGTCATCGTCGGTAAAGGGCCTTATGAAGATAAGCTGCGCGCACTTGCCACCAAGTCGGGCGTACAGGATTCGGTGATCTTTGCCGGTTCTGTACCGTGGTCGGATCTACCGGGCTACTTCGACGCCTGCAATGTGTTCGCGATGCCATCGCGCACCCTGCGGCGCGGCCTCGAAGTCGAAGGCCTCGGCATTGTCTACTTAGAGGCCGGCGCTTGCGCCAAACCCGTTATTGTCGGAAATTCGGGCGGCGCCCCCGATGCCGTTGTCGATGGTGAAACCGGCTATCTAGTCGACCCGCTCAACCCCTCTGACGTCGCTCAACGCATCAACGAACTGCTCGCCGATCCTGCGCTGGCGCGCCAACTGGGGCACAACGGCCGCGAGCGAGTTTTGCAATCGTGGACCTGGGATCAAATTGCCACGACCTGTATGGAATATCTAGGCCTCAAGTCGGCGTAATATACGAGGGAACACTCGGCCCGATCGAGCCGAGGTCACGACGTCAGGAAGAAGACTCATGACAGAAACCCCCGTGCGCCGTAAGTTGGTTTGGCGCTATATCCTGCTCGTCGTTCCCATTGTGGCACTGTTCCCTGTCGTGACAGTTTTCGTGCTGATAGTGGGACTGGGCTCGATGGCCAGTACCGTGCAGAATCCTGACCATTGGGTCGCCGCGACTGCGACGGTCACGTCGGTTGGTCCGGGCCAGATCACGAACTCCGAGGAGATCGCTCAGGCCAAAGAGGACGCTCAACTCAAAGGGTTATCTGAGACAGAGGCCTACATACCGGAACCGGTTATCAGCGACTGCACGATCAACCTCACATTCGTGACGGAGCAAGGCACCACCGTCGATGCCAGCTCAGGTGATTTGATCTTGTCGTGTGAGGCCGCTGACGGGGACACAATCGACATCGAATACGACCCGAACAATCCCACTCACCTGTCGTATCCGTCCGGCATGGAATATTGGACCAATTTTGCGGTGTGGCTCGTCGTCCTTACTGGCGTACTCGTGGCCACTGCGATCACCGGACTCGTGCTCGTAATCCGCGGACACCTGCACAACCGTCGCGTTCGTCTCGAGGCGGAGACGGCGTAAAAAGCGAGGAAGCGCTCGTCCCTGGAATTGGTCCAAGGACGAGCGCTCCCTTATTTTTCAGCGCAACTACCTAGACGGTGCGCCCAGCGTTGTCGTCATTTGACGCGCCCGGCGTGGTCTTCTGCACCTGCAACAAGAACTCAATGTTCGTCTTGGTGTCCTTGAGCTTGCCGAGCAGCAGTTCGATAGCCTGCTGCTGGTCCAGCCCGCCGAACACACGACGCAGTTTGTAGATGATCTTGAGCTCCTCGGCCGGAAGCAGTACTTCCTCACGGCGCGTACCCGAAGCGTTGACGTCGACAGCGGGGAAGATGCGTTTGTCAGCCAACTGACGCGACAGACGCAATTCCATGTTGCCGGTGCCCTTGAATTCTTCGAAAATGACCTCGTCCATCTTCGAACCGGTCTCGACCAAGGCCGAGGCCAAGATCGTGAGCGAACCGCCCTCTTCGATGTTGCGAGCAGCACCGAAGAACTTCTTCGGCGGGAACAGCGCCGAAGCGTCCACACCACCGGAGAGGATACGACCGGAAGCCGGAGCCGCCAGGTTGTAGGCACGTGACAGACGGGTCAACGAGTCGAGCAGCACCACGACATCCTGGCCGAGTTCCACCAGACGCTTGGCGCGTTCGATGGCCAATTCAGCGACAATGGTGTGGTCGGATGCCGGACGGTCGAAGGTCGAAGCGATGACCTCACCGTGCACGGTGCGTTCCATGTCAGTGACTTCTTCAGGACGCTCGTCAACCAGGACCACCATCAGGTGTACTTCTGGGTTGTTGGTGGTGATCGCGTTGGCGATCTGCTGCATGATGATCGTCTTACCGGCCTTGGGCGGCGCAACGATCAGACCACGCTGGCCCTTGCCGATGGGAGCGACGATGTCGATCACGCGCGGGGTCAAACGGGTCGCCGCAGCATTTTCCAACCGCAGCCGCTCTTGCGGATACAGCGGAGTGAGCTTGGCGAAATCGGGCCGTTTGCGGGCCGCATCCGCGGCAGCACCGTTCACCGTGTCGAGGCGAACGAGTGCATTGAACTTTTGACGGTTGTTGCTCTGCGATTCACCCTCACGCGGCTGGCGGATCGCGCCGGTGATGGCATCGCCACGCCGTAATCCGGCCTTCTTCACCTGGCCCAATGACAGGTACACATCATTTGGCCCTGGCAGGTAACCGCTGGTGCGCACGAATGCGTAGTTGTCGAGTACGTCGAGGATTCCGGCAACGGGGATCAGAACGTCGTCCTCGCCCAACTCGATCTCATCGAAGCTCGCAAGATCGTTCTGTCCGCGGCCACGACCGCGCTTGTTACGATCGCGGTCCCGGTACCGGTCGCGTCCGCGCCTGCGACGTCCGGACCGGTCATCTTCGAGTTCCACGGTGCTGTTGTCCGAGCGGCGAGAGCCATCGCGTTGCTGGTTCTTGGAACGATCCCGGTTGTCACCGGAGCGTTCGGCATTGTTACTGCGCTCACGCTGGTCGTTGCCCGATTCGCCGTCACGCGACCGTTGACGCCGGTTGCGGTTGCCGTCCTGATCGCGCGAGCCACGCTGGCTACCAGCGGCAGGAAGATCTTCGACGACAGACGCCGCACGTTCTGCACGGTTATCCGACGAACGCGAGGAGCCCTCTTGTCGTCCGCGGTCTCCGCCACGCTTCTTCTCACTCAGCAGATCGTCGAGGATGCCCTCAGTCGCCTTCGACGCCCCCTGTGCGGAGCTGCGTTCGGCGCGAGCGGGTGCTTCCGCCCCTGCTTCGCTGGTTTCAGCTGAGGACTGCGGTTCGCGGGTGACTCGACGCGACGAACCGGCTTGCCGGGTTGTGCGTCGTGGCTGGGTGGCTTCACTCGACGTGGCAGGTGCCGCATCGTTCTGGTTGTCTTTGGTCTTATCTGACGCATCCGAGCGGCGGCTCTTGATGACCTCTACCAGGTCACCCTTGCGCATCTTGGATGTTCCTTTGATGCCCATCGAGCTGGCAAGCGATTGCAATTCTGCGAGCTTCATCGCGCTCAAGTTCGAACGGCCACCGTTTCCCGCGCCATCTGTTGCGGCATCGGGCGTAACAGTCTGTGTCACGAAGGATTCCTTCTCATCGTTCAGCGTCCGGAACCTCAGTGGCTCACGGAACGATTGCTGTGTGCTGACAACGCACACTGAATTGGGGTGTTGCTGCAATATCGAAAAGAGCCGACATTGAGCATTCAATCGCACCTGATGCGGATGGAGTTCCAGATGGAGGCAATCCGATGAAACTTCGTTATTCGTGCATGTGACTGACGTTCCAAGGCTTCACAGGTGCTGTTGCTTCATCAACCATGAACACGCCTAATACTTCGGCGCGGGTAGCAACTCTCCAGATACTACCAGCCCTGGTGAAAAAACGCACATAGCTATGTCGATGACACATCGAGCAGTGGTCTCGGCCAACGACGGCTGCGGCACTTCTCGTGTTCCGGTAACTCCTTGAGGTCGTTGGCCGAGCAACGGATCAGCGAACGGTGATCTGGGCCTTCTTTGCAGCCTTAGCAAAGGCCTTCGTACCGGTGTAGTTGACCCGAATCTTCACCCGCCCGGACGAGTTCAACTTTGCCGAGCGCACCGTGACACGACCCTTCTTGTTCAACTTCGCCTTCACAGTCCTCTTGCCGAACTTGACCTTGATACGGCCCGTCGGGGTTGCGCCCTTAGCATTGACCCGCACCTTGATCGCAGCGCGCTTACCGCGTTTAACCACACGCTTGACTGGTTTGATCACCACTTTGGCCTTGGCTTTCGCGACTTTTGCGGTGGCCGCGGTTGTGATGGCACGAGTTCCGTGTCCAGCGCGAACTCCCGTCACTCTTAGCGCGATGCGCTTTCCAGCATCTGCAGGACGCAACTTGTATGTGGCATTGGTAGCACCGGCAATCGGCGCGCCTGCACGCAGCCACTGGTACCGATAGGAAGTCGGCGTTGGCGTCCAACTGCCGACCGCTGCTCGCAACGTTCCGCCAACCCGCGTCTGGCCAGCCACCGTGGGAACGGTGGTGGGCGATAGCACATCGCCATGCAGCGTCTCCGCAACGAAATCCCACCGGTTCGATTGATAAATACCGGTAACTTGACCAGAAGCACGGGCGATGACAGTCACCATGGGGTATCCGAAAGCAAGCACCGATGCTGGAATGGTCAGTTTCTTTGCGGTTCCAATGAGTTGAGTTCCGTCGGACCAAAAGTACGACAGGCTCGGAGAAAGCCCCGGAGCGTTGTAGTCGGGCCAGGCTTCGACAACCGAACCGACTTTGTTGGCACCCCGGATTTCTGTCCATGGCCCGGTGATCTCTTGGCGTACCGCTGAGGCGCTGAGATTGAGGGTGATGGGAGCTGTACCGCTGACCTGAACATTGATATTCTCTGCGTACGGACGCAGTGTGCCGCCGTTGTTGGGACTGGGCGGGATATGTGCGGTCACCCAGTTGCGTCCTGGCCGTAGGCGCATGGTCGTAGTGGCGCTGCCAGTCGCTGACGAGGTCACAGAGGCACTTGACTGTGAACCTTTATTGAGATTGGTGGCGCGCAACTGCACACTCGCATTTGAGCCGAAATTCGACAGGTTGATTGTCACCTGGGGCATGTACTCAGTTAACGCGATGTTCTTTCCGGTAACGGTCTGACCGTTTGCAACGGTAAAAGAAGTCACTGCCGCCTTGCGTTCTGGATAGAATGTCCTGTTGCCGAGCCAGGTGTCTGCATAACTCTCTGAATACACAACCAGGGAATATTCCCCAGCAGGGATATCTTCGAGAGTAAAACCGCCGGACGGCGTCATCTGTTCGTACGCGCCGGCATAGTTCCAGAATCCATATATCGGATCCCACTCCTGCAGTTCGACGTAGGTTGTCCCCGGCGCTGGACCAGTCCAGTTGACCGTACCGGTGATCTTACCCGTCGCTGCCGCGGCAGGCGTCGCAATCGCCACCGCGCTCAACATCAAAGTGATTGCGGTGACAGCAATCGTAAATTTAGTCGCCAAACGTCCCATGGTCGCCCCTCCAGCGTTACAAGCTCACTACCTCGGCGCCAGATACGCCAAGTCCTATCTCAGTGTCTACCGAGGTTCACCAGTCTGCAACCAGACGCCGGCTGCGGCATAGCCCGGACGGAGCACGCGCCACCCGCCGGGGGCATGTCCGTCCTCGTCCCAGGCGCCTACGATCTCGCGGATGATCTCGTCGTCTTCGCTTCGCCGGTTGCGTGAGCTCAGCACCAGCACGGTCGGTCCAGCACCTGAGATGACCGCGGCGAGTCCGGCAGCACGAAGCCGCTCCACCAGCAAAGCCGAATCTGGCATCTGCTCTGAACGATAACTCTGGTGCAGCCGATCCTCGGTCGCTTCGAATAGCAGTCCCGGATGACCGGCCAATGCAGTCACCAACAACGCGGCGCGTCCCGCATTGAAGGCGGCATCACGGTGATCGACCTGTTCTGGAAGGGCCGCTCGCGCACGCTTCGTCGCCAACGTGCACCCTGGGATGAACACAATGGGGTCGACAGTCGGCCCCACCTCAAGGCGGCTCGCCCGCGCGCGGTGCTCACCTTCAGTGGTCTCGTCGATCCAAGCCACTGTGGCCCCACCGAAAATTGCCGGAGCCGCGTTATCCGGGTGGCCTTCAAGTTGGGTGGCCAACTCGAGGATCGTCTGGTCGTCGAGTGCATCGGGATCCAAGATCATGGCACGAGCAGCCATCAAACCACCGACTACCGCAGCCGCTGAGGATCCCAGTCCGCGGGCATGCGGGATCATATTGTGACATTGCAGTTCCAGCCCTACCGGTGGCGCTCCGACGTATTCCAGACCGACCCGGATGGCCCGCGCGACCAGATGATGTTCGTCATCGGGGACCTCACCGGCTCCTTCGCCGGTGACCGTCACCGTCACTCGATCACTGGCTACCGCACGAACTCTGATGGTGTCGCGCAGTTCCAACGCCATTCCGAGCGCGTCAAAACCCGGCCCCAGGTTAGCACTGGTCGCGGGGACTGAGACGGTGACTTCGTCGGCTCGCAGTTGCATCTCAGACCAAGTCCAAAGCTTCAGCAATCGACACCACATCGGCACCGATCCTTGTCGGTGTCACATCGGAGCCGTCGGCAGTGCGCAGTGCCCACTGCGGGTCTTTGAGGCCGTGGCCCGTCACAGTGATGACGATGCGTGCACCCGCGGGCACTAGACCGGCCCTGGCTCGCTTGATGATGCCAGCGGCACCCGCCGCCGAAGCAGGCTCGACGAAGACCCCGACCTCGCTGGATAGCAGGCGGTGGGCTGCCAAGATCTCATCATCGGTCACGGCCTCGATGACACCGCCCGATTCATCGCGAGCAGCTTCAGCCTGTTGCCACGAGGCCGGATTTCCGATCCGGATCGCAGTGGCCACAGTTTCCGGCTCAGTGACCGGGTGTCCCATCACGATAGGAGCCGCACCAGCGGCCTGGAAGCCCCACATCTGCGGCAGCGCATCAATCACGCCCGCGTCGCGGTATTCACGGTAGCCTTTCCAGTACGCGGTGATGTTACCCGCATTGCCGACCGGCAGTGCATGAATGTCGGGAACACCGCCAAGCGCATCGACAACCTCGAATGAGGCAGTCTTTTGACCTTCGATACGATCCGGGTTAACCGAGTTCACCAACTCGACCGGGTGAACTTCGGCGAGTTTACGAGCAGCGACAAGGCAGTCGTCAAAGTTGCCATCAACTTGCAACAATGTCGCACCGTGCGCGATGGCCTGGCTCAGTTTGCCCATGGCGATCTTGCCATCCGGGACCAGCACCGCACAGGTCATCCCGGCAGCTGTGGCGTAGGCTGCGGCGCTAGCAGAGGTGTTACCTGTCGATGCGCATACAACAGCCTTGGCACCGCGGCCGGCTGCCGCCGAGATCGCTGCCGTCATGCCGCGGTCCTTGAACGAGCCCGTAGGGTTCATGCCCTCGACCTTGAGGTACACCTCACCGCCAGTTAACTCACTGAGCCGGTGTGCTGCGACCAATGGCGTACCGCCCTCCCCGAGGGTGACGATACGTTCCTGCAGATGCTTGGGGAGCAGGTCCGCATACTCACGAATGACCCCGCGCCAGATGTGTGCCATCAGTTTCCTTCAACTCTTAGGACGGAGGCGACCTGGTCGACCACCTCAAGCTCGGCAAGTTCCGTCACCGTGCTGGACAGATCGGCCTGTCGGGCTCGGTGCGTGATGATGATCAGTTCGGCTGTCTGTTCGGTTGCCGTGGCCGCAGTGTCCTGCTGGCGAACCGCCTCAATCGACACCCCGTGCGCGGCAACGCAGGAGGCGACCTGGGCCAGCACGCCAGGTCGGTCCGCGACGACAAGCCGGATCTGATAGCGAGTCATCGCTTCACTGACTGGGGCGACTTCGAGTGATGCGTAAGTTGACTCGGTTGGCGCAGATCCACCCGTCACCAGGTGACGCGCAGCAGAGACCACATCTCCTAGCACCGCCGAAGCCGTGGGCGCGCCTCCTGCACCTTGGCCGTAGAACATCAATTCGCCCGCTTCCCGGGCTTCGACGAAGACGGCGTTGAACGCACCGTGGACCCCTGCCAGCGGGTGCGAGTTCGGCACCAACGAAGGATGAACTCGTGCCTGAATTCCTGCCGGAGTGTTCTCGACGATTGCGAGCAGTTTGATGACGTGTCCCGAATCGCTGGCCGCCTTCACGTCGTCTTTGGTGACGCCGGTGATCCCTTCGCAAGCGACCAGGTCGAGCGGCACTCGGGAATGGAAGGCCAACGCGGCTAGAATCGCGGCCTTGGCCGCAGCATCGTGCCCCTCGACATCGGCAGTGGGATCTGCCTCGGCATATCCGAGCTGTTGTGCCTGGGCGAGCGCGTCCGACAGCTCCAGCCCATTGGTGGTCATCTGGTCGAGGATGTAGTTCGTCGTGCCGTTGACGATACCGAGCACTCGTTCGATCCGGTCTCCGGTCAACGACTCCCGAACTGCGCGGACCACAGGGATGGCACCTGCGACCGCGGCTTCGAAGTACAGGTCTCGTCCGGCATTTTCAGCCGCGGCGTACAGTTCTGGGCCGTGCGCAGCCACCAGGGCCTTGTTCGCGGTGACCACTGAGGCACCGGCTGCGAGCGCTTCGAGGATCAAAGTGCGTGCCGGTTCGATTCCGCCCATCAGTTCAACGACGAGATCCGCTTGCGTTACCAGCGTGCTGGCATCGGCCGTGAGCCAGGCCGGGTCAATGACCGGATCGCGAGGAACGGCGGTGTCACGTACCGCGACACCAGCAATCTCAAGTCGGGCATCGACGCGTGCCCCCAGGTTGGCGCCGTCGGTAACGAGGTTGCGGATTACTTCAGTTCCGACCACACCAGCACCAAGCACGGCGATGCGGATGACCCGGTCGGTTGTGGGCACGCTGGACACAGCTGAAAGTCCTCCTGGAAAGTTGGTCGGCCCGACCAGGTGCGCGCCAGCGCCCTGGTCGTGACTTATGCCGTGCTTAGTCTACCGTCGCCACCGGGTTCATGGTTTTGCCCGGCGAGCACGTGCTGGCGCAAGCCGACTACCCGGAATGAACAAGATGACGGCCGCCGCTAGCAGCGCTGCACCGATACCAGCCCACACGATCGTGACAGTGGTATCGGACGAGGTCGCAGCCTGTCCTCGATTCACGGGGACGAGTGCCACCGGATCGATTGCAACCATCGTGGCTACTGGACCTTGCTGTGCCCAGAGGTTCGTCGGCAGTTGTTCTGCGCCGCTGGGCGCCGCTGGTTGCGGTGCCGCTGGCGTCGCCGGAGTGGTAGTACCCGGGGTTGTCGCCGGAGGCGTGATGGGTGTGCGCGGCGGGTTGTTCACCGGGTTGGGGTTGTTCGTGCCGTCGTTGTCGGACGAGTTGTTATTGTCCTTCTGCTTCTTCGCTTTGTCTTTTGCGTTCTTAGCGTCGTAGCTGATGGTGATTGCCGAAGCAGGTTTCGCCCAGTCACGTGCGCCACCTGAGGTGTACCAGTAGGCGCTTTGGCCGGTTTCGATTTGGAAGTCGATGAAGCTTTGCGGGAAGGATCCCCAGTAGGACGAGTTTGCGCTGTTCTTCGCAGCCTGTCCGGGGTGTGAGGTTCCGGCCGACTTCACCGAAACCCCTAAGAATTCTGGGGTGATCGTGATGCCGTTCTTCTTGGTGACATCGACCTTGCGCAAGTTCGCCAGCGTGATGGTCCGCTCCTTCAGCGGAACCCACTTGGTCATGTCGTCCATATCCGAGCCGAAGCCTCCGGCCACACCTTTGAGGGTTCCGGTGCCGTTCTTCTTGATCTCAAGTACCGGGTCGCTGACGTGCCAGTAGGTCATACCGCCGTAGAAGGCGACGGTGAAGGAGCCCTTCCAACTAATCTTCGCGGTGCCCTTCTTCGGGTCAACCTCACCCTTGCCGCCCTTCATGCTGACAACGGACTCAGTCGTGTTGCGGCTGGACGTGGTCACAGTCTGTCCATTGCGATCCTGGCATTTGTTGGCCCAGGTGGCACGTTGCAAAGTGCCTTGCGCATTGGGTTTGAGGATTTCGACCTTGCCCTTGCTGGCAGTGAAGAAGCCATCCGATTCGGACCAGACACGTGCTGATCCTGCATCCGGGGCTTTACCGGCCACCAGGTAATTGCAGCCACCAAAGAATGCTGCTGAGGAGGTCTCGTCATTCAAGCCCCACCGCAATACCGCATCTTTGACGGTGAACTTCGATGTCGCCTTGCCTGGCTTCTTCGTGCCGTTGTCAGTGCCCTGCGGCTTGTCGTTCGGGTTTGGCGTGGGGTTGGGTTTGGGCGCCGGCGGTGGGAGTACCGAACCGTCGACGTTGCCGAGTTTGATTTCGGTGAATGTCGGATCTGCCGACTCGTCTGTTATCTCGAATGAGGTGATCTGAAGATCATGTGCGGGTTTCTTCCGGTCCCCTGAACCACCCGAGGTGTACCAGTAGGCGGCCTGCCCGGTCATCACTTGATAGTCGATGAACGATTGCGGGAACGAGCCCCAATAGGCGGCATTGCCGCTGTTGCGTGCAGTCTGCGGTAGCACCGTATCCGGGGTCGTCACTGCGGTTCCAACATAGGTCGGTGCAGCACTGAAGCCATCAGGCGAAACTTCAACCCCGTTGAAGTTCATTAGTTCGACGTTGGCGTCGGGAAGTACCTGCCATTTGCTGGGATCGTCCATGTCCGCGCCGTAACCAGACGCCTTAGCAACCATCCGGGCACTTCCATCTGCCTGAACCTGCAGTACCGGATCAGAGACCGACCAGTACGTCATTCCGCCGTAGAAAACAACTGTAAAGGAGCCCTTCCAGGAGATCTGTGCAGCACCGGTCTCTTCGTCGAACCAGCCTTCACCCTGTTTATAAACAACACTGTTGTTGCTGGTCGAGCCGGTGGTTGTCTTCACGTTGCTGCCATTGGCGTCCTGGCATTTGGTTGCCCACGTCGGGGTGACTGCGGTGCCGCCGGGTCCGTCCTTCAGAATCGAGACGTTACCCGCGGTCGTCTTGTAGTTCTGGTCCGCGAACTGGGTACTCCACACTGTGGACCCACCTGCATCGGCCACGACGCCAGCAGTCAGGAAGTTGCAGCCTCCGAAGAACGCGCCGCCGCCGGCCTCGTCGTTCATGCTCCAAGTGAACTGCGCATTGCTGATGACGCGTGCGGTACCGGCCTCGGCTGCTTCAGCCTGCGCAACTGAGAATCCCAGAATCGCTACAGTAATGACCATCGCCCCGGCGGCGATTGCGGCAACCCATCGTTGCATCGTGCGGTTCATTGTGCGCCTCCTGAAGTGGAATGGCTTGGTACCGGTTGGTTCATTGCGACCCATTCGACGGCCGGTGCTGAAGTATGTGCTGGTGCGGCGGCTGGCTGCGAAGCCGCCGGTGGTGCAGGTGTTGCCGCAGCTGGCTGCGGTACCGGACCAGTTGCCGGTTGCGGCGCAGTTGCTGGCTTCGGCTCGTTCTTGCCATTCGCCTTGCGCCGGCGCTTAAGCCGCCACATCAAAGCAAGGACAAATGCGACGAGCGCCACACCAACAAAGACCAGAATCGGCCACTCTGGCAGCCAAGATGGCCAGGATGACCCCGCCTCTTCATCGGTTGCAGCTTGCGCGGCAGCGGCCTCAGCCGGGTTGGAACGAACTGGGAAGTTAACGGTCGCGGTGCGACCAGATGCTGCACCGGAAATCGTCAAGGAGTGAGTGCCCATGCGCACTGAAGCCGGGAGCTGAATTGCTCCAGCCAACGTTCCTGCACGGCCGGTGGTCAACGGCCCAACGGCCGCGACACCGTCGTCCAACACAACGACGACCTGCTCCCCCTCAACAAAACCTGAAGCAGTGAAGGCAAGCACTCGTCCCACCACAGCGGTATCACGGTTGACCGTAATCGTCGCCTCGCCTGTGTCTGCGGCCCCAATATTCGGGTCGGTGGCGGTACCGGGAACCTCGGTCGTAGTGCCTGGGACCTCAGTTGTGGGCTCTTGCGGTTCGTTGGTAGGTGCCGGTTCCGCTGCGGGTGCGGTGTCGTAGATATTCGCAAAACTGATCGGAGTGAAGGTCTCATTGTTCTGGTTGACGACCCCGTGCGCGCCGATGGTGAGGATGCCACAGGTCACTTCGCGGCAATCGACGGAGGAGGTACCGCCACCACGGCCGATGGCCTGGAACGTCGGCCCGGGAATGTACATTTCGGTGGACCAGGAGCCATCCGCTGCAATGGTGCCACCGTTGGCAGCATCTTCCGTATTGGACCCGGGGAACGCTACGAACCGCTGGTAACCAGCGTTGTCCTTAGTCTCTTCATCGGGCACGTATAAGTAGTCCCCATTGGTGGTTGTGCCGCCTTGGCTAGGTTTCCAGCTAGCTGAATTCACCCAACCGAACATCACGTAGATGCCGCCAAAACCACCCTGTACAGACTGGAATCCGGTGCCGGAGACGGTGACTTTCGTTGCATAGGTGAGGTCAGCCTCGGCTTTGCCGAACTCGTTGACTATGGTCACATTCGCCGCAGCATGAGCAGCGGGTGACGAGGTCACCGCCAATCCAACCGTCAACAGTGCGGCACCTGCCGCTGCGGCCACTCGAATCGCGACGCGCCTGGCGCGTGTCTCCAGCATCTCAGCCCCCCAGCCGATTGCGGACCGGGACAATGATCGGACCCGACCCATCGTTGCGGTCGATCACTTCGACCGGATGTTCATACACTTCAGATAACAGTTCCGAGGTCATCACCTCGCGTGGTGATCCGACGGCTCGCACGCGTCCATGGCTCAACATCACGATCCGGTCCGCGTAGGCGGCAGCGCAGGTCAGATCATGCAGCACAACGATGACCGCCATGCCCGAGCGAGCATTGTGCTTCGCCTGCTCCAGCAAGATCTCCTGATGATGGATATCGAGTGCTGCGGTCGGCTCGTCAAGGATATGAACCATCGTCCCTTGCGCGAGAGTGCGGGCAAAGGAAGTGCGAGCCTTCTCACCGCCCGACAACGTCGGGAAGGTGCGATGTGCCAGGTGCGCGACCTCGGTGTATGCCATAGCACTGTCAATGACGATCTCGTCCTGCTCCTCAGCAGGCGTACCACGCCACGGACGCCGCCCCATCTGCACCACCTGCTTGGCGGTGAAGGGGAAACTTGTGCGGTTTTCTTGCAGCAGAACGGCTCGCAGTCGCGACTGTTCCACCGGTCGCAACTGCGATAGCGGGTTTCCGTCAAGAAACACCTCACCGGAGTCTGGTTTCCGGTCCCCGGCAAGGACAGCGAGCAGAGTCGATTTACCTGCGCCATTGGGGCCGACCACAACCACCACTTCACCCACGTCAAACTGCAGCGAGACACTGTCGAGGACGAGGCGATCTCCGAGTGTGACAGAGACGTCGGTTATCTCGATAGCGGGTGCGGCAGGCGTGATCGTGGCTAGAACTTCGTCAAGATAATCGGTCATGCCCAACCTCCCGCGGTCTTGCGCGTACGACGCAGCAGCCAGAAGAAGAACGGTCCACCGACAATCGCAGTGAGCATGCCGATAGGCAGATCCGCGTAGGCCACGGCGGTGCGCGCCACCAAGTCCGCGGTGACCAGAAGCAATGCACCGCCGATCGCACTGATCGGGATGAGGGTGCGGTGGGCAGGTCCGACGATCATGCGGACCAAGTGCGGCACGACAAGCCCGACGAAGGCGATGATGCCGCAGAATGCCACAGCCGCAGCCGTGAGCAATGCGACGACCACGATCGAAACAACGCGGACTCGTTCCACATGGACCCCAAGGTGCCGCGCAGCCTTGTCTCCTAGCGCAAGTAGGTCGAGAGAGCGAGCCAGGCAGATCGCCGCGATGAAACCGATGATGACCAGCGGTGCGACGACGGCGACGTATTGCCACCGTGTTCCGTTGAGCGACCCGAGTTGCCAGAACACGATCTGCTCGCGAGCCTGCGTGTCGCCCAAGAACGTGAGGAATGCCAAGACGGCACCCGTGAACGCGTTGATCGCGACTCCGGTCAGAATCAGCGTGACGACCTCAGTCTTGCCGCCCGCGCGCGCCAGGAAGTACACCAGAATGCTGGTCAGCAATCCGCCGACAAAAGCCATAGCGGCAATGGTCCATGGCCCCAGGAAGTTCAAAGAGAACACGATGACCGTACTCGCCGCTACTGCCGCACCCGACGAGACACCGACCACGCCGGGCTCGGCAAGCGGGTTGCCGAACACTCCCTGCATGAGTGCACCAGCGGTGGCCAGCGCGGCTCCGACGAGCATCGCCATGACGACCCTAGGGAATCGAATGGTCCACAGCGCCGCATCCCCTTGTGGGTGAGTAGGTTCGGGCAAGAATCCCAGACCGAGCTTGCTCAATACTGAACCAGCAACCTCCATGGGCGGGATTTTCAACTGCCCCATCCCGGCAGCGACGAGCGCCATGATGATCAGCAGGCAGAAGAAGATCATCGCGACGATGGCTGCTCGTCCAAATCTCGCACGAGGAGGCGCTACCGCCTCCGTGGCAGGCCGCGCAGGAGCGGGTTCGGCCACGAGAAGATTGCCGCCAGCACGCAGATCGACCTGCGTGGGCGTCTTCGCGGAGTCAAGTGTCACAGTCATAAGCTCTCTGGCGCGTAGATTGCCCGCGCGAGTGCATCTAGAACGTCAGCAGTTTGCGGGCCGAAACTCAGGATATCGGTGTCATCCATGTCGACGATCCGCTTGTTGATTCCGGCAGGGGTCTGCGCCAGCGCTGGAATCTGTTCAATGAGCCCGTCGACTCCCCCAACTGAGTCAAGGCCTTTAGTCATCGTCAAGATCAGATCCGGCTGCGCATCGACGAGCCCCTCGGCGGTCAGCGGGCGCATTCCGGTCCAGCCGATCTCTTCGGCCACGTCGTAGCCGCCAAGTGCCGTGATCAGCGATTCCGTGCCGGAGCCTTCTCCGAACATGTAGTAAACGCCCGCTTGGCCGCGCACGTAGAGGAAGACCATGCGCAATTTGTCCTGCTGGGCTGCGGGGGCTATCGCTGCGACCTCGGCGAGTTTCGCATCGATCTGGGTCGCGGTTTCAGCTGCCAGTTGCTTGCCCTCTTCGGGAACTCCCAGCGCCGCGGAGACCTGCGAGATCAAGTCGTCGACGTTGTTCATACTGCGATGGGAGTCCACCACGACGACGGGAATACCCGCATCGCGCATCTGCAGCATCACATCCCACGGTCCCAACGAGGTGTCCGTGATGATGACGGTGGGCGCGAGTTCGAGCATTGCTTCCCCGTTGAGGTCGTGCCCGTTCTGGGTGACATTGGGCAGATGCTCGATTTCCGGATAGCTCGATGACGTGTCGCGTCCGACGAGATTGTCGCCCAGCCCGACGCCATAGACGATACGAGAAAGGGTGCCATAGATGTCGAGCGCGAGGATGCGGCTCGAATCGGTGATGGTAACTTCGGTGCCCTGCGAGTCGGTGACCGTGACGGGGAGCGTTGGAGTCGGGTTGTCGGCGATGACCTTCAACTCGCTCGACGCCATCGTGGCGGTCGAACCACCCTGATATGCCTTGAGATCGGCAATCGGATCGACTTGCGCGAGCGGGACCCGATCGATGGTCGGCGCAGTGGTCTTGTCACCGTCGCCGTGCCCGCCGGCTCCGGAGCATCCTGCTGTCACCAGAGCCATCACCAGAGCGAGGGCCACAACGCCTAAACGCTTCGCCGCCGTAGTCATAATCACACGCACTTCCTCAAGTTCTTAGATTGACGAGCACACCCAGCCGATGCGTTCGCCGCGCGGTGGGCGGAACGTTCCTCTGCTCTGTTCCGCCCACCGCAGGGATGGTCTTTTTGTCAGCGCACCTTGACTTTGCCGGCTGCCTTCTTCGCAGTCGACGTGGTCGCCGAGCCGGTGTAGTTGACCTGCACCTTGTATGTGCCGCGCTTCTTGAGCTTCTTCGACTTGATGGTGACCTTGCCCTTTTTGTTCAGCTTCTTGGACTTGGTGACCTTGACTCCTTTGGCCTTGCCTTTCGTGCCGCGCCAGGTGACTTTGACCTTGCCTGATGCGGTGACACCGGGAGCCATAACGGTGACCTTGACCGAAGACTTCTTCTTGCGCTTGATCTTCTTCTTGGTGGCCTTGGCCTGCGAGACCTTCGCTTTCGCCTTCGACACGGTCACGGAGACAGCACGCGTGCTGGGCAGTACGAGACCTGCACCTGCATACTGCACCGAAAGCTGGTGTGTTCCGACCGGCAGGGCCGTGGCACCCAGCGGGATGCTAGCCCGTCCGGCTGAGAGGTTCGCGGTGCCCAGTGTGGCGCTGCCACGCTTGAGCGTCACGGTGCCGGTGGCGGTCCGGCCCGGAGCGTTCACCGTGATGTTGACGGCGGATGCTTGTCCGTAGGCTTTGGCCGGTGCTGAGGCTGTGGTCGTCGAGGCGACCGGCTTGTTCGCGGGGTCATCGAAGACCACGTTGAAGCCGTTGCTGGTGGTGACCTTCTTGACGTCGATTCCCCCTTCCGAGGTGGAAGAGGTATACCAGTAGGGACCAGCGCCCAGTTCTTGCTGGTAGTCGATGAAGCTCTGCGGGAATGAGCCCCAGTACGCGCTGTTCGTCGAATTCTGGTCCGCTTGTCCGACGCCTTCTTGGTCATCGCCTTCGACATCGACCGCCACGCCGAGGTAGTTGGGCGTGGTGACGAAGCCGGTGCTGCTCACGCTGACACCGGAGAGATCCGCGAGAGTCACGTCGTCGGCTGTCAGCGGTTCCCATTTGCCCTGGTCATCCATGTCGGAGGCGTAACCTGCGAGGTCGGCTTTCAGCGTTCCGGTTCCGTCTGCAGCAACGGTGAGCACAGGGTTGACGGCCGACCAGTAGACCATACCGCCGTAGAACGCGACGGTGAACGACCCGTTCCAGCGGATGGTGGCGGTCCCGGTAGCAGGGTCCACTGACCCGACGCCCTTGGTCAGCACGACCCGGTTCCCCGATGTGCTACCAATGATGGGTTTGACGGGGGTGCCGTTCTTGTCCTGGCACTTGTTCGCCCATGTCGGTGCTTGCCATCCGCCAGCCGCGGTTGGCTTCTCGATTCGGACATTGCCGGCTTGAGCGGCATAGAACCCGTCGGATGCGGTCCATGGGCGCGCGCTTCGAGTGTTTCCTGCTGTGCCAGCCGACAGGAAGTTGCATCCGCCGAAGTACGCGCCGCCGCCCACCTCGTCATTGATGCTCCAGGCCAAGGTCGCGTTGTTCAGCGACTGCGGGGCGCTGTGGGCGCTGGCGGCACCGGTGATCGCACCGCCTGCGATAAGACTGGCCGCCAGTAGTGTGGCGCTTGCTGCTCTCAGTGACTTCATCGTGTGTATCCTCATCAGTTCCGTAGACCTGGGTCTTCAAGGTTTTATCGGTTCGAATGCCGATGGCGTTGCGCGAGACCCAGCCTCGCGCAACGCCATCGTCGTGGACTACCGAACGGTCATCGAACTTTGACCGTTCCGATCTTCCTGGCCTTGACGGCGGAGACATCCGCCGTGCCGAGGTAACGGGCCGTCACCTTGTACTTGCCCTTGCGCAGTTTTGCGGACTTGACGGTCACCTTGCCATTGGCTTTGACAGCAACCGTGCGGGTGGTCTTCTTACCCTTGGCCTTGCCCTTGGTGCCCTTGAACACCACACGGACCTTGCCCGCGTTGGCAGCCTTGGTCTTCAACGTCGCTGTGACCTTGACGCGCTTCTTGGCCTTGGCCTTCTTCTTGCCGAGCTTGGCGTTCAGCTTGGAAGCGGCCTTGGTGACGGTCACGGCGGCCGTGGCCGAGATCTGCTCGCCGGCAGGGTTGGCCAGCACTACACGGTAGGAGGTGCCGGACTGCGCCACAGCGGTCGGAGCCACCGTCAGGCGCTGCGATGTCGCACCCGCGACGTCGGTCCAAGCCGTGGTTCCCGGGGCACGCACCTGCCATTGGTAGGTGACGAACTGACCGGAGGCGGACACGGCGAGCGCCGTGCTGTCGCCGACCGCGAGGCTGGTCGCCGCAGCAGGCTGACCGGTGATGGTCAGGCCCGGGATACGGACGACGAGCAATGCGGAATCCGAGTATTCGGCGCCGCCGGAGTTGACGAATTTGGCACGGTACAGGTTCCCGTTCAGCGAAGCGGCCACCTGGTCGATCTTGTACTCGACATTGTTCGCACCGGCGATGTCCTGCCAGGTCTTGCCGTCGTCAGTCGAAACCTGCCACTGCACTGAGGCGTCGGAGGCCGAATCGTATGCGACGGCGAATGTCGCCGGTCCGCCTGCAGCGACAGTGCGCTGGGCGGGCTGTTCGGTGATGTCGACCAGCGGCTGGAACGTGATGGGTGTGAACGTCTCGAAGGCAGGCTGCCAGCCGCCACCACCCGGGTAGGTGTAGATGCCGTAGTTTCCTGAGGCCACTGCGGCAGCGGCGTTGTCCGCGGTCGCTCGATCCACCGTGAGCGTCAATTCGAAAGTACCGTCTGGGCGAAGCTCGGCCGCACCGTTCTCTTCGCCGCCGATCGTCGCCATATCTTGGGCGAGAACCGACCAGCGCACGTCAGCGGTGGGACGGGTGGAGCCTGCGGCTCCGGTCGACGGCTTCCAGTTCTCCGCGAACTTACCGAAAGCGACGTAGACGCCGGATGAGGTTCCAGCCAGCGGCGGCCGGGTTCCCAGCACATAGTTGGGGTCGAAGCCGGTTCCGGTGACGGTGACCACGGTCTCAGCGTCGGACACGAAATCGTCGGCACTCAATGTCACGGTCGGGTCCAAGTCTGCAGCGGTCACGGTGAGCGTTGCAGCAGAGGAAGTGACCGTACCGTTCTGGTTCTTTACCTTGACGCGGTACTGCGTGCCAGAAGCCGAGGCCCGTCCGATCACTGCGTAGCTTGCCCTGGTAGCACCGTTGACGGCAGTCCAGGTCTCTCCGTTCGTCGAGGATTCCCAGGAGTAGGTGAGCGCTTCATCTGAATCAGGGTTGCTGGCAGCCACGGTGAATGTGGCCTGCTTGCCCTCTTCGACGCTTGCGTTCTGCGGCTGACCAGTGATTCCGGCAAGCTCGCCCAGGTCGAAGGAGACGTCAACACGCGTCGGTGGCTTGCGGTTCTGCAGCCCGCCACATGAGGTGCTGTAGTAGTGCGGGCGTACCGATTCGGGCACGAAGTTAATCCACGCGCTCGGCCATGAGCCACCGACACCTTCACAGTCAGCCCATCCTGCGGCAACTTCACCGGATTCATCCACATAGGGCCGTCCTGCGAACTCCGGGGTCGCCTGGAAACTCGTCCCGTCGAACTCGACGTCGGTGAACGTGGCGAGCACGATACGTTCCGGACCAACTGCCTCAGTGGGGTTTCCCTCCATGTCGAGTGCCGCTGGAATGTACGCCTCGAAGCTGAGCGCACCGTTGCCGCCTTCATCAATGGCCAGAATCGGCTTACGCAGGGTCTCATCCGGTGCACCGAACTGACCGGAATATGCGTTCAGGATCCAGTCACCGGTATCGGCCCAGGTGATCTCGCCTGCACCGGTCACTTCATCGATCGTTCCTGTACCGCCGGAGAACTCCGCACCCTTGTAGGTCTTGGACGCCTCCGCGGGAAGGCCGGTGATCTCCTCGCCGTTCCATTCCTTGATTTCGACGTTGTCGCCCTCGGCCGCTTGACTCCAAGCCCCGAAGATTCCGTATTGCGCGTATTGGCTATAGGCCCATGCAAGGGTTGCGTTACTGACCGCGTGGGTGGCAGCGGCGTTGGCAGCGGGAGCCCCGAGCCCGATCGCAGCGAGCGTCAGGGCTGTTCCAGCACTGACAGCGGCACGCAGACGCTTTGAATAGCGTGAGGTCACTTTTGATCTCTCTCTTCGTGTAGGTCACCTGGAGCGATGACGTGATAGGAACGTCGCCGTGCGACTGCGGGGCATCTGAGCCCATTCCTCAGCCGGGTAGGTTTGGCATACCTAACTCGGCCACGCACTCATTCCACAACATTAATGTTGCGAAAATCAAGTGCTCATCTCACTTATTGATCAAACGTGATTCAGCACACATCGCAGCAGGACCAAGGACCCTGGAAATCCCCGTATTTGCTGACGAAGTGACAGAACCATGCGCTGCACGCGTAGCTGGTAGGCCGTCACCCGATGTCGAGTGCGAGCAGGTCATCCTCGGTCTCGCGCCGCACGATGACACGCGCCTCGGCACCGCGCAACGCGACGACTGCCGGACGGGTCACCATGTTGTAATTCGATGCCATCGACCGGCCATAGGCACCCGTAGCCGGTACTGCCAGCAGGTCCCCCGCCATGATGTCGGCAGGAAGGTCGATGTCCGGGATCACGATGTCGCCGGACTCGCAGTGCTTGCCCACGATTCGCGAACGAACCTTCAACTTGTTCGACTGCCGGTTCGCCAGTTTCGCCGCGTACTCGGCACCGTAGAGCGCAGGCCGGATGTTGTCGCTCATGCCCCCGTCAACCGATACGTAGGTTCGCACCCGGCAGTCCGTGTCGTCGACGGTGACCGGTTTGACGACACCGACACGATAGAGCGTGACGGTGCTCGGCCCCGCAATGGCTCGTCCCGGTTCGATGGAGATACGCGGTACGGGTGTGTCCAGTTCGGTGCACAGCGTGTCGATCGAACTGGCAAGTTCGCGTGCTAGCGCCGGCACGTTGACCGGCTCGTCCACTGCCGTATACGCGATGCCGAAGCCGCCGCCCAGGTCGACCTCCGGCATCAGGAAGCCGGTGCGCTGCTGAACCAGCGCACGTAGTTCGAGGAGTTTGCGGGCTGAGACGATGAAGGCAGCACTGTCCTGTATCTGCGAACCGATGTGGGTGTGGATGCCCAAGAGCTCAAGCTCGTCGCGATGCCCGAGCACTGACTCGATGGCGCGCATGGCGGATCCATCCGCCAGTGAAAGCCCGAATTTCTGATCTTCATGCGCGGTGGAGATGAACTCGTGCCCCCCGGCATGGATGCCTGTCGTGACACGGACCATGACTGACACTCGTCGTCCGGACCGTTTCGCCGCCGCGACCACCTGCTCGATCTCCGGCAACGAGTCGAGCACGATACGTCCTACGCCCATGTCGATGGCACGGGCGATCTCGGCGTCGGACTTGTTGTTGCCGTGCAAGCCGAGTTTGGGGCCAGGTACTCCTGCACGGGCCGCCACAGCCAGTTCGCCACCGGTGCAGGTGTCCAGACGCAAGCCGTCGGCCACGACCCAACGGGCCACCGCACTGCAAAGAAAAGCCTTACCCGCGTAGTAGACGTCGACATCGCTTCCGATCTCGGCGAATGCGGTCTGGAACGCTTCGCGGAACATCCGCGCACGAGCACGGAAATCGTCTTCGTTCAGAACGAACAGCGGCGTTGCGAACTCGGCCGCAAGATCGCGCACATCGTGTTCACCCAACTGCAGGGCACCGTCGGGGTTGATGGTCGTGCCCTGCGGCCACACGTGGATCGTCTTGTCTTTCACATTCGCTCCGGGGCACTGACGCCGAGCAAGTCCAGACCATTGGCAAGAATCTGCCCGACCGCGTCGTTGAGCCACAACCGGGTGCGGTGCACGTCGGTCACCTCCGCATCGCCTTGAGGGGTCACACGGCACGAGTCGTACCACTTGTGGTAGGCACCGGCAAGCTCCTCAAGGTAGCGAGCGATGCGGTGCGGTTCACGCAGTTTGGCAGCCTGGGCCACGATGCGCGGGTAGTCCGCCAAGAGTGACAACAGTCCCGCTTCGGTCTCGTGGTCGAGAAGTTCCGGCGCGAAGCCATCCGCGCGCCTGACGCCCAGGTCCGCGGCATTACGCCCCACCGACGACGTGCGCGCGTGCGCATACTGCACGTAGAACACCGGGTTGTCGTTGGACTTCTTGCGCAGTTCCTCACCGTCAAGGGACAACGGTGTCTCTGCGGGGAACCGTTCTAGCGAATACCGCACCGCATCAGAGCCGATCCAATCGATCAGATCGCTCAGCTCAATGATGTTGCCGGCTCGCTTCGACAGTTTCGCGCCACCGACCGAGACAAGCTGACCAATCAGAATCTCAATGTTGACCTCAGGGTCGTCGCCCGCACATGCCGCAATCGCCTTGAGCCGACCAACGTATCCGTGGTGGTCCGCACCCAGCAGATATATCTTCTGGGTATAACCGCGGTCCTTCTTCGAGAGGTAATACGCGGCATCGGCAGCAAAATACGTTGTCGAGCCGTCAGCTTTGATCAGCACACGGTCTTTGTCGTCACCAAAATCGGTCGTACGTAACCACACCGCGCCGTCGTTGTCATAGACGTGACCTTGTTCGCGCAACCGTTGAACCGCACCAGCGACCGCACCCGAGTCGTGGAGCGTGCGCTCAGAGAACCACTCGTCGAATTCGACCTGGAAATCATCGAGGACCTGCTTGATCTCGTCCAGTTGCAGCCGATATGCGGCCTCACGGGCTGCTGCGATGGCCTCGTCCTGCGGCAGGTTCACGATTTCAGGTTGCTCCGCCACAACCTTGGCGGCCAACTCGGCCACGTACTGTCCGGGATAACCACCTTCAGGAATCTCGCCGCCAGTCGCGCGAGCCAACACCGAAGCACCGAATTTATCCATCTGGGAGCCAGCGTCGTTGATGTAGTACTCGGCAGTAACATCGGCACCGGCAGCACGCAATAGCCGAACCAACGCATCACCCAGCGCCGCCCATCGGGTATGACCGATGTGCAGCGGTCCGGTCGGGTTCGCGGACACGTACTCGAGGTTGATCACCTGACCGCTGAGGGCATCGCTTCGCCCGAAATCAGCACCGCGTTCCACAATGGTTTTGGCCAGTTCTCCTGCTGCGGCCGCATCAAGGGTAAAATTCAGAAATCCGGGTCCAGCCACCGTCACATCGGCGAGACCGCGAACACCGCGCAACTTGTCTGCAATGGAGTCTGCCAACACACGAGGGGGCATGCCCGCACGCTTGGCCAGTTGCAGCGCGGTATTCGTGGACCAGTCGCCGTGGTCACGTTGTTTGGGCCGCTCAAGATGGATGCTGCTGGACAAGTCTGCAGGATCTAAAGTGACATTAGATTCAGCGAGAGATGCTTCGAGCGCATCACGAATAGCATGGGAAAGTTCCTCTGGAGTCACCCGCCTATGTTACTCGCCCCACGAATAAGTATTGTCAAGGAAGACGAAAATGCTATCCACCAGTGAGCTGTCGCCACGCGCAACGCACGCCATGACGCAGATTAAGCAACGCATTGTCGACGGAACGTGGCCGGTTGGGTCAAGGATCCCCACCGAAACACAGTTATGCGAGCTACTGGGGGTAGGGCGCAACACGATTCGGGAAGCGGTTCACTCCCTGGTGCATTCCGGTGTGCTCTACAAGCGCCAAGGCTCTGGAACCTATGTATTGGCCAAGGACGAACTCACCGGCGCGATCAATCGTCGCATCGCTGTGGACGGTTTCCGCGATTGTGTCGAAGCACGGCGCGCGATCGAGGTAGAGGCAGCACGGCTCGCCGCCGAACGCCGCACCGATGACGAGGCCGCCGAATTAGTGGAGCTGCTCCGTGAGCTCGAACGCACCTATGAGTCGACCGGCGCCAGCCAGACACTGAACGCACACGATGATCTGGTGAGGGCCGATCTAGCCCTGCATCACAAAATCGTGTCGTTGTCGCGCAATAAATTGTTGCTTTCGCTCTACGAGTCCATCCATGAGGCGATCTGGTCGAGCATTCGAACCAACATCAACGTTTCATTGCAGACCAACACCGTCCCCATCGGTGATATGCACACTGACCACATCGACGTTGTCAATGCGATCATGGCGCAGGATCCAGAGGCCGCCACCGAGGCTTTGGTAAGAACATTCCAGCATTTCTCAGATGTAGCGTGGCAATTGGCCGCTTCTGAAGCCGGTGACTGATCGAGACCACATTCTCGGGCAGGTAGAGCCTGGATGCGATGATCCGATCATCACGAATGTGCACTGCGCACCTGTCGGCTGGTAGTCTCAGTGATCGTGCACTTGATCTGTCGAGTGCAGTTGCGCCCGTAGCTCAGTGGATAGAGCGTCTGCCTCCGGAGCAGAAGGTCGGGGGTTCGAGTCCCTTCGGGCGCACTTCATTGCGTAATCACCAGTTCCTGGCGGCATAGAACCGTCAAGGAGCCAGTAGTAGTCACATCCAGTTCGGTCCGCGATCTGCTTCGCGATACTGACAATGTCCCGTGGAAGCGTATTGGGCTTATTTTCCCAATTTCTCCAAGACTGAACCGGCACCCCGCAAGCCAATGCCGCCTCCTTAAGGTTCGTCCACCCCATCTGGTGCCGAAGCGCGGCGAGTCGCGCCCCGAACGTGTTGAACTCGGGCACCCATCCAATATCCGCTTGTACGCTCATAACCCCCATAATACGAATGCCACCAGCAATCTGTCTATAGACACGATGTGGTGTTTGACACCAGATGGTATTTCGTCTTGAATGTAGTTCATGACACCACATATGGAGTCTCGCGGGCCGGATCGCCTTGCACCCGAGACAGCCCGTGCTCTGACCGACCGCATCAGAATTGGCCTCGGAGTGACCTGGCAATGGGTTATTGAAGCGTATACAGGGAGGGCGTGGGAAGCGCTCGGGTATGACTCGTGGGACGACTATTGTGCGTCCGAATTTGCTGGCTCTCGGTTGGCACTCCCTCGTGGCGAACGTGCAGAAGTCGCGATGTCAATGCGGGACGCCGGGATGAGTTTCCGAGCCATTGGGTCGGCTTTGGGTGTGAGCGACTACACAGCTCGAGGAGACGTATCGACTGCGAGAAACCTCGCAGTCGATAACGGTGAGAACATTATTGATGCGGAGCTTGTCGAAGATGACGAGGGTGCGGTTGGTGCGGATCTTGATGACTCGGATGTGGCTCGTGTCGCTCGTGTTTTTGATCGGATTGTTCGGCGGGTTACGGGTGTTGATGGTCGTGAGCGACCGTCTGGTCGTGCGACGACGCGCGAGCATTGGGAGCGTCAGGTCAAAGCGAGTGAGCTTGCTGCCCAAGGAACACGCCAGGTAGACATCGCCAAGCAGTTAGGTGTCGCACAGTCCACGGTCAGCGAGGACCTGGCCTCAATGAACCAGCTGCTCGAAGCTCATGGCGTGGACCCGGCAGCCGTGTTGTCCAGCGATGGTCTTGACGCACGCGCATTAGCGGATCAGTTACAGGTTCCGACCCGACCCAAGACTGCGTTGGCGTCGACTGCTAAGGCTGCCGTGCGCGACCTACAAGAAACCCTCGCGGTGCTGATGAACTCGGTGATCTTGGCTGACGGCTGGATCGAGGACGAGGAGCGCGCTGCGGCCATCCAAGAGATGGTGCCCAAGCTCGTCGACGTCCTGCTGATGCTCGCGCGTGCTGTTCACGAAGTTGAGATGCGTCTACCAGAAGGGCTGATCCCCGAAGAAGATCACCTGCGCTGGTCACGCACCATCGCCCAAGCACGCCAAGAGCTGGACGCAGCATGAGTCAAGGCAACGCGCTGGCCATGACGGTGGCGGGCAACCCGGCGATGTCAGGGATGACGTGTGATTTGGCTGGCGCGCCCGAGCATCGTGTTGAAGCTGATGGCCTGGCTGCCGCGTGGATGAAGGACTACGACCCTCTGACGGTCTCGTATTCGGTGACCGAGTCGGAGCGTGGCATCACGTACAGGAATCAGTACAACGACATTACCTGGTTGATTTTCGACGCTGACAAGTGCCGTGTGGTGTCCGAACCGTTGGATTGGAATAGAACCGAGGAGCATGCATGAGCGCTCAAAGTCCAAAGAGTACGCGCAAGGTCGGTCGTGGTGTCGTGATCGTGGCGATCATTGGGACGGTCGTGATCGGGTTGGGGGCGGCGGTTTTGTCGTTCACGGCGTTGGCTGATTTAGCGGTCAGGGCTGGCACTCCTGCCACGTTGGCGTTCATTTGGCCGATCATTGTTGATGGTGTGATCTTGGTCGCGACGATCGCGATCGTTGCGCTACGTGATAGTGAGCGGTCACCTCGGATGTACGCGTGGTCGTTGTTGATCGGTGCAGCGTTTGTGTCGGTGATCGCTAATGGTGCTCATGCTTTGGTGGCTGTGGACGCGGCTACACCAGTGTGGATCGCGGTGGTCGTTGCCTCCGTGCCGCCGATTGTTTTGTTGGCGATCACTCACCTGACGGTGATCTTGGCGCGGCGTGCTGTTGAACCGGTCTCGCGGCGTAAACCCTCGAGCGTGCGAGCGGCTGCTGCACAGCCGGCTGCGGTGCAGCAGCCTCATGTGGTGCCATCTGACCCGGAACCAGTGGTGCCTGCTATCGCGTTGCATGCTGTCACGAGCCAGCGAGCGGAGCCCGTGCAGGACGTAGGTGGTGATGATGCTGTCAAACAGTGGATTCGTGAGCAGGTGGCAGCCGGAGTCAAGGTCACGGGAGCGTCAGCGTTCCGGGCGGGTGTGTTTAGTTCGGAGGCTACTGCGCGGCGCCGGTTGCGTGAACTACGCGATAGCGAACCAGGCTGGTTCGAACCGGTCACTGACGGTGACCGCTCAACCGATCAGATGATCGATCAGTTGGTGAGCGCATGAGCGATCACGACCGTCCCGATGATCGCAAGGTGATCCCGTTGCGTCCGGTGATTGTTCCTGACATCACCGAGGATGACCGCTCAGCCGGTCACGGTGATCGCTTGCAGTGGGCAGGCGATGAGGATGACCGGTTACTGAAACGGGCACTGGCCACGGTGCGGGTGCGTGAATCCTGGGGTGGACTGCTTCCTACACCACGGTGGCGCCGGTCTGGTTGGTTCTTGATCGTGGTCCCGCCTGGCACACCACCAACCATGGGAGCATTGCCGGCGCGTCTTGCGTGGTGGCAACTATGGGGCACGGCCTTGACTGTCGCGTTGACGCTTGCGGCCGCTTTCGCCGGGGCGGTGATTGCTGGTGTTCCTGGTCTGGCTGGGGCACCAGTGGTCGGTGCGGGGATGTGGTTGGCGAAGATCGTGAACAATCGATCTTTGGTGCGTAGGTGTGGGTCGTTGCCGGTGGTGGTGCGCACGCTCGATCTAAGTGGTGTGCGCCGGTTGGAGTCGACCACGCTTGCGGCTGCGATCGTGACCAGTGTGATCGATCATGCGATCCCACCTGGACCCAACGAGCCAATCACCATCAGCGCTCATGATGCTGCGGTGGTGATCGCCCGTGGTCTGGAGATCTCTGCTGCACGCCTTCAGGGTGATCATTCCACGGCTGATCGGTTGCACGAGTTGTTGTGGCAGGCGTTGGAGCCAGAGGGATGAGCCCGATGATTCCCGGTCCTGGCGGGATCGAGATAGACCAGGACGAGTTCATGTCGGCAGTCGATGCGCAAAAACCCATGGTGCGTACGCGCCTAGCGCGGATGGGTTGGTCATCAAAGACTGAGGAAGTCATGGCGACGGTCATCTCCGACGCGTGGGAATCACTGGGCCGCTGGTCGAGCAAACCGGAACGGCCACCACTTGTTGCGTGGGTGTGTGGGGTGGCACGCAACACGCTGCATGAGTGGAACAGGCGAGAGCGTCCAGGTCGTATCCCCGGTGGCACTGCGCAGTCCCTTGATGATCTTCCCATTGATCCGCCCGCCACCACGGATCAGCCTGACGCCCAGGTACTCAACGTGGACCCGCAAGCAGCCGCCGACCTGATCGGTTTGGTGCGCGCGAAAGTGATCGCACAACCAGGCGGTGTCGCACGGTGGGCACGCCTATCGCGTGACGCCCTGCACGAAACCCGCGGAATCTCTGCACGGGCGGAATTGCGTGCCCTGCTGTTTTCTACAGATCGGAGTACAGGATGACAACGACGATGCTCCACGCCCTTGAACAGAGCACACACGTGGTGCCAACCCAGACCACCAGCGCAACTGAGCACGTGAGCGTGATCAGTGTGCGCGAGCTAGACGCGGCCTGCGAAGCAAGCCTGCTCGGCTTTGTCACCACGGTCCTCGAATCAATCCCGAACGCGACTTTCCCGATCACCGTCACCGTCACCCGCGAGACCACCACCACGCGCCGTGCACCGCAGTGCGAACGCACCCAGGGATGCAGCGGGGACGAGATCAGCGGTGTGGTCACCCTCAACGGTCGGCAAGTCACCATCACCCTCTCACCAGCTAGGGACCTCGACGCGGCGCTCACCGTGGTCACACCAGCTCGGTGGTGGGACGCGCGCGCACCGTTCCTGGCCCACCTCACCGGTGCCGGCACCTCAGTCCAACTCCGGATCGACGCACTCACCGACCTCATGGAGGCCACAGGATGAAAACCGCCCACACAGAACCCGTCGCCTACAGCAAAGCCGAGCAGTTATCACAGCGCCTGCACAACGGCCTATGTGCTGCGGTGACCGCTAGTGCAGCCGGCTACCTGCGTGGTGGGGGGGTGAACCTGACTCGTGATGAACATGCGAATGCCCGCCTGCGGGGGCGGGCATCCGGTAAAGCGCTTTGGTGAAGTCGCTGATTCCGATCCTATCGGCACAACCGTCCCGGTGTCTATGGTTTGCGATACTGCTGTTGAGGTGCCGGCGGCGACCTGGCGGTTCATGATTAGCCGGTTGCGGCCCGCGCAGCGAGCAGGGATCGTGAGCGCGCCGACGAGTGTGCATTCGGGTGTGGTCACGATGATGACGACGATCGCGAACACCGTCGATAGGCAGGGCCGACTGTATTGCGGGCATGGGACGTTGGCGACGATGACGTCGTTCTCGGTGCGGTGGGTTCGTCATCTTCTTAAAGAACTTGTTGGGATGGGCCTGTTGGTCAGGGAACGCCGCGGTGGTGGCCGTTCGAAGTGGTTACGTTTTTCCTCGTACCGACTGGCGTTCCCTGGCGGTACACCCGCCCTGGAGCAGTTTTTGGCGGCGTCGAGCCCGGCCCAGCTCACTGGTCGACGCAGACGCAAACACACCGGGGCCGGTTTCAAGCGCCCTACGACGAGTCAACAACCAGGTGACCGGCTTCAACATGTCGGGTTTGGGTCTGGTGATCCGGGCGAGCTCGCACGGTTGCTGCGCGGTGAGTTGACCGAGATCCTCGGCAAGCAATCGGATGAATGGTTGGTCCAGGTGGTCTCTCACGTGCTGGGGGCATCAAAGATGCCGGTCATGAAGCCTGCGGCGTATGTGCTCAAAGTGGTCGCTTCTGACCCTGTGCGGTTCAAACCAACACCGACCCCGCCACCGTATGTTCCCGATGATGGGGGTCCGCCGGCAACGCCGGAACAGATCAAGGCGATCCGGGCACGATACCGGCGCGGTCACCCTGGTCAGGATCAGTCGCCACCATAGACACACCACAACAGTGTGAGATTTTAGCCCTCCAGCGGTTCCGTCGTGCCCGCTGGAGGGCTTTTTCATGCGTGTGGGCACCTGATTCGACCATATCGGTTTGTTCGCTGACTGATATTCGGTTTCATGCAGCTGGCCGCGTGTGCCGGCGGACCAATGCACACGTCACGGGGTGTTTTCACGTGCCGTAAACCGGAACTCTGGTGCACGGTTATTGCCGTAAACCGGAACTGTGGTGCAGGGCTTCTAGTTCTTATGTCTGGATTTGTTATCAGCGTGGCAGGTGGCCGGGTTCGGGTGGGGCAGGTGTTATCGCTTCGGTGGGCGTTGGTGATGATGATGCGTTGACCGATATGGCTGTACAAGTAAAAGCCGCGTTCATCGCGGCCAAGCATTGGCGCGTGATTCTTGCCATGGTGGCAGTGATGGCGCTCCTGGTTCCGCTACTGATCGCATTGTTGGTGGCACTCGTCCTCGGAGTGCTCGATGACGTGGACGAGGACCAAGGGTCAGGGATGGTCAGCGGCCTGGCGGTAGTGGTCCCGCGTGATCAGATCGATACACTCACCCAGGCCGCCCAGGCATGCCAGGGTGAGCCGGCCGCGTTGGCCGCGACGATCGCAACGTTTCCCTCACGCACGAGCGAGGCGACCTGGCCAATCAACGAGATCGGTGTCTATCTCGACAATGCCGGCTTACTTGCTACCTATGGTGGTGAGGGCGCTGACCCGGAACGGCCAGCCGATGTGATCAAGGCTATCGGTTCCTTGTGGTGCACTGTGCTGGGGGGTCTACAAGATTGGGCTAATGACACTGATGACCTGTGGCTGACGACTCACGTGGGTGTGTGGGTCACCCGCAGTGAAGCCTTGGATGGTGTCAACAGTGTTATGGACGATATCGGGCATCACGACACGTGGCTTGATTCATCACAGGTCTTCGCGACGTGGGGAACCGACTGGATTTCGAGTGCGAACTCGATGGGATTGTTCCTGGCAACCCAGCAGATCGAAACTGATGAACAACTAGAGACCACCGGGCCGGGTGTGAGCGCGGACGGCACCTACCGGGTCTCTAAGGCCGGGTCGGGCCGGTTGGATACTTCCACACTGTGCCCGATCTTGGGTAACAACACCTGGTTGCTGCGCTGTGATGCAGCTCGCGCCCTTGACCAGTTCAATGCCGCCTACAAGGCCCAGTTCGGTCGAAACATGGCGGTGTGCGGGGCGACTTGCGCATACCGGGACTATGCCGCTCAGGTCCGCACTAAGCAACAGTCCGGGTCGATGGCTGCCACACCAGGACTATCGAACCATGGTTGGGGTTTGGCGGCTGACTTCACCCCGGCCACTCACGGCGGCTCGGAGCAGTCCGCCGAGTACCGGTGGATGCGCGCGAACTCACGCCAGTTCGGGTGGGACCACCCATCGTGGGCGCGCTCGGGCGGGTCCAAGCCAGAGATCTGGCACTGGGAATACATCGGCGCGTAGAACTCCTCACGCCAACTCCCCGTGAATATCGGAAAACCGTGATCGTTGCCGCCGGGTGCGTAGGTGGGCATGAGTCTTCTTCACTCGCGCCGCCCGGTCGTGGTTGCAACTGTCGTGATCGCTGCGATCACCATAGTGGTGGCCTCCATCACCATTATTGGTGCTCAGCACGACCGCCCAGATTCGAACGGCGAACCTGTCAGCGAACCGGCACCATCATCAACCGAGCCGGGAAAGAACACCACCGCGCAGGTGCCTAAAGATGAAGCCGATGACCCGGTCACTACCGCACAGGCCCGCCAACAAGCACAGGACCTAAGCGACGCCGGCATGTTCTCGGCCCAACCCGGGGCTGCCACGGTCGATCCAGCGGTGTTGTCCACTATCGAGGCTGCTGCCCGCGACTTCTTCGATATCGACCCCGTGCGCGACCGGTCGATCTTTGACGCACTCGACAAAGTCGCCGAGCGTATGACCCCGGTGGCTGCTGAGCGTGCACGCACCACCAACGATCTGATCAGTGCCCACCTCGATGTGATGTTCACTGCGCTTGCCGATGACCCGGCACTGATCCGCCCCGTTGACGTGGTCGATGCCGGCAGGCCCTTCGGCACGCCAGCGGACACCGAAAACAAAGTCACCCGGTCGGTGGCAGTGACCTGGGAACTGGTCACCGAAACCGGGTGGGTGCGCGGACAGGCCAGCGACATCTTCACCTACGTGCTCATCCGTGACGGTCAGCGGTGGCTGATCGAGGACCACGACATGGTGTTGCGCATCCCCGCACGCGCCCACGGTTCTATTAGCGCAGTGGAGGGTGAATGATGACCCATCTCGACTTGGCTAAATCTGAGTGGGTCACTGTGCCCATCGACACCGGCTGGACCACGTCGATGCAATGGCTTAACGGTGTTGCTGGCGGTGCGATCACTGTCGCACTGATCGTCTCTGTCATCGCGTTAGCGACCACCGGGGCGTTGCTGATCCTCAAACGCACCGTCCGGTTCGATTCGGGCGCGACTTCTTCAACACTGGTGTTCATCCTGGTCGGCGCGATAGCACTGGGCTCGTTGTCCGGAATGGTCAAGTGGGGCGGGGCTTTGGTCACGCCGCGCCAGAGCGCGATCAAGGTCAAAGACACCTCTGACCCCGGGTTCCTGCCAGCACTTCCCCAAAAACTCATCGACGAGCACCACGCGCGAATAGTGCGCCCTTACGACGGTTCCGGTGCCGCCACAGACACCACCTCGAAAAAACTGCTGGGCGCCGAAGTCGGCTCACCGCAACCCCCGGCCACGTCCTCTGATTCGGCAGCAGACAAGAAAACCAGCCGAGCGGCTGGCACCAAGAAGCGGGCCGCGAAGAGCAAAAAAGCCACCAAGAAGAAGACATCCGTGCAGAAGAAATCTGCGGCAAAGAAGAAAACCGCCAGCACCGCCACTGCGAAGTCCGCCAGTAACTAACCGTGTTGGTTCCCGTTCGAGAAATGTAGGAAGGCCCCGCTATGTCGCTCATGACACACCTGGTCAACGAAGTCACACTGCTCGATCCCACCGTATTGCTGGGACCTGTTGATGCTGTGGGTGAGTTGGCTGCCAAGATTGACCCTGGAATCACACCGAACAGTTCCTTGCCGTTTACCACGCAGTTACGTCGTCTCGCTGGTGGTGCCCTGACTGTTTTGGGGATCGCAGCCGGGTTGTTCGTTGCCTTTGGCGCTGTGGTATTCGTCTCGGGCAAGGTCTCACGATCCCAGGCCGCCCAACAGTTCGGGGCGGGCTGGCTGGGGTGGGCAATGTTCGGTGCAGTGCTCATCTCGGTGGCCTCTCCCATGGTCGCCTGGATCACTGGCCTCGATTTCGGTTTCTAGGCAATCATGTGCGGGATCCTCGATATCGGGTGCAAAACCACCGAAGCCATTAACGCACTGGGCGCACCTTTGGCTGAGCAAGCCTGGGACCTAGTGCGTGGTGCGTTCACCGGACGTATGGGGTCGCTGAGCGCATCCGATTTCCAAGCAGGGGCAGACCTAGCGGGCAAGCTGATACCAGCCATGCTCGGCGCGACCGTCCTGCTGGCTGCCTGGCAGATTGTCCGCGGCATGGTCTCGCTGGACCGCATGCGCATCCTCAAAGCGATCGGCTCCGCGATCTTAGCGGTGCCGTTGACTTTGGTGGGCATATGGTTCGCGATCTTGTTGACCAATGGCCTCGACGGGTTCGCCGCACAAACCTTGACCGATGACGGGGAAGGATTCAAAGACCTGTTCGCTTTCGCGATGGGCGGGCCGGCGTTGGTCGGTATCGGCCCGTTCTTGCTGTTCCTGACGATCTGGTTCCTCTCGCTCGTGCTGTCAGTGGTGATGATGCTGCGCAATTTGGCGATCATCGCACTGATCGGTTTGGCACCGTTCGCCTTGATGACCTTTGGGGCAGAAGCAACCAGAGAATGGGCCAAGACCTGGTTGCAAACCCTGATTGCACTAGCGGTAGCAAAACCTGCCACAGCGCTGCTTCTTGTCCTGGGTTCATATATGGCGAACAACGCATCGCTATCGACTGAGGGAATGTCCTCGGCGGTCACAGCCTTGACCGTGTTGCTCCTGGCGTGCCTGACACCAGCCGCAGCACTGGCATTCGTCAAGTTCACTGGCACATCTGAGGCCGGCGGGATCGATAATGCCGGATCACAACTGGCCGGTAAGGGCCGCAGTGCGATGCACACGGCCGCTGGCGCTGTGCGGAGGTTGGGATGACCACCATCTCTACTGCCTCTGTGAAGTTCCCGCGCCTGCAACGTCATGGATGGGCGTTCGGGCTAACAGTGCCGCAACTTTCACTCGTGGCGGTCGCAGCCCTGGCCGTGCTGATTGCCGCCCCATCCGGGCCCGTTCAGATCATCAAAACCTTGGTGTTCTTCGCCATACCGCTGTTCGCTGTCGCGATCTGGTCACACGGGCAGCGCCCGGTGATCAATCTGGCAGCTGAACGTGCCGTGATGGTGCTGCGCACGATGGTCGGCAAAACCCGGTGGCGGCAAGGCGCTGAGGCACCGATCCTGGCAGGGAAGTTGACCATCCCTGGGCCAGTCGGGGGGCGAATCAAGGTCTACCAGGTGCCCTACGGTGGTGGTGCCGGTGTGCTCATCGACACCGGTGCAGGCACCGCCACTGTGGTGCTACGCACCGAATCGGCAGGATTCGATACTGCCTCTGATGACGACCGCGCCCACCGTGTCACCGGCTTTGCGCGCCTAGCATCATCCATCCTGACCCACCCTGGGGTGATACGGGTAGCGACCATGGCCCGCACCATCCCCACACCATCGCACGCGGCCATCGACTACTACGAACACACCGCCACCGAGCGCGCCGCAGGACCAGCAGCCTCCGTGTGGGCGCACGAACAGATGCTCGAACAACTTCGTGACCCAGAACTGGTCACCGTGACCCGTGACGTGCTGGTCGTAGTGAGCGTCGCACTCAAAGACGTCAAACCCATGATCAAAGACGCAGGCGGGTCCTTGCGCGGGCTAGGGCACGTGATGGCCCGCGAAGTGGCATCCATCTCGGCCCTGCTGACCAGTTGCGGAGTCACCAGCAAACGATGGCTCACACCAGCTGAACTGACCGTAGCGATCCGCTGCGCCTACGACCCATCAACCATTGAAGACATTACTCGCGACCTCGAACGCATCGACCTGTCGGATGCGTGCCCGAGCGCAGTTGACGAAACCTGGGACACCCTGCGCACCGACGCCAGCGTGCACCGCACCATGTGGGTGCGTCAATGGCCCCGCACCGACACACCCCCCGGATTCCTCGCGAACTTGATCGGGTCAGGTACCTGGCCTCGGACCGTCACCCAGGTGTTCACCCCGGAACCAACCGACAAGACCGTGCGCGCCATCGAAGATGCCCGCTCCGCGATCGCCTCACGCGTACGACTCGACAACCTCATGAAACGTGAAACCACCTTCGAAACCGTCGCAACACTCGACGACCTCACGCAACAAGAAACACAACTCGCTGAAGGATTTGCCGCCATTCGGTTCACCGGTTACGTCACAGTGCACGCACAAACCGATGAAGAACTGCGCCTGGCGGTCGCTGAAGCCCACCGGGTAGCCGATGGTCTTGAACTGCGCACCCTCTACGGTCAACAGCACGCCGCGTTCACCGCAGGGGCACTGCCCCTAGGTTGGGGGCTGAAATAATGAACGACCCAAACAACGACGACGAACTCACATTCCGGGCCACCCCACGGTGGGGAGCATTCACAGACCCACTATGGGGTCCAGACACCCCACACCTGCCCTACCATCGAGCTAGCGCAAAAACATTCGGTGCCGCAACCCCCTGGGTCGTGGAATCAGGAATCGGGCACCGTGGTGCACCCGTCGGCATCGAATCCGGCGGCTCACTATTTTGTCTCGACCCCTGGGAACTGTATCGGGCCGGACACATCACCGCACCATCCATGGTCGCTATCGGCTCGGTCGGGTCCGGTAAATCCTCCACCGTCAAAACATTGGCGTGCGGCCTGGTTGCACTAGGACGCAAGATCGCGGTCGCATCAGACCCCAAAGCCGAATGGGTACGCATCGCTGATGTCCTCGGCGGCGACTCCATCAGAATCGGACCCGGACGCACCGAACGGATCAACCCGCTCGACTCCGGACCACGCCCACCAGGACTATCCGACCAAGAATGGCACAACCGAGCCATGGCAACCCGCCGCTCACTGCTGATCTCCATCGTCACCCTGCTGCGCCACGGACAACCACTATCAGCACTCGAACACACCGCACTCGAACTAGCCCTCACACGCGCAGTAACCACCACCCAACAACCCACCATCCCCGACGTGATGGATGCACTACTCAACCCAGACGAGTCCACCCGCCAACTCGTACGCGACTGTGGCGACCCCCTCGGGCACGCACTGCGCCGCCTCGTCGCAGGCGACCTCGCCGGAATGTTCGACCAGCACTCCACAGTAAGCATCGACCCAACCAAACCCATGCTCGTGATCGACACCTCCGACCTACTCAGTGCATCCCCAGAAGTCACCGCCATCGCATCGGCATGCACCTCCACCTGGCTCGACTCGATCATCCGAGCCAGACGCACCGACTTCTGGTTAATCATCACCGAGGAAGGCTGGGCCGCAATGCGCGACCCGAACGCCGTGGCCCGCATGGACGAGCGCGTGCGCCTAGCCGGGGAATGGGGCATTGCGAACATGCTGATCATGCACGAGCTCGCAGACCTCGACATGGTCGGAGACGAAGGCTCCCCCCAACGTAACCAAGCCCTCGGTCTGCTCTCAAAATCACAGGTCAAGATCGTGCACACCCAATCCGTGACCAGCATCGACGCCACAGCCAAAGCACTCGCTTTGACCAGGCGCGAAGCCGACACTGTCACCGCACTGCCACAAGCTCACGCACTGTGGAAGATCGGGCGACGCTCCTTCATCGTGCGAACCCGCCGCACCCACGCCCAAGGCGAACTGTTCAACACCGACGAACGAAGGGCCGGATAATGCTACGCCACCTGCCATTGCGTACAAGTTGGCCGATCTACATCATCGGCGCGGTCCTGATCCTCGCGGCCATCTGCTTCGCCGGCGGATGGATCGCCACACTGGTCACCTGCCGCGGTATCCCCCGCCACGCAGAACACTTCTTCACAGCCATCACCTCCATCTTCGCCACCGGTGACCTGGCCGCCGGGTCAGGACACGTCGACGGGTGCACAGCCACCCGCACCTGGGCACAAGTGACCACCGGGCTGATCGCCACACTGGTCACCATCACCGCAGCGATAGGCGGTGTGCGCTGGCACCTGTACAAACAAACCCCCGCCTACCTGCGCAGGCAAATCCTTCGCCGCCCCGAAATCGCCGGTGGCCCCGAAGTCATGCGCACCGTCGGCCCTAAAATCACCATCGACCGAGGCAAACGAGTCCGCCCCTCACTGACCAAACCACGACCCGAACAAGTCGCGTGGCTCCTAGGGTTCTCACTCAAAGTCGCCGTGTGGCTATCCATGGAAGACGCCTGCCTCGTCTACGGTCCACCCAGGTCCGGTAAAGGGCTCGCGATCTTTACCGCACACATCATCGAAGCGCCCGGCGCCGTGGTCACCACCAGCTCACGCGGTGACAACATGGAAGCAACCATCCTGGCCCGCTCGAAAATCGGACCAGTGTACGTGTTCGACCCCGAACAAGTCACCGGACGACAAACCACCATCACCTGGTCACCCATCCGCGGCTGTGAAGACGGGAAAACCGCCCAAGCCCGCGCCCGCGTCCTGGTGAGCGCATCAGGGCTCAAAGCCGACGGCAACAACGCCGAATGGGCAGGAAAAGCCGCCGAGATCCTCCAAACCCTGCTCCACGCCGCAGCCATCGGCAACGTGTCACTGGCAGAACTGCACACCTGGACCAAATCACCCACCGACGCTGCACGCGCCCTGCCCATCCTCGATGAGGTCTCCACCCTGGGATGGGGACCCATGCTACGCACCGTCCTGAACGAAGACGACCGAACCCGCGCCAACAAATGGTTCGGCGTGTCCAGTTCCCTGTCCGCACTCGATGTCCCGGACATACGTCAAGTATTCGAACCAGGACCAGGTGACCGCGTCTTCGACCCTGAAGCATTCCTGCGGGAACGCGGCACCCTCTACCTGATCGCAGAACTACGCGGGGCTACTGAGACCAGTGGCGGGGTCGGAGTGTTCTTCTCCATGATCCTTGACGACATCGTCAAAACCGCCCACCGCATCGCGATGCGCGCACCCGGCGGCCGCCTCGACCCGCCCGTCTCACTCATCTTGGACGAAATCGCGTCCATCCACCCCTGGGAAGGGCTACCCGCAGCGATGGCAGCCGGCTCGGGTGAAGGCATCCAAGTCACCGCCGGGTTCCAATCCCTCAACCAAGCCCGCGCCGGGTGGGGTGACGAGGGCGCAGGCACCATCTGGGAATCAGCCACCCGCAAAATCGTCCTGGGGTCCGCGTCCGACCCCTCCGACCTACGCGCTATCGAAGAACTCCTGGGGGAACGCACCGAACTGACCTGGACCGAATCCTATGGTGAGAACAACGACGGGTCGTACTCACAAAACCTGCGTGATAAGCCCGTGCTCAGCCGCGCCGAGATCCGCCGCCTGCCCGAAGAGAACGCACTCCTGCTTGCAGGACGCGCACGGCCCATCCTGGTCGACCTCGTCCCCCACCCACAACGCGCCTGGGCAACCCTGGTCACCGCATCCAAAAAATGGCACCAAGACCACCCGCCCGCCATCGGTGACGAACCACTGGCCGAAACCTACACCGCACCAACCCCACAGGCCGCATAATGCGCCCCCGCACACGCCCGAACCGTCGCCGTATCCTTGCCTACCGCAACGGGTACCTCAAATCGGAGCCCTGGTGGACCAGGCGGGCCGCATACTGCGCCGACCGGGTCCGTGAACTCGGGCACGAACTGGCCTGCATGTGCTGCGGTGGGCGCATCACCGCGCGCACCGCCCACATCCACCACCTGTCCTACCGCGCAGTCACCCGCGATATGGACGGCAACTGGGTCGCCGGGGAAGCCGACAACGACCTACTCGAAATGTGCGCGACCTGCCACATCACACTCCACCGCATCTTCACCACCAACGCGTCGATGCGCACCAAAGGCAGACGCGGCGCCACCATCGCCGCAATCCGCATCATCCGCCGCACCCTCCACATCAACAACAAGGACAACCATGAGTGAGCACGCCGCAACCCGCATCGACCTGCGTGACGATCCCGCACTGATCGATCCGGCGCAACTGACCAGTCCCCTCGACCCGCAAGTGCACATCTTCAACTGGCGCACCGCAACGCACGACCTGATCACCGAACAGCTCACACCCATCCGTGCCTTCACCGAATGGCTCATCACCGTTTTCGACATCACCGAAGGCGAAATACCCCCCTGCTGGTACCGCCACCGTGCACTGATCATCGAACTGTGGGCACTGATGAACGCACACACCGCGTATCACAACCCCCTCGACGAAGGTGCCGGCCCTTTGACATGGCTCGAACACCTCGCCCCCGCACGCGAACGCCTGCGCTCAGCCACCCAAAGCCGTGGCTGCACCCACACCGAACACAAACCCAACAGCCTCACCCGCGACACCCCCACGCGGGTCAGCGACGACGAATGGGCCGAACTGACCGGCACCACCGAGCCCTACACCGCCGCCCAGTGCTGGCCACACCACCAAGGAAACTGACCATGACCATCACCGCACACGACAACACCGTCGGACTCGAAGCAGAACTACGAGCCACCCCACCCGCACACAACACGCCACGGCGCGCACCCAAGAAGCGCCGCACCAAAAAAACCACCCACGACGGCTCGCAGCACTCCCCCGAGCCACCCGCCGCACACCTCGCGGCCACGCCCGTGAACCCCAGCCACGAGCAACCGGACCTGCCGCCAGTTCCCCTACCCGTCCCACACCCACCACCAGACCCGCCCGGTCCGCTACCACCCGCCGCACACACACCCACACCACCCGCTGGGCACAACGACCCGACACCACCTGCAACCGCGCCCGACGTCGACGACCACACCATCATGGCCGCCGACCTGAACACACACGATCACAACCCCCTGGCCACCATCGTCTTCGACACCGGCCACAGCTTCACCGTCCCCCCACACGGCATCGTCATCGGACGCAAACCCACCCCACCAGGAGCACAACACGTCATCCCCATCGACGACCCCACCAAACAAATCTCCAAAACCCACCTACTGATCACCGCCACCCAGGCCGGCATCACCATCACAGACCTCGGCTCATCCAACGGCACCCAAATCGACTGGCGAAACCACCACATCGAAGCCCTCCCCCACCTCGGCTACACCATCGACGACGAAGCCGTGATCACGATCGCTGGTGTCACCGCCCTGCGCGTAGCGCACACGAAATAGAACACCCAACTCCTACATAGATGGTCCCGCCCACACGGGGCCGTCACCACACACGAAATGCCTCACGACCAGTGGGTTTTCCGGTTTTGAGCGTTTGTGTGAGAGGCTGGGATCAGCACACGATATCAATTCGAGGAGAAGTCATGTCGTCGTTCAACGATCCTGTTCACCAACCGGTAATCCATGAAGGTTCCGCCGTGCAACAACGCCTCGCGCACCTGGGGATCGCACAAAAACGACTCGATGACGCACTGGATGCAGGCGATAGTGCTGCACGTCAAGCGGACCGCTTTAGTCCGGTGACAGCCGCTGGAACGTACCGTTGGATGTCCACGGTTCAACTGCTCCGTATGGGACTAGCCTCCGATGGGTGGAATCTCAACGATGATCGCAATTCGCCGCGCATCATCAGGGCCGATGGCAAAGTTGCCGTCATCGCGGTCCGCGGAACATCGGGAACAGGACTTCGCGACGGCGAGCCGAAAACTGCCAACCCGCGAGGGAACGCAACGTCCCGCGCAGTCCAGATCAATGGCCAACTCGAATTCGCTGTCACGGCTTTGCTGGCGGACATGTCAGCAGAAAAGACCAGCGACACCCAAACCTGGTTTTTGCTGTATTTCCCAGGTCAGGACAACGAACTACGAGCCGAGCTCTCCCTGCCAGTAATGATCAACGATAAGGGAGTTGTAGGAGCGTGGACCGAACGTATCCTCCTGCCCGGACGAAACTATGGTGCGGACAAGGTGGTTCCGTTGGATGCGAGTGGTGACGATGACGTGGACTTCGACATCGCAGCGATCTGATTCTCGACTCGAGCCAAGCCGTATCCGGCTTGCCCGTGAACGCCGCGGTCTGTCTAAAGTAGCGCTGGCCCAAGTGCTTAACATCACACCGCGTGCACTACAAAACTACGAAACTGAGGGCGCTCCCGTCACAAAAGCAGGCGAAATCGCACACGCGCTTCACGTCGCCCCTTCTTTTTTCACGTTGGAGCCGATCGACATGATCGACGTCGAGCAGGGATACTTCCGTGCGCGACGACGTGCTACGGCCCGTCAACTCGGATCAGCACGCGCAGCAGCCAGTATCGGAGTCGAACTCTACACCTGGATCGCAGAACGATTCCGTCTGCCCCAAGTTATGGTCCCCGACTTCGACCAACACGATCCAGAACAAGCTTCATCCGCGTTGCGTGCCTTCTGGGGCCGCGGGCACGAGCCACTACCCAATCTGATTCAGCTTGCGGAGGCCCACGGCATACGCGTTCTGAGCCTGCCGGCAGGGGCCGAAACTGTCGATGCTTTCAGCCTGTGGCTTGACGGCGTCCCTCACGTTTTCCTCGCCACACACAAAACCGCTGAACGCTCGCGTTTTGACCTGGCACACGAAATTGGCCACCTCGTCTTACACTCACGTGTTCCAGCCGACCAAGGCATTGATGCCACCTACGCAAAACTCATCGAGAAAGAGGCAGATGCATTCGCCTCAGCATTTCTTATGCCCCGCGAGAGTTTGCTCGCACATAGCGGACGTGAACCGGCCGTCCCCCAGATCCTCCACTTGCGATCCCACTACAAGGTCTCTGCCATGGCCACCACCAAGCGATTGGCCGACATAGGAAGACTCTCAGAGTGGAACTACCGCCAAAACTGCGTTCAACTCTCACAGCGAGGATTCCGAACATCTGAGCCAGGCGGCATCCCTGCCGAACGATCACGGGTCTTTGCGACCGTGTTCACTTCGTTGCGCGGCCAACATATCTCCGTTGGACAAGTAGCAGCCGACCTCGGAATCCTCCCGGACGAACTACACGGACTCACCTTCGGTCAAGCAACCTATTCCATCGATGGAGACCGCGCGACAACCCATGCCCCACGCCCTCACCTACGCGTCGTGAGATGACACCTAATACCCCACACGAGACCCAAGCGCCCCACCCCCGGGGGAGAGTCTTGGGTTCCCTCTTGGCCGATAACCTTAACCCTCGATAGGTGCTGTGCGGTAAAGAAAACCCCCGGTGCTGATCAGCCGGACTGAAGAGCATTCACCCCGGGGGGACTTCTGATTGATAGATTACGCGATACTCGGAGCAACTGACCGCGTGCCCGGGCTCTGTTCCCAAGCCTCACTGCCCGGACGTGTCACATCGGCGTGATCGGCGCCTGGCGTCGTGTGCCGAACTGCCTCACGTCGGGCAGCACAGGCCCGAGTCTGGGTCTGTGCCCCTGCGTGTCACCACCGCCGACGCGGTTGCTACGCTCGGTGAGCGCGACGAGCGCGAGGTGACGGTCGGCGGTCCAGCACACCAGGCGACCGCGCTGGTCCTTCGTGCGTCCAAGGATGCCCGCCTCGGCCAACTCGGTCAGCGCCCGGTGCGCCGCAGCCGGTGAGACAGCCAGGCGCGTGCTGACGGATTCAGCGGTCAGTACCGGATCGGAGGCGAGCGTATCGAGGATACGCAGCACGACCGCATCACGGCGAGGCACCACCGGGTTCAGTGCGCGGTCGCGACGGAAGCCGACGAGCCGATCGAACACCTCGGCGTCAAGCGCGGTGATGTCTTCGGCGAGCTTGACCGCATTGCCCGCTGCCTTCTGCGCGGCCTGCGCGAAACCGATCACCCAGTCATCCAGCGCGGGAGGATCGGCGCGGTAGCCCGTCAGGCCCGCGATGTAGGCGTCGGTGTCTGCGGCGAAGACGGTACTGATCGGGATGAGCGCATAGCGCAGCGTATCGGCGCGGCGCAGCACCGTGTGGATGAGCGCGCGCCCAGTACGGCCGTTACCGTCGATGAACGGGTGGATCGTCTCAAACTGCGCATGCGCGATCGCCGCCCGCACCACCGGATTCCCCGAAGTCTCGCTGACAAAACGCGCGAGGTCTGCCACGAGGCGGGGCACCTCAGTTTCCGGTGGCGGCACGAACGCCGCACGCAGTGGGGACCATCCCGGCCCGCCGACCCAGTTCTGCTCGTGGCGCAGCCCTCGCTCCAGCCTCGGCTCGATGACATGCTGGAGGTCCACGATGTCAGCAGTGACAATGGTGCGCGCATGGTCGGCCAGTTCCGCGATGGCGGCCTCTGTTGCCCGCACGTTCGCCACCACATCGACCGCCTGGCGCGGTCCTTGATGCAGCAACTCCGCGATTGCCAGACGCTTAGGACTGATCCGGTTGCCCTCGATCCACGACGACGAGATGGACTCCGAACGGATCAGCAGATGATTCAGATAACGGCCGCGAACTCCGATCCGCTCATCGGCGCGAGCAAGTACCGCTAACGCATCCTCAGCTGCACTCTGCGCCTGTGCACCCAGCGTCGGCAAGCTTTCGCCCAGTTCATCGGGCACATAGGCAAGATAACGACCAGGGGCACGATCCTTACGACTGAGACCATGCGCATCCTCGGGATGCCACAGCCTCTCGACATACTCACCCATCACAACCTCCTCCCCACCGCCGCTATTTCTACTTTAGACACTCTAACCGAGAAATAGCACCCGGGTTCTGTCCTCAAGTCCAACGCCTCCGACACACCTGCGCACGATACGTGGTCCTGGAGTATCGGTCACGCCCACCAGGTCGCCAACGAAGCGTATGAAGGCATCTATTCCCGATCGTCAGGATGGTACCGACCATGGACAGGCTCACCGCGCTACGCAAAGCCGAAAACTCAATCAAGGCGTTGTGCACCGAACTGCGTGGATGTTCCGGGCGCGGTGATCGTGCGCGACGACAGTCTTTGATTAATGCACTGCGGTGGGTCACCAACAATGCAGTGTCCCCTGCTGAGGATGGCACACGTCCCACATACTCGATCAACCTGTCCGGCGCACACCTTGCCGACCTGGACCTATCGGGCATGCAGTTGCCCGAGGCGAACCTCTACGGCGCGGACCTGACACGCACGCAGCTGCACGAGACGAACTTGAATGGTGCGGACCTAACGAACGCGCGCTTGGACGAGATCTCGATCAGCGAGGACATGGGCGGGCAGCTGGTCATCGCGCACGGCTATCTTCTCGAACTCAGTCTGTTCTGCGATACCGCAATCGTCTCCCCCGCCGACTCGGCAGCACACCCACAACCCCACCTCGGCCGCGCGCCCGAGAATCCAACCGTTGCTCGTCCAAGCACAGCCCCGACGACCCGTGGTGCCAGGGCAAGTATCAACGCGCTACCGAAACAGCGCCCTCAAGGCACGACTAGCACGGCGCGTACCGGCGCAATCATCCACTAACACCGCACACCCGTGACGACACCGATTGGAAGAGGACACCATGGCGCTCATCGAATATCCCGGCGAGTACGAAATATCGGAAAACAAGCACGTGTCGTGCAGCTTACGTAGGCACATGACCCCATATCCGGGGATACCGGCCCGCTCCAAGGTCGGTTCTAGTTGCCAACCTCAAGGGATCAGTAATGAGTCACGACACCAGCGGCCTCGTGCCGCTCGCGCGACGCGCACTTGGCGCGCTCGTCGCAATCTTCATGCTCGCCGGCATCGGCCTGGTCGCATCCGCACCAGCGGGTGCCGCGAAATCAGAAATAGCTTTCTCCCGGCAGTACGGTCAAGCCCTAACCGGTGTGCTGGCCAAAGGCGAAACCTGGCTCGGTTCCTACCGTGCCGGTTCAGCCATGGGTGTGACCTATGCCTGGTGTATGCAAGGCGGTGCGACCGCACCGTCGAAAGCCGGGAAGTCTAAGACGCTGAGCGCACCAGCCCTCTCGTACGCTCTGGCGACCTGGTCCGGTTCCAACTTTGGGGGCAGTTCGAAGAACGAGACCCACGCTGCACTGTCATTCCTGGTCCACTCGAAGTACGACACCGGATTCGGGGCCGTTTCAGCGACCTCGCGTCGATCAGCATACGTCTCCAAGACGCCAGCCAAGATCAAGAACATCGCGTCGAAAATGTGGACCGAGGCCACCAAGTACGCCGGTAGCTACACAGCACGACTCAGTCTCACCCGCACCGGGGCAACAACAGCTGACCTGACTGGAGTCGGGGTGCGCACATCATCAGTGAACTTCGTACCAGGCTTCAAAGGCTCGGTGTCATTGTCTGGACCCGCCACGTTCAAAAACGGTGACCGCTCGAAGAGTTTCACCACAGCCACCTCGGGACACTCGTGGCAGGACCTGAAGATCACCGGTCCTGGAACCATCACGGCACGAGTAACAATCACGAACCTCCCCGCGCAGAACGTGACTGTGTGGTCCGGGCAGGACAACGTCTTCGGCCAAAACGGCACAGTCCAGGACATGATCACCCCGTTACGCATCAACCAATCTGCATCGGATTCGATCAACCCCAGCCCGCAAAACCTCACTATCTCCACGGTTGCTTCCACTATCGAACCAGTAGGAACCGAACTGGCCCACCAGGACACAGTGACGGTCAGTGCACCGGCACGTTTTGCTGGCGAGAAGGTCAACATCACTGCCTACCTGCGCTACCACGGTCCCTCGGTTCCAAGCAGGGTTGCGGTCTCGTCGACGGCCAGCATTCCTGGCTCCCCGCGAGGCGAAGTCTCCACAACGGTCACACTGAACGCGAATGGCAATGCGACCTGGGTAACCCCCAAGTTGACGACCGCGCAGCAGGCCGGGTATTACACCTGGGTCGTTGCCTCTGAGCCTGCCGCGAACGGGCTGCTATCTCGGTTCATTTCCGATTACGGGATTCCTGCTGAAACGCGACCGTGGTCGTTGAATCCAACGGTTTCCACGCGCGCCTCAGCTTCAGAGATCAGAGCTGACGGTTCTGTGACTATCACTGATGAGATCTTTGGATATAACTTCCCTGCTGGCCAGCAGGTCACGCACCGCGCAACGCTGTATCGTCACCCTGACGGGGTGAGCATGCCTGGTCCAGGTGGTGTCGCAACGATCCCTGCTGGTGCAGTAGCCGTGGGAACTCCGATTGTGACTACGGTCACCGCCAATGCGCAGGGTCACGCTCATGCGACTGTGACTCGTGATGTGATGCAGCGTGCGGTGGCGACCAACTACACCTGGGTTGTGACCACTGATGCGATTCCAGGCTGGGCGGGTTACACCTCGCCATACGGTATCCGCGAAGAAAGCGTCATCGTCGACGAGCTCAACCCTGACGCGCCGTTGATCGGGACGCAGGTCTCTGATCAAGAAGCCGCGCCGGGGCAAACCATTAGTGATACGTATTTGATTACCCAAGCAAATGCGATCACGGACGCTTATCCGCTGGAGGTGACCTCGCGGCTGTGGCATTTGACCGAAGAACCGGTCTTTAACGCCGACATCACCGACCAACCCGGCACCCCGGTACTGGTCGACACCGCACAACTCGCCCCCATGAGTCACACTGCTCCAACCTTCGAGGTTTCGCTACGGCATCCGTTCCAGATCCCTAGCGATCCGGCTCTTGCTGGTGGCTGGTGGGTGTACACCTACTGCTTTGCTGATACGGGTGATTGGGCTGATGGCACACCGGAACCGGACCGCATCAACGGCTATGCGGGTGCGTGCGATACGACGGTGTATGTGAACGAAACGGCGTTTGTGCCGTGGAACCCACGGATTACGACTGTGGCGAGCCCTGCGGTTGCGGATGCTGGTGTGATTGGTGACACCGTTGCCGACACTGTGAGCGTGACGGGTGGTAAGCCGGGCAGCGAAGTGACCATTCGTCTAACCGCTTACGAGCCAACAGTCCAGCAACCAACTCGTACTGCGTGGGCGAACATGCCTGAGCGCCCTGCGTCGGTGTACAGCGACGACGTGACCATCCGTCTGAACGCTGCTGGTGCAGGTTCTGGCAGTGTTTCAGGTTTCGAGGCTGAACAGCCGGGCTTCTACCCGTGGACCGATACGCTCATCGAGGCCGACCCGGGCACCGAAGGTGTAGGGATCGAGTCTGACTACGGGATCCCAGCAGAGTTGGCTCTGATCAAGTTCCGGCCCACTGTCACGACGATGGCGTCGCATCAAACTGCGGTCGCTGGTGATCTGCTCACGGACCAGTTCACAGTCGAGCACCTGCCGCCGAACACCACGGTGACAGTGACACACTCGGGTTGGTGCTCCCAGGTCGAACCAACCCTGCAAGACGAAGTCCCAGCTGGCGCACAACTAGCTGGAACAGTGACTTCACGGGTGACATCGAACGCGGCTGGTGAGGTCGGAGTACGAACTACACCACATATCGTGGCGCCAACCGCGTGCCCGTACTTCGTGTGGACCGAGCGCATCCCCGAAGGCCCGTTCCACGAGGAATGGACCAGTCCGTACGGTATTGCCTCGGAAGTTACCCGCGTTGTTTCAGTGACCACGAAAGCAAACCCATACGCCCAGGCCGGTACGACGACCTATGACGTGGCGACTGTTTCCGGTCCAGTACCAGCCGGGTCGATGCTGTATTTCGACTATTACCGGGAAGTCGACTCCGACGACCCAGCCAATGACGAATTGCTGGCCACCCTTGGTCCGGTAGCAGTCAACGGACCGGGTGACTATCTGTCGCCAACTGTCGATGTTTCAGACACACCGGGCAAGGAATACTTCCGCGAACGCCTCTACACCCCGAATGCGGAAGGGCAGATCGACCTCGACGGACCACCAACAATCCACGGACGTCCCCGCTTGCCGGATGAGACGACGATCATCGTCGATGTCTCATCGACGGCGGATAAGGCCGTCAAGGTTGGCGAGAAGTTCTCCGACACGGTGCACGTGGATCTCGGCGCAGATCTGCCCGAAGGGTCATACCTGCGCTGGGACGTGATCGAGAACACGGGGAAGAAGAACGCCGTGCTCACGGAGACCGGCTACGAAGGCGACACCCACCTGGTCACCACCAAGCCAGTCACCATAGATGGCTCCGGAGACTACCGGGCACCGAAACAACAGGTCGATCGTGACACCACAGTGCACTGGGTTGAAGCCCTCTACGTACCAGGCCGGGCGGCACCGATCGCGGTAGGTGGATACCGGATCAAGTCGGAAACCACCCGCATTACTGACGACCCCACTCCGGACATCACAGACGAGCCAGAGCTGCCCCAAACCGGTGGAACCCTTGCGTTCTACCTCGGTCTCGCGGGACTGGCACTGATCGTCTCGGGTGCCGGGATCTTCCTGTTGCGGTCACGTGAGACAACCACGGTATAGCTGACCGTGGGAACAGTTGTTAGGCAGGGACCGACACTACGGGGCACCAGTGTTGGCGTGCTCACCTGACAACGCACCTTGCGGGGTACACACCATTTGGGGCGGGCCGGTGTGTACCCCGTAAGCATTGATCAAGAGCTTTTGAAACCAAGGACGCCACCATGAACAAGATCAAAGCATTTCGTATCAACGCATTTATCCTCGGTGCCGCACTAGCCGGCACCGCGGTGATCGCGCCCAGTACGCACGCCAACGATTTCACAGCCTCGACTTACATCGACTCCTCGTGCGGGTCGGCCATGTACGCAGGACAAGTCACTCTCGTCCAAGGCTCGTATACGGGCCTGTTGTATGACGCCATGAGCGGGAACGGCACCGCACCAGCGAACTGGCGTGACCACTATGGTGTCGTTGAGCAAGTGCGCTGGACTGAGACAACGGTCGGCCCGGGCGACCAGGTCACGATGAACGCGAAGACGATTACGTCTAAGCAGCGTGCCCAGATCGGGTACATCATGAATCGTTGGGGTTCTGCCGGCTCCTCGCCCACCGACACGTCGCATGCCGCGAACTACGCGATCCGCCAACTCGTCGACGCGCCCCGATACGCCTGCAACGGACCAACCACCACGGATGCAGCGGCCCAGATGATTGCCGAAACAACCGCACTGACCGGCCAGGAAACAGGCGTAGCCGACGTCTACCCCGTCTTCAGTGAATACAACCCACACGATCATTCGTTCACGCTCACCGACGTGGACGTCCGCGACAAAGGGTCAGCCTTCTCCTACGCCAGTGCAACGACGGGCGGCGGACTCGGCATCAGAATGCAGGTCACTGGCGGCAGTTTCACCGCACAAGAACCGTTCCTCACACAAAGCAACCTGGCCGTGGTGGGCAACGAAATGAACTCCGCCCGCACGATCTACGCGACCCGGCCCGGCACCATCACTCTCGCGCTGCACACCGAGATCCCGTCCCCGCTTCTGCACCTACTCACAGCCCCGCATATGGCCACCCAGATCAAGCCGACAAAAGAACCAACCCTGGTCGATAAAACCGTGACCTTGCAGGTCCCCAAGGACACCCTGAGCGTGACCAAGACCATCGGAGCGACCGCACTGACCTTAGACGTTACGGGATATCGCCCATGGCTCACCGGATCGAACATGCTGCGCGCGATCGCCACACCACCACCAGGCTCTGGACTGCCCCCCGTCGAACGAATGTGGCCAGCCTCTACCACCGGCCAGGTGACACTGACCGGACTGTCCCCGAACACCCCATACATGCTCTCAGTAGCCGACGTCGACGGCTATGCCACATCCCACAGCTCCCAGTTCACCACTGGCCCGGTTGCGCCAACGAACCTACACGCTACTGCGGGGGCCACCACCATCTCCGTGTCGTGGCAACCGGCCCCAGGTGCGACAAACTATGAGGTCACCGTCGGTGACATCACTCGCACAGTCACAGGCACAACAACCCAGATCACGGGCCTGAAACCCGCTACGACCTACCCGGTAACCGTGCAGGCACTGAACTTGCCGGCACGAGGCGGCAGCGCGACAGCAGAAGCACGCACCACCCTCCCTACTCCTGGCAAGGTCACCGTCGCGCGCACAACATCAACAAGCACAACGATCTCTTGGCCCAAAGTGACGGGGGCGACCAGATACCGGATCGTGCTCGATGACCACCGCGGCGTGTGGGAACCCACCGCGCCCACCGCAACACTGACGGGTCTAACTCAAGGTCGGTCCTATACCGGTATCCTGACCGCTTTAGCTGCTGGTGAAACACCTTCGAGTGCGCGGTTTACGTTCACCACCGCGCCGTCGACCGTGACCGGGGTCAAACTTGCCCGGGCGACACCTACGTCTTTGAGTCTGTCCTGGCGCTCCGGCTCGGCAGGCACACGCTACACCCTGCGAGTGACCGGCCCGAAAGGGAAAACAGTCACCGTGGCCCAGGCGTCCGCCACCGTCACCGCTCTGAAAGCAAATAAGTCCTACAAAGTGTCAATCCAGGCAACGAACACTAGCGGCACTTCTCCTTGGTCCCCTGCACTAACAGTACGCACCACGAAAAAAGCCAGGCCAAAGATCACCGCGAAACGTGGAGCCAAACGAACTCGGATCACGATCAAACGCGCACCAAAAGCTCGTGCACTCGTCCAGGTCCGACAAGGTGGCCAATGGCGCACAGTCAAAAAGGTAAGGACGAAGAAGACCACTCGTATCACGACTAAGGTGGCAAGGTCCTCGCAAATACGTGTGGTTGTGCGCGCAACTGCTACAACCAAGAAGATCTCGAAAGTGCTGCGCTAGGGCGCGCGGATAATAGTAGGGGTGATCCTCCAATGTCGCGGCAGTCGGAATGTCAGGCGTACGTCGTCCCAAGGCAGCCAGGTAGCTCGACGGCTATGCTGCGATCGCGGATTCGGGTACCACTCGACAAGCACCCGGTCCTGAGCGCGGCTCAAGACTCGTGCTGGCACAATCACCTCACCATTGGGCCATTCCATGCGCGCTAACACCGGCATCGACCACGACCCCGAGAACTTTGGCTCACGCGAACTTGGTTCACCCACCGCGTTCAGCGGCGCCCGAAACAGTTTCTCGCTATCGTCTCTCACCTCCTCACCATATCGAACACTTGTTCGATATGGTGAGGAGGTTCTCGCGCCTAATCCCAAATACAAGTGTTCTATTAATGGGACATTCGTGTATGGTGGAGATATGGCAACAGACTCGAAGGGCAGCACCTGGTCGTCGACGTCGCGTGAAGCGGCGCAGGTTCGACCTTTGGGGTCGCACGCCATGGTGGACGTCGACGCTCAAACCGCGATCGAGATCGCACTCGCCTCGATGACGGCTACACGCGATATGCGTGCAGCAAACGATGTGATCGTCACTCAGGCGGTAGCCGCAGCCAGGCACCAGGGGTGGTCTGTGCGCGAGATCGGCACCGCGTTGGGTATCGCACCCTCGAATACGCACAATCGCAGTCAGCCGGCAATCGCCGCCGTGAGCGACGCAGCTGCACGGCTCGTTGAGCAAGCATGGAGTACCGCAAGAGAAAAGGACGAACGATGAAAGACAACCTCACGCGCCTGATCGCGGTCCTCGCGGTGCTAATTCTCGGTACCACCCTGGCAGTAGCGCCGGCACACGCTGTAGCGGCGCCCAAGATGACCGTGGCAGTCAAGGCCACGCCCATCAGCGCCACCAAATCTCGTGTCATGGTCAGAGTCAAGGTCCGAGCCAAGAAACAGCAGTCGCCCGTGGTCGTGCAGATCAAGGTCGGTAAGAAAACGAAGCAGATCCGCGCGAAATACAAGAACGGCCACTATCGAGCGAAAACGACAATCAAGAAGTCGAAAGCGAAGAAGGCCGTGGTCCGAGCCCTCGGTGTCAAGAAGACCCTGCGCATCAAGAAAACCTCGACCAAAGCCACCGCACGAGTCGCCGGTGGTACTGGCACCGGCAAACGAATCACGGTTACCACTCCTTCTGGTGGCGCACCTGTCAAACTCACCGGCACGTTGAACCCCGCACTTGGTCGCAAGGTCCTCGTCCAACGTCAACGCGGCAACGCATGGACTACTCAAGCAATCTTGCGGACCTCCAAAGCTCGAAAAGTGACCTGGTCGGCCACCTTGCCAGCAGTGAACCAAACCACCGTCTGGCGTGTGCAGGCTCCTGCGACCGCCACACTGAAAGCCATCACGGTGACCACCGTGACCATCACACCGAAAAGCAGCAGCGGTGGTAGCGGCGGGAACAACGGCGGCGACGGGACCACCCCGCCAGTGACCTGGCTACCAGGACAACGCAACTGCCTCGACAACACCGGTAACTACGGTGTTGTCAATGGTGAGGTCGTTGAGATGAACCCTCCAAGCCGGATCCCTGGGTGCGCTGATTTTGGTTCAGCGACCGTCATGGCGGAGTACGCGATGATGGGTCAACCAACGTTGGATGACCGGTGCGGTGTCACGATCACCTGCTGGCGCGAACCGACCCCAGCAGAGCTCGCACGTGGGCACTCACCCGACAAACTCCAACAATGGTCACCACCACCAGGCGTATACGAACAAGCGGCAATCTCGCCCGATTCAGAGACGCTGTATATGCCAACCTTGGTCGACGACCTCAACGCCCTCGCAGTCCGCGAGGGATGGATCAGCCAAGCCGAAATCGAAGAACACGGCCCACCGTTCCGCCACTACCCCAACGCCTTCGGCACGTGGGGCGGATTCCCGTCCCTGAGTGCACCCGAATTCGGGCTGGTCCCTGGGCAAGGCGGTAACCCACAATACTGGATGGAAACCGTCACACCGGGCCGTAACCACTTTCAGGTCAGCGGGCCTATCCTGCCGCCACAGTCATCCAACGACGGCATCGTAGACGCGAACCTCAACTTCACCCAACTGCCCAGCACGATTGGCCGACACCCGCCAGTACAAGCAATCGGGTACGGGCAGGGCCGCTGGTCATCCAAACGCATGGACGTCCAAGTCCCTAACGGCAACCCCAACTACCACTGGGCCTGCATCAATCAGACCTGGAACGTAGGTGATTCCACCTGGACCGCTTTCGGTGGCCTCACACCCACCCACTACAACGACCTTGAAGGCGCAGTGCTCAACTACATTGATCGCGGCTATGAGGGTCCCGATTACATCAGCATGGGCGGCAAACGCTGGCCCAACGGTCGCGGTTGGATCATCGTCGAACGATGCCAAGTCATCGACCCCACCGAGATGTCTGAACCAGACGAGAACGGGTACCAATTCCCCACTCACCGCTCCCTACCCGGCGACCCGTGGGGGTGAGCACTCCAATGCGGCCAGACAACGGCATACTCAGGACAAAGTTGTCCAGACGCGAACGTAAGCAGATTCGCAGTCACCAAGCGATAGCGGACTGGAACGAGTTCATCCGTCGAAATAATCCGGGGGTGTCAGCGCGAGTAGAGCATATGCGCCAGTTCCATAATGGTCAAAGGCTGGTTGTTAGGAAGATTGGCTTCGATGCGCACGGAACTCCTCGTAAACAACGCGGCCGCGTTGCGTGTTGGCTTTCCGCTCGCACGGGGACTCGGTGTGTCGTAGGTGACTGGGTTGTACTTCACGGCGGCCTGGCGTCAGGCAAATTTGGTGATCGTGTAGTGCTGTATATCGACCGAATTTCGTGGCACCTTCCCCCCGGGGCATATCGTGCTTACCGGCGGGCGTATTCTCGCATTCGTCGCCGTCAACGACGTCAATCTCGCGCGGATCTCGGTGGGGAGTTTGCTTCGCAGTGACCGGACTTTCCACTCGTCATACCTGGAGCGGGTGAGTATCGGTGTGGGTTGTAGGTGGTGGTTGCCGTCGTGAATGTGGTGTTCGCTTTGGACCCACCATGACAGGACCACACCATGACCGTTCGAACTGTTCCCCGCGCGTTGACGGCACTGCTGAGTATGACGCTTCTGACCGCGTGTAGCGGCCCTGCCAGCAACGACCAGGACAAACTACCGACGCCGACAACTCCACCTCCCGTCGTCAAGGAAGAACCAACAGTCGCTCACGTCAACGACAATGTGCCACTGCCTGTTGATCCGGCACCGATTGACAGCTTTCGCGGTGTTGACGTTTATCGCTTCGAGGATGTGTACCCGTCGGCCGCGCTGGTGGATACGACCGGATGGCAGCCATTGAACTTTGGCAACTACGTGGTAGATGTGCCGGCACACTGGACTATCTACCCGTCGGGCGATTCACGAAAGGTCGATGAGGTGTTCGCCGGCATCTACCAGGACAGCGTGCACGCGGTGGCCACTGGCGGCGCGGTCAAGGACCTCGACAGTTTGATCGAACACAATACCGATGGGTTCGTCATCGTGACGTCCACCCGCCTCACTGAGGTCGAACTGGGCATCTACGCGAACCAGGGGCTCTCCCCTAGTCGACTACCGATCGCAACTGCTGGCCGCGAACCAGACCAGTTGCTCGTCAAGGATGGCATCGACCCCTGGATCAACTACGTCAAACGCCTCAGCACACCACGCGATAACAGCGGGTACGTCGAGCAACGACATATCCGCTTCTACGACGCCAAGGGACACGGGTTCGAGATCTCCGTGATCGACAAAGACGCCAACGTCGTGGACACGGTGATCGCCTCGTTTCGATCACCGTAGAACGATCACCAGCAAACTGTCGCTCGGTCGTAACAGTGTCAACAGACTGTCTTCGTGATCGGCGCCGCTGGTTTGTTTGAACAAGAAGAACGATCAGATGCCCGGTCACTCGTGAGCAGTTCGCACGAGTGACCGGGCACTGTTGTGTCCAGCTCTGTGGGCGCATGATCGTAAGATGATCAGCCGTGATCGAGTGATCGGTCATACGTGAACGTTGCAATGGCAACACTCTTTCGTCGTTTGATCGGTCCGATCGGTGATCACCCCAGGTGATCACCCATGGCATTTTGGTGCGCGGCGCGATCAACCTTGACCAGAGTGCTCGTGTATTGACGGGGTGTCTTGAGCGATCACGTGCGCAATATCGGCGCGCCACTGATCGGTGGCCGCTGACGTAAACGGTTAAATGCCCGTTCACGTTTGCGGCGGCGATCACCATGGCGAACACAACTCAAACCCCTGAGCGATCATCGAACGCTCAGTTCGATCACGACCAGTCACTGTGGTTTCTATTTGCCTCGGTCGCCCAAGTTCCGCTCAAGGATGCCGCACGCCGTTTCGCAGCTGCAGGACTGCCGATCTTCCCACTGATACCTGGCGGCAAGAAACCGGTCATCAAGGACGGCCAGGGCTTCCACGCGGCGACCACCGACATCGACCAAGTCACCACGTGGTGGACCAGATGGCCCGACGCGAACATCGGAATCCCCACCGGCACGGTGAGCGGATTTGATGTTGTCGATGTTGACAACAAAGCAACAGGGTCAGGGTTCGAGGCGTTCAATAAAGCACACGCGCAAGGTTTGGTGCGCGGGTGGGCAGGACTGGTGCGCACCCCGTCAGGCGGGATGCACGCCTACTACCCGGTTGAGGTAGGCCGTGAGCAACCGTGCTGGCAGTCAGCGAAGGCACACGTGGACTTTCGCGGCGCCGGCGGTTACATCGTCGCGCCGCCCTCGAGGGTTGGAACCACATCAGGTGAGAAACCTTACGTGCTCGTTGCTGGCCCAGATACCACCACCGGCCCGGTCGACGCGGCCGCGGTGCGCCAGTTCCTTGACCCGCGACCCACACCACCACCACGACCACACCCCACCGCACAGCCGGGTCGCGACCTCGACCAAACAGTCGACCGGCTCACCCGTTGGGTGCGCGGACTTGTCGAGGGCGAACGCAACGCCGGACTGTTCTGGGCGGCATGCACCCTAGCAGAAGCCGGCACCTCCCACGACGTCACACTCGACGCGCTACTCGATGCCGGCACCCAGATCGGACTCGATCAACGCGAAGTAACCACAACCGTCCAATCGGCATACAGGCGAACCGTGTCCGCACCCACCAGCACACCGCGCTCCCCCACCACACCGGCCCGGTCGTTACACCGACTCCCGGTTGGCACCGGACCACCACGCCCCACCCCCGCACGCACACCAGGTGGTGTGCAACGGTAATTATCGGCCCCGAGCCACACCAGCCACAAAGCTCGTGGAGTAGTACTTACTCCCTTCGATGACCTGGAGGCTCATCATGTCCTACAAGCTCAGCCCGTTCACCGGGAACCTGACCGCCGACCCGGCCCTTAACTACACCGTCAACGGCGACCCGGTGGTCAATGTGACCGTCGCCCATAACCCGCGCAGGAAAGACGAGACCACCGGCGAATGGGTTGACGCGCGCGATCCGGTCTTCTACCCGGTCACCGTATGGGGTAACGCCGCGCTCAATATTGCCGAGACGCTCCGTTCCGGTGACCCCGTGGTAGTCATCGATGCACGCCCATCGGTTGACACCTACACCAAAGACGGGCAAACCCGCACCAGGATCGTGCACACCGCCAAGAGCATCCTTCCTGACCTGCAACTCAAGGCGTGGCCGTCGCGGGAGAAGACCGAACTGCCATGAGTCAAACGACCCCGAAGCTGCCATCACGGCGTATCATCTTCACGTTCGCTGCACCCCAAAACTTGTTTCCAGACGCCATTGATGTCGTGGGCGCGATGGATAAGGCTTTCAAGGCGTGGTTGAAACAGGTCGGCGGCATCGGTGAACTGCGTCAGATCAGGTCGCATCACCGACCACATTATCGTGGGGCCGCGGTGATCAGGTTCCCGTCGGGGCAGGTCCCGGTGTTGAGCTCTCCAGTACGGGGTTTGCAGCAGTTACGCCCCGTTGACCCGGACCCGGACTCGAAGCGGCACGTTTTCGATGCCGCGCGGGCAGTGATCACTCAGGGAGATCTCGCCCGGATACGAGGCGACTTGTTCGAGTTGGCGGGCCGGCACTTGGGCGGGTGCATCGAGGCAATCACCCACACTCTGCGCGAGGTGGGTGCCCGTTACCATTCGCCCGTCTTTGACGACCTGTGCGAGCAGTTGCGAGTGGTCCTCGCGCACTACCATTCACCGCTGAACCCAGCTGTGGTCGACCTGCGCGGTGTGGACCTATCAGACACGAACTGGTCACCTGTGGTTGATGAATCCACCGGCACAGTTCTGCCGGTGGACTTGTCGGGCGCGAACCTATCCGGCGCGGTGCTGGACAACGCGAGTTTCATGGACACGAACCTGACTGATGCGAACCTTGACGGTGTCCACGCGCAGCGCACTGAGTTCACCGGCTCGACCATGGTCCAAGTCTCTGCCCGCGACGCGCACCTGCTCGGCAGTTCGTTCACTGACCTGCGCGCCCACCAGCTCGATGTCACCAACTCGAACCTGATGGAGGCTCGTTTCGGCCACAAAACCATTGTGGAGTACTCGACCTTCGACAACGCATACCTTGATGATGCCCAAGTCGAGGACACAGTCTTTAACCACTGCACGTTCAAGGACGCCACAATGCATAACACGCGGATGCAGTCGACTACATTCAACGATTCAGACCTCAGTGACGTCATGGCACTGAACGCAGAATTCTTCGATTGCACCCTCACTCAGACGATCATCGACCGATGTGATTTCACTGAGGCAACCTTCGCCCGCAACACCATCATCTTGCGTCCCGGCACGAACCATCGAGCAACATTCGACCTTGCCCTAATTGATGATGCCACCGCCCGCAACACACAGGGCATCGACTTTCTGCCCAACCAGCGCGCATTGAACCGTCTTCCAGGACCCATCCGAGTCCGAGCAATCAGCCGCGCCGTCAGCCCTGTACATCGCACCTTTGGAGCAACACCATGAAACCTGCAGATAATGCGGCCCGCGACCGTTCCTGCACCAGGTCCAAGGCGATGACCTCCACAGCCCTGCGCACAAGGTTCGAGAATACGACCGGTGAAAATGTCGATACCGTAGTGGGCGTGATCAAGGACCACCACACCGCACGCCGAACCGCGCACAACGTTGTTTCACCTAGGTTGGATTCGATTCGATGAGTGACCCAGCCATTGAGTCGTCGCCCGTGTTGGACCTGGTACGGGTCCGCGAGATCGGGCCAATCGTTGTCGATGATGAGGACACTAATGCGTATTCGTCCCGGTGATCTTCCCGCGTTTGCCGCTAGCGCGCTCGGTTTCGTTCCCGACGAGGCAAGTGTGGTCGCGTTGATCAGTGACGGACGTGACCTGGTCGCTGCACGCCTGTCTGACACGCTCGATGTCGATGCGTTGACAGAGCGTGCTGCCATGGGAGGACCTGCGGTTGTGCACTTGGTCGGCTACGGGGAATCAGCGATCACGCTGCTCCAACAGTGGCAGCGGGCCATCGACCTCCACCAGGCCATCCAGCAGCGACCACTCCTGCGAGTCGGAGCAACCATTAGCGCGATCGACGCACACTCGTCGATCGAACTAGCAGACCCAGAAGGCCCCGTATATCAGATCAGTGCGAACCCGAACGTGCTCTCAGAGTTAACCGCCGGCACCAGGAGTGAAGCGATCACACGGCTCACCCAGTGCCTCCCCGAAGAAACGATCGACCAGGCACAGATCCACGCCGCGACCACGCATATCACCACAGCCCACTGGTCGACCACGACCAAAACATCAATCGTCATTGGTGCTCTAGAGCAACTCCGCAATCTCGACACGGCACCACCGCGCGTGACCATAGGAGACGTAGACATCGAAACACGCGCGCTAGCAGTGACACTGCTCGCTGATAGCACCGTAGCGGCGCAGGTGACCAAACACATCACTTCTCACCCGTCATTGATCCCACCAGTGACCATGCTGGCACGCACCAGCCCACTGCCCGCCGCACTGGCTGTACTTGAAGTCGCAGCACGTGCGGCACACACCACCGGGCAAGGAGAGTTCGGTCCGATCAGCACCGGCACCATCGCACAGTGGATCAAACCCGCTATCCGTTACTCCCCCAGCCTCAACAGCGTGTATCAACACTGCACTGCCGGCATCGATGGCCTCGCCGCCGCACGCCAGCACAACACTGTGAACACACTGACACACCGCCCCGCCCCCGAACACACGCAGCGCCCCACCACCGGCCCCGACAGGTAGCCACCTCCGGCCGACGGCGGATAGACCACGACACCAGATGACGCGCAGCGCGGCGATCAGAGGGACCGCAGCGCGCACCCCAGGCAACGCGAGCCGTGAGTCAGGTAGATGGCACGGATTTGTGCGGGCGGCGTTAGTATTTTGGTTTCTCTGGCACGCACAGTAAGGACGTGGGTGTAGGCCCCGCATTTTCGTTTGAGACAACCTCGAACACGTGACCCATCGCCGTGCTTAATGGGACATCACCGACGTCGACAACATAAGCGACGACGGCGAATCGAGTGCCTGCAAGAAACGAACCTGAGTAGACATAGACCCTATAACTGTGACAGCAAGCAAACATGACATGTCGTGCTACGGTGTGTTCAACCGTGTCCCTAGTGACATACCTCACTTTGTACGACACGGATCAGCGAAGGTAGGGGACCAAAATGAGATTGCGAAAGCCGGATTGGTTTTCCCGGTGGTCGCTCCTTGCAGCGGCAGTGGCTATCTGTGGGGCGTGCACAAGCACACCGGTAACGCCAGAGCCTGCTCCCTCAGAACCTACTGTTGTGACTCCATCAGTCTTTGTTGCCACTGCTGCTGAAAGGGATGCTGATTCGGAATCCCTCCCCTCACTGGGGGCCTACCTTTATGGCGAGATACTGGTGGCGGACGGGTGTGTCTATGTCACTACGGAGGGCTTTGATGATCGGGTGCTCCCCGTGTTTTCTTTTGGTGCAGCCGAGTGGCGCGACGGTGCGCTCTGGTACTACGGAACCCGGTATGAGAACGGCGATGCTGTCAGGTTATCTGGTGGCCAACTACCGACGAGTCGCTCATCGCTGTGGCGTGAAACATACTCTGTGCCACTTTCTTGTCCCGTTCCGATCGTCTGGGTGGCAACAGATATGATACCTTTCGAAAGCGAGTGAAACCATGACCGGTGTTGGCATACCGCGTAGAAACCCCCAACGAATCACTGCCTTAATCGCCATGGCAGCGATCGTCGTCAGCGCAATGGTCTACGCAGGCGAATCCTTCGGCAATTCAGAATCTAGCGCAGCCGAGGCAAGGCATGATCCGCCGATAAGCTCGACTCAAATTCTCCAACAGAATTTCGAAACTCTGAAAGTCGGCGGAATTGCTCAACCTAAATCTCGCGCAAGCGAGAAACCTGCAACATCGACACTTTCAGATGCGGAAGCCAGAGATCTCGCCTTCTTGGCAGACAATAGCGGTCGCACCGTTGATGAGTTGGCCGAGCAGTATCGAGGGGGTCAGGAGTTTACCGGTTTCATTACGTGGTTATCAGATGAGTACCCTGATTACTTTACTCACGCGGCTTTCGATTACCCCGGTTTGGTGCGACCACGAGTGACATTGACAAAATATCCGCCACAAGCCGTCATCGATAAGGCAAATCAACTACCCATTGAGATTGATCTGCGTTTCGGGGCCAACGCCACCGAGGATGAGCTGATGAGTTTGTCGGCCGCAGCTGTGAACGCAGCGGTGGCCCAGTTCGGTCGCGACACTGTGCCCCATTCATCCATTGATGAGGAAACAATCTCAATCGAAGTAACCGTCAAAGCCTCGCCTCAACCCATCGATTCTGTCCGCATGATGCAAGGTATTGTGGCCGATCAATATCGTGACGGAGCGAATCTCCTTCCAGTCGAAGTCAGTTACACCTTCGACCCCACATACGATGCCCCATCCACCCACGCCGAAAATATTCGTGGTGGCTACAAACTGACACGCGGAGCAACCGGAAATCTGAACTGCACATCAGGCTTTTCGGTAAAGCGAAACGGAGTGTTAGGGGTCGTCACCGCTGGCCACTGTGATAACAATCTCCGGTACAAAGCCAAAGCGAATGTTTTGGCTTTTGTTACCGAACACCCGTTTTACAACATGGTAGAAGATGTCGACGTGCAGTTCCACAAGACTCTCGCAGGCCACACAACCCAAAAGAAGTTTAGAGCGGACATCGGCGAGGTGCGCACAGTCACGGCATCAGCGATACCGGCGATAGGCCTGCCAATCTGCAAATTCGGGCTTACAACTAATCGAACGTGCACCCAGATAATTGACACTGGCAAATGCACTACGTTCCTAAGATACCCCTCTAACTTACTGTCGATTGGCAATAGGGAACACTCAAACTACAGCTGACGGAGATTCTGGTGGACCGGGCTACTACGGAACCATTGCCTATGGCACAGTGACCGGTGGCGGCCTGTTCAGGACCTTCTACACCTCGATCAAAGCGGTAACAAAAGAACTCGATGCCACCGTTCTGAAATAGTCAAGAACCGTTTGTCCACCCACGAGTCGAGAGCCGAACCTAGTCTCACTCATGAAGTTTGCGTTCTCACACCCGAGGAACGCATTACTTCAATAGTGCTCCACACCGATACAGAACTCACGGTTCGACTCATCGATCCGTGCCCCACAAGCACTACCCATCTTGAGTCGAAGGTATCGCCCTATAATCTCGGTGCTTCAGTACCAGCTGGTGCGGGTTTGCGTATTTTTGGCGCGGATGGCGCGGATTTGTTCGGGTGTTGCTGGTGTTCCGGTTTCTTCGGGTATATACCGGTCTGGGGTGGGTGGTTGGTCAGGATGCCAGCGCGAGCAGGCGTGCTGCGAGTTCTTTCTGATCGATGATCTCCCCGGTCACGGGATCGATCATCTCGTCATCCAACAGCTCGGTCGTGTCAGCCACGGCCATCTCCATTTCGGATCAGACCGAACCCCACACACCGTTTTTCTTACTGTGGGGTCTGCTGCACGGATAGGTGTCATTTTCGGTTAGGCCGCGAGGGCCAGGTTCTGGTTCATGATGGTCTCGAACTCGACTGGCGTCAAACGGCCCAGGCGTGCTTGCCGGCGTCGCCGGTGGTAGGAGTGCTCGATCCAGGTCATGATCGCGATGCGCAGCTCTTCGTGGGTGGCCCAGGTACCTCCGTCGTCGAGGCTGAGATGGTCGTACTCGGCATCGGGAAGACTCATCGTTCTAGCCTACGGTCGGAACTGCTTGGATGTCACAGACACGCAGTTACGTACCTACCCGCGTGTCTCGGCAACGGCGTTCAGCGCTTGGCTCAACGGGATCCGCTCCTGTTCGATACGTCGGTGGCCCTTGTGGTGGGGGTCGATGAGCCGTTCGTACATGGTCCGTTCATCGACACGGAGCCGGCCCACAGGCTTCGGGTCGCCAGCCACTATAGGTTTCCCGTGCTGGTCCAGATCGGTGCCGAACTGCTCGTACGCCGCATAGGTTGCCGGATCCATCAGGATCGAATCGATGTCGCGGTCGAAGTCGACGCGGTAACCGTTGAGGATCTCGTAGCCATCACGGTCGATGTCGCCCCAGTAGACGAGCACAGGCGCGCTCCTAAGCCACACGAACGACGCCGGGGTCTTCCCGCCCTTGCCAACGCCTTCGACCGAAATACCGCGAGCGAGCGGCGGGAAGTGGATAGCAGTGTCCTTGTTCTCTGAAATGACCACGATCTCGGGGACGTACGCAGGGGTGAATGCGTCGCCGACCGTGGCAGAGTCGTGGATGCGACCGCCGGACGCCCGGTGGTCAGGGTCGAGGTACGTGAAGTGGATACGCGGCGGGTGTCTCGGCAGCAACCCAAGATCAGTGATGCCTGTGAGGGCTCGGACGCCGGCAATGTGGTGCTGCAGCCACTTGGCGTGCACACCCGGGATCGGAACCTGGCGGGGGGTGATGCCGAGTTCGGCGCGACTCGGGTTCTCGAGGTACCAGCCAGCGACGGTCAGTAGCAGTGAGAAGTCGACCGTGGAGTACGAGTCGACCAGTCGGATAGTTCTGCCAAGATCAACCAGGTATGGGAAGTGCTCACGCAGGATGACGAGCCGCTCGCGGGACCGCGCGAGACGATCGGGCCAGGTTTCGCCGACGATGGCTGCGGCCCGATCCGTCGAATCGATGTGTATGTGGGTGGGGACGGACTGCTTGGTTCCTCCCTTGGCCAAACGGGTCTCGTAGGTGAGCTCGACACCGCGGCTCCTGGCCCAGTCCTGCCATACGACCGTCTGCGCATGAACGGTTGCGTAATCGGCACGCAGATCGGATGCGGACGGACGCCCAAGCGGGAAGGAGTGTGGGAATGCGGCCTCGTTGTCGGCAATGTCCGAGTGCCACTTGGCGGTGAGCCGGCGACGGATCTCAGCGACGATGGTTTCTGGCGTCTTCATGCGACCTCCGCAGCTTCGGGAACGTCCTGCAGGTCGACGACGAAGGAGTAGCCGTGGTCGTTCTTGGTGACGGTAAGCAGCAAGTCCATGTGGGGTTCGAGCGCCGTGACCTTGTCCAGCGGCGCGCCGATGACGAGCTGGAATCCGAGGTCTTGCCAAGCTCGTACGGCGCGGCCTGCGAACTCGCTGTCGGACTTGACGAACCCCTCGTCCAGGAACACCGGCGCGAACCTGGGGCGTGACCTGGTTTCGTCGCCGAGCTGGTAGCGCAGCGCCGAGCCGACGATGAACGCGACGAGTTCCTGGGTCTCCCCTCCGGACTTGCCGCCCAGCGAGTCATGCGTCGCGATCTCCTGGTGGTTCTCGTCCAGCACGACCGCGGTGATGACGACGTGCTGACGCACATCGAGGTACCGGTCGCGTTGTGAGGTTGAGGACTTGGTGTGCCCCTCAGGAATACGGATGCGCGTCATGAACTCACGTAGCTTCGCGAACCGCGTCGCGACCTGCTGGTCGGACAGCTCGATCGCGAGACCGGACGAGAGTTCTCGCAGACCACGGCGGAATTTGTTCAGGTCGTCGCTCTGCAGACGACGCGACTTGATCTGCAGGACGCCTTTGCCACCGAACGGAAGGTTCTCCAGGATCCGGTTGATCGGGACGAGCCGCTCTTCGATGTCCTCGAGGGCGAGGTCGAACGCGTCATTGAGGCCCAGCAGGTCGTCACTGGACCAGGCCGCGAGCTCGCGACGCCAGCGGTCACGGCGTTCGTGCAGACCTTCGGCCCGGATGCGATCGAGGATCTCACGATAGCCGTCGGCCGACGCGGCGGCTGTTCCGAGGTTGTGCTCGTCCCAACGTGCCTTGTATGCCTCGAACATGCTCTCCATCGCGCTGGTGGCCCGCGCAGCGCTCTGCCGAGCCGCTGACGCGTCGTCGCGCAGGCGCTTCCGCAGTGCTGTCATGTTGGAGCTGAACGACGTGAGATCCGTGGTGTCCCAGTTGTCTGCGAACAATGCGTCGAGGTAGGTCTGCTGCTCTTCGGTGACGGTAGCGGTCTGTGCCTCGACGATGGCGTCAATGGCGTCCTGGGCCATGTCCTGAGCCGAGACGAGGTCACCGTGCGTCTTCGTCAGCTCTTTGAGGCGTTCTTCGGCGAGCACCCGCATGCGGGTTGCTTCCTTGTACAGGGGCTTGAGGCGCTCTTCCTCGGTCTCCAGCTCGTCCAAGATCGAGTTCGCGGCACGGAGCTTACGGATCTCGTTCTTGAGCTCGTCGATCCGCCGGTCAATGCCGCGATGATCGATGTCGCTCCAGTCGGTGTCCTGGACATAGCGATGGGCATCGCGTTGCAGGTCGAGGTTGTCGGCCCGAGCGCGCACGGTCTTGATCTGATCCTGGACGTCGTTGATGCGCGGTTGGAGCTCGTCCAGCTGCGCCTCGATGTCGGCGAGCCGGCGTTCGTTGGAGAACCCGATGATGTTCCCCTGGTCTGACTCGCCGTGCGCGCCCCGGTCACCGTCCCGGGTCTGACCTGCCGGCGTGACCCGCGGCTCGCGGCCGTCGAGCGAGGCTGCATTGGGCACGCACAGGTGATCAACACGGGAGTCGCTGACACGGTCCTGGACCCAGGCCGAGAACGGCGAGTCCTTGAACGCCAGCTTCCCGGAGACGAAGTCGGGGTGACCGTGCCAGTCCTCGTGCTCAACCAGGGTGACTGCCTGGAAGCGCATCCGGGGCCTGATCGAGATGCCGTCGATCGCCGCCGACAGCCTGTTACGCGTGTTGCGGTCGACCAGGATGGTTCGAGCGATGCCGCCCAGCGTTGTCTCGATGGCTTTGCGCCAGTGCTCTTCATTCGGCAGAATGTCGATGAGTTCGGCGACGAACGGGAGATCATCCATCGGGTCCAGCCCGGCAGCCTCGGCCATCTGAACCCGTGCTGCGTGCAACCGCCGCGGGACCATACCGGCGCGACCTGTCAGCGACTTCTTCTCCTCCAGCAGCTCGGTCTGCTGGGTCGCGAGCGGCGTCAGCGTCGCACGCACGGCCTCTTCCTCCGCACGCAGCGCCGCTTTACGCGCGTCGAAGCCATCGAGGAAGGCCGCTGCAGCCGCCTGGGCCACGGCGAACTGCTCGGCGGTCTCAGGGACGACGAGGTCGATCGCCTCCGTCCGTGTCTGGAATTTGATGTTGGCTGCATAGACTCCGTCACGGCTGTCCGTCAGGCGCGTGATTTCGCGTTTGCGGTCGTCGATCGCGTCGCCGCCGTGGGTACGCTTGTCCTCAGAGATCTGAGCGAGGCGCTTTTCGTAAACGGACTCATCGGCTTTCGCTTTTTCGAACAGCGTCGAAGTCTCGCCGTGGTCGCGACGGTTTTCGACCACCGCGGCGTCGAGCAGCGCGCGCTCCGTGTGCAGCCGCCACAGCTGGAACGGCGACGGCCCGCCGTCGTCGGCACCGAACTGGCTGATGAGCGACGCCGTTTCTTCGGCCTCTGCAAGGTCTTTCTGTAGCCCCGGGAGGCGCGCCAGTGCCTTCTCCTTGCTCGCCGCGTCGACCATCTTGGCGTAGGAAGCCTCCAGGTCGGCGAAGTGTGCAAGGGCCGCGTCAGCGATCTCATACGTGATCGGCTGCTCGAGCACCATCGTCTTGTAGAGGCCATCGACGCGTTTGACCTCCATGCCTGCCTGGACGCGGGCGAGCAGGCGCATTGCCTTGCGGCCTCCGTCACCACCGCCGATACCCAGACGGGTGTGGATGTTCGTCTCGAACTCCCGGAACGTGTTGAAGATCGTCAGTCCCGGGATCCCAGTCTTGAGGGCACGCTTCTCGAAACGGGACGCCGCCAGCGGGTCGAGGCGGGAGATGTCGAGGTAGCCTTCGAAAGCCGCGTACGTCGTGGTGACGTCGCCGGTCACGGTTGCACCGCCCTTCACGTAGTAGGCGCGCACGATCGTGTAGCGACGGCCGCTGTCGTTGATGAACGTGCCAGCTAGCGATCCCCAGATTGGCTCGCCGTTCCGGCTGCGCAGAACATGGTCCCGCAGCTCCTCTGAGCCGTCCACGCTGCTCGTGTCCATCTTGCCGCGCAGGTAGCTCAGCAGATTGCGCTGATCGGCAGACCGGGCGCGACCGCCGACGTCGTTGGATGCTCCGTTGAAGGGGACGTCCGAGGGCATCATCAGTGCGAGATAGGCGTCGAGCACCGTAGATTTGCCGGTGCCGCTTGCGCCGGACATGAGCGTGGATCCGAGCGAAAATCGGACTTCGTGCCTACCGTGGAACCCGCCCCAGTTCGCCATCTGGAGCGACTCGATGCGCCACTGCGCATGACCGACGTCGGTATCGAGCTGGGCTGGCTGGGCCATCTCGGGCATCAGTTCCCCTCTTCTTCCACGCCGAGCAGTTGATCGGCGTCGTCGTCGGCCTCACGGCTTGTGTCGTCTGGTTGGTTGTGGTCGGTGCCGTTCTGGGCCATGAACCATGCGAGCAGTGCGCGGAGCTTCTCGATCGGCATGAGGACTTCGATGATTGGCGAGATCCGGAAACGGTCGGGGTCTCCGGTTTTGAGCAGCACGCCGGTGGTGTTCAGGTTGTCGATCGCTTTGTCCGCGCGCTTCTGATCCATTGACCGGTTTGTCGCGTGCTCGGGACGCTGGTCGGCCACCTCATCGATCAGGCTCTGCCGGTCGACGAAGACGGCGTTGTCGCCCTCCTGTCGCTGCGCGAAGAACTTCTGGCGGAGGTAGATCATGACGATGGTCTCCTCCTTCTGGTGTGAGATGTCGCTGAGTAACGATGGCAACCGGTCGCCGGTCTCACTTCGAGCCTGGCGCTTGAACGCGACCTGGTATTCGCGGTCGACGTGCAGTTCTAGGTACAGGTCGTTGAGGCGGCTTTTGATCAGTTCCTGGTGGGAAAGAAGAACCGTCCACTGCTCGGGGTGCCGGTCGGCGGAGATGTACCGATGCTTGAGAAGTGCGTGGAGGCAGCCTCGCTGCTCCGGGTAGAGGGTGCCGGTGTCGCCCTCGAACATCGCCAGGCTGCGCACCTCGGCCTCGTCCTCGACCTTCGCCGCGGGATCGTTGAACGCGTCGAGGAAACCCGCCAGGTCTCCGTCGGCGGCCATGTCCGCATCGTCATGCAGGGAGTCGGTCATCGTGGATCCTCCTCATCGGCGGCATCGCGAGCCGTCTGAATTGTGGTGGCTGGCATGAGGAACGCCCGCGTGCTTCCGTCTGGGCGAATCGCCCGGACCTGCTCTCGTAGTGTCGGGTCGACCTCAGCTCCCATGCGAGTGAGCAGGTGCATGAGGCCGAGGATCTCGACCGGGCGACGCAGTTCAGTGGGAAGGTCGTTGAACATCGCCGCGGCCGACTCAAGATCGCCAGCAACCAACTGCCCCTCGATGCGCCGGCGCAGTTCATCGAGCGTGGGTCCGCCCTGCTGCCGGATCTCATCGAGCGACAGCGCGGTCGGAGCCTGGTCGGACACGTCCTCGAGCGGCTCCGGAACTCGTTCACTGTCAGGGTCGAACGTCCGGAAACGGAGTGCGGCGATGTCCAAGGCCGGCGGGAGAATCTCAACGTCCACCCTGTCTCGAGCGCGAGCCGTCTGCATCCATGCTCGTATCTCACGGTCGATGCCCTTCAAGGTTGCATCGAGCTCGCGGTTGCGGATGTGGTCGTAACTCTCGATGTGCTCGCGCAACGTGGCACTCGCACGATGACGCTGGTCCAGGACATCGTCCCTCCCCCGACGGATCACGTTCACGGCGGTCCTTAGCTGGCGCGTCTCATCGGGCAGGAGCATCCCAGCCAGAGGGTGCGCCAAGATGCGCTCGAGATCCTCGCGCAGGCTCATCAGCCAGTCGCGGTTGCGCAGCAACTCCGTCGCGCCCTCGAACGCCCGACCCTCAGGCGTTGCGGTCAGCAGCTTGGCAGACTGATCGAGATAGTCGTCGACGACCTCACCGATGGGGCGTTCCTCCTCGCGGAACTTCTTGGTAATGCTCCGGTGCATGTCTCGGACAGCCTCTTCGACCCGGCGAAAGTCCGACGGCAGACCGTCCAGCTCACGCAACACATTCGAAAACTGCTCCGTCAGCTCCGATTCGCTCGCCTCAGGCATCGCGCCGCCCGAATCCAGGTGCTCGTACTCGGCCTGCAGCCGAGCGATCTCCTCTGCGAGCCGACGCTTGCGTTCTTCCCGGTCCGGGTTCGCGGCCAGGGCAGCTTCCGAGATGACCCGCCGCATGGTCTCGATACGCGACCGTGAAACGTTCAGCTGCGTCCGGGTGGTCCTGGTGACGTACTCGAGGGCCTGCTTGGCGTCACCGGTCAGCTGGTAAGTCTCCTCACCATGCCCCGGGTCGCGGTATAGCCAGCGCTCGCGCACCCACTGCGTAGCCAGCGACTTTCCGTTGCTGGTCTTCGCCACGTCGTAGCCACCAGCCCGCAGCTCGTCCAGCAGGGCGTCGACGATGGTATGGAATCGCTCAACAGGGATCGGCTGTGCGTCCTCAGGGAATATGTTGGCGAACAGCGGCAGCGCGATGCTGGCGGACTTGCGGTCCAGCAACTTGAGCGTCGGTGTGTTCAGGGCAGCCTCGATGCGCGCGACGTCACCCTTGATGTCTGCCATGCTCACCCCTTGATCGACTTGGTCGCGGTCGCGTATCAGTAGCGCTTCGCTGGACGTGGGGACTCGATCTGCGCGAGCAACCGGTCGCGCTCAGCCGTCACAGCCTCCAATGCGCCCGCGGCCCGGTCAGCACGAGACCGCTCGGTGGCCAACTCCTCGGCGTGCCTGGCAGCGGCGACCGCCGCGGCCTGCGTGGCTTCAGCCCTGATAGCGTCACACTCAGCCTGCAGGAGCTCGATACGAGACTCAGCCTGCGTGAGATCGGTGGTCAGGGCGTCGCGGTCTTCCTCAGCAGCGCGGAGCTTGTCGGCGAGGGCGTTGCGCTGGGCAACGAACTCCTCGTGCGCCGCCACGTATGCCTCACGCCAGATACCGTCAAAGCGCGCACGAACCGCGTCGGGTGCGTCCGGTACGTGTGCGAGCTCGGCAGCACGCTTGTTCCACATGCGGGCAGCCTCGGCGGCGACGCTCATTCCAACGCCCGAGCGCTCGCGCACGGCGCGGGCGCTGACCTGGTGACCGTCGGCGGCGAGCTCTTCGGCTGCACGTTCGGCCCTCTCCTCGGGCTTCTCGGTGGGGGTGAGATCCGGCATGTTGTTCCCCTCCTAGTAACGATAGTAACGAATAACAACATTATACGTTACTATCGTTACTCGCAAGACTCTTCCCATGACAAGGCTCGGGAGAGGGAACTCATCGCATTTCAGCAGCACCTACCGACATTGGCCGGGCGAACCAGGTTCAGAACCGAGTTGCAGACGTCGTCCTAGTCTTCGTCGTTGGCCCCACCGTCCCTGCTGGTGCGGGTTTGCGGATTTTCGCGCGAATGGCACGGATTTGTTCGGGTGTCGCCGGCGTACCGGTTTCCTCGGGTACATACCGCTCTGGCGTGGGCGTGGGTTTGAACCGTCTCGGGTCAGAGGCGACTACTTTGAGCACGTAGGCGGCTGGGGTGGCGACTTTGCCTTTCGCGGAGTTGAGAACGGTGGTGATCACTCGTTCGAACCACTCATCGGTCTGGGTGCCGAGTATCTCGGTGAGTTTGTCGTGCAGCTGCTCGGCGAGCTCTTTGGGGTCAGAGGTCTTACTTCCTTGCACTTGACGTTGTGCTGTGGGGTCCTGTGTGGTGGGTGGTTCCTCGCCGCGTAGTCGGGCGCTTAGTTGATTCCATTGGGCGTGTTGTTCTTTGGCTCTGGTGTCGGGCGGTGTGCCCAGTGGGTCGCGTGTGTGGATGGTGTACCGGTCGCGGTACACCCGCACGTCAAGGAGAAGCCTGCTCCAGGTTTGCGCCCCGATCTGCTCGGGGTCGGGTAGGTCCTTGACCCACGGTTCAGTGATGGGCCTGCCAGCGAGGACCTGGTGGCGGACCTCGATCAATGTTTGGTTGGTCTCGAACGCGCCGGCAAGGTGTGGGTCAGTTTCGCGTAGTTTGTCGACGTCGATGTCGCCTGGTGTGGGTTCGAGTTTGAGCAGGTGGGTCAGCCGCCAGTGAACGAGGGCTGGCAGGTCGTGTGCGCCGGTGGTAGGGCGCACGGTCAGCGCTTCGTCGATCAGGTCGTTCATCGCGCGACGGGTGGTGGTGTGTAGTCGGGCGAGGTGATTGGCCAGTGCGCGCCGTGATGCGCCGGCATCGTCTGCGTCGTTGGTTTCCCTCGGCGCACTGCCGAATCTGGTGTTCACGATCATGAGCGCCTGGTCGACGAGTTCAGGGTCGACCGGTGGGCGCGTCAGGGTGATCAGGTGCTCACGTTCAGCGTGCAGGTGGCTTAGCGCGTGCGTGCGCTCGTATTCGTCGTCGCGCACTTGGGTTGCGGAACGCTGCGCCCCCGAGGTTTGCAGGATTGCGGCCAGGCGCATGTGGTAGGTCAGGCGGTCTTCTTCAGCGATCAATGATTTGGTGCCGTCAATGACAATGCCGTCTTCTGCTACTTCTTCACCAACCCACGCCTTGTTGGAGTGTCTGCCTCGGGTCATCGCGACGTAGAACAACTCGCGTGGCATCATCGCGCCCACCGGGACTGCGACGTGCGCACGATCAACGGTGGAGCCTTGTGCCCGGTGCGCGGTCATGGCGTATCCCAGGTCGGTGGCTTCGCGGGTGTATTTAGCGTTGAGGGTGACAGTGGCGTTGTTGTCGTGCCGGCGCACCACGAGGGAGCCGTCGCGACCGACCTTGGTGACGGTAGCGAGGGTTCCGTTGCGCACAAAGTCCCCGCAGGTGTCTTTGTTTTGCCGGTCGACCTCGCGGGCAACGATCACATCACCCACACCGGCGTCTTGACCACCGCGCAGCGTCGCGAGCCGTTTCGTGTCGACGAGCCCTGCGGCGCGCCGGTCAAGGGTGAATCTTGTGTTCAAGTTGCGCACCGCAGCGTTGGTTCCCGCGATCAGCAGTGTGTCGTGTCCGGCTGCGAGGTCGTCGAGTGCTGCTTGGTAAGCACCTTCGAGCATGTCTTCGTCACTGCCGTGTTCGAGGCGGTTGTGCTTGATGTAGGTGTTGATGACGTTCTCGTCACCGCGCCGCAAAGCCAGGGACGCATCGCGTTCCCATGGGTTGGCGAACCGCCACACCCCGGTCAGGTGGTGGGTGCGGGTAGTCCGGTCCAACCTAGCCAGGACACCGCCTGCCTCGGGTGCACCAAGTTGGGCAGGATCTCCGACCAGGAGAACCTTGGCACCAGCTGCGCTGGCTTGGCGCACGATCTCTGCCATGGGAAACGTCCCGGACATAGAGGCTTCGTCGATGATGACCAGTTGGCCGGGGTGGAGCCGGTATTTGGCCTGCTGCGCGAGTTGGCGGGCCAGTGAGCGGCGCAGTTTCGCGCGCGCTGTGGGTTGTTTTGCCTTGGTCAGTAGTTTCTCGATCTTCTGGATGCGGTTGGTGCGTGCTGCAGCGCCGGCACCGATGGATTCGTTGAGCCATTTCGCGATCGTCGAAGTCTCGGTTCCCAGCTCGTCGGCAAGCACCGCTGCGGCCTGGGCACTGGTGGTCAGCCCGATGACTGCGCCGGCTCCGTGCGCTGCCTCCCAGGCGGAGCGAACTTCACGCATCGTCGAGGTTTTACCTGTGCCGGCTGGCCCTACCAGAACGCTCAGGGCTACCGGGTCAGCGATGATCCCAATGGCTGCTGTGCGCTGATCGTCGCCTAGACCGTGCCCCCCGGTGTTGATGTCGGCCGCGATCGCCGCGTCGATTAACCCTGTCGCCTGCTCGCGGCTGACACCAGGATCAAATGGCCTATGGGCGGCGTCGATGATCGCGGCCTCAGCATCGAGGGTGCGCTGGTGGGTGAACAGCCGCAGTGATGGGTCGTCAAAGATGGACGAGTCGTGGGTGACCAGGCGCGCATCAGGGACCACGTGGTAGCGCTGATCGGTCAACTGCACACACGCACTGATCGCCCGGTCGGTGATCTGATCGACCAACCGTTCACGCGCATCGGGGTCCGGGCACCTGATCGAGCGGGTCATCCGTTCGACTTCTGCACGAATGTTCGCACGTGACCAGGTCGCGCGGGCGATCACAGTCGCGTTCAACGCGGCCGCGGCGATCACCGCACGATCGTCGGCAATCTCGCTGCCGGTCAGGATTGTCGTATCCGCATGCGCACGAAGTTTGTCCGCAACCTGTTCGATCATTTGATCGATCACCAGCTGCGCGGCGTGATCGGTGAGTGCGTGATCGCCCGCTTGCCCCTGCCCTATCCACGCCTGCCGGCTTCGCCGGATCTTCCGTACTAGCCCTCGTGGGCTCACACCTAGTTCACTGAGCTGTTGACGCCACCGGCGCATCGAGTGGTCCAACGGTTCAGGCTCAGCGTCTTTAGCACGCCGTGTGGCCCGCCAAGCATCCCGGTGAATCCTCGCCCGCTCAACCCTGTCCGGTGCACGCCCATAAGTTGATGTGAACTCCGCTGTCAACTCCCGCTGGAGTTCCTTAATCGCCCCGTCACGACTAGAGAACCGCGCGATCACCTCTGCCGGTACACCATCGACATCCATGATCACCGCTTTGGACGTCTGCTCAGGGGTCTCACGCTCAACAAACGACCACCCCAGCTCTCCCGCGACCTGGTCCAGGATCATGTTCTCGTGCAACTCGCTGGCCGCGACCGCGGCCTTATGCAACGCACGCGAATCCAACGTCAACCATTTACCATCACGCGACCGTCGCACCCGGTTAGCGATAACCGCGTGCACGTGCGGATGCGGATCACCATCACGCGAGGTGTAGTGATTAAACCGGGCAACAATCAACCCGTCGACATCCTCAACCGCAACACCACCCTTACCGGACCGGGTCTGCGCGACATTCGTCTCGATCCACTCCAGGGCATAATCGATCGCCCGATAGTGCGCGGCCATGATGCGCTCTTGAGTCGCGCGGTCCGCCACGGCCCAGATGACCGCGATCGATTTCGGGATCGTGAACGTGCAGTCAAACCCCGCCACCGGTGCCGACGTCTTCGTCGCCCGTGGCGCCACACCCAACGGTTTGCCCGTGACCGGATGCACAAACAACTTAAACAACCGGTGCGCTCCCTCAGCAGTCACCGCCTCACCGACCGGAATATGAGCACCCACCCCGCCACCGCCCCACCAATGTCCTGGCGGGTTACCCGACGCCAAATAGTAATCAGTCATCCGCTCACCCGTGACCGTGTGATCACCACTAGCGATCGTGCGCATCAAATAATCAACACCGCCCGTCGCGGTCAACCTCGTCAAACTCATCGCCATGACCGATCACCACCGATCACACGAGCGGTCGTTGAGCGATCAACCAGGACCATGGCGGTTGACTGCGCCCGATCACATGAGCGATCACCACCGATCACCCGACAATCACCCCAACACTGACCGCCTCCGCCCCGACCGATCACACAGGCGGTCGTTGAGCGATCACCACCACGCGCCGTGCACCGTGATGAGCGATCAACCAGGACCATGGCGGTTGACTGTGCCCGATCACATGAGCGATCACCACCACGGTGACCAGCGTGAACACTGTGTGATCGTTCGATCACACACCCAAAACGATCACTGATCACAGCACTGTGATCGATCACGACCGGTCGCACTGAACGCTCACACACTGCACGAATGGCCACTGTCATTCGATCACCAGTGAACGACTGCCGACGTGCCGGTGAATCCACGCTCAGGGTGCCGGTCATTGTCCGGTCACCACGTAACGCTCACACCGGTCACGGACCTGACCGGTATACCCCTTCCACTTCGCCCGCTTGTACTGACCAGCGATCAACACCGCGAACCACTGAGCATCCTCAGTGACCGCGTCCAGGTCCGCACGTGAGCGATCACGCTCGGCGCTCACCTGATCGAGTTCGTCAGTCAAATCACGCACCTGCGCGGACAGGTCACCGGCCAGCTGACGGGCACGCTCCAGTTCAGCGATCAACGCGCCTTTCTTGGCCGCGATGTGCTGACCATCGACGAGTTGGGCAGCACGGGCAAGGTCACGTGCCACCGCAGCACGGTCAGTGGTCAAACCAGCACGCCCTCGCCCACGCGCCCGGGCTTTGCGTGCGGTCTCACGACACCGCACCGTGCAATACACCGCACGAGGCCGGCCAACAGGTTCACCACACCGCACACACTTCACCTGATTGCTTGTCATACCCACCAACGCGCTCATAAGGCTGGTTCGATGCGTGCCGATATTTGTCACTAGGGACACCACGGTGCCAGAGGCCCATGGCTAAGTAGATCGATACTCGATATGAGCATCGAGGGTTGTGGATAACTACGTCTCGTAGATCATCGATCTGATCTGTGATGGGAGTGCTGATCGGTCGTTGATCTGCTCTATGGATCGTGATCAGGTGCTCTGATGGTCGACAGATCGTTCCTTATGCGTGTCGATACCTTTCGGCACCGTCACAGCGCGGCGGCATCAAACGATGCCACCGCGCGCCTCGAGAAGCGCGCCGCATGGCCAGGGTGAGGCACGTCCGCAGCGCCGGGATATCTTCGGACCACACGTAGTGGGCCTGTTCGGTGCGTGGGTGGTGTGTCAGGTAGTTGACTCTGCATCACATGAATGGAGATCGAGATGAACAGTCACCGGCAACCGATGGGATGGTCGCGCGTTGAACGAGCGTTGGCCCAAACACTGCACACACAGCCGCGCACCACGAAGGCTCATGGTGCGACTATCGAGCGCTGTGAGGCTCCCGACGTAGAAGTCGAGGTCGTGCGATGAGCGAGCAACGTCCACGAGTGCAGGTTGGTTTGGGCGAGCTCGTTGCCGCGGTCCCGCATATTGCGGGATACTATCCTTCTGATGGTTCCCTGGCCATCTTGGCGCTTGATGGCGCGAGACTAGGCCCAACAGTGGTGCTCTACGCACAGCCAGAGCGCCCGATGACGCACCTTGATCTCGTTGGTGCACTCGATAAGGTCGCGCAACATTTCATCAGCGAACAGTTCACCAAGTGCATTCTGGTCGGGTACGGGCTTGCCGGAGCAGAACTGGCCTCGAGGGCTGACATAGTGCTTAATCTTGATGGCGTGCACGCCGAGGAGGCCGTTGTAGTAGACGGTCGGCGGTGGCGAATCATCGGTCCAGATCCAATATCAACATTCGACCTACTGCCGTCACCACCAGCAAGCATCATTAATCAATACCCAACACCGGCGCCGACACGCGAAGCAGCTCAGTCATCGATGAGCCGTTCGCCCCTGTCCGTGCACGAACAGCTAGGGCGGGTCGCTGAAAATGAACTGGCAGGAAGTAAGCAAGTGAGCCTCGACGAGGTCACCGGCACGTTGCGGGAGATGGGTGCGAACATAAAATCTGGACGCACACCTGACGTGATCGATGTTGCTCGCGTGGCTGCATTCATGGCGTCACACGCCAACAACCGGGACGCGGTGATCATCAAATTAGCGGCCTCGAGCAGCGAACTCGATGCCGTGGTGGGATTGGCGCAGTGCGCGCGGATGTGCCAAGAGTCCGCAGTGCCCGCTGTCGCTGGAGCCGCGGCTTGTGTGGGCTATGTGACAGGCCGGCTTGGTGTCCCGCACGTGTCCGAACTGGCGCAGATGGCAGGCGCAGAGAATCGGCTCGGCCAATTGGTCCGATTCTGTGCCGAAAATGGGATCAACCCCCAGCTGGTGCGAGAGTCGCTTGAGCGCAGAAGCAAGTCCATGTCGGTTCCCAAGCCCGGTCTGCGCCCATTGGAGCATCAAAGCATCGGCCCCCCAGGCCCGGCAATATAGCGGCGGTATCGCGTTCTCGGGTCTATCGGGGTAGGGGGCACTAGCGACCTCCTGGCGTGAAGAAGGCAGTCATGTTCTTCACACCAGGAGGTTGTTCTATGCCCACCGACGCACCTGTTTTCAGCGCGAACTGCAAGGGCGGTGTAGTGTTATGACACTTGGCAAGCAAAGCCTAGTAGGGTTTGGTGGGCGAAACCGTCGCAGTCGTCAAGAGGTGACGGGTCAAGGTGAGTTTGATCTGTGGGGTCAGCCAGAGGGGGTTCGACATGAACAAGTGGGGCGCGTTAGCACAAACGATGGTGCGCGAGCACGATCCGGATCGGTACGACTCGATCCCGAGCAGTCAGCGCCAGGACTACTTTTCGAGTTGGGGGATGCGGATCGAGACGCAGATTCAGTCGGTCACAAACCGGCTGATCGAGACGGAGCTATCAACGCCGGAGTATCTGGACGAGGTGGGCCGGCGCAACATGTGCCGGATGCAGGCCGAGGAACTGGTACTGAGGCAGGAGTTGTACGAGACGTTGCCGGCAGCAGTGACTCAGGACGGCGACGAGGACTCGCAGAGCGAGGAGATGATCGAACAGGCCGAGCTGGAGGGTCGCGAACAGGTTTACCTCGAGCAGATAGCCGAAGCGCTGGCGGAGCAGGACGAGTGGACGTTCGAGAGGGTGTGCTGGTATCGGGATCTGGGTTACATCCCGACCTGGGCGAAACCGTCCCGAGCGGTGTTGGATCAGTTGCCCGAGACTATGAGATCGGCTTACGCGGGCAAGACGAGCTAGCGCCGTCGGGTGTTGGTGCCCGCATTCAGGCGAATCTTGCCGCAATCCGTATGGTGCGCACCCTCGAAGACGAGGGGCGCGCACCCACACCTGTCGAGCAGGCGAGTCTAGCGAGGTGGGGGTCGTGGGGTGCGTGCGCGGCACTTTTTGATGAGTCGAAACCGCAGTGGGCTAGTGCCCGCGAGCAGTTGCGCGACCTGGTCGGTGACGAGCAGTATGACGCGGCGCGGCGCACCACGATCAATGCCCACTACACTGATCCGGCTTATGCGCGTGCGATCTGGCAAGCTGTTGCTGAGCTAGGTTTTACTGGCGGCCAGGTCCTCGAACCTGGGTGTGGGTCCGGGGTGTTCATGGGCACCAGCCCTGATGGTGCCACGATCACCGGCATCGAGCTCGACCCGGTCACAGCGAAGATCACCAGTTACTTGTATCCGGGCCACCAGGTGCTCGCTGAGTCATTCGCTGACACCATGATTGCCAATGACTCGTTTGACCTGGCTGTCGGTAACGTGCCCTTTGGTGACATCATCTTGACCGATCGGGCACATAACCCGACCCGTGAGGTGATCCATAACCACTTCATTCTCAAGTCATTGAACCTTGTCAAACCCGGTGGCATCGTGGCGGTGCTCACCAGTTCGTTCACGATGGATGCGCGCAACAAGAACACGCGCGCACTGATAGCTGAGCGCGCCGACTTGCTTGGTGCTGTGCGCCTGCCCACCGGTGCGCATCAGCGTTCAGCTGGCACCCAGGCCCTCACTGATGTGCTGATCTTGCGTAAGCGTGAAGCAGAACGCACACCAGCAGACCAGTCGTGGATCTCCACTGTGGCCCGTGTGGTCGACGGCACCGAGGTCCGCATCAACAATTACTTCGATGCGCACCCTGATCGTGTGCTGGGCACCACCCGGGTCGGTAACGGCATGTATGGCCCTAGAACTGTCAGCGTGGAACCACCCGCAGGCGCGGACCTGCCCGCACTGCTCGGTGAACAACTGCGCCAGGTCACCCTCGAAGCGAAGGAGCACTCCCTGGTCTTTGCCCCCGAAGCGTCAGCGTCGGGCGACATTGAGGTGAAGGTCCCGCAGGTGGGGCGGTGGGACGGTGCTATTCACAAGCTCGATGACGGCACCTTTGGAACCTACACGGGCGGACGCATCGAACGGTTCACCATCCCCAACAGTGCCGCGCGTGAACTCGACTCACTGCTGCAGTTACGCGACCTGAGCGTCGAACTGCTCAGTGCAGAAGCAGCGACCACCGGCATGGTCGGGCAGGTCGAGGCGTTACGGGCACGTTTGAACACCGTGTTCGACCAGCATGTTGAACGTTTCGGGGCACCATCTCGGATCACCGTCACCGAACGTGTCCACCCGACGCGCCCCGATGAAACCATCGTGACTCGGCGTCGCCCTGCAGCGGCCAAAGCGTTCGCCTCTGACCCGTTTGCCCAAACCGTCTTTGCCCTCGCAGAGTACGACCACCGCACCGGAGACGTAACCAAGTCGTCACTGTTCGTTGGCCGTTCGATCCAAGCACGCCAACCCGTCCAAGGCGCAGAGACCGCTGCCGATGCCCTGGCATTGAGCTTGGACACGACCGGCAAGGTGGACCTGGACACGATCGCGACACTTCTCGACGTCGACGAGCAGACTGCACGTCAAGAGTTGGGAGATCTTGTCTTTGAAGACCCCAGCACGGGCGAACTCGTCCCAGCCTCGCAGTACCTTTCTGGTGATGTGCGCATCAAACTCGATGCTGCGCGATTGGCAGCAGCCCAGGACCCGGACAAGTGGACAGGTAACGTCACCGCGCTCGAACAAGTCCAGCCCAGCCCGTTGGGACCGGGAGAGATTGACGCGAAGATCGGTGCGACGTGGATACCTGCCGAAGTCATCCAGCAGTTTATTCAAGAACTATTGGATGACCCCTCGGCCAAGGTATTCTCGCCCGGGCGCGGAATCTGGGAAGTAACCGCACGCAACCATGGTGTTCTAGCGACGTCGACCTGGGGCACCAATGACATGCCGGCAGGCAAGATCATCGCGAAAATCGCGGAACAAAAACCCCTGATCGTGTACACCACGGTTGGAGAGTCCACCGTCGTAGATCCCGAGGCGACCGCCGCTGTTCAGGCAAAAGCTGACGAGATCCGCGAACGGTTCAGCGAATGGTTGTGGCAAGACCCGCAGCGATCGGTCACGATGCAAAACGAATACAACCGGTTGTTCAACTCCATTGTCTTGCGTGACTATGCTGCTGAAGCTGCAGCGCTATCCTTCCCGGGCCTGATCCATTCCTTTATCCCGCGCGCCCACCAACGCGTTGCGGTGGCCCGTATGATCCATGAACCAGCTGTCGGGCTATTCCACGAAGTCGGTGCCGGCAAGACCGCTGAGATGGTCATGGGTGCGATGGAGTTGCGCAGACTCGGCCTGGTCAATAAACCAGTCGTCGTCGTTCCCAACCACATGCTCGAACAGATCACCGGTGACTGGCTCCGGCTCTACCCGTCCGCCAAACTCCTTGCCACCTCCAGCGAAGACCTCACCGGAGAGGGCAGGCGCAGGTTCGTCGCGCGCGCGGCGGTCAACGAGTGGGACGGCATTGTCATGACACAAAAAGCGTTCGAACGTATCGAACTGTCTGCCAAGAACAAAGCGATCTACCTGCGCTCGGAGATCGCCAGTTTCGAGCAATCCCTCACCTTCGCCAAACAATCCAACCCTGGTTCGAGTTCAGTCAAACAGTTAGAAAAGGCCAAACTGCGCAAAGAGGAACAACTCAAGGCACTGCTGGACAAACCGACCGACCCAGGGTTGGAGTTCGAGCAGACCGGCATCGACTACATCATCGTCGACGAAGCGCAAGCCTACAAGAACCTGGCCACGCATTCCTCCATCCAAGAAGCCGTGATCACCGGGTCCAAGCGTGCCACGGACATGCATTCCAAGATCGAATGGCTCAGAGCAACCCGTGGGGACCGCGTCGTGACGTTCGCTACCGGCACCCCGGTGTCGAACTCGATCACTGAAACCTTCACCATGCAACGGTTCTTGCGACCGGACCTCCTGCACGCCGCCGGCATCGACGTGTTCGACCAATGGGCAGCAACGTTTGGTAAGCAAACCACCGGGGTCGAGCTCGCACCGCAAGGCGGCGGCAAATACAGGGTCAAAACCCGACTGGCACGGTTCCAAAACGTCGGTGAGCTCATCCGCATGTGGGCCGTGTTCGCCGACGTCAAAACCGCCGAAGACCTCAATCTACCTGTGCCGAAAATAGCAGTGAACTCATCTGGGGAACGCGCTCCCGAGAACATCGTGGTGCCAGCCTCACCAGGTCTAATCGACTATATGGCCGAGATCACCCGACGGGTCGAGTTGATCGAGTCCAAAGCAGTCGGACTCGAAGAAGACAACATGCTCAAGATTTCGACCGACGGACGCAAAGCCGCCATGGATCTGCACCTGGTCGGCCGCGATACCGGAGAAACATCAAAAGTCGACCACGTGGTGGCGAACATCGCGAAGATCTGGCGACAAACCGCTGACGTCGAGTACGACGATCCTGTCACCGGTGAACCCTCACCCATCCTCGGCGCCACCCAACTGGTGTTCTGCGACTTCTCCACCCCATCGACAACCAAATGGAACATGTACGACGCGATTCGAGACGGCCTAGTCGCACGCGGCATGGACCGCAGCGACATCGCGTTCATCCACACCGCGAATACCGACGCCAAGAAAGACCAACTTTTCGCAGACGTGCGGGCCGGACGCATCAAGGTCCTCCTCGGTTCAACCAGCAAAATGGGCACGGGCACAAACGTGCAAGACCGAGTGATAGCTATGCATCACATTGACTGCCCCTGGCGACCAGCTGACCTGATCCAGCGCGACGGGCGCGGAGTTCGCCAAGGCAACATGAACAACGAAATCAGCATCTACCGATACATCACCGAACGCTCCTTCGACGCCTACATGTTCCAAAAAGTCGAAGCCAAAGCAGTGCTCATCCACGCACTACTGCGTGGCACCCTCGACATGCGCGAAATCGAGGACATCGGAGACGTCGCATTGAGCGTGGGAGCAGCCAAAGCAGCCGCATCCGGTGACCCGCTCGTCCTCGAACTGGCCACCACCCAAGCAGCGATCACCAAACTCGAACGACTCGAACGCGCCCACCACCGCAACCAAGCTGGCCTCATGCAAACCATCGACATCGCAGCAACCAACAAACAAGCCGCCATGAACCGGATACCACAACTGAGCCAAGCGATCAGTCAAACCATCCCCACCAAAGCAGACCAGTTCCGCATCACCGTTGACGGTTCACCGACCAGGTCACGAACCGACGCGCAACAATACCTAGCCAAGGCGATCACACAAACCCGTAACGCCCATCACCACCACCTGCATTACGGCACCGGCAACGAAGTCACCAGAAACAAGTTCATCACCCTCGGCGGTCATGACTTCAACTTGCGCATGTACAACATGCTCGGCACCACCTGGGTACAACTACAACTTGCCGCAGACCCAACAATGCGCGTTGAACTCGAACACACCGAATTCAACGCCGAAGGCCACGGTGCGATCACCAAACTCGAAAACCTCCTGACCCGCCTACCAGGCGAGGTGACCAAACTCGAATCAGACATCGTCAAATACGACCAAACCATCGCCCAAGCACAAGACCGGCTCGGCACCCCATTTAGGCATGAGATCGAACTACGCAACGCCCGCGACGACCTCGCCCGCATCAAACAACAAATGATGGACAACCTCGACCCCGACGACACTGACACCCCGACAACCGAACCAACCACGAAGCCCGACCGGCCCAAACTCAACACACGTCCAGAACTCACCCGCACCCGGCCACCACGAATCGAAATCATCCATGTCGGAGGACCCCGATGATGTCGCACCGAACGATGGTTATCGGAGTGATGCCAGCGACATCACTATCGACGTGATCAGAACAACACACCTTCATCACCCCAAGGAGTTCTGACCATGTCCACCACGACCACCACCGGCCATGAGCCTGAACACGACCTCATCGCCTCCCTACACCAGCGCACACCACAACAACGAGCAGGCATCCACATCTCAGTCCTCACAACCCCCTCCTGTTCGCAATGCACAGTGACCTGCAACCAATTCGACAAGAAGGGCTACCAATACGACACCCTCCTCGCCACCGACAACCCCGAAATGTTCGACTTCGCCCGCCAACGCGGCTTCCTCCAAGCACCCGTCGTCTTCGTACACGACAACAACGGCGAGATCCTCGACGCCTGGTCGGGCTTCCGACCCGACAAAATCATGGCGCTGGGCAAGACCATCAACGCTCGAGCGAATCTCCCAACAACCGCACAAACAACGGGAGCAGCACCCGAACCCGTGCCGCGCGCACAAGAACGACCAGCACTCAACCAACTGGCCACCCGACACCGACCCGGCAGCGACTACACCATCGCAGCACACACAGCACCAAACACGCCGCCGGTCGTGATCGCGCAAGCACGTCACGTCAGCCTCTAGCAACACCCCACAGCAAAGGCCACGAGCAACGTCTTAGTTGCTCGTGGCCTTCACTCGTCTAGGAAGCAAGGATCACTCGAATCCTCGTCAACTGTTCAGACACCACCTCAAGTTCTTCATACGCAAGCTCGTCAAACGGGCGCACCACCGAGGGCGCTTCACCATCAGCCTGAACCAGCAGCCAGGGATGGAACTCTGCTTGGTGGAGCTCATGTTGTTCGGTTTCGTCACACCAACTTGGGCAATCCATTCCTCAATTCTCGCAGGCCACATACCTGACGATCACTTCTAATACGCAAGGGAATGAATTGCACTACCGCGCGTGAACGGCTCCGCCAATGAGCTCTCGATTGCGGCGGCTAGGTACGTCGGCAATCGCATGATCGCATTTCGTTTCATTTCGAGTGGAACCTTTGTGTAGATCGCGGTGGTTCCCAACGATTGGTGACGCATCAGCTCCTGGACAACTCGCACATCGACTCCTTCAGCAAGCAGTGTTGAGGCAAACCAGTGGCGGATCATGTGTGGCGTACCGTGGACGCCTATACTCGCGAAAGCCTGTCCAATCACTGAAGTGACAGTTCCTGCTCGTATAGGCCTTGAACTATCGACCGGAGATGGAAACCAGTACCCTCGTTGAGGGTACGCCTCAGCTTCAGCAGCAATCACCGGGTGCAGTGGCAATACCGCGTGGACTCCACCTTTACCCTCGACGTGCAAACGGTTAGCAACCAGATCCAAGTAAACTTTGGGGCCACCGAACCCTGCGACTTCTGATCGGCGAAGGCCCGCATACATCATCAGCAAGATTTTTGTTCTGGTCTGTGGATGTATTCCGGTTTGGAGAAGTCGCTCCAAGTGTTTGGTATGGACTGGGCGGGGGAGTCGTCGGGGAACTCTAGGTCTCTGCACAAATACCGTTGGATCATCGCTACGATGCCCGTTGAGCACCAGCCACTTAGACCATGCGGCAAGAACACTGTAGTAGGTCTCTCGAGTGACGGCTGTCTCAAGAGTTGCTAGCCATCTCGTGATTGTTTGCACGTCAAGACACGCAGAATCCGTGTTCGTCTCACGTTCAATCTGGTGGAGGATGCGAATTCTCTCTTTGCGTGTCCGCATCGATAGCGACTGCGCCTGCATCGCAACGTCCCACTGTTCATGCAATACCGGAAGCGGTTCGTCGTTGAATGCCAATCTCAAAGGTTGTGTGTTCATTCCAATATTGTCGAGCTTAGAAAGCCGTCTACTCGCAGGTCAGCGGCGTGTCACATCGAATTACGCGGCAACAGATCGTTCGTTCAGTGGCAGATCCTCTTGCCTATACCCTCTGCCTCCGGAGCAGAAGGTCGGGGGTTCGAGTCCCTTCGGGCGCACATTATTCACTACGCACATGCACCGCTGATCGCAGCGGCGACCTCGTCCATAGTCTGACGTGCTGTCACCTTGGCACTGCCTCGTACCGAATTCACCAGAATCGAAAAGGCCTTAAGTCGTCCGTCACTGCCGACGGCATAGCCAGATAGCGCGATCTCGTAGTCGAGGTTGCCTGTTTTAGCCAGGATATGACCCGCTCCACATCGTGCTTCGGCAGAAGTGAACCGCCCGTAGGAGGCACGCAGTGTCCCGGTGCGCCCAGCCACCGGCAGTGCTGATCCCTGGTACAAGATCGACCTGAGTTCCTTATGCGCTGGATCCGCCGCAAGCCGAAGCACACTCGTCAAGAATCGCGGTGTCATCCGGTTGAGCGGTGACAGTCCGCTGCCGTCGATCATGGTGACCTCAGTGGTATCAATACCGAGGCGCCGCAAAACCTGCAATGTGGCGCGGGCACCACCTTTGAAGGTCGGCTTACGCCCTTCAGCCAACGCAATGTGACGCAGTAACACCTCGGCCACTTGGTTGTCAGAATTCAGCAGTACCAACCGGACGAGTTTCTTCACTCTTTTAGACCGTACCGTTGCGACGGTGACCGCGCGCCGAGGTGCCTGCGCCCGCCCCGCATAGCGTACCGACATGGACTTGCCCAGATAAGAATCGAGGTAGACGGCAAATGCTCGTGCCGCCGACATTGACGAGTCTTTCACCCTTATCTTCGCCCGCGCGGTGGCACGCACCGGCTGGATGGTTCCCAGGTTGTAACCCCCTTGACGCCAGGACTTGTGCTTGCGCGCTCCTTTGAACAACGAGTCGTCGAGCTTGACTGTGATCTTCTTGCGGCCGGGGTTGTCTCGTTTGATGTCGTCGGCCGTTTGACGCGCCAGTTTTCGTAGCTTTCCCCTGGTGAGCAACGGGTCACCGCCAGAGACGAAATGAACAGTCGCCTTCCCGGGCCGCCGCGTGATGGTCGTCTCAAATCGTTGTTTGGGCGACAACGAGTGCAATGCCGCAACGGCGGTCAAGAGCTTGGTATTCGATGCGACCGTGCGAGCCATCGCGGGCTTGCGCTGATAGATTACATCGCCGGAGGCCACATCGATGACCTGGAGGGACGAGGCTGCACCCAAACGTGCAGTGCTGACCTTGGCCTGAATGCGCGTGGCTATCTTGTATTCCGAATCGACTCGCAATTGTGCGGACGCCTGCAGTTCTCCGTCGTTTTGTGTGTCCGACTGCGCAGTGCGGACGAGTTGTCTCGCATCATCAATCGTCCAGATCGGCTCGTTTGCGTGGGCCACGGCACCGCCTGACGCCACCAACGCGAGCGTCACAACATAAGCGATCAGGCCGCCACCCATCCGATTCCGCATGTCTTGGATGCTACTAACTCGTCGCCTTCTCGCCCACCCGCAACGCAAAGTCGTGTCGGTTGCGCAACCTGCCTGTCTGCATCTGGGGAGATATCGGAACAGATTGGACACGAAGCGCGTTAGGCTTGAACAGGTAAGTAGTACACATAAGGAGCCCGTCACCATGCCCCGCCCCCTGCGCTCAAAAACGTCCACCCACGGTCGCAATATGGCCGGTGCCCGCGCACTATGGCGCGCCACAGGGATGGGAGAAGACGACTTCGGCAAGCCGATTATCGCCATTGCGAACTCCTATACCCAGTTCGTCCCTGGTCACGTACACCTCAAAGACATGGGTGACCTGGTCGCTGGCGCCGTGCGCGAAGCTGGCGGCGTGGCAAAGGAATTCAACACCATTGCGGTTGACGACGGTATCGCCATGGGCCACGGCGGCATGCTCTACTCGCTGCCTAGTCGCGACTTGATCGCTGACTCTGTCGAATACATGGTCAATGCGCACTGCGCCGACGCGCTCGTGTGTATTTCCAATTGTGACAAGATCACCCCAGGCATGCTCAACGCTGCGCTGCGTTTGAACATCCCGGTGGTGTTCGTCTCTGGCGGTCCGATGGAGGCGGGTAAGGCCGTCATCGTCAACGGTGTGGCTACCAGCCACCTGAACCTGATCAACGCGATCAACTCGTCCGCCGATGACAATGTCGATGATGCGGGCTTGAGCGCCATTGAGCAGTCCGCCTGCCCGACCTGCGGCTCGTGCTCGGGCATGTTCACAGCAAACTCGATGAACTGCCTCACTGAAGCGCTCGGGCTCTCTTTACCGGGCAATGGTTCGACGCTGGCAACCCATGCGGCCCGCCGCGACCTGTTCCTAGAAGCCGGGCGCACCATTGTGGACCTGTGCCGCCGTTACTACGACAACGACGACGAGTCCGTACTGCCTCGTTCGATCGCGACTCGTGACGCCTTCGCCAACGCGATGACCCTCGACGTGGCCATGGGCGGTTCTACCAATACGGTGCTGCACATCCTGGCCGCCGCCCAGGAAGCCGAGTTGGACTTCACCCTCGACGACATCGATGAGATCTCCCGCCGTGTCCCCTGCCTGTCCAAAGTGGCACCGAACCACCCGGACTATCACATGGAAGACGTCCACCGCGCCGGTGGCATTCCAGCACTGCTGGGCGAACTAGACCGTGGCGGCCTACTGAGCCACGATGTGACGTCGATCCACACCCCGACCTTGCGCGAATGGCTCGATAACTGGGACGTGCGCGGTGGCAAGGCCACGGACCGAGCCATCCAGCTTTTCCACGCCGCCCCTGGTGGCGTGCGCACTACCCAAGCGTTCTCCACCTCAAACCGGTGGGACTCGTTGGACACCGATGGCGCCGGAGGGTGCATCCGAAATGTCGAACATGCCTACACCGTCGAAGGCGGGCTGGCTGTGCTCAAGGGCAACCTGGCCGACGATGGCGCGATCATCAAGACCGCCGGTATCGACCCGGATGTGTTCCACTTCGTCGGCAAAGCACTCGTTGTGGAATCTCAGGACGAGGCAGTCGAGAAGATCTTGTCAAAGCAGGTGGAGCCAGGTCACGTCGTCGTGGTCCGCTACGAAGGCCCCGCAGGTGGTCCGGGCATGCAAGAAATGCTCTACCCGACCTCGTTCATCAAGGGACGAGGGCTGGGCAAAGTCTGTGCTCTGATCACTGACGGCCGCTTCTCCGGCGGCTCAAGCGGTATCTCAGTCGGACACGTCTCGCCCGAGGCAGCGGCCGGTGGCACCATCGGACTCGTCGAAGATGGGGACGAGATCGAGATCGACGTGAACTCCCGGTTGATCCGTGTCAATGTTTCCGATGAGGTGCTCGCAGAACGTCGCGCAAAGATGGAAGCCTCCGAGCGTCCCTGGCAGCCCAAGGACCGCGACCGTTACGTCTCCCCTGCGTTGCAGGCTTATGCAGCGATGGCTACGTCGGCGGACCGCGGCGCAGTGCGCGATGTCTCGCTGATCACGCGCCGTAGTTGACCACAGGTGAAGCGAACCGGAAGTCATCGGTGAGGCGGTTTCTCATCACTTTCGACCCGTCCCGGTGAACGAACGTTCTTGGGGGAGGTTGTATGGACGAGGCTCTCATCCTGATTTTCTGTGTCGCAGCGCTGGCAGTGACCGCGTTAGCACGGCAAAAGGGATGGCCCGCCCCGCTGTTGCTAGTGGCAGTGGGAACAGTGGCCTCGTTTATCCCGGCCATCCCGCACATCGAACTGGGGCCAGAGATCATTCTGGGACTGATACTACCGCCGTTGCTGTTTTCGGCGGCGCTGCAAAGTTCCTATCAAGACTTTCGCACATCGCTGTCTTCAATCAGTCGACTTGGTATCGGTGCTGTCATCGTCACGGCAGCCGCAGTCGCCTTCTTGGTTCACTGGCTGTTTCCGGCCATCCCCTTTCTTGCCGCCTTGGTATTGGGGGCGGTTGTTGCACCACCCGATGCAGTCTCCGCTGTGGCCGTGGGCAAGCGGCTTGGCCTGCCGCGGCGAGTGATGACCGTGTTGACTGGTGAGAGCTTGATCAACGATGCGACGTCCTTGACCCTGTACAAGATCGCGCTTGCCGGGGTGGCATCGGGGGTCTGGTCATTGACGAGCGGCCTCAGCACCTTTGCGTTGGCAGTGCTTGTCGGCGTTGGGCTCGGTCTTGCGATCGGATGGATCGCGCATCGCATCCGACTAGCGCTCGACGATGCTCCCATCGCCATCCTCATTTCATTGATCGTTCCGTTTGCCTGCTATTGGATCGCGGAAGCATTGCAAGGATCTGGTGTTCTCGCTGTTGTCGCAGCGGGTCTCTATTTAGGGCACCATGCCCCAGCTGCCTCCTATTCCACTCGACTCCAAGAAGCACCCATCTGGCAGATCATGGATCTTGCACTGGAGGCTCTGACTTTCAGTCTGATCGGTCTGCAACTACGTTGGGTTATCGCGGGTGTGCAGGATTCGGCGCAAGGACTCGGCCATGCTCTTGCCGTCTCCGCGCTGGTCTTCGGCGTTGTGATCCTGGTACGACCGCTTTACGTCTTTGCCACAGCCCGACTCGATAAAGTGCAACTACCTGGGAGTTCTCGATCAGAGCGCTCAGCGATGAACTGGCGTGAGTCATTGGTCGTGGGTTGGGCTGGAATGCGCGGCGTGGTCACACTTGCCGCTGCCGCTGCCATTCCGGTTATGGCTGACGGCCAGATATTTCCGGAACGAGCCACCGTCCAGTTGGCGGCCTATCTCACCGCAATCGGGACGCTGATGCTGCAAGGTCTGACATTGCCGTGGCTGATCCGTAAGTTGCAACTGACCAGTGACGAGGATCTGAAGAGCGATGCAGAGCAGGAACGCCGAGTCCGGGTCCTGATGGCGAAGGCACAAGCCCAGGCGATCTCGAAGGTGATCGACAAGTGGTCCGACAAGGTCGGACAGGACGAAGCAGTACGCATGGCGGCGAAGATGCGTGACCGCATTGTCGCGAGCAATGCCGCCGTGGGTCAGATCTTCCGCGACGAGACCGATACCAGACCTCCTCGCGCTATGAAACGTCGCGCTCGGATGATCGCCCAGATGCGACGCGAGTTGATCGCTGCCCAGCGTCATGTCCTCGCCCAGGAACGGGATCGCGGCACTGTAGACGAGGCTGTGATGCGAACCTTGCTGCGCGAGATCGACCTGGCGGAAGAGTCTCTCTCGTCTTCCTGGATCTCACGGGCCACGCCGTAGTGGAACACCAGTCGTTGCACTGGTCGCATACCAGCCTTCGCAGTAATGTGACCTTCCCCACACTGAAGCGGGGATGCCCTATTTTGACGGCATTTTCTAACACGCTATGACCCGTTATGCCCGATTTTGCGAATATTTCATGCAAATGTCCCATAGTTGGGACCTATGGCTCTGCCTGACGCCCCTATCAGGACATAGCGTTGTTGGTGAGATCACAAGAGCTCAATTGCAAGATCCGCACAAGACAACAATCGACCTAAGCGGATCACTGACGATGCAAAGAGAGGGTATCCATGTCAGACACTGGCCCAAGCCCCGAGGTAACCAAGGAAATCGACGGCCTCGTCGAGCGAGCACTTGGTGCGCTGCGCGAATACGCGCGCTTCGACCAAGAGCAGATTGACCACCTGGTCAAGAAAGCTTCGGTGGCGGCCTTGCACGAGCACGGCAACCTGGCCGTCCTCGCCGTTGAGGAGACCCGTCGTGGCGTCTTCGAAGACAAGGCGACGAAGAACATCTTCGCTTGCGAACACGTCACCAACTCCATGGGCAAATTGAAGACCGTGGGCGAGATCAGCCGCGATGACATCAATGGCATCGTCGAGATCGCTGAGCCTGTCGGTGTCGTCGCAGGTATCACCCCGGTGACCAACCCGACTTCCACCGCGATCTTCAAGGCATTGACGGCGATCAAGACTCGTAACCCGATCATTTTCGCCTTCCACCCGAGCGCACAACGCTCATCTGTGGCAGCCGCCAAGATCGTCCGTGACGCCGCTGTCGCAGCAGGCGCTCCTGAGCACTGCGTGCAGTGGGTCGAGCACCCCAGCATTGAAGCCACTGGCGCATTGATGAACCACCCTGGCGTGGCACTGATCCTCGCCACCGGTGGCAACGCCATGGTTCGCGCCGCCTACTCCTGCGGCAAGCCAGCGCTGGGTGTCGGCGCCGGTAACGTGCCGGCTTTCGTCGAGCGCAGCGCAAAGCTCAAGCGCGCCATCAACGACATCGTGCTGTCGAAGGACTTCGACCACGGCATGGTTTGCGCCTCCGAGCAGGCCGTCATCCTCGACGCACCGATTTACGACGATGCGATGGACGAGTTCGCTCGTCTGCACGCCTACCGCGCCAACGCCAAGGAGAAGGCGCTGCTCGAAGAGTTCATCTTCGGCGCGACTGCTGGCTCAGCCAACTGCGCTGGCGCCAAACTCAACCCGGACGTTGTGGGACAGAAAGCGACTTGGATCGCCGAGCAGGCCGGTTTCACCGTCCCAGAGGACACCTCCATCATCTTGGCCGAATGCTCCGAAGTCGGACCGAATGAACCGCTGACCCGCGAGAAGCTCTGCCCGGTACTTGCCGTGCTGCGTGCGGAGAACCCCGAAGAGGGCATCCAGCTGGCTGAGCAGATGGTTGAATTCGACGGTCTGGGTCACTCCGCCGCGATCCACACCGAGGACGAGGAGCTCTCTCGCGAATTCGGCGCTCGGGTCAAGGCAATCCGCGTCATCTGGAACTCACCTAGCTCGCTGGGCGGTATCGGTGACATCTACAACGCATTCATCCCGTCGCTGACGCTCGGCTGTGGCTCCTACGGCCGCAACTCCGTGTCGAACAACGTCTCGGCGGTCAACCTGATCAACGTCAAGCGCATCGGACGGAGGAACAACAACTTGCAATGGTTCAAGGTCCCTGCCAAGACGTACTTCGAGCCGAACGCCATCCGCTACCTCGAAGACATGTTCCACATCAACCGGGTCACCATCGTCACTGACGCCAACATGACCCGCTTGGGTGTCGTGGACAAGATCATCGACGTGCTGAACCGCCGGTCGAACAAGGTCGCGTTGCAGATCATCGACAACGTCGAGCCCGAGCCGTCAGTACAGTCAGTGCGCCGCGGTGCGGAACTGATCTCGGAATTCAAGCCCGACACGATCATCGCCGTCGGCGGTGGATCTCCGATGGACGCCGCCAAGGTCATGTGGCTGCTGTACGAGCACCCGGAAATCGAGTTCTCGGACATGCGCGAGAAGTACTTCGACGTCCGCAAGCGCGCCTTCAAGTTCCCAGAGCTGGGCAAGCTGGCAAAGCTCGTCTGCGTACCGACCACTTCGGGCACCGGTGCCGAGATGACGCCGTTCGCGGTGATCTCCGACCCGGACGAGGGCAAGAAGTACCCACTGGCTGACTACGCACTCACACCGACTGTCGCCATCGTCGACCCGGTTCTGGCGCAAGGACAGCCGAACTTCCTTGCCGCTGACTCCGGTATGGACGCACTGACTCACGCGACGGAAGCGTTCGTGTCGGTTTATGCGAACGACTTCACCGACGGACTGTGCCTGCACGCGATCAAGCTGATCTTCGAGAACATCGAGGAATCGGTCACCGGCACACCGGGAACCGCCAAGCACACCAAGGCACGCGAGACCATGCACAACGCATCGTCCATCGCTGGTATGGCCTTCGGGTCGGCGTTCTTGGGAATCGTCCACGCAATGGCTCACACGGTCGGTGCTCGATTCCACCTGGTACACGGTCGCACCAACGCGGTCTTCCTGCCACACGCCATCCGTTACAACGGCAAGGTTCCGGGCAAGCCGACCTCGTGGCCAAAGTACGAGACCTATGTGGCTCCAGAACGTTACCAGGAGATCGCAAAGCACCTCGGTCTACCAGCCGAGACGCCAGAGCAGGGCGTCGAGTCCTACGCGAAGGCTGTCGAGGAACTACGGGCCAAGTTGGGCATGCCGAGTTCGTTCCGGGAGCAGGGCGTGGATGAGGAGTCATTCTTCACCCAGTTGCACGACCTGGCACTGCGCGCCTACGAAGACCAGTGCGCACCGGCTAACCCGCGTCTGCCGATGATCGACGACATGAAGACGATCATGGAAGCCGCCTACTACGGCACCACCTTCGATCAGGTTCGGTCACAGCGCAAGTCGGTGGAAGCCGCGGCTGCTGATTCAGAGCCGAAGAAGGCTGCGGTGAAGCCAGCAAAGCGCGCCAAGCGTAGTTAGGACGCGCAGTCGCGCTTATACACGCCCAGGGCGGGCAACCCGAGCGATCGGGTTGCCCGCCCTGTTGTTTCGCCTGTGCTCGTGACTGCCCATCACTGTTCTACCGTGCGACACGCCAGCCACAGTGGCAGGCGTCGGTCAACTAGGGTCCAGGTTTTGCCCACTAGGTTGCCGCAGAGAGGGGCGCGTTTCTTCAGTGCGGAAGGTGGCTTAGCGACCTGCCGCTGCGAGACGCGCAGCGTAACCGGTCCCGCCGTCGTTACCGACGCGCAGCACACCGGGCATGTATTCCCAGTGCCACGGCTCATAACGCCGCCCCTTGGCCCAGTCCGGGTTACCGAACCCGAAGTATGCCGCGTTAGCTTGCAGCCAGGCCCAGCGGTCAGAAGCCACATAACTGGAACGGTCGAAGTCGACCGCCAGTCCCCAACCGTGGTTGGACTTACCCGCTGCTGCGGTCATACCCGGGTTGTTTAAGTGCAATCCAACCTGCTGACCATAAGAACGGTATGCAGAGGTGACCTTGAGCGCGGTACCAAAACGAACTTCGAAAGCGCGAGACATCTCGGCGAATGCCACTGCCGCATCCGGCTGCAGGTAATATCCCCCGCCTTGCGGCAGTTCACACAACTGAGATTGGGAAAGATTTCCGTTTGATCCAGTGGCGACCACCGAGGGGTCACATCCCGGCAGCGGCGAACGAACTTCAGAACGCGACACCAGTGCCAGCGCTCGTTCTTCGCTGCTCAATGTCTGAGCCATCTCCGCCGGGGTTGACGGTTGCGCCACCGATTGCTGCACAATCGAGAAAGTCGTGGGACCAAGCACCGAGGCACTAGAGCCGATCGTGTCACCCAGCGCGACCTCAGTGGTTCCGGTTCCGTCCTCGTCCGCGACAAGCGCGGTCACACCGGAGTCCTGCAATGCGCCTAGCGCGCCGCCGCTCGGCAATCCCACGGTAGCGATAGCCAATGCCGCTACGACTGCGGCACGCGGCACCCAAGCGGCGTTCCGACGGGATCGCGGCATGGCGTGTTCATTCGCCCGGTCGTTGCGTCCACGAATCTGGCGACGACGTTCTGCCCGATCTGCGGCGCTACCGGAACGGGAAAGTTGCTCGAGAGCCAGCAATTCGGCACCGATAGAAGCGCGTTGACCAGTATCCGTGTTGACGGACTCGTCGTGAGTCTCCGGACGCGACACGGCGATGCCACCTGCTGGGGTCACGGTAGAACGTGCCGTTGGAGTTTTGCGAGGCACGATCATTGCCTGCCGTTCACCGGTCTGGGATCGTTCTGCTGCCTCGCGTCGGGACCGTCGCGTGGGTAGCGCGTCGTGCGCAGCGCTGCCTACGTCAGTGGTCACGGGCACTCCCCATGTCGGCTACAAGGACTGTCTGAAAGTGGCATCAACAATGCCTCAACCCTTCAAGAACTTTATCGATCATACTCGCGATGACTTGAGAAGCAAAGGGGGAATTGGTCACGAAAACCTCGCCGCACCCACACGGCACACTCGGCGACTTTGCCATGAAACAGCCCTAGGGACAGACATCCCAATCACGCTCACACACGCTAGGTTAGGGTTGCCTTCGTGACTGTTACACGTCCTATTTCCGCCCCAGCTGTGGTGCTCGTCAACCTTGGTACGCCCGCGGCTCCCACAGCCCGGGCGGTACGTCCCTATCTGCGTGAGTTCCTTTCCGATCGACGTGTCGTAGAGATGACTCCCCTGCTGTGGCGGCCCATTCTGGAAAGCTGCATTCTGCCGTTCCGGTCGCGAGCGTCCGCCGCAAAATACGCCACCATCTGGACCGACGAAGGCTCACCCCTGCTGGTCTACACGCGTGCTCAACGCGATGCTGTCGCAGCTGCACTGCCCGACGTCACAGTGCGTTACGCCATGCGTTACGGCAGCCCTGCGATCGGCGACGTGCTGGACGAGTTATACGACGCTGGCCATCGCCAGATCCTCGTCGTGCCGCTCTACCCGCAATATGCGGCCTCGTCCGCAGGCACGGTACTGGACGAGGTATATCGGCACGGGCTGGAGCGCAGAGACCAGTTCGAACTGCGCACCGTGCGTTCTTTTCCGTTGCACGACGGCTATATCGAGGCCGTGGTCAGTGCCGTGGCGGACAACTGGGCGAAGAACGGGCGCCTTGATCCGGCAAGTGGCCGACTCGTGTTGTCCTATCACGGCATCCCGCAGGCGATGCACGATGCGGGCGACCCGTATCGCGGCGAATGCGAGGCTACTTCACGGGAAATCGCCTCTCGGCTCGCGTTGCCCAGCGAGGCTGTCCTGACAACGTTCCAGTCGACCTTCGGCCCGGCGGCCTGGCTCACCCCGGCCACTATCGACACCGTCGCCGAGCTCGGTTCCCGCGGGGTCGAGCGTGTCGATATCGCTTGCCCAGGGTTCGTATCCGATTGTCTGGAAACACTTGAGGAAATCGACGAGCTCAACCGGCATGCCTATCTCGAAGCTGGCGGCGAGCACTTCCATTACATTCCATGGGGCAACGATCTGCCGACCTGGATCAAGGCGCTGATTCGTCTCGTCGAAGAGAACCTAGCAGGCTGGCGACAGCCGTCAAATCACTTGGTTTGATTGCGCCGCTGCATGTCGTCATGGACCTCGCCGACGAGTTCTTCGAGGATGTCCTCAAGGAACATCACGCCAACGCCGGTCCCGTCCTGCTGCACTCTCGCCAGGTGTGCGCCACTGTGCTGCATCAGCAGCAGCACGTCGTCGATCTCAGTGTCGGCGGACACGTCTGCAAGTGCTCTGATGCGATTGATCTCAATGGGTTGATCAGCGGTAAGGCTGTTCGCATCCAGGATGTCCTTGATGTGGAGGTATCCGACCCATTGGCCGTCGGAACCGGTCACCACAAATCGGCTGTATCCCGTGCGCCGCAGCGCTTCTTCCAGATCGTCAGGAGTGCATCCCACAGGCAATGTCACCAGGTCGTCGGCTCGGACCATGACCTCATGAGCGGTCTTGGTGGAGAACTCAATCGCACCGCTGAGCAACCCCTCGTCGTCCAACAGCACTCCTTCAGCCTGGGATCGAGCGACGATCGAGCGGACCTCATTCGCGGTGAAGGTAGAGGAGACCTCGTCCCGGGGTGTGACTCCGGTCAACCGCAGGATGTGGTTGGCCAGCCAGTTCATCGCGATCACGATGGGACCGAAGACCTTGGAAACGACCACCAGCGTCGGCGCTAGCAGCAACACCGCCCTATCCGGCATGGTCACTGAGAGGTTCTTCGGGATCATCTCGCCAAGCACGACGTGCAGGTAGACCACGATCAGCAGTGCCACGACAAAGGCGATCGGATGAGTCCAGGATTCTGGGACACCGATAGCCGCCAGCATGGGGTCTATCGCGTGCGCAATGGCGGGTTCAGCGATGACACCAAGGCCGACCGAGCACACCGTCACCCCGAGTTGCGCGCAGGCGAGCATGAGTGACAGTCGTTCCATCGCCCAGATGGCTTTGATCGCGCGCCGGTTCCCGGCCTCAGCCAGCGGTTCGACAGAACTGCGGCGGGCGGACAACACGGCGAATTCGGCACCGACGAAGAACGCGTTCGCGATCAGCAAGATAACGGCGACGGTCAACGCAACTGAAGTACTCATCGGACGTCAACCCCTGGTGCGTCATGAGCCGGGGTGATGTCACGGATCCGCAGTTGAACAACCCTGCGTCCGGACATGGTTTCGACACGGATGCGCAGCGTCGTACCGTTGTCAGCGGCCACTTCCAGTGTGTCCCCGACTTGCGGGATACGCTCCAGTTCGGCCATCACGAAGCCGCCGAGCGTTTCGTACGACCCAGATTCCGGTACCCGCAAGTTGGCACGCTCTAGCAGTTCATCGGGACGCAGCACACCCGGGACGAGCCAAGACCCGTCCGTGGTGCGCAATACACCGAGCCGACGCGGGTCGTGTTCGTCGGCGACCTCTCCAACGAGTTCCTCGACCACATCTTCTAACGTCACGACTCCCGACGTTCCACCGTATTCATCCACCACAACAGCCATCTGCGTGCCTGTATCGCGCAGATTGACCAGGAGGGACCGCAATGGGACCGTCTCAGGAACCTGTGGCGCATCATCCATGACCGCGGTAACCGGCACCTTGTCGCGGCGATCCCGCGGCACTGCGAGCGCCTTGCGCACTTGCACCAGCCCGACGATGTCATCGCGGGACTGGCCGATAACAGGAAAGCGCGAATGGCCGGTGGCACGCGCCGCTACCACGACGTCTTGCGCTGTGGCCGCTGCTTCGACGATGGCCATCCGAGTGCGATCGGTCATCACGTCGACGGCAGTGAGCTCGTCCAATTCGATCGAGTTGGTCAGCAGACGAGCAGTGCCGTGCTCCAGGGTTCCCAGCTGCGCTGATCTCTTGACCAGCGACATCAACTCCGGGGCAGTGCGCGCACCGGAGAGTTCTTCTTTCGGCTCGATCCCGCTGCGACGCAATATGGCGTTGGCCGACCCGTCCAGGACCGCGATGAGCGGGCGGAAGGTGATGGTGAAGATTCGTTGCAGCGGCACAGCGATCCGGGCGACGGTCCATGGTGTGGCCAGCGCATAGTTCTTTGGGACGAGTTCACCGAAGAGCATCGAAAAGACATTGATGATGACCAGTGACAACGTCGCGGCAATCGTCACCGCGAGCGTCTGGGCAACCTGCCAGTCAGAGATCAGCGAACCTAGCATCCTGCTCAGTGCGGGTTGCGAGATATAGCCAAGCAGGATCGTGGTCACGGTGATGCCGACCTGTGCCGAGGACAACTCTGTCGACAGCCGTTTCAAACTACGCCGGACTATCCCAGACCTTCTGTCCGTGTGATGGGACTCAACCAGGGCCGGATCCAGCGTGACCAACGAGAACTCAGCGGCAACGAATACTGCTGTCCCCGCTGTCAGAAGCACTCCGGCGCCAAGCGCAAACCAGTCCACTATCGGCTCCTTGGTCGCGGGCCGGTGGCGCCGAATCGGGTATCGCGATCGATCTTATGAGTGCATCTATCAGATTCCATGGTGGAGCGATAATAGCGAATCTAAAGCCAGTTGCGGTGAACTTCGCATCGATTACGGTGAATTTGAGCCGCGATGTGTCACTGTAGTGTCATGAACGTAGCGGCTTCCACCCCGCGGACCCGAGTCCTGGTTGTCGAAGACGAGCCGGTGATCGCAACCGCGGTGGCACAGCGCCTGTCGGCTGAGGGATGGGATGTGCAGGTCTGCCATGACGGCTTGACCGCGGTCGATGTCGCACGCGGTTTCCAACCTGATGTGATCGTTCTCGATGTCATGTTGCCTGGGATCGACGGCCTTGAGGTGTGCCGACGGGTTCAAGCCGAACGCCCGGTGCCCGTCTTGATGCTGACCGCCCGCGATGACGAAACCGACATGCTCATAGGGCTTGGAGTCGGCGCAGACGACTACATGACCAAGCCGTTCTCACAGCGCGAGTTGGTAGCACGGCTCAAGGCGTTGCTGCGCCGCATGGGCCGGTCAGTAAGCGCATCCGGCACACCCGATGCGGAGCCCGCCATTGTGATGGGTGACCTCGTCATCGACAAGAGTCAGCGCAGAGTGACGCGCAAGGACGAGGAAGTCCATCTCACTCCGACTGAATTCGAATTGCTGGTGGCGCTGTGCGCGGCGCCGCGCACCGTGCTGACCCGAGAGAAACTACTTGCTCAGGTGTGGGACTGGGCGGACGCCTCAGGGACCCGCACAGTCGATTCCCACGTCAAGGCGCTGCGGCGCAAACTCGGCCCAGATCTGATCAGGACGGTTCACGGGGTTGGCTATGCGCTGGAGCCGCCTCACGAGCCGACGATGGAGCAGTAGCCGCAGCTATGCCGCCTCCTGCAACAGGTCGTCACACTCGTTGGCGTGACGTACGTCCGCTTGATCGCATCCGGTCGATCAAGACCAAACTCGGTGCACTGATCGTCGCTTCAGTCACTGCCGCCGCCCTTGTCACCTGGTTGGGTCTGCGATTTGAACTAGGTCCGTCGCGGACATATCCCGTGGCTATGGCGATTGCGCTAACGCTGACCTGGGTGCTGGCGCGCGGTATGACGTCACCACTGCGGCAGATGCGCGATTCCGCTCGTGCGATGGCAGCCGGGGATTATTCACAGCAGGTTCAGGCCACCAGCCGCGATGAAGTCGGTCAGTTGGCCACCGCGTTCAATGCGATGGCAGCCGAACTGCAGGCCGCCGATCAAGCCAGGCGGGACCTCGTCGCCAATGTTGCGCACGAGCTGCGCACTCCCATAGCGGCGCTACATGCTCAACTTGAGAACCTCGTCGACGGGGTCAGCGATCCCTCCCCCGCCATGTTGAACAGCGCATTACGGCAGACTGAGCGTCTGACCCGTCTGATCACTTATCTGCTTGATCTGTCCCGGCTGGACGCGGGAGCGACACATCTGAACTTGGAGCCATTGGATGTCGCCTCGTTCCTGCACGAGTGCACCGAGAACATCTTCGTTGCCGCGAGTCAGCGTGACGTGATGATCAACGTTGTGGCAGATCCGCCAGATCTGGTTCTCGAAGGCGACCGGGACCGGCTGGAACAGGTGCTCAACAACTTGCTCGACAATGCCATCCGCCATTCACCACGCGGTTCGTCGGTGACTGTCACGGCCTCAGCGATCGGCAAGAATGTGGTGATTGACGTCGCGGATGAGGGTCCCGGGATTGCAGAGTCTGACCGAGAGCGCATCTTCGCAAGATTTGTTTCCGGACGAACGCCAGCCACCGGTTCAATACCTGTCGTCACCCCTGCGGGCAGGGCTTCAACCCAGCGCGCCACAACGAGTGGCGGTACCGGAATCGGGCTGTCGATCGTGCGTTGGGCTGTTGAGCTTCACGGCGGGGATGTTCGAGTAGTCGATTCACTGCGCGGTTCTGTGATCAGAGTCACACTTCCCGCACAAGGCCCCCATGTCCTCGATCAGGATGCAACTGGATGATTTCATTACATTCACCACCACACCATCGCCGCTACATCACCCGTTCGTGACATTGGCTTTACGCATTTGACACGTTAGCGACATATCCACCGATAGCGGATGGACACATGCAGCATCACATGAGAAAAAGGGCCTAGGCTGGTGGGGCACTCACCTGCCACGACTACTGGAACAGTAAGAGGGAGATCCCGCGTGTCTGCCAACACCGAGTCCGCCCCCGCAAGCGGCTCGAGCACCGATTTCGGCGCAAATGAATGGCTCGTCGACGAGCTATACCAGCAATATCTCAAGGACCCCAGTCAGGTCGATCCCACCTGGGCAGAGTATTTCAAACGGCAGGGCGCGCAAGGTGCTCAACCGACCCCGCAGGGTGATCCCGCTGCAACGGCGTCGTCTCCTTCGGCAGCGACCCCGCCTGCAAGCACTCCTGCTACAGGTGCGGCACAGTCTGCCTCGGGGCAACCAGTGCCCCCGCCGGCACCGTTGCCCGCTGCGCCGGCCGCGACCGCACAGCCAGCGACGGCGCCCTACGCCGCCCAGGCCACGGAGCACCTTGGCGACAGTGATGACGATGATGCCTCCGACGTCACAGTGAAACTTCGCGGTCCCGCAGCACGTGTCGTCACCAATATGGAGCAGTCCCTCGAAGTTCCGACAGCGACTTCGGTACGCGCAGTGCCTGCCAAGCTCATGGTGGACAACCGCATCATCATCAACAACCATCTCGAACGCGGCCGCGGTGGAAAGATCTCATTCACCCACTTGATCGGGTTCGCGCTCGTCGAAGCGCTGCAGGAAGTCCCGGCGATGAACGCCAACTACACCCTGGTCGATGGCAAACCAGGCGTGGTCACTCCCGCCCACATCGGAGTGGGGCTGGCGATTGACCTGGCCAAGCCCGACGGGTCCCGCCAACTGCTCGTTCCTTCTATCAAGAAGGCCGAGATGATGGACTTCGCACAGTTCTGGCAGGCGTATGAAGAGGTGGTCCGCAAAGCTCGCACCGGCAAGCTGGCGGTTGAGGACTTCGCCGGGACCACCATCTCCTTGACCAACCCCGGCACGATCGGAACCGTCCACTCGGTGCCGCGTCTGATGCAGGGGCAAGGCGCCATCATCGGCGTGGGCGCCATGGATTACCCTGCTGAATTCGCAGGAGCATCGGACGAGCAACTGGCTCGCATGGCGGTCTCCAAAGTGCTGACACTGACCTCCACCTACGATCACCGCATCATTCAGGGAGCCCAATCCGGCGACTTCTTGAAGGTGATGGCCACCAAGCTGCTCGGCAACGATGGCTTCTACGACCGAGTGTTCCATTCCCTGCGCATCCCTTACGAGCCGGTGCGCTGGGTTCGGGACAACACCATTGATGCCGCAGCGGAGGCCGCGAAGCCAGCGCGCATCGCCGAACTCATCCATGCCTATCGGTCCCGCGGGCACCTGCTGGCCGACACCGATCCGTTGACCTACCGGCAGCGACGCCACCCCGACCTGGACATCCAGACTCACGGGCTGACACTGTGGGATCTGGAACGACGCTTCCCGACCGCGGGCTTCGGCGGCAAGGAATCGGCGACCCTGCGCGACATTCTCGGACTGTTGCGAGACTCCTACTGCCGCACTATTGGCTTTGAGTACATGCACCTGGCCGATCGGGCGCAGCGCAAATGGTTGCAGAAACGCCTTGAGGCTGGGTACGAGAAGACCCCGGTGGCGGAGCAGCTGCGCATTTTGCGCAAGTTGAACGCCGCAGAGGCCTTCGAGACGTTCCTGCAGACCAAGTTCGTCGGTCAGAAGCGGTTCTCGCTTGAGGGTGGCGAATCACTGATCCCATTGCTCGACGCAGTGCTGTCCCGCGCCGCTGAAGCCGGATTGGACGAGGTCTGCATCGGCATGTCGCACCGCGGACGGCTTAACGTGCTGGCGAACATCGCCGGTAAGAGCTACGGTCAGATCTTCCGTGAATTCGAGGGCAACCAGGACCCCCGCTCCGTACAGGGGTCCGGCGACGTGAAGTATCACCTGGGCACTGAAGGTGAGTTCACAGCGGAATCCGGCGCGACGACGAAGGTCTACCTCGCCGCCAACCCGTCGCACCTCGAGGCCGTCAATCCCGTGCTCGAGGGCATCGTCCGGGCCAAGCAGGACCGCATTGACCTGGGCGGCGACGGATTCTCCGTTCTTCCGATCCTGATCCACGGAGATGCGGCCTTCGCCGGTCAAGGCGTCGTCACAGAGACCCTCAACCTGGCGCAACTGCGCGGTTACCGTACCGGCGGAACCATCCACGTCATCGTGAACAACCAGGTGGGCTTCACCACCGGGCCAAGTTCGTCGCGTTCGACGATGTACTGCACTGATGTGGCCAAAGGCCTGCAGGTTCCGATCTTCCACGTCAACGGCGATGACCCCGAAGCCGTGGTGCGGGCAGCCGAACTCGCCTTCGCCTACCGCGAGCAATTCGACCGTGATGTGATCATCGACCTGATCTGCTACCGCCGCCGCGGCCACAATGAGGGCGATGACCCGTCGATGACGCAGCCGCTGATGTACAACCTGATCGAAGCGAAACGTTCGGTCCGCACGTTGTACACCGAATCACTCGTCGGACGTAAGGACATCACCCCAGAAGAAGCCGACCAACTGATCGCTGACTATCACGCACAGCTTGAGCGGGTCTTCACTGAAACCCGTGAGGACGACTACCTGCCGCCAGCGGAAACCGAACCGATTGCTGGTCTGGAACGTCCAGAATCCCAGCGTGAGGACGCTGGCACCATGATCGGCTGGCGCACGGCGGTGGACCCGTGGGTCATTGAACGTATTGGTTCAGCACACCTGAACGCACCGACCGGGTTCACGGTCCACCCCAAGTTGCAGCAATTGCTCGAAAAGCGGGCCAAGATGAGCCGTGAAGGCGGCATTGACTGGGGCTTCGGCGAATTGCTGGCATTCGGTTCGCTACTGATGGAAGGACTGCCGGTTCGTCTGGCCGGTCAGGACTCCCGTCGTGGCACCTTCGTACAGCGCCACGCGGTCCTGCACGACCGTGAAACCGGTGCCGAATGGACTCCGTTGCTGTACCTGTCACCGGATCAGGCGAAGTTCTGGGTGTATGACTCGGCCCTGACAGAGTTTGCCGGACTCGGATTCGAGTACGGGTACTCCGTCGAGCGTCCCGACTGTTTGGTGCTGTGGGAGGCTCAGTTCGGTGACTTCGCGAACGGTGCGCAGACCATCATCGACGAGTTCGTATCGTCCGCGGAACAAAAATGGGGACAGCACTCGTCCCTGGTGATGCTGCTCCCGCACGGTTACGAAGGACAGGGACCGGACCACTCGTCCGCACGACTTGAGCGCTATTTACAGTTGTGCGCTGAGAACAACATGACCGTGGCGTTCCCCTCGACGCCTGCCTCGTACTTCCACCTACTGCGTAAACAGGCCTACCAGCGGCCGCGTCGCCCGTTGGTGGTGATGACGCCGAAGTCGATGCTGCGTCTCAAGGCTGCCGCGTCAGCAGTGACGGATTTCACCACCGGCACTTTCGAGGAAGTCGCCGGTGATGCTGCGGCGGCCCAACGTGTTGCTGACGGTGCCACGGTGGATCGTGTGCTGCTGTGCGCGGGCAAGGTGTACTACGACCTGGCAGCTAAGCGCACCGAACTAGGTGACGAGCGCACGGCTATCGTGCGGTTTGAACAGCTCTACCCACTGTCAGCTGACACGGTCCGACAGGCTCTGGCTCCATTCGGCGATGCTGAGTTGATCTGGGTCCAAGACGAGCCCGAGAACCAGGGAGCCTGGCCGTTCATCGCAATGAACCTGCCCGCACTGCTCGATGGCCGACCGTTGCGCCAGCTGACCCGTACCGCTTCGGCGTCGCCCGCGGCCGGTATGTCTAAGGTGCACCTGGCGGAGCAAGCCGCGCTTATTGAGGCGGCCTTCCAACGATGACAGCGACGAGCGACCTGGTTCGCATCTGTGTGATCGGCGATGAGTTGGTTGCGGGTGCTGGCGATCCGCGCGCACTGGGCTGGACCAGCCGTGTGGTGGCTCGCACCCTCGGGGAACGCAATATCGAGCTGTTCACCCTGGCAGTGCCCCGGGAAAACACCACGAACCTGGCGAACCGCTGGCAAGAAGAGGTCCAGCGTCGCTTCACCGCCTCTGACGATGCCACACAGACGCGCCTCGTCATTGCGCTGGGCCGTCAAGACGTCAAGGACTCGTTGTCATTAGCTCGTAGCCGTCTGAACCTGGCCAATATCCTCGACGTCGCCATAGCCGAGGGGATGGCACCGCTCGTTGTCGGACCTCCCCCAGGCGATGCCTTCTACGCGACGAGCCTCAAAGAGCTGTCCACGGCTTTCCAGGATGTCGCAGCGCGCCGTCGCGCGCCGTACGTCGAACTGTTTGGACCGCTGGAGCATCACGAGCAGTGGCTCGACGATCTGGCGGCTTCCGGCACGGATATGCCGCAACAGGCCGGGTATGGCCTGATTGCTTGGCTCGTGCTGCATTCCGGCTGGCGCCGCTGGCTTTCTCTGCCAGAAGACGAATGAGCCGCCGCCAGCTGGTGGCTGGTGACTAGGCGATGATTCCCGCGGCACGCAGTTCGACCATCAGATCCTGCGGGTTGGACGAGGCCGAATATGCCTCTTCGGTCGTAATCACGTTGTCGCGCACCAGGTCGAAGAGGTGCTGGTCGAAGGTCTGCATCTTGTAGTACTCGCCGTCAGCGATCAGATCGGCCAACGGCGGGTTCTCCGATGGGTTCACGATGGCATCGGCAGTACGGCCGGTGTTAACGAGCACTTCTGCGGCGACTCGTCGTCCTTCGCCGTCTGCACGCCGGACCAGACGCTGCGAGATAACCCCGCGCAAGGCCTGCGCCAGGGCTGTTCTGACCTGTGACTGCTCGTAAGGCGGGAAGAAGTCGACGATACGGTTGATCGTCTCCTGGGCGTCAATGGTGTGCAGCGTCGACATGACCATGTGACCGGTTTCCGCGGCCTGCAACGCGGCACGGACGGTCTCCGCGTCACGCATCTCACCGACGAGGATGACATCGGGGTCCTGACGCATGGCGGCGCGCAGTGCCACATTGAAGTCAGCTGTGTCGTGGCGGACCTCACGCTGAGAGATGATCGCCTTCTTGTCAGTGTGAATGACCTCGATCGGGTCTTCGATGGTGACGATGTTGACCTCGCGGAAGGTGTTGATCAGGTCGACCATTGCTGCCAGGGTCGTGGTCTTACCGGAACCAGTCGGGCCGGTCACCAGGACGAGACCGCGTGGCTCCAGCGCCAACTCACCGACGATTTCGGGCAGACCAAGTTCCGCCACCGACAGTGCGCCTTCGGCAACGCGGCGGAACACCACACCGATGTATCCACGTGCTTGATAGGCGTTGACACGGAATCGGCCAGCACCTTCGAGTTGGTAGGCGAAGTCTGCTTCGTGAGTGCGCTCGAATTCCTCGAAGAACTCCTCGGGGAGGACTTCGGAGAGAATGTGCATGGTGTCGGTTGGCCGCAACTCTGGGAGCTGCAACTTGCGGAGCCTGCCATCGACTCGCAATCGCGGAGCCGATCCGACTTTGCAATGCAGGTCGGAGGCTCCGGTGCTGACTAGCGCCTGAAGCAACGGGACGACTGACTGGACTGGTGCGTTCACATCCGCGTTATCGGCACTTCGCGCAGCGTCCTTGAACTATGGGAGAATGTGCAATGACCTTGTGCTGTGCTCGTGCGACAGCACCTTAAGCAACTGTCCGAGGAGACACCGATGAGCAAGCGTGGACGTAAGCGCCGCAGCCGCAAGAAGAACGCCGCAAACCACGGCAAGCGTCCCAATTCCTAACTGGTGACGAACTGAGGCACTGCCTCAGCGGCATAGCCTTAAGCGAAAGGTCGGCCAGGGATTGATTCCCTGGCCGACCTTTCGCGTTCGCGCTAGTTGCGGGTCACTTTTCGATCTCGACCGATATGGTGCGGTCGATGGCAAGGGACAAGTCGGTGCTGCGCAGTCGCTGCATGATCTTGATCCGCAAGTTTTCCGGGGCACGTTCGATGCAGGCGCGACGGAGCACCCGTCGGACTAATTCTTCGACCGACAGCTCTGACAGGCATGGCTCACATCCGTCGATGTGCTTACGGATGCGCTGCAGGTCGGCAGTGGTCATCTCTGAGTCGAGGTATTCGAACAGGTGCTCGTAGACCTCGTCGCAACCGCAGTCTTGCTCGATCTCGGTGGGAGCTGCTTCGTGTTCGTCGCTGGTCATGCCTGATCTGCCTTGTCTCGATCGGTCGCATAGTGCGCCAGTTGTTCGCGCAACTGCGCGCGACCGCGGTGTAGCCGCGACATCACGGTCCCAATGGGTGTGTCCATGATCTCGGCGATTTCCTTATACGGGAATCCTTCGACATCGGCGAGGTACACCGCGATCCTGCGATCCTCGGGCAAGTCCTGCAGCGCGCTTTTGATGTCGGAGTCAGGCAGGTGATCGAGTGCTTCGACCTCCGCGCTGCGCAGTCCCGTTGAGGTGTGCGATTGTGCGCGGGCAATCTGCCAGTCTTCGATTTCGTCAGTGCCGGATTGACGAGGCTCCCGCTGCTTCTTGCGATAGGAGTTGATGTAGGTGTTCGTCAAAATACGGTACAGCCAAGCTTTGAGGTTCGTCTCGGGCCGGTATTGGTGGAACGCGGCGAATGCCTTGGTGAAGGTCTCTTGGACGAGGTCTTCGGCATCAGCCGGGTTGCGGGTCATGCGCAGAGCCGCCGAGTACAACTGGTCGAGGTACTGCAGCGCATCGCGCTCAAAGCGCGCAGTGCGCTCGTTCTCCGCCTCAGATGCTGGCGCGCGGTTGGTATCCATCACAGGCCAGCCTACCCGCGCAGCGTGGTCCGTGCGCCGAGCCAAGTCGTTGTCATCACGAGTTGCTGTACAGGTCACATCAGGTTGCAACGAATGCTTGCCCGATTACATTCCTGGGCGGTGGTGGGCAGGTCAGCCCGTGGCGAAACTGTTTGTGGCACAGCGGTCTTGCTGGAACGATCCGGATACGATCAATGACATCGCATTCGGTGTGTCCGGCACCGGGCACTGCATAAGGAGATCTCGCGTGGAATTCACCATCGGCGTTCAGAACAACCCTCGTGAAATCGTCATCGAATCTGAGTTGTCTGTCGACGAGCTGACCAAGCAAGTCCAAGACGCCTTGAACTCCAAGGAAGTGTTGCGTTTCACCGACACCAAGGGACGCACGGTGCTGGTGCCCGCCACCGCATTGGCATTCATTGAGGCCGGCAGCGAGGAACAGCGCCGCGTCGGCTTCGGCGCACTGTAACTCCTCGCTAGTTGAGCCGCGTCGAAAACCAGTCCTACCTCCAACCAGGGCCACTAAAGCACTTTGACCGATGGGCGCGGTCTCAGTATGCGAGAAATTAAAGTTGATACATAAGGTTCCGGTGCGCAATCGCCAATTGTATGCTACCCATACTTATGGGTGGTGTTGCCGCTAGGCACGCGCAGGCGTTGACGTCGCCCGATCCTCTCGTCAGTATCAACGCCAAGGGAATCTCGCAGCCATGCGTCTCATTCGTTCCATCGCTCTACTCCTTGCAGCGGCCGTCACCTCGACCCTCGTCGCGGCTTCGACGGTTCCGGCAGCTCAAGCCACTTCAACAAGCACCCGTGACCTGGTTCTCCTGATCGATGGTTCGGGGTCGATCAACCGCTATGACTGGGACCTTCAGTTGCGCGGCATCGCGGCCGCACTGGAGGATCCATTACTCATCCCCCACGACGGGTCTGTAGCAGTTGCCGTGGTCCAGTGGAGTTACAGGTCAGCAAGCATGAGAACCAGACTTGAGATACCTCTGACTGTGATCGATTCCGCCTCTAAAGCCGACGATGTCTCTGAGACACTCGAATCGATTGTGCAGATTGGTTCAAACACGAACCCCGGTGATGCGATTCGGGCCGGAACTGACGAGTTACTCACACGCGGTCGAGATGGCGCTCATTGGTCACTGTGCATGTCAACTGATGGTGCAATAAACAGCGGCGAAGGCATGCAAGCCGCTACGTCATATGCAACCCAGAACGGTGTGGACAAATACTCGGTCGTCGCGATTGAAGACGGTAGTTTTAACGCCACGAGCGCCCAGAATGCCTACGGTCCTTGGGTCTTTGGTGGTGGTACGGTTTCCTTTGCCCGTACTACCGCAGAATTCGCCGTTTTGGTTCAGAGTTGTCTTTCAGACCCAGTACGCCTCGACACACTTGAAGTGACACAGTCAATCCAGAATCTCAATAATGGCGTTCCACTTGTGCATTCAAAACAGACCATCGTGCGCGCTTACCTACGAACAATCAATGATCGTCCCACCCGTGCGGTCGGCCGCCTGTACGGTTACGCCCCGAACGGTCAGCAGTTGCCGGGCAGCCCGCTGTCGCCCATTGGAACAAGCGCTTCGGGTATCACTGTGAACGAAACAATCGCGGGTGACCGTGCAGAACTCGACCGCACACTTAATTTCCGATTGCCCACCTCGTGGACGCAAGGTACTCCGACAATCCGTCTTGAGGTCCCCGGCGGGTTGACCTGTGATGCACCACCCCTTGGCCAACAGCCCTGTTCCCAACAGTTGCAGTTTGGGGACGGAATCGATATTGATCTTCGTTATGTTGGGTTCTATTGGGACGGGATGGATGACAGAGACCCCGTGGGAACTGCCGAACTCTTCGAACAGCACGAGCGCATCAAGAGTTTGCTTCCTATCTCTGACACATCATTCAAGCGTTATGAGGTCAAGTTTGACGACAAGCCTGACTCCATCTCTAAGGCTCTTGAAGTTCTACGCTTCGCCGAAGATTACTTCAACGAACACCCCCTGTTCGACCCCGCAGACCGCGCGTACGACATTCGACGCTGGTACGGGATCATTCCAGGGTTTCACGAACCAAGAGACGTCACCGAGAGTAAAGAGGGCGGAAGAGCGTCAGAAAATGTTGCGGCCTCTTGGGGAGGTCGTGAACTCAGCCGTGAGTCTATAGGGCACGCACGTAATCGTGGTTCACATGAGATTGGGCACTCGCTTGGATTGCATCACACGGTCTACACCACCAATCACGAAAAACAACGGAAAGAGGGATGGTGCAAAGAGGTGGCTGGACTAGAAGCACCTTTTTACTATCACTGGCGGCCGAACGCGAATCCAAGGCAGCCTTACCACTTTACAATCGGACCCCTCACAGGCGAGCGATCGTCCTATTGGGGAACCGATGCACGCTTTATCGACCAGCACCAGAGGCTCGCTTTGGCAGACCCCAGCAAAGTGACAGCGCTCATGTCCTATTGTCAGAGTACTCTTGACTCCGGTCAGATGCGCTGGATCTCCCACGTTGACTACCAGCAGCTGCTCACATCTGACCTCGAGTCGATGGCGAACGATGATTCTCCCGCGTCTGCCGACGCAGGAGCAGGAACGCTAGTGCGGGGAATCCTTCACGGTGAGGACCCCACTGTAGACTTCCTCAGTAGTCTAGAGATCGATTTCCAGCCGACGCCCAACGACCCATCCGGCACCCACGAATTTGTGGCATTCGACTCCAACCAACAGATCATCCATCAGATCAGATTCACGCCCGATGCCACCGAGAGCGACATCGAGCCTGATGACAGTGGAAACGACACCGATGATGGGCCCGCTGACGCTCTGGTACACGTAGTCATCCCGTCCGACCTTCCTGACCTCAGCAGAGTCGAGATCCGTGAAAACGGGGTGGCAATCGGCACCCTTGAGTCCACAGATCATTCGCCGACCACGTCTGTCACCCCACCGGTTGACGGCAATGCGGAGAATGTGCTGGTGGAATGGCAGTCCGATGATCTCGATGACGACAGTCTCAGTCATACATTGCTTTACAGTCCTGATGGCGGCAGCACTTGGCAGATTGTCGCCTCAGACCTCACGAACTCATCAACAGGTATTAAACGATCAGCACTGCCAGCCAGCGACAATGCTGTTCTCAAAGTGATCGTCAGTGACGGTCTGCGCAGCAGCAGCGCTCAAACGGACCCCTTTAGCCTGCCCAACCTCGCGCCTCACGTAAGGATCGAGTCACCCCTAGATGATGCGCTTGCCGCCGGGTCACAGAGTTTGTTCCTCTCGGCGCTTGTCTCAGACCCCGAAGACGGCACGTTGGACGACAATCAAGTCACCTGGATTTCCGACCTTGACGGGCATCTTGGCACCGGCACGAACACATACCTTCGTGCGGATCAACTGTCTGAAGGATCACACGTGGTGACTGTCACCGCAACAGACTCCGACGGTGCTACGACGTCGCAGAGCGTAGCCCTTCATATCGAACGAATCGCCCAACAGGAGACTCCTCAAACCTGCGAAGTTGACTATGCAATTCAGAGTTATTGGCCGAGCGGCTTCACCACCCATGTGACGGTGCGCAATATCGGGGACGAACCGATCACCAACTGGAATGTCGAATGGGACTTCAACGATGGCGAATCTCTAGCTCATGCGTGGGACTCAACTATGGTTGTTAACGGACAGCATGCCCGAGCAACCCACCCGTTCTGGAACCCAGAAATACCCGTAGGTGGTCGAATCACGTTCGGATTTAACGGCCTCCTCGCACCAGAGACCATTCCACAGTCACCCGCGATGTTCAAAGTGAATGGACGAACATGCGCCGTCACCGAGTAAAAAAGCACCTCAGGGTTGCTGTTCTTCTAGCCTGCACGTGTGTCGCTCTCGCTGCCTGTGACAGCGAACCTGGACCCCCAGAACAAGACAATCCCTTCTACGGCGATGACTTACCTGCGGTGATTCTTCCCGAACGTGGCGTCAACGGACGCATGGTCACTGCCGTAGACGACCTAGGAAACCCGCCGATTTCATTGCCCGGTGGTTGGATTGTGATCATTCCGGCGGACAAGGCACCTAAGTGGGATGAGTTGCCTGCAGAATGGAGCCAAACTCGGCTGGATACCGCAGGGGCAGAATTTGCCGAGGTCAACGACCAAGCCAGATTCCACCTCACACCCGAACCAGGACCCCACTTCATCTGCGATACCTGGCAACACCCCGAAACCGGAACGTACAGGCTTGACGAATACAACTGCTGGGAGATCAATCTCCCCGATCACGGAACGATCACCGCGTACAGCGGCGACGGTATGTTCGGGGCGTTCGTCGACGACCCGTCCCGCTACACCAACTAGGACCCCTCGTGACAACACCGAGACGATACCCGGGTTTAGCAACAGCCATCACCCTGCTCCTAACGCTGACCGCATGCAGCAGCGCATCCGATCACTCAGAGGAAGAAAACCCCTACTACAGTGCAGCCCTACCCTCCGTCATCCTGCCTGAACTCGGGATCAATGGACGTGTGGTCACTGCTGTAGATGATTTGGGGCACCCACCGATGCCATCAGAAAACGGATGGATCGTCGCTATCCCAGCGGACAAAGCGCCAGACTGGGACGATCTGCCTGAAGACTGGAGTCAAACAAGGCTAGAAACCGCCGAAGCACTATTGGCAACAGTGGACGATCAAGCCAGGTTCCACCTCACCACCGAACCTGGGCAACACCTGATCTGCGATACCTGGCAACACCCGGAAACTAAGACATATGAACTTAGCAAATACAGCTGCGACGAAATCTACCTACCCGAAACCGGCACGGTCACCGCAATAAGAGGTGACGGCATGTTCGGGGCATTCGTTGACGACCCGTCCCACTACACCAACTAGGCCTCCGGCCACGTCAACGTCTTCTTAACAACGGCGCAACTAGACAGGAAAGACCTCGTGAGACCTCAGCGAACCTTGACTCACACCGTGGTTATCGCCCTCATCCTTGGAACTGCGAGCGCCTGCGCATCAGTCGAGCCCACCACACAGGTACCTCAAAGTCCGGAACTGCCAGCCGCCGCAACACCGCAGCCACCACCGGAAGGGAACTCCACCAAACTCCAGATCCCGACACAAAGTCCAGTCAGCCCATTTGCGCAACCATCGACAATCAAGACCGTGTCGGGAACGATCAGTGGCGATGACGGTTCTGCAACCATCAAATCCGTTCGAGACTGGGGCGAAGAACCCACGCCAGACGACCCCGACGGCGACGAGGTCACGTACTTCGTCTACGCCAGCGAAGACGGCGGGGAAACCTGGGGTTTACTCGGAGCCGACCTGCGCAAACTGTCCTTCGTCTTTGATCGCAAGCAATTCGACGTGCGCAAAACTCGGATTGTTGGAGTCATCGCCGCTGACGACTTCCACTCGGACGCAGCCGAAACCGCGCCTTTCGAGTTCTAATCGAGGCAAGAAGGTAGACTGACCTACGTAATCCGGTTGACCGGTCGTATCCACGTCACCTTATGCCGCGCTGTGTAGCGCGCGAATCTTGGGACACGAACACACTCGCACGTGACCCCATTTGATATTTCACGATCGGCTGCCGCCCGCTGCATGGGGCCTAATCGCAGACCTGCTGCGCCCACGGGTGCCACTGCACAACGGTCTTTTTCAGACCGAGACAGGATCAAAAGCCGATGAGTGATCAAGACATCACTACTACTGACAGCGCGCCCAAGGCGCAGACCTTCGCAGATTTCAACATACTGCCCACCACCGTCGCTTCTCTGGCCGACTCCGGTATCACCGAGCCGTTCCCCATCCAAGCGATGACCTTGCCGGTCGCTCTTTCCGGGCATGACATCATCGGCCAGGCCAAGACCGGTACGGGCAAAACGCTCGGCTTCGGTGTGCCGTTGCTGAACAAGGTCGTCGGCCCGGGCGAGGATGGTTTCGACGAGCTGCCCAGTCCCGGCAAGCCACAAGCGCTCGTTGTGGTCCCTACCCGCGAGCTCGCGGTGCAGGTCGCAGGCGATCTGGAGTCTGCGTCATCGCGGCGCGATGTCCGTATCATTCAGCTCTACGGTGGCCGAGCATACGAGCCTCAGATCGCTGCGCTCAAGCGCGGTGTAGAGATCGTGGTGGGCACCCCTGGACGCATGATCGACCTGATGAATCAGGGGCATCTCATCCTAGCTCGTGCCGCAGTCGTTGTCCTGGATGAAGCGGACGAAATGCTCGACCTCGGGTTCCTTCCGGATGTCGAAAAACTGCTCAGCCAGACCCCGGCTGTGCGACAGACCATGTTGTTCTCGGCCACTATGCCCGGCCCGGTCGTGGCTTTGGCTCGTCGTTATATGGTCCAGCCCACGCACATCCGCGCCAACGACCCCGATGACGACTCCGCAACTGTGAAGAACATCAAGCAGGTCATCTACCGCGCCCATGCACTGGACAAGATCGAAGTGCTCGCTCGTATTCTGCAGGCCAAGGACCGCGGTCTGACCATCGTGTTCACGCGCACCAAGCGCACTGCGAGCAAGGTCTCCGAAGAACTGACCTCGCGCGGTTTCGCCACCGGCTCCCTGCACGGCGACCTTGGTCAAGGCGCTCGGGAACAGGCACTGCGTGCATTCCGCCACGGCAAGATCGACGTACTGGTCGCCACCGACGTGGCAGCACGCGGTATCGACGTCGAGGATGTCACCCATGTGGTCAATTACCAGTGCCCCGAGGACGAGAAAGTCTACCTGCACCGCACTGGACGCACGGGACGAGCAGGTCAACTGGGCACCGCCGTGACCTTCGTGGACTGGGAAGACGTGCCACGTTGGTCACTGATCAACAAGACTCTCGACCTGGGCGTGCCAGATCCAGTCGAAACCTACTCGACTTCACCGCACCTGTTCGAGGATCTGGAGATCCCCACGACGGTAACCGGCCGCCTACCGCGCACCGAGCGCACTCGCGCCGGTCTCGGTGCTGAGGAGGTCGAAGACCTCGGTGAAACCGGTGGCCGCAAGCGCAGCAGCGGTGGCCGGGGAGAGCAGAACAAGGGACAGAGTCGGGGCCGTAACAATGGTGGCCGAAACAACACGCGCCAAGGTGGACGCGATCAATCGACGCGATCGCGCAACTCGTCGCGTTCCAACGACCGCGAACGCTCACAAGACACGAAGCCAGCCGACGGCGCAGCGACCACCGAGCGCACCACCGCCGGTGGCGAGAAGCGTAACGGCCGTACCCGGCAGCGCCGCCGCACCCGCGGCGGACAGCGTACTGCGCAGGGTTCGGCTAACGAACAGTCACAGTAATTCGACACCGGATGACTGAGCGACGATAGCGTCGAAGACCGGCTGGGGGGTGGTATTTTCCCCCAGCCGGTTTTCTTTGCCAGCACCGTGGTAATCCGACGATCCGGTCGCCAGGATGTTCAGTTGCTTGGCCCATTCCCCCAGCCGGGCGCGAGTGTCAGCACTGTGGTCACGGTGGTCAACTTCCAGGCCCGCCAGACCGAGCTTGACGAGTTCCTTCATGCTCGCGTAGTCGAGCACCCTGCCACGAGTATCCGCACCCGGATGTGCGATCACCGGCACACCTCCGGCTCGCCGCACCAACGTCACCGCATCACGCGCACTGATCGAATAATGCGGCACATAGTATTTGCTGTGCGGCATCAACAGCGACGCGAAAGCCTCATCACGACTATTCACGACGCCCGCCGTGACAAGCGCATCTGCGATATGGGGGCGCCCCACGGTGGCCGCATCGCCCGCCTCGTTAAGCACATCCTCCCACGTCAGCGGGTAGTCCCGGCTGATGCGCTGCGCCATCTGCTCGCCACGGGTCAGGCGTGCCTGACGCACCTGCCTCATCTGGTGAGCCAGTTCCTCGTCATTGGGGTCAAACAGATAAGCCAGCAGGTGCACACTCATACCGTCATAGACCACTGAGAGTTCCGCTCCGCGAACCAGTGTGATCCCGTGGGCATGCGCCGCGTCAGCGGCCTCAGTCCAGCCCGCGACTGAATCATGGTCGGTCAATGCCACCACATCGAGACCAGCTGCGGCGGCACTGGCGATGACCTGACTCGGCGATTGGGTCCCATCAGAAACCGTCGAATGCGTATGTAGATCGATGCTCACCCATTCACTCTACGGTCAACAGGGTCTCGACAGGCTCGACCGACGGGCGCCCCTCCCGATGATCGAGTAAGCGAAGCGCACGCCGTCCTGAGGTCAGCCACAAGAAGTCTCACAGCCTGCCGAAGGGTCGAGATCACCCGACCGTAGTGCGTCACCGAACTCGTGCACCGTCGGCATTTTCGCAAACCGCCTTCGCATACTAGGCAAGAACACGACAAACGCGCCGGTCCACGAATTTAGCGACGGTTCGGCGCATAGTGGGACACTTGAGTTATGACTGGTAGCGACATTTCTGCGAATAATGATGCCGCCGAGGCGAAAGACGATCTTGAATCACGTGGTGAAGAACGCAGCAGGCGTCCGCAATCGGAGGCGTTCTCCACGTTGATGCGCTCCGGGTGGGGCACAGAGGAGTCAGCTGTGACCGGGCCGCTGACCGTCGCCCCTTATGCCGCGGCGCGGCGCGGCGCATTAGCCGACCAGTTCCCGGGCACTCGTCTCGTCATCCCCGCCGGCACACTCGTGCCTCGTTCCAACGACACTGACTACCGGTTCCGTCCACACTCGGCGTTTAGCCATTTGACCGGTCTTGGCGCCGATCAGGAACCGGATGCGGTCCTCGTGATCGACACGAATTCAGGCGCGGCAGATCACGAGGCAGTGCTGTACCTGCGTCCTCCCAGCGGCAAGGATTCGGACGAGTTCTTCTCATCGGCGCGCTACGGCGAATTCTGGGTGGGGCCTCGCCCCGGACTGGACGATATGGCCACGGCCACCGGAATCGTGACCCGCGACGTTGCTGGGCTTTCCGATGCCCTCGCCAAAGATGTCGGCGCCGAGGGCTGCACTGTACTCGTCGTCAAAAACTCTGACCAAGCGATTGAGGAACTCGTCGCCCGGATCCGCGCTGAGGCCGGTCTCACCGAAACCCCAGACAACCCCGATGACGCGGAGTTGACCCAGGCGGTCTCCGAACTGAGGCTCATCAAAGATGACTGGGAAATCGACCAACTGAGGCAGGCTGTTGCTGCGACCATTGACGGTTTCGTCAATGTGGTGCGCTCCCTGCCCGCCGCAATCGCCCACCACCGCGGCGAACGCGTCGTGGAAGGCGCTTTCGATGGGCGTGCCCGCATCGAAGGCAATGCCGTCGGGTACGAGACCATCGCTGCTGCTGGCGACCATGCCACCACCTTGCACTGGATCCGCAATGATGGCCCGGTGCGGCATGGTGACTTGTTACTCCTCGATGCCGGCGTCGAGGTTGACTCGCTCTACACTGCCGACATCACGCGCACTCTGCCTGTGAGCGGGCGCTTCAGCGACGTGCAACGACGCGTCTACCAGGCAGTGCTCGATGCTGCCGATGCTGCATTCGAGGCGGCTCGTCCTGGAAACCGGTTCCGTGATGTCCACGCTGCCGCCATGGCGGTCATCGCGGCCCGGTTGGAACACTGGGGCCTGTTGCCGGTGAGCGCCGCAGAGTCCCTGTCCGAAGACGGCCAGCAGCACCGCCGGTGGATGGTTCACGGCACCAGTCATCACCTCGGGCTCGATGTGCACGACTGCGCGCAGGCGCGTCGCGAAATGTACCTGGACGCGGTGCTGACGCCTGGCATGGTCTTCACCATCGAACCGGGCCTCTATTTCAAATCAAATGACCTGCTGGTCCCGGCGGAATACCGTGGGATCGGAATACGCATCGAAGACGATGTCCTGATCACCGAAACCGGCAATACCAACTTGTCAGCTGCCCTACCTCGTAAGCCCGACGAGGTGGAACAGTGGATGGCGCGTCTGAATAGTTAGTCATTGAGCGGAGTCTGTCCGTCCGCGTTCGTGCCGTTCTCTTTCGATGGTGCGGACGAGTCCGCCTGCACATCACCCAGGCGCACGCCATAACGCGGACGTCCGTGCTCGTCCACAAAACCTCGATTGGGTCGCGGCGGTGACTGCGGTGTGCTTTGTGGCGGCGCAACCGGACCGGCTGCCGGAACCTCGGCGACGGGCGCGCCGCTCGGGTTGACCTGCCCTGGAGGTGCCGCAAATGGATTGCCACTGGGCGGTGTCATAGGCGGCTGCGGTTGCTGTGGCGCGCTCGGCGGCTGCACCGGATACTGCGGCGCCGATGGCTGCGGACTGGACGGCCCGCTAGGTGCACCGGTGCCATGAGAACCGACCGCTCCGGTTGCGGTGTGGAATCCCCCGCTGCGCAGCAACTCTCGCGCCTGTATCGCCGTCGGGTCGAGACACAACACCGAATATTGCGCCGCGACAATCTGGCTCGCCGACGTGAAATCGCGCTTACCACGCGCGAAGGAATACGAGATAACCGAGAACAACAATCCAAAACCAACACCGACGATGACGGCGGAGATCATCGCCTGGTAGCCGTCGTCGACGAAGAGCATGAACAGCAGTCCGACGAACAAACCCATCCACGCGCCCGACACCATGCCCGCTACCGCGACCTTGGGATAGGTCAGTCGCCCAGTTACCCGTTCGACCATGCGCAAATCGCTACCCACAATGGTGACTGTCTGCACCGGGAACGCCTTGTCCGACAGATAATCGACGGCGCGCTGCGCCTCGACGTACGAGTCGAAGTTGGCGATAACCTGTCCGCTTGGCGCTGTAGGCACATTGGGGGTGCGACCACGAGAAAAACTCATGTTGACCATTGTCTCGCACAAATAGCCGCGTTGCCTAGAGAGCCCCCGGTAGGCTGTTCCAGTGAGCAGTGCAACAGACCGAGTCTTCATTGCGCGCCTTGCTGGAACCAAGGTCTTCGACCCTCTTGGCGACCAGGTGGGGCGGGTTCGTGATGTCGTCGTCATGCTGCGGGCGCACGGTGCTCCGCGTGCTGTCGGCCTCGTCGTTGAAGTGCCCGGACGAAAACGCGTCTTCTTGCCGCTGACTCGAGTGACCAGCATCGCTGCGGGCCAGATCATCAGCACCGGACTGGTCAACATGCGCCGGTTCGAGCAGCGTCCCACCGAAACTCTCGCAGTGGGCGAACTGCTTGACCGTGTCGTCGATCTCAAGGATGGTTCTGGCCAGGCCCGCATCGAGGACCTCGCCATGGAACAAACCCGGCGCAGTGACTGGGAGATCACCAAGCTCTCGCTGCGTCGCCAGTTGACCGCCAGTGGCGCCTTGGGCTTACGCCGTCGCGGCGAAACATGGATTGCCGACGTTGACGATGTACGAGCGCTGGCTCGCACCGGCGCGGAGCAAAGCGCCAAACTGCTCCTGGCCGCCTACGAGGAACTCAAACCCGCCGACCTCGCTGAAGTCCTGCACGAGTTGGGCGATACTCGTCAACTCGAAGTCGCCTCGGCGTTGGATAACGAGCGGCTCGCCGACGTGCTCGAAGAACTCCCCGAGGACGACCAAGTCGCGATCTTGTCGCGACTCGATGTGGCTCGCGCCGCCGATGTCCTCGAGGCGATGCAGCCGGACGACGCCGCCGACCTCTTACATGATCTGCCCGATGCCCAAGCCGCTGAACTGCTTGAACTCATGGAGCCGGATGAGGCCAAGGATGTGCGCCGACTGCTGTCCTACGACGAAAACACCGCTGGTGGTCTGATGACCACTGAGCCGGTGATCGTCAGCCCCGAGACTCCGATTGCGACCTGCCTCGCCCAGATCAGGCGTGCGGACCTTTCCCCTGCTCTTGCCTCCACCGTCTTTGTGGTGCGTCCCCCGGTCGAGACACCCACCGGACGCTTCCTTGGAGTCGTCCATTTTCAGCGGATGCTGCGTGAACCGCCGCATGAGGCGATCGGCGCTATTTTGGATACCGATATCGAACCGGTGCGCACCAGCGCCACCCTGTCTGAGGTGTCCCGGATGATGGCGACCTACAACATGCTCGCCATCCCGGTCATCGACAACGAGCGCCACCTTCTTGGGGCGATCTCCATCGATGACGTGCTCGACCATATGTTGCCCGAGGACTGGCGCGGCAGTACCGAGCTCACGGAATCGGATCCATCACGCACAGTTCGGGAGGTAGACCGTGGCTGATCGTCTTGATATGCCCCGTACGTCGCGGCGCTCCTTCCTGCCTCGTGTCACGGTTTCCAATGAGGGATTCGGTCGGGTTTCAGAATCCATCGCTCGATTTATGGGTACGCCGCGATTCATCGTCTATATGACCGTCTTTTGTGTGGCATGGCTGGCATGGAACTCGTTCGGTCCGCTCGATTGGCGATTCGATAAGGCAGCCAACGGTTTCACCGCGCTGACCCTGATGCTCTCCTTGCAGGCCTCCTATGCGGCGCCGCTGATTTTGTTGGCACAGAACCGTCAGACCGACCGGGACCGGGTCTCGGCTGAACAAGATCGGCAGCGAGCCGAGCGCAACCTTGCGGACACCGAGTTCTTGGCGCGCGAGGTCGCCGCACTGCGCATCGCGTTGGGTGAGGTAGCCACGCGCGACTTCGTGCGGTCGGAACTGCGCAATCTGTTGGACGAGATCCAAGCCGACAATGCTTCAACCACACCGAAGGACGAGACCGGATCTGATTCCGCCACCTATCCGGCATAGGATCGTGATATGTCACAAGGATCCGGGGACGAGTTAATCGGCGCGGTGCGAAACGCGCTCAATCGCGTCCACGACCCGGAACTGCGCCAGCCCATCACCGATCTGGGCATGGTCCGCTCCATCACCGCCGGTGATGCCGCCGACTCAGGGACTCGGATCACCGTCGGCATCGACCTGACGACCGCCGCATGCCCATTGCGCCACGAGCTGAAAAGCTCCGTCGAACAGGCTGTAGCGTCAGTCGACGAAAGCATCGAGACCGTGGTCGAGTTCTCGGTGATGTCCCCAGAGCAGCGCGTCAGACTTCGCGCGAAACTGCGCGGCAATGACGGCTCCCCCGTGATCCCATTCGCGCAGCCGGGAAACTTGACAAAGGTTTATGCGGTCGCTTCCGGCAAAGGCGGCGTCGGCAAATCCAGCATCACCGTCAATCTTGCCGCAGCACTCGCTTCCGATGGCCTCAATGTTGGCGTCATCGACGCGGACATCCACGGTTTCTCAGTTCCTCGCATGCTCGGCGTCACGGGCCAACCCACTCGAGTCGATTCCATGCTGATTCCACCGGTGGCACACGGCATCAAGGTGGTGTCCATCGGGATGTTCACGCCGCGAGGACGTGCCGTGGTCTGGCGTGGACCGATGCTTCACCGGGCGCTGGAACAGTTCCTAGCCGATGTTTATTGGGGAGACCTAGACGTCCTATTACTGGACCTTCCCCCCGGCACCGGTGACATCGCCATCTCGGTCGCTCAGCTCTTGCCGAACTCGGAATTGATCCTGGTCACGACCCCGCAGGTGGCGGCGGCTGAAGTCGCGGTGCGCGCTGGAGCCTTGGCGACTCAGACGTCGCAGCGGGTCGCCGGTGTCATTGAGAACATGTCGTGGTTTGACGGACCTGATGGAACCCGCCTTGATGTCTTTGGTTCTGGCGGCGGGCAACTTGTCAGTGCTGAACTCTCAGAAACGTTGCAGCAGGACATCCCCCTGCTGGGGCAGGTCCCACTTGACGTGAGCTTGCGCGAAGGATCGGACCAGGGAACGCCGGTAGCGCTGGAAAAACCTGAATCGGCGTCTGGCGAGGTATTGCGGTCTATCGCCCGCAAACTCGTGACCCGTCCACGCGGCTTGGCAGGAATGTCGCTCGGTATCGAGCCTGTCCGTTAAATGTCGTAGTCGACGAGCAGCGCCGCGTGGTCGGAAAAACGTGCATCGTACGTAGGTGCACGGTCGATAACGGCATTACTCGCCTTTTCCGCGAGCCCTGGCGTCGCCATCTGGTAGTCGATGCGCCAGCCGGCGTCATTGTCGAACGCCTTACCGCGCCATGACCACCAGGTGTAAGGACCCGGTCCCGGCCCTGCTATCTTGCGACCAAGGTCGACAAAGCCGATCTCGTCGAACCACACATCGAGATAAGCGCGTTCTTCAGGAAGGAACCCTGCCGTCTTGAGGTTGCCCTTCCAATTCTTGATGTCCTCGTTCTTATGCGCGATGTTGACATCGCCACCGATAACGACATCGTGACCTGAAGCCGCCAAATCACGCATACGCTGTGTCACTCGCTCCAGGTGGGCATATTTCATGTCCATTTTGGGAGTGCCCGCGGTGCCGGAGTGGATGTAGACCGAGATGACGGTCACGGCGTTGCCTGCCGGTGTCACGATGTCAGCCTCGACCCAGCGGCCCGTGTCGACATCTGGCTCTTCGTCAGTACCGAGCCCAATGCGTTGGTCAGATACCGGCAGTTTCGTAGCGATGGCCACACCCGCGCGCCCTTTGATACGGCATGCCTGCTGTATCAGAGTCCATCCCGGCATCAGCTCGGTGACGATCTCCTCTGGAGCCCGCACTTCCTGCAGCAGCAGCACGTCAGGGTTGCGTTCTTCGAGCCAGGGTTGAAAGCCACGCCGGGATGCGGCACGGATACCGTTGAGGTTGACGGTCGCAATAGTCGTAGTCACGCCATCCATCCAACCGTGAAGATGCCCTCTGCGACAAGTCAAACTTCGAATCACGGTGTGACGCGGTCAATAGACCCTTCGCATGGGAAGGTTTTCTCTCATGCGTCTAAGCAATCAATGCATTCAGAGCGAAGTGTTGGTTTTCAAGTGGCGAGGGTGACATTTCCGTGTCACGCTACGTTCGTTCCCTATCTGAACTAAGGTGCGCGCCTCCTGCCGCCACACAATGTCATATCGAGGTTCAACGATGAAGTCCTCTGCTTTCCGCACGCGACCGCGCGTGCACCGTCCAGTGCGATCACTGCTCGCCATCGCCACAGTCACGGCGCTGGGGTTGACCACTGGTGTCACCGCTGCAACCGCCACGGCACCCACCGCTGTCACCATTCAGGCTGCCTGCACTGCCCCTGCTTGGAATGCTCAAAGCGTCTACACCGAAGGTGATTCCGTCACTTATCAGGGCCGCACCTACGAGGCCAAATGGTGGACACAAGGCGATGTTCCAGGCACTGCGGGTGACGCCGCCGTATGGCGCGATCTCGGTGCCTGTGAGGGAGATCCCGGCAGCGGAGACCAACCTGGCGGCCCAGGCGGTGACGAGCCCGGCGGCGAGACTAATCCCGGAAACAACACTCCCGACTCGGCTATCAATGGCTACCGAAATGTCGGATATTTCGCACAATGGGGAGTCTACGGACGCAATTTTCACGTCAAGGACATCGACACCTCTGGCGCAGCAGCGAAGTTGACTCACATCAACTATTCATTCGCGAATATTCACCCGGACACACTCCAGTGCTTCATGGCCAACAAAGCTGTTCATGATGGCCCTGGCGGTTCCGATGGCGCTGGTGATGCGTACGCCGATTACGGCAAGTCTTACAACGCAGCACAGTCTGTTTCAGGCGTTGCCGATGTATGGGACCAGCCAATCATGGGGTCCTTCAACCAACTTCGACAACTCAAAGAGTAGTACCCCCACATCAAGGTCATGATCTCCATGGGCGGCTGGACCTACTCGCGCCACTTCTCACGCGCTGCCGCCACCGACGCATCACGTAAGGCCCTGGTGTCCTCTTGCATCGACATCTACATCAAGGGCAACCTGCCGGTCTTTGATGGCTTCGGCGGACCCGGAACCGGCGCCGGTATCTTCGATGGCATCGACATCGACTGGGAATGGCCCGGCACTCACAATGGGCTCGACGGCAACTATGTTGATGAAGCGAACGACCGGCAGAACTTCAAGTTGCTACTCAAAGAGTTTCGGGAACAACTAGATGCCCTCGGAGCACAGAACGATCGACACTACCTGCTCTCCGGCTTCCTACCGGCCAACCCCGAAGATATCCAAGGCGGCGGATGGAACGACCCCGAGCTGTTCGACTACTTCGACTTCGGAAACATCCAAGGTTATGACCTCTGGGGCGCATGGGATCTCACCATGACCGGCCACCAGGCAAATCTCTGGGACGACCCCAACGACCCACGGCCCGCAGGCAAACGATTCAGTATCGACAAGGCAGTCAAGGCGTATGTCAATAACGGCATCGATCCCGCTCAGTTGGGTATCGGCGTCGCGGGATACGGACGCGGCTGGGCCAACGTGCAGTCGAACGATCCATGGACCCCTGGCACGCTCAGTGCAGCGCAAGGCGTGTACGAGGCTGGCATCAATGACTATGACGTCATCGAAGGAACCTGCACGCAGCATTATGACCCTGTCGCCGGCGCGGCGTGGTGCTACAACCCCTCGACCAAGATCTGGTGGTCTCTGGACAATAAAGACTCGGTTCGCGCCAAGGCGGACTACATCGTCTCGCAGGGCCTCGGCGGCGGAATGTGGTGGGAGCTTTCAGGTGACGAGGAGAATGAGCTTGGCTCAGAGTTGACCACCAAACTTGAGAACGCCCCCAAAGGTCCTATCGATGTCGACTCGCCTGGAACGGACCCCGGCGGCAACAACCCGGGTGGCGATGACGACGGCACGAATCCCGGCGGCGGAGATGACGGCGGAACCAACCCAGGTGGCGGCGACGGCTCGGGTGATGGCGACAATGGCACGAACCCAGGCGGACCAGGAGATAATCCTGGTGACGGCGACAATGGCGGGCAAAACCCGGGCGGACCGAACGATGACAATCAAGGCGGCGACCCGAAGCAGACTCCGCCACGAGTGACTTGGCACTTCGATGACTACAGTGTCGCCGTTTCGGGTTTGCGCACCACCTTCCGCAAACCCGCGAAAATAACTGTGAAGGCGACCAAGAACGGTAGACCGACAACCGGAGCGGTGCGGTTCTCGTATCAAGTCGGCAAAAAAGCCAAGACTAAGAGCCTCACCCTGTCTGCAGACGGTACCGCGGCTGTGAAGTTGCCAAAGAAACTGAAAGTCGGAAAACACCAGGTCCACGTCTCCTTGACTCCCACCGGATCTGCCACGTCTTCTCGAACGGTCATCGTGCGCGTCAAGCGTGCAAAAGTTCGAGTTGTGAAACAGCGCGTGCTCGGCGGATCGGCGAGACTGCACATCAGTCGGGGCCGATCCGCACGATTGGCTCTGGTCTTCAAGAGCACTAAGGGCGTCAAACTCAAAGGCAAGATCAAAGTCTTCGTTGGTCGCAAGCACGTTGGTTCCGGCAAGGTTGTCCGGAAATCTGGAAAGTGGACCGCTCAGGTCTCAGTGCGCAAGACAGCAAAGAAGGGCAAGGTCTACGTCAAGATCACCGGCAACAAGTCTGTCGCCAAAGCAAAGATCAAAACAAAGATCCGCGCGAAGTGATGTGAGTTGCAGCGGCCGTGGCGATGCCAGTTCCTTAGACTTCGCATCGCTACGGCCCGACAGTTTTCTCATCCGATAGCGCGGTTCAAATGTCGAGCGAGAAATAAGTATCCACGCTCTGACCACCGGTTATATAAACCGCACGATACAAATGTGGCGAACTTCACATATTTGTGCGATTCTTAATTCGTTCGCTTCGTGAACAAACCTATAGAACACACCGAATGGAGGACAACGATGTCTGCTCGTCGAACACGACGACTATGGCGCTCAATGGTGAGTGCCATCGCTAGCGCCGCACTTTGCTTAACAGGTGCCATCGCTCTCACTATCGCTACCGCACCTGCTAGCTCCGCAGCTAGTGGGGATTCCGCTATTGGCGGGTACCGAAATGTCGGTTACTTCGCGCAATGGGGAGTGTACGGGCGTAATTTCCATGTCAAGGACATCGATACCTCCGGGGCCGCGTCGCGATTGACTCACATCAATTACTCCTTCGCGAATATCGATCACAACACATACCGGTGCTTCATCCGCAACGGTGTCGCGAGCGAAGGCAACCCTGAAGGCGCCGGCGACGCGTACGCGGACTACGGAAAGTCCTACAACGCGGCGCAGTCGGTCTCAGGCGTTGCCGATTCCTGGGACCAACCCATCATGGGTTCCTTCAACCAACTCAAGCAGCTCAAAGCAAAGCACCCGCACCTACGTGTGATGATCTCCATCGGTGGCTGGACCTACTCGAAGTACTTCTCCAAGGCCGCGGCAACTGACGCATCGCGTAAAGCCCTGGTGTCCTCCTGCATCGATATCTACCTCAAGGGCAACCTGCCCGTGATCGACGGCTTCGGCGGACCTGGAACCGGCGCTGGAATCTTCGACGGCATCGACATCGACTGGGAATGGCCCGGAAGCCGTAACGGTGAAGCGAACAATCACGTCGATCTCGCCAACGACCGGCAGAACTTCAAGTTGTTGCTGAAGGAATTCCGGCAACAGCTCGACGCACTCGGTGCACAGAACGGCCGCAAGTATCTGCTTTCCGGCTTCCTACCGGCAAACCCGGTAGATATCCAAGGCGGCGGATGGAACGACCCTGAACTGTTCAACTACTTCGACTTCGGAAACATCCAGGGCTACGACTTCTGGGGCACGTGGGACCGGACGAAAACCGGACACCAGGCGAATCTCTGGGACGACCCGAAGGACAACCGTGCAGCGGATAAGCGATACAGCGTCGATAAGGCCGTCAAAGCCTACGTCAACAACGGCATCAATCCCGCTAAACTCGGAATCGGTCTCGCGGCCTACGGCCGCGGCTGGGCCGGAGTATCTTCGTCTGCTCCTTGGACCAACGGCTCGTATCAGGCAGCGCAAGGGGCTTGGGAAGCCGGCAACAACGACTACGACAACATCAAGAATCTCGGGACGGGGTACTACGACCCCGTAGCGGGCGCAGCATGGCGTCACGACGGCAACCAATGGTGGAGTTACGACAACGTTCAGACCATCAACCAAAAGGCCGATTACATCTCCAGCAAGGGTCTTGGTGGCGGTATGTGGTGGGAACTGTCAGGTGACCGTAGCGCCGAACTCAACAAGACTCTGATGAACCGCCTCGCTGCCAATGGCACCGGACCTGTCGTGCCGGGCGACAACGGCGGCGGCGACAACGGCGGCGGCGACAACGGCGGCGGCGACAACGGCGGCGGCGACAACGGCGGCGGCGACAACGGCGGCGGCGACAACGGCGGCGGCGACAACGGCGGTAGTGCCCCTGCCTGGAGTTCCTCTGCTGTGTACGTCAAGGGAGACCGAGTCAGCCATGGCGGGAAAGTCTATGAAGCCCAGTGGTGGACCCAGGGTGAAGTGCCTGGAACGACTGGCGAATGGGGTGTCTGGCGAGTCGTCGAAGGAGCAGGTGGCGGCAATGGCAACGGCAACGGCGGAAACGACGGCAATAACGGCGGCGGGAGTGGTTCACTCCCGACTGGAACGAGTCAGATTTCCGTAGCCGGCCGCAATCTGTGTGTTGACATTCCGTGGGCCAACCCAGCCAACTCCACTCAGGTGCAGATCGTCAACTGTTCCGGTAACGATGCACAGAAGTGGACGCGTGGTTCTGACGGCACCATCAAGGCCCTAGGAGCATGTTTGGACGTGCGTGCATCCGGGACAGCCAACGGCACACCCGTGCAGGTCTACCAATGCAACAACACCGCCGCACAAAAGTGGGTTTACGACACAGCCACTCAAGCACTGAAGAATCCACAGTCTGGCAAATGCCTCGATGTTCCTTCAAGCCAGTTCAACGAAGGACAGAAGCTGCAGATCTGGAACTGCAACCAAACCAACGCCCAACGTTGGGTTCTGGGCTGAACAAGTCTCTGACTAGGACTAGTTAGGACACGCTCCGGTCGTGGGGTGGTCAGGCGCATAAGCGCACCTGGCCACCCCACGTTCTGTTGCCTGGCCGACCGATGTCTTTCAGATACTCCGAGGTTTGCCCCATTTTGTCCATTCGAGACGATAAATGAGTAAACCTACAATAACGTCCCCTCGCACGGTGTAGTTACACGGCCCGGTGGTTTGTTTCTGCCTCAGAAGCACGGATTGGATTCATTTCTTAAACACATTTCTTGGCGCTAAAACACACAAATGTGGCGCGCTCCCACATTCCGCGATAGCCTCAACGAAGTTGGCACCGGCGCCAACACCGCGCATCACTCGGCGTATTACGCCGCACATAACAATTCACCGCACGACAACGGGAACAGGCCCTGGTCTCTCCCAGTTGTACCGACGTATCTCAATGAGGAGATTCCTGTGAAGGTCAGACGTTTGACGTCCATTGCGGCAGTTTTTGCTGTCGTGATGGGTCTCGGCACCGCGATGGCAACAACAACCAATGCTGTTCCACTCGAAAAGGTGCCTTTTACGATCACCAACAATTCCGGTATTCACGATGCCCAACTCTACGTAGGCGTCATGGGCGTCAATCCCGCAACGGGGCGCGACGCGTACCTGGTACGAGACGGTGCAACTTGGCGACTCCAAGACATCCCGGGAGCGGCTGGATTCCCTTCACCTCCGCAACCGCTCAACGGTGTGATGTTCAGCGGCCCTGCGGTCGGACAATCACTGACCGTGCAGACTCCGCACATCACCTCGGGACGGCTCTACTACTCATGGGGTCAGCCGCTACAGTTCATGTACGTCAAGAACGATCTAGGTCAGGACAAGATCGTCTATCCCGATCACCACACTGAACCGAACCGGTCGATCCTGCACGGCAGCGCCGAATACACCTACGACGCGAATAACGTGCTGTGGTACAACTCCACTCAGGTCGATTATTTCGGCCCACCGGCACAGGTCGGGATCGCGGACGCCAACGGACACATCTCATCTACAGGCCGCTTGATCAACAACGGCTTCGATTACGTGCGCACGGAACTGGAGAAGCACGGCGAGTGGTCGAAACTCGTCGACCGAGGCCCCTACAACAACGTGCTACGCGTACTGAACCCCAGCCACAAACTTGGCCATGACGGATTCAATGCGGGTAACCTCCAGCAATACATCGATCAAGTCTGGAACCACTACCGCAACACAGACATGCGCATCCGCCCGATCCTCGAGAACCCCAACCTGGTCTTCACCGGCCGAGTCGGCGGCGACAATGTCTTCCGATTCAACGCACCCGGGTATTCGCAAGTTGCTATCAACAAGCCCACTCCCTGGGAGGCCCTCGCCTGTGCTGGTCCGCTCACCGGCGCAGACCACCAAGGCTGGATTGCTCGCACACTGTGTGCCGGATTCAACCGTTCGAATATGCTCACCTACGCTGACCAGCCGACGACCGACGACAAATTCCACGCCGATTCGCAGTGGACCAACTGGTATGTCAAGATCGTTCATGAAGCAATGGCCACTGGCCATGCCTACGGTTTCGCATATGACGATGTCGGCGGCTACGAGTCGCTGACTGCGATCGGCAATCCGACGCACGCCTACCTGCAACTCGACCCGTTCAGCGGATCGGCAGCTCCGATCGGTGACGAAGGCAGTCATAACGGAGGAGGCAACAACGGCGGCGGCAACCAACCTACCTTGCCGACTGGAACCGGGAAGATCTCCGTGGCCGGACACAACATGTGTGTGGATATTCCGTGGGCCAACCCAGCCAACTCCACTCAGGTGCAGATCGTCAACTGCTCCGGCAATGACGCCCAAAAGTGGACCCGAGGCTCAGACGGCACCATCAAGGCCCTCGGGGCATGTTTGGATGTGAGAGCCTCCGGGACAGCCAACGGCACACCCGTGCAGGTCTACCAATGCAACAACACCGCCGCACAAAAGTGGGTTTACGACACAGCCACCAAGGCACTCAAGAACCCGCAGTCAGGTAAGTGCCTCGACGTACCATCGAGCCAGTTCAACGATGGCCAAAAGCTGCAGATCTGGAACTGCAACCAAACCAACGCCCAACGCTGGGAGTTCTAAGTGCGCACGAATCGCACCTGGTAATTCCTGACCAATATGGCCGTTTCCACCCCGGTATAACCGGGGTGGAAACGGCCATATCGCATTGACGAACGATCTCTCGCGTCCCAGTCCATCGCGGCGTCACGCGGCTACATGCCGCTAGCCCTAGCCCACTCGAAGTGGCAACATCAACGGAGCGGAGGTCACGACCAATCAGTAAGAGAGGATGGGGTCCGCATCGCCCCCGCGTCCGAACCCCACCCTGTTCGCATCCAATGGATGCTGTCAGCGACGCACCCGGTATCGGGTGGTCACAGTCTGATCGGCGAGTCTCTTCGCCTTGGTCAGTTTCACCTTTACCTTGCCAATTCGAGATAGCGCACGAGTATGAACCTTCGCGATCCACCTCACCTTCTTCCCCTTCGCCTTGACTTTCTTGACGCGGGCCTTACCGACGGCTTTCTTGCCCACCACAACCGTCACTCTGGCTTTCTTAGGCTTGGGCGTGAGGGACGAATCGGTGATAACTGATCGTTAGTGCTGAGGGGTGCTGGCGGGGAGGGTGTCATCATGCCTGGTCCTTTTCCCAGAGAGTTCCGCGAGGATGTTGTCGCGGTCGCTCGCAGCCGTAAGAGCGGCGTCACCATCAAACAGATCGCCACGGATTTCGGTATCAGTGAAGCGACGTTGCGGAACTGGCTGCGTCAGGCCGACGTCGAAGAGGGCAACCGTCCTGGTCAGACTGCGGCGGAAGCGGCGGAAGCTCGTGAGTTGAAGAAGCGGATCCGGCTGCTCGAGCAGGAGAACGAGGTGCTCAGGAGGGCTGCGGCGTATCTGTCGCAGGCGAACCTGAAACCGGGTCCGCCGGTGTTCGATGACCATGTGAAGCCGGTCTTGCGTGCCGATGCCCCGAACAGACTCTGGCTGACAGCTATCACGGAGCATTGCACGAAGGAGGGCACGCTCTACTGCTGCGCGATCAAAGACGCCTGCTCCGGTCGGATCGTCGGCTACTCGATCTCGGATCGCATGACCGCGAAACTCGCCGTCGACGCGGTCCGCAACGCCGTCACCCGCCGCGGCGACATCACCGGATGCATCCTGCACGCTGATCGGGGCAGCCAGTTCCCAAGCCGTGCCATGGCCCGGGAACTACGCCGCCACGACATGATCGGATCGATGAGCAGCATCGGCGCAGCCGGAAACAACGCCGCGATGGAATCGTTGTGGTCACTGCTGCAGACGAACCTGCTGAACCAGCAACGATGGGCGACGGCCCACGAGCTGCGACTGGCCATCGTGGTCTTAATCGAGCGGAAATATCACCGTCAGCGAGCACAGGACACGCTCGACGGGTTGACACCCATCGAACTCGAAGCCAAACTGACCGAGCCGCTCACACTCACGGCCTAAACCGAAACTGTCACCAGTTCATTCCTCACGCCCGGGCTAATCTGCCGACTTACCATGACTCGCGGCCGAAATAGTGCCGCTGCCCGCTAGGCGCGTACTCCAACCACCACTAATCCCCGCCTCCGCGACCGGGCCCACTGAAATTTGTGCCCTCAAGAGATTAAATAAAATAAGAGGTGGGTGAGTCGAAGTGCATCGACTCACCCACCTCAGCGCATCGTTCCAGTGCTAGGAGATGCCCGCACTGCGTTCAGCGGCCTCAACCACGTTGACCAGCAACATAGCCCTGGTCATAGGGCCGACTCCTCCAGGATTAGGCGAGATCCAAGACGCCACGTCACTCGCCGCCGGATCCACATCGCCCACGACGACTGACTTTCCTGTTTGCTCGTCAACTCGTCGGCTCACCCCGACGTCGAGCACAATCGCGCCTGGCTTGATGTCCTGCACCCGCACGATCCCCGGCACGCCCGCAGCGGCCACGATCACATCCGCTGTGCGCAAGATGTCAGGCAGGTCCTTGGTTCCGGTGTGAGTCAGCGTCACTGTCGCGTTGACCGCCTTGCGCGTCAGCAGCAATCCGATCGAGCGCCCGACCGTAACGCCTCGTCCAACGACCACCACATGCTTCCCTGCCCAGGAAACCCCGAATCGTTCGACGAGTTCGATGATTCCAGCTGGCGTACACGGCAACGACGTGTCGATCGGCTCACTGACGCGCAGCACGAGCCGTCCGAGATTGGTCGGATGTAGACCGTCAGCATCCTTCGCGGGATCGATCAGTTCCAGCACACGGTTCGTATCGATACCCGCAGGAAGCGGCAGCTGCACGATGTAGCCCGTACAAGCCGGGTCACTGTTGAGCCGTTCGATCGCCTGTTCGATCTCTGCCTGCGTCGCCGAGGCGGGAAGATCTTCGCGGATGGATTCAATGCCGATTTCAGCGCAGTCCCGGTGCTTGCCCGCGACGTACCACGTGCTGCCCGGATCCTCACCTACCAGCAACGTCCCCAGCCCAGGGACAACACCACGCTCTCGCAGCACCGCTACGCGCTGACGTAACTCGTCCTTGATCGTCGCGGCAGTGGCCTTGCCGTCGAGGATTTTCGCCGTCATGCCCATACCCCGCTTCTCAGTACTGGGCGAGGTTCGGGTACAGCGGGAACTCCTGCGAGAGCTTGTCGACTCGTGCCGACAACGCTGCGATATCGGCGTTGTCGCCATCACGCAGTGCCGCAGCGATGATGTCAGCGACTTCCGCGAACTGTTCGTCACCGAAACCGCGAGTCGCGAGCGCCGGAGTACCGATGCGCAGACCAGAGGTCACCATCGGCGGACGAGGGTCATTCGGCACCGCGTTGCGGTTGACCGTGATGCCAACACGGTGCAGCAGGTCCTCGGCCTGCTTGCCGTCGATAGCAGCGTTGCGCAGATCGACGAGCACCAAGTGCACATCGGTACCGCCAGAACGTACGGCAATACCGGCATCGGCGACATCTTGCTGGACGAGCCGCTCCGCGACGATAGCTGCACCACGCACGGTGCGCTGCTGGCGATCCTTGAACTCGTCACCGGCCGCGAGCTTGAAAGCGATCGCCTTGGCGGCAACCACGTGCATCAGCGGACCGCCTTGCTGGCCAGGGAACACCGCCGAGTTGATCTTCTTGGCCAAGTCGGCGTCGTTGGTCAGGATGAAACCGGAACGAGGGCCGCCCAGCGTCTTGTGCGCAGTGGAAGAAACGACGTGAGCGTGGGGTACCGGACTCGGGTGAATCCCAGCCGCGACCAGTCCCGCGAAGTGCGCCATGTCAACCCACAGGTAGGCACCGACCTCGTCGGCGATCTCGCGGAACTTGGCGAAGTCGAGCTGGCGCGGGTAAGCGGACCAACCGGCGACGATCACCTTCGGCTTGTGCTCCAAGGCGAGGCGGCGGACCTCGTCCATGTCAACCAGTGAAGTCTGCTCGTCAACGCCATAGGCGACCACGTTGTAGAGCCGACCGGAGAAGTTGATCTTCATACCGTGGGTCAGGTGGCCGCCCTGGTCGAGCGCGAGGCCCAGCAACGTGTCGCCGGGGCGCGCAAGCGCGTGGAGCACCGCAGCATTCGCGGTGGCACCGGAGTGCGGCTGAACGTTGGCGAATTCGGCGCCAAACAGCGACTTAGCGCGCTCAATGGCCAAGTCCTCGGCAATATCGACCTGCTCGCAGCCACCGTAGTAACGGCGTCCAGGGTAGCCTTCGGCGTATTTATTCGTCAGGACTGATCCCTGCGCCTGCAACACAGCGCGCGGCACGAAGTTCTCAGAGGCGATCATTTCGAGCGTGCCGCGTTGGCGACCCAACTCTCCATCGAGTACTGCGGCGATCTCGGGGTCAAGATCGACGATGTTCTGGTTCATCACATCGGATGTGGCGCTCACTTGCACTCCTTGCGGTCGACACGCGGCGACGGCCACGTGTTCAAGACATGTTTATCTGGCACGTCACCGTAGGCCCAGGCGGACGACCGACGATCTACTGCAATGGAGTCGCTCCCCGGTGGTAATCCACCTCATGCGCCAGTTGCGACCCGCATCCCATGCTACGACACGCGGACGCGATAATTCCATGTATGACGATGTGATGATCGCCCCTAAAATCTGGGCTGCGCCAGCCGAGCAGCCGCCAGCTCAGTCCTTGCCCTGTTCAGCGAGAATCTTGCGCAGGTACGCGTAGGTCAGCTTGCCCGCGACTTCGTCCTGCTGATCTTCGTAGTCGTTCTCGGTGTACAGCGCAATATTCTGTTTGGAGTCCTTGCCGGTGAAGACCCAGATCTCACTGGTCTCTTCCGGCAGGTGCGGCAGAATCGCGTACATCAACTGTGTTCCGATGCCGCGGCCCTGCTGATCAGGTGCTACGGCGAACCGGCCCAGCGTCGCCTTGTCCCCGTCGAATTCGACACGTAGCGATCCAACCAAACGGTGACCCGACCAGGCCCCCAGGGTTACCACGTCACCACGGGACAGATCCTCGCGCAACTCGTTCAAGGTCTGGGTGAGCGGCGGGATATTCGGGTCGCCATAGGCCTGTGCCTCCGTGACGAATGCGGCACGGCGCAGCGTCAACAGCTCGCCTGCATGTTCGTCCTCGATAGGCTCGATGCGGATCTCAATCGATTCACCGTTGGGCTCGTTCATGACACTATCGTCGCATCCTGAATCGCCAAGATGCATCCCATTGTCATAACAAAATCATCAATGAGCAGCGCCGGGGAGCAATCGCGCTACGCTTATGGACGTGTCAAACCCCATGACTAAGCACTGGGTGCTCACTCTTTCGTGCCCCGATCAACCCGGAATCGTTCACGCTGTCACGGGCGTCCTGGCGACCCATGGCGGCAACATCACCGAGTCGCAGCAGTTCGGCGATCCGCTGACCCATCGCTTCTTCATGCGCGTCGAAGTGGAGACCGCTTCCTCGCTAGACGAATTGACGAGTGCTCTCGAACCGGTAGCTGCAAGCTTCGATATGCAATGGCGCCTCGACGAAGTCGGTCGTCCGATCCGCACCATCATCATGGTCTCCAAGGCCGCACACTGCCTCAACGACCTTCTGTTCCGGCAACGCTCCGAGTCGCTGCCTATCGAGATCGCCGCGGTGATCGGCAACCACGAGGATCTGCGCGGCCTGGCGGAGTTCTACAGCGTGCCGTTCATACACATCCCGGTCACAGCGGATACCAAGGCACGGGCCGAGACTGAATTGCTGGGACTGATCGAGAACCTCGATGTCGAGCTGATAGTCCTTGCTCGCTATATGCAGATCCTCTCGGACGACTTATGTGCTCGTCTTGCTGGACGAGTCATCAATATCCACCACTCGTTCCTCCCCAGTTTCAAGGGCGCTCGTCCTTACCACCAGGCGCATGAACGCGGCGTGAAACTGATTGGCGCCACCTCACACTTCGTCACTGGCGATCTGGATGAGGGCCCGATCATCGAGCAAGACGTGGAGCGAGTCGATCACTCTAGGACCGCCGAAGAGCTCGTCGCGCTCGGGCAGGATGTCGAACGACGAGTGCTCGCTCGCGCCGTGCGCTGGCATGCGGAGCATCGTGTCTTGCTCAACGGACGCAGCACCGTCGTCTTCCGGTGACGAATCAGCGTTTTTGCCGCGAGAATTTAGGTGATCGGGCCGATGAGCCGATACCCTCATTGATAGCAGTATCGCGTCGTGCCACACGGCAAAGCGCACCTCGAGTACTTGATCGTGCTTCACCGCAATGACGCATCAAGGTGAGACTTCTTGGCCAGGAAAATCGGAGGGCAACAATGCGGAGCAAACTGATGCGAGGGCTGGCATTGGCCGGATCAATCGCGCTGACAATGGGCCTGGCGGCGTGTGGTTCTGATGACGACAACAATGCCGGGCAGCAGGTATCGATCACTGCGGAAGCCGAGGTGTTCACCTGGTGGGCTGAAGGTAGTGAGAAAGCCGGGCTCGACGCACTGGTGTCGGTTATGCGCGCTCAGAACCCGACCATCATGTTCGTCAACGCGGCAGTCTCCGGTGGTGCTGGCTCGAATGCCAAAGATGTTCTGGCAGACCGATTGGCAGCGTACAACCCGCCCGATAGCTTCCAGGCGCATGCAGGTCTGGAGCTGACGGACTACATCACCAACGGTCAGGTGCGTGACATCTCCTTCCTCTACGACGAGTTCGGTCTGCGCGACGCCCTACCCCAGGACCTGCTGGACCTGCTCACCGTGAATGGAAAGATCTATTCCATCCCGGTCAATGTTCACCGCGCCAACATGCTTTGGGCGAATCCGACCGTGTTGAAAGACGCCGGACTTGATCCTAAGGCGACATACAAGAACATCACGGAGTGGATCAAGGCGCTTGAGAAGGTCAAGGCTGCTGGCAAGATTCCGTTGTCCGTCGGTGAGAACTGGACCCAAGTGCAATTGTTCGAGTCGGTGCTGCTTTCAGATCTCGGCGCCGAGGCTTACGTCGGGCTGTGGGACGGCTCAACAGCCTGGACGAGTGCCGCCGTCACGGACTCACTCGAAAACTTCGAGAAGATCATGTCTCTGACCAACGATGACCGTGACGAAATGTCGTGGCCCGCAGCGCTCAAATTGGTCCAAGACGGCAAGGCCGCCTTCAACCTCATGGGTGACTGGGCGGCCGGAGAGCTCGAGGACAGCCTCGGCAGCGAGATCTTAGCTTATCCGGTGCCTGGTTCCGACGGAGTGTTCAACTTCCTTGCAGACTCGTTCACGCTGCCTGTCGGAGCACCGAACGCTGAAGGCTCACGCGCCTGGCTGGAGGCTGCCGCTTCACTTGAGGGTCAAGTCGCCTTCAACCGCGCCAAGGGTTCGATTCCGGCACGTACCGATGCCGACCCTGCCGAGTTCAGCGAGTATCAGCAAAGCGCCATCGCCGATTTCGCCTCGGACACCATCGTGCCGTCGCTAGCCCACGGTGCCGCGGCCTCGCCGACACAGCTGGCGAAGATCGCCAGCGCAGTCGAGGACTTCACCACGGGCGCGACAACCATCCAGCAGTTCCAGACAGCGCTAGCGGCTTCCGGGAGCTAGTCGCGATACGCATAGACCGCCTAAGGGTGCCCTGCGGAGTTTTGCTCCGTGGGGCGCCTCTCTTTTTGCCGGACTGTGGGCGTTGAGATCTCCCGGATCGGTGCCGTTGGGATGTCTCGGATCGGTGCGCTGAGCCGTCTGCGTGAATTGTGGCCGAGTTCTGTGGTTATGGACCGGGCGGTTACCGGCCGCTTTTACAAAGGCAGTCCACAATTGCCGGAAGTGAGACTACGGATTGACGCGGAAGGCGGGAGAAAGCCTGTGGTCTGACGCGGGGCGCGGGACCCGGAATAGCGCGGCGCGCGGAATGCAGCCCATGGCACAGCGAAGGGCCCTCGCCAGAGAACTTCTGACGAGGGCCCTTCTGTTTCGGCGCTACCCCCCTGCTGTGGCAGTCGCCGCGGAGGATGGCGGGGAAACCTGCATCCGCTCGGAGCAAGATCTGGAGAGTCTGGAGCCAACCGCCCAATCGGCTCAAGGACGAACTCTTGCAGCAAGCTACAGATTCCGTCGGCGTGGTGGTGCTCTCAGCCGCTATCTCGACCGAGAGCACCACCTGCCGAACCGGATTATCCCGGCCTATCCCCACCAATCAGATGACATGTGGCTGGTCGTGTCATCGGATTCGGATGGATGTTGCTTTGGCCTTGGACTTGGTCAGGACCTTGGTGGCCTTGAAGTTGCTACGAATCTTGTAGCGACCGGACCTTGGTACCCGGATCCTGACATTGACCTTGCCCTTGGCCTTCGGCCGCAACTTGACGGTGCGCTTGTTCTTGCCGACGTGGACCACGACTTTACCCTTGGGCTTCTTCGTCGCCGCTGTCTTGACACGTACACGCACGATCACGGTGTTGCCCTTGGCACGTACTCGCTGAATCGTCGTCTTGGTCTTGGCCTTCTTCGGGCGAACGACCTTGGCATCGACCACAGCATCGTTGAAGCCTGCACGAGAGAAGGTGACCCGGACGTTGATTCGCTTACCGACATCGGCCTTCTTGACCTTGTACTTCTGCTTCGTGGCATCAGAGATTGCCTTTCCGTTGCGCAGCCACTGGTAGGTCACTGTGGTCGCTGCCGGAGTCGTGTTCGTCGTCTTCGCAGTCAACTGACGCTGGAACCGCTTCTTACCAGTGATCTTCACGGTGCCCGCCGTGGTGAAGTTCGACTTACTGGTGTCAGCCTTCACGGTGAACGAGATCGTGTAGTTCTTGGTTGTGGTTCCGTTCGCAGCTGTGACGACAACTCCAGCGGTTCCCGGCAAGGCCGTCGCATCGGTGACCACCACGCTCTTAGCGGTCGGGTCCTGTGCAGTAGCGGACACCACCGGAACTGGCGAGCCGGCTGGCAGTTCCACCGAGTACGACGTCGTCGCCGGGTTGAATCCAGCCAGCGGCGTGCCGTTCACCGAGATCGAACCTGCGTTCGCGTTGGAGGACACTGTCGAATCTGCCGGGTTGAGCGTCACACCGGCAAGAGCAGCGTGGGCCACGATGGCCTCGCTTGCCTTACCGCTGACGATGTCACGCTCGGCCTCAGCGAATGTGGCAGCGTCACCCGAGGTGTAGCCCTCGACTGCGGCGTCACGGGCGATCGTTGCGATCGTCGATGCCGCAGCGACGTTGTCCACGCCCGGCAGCAGCGCGGTCAACTGCTGGATAGCCTTGAGACCAGCGGCCTTGTTCGCCAGTGAGCCGTCAGAGTTCCACAGCGCGTTGTTCGCCAGAGTGGACGCCAGTAGCCGCTCTGCACCATCGTGGCCGAGAGTGCCTACGAGCGACTCGAGACGTTCCTTGGCTGAGTCAGTGCGCAGACCCCAACCGAAGGGGAAGGCAGGCGAATAGTCCGCATCGCCAACGTTGATCGGCACCTGTGAAGCAGCCGCCGGCCACGTCACAGACAGCGAACCGGAGAACGGCTCAGCACCGAACAGCACGTCGGCAACACCGTCACCCTCTGAACCTGGGAGCCATGAAGCAACCAGTGCGTCGATGTCACCCAACTGGGCTGCGTCGATCACCTGCGGGCGACCCGAGACAACGAGCACGACCAACTTGTCGACCTGTGAACCAACGTTCGTGATTGTCGTCTTGTCTGCTGCTGACAGTTCGAGTGACAGATCAGCCGGGTTGCCGATGTCACCTTCGCCTTCTGCGTACGGACGCTCACCGACGATCACGACACCCACGTCATAGGTCTCAGCCGGTGCTGCCGTACCTTCACCGATGGTGACGTTGTCGCCGCCGACAGCCTTGATAGCCTGACCGATCGACGTACCGTCCGTGGTCTGACCCGAGCCACCCTGCCAGGTGATCGTCCAGCCACCCATTTGGCGACCGAGGTTATCGGCCGTCGAACCGGCGATGTAGATCGACTGGTTCGCAGACAATGGCAACGCGTCGTTCTCGTTCTTCAGCAGGACCTGCGACTTGGCCGCGGCGTCACGCGCAATCGCACGGTTGGCTTCTGAACCGACGTTGTCGACGTTGTCACGCTCTGCGAAAGGCTGCTCGAACAGACCAAGTGCGAACTTCTGCTTGAGGATGCGCTTGACCGCGTCATCGATACGCGACATCGGCACCTCGTTATTGGCGACGCCGTCCTTGATGGCGTTGATGAATGCCTCGAAGTTGTACGGGGACATCATCATGTCCATACCGGAGTTGATCGACATCTTCGCAGCCTGCGCATAAGCACCTGGGCCACCGCCGAGTCCACCCTTTTCGATGGGCAGGCCAGCGACCTTGTCGATGCCCTCCCAGTCAGAGATCAGGAAGCCCTCGAAGCCCATCTGGTCCTTGAGGATCTCCGTGTTCAACTCCGTGTGGACGTGTGAGCGAATCGGTGCCTCATCGCCGATTTGCACTGCAGAGTAGGAAGGCATGATCGATCCGACGCCGGCTTCGATGGCAGGCACGTAAGGTGCAGCATGCAAGTCAAGGAACTCTTGCATGGTGTCGGCTTTCACGATGCCCTGGTCGAGCAGGTAGGCGCCGTGGCCGGAACCGTATTCCGTGCCACCGTCACCGACCCAGTGCTTGGCCGTTGCAAGCACCGTCTCGGCACCGCGCATGTTCGTCGGGTCGGTCCCTTGCAGACCTTCAACCGCAGCACGGGCGTACAGCGAGACGACCGATGGGTCTTCACCGAAGGACTCATAGCTACGGCCCCAACGCTCGTCACGCGTGACCGCGACGGTCGGTGCGAACGTCCACGGAATACCGGTTGCCCGCACTTCCTGAGCGGTGACCTGCATACCGGCACGAATGACCTCAGGATCGCGGCTAGAGCCAAGACCGATGTTGTGCGGCAGGATCGTCGCGCCGACCACGTTCGAGTGTCCGTGCACGGCGTCAACACCGTAGATCATCGGAATCTGCAGGCGTGTTGACAATGCCTGGTTCTGATAGCCATCGACCATGTCGGCCCAGCCAGTCGGCGTATTGATCGCAGGAACCGATCCACCACCTGACAGCACCGAACCAAGACCGAGGCCAGCAATGGAGTCCGGTTTGAGCGCGAGACGCTCGCCCTGTGCCATCTGACCGATCTTCTCGTCCAAGGTCATACGACCAAGAAGGTCATTTGCGCGGGCCTCGTCGGAAAGGTTCGAATCAAGGTACGGGAAACCGTGCGCATTGATGACGACCTTGCCGGTACCAGCGCTGTCGCCCACAGAGGGTGCCAGATCGATGCCGAAGGACTTCGCGATAGACGATCCGCTGGCCGGCAAGGTCTGGACCTCAACGGTTCGCGTCGATCCCGATTCCTCGCCAGCTTCGAAGGTCACCGTTTCCTCGAGAGCGACGTAGTCGCTGCCAGCGGCCGCGGAGCCATCGATCGTGGAGACATCCACCGTCACATCAGAGACCAGCGGTTCGCCATCGACGGACTTCGCAGCGATCTTCACCTCTGCGGTGTCACCGTTGTCCACGAGAACGATGTTCGGGTCAACGGACACGACGATGTCGTCTGGACGCGATGGCGCCCCGTAGACCTCAATCTGGTCAATCTTGTAGCCGTTGGCTTCAAGACCTGCCGGGAAGTCGAACGAGTATCCCCATGCCCGGTTGAGTTCCGGACGTTGCGGAAGCCCGTCCCCTCCTTCATTCCAGTTGTTCTGGTGGTCGTTGCGCAGGATGAACTGCGAGAACGGGATTTCGACGAGCTTCCAACGGCTGGTCGACGAGCCCCAGTTGTCCAGGAAGGACGTGTTGTAGAGCGTTGCCCGTTCGCCGTTTTCAAAGCCGGTACGAATCTCGAACTTGATGTTGTTACCAGCGGTTGGCGATGCAGGGTTGTTCTCCTGCGATGCATACCACCAGAAGCGGATACCGCCGTAGTCCGACCAGTCCTGTGGCTCCTCGAAGTTCTGGGTGATTCCACCCCAGCCGCCGGACGGAACCTCGTAGGTTCCGGCCATGACGTGGTTGCCAGGCTGCGCCGCGCCGTCACGGTCGTCTTCGACGATCGCGAGAGTCGGGTGCGCCGCCGGAGTCTGTCCCCAGGTACGAATACCAGGTTCCGCGGCTGCTTCAGTGGTCAAGTGCGGGTTGTTGTCGAAGGACTCAACCACACCGGCACGGTCCAGCAGTTCCAGGTCGTCGACGACGGCGATGTGGTCGCCCCACCAGCCGAGGGAAAGTGCGACACCCGTGATCTGACGCGTGTTGAAACTCGGCTCTTCCCCTTCGTCATATCCTTCGACGTTGGTGTATCCATTCGGGTTCGTGACCGCATCGTATGGTCCGAAGTCGAAGACCACGCGCTTCCACTCATCGGAGTCGTCTGCGAAGTGCCACTGATAAACGGTGTTGCCACCGCCAGGTGAAGCCGTCTTAATCTCGAAGAACAGGTCATTCTTACCCGTGTCCTCACCCTTGAACCAGATGCTTGCCGCGCGGTAGTTGCTCCAATTTGCCTGGAAGTCCCAGAAAGCACCGCCAGCGTCACCCCACGTCGATCCCGGCGGGTTGCCCGGGCCTGAGTTGATGTCGAACTGAACAGCGTTGCTGCCCGGCGCCGCATCGGGACGGTCTGACGCAATAGTGGTCAGCACGGGGTGGTTGGGACCGAAGTTGAATCCGGGCCAGCCATCCTCGAAGTCCTCGAATACGGTCCAGTTGTTGGTGCTTGGAACGGGGTTGCCGTCGCCTAACGGAGGACGCACAGTCACAGTGTGAGTCGCCTGTGGGCTCAACTGGATACCAGCCGACGGGTCACTCAGGGTGAGGGTGAAGGTACCACCCTCGGCGTCTGCTGGAATAACCGATGTGACGTTGACCGAGGTGGTACCTGCCGTAATGGTCAGGGTTTCGGCAACGGCGGTGTAGTCGTCCGGTGCTGTCGCTGTGCCATCCGTTGAGACGACCTCCACGGTGACGTCGTCTTCAGCAGCCTTGTTCAACTGCACCGGAACACTCAGCGTGTTACCAGCATCGACAGAGGACGAACCGGAAGCAAAGCCTACGAAAACGTCCTCAGTGTATGACCACACCTCTGCCGAGTAGAACGAGTAACCGTAGTAGCGGTCACCCTCACCCCAGTTGTGAACGTTTTGCCTGGTCATGGTGATGCGCACGAACTGTGCTTCCACACCACCGAGATCGTGCTCGGTCGTTCCCTGGAGTACGGGACTGTCGGTCACGTTGACGACCTCAGTCCAGGTGGCGTCATCGTCGGAGACCTCGATGGTGAAGTCTGCAGCACCCGAGTCCCATACGAACTTCGCCGTTCCGAGCTTGGCGGAGGCACCTAGGTCAACCTTCCACCACACCGGCCCGCCGGTGTTGTCCGGATTGAACTCTCCGCCTTCACCCTCACCTTCGAACCCGGATCCCCAGCGAGTTGCCGGGTTACCGTCGTTTGCTTTGTCCGGCGAGAAGGTGTCGCCACCCCAGCGGGAGGCCGTGGCGGTCCCTGCCAGAGCCAAGTCAACTGGACCTGACGGTGTACCTGGGTCGTCTTCCTCTCCAACAGCATTGATGATTACTTCACTGATCGCATACTCATAATATTGGTCCCGCTGCGGGTCAACCCAACTAGCCCAGGTCCCGCGAACAGTTTCAAGGTTGAGTCGCAGGTACTGGATTTCGTCACCGATAGCCACGTGATTCGCCAGTGGCAGGTCGCCACTTTGGTTGCCATCGGGGAAGAACCCCTCGGCGTTGGTGACTTCTACGGGAGCAGACCAGGTAGTACCGTCCACTGACGTTTGCACGTTGTACTTGGTCGCATAGCCCCATGCAAACAAGATACGAGCGGAGTGAACGTCGATCGGTTCGCCGAGGTCAAAGTCAATCTGCACGTCTCGCTCGTTTGAATCAACGTCGGGATTCGCGTCAGTCTGATACTTGTTCTCGACGCTGTTCGTGATTCCGTCATTGATCTGGGCAATAGTCCAACTGCCATCATGACCGGTCGAAGACGTCACTTCTGCCGACGGAGCAACGTTGACAAGATCCTCGAAGGATGAACCTGCACCCCAAACCTCGAACTCGGAGAACTCGTAGCCCCACTCAGTGTTGGCGTCATCCATTTCCACGCGAACATAGCGGGCTGTAGTGTCTGCCGGGAACTGTTCGACCGTGCTTGCAGGCCCTGGGGCTGCCGCGGTGAAGTCCTGTCCAGCCGACCAGTCGGTGCCATTGAGCGAGGTTGACACCGTGAACTCACCGGCGTTCGCATATCCCCAGTCGAGTTTGAACGAATCGAGGTCTGCTTCCGCGCCGAGATCAAGGGTGTAAACCGAAGGTGCGGCCGCTGGACTCCAGCCACCAGCCCCATCGCTGCCGTAATTACCGGACTTCCACAGTGTCAGAGGGTTTCCATCGAGAGCATTCACACCAGTGTCGCCACGGTGGGTTGCTTCAGCGTTGGCGTACTTCGACAGGTTGATCAGGCCGGGGTCACCTGGCGCTGCTTGTGCAGGTGCTGCGAGCCCGGCAATGCCGAGCGCACCCACCACAGCAAGCGCAAGCGTGCGTGCCAGTGCCTTTCGGGGTCTACCGCGGACAGCCGCGGGGGCGGATCTAGACATTCTCTACTCCATCGTAGTTTTGGTCAGGCAGTGATAAGACCGACATCTGCTCGCGGGCACCTTCGACCCATCCGCAGAAACGCTCCCACCTGCGTGCGCTACCGCCAGTGGTAGTGATGCAGATTAGGTACAAATACGTCGGCTCGGAACAGGATAACAACCATCGAGCCATCCATTCAATCCCGTTTTGCCAGATTCAGAGCATTTTTTAGCCCAGTTAGTCACCAACCGCCACCTTATTTTGCACCTTTACTGCGCAAATTGAGGATGATGACGGGAATCTGCAGCACCGAGGAGAGACGTCAGACTAGACCCAGAGCGCGAACCGCGTCACGCTCAGCAACGAGTTCATCCGTCGAAGCGTCGATGCGCGCTCGTGCCCAATCCTCGAGTTCGAGATCCGGCACGATCTGCCAGTCACCGGCACGACTGATTGCCGGAAAGGAGCTGAACACGCCTTCGGGGACACCATATTCACCGTGCGACAGCAGCCCGACACTCGTCCACTCCCCTGCCGGGGTGCCTAGCGCCCAATCGTGAATATGGTCGACGACAGCGCCAGCTGCGGAAGCAGCCGATGACGCCCCGCGCACATCGATGATCTCGGTGCCACGCTTGGCAACCCGCGGGATGAACTCGTCCTCAAGCCATTGACGATCCTGCAAGGCAGCGATATCAGCCTGGACTCCCGCTGCAAACCGCACCTGCGATACGTCAGGGAACTGCGTACTGGAATGGTTGCCCCAGATAGTGAGGCCGGTGATCTCGTCCGTACCCGCGCCGGTGCGTCGCGCAATCTGGGCCAGCGCCCGGTTATGGTCGAGCCGTGTCAGGGCCGTAAAGCGCCGTTCGGGCACATCCGGTGCATGCGCCTGAGCGATGAGCGCGTTCGTGTTCGCCGGGTTGCCCACGACGAGCACCCGTACGTCTTGAGCGGCATGCTCGTTGATCGCCTCGCCCTGTGGTGCGAAGATTCCCGCATTGGCAGCGAGCAGATCGGCTCGTTCCATCCCGGCTTGTCGCGGCCTCGCCCCGACCAGGATGGCGTAATTGGCGCCGGAGAATGCTTGCGCGGCATCGTCAAAGACATCGGCACCGGCAAGCAGCGGGAAAGCGCAGTCTTCCAGTTCTAGAACGACGCCTTCCGCCACCCGCACAGCAGCAGGAATCTCGAGCAGCCGCAATCGGACAGGGGTATCCGGCCCGAACATGGCACCCGAAGCGATCCGGGGCAGCAAAGCGTAACCGATCTGTCCTGCTGCCCCGGTGACGGTGACAGTCACAGGTTCACGACGCTGCCGGGGTGCAGCTCCTTGCATCACTGTTCTTATCTCCGTCGCACGCTAATAGTCTTCAGGTCTTGTCTCGGATATCAGGCCAGACGAGCAGCCAGCGCCTCGTCCAGGGTACCCAGGAACTCTTCGGTGGTCTGCCACTCCTGATCCGGTCCCACCAAGAGCGCAAGGTCCTTGGTCATCTTGCCGGACTCGACCGATTTGATGATCACGTCTTCGAGCGTCTCGGCGAAACCGATGACCTCAGGGGTGCTGTCCAGTTTTCCACGGTGCTTCAACCCGCCGGTCCAGGCGAAGATCGACGCAATCGGGTTGGTCGAGGTCGGCTTGCCCTGCTGGTGCTGACGATAGTGACGGGTCACGGTGCCGTGTGCGGCTTCCGCCTCAACCGTCTTGCCGTCCGGGGTCATCAGCACCGAAGTCATCAGGCCCAGCGAGCCGAAGCCCTGGGCGACCGTGTCGGACTGGACGTCACCGTCGTAGTTCTTGCAGGCCCAGACGTAGCCGCCTTCCCACTTCATCGCGGCAGCGACCATGTCATCGATCAGACGGTGCTCGTACGTGATTCCGGCAGCCTTGAACTGGTCGGCGAACTCCGTCTCGAAGACCTCAGCGAACAGGTCCTTGAACCGGCCGTCGTAGGCCTTCAGAATCGTATTCTTCGTTGAGAGGTAAACGGGGTACCCGCGCTGCAGACCGTAGGCGAACGAGGCGCGGGCGAAGTCACGGATGGACTGGTCGAGGTTGTACTGCACCTGGGCGATACCGCCAGCAGGGTACTGGAAGACCTCGTGCTGGATCGGCTCAGAGCCGTCCTTCGGGGTGAAGGTCACGGTCAGCGTGCCCTCGCCCGGCACAACGAAGTCCGTGGCACGGTATTGGTCACCGAAAGCATGACGTCCGATGATGATCGGCTTGGTCCAGCCGGGGACCAGCCGTGGGATATTCGAGATGATGATCGGCTCGCGGAAGACCACACCGCCGAGGATGTTACGGATCGTCCCATTGGGCGAACGCCACATCTTCTTCAGACCGAATTCCTCCACACGTGCCTCGTCCGGAGTGATGGTCGCACACTTGACACCGACGTTGTACTGCTTGATCGCGTTAGCGGCGTCGATGGTGATCTGATCGTCCGTTGCGTCCCGGCTCTCGACTGACAGGTCGTAGTACTTCAGGTCGATGTCGAGATAAGGGTGGATCAGCCGGTCCTTGATGAATTGCCAGATAATTCGGGTCATTTCATCGCCGTCGAGTTCAACAACCGGTGATGCAACCTTGATCTTGGACATAGTTCGACTCTCCTGTCGACGATGTGGTGGGTTCCACCCAAGGCTACCGGATATTTCGACATCAAGATGTTTCGGCACACATTGAGGTCATTGAGTTGACACTGTGGACTTAACTAGGCGGTTGTCAGACTCCAGTGGCAAGATGCAATCGAGGCGTTGTCTCATCGACGAGCTACTCGCTCGGCGCACTGTCCTATAAGAACAAGAACAGGAAGACCATGACCGAACAGTCTGTCCCGCCACCCTCGTCTCCGGTATCGACGGTGGTCAACTCTGACGAGGCCAGTTCCAATCCCTATGAGCCTGTCGTAGGCGATGCCTCAACGATCGACAATATTGCCGCCCCATCCCCGAGACCGTCTCTCATCGCCAAGTTCGGCGCGGAGTTCTTCGGTACCTTTGTGCTGATCTTCCTCGGTGTAGGCGCAGCGCTGTTCGCTGGGGTGCTTGGTCTTGGCCAACTGGGCGTTGCACTCGCCTTCGCGATCGGCCTCACCGCTGCCATTGCCGCCGTAGGGCAGGTATCCGGCGGCGCGTTCAACCCGGCGGTGTCCTTTGGTCTTGCCCTATCAGGCCGGATCTCGTGGAAAGAGCTGGCCGTGCACTGGCCAGCTCAGTTGGCCGGTGGCGCCTTTGGCGCACTCGTTCTGTGGGCGGTAGCTCCGCGCCAATACGACGTGCTCGAAGGCCTGCAGTCGCGCTCTCGTGCTGACCTCTTCCAAGGCGCCGCCAATGGCTTTGGCACACACGGACCTGGGTTCGACGGTTCCGCCGCCGAGCAGATGCAGATGTACCTGGATCAAGGCGCGACCACCGAGATGATTCAGCAGGCTCTTGACTCCGGTCAGATCACCCTGGCCTCGTCGATGGAGATCGGCCTGACCGGAGCGCTCATCATTGAGGCCGTCGCCGTCGCGGTCTTTGTCGGTGTCATCCTGGCGATCACCGATGCTCGCAGCAAGATCAAGTTCCAAGCCGTTGTCATCGGTCTGCTGCTCGGCGGACTTTTGATCGTCACCATCCCGCTGACCAATGGCAGCATCAACCCGGCACGTTCCTTCGCCGCGGCTATCTTCGCCGGTGACTGGGCTTGGAGCCAGCTTTGGGTCTTCGTCGTGGCGCCGCTGCTCGGCGCGGCCGTCGCAGCACTGTTCTATCGCGGTTTCGCCTTCGGTGTCCTCGAAGAGACCACAGGCGAGATCGACGGACTCGAGGGTGAGTTCTTCGCAGATGCGTCCGCTGAAGCCGTCGTTCCAGCCGAGGCGCCGACAGACCAGCCTGGTGGCGCTGTTGCAACCGATATCGTTGCGGCACAGCAGTGGGAGACCTCGGCTGCGGACTCTGCCGCTTCATCCACCGGCAGCGATGCTGAAGAAGCGGCGGCTACCGAAGAAGCATCCGGCGAGGCGACGGATGCCGACGGCGAAGAGCCCGAAGGCGACACTGTCCTACGCTGATCACTCAGTGCCACTAGTTAAGTGGGCTAAGTCGATGGGCCGGTTACGCAGTTGCGCAACCGGCCCATCGGCGTTGCCGCAGGTTTTCTCATGTTGCAGCAGGCAAACAAACCGACAACCGGGAAGTTTGCCTGCGGCATCTGCGTGGGATGGGCAGGCGGAGCGCTTCGCCGCGGCTACAACTCAGCTGCGGTTACAACTCAATTCCGCTGAGCAGGAGCACTTCCAGCACCACGGCACAGAGCACGAATATCGTCACGTCAAACCCACGTCCGCGATTCACCAGAGCCGGGATCTTGATCGCAGGCACTATCAGCCGCATGACCGCAGCAACCGCCATCACCCCGGCAAGGCCGTGAATGGCGACATCGACACTGACGAAGACCGCCAACAGCACCACAGCGCCTGCCAACAGCAACAGCAGGAACTGACCTCGTCCCGATCCAAGCGTAAAAGCAAGGCCGCCAGGCTTGGCTGTCACTGGAATCGTAGGCGTCTCCACCTTTGCCACCGGTCGAGGGGCACTCGCTGCGACAATATCCGGTTTCGTTGTTGAAGCGGCATCCTCGCCGTGCGATCGTAGCGGCCAGGGCTGTGCGCCAGGGGTCGCAGCCGAGTCGGTTGCCATGGCTTCCTCCTGGCGCGTCGAGTCGTTCAACATCGTGGCTTTTCTCACCGTCGTGCGGTGTCTGCTGGCAGCGCCTAGTGCGCGAAGTGGCGTGTTCCTGTCAGATACAAGGTAACCCCTGCAGCCTGTGCTGCCGCAATCACCTCGTCGTCGCGAATGGAACCGCCCGGCTGGACCACAGCCTTGACGCCAGCATCCAACAGCACCTGCAAACCATCCGCGAACGGGAAGAATGCGTCCGAAGCGGCAACAGCGCCGCGTGCGCGTTCTTGACCGTCGGCAAGTGAGTTCGCCCGTTCGACAGCCAGTCGGCACGAGTCAACGCGGTTGACCTGTCCCATGCCGACACCGACGGCACCGCCATCACGTGCCAGCAGGATCGCATTCGACTTGACCGCACGCACCGCGCGCCATGCGAACATCAAGTCGGTCAGTGTCGCATCGTCCGGAGCCGGTCCCGCAGCCAGGGTCCAGCCGGTCGGGCTGTCGCCTTCGGCATCAAGCCGGTCGGCTTCTTGCACCAGGATCCCACCTGAAACGGGGCGGACCTCGAATCGGTTCGACGGAGGCTGGTCGACCTGGAGCAGTCGAATGTTCTTCTTCGCCCGCAGCAGTTCAAGAGCCTCGGGCTCGAAACCGGGTGCGACGACCACCTCAGTGAAGACGTCGGCGATTTGCCGGGCTGCCGCCTCGGTGACGACGGCGTTGGCCGCGATCACACCGCCGAAAGCAGAGACGGGGTCACAGGCATGGGCCTTCGCATGCGCTGCGGCCACATCGGCCCCTACTGCGATACCGCACGGGTTGGCGTGCTTGATGATCGCCACAGTCGCCTGCGTGCCGTGGTCGTGAGCGGCCCGCCACGCGGCGTCGGCGTCAACGTAGTTGTTGTAGCTCATGGCTTTGCCGTGCAATTGCGTGGCCTGCGCCAGCCCTGTCTCGCCGTTGGTGGCGCGGTATAACGCGGCACCCTGATGCGGGTTCTCACCGTAGCGCAGCACGTCAGCGCGCTCGTAGGTCTGCGCGTGCCAAGAAGTAAGTCCGGTATGGCCGAGTTCTCCGTCGCGTTCGACCTGATCAGTCGGCGAGACGACCTGGCTCATCCAGGTGGCGACAGCCACGTCATAGTTCGCCGTGTGAATGAAAGCCGCCGTCGCGAGCGCCTTGCGCTCGGCGTAGGTGAAGCCACCGTCGGACAATGCCTGAATCACGGCCGCGTATTGCGACGGGTCGGTGATCACCGCGACACTCGGGTGGTTCTTCGCGGCCGCACGAACCATCGACGGTCCGCCGATGTCGATCTGTTCGACGCACTCATCCGGGCCAGCGCCGCTGGCGACGGTCTGTGTGAACGGGTACAGATTGACGCACACGAGTTCAAAAGGCTCAATGTCGAGATCTGCCAATTGTGCGATGTGGTCGGACTTACGGGTGTCTGCCAGGATTCCAGCGTGCACGCGAGGGTGCAATGTCTTGACTCGTCCTTCAAGACACTCGGGGAAGCCAGTGACGTCCTCAACCGGAACAACCGGAATGCCCGCGTCTGCGACAGTCTTGGCGGTTGATCCGGTCGACACGATCTGCACACCGGCACTGTGCAGCGCCGTCGCCAGTTCCACCAGAGAAGTCTTGTCGTAGACCGAGAGCAGGGCTCGGCGAATAGGGCGACGTGAATCGTCCGCCAACTGAATATCGGGGGCTGTGGGGGTGGCCATCTTTCTCCTCGCCAGTATCCGATCTGTTCATGGCGCGGCAGTGACCGACCGACAGATCCGTGACATGTATTGGTCTTCGAGCACCCAGGCGGACAATGCGTAGACGAGACGGCAGTTCACTTCCTGATGGTTGAATCCATCTGCGCCAGTTGTGAACCACATATCAGTCTAGCGCCTAGTTAGCGGCCGGTCGCAGTCATCCTCGGCTCCACGATGGTGCGGCGTCCCTGCACGGTGATAGTGGCAAGTGCCAAGCGCGGCACCCAGGAGACGAGCAGATCGCGTTCGACTGCCTTGATGCGCTCATGCAAGGTGGCCTCGTCATCTTCGTCGTCAATCTGGACAGCGCCTTGCGCCAGGACCGGACCGGTATCGACCCCGGCATCGACGACGTGCAGGGTGCAGCCAGTGATCTTGACGCCTGCGGCAAGCGCGTCGCGCACCGCATGAGCCCCTGGGAATGAGGGCAGTAACGCAGGGTGGGAGTTGACCACCCGGTTCGGGAATCGCGCCAAGAACGGCTCACTGAGAATCCTCATGAATCCAGCACTGAGCACCAGATCCGGGTTGAAAGCCTGCACGGTTTTGGCCAGTGCTAGGTTCCACACACCGCGGTCAGCGAAGTCCTTCGGTTGCACCACTGCTGTGGCCACACCTGCCGCTTCGGCCAATCGCAAGGCGCCCGCATCCGGGACATCAGAGATAACCGCGACGATGCGCGCACCGTAACCGTCTTGGCGTTGCGCATCGAGCACGGCCTTCATCGTCGAACCGGCACCGGAGGCGAGAACTACAACTCGTCCAGAATCGGTGACAGGAATATCGGAAGGGGCAGGCACGTCAGGTTGTTGCGTCACTCGGTCTACCTTAGTGAATCGCGAGCGGATTGATCCAACGAGTCGCACTGATCAGCTTCGTCGTCATCGCTCGTGCCCATACCGAACCAGGCCTTGCCAGCGCCAACCCAACCTGTGATCAGGTGACGTGTCGCGGATAGCCGCGAAACCACGATCAATACCAGGCCCACCAGTGTCAATGCTGTCACCAGCGCACTGGTGACCAGCCAGGACGCACCAGCTGTCTGCAGCCGACCTGGGCCTGCGCTACCGGCCGTCACCGCGATCAAGAACGCTGTGACCGCGGCGATGGCGACCGTCGCAGTGACAGCGGCGACTGCTATTTGGCGCAGTCGAACCGGCTCACCATCGTTGTGTCGCGTCAGGGCCCGCCACACCATGGCGCCTCCAAGCATCCCGACGAGAATCAGAAGCAACGGCAGCCACTTCGTCCAGCTTCCCGCCATGTCACCGGTGGGCAGTGCTGAGACGAGCGGGACGGCGGGCATCGGATCCAAGGACGCTTCCCCCGGGGCGAAGTGGCTTCCCGCGCCGAGCTGAAAGCCCGCGCCGCTAAGCCAGGCGACCGCCCAAACGGCCAAAGTCAGCACATACCCGGATTGCGCCATACCCAGGACAATGCCGCCGACGCCATCAGGTGCCAGGGAGACCAAAACATCGCCGGAGGCTGCTCGTCCGGCCACTGCCCACACCATGACAAAAACCGCGCCCATCCCTACGAGGGTCGCCACTGTGACCGCAGCACCGCAAAGGCCTGCTCGTACCGCTGCCGTGGGATGGAACCAAGGAGGCAGGCGTCGCGCCAAAGTTGCGATGCTGGCGCGGAACGCTACGCCCTCGTCCCCCGAACGCAAACCGATGTAACTGCTGATCCCAGCGATCAGTGCAGTGACCAGCACCGCCCGAGCGATATCGGAGGGGAACATCAAGGTGAAGATCACCACGATGGCCACATACGTAGTTACAAAGCCAACGAAGGTGCTCGCACTGCGGTTCACGGAGCGACGTGCGGACAGATAACAGCAGATTCCGGCAAGCGCGCCAAATCCCCAAGGGATCAAAGAGACGGTGACATCGCCCACGGCAGCCGTTCCACCATGGGCGAGCAACCATAGCCGTGATGCCACGCCGACTGCGGCGCGCCAACTATCCTGCGTGGTCACTTGGGCTGCGGCAGCGACGAACGTCGCCACTGCGGGAACGACGAACAGCCCCCACGACCAGGCGAAAGCTTGAATGGCCGCGATCATTCCGAGGAACCACGACGGCAGTGGGCGCGACTGAGCCGTGTCCGCTTCAATGATCCTGCTACGTCGAGCGGCGGGTATCTCGGTGTCAGCCGCAGTCGAGTTTTTAGGTGACGGGCTCGTTGCCGACGCACCGGTTCTAGGAGTTGCCGGACGAGCCCGTCGTTGGGTCGAATTCGATTCCGGACCGCCGGGACGAGTCGTGCCACGTGCCGCGGGTCGCTTCCCGCGCGCAGCCGTGGGGCTTGGACGCGAACCAGAAGGTCGCGGCGCGTGGGGTCGATTCGTCATATATTCCATGTTGCCGTGTACGAGCGCCAATTCTCATTAGGCTCGCCACTTGCGTCGATTCGCAGCATTCCTTTCGGTCCTCCCTGGAACTTTGGGACGAGACGATGCAAACACTGCGAACCGACGCGGTCGCTTCTGAAACTAGGTCAGGCCGACAGGACCTCACGCAGTAGACGCGCGGTTTCGGATGGCGTCTTGCCCACCTTGACTCCGGCTGCCTCCAGCGCTTCCTTCTTGGCCTGAGCGGTACCAGAGGAACCGGACACGATGGCACCGGCGTGGCCCATGGTCTTGCCTTCTGGAGCGGTGAATCCTGCGACATAGCCCACGACGGGCTTGGTCACGTTCTGTTCGATGTACGCGGCCGCGCGTTCTTCAGCGTCACCGCCGATTTCACCGATCATCACGATGGCCTCAGTCTGCGGGTCCGCCTCGAATGCTGCCAACGCGTCGATGTGCGTGGTTCCGATGATCGGGTCGCCACCGATACCGATAGCGGTGGAGAAGCCGAGGTCACGCAACTCGTACATCATCTGGTAGGTCAGTGTGCCCGACTTGGATACGAGCCCGACCTTGCCCGGACCGGTGATGTCGGCGGGGATGATGCCCACATTCGACTTTCCAGGGCTGATGATGCCAGGGCAGTTAGGGCCGATCAGGCGCACGCCACGTTCGGCGGCCAACGCGTAGAACTGCGCGGAGTCCGCGACGGGAACGCCTTCGGTGATGATGACGATCAGCGGCACTTGTGCTTCGATCGCCTCGATAACCGCTGCCTTGGTGAATGCCGGGGGCACGAAGATCACTGAGACGTCGGCACCGGTGACATCGACTGCCTCCGCAACCGAACCGAAGACGGGGATTTCGACGTCTTCGTCTGCGACAGTGAACTCGACTGAGGTACCGGCCTTGCGGGGGTTGACACCACCGACGATGGACGTGCCCGAAGCGAGCATGCGGCTGGTGTGCTTTTGGCCTTCTGACCCGGTCATGCCTTGCACGATGACCTTGGAAGACTCGTCAATGAAGATTGCCATGTTCTTTTCCTTGAGAAGTATTCGTAGCGGGTCAGGCTTGGGCGGCCAGTTCGGCAGCCTTGTCGGCACCGCCGTCCATCGTTTCGGACAGCGTGACCAAGGGATGTCCTGCGGCTTCGAGAATGCGACGACCTTCAGCCACGTTGTTTCCGTCGAGACGCACAACGAGCGGCTTGGTCGCCTGGTCACCGAGGATTTCGAGGGCGGAGACGATGCCGTTGGCGACTTCGTCACAGGCTGTGATTCCACCGAAGACGTTCACGAATACGCTGCGGACCTGCGGGTCGCCAAGAATGACATCGAGACCGGCTGCCATCACGGCTGCTGATGCGCCACCGCCGATGTCGAGGAAGTTGGCAGGCTTGACTCCGCCGTGGTTCTCCCCCGCGTATGCGACCACGTCGAGTGTTGACATGACGAGGCCGGCACCGTTGCCGATCACACCGACTTCGCCGTCGAGCTTGACGTAGTTCAGATCGTTCTCTTTAGCCTTTGCTTCGAGTGGATCTGCTGCGTCCTTGTCCTCGAGCGCTTCATGATCTGGGTGACGGAAGCTGGCGTTCTCGTCAATGGAGACTTTCCCGTCCAGCGCGACGATGTCGCCGCCGCCGGTGAGGACGAGCGGGTTGACCTCGACCAGGGTTGCGTCTTCGGCGTCGTAGACCCGCCAGAGTTTTTGCAGTACTTCGGCCACCTGCCCCTTGATGGCCCCGTCGAATCCCGCCGCGGTCACGATCTCGGCAGCCTTCGCCTCGTCGATGCCCACGCGTGGATCGACCTCGACCTTGGCCAGGGCCTCGGGACGTTCCACCGCCAACTGCTCGATTTCCATACCGCCTTCGACGCTCGCCATGGCGAGGTACGAGCGGTTGGCACGGTCGAGCAACACCGAGAAGTAGAACTCTTGAGCGATGTCGGCACCTGCGGCGATCATCACGCGGTGCACGGTGTGCCCCTTGATGTCCATCCCCAAGATGGTGTTCGCGTGTTCGCGGGCCTCGTCGGCACTGCGCGCGAGCTTCACACCGCCCGCCTTGCCGCGGCCGCCAGTCTTTACTTGCGCCTTGACGACAACCACTTTGGAGCCGTCTGCGATCAATTTTTCAGCTGCCGCATATGCTTCGTCGCCAGTGGTGGCTACGATTCCCGCGAGCACGGGTACGTCGTGTTTTTCGAAGACATCGCGAGCTTGATACTCGAACAGGTCCACCCTCGTTGGTCCTTCCCTGAGCCGGATCGAAGTGTCTTGATGTCAAGACAACCTCTCCTAGGGTAGTCCGAATTATCGCCATCCATGTTTCAAGTGACGTTCCGGGCGATTATGTCAGGTCGAACGTGATCATCGGCACCAAGCGCGTCGGCCGTTCTTGGACACATCCCGGTCGCGGAGCACTACCGCGAATCGGTCTGAATGCGTGCGGCAGGCCTGTCGGAAGTCCTTGCGGCGGTACTCAACAGCGATGACCTGACTGCCGTAGTGCCGCCAGTACTGGTTGCATTCGCGGTAACGCCCGCATTCTTCTGCAACGGCGAAATCGAAACCGATACGGGTACCGTCGAAGTTGGACCAGTTCTTCTGCCCCGCGGCCAGGCCAGCGCGGTGCGCCCGGCGCACCAACAGTGTGGCGAATCTTTTGGTGTGGCGGGGTTTGATCAGTTTCCTGCTTCTCGCGAATGAATCGAGGTTGTCGAACTCGACGGCGTCGAAGCCATCTTTGGCGCATTGGTCGATCCAGCGACCCACAATCCGCGCCAGTCGTTTCCGCTTCTTGAGGGTGCGAATATCGAGGATGTGCTCGTCCCATTCGGTATCGCGAACTAACTGACCGCCATTCCTAAGCAGCAGCCCACGGCGCGTTTTCCAGAACTTGGCTTCATCCGGCTGGGTCTGGAAGGCGTTGACGTAGCAGACGTTGTAGTGGCCTTTTACCGGTTTCGCCTTGCGGTCACGTACCACAATGCCGACGTTCGGCGCCGGGCGGGCGGCTCCGCCGATCTGATAGTCGGCATCAGTCTTGGGCAACGGTGTGATTTGCGGGGCAGCGTTTTGCGGGTCCGCTGTGTTGGGCAGTGCGGCGTTCGCCCCGGCAGTCGGCAGCGTCAAAATGAGGACGAGCATGCCCACAATCACTTTCAGCGACATGCCCATATTGGCGAACCTTTCGAGTTAACTCACTTCTCCACCAATCTACGCCAACCGACACCTCACCGGCCCGACACCGGCGGTCAGTTTGAGGGGATGGCAAGGCACCACCTGGACCCCGTGACATCTTCACCGGTTATGTAAAAGTGGCCGGTTCGTTTACCGTCCACTTTCACAAAAGTCGTCCACTTCTGATGTGAGTGCACGGAGCCCGAGAGTACGGGGCGCGAGGGCGTGGCACAGAAACGAAGGTGCGACATAGTTACGGGACACGGCGCAGTGCGGGGTAGCGGGTAGCCGTCCGGGATGCGTGCAGGACCCGGCTACAACTTGGTGACCGGCGCCATCCTCAGCAGCAGTCGTTTCGCGTCCCCGGTACCGAAATCAACCCGCGCCACGGTATTGCGGCCGGTCCCTTCGACACCGACAACAGTTCCCAAGCCGAACTTGTCATGCGTGATCCGGTCCCCCACGGCAAGGTTCGGGATCGGCGCATCACTTGAGGCGCGCTGCGCAGCAGCCCCGGCACCGCTCGCTCCCCGAGAACCGCCAGATGATCCGAAACCAGAACTGCCAAACGAGGACCGACCCGCACCCACCGGTGGCGCAAAATCAGCATCGTCGTCATAGCGAGACGAGCCTCGTCCGCCACCAGAACCATAACCATCGGAACCGCCGCGATACCGCGAACCGTTGCCATACGATCCCCAGGAATCGCGTAACAACTGCACGGACGATTCGCGCCTCCGCCAGTCGACGAGCTCTTCGGGAATCTCATCCAGGAACCGCGAGGGCGGGAACTCCTGCGACTGCCCCCACGCCGAACGAGTCGCCGACCGGGTGATGTACAGCAACTCGCGAGCGCGCGTGATCCCCACGTAGGCGAGACGGCGTTCTTCCGCGAGTTCATGCTCGTCCCCCAGCGAACGCAGGTGCGGGAAAGTACCGTCCTCCATACCGGTGAGGAACACCACCGGGAACTCCAGTCCCTTCGCGGTGTGCAATGTCATCAGCGTGACCACACCCGAATCGTCCTCGTCACCGGGAATCTGATCCGAATCGGCGACCAACGACACCCGCTCAAGGAAGTCAGCCAAGTCTCCGTCAGGGAAATCCGTGGCGAACTCCACCGCGACCGCATGGAACTCGGCCAGGTTCTCAATGCGGGGATAGTCCTGCACATCGTCACTGGCGCGCAGCGCAGCCAAGTATCCCGTCCGATCAAGGATCTGTGCCAGCAGTTCATCGGTGCCGTGTTCCGCAGCGAACGCGGTGAACTCGTCCAATAGTTCCACAAATGCTGTGATCGGCTTCAGCGCGCGGGTGGTGATGCCTGGGATTTGCTCAGCCATACGCAAGGCCGCCCCGAAACTCACGTCACGATGCGCCGCGAACTGCGCGACTACCGCCTCAGATCGGTCTCCGATCCCTCGCTTCGGCACATTGAGGATGCGGCGCATTGACACGTCGTCGTCAGGGTTCGACACTGCCCGCAGGTAGGCGACGGCGTCCTTGATCTCGCGCCGGTCGTAGAACTTCGTGCCACCGACCACCTTGTAGGGCAGCCCGACTCGGATGAACTCTTCTTCCAGTGCACGGGACTGCGCGTTAGTGCGATAGAACACTGCCACGTCACGATAACGCGCAGCATCATCGTCGCTGAGCTTGTCGATCTGCTCTGCAACGAATCGCGCCTCCGCGTGCTCGTCATCGGCAACATAACCGACGATCTGCGCACCAGCACCAGAATCGGTCCACAACCGCTTGGCACGCCGACCGTTATTTCGGGCGATCACCGCGTTCGCGGCCGACAGAATCGTCTGTGTGGAACGGTAGTTCTGTTCCAGCACAATGGTGCGCGCATCCGGGTAATCTTGCTCGAACTCCTCGATATTGCGGATCGTCGCACCGCGGAACGCATAAATTGACTGGTCCGAGTCTCCAACCACTGTGAGTTCCCCCGCAGGCACACCGGAAGGGTCGCCACCACCGACCAGTTCGCGTACCAAAATGTACTGCGCGTGGTTGGTGTCCTGGTACTCGTCAACCAGAATGTGCCGGAACCGACGTCGGTAATGCTCCGCGACCAACGGCTGCTGCTGCAGCAATTGCACCGTGAGCATGATGATGTCGTCAAAGTCGACCGCATTGGCGCTGCGGAGCCGCTCTTGATAACGGGTGTAAACGCTGGCCAGAACCTGCGCGAATGCGTCGGCGCCGCCGCTGGCGGAATCCACCTGCACGGCATATTCCTCAGCCGTGACCAGCTCGTTCTTCAGATCGGAGATCTTGTTGGCGAGCACTTTGGCTGGGAATTTCTTGACGTCAAGGTCCAGTTCGCGCGATACCAATGTCATCAGTCGTTGCGAGTCGGCCGCGTCATAGATCGAGAAGGACGAGCGCAATCCGACGTGATCGTGCTCGGATCGCAGTATCCGCAGACAGGCGGAGTGGAAAGTGGCCACCCACATGCGCCTTCCCGGTGCCCCCACCAGATCAATGACCCGTTCGCGCATCTCAGCGGCGGCCTTGTTGGTGAAGGTGATTGCGAGGATCTGCCCCGGCGTGGCGCGCCCAGTCGCCAGGAGGTAGGCGATGCGATGCGTCAGCACCCGGGTCTTGCCAGACCCGGCTCCCGCGACGATCAGCAGCGCCGAGCCTTCGTGTTCGGCGGCGGCGCGCTGTTGCGGGTTCAGCGAACCGAGTAGTTCCTCATGGTCGGGGGCCACCTCGAATAACGTGCCGTCGCCTGCAACGGTGTCCCGCGCCGCAGTCGCACCAGAAGCAGCGTCGCCGCCCGCTTCATCAGCGCCCAAGGGCGCGAAACTCGGCAGGCGTGACTGTGATCCGCCAGCGGGGCGCTGCTGCGCCAATCGGGATGTCAAAGTGTCGAACAGAGAAGCCATGATGGCACCAGCGTAGTTCGATCCGGTGACATTTCGACACGGCCACACTGGGTCCCCTGGTATTGCTGCAGGACATCTTCCTTGTTGCCGGGAAACAAACCGTCGACAAGAAAGATTTCCTGCGGCAACCGCCAGCACTGCAAAGTGTCCAGGATGTGAACTCGCATGGAAGTTGCATATGTCGGAACCGTACCGTTTTGTGCACGGTCGTCCAGCCCCAGGACGACCCACCTGACGCAGACTTCGCCTAATGACGAGGACGACGATGACTGAGCCCGACCCGCAGGCCACCGCAACACAGCCCCCCGCCGCGGACACACCTCCCACAGCGAAGGAACCCGCTGCACCGCCTGCGCGACCCGCGCGAAAAGCGCGACCGGCTCGTCCCAATGGTCAGTGGAAAGTGGATGGAACCGCACCCCTGAACACCAATGAGGAGATCAAGCAGCGCGACGACGGATTGAACGTCAGAGAACGCATCGAAACGGTCTACGCCAAGGGCGGCTTCGACTCGATCGACAAGGAAGATCTGCACGGTCGCTTCCGCTGGTGGGGGTTGTATACGCAACGCAAGCCCGGAATCGATGGTGGCCGTACCGCACAACTCGAAACCGAGGAAATCGAAGACAAATACTTCATGCTGCGGGTACGCGTCGATGGCGGTGCACTCTCGGTTGAGCAGTTGCGCGTCATCGCGGAGATCTCGCAGGAATTCTGCCGGGATACCGCTGACATCACCGACCGGCACAATATCCAGTTCCACTGGGTCGAAGTCGAGGCGATGCCAGAAATCTGGCGCCGCTTGGAGGCCGTGGGCCTGCAGACCACAGAGGCTTGCGGTGACGTTCCACGTGTCATCCTCGGTTCGCCGGTGGCCGGGGTCGCCAAGGATGAGGTCATCGACCCGACTGACATCATCGCCGAGATCGTGCGCCGTTATGTGGGCGACCCGTCGTTTTCCAACCTGCCGCGCAAGTACAAGACCGCGATCACCGGCCACCCCAGCTTTGACGTGGTTCCTGAGATCAATGACTTCTCGCTGGTGCCGGTCACACATCCAGAACTCGGCATCGGCTTCGATTTGTGGGTCGGCGGGGGCTTGAGTACCTCGGCACACCTGGCACAGCGATTAGGCACCTTTATCGAGCCGAGCCTCGTCCCTGATGTTTGGGTGGGTGTGACGTCGATTTTCCGTGACTACGGTTATCGCCGATTGCGCAACCGTGCGCGACTGAAGTACCTGATGGCCGATTGGGGTCCGGAGAAGTTCCGGCAGGTCCTCCAGGACGAGTACCTGGGTTACGCGCTGCCCGATGGTCCGGCACCGGCGCAACCCACCCGCTCCGGTGACCATATCGGCGTGCACGAGCAAAAAGACGGCAAGTTCTACATCGGTGCCGCCCCGTATGTCGGCCGGACCTCGGGCACTGCGCTGCTCGGTATTGCGGACCTGGCCGCTTCGGTTGGCTCGGACCGGATCAGGCTGACGCCATATCAGAAGCTGCTCATCTTGGATGTCGCAGAAGACGATGTCGATCAGGTTGTCTTCGGGCTGCGTGACCTCGGCTTCGAAACCCATCCTGGGACCTTTCGCCGCTCAACGATGGCCTGCACCGGCATCGAATACTGCAAGCTGGCGATTGTCGAGACCAAACAGACCGCGACCACTGCGATCCGGCAGCTCGAGGACCGGTTGGGGGCGTTTGCGGACGAGCACAAGCTCCTGCCGATCACTTTGAACGTCAACGGTTGCCCGAACTCGTGCGCCCGCATTCAAACCGCTGACATCGGGCTGAAGGGGCAGTTGGTGATGAATGACGAGGGCGACCAGGTTCCTGGTTTTCAGGTCCACCTCGGCGGCGGCTTGATCTCCGAACAGCGTGAAGAAGCCGGAGTGGGACGTACCGTGCGCGGTCTGAAGGTGACTGCTGACGGTATCGCGGACTATGTGGAACGGGTCACGCGCAGTTACGTCGATGGGCGCGATGACGACGAGACTTTTGCCTCATGGGCACTACGTGCCGAGGAAGACCTGTTGAAATGACCGAACTCGACGAGCACAACAGGCTGGGCGCACTGTTCGAATCTGGTGCACCTGACCTGCTAGAGCAGCAGCAGGCGGCTGCTCGTCGTGCTGCGCAACAAGCCGATGGGCAGCGTCGCCGTGAGCAGTCGCGTCCGCGACGCAGCGAGTCGCTGTTGCGCGATATCGCGGTGTCGGGCCGTGCGAGACTTCATGGCTCTGGGGTCGGTGCCCCAGACGAGGCGACCACGGACCAAGTGCTGCGCTGGACCATTGAACAGTTTGGCGACCGTATCGCGGTGGCAAGCTCGATGGCCGACACTGTTGTGGCTCACCTGGTCTCGCAGTACAAGCCTTGGGTCGATGTACTTTTCGGCGATACCGGCTATCACTTCGAAGAGACGTTGCAGACCCGGCAGCGGGTGGCGGATACGTTGAAGGTCAACGTCATTTCAGTGCTTCCGGCCCAAAGCGTGGCGGAGCAGGATGCCAGTTATGGCCCACGGTTGTATCAACGTGATCCAACGGAGTGCTGCCGCCTGCGCAAAGTCGTGCCGCTGCGCGACCGTCTGGCTGATTACGAAGTGTGGATCACCGGACTGCGCCGCGACGATGCTCCGTCGCGTGCGAACGCACCGTTAGTGGTGTGGGATCAGGCCAACAAACTGGTCAAGGTCAACCCCATTGCGGCCTGGAGCGACGAGCGAGTCGCTGCCTACATCCGCGATAACGATGTGATCGTCAACCCGTTGCTGTCGCAGGGATATCCGTCGATCGGTTGCGCGCCGTGCACGAGCCGGGTGGCGCCCGGAGAGGACACCCGCTCCGGACGTTGGGCCGGACAGACCAAGACTGAGTGCGGGTTGCACGTCATCTAGCACTGCGTGGGCGTGGGTCTCGACAGGCTCGACCACCGGGAAGGTGAGGGCTGCTGCCCGACCACCTACTGACCGGATCTCAGATGAACACGGCAAGCACGATGTTGACCACGGTGAGACCACCGATAGCGTGCTTGATTCCGGGCTTCGCGACCTCCGGGCGGTTCTTCGCGATGAGAGCGAGAATCACCACAACGAGCGCCACCGTCAGTTTGATCCCAATCTTGACCATGTTGAAGTCGCGATCGCCCATCTCACCAATACCGACCATGGCGATACCGGACACCAACGCGGTCAGTGCACCGTGCAGTGTGCCGCGATACACCTCCGGTTGTTTGATCGTCGCGATGTAACCGCCCAGCACGATGGCCCAACCGACGAAGTGCAGCACCAGGAAAAAGTTATAGAGGAAGTCCATGATGCGATCATAGTCGTTACAGCAGTCGGCGAGCAGCCGCCCAGCGTGTGATCTCGTGACGCGATGAAAGCTGCAGTTTGCGCAGCACAGCGGAGACATGGGTTTCGACTGTCTTGACGGAGATGAACAGTTCCGCGCCCACCTCGCGGTAAGAGTAGCCCCGGGCGATCAGACGCATGACTTCTTGTTCTCGCGCGGACAGTCGGTCGAGTTCCTCGTCGCGTTCCGCGACCTGCATGTCGGGCGCACCGAAGGAGTCGAGCACAAAGCCCGCCAGTCGAGGCGAGAACACCGCATCACCACCGGCAACCCGTCGTACCGCGTCGGCGAGTGCATCGGGTTCGATGGTCTTGGTGACATATCCGCGTGCTCCGGCCCGGATCACAGAGACAACGTCGGTGGCCGCATCGGAGACAGACAGCGCCAGCATGCGCGATGGCGATTGCGCTTGGGCGCATCGTGCGGCAACCTCGGCTCCCCCGCCACCGTTGCCGCCGGGCAGGTGCACATCGAGCAGCACAACGTCCGGCCGGAGTTCAGTGATCGCGGCGACAGCCTCGTCAACGTCTCCCGCTTGTCCCACCACCTGGAAATCATCGGGCAAGGTGGAGATCACGCCTGCACGGAACATGGCGTGGTCGTCAACGATGACGAGACGCAACAGGGTGGCCGATTCGGTCTGATCAGTCATGAGTTCTCGTTTTCGTCGTCTCCGGGAAATTCCATGCGTATCCGGATTTCGGTGCCGCCATCAGGAATTTGACGTACATCCACGGTACCGCCACGGCGCGTGATGCGACCGATGATCGACTCGCGCACCCCGAAACGATCCTCGGCGATGCTGTCGAGGTCGAACCCGTCGCCGCGGTCGCGTACCGACACGTCAAGTCGCCGCTCACTCGCCTCAAGGTATAGCGAGATGGGCGGACGACCATGCCGCACGGCGTTCTTGAGTGCTTCGTTGGTTGCTTGGACGAGCGCCCCCGTGACATCGTCCGGTACCGCGTCGCCGACCACGACCACGTCGATGGGCACACCGTATTGCTCGTCGATGTCGACCGCCAACTCGCGTATCTCCGCTGCCAGCGAGGTGCCGTGTTCGGGTGAGTCCTCATAGAGCCACTGCCTCAGTTCTCGTTCCTGCGTTCGAGCGAGACGTGAGACCGTGACCGAGTCGGTGGAACTGCGTTGGATCATGGCCAGGGTTTGCAGCACGGAATCGTGCAAGTGGGCCGCGATCTCCGCGCGCTCATCGGCGCGTTCGCGCATGGCGCGTTCCTGGGCGAGGTCCTTGATCAAACGCAACCACCACGGGGCTAATACGATTGCCACGCCTGTCAGCACCGCGATAGCGGCGACAGCGGCACTGATGGCGGTGGCCGTGTCGGTGCCGCGGCCGACGAAGACCAGCACCCCCACCACGACGAGGACGACCCCGCCGACCATCCGGACCGTACTCCATGGGGTACGGCCGCCGGTTTCGGCAAGGATCTTGCCCCGTCTGCGCTCATCAAGTTGTGACCAGGTCAATAGTGCACCGGTCAAGATCACCAGGGCGGGCAGCAACCACTGCCCCAGCGCGGTAGTGATGGATCGGTTGGCGACCGCCAGCGCCACGAGCACGAGCAAGAACCCGAGCACCAGATCGGACACGGAGATACCGCGGTACCAAGGCTGCTTACCAACCTCGTCGCTCGCCTCCACTGGAGGTGCGACGGTGCGCACGCGATGCGGGTCTGCGAGCTGACGCATCACCTTTTCCGCATCGCCCACCGGAACGGTGATCCATAGGAAGAGATAGGCGATGACTCCGGCGCCACCGCACAGTGCGGCCGCGATGGCCATGAGGCGAACACGTTGGACCGGCAGCCCCAGATGTGCCGCCAAGCCAGCGCATACGCCACCGACGTATCGGCCAGCGCCTGCCTCGGGGCGCACCAGCGGCAGACGTTCGGTCGCTGCGGCACCGGAAGGCTGCGAATTCTGGAAAGTCACACCTTGATCGTGTCATGATCACAGCGCTGATTCGACACCTGACGCCCGATGCCGGGGATTTTCCGGAACATTCCTGAGTGGGCCTGTCAGATCAATCAGGGATGGTTCAGGGTGCTTCCCGATACCGCTTCGTCACTACTTTCGCCACGATGGAATCATGAACGAATACACCGCACCGCCATCCGGGCAGCAGACGCCGCCCGCGCCCGACCCACAGCAGGGTGCTGGGCCGGAATCACCATCAGCTACGGCCACGTCAGACCGATTCTTCACGTGGATTCGTAACCAGGGCATCACTCGATCCCAGGATCGCTGGGTCGGCGGTGTGGCTGGCGGAATCGCTCGTCGTTGGAAGATCGATCCGCTGATCGCACGAGCTCTGACCGTCGTCGTCCTGCTGTTCACCGGCATCGGATGGGTCGCATATGCCGCGGCCTGGGCACTGCTGCCAGAAGAACGCGATGGACGCATTCACGTCGAGGAACTGTTCCGTGGGCGTTTCGATGCCGCCTATATCGGTATCGGAATCTTCGCCGTGGTCGGCGGAACCTGGGGCAATGACTGGTTCGGCTTCCCGTTCTTCTCGGGTGCTGATCATTTGCGCTGGATAGCCGCAGGCACGAGCGCCATCATCAGTACGGCACTCGTCGTCGCGATTGTCGTCTTCATCATCCGCGCCGTGCAACAAGACCGACAGAACCCAAACCAAAGTTCCCCGTCGGCAGCTCCTGCCCATGGCGGCTCTACCGCGAACGCTGGCCATTTCTCTACGACAACGAGTACTCCCATGAACTCAGATCCTTCAGCACCGTCATACAGTTCGGCCACTGACGGCAGTACGCCAGAGCAACCCAAGCAGGAAACCTTCACCACAACTCAACCGATTCACGAAGCCCCAGCATGGGCTGGGTCCTACGGTCCGCCACAGCAGCCGCCGACGCAACAGCCTCATATGCAGCACCCGCAGCAGCCTCCCGTGCCGCCGCAACCACCCATTCCTAGTTGGCGCACACTGCCCACACGGATATTCGCCCTTATCTTCGGCCTCACTCTCATCAGCACCGCCGCCGTACTTGTCGCCCACACCAACGGCCTGTTCGACGGAAACGTCGCCCTCGTCGCCGGCGGCGTGGCCCTGGGCGTGTTGGGTCTGGGCATGACGCTTTCCGGCGTGGCCGGTCGGTCCGCTGGTTCACTAGGCGGCCTCGTCATCCTGGCATTGCTCGCCGTGGGGCCGGTAGCGGGCTGGAGTTCCTTGACCAGCGGAACCGACCGACCCGCAGTGGCCACACTGTCACAAACCACCTGGACGCCTACCACTGTGGAGTCCGCACAGCGCGGTTATCTTGCCACGGTGGGCTCTTCGACGCTGGACCTGACCAAGTTGCCCACCGTCCCCGGAGAGACAATCGAGATTCCGATTCGTGTCGCCGCAGGATCGATGTCCATCATCGTGCCGAACAACATTCCGATTTCGGCCGAGGCCGACATCGTCGCCGGCACCGTGGATTGGGATGTCCCCGGGGCAGGCCGACAAGAAGACGGGCTCGTCAATCGCAGTAATTTCGAGACCCCCGCAGTCACTGACGGCGCAACACCGCGTATCCATCTGGATCTGCGCGGCGCCGCGGGATCAATCACCATTGAGGAGAAATCATGAGCACCAACGACTTTGACGAGCCCAATGAAACCACTGAAGTCGTTGATGACATCTACCGTGTCGATGACAATCCGGCATCGGCTCCCCAGCCGGATACCAGCACCACTGCCGCTGCCGCTGCCGCTGCCGCCGACCATACTGCCATAGTCGAAGAAGAGCACCTGCGCGGGCCACGAGTACCCACCATCGTGTGGGGGCTGCTCGTCATGGCTACCGGTGCACTGCTGATCACGTGGGGACTGGGCATTGACTTCAACTTTGGATCAACCGCCGCTATCGCGTTGGGAATCGCAGGAGGTGCACTGGTCGTCGCGGCGCTATTGCCCGCACGCCGGAAATGAAAAAGGTGCTGCTGTCCGACGAACCGGACAGCAGCACCTTTTGTCGTGCCGAAGGTTACTCCGTGGGCTTGTCAGCCTCGTCGTCTCCCACAGTACGCTCTGCGGGCGACTGCCAGGACTGGCGTGGCGGCACTGGAATCGAGTCCGATACCGCAGCCGGTGCGGCAGCCTCGTCAGCACTTGCCTCAGTCTCCATCGGCGTCGCAACAGGCTCAACAGGCCGGGCATCCGCAGCTTCAACCGCGGCTTCGGGCGCTGGCTCAGGCGCAGTGACAGGAGCAGGCTGCGACGGGGTCTCGGTCTCCGGGGCGGGGCGCGCGTGGCGGCTCAGCGTCTCCGCGACTGCCGCACCACCGAGTGAACGGGAGTCTGCGGCCTGTTCTTGCGTAGGCAGCGCGGCGCGACGCGGAACGCGCGTGGCGGGAGCCGTCTGGTCTTCAGCATCCGATGACGGTGTCTTGGTATCCGCATCATCGTCAGCGTCGCTGCCGGATACGTGACGACCAACCGGAGCGTCAAAATTCTCCACCACAATCGCCGGACCGGCGGTCATACGACGCAATGCCCACCCGACCAGGATGAAGAGCACACCCAGTCCCATCACCAAGATGGCAAGACCGAATGAGACTACCGAAGTGAATAGCGAAGCCCGCAAGAAGGACGCGTTCATCATGGTCTCGCGCGCCGGGTCTTCCCGGTCCAGTTCAGCGTATGTCTTGCCGCCTGACCCGTCGAGGGCATGCTTGTTGATGATGTCAGCCTGTGCGTATGCGGTCAGTGGTCCCTGCACTCGCTTACCTGGCAGGAAGTCGGCATCATCTGCGACGGTGATGTTCTCTGCACGTAATTGGTTGGAGACCAGACCGTAGGCTGCTCCTCCACCGAGGATAAATACGATTCCCGCAATGATTGCGAGAATTCCAATGACGCGAACGCCCTTGGACTGGTTGATAGTTACCTTGCTCGACATCGCTCCTCCTGGAGGCTTTGGGGCACAGCAGATTGCACGTAGTTTTCTACGCTACGCAGATCATGGTGAACTTGCCCGTTGGGCACGCCGAGCATGCCACAATTCGGACAACCTCAGTTAAAAATCACTCCCACTCGATGGTGCCCGGCGGCTTGCTGGTCACGTCGAGGACCACTCGGTTGACCTCAGGGACCTCATTCGTGATGCGGTTGGAGATCTCCGCGAGCAACTCGTACGGCAGGCGACTCCAATCGGCTGTCATAGCGTCTTCACTGCTCACCGGTCGCAACACTATCGGGTGGCCGTAAGTGCGGCCGTCGCCTTGCACCCCAACTGAACGTACGTCAGCCAGCAGCACCACGGGGCATTGCCAGATCTCTCGGTCGAGACCGGCGCGTGAGAGTTCTTCACGTGCAATCGCGTCGGCTGCACGCAGCACTTCGAGACGATCCTGCGTCACCTCGCCGATGATGCGGATTCCTAGCCCCGGACCAGGGAAGGGCTGACGCCACACGATGGACTCCGGAACACCCAGTTCCAGGCCCACCTGACGAACCTCGTCCTTGAACAACGTCCGCAATGGCTCGACGAGCTCGAACTGCAGGTCGTCGGGAAGCCCGCCCACGTTGTGGTGACTCTTGATGTTGGCTGCGCCTTCGCCACCACCGGATTCCACCACATCCGGGTACAGCGTGCCTTGGACGAGGTACTTCACCTCAGCGCCGTCGTCACCGGCTTCCGCGACGATATCGCGTGCTGCGGCTTCGAAGACTCGAATGAACTCTCGCCCGATGATCTTGCGTTTAGTCTCGGGGTCCGTGACGCCTGCCAGCGCAGTCAAGAATCGCTCCTGCGCGTTGACCACCTTGAGGTTGACTCCGGTCGCAGCCACGAAGTCCTCTTCGACCTGTTCCGCCTCACCAGCGCGCAGCAGCCCGTGGTCGACGAAGACACAGGTCAGCTGGTCGCCCACGGCGCGCTGCACCAGGGCGCCTGCTACCGAGGAATCGACACCGCCCGACAGCCCGCAGATCACCCGATCTGAACCTACCTGGGCTCGAATCGCTGCGACTTGATCGGCAATCACGTTGTCAGCGGTCCAGTCCGGCTCAAGACCAGCACCCTGGTAGAGGAAGTTTGTCAGAGTGTCCTGCCCCAACGGCGAGTGTTTGACTTCCGGGTGCCACTGCACACCGTAAAGCCGGCGGCTCTCGTCCTCGAATGCGGCGACCGGAGCGCCCGCAGAACGGGCCAGTACCTCGAATCCCGCTGGGGCTTCGTGCACCGCATCGCCGTGACTCATCCAAGTGATTTGCTCGTCGGGACTACCGGAGAGCAACACCCCCGCTGCGCACACATCCACTTCGGTGCGCCCGTATTCGCGCACTCCGGTCTGTGCTACCTGACCGCCTAACGCTGCCGCCATCGCTTGGAATCCGTAGCAGATGCCGAGCACCGGAACTCCCTGTTCAAAAAGCTCTGGATCGACCTTCGGCGCATTCTTCGCGTAAACCGATGACGGGCCACCGGACAGGATGATCGCTGCGGGGTTCTTCGCCATGATCTGCTCGACACTGGCAGTGTGCGGCACGATCTCGGAGTAGACGTGCGCTTCACGGACTCGTCGAGCAATCAATTGCGCATACTGCGCGCCGAAATCTATGACAAGAACAGGACGTTGCTGATGCGTTGCAGGTGCGGTCACGAGTTCAAGGATAGTGTGCGAGCCGCCAAGGACGACAATCGTCAGTTGTCTCCTGCCCGGCGGCTCTGCAAACCTGCGTCAGCCGAATCAATTTTGGCCAGTGCGTCGCGGTGCACCTTCGCCTCGACAATAAAACTCATCACCGGAACGACACCTGAGAGCACCATGGTGACCAGGCGGCCCATCCTCCAACGCATTTTGGACCACAGGTCGATGACCGTCACCAGGTAGACCACGTAGACCCAACCATGCGCGAAAGGGATCCAGGCGATCGCGCTGACATCAGCCTGGGCGACGTACTTCAGGATCATCTCGACGCATAGAGCCAGCAGCATCACACCGGTGATCCACGCCATCACCCGATACCGAGTCACAGAACTGCGTGCTCGTTGTAGGACCTGTTGCGCCTGTTGTGTCACGTCTTGGGATTCGGTGGCCATGCGTTACATCGTAGTGGCCCGAGCCGCGCTATCGATAAAGGCGAGGTCACTTGCGAATGCGCAGCACAGTCTTCTTAGATGTGTCAGTCCATCCCAAGGGGGCACGCAACTTCACCTGCAGTCTCTTCTTCGCCTTGGCGGTCACTTTGACCCGCAGCACGACTTTCTTGTTGGCAGGTTTAACCACTCTGACGCGAAGCTTGCCGACTTTTGCCTTGTTGACGCGGTTGAGTTTCTTGCCGTGCACCACGACTTTGCGCCATCCGGTGCCTTTGAGCGTGGATCGCTTCAGCTTAGTGATTCTGGGGCGCGCCGAAGATGGATATGTCGCGAAGACCTGTGTGGCATAGGTGCCGCCGGATGCCGACGATGCGACGCCGATCCCAACGTGCGTGAAGTCGGGATGAACCATATTGTCGTAGTGGCCCGGAGAGCTCACCCATCCTTGATGGATAACGTCGGTGTTGGACGAGTAGCCTCGTGCCCAGCCAACGTTCTCGCCCCAGCGCTGCCAGCCACTCGGCACTTGTGATCCGACCCGAGGATTGTGCTCCAACGTGCCGCGCGATAGTTGCGTGCCACTCCACTTTTGCGCCACCGAACGCAGTGCCGGACTGACGATGAGCGGTTTGAGGCCGTTGGCCTTCCGCAGTGCATTGAGCTTCTTGACAAGCTGGTTACGGGCTTTGGCATCAGACGGCGCGGCGAAGACCTGCGGCGCGTTACTGACACCAACTGCGGTAAAGACCAGCAACAATGCGGTGGCCAGCACAGTCAATCGCCAGCGACGCGGCGTCATACCGCCGCTGGTAGGAGCGAAACTCATCATTGCTCCTCCCGTTTGATCGCGACTATCTAGCCACGCCTGAGGTACACACCCGCTATCCAGACAAGTGGAACATTCTTCGCTAATCGGAGTCAATACCCGCCATGGCGAACGGATCGACCCTGTTCTTGGCGTTGTCTCGCACCATGCGAATCCACAGTGCTATGGCGAAACCGCCGAAAACCCACCATTCCACGGCATAAAACAGGTTACGCAGATTCATGCCGGGGCCGCCGCCGTCAATCTGCGGCCGCGGCAGCAATGTCAGTGCACTCGAAACCGCTGGATCAGACTCAGCGAGAACCGCGTAAGCGGAGTAGATCGGACCGCCCCAATAATTAACGAGCTGGGCAGAGGAAATGGACGAGATCCGGCTAGCGTCGTCAGGAGGCGGCCCAGATGCCTCAGGTCCTTGCAGATAGGCCCGCAAGGCTACCTGCCCATCGGGTATCTGGACCTGTTCTGCTTCGTCGAGCGTTGCCGCCCAACCAAGGACTACCGGCAGCACAGGAGCACCAGACAGATCCGCCCAGGAGTGGCCATCAAGCCCGTCGTCACTGACCCGCAAACCGCTCACGACGACATAGCCGAGCTCTTCGTCGACTGCTCGGTTCATCACATAGAACCGTTCCGGCTCGAATATGCCCGCTACTGTGATCGTCCGTCCGATCAGTTCTCCGGGGAACTTCTGCTGTGGGGCCAGCACTTCGCCGATAGAAGTCGGCCCACCCGACTCGACTTCGCGTCGTTGCTGTTCATTGGCCAACTGAGCGCGTTCGAAAGCACGATCCAACTGCCAGTGCCCCAAACCGGCACACCCCATCGCGATGACGAGAAAGACGACTAACAGTACGAGCATTCGTGGTTGTGAAGCGGCCTGGAGAAAACTCCTGTGCGACGTGGCTGCTTGCGCCTGGTCGAGAGTTTCGGTTTTCTCCACGCCCCAACGCTACCTGCTCCCGCTGAAGGTTTGGCGTGAATCAAGCCACTGGCATCCAGCCCGTCATGCCCTCGCACTGTCGATAACCGCCGAGATGTGACAAATCACACCACCGTCTTTCCCCCTTGGTCCTATCGCACTGGGGCGCACCATAGGGTTGGATGGTTGTAGGCATTAAGGCCTAGCGGAATCGTGAGGAGAGGAACATGACGCATATCGACGATCAGACTCTTCAGAGCATCGACCGCTGGTGGCGAGCCGCGAACTATCTTTCCGTCGGGCAGATCTACCTCATGAGCAATCCACTGTTGCGCGAGCCGCTCAGCCCTACGGACGTGAAGCCGCGGTTATTGGGCCATTGGGGTACCACCCCCGGACTCAATTTCATCTATGCCCACCTCAACCGCATGATCGCAGAACGCCGTCAGTCCACTATCTACATCGCGGGTCCTGGCCACGGCGGACCTGGCCTCGTCGCCAATGCCTATCTGGAAGGCACCTACACCGAGACCTATCCCGACATCACGCGCGACGACGAAGGCCTGCGGCGGCTGATGCGACAGTTCTCTTTCCCCGGCGGGATTCCGAGTCACGTCGCACCGGAGACACCGGGTTCGATCCACGAGGGCGGTGAACTGGGCTACTCGCTGTCCCACGCCTACGGTGCGGCTTTCGACAACCCGGACCTCCTTGTGGCCACAGTCATCGGTGACGGCGAAGCTGAGACCGGACCGCTGGCGACGAGCTGGCATTCGAATAAATTCCTCAATCCGAAATATGACGGTGTCGTCCTGCCGATTCTGCATTTGAACGGCTACAAGATCGCCAATCCAACTGTTCTCGCTCGCATCAGCGACGATGAGTTGCATGACCTTATGGTCGGATATGGCCACCGGCCGCATCTTTTCGTGGCAGGCTTCGACAACGAAGATCACCTATCGATCCACCGGCGCTTTGCGGACCTTCTCGATACCGTCATGCGCGAGATCGATGAGATCAAAGAACGCGCGAATGCCGGTGATCAGTCTCGTGTCCGCTGGCCGATGATCATCTTCCGCACCCCGAAGGGGTGGACGTGCCCGAAGACCATCGATGGGAAGATCACCGAAGGTTCTTGGCGGTCCCACCAGGTTCCGCTGGCCAGCGCGCGCGACACCGAGGAGCACCTGGGCGTGCTCGACGATTGGCTGCGGTCGTACCGCCCCGAGGAACTCTTCGATGACTCCGGCCGACTGCACAGCGACATCGAGACCTTGGCGCCTGCCGGTGACCTGCGAATGAGCGCGAGCCCTTATGCCAATGGCGGGCTGCTCCTCAAGGACTTACGGCTGCCCGACTTCCGAGACCTCGCGGTCGACGTTCCGATGCCGGGAGGCGCGGTAGCCGAAGCGACCAAAGTGCTCGGCGCCTGGCTGGCTGAAGTCGTGCGGCTCAATCCCGACAACTTCAGGGTCTTCGGCCCCGACGAGACCGCCTCGAATCGATTGCAGGCGATCTACGATGCGACGGACAAGGTGTGGTTGGGTGATTATGTATCGCCCGATGTCGACGAGCACCTGTCACGAGTGGGCCGAGTCGTGGAGATGCTCTCCGAGCACCAATGCCAAGGGTGGCTAGAAGGCTACCTCCTGACTGGCCGTCACGGGGTCTTCAGTTGCTATGAGGCATTCATCCACATCGTCGACGCCATGTTCAACCAGCATGCCAAATGGCTCAAGACCACCAATCGCATCCCTTGGCGTCGGCCCATCGCATCGCTGAACTATCTGTTGTCGAGCCATGTCTGGCGTCAAGACCACAACGGGTTCTCCCACCAGGATCCGGGCTTTATCGATCACGTTGTCAACAAGAAGGCCGAGGTCGTCCGGGTCTATCTGCCGCCAGACGCCAACACCCTGCTCAGCACTTACGACCACTGCCTGCGATCGCGCCAGTACGTCAACGTGGTCGTCGCGGGCAAGCAGCCATCGCCACAGTGGCTCACTATGGACGAGGCCATCGCCCATTGCACCCGAGGCATCGGCATCTGGGGTTGGGCAGGCAGCGAAGTCAATGGCGAGGACCCCGATGTCGTGCTTGCCGCCGCTGGCGACGTTCCCACGCTCGAAGTCCTCGCTGCGGCCGACCTGCTACGTCAGCACATCCCCGATCTCAAGGTCAGGGTCGTCAATGTCGTCGACTTGATGCGCTTGCAGGACGCCGGGGAGCATCCGCACGGTTTGACCGACAGCGATTTCGACACGATATTCACCACGGACCGTCCGGTCATCTTCGCTTACCACGGCTACCCTTGGTTGATTCATCGACTCACGTACCGTCGTACGGGCCATGCCAACATCCACGTGCGTGGCTACAAAGAGGAAGGGACGACCACCACCCCTTTCGACATGGTCATGCTCAACGATCTCGACCGCTACCGCCTGGTCATCGACGTCATCGACCGGGTGGACCACCTGGGCTCGAAGTACGCAAACCTGCGTCAGCAGATGCAGAACGCGCGACTTGTCGCGCGACAGTACACCAGGGACCACGGCGAGGACATTCCAGAAGTGCGTGACTGGGTCTGGCCAGGCGCACAAGAAGACCTGGACCTTGGGGACTTGCAATGACAACATCGGCTACAGGAGGCGACAGCGAGTGAGCACGACGCGCAGTATCTACATCACCTCGCCAGAAGGTGAAACCGGCAAGGGAGCATTGGCTCTCGGCGTGGTCGACCTTCTGGCTCGCGAGGTCAAGCGAGTCGGGGTCTTCCGGCCGATTGCCCGGACCAAACACTCCACGCCGGGCGCCCCGCAGGATCGGGACTATGTCCTTGATCTTTTGCTTGCCCACGATGGTGTCGAGACTACGACCGAGCAAGCCACCGGTGTTCACTACGAAGACGTGCACGCCGACCCCGAGGCAGCACTGTCGCGCATCGTGACGAAGTATCACGAAGTTCAGCAGAACTGCGACGTCGTGGTGATCGTCGGCTCTGACTACACCGATGTCGCCGGACCCACTGAGCTCTCGTTCAACGCACAGATCGCAACCAACCTTGGCGCACCAGTGCTATTAGTGGTTTCCGGTGCACGCCGCAGCTCCGAAGACATTCGTCAACTCATTGACGTGTCGGCGGGTGTTCTAGCGAGCCATCACGCAACCATGATCGGTGCCGTGGTGAATAAGGCGATTCCGGACCAAGCCGAATTACTGCGCACGACTTTGCAGGACAGCCCGACACCGGTATGGGTCGTTCCGGACGATCCACTGCTTTCAGCCCCCACCGTTCAACAATTGGCCGACGCGGTTCAAGGCGAACTGGTCTACGGTGACCCCGAACTGCTCAAGCGCGAGTCACTGGACGTGATCATCGGCGCGATGAACATCGATCACCTTATTGACCGTCTCACCGAAGGTGGCGTGGTCATCACCCCGGGGGACCGATCGGATATTCTCGTCGGTCTGCTGATGGCGCACAGCGCGAAGAACTTCCCGTCACTGGCCGGGGTCATCCTTAACGGCGGCTTCCAGCCGCCGCTCCAGATTGCACGTCTAGTGGAAGATCTGGGCCTTTCGCTGCCGATCATCCGCACCGAATACGGCACTTTCAAGTCCGCGAATCTCACGGCGGCGGTCCGTGGCCGGGTCACCAACGAATCGCAGCGCAAGAGGGACCTCGCGCTGACGCTATTCGAGCAGTGCGTCGATGCGAATGCATTGTTGGGCGCCTTGGCGCTGGAACGTCCCGCGGTGGTCACGCCGTTGATGTTCGAGTACGACCTGCTCTCCAAGGCACGCACCGAACGCAAACGCATTGTGCTCCCCGAAGGCAGCGACGACCGCATCCTGCGGGCCGCCTCGACTCTGCTGCAACGGCAAGTCGCGGACCTCACGCTGCTTGGCGACGGCGACCAGATCAGAACTCGTGCCTCAGAGCTGGGTCTCGACCTCTCTGCCGCGGACTTCATCAACCCAGCCACCTCGCCACTGCTCGAGGAGTTTGCTGAGGTCTACACGGGACTGCGCGCGCACAAGGGCATGACCGTCGACCGGGCACGCGAAATCGTTCCCGACGTGTCCTACTTCGGCACTCTAATGGTTCACCTCGGCTACGCCGACGGCATGGTCTCGGGCGCCGCCCACACCACCGCACACACCATCAAGCCAAGCTTTGAGATCATCAAGACCATTCCTGGCACCTCAGTGGTCTCATCCGTGTTCTTGATGTGCCTGGCCGACCGTGTGCTCGTCTACGGCGACTGTGCCGTCAACCCCGACCCCACTGCTGAGCAGCTCGCCGACATCGCCATCTCATCGGCGGCGACGGCCCAACAGTTCGGGGTTGAACCACGTATCGCCATGCTGTCGTATTCCACTGGAGCATCGGGACACGGCGCAGATGTCGATAAGGTGCGTGCGGCCACCGAATTGGTCAGGCAGCGGCGCCCTGACCTGTCCGCTGAAGGCCCGATTCAGTATGACGCCGCCGTTGACGCCTCGGTCGCGGCGTCGAAAATGCCGGGCTCGGATGTAGCGGGCCGCGCAACGGTCTTCATCTTCCCGGACTTGAACACCGGCAACAACACTTACAAGGCCGTGCAACGCTCCTCCGGTGCGGTGGCGGTCGGCCCGGTCCTGCAGGGTCTGCGCAAACCGGTCAACGACCTTTCTCGCGGCGCGCTCGTTCAAGATATTGTCAACACTGTCGCCATTACCGCTATCCAAGCCCAGTCATCCAGGAGTAACCCATCGTGACCTCGCTCGCCACCGCCCATGACACCGTATTGGTGCTCAATTCCGGGTCTTCGTCGGTGAAGTACCAACTCGTCGACCCAGTTGACGGGACACCGCTGGCCAGCGGTCTCGTCGAGCGCATCGGTGAGGACACCGGTGTAGTCACCCACAAGCACGATGGATCGGTGACCAAGCGGGAACAGCCCATCAAGAATCACACCGAAGCGCTTGAGGTCGTCCTAGCCCTCTTCGACGAGGTCGGACCCAACCTGGCTGAAGCGCACATCGTCGCAGTGGGACACCGCGTGGTGCAGGGCGCAGACGTGTTCGCAGGTCCAACGCTCATCGACGATCAGGTCCAGCAGGACATCGCGGCGCTCTCACCGCTGGCTCCGCTGCACAACCCGCCGAATGTCGAAGGAATCGCAGTGGGTCGCCGTCTGCTGGCAGAAGTGCCCCACGTCGCCGTATTCGACACTTCTTTCTTCCGGACACTGCCACCGGCTGCCTACACCTACGCGCTGCGCAAGGACGTGGCCGAGAAATACTCCGTGCGACGCTACGGCGCACACGGCACAAGTCACGAATTCGTCTCCCAAGAGGCCGCCCGTGTCCTCGGCCGTGATGCAGCCGAGTTGAACACGATTGTGCTGCACCTTGGTAACGGCGCTTCAGCTTCGGCCGTGCGCGGTGGCGTTGCGGTGGAGACTTCCATGGGCCTGACCCCGCTTGAGGGCCTGGTGATGGGAACTCGTACCGGTGACATCGACCCTGCTGTGGTCTTCCACCTGGCTCGCAATGCCGGTATGGACATCGAACAGATCGATCACCTGTTCAACAAAGAGTCCGGCATCAAGGGTCTCAGCGGCGAGAACGACTTCCGGGAACTGCACAAGCTCATCGCCGCCGGCAACGAGGATGCGAAACTGGCCCTCGATGTCTACATTCACCGGTTGCGCAAGTACATCGGGGCCTACTTCGCGGTGTTGGGCCACGTCGATGTCATCGCCTTTACCGCAGGCGTGGGCGAAAACGACCACGTGGTGCGCGAGCTCGTCCTCGAAGGGCTCGAGCCCATGGGCATCGAGATCGACCCGGCAAAGAACGAGCCGCGTTCCGGCGATGCTCGGATCATCTCCACCGAACAGTCGCGCACCACGGTGATGGTCGTGCCGACCAATGAGGAACTTGCCATAGCCCGGCAGGTGGTCGACGTCATCAGCGCCTGATACGCGCTAGCAGAGACGTGGCAGGCGGTTGGCCTTGCGTCTGCGTCAAACCCCGAGTGCCTGACGCACTTCGGGGGCGACAAGGTCAACCGCAGCACGTTTCGCGTCATGCGGACCGCGCTGGGCCATCGCAGCCTGCGCGATCTCGCGAGTATTGCGTTTGGAGTGATGACGTAGCGCAAAGCGTACGGCAGGGATCGCACCGGAAGTCATGGACAGCGAGTTGACCCCGAGCCCGACCAGCACGAGCGCCATCACCGGGTCGGCGGCTGATTCGCCGCACACCCCCACCGGCTTACCGCGTTCCTTACCAGCACGAGCCGCCATCGCCACCAGGTCGAGGACCGCTGGCTGCCACGGGTTGAGCAGGTCGGCGAATTCGCCGAGCATACGATCTGCCGCCATCGCGTATTGCGCCAGGTCGTTCGTTCCGATTGAGATGAAATCGACCTCGTCCAAGATCTGCCCCGCCCGCAGCGCAGCGGACGGCACCTCGACCATGACCCCCACCTGTGCCAAGCCCAGTCCGCGTACCCGGGCCGCGAACTCGCGTGCTTCGAGAGGCGTCGCAATCATCGGCGCCATGACCCGCAGTGGGTGTCCGGTCTCGATCTGCGTAGCTGCGAGCGCACGCAATTGCTGGTCAAGCACCTCGGGGTTTGTCTGCGTGATGCGGAAGCCCCGCAACCCGAGCGCAGGGTTGTCGGACTCGTCCTGATCAAGGAACGCCAGCGGCTTGTCAGCACCGCCATCGACGGTACGAATGGTGACGGGTCGGCCTGCCATGGCGCGCACCACAGCACTGTAAGCCTGTTGTTGTTCCGCAATGCTCGGCGGGGCCGCGCGATCCAGGAACAGTGATTCGGTGCGATAGAGACCGACCCCCTCGACCGCGCTATGCACGAGTCGCTGCGCATCGAGCGCTATAGCCACGTTGGCTTCCAAAGCGACCGGCTCACCGTCGCTGGTAGCGCCGGGACGAGTATCGTCATCCAGTCTCAGGGCTGCCGCGCGACGCGCCTCAAAGACTTCACGCTCGCTTTGGGTCGGATCCAGAGTCACCGTGCCCGTCGATGCGTCGACCGCGACGACGACGCCTTCCGGCAGCGCCGTCACTCCGGTGGCCTGGACCACGCAGGGCACTTCGAACTGCCCGGCGACGATCGCCGCATGGCTGGTGGGGCTGCCGAGTTCAGTGACGATCGCCAAGACGTGCTCAGGATTGAGAGCGGCGATATCGGTGGTGGACAGCTCGTGGGCGACCACGACACATGGTTCGACGAGTTCCGGCACGCCCGGTTGCGGCAGTCCGAGAATCTCCGCCACGACGCGGTGTCTCACGGCAGTCAGATCGGCTACCCGTGCCGCCGGATATTGGTCGGAGACCGCCAGGTAGCTGGCGAAACCTTCGATGACCGCGTCGATGGCTGCGATGGGCGGATCACCGGCTGAGATGCGGGAAAGCACTTCGGAGCGCAGTGCCCGGTCGTCTGCGAGCGCGGCGGTCGACTCCAGGACACCGCGCACCCGAGCGTCGGAACGCACTGCGCGCTGCCGTAGTCGTGTTGAGACAGTGGTGAATGCCTCAGAAACCAGGTTGCGGATGGCCCACCGTCCGGCAGAGAGCCCGTCAATGAGCACCGGGGTGTCTGCGGGGATATTGGGGACCGCACGTACATGCACTACGGGTCCGACTGCACCGGCTCGACCGACACCGACCCCATGCCACGCTCGAGGAGCGGGACTTGCCTCCATCAGTGACAGCCTCCTGCACAAAGCGACAAACCGGATGATGCGTCTACAGCAACACCCTAATGCGGCTGGTATGGGGAGACGACGACCTCGACACGCTGGAACTCCTTAACGTCGGAATATCCAGTGGTGGCCATGGCTCGACGCAGCGCGCCAACGATGTTCAAGGTGCCGTCGGCCAGCGATGATGGACCGAAGAGAATCTCGGACAACGTTCCCGACGTGCCGACGTGTACCCGCTCACCGCGCGGCAGTTGGATGTGGTGTGCTTCTGGACCCCAGTGCCAGCCCTGTCCGGGCGCTTCGCTGGCACGGGCCAGTCCGGCTCCGATCATCACGGCGTCGGCGCCGCAGGCGATGGCCTTGACCATGTCGCCGGATCGGCCCACCCCGCCATCGGCGATGACGTGGACATAACGGCCGCCAGACTCGTCGAGGTAGTCGCGACGCGCAGCGGCAACATCCGCAACCGCTGATGCCATGGGTGCGTGGATGCCCAGCGAAACGCGAGTGGTGTGGGCGGCGCCGCCGCCGAACCCGACGAGGACGCCCGCCGCTCCCGTGCGCATCAGGTGCAGAGCTGCGGTGTAGGTGGCGGCGCCGCCCACGATGACCGGCACGTCTAACTCGTAGATAAAGCGCTTGAGGTTGAGGGGTTCTGCATTCGCAGATACGTGTTCAGCCGAGACCGTAGTGCCGCGAATCACGAAGAGGTCGACTCCCGCGTCGACCACGGTCTGGTAGAACTGCTGGGTGCGCGCCGGGGTCAGTGCACCCGCGACAGTCACCCCCGCGCTGCGGATCTCATGCAGCCGCTGGGTGATGAGCTCAGGCAGGATCGGAGCGTCATAGAGCTCCTGCATCCGACGAGTGGCTTGTTCCTCTGGCAGGGCGGCGATCTCCTGCAACTGCGTGGTGGGGTCCTCGTATCGAGTCCACAGACCCTCCAGATCAAGCACACCGAGTCCGCCGAGCTTTCCGAACTGCACTGCGGTGGCTGGCGACATCACCGAGTCCATCGGTGCTGCCATAATCGGAATGTCGAAGTGGTAGGCGTCGATCTGCCAGCCAGTCGACACATCCTGCGGATCACGGGTCCGACGAGACGGGACCACCGCGACGTCATCGAAAGAATATGCTCTACGACCGCGCTTGCCGCGCCCAATCTCCACTTCGTTGCTCACATTGCCAAGCCTACCTGGTACATCCGACACGATGGAGCCGGGCAACCTAAGATGTCTGAGGGTCAGGGCATCGTCGTCCATGACAGCAGCAACGAGATAGTTCGCCAGGTTGAGGAGTACAAGAACGTGACTAATCTGACTCAGGTCCCGCTGACCGCGTTTGACACCGAAACCACTGGCGTCGATGTCTACCAAGATCGGATCGTCAGCGCGGCGGCGATCTGCGGACGACTGTCCGGTGGTTCGGCGGAACTCGGCCTCTGGCTGATCAATCCCGGTATCGAGATTCCTGCGGCGGCCGTCGACGTCCATGGCCTGACGAACGAGCACGTCCAAGCTCACGGCAGTGACCCTGCGGTAACCCTGGAGACCATTGCCGCGACGCTGGCCGAGTCAATTCGCGAAGGTGCACCGCTCGTCGTCTTCAACGCGGCCTTCGATCTGGTCCTGTTGGACTCGGAATTACGTCGATACGGTCTGACACCGCTGGCAGAACGCCTCGGCGGCGCGCCGATCCACGTCATTGATCCGCTTGTGCTCGATCGCGCCTTCGACCGGTATCGCAAAGGTAAGCGGCGGCTCGACACCCTGTGCCAGGTCTATGGTGTCGAGGTCACGGAGGCAGCGCACGATGCGGCTGCAGACTCCCGCATGACATTGGCGGTGTTAGGTCAGATGGCGTCCAAGTACCCTGAACTCACCGAACAGTCTCTGGCAGAGCTACAGTCCTTCCAGGCGACGGCGCACCAGCAATGGGCGCAGAGCTTCAACGAATGGCGTCATCAGCAAGGGTTCAGCGGGCCGGGAGCGAGTGAAACCTGGTTGCCATGGGTCACGTGCTGAACTCGTTCACGACACCACCACAACGTTTACTCATATCTCACACATGAGTTCACTAAACGGTGTCAGCTCGTGATTTCCCCCACATTCCCCCTGTCACATCCTGCGATATACATCATGTGAGGTATAGCATAGCTGCTATGACGACTATGAGTGATGCCTCCACCGACAACTTGACCCAACTCGGCTCGCTTGTCAAAGCCGCACGACTCCACAAGGGTCTGACGCAAACGCAATTGGCCGAGAAACTCGCCACGAGTCAAAGTGCCGTCGCCCGCATCGAGCAGGGTTCACAGAACGTCACTTTGGAAATGCTCACCCGCATCAGCCGCGCTTTGGAGTCAGAGCTGATCTCCTTCGGCCCCTCTCGTCACCAGCACCTGCGAGTTATCGGTGGTCAGCCACTGAGCGGATCCATTTCGGTGAACTCGTCCAAGAACGCCGCCGTCGCCCTGCTATGCGCGTCATTGCTCAACAGGGGCACCACTGTATTGCGTAATGTGGCGCGCATCGTGGAGGTGGAACGTATCGTCGCGGTCCTGCGATCGATCGGCGCTAGCGCCGAATGGTCAGCTGACGGACACGACCTGACCATCAACGTTCCAGACGACATCGACATGTCGGCCATCGACGCCGATGCCGCGCGTCGGACTCGTTCCGTGATCATGTTCTTCGGTCCGCTGCTGGCGCGCCTGCCAGAATTCGACCTGCCGTATGCGGGGGGCTGCGACCTGGGAAAGCGCACCATCGAACCGCACCTGATCGCACTGCGCCCGTTCGGCCTGGAAGTCACAGCCACAGCAGGCGCCTACCACGCGGTTGCCGGCTCAGCACAGGGCGAGAACCTCACTGTCATCCTGACTGAGCGCGGCGACACCGTGACTGAGAACGCCATCATGGCCGCGGCTCGCCACGACGGCGTTACCACCATCCGTAACGCCAGCCCGAACTACATGGTCCAAGACCTGTGCTTCTATCTGGAATTGCTCGGTGTTGAGATCGAAGGCATCGGCACGACCACGCTGCGTATCACCGGCCGCCCATCGTTCGACGCGGATGTCGAATACGTCGTCTCGGAGGACCCGGTCGAGGCCATGAGTCTGTTGACGGCCGGAATCGTCACCAACTCTGAGATCACGGTCACCCGCGTGCCGATTGAGTTCATGGAAATCGAATTGGCGACCCTGGCCGAGATGAACCTGCAGTTCTCCCTGTCCGAGGAATACCTCTCGCACAACGGCCGGACGCGTTTGGTCGATGTCACTGTTTACCCCAGCACGTTGACTGCGCCGCACGACAAGATTCACCCCATGCCGTTCCCCGGGCTCAACATCGATAATCTCCCGTTCTTCGCGGTGATCGCCGCGTGCGCTGAGGGCAACACATTGATCCACGATTGGGTCTATGAGAACCGCGCCATCCACCTGACGGATCTGACTCGTCTGGGCGCCGATGTGCGGCTCTTGGATGCACACCGTCTCGATGTCACCGGGCCTACGCACTGGGTGGGCTCAGAGGTCATCTGCCCGCCAGCGCTGCGTCCAGCCGTGGTCATTCTGCTGGCCATGCTCGCCGCGCGAGGCGAGTCCGTCTTGCGTAACGTAGACATCATTGCCCGCGGATACGAACAGCTCGCACAGCGGCTCGAAGAGCTCGGTGCGAAGATCGAGACCTTCAAGGACTAGTCACCATGGCTTTCTACCCGGACGGTGAACCGAAGATTCCAAACCAACTTCCGGTTCCTTCGGCACAGCCGCACAGCGATCCGGGCGCAGTGTCGCCAAACAGCGCCAACGCGTCGGATGCCGCAGTCGGCCGGGCAGATACCGAACCTGGTGAGCAGGACACCCAACGCGCGGTGGCGCAGATGTTCATGCGTTCAGCGATGCTCTCGGGCGCGATTCTGATCGCAGCGGTGCTGCTGGTTTTCGTTTTCGAGATCATCCCGGTCGACTCGAACGGCATGCTGCTTATCGGTATTGCCGCCTTCATCAGCGCAGGCATCACCGTGAGCACTGTCTTCAGAGCCCAGCGACTGCAGGCTGCCGCCCGCAGCGGATTCGGCATGCCCGTGACCGCACAGGCAGCCGGTGGCGGTGCCGCGACTGCGGCCTCCGCTCCGATCACCGTATCGGGCGACCTCGCATTAGAAGTCGAGGATGTGTTCACCATCACCGGACGTGGTGTTGTGGTCACTGGAATTGTCGCGGCCGGGTCCATCAGCAAGGGCAACGAGGTCATCCATCTGCGTGATGGTCGAATGCTCGGTCGATACACCGTGACCGGAATCGAGAAGTTCCGCAGCCGCCTGGAGACCGCCAACCTCGGCGACAACGTCGATCTCTTACTCGACAAGGCGCAGCGCGCCAGCTTCGAACGCGGTGACGAGCTACGGATTGTCTGAGCCCCGGTCCCGGTAAGTCACGCTAGCGGGTTCGGCGAAGGACGTGCCGACTCGTCCGGTAACGGCAGCTCCAACCGCGAGATGAACTCGCGTTCCTCGCCCGATATCGGATCAGTGAACTGCAGCGAGCGTGACAACAACCGCAACGGATCGGTGAAGTCGTCGTCGCGTCGCAACCGCAACTGCGGGTAGTAGTCGTCACCCAGGATCGGGATGCCCAACGAGCACATATGCAGACGCAGTTGGTGTGTCTTGCCGGTATGCGGTGTGAGCCGGTAGCGTCCCCAGCATTGCTGACCGAGCGCTGGCGAGGCGATCTCTTCGACGAGTTCGATCAGCGACTCGGCGTTCGGTTCACCGGGGATCTCTGTCGCGATCACTTCGCCGTCGATCTTGCGGATTCGCGAGCGTACGGTGACCGGCCAGTCCAGGTCGGTGCGCAGCGGTGCGATGGCCTCGTACACCTTCGTCACATGACGACGCTGGAACATCGTCTGGTACGGCCCGCGTAGTTCACGCCTGGTGGTCAGCAGCAGCACTCCGGCAGTAGCGAGGTCAATCCGATGCGCCGGTGAGAGCTCGTCCAATCCCAACTGCCGACGCAACCGCACCAGCACTGTTTCACGCACATGCGAACCACGCGGCGTTGTCGCGAGAAAATGTGGTTTGTCGACCACGACGAGGTCGTCATCGCGGTGCAGTATCGTCAATTCGAACGGCACCGGCACTTCGTCAGCGGGCGGATCGCGATACAGGTACACCAACGAGCCGACCACCGCCGCAGAGTCGGCTCTGAGCGGGCGGCCCAACTCGTCGACGACCTCGTCATCGGCAATTTTTGCGCGCAACGAATCGGCATCCCACGGGAACTTCCCGACAAGATACTCATCGATGGTCGTCCACGGACCGGCCTCGATCTGCAGCCTGACCGGCCCCAGTCCGTCACGGATCGGCAACGGCGCCACACGTCGCCGCGCAGCGCGGTGCCGCCTCATCGACCGGTGTAGTTCGGAGCCTCGACCGTCATCTTGATGTCATGCGGGTGCGATTCCTTCAGGCCCGCCGCTGTGATCCGCACGAACTTGCCGCGCTCCTGCAGTTCGTCAATGGTGTGCGCGCCGACATAGAACATCGACTGGTGCAGACCACCGATGAGTTGATAGGCCACAGCAGACAGCGGTCCGCGGTAAGGCACTTGCCCTTCGATGCCTTCCGGCACGATCTTGTCATCCGAATTGACGTCGGCTTGGAAGTACCGGTCCTTCGAGTACGAGACTTTTCCGCGCGAGGCCATGGCGCCCAGCGACCCCATACCGCGGTAGTGCTTGTATTGCTTTCCATTGACGAAGACGAGTTCTCCCGGCGATTCGTCGCATCCGGCCAGCAGCGACCCGAGCATCACTGAGTCCGCGCCGGCGACGATCGCCTTGGCGATGTCGCCGGAGTATTGCAGGCCGCCATCGCCGATGACCGGCACGCCAGCCGGACGGCACGCCAAGGAGGCCTCGTAGATGGCGGTGACCTGTGGCACACCGACACCGGCTACCACACGAGTGGTGCAGATTGAACCTGGGCCGACACCGACCTTCACGGCGTCAGCCCCAGCGTCGACCAGTGCCTGTGCTCCCGCACGAGTGGCGACGTTTCCACCGATGATCTGAACGTTGCGCATCGCCGGGTCGGCTTTGAGCTTGCCGATCATCTCCAACAGCAACCGGGCGTGCCCGTTGGCGGTGTCAGCGACGAGGACGTCGACCCCGGCCTCGACCAACGTGGTGGCACGCTCATAGGCATCGCCGAAGAATCCAATCGCCGCACCGACGACAAGGCGCCCTTCGGCGTCCTTGGTCGCAAGCGGGTATTGCTCGGACTTCACGAAGTCCTTCACCGTGATCAGGCCGCGCAGTTTTCCGGCCTCATCGACGAGCGGGAGCTTTTCCACCTTGTGTTTTGCCAGGAGTGCGGCAGCATCGTTGCTCGAAATCCCGACCGGAGCCGTAATGAGCGGCATCGGAGTCATCACGTCTCGCACCTTGCGGGAGGTGAACTCTCCCGCATCGACAAACCGCAGATCGCGGTTGGTGATGATGCCCAGTAGTCGGCCGTCTTCGGCCACTACTGGCAGACCGGACACCCGGTACTGCCCGCACAGCGCATCCAATTGCGCCAAAGTGGCGTCCGGTCCCACGGTGACTGGGTCGGAGACCATTCCTGATTCGGAGCGTTTGACGCGGTCCACCTGGCTCGCCTGCGCCTCGATCGACAGGTTGCGGTGGATGATTCCGATTCCGCCTTGCCGCGCCATGGCGATGGCCATACGCGATTCGGTGACTGTATCCATCGCCGCAGACGCCAGTGGCACTTTCAGGGTGATTTCCCTGGTCAGACGGCTTGACGTATCGACTTCGGAAGGAATGACGTCTGTTTCGGCCGGCAAAAGCAGCACGTCGTCATAAGTCAGTCCGAGGAAACCAAAAGGGTCGTGGGCAGAATCGGTTGATGACATATCAGAATCCTACGCGGCCTGCGGACCGGTGAGAGGCCGGACCTTCGTCGATGCGATCAATTTCACTTACGACGTTCGGCCAGCACGGCCAGAACCTCGTGGACGATTCCCTCGAAGGAGCGGATGCGTTGCACACTCGGTGCCACGGGTAGTTCTGCAATAGCCGGACCGTCGCGCAGACCCGCAACGATGGGCAAGTCGGGGTTAGCGGTGTGGAGTGCGTGAATCAAGCTCAGGTCTGGATGCACCAGGTCAGAGATCATGACAGTCACCACCGGGCGGACCATGGTGACGACCTCGAGCACGCGATGCTCATTGGCCGGACCGGTCACGATGCGTACTGCGACGCCGTGCCGCAACATGGCGGCGGCAAAGACGTGGGTGGCAAGCGCCAAGGGTTCTCCCGGGGCGACGAAGGCCAGGACCATTTCACGGTTTCGGCTGGGGTGACCGGTGGCCACTCCGCGCCGAGTCGCCTCCACGTCGAGTTGCGCCACGTATTGTCCGATCGCCCGGAATGCCGCGCTGATCAGCGACAGGTCGGGGGTCTCACCTGGACGAGCCAGCACCGTGCGCATGGCGAGACGCTCAATGGCCGGTTGCACGATCGTGCGCCACCACACGACGGGGTCATCTGTTACGGCGAGGGTCAACAGACGTTGACACTCGTCCTCTCGCCCTGCCTGAACTGCTTCGATGACTGCGGCGGCCGTGACCGCGTCGCGGTGCGAGGACGACGGCAGATGCAGGATCGCCGCACTGGTCGCATCTTGCTGGCCCGGATTGCCCTGACCGGGTTCCTGCGACCCGGTTGCCGACTTGTCTGCCTGGGCGGCTGATGCCAATCCGCGCAATTCCGCTTCGAGCTGTTCGCCGCTGATCTTCGAGATATCCGCTTCGAGCGCTGCTTTGGCCGCATCTTGCGGTGCCACACCATCGAGAGCGAGGCGGCGCATCACAACGAGCCGAGCCAAGTCATCAGCTGAATAACGTCGGTGGGCTCCGGCCGCGTGACCGGATGGGCCCAGGCCGTACCGGCGGTCCCATGTGCGCAATGTGGCTGGGGCGACTCCGAGTCGCTGCGCGACTGCCGCGACAGTCAGTGACGGTATGTCATCGCTGGTCAGCCCGCGTTCACGTGCGGCATCAGCGGTGGGATCTTCCCCGGACGTGACCGATTTTTCGTCATCGAGGCGCCTTTGACCCGGCTTCGCGCGTCCGTGTGGCGGAGTATCCATACCCTCAATCTTGCCGGTCATCACCGGCCTGTGCCAACGCAACGTTTCATGATTGCGCTTAAAGAATGCCATTAATTGTTCACACACAGGACTTGAACAACTCTTGCAACGCTTGCTAGGTTGTTCATACGTTATGCAGGCAGTGGACACACAACCGGTGTGACGCTCACCGCTTCGCACACGAGAGGATGACGACCATGGCTGAGGTATCACGACTTCCCGGGCCAATGATGGAACTGTGGGAATGGCAGTACCAAGGACTATGCCGCGACGCTGACGACACGGTGTTCTTCCACCCCGAGGGCGAACGCGGTTCTGCCCGTCGTCGTCGCGCCGAAGCCGCTAAGGCGATCTGCAACGAGTGCCCTGTGATGATGCAGTGCCGCGAGCACGCTCTTGCGGTACGTGAGCCTTATGGCGTGTGGGGCGGCCTGAGTGAGGAAGAGCGTTCAGAAATCATCGGAGAGCGCGAGCGGAGCAACCTTCGCCGCAGCATCCGCGCCGCCAACTGAGCCGCCAACCGAGTGGTTGCGCTTCATACAGATAGATGAGGGGCGGGTTCCGATCGGAACCCGCCCCTCATCGTCGTTAAGTCAACGACGGAAGATCAGCTGACGACTGCGAGGATGTCGCGTGCCGACAGGATGAGGTACTCCTCACCGTTGTACTTCACTTCGGTGCCGCCGTACTTGGAGTAGATGACCTTGTCACCAACTGCAACGTCGAGCGGAACGCGGTTGCCGTTGTCGTCGATGCGGCCAGGGCCGATAGCCAGAACTTCACCCTCCTGCGGCTTCTCCTGAGCGGTGTCTGGGAGAACCAGGCCTGAAGGCGTTGTGACCTCTGCCTCAAGTGTTTTGACGAGGATCCGGTCCTCGAGAGGCTTGATGGAGACCGACACTGCGGACCTCCCCTTTCGCGAGTAGGTTTGCACTGATAATTCGATGCGCTTCACTCTCTGCCCTGGCGTCGTCGCGGTGCCGCACAAGGCCTGAAGCGCATTGTCATTCACACTCACGGCCCATCTTGAGCCGTGGGGCGAATGACCCACCTCTTAGGTTAAAGCGCCATTAGCACTCGGTCAAGGCGAGTGCTAAATATCTCACTTGTGTCACTACAGCGCGCTATCCGCGCATCGCGACGCCCTTGCGCCAATAGCCCATGAATGCCACCTGAGACCGTTCAAATCCAAATCCTTTGACCAGATGACGGCGCAGCGTTGTCACCAGGGACGATTCCCCCGCAATCCACGCATACAGTCCGTGGTGCAGCGTGGTGCCCACACTGACATCTTCGCCCGATGCAGAGTACGTTGGCGTCTCCCAGGGCAACTCATCGGAATCGACATCCACCAGCGTGCCATCGGCCTGCTGTCCCAGATGTGACAGGACAGCAGGAGCGATCACTGTGCCGTGATCAGCGCCCTCGCGCACCGACCAATGCACGGTCACCGCGGCAGGCACCTCCATGGGCAACGTGTCGTCTTGATGCGGGACCTCAATGAAGACATGACCACGGGCACTGCGCGGCAAGTCCTCGAGAATCCTTGCGATGGCGGGCAGCGCAGTCTCGTCTCCGACCAACAACACTTGCCCTGCCTCATCGGGGGCGAACTCGATTCCGCCGCCCAGATTCCCGCGCCGCGGTCCGAGGGTCAAAATCTCATCGCCGGCCTTAGCCCGATGTGCCCAGGAGGCCGCCGGTCCCGTGGCGCCCTCGTCCATGTGCAATACGAAGTCAATCACGAGCCTGGTCTGGTCGCCCTCGCCCTCCATTGCCCGGATGGAGTATGTCCGCATCGAACCGCGCGATTCTTCTGGCAGTTCCAGCCAGGTCGCGTACCAGTCGGCGCCCGCGTTGCTCAGATCCGGCAATCCCAGTGGCCCCGGAAAGATGAGTTTGATGCGCTGATCGAAGATGTGACCCGGTGTCGCGAAATCATCCAGGCCAGCACCGGCAAACCGGATGCGGATGAAGCTCGTCGAAACTCGTACCGTATCCACCACCCGGATCCGCAACAACCGGTAGGGAAAGTCTTCACTCATGTCGCCGCCTCCGACCGAAGGACAGCACTATGGTGCCGCCCGATTGGCACGACCAGCGGTTGTCCGGAAACCGGATCGTCAATCACCTGGCACTGCAGCCCGAAAATGTCTGCCACCGCCTGTTCGGTCATCACCTCGCTGGGTTTGCCTGACGAGTGGATCTGTCCATCGCGCACCGCAACGAGCACGTCCGCGTAACGCGCCGCCAGGTTCAGGTCATGCAGCACCATCACCACAGTCTTGCCATGGTTGTGCTTGAGATCGGCCAGCAGGTCGAGTACCTCGATTTGGTGCGCCACATCGAGGAAGGTGGTGGGCTCGTCCAGCAACAAGATATCGGTCTGTTGCGCCAGCGCCATGGCGATCCACACCCGTTGCCGCTGCCCGCCGGAGAGTTCATCGACCGCGCGATCAGCCAAATCCAGTGTTCCGGTGGCGATCAGCGCCTCGGAAACGGCCTGGTCATCCTCCTTGCTCCACGGGGAGAACAATCCTTGGTGCGGGTGGCGACCGCGCCCCACCAAGTCCGAGACCACGATTCCTTCCGGAGCGATCGGGCTTTGAGGCAGCAGCCCCACCGTGCGGGCCACCTCTCGCGACGGCATGTGGTGAATTAGCTTGCCGTCCAGCAAGACGCGACCCGAACGCGGTGGCAGCAGCCGTGCGATCGCCCGCAACACAGTCGACTTACCGCACCCATTCGCTCCAACAATGGCAGTGACCGCACCCGGGGTGATGGTCAGATCCAGGTCGGCGACAACGACACGGTCACCATATGCCAAGGTGATCTGCTCAGCAGTCAGCGAATGTTTGTCAGTCATCACGAGCCTCCTGCTCGGTAGGTTCGGATCAGCAGGTAAATCAGGAATGGCGCCCCGAGCGCCCCGGTGACAACGCCCACAGGGTATCTCGTCCCGAACGCGTACTGCCCGAGGAAGTCACCGATCAACACGAGCAGCGCACCCACCAGCCCTGCCGCCAATAATGGCGGCCGGCCTGCTCCGACAATGCGTCCAGCGATAGGGCCCGCCATGAACGCGACAAAGGCGATGGGGCCGCTACCGGCCGTGCCGAACGCCATCAGTCCGACCGCACCCAGGACGAGCGTCAGTCTGGTTCGCTCGACGCGCACCCCCAACGCGGCGGCGGCATCGTCGCCAAGGCCCAATGCGGCAAAGTTCCGTGCCTGCATGAAGATCAATGGTGCGATGACGGCGACCGCAATCGCAAGCGGTCGAATCGAACCCCAGTTGGCGCCGTTGACGCTTCCGGTCAGCCACTGCATCGCGGTTTGCACGTCCCAGGCCGCCGCCCTGGACAGCACGTAGGTGATGAAACTGTCAAGCATGGCGGCGATTCCGATGCCGATCAGGATCAACCGCGCTCCGGCGAAACTACCGCGCCGAGAAAGCAAGTAGATTGCCAGCGCGGTGACCAACGCTCCGGCGAGCGCTGCAAGGGACACCGCTGTCGGGCTCCATGACAGCAAGATGATCGCGACAACCGCTGCCGCAGATGCGCCCGAACTGATGCCGATGATGTCGGGGGCAGCCAGTGGATTGCGCAGCAACGATTGAAAGGTGACGCCCGCGATACCGAAGGCAAATCCGCTCAGCACAGCAAGGGTCGCACGCGGCAGCCGCAGTTCACCGACCGTGAAACTAGCGCCTGCTACTTCCTGGCCTGCGATCACGCGCAGTACATCCGTCAGCGAGTAAGTGGTGTGCCCGAAGATCAGGCTCAGGGTGAACACGACGAGCACTCCCGCCGCAAGCGCGATCACAGCAATAATGCGACGCCTGCTGCGGCGGTGGCGACCAGCGGCGACCAGTTGTGTGGCGGCGGCGATCCGAGCCGGTGTGACGGTGCTCGTCATAGCTCACGCACCTTCTGGCGTCGCACGATCCAGATGAAGAACGGCGCTCCGATAAACGCCGTGACGATTCCGACTTCGATTTCGCCCTCGGTGGGGAGCACTCGTCCCACAACATCGGCGGCAGTCAGCAATGCTGCTCCGACAAGGGCCGCGAACGGGATCAGCCATCTGTTGTCTGGACCGATCAACAATCGGCACAGGTGTGGCACGATCAGCCCGACGAACCCGATAGGACCCGCAATCGCCGTAGCGGCACCCGCGAGCAACACTGCTCCCGCTGCCGCTATCAAGCGTGTGCGACGTACGTTGACGCCGAGTCCCGCGGCCATGTCATCACCGAGTGCCAAGGAGTTGAGTCCGCGGGCCGACGTCGCACACACGAGCACGCCCACTATCAAGACCGGCCCGACAACTGCGATACGTTCCCAGGTCGCACCTCCGACACCGCCGATCTGCCAGAACCGGAAGTCTTGGAGCACCGCAACGCGCGGCAAGAGGATAGCGCTGACAAAAGATGTGAAGGCTGCGGTTGTCGCTGCGCCTGCAAGAACCAGTTTGAGCGGTGTGGCTCCGCCTCGGCCTAGCGAGCCGATGGAGTAGACCAGCACCGCTGACACTGCGGCCCCGCAGGTTGCCGCAGTGATGTATTGCCATGGTGCGGCGATCCCGATCACGACGATGCTGATCACCACCGCCAATGATGCTCCAGCGCTGATTCCGAGGATGCCGGGGTCGGCGAGCGGATTGCGTGTCACAGCCTGCAACGTCGCCCCAGCCACGGCCAGGACGGCACCGACGAGTATAGCCAGCACGGTGCGCGGAACTCGTTTCAGGATCGCCGCTTCAGCGAAGGTGTCGGAATGCCCGCTGAGCGCCGACACGATCTGATCCCAGGTGACGTCCCGCGACCCGAAGGACACCGATGCGACGGCAAGCAGCACGACGACGGCTACTGCGATCAGGATCCAGGTGACGCGAATCAGCGCCGAACCGCCCTGACGGGATCGGATCGGCGCTGATTGCGTCACAACGTGGGTACTCACGCGGCGGCTTGGGCTGCCTCGTCGAGCAACGCGAAGTAGTCACCGATTCCCCACTCGATGGACAGTGGCGATGGGTTCGCTGACGCCGACAGCGGTGTGTTGTCGGGCAGGACCACGACCGCGCCGTCAGCAATCGCGGGTACCTTGGACAACAACGAGTCGCCTTGTAACAGTGGCAAGGTGGTGTCGTCGCCGTAGGTAACGATGATGTCAACATCCTCGAACTGGTCGGCTTGCTCCGAGGCGACAGTGGTATAGAACGAATCGGTTCCAGCCGTTGCCTCCGTGACCAGGCTGGGCACTGCCATCCCCGCGGTGGCCAGGAAGCCGACCCGGGGGTCGTGAGTGGTGTAGAAGCCGACCTCGCTCAGGTCGGTTGGCTCGACCCAGGCGAAGAGCACTGACGAGTCTTGCAAAGCCGGGTACTGCGCGAAGGACTCGGCGATCTTGGTGTCCAGATCAGCAGCAAATTGCTGGCCCTCGGCGCCAAGTCCGAGCGCTTTGGAGTTCATCTCGATCATTTGAGCCATAGTGGTGCCCCATGCGGTATCCGGGAAGGCCACCACTGGTGCGATCTTCGACAGCGTGGCGTACTCATCCTCGGTAATCCCCGAGTACGCAGCCAGGATCACATCCGGATTGGTGTCACCTACCGCCTCGAAGTCGATGCCAGCAGTCTCATCGAAAAGCACTGGGATCTCAGCATCGAGTTCGGCTAACTTGTCCTCGACCCACGGCAGCACGCCGTTGTCATCGTCGTCGCCCCAAGTCGCTTTGCTCATGCCAACAGGCACGATGCCCAGTGCCAGCGGCACCTCGTGGTTGGCCCAAGCAACAGTGGCCACACGTTCCGGTTTTGCTTCGATGACGGTCTCACCGTAGGCATGCTCGATAGTGACGGGGAATGCATCAGTTTCAGCGTCTGCTGTATCGGTGTTCTGTTCCGCGGCTGGTGGAGCTTCCACCGGCGCGGTCGACTCCTGCGAGGACGCGCATGCACCCAAAGATAGTGCCAAAGTTGCAATGGCCAACAGGGAAAGGCTTCGTGCGGTTCTCATCGGCTTCCTTCTGGACGGTCTTGTTTGTTTGGTAATGCTTACCTAACTTTAAGGGAGTTTTTGACAAGATGACACCACCCATACTTCAAACTTGTGTGACTCGCCCCACATTCACTGCACATTGGAGCGCCAGAACCGTCACAAAGACCGGTGTCGGCAGATGGACACCAATCGCGCCAAACCGCTATCTACCGGACAATAATGTGGTGATGGACGACGCGCTTGCCCGCAGCCTCGCACAGCCCGCGACACTGCGGCTGCTAGACGAACTGACCGCGCGCGATCTTGCCGATCCGCTACGAACCGTGACAGCGCTGCGGGGCATGGGTGCCTCCTCTGACATCGCCGCGGCATTATCTTCATTAGCCGAACTGCGCACCACAGCAGAGCTGAAACTCGGCCACCACGCCACCACGATGCTGCTGACCCGACCTGGCCTGGAACAAGCGACCCGTTGGTCGGTGGCAGCGCTGCGCGCCCGCCGCTTCCAAGTCGGCGGTATCACGGCCGTTGCGGACCTCACCTGCGGCCTGGGGGTGGATGCGATGGCTCTGGCGGCCGCTGGTTTGGCGGTGCACGCTTACGAACTCGACCCGGCAACGGCTGTTTTCGCAGCACACAACCTCGCGGCATATCCGCGGGCCTCGGTCACCGCTGGCGATGGTCGGCTCGCGGATCTGAGCCATGTCGACGCCATCTATGCGGACCCGGCCCGGCGTACCGGCACCGGTGCGCGCATCAATGACCCCGAACAATACTTGCCCGCTCTGTCCGAGATCTGGGCATTGCGAGATCGAGTGCGTCTGGTCGGTGTCAAAGTCGGACCCGGCATCGCCCACCGCGACATCCCGCCGGGCGCCACAGCCACGTGGACCTCCGTCGATGGCGACGTCGTCGAAGCCACGCTATGGCACGGCGGCAACCCCGACTCGACGACTGATCGCACTGGCGGCCCCTGGCACGAGGCCACTGTCGCCGCGAGCGACCCCGAGGCACCGACAACCGGACGACTACGAACCACAACGATCGCGGGCATACCGGACGGCAGCCACGGCGCGCCTCCGCTACAAGCGCTCAGCGATGTCACCGAACTAGGCGACTTCCTGCTTGAACCGGACGGCGCGGTGATCCGAGCGCACTTGCTCGGCATGCTTGGCGCGATCAGCGAGCAGACGGATATTCAGCTCGTGTCACCTCGCATCGCCTATCTGTCGACGTCAAGGCCGTTGCCCGCTCGTGACGGCATTTCGCTGGCGCGGGCGTATCGGGTGCTCGATGTCTTGCCATTGAACGTCAAGAAGCTCAAGCAATACCTCAAGCAGCGTAATGTCGGCGCAATCACGATCAAGAAACGCGGCGTGGACCTGATTCCAGAAGTTGTGCGAAAACAGTTAGGTTTACGCGGGGAGAATCACGCAACAGTGATTCTGACGCGCATCGCTGGCGCGCACCGCGCGATGATGGTTGAGCCGATGGAGGAGGTGAGATGACTACTATTCCCTTTGCACAGTCCGAGCGGTCGACGGTAGGAATCGAATGGGAGTTGGCGCTCGTCGACCAAGATTCTGGCGACCTTCGTCAAGTCGCGCCCGTCATCCTTGAGACCGTCTCCCCCGACGGCTCCCAGCACCCCAACATCCGTCAAGAACTACTGCTGAACACCATCGAAGTGGTCTCGGATGTGCGACGGACTGTCCGTGAAGCCGGAGCTGACCTACAGCGGTCCATTGACCAGATCCGCGAGATTCTCGACCCCATGCGGGTGGAACTGATGTCGGCTGGCTCCCATCCCTTCGCACGGTGGGATCAACAGAAGGTCTCCGACAAGGAACGCTACGCGACGCTGATTGACCGCACCCAGTGGTGGGGCCGCCAAATGCTAATCTACGGCGTACACGTCCACGTCGGGGTCGAAGATCGGGACAAGGTGCTGCCACTCTCCCACGGCCTTCTGCCCTATTTCGGTCATCTGCAGTCCTTGGCTGCCTCGTCCCCGTTCTGGGGCGGCGATGACACCGGTTACGCATCCAACCGTGCGCTGCTGTTCCAACAGCTCCCGACCGCAGGGCTGGGTTTTCAGTTGGATTCCTGGCAGGACCTGGAACGGTACTTCGCCGATATGATCCACACCGGAGTCATCGACGAGTTCGATGAGATCCGCTGGGACATCCGTCCATCGCCACGATTTGGCACGCTCGAAACCCGGATCTGCGATGGCACCCCCACGCTGCAAGAGGTGCTCGGGGTAGCAGCATTGACGCACTGCCTCATCGAGCATCTGTCGCGCCAACTCGATACAGGTGAGGACTTAGCCACTATTCCACCGTGGTTTGCGCAGGAGAACAAATGGCGTTCAGCCCGCTACGGCATGGATGCGATCTTGATCGTCAACGAGGTCGGAGATGAGGAACTCGTCGGCGATTCGTTACGCCAGTTACTCCACACCTTGGAGCCGGTCGCTGCGGATCTTGATTGTTTGGACGAGTTGGCCCACATTTGGACGATGCTCGACAAGGGCGCCAGTTACCAGCGGCAACGGGCCGTCGCTGCCGCTCATGAGGGCCGACTTGATGCCGTGGTGCAATCCCTGGTTGCCGAGATGCGTCAAGGTCATATCTAGTTTTCGCAGACACTCTTCCACGATCGCACTCGACCATTTAAGTGCACTCACAGTTAAAACTGGACCTCAAACGTCCGTGAGATGACCCAGGCTAGAAAAAATGCTTGAAGACCTCTAGCGTGGTCTCTGTGTGGCGGCAATGTCGCCGTCACACCCTAGATAGCACAACACGTCCGCACAATGAGGTCATCACGTGAGTCACTTCGCCACCACTGCCCACCCTTCCCGCCTGCACAGCGCTACGTCGAGAAAGGTTCTTGGTATTGGTCTGGCCCTCATGTTGGCGGCGGCTCTTCCATTAATTACGGAGGCCCCTGTGGCATTCGCCGACCCAGTTCAAGTTGGTTCCGGCAGTTACACCACCGACAAGGTTGGTACCGAGCCGGGTGAAGCGGGTAAATTCTGCACCACAACTCCACGCGAGTCCTTCAGCCTGGGTGGCAACACCATCCCGGCTCTCGTGACGAAGAATGCCCCGATTCCGACCAACGACTGGTGGAGTTCGCTCGTCTTCCGTAAACGGGTGCAAAGTGGCGGACAGTCGAACTGTTCAATCTCGTCGCGACTGTTCGCGAACCCTGGTGTGTTCGGATGGCATGAGCGCGGTCTCGGCATCACCTACTCAAATACGGTCTCTGCAGCCGAGAACCCTGGCCACGCCATCCCGAACTACTCCGGCCAAGGTTATGAGTATCGTGGCCCATCAGCCGACGGCCACGACCTATATGCGGGCAGCAGTTTCAGTTCGGGAAACCCCAGCCCTGCGATGATCGGCACCGAACTTCAAGTAACCGACTGGACCGACTGGACGGTCGAGTCTCGTCTGGTCAATGCAAGTGGTAACGCAGAGGTCCGTGCGATTATCGGTCGCGGTATGCCTATCACCTGGTTGGAGAGCCAGGGTGCTGCAGCCCGCATCCAGACTTCAGACAGCGCAACCCACGCACTGCATGACGGCAATAGCACCTTGATCATCACCATCAACGGACGCTCCTATGTGGCGTGGGCACCGCACGGCACGACGTGGCAGACCGTTGCTCCCGCACAGGTCGACGCTGGTGCGAAGGCATTCCGTGCGAACAGCGGCCGGTACGCGGTAGCAATCGTGCCGGACGGCGCTAATGCCGCCGAGATAGCCGCGCAGTGGAAGCAGTTCGCCTACTCCCCGGTGACGTCAACGACCCTGGACTACACCTATAACCAAACTGCAGGCACGCTGGAAGCCAACTACAACATTGGGGTTACTCGTTACGCAGGATCAGGGTCCACGACGAGCACCGTCATGGCATTGTTCCCACACCAAGAGCAATACCGCAGCGACAACTCCGTCGCACGCAGTCAGACCTACGTGTCACCGCGCGGCCAGATGACCATCTTGGACAACGTCTCCGGTTTCAGCACGGCCACCCCATTTCACGGTGTCATGACGGAAATTCCAGGGCTGACGACTACGCCTGGCGAAGAGCACCACGATCAGTTGATCGACTACCTGGATGAGGTTCGCAATGACCCACTCAATCAGTCCATGGTGGAGGACAATGGCGACGCCACGTACTGGACCGGCAAAGCAGTTGGCCGCGCAGCCCGCATCGCAGAACTCGCGGACCAAGTCGGCGACATCGATGCCCGTGACAAGGCATTGGCCGCAATTCGCAGCACCCTGAGCGATTGGTTCACCGCTACCCCCGGCAAGACGCAGAAGGTCTTCGCCTATTCGGAGAACTTCGGCACGCTGCTCGGGTACCCCGCGGGACCTGGCGGCGGTGACCAATACGGCACGCTCGCGAGCATGAACGACCACCACTTCCACTACGCCTACTACATCACCGCAGCCGCCACGTTGGCACGGTTCGACCAGCAGTGGGCGCAGAACTACGGCGGCATGGTCGAAATGTTGATCCGTGACACTGCCTCACCCGATCACGACGACCCGATGTTCCCGTTCCTGCGCACCTTCGACATCTACGCCGGGCACTCGTGGGCATCTGGCGACGGCGGCGACTCACATGGCAATAACCAGGAGGCCTCGTCCGAGGCGATGAACCTCGCCCAAGCGATGATCCAATGGGGTGAGATCACCGGAAACACCAGCATCCGCGACACCGGCATCTACCTCTACACAACCGAGGCGACCTCAGCACTGCGGTACTGGTTCAATGCTGAAGGCGACTTCCCGGCAAGCGGCCCGTATGCGAAGAACTACGCCTCCATGGTGTGGGCAAACGGCGCACACTATTCGCTGTGGTTCGGTGAGAACCCAATCACCGGAAACGAGCACGAGTTCTTCTACGGCATCAATATGCTGCCGGTGACCGGCGGTTCACTCTACCTGGGTTACTACCCGGACGTCGTCCAGCGCACCTATGACGAGTTCACCCAAACCAATGGCCAGCCCGAACCGAAGTACTGGCACGACATCTTGTACTCGTACCTGGCGCTAGCGGACGGCGAGCAAGCACTGGCAAAGTTCCAAGCAACCAACGCCAACAACACTTACGCAGTCGAGAGCGGAGAATCCCGCGCCCACACCTTCCACTGGCTTACGTCGCTGGCAGCACTCGGTCAGGTCGATACCAAGGTAACGGCGAACTATCCGATGGCCACCACGTTCAACAAAGGTGGGCAGCGCTCGTATGTGGTGACCAACGTCTCCAACAAGGACATCGAGGTGACATTCCGTGACAAGTCCGGCAACGTGGTTGCCACGGTGAATGCGCCGAAGGGGCAGGTCACCACGCAGAAACCTGACGGCTCCGTGGTCTCACTGGGTGATGGCTCGTCTGGTGGCACCGGCATCGCAATCCCTAGCGACCCAGATGACGGCGGCAACCCGGGCAATGGCGGCACGAAGCCTCCAGTGACCACACCACCGCCCACCGACAACTCCAAGACGAACGCGAAGAAGCGTAAAGCGAAGGTCGTCAACATCAAAGTGACCAAGGGGCGCCACAAGGACGCCAAGCGTCCGGCGCGCACCATCAAGGTGCGAACGGCTGCTCGTGTCCGCGTCGCGCTGCGCGCTCCCAAGAAGACTGCCGTGCGAGGGAAGGTGCGACTCCGGGTCGGCAAACGCGTGATCGGCAAGGCGAAGCTGCGTAAGAAGGGCAAAAACTGGGTCGCCGTGGTGCGGGTCAAGAAGTCCGCCAATAAGACCCGCGGCAAAGTGCGCGTCGTCTATCCAGGTTCCAAGCTAGTGCGAAAGCAGACATTCAAGACGAAGGTCCGCGTGGCCCGCTGATCGAGCTCGTCGAGATGACAGTCGGTGATCTCGACATGCCGATTCTCGCAGATGAATCTAGGCTTGTGAACGGTGCAACGAAGCACCTGACAACGTTGTCTAGGAACCTGGAGTTTCGCCGTGCAACTCGTATCATCTCTGGTCGGGGCGATGGCGCTCGTCCTGACTATGTCCCTTGCCCAAGCCCCCATAGCCGTTGCCAATCCGATCACAGCCCCCGGTGGTGGCAGCTACCTCCAGCACCCGCACGGCGGTCAGTGGAAGGGACCGGCTGGCGAAGCCGTCCACGGTAGCGACTTTTGCAACTACACCCCACGCAGCCAGCATCCGCAACATCCCGGCAATGCGCAGCGTGGCCCTCTCATCGGTTCCAACGCACCATCTGGCGGCATCCCCACCAACGACTGGTGGAGTTCGCTCGTCTTTCGCGGCTGGGTCGCAAACCCGGGAGTCTGCGATCTCGGATCTCCGCTCTACGCACATCCCGCCGCCTACCAGTTGCATGCGCGAGGCATGGGAATCACTTACACGAATGCGCTAACTGGTCCGCGGTTCACGCCCGGGACGACTACCGACCAGGGATACGCCTATCACTCTCCGGGGTGGGGCGATGTCGGCAACGAAAACCATGACATCATCGCCGGGACCGACTTCTACGCCTCGACCCTGACGGTGGAAAACTGGACGGATTGGACAGTCGAGACTCTTCTGAAAGATAGCGGCAACCGCTCGGTGCGTTCCATCATCGGCCACGGTCTGCCATTCTCGTGGCACGAATCAGTGAATGGTCCGAGCCAGATCGCAGCGCGCGGCAACGTCTCTGTGTGGCGTCGCGACGGCGCGCAACTTGGCCTGCAAATCTCGGGCCGAAACTATATTGCCTACGCCCCACACGGAAGCTCGTGGACCGATCACGGTGGTAACCGGTTTACGGCTGCGGCCGGATGGTTCTCAGTCGCGGTGATCCCCGATGGCGCCAACCGGGAGCAGATTGCGGACGCGTGGCAACAGTTCGCGTGGTCGCCGGTGACAGGAACGCAGGTCACGCCGGTTTACGACCAGTCCGCAGGCATGCTGCGCGCCACCTATGGCGTCACCGTCAGCCGCAAGGCTGGCAGCGGATCGACCAACTCGACTGTCATGGCACTTTATCCGCATCAGACGAAGCACCTGACCGGGGCTACTCCCCTGGCGCAGACCTACACGTCACCGCGCGGCAAGATGGCGGTACTGGCAGGCACCTCGTCCTTTACTACCGAAACCCCGTTCTATGGGGTGATTTCGGAGATCCCAGCCGTGGCCACGGCTGCTGGCTCCAGCAAGGATAAGTTGTGGAGTTATCTGGAGCAGGTCAAAGATAATCCGCTTTGGATGCAGAGTGACGAAACGTATTGGGCGGGCAAGGCCTTCGGGCGAGCCGCCCGCATCGTTGAAGTGGCTGACCAGATTGGGCATACCGAAGCACGTGACAAGGCTTTGGATGATCTTGAGGACCAGCTGAGCGATTGGTTCACTGCCACCGCAGAGAAAAACTACAAAGTGTTTAACTACAACGCCGCGTGGGGCACCATGATCGGATATCCGGTTGGTGTTTTCGGTTCTGAAAGCGAGATGAATGACCACCACTTCCACTATGGCTACTACATCGCTGCTGCAGCGACACTTGCACGGCACCGCCCGCAGTGGGCCAATCAGTATGGCGGCATGGTTGACATGTTGGTGCGCGATGCCAATAGCCACCTGCGCAATGACCCGATGTTCCCGTATCTGCGTAGCTTCGATATCTATGCCGGTATGGACTGGGCTTCGGGACACGCGCGCTTCAGCGCCGGCAATAATCAGGAGTCCAGTTCGGAAGGAATGAACTTTGCTGGAGCCATGATCCAATGGGCTGAGGTGCGCGGCGATCAGGTCATGCGTGACACCGGCATCTTCATGTACACCACGCAGGCCGAGGCCATCAGCAAATACTGGTTCAACGCTGACAATGATGCATTCCCATCCTCGCAATACAACCGCAATTACGCTTCGATGGTCTGGGGCGATGGTGCGCAGTATTCATTGTGGTTTGGGAATAACGATCAGCACGAGTTCTTCTACGGAATCAACACTTTGCCGCTGACGGGATCGCACCTGTATTTGGGGTATCGGCCCGATGTGGTTGCTCGCACCCTCGGTGAGTTCTATCAGCGCCGTGGTGGAGCAGAACCGCGTTGGTGGCACAACATCATCTACGGCTACCAGGCGTTGAATGACCCGTCGACGGCTCTGACGAAGTTCACCCATGCAACGGACACTGGCAGTGGAATCGGCTGGGAGGAAGGGTCGAGCCACCCTCACACCTATAACTGGATTCGCAACCTCGTCGACTTGGGGCAGGTGGACACCTCCGTGGTCGGGAATTATCCATTGGCCACTACCTTCGCCAAGAATGGTCAGCGTTCCTATGTGGTGACGAACTCGTCCAATCAATCCATCACTGTGACCTTCAAGGAGGTCGCCACTGGGACGGTGCTGGCGCAGGTGACTGCCGGTCCAGGCAAGATCGCCACTCGCAAGCCCGACGGTTCAACGGTAAGTTTCGGTACGGCTGCGGGCGGTTCCGGAATCGACATTCCGGTGACTGATCCGGGCGGGGATGACGGCGGAGACAACGGCGACGGCGGCGACAACGGCGACGGCGGAGACAACGGCGACGGCGGCGACGGTGGGGACAACGGAGGCGGCGGCGACGGTGGAGACGACGGCGGTGGCAGCACCCCCGGAACGGGCACTACGCCTGGCACCGGCGGCACGCCGGGAGCAAACGGCAATGCGCCGGACGCAACCAATAACCCGTCAGCAACCGCGACCAAGGTCCAGTTGAAGCTGCGTGGCGTCAAGATCACCAAAGGCAAACAGACGAAACGCACCATCAAACAGCGTCGTGCTGCACGGATTCGAGTGCAGTTCAAGGCCCCGAAGAACCGCGCGGTCAAAACCAAAGTTCAGCTCCGCGTGGGCAAACAGATCCTCGGTAGCAAACGCATCAAGCAGACGAAACCCGGTCGTTATGTCGCCGTGGTGAAAGTGCGCGGCGCCAAGAACGTGAAACGCGGCAAGATCCGGGTTCGTGTGAAAGCGAGCAAGACGGTAAGCCCCGCCAACTACAGCACGAAACTCAGGGTGGTGCGGTAACTATGGCGCGGGTCTCGTTGAAGACGACGGCGCGATCATGCGCGCGATCGATCGCAGCAACAACTGCAGCACTGCTCATCTTCGGCGGGGCTGTAACAGCCGCACCCGCCCAAGCGGGCATTGAAAGTCCGGGTGGCGCAGGCAGCTATACGACCGACAATGTCGGTGCCATTCCCGGCGGAGCCTGTGGGCAGACGAGCCTGCGCGACCATTTGACGCCCGATGCGCCGAACCGGCCTGTCCCCACCAATGACTGGTGGACATCGCTCGTCTTCAAATTCTCGGACGCGAACGGGACTCAGGGGTGTGGACAGAATCTGGCGCTGAACGCCTTACCCGTGCAATACAGCGTCGAGGACGGCAAGAAAGCCCACCAATACGACGGCGACTCCGACATCCCCGGAGTGCATATCTCCTACCATCCTCTGGTGGATGTGGCTGGTGTGCCAGGCGGCCAGCCGCAAGATCAGAACTTCCATCAGTACATGCGTAAAGATGTGCTGGTTGCTCAGGTTGATGGGCTTGGGCAAACTGACGCGAAGGTGTCTAACTGGTCGGATTGGACGGTTTCGACTCGGCAATCTGATGGATCGCGCACCTTGGATGCGACGATCGGGCAGGGATTGCCGTTCTCCTGGTTCCGGGCCACCGGCGGCAATGCGAAGTTGAAGGCGAATGGCTGGACTAACGTCGAGTTCATCGTCGATGGTGCAGTGACCAACGCCCCGACCGGATCCTTGGTAGTTATCGCCACCGGGCCGACAAATGAGCAGGGTCAAGTAGCGGATCGCCGTTACTACGCGGCGTTTGCGCCGGTCGGAGCATCTTGGTCCAAGTCCGACGAGTTCGGGCACTGGAACGACCTCATCGCAACCAGCGCAGGTCATTTCTCAGTGGCGGCGCTGCCGCTACCAGCCGGCGCAAGCACGGCCCAGGCTTGGTCGGTTGCCGAGCAGTTCGCACCCTATGCGCACTCGCCGGTCACTGACACTCGAGCCGACTACACCTATGACCAGTCCACTGGCGAGGTCGCAGTGACATATCGAGTCACGGCCGACCCACTGCCGGGATCAGGCGGCTCAGCGGGCACGGCGATGGCGCTGCTCCCCCATCAGTACGCGGTCTATAGCTCAGCGGAGCCCTCGTCCCGTAACTCATTTATCTCGGAACAGTACTCATCTCCGCGCGGGGTGATGAAGACGCTGGTTGGCGTGACGAGTTTCACCACGATCGACCACTTCCGCGGTGTGCTGACGGAAGTGCCCGCGGTGGCAACCGGTGTGCCAGATTCGGCCGAACGCCATCGACTCAATGCCGAACTCAGCGGATATCTGGGCAACGGTTCGCTCGCCGACCAGTTGCATACTTACAACACCCCCACCTACGGCGTCGGCAAAGCGCTGGGTCGAACCGCGCGGATCGTGGAGGTCGCCGACCAGTTGGGACGCACCGATGTGCGCGATAAAGCGCTGGGAGACATCCACGACACGTTGACTGACTGGTTCACTGCCCAGCAGGGTAAGAGTACGCAAGTGTTCCGGTACTCGTCCCCCTGGTCGTCCCTGATCGGATACCCGGCTGACTTCTTCTCCGATACCGAGCTCAACGACCATCATTTCCATTACGGCTACTACGTCATGGCGGCCGCGACCCTGGCTCGTTTCGATCCTACTTGGGCCAGTGATTACGGTCCGATGGTCGAACTGCTGATCCGCGATGTGAACTCGCCGAACCGCTCTGACGCCATGTTCCCCTATCTGCGCTACTTCAACGCGTACAGCGGGCACGACTATGCGGCAGGACCAGCACCGTATGACGCTGGGAACAACCAAGAATCCTCGTCCGAGGCGATGAACGCCACCGCGGGGATGCTGATGTGGGGCGAGGTCACGGGCAATCGTACAATTCGTGATGCCGCGGTGTACATGTACACCACGCAGGCCGCCGCGATCAACGCCTACTGGTTCAACGATGCAGGTGGCGCACTACCGTCAGGGTTCAACGATCAGGTGGTCCCGGTGGTGTGGACCAATGGCGGCACTGGTGGATTGTTCTTCGGCAACGGCGAACGAGCATACAAGTACGGGATCAATACCCTGCCCATTACCGGGGCGTTCTTGTATCTGACACCGTCCTCCGTGACGCGCAACTACAATGCGCTTCAGGCTGCGCCACGGATCAGTGGTGAGAACGCGAACGAGTGGCGTGATGTGCACCTGAGCGCGCTAGCACTCGCCGACGGCGCGGCAGCTCTGGACGGTCTGAATCAGTTGGGCGATTACCTGATCGGCCCGGACCCGAACCTCCCCTATACCAACGAGCACGGCATGAGCAAGGCTCATACCTACCACTGGATCGCGAACCTTGCCGCGCTGGGCACAGTGGATCGTTCGATTACTGCGAACTATCCGCTGGCTGCTGTCTTCTCCAGTGCACAGGGCCGCACCTACGTGGCGTCGAATCTCGGATCAGCACCGATCAACGTAACCTTCTCAGACTGCATCCGACTTGATGTCGCCCCTGGTCAAACGGCTTGGAGCGGGGTATGGTCTGGCGATGCCGGGGAGTCTACGGGTGGACAGACATTGCCGATCCCTGACCCTGGGTGGGAGGCATGCCTTGTTGACCCAGAAGATCCTGGCCCTGATCCCGGTGATGGGTCTGGACCGGACCTAGGCGACGGGGATGGGGATGGTTCGGCTGATCCTGGCGATCCCGATGACGGCCCCGAGGAACCGAACTCTCGCGAGCCAAAAACCCCGGACGCCGACCAGAACGGAACCGCGATGCCGCCGCCCTCGTCATCGTCGGCAAAGGTCAAGCTGAAGTTGCGTGGGGTGAAGATCACACGGGGCAGGCAGACCAAGCAAACCGTCAAACTGCGCACGATGGCGCGTATCAAAGTGCGGTTCAAGGCTCCGAAAGGGCGGACCGTGAGGACCCAGGTAAGGCTGCGAGTTGGGAAGCAGACGATCGGCAAGAAGCGGGTCAAACAGGTCAGGCCTGGACGATATGTTGCCGCGATCAAGGTCCACAAGGGCAAGAACGTCAAACTTGGCAAGATCAAGGTCCGAGTCAAGGGCACTAAAACAGTGCGAGCAGCCACTTACAAGACTCGATTGCGTGTGGTACGTTGACCGCGCGCATCCGCTAGCCCTGCGTTTACCCCTTTAACGGAGAAATAGTTGATACTCACTTTTGGCCTCGCTTCCATCCTGATTGGCCAGTACGCTCACTTTGTAGGGGATCATGCCAACCAGCAGGTCGGAGTCGTTTCTTCCCGCTGTTTGGTTTGATGTCCAACTCGATCCGCCGTTCTCAACGAGGAGAATTCTGTGAAGTTCAAGCGCCTCTTGTCCACCTTCGCGGCCGCAGCGCTGTTGTTTAGTTTCGGCGAACTCGCTGGGCTTCCTGCCCAAGCTGCAGCGCTCGAAAAGGTTCCATTCACGATCAACAACAACTCTGGGATCCAGGACGCCCCGCTGTTCGTTGGGATCATGGGAACCAACCCAGCCACCGGGCGCGACGCTTACCTGGTTCAACAAGGAAACGATTGGGTGCTTCAGGACATCCCTCATGCCGCACCGTTTCCCGCACCACCACAGCCACTCAATGGCGTGATGTTCGCAGGTCCGGCTGCTGGCAGTTCGCTCACAGTGCTAACTCCACACATTGACTCCGGAAGGCTGTACTACTCCTGGGGCGAGCCGCTGAAGTTTGATTTCGTTCAGAACGATCTCGGAAAGGACAAGATCGTCTATCCCGACCACAAGAATGAACCCAGTCGATCCATCCTGCACGGTAGCGCGGAGTACACGTACGACGAGAACAACGTGTTGTGGTACAACTCCACCCAGGTGGACTTCTTCGGACCTCCCGCGCAGGTAGGTATCGCAGACGAAAGCGGACACATCCTGTCAACAGGACGTCTGGCTCTAGACGGGTTTGACTATGTGCATACCGAACTCGCCAAGCATGGGGAATGGTCCAAACTCGTTGAATGGGGGCCTTACAACAACGTAGTAAGGGTGCTCAATCCCTCTCACAAACTTGGACACGACGGGTTCAACGCGGGAAACATGCAACCGTACATTGATCAGGTGTGGGAAAAGTACAAGAACACCGATATGCGGATTCGCCCTATCGGCGATGACCCCAACCTCGTCTTTACCGGTCGCGTTGGTAGCGATAACGTCTTCCGATTCACGACACCCGATTCTCGTTTTGGTGATGTTGCGATTAACAAGCCAACTCCTTGGGAAGCCTTGGCGTGTGCCGGTCCTATGACGGGCGGTGCTGAGCAAGGTTGGATCGCCCGCACCCTGTGCGCCGGCTTCAACAGGTCGAACATGATGACATATGAGGATCACCCCACGACGAACGACAAATTTTACGCGGACTCGCAGTGGCGGAACTGGTACGTGAAGATCGTTCACGAAGCGATGGCAACTGGACATGCCTATGCCTTTGCTTTTGACGACGTTGGAGGCTACGAGTCGCTCACTGCGGTAGGAAACCCAAGCCACGCCTACTTGCAACTCGATCCTTTCAGCGGTTCAGTCGAACCGATTGGCGAAGAACCAGACGGTAGCGGCCATGGCGGAGACAACGGTGGCGGAGACAACGGCGGTGATGACGGCAGCAACCCCGGCGGAGACGACGGTAGTAACCCCGGTGGCGGAGACGACGGTAGTAACCCCGGTGGCGGAGACGACGGTAGTAACCCCGGTGGCGGAGACGACGGTAGTAACCCCGGTGGCGGAGACGACGGTAGTAACCCCGGTGGCGGAGACGACGGTAGTAACCCCGGTGGCGGAGATGATGGCGACGGCGGGGATGGTGGCAACCCTGGCGGCGGAGACGACGGAGAGAATCCAGGTGGCGGAGACGACGGCGGTGACAACGGCGACAACCCGGGCGGCGACCAAAGCCCAGGCGGTAACGGTGACGACGGTGCCGATACAGACAAAGACACTCGGAACCCACCCGGTTCGATAACGCTGGGCACTATGCTCAGCGCATCGGTCAATGTCTCACCTGAACGCCCGACGGGTAAGCGCCAGTGGCACACCAAGAACGTCCAAGTCAGTGCACAGGGCGTCGCACCGGCAGGCACTGCTGCCACATTGCAGATCAAGGTTGGTAAGGCTGCGTGGGCGACATACGCTGGACCAGTCACGCTGAAGAAGGCCGGAAAGACAAGGGTTCAGGCACGCGTCATTGCTGGCAATCGAGTTTCACCCGTTGATTCATTACGAGTGAAACTCGACAAGAAGGCTCCGACGAAACTCAAAGCCAAGACCAACAAGCGCGGCATCAAACTGCGGGCCAAGGACAAGACCAGCAAGGTCGCCAAGATTCGTTACCGGATCAAACGCGCGGGTGGCGGTTGGACGAAGTGGCGTGCTTACAAGGGCAAGCGCATCAAGGCCCGCGCCAACTTCCAGCGCATCCGGGTTCGCGCTATCGACACGGCTGGCAACAAACGAGTCAAGACCTTCAAAGTGAAGGCTCGTAGGTAGTCACGTTCGCTGTGCTCGTCATCATGACCGAGCACAGCGAACGGTTCTCTCTACCTGGAGCAGGCGGTACTCGTCACCGACGGTGACTTAGTTACCGACTGCTCCATGCATCTCTACTCAACCTGCCAGCACCGCAATCAATAACCCCGTACGAGTTTTCCACAAGATCTGGTGTTGGGTGGGTGAATGTCTGAGGGCAGGGATCAGTGGTCACCGCACGATGATCGGGCGTCACTGGGCCTGCCGTCTGATCAGTGCATGACCACACCGACCACGCCAAGTGGGCAGTCCTGACAGTTCGCTCGCGCGAGTGTGAACTGCTTGACCAGGTGCACGTCATCGACCGGTCACCACATACCGCTCACACCGTTCCCGTACCTGACCGGTGTACCCCTTCCAGCGTGCACGCTTGTACTTCCCAGCGATCATCACAGCGAACCATTGCGCGTCCTCAATGATCGCGTTCAGGTCCTTCGATGATCGATCAAGTTCATCTTGCAGTTCAGCGTTCTTTTCGGTCAGCGCGCGCACCTGCTCAGCCAGGTCGCCAGCAGTGCGCCGTGCGCGTTCAAGCTCAGCGTGCACTGCGCCCTTCTTCGCCGCGACATTCTGCCCGTCGATCAGGACAGCAACCCTGGCCAAGTCGCGCACCATGGCCGCACGATCCGTCGTCAGCCCAGCTCGGCGCTTTGCACGAGCTCGTGCTTTGCGCTGGCTCTCTCGACAACGCACCGTGCAATAAACCGCACGTGACCGCACTACGGGTTCACCACACCTCGGGCACATCGACTGCTTGCTTGTCATACCCACCAACGCGCGCATACGGCAGGATCGTCGCGCGTCGATAATTTGTCACTAGTCACACCACGGTGCCAGAGGCCCATGGCTTCTAAGATCGATGCTCGATAAGAGTATCGATGGGTGTGGATAACTTCGTCTCGTAGATAGTCGATCTGATCTGGGAGGGGCGTCGGTCCCTTCCGCACCCTCACAGCGCGGCCGCATCAACCGATGCTACACTCGGCACCGTTTCGGACACTTGGGTCCCGTCGTCCACCGTGATCGAGGTGCGGTCAACGCATGCCTCTACTGGTCCGCAAGAAGTCGTTGTCCGCAGTGCAGACCTGCACAGCAAGGTTTCGGGCGATGAGGGTGCAGCCCTCCCCATGCTCCGCATGAGACTGTATCGCGTAGGGCACCTCGAACTGAATCCCCGCGGATGTTCGCAACCAATCATCGCGACTATTTTCATCGTTACGAAGAGAGAGTGCTGCAACAAATACCCCCGAGAATTTCAACTGCTTTCTCAGCGCGAATCCCCGGGGGTATTTCAATTCATATTGGGAGAATATGCTCTTGATGTGAGATCACTTGAGGTTGACGTTCAACTCGTCCATCCAAGGGACGATCCCCACAAAGTAGACAGCGGCAGAACACTTCGTACCGGCGGTGATATGCAACGTATTTCCGCTACATTTGCTTGTGTCGGCCGGGAAAACATAAGTCCCTGCCCCAGAGATTAAACCCCGTGCCATACGTTTTCCATTGGTTGTGTTATGACGATATACGGGGCCCCCGCTATCTCCCTGAGCTACAGCAATCCCTGACGGTGCCAATGCAAGCCATCCTCCAGTGACAGTCTCACCCGGGATGACTTGGAATCCGACCACTTTCTCAATGATGTTGAGATTACAGTGCGTTCCGGAGTTCGCACCTCCAGTGCACACTTGAGCACCAACCTTGTTGGAATGGTACCCGTCAACTGGATGAGAGATCGTTGCGTTAACGCCTGACCAGTAGGCGCGACCCGCAACACTCCGAGAAGCGCCGAGAGTGATCAGTGCTGCGTCTTTGTCTTTTTCGACGTTGGCGGCATTCCGGTGCCAAGTTCCCATACTTTGGCCACTTTCAGAATAAACAGAGCCAGTCGAAGTTCCGACCGAGTCATGGATACAGTGGAAGGCAGTGGTCATATAGTCCTTACCTGTGGATTTCCCTTTAACAGCAAACCCCGTTGAGCAGTAACCTCCGTTGATGTCTGTGCTTCCATATAGCCTGATACCAGCACCAGCATAGAACGGGCTATTGTCATTCTGACGTCCACCCACCATCGGAACCACTTGGCTACTGTCATCAGCGTCATCGATGCTTAAGGTCACAGGTACATCGGTGATTTCTCGTATCGCTGAACTTACGCTCTTTGCGTTGAGTTCCGGGATGGTCGTTCGGAATGTCGCGGACAGTCCGCTCCCGTCAGTGCGTTGGGAGACGACCGATATGTAGCCGTCATTGTCAACAAGTTCGGGCAACTCATCAATAATCTTCAGTCCAGCCTCGGTCAACTCGTCGTCCGTGTACACGGCCTTAACGACGTTCACGGTCACCTCAGGGTTGTCACCTGCGATACGAGCGATGTCTTGAGGCACCTCACCTTTCCATCCAATCGTGATCGTCTGGGCAGGGATATCTACAGAAACCGAGCCGAAGCCTTCGGGCCGTTGGACAGATTCGGGCACCTCATTTGCGATACCGATTGCTTCCAACTGTTCTGCGACGGCCTCAATGGCGGATTCAGAATTCTCCCACGAGTCATCAATGGCCTCTCCATCGTTAAGTTGTGTAAGTTGCTCTGGTGTCACAACGCGCGGCGATGACACATTCATTGCCCCCTGCTCACCACCGCTCGCGAGGGATCCTGCGCTCAGAAGGCAGGCGAGAACGGCAAACGCCGCTGTACCCATAAATGTGTTGCGACTCTTCACTGTTCTGCTCCTGTGACTCGACCTTGAGACTAAGGCCAACAATAGAACTTTGTACCTCGCGCGTCAATGGATAAAGTCATTCCACGCTTTGACGGCTCTTCACAATCGAGAATGTAATAGGGGCTGGGTTTTCTCGGCGTGGCGGTCGCGGGTTAGGTGTCGAGGTCTTCCGATGATGGGAGTTCTGACACAGCCCAAGGGAAAGACCTCGACATGTCCCACGGTACTCTCACTGCTGCTGACTTGACCACGTTTTGCCGTCTTGATGAGTTGGGTTTGCAGGCGGTTGCCCAACGTCTTGAGCAAGATCGAGCGGTTGTGACGTGCCGCGTGGTCGAGGCAGATCAGTGGTGTCATGACTGCGGTGCGCAGTGCGTGCCTCGCGACACGGTCTGGAGTGACACCCCACCGGTGACGGTCCCCGCAGTTAGTTAGCCAATGAAACGCCAGTGGGCTGAACCTGTGACCGTCCGATTAACGGTTTGTCGGATACATCCAACTGCTAGCGGGCATGTCCTCGTGTGTCCTCGGCCCAGCGAGACGCTCAGACATGGGTAATCGACAAGGGCATGGACGAATCCACGCCGAAGTCCAACGCCGACGGCGCGACACCTGCAGTGACCATCGACGAGCCCAAGGCGGCGATCATCGCACCGTTGTCGGTGCAGTATTTGATCGGCGGGATGCGCAGCGTGATACCCGCCTCAGTGCACCGCTGCTGCGCCATCTCGCGCAATTGTGAATTGGCAGAGAACCCGCCACCAATCACAACAGTATCCACGCCGTTTCGGTCACAGGCAGCAATCGTCTTGGCCGTCAGCACATCCGCCACAGCTGCCGCGAACGAAGCAGCGATGTCTTCGATGGGCAGTTCCTTGCCTGCAGCTCGTTGAGTCTCCACCCACCGAGCCACCGCAGTCTTCAACCCTGAGAACGAGAAGTCATACGCATGCGCTGCCTGATCCTTCGCAGCCGTCAGACCTCGCGGGAACCGAATGGCCTCTGGGTCGCCTTCCCGTGCCAATCGATCAATGTGCGGACCGCCTGGATACGGCAATCCCAGCAAACGACCCACCTTGTCAAAGGCCTCACCAGCAGCATCATCCAACGTCGACCCAAGTTCGCGCACCCCGGTCGCGATATCGTCCACCAGCAGCATCGACGAATGCCCGCCCGAGACCACCAGGGCTAAAAACTCGTCCGGAAAATCCCCGTGAACCAACTGATCGACCGCCGCATGGCCAATGACGTGGTTGACTCCGTAAATCGGCTTGCCGGTAGCGAGCGAGAGCGCCTTCGCTGCGGAAACCCCCACCGTCAACGGCCCAATAAGGCCCGGCCCAGCGGTCACAGCAATAGCATCCACTTCACCGAGATCGACATCGGCAGTGCTCAGCGCTCGCTCCAGGGTCGGAATCATCGCCTCAAGATGAGCACGCGAAGCGATCTCGGGGATAATTCCGCCAAAACGCGCATGCTCATCAACCGAACTCGCCACCGCATCGACAAGAAGTTCCTGGCCACGCACCAACGCGACACCTGTTTCGTCGCAGGACGATTCGATACCCAATACCAACGGTTCATTCACGGCACTCAGCCTACTGTGGTTCCGGGCGAACTCGTCCGAAATCACCCAGTGCGCTCCGCACCAAACCTCGTGAATCCCGCCATACGAACTACAACCAGCACAAGCAAAGCGGCCACACCCCACCATGTAACACACATCACAACCAACGCCGGGATGGAATAGGCCCAGCAACGTGTTCGCCACTACATGGACAGTTTTACCTCGGCTACCGACACACTCGAGACCGCCCAGCTCCCCGACGAGGCGATCGCAGAGCTCAGCGAGATCGACCGCATCTTCGTGAACGCCCGAACGACACGCCGCTTCGCAGCCACCGAAGTCTCCGACGAGGTGCTGGCACGAGCCTACGACAAGGCGCGCTGGGCGCCGACCGCGATGAACTCGCAGCCGCTGCGCCTGTTGGTGGTACGCACTCCGCAGGCCCGCGAGCGCCTCGCCGCACACATGAGCGGTAACAACCGGGACAACACTTTGGCCGCTCCGGTGAGCCTCGTTGTGGCCGCCGACCTGGACTTCCACACCAACTTCGACCGGCTCGCACCGCATATGACTGATGCCGTCACCGAATGGCGGCAAAAGCCCGCCCAAGCACACGAGGCGATGGCCATTCCATCCACCTGGTTGCAAATGGCCTACCTGATCTTGGCGCTACGTTCCGAGGGTCTCGATGTAGGCCCCATGACAGGGTTCAAGGCCGACGGAATCAACCAAGAGTTCTTTGCCGACAACGCTTGGCGCACACTTGCGGTGCTCAACGTCGGCTATGCGGCAGCAGACGAGAAGGTCTATCCGCGCGCCGCACGGCTCGAATTCAACGAGATCGCAAGAATCGTCTAGCGAAGCACCGCACCGGCCAAGTGGCCAAGTGGCCAAGTGGCCAAGTGGCCAAGTGGCCAACCGAGCCTACTCGGCCAGGTTCAACCGCATCGTATACGCGTCCAAGTTCTCTGGCTGGTAGTAACGTTTACGCAATCCGACCTGCTCAAAGCCGAACTCGGAATACAGGTGCAGTGCGGCCTCGTTATTCACTGCCACTTCAAGGAGTACCGCGGTTGCGCCGACCTTACGGGCGTGCTCGATCAACGCCTTGATCAGCATTCGTCCCGCGCCGCGACCTTGGTGGCCGGGAGCCACCCCGACGGTCATGATCTGCACGACTTCACCATCGAACCAAAGCCCCGCATACCCCACCAGGGGTTCCGGACCGATCGAGGTCAGGTCACGGTAGGTGGCAGCGATGTACCACCGGCCTTTGCCGCCCAGTTCTTCGGCGAGCATGCCGTAACTCCAGGCACCGGCGCCGAAAAGTTCGCGTTCCAACCCCACAACGCGGTCGAGATCGCTGGCCCGCAATGGCCTGACGGTGTACCGAAATGGCACAGTGTCGGCGGTTTCGGTCGCCTCCTGGGTCTCGTTCATCTCGTCACACTGCTTTCTTGGCCGGTCCGGGCACCTGTGCATCCGGGCGTCTGAGGTATAACGGTTCAACCGGTTGATCGACCCCTGCTGCCAACCGTTGCTGCGCGATAATCGCCAGCAACCGCGGTTCGACAACGAAATCATCACCAGTTACCTCAATACCGCTACCTTCTAAGATAGGCAAGGGCGTCGGCGAAACCACAGTGGGTATCCCCTCAATCAGCGATACTGCACCGCCCGGACGTTCCACCCACGGCTCGGATAACGGACTCAGCGCGATATCGCCTAGCCTCACATCCGCAGTCTCCCCAGGGACGAGTGCTGACACCCGATAGGTCCTGCCGTACACCTCTTTGCGACGCGCATCGGACAACACCGCAATGAACTGGTCGCCGCCAAGGTCCAATCGCTCCACTGCGGCGAGCGCCACGGCATCCAGGGAGCACACGCCGTACCCGTCGATACCACGCCCGAAGGCGAAGGTGCGGGCCGCTACCAAACCGGCGCGCAGACCGGTGAAGGGCGCCGGACCAGTACCCACAACGACCTCGGTGATGTCCTGCGGTGACACGTTAGCCGCATGCAGCACTTCGTCGATCAGAGGGCTGAGTAGTTCAGCATGCTGGCGCCCGGTCGACAAGCGCCGGGTTGCCATTTCAGTGCTGCCGTCGGTCACGCCGACAGCAATTCCATTTGAGGTATCTAGTGCGAGGGTAACCACAACATCACCCTAATCGTTCACAGTCAGTTGAACGCCATCCCACCGCGGCCCCACCGCATGCAAGGAAATGGTTCGCGGCGCGTCACCGTCCAGATCTGCGTCATCGCCGACGAGTTCCCCCACGGGCCGCGCAAGCGTGATCTCCAGCCGAGCATCGTTCAGAACATGGGCGACAGTTTCGCCCCATTCCACAACTGTGACGCTCTCATCCAATGACGTATCCAGGTCGAGTGCATCGAGCTCGTCAAATGAGCCCAGCCGGTAAGCATCGACGTGCACCAAGTCCGGGCCGCCCGTCAGGTTGGGGTATTCACGGGCAATCGTGAAGGTCGGCGAGACGATCTGGCCGCGCACCCCCAGGCCTTGACCGAGCCCCTGGGTCAAGGTGGTTTTACCTGCACCCAACGGGCCGGTCAGCACAATCAGATCGCCGGCCCGCACGATCCGGGCCAGGCGAGCACCAAATGCGCGCATCTGGTCTGCTGAGTCAGCCGTGACCTGACAATCGTGGCTACTCAGGGTGATGTGTTGTGTCACGTTGTTCTTCCCTTATGACTGATCCGCGACGGCGTCGCGGTGTCCGGTGTAAATCCGCGGTACGCGAGCGCCGAGTCGCGTGGTGATCTCATAGTTGATGGTTCCGGCGCGTTCGGCCCAGTCCTGTGCACTGGGATCGCCCAAGGCGGGGTCGCCGAAGAGCACGATGCGGTCGCCGATCTGCTCGGCGGCCTCAGGTCCAAGGTCAACGACAACCTGGTCCATGCAGACTCGTCCCGAGATATTTCCGCTCCTGGGATTCGGCCCAGCGACATGCACTGGCGCGCCAGGGTGCTCGTTGGTGCCGGAGAGGTGTCGTGGGATGCCGTCGGCATAACCGAGCGGAATGATACCGAGTACGGTGTCTCGGTCGGTGACGTATTGATGCCCGTAGGACACTCCTTGTCCCGCAGTGACAGGTTTGACTGTGGCAAGATCGGCGACCAAGCGCATAGCGGGACGCAGACCCAACTGTGCAGCACTGGCAACCTCAGGCATCGGTGTCAGTCCGTAGATCGCCACGCCGGGGCGCACCAGATCGAGGTGAACGCTCGGTTCACGCAACGTGGCACCGGAAGCGGCAAGGTGACGCAGTTGCGGTGTCAGTCCGATTTTCTCTAGATCGCGGGTGGCGCTATTGAGTTCTGTCAGCTGCTGCTGGGTGAAAGGATGGCCGGGCTCATCACCGAAAGCCAGATGCGACCACAGCCCCACCACGTCGATGCCCCCGGCGTCGACGGCGTAACGCAGTGCGGCGCGGAACTCGTCCCATTGCCCTCTCGCCAGGCCGCCGCGTCCCAGACCGGTGTCAACCTTGACGTGGATCCGTGCGGTGCGATCGGTGGCCAGCGCGGCGCGGTGCACACGAGCCAGCGCGTCGAGCGAGGCCACCGACAGGTCGATCCCGGCGAGGACGAGCTCGTCGAAGGGGGCGCCTGGGCCGTATAGCCAGGTCAAGATCGGTGCAGTGATCCCGCTACGGCGCAAGCTCAGCGCCTCAGACACCTGTGCCACGCCGAGCCAGGTTGCGCCGGCTGCCAGTGCCTCGTGGGCCACCGGAATAAGACCATGACCGTAGGCGTCGGCCTTGATGATCGCCATCACCGCGCTGCCGTCGGCCGCCTGGGCCAGAGTGCGAATGTTCTCGCGGATGGCGCTGAGGTCGACGACGGCACGAGCAGGATAATAGTGGTCACTCACACGCATTATTGTCCCACCGACTGACCCGACTGCAGTGCATCAGCGATGACATAGGGAATGTGGTCGACGATGTCACTGGCCACCACGGGCCCAGTGCCACCTGGGATCCATTGCGCCGCGAGTTGCGCCGCGGTGCCGTGAATCAGGGCGCCCGCAGCGGCGAGCTGTGCCGCAAAACCCGGTTCATCACGGCATTGCTCGTCATGACTGGCGAGCAGTGCTCCGATAACCCCAGCCAGCACGTCGCCAGCCCCGGCGGTGGCGAGCCATGACGGACCATCGGCTTGAGAGTAGGTCACTCCCGGTCCGGCGATGATGGTGGTCGGACCCTTGAGCAAGACCGTCGCACCAAGGATCTCATGCGCGCGGCGCGCCCACAGCAGCGGTGCAGCCTGCACGGTGGCGCGGTCAGTCGTCACACCGCGCGATTCCATGAGTTGGACGAGTTCGCCCGCGTGCGGTGTGAGTACCACTGATGAAGGCAGCTCGCCTGCAAGGCTCTCTCCCGGGCTGGCGTCGCCCGAATCGTCTTCTTGGGCGACCGATCCGCCCACCAGGCTGAGTGCTCCCGCATCGAGTACGAGTGGCATATTTTGATCAAGCATGTCTCGAATGTGTCCGGTCAATGCACGCGCATCCGCAACTGATACGCCCGGACCCGCCACCAACGCTTGTACCCGTCCGGGTTGAGCGACCACTTCTGGGTAACGACCCAGGACGAGATCGCGCGGAATATTCGGCCCGAGGTAGCGGACCATTCCGACGCCGGTGCGCAACGCACCGCCGACGGTCAGGACCGCGGCGCCGGGATATTGCGCCGACCCCGCTGCGATGCCGAGAACGCCGCGGGTGTACTTGTGGCTGTCTCGACGGGGTGTCGCGACGATGCCGAGCCCGCGCAGATCTGCCAATTCCAGGCGACAAACATCCACTTGATGCTGCACTAACTCATCGTCAATGCCGATATCGATCGCTACGAGGCGGCCCGTAAAACCTGCTGCGGGATCGCACAGCAGGCCCGCTTTGGCAGCCGCGAAAGTGACGGTGACATCGGCCGAGAGCACCGCTGCCGGCACTGCGACCTCACCCGAGGTGGCGTCCACCCCGGATGGCAGATCCACCGCAATGACAACCGGGCGGGTGCCGCCGGTCCCCCAGTGTCGTTTGAGCTCCACGATGAGTTCACGTGCCGGACTGCGCAGTGCGGGCCGGGCATCAGAGCCGGTTCCGATCATTGCATCGACGATCAGGTCAGCACGATGCAGAGCGTCCAACAGTTCCTGGTCGTCAGTCGGCACGAGCACGCGACCGCCCAGCGCCTCGATGCGATCGATGGCGAACTGTGGTGCGGTGCCGAAGACGGGCACCACCGTGACTTGCACACCGCGACGTACCAAAGATGCCGCCGCCAAAATACCGTCGGCACCGTTGTTTCCCCGTCCGGCTAATACGACCGCTCGCGCTGCGCGCACCGGGCCGCGGCGACGGAGTTCTTGCAGCGCCACCCGCGCCAGCGCGAAGGCCGCGCGTTCCATCAGCGGCACATCGGCAGCCAAGTATGGGGCTTCGGCATTGCGGACGGCCGATGCTGAATAGCCGTGGATCATAGCGACTCCGCAATGACGAAAGCCGTGGCCATGCCACCATCGTGGCTGATCGAAATATGCCAGTTCGTCACGCCCAGTGCGGCGGCCCGGCGGGCACAGGCACCGGTCACATTCAGGTCCGGTTTGCCGTGTTCATCGGTCCTGACCTCGACGTCCCGCCAGGACAAGTCCCCTGGTGAACCGAGAGCCTTGGCGACGGCTTCCTTCGCGGCGAATCGACCGGCCAGACTTGCGATAGGCAGGGCGGCCTCGTCCTCGGTGAAGATCCGGCTGCGCAGCCGCGCGGAACGGCCCAGGGCCCGTTCCAACCGAGCGACCTCGACGATATCCGTGCCAATCCCGACGATCATGACACCAGACTACGTGGCCAGTGGCGGCAACGATTATTCGACGGTGACAGACTTGGCGAGGTTACGCGGCTGGTCAACGTCCAGCCCGCGCGCTGTCGCCAATTCGCATGCGAAGATCTGCAATGGCACCACAGTCACCAGCGGCGAGAGCAGCGTCGGCGACTGCGGCACCCAGAACACCTCGTCCGCGTACGGCAAGACGGCCTCGTCACCTTCTTCCGCGATGACGAGCGTACGAGCACCACGAGCGCGGATCTCCTGAATATTGGAGATCACCTTCGCGTGCAGCGAGTCGCGTCCGCGCGGCGACGGGACAATCACGAAGACCGGCTGGCCCGGTTCAACGAGTGCGATCGGACCGTGCTTGAGCTCACCGGCGGCGAATCCTTCAGCGTGGATGTACGCCAATTCCTTGAGTTTGAGCGCGCCTTCGAGCGCCACCGGGAATCCGACGTGGCGGCCCAGGAACAGCACCGAGCGGGAATCCATCCACCGAGCGATCATCCGCACTCGGTCACCACTGTCGATGACGGCTTGGATCTTGGCCGGCATCTCTCGCAGATCGGCCAGAACGGCGGCAATCTCGTCCGGGAATTTGGTGCCCCGCACCTGCGCCAAGTACAGACCGAGCAGGTAGGCGGCGGTGAGCTGCGCCAAGAATGCTTTAGTCGAGGCAACAGCGATTTCCGGGCCGGCGTGGGTGTAGAGCACAGCATCGGCCTCACGCGGAATCGTCGATCCGTGCGTGTTGACGATGGCGAGCACCTTAGCGCCCTGTTCCTGAGCGTGACGCACGGCCATCAAGGTATCCATGGTCTCGCCCGATTGTGAGATCGCGACAACCAGCGTCTTCTCCGAAACAACCGGGTCGCGGTAGCGGAACTCGTGCGCCAGCTCGACCTCGACTGGAACTCGGCACCAGTGCTCGATGGCGTATTTGGCGACGTGACCGGCGTAGGCGGCGGTGCCGCAGGCAATCACCACGATCTTGTCGATGGTGCGCAGGAGCGCTTCGTCGATGCGCAACTCGTCCAACTGCAAGTGGCCGGCACGGTCGGTACGGCCAAGCAAGGTTTGCGCGACGGCTTGCGGCTCGTCCGCGATCTCCTTGTCCATGAAAGTGCGGTAGCCGCCCTTTTCGGCGGCTGATGCGTCCCAGTCCACAGTGTATGGGCTCGGCTCGACCGGGTTGCCGTCGAAGTCTGTGATGGTCACATCATCCGCGGTGATGGTCACGACCTGGTCCTGGCCGAGTTCGAGTGCCTCGCGGGTGGACGACACGAATGCGGCGACGTCGGAGCCGAGGAAGTTCTCGTCTTCGCCCAGACCGACCACCAGTGGTGAGTCGTGGCGAGCGCCCACAACGGTGCCGGGTGCATCGGTGTGGACGGCAAGCAGAGTGAACGCGCCGTCAAGCTGCTTCGCGGTGGCGCGCATTGCGGCCGACAGGTCACCGGCGAGACGGTACTCGCGAGCCAGTAGGTGCGCAGCGACCTCAGTGTCAGTCTCCGAGAGGAATCGCGAGCCCTCGGCGATGAGTTCCTCGCGCAGTTGCGCGAAGTTCTCGATGATCCCGTTGTGGATCACAGCCAACTTGCCGCCATCCGCCAGATGCGGGTGCGCGTTGCGGTCGGTTGGACCACCGTGTGTGGCCCAGCGTGTATGCCCGATTGCGGCAGTCGCGTTCGGCAGTGGTTCAGCGGCCAAGGTATCGGTGAGGTTGACGAGCTTGCCCGCCTTCTTTCGCGATGACACCTGCGCTGTGTCGGGGGCGACCACGGCCACACCGGCAGAGTCGTACCCGCGGTATTCGAGACGACGAAGTCCTTCAATGACAACGTCTAGGGGACGCTGCGACGTATCTGCTGCACTGCCAGCCGGACCGGCATATCCTACGATTCCACACATGCTGAACAGGCTACCAGCGCCGGACGTTTAGTCACTGTCAGAACGCGGGCCGGACCGTGGCCAGTCGTGGCGAGACGAACCGCCAACTGCCACTAGACTCGGTCGGGATGGATTTGGAATTCTCAGCCGACTCGTCCCCTTACGTCGAATTCACCCGTGACGCTTGGCAACGACTCTCGGCAGCGACGCCGCTCCCGCTGACCGACCGGGATATCGCTCGGCTGCGCGGACTCGGCGATCCCATTGATTTGAACGAAGTTGACGTGGTTTTCCGTCCGCTGTCGCGGCTGTTGAACCTCTATGTCAAGGCCACTAGCGGCTTGCACGAGGCCTCGTCGACGTTTCTCAACGAGAAATGGGACGGCACCCCCTACGTGATCGGTGTGGCCGGTTCGGTCGCCGTGGGCAAGTCGACCATCGCTCGTGTGCTGCGCGAGATGCTGGCGCGCTGGCCCGATACGCCGCGTGTGGAATTGGTCACAACTGATGGTTTTCTGCTGCCGAATGCCGAGTTGGAGGCTCGCGGGATCCTCGAGCGTAAGGGATTCCCGGAGTCATATGACCGACGAGCACTCATCCAGTTCCTCGCCCAAGTGAAGTCAGGAGCCTCTGCCGCTCACGCGCCCGTGTACAGCCACCTGGCGTACGACATCGTTCCGGACGAACACATTGCGGTGCGCCGGCCGCACGTGCTGATCGTCGAAGGTCTCAACGTGCTCCAGCCAGCACGAACGTCCTCGGACATCGCCTCTAGTCTGGCGGTCTCCGACTTCTTCGACTTCTCGATCTACGTCGACGCCGATCCCACCGACATTCGCCGCTGGTACGTCGAACGATTCTTATCGCTACGGCAAACCGCGTTCGCGGACCCGGCCTCGTACTTCCACCGCTATGCCTCGCTCAGCGACGAGCAAGCCCGAGAACAGGCCGAGGCGATCTGGGATTCGATCAATGCGCCGAATCTGATCCAGAACATCGAGCCGACCAGATCCCGCGCCACACTGATCCTGCGGAAAGGCTCAGATCACACGGTGGAGCGGGTCTTGCTGCGTAAGACCTGAGCTACTCGGTCGCGGCAAGCGACCGAAGGTCGGCGCGGTCGAGGTAGAGCATGCCACCGAGGTGGTCGGTCTCGTGCTGCACGATCCGCGCGGGCCATCCGACCAGCACCTCATCCAACGGCTCGCCGTGCTCGTCCTGACCGATCAGACGGACAGCACGAGCACGATTGACCACCGCTTGGTAGCCCGGCACACTCAGGCATCCTTCGTAGAAGGCTCGTCCTTCGACCTCGCCGCTATCTGGCGCAGCGACAGCTTCATATCGCGGATTGAGGATCGTACGGTGTGGCACCGCGACTCGTTCACGTGGGTCATCGGGGTCATCGGTACCCGGATCCCACACCACTGCGAGCGCCAGTCCCAACCCGATCTGGTTCGCAGCCAGTCCGACGCCCGGCGCGTCGAGCATGGTGCGGCGCATGTACTCCAACAGGTCGGGCAACAGGTCACCTAATTGCCCTTGATATGGCGTGGTCACTGCGCGTAGCACCGGATGGCCCGCCTTGACGATCGGAAGGATCCCGGTGGGGTGCTGGCGCAGCAGATCTTCCACCGCCCGGCACAGCGCTGGGTCTATCTGGGACGAGTTCGAAGGATCCCAGAGCACATCTGTGCCGGAGATCGCGTTGTTACCCATCGCGGTGTTCTCCAGGTCAGGGCCGCTCATTACAGTGCCAGTCGGTCCCGGACGATCGCTGCGAGTCGTTCAGCGACCTCGTCCGCCTGGAATTGGGTTTCAGCCTCGACCATGACCCGTACCAGCGGCTCGGTGCCGGAAGCACGGAGCAGAACTCGTCCCGTGCCACGCAATTCTTCTTCCGCAGCGGCGATGGCTCGGCCTAGGACCTCGTCGCTGGCCGTACGGGTTTTGTCCACGCCTGGCACGTTGACCAGGGACTGTGGAAGCCGCGGCACGCTGGCAGCCAACTCGGTCAATGATTTGCCGGTCTCGGCCACCCGGCTGAGCAGGTGCAGGGCAGTCAAAGTACCGTCACCGGTGGTGGAATGGTCCAGCATGACGAGGTGTCCAGACTGCTCGCCACCGAGGTTGTAGCCGTCTGCGCGCATCGCTTCAAGCACGTAACGGTCGCCTACTGCTGTTGTCACCACCTTGATTCCCTGTTCCTGCATCGCAAGGGTCAATCCGAGGTTGGACATGACGGTGGCGACGAGGGTGTCGCCATTGAGCTCACCGCGTTCTTTCAGGCCGGTGGCAAGGATCCCCATGATCTGGTCGCCGTCGATAATGTTGCCGTCGTTGTCAGCCGCGATGCAGCGGTCGGCGTCGCCGTCGAAGGACACTCCCGCGTCGGTCCAGTGACCGACGGTCGCGGCCGCCATACGGCGTGGCAGTGTCGCCCCGTAGCCGTTGTTGATGTTGATGCCGTCGGGTGCGGCTCCGATCACGATGACCTCTGCTCCGGCACGGCGCAGAGCTTCGGGACCGATACGTGACGCAGCACCGTTGGCGCCGTCAACGACCACGCGCAGACCATCGAGTGAGTGAGGGACAGTAGCGACGATGTGGTCGAGGTAGGTCTCGATCGCTTTACCGTCGTAGGACATCCGGCCGACGCCAGCGCCTGTGGGTCGATCCCAAGGTTCGCGCAGTCGCTTTTCAATGCGGTCTTCGACCTCATCGGCGAGCTTGTAGCCCGAGTGGTCGAAGAACTTGATGCCGTTGTCCTGCATCGGGTTGTGTGACGCGGAGATCATCACGCCCAGGTCGACGTCCATGGTGTGAGTCAGGTAGGCGACCGCCGGGGTCGGCACTACGCCCACGTCAATCACGTCGACGCCAGCACTGGCTAATCCGGCGCTGACGGCTGCGGTGAGGAATTCTCCTGACGCGCGCGGGTCGCGCCCTACGACCGCTTTGGGACGAGGCCCGGTGAACACGCCCTCTTGGCCCAGCACGTGCGCTGCGGCAACAGCCAGGTCGAGTGCTAGTTCAACGGTGACGTCCTTGTTGGCGAGTCCGCGAACTCCGTCGGTGCCGAATAATCGAGCCATAAGTGGCAATACCCTTACTTCGATGCGTCCTGAACCGGGCGACAAGTTGCCACCTAGCCGAAGACTGGAATTGAATGAACAAACCCCATCAAGAATACGCGCGCAACCTTGGGCAGGTCACATCAGAAGCGAAGCGCCCCGCAACCACCAGGGTTGCGGGGCGCTTCGCGCAAAAAACCTGCAGGCAGATCAGCGCTTGGAGTACTGCGACGCCTTGCGTGCCTTCTTCAGACCAGCCTTCTTACGCTCAACGGTACGAGCGTCGCGGGTCAGGAAGCCAGCCTTCTTCAAGGCCGGACGGTTGTTCTCACGGTCGATCTCGTTGAGTGCACGAGCGATGCCGAGGCGCAGCGCGCCGGCTTGACCGGAGGTGCCGCCGCCGTTGATGCGCGCGACCACGTCAAAGCGGCCTTCCACGTCAACGGTCTTCAGCGGAGAGGTGACAATCTGCTGGTGCACCTTGTTGGGGAAGTAGTCTTCCAGAGCACGGCCGTTGATCTTCCACTGACCAGTGCCAGGGACAAGGCGAACTCGGGCAACAGCTTCCTTGCGGCGGCCCAAGGCCTGTGCAGGTGCAGTCGCGCTAGCCCCACGGCCAGCGGGGGCCTGGGTTTCGGTGGTGTACGAGCTGGGAGCTTCCAGCGTGTCGTTTTCGACGTTGGTCTCGGCCACGGTCGGTGTCCTCGCGTCCTTCAATCTTGCGGTTATCTTGGATGAACGCGCTTACTGCGCGACCTGGGTGATCTCAAATGGCTTCGGCTGCTGTGCCGCGTGAGGGTGCTCGGAACCCGAGTACACCTTCAGCTTCGTTAACTGGCCAGCCGCAAGCGAGTTCTTCGGGAGCATTCCGCGAACTGCCTTGATGATCGCCTTCTCGGGCGACTTCTCAAGCAACTCTGCGTACTTGACTGCACGCAGACCACCCGGGTAACCGGAGTGGCGGTAGGCGAGCTTCTGCTCGCGCTTGTTGCCTGTCAGTGCCACCTTCTCAGCGTTGATGACGACGACAAAGTCGCCACCGTCAACATGAGGAGCAAAGGTGGGCTTGTGCTTCCCACGGAGCAAAGTCGCCACATGGGTCGCCAAACGTCCCAGGACAACATCAGTCGCGTCGATGACGTACCAGTCACGCTGGACGTCGCCGGGCTTCGGGGTGTACGTACGCACGTTCGTAGCCTTCGTTTCGGTTCGATTCGCGCCGGTCAACGCATACGCGCCGGCGAGGTCTGGTTGAGTGCTCTTGCGGTGTAGCGATCCATCTAGTTGAAGCGATGAAACACTTACTGCCTGCCGAGATTCCAGCAACGAGTGGGAACGTCACGGGGTTCGGGCTGAACTAGGCACACCGATGCCAAGCACAACGACTAACTACTGTACTGCTATCGAGGCTGGTTGGTCAAACGCGCTGTAGCCACTCGTCCCTTGCAGCCACGCACTCGGGACACCGGTCGGCAAAACCTGGTCCGGGGACGCATTCTTCACAGCCCAAGCGCTGGGTGGTGCAAGCAGCGTCAGCGCAGTTGCGGAACCGGTCAGTGGTGGTCCCGCAGACAATGCACTGCCCCAGGGACTGAGAATGCTCGTCGAAATGGACCGCACCGCGCTGATCGAAGACGTAGAGCGACCCCTTCCAGTGGCCCTTCGAGCCGTAGGCTTCGCCGTATCGCACGATGCCACCATCGATCTGATAGACCTCACCGAATCCGCGGTTCTTCATCACCACCGACAGGATCTCGCAACGCACTCCCCCGGTGCAGTACGTCACCACGGCTTTGTCTTTGAGATGGTCGTACTTGCCGGATTCGATCTCGGCGACGAAGTCATGGGTGGTGCGCACATCTGGCACCACAGCATCCGCAAACCTCCCGGTTTGCGCCTCGAAGGCATTGCGGCCGTCAAAGAACACAACGTCCTCGCCCCGTTCTGATACGAGTTCATTGACCTGCGCTGGAGAAAGATGCTCTCCACCACCGACGACGCCATCCGCAGTGACTTTGATCTCGTCTGGAACCCCGAAGGCCACCAGTTCCGGCCGCTCCTTGACACTCAACCGTGGAAAATCTGCACCAGTCCCCGCCGACCACTTGACGTCGATCTTCTCCAAACCCGGGTATTGCTTGGTCGTCTTGACGTAACGCTTCAGGTTCTCGACTGTTCCACCCAGGGTGGCGTTGATCCCGTGCGGCGAGACGATCACTCGTCCGGTCAAGTCCCAGCGCTCAGCTAGTTCACGCTGCCAAAGACGCATTGCTGTGGGGTCCTTGACGGGCGTGAAGCCATAGAACAACACGATTCGGTATGTGGCCATACTCCTAGCCTACGAGGCTTCATGCCATGTTCTGCACACCAGGGCACACAGTGCCACGATGGATGGATGAGCACATTCGAGACAGACCCGAGTAACACGTCCAAGCCTGATGAGCCCCAACTCGAACTGGATCAACTGCCCCGCGAAGACACTCTGGAACAGATTGAGGACGAGGACATCCTGGATGAGGGCTACACCCCTCGTACCGATCCGCGTCCCGGACTTTACGAAACCCCCAGGGAAGTGACCGACGGTTTGACCATCACGGAAGAACTCGCCGCCGAGACACCCGACGTCTGGGACGAGCCCGACGAGGGGGACGATTCGCAGCCGGGACGGCTGAGCGTCGATGACGATGCGCTAGATGGCCGTGGCAACGACCTTTACGCCGTTGACAAGGGCGCTGCAGGCGGTCTGGAGAGCGCGGAAGAGGCGGCGATGCACGTCGAGGACGACGCCTGAACGACCGCTAGGCAGGTGGTTTCCGCCTCACACTCAGGGGCGGATCTCCTCGTCCATGCGCTGAGCGCGGATAGCCTGCGCCCGTTGCGCCAGCAACTCATCTTCGGGGTAAGCGACGGCTTCCAAGGTCAAACCTCGTGCGGCGATCACAGCCCCGGCGTTTGCGCGGTCTTTGCTGGCCAATACCGCTGCGAGCCAATCGGCGGGTCGTTTTCCTTGACCGATCAGTATGGACGATCCCACCAGGGCCCGCACCATGTTGTGACAGAACGCATCCGAGGTGATGGTCGCCACCACCAGGCCAGCGTCCGGCCCCGACTGTGGTCGCTGCCACTCGAACTGCTGTAGCTGACGGATCGTGGTAGCACCCGGACGAGGTTTGCAGAACGCCGCGAAGTCGCGCAATCCCGTGACTTCCTGAGCGGCCTCGTTCATCGCCGCCTCATCCAGTTCGCCGCGGTGCCACAGCGTCCAGTCGGCCCGCAACGGGTCGCGTGCCGCGTACCGATCCGCGATGCGGTACTTGTACGTCCGGCTCAGCGCAGAAAATCGCGCATCGAAGCCGCTCGGCGCTATGGTGGCCGCGAAAACGACGATGTCATCCCCCAGCACCCCGGCCAGCCGATCAAGCAATGCTTCAGACTCTGGCCGGTCACTGCGTCCGGGCAAACTGCGCCAACCGTCGAGATCAATATCGACGTGCACTACTTGGCCACGCGCATGAACACCAGCATCAGTGCGACCCGCAACGGTCACCTGGGGCGCCGCCAATCCGCGAGCGCTGGCCCGCAGTACCTTGTCCAGTGCCGCTTCTAACTCCCCTTGAACGGTCCGCAATTCAGGCTGACGCGCCCAACCGGCGAAGTCGGTGCCACGGTAGGCCACATCCAGGCGGATCCTGGTGAGGGCTGGAGTTTCAGGAACGAGCACACCCCTACCTTAGCGACTCGCCGCCGCGCCCCGCGCCCCGCGCCCCGCGCCCCGCGCCCCGTGCTCCGTGCCCCGCGTGCTATTGCCGCAGGTTTTCTTTCTTGTTGCCGGAAAACAAACCGTCGACAGGAAAGTTTTCCTGCGGCAACACTGCGCTCCACATCTGCGCCTCCTGGGTTGTCCGTGTCCTGCGACATAACAAGGACAACAGGCCACCATAGGCCCCTTGACTCCCCCCGTCACTAATCTGGCGAAACGGTAACTGTGCTGATGAGTTCATCCTTCCAAGAAAGCGGCGAGAGGTTCGACTACCTATGGCTACACATCTCATCGGAAGGAATCGTCCCAACAGTTCTGGTAACTCACCTCTCGATATTGCCGTCGATTCCGAGGCGAGTGGCGTAGTGAACGCACTTTTCGCCCTCGGCGCCACGCCCACTGGAACCATAGGATGGCAAGAACATGTATTAGTGCAGGGCCCGATGGTACAAGGTCGATTCTCGGAATTCTCAACGATCAACGATTTCACGTTGGCGTTGAAAGACATCTGGTGGGAATCAAGGCCAGCAGTCCGCCCATCCTCTAGATCTACCTACAGGCGGTGATTTGGTAGAGGGCGGCGGAGCCGGAGCGGGCGATCTCCTCTAGGCCGCGACTGGTGTCGACGGCGGCGAAGCCGGCGGTGACCTGTGCGCTGCGTGCACCACCCGCGAGCAGATCATCGTCGAGGTACGCGTACTCGACCCCGGTGGCGCGCAGCGCCTCGCACACCTGGGGATCCGTATCGAGTGACGCGAAGTGTTCAGAAAGGTACGCCGCATCAGGCGATAGTCCGGTGAGGTTCGTGCGCTGGTACACCGCCGCCACGCCGCCCAGACCGCTGGCCAGCACTCCCCCGGACATCGGATCGGCGATGACCACTGCACCTGGCGGCAACAACCTGGCAAGCCGGTCGAGCAGGTCCCGGTCATCGACGTCAACGATCAGCGCGTCGCGCGCCGCCAGTGCCGCCGGATCGAAGACCCCACGCGAACGCTGCACCATGCCGGGCAACTGTGTGCCCACAGACAGCACCACCGTGACAACGGTGATCCCCGCAGTAGCTCGCGGCCGACTCCAGCCAAGCGCAGCACCGCGCACACCACGCTGAGCACGTGCAACACCGCCCTTGCGTGCAACTCTCCAAGCGCCACCATGCACAGCCAGCCAACGTGCTATCACCAGCAACCCGACAGCCGCCAGTAGCAAGGCGCTGATCGGGTAAAGCGCCTCAAGCCGGAACACGTGTTTGTACCAAAAGCCGGTCAACCCGCGCAGCGCGTTCTCGGGGCCACCGGCTAGAGCCGCAAGCACAATGGTCATGCCCCACATCGCCACAAGCCAGCGCGACGAGCGCCGCCGCAGCAACGTCACCACCCCGACAATCACAGCAACGCTAATGATGATATTGCCCGGCAGTTGCCACAAGGCAACATCGCTCAGCAGCCGTGAAGTCGTGAACAGATAGGACCTGGTCTCAATGGTCTGCTCGTAATTCATCACCGCGCGCAGCACGGGCCACAGCGGGCTGAAACGGATAAATGCGACCAGAGCCACGCTAACCAGTACGGCGCCTGCCGCGACCCACCACCAGGCAGACCATCGCGGACGAGTGCTCCCTCGCTCCTGCGCCCCAAGCCCGCCAGAAGTCGACCGACGATCAAGCCACCGGCGACCGGCCCGCCACAGCGCGCCAGCCACAATAGGCAGCGCCAGCGCCAGGTAAGAAAAGATCGTATTGGGGTGCGCGAAGACCGCCGCTGCGCCGGTGAGCGCCAGCAGCACCCCATACAGCCCCGAACGAGGCTTCCGCACGACCAGGATGGTGGCAGCCAGTGCCGCAGGCAGCAACGCGGTCCCTAATGCGTTGGGCGATTGTGCGCTCAAGATGTGCTGAGTGAAGGGGAAGAACGATAGCGACGAGCTCAACGCGACCACGATCACACTCAGTGCGACTTGCCGCGGGAAGGCAACTCGTACCAAAAAGAATATGGAGATCGGCCACACGGCCGCCATCACGGCCAGGGCGCTGATCGTGACCGCCTGAGCGGGAACCATCGCAGGCATCAGTGCCGTCACAGCATGCCAGGCACTCGGATAGTAGGTACCCGCGCCCGCATGGGACACCACCGCATCCAGGCCGCCAAACATGCTTGCCTGCCCCGATGAGGCGATGTGGGCGACGGCATTGAGATGTACGAAGCCGTCGCGCACTTGTAGTGGTGCGGCAAGATCTGGCAGCGCCGCCAACACACCCACCAGTGAGATCAGTGCCGCAGCCGCGCCCGCAGACCAGGCTATGACGGTGGTACGGCGGGGCAACGACACGATGAACGCGTTCGCGGAGCACGGAACCTGAGGCGAAGACGTCCCGTCTGGTCCGTCAGATGGCCCTCGTCCTGAACGTTGGCCAGCGATGCCCATCCGAACTCGTCGGAACAACCAACGAATAGCCCACGCCGCGACGGCAACACAAACCCACCCAAGCGCCGCGCTGCCGATATCCCAACCCACGCCAATGTAGGGGTACAAGGTCGTCGCCAGCGCGACAAACACCGTGGTGACGCTGGCAGCGGCTCCGATCGAGAACACACCACGTACTCCCGCAAGCCTTAACAGTACGTACCCGGGCAGGAGCCAAAGCGCCGCAGCGAGCGGCAACCACCAGATGACCTGAACCACATGTGCTCCCTACTGCCTCGATGGGACTGCATCCTAGGGTAACCAGCGCGAACGGGGTGGACCTAGGTTTGCACCCAGGTCCACCCCGTTCATGTTGCTCAGTTGTACTGCCTCAGCAGTCTCAACTCACTTCTCGTCGCTGTCTGCGGCGGCTTCAGCCTCGTCTGCCTCGACCTCGGTGGTCTCTGCTTCCTCGGCTGAGGCCTCTTCAACCGCTGCTTCCTCGACCTCAGCGGTCTCAGCTGCGGTGTCCTCGACCTCGGCAGCAGCCTGCTCCTTGACGGAACGCTTGGCAGCGCCTTCAGCTTCACGGACGACAGCCTGCTTCGGGCTGACAGGTTCCAGGACGAGCTCGATCACAGCGAGCTGCGCGTTGTCGCCCTTGCGGGTTCCAACTTTGGTGATACGGGTGTAGCCACCGTTGCGCTCCGCGAACTGCGGTGCGATCTCGTTGAACAGGCGGTGCACGATGGTGTAGGCATCGCCTTCGCCGTTCCAGCGGCGGGGTGTCTTGTTGCGGATGACCGATGACACCTGGCGACGTGCGTGCAGGTCGCCGCGCTTCGCCTTGGTGATCAGACGCTCGGCAAGCGGCTGGAGACGCTTGGCGCGGGTCAATGTGGTGGTGATGCGACCGTGCTCGAAGAGGCTGGTGGCAAGGTTCGCCAGGATCTGACGCTCGTGCGCCGATCCGCCGCCCAGGCGCGGGCCCTTAGTAGGGGTAGGCATTGTCTTTGCTCCTTGTATGGCTGGTCATTCGCCGTCATGGCGCATGACCGCAAAATCAGTTGTACTGCTCGTCGAGGTCTTCGCTGACACCGGACTCGTCGACGTACTCGTCGTCAGTCGGGGCAACAAAGTCGAGCGGTGAATCCTTCAGACCCAAGCCGAGGCCAGCAAGCTTCTTCTTGACCTCGTCGATGGACTTCGCACCGAAGTTACGAATGTCCAGCAGGTCAGCTTCGCTGCGGGCAACGAGTTCACCCACGGTGTGGATGCCCTCGCGCTTGAGGCAGTTGTAGGACCGGATCGTCAGGTCAAGCTCTTCAACCGGCAGTGCCAGATCTGCCGCCAAGGCAGCATCTGTTGGCGACGGGCCAATTTCAATACCTTCAGCTTCCACATTGAGTTCCCGGGCAAGGCCGAACAACTCAACAAGCGTCTTACCAGCCGATGCCAGGGCATCTGCCGGGGAGATCGCTGGCTTGGTCTCGACGTCGACAATAAGCTTGTCGAAGTCCGTACGCTGCTCGACACGGGTTGCCTCGACTGCGTAGCTCACCTTGAGAACCGGCGAGTAGATCGAGTCGACGGGAATCCGTGACAGTTCAGCGTCCGGCAACTTGTTCTGCTGCGCGGAGACGTATCCACGACCACGCTCAACGGTCAGCTCGATCTCAACCTTGCCCTTGTCGTTCAACGTGGCCAGGTGCAGATCAGGGTTGTGAATCTCGACGCCAGCAGGCGGCAGAATGTCCGCTGCGGTGACTACGCCGGGGCCCTGCTTGCGCAGGTACATCACGACAGGCTCGTCGTTGTCCGAGGACACCACGAGGTTCTTGATGTTCAAGATCAGTTCGGTGACGTCTTCCTTAACACCCGGAATGGTCTCGAACTCGTGCTGAACACCGTCAAGGCGGATCGAGGTAACCGCGGCACCAGGGATGGACGACAGCAACGTGCGGCGAAGCGAGTTGCCGATCGTGTAACCAAAACCTGGCTCCAACGGCTCGATGGCGAATCGTGACCGTGTGGCAGAGATGACTTCTTCAGTCAGCGTGGGACGCTGTGCAATAAGCACTGGTGGTTTTCCTTTCGCATGAAGCACCCGCTATATGACGCTTCTTGGATAGCGAACGAGCGGACCGGTTGAGTCCGTTCGTGAAGGTAAAGGCAGTTTGGTGTGAACCTAACGACCAGGACTAGATCAGACGCGGCGACGCTTCGGTGGGCGGCATCCGTTGTGCGCCTGCGGCGTCACATCCTGGATCGTGCCGACCTCGAGGCCTGCTGCGGTCAACGAACGGATCGCGGTCTCACGTCCAGAACCCGGGCCCTTGACGAAGACGTCAACCTTCTTCACACCGTGCTCTTGAGCACGACGTGCAGCGGCCTCAGCGGCGAGCTGAGCAGCGAACGGGGTGGACTTACGCGAACCCTTGAATCCAACCTGGCCGGACGATGCCCAAGCGAGGACGGCACCCGAAGGATCCGTGATGGAAACGATGGTGTTGTTAAAGGTGCTCTTGATGTGCGCCTGGCCGAGCGGAACATTCTTCTTGTCCCTACGGCGTGGCTTACGGACTGCACCGCGAGTCTTGGGAGGCATGTGGTGGTCTTACTCCTGTTTCGAGATCGTCGAACCGACTGTGCTAAGCGGCAACACTGTGGCCAGTCGGACTGCTGGGTTTGTCAGCGAGCCTTCTTCTTGCCCGCAACGGTGCGCTTCGGTCCCTTACGGGTACGCGCGTTTGTCTTGGTGCGCTGTCCGCGCACAGGAAGACCGCGGCGGTGCCGAAGGCCCTCGTAGCAGCCGATCTCGACCTTGCGGCGAATGTCGGCAGCGACCTCACGACGGAGGTCACCCTCAAGCTTGTAATTACCCTCAAGGTAGTCACGTAACGCGACTAGCTCCGCATCGGACAGATCCTTGACGCGAACGTCCGGGCTGATACCGGTGCCTGCCAGGGTCTGCTGCGCACGCGTGCGCCCGACGCCGAAAATGTAGGTGAGTGCGACCTCGACGCGCTTGTCGCGCGGCAGATCAACTCCGATAAGACGTGCCATGGAGCGTGGTGTTCCTTACATACGATCCGGAGGTCTGCCGCAACACCTCTCGTATTCGTTACGAGCCCTGGCCTCCGGACCAGGGGTTTCAGCAACTGCCTATGCAGTGTGCCGATGGTATTGCGATGTTCTGTTGTCGCGCAGGTGACCAGTGACGGGGCTGAATTAGCCCTGACGCTGCTTGTGACGCGGGTTTTCGCAGATGACCATGACGTTTCCGTGCCGGCGGATAACCTTGCACTTGTCACAGATCTTCTTGACGCTGGGGTTGACCTTCATCGTTTGTCCTTAGTCGCTGAGGGCTGAGTGATCCCTGAGCAACATCGTCGTGGTGTGAGGTAAGAATCCTGGAGAACCAGGCGATCTACTTGTAGCGGTAGACGATCCGGCCGCGTGTCAGGTCGTACGGGCTCAACTCCACGACGACACGGTCTTCAGGCAGGATGCGAATGTAGTGTTGCCGCATCTTGCCAGAGATGTGCGCTAGAACCTTGTGCCCGTTAGCGAGTTCCACACGGAACATTGCGTTCGGCAATGCTTCGACTACGGAACCCTCTACCTCGATTGCACCGTCCTTCTTCGCCATATCCTCCGCTAACTGTTGATCTGGTACGCCATTACGGCGTCGAATGTGGCACGTACACACGCCGAAACCAGTGCTGGAGACACTGAGAATCGGAAGATTGACCTGGTTTGAGGTTCCGCAGCCGCCGTACTACCTATGGCGGGCGCGAAAGTGTACATACCCGACGGACCAGTGTAGCGCAAACCCGCCGGGTTGCGCCAGTGCGGGTCCTAGTCGACGAGCATGCCCAAAGTGACACCGCGCTTAGCCAACTCGGCGGCGCCGCCATCGGGTTCGGTGAGCACGAAAATGCCGTCGTCGAGGATTGCGACAGTGTTCTCCCAGTGCGCGGCCGTGCTGCCGTCGACCGTGACCACGGTCCAATCGTCTTCGCAGGTGCATACTTCGCCACTGCCACGTGTCAGCATCGGTTCGATGGCCAGGCACATTCCGGGACGAATGCGGGTTCGCGGTGACGACGCGGCGAAATTCGGAACATCAGGATCCTGATGCATCTGCGATCCAATGCCGTGTCCGACGAAATCCTCGACGATCCCGTATTGGGCTTCGTCTGTCGCCATGGCCTCGTCCACTGAGGCTTCGATCGCCGCACCCACATCGCGGACCCGTCGTACGGTGGCCAGCGATGCAATGCCGTCCCACATCGCGTCACGCGTCGCCGAGACGAGGCGTTCATCGTGCGCAGTAGTTGACTCGTCCGGATGGGGAACAATGACAGTGCGAGCCGCATCCGCGTGCCACCCGTCTACGATCGCCCCGCTGTCGACAGAGACCACGTCTCCTGGCTGTAACGGCATGTCGCCGGGGATGCCGTGGATCACGGCCTCGTTGACGGATACGCAGATAGTCGCTGGGAAGCCCTCGTAGCCCAGGAAGGACGAGGTGGCACCGCCGTCAGCGATATGTTGACTGGCGATCGCGTCCAGCTCGGCCGGAGTCACCCCCGGTGCGACAGCGTTCGTCACTGCCTCTAGGGTCCTGGCTACGACCACTCCAGCGCGGCGCATGGCCGCGATCTGTGCGGGGGTCTTGTATTCGACACCTTGGCGACCGAACACTGCTGTGACTACTTTCTCAACGAGCCGCTAAAGCCACGTCGATACGCTCGGCTACGGCGTCGATCTCGCCGATGCCGTCGACCTCGACGAGCAGACCACGTGCCCGGTAGGCGTCGATCAAGGGCGCTGTCTCTTGCTCGTAGATATCGAGCCGACGAGCGATCGTCTCAGCGGTGTCGTCTTCGCGGCCTTCCAACTCGGCACGTCTGCTCAGGCGACCAAGCAACTCGTCCCGGTCTGCTGTAAGCACGATAACCGCATCAAGAGACCAGCCAAGATCGGCAAGAATTCCGTCGAGCGCTTCAACCTGGGCTGCGTTGCGAGGGTAGCCGTCGAGGATGAACCCCTCGGCGGTGTCCTGCTGGCCCAATCGGTCGCGCACCATGTCGTTGGTCACCGAGTCCGGGACGAGCTCGCCGCGCGAGGTGAAAGACTGAGCCAGTTTGCCCAATTCCGTCTCGCCCTTGATGTTCGCCCGGAAGATGTCTCCGGTTGAGATCGCAGGCACCTCGGCACGCTGCGCCAGCAACGCTGCCTGAGTTCCCTTACCGGCGCCCTGCGGGCCCATGATCAAGAACCGATGTGTCACCGCAGTAGTCCTTCGTAGTGGCGCTGCTGCAATTGAGCGTCGATCTGCTTGACGGTCTCAAGACCGACACCGACCAGAATCAGGATCGACGTACCACCGAATGGAATGTTCGCGGTAACCTCGAGCCAGATGAATCCGAGAGTCGGGATCAACGCGACCAGTGCCAGGTAGAGCGAACCGGCAGTGGTGATACGCGTGATGACGTACTGCAGGTACTCGGCGGTCGGGCGTCCGGCACGGATACCCGGGATGAAGCCGCCGTAGTTCTTCATGTTGTCCGCAACCTCAGTCGGGTTGAACGTGATCGCGGTGTAGAAGAACGTGAAGAAGATGATCAGCACGAAGTAGATGGCCAGGTGCAGCGGCGCGTTCGGCGAACTGAGGTTGTTGGTGACCCACATGGCCCAACCCTCGTTCTGGTTGCCTGAGAACTGACCGATCAAACCAGGCACTGCCAAGATCGATGAAGCGAAGATCACTGGGATCACGTTCGCCATGTTGATCTTGATCGGAATGTAGGTGGATGATCCGCCGTACATCCGACGACCCACCATGCGCTTGGCGTACTGGACCTGGATACGGCGCTGTGACTGCTCAACGAAAACGATCAGCACGACGACGAGCAGTGCGATCGCGACGACAACGGTGAACTTGCCCAGACCGGCGGAGCCACCTGCGATACCCCACAGGGCTGTCGGCAGCGTCGCGGCGATCGAGGTGAAGATCAGCAGTGACATACCGTTTCCGATGCCGCGTTCGGTGATGCGCTCACCGAGCCACATGATCATTCCGGTACCAGCAGTCATGGCGGTGATCACGATGATCTGGTTCATGATGCCGTCGTTGAACAGCACTGAATTCTCACAACCGAGCAACGCGCCAGTGCGTGCCATGGTCGTGTAAGTAGTCGCTTGAAGGATTCCGAGACCAATCGTGAGGTAACGGGTGTACTGCGTCAGTTTCGCCTGACCAGCCTGACCTTCTTTGTGGAGGGTCTCGAAGCGCGGGATCACCACACGCAGCAACTGCACGATGATCGATGCGGTGATGTACGGCATGATGCCGAGCGCAAAGATCGACAGTTGCAGCAGTGCACCACCACTGAATAGGTTCACCAAACCGATGAAGTCGTTCGACTGACCTGCCTGGACACACTGTTCCACTGCCTGATAGTCCACACCTGGCGAAGGCACGAACGAGCCCACGCGATACAACGCGATGATCGCGAGCGTGAACAACAACTTCCGTCTCAGGTCAGGCGTCCGAAACGCCCGGGTGAATGCGCTGAGCACCGAATCCTCCTGGACCCGCTATCGCGGGCGATATTGATACTGCGGTAAGGCAGCCAACCGACGTCGTGCCAAAAACTGGCACCTGTCGAACCTTACCTGCAACGAGCCCCAAATTGGAACTCGACGATGCCGCTACGTCACGGCATATCGAACACGTATTTTATCTAAGACTGATATGGCGCGAGGCCGGGCAGCTGGCGCCACCCGGCCTCGCGGCCGGTCGGATCAATCCTGAGCGATAGATCCGCCCGCTGCCACAATCTTCTCTTGAGCAGCGTTTGAGACCTTGTCGACCTGGACGTCCAACTTGACATTGATGTCTCCGGTGGCGAGCACCTTGACGAGATGTCCCTTACGAACGGCACCCTTGGCAACCAGGTCTTCAACTGTGACCTTGCCGCCTTCGGGGTACAACTCTGCGAGCTTGTTCAGGTTGACAACCTGGTACTCGGTACGGAACGGGTTCTTGAAGCCACGCAACTTCGGCAACCGCATGTGCAGTGGCATCTGGCCACCTTCGAAGCGAGCCGGCACTTGGTAGCGAGCCTTGGTTCCCTTGGTGCCTCGTCCGGCAGTCTTACCCTTCGAAGCCTCACCACGACCCACGCGGGTCTTTGCCGTCTTGGCTCCTGGAGCCGGACGAAGGTGGTGCATCTTCAGGGTGCCGCCAGCACCTTCCGTCGTTGACGAGGCAGCCTCGTCAACCTTCTTCTTCTCTGCCATGGTCAGTCAACCTCCTCGACGGTGACCAGGTGTGACACCGTGTCGACCATGCCACGGAACTCCGGGCGGTCTTCCTTCACGGTGGTGTCACCAATACGCTTCAGACCGAGGCTACGCAGCGTCTCCCGCTGGTACTTCTTGCCACCGATGCTTGATTTGATCTGAGTGACCTTGAGCTTCGCCATCATGCACCTACCTGCTCTGCCGCAGCGGCCTTCTCGGCGCGACCTGCAGCTTGCGCACGCAACAGCGCTGCGGGAGCCACAGCGTCGAGCGGAAGGCCACGACGAGCCGCAACAGCCTCAGGCTGCTCCAGCTGACGCAGTGCCTCTACGGTGGCGTGCACAATGTTGATTGCGTTAGACGAGCCGAGCGACTTGCTCAGCACGTCGTGGATTCCAGCGCACTCGAGCACCGCACGAACCGGACCGCCGGCGATAACACCGGTACCCGGGCCAGCCGGACGCAGGAATACGACACCTGCGGCCGCCTCACCCTGAACCGGGTGAGGGATGGTGCCCTGGATACGAGGAACGCGGAAGAAGGACTTCTTCGCTTCCTCGACACCCTTGGCAATGGCGGCTGGAACTTCCTTAGCCTTGCCGTATCCGACGCCCACGGTACCGTCGCCGTCGCCCACCACTACGAGAGCGGAGAAGCTGAACCGACGACCACCCTTGACGACCTTCGAGACACGGTTGATGGTGACGACACGCTCAACAAATGCGTTCTTGTCGGCGTCGCGACCTCGGTCGCCGCCACGGCCCCCGCCGCGACGGTCATTGCGGCGCTCGCCCGAGCGCTCGTTGTTCTCGCCGGCGCTGCGGCCGGCATTGCCCTGCTGCCCTGCAGCCATCAGAGAGTCCTTTGCTTCCGTGCGTCAACGTTTGAATTGATCTTGAAGTTCATCACAGCGTCAAACCGCCTTCGCGTGCGCCGTCGGCGACAGCGGCGACCCGGCCGTGGTACTTGTTTCCGCCACGGTCGAAGATCACGGTGTCGATACCGGCAGCCTTGGCGCGTTCTGCGACGAGTTCGCCAACCTTACGGGCCTTGGCGGTCTTGTCACCGTCAAGCGCGCGCAGGTCAACTTCGAGCGTTGAAGCGGAAGCCAGGGTGTGACCGACAGTGTCGTCGACGATCTGTGCGGTCATGTGCCGTGAGGAACGAGTGACCACGAGACGTGGACGGGCAGCCGTGCCAGAGATCTTCTTGCGAAGACGCAGGTGACGGCGTGCGCGTGCAACGGACTTTCCTTTGCCCTTGATTTCGACAGCCATCACTTACCAGCCTTTCCGACCTTGCGGCGTACAACTTCGCCCTCGTAGCGCACACCCTTGCCCTTGTAGGGCTCAGGCTTGCGGATCTTGCGGATATTGGCCGCGACTTCACCGACTTGCTGCTTCGAGATTCCCGAAACTGAGAACTTCGTTGGGCTTTCCACGGCAAACGTGATGCCCGCGGGGGCTTTCACGAGAACCGGGTGGGAGAATCCGAGCGCGAACTCGAGGTCTGAGCCCTTTGCGGTGACACGGTAACCGGTACCGACAATTTCGAGCTTCTTCTCATAGCCGTTGGTGACACCTTCGATGATGTTAGCCAGCAGCGTACGAGTCAGACCGTGCAGCGCACGTGAGTCACGCTCGTCATCTGGGCGAGCGACCTTGAGCTCGCCATCCTCAAGCGCGACCGAGATCGGGCTGGGGACTGCGTGCTCCAGGGTTCCCTTGGGGCCCTTCACGGTGATCTTGTCACCGTCAATTTTTACATCCACTCCGGCCGGGACCGGAACGGGGATCTTACCGATTCGAGACATGGTTCGATACTCCTTTCCGAATCACCAGACGTAGGCGAGGACTTCCCCGCCAACACCCTTGCTTGAGGCCTGCCGGTCAGTCAAGAGACCAGAGGACGTGGACAGAATCGCAATACCGAGACCACCGAGAACCTTGGGCAGGCTCGTCGACTTTGCGTATACACGCAGACCGGGCTTGGAAACTCGTTTGATCCCTGAGAGCGAACGCTCACGGTTGGGACCGTACTTCAGTGTGAGGGTCAGGTTCTTCCCGACCTTGGCATCAGCCACGTCCCAGCCGTTGATGTATCCCTCGGCCTGCAAGATCTCAGCGATGTGCTGCTTGAGCTTGGAGTAAGGAATAGTCACGGTCTCGTGGTGAGCCGAGTTAGCGTTCCGCAGACGAGTCAGCATGTCTGCGATGGGGTCAGTCATCGTCATTGGGCTTTAGCCCTTCCTCGTCGGGGTATCCAGCCACCCAAAGGGTGCGGACCTGCGACGTAGTGGTTTACCAGCTGCTCTTTGTGATGCCCGGCAGTTCGCCACGGTGAGCCATCTCACGCAGGCAGATACGGCACAGGCCAAACTTGCGATACACCGAGTGCGGACGTCCGCAACGCTGGCATCGAGTGTAGGCACGCACCGCAAACTTGGGCTTGGCCGCTGCCTTGTTGATCAAAGCCTTCTTAGCCATTTCAGTTCTCCTTGAACGGGAAGCCGAGCCGGCGCAGCAGCGAGCGGCCCTCGTCGTCGGTGGTAGCGGAAGTCACGATAGTGATGTCCATACCACGCACGCGGTCAATCTTGTCCTGATCGATCTCGTGGAACATCGACTGCTCCGTCAGACCGAACGTGTAGTTGCCGTGACCGTCGAACTGCTTCGGGCTGAGACCACGGAAGTCGCGAATACGAGGCAGCGCCAATGACAGCAACCGGTCCAGGAACTCCCACATCCGGTCGCCGCGCAAAGTCACGTGCGCACCGATGGGCATTCCCTCACGCAGTTTGAACTGTGCGATGGACTTGCGAGCGCGAGTGACCTGCGGCTTCTGACCGGTGATGATGGTCAGGTCGCGAATCGCGCCTTCGATCAACTTGGAGTCACGTGCGGCATCGCCGACACCCATGTTCACGACGATCTTCGTCAAACCAGCGACCTGGTTGACGTTCTCGTGAGAGAACTCTTCGCGCAGACCCGTGATGATTTCCTCGCGGTACTTCTGCTTCAGACGTGGCAGTGCCGGAGCCTCCACGGTTGTTGTCGTCTCAGTGCTCATCAGATGTCCTTACCAGAACGCTTAGCGACACGGACGCGCATCGTGCGCTCGCGGCCATCACGCTCAACAGTCTCGCTGCGGTATCCAACCCGGGTGCCCTTCTTGGTCTCCGGGTCGACCAGCATGACGTTCGAGATATGGATCGGCGCTTCGATCGTCTCGATGCCACCGGTGCGTGCGCCGCGCTGGGTCTGTCCGACCTTGCGGTGCTTCGTCTTACGGTTGATACCTTCGACGATCACACGGTCCTGCTCCACGAGAACCTCGAGGACACGACCTTCCTTCTTGCGGTCCGCGCCTGCGATAACGACGACCAGGTCGCCCTTCTTAATCTTTGCCATCTCAGAGCACCTCCGGGGCCAGCGAGATGATCTTCATGAAACGCTTGTCGCGAAGTTCACGACCGACGGGTCCGAAGATACGGGTTCCACGAGGCTCGCCGTCACCCTTGAGGATGACTGCGGCGTTCTCGTCAAACTTGATATATGAGCCGTCTGGGCGGCGACGCTCCTTGACGGTACGGACGATAACGGCCTTGACGACCTCGCCCTTCTTAACGTTTCCGCCAGGAATAGCATCCTTGACGGTGGCAACAATGACGTCACCGACACCGGCGTAGCGGCGGCCTGAGCCACCGAGCACACGGATGCACAAGATTTCCTTGGCACCGGTGTTGTCGGCGACCCTGAGTCGCGACTCCTGCTGGATCATGTGTTGAACTCCTGTCGTCGAGCTGGTTCTCGCAGTGTGCGAGCCTTGCCGAACGGATAGCTGTCATGCTTGCGTGGTTGCAGCTGGCAGAACCAACTGCAACCACGCGAGACTTGTTACTTGGCCTTCTCGAGGATCTCCACGAGACGCCAACGCTTGGTCGCCGACAATGGGCGGGTCTCCATGATCAGCACGAGGTCACCGATACCTGCGGTGTTTTCCTCGTCGTGTGCCTTGATCTTGGAGGTACGGCGAATAACTTTACCGTACAACGCGTGCTTCACGCGGTCTTCGACCTCGACGACAATGGTCTTGTCCATCTTGTCGGAGACCACATACCCACGACGGGTCTTGCGGCTAGCACGCACCTGGGTGGTGGTGTTTTCGTTCTCGCTCATCAAATGCCTCACTCGCTCGCGCTCGGTGCTGTACGGATGCCGAGCTCGCGCTCACGCAGAATCGTGTAGATCCGCGCGATGTCACGCTTGACGGCCTTAAGCCTGCCGTGGTCCTCAAGCTGACCGGTGGCCGACTGGAAACGCAAGTTGAACAATTCCTTCTTGGCGTTGTCCAGTTCCTCAACCAGCTTCGCGTCCGTGAAACCGTCGAGGTCGCTGGGAGCAAGTCCCTTCGATCCGATAGCCATCAGTTCGCACCACCTTCGCGTACCACGAAACGGCACTTCATCGGGAGCTTGTGGATCGCACGGCGCATAGCTTCGCGTGCCAGCGCCTCGTCCACACCGGCCAACTCGAAAACGATACGACCGGGCTTGACGTTGGCGACCCACCACTCGGGTGAACCCTTACCGGAACCCATGCGGGTTTCGGCGGGCTTCTTGGTCAAAGGACGGTCTGGGAACACGTTGATCCAGACCTTACCGCCACGCTTGATGTGGCGAGTCATTGCAATACGTGCAGCTTCAATCTGACGGTTGGTCAGGTATGCCGGCTCAAGAGCCTGGATACCGTACTGACCGAACGCAATCGTCGTGCCACCCTTGGCCTGTCCTGACCGCTTGGGGTGGTGCTGCTTACGGTGCTTGACCTTGCGAGGAATCAACATGGTCAGGCCTCCTTACCAGCTGGTGCCGCTGCTGCCTCAGCAGCTGCGGGAGCCTCGGCTGCGCCAGCGGCATTGCTGCCACCTGCACGCTCGCCACGACGGGGGCCACGTCCGGAACGCGCACCGCGTCCACCGCGACCGGAACGAGGAGCCTGCGAAGCCTGCTCGCGTGCCCATTCCTTCTCGGTCATGTCGCCCTTGTAGATCCAGACCTTCACGCCGATACGGCCGAAGGTGGTACGAGCCTCGAAGAAGCCGTAGTCAATGTTGGCGCGCAGCGTGTGCAGCGGCACACGGCCTTCACGGTAGAACTCGCTACGGCTCATCTCAGCGCCGCCGAGACGTCCCGAGCACTGCACACGGATACCCTTTGCGCCGGCACGCTGTGCCGACTGGATGCCCTTGCGCATTGCGCGACGGAACGAGACACGGCTTGCGAGCTGCTCGGCGATGCCCTGTGCGACCAGCTGTGCGTCTACCTCTGGGTTCTTGACCTCGAGGATGTTCAACTGCACCTGCTTGCCGGTGAGCTTCTCCAACTGCGTGCGCAGACGGTCTGCCTCCGCACCGCGGTGTCCGATGACGATACCGGGACGAGCGGTGTGAATGTCGATGCGAACCCGGTCACGGGTGCGCTCGATCTCGACCTTGGAGATACCTGCACGCTCGAGCCCGGTGCTCATCAGCTTGCGGATAGCAACGTCTTCGCGAACGTAGTCGCGGTAACGCTGACCCGGCTTGGTTGAGTCAGTGAACCAACGCGACCGGTGATCTGTCGTAATGCCCAGGCGGAACCCGAGCGGGTTGACCTTCTGTCCCACTATCAGGCCCGTCCCTTCTCTTCACGGGGTGTGACGACCACAGTGATGTGGCTCGTACGCTTCAGGATGCGACCGGCACGGCCCTGAGCACGCGGCCTAAACCGCTTGAACGTCGGACCCTCGTCGATGAAGACGCGCGAGATCACGAGGGACTCACGTGCCAAGTTCTCGGTCGTGATGGCGTTGGCCGTCGCAGATTCGACAACCTTCAGCACATCTGCCGCTGCCGCCTGCGGAGCAAACTTCAGCGTGGAGACAGCCTCATCAACCGAAGCGCCGCGAACCAGGTCGGCGACACGACGGGCCTTCTGCGGCGTGACACGTACGAAACGCGCCACGGCAAAGGCACCCTCAGCGTCTCCGAGCAGGCTCACCCGGCGTTCTGACGGGTTCTCCTTGTTACGCGGTGCCGCGCTCATCGCCGCCTACCCTTCTTATCGTCCTTCACGTGCCCCTTAAAGGTACGTGTCGGTGCAAACTCACCGAGCTTGTGACCGACCATCGACTCGGTGACGAACACCGGGACGTGCTTGCGGCCATCATGCACGGCAAAAGTATGACCTAGGAAGTCGGGGGTGATAACCGACCGACGCGACCAGGTCTTGATCACATTCTTGGTACCCGCCTCGTTCTGCGCGTCCACCTTCTTCTGCAGGTGGTCGTCGACGAAGGGGCCCTTCTTCAAGCTACGTGGCATTAGTCAGGCTCCTTATCAGCGCTTCTTGCCCGTACGGCGACGGCGAACGATCAACTTGTCACTGGGCTTGCCCGGACGACGGGTGCGGCCTTCAGCCTGACCCCATGGGCTCACCGGGTGGCGACCACCGGAAGTCTTGCCTTCACCACCACCGTGTGGGTGGTCGATCGGGTTCATGGCCACACCACGCACGGTCGGACGCTTGCCCTTCCAGCGGTTACGGCCGGCCTTACCCCAGTTGATGTTGGACTGCTCGGCGTTACCGACTTCACCGACGGTGGCGCGGCAGCGCGCGTCGACGTTGCGGATCTCACCAGACGGCATGCGCAGTTGCGCATAGGGGCCGTCTTTGGCGACGAGCTGAACCGATGCGCCAGCAGAACGTGCGATCTTCGCGCCGCCACCGGGACGCAGCTCGATGGCGTGAACCACCGTACCGGTCGGGATGTTGCGCAACTGCAGGTTGTTGCCTGGCTTGATGTCGGCGTTCGGACCCGACTCAACGAAGTCGCCCTGACGCAGCTTGTTCGGCGCTACGATGTAGCGCTTCTCGCCATCTGCATAGTGCAGCAGTGCGATGTGTGCAGTACGGTTCGGGTCGTATTCAATATGTGCGACCTTCGCGGGCACGCCGTCTTTGTCGTGACGGCGGAAGTCGATGACTCGGTATGCACGCTTGTGACCACCACCCTTGTGGCGAGTCGTGATGCGGCCGGTGTTGTTACGCCCACCCGTCTTTGACAACGGACGGACCAGCGACTTCTCCGGCTGTGACCGAGTGATCTCGACAAAGTCCGCGACGCTGGCGCCACGGCGACCAGGCGTAGTCGGCTTGTACTTACGGATTCCCATGGGGATTCGTCCTCAATCTCCTTTAGTGGCCCGCGTCAGCTGATGGCACCAAAGACGTCAATCGTGCCCTCGGAGAGAGTGACGATTGCGCGCTTGGTGTCCTTACGCTTGCCGATACCGAATTTCGTGCGCCGGGTCTTGCCCTTACGGTTGAGCGTGTTGACCTTGGCAACCTTGACATCGAATACCTTCTCAACTGCGATCTTGATCTCAGTCTTGTTGGCATCCGGTGCAACGACGAATGTGTACTTGCCCTCGTCGATCAAACCGTAGCTCTTCTCAGAGACCACGGGAGCGATCAGAATCTCACGAGGGTTCTTCTGGACGGCGCTCATTTAGCAGCCTCCTCTTCAGCAGCCTCGCTTGAAGTGGCAACCGCAGTTGCACCACGTCCAGTGGTCGGACCGGCGAGGAACTTCTCGAGTGCACCCTGGGTGAACACAACGTCGTCTGAAATCAGCACGTCATAGGTGTTCAACTGATCCGGGACCAGCAAGTGCACTTCAGGTACGTTACGCAGTGACTTGGAAGTCAATTCATCGCCACGCTCGAGTACGACGAGCACATTCTTACGTCCCGACAGCTGCTTGAGCACGCTCAGCGCAGCCTTCGTGGACGGAGTTCCGTCGATGCCGAACTCAGTGACGACGTGTACGCGACCTGCGCGAGCCCGATCCGAAAGCGCGCCGCGCAGTGCGGCTGCCTTCATCTTCTTCGGGGTGCGCTGGTTGTAACTGCGCGGCGTCGGTCCGTGGACCACGCCACCGCCAGCGAACTGGGGTGCGCGAGTCGAACCTTGACGAGCACGTCCAGTGCCCTTTTGCTTGAATGGCTTCTTGCCACCACCGGAGACTTCACCACGGCTCTTGGTGTCGTGGGTGCCCTGGCGGGCAGCGGCACGCTGAGCGACGACAACCTGGTGGATCAGTGGGATGTTGGTCTGAACGTCAAATACCTCGGCGGGCAGTTCGGCTTTTCCAGCCTTCTTACCCTTCGCATCGAGGACATCGACCGTGAGTGTTGCGTTGTCAGCCATGGCGATCACGCACCCTTCACAGCGTTGCGAACCACGACGATACCGCCCTTAGGTCCAGGGACAGCGCCCTTGACCAGGATGAGACCCTTGTCTGCATCAACGGCGTGAACCGTCAGGTTCTGGGTGGTCTGAGTCACGTGGCCCATACGACCGGCCATGCGCAGGCCCTTGAACACGCGAGCCGGTGTGGCGCAAGCGCCAATGGAACCAGGCTTACGGTGGTTACGGTGCGCACCGTGCGAAGCTGAAACGCCCGCGAATCCGTGACGCTTCATAACGCCGGCAAAGCCCTTGCCCTTGGTCGTGCCTTGCACGTCGACCAGGGCGCCTGCAGTGAATGCCTCAGCGGTGATCTCCTGACCGAGGTTGAACTCGGCAGCATTGGAGGTGCGGATCTCCGCAACGTGACGGCGCGGCGTAACGCCAGCCTTTTCAAAGTGACCCTTGAGCGGTTTGGTGACCTTGCGCGGGTCAATCTGACCGGCGGCGATCTGGACCGCGGCGTAGCCATCGGCTTCCGGAGTGCGGACCTGGGTCACAACATTGGGGCTCACTGCGACGACTGTCACAGGAACCAGTTTGCCGGCCTCGTCCCAAACCTGGGTCATACCGAGCTTCGTTGCGAGCACAGCCGTTACGGGGCGCTCGTTCTGGTGGGTAGTCATGCTTTCTCCTCCCCGCCTCAGAGCTTGATCTCGATGTTCACATCCGCAGGAAGATCGAGTCGCATCAGCGAGTCAACTGCCTTCGGAGTGGGATCGATAATGTCGATCAACCGCTTGTGCGTGCGCATTTCAAAATGCTCGCGGCTGTCCTTGTACTTGTGCGGCGACCGGATCACCACAAACACGTTCTTCTCGGTCGGCAACGGCACCGGGCCCACGACTGTCGCACCAGCGCTGGTTACCGTGTCGACGATCTTGCGCGCCGAACTGTCGATAACTTCGTGGTCGTAGGACTTGAGCCGGATGCGGATCTTCTGTCCCGCCATGGCGTCGTCTGACTCTCTCTCTCGAACTGCTATCTGTCCGACCCCCGCGCTCGGGCGTGTCGCTTTGTGCGTCACACTTCCGCGCTGTTCCGGGTGGAACCAGGGATCGTTGTGGGTGGTAACTTCACCAAAAGGTCGTGTGAGATCGACTTTCCCAGTGAAATTCTTTCGTACGCCTACATTCGACAGAGAACCTGTCTGCGGAGTCAGCGGCCATATGGTCACTCGTCTGACGCGTCTATGGCCCGGCACCTGATTCCGTCGGCTTGAGATTCAGCCGATCTGCGCGATCACGCACCACACTGTTCGATTCGTCAAACACTCCCCGCAGGGAGTCGCCCTGTCGCAGGCAACCTGAATAGTCTGCCACAGCATAGCCATTGAAGCAACCCCGATCAGCTGCCGTGTGGCACAGTTCACCTGTATTGCCGATATGAAGGAGAAATGGCGATGGCCCCTACTTCGCAGTAGGGGCCATCGCCCTTGATTTTCCAGCCCTCAGCTAGTTCATCATGCTGTGCGACGACGGGTCACGATAACCAGTCCAGCGCCAAGCAGTGTCAGTCCCAGCGCACCGATGGCGGTGACTGTCACGGTTGCTCCGGTACGGGCCAACTCGTCCTCGTCACCTGAGTCACCATCTGGGTTGTCCTCAGGGTCTGACTCCGGGTCGTCCTCATCTCCCTCGTTGCCCGTATCCGTCGCTGCGGAGACGGTGACAGAGAACTCGGCTTCGTCGATCAGGTTGTTGCCATCGGTAACCCGGTAGCGCAACTTGGCCTCACCGGTAAAGCCCTCTTCTGGAGTGAAGGTGACCTTGCCGGTCTCCGGGTCGACTGTCCAAGTTCCCTGACCGGGGATGGTCACGGAGTTGCCCGGAACCGGCTCGCCCGTTTCCGGGTCAAGCAGTTCGACCTTGAGATCGGTGCTGGTGCCAGGCGTGGTCAGTTCTTCCAGCGGATCGAACTCGACCGGCGTACCCGGACGTGTGGTCTTCGACTGGTCGATGGCGGTCGGCGGCTGGTTCACCCGAACCGTCAGTGTGCCGCTGTCGGTCAAGTCGTTGCCGTCGGTGACCGTGTAGGTCACCGGAGTCGGGTCATCGGTGAAGCCAGGCTCCGGGGTGAAGGTGGTGCGACCTGTGTCAGGGTCGATCGTCCAAACGCCCTCACCCGGAACCGTCTTGGTCGTCGGGTCACCAGCGTCGTGACCGTCGAGAGTCACCGTCAGGTCGGTGCTCGTACCAGGGGTGATCACCGGATCCAACGTGGCGTTCTCACCTGGGTTGACGGTCACGGTCTGGTCGCCACCGGTCGGAGGGTAGTTGACATTGACAATGAGTGTTCCGCTGTCGGTCAGACCGTTGCCGTCGGTCACCGTGTAGGTGATCGGAGTCGGGTCGCCCGTCAAGTTCGGGTCAGGAATGAAGGTGAACTCTTCCTCATCAGGGTCGTAAGTCCACACACCCTCACCCGGAACCATCTTGCGGTGCGGGTTACCCGTGTCATGACCGTCGATCTCGATGTCAAGGTCGGTACTGGTGCCTGGAGTAATCGGCGGGGTCAGCACTGCCTCTTCACCAGTGTTGACGGTGGTGCTGTCATCTGGTGCGGTCGGCGGGTAGTTGACGTGAACGGTCAGGTTGCCACTGTCAGACAGGTCGTTGCCGTCGGTCACCGTGTAGGTCACCGGAGTCGGGTCACCGGTCAGAGCTGGGTCAGGAGTGAAGGTGAACTCACCGGTACCGGGGATGTACTCCCACACACCCTCACCCGGAACCGTCTTGCGGTGCGGGTTACCCGTGTCATGACCGTCGATCTCAACCTCTAGGTCAGGATCATTACCAGGTGTGATGATCGGATCCAGCGTTGCCGTCTCACCAGTGTTCACCGTCTCAGTGTCATCACCAGCAGTCGGCGGCACGTTCACCAGAACGTTCAGCGTTCCCGTGTCGCTTAGATCATTTCCGTCAGTGACGGTGTAGGTGATCGGGTCTGGGTTTCCAGTGAAGCCCTGCTCCGGGGTGAAAGTGAAGTTACCGCTACCCGGCACATAGCGCCAAGTACCCTGTCCAGGAACGACGAGCTCATGTGGAGTCGCACCAGGAGCGTCGTCAATCACCACGGTCAGGTTGGTGCTCGTACCAGGGGTGATCGCCGGGTCAAGCGTGGCAGTCTCACCCGGGTTGACGATCTCCGTGTCGTCCGGCGCCACTGGCGGGTAGTTGACGTGAACCGTCAAGTTTCCGCTGTCAGACAGGTCGTTTCCATCGGTCACCGTGTAGGTCACCGGAGTCGGGTCGCCCGTCAGAGCTGGGTCAGGAGTGAAGGTGAACTCACCGGTACCGGGGATGTACTCCCACACACCCTCACCCGGAACCGTCTTGCGGTGCGGGTTGTTCTGGTCGTGACCATCGATGGAGACATCCAGGTCAGGGTCATCGCCTGGGGTGATGACTGGATCCAACGTTGCTGTCTCACCGGTGTTCACCGTCTCGGTGTCGTCACCGGCAGTCGGCGGGACATTGACCGAGACACTCAACGTTCCCGTGTCTGAAAGGTCGTTTGCATCAGTGACGGTGTAATCCGTTGGGGTGGGGTTTCCGTTGAAGCCCTGCTCCGGAGTGAAGGTGAAGTCACCCGTTCCCGGGTGATACTCCCACACACCCTGACCCGGAACCGTCTTGCGGTGCGGGTTGTTCTGGTCGTGACCAACGAGGGCAACCGACAGATCGGTGCTCGTACCGGGAGTGATCGCCGGGTCAAGCGTGGCAGTCTCACCCGGGTTGACGACCACAGAGTCATCTGGTGCCACTGGCGGGTAGTTGATGTTGACCGTCAGCGTTCCGCTGTCAGTCAAGTCATTGCCGTCCGTGACGGTGTAGGTCACCGGGGTCGGCTGACTGGTGAAACCAGGCTCCGGAGTGAATACGGTCTGGCCTGTGTTCGGGTTGATAACCCAGACGCCCTCGCCGGGAACCGTCTTGGTGGTCGGGTTGCCAGCGTCGTGGTCATCGAGTTCAGCAGTCCAGTTCGAGTCGCTTCCAGCGACGATGATCGGGATCAGTGTCGCGCTAGGCGTACCGGCAGTGATGGTGACCGACTGGTCGCCCGCAGCCGGTCCAACCACGATTGACAGCGTGCCGTCAGCAGTCTGACCGTTGGCGTCGGTGACGCGGTAGTCGATGGACGGCACTGGGCCGCGGTAGTTTGCATCAGCAACGTACGTGGTCTGACCCGTGGTCGGGTTAATCGTCCACACACCGCCGTGAGTATCGGTGTAAGTATTCGAAGCAATCGGATCGCCGGTAGTCGGATGCAACAGCGTGTAACCCGTGATGCTGCCCGAGCCGGGAACCGTGTTCAGGTCGCTCGGCGCGAAAGTCGCGGTTTCGCCCGGCTCGACAGTCTCACTGGCATCGCCGGTTTGCGGACCGTAGGTCACGCCGAGGTTTCCAGTGTCACTCAGGGAGTTGCCGTCGGTGACGGTGTAACTGATCGGTGTGATGGCGCCGGAATAACCGGTCTGAGGCGCAAACGCAATCTGGCCGTTGGCCGGGTTGAGCGTCCAGGTTCCTTCGCCCGCCACTGTCTGTGTTGTGCCACCCGGAGTGTCTGGGTTGGTCAGCGTAACGGTCAGTGTCGAAGACGAGCCTTCATCGATCAAGTCGGCAATCGGGTCGAAGTTGACTGAAGCGCCCTGTGCAGCGGACTTTGTCTGATCACCTGCGCTAGGCGGCATCAGGATCGAGAGTGTGCCATCAGCGGTGTGATCGTTGCTGTCGGTCACACGGTAGTCGATGGACGGCACTGGGCCGCGGTAGTTCGCATCAGCAACATAGGTGGTCTGCCCCGTGCTCGGGTTAATCGTCCACACACCACCGTGAGCATCGGTGTAAGTGTTCGAAGCAATCGGATCGCCCGTAGTCGGATGCAACAGCGTGTAACCCGTGATGCTGCCCGAGCCAGGAACTGTCTCAAGGTCACTGGAAGCAAATGTTGCAGTGTCACCTGGCGAAACGGTCTTTGACTCGTTACCGGTTTCTGGACGGTACTGCACAGTCAGTGTGCCGGTTCCAGTTTCCCAACCCTGGTCGGTCACCACATAGTCAATCGAGACTTCGGTGACGTCACCGGGGGTATGCGGTGTGTATGTCACCTCACCGGTGGCACGGTTAATCGTCCAGGTTCCTTCAGCGACCACCACAGTCGTTGCGCTAGTCGGATTGCCGTCCGCCGGGTCGACGAGTTGGTACGGCTCAGGCTGGAGGGGGACAACACCCTCCTCAACGAGGTCGGATAGATCAAAGCTGGCGGACTGACCCTGGTTACGCACCTCAGTTGCATCCGCAGCGGAAGGGCCACCCAGGATGCGCAGATCACTGATCAGGTGCGAACCGGTCGCACCACCCGTGGACGAGGCGAAACCGAACTTGAACTGCGCTGGAAGATCTTCCGGCAATGCTTGTTCGTTGATGACTGTCTCATAGTTGGTGCCGGTACCGGTGAAGTCCACTTCAACGGTCACAGTCGGGTTCGGGTTCGGTGTGATGATGATTCGCACGTCACGCGCTGTCGCCTCAACATCAGCCACCGACGGAACCACATCGTCGAGTTCTGCCCATAGTGATTTCTGACCCCAACTCGTCGGGGACGAACCAAATTGCCCATGGGTATCGAGTTTCTGGTTCGCAATCAGGCAGTAGCCTTCGAGCGTTGTATTACCGACTGGGCCACGCAAACCAATCGAGTTGGTGTTCGCCAACGATGCCGGGTTCCAACCCTGTGTATCCCAATACGTGTTGTTGGAGTCAGGTGACGTATCCGCCGTACAGGTCGTGCCACCGACGTGGGCGGGGTTCGCGTAGTTTCCGAAGGTGTCCAGTCCGATGCCGAGGTAACCACCCTCAATTCCAGGATCGTTCGATGCCACGCGACGGGCATATCCGAGCGACCCGCCAAGCGCTCCCACCGAGGTCAGGTTGGTCTGACCATCGACGAGGAAGAAACTGATACCGTCAGCAACGCGACGGAGCGCACCGTCACCCTGCGGCTGGCCGTACTGATACTGCTTGAAGTCAATGCGTAGACCTGCTGCGGCGTCAACGGCCGTGTTATAAAGCGCACCGCCGCGACGGTTATACCAGTTATCCGTCAACTGCAAGAAGCCTGTCTCGTCACCGCCAGCGACGGGAGTTCCCAACCCGGCATCTGCGGCCAAATCTCGGTCACATGCGTATGGGCCGCTCGTGGCATCTGTCAGACATGCGTCATCGAGGAGCTGCCATCCAGTGCCAGCAAGCGTGGACCGACGGAAGTTCTCTGCATGCAGGACGTTGGCGTCGTTCGCGGATGCCGTGGCAGGCGCCACCACCTGCCAGGCGAGCATCGTTGCAATCAAGGCGAATACTGCAGCCAACGCTGCGGCAACCCGCAACGTCTGACTACGGTCAGCCTGCGCGGCTAACGTTCGAGTCATTCTCTCTCTAAACCTCTCGGGGGATCTGAAACTAGCGTCACCCGGTATGGGCGCATAGCTGTGTCACGGCAGCACCGGACAGGGACTATACCGGGGGCTAACCAGGTCAATGGTCGCAACCGCTCGTCTAGATTGTCAAGGGTGCAAATGCGCTTTATTAGGCTCATTATCGTTGTAATTGCAAGCCGCAGAGGTCCTCGACCACCTAGCCGTCAACGATCGTTGTGAGTCCATGGCTCGTCGCATCGCACGAAAACGTAAAAAAACGGGCGATGGGGGTGTCGCCAGCTTCTCAGCTGGCGACACCCCCATCGCAGGTCGCGCTATCGCGAGTGGGCTATTACTGCGCAATGCTCACGATGTTGCTTCCGTCACACCTCTAGGCGTCGGCGGGTAATCACAATCAGACCAGCACCCAGCAGCAGCAAACCGAATGCTCCGATAGCCGTTGCCGTGATGGTCGCTCCGGTCCGTGCCAGTTCATCACGGTCACGACCATTGTTGCCTGAGTCTTCGTCGGAATCATCGTCAGCGTCGTCACGACCGTTGTCGGTGTCTTCAGAATCGTCGTCGCCAGCTCCAGAGTCGCTGGCGGGGATGGTCACCGACAGTTGAGCTTCGTCATACAGGTCGTTCCCGTCCGTCGCACGGTAACGCAGCGTGGCGGTACCGGTGAAGCCATCGGCCGGGGTGAAAGTGACCTTGCCGGTCGATGGGTCGACTGTCCAGGTTCCTTCACCTGGCACGGTGACCGAGTTGCCCGGTACCGGATCGCCCGTGCTCGGGTCGAGCAGTTCGATGCGGATGTTGCTGTCGGATCCCGGCGTCACCAGGTCGACTGGCGGGTCGAAGTCAACGGGAGTTCCCGGTTGAGTGGTCTTCGACTGGTCGTTCGCCGTCGGTGGTGTGCGGGTGAGTACAGTCAAGGTACCCGAATCCGTCAGCCCGTTGCTGTCAGTAACCGTATAGGTCACTGGAGTCGGGTTATCGGTGAAGCCGGGCTCCGGGGTAAAGGTAGCCTGACCAGTGCCGGGATCAATGGTCCAAACGCCCTCACCGGGGACGGTCTTGCGGGTCGGGTCGCCCGGGTCCGATCCGTCCAGGGAGACCGTCGGGTTCGGGTCGGTGCCGGGGGTGATGACCGGATGCAGCGTAGCTGGGTCCCCTGGGTTGACTGTCACGGTCTGATCGCCGGCCTGTGGCGGCACGTTGTACTCCACGGTCAAGGTCGCTGTATCAAACAGGTCGTTCCCGTCGGTCGCACGGTACTGAATAGGTGCCGGGTTGTCAGTGAAACCGGGCTCTGGGGTAAAGGTGATGACACCCGTTCCAGGCACGAGTGTCCAGGTGCCTTCACCAGGAACTGTCAACGTGTTCGGGTCGCCTGGGTCGGAGGACTCCAGCGTGATCGTGATGTCGGTGCTCGAACCGGTGTCGACGAGATCAGCGATCGGATCGAAACTGACCGCATCACCTGGGTTTCCGGCCTTGGTTTCATCCTCGGCGAGCGGGGGGACGATGATCGACAACGTACCCGTTGCGGTTTCGTTGTTACCGTCAGTGACCCGATAGTCAATCGACGGCACCGGACCGCGGTAGGACTCGTGCGCCTGGTAAGTTGTCTCACCTGTGTTCGGGTTGATGGTCCATACGCCACCATGAGCATCCGTGTAAGTGGTTACCGGGTTTCCGGTACCAGGCTCCAGCAAGGTGTACGTGAGGTCGTTGGACGAGCCTGGAGTGACCAGATCATTCTCGACATCAAACGTACCGGTGGAACCCGGCTGCACGATCCGGATGTCGTCCGCAGCTTCGGGTCGGTAAATAACTGACAGTTCGCCATCCGCGGATTGACCGGTGGAGTCAGTGACCCGGTAATCGATTGGGGTGACGGGACCGGTGAAACCTGAAGATGGCACGAATGTGACATCACCAGTGTTCGGGTTGATCGTCCAGGTTCCTTCACCTGGGACGTCAACGCTGGTGACCGGGTTACCGTTGTTCGGATCGATCAAGCGGTAGGCATCTGTGCCAGGAATCGGCGACGCGCCAGGCGTCACCAGGTCCGCGGCGGTAAAGTTCGCGGTTTCGCCCTGGTTGAGGGTTACCGTGTCATCTTCGGCACCGGGCGCATTCAGAATCGACAGGGACCCGATGAGGTGGCTACCGGTGTTGTTTCCGGTCGACGCCGAGAAGCCGAACTTGAATCCAGCTGCTGGGATCGGAGCTGGAACCGTCTCCGAGAGAATCTCTTCGTAGTTGTTTCCGGTGCCCGAGTAGTCAATCGAGACGGTCACGGTCGGGTGGTCACCTGGGTTGGCAACTGGCGATACCACGATACGAACCTTGCGGCCTGCGCTGATGATGTCGCTCTGAGTGGGAGTAACATGCAGGTCACCCGCCCACAATGACTTAGAACCCCACGAGCCGGGAACATGCGGGCTAAATGTGTCGGCAACGGACCCATCGGATCCGATGGTGTCTAGCTTTTCGCGTGCCAGGAGGCAGTATCCGGTTGTTCCGTTACCCGGTCCGCGCAGTGAAATGTTGTTCGTGTACAGCGCGTTGGCGTTCTCAAGCGTGTTCCAACCGGAACCGGCATAGAGGCCCGCCGGTTCACTGCCTGGAGCTGGGCAGTCGGTCCCGCCGACGTGGCCCTGGTTGGCGAAGTTACCGAAAGTGTCAAGACCGACACCCAAGTATCCGTTGGCGATACCCGGCAGCACCGGGCTCTGGTCGCGTCGCGGACCGTATCCGAGCGAGCCACCGATAGGACCGGTTTCGGTTAAGTTCACGGCACCATCGACCAGGAAGAAACCGATTCCATCGGCCGCACGACGGTCTTCACGGTTACGTGTCGGACCGTACTGGTACTGGGTGAATTCGATTGCGAGGCCTTGTGATGCCGCAATCGCCTCGTTGTAGACCACACCACCGTTGGTGTTGAGACGGTTATCGGTGAGCTGAAGGAATCCAGTGCCGTCACCACGCGCAACTGGCGTGCCGAAGCCGCGCGACGTGTTCGTCGCAGTCGGGTCAGCATCACGGTCACAAGCCCACGGACCGGAGGTGGCGTCAGTGAGGCAGGCTGCGCCAAGTCGAATCCAGGCGGATTCGGCCGGTGTAGCATTGGCGAAACTCTCGTCAACTGCCGCGGCGTGTGAACTCGGCGACATGGCCACTTGCCAGGCCATCATCGTCATAATGAGAGCAAAGACCGCCGCCAGAGCGGTGGCAGAACGGCGCGCCATTATGGTCGCCGTTGGGCGATTCTTCGACATGAACTAGCCTTTCGTACTTCTTAGAGGCGGATCAGGGCGCATGAGCCAGCAAACTGCACGGAGTCCACACAACGCCGAGTCTATGTTCCCAAAGGTCCTATTCCCTCGTCAAGACGTTCAGTCATCGTTGTCAGAATCTACAAACTAGAGGGCTATTCGATCGTCGAACATGTTGGATATGACAACAAAAATCAGTGAGGCCCGAACCCCAAGGGGTTCGGGCCTCACTGAAAGATCAACGCCTAACAGCGAATCACTTGATGATCTTGGTCACACGACCGGAACCAACGGTGCGGCCACCCTCACGGATAGCGAAGCCGAGGCCCTCTTCCATAGCGATCGGCTGGATGAGCTGAACAGTCATCTCAGTGTTGTCGCCAGGAAGCACCATTTCCTTGTCAGCCGGCAGCTGGATAACGCCGGTGACGTCGGTGGTGCGGAAGTAGAACTGCGGACGGTAGTTCGAGAAGAACGGGTTGTGACGTCCACCCTCGTCCTTGTTCAGGATGTAGACCTGAGCTTCGAAGTCAGTGTGCGGGGTGATCGAACCAGGCTTGACAACAACCTGACCACGCTCGACCTCGTCACGCTTGATGCCGCGAAGCAGAAGACCGGTGTTGTCACCAGCCTGCGCCTGGTCCATCTGCTTGTGGAAGGTCTCGATACCGGTGACGGTGGTCTTCTGCGCTTCACGCAGACCGACGATCTCAACCTCGGAGTTGACGTCGAGAACACCGCGGTCGACCTTACCGGTGACAACGGTTCCACGACCGGTGATCGTGAAGACGTCTTCAATTGGCATCAAGAAGGGCTTGTCCAACTCGCGAACTGGGTCCGGGATGTTCTCGTCCACTGCGTCCATGAGCTTCTCGACCGAAGCCACCCATTCTGCATCGCCTTCGAGAGCCTTCAGACCGGAAACTGGCACAACTGGTGCCTCGCGGTCGAAGCCCTGCGACTCGAGGAGGTCACGGACCTCTTCTTCGACGAGCTCAAGCATGTCAGGGTCGTCGACCATGTCAGCCTTGTTGAGAGCGACGAGCAGGTAAGGAACACCAACCTGGCGAGCCAAGAGCACGTGCTCTTTGGTCTGTGCCATGACGGAGTCGGTTCCAGCGACCACGAGGATTGCGCCATCCATCTGTGCCGCACCGGTGATCATGTTCTTGATGTAGTCGGCGTGGCCTGGAGCGTCAACGTGAGCGTAGTGACGCTTATCGGTCTCGTACTCGATGTGGGAGATGTTGATGGTGATACCGCGCTGCTTCTCTTCTGGCGCTTTATCGATCTCATCGAACTTGAACTCTGGGTTCAAGTCAGGGAACTTGTCGTGAAGTACCTTCGAGATAGCCGCCGTCAGCGTGGTCTTGCCGTGGTCGACGTGCCCGATGGTACCGATGTTGACGTGCGGTTTAGTCCGCTCGAACTTGGCCTTAGCCACTGGGGTCCTCCTGGGGACATTGGTAGTTTGCCGAACGTTGCAGAATCATACCTTGTTTTGGTTCTGCGGGGCGTCACTACAGGTTGATTTTCTGGATTGAGTCTCTCGACCTGTGGGACTTACTCGCCCCGGGTCTTCTTGATGATTTCTTCGGCAACGGCCCGAGGAACCTCGGCGTAGCTGTCGAACTGCATCGAATACACTGCACGACCCTGAGTTTTTGACCGCAGATCGCCGATGTATCCAAACATCTCTGACAACGGTACCTGGGCGCGTACAACTTTGACACCCGTAGCATCCTCCATCGACTGGATCATGCCACGACGGGAGTTCAGGTCGCCGATGACGTCACCCATGTACTCCTCGGGTGTACGCACCTCAACCGCCATCACCGGCTCTAGCAGAACCGGATCTGCCCGCTTGATGCCCTCTTTGAGGACCATCGAACCGGCAATCTTAAACGCCATTTCTGACGAGTCGACGTCGTGGTACGCACCATCGAGGAGCGTTGCCTTGACACCGACGAGGGGGAATCCTGCCAGCACACCTTGTTCCATGGCCGACTGGATACCAGCGTCCACGCTCGGAATGTACTCACGCGGGATACGACCACCCGTAACCTCGTTGACGAACTCGTAGAGTTCACCATCGGTGGTGTCGAGTGGTTCGAATGTGACCTGCACCTTTGCGAACTGACCTGAACCACCGGTCTGCTTCTTGTGGGTGTAGTCGATCTTCTCGGCCTTACGGCGGATGGTCTCGCGATAGGCCACCTGGGGCTTGCCGACGTTCGCCTCGACCTTGTACTCGCGACGCATGCGGTCGACGATGATGTCGAGGTGAAGTTCGCCCATACCGCCGATGACGGTCTGGCCGGTTTCCTCGTCCAGCTTCACACGGAAGGTCGGGTCCTCTTCAGCAAGCTTCTGGATCGCGGTCGACAACTTCTCCTGGTCGGCCTTGGTCTTAGGCTCAATCGCCACGTCGATCACAGGCTCAGGGAATGTCATTGACTCAAGAATGACCGGCTGTGATGGGTCGCTGAGTGTGTCTCCAGTAGTGACATCCTTGAGCCCGATGAAGGCATAGATGTGACCAGCCGAAGCTGACGGCACAGGGTTCTCTTTGTTGGAGTGCATCTGGAAGAGCTTTCCAACACGCTCCTTCTTACCCTTGGTAGCGTTGAGGATCTGTGCACCCTGGTCGACTTTGCCCGAGTAGACACGGACGTAGGTCAATTTTCCGAAGAACGGGTGCACTGCGACCTTGAAGGCGAGCGCTGCGAAAGGCTCAGATGCATCCGGATGGCGCTCGATGATGACGGACTCGTCCTTGAGGTCGTGTCCGTCAATCGCGGGAACGTCGAGTGGGGAGGGCAGGTAAGCGATCACAGCGTCGAGCATGGGCTGGACACCCTTGTTCTTGAACGCAGATCCACACAAGACGGGGAACGCTTCACCAGAGATGGTGAGTTTACGAATTCCGGCCTTGATTTCGTCGACAGAGAGTTCTTCGCCACCGAGGTACTTCTCGAGGAGTTCCTCGTCAGCTTCAGCAACAGCTTCGATCAGATCTGCACGGTACTGCTCTGCTTTTTCTACGAGGTCCGCAGGAATTTCTTCGGTTTCGTAGTCCTCACCGAGCTTGGTTTCTCCACGCCAGTAGTACGCCTTCTGCTCAAGAAGATCGACAACGCCCTCGAAGTCGTTCTCAGCACCGATAGGGAGTTGGATGACCAGCGGCTTGGCCTTCAAACGGTTGATGATGGTGTCTACGGTGAAGTAGAAGTCAGCACCCAGCTTGTCCATCTTGTTGACAAAGCAGATACGCGGAACGTTGTACTTGTCCGCTTGGCGCCACACAGTCTCGGACTGCGGCTCCACACCTTCTTTTCCGTCGAATACCGCCACGGCACCGTCGAGCACACGCAGTGAACGCTCCACCTCGACGGTGAAGTCAACGTGACCCGGGGTGTCGATGATGTTGATCTGGTTTTCTTTCCAGTAGCAGGTCGTCGCGGCAGACGTAATGGTGATGCCGCGCTCCTGTTCCTGTTCCATCCAGTCCATGGTCGAGGCACCGTCGTGCGTCTCGCCGATCTTGTAGTTCACACCCGTGTAGTACAGGATGCGCTCAGTTGTTGTCGTCTTGCCGGCATCAATGTGTGCCATGATGCCGATGTTGCGGACCTTGTTCAGGTCGGTCAGCACTTCGAGTGCCACGTGTGTACCTCGTTACATCGCTGGAGGATCAGGGGACTTTTGCAGGTGGCGGGGAGAACACTGCGTCCTCCCCGACTAAATCACCAGCGGTAGTGCGCGAACGCGCGGTTCGACTCGGCCATCTTGTGCATGTCTTCGCGACGCTTGACAGCGGCACCCAGACCGTTCGAGGCGTCGAGGATCTCGTTCTGCAGACGCTCGGTCATGGTCTTCTCACGACGAGCGCGCGAGAAGTCAGTGAGCCAGCGCAGCGCGAGTGTCGTGGCGCGAGCTGGGCGAACCTCGACCGGCACCTGGTAGGTGGCACCACCGACACGACGCGAGCGGACTTCAAGCGCCGGACGGACGTTGTCGAGCGCCCGCTTGAGCACTGCAACCGGGTCCTGTTGGGTCTTCTCACGGACACCCTCGAGGGCACCGTAGACGATGGCTTCTGCCGTGGTCTTCTTGCCGTCCAACAGCACCTTGTTGATCAACTGAGTGACCACGGGTGAACCGTAAACGGGGTCAATAATGATTGGCCGCTTCGGGGCCGGTCCCTTACGGGGCATCAGCTCTTCTCCTTCTTAGCGCCGTAGCGGCTGCGTGCCTGCTTGCGACCCTTCACGCCCTGGGTGTCCAGTGCGCCGCGAACGATCTTGTAACGAACACCGGGCAGGTCCTTCACACGACCGCCACGCACTAGCACGATGGAGTGCTCCTGCAGGTTGTGGCCGACGCCGGGGATGTACGCGGTGACCTCGATACCCGAGGAAAGCTTGACACGGGCGACCTTGCGAAGTGCCGAGTTCGGCTTCTTCGGTGTGGTCGTGTAGACGCGGGTGCATACGCCGCGACGCTGTGGGGATCCCTTGAGTGCCGGGGTCTTTGACTTCCCGGCCTTCGAGGTCCGTCCCTTACGGACGAGCTGCTGAATGGTGGGCACTACTTCTCCGTCTGTTCGAGCCTGTCAGAGGTCTGACCAGCTATATGTGGTAATCACTGCGGATCTGGTCTGCGATAAGCAAACCGGGCTTGCGGTATTCGAACTGGGTGCAGCAGCGCACCACAGCATCCGCTGTTTCACGCCACTTACCACCGGCTCGATGGCCGGGCCTGCTACACGTACGAGCGGTAACTTCCCGGAATGCACCTGGTTGACCCACCACAGTTAAGACTTCGTCGAAGACGAGCCGCCGCCACGCGATCCAACTCGCCACGGATTACTGCGCATCCCGGCGTTCCCTCACCATCAAGCAATTTCTTGCGATGGGCGATTTCACGCACGGAAAAAGGGCCTGTACGACAGGCACGTCTACTAACTATAGCACCATGGCTCCGGGCGTCAAGGGTTTACCGTGGGGCTATGAAGGTATTGATCCCCGACACGTTGGACTATCTCTCCCGCCCCGAGTTCCCGTCCGGGGTCGCTGCCATAACTTATGAGGTCGCTTCGCCCTTTGCTGAGGAGCATTTCGACGCCGATGTGCTCGTCGTCTGGGGAACTCGCGTCAGGCACATGCGCACGGCCGCACCGCATCTGCGCAATCTACAGCTGGTCCAGACCATCAACGCCGGACCAGACAGTGCGCTGGCAGTCGATTTCGCTCCTTCGGTCGTCATTGCTTGCGGCCGCGGGTTGCACGATATTCCCGTCGCCGAGCACACCCTGGCACTCGTCCTCGCAGCTGCGCGGCGCCTCGATCTGCAGATCGACAATCAGCGCCGCAGATACTGGTCTGACGATCTTGGCGGGCTGGGCCAGGTGCATCACTTCCCCGACCTGGGCACGCTGCATGGCAAACGAGTGCTGATCTGGGGATTCGGTTCGATCGCACAGCGTCTGTCCCCCATGCTCAAGCTGCTAGGCGCCAATGTGACCGGGGTAGCGCGCACCGCGGGCGCGCGCTCCGGTACCGACGTTGTGACGGAAGACCAGGGACGAGTTCTCCTGGCCGATACTGACCTGGTCATTTCATTGCTTCCCGCCACCACAACCACTGAAGGGTTCTTCGACGAGCAGTTCTTCGCGGCGCTACCCGGCCACTCGTGGTTCGTGAACGTCGGACGAGGTAGAACGGTCAACGAATCCGACCTTGTCAAGGCACTGGAATCCGGGGCGTTAGCTGGCGCGGCACTAGACGTCACCGCTCACGAGCCACTTTCTGAAGGCTCTCCCCTGTGGACCGCGCCCAATGTGATCATCACACCGCACGCGGCCGGAGGCCGCCCTGTCGGCGCGTATGAACTCGTCCTGGAGAACATCAAGGCGCTGCGTGAGGGCACCGAACTACGCAACGTCGTCGATCGCACCTAGGAGTGCTCGATGTCGCCGTAGCACCTGCCTCGATGAAGGGCGGCTGGCTGCCGGTGGGCGCATATGGGCGGATCCTCTCGGCCCCGGCAAACCCCCCGGCACGACTTCAGCATGCACTGAGGGCCGGCTCCTCGCGGAACCGGCCCTCAGCCTCTCATCGGGCACTTACGCAGTGCCAAGCGTCAACTTACTGGAAGTCACCGAAGTCGATGTCGTCAAGCGCAATCGACTCCCCTGTGCCCAGACCGAAGTCAGCCAAGTCGACCTCGTCGTAGCCGTAGGCCGCGTACAACTCGTCCTTGGCGGTTTCGGTCGGCTCCACCGTCACCTGGTGGTAACGCGGCAGACCGGTACCGGCCGGGATGAGCTTACCGAGGATGACGTTCTCCTTCAGGCCCAGCAGCGGGTCACGGCGACCGTTCATCGCAGCCTCGGTGAGCACGCGGGTGGTCTCCTGGAAGGAGGCCGCCGATAGCCACGAGTCCGTCGCGAGCGACGCCTTGGTGATACCCATCAGTTCTGGGCGACCCGACGCAGGCTGGCCGCCTTCAGCAATCGCCTTGCGGTTCTCATCCGCGAAGCGGCCGCCTTCAGCCAGCTCACCCGGCAGCAGGTTGGTGTCACCCGAGTCCAGCACGGTCACGCGGCGCAGCATCTGGCGCACGATGACCTCGATGTGCTTGTCGTGAATGTCCACACCCTGCGAGCGGTACACTTCCTGCACCTCATCGACCAAGTGCTTCTGCGTGGCACGCGGCCCGAGAATGCGCAGCACCTTCTTCGGGTCACGAGCACCCTGCACCAGCTGGGTACCGACCTCGATGTGTGCTCCATCCTCCACGAGCGGACGTGCACGCTTGGAGACCTGGTAGGTGATTGCTTCCGAACCGTCGTCCGGAGTCAGGATCATCTTGCGTGAGCGCTCGTCGTCCTCAATCGTGATACGACCGGAGAACTCCGCGATCGGCGCCTCACCCTTAGGCGTGCGCGCTTCGAAGAGCTCGGTGACACGGGGCAGACCCTGCGTGATGTCGTCAGCCGAAGCCACACCACCGGTGTGGAAGGTACGCATCGTCAACTGGGTACCCGGCTCACCAATGGACTGCGCGGCGATGATACCGACAGCCTCACCGATGTCGACGAGCTTTCCAGTGGCGAGCGAACGTCCGTAACACTTCGCACAGGTACCGACGCGCGACTCACAGGTGAGCACGGAGCGAACCTTGAGGTTCTCCACGCCCGCCGCGATCAACTTGTCGATCAGCACGTCGCCGACGTCGTCACCGGAGCGACCGATCACTTCACCATCGACCTCGACGTCACCAGCCAGGGTGCGCGAGTAGATGGAGGTCTCGACCTTCTCATCGCGGATGAATCCGCCAGCGCCATCCGAGATGGCGACGGGCAGGCTCAATCCACGCTCGGTGCCACAGTCCTCTTCACGGATGATGACATCCTGCGAGACGTCCACCAGACGACGGGTCAGGTAACCCGAGTCAGCGGTACGAAGCGCCGTGTCAGCAAGACCTTTACGAGCACCGTGGGTCGCGATGAAGTACTCCAGGACCGACAGGCCCTCACGGTAGTTCGACTTGATCGGACGCGGGATGATGTCACCCTTCGGGTTCGCCACCAGACCACGCATACCGGCGATCTGACGCACCTGCATCCAGTTACCACGAGCACCCGAACCCACCATGCGGTACACGGTGTTGTCCTTCGGGAAGTTCTCCTGCATGGTCTCGGCGACCTTGTCGGTGGCGTGAGTCCAGATGTCGATCAGTTCCTGACGACGCTCGTCGTCAGTGATCAGACCGGTGTCGTACTGGTCCTGAACCGTCAGCGCCCGCTCTTCAGCCTCGTCAAGGATCTCAGCCTTGTTAGCCGGAGTGGCGACGTCGGAGATCGCAATCGTCACACCCGAACGAGTCGACCACTTGAAACCGGCGTCCTTGAGCGCGTCCAGCGAAGCCGCCACAGCAACCTTCGGGTAACGCTCGGCCAGATCGTTCACGATGGCCGACAGGCGCTTCTTGTCCACCACAGCGTTCACGTACGGGTAGTCGATCGGCAGCAGCTCGTTGAACAGTGCTCGTCCCAGCGTGGTCGGGAACGCCTGACCGGGCTCCCAGCCTTCCGGAAGCGGTGTCGTCGGCACGAAATCGTCGTCGAAACGAATCTGAACCGATGCGTTCAGGTGCAATCCGCCCTGATCGAAGGCGAGGATCGCCTCGGCCACGGAGGAGAATGCCCGTCCTGCGCCTACGGCCTCGTCCTTCTGAGAGGTCAGGTGATACAGGCCGATCACCATGTCCTGAGTAGGCATGGTCACCGGACGACCGTCCGACGGCTTGAGGATGTTGTTGCTCGAAAGCATCAAGATGCGAGCCTCGGCCTGCGCCTCGGCGCTCAGCGGCAGGTGCACAGCCATCTGGTCACCGTCGAAGTCAGCGTTGAACGCACCACACACCAGCGGGTGCAGGTGGATCGCCTTGCCCTCGACGAGCTGAGGCTCGAACGCCTGGATGCCGAGACGGTGCAGCGTCGGTGCACGGTTCAGCAGCACCGGGTGCTCGGCGATGACCTCTTCGAGCACGTCCCAGACCTCGGGACGGGAACGGTCAACCATACGCTTGGCGCTCTTGATGTTCTGCGCGTGGTTGAGGTCAACCAGACGCTTCATCACGAACGGCTTGAACAGTTCGAGTGCCATCTGCTTGGGCAGACCACACTGGTGCAACTTGAGCTGCGGACCGACCACGATGACCGAACGGCCCGAGTAGTCCACACGCTTACCCAGCAGGTTCTGACGGAAACGACCCTGCTTGCCCTTGAGCATGTCCGAGATGGACTTAAGCGGGCGGTTGCCTGGGCCGGTGACCGGACGTCCGCGGCGTCCGTTGTCGAACAACGAGTCCACAGCCTCTTGCAGCATGCGCTTCTCGTTGTTGACGATGATCTCCGGAGCGCCGAGGTCAAGCAGTCGCTTGAGACGGTTGTTGCGGTTGATCACACGGCGGTACAGATCGTTCAGGTCGGAGGTCGCAAAACGACCACCGTCGAGTTGAACCATCGGACGCAAGTCCGGCGGAATAACCGGCACGGCATCCAAGACCATCGAGGTCGGCGAGTTGTCCGTGGACAAGAACGCGTTGACGACCTTGAGGCGCTTGAGCGCACGAGTCTTGCGCTGACCCTTGCCGGTGGCGATGATCTCGCGCAGCGACTCTGCTTCAGCAGCCAGGTCGAGGTTCTGCAGCCGCTTCTGGATCGCGGCAGCACCCATCGAGCCCTCGAAGTACTCGCCGTAGCGGTCGCGCAGTGAGCGGTAGAGCGCGTCGTCGCCCTCAAGGTCGGAAACCTTGAGGTTCTTGAACCGGTCCCAGACCCGCTCGACACGCTCAATCTCAGCCTCAGCGCGCTTGCGAATCTGGTTCATCTCACGCTCAGCCGACTCACGAACCTTGCGCTTGGCGTCGGCCTTCGCACCCTCGGCCTCAAGCTCGGCAAGGTCCTGCTCCAGCTTGGTCGCGCGGGTGTCGATGTCGGAATCGAGGCGCTGACGGATTTCCTTCAGCTCCAGATCGATGTTGTTCTGCAAGTTCGGCAGATCTTCTGCGCGAGCTTCCTCGTCCACATCGGTGATCATGTACGCCGCGAAGTAAATGACCTTTTCAAGGTCCTTCGGCGCGAGGTCCAGCAGGTAGCCCAAACGTGACGGGACACCCTTGAAGAACCAGATGTGGGTAACGGGAGCTGCGAGCTCAATGTGTCCCATGCGCTCACGACGCACTTTGGACCGGGTGACTTCCACACCGCAGCGTTCACAGATGATGCCCTTGAAGCGCACGCGCTTGTACTTGCCGCAGTAGCACTCCCAGTCGCGAGTCGGACCAAAGATCCGCTCGCAGAACAGGCCGTCCTTTTCCGGCTTGAGCGTACGGTAGTTGATCGTCTCCGGCTTCTTCACCTCACCGTGAGACCATGTCCGGATGTCATCAGCGTCGGCCAGACCGATGCGCAGCTCGTCGAAGATGTTGACGTCGAGCAAGATGTCCTACTTCCCTATTGTTTGCCAGCGTTGCGCTGGCTAATGGAAAACTCCGTGTGGTGGGTGGGGACTGAACCGAATCGTCCAGTCCCCACCGCACGTTAGATCTCGTCGATGCTGTTCGCAGCGTTAGGACGACGTGATAGGTCAATACCGAGTTCTTCGGCAGCGCGGTAGCTGTCGTCGTCGGATTCCTTCATCTCGATCGCGGTGCCGTCACTGGACAGCACCTCGACGTTCAGGCACAACGACTGCATTTCCTTGAGCAAGACCTTGAACGACTCGGGGATGCCGGAGTCTGGGATGTTCTCACCCTTGACGATGGCCTCGTACACCTTCACGCGTCCGGGAACGTCGTCCGACTTGATTGTCAGCAGTTCCTGGAGCGTGTAGGCGGCGCCATACGCTTCGAGTGCCCACACTTCCATCTCACCGAAACGCTGTCCACCGAACTGTGCCTTACCACCCAGCGGCTGCTGGGTGATCATCGAGTACGGTCCGGTTGAACGAGCGTGAATCTTGTCGTCAACCAAGTGGTGGAGCTTCAGGATGTACATGTAGCCGACGGAGACCGGGTCCGGGAACGGCTCGCCAGAACGACCGTCGAAAAGACGCGCTTTGCCGTCAGATCCGACGAGGCGCTTGCCATCGCGGTTCGGCAGTGTGTTCTCCAGCAGACCGGTCAGAACGTTCTCTTCGACACCGTCGAATACCGGGGTCGCCACGCGGCTGCCCGGCTCACCCTGACGGGCGTGCTGCGGGATGCGTTGCAGCCATTCCTCGGCTTGCTCCTTCAGCCCGGTAACGTCCCAGCCCTGTGAGGCGATCCAGCCGAGGTGAATCTCGAGCACCTGTCCGACGTTCATACGACCGGGAACACCCATCGGGTTCAACACGATGTCTACCGGAGTGCCGTCCTCGAGGAACGGCATGTCCTCTTCTGGAAGGATCGTGGAGATGACACCCTTGTTTCCGTGGCGACCCGCGAGCTTGTCACCCGCGGTGATCTTACGACGCTGTGCGATGTAGACCCGCACGAGCTCGTTGACGCCGGCCGGCAACTCGTCGCCGTCGTCACGGTTGAAGGTGCGCACCTCGATGACGGTTCCCGACTCACCGTGCGGTACCTTCAGCGAGGTGTCACGCACTTCGCGTGCCTTCTCACCGAAGATGGCGCGCAGCAGGCGCTCTTCCGGAGTCAGCTCGGTCTCACCCTTGGGCGTTACCTTACCGACGAGGATGTCACCACTAGTGACCTCGGCTCCGATGCGGATAATGCCGCGCTCGTCAAGGTCAGCAAGGACCTCTTCGGAGACGTTCGGGATGTCACGAGTGATCTCTTCCGGACCGAGCTTCGTGTCGCGCGCGTCGACCTCGTGCTCCTCGATGTGAATCGACGAGAGCACGTCGTCCTTGACCAGGCGCTGGCTGAGAATGATCGCGTCTTCGTAGTTGTGACCTTCCCAAGACATGAAGGCAACCAGCAGGTTGCGTCCCAGCGAAAGCTCGCCGCCATCGGTAGCCGGACCGTCCGCGAGGACCGAACCGACCTCAACACGCTGACCTTCGTCGACGAGCACACGCTGGTTATAGCTGGTGCCCTGGTTCGAACGAACGAACTTACGCACCCGGTAGGTCGAAGTGGTCGCATCGTCGTTGGCAACGGTGATCAGATCAGCTGAGACACTGGTGATCACACCGGCCTTCGTGGCAACGATCACATCGCCCGCGTCGACCGCGGCACGCCATTCCATACCGGTTCCGACCAGCGGAGCCTCAGAGCGGACCAACGGCACCGCCTGACGCTGCATGTTCGCGCCCATGAGCGCACGGTTCGCGTCGTCGTGCTCCAGGAACGGAATCAGCGCGGTCGCGACCGAGACCATCTGACGCGGAGAAACGTCCATGTAGTCGACCATTTCCGGTGCGACGTCGTCGGTTTCACCACCCTTGATACGCACGAGCACGCGAGCCTGCTGGAATGAACCGTCATCGTTGAGCAGGGTGTTGGCCTGCGCGATGATGAAGCGGTCTTCATCGTCAGCGGTCAGGTAGACGATCTCGTCTGTGACCTTGCCGTCGACAACCTTGCGGTACGGGGTTTCGATGAAACCGAACGGGTTGATACGTCCGAAGGAAGCCAACGAGCCAATCAGACCGATGTTCGGGCCTTCCGGCGTTTCAATCGGGCACATGCGGCCGTAGTGCGACGGGTGAACGTCACGCACTTCCATGCCAGCGCGATCACGTGACAGACCACCTGGACCCAAGGCGTTCAGACGACGCTTGTGCGTCAGACCCGCCAGCGGGTTGTTCTGGTCCATGAACTGCGAGAGCTGGCTGGTGCCGAAGAACTCCTTGATGGAGGCGACAACCGGTCGGATGTTGATCAGCGTCTGCGGTGCAATCGCCTCAACGTCCTGGGTGGTCATACGCTCGCGCACCACACGCTCCATACGGGACAGACCGGTGCGGACCTGGTTCTGGATCAGTTCGCCCACCGCGCGGATACGGCGGTTGCCGAAGTGGTCGATGTCATCAGTCTCGACGCGCACGTCAACGGGCTCGCCGTTGCGAACGCCCTCGAGCGACTTCTTCTCTGCGTGCAGGGCGCACAGGTACTCGATCGTGGCGACGATGTCCTCGATGGACAGCACCGACTCGTTCAGTTCCTTGTCGACACCGAGCTTCTTGTTGATCTTGTAACGACCGACCTTGGCCAGGTCGTAGCGCTTCGAGTTGAAGTAGAAGCTGTCCAGCAGGTTGCGACCCGCGTCCGCCGTGGGCGGCTCGCCCGGACGGATCTTGCGGTAGAGATCGACGAGTGCCTCGTCCTGGGTCTTGACCGTGTCCTTCTCCAAGGTGGCGATGACGGCCGGGTAGTCCGCGAAACGCTCGCGGATCTCCGACTCGGACAAGCCGAGCGCCTTGAGCAACACCGTGACCGACTGCTTGCGCTTGCGGTCGACGCGCACGCCGACAGAGTCACGCTTGTCGATTTCGAATTCCAGCCAAGCGCCACGCGAGGGGATGATCTTGGCAAGGAACACGTCCTTGTCACTGGTCTTGTCGGGAACGCGCTCGAAGTACACGCCCGGGGAACGCACCAACTGCGAGACGACGACACGCTCGGTTCCGTTGATGATGAAGGTGCCGCGCTCGGTCATCAATGGGAAGTCACCCATGAAGACCGTCTGGCTCTTGATCTCTTCGGTGGTGTGGTTGTAGAACTCAGCGGTGACGAACAGCGGCGCGGAGTATGTGAAGTCCTTCGCGCGGCACTCTTCGGGGGTGTGCTTCGGCGGCTCGAAACGGTGGTTCGAGAACTGCAGCGACATGGTCTGACCGAAGTCCTCGATGGGAGAGATCTCTTCGAAGATCTCCTCCAAGCCGGAGGTCTCAGGTACGTCGCGGCGACCAGCGGCCTTCGCCGCAGCCACTCGTTCTTGCCACCGCTCATTACCGAGCAGCCAGTCGAAACTCTCAGTCTGGAGAGCTAGAAGGTTGGGGACCTCCAACGGTTCGTAGATCTGAGCGAATGAGACACGGCCAGAGGCGGTGCGATTCGCGATAGATTCAGTGGACGGAGCAGAAGGGGTGCGCGAGGCAGCCAAGTGGGGTCCTTCCCTGCGAAACGGATGCACGCAAACGTTGTTTACGATTCCTTTGCCGCCTTCACCTCACCGCCTCCGGGCACTACCATTGACCTCGAAGTCGAGGGTTCCGGAGTCTCGGCATGACAGAAAAGGCACACGACGGCGCAAAGCGACAGCATATCGGACCGGGACAAAGTATGCAACCCTACCCGATGAGTACGACAAGCGGGCAACTCCCCTGCCGCAGCGTGTCGAACACGCACCTGCTCAATGCAGGAAGACCGCCAATTCCGTGCTCTACAGCACTCGACTCACCGCTGTTGTCATGCAACGATCGATATATGAAGTCAGCAGCGAAGACCGATCCGGATTCTTCACCGTGGGAAGACCCGCGTGAAGACATACAGGTCGGCGTGCTGATGGCCAACGGACGCCTCGCGCCGCGCCATTTCACATCCTTGGAGGAGGCTGCCGCGTGGGCGCAGCCCGGCGAGGAAGTAGTCCAGTACAACACCATCTGCGAATGCGACCGTTAAGCACTAGGACGTTGATCACCAGCGTGAGAGAACTCGTCCTTATTCCGACAAATCACACGAAATGCTGACCTCACCGGGACCACCGGTTGCCCACGGAGCCTACTGACCGTCTACCATCGGATGTTACGCGCCAAAGATTGCCGCGAACGTCGCACGCCCTCGATGGAAGGACCCCAAGTGAAGAGAACATTGCCCCTGGCCCTGACCGTCGCCGCCGCTGTCGCTCTGGCCGGATGCGGATCCGATTCGAGTCCGGAAGCGGGCGGTGATGCGGAATACAACATCGCGGTGACCAAGCTGGTGGCCCATGCCTCACTCGACGCCTCCATCGAAGGCTTCAAAGCCGCTATCGAAGATGCCGGTCTCGACGTCAAATACGACGACCAGGACGCGAACAACGACCAGCAGGTAGTCGCTTCGATCGCGGGCAGCGTTGCCTCCGGCGACTATGACCTCGTCCTAGGCGTTGCCACACCGATGGCACAAGCCCTCACGCAAGCCGTGAGCGACATCCCCATTCTCTTCACTGCCGTGACTGACCCACTGGGCGCAGGACTCGTCGATTCCGTAGCAGCGCCCGGTGCGAACGTCACCGGAACCTCCGACGCGAACCCCGTCAAAGAGCAAATCGAGCTCATCAAGGAGATCGACCCGTCGGTCAGTTCCGTCGGTGTGATCTACAACGCCGGCGAGGCGAACTCAATCGTCCAGGTTGACTGGGTCAAGGAAGCCGCGAGCGCCTTGGGTATTGAAGTCAAGGAAGCCACCGCCACCAATACTGCCGAAGTCCAGCAGGCCGCGGATTCCCTTGAGGTCGACGCGATCTACGTCCCCACCGACAACACGATTGTTTCGGCGCTCGACTCAGTGCTGCAGGTCGGCGAGTCGAAGGGCATTCCGGTCTACCCGGCAGAAGGCGACTCTGTCGCCAACGGCGGTGTGGCCACCTACGGCATCTCCTACTACGACCTGGGCTACCAAACCGGCCAGATGGCCGTGCGCATCCTGACCGAGGACGCGGACCCGGCAACCATGCCAGTGGAGACCCAATCTGACCTGGTGCTTTACCTGAACACCGGTGCCGCTGAGCGCATGGGCACCACATTGCCCGAAGCGATCCTGGAGCGGGCCGAAGCCGAGAACATCACCGAGTAGTCCTCACTCCCACGCGCATCACCGGCCACTGAAGGAGCCCCATGATCACCGCTGTCGAGTTGGGCCTGCTCTATGCCCTCATGGCATTGGGCGTCTACCTGACGTTTCGTATTCTCGAATTCGCCGACTTGACGGTTGATGGCGGTTTCACCACTGGTGCGGCAGTGGCAGGTGTCTCCATCGTCAATGGCGTCGACCCGCTGGTGGCTTCCGGTGCCGCGTTCGTTGCCGGTCTAGGCGCCGGAACGATCACGGGATTGCTGCACACCAAAGCGAATATCGACGGACTCCTGGCCGGGATCCTGACCCAGATTGCGCTGTATTCGATCAACCTGCGCATCATGGGCAAGCCGAATATCTCGCTGCTGAGAGAAGACACGCTCTTTTCCGGGCTACGCGCCTCCGGGCACCTCGGCGGATCGTCCTACGTCGGTATCGGCATATTGAGCCTGGTCGCCCTGGCATTCCTGGCGCTGATCATCTGGTTCCTGCACACCGACCTTGGCCTGGCCATGCGGGCAACCGGCGACAACTCGGAGATGATCCGCTCGTTCGGGGTGTCGACCGATGCGCAGAAGATCCTCGGTTTGGCGCTGTCCAACGGTTTGGTGGCGCTATCGGGCTCGCTCGTCGCGCAATACCAAGGCTTTGCGGACTCCACGATGGGCATCGGAATGATCGTGGCCGGTCTCGCATCGGTGATCATCGGTCAGGCGATCTTCGGACGCCTCACCGTGTTCCGAGCGGCGTTCGCGGTGGTCGTCGGTTCAGTGCTGTACCGCGTCGTCATCTTCTTGGCACTTAAAGCAGGGCTGAATCCCAACGACACCAAGATCATCTCGGCGGTTTTGGTGGTGTTGGCCCTCGTGCTGCCTCAGATGGGGTTCTTCAAACGGATACCCGCACGGTTCCGGCCGCGCAATGGCGCCCAAACCGCGGCCACCGGAGGAACAGTCGATGACCCCGTTGCTCCCAGCGAATCAGATGCCGAACCGGCTGCGGCCCCAAAGGAGCAGTGATGTTACAACTCACCGGAATATCGAAGACCTTCTTCCCCGGCACGGTTAACGAGCGGCGGGCGCTGGTCGATATCGACTTGCACCTCAAGGAGCGGGACTTCGTCACCGTCATCGGCTCCAACGGCGCCGGCAAGTCGACACTGCTGAACATCGTCTCAGGGTCGATTCGCGCCGATCAGGGCACGGTCGCCATCGGCGGTCGCGACGTGACGAAGTTGACCGATTTCCAATGCGCTTCCTATATCGGACGAGTTTTCCAGAACCCGTCCGCCGGTACTGCACCGCATATGACCATCAAGGAGAATCTCGCGGTCGCGCAGCAGCGTGGCAGGCGACGCGGCCTGCGACTGGCAGTGACAAAGGCACGGCGCGAACAGTTCAAGCAGGAGTTAGCCACGCTGGAGCAGGGCTTGGAGAACCGTTTGGATGACTGGGTCGGCTTGCTCTCTGGTGGGCAGCGCCAATCCTTGTCCTTGCTGATGGCGACGTTCACGCACCCGCAGATCTTGTTATTGGACGAGCACACGGCCGCACTCGACCCGCAACGCGCTGCCTTGGTGACCCGATTGACTGCTGAGCTGGTGGAACGGCACCACCTGACCACCTTGATGGTCACCCACAACATGGAGCAGGCTCTGACCATGGGCAACCGTCTGATCATGATGCACCAGGGAAAGATCATCATGGATGTCGCGGGCGAGGAAAAAGCCGCTATGAAGGTGCCAGACCTGTTGGCGGCCTTCGAGAACATCCGCGGCGCGGAGTTGTCGGATCGGACACTGCTGGCCTAGTCTCAACGCCGGTGTAGTCCCATGCGCTAGCGAGCGCGCATCACCCGCACGACTTTGACCTTGGATCGTTTCGCCTTGATCTTCTTCGTGCCGCGGTATCGCACCTTGATCTTGTTGCGCCCGATCTTGCTCAGCCTGATTTTCAGGACACGTTTGCCCTTCTTGAGCTTGACGACTTTGACGCGTTTCTTGCCTACTCGGATCACGATCTTGCCCTTGGCCGCTTTGCCAGCCGACCTCACCTTGACCCGGATCTTCACCTTATTGCCCGCGCGGACCTGCTTGGCGAAAACCTTCACCTTCACCTTGGCGGGCTTCTTAGCGGATTTGAGCGCGGTGCCGGACTTGATCTTGGTCTGGTCCTTGTCCGTACCGTCGCTCTGATCCCCGCCATCTTGCCCAGGGTCGGAGTTCTGACCGGTGTTGCCGCCCTGACCTGGCTCTTGATCCGAGCCTCCCCCAGGTGAGGTGGAATACGGCTCGACTGTCACCGCTGCCGAGGTCGCCTCACCACTGCGCCCGCTCAGGGTGGCGACGACTCGTACCGCAATCTGGGAGTTCTCGTCCGCCTCGGCCAGCAGGTAACTTTCGCCTGTCGCCTCGGGGATGGCCTGTCCGTCCCGCAACCACTGGTACGAGTAGGTGGCGCCATCGGCATCGAGCCAGGTACCGCGATTGACGCTCAAGGTGGACCCGACCCTCGGCGTTCCGGTGATCGACGGGGCCTGCGTGGCAACCGGTGACCCGTCGTGCACCATGACGCTGGCTGAGGTGGCAGTGCCAGTTTTGGTACCGCGTGTGGCTGTCACCCGCACTGATATCGCTTTTCCTTCATCCTCTGCGGCGACCGCATACGATGCGCCAGTGGCGGCGGCGATCGTCTGACCGTCGCGCAACCACTGATATGCGTAGGTGAAGGTCCCCGCGCCAGTCCATTCGCCGGTACTGGCGCTCAGGGTCTGTCCGACGCGTGGCAGTCCACTGATCACAGGAGGCGAAACTGAGTTCGCTTGGTCCGGCTGGACGTCGAGCACCTGGGTCCGGGTTCCGCTGACGTTATGCATATGGACGAGCAACACCTTCGCGTCGGTGTCCTGGCTCTTGCGATGGACCACGAGGTCAGTGCCCGCGATGGACTTCACGAAGTGCGAGTTGAAACCTTGCGGGCGCTCAAACCACACGTCGGGGTTGTAGACGTCGTAGGTGATGGTGCCGGTGTCGTCGTTCAAGCCATCGGCGATGAGCCGCGCTTTGTAGGTGATCTTGGTGCTGCCCGAGTGACCTGGAGAGAATCCGATGTTCTTCAGGTTGACCGTCAAGATCCACACATTGTTGTCGAAGGCGTTCGTATCCCAATGGGCGTCGTAACCGTTGACGCTTTGGGTCTCTACGACCGCTCCATCACTTTCTCGAATGGTGCGCACTATGTAACGATCATCCTTCTCGGCACTGCCTTGGTTCTTGGGCTGAACGAGTTCAAGACGATACTTCTGATTGTTGAACTCGGTCGTCAATTCAATGGCCGCCGATACTGAATCAAGACCCGTGACCGGACGCGGGCGATTCCCTCGTCCTGAAATCGCGAAGTACAGCGTGCCGTTCGATCGTTCCGCCAGTTCTGGCGAGTTCGTGGCTGCTCCTACCAGGTCGGTGTCAGCCGACCGCCGCGTCGGACGGTCCTGCGGCACGTTGTTGTTGTCATCGGTGATCCCCCATTGGAAACCCATGCTCAACGGGTGGGCGACATCGTTGAATGATTCGTTGCCGAAGTCCAGTCCGGTGCCCCCGAAACGGATACGTCCGCGCAGCGGATCTTCACCGTCGAAGACCGGGTTTTGCCCCGCGATCTCAGTCGCAGGCTTCGGTGCCGCATAGACACCCAGGCGAAGCCACGGCACGTTGGCAGGGTCAGTCGATTGCAGGTCCAGGATGCCCGAGGCCTCGGTGACGAGCTGTCGCTGGTGACCATGTGACGTATTCGGCGACATGGTCGGGTCATAGGTGCGACGCAACGCCAGCGGGTCTGGAATCGAAAGCGTGACCGTCACCTTTGACGTTCCCCCGGCTGGCACCGTGATCTGGGCAGGCGAAGTGGCGAAGTTGACACCTGGTGTCGTCGTGAACGGCACGTAGCCGGTATTGAAGGTTGCAGCAGATGTACCGTCGTTGCGGACGGTGACAGTGCGCGTCAGCGTGGTCGGTTTCGACACCTCGACCACACCGAAGGACGCGGTCACCAGATGACCATTCTCGTCAGAGGACAACCAGACCTTGCTCTTAGCCGCGTCAGCCGTATTGATCAAACCCGTACCAGTACGGGTCAACGCATACTTGCGGTCTTCAGAGTCCGTCAAACTGGATGACGCGGTGTTCATCATCAGTGCTTTGAAGCGCAGCGCTGCATTGTCATTCTTGCCCCGCCAATTGTCATGGGCTTGTATCGCCACCGCTGCCGCTCCAGCGGCCATCGGAGCAGACATCGACGTGCCATTTGCGGGGTTGGAGTTACTGCCCGTCCCGCTCGTCGCCGATACGACCCCCGAACCGATTGCGGTGAGGTCAGGTTTCACGCGGTCGTAATAAGAACCGTGCGCCCCACGGGAGCTAAAGCCCGAGATCCGCTGCTGCTTGTCGGCCGACGCGACAGTGAGCGCTCGTTCCGAGATACCCGGAGACCCGCCGACATCAACGTAATCGCCCCCATTGCCTTGCGATATCACCGCGATGACACCCGACTGATTCAACACGGCGAGGGCGTTTTCCTGGTAAGTGTTGTCGATCTGACCCCAGTCCGCACCGATGGACTGGTTAATGATGTCGATCCGATTCCCATCAGCGACCTGTTGAGCCACATACTCAATCGATGCTACGCCCAGCGACGTGCCGCCACTGCCATCGGCAAAAATCTTGATCGGCCACAATTTGGCGTCCGGAGCCATACCGGGGCCGATTCTGAGGCCTGCCACCTGAGATGCCGTCACCGAGGAATAGCTGCTTGGATCGAACCTCGTCCCGTTCGTGTTGACGCCCCAGCCTGCCACGATGCCCGCGACATGGGTTCCGTGATCAGAATTGCCGGTGGGGATCGGGTTGTTGTCCTGATTGGCCAGGTCAACCATGCCCACAATCTTGTTTGAGTCATACCATCCTGGTTGCGGATTCGCTCCCGGGTCTGCTTTCGCAGTGTTATACGCGGCAACGGTGCCAGCACCACCGAAGTGGGCATGAGTGTAGTCGAAGCCCGAGTCGGCTACCGCCACCACCACATCGCGTCCGGTGTTCCCTGCACGCCAAGCCTCGATGGCCTTGAGCAGGTCAGCGCTCGCCGCATTTGCCGGGCGGACACCCGGCGGACTAATGACCGCCTTGGGCCGCTCCATATAGGGCAACTCCACAATGGTGACAACATCCGCACGAGCCGTGACGTGCCGCAAGGTCCGGCTGGATACGTTCATAGCCACGCCAGGAATGGTGTATTGCGATTCATACAGGACGAAGGCACCCGGGTCCAGTGCCTGCACGGCTGCGACGATTCGGTCGGTTCTTCGCACAGTGGTGCTGGCGATGCCGCGCGCCGTGCTCCGGGCGCTGGAGACTCTAGCCCCACGACGTTCGGCTTCTCGCAATGCCATCAGCGCGGATTTGCCGGTGGTCTGGATAAAGACGTCTTTGCGGCCTTCCGCCTGTGCTAACCAATCGGTGGTTCCCACGGGTTCTGTACCGTCGATATAGTTATCTGACTCCTCGGTTTCAGCAGCGACGGCCCCCGCTGGCTCGTCATTCGACTGCGTAGCGCTGATTGTCGCACGTGAATCCGCTGATCCCGCTGGCCCTGCCGATTCCGCTGACGCAACGGGTGCGGCGATTGCCCCGGTCACCGCAAGAGCAAATGCCGTAACTGCAGCGACGACACGATGATTGACGGTCTTTAATCGCACTAGAGACTCCCACAATGAAGCAAAGGATGACACATCCATGTGTCACGGTCAGCCACACCGTCGTGACTGACCGCCGTTGCCTAGGATACTACCGGCCGACATCGTTGTCATGCGGAGTGGAGGGGTCTCACCTAATCGTGTCGATTCGGGTGGCGCTCAGGTGGTGCGCGCCGCACACCGGGGAGTCACAGTTGCCGCAGGAATTCTTTCTTGTTGTCGGCAAACAAACCGTCGACACGAAAGAAATCCTGCAGCAATTGGTCCGGGGACGGCCTGGGACAGCCGTGCGCGGCCGGGGACGCAGAAGGGCCGCACCTTCCGGTGCGGCCCTTCAAAGTGAGGTTAGTCCTTAACAGACAAGAATCACTTGACGGTGACGGTAGCGCCGGCGCCTTCGAGGGCTTCCTTCGCCTTGTCAGCGGCTTCCTTGGTGACAGCCTCGAGAAGCGGCTTCGGTGCACCATCAACGAGTTCCTTGGCTTCCTTCAGGCCGAGGCTCGTCAGGGCGCGCACCTCCTTGATGACTGCAATCTTCTTGTCGCCAGCCGACTCAAGGATGACGTCGAACTCGTCCTTCTCCTCAGCAGCAGCGGCACCGTCGCCAGCGCCAGCAGGGCCAGCAGCAACGGCAACAGCAGCCGGAGCGGCAGCGGTAACGTCGAACTCGTCCTCGAATGCCTTGACGAACTCAGACAGCTCGATCAGGGTCAGCTCTTTGAAAGCTGCAATGAGCTCTTCAGTGCTCAACTTCGCCATGATTGGCGTTCCTTCCTAGTAGGTCTGCGTGAAGCAGGGGGTTTGGTGATGCCGCGTTAGCGCCTTACGGCACGTGTCACGCAGCTTCGCTTGACGCCTGCTTCTCGCGCAGCGCCTCGATAGTACGTACAGCCTTGGATGCAGGAGCGGTGAACATGTAGGCAGCCTGGAACAGCTTGCCCTTCATAGCACCAGCAGCCTTGGCCAGCAGAACCTCGCGCGACTCAAGGTCAGCGAGTTTGTCGATCTCCGCAGCGGTCACTGGGCGTCCGTCAAGGACACCCGACTTCACGACCAGCTCGGGGTTCGCCTTGGCGAAGTCACGCAGGCCCTTGGCCGCCTCAACCGGGTCACCGGTGATAAAGGCGATTGCGGTCGGACCCTTGAGGTCGGTGTCGAGTCCTTCGACACCAACCTGCTTGGCCGCGATAGCAGCGAGCGTGTTCTTCACCACGGCGTAGGATGCGTTACCGCGCAGTGACCGACGAAGCTCTTGGAGCTGCGTCACAGTCAAGCCACGGTACTCGGTCAGCACTGCTGCGTTGGACTGCTGGAATTCCTCCACCAGTTCCGCGACAGCGGCTGCCTTGTCAGGCCTCGCCATGGCATTCCTTCCGATGATGCAGATCGCCGTTGAGCCGCCTCATACAAAAAGCCCCGCGCAAGGCGAGGCTTGATTCAACATGGCAATGTTGGTCTTCGCGTCACCTGCGCCGGCCTCCGCTTCAGCGGGACTTCGGACGTTGCGCCTTGAATGAATCCGGGCAGCAACATTCGACCTGCGGTCTTGGGTTACCCGATCAATATACGCAATCAGGGTGGGTGAAGCAAATTGCCTGCGCTGACCTACCTGCCCCGGTTACAGGCACGCACTTTCCGGAACAGTGACAAAGTGTCGGCACTCGCCGTCATGCAAGGGCTTCCTCACCTGATGCAGCAGATGAGGAAGCCCTTGGCTGTGTGGTGTTGTTAAGTGCAGTTTCGCGCTAGTTGTGCCATCACCCGAACTGCGGTTCGCGGCTGCGACTCGCGCAGTCTCCAAGCAGTGCCCGTTAGCAACTTCCTACTGGATTCCACGGCAAACCGTCACCGACGTTGTTAGGTGGCACATCTCCTTGAGTCCACCACTTGGCCTGGTAGATCGTCCCGTTGTAGACCACCGAAGCACCACCGACGTAAACGGCCGAGGAACTCCACGGTGCAACGCCATCACAACCCTGACTCGGATCAGGGTCAGGATCGGGATCTGGGTTACCCGGATCTGGGTTACCTGGGTCGGGATTGCCGGGATCTGGATTGCCGGGGTCCGGCGCATCCTGGCAGAATCCCGTTCGATTCCATGGTTTGCCGTCGCCGAGGTTATTCGGCGGTACATCCCCCTGCGTCCACCACTTGGCCTGGTAGATCATGCCGTCATAGACCACCGAAGCTCCACCGAGGTAAACGGCGGACGAACTCCACGGTGCAACGCCATCACAACCCTGACCCGGACCCGGGTCGGGGTCACCAGGATCGGGATCGCCTGGGTCCGGGTCCCCTGGGTCCGGGTCCCCTGGGCCGGGATCGCCCGGGTCGGGGTCACCGGGATCGACTGGATCCGGATAACCGTCACCTGAACCAAGACGTGGCCCAAGTGTTCCCGATAGGCCATAGGCGTTTGTCGCGTCCCAGTTGATTGACCAGGTCATCGCACCGCCCATCTTGCCGTAGGCACGTGGCGGAATATAGGAACCACAGTTGGTGCGGGTTTCAAGGCAGTCAAGCGCTTGAGCAACGATGCTGGGCGCTACATAACCGCTGCTCGATGCTGATGGCACCGCTGGAACGCCGATACCGACCTGGTCCGGGCGGATGCCCATGTCCTCAATCTCTTTAGCAGCCAAGGCGGTGAGGAAGTCGACGGTACCTGCTGAATACACCCGCCCGTCTTCGCCGAGCATGGATCCAGAGTTGTAGAACTGCATGTTCGTGATCGTCAAGATGTCCTTGATCGCGACGGTCAATTTGAAGTACTCGAAGGACGGCGCCTGGTAGTCGATGGTCTGCGGGGCCATTGCAATGACAAATCCACCGCCAAAGTCAGCGCGCAGGCTCCGCAAGGCAGGAGCCAGGTAAGCGGCATTGATCCCGTGCTCGAGGTCGATATCGATGCCGTCAAAGCCGTAGTCTGCGATCAGCGTCTTGGCGGTTGAGTAGAAGTTGGCCTGTTCCGTGGCGTTGGAGATCGAAACGTGTGCCCGCTCGCCTCCAACCGAGATGATGACCTTTTGGCCACGAGCCTGCAGTGTCTTGATATCGGCACGGAACTGCGCTTCGTTGTAGTACGAACCGAAGTCCTGCTGCGCGAACTCAAAATCGATCCCGCCAGGGACCCCAGCCTTCGATTCGGCGAAGGCTACAGCGACGAGGTTGTACGCTCGCGGAACCTCAGTGAGCTTCAGCAGCGTCGAACCGTTATTGAAGTTGTGCCAATACCCCGTCAGCCACTGCGAAGAACTACTGTTCACCGGTGTAGCTTGCGTTGAAGTAGTGAGCGTTGACGTTGTGTGCGTTTCAGCGACCGCTGAGGTTGAGCCGGCTGCGCCCAATGAAGCGATCATCGCTCCAGCAACCAGCAGTTTCCATGCAGCGGACGCCCTTGTCCGTAGTTTGTGCATGATCCGAACATATCAGGGTTCGGATTTATTCGCATCTGGAACAAAAGTGAGGGTCGAACCTTTCGGTTCGACCCTCACTCAGTTCAGTGCGCTTCGAGTACCGCTCAGGCAGACTCGTCAAGCAATTTCGATGTCTTCGCTGGATCTAGCGGGATACCAGGACCGTTGGTGGTCGAAAGAGTTGCCTTGAGCACGTAGCGCCCCTTGGACGATGACGGCTTCAGACGAAGGATCTCCTCGATTGCGGCGGCGTAGTTCTCGACGAGCTGTTCCTCGCTGAACGAAGCCTTGCCAATGATCAGGTGCAGGTTCGAGTGCTTGTCGGTGCGGAACTCGATTTTTCCGCCCTTGATGTCTGCCACGGCCTTAGCAACATCCATCGTGACGGTACCGGTCTTGGGGTTCGGCATCAGGCCACGAGGACCGAGCACCTTACCCAGGCGGCCGACCTTGCCCATCAGATCTGGCGTGGCAACAGCGGCGTCGAAGTCGGTGTATCCGCCAGCGACCTTGGTGATGAGGTCGTCGCCGCCGACCTCGTCCGCACCAGCAGCGAGAGCCTGCTCAGCCTTGTCGCCGTTAGCGAAGACGATGACGCGAGCAGTCTTACCCGTGCCGTGCGGCAGGTTGACGGTACCGCGCACCATCTGGTCTGCCTTGCGGGGATCCACGCCGAGGCGCAGCGCGACCTCGACGGTGGAGTCGTACTTCGTTGCGACTCCGGCCTTGGCCAGTCGTATCGCCTCAAGCGGGCTGTACAGGTTGTCGCGATCGATCTTCTCAGCGGCGGCCCGGTAGGCCTTTGAACGCGTTGCCATCTGCTGTTCTCCTTAGCAGTCGTGGTGTGGGTCCGCGTGACCCTGCCACAGTGTTATGAATGATGAATTGCCGTGGGCTCAGCCCTCGACGGTGATTCCCATCGACCGAGCAGTACCAGCGATGATCTTGGCAGCAGCCTCGATGTCGTTGGCGTTGAGGTCGGGAAGTTTGGTTTGAGCGATCTCACGGACCTGATCCGCGCTCAAGTTCGCCACCTTGGCGGTGTGCGGCGTTGCTGAGCCCTTGTCGACACCGGCAGCTTTCTTGATCAGTTCGGCAGCAGGCGGGGTCTTCGTGATGAAGGTGAAGGAGCGGTCTTCGTAAACCGTGATCTCAACCGGGATGACGTTGCCACGCTGGGATTCTGTTGCGGCGTTGTACGCCTTGCAGAACTCCATGATGTTGACGCCGTGCTGACCCAGGGCTGGACCGATCGGCGGAGCCGGACTAGCAGCACCAGCTTGAATCTGGAGCTTGATGAGGCCGGTGACCTTCTTCTTGGGAGGCATAGTGATTCCTCAGTGCTTTCTTGTTGTAGTGGGCCGACGCCGTGGGCGATGACCCGGTTGCATGACGTCCGGATCAGATCTTGGTGACCTGGTTGAACGCAAGTTCGACCGGCGTTTCGCGGCCGAAAATCGATACGAGTACCTTGAGCTTCTGGCTCTCAGCGTTGATTTCGGAGATCGTCGCAGCAAGGTTCTCGAACGGACCGTCGATCACCGTGACCGACTCGCCTACCTCGAAGTCGACCTCGATCCTCGGTGCCGATTCAGCAGTGGTACTCGACTTCTCGCTTGACTCCGGCTGCTCGGCAAGCAACGACGGGGCGAGCATGGAGTAAACCTCGTCCAACGAAAGCGGCACAGGCTGGTGAGTGTGTCCCACGAATCCAGTCACACCCGGGGTGTGGCGCACAGCGCCCCATGACTCATCCGTCAGGTCCATGCGAACGAGGACGTAACCCGGGATGCGCACCCGACGGACCGTCTTAGGCTGAGTGTTCTTGATTTCGACGACTTCTTCCATCGGCACTTCGATCTGGAAGATGTAGTCCTCCATGTTCAGCGACTGAGCACGGGTCTGCAGGTTGGTCTTGACGCGGTTCTCGTAGCCGGCGTAGGAGTGAATGACGTACCAGTCACCTGGCAGGCTGCGGAGTTCATCACGCAGTGCCTGTGCTGGATCTACCGAGGTCTCTGCATCAGCAGCGACATCGGTCGCGTTCTCGTCGAGCGGCTGCTCCGACACGTGGAACCTGCTTTCTTACCGGATTAGTTCAATCGAATGACGCTGGGCGTCATTTATACAGTCATCAAAGTGGCGACTGGGCCAGTATTTCGCCTGTATCAGCCGAAGATGGCCGATGCTGCCTTACCGAGCCCAAAGTCAAGGCCGACAACGATGAGCATGATCACAGCAACGAACACCACGACCACGATCGAGTAGTTCACCAACTGCGGGCGAGTCGGTGTGACAACCTTCTTGAGTTCCGCGATGACCTGTCGCACATACTGTGCGATGCGCCCGAAGAAGCCAGGTTTTTTGTCCTTACCGGCCTTCTTCTTGCTCGCGGCTGCGCCGTTGTTGCCGCCTTCAACGGCACCGGTGGCGCCGGAGTCGGCTGATGCAGTCTCGCTCACGAGTAGATTCCTTGTCGTCGCTGTTTGTTGTACTCACGGTGCCAGATATGTCACCGCCTCAGTGATCCGTGCAGCGGCATCAAACACGACGCCGACACGAAACGACTGGCAGGGCAGACAGGACTCGAACCTGCAACCTACGGTTTTGGAGACCGTTGCGCTACCAATTGCGCCACTGCCCTACGGATTTTCCGCCACAACCTATGGCACACGGGCGTGCGCCAGCATGGTGTTTTAGAAGCACCGACGTTCTACTGTACGCGAATTCGTGGCGTTGGTCTAACTCTGCTCGGGAAAAATCTGCGACGATATACCCGTGAGCAACAACGGCAGCGTGCAGCAGAACTCCTTCCCGTCCCCCAGTCGCCGCATTTCAAAGCGTATCGGGGCAATCGCGCCATCGGCGACGTTGGCAGTAGACGCCCGCGCCAAGGCGCTACGAGCCGAGGGACGCCCGGTCATCGGCTTTGGTGCCGGCGAACCTGATTTCCCCACTCCCGACTACATCGTGGCCGCAGCGGTGAAGGCCGCAGCGGAACCCGCGAACCACCGCTACTCCCCCGCAGCCGGACTGCCCGCGTTACGCGAGGCCATCGCTCAAAAGACGTATCGGGACCACGGTTACGAGATCAGCCCACATCAGGTGCTCGTCACCAACGGCGGCAAGCAGGCGGTGTACCAGGCGTTCGCGACACTGCTCGATCCGGGCGATGAGGTCATTCTGCCCGCTCCGTACTGGACCACCTACCCCGAAGCGATCAGGCTGGCCGGAGGGGTGCCAGTCGAAGTGTTCGCTGGAGCTGACCAAGACTACAAGGTCACTGCGGATCAGCTGGAAGCGGCTCGTACCGACGCCACCAAGGCAGTTCTGATCTGCTCGCCGTCGAATCCGACCGGCGCGGTCTACTCCTCGGACGAGTTGGCTGCGATCGGTCACTGGGCCTTGGAGCACGGCATCTGGGTCATGACCGACGAAATCTACGAACACTTGACCTACGACGGTGTCGAAGCACGATCGATCTTGTCCCTCGTGCCCGAATTGGCGGATCAGACCATCGTGCTCAATGGCGTCGCCAAGACCTTCGCCATGACCGGCTGGCGCGTGGGCTGGCTCAGCGGACCGCTTGACGTGATCAAGGCGGCGACGAACCTGCAATCACATCTGACTTCCAACGTGGCCAATGTCTCACAGTGGGCGGCTGTCGCAGCTCTGGAGGGCGGGATGGATGCCGTGGCGAAGATGCGCACGGCCTTTGACCGTAGGCGCCGCACGATGGTGAGGATGCTCAACGAGATCGACGGTGTTCGCTGCCCCACGCCTCAAGGCGCGTTCTACGCGTACCCCGACGTGTCTGGGGTGCTCGGACGGCCCGTCGCGGGCCGCACGCCCACAACGTCGGCCGAGTTGGCTGCGGTTATCTTGGACGAGGCCGAAGTCGCGGTAGTGCCGGGTGAGGCGTTCGGTCCGAGCGGCTACCTCAGACTCAGTTACGCACTCGGCGACGACGATCTCATTGAGGGTGTCACACGTATTCAACGGTTATTGAGCCAAGGCTGACATCCACCGTCTCTCATCTGCGTCTCATCTGCCTTCGTCACACTGTGACGGACGGGTCTCGACCAGACTGGACCAACGGCAAGCGGCTCGACCATGGAACCGTGACGACCGTGGTTACGGAGGAGGAACGGGAGGTAGGCGATGCGGCTTCGTACCGTTCGGTCGCGAATCCTCGCGGCCATGCTTGCGTTGGCGGCGATCGCACTGGTTCTGTCTGGTGGCATCGCCTATGGACTGCAGCGCAGTGCTCTGCTGTCCGATATCGACGCCACCTTGCAGCGGCACGCCTCGGAATTCGAGATGCTCGCCGAATCAGGCACGGACCCACTCACCGCAACGGAATTCGCCACGGCGGAAGAGCTCGTGACCGCCGCAATGAAGTTGACCGTGCCGACCAACAACGAAGGAATGCTCGGCCTGCGCGAGGGTCGAGGGCCACTCGTCCCCGGACAGGATTCCGCGTTGCGGCTACAAGACGATGCCCAGTTGCTCGCCGTGCTGGGCGAGCAAATGGCGCAGGACGAGATCACCATCACGACGATCACCACCTCCACAGCGCGTTATCGCGTCATGATCGCACCGGTGGTCCAAGACCAGCGTGGCACGGCGACGTCCGCACCGCGCGCCGCCTTTGTCGTGGCAATCGATCGCGATGCGCACCTCGCGGAATTCAACGAAGTGGCACGCACCTACGCGATCGTGGCAGCCATCGCATTGGCGCTGACCGCTGTCATCGGTTGGATCGTGGCAGGACGACTGTTGCACCCGATCCGTACGCTGTCGGCCACAGCACGTAAAGTCAGCGAAGAGGACCTGAGCGGCCGGATCGCAGCCGAGGGCGACACCGATCTCGCGGATGTGGCCCAAACCTTCAACGAGATGCTGGACCGGCTCGAAACCGCGTTCACGGCCCGGCACGCGTTGCTCGATGACGTCTCACACGAGTTGCGTACCCCCCTGACCGTGGTGCGCGGCCATCTCGAGTTGATGGACCCCAGCGATCAGGACGATGTCGAGACCACTCGGCAGGTCGCACTGGACGAAGTCGATCGCATGGACCGGCTCGTCACCGATCTGTCCACGCTTGCCACAGCGGACAGTCCTGATTTCATTCAGATGGAACTCGTCGACATCGGAACTCTCACTGACGATGTCTACGACAAAGTTCGTCAGTGGACCAGTCACCAATGGCGTGTCACCGAACGTTCCGACACCGTGATGTCGGCCGATCCGCAGCGTCTGACCCAGGCCTGGTTGCAACTGTGTGCCAACGCTGCGAAGTTCTCGGACCCGGATTCCACGATCGAGATCGGCAGCCGCACCCTCGACGGTCAAGTAACACTCTGGGTCAAGGACCATGGCCGTGGCATTGCTCCCGAAGACATTCCGATCGTCACCGAGAGGTTCGCTCGCGCCGGTGTCACCCGTCAGGTCGAAGGAGCCGGGCTGGGGTTGTCCATTGTGGATGCCATCGCACAGCGACACGGCGGATACGTTGCTATCGAATCAGAGCTCGGTGCAGGCACCATCGTGCATCTGCACCTGCCCATCGCGGGCCAGCAAGACGTTGCCGAACAGTACTACCCCGTAGCAGAGGACGTTCTATGAGTCAGATCCTCATTGCCGAAGACGAGTTGCGCATCGCGGCGTTCTTGACCAAAGGACTGCGCGCCGCGGGCTACGCTCCCATCGCCACCGCTGATGGCGCCGAGGCCATCGATCTCGCTCTGTCCGGCGACGTTGATTTGCTCATCCTGGACATCGGGTTGCACGGCCCAGACGGTTTCGCGGTGCTGCGCGCCATCCGACAGGCGGGAAGCACGCTGCCGGTGATCATATTGACCGCCCGCACCTCGGTACAGGACACCGTCGCCGGACTTGATGGCGGCGCAGACGACTACATGGCTAAGCCGTTCAGATTTGAAGAGCTCCTCGCACGGGTACGGCTGCGGTTGCGCAGCGAGACCACCAGCGCCGACGCCACCACCATCACCGCGGGCGGTGTCACACTCGATCTACGCACCCGCCAGGGGGTGGTGGACGGTCGGCACGTGGATCTGTCTGCACGCGAGTTCACACTCGCCGAGACCCTGGTGCGCAATGCCGGACAGGTCCTCAGCCGCGAGCAACTGCTCTCTCGCGTGTGGGGTTACGACTTCGATCCCGGTTCGAACGTCGTCGACGTGTATATCCGGTACCTGCGCAACAAGCTGGGGCCTGAGCACATCATCACCGTGCGAGGGATGGGCTACCGGCTCGCAGCCGACTAGTCCGCAGACCTAGGGGAAACTGGCGAGATCGGCGACGCGGCTGACTTCGGGCTCACGGGTGAGACTGGTGACGGAGCCGACTTCGGCGTCACCGGCGATGGTGCCGAGGGCGGCGTTGTCGGCGACTTGGGTGAGACCGGGGACTTTGGCGAGGCCGGAGTCACCGGTGACTTGGGTGAGACCGGGGACGATTGCTGTGCTGCCTTTTGTCCGGCGGACTTCTTGGCCGGCTCCCACTTGCTGTCAGCCGGAGTATTCGGCGTTATCGCGCTGATCGGCGTCGCAAGTTTGGTCGAGGTCGCATCGGCGGCTGTCGCATCGGCATCGCTCGGCGCGCTAGTGCCGACTGATATGGCGTTATCCGAAACCGTCACGTCACGGTCGGCGCCGCCATCGAGCGCATTCGAAATCGGCGCCGCGACGACTCCCAGTCCTGCGACTCCTACTACGCCTCGAACGATCCAGCGGTGTGCGGGTTTCATGATGCCTCCTTGAGCCCTTGGATGCGGGCTGTTGTTCTTTTGTCATCATCCACTGTCTTCGCCCTCGATGAGGTATCAAGGAGACCTGAATGAGAAGATTCTCATGAAGTGGCCTATGCCCGCCCCGCTGCGAATGCTGAGGCTTGGTCGAGAAGATCGCGCGCCACCTGGGCCCACGCCCGCAGTTTCAACTCGTCTTTTTCAGCGACGGCAAGGGTCACGAGCACACCCGCTGCCCGCACTCGCAAGGTTGCGGGGTCCACTACGGTGTCGAAATGGGCCAGGAAACGCCTCAATACCTCAGGCACACAGGCGTATCTTCCCGGATCAAAGGCGGGCAGCGCGGCCAAATGCGCGATCAGGCAGGCCAAGTCGTCGACCCGGTGGCCCGGCCCGATCGTGTCAAGGTCGATAACGCCCCAACGATCCTGCCCTGCCAGTGGCACACGGAGATTCGCCGCATTGAGATCGCCGTGAGTGGGCAGCAGCGGCCCCAGGTCGACACCCTGATTTCGATGGCGGACCTCGGCCGCCAGATCGCACCAATAGGCATCAAGCGGGCTTTCATTCGCGTCAGCGACAGCAGCGTGCTCCGCACCGAACTCGCTCATGCGATCAGCCCATGGTGTCTGCGGCCGCAGTTGCAACGCAGCCGCTGGCAGCGCGTCGAGCAACGCGATGACACCGCGCGGATCCAAATTCGCGATATCGGGATGCGATGCAGCGTTACCGTGCAGCAGTTCGGCCAATGCCGCGTTGCGTAATGTCGAAAGCAGGACGAGGCCGTCTTCCTGCCAGCGCAGCAAACTCGGTGCGGGGATGCCGCTGCCCACCATCATGGTGTGCCGGTTGACGGTGTCTGCGACTTTGCGGGGCAGAAGCACCTTAGCGAACACGGAGCCCTCGTCGCCCGTGATTCTCAGCACGGCGCGGCGCAATGGGCGATATGCCACCACGTCGATCCGCATGACTGGCCCAGTCCATGCCGCGGTGATAGCCGGGGCCGTTGCCAGTTCGGCGATCGGGGCGAGTGCTGGCAACAGGGGATCGGATGGAAACCGCCATACGTAGAACGTCCCGGTGTCGGAACTCACCTGTGCCAGTGATCCAGAGTGCCCCGCAAGATTCGCATCAGACACGACGAGATACACCTGAGCACGCTGACCACCGTTGTCGATGGTGACGTCCCAGCCAACACAGGTGCCGGTACCGGGGCGTGACTCGACGATGTCAGTTCGGGCGCTGACCACTGCCGCGCCCTCTCGCATCAGCGCCTGGTGCATCACTTCGCGGGCAAGCGGCACGTCCAGTGTGACGGGACCGCCAGCTGGGTGCGAGGGAGAACTCGTCCGAGAAGACATGTCTTCATCGAATCAGTTCAACCTGAATGTTGCTTGGCGACAGCGCGGCCTCAGTCGGCGCGGAGTTTCTCGGCTATGGAATCAGCCCAGGCACGGATGGCGTCAAAGTCACGGTGATCCCCGTATTTGCCACGCGCCGCAGCAATGACCGCACGCTCTGCGATATTCAGGTTGTCCATGTCAAGTGCGCCGGTGAAGTGCCGGTGTTCGGTTCCTTCGGGCACGAAGGAGCGAATGCCGCGGTTTCCGCCGGAGTTCGTGTCTTTGCTTGGCGTGTCGGACAGCCCTGAGGAGAACACCCAGACCTGCCGGTCAGCGAGTTCTGCCGCAGACTTCTCCAGGAATTCACGCGCTTCGGGCATCCATTGCGCCATGTAAATGGCCGATCCGACAATAACAGCGTCATAGTCGGCAACACCGGTCGTCTCGGTGACGCTTGCCACATCGGCGCTGACTGCGTGTGTGCCCAGCTGTTCCGCGATAGCCTGCGCGATACCACGCGTGCTGCCGTATTTACTCGAATAAGCGATCAGAACTCGCATCGTCCCTCCTAGGAAATCTATCCGAATCCATCCAACCTGGACATCTGTCGCATTTGGTAGGCCCTTTGGTCCGACATGAACTTAGGGTTAGTCCGGTTTGCCCTGGTAACAATGTCAGACTAGAGCCGTGATGCAGCCCGTAACACGCGATCTATCGACATTGCCCAAAGCACATCTGCATCTGCATTTCACCGGGTCGATGCTGCCGGAGACACTGCACGACCTCGCTGAACTTCACGATATCCGGTTGCCGCAGGCGCTGTTGAGCAATGAGCCACTTCGTGTGCCGGCGGATCAACGCGGCTGGTTCCGATTTCAACGCCTCTACACCGCAGCGCGGGCATGTGTGCGCACCGAATCGGATATGCGGCGCATCGTGGACGAGGCAGTAGCCGCCGACCGATCCGAAGGCGTGGGCCGACTAGAGATCCAGATCGACCCGACGTCCTATGCGGGGTGGTTAGGCGGGATCACCCCTACCCTCGAAATCGTGTTGGACGAGGCCCGCGCCGCTGCCGCTCGGCATCACGTCGATGTCGGTATCATCGTGGCGGCATCGCGCATCCGTCACCCCCTTGACGCACGCACTCTGGCGCGGTTGGCAGCCCATCACGCGGGTGATGGGCCCGGTGAGGTCATCGGCTTTGGTCTGTCCAATGATGAGCATGCCGGAAATACCGCTGAGTTCGCTCCTGCTTTTCGGATTGCTGCCCGCGCTGACCTCGCACTGGTACCGCATGGAGGCGAACTGCGCGGACCGGACCATGTCGCCGAGGTGCTACGTCATCTCGGTCCCGACCGGATTGGACACGGCATCAGACTCGCCGAGGATCCACGGCTGCTCGATGAGGTGGTGGCCCGCGGAATCGGGTTGGAGGTCTGCCCCACGTCCAATGTGGCACTGGGAGTCTTCGCCGATCTAGCCAGTGTGCCGGTAGAAACCCTGATCACGCACGGAGCACAGATCGCGCTGGGCGCCGATGACCCGCTGCTCTTCGCGAGTCGCCTTACCGATCAGTACCTGGGGCTGCGGCAGCTGGGATGGGATGACGCCACGTTGGCTGAGCTGGCGCGGTCATCCATCCGCATATCGCGGGCGAGCAGCATGGTGAAACAGCGATTGCTACAGGCGATCGACCAGTGGCTCGCCACACCGCCTGAGGTCACAGACTGACGCCGACCAGGACCGGTTCTGGCTCCAAGGTGATTCCGAAGCGCTCTTGAACGCCATGCCGCACGGTGCGAGCCAGATCCGCGATGTCACGAGCCGTTGCCATACCGCGGTTGGTAAGCGCCAGAGTGTGCCTGCTGGAGAGCCGGGCCGGGCTGTCTGGCCCGATGACGCCATATCCTTTGGAGAATCCAGCCTGTTCGATCAGCCACGCTGCCGACGTCTTCACCACGTCCTCGCGGACCTCGCCCAGGCTGGGCGCCGTGGTGATGGCCGGACGAGCCGAACGCACCGGGTAGCGTGGCGCATCGGCAGGCAGTTGCCCCGCCAATTCGACCGGCACAATCGGATTCGTGAAGAACGAGCCGGCACTCCAACGATCATGATCGGGATGCGCAGGGTCATCGAGCAGCATGCCCTTCTTGCCGCGCAACTCCAAGACCGCTGCACGCACCTGATCGCCCGGCACCCGGTCCCCGACCTCGGCGCCGAGGTGGCGGGCAAGCTCGTTGTAGGCGATCGGGGCGCTCAACGAGGCCAACCGCGTCTGAAACGCCACCGATAGCACCACATAGGCCGGGCTCGGATACCACGGTGCGCCTGGTAGTTGCGAGGTCACCGACATCGAACGCTTGAGCCTGGAGGTGCGGTAGTCAAAGCCGAGCTCACTTGCGGTCAGAGTGCGTACCGCCCCTTTGAGTCGGTCCCACACTCGAACTGAGGCGACCGCTCCGGCGACTTCCTGCCCATAGGCGCCGATATTCTGTACCGGCGCCGCCCCCACGGTTCCTGGAATGCCGGACAGTGCTTCAAGACCCACCCAGTCGTTCGCCACTGCGGCCTGGACCAGATCGTCCCACGAGTGTCCGGCGACCACCTCGAATGAAGCACCGCCGCACGCATCTTGACTGATCGGCGTAATGCCTTGACGCATGTCTTTGACGACTGTTCCCGCGAAGCCCTCATCGGCGACGAGCAGGTTGGAGCCACCACCGAGAACGAGTAAGGGTGCGCCGTCCTGGTCTGCGGTTTGAATAGCGGCGATGAACTCGTCTTCGCTATGAACTTCCAGGTACGTTTCGGCGGCGCCGCCGACGCGGAAGGTGGTCAGGTCCTCGAATGCGGGCATGTGCCCACGTTAGCCGAGTCGTACGACGGCTTGTGCCTTAGTGAGCACTCGTGCACCGTCGAGTTGTACCGAAAGGTCGAATCGCGCAGTCTTGGCCTCGTCGTCGATAGCGCCGACCGTGCAGGTCACGTCCAAGGTCACTGAACCGGTGGCGGGCACAGGAACCGGACGGGTAAAACGAGTTTGGTAGTCGATGATGGCAGTGGGGTCGTCCAGCCAGGATTCGAGCACCGATACTGCCGCGCCCATGGTGAACATACCGTGTGCGATGACGCCGGGCAGACCTACGTCGGTGGCGATCTGGTCTGACCAGTGAATCGTGTTGAAGTCGCCGCTGGCACCGGCGTACCGGATCAGACGTCCTCGATCGACCTCAATGGCGGATTCGGTGACGACATCGCCGACCGCGAGGGTCTTCAGATCAGGATTGCTCATCGTCATTCACCCCTGACGGCGAGGGTCGAATAGACCGAAACGATCAATTCGCCCGCTTCGCCGGCGTCATTGAGTGCGTGGATGTCACAACGGGTGGACACCATTGCCAATCCGGCACGTTCCTTGATCGACTCCACGGTGAGCACGGTGAGCACTTCCTCACCCGCGACGAGCGGACGATTGTGCACGAAGCGTTCGTCGGCGTGCACCACGCGGGAGAAGTCAATGCCAGCAGCAGGATCCTCAATGAGTTGGGCCTCTGCTTGCTGCGCGATGATGACCGCGAACGTGGTTGGCGCTACCAGGTCGGAAAAGCCTGCTGCCTGGGCAGCAGCCAGGTCGTGGTGAACCTCGCGGGTCGCTCCGACAGCGCCGGAGAACTCGCGAACCTTCTCCCTGCCAACCTGGTAGGGACCGAAGGGCGGGTAGACCCTTCCCGAGGAGTTAACGTCGACCACGGCGGTGCGTCAGCTGAATCAGCGGGTCTCGCGGTGCTGGGTCTTGCGGCCGCAACGTGGGCAGAACTTCGCCAGTTCCAGGCGGTCTGGGTCGTTACGACGGTTCTTCTTGGTGATGTAGTTGCGCTCTTTACAGTCGACGCATGCCATTGTGATCTTTGGGCGAACGTCAGAAGACTTGCTAGCCACGGTAGTTGCCACCTCTCGCGCCTTACGGCGCTCCTTCAGTCGAGTCCAGCGGCACTACCGCGCCGAAGACGGTTCTTGTTGCACATGCCGCCGGTCGAGCACGTGCCTGTTCTGTTCAGTGCTGGTAGCGGGGGCGGGGCTCGAACCCGCGACCTCACGATTATGAGCCGTGCGCTCTAACCAGCTGAGCTACCCCGCCGCATCCTTGCACCGGCACCACCTCGTGTTACCACGCCGGTGCCGCCACTTGGTGTCACACTACCGCCCATTTTAGGCGTTTGTGCATCACCAGAGCCCCCGATGGGAATCGGACCCATGACCTCAGTCTTACCAAGACTGCGCTCTACCACTGAGCTACGGGGGCAGCGCGGACTACAGTACCGCATTTGTGCACCGAAAACGAAACCGGCTTCGTTTCAAGTTCCCTGACCGCACCGGCATCAATATGCGAGTGGCATCTCGATCCTCGTCGCAGTTCACAATGGAACTTCATGCGTGGCGGGTGAGGGATTCGAACCCCCGTAGCATGACGCGGCTGATTTACAGTCAGCTCCCTTTGGCCGCTCGGGCAACCCGCCTTGCCCGTTACCGGGCGCACCCACTTTACAAGGTGATTCGCCAGTTACGAAATCGGGTGCGGGCGACCTGGGTTAGACCAGCACGATCTGGTTGCCTATGGTGGTTACCAAACATTGTTATTTCTACGCAGCGAGGAGCCCTAGCCATGGCAGATTCTTCATTCGACATCGTCAGCAAGGTTGATCGTCAAGAGGTCGACAACGCGCTCAACCAGGCTGCCAAAGAGGTCTCACAGCGTTATGACTTCCGGAACGTGGGCGCTTCAATCGCTTGGAGCGGCGACAATATCGCGCTTGCGGCGAACTCTGCCGAACGGGTCCTGGCGATTCTCGATGTATTCGAATCCAAGTTGATCAAGCGCGGGATCTCCCTCAAAGCCCTCGAAGTCGGAGATCGCGAACCGAAACCGTCTGGCAAGGAATACCGCCTTGAGGCCGGGATCAAGGAAGGGCTCAGCGGCGAGGCCGCGAAGAAGATCACCAAAATCATCCGTGAAGAAGGACCGAAGGGCGTCAAGACGCAGATCACCGGCGACGAGGTGCGCGTCTCGTCCAAGTCCCGCGATGCCCTGCAAGATGTCATCGGTTTGCTCAAGGGATCCGACCTGGATGTGGCGTTGCAGTTCGTGAACTACCGGTGACGGTTTAATGTGCGCACGCCTGTCCGGGCTAGTTAGCCCGCTTCCGGCTTGTCCTGTGGCTTATTTTTAGCCGTGGGCCGCACCACGATGCTCAGCGGCGTGCCATCAGCGGAGTACTCCATCTTGAGAGCATCCGATTCCCATTTCCGGTCGCCCGGCACGGGCGCCTCAATAGGTGTGCGACGTTGCCGTTCGAGCTCTAGGTTGGCGTTGTGCTGAGCAGGATTGAAGGCTTCGTCGATGCCGCCGAAGATTCCGCCCCCGCCCGACGTGCCGTTCTCGTCCGGCTGAGCGAACAACCTGATGGCGATGACGAGCACGACAATGAGCCCGATCGCAGTTCCGACCCAGATCGCCACGGTGCCCAGCCATTCCATACCCGTCATTGTCGCACCCCAACGAAGACCTGCTCATCGAACCCTGCGCACCAATCCCTGCTATTGCCGCAGGAAAACTTTCCAGTTGCTGGGAAACAAACCGTCGACACGGAAGAAAACCGGCGGCAATGACCCCCGGCGCGTGGGTGGGTCTAGTAGTACGTCACCCCGCCGTAGCCGGGGCCTCGTCCTGCCATTGCCTCAAGCCGTGCCACACGCTCAGCCATCGGCGGGTGGGTTGACATCAGCCGCTTCCCGGCACCGCGGAACGGGTTCGCGATCATCAGGTGAGAGACATTCTCCAAATTGGGCGTGTCCGGCAGCGGAGCACGCTGAGTGCCATCTTCAAGTTTGCGCAGTGCACTGGCTAATGCCAGTGGGTCTCCGGTCAGCCGGGCGCCATCTTCGTCGGCATCGAATTCGCGGGTCCGGGAAATAGCCAGTTGGATGATCGACGCGGCAATCGGCGCCAGCAGCGCGATGAGAATGCCTGCGAGCGGGTTGACGCTATTGCGATCCCGGCCGCCTCCGAAGAACATCAAAAACTGGGCGACAGTCGAGATGACACCCGCGATTGCCGAAGCGACCGAAGCTGTCAGAATGTCCCTGTTGTAGACATGCATCAGCTCGTGACCAAGCACCCCGCGCAGCTCGCGCTCGTCCAGCAGCCGCAAGATGCCTTCGGTGCAGCACACAGCGGCATTTTGTGGATTACGGCCCGTAGCGAAGGCATTCGGGGCCGCGGTCGGCGAAACATACAACTTCGGCATCGGCTGATTCGCTTGAGTGCTCAGTTCACGCACGATGCGATACATCGCCGGCTGTTCCTGTTCGGTCACCGGACGGGCCTGCATCGAGCGCAGCGCGATCGAAGCAGAGTTCCAGTACCCCAGAGCCGTGCTGAACAAACCGACCGCACAGAACACCACGAGCAGCGTTGCCGAGCCGTCTCCGACCAGCGCCCAGATACCCAGAAGGACCGCCCACATGCCGCCAAAGAGCAGCGCGGTCTTCAGCCCGTTGTTATGCCGGGTCGATAAAGGTGCGGACACAGCAGATCACCCCTTGCTTCACACGGTTGTCACAACCACTAGAAAGCGAGGATAGGGCACCTACCTGTGCTAACGATTGGAAGGCTTGAGCTATGCCTTCACAGCCCGCGCCGCATTGATCATCTCGTCACGAGTGGTCACCTTGATGCGCTCGCGCCCTTGGGCCTCGCCCAATGAACGCTCGAAGGCGTCGAGTTGCAACCAGTCGTCCCACTTCAGGTATGGAATCTCACGCGATTCGAGCAACTCGACGATGTCATCGGGGCTTCCCTTAGGAGCCGTCGGCAATGACTCGACGTCAGCGACCAAGTTCGCAATCGTCTCCGAGGCATCCGACTTCGTCGAACCGATTAGTCCGACCGGGCCGCGCTTGATCCATCCCGATGCGTACAGTCCGCTCACAGGCGCGCCTGACTCGTCCACGACTCGTCCCGCAACGTTACGGATCACGCCACGCTCCGGGTCAAACGGCACGTCGGCAACTGGCGAACCGAAGTAGCCGACGGCGCGGTAAACCGCTTGCACCGGCCAGTCTGTGAACTTTCCAGTACCGCTGACGGTACCGTCACCGTTCAACGTGGTGCGTTCAGTGCGGAACGCGTCCACGCGGCCGTCGCCGTCAGTGTCGACGAGCTCCGCAGGCGCTGCGAGGAAGTGCAGGTGCAGGCGACGCGACGCCGACTGGGTGGCGGGGTCGACCAGCGTCCAGTCGGTCAAGGTCTTGACCACCTGCTTGACCTGGTTGGAACCTTGAATCGCGGCCATAGAGCCTTCGTCGAATTCGAAGTCCTCTGGGTAGACCACGATGTCGACGTCAGGCACGTGACCGAGTTCGCGCAGCTCTAGCGGCGAGAACTTCGCCTGTGCTGGACCGCGGCGTGCAAAGACATGGACGTCGGTCACAGGGGAAGACTTGAGGGCCTGGTAGACGTGCTCGGGGATCTCAGTGGTCAACAGGTCGTCGGCATGTTTCGCGAGAATGCGAGCAATGTCGAGTGCAACGTTTCCGGCTCCGATGACTGCGACTTGTTGCGCATCGAGCGGCCAGGTCTGCGGGTAGTCCGGATGCGCGTCATACCAGGACACGAAGTCGGCCGCACCGTAGGAGCCAGCCAGGTCGATTCCGGGAATGTTCAGCGCAGCATCTTCGATCGCGCCAGTGGTGAAGATCACAGCGTCATAGTGCTCCTGAAGGTCGGCGACTGAGACGTCGGTACCCACGTTCACGTTGGAGATCAAGCGGATGTCACCGCGATCGAGCACCTTGTGCAACGCATTGATGATCTGTTTGATGCGCGGGTGATCAGGGGCGACACCGTAACGCACGAGCCCGAACGGTGCAGGGAGCCGTTCGAACAGGTCGATAGAGACCTCCACGTCCGTTTTCGACAGGATATCCGCGGCGTAGATACCCGCGGGACCCGCACCGATTACAGCTACGCGAACAGGACGATTTGTCGTCACGTCAGTCCTCCAGACTTTCGCTTTCCAGCCAGCACTCAATTTCCATCATCCCACTGGCGCGGGGCGAAAAGCCCGGCATCTGGCCCTCAATGATCGTTGCCCCAGTGGCAGTTATGTCGCCGGTGACGCTAGCACAGGCCAATTGGCGTTTCTAAGTGCGGTCCAGGGGACGAGACAGATCGCTTGACAAAGTCGCCGCGATCATCGGACTCGCCGCGATCAGATGGTTTCGACCGGCTCAACCAGCAACGGTCTCGACTTGCTCAACCGACGACTGGACTAACGGATGACGAAGTTGGCGCCTTCGCCGATCTCGATCACGGTGCCTACCGTCACCGGCATCGGAACCGCTGCTTGAATACGCGTCGGCTCCTGATCGGGAACCGTCACGTAGACACCGTTGGTCGAGTCGAGATCGGTGACGAAGATGTGCTCCCCCGCCTGCCACACTTGGACGTGGGTGCGAGATATGTCCCGTTGTGGTGAGTCGAAAGTGACCAGCCGCGGCAACGCATCGCCGATCGCGCGTGAAGCGATCGGGGCTCGTCCCATCAACACCGGGCGGTCAAGCGGAACGACGAGCCCGGTCGCCAGGACCACACTGCGAACGTCTCCGCTGCTTCCATCCGCAGCCGCCTCAGCGCCCTCGTCCTGGCCGAGGTCCACACCACCGACATCTTGGAAGTCATCGGCAGGACTGCGGTCCACACCCTGTCGTGCAGCCCGGATCGATTCGGCTAACACCGTCGCGTCGAGGGCTTCAAGGTCCAGTTCGCCGTCAGTAGCGGTCTCCAGCGGCGGTTCGGGTGGCATCGAGACGATCGACGTGACCTGGGCCGCGCCTACGAGGCCAGACTCGACCTGCCAGCCTTCACCCAACCGCGCGGTCTCACCCGCCAGCATCGCGGTGACCCGCATGGCACCGTCGAGGCGGCGACGTTCCAACTCGCCCGACGCACTCGCTATCGTGACGATCTCGCCATCGGAGTCCTGCAGTTCGATACGGGCGTCACCTCGGACCGCGACTTCGATCTGCCGTCCGACGACAGCGACGTTGGCGAACGCGATGTCGGTGTGACCGAAGTGATCGAGAATCGCGATGATGGCGTCGGAGACCATGGTGCGCAAAGTGCGCTGCCACAGTACCGCTGCAGCCTCGTCACTGATTCCGGTCGCTACAACGACGACTCCGTTGGGCCGGATCACAGCGGCGCCTTCACCCGCGATGTACCTGCTATTGAGCATTGCCTGCCTCTTTACTCACACGACGTGGACATATTCTCAGGTCACCTATCTCAACGACATCTCCGGCACTAATCTTGACCCGCCTGGCCGGATGACATTCAATCAGTCCGCCGTCAGCGCGATGTACCCAGGTTCCGTTGGTCGATCCCAGATCTACTAACCAGAAGTCATCTTCTTCATGTCCGACGATCAGATGCGACTTTGACAACTCGCCACTCGGGTCGCTCAACCGAACCAACTGGTTGGCGCCACGGCGCAACTGCGGGCGGCGTCCCAGTACCGCTGAGCCTTGTACCGACACGTGACTGCCGTCGCTGATGTCTAGTACGAACGGGCGGTGTCGTCGCTTCGCTGGCGCCTCGACCGAAAATGGCTCATCGGGACGCGTCACAGAACGCGGTGGCGGCAAAGTGTCAGCTGCGGCCACCGCGAAATGGTCCATCGGTTCGCGATCTACCGGTTGATTCGCGAGGATTGCGGGAGCTCGACCACTCGGCGGATCAGCAGCTGAGCGGAGGGGGGCCTCGATGATCAGCTCTGAGTCATCGAGCACACCGGCACTGAGGAGGGGCGGCACAGTCTTGTCATCAGGATCTGGGATGACCCATGTCGGGGCAGCGATTGGGCGCAGTACCTGATGCCGTGCCATAGGCTCATGCGACGGCGAACCGGGGTGCGGCAGTGCGGCAGGTGTGCCGATACGGTCCTGCGGCATCTTGGGCGTCATGGGAGCTACTCCTGCCGTATCGGCGGCGTTCAGCGCGGCCTCGTGGTCCAAGACACCTGGCTTCGCCACGTGCACACGACGATGACGGCGCAGCAGGAGCCCCATAGCCACCACAGCGCCGACTCCCGCAAGGACACCGAAGAGTATCGTCACAAGACGTCACGTTACCGACAACCAGACCGACACGCACGATATCCACAGGCCGCCGCGCACCGATAGCTCGCAGCAGTGCGTAGCGCGCTGTTAACTCGCCCGGTCTACCAGTGCGCTGCCGAATTCCTCTAGTGCGGCCCGCACGCCGCCGTGTGGCAGCGCTTCGAGCTCGCCGATGGCCCGACGGACATAGTCCTTTGCCAAGTCCTGAGTTTGACCCAGCACCGCGTGCGCTCGCAATCGGGCGACCACCCCGGCCAACGCCTCGTCATCGCTCAGGTCGCCTTCGATGGCTGCCAAAAGGTCGACGTCATCGTCGCTACGGCGTTGCGGGTCGGCAACCAGGTCACGCAGCAGCAACACCGGCAGCGTCACAACGTGTTCACGCAAGTCGGTACCGGGAGTCTTGCCTGTGGACTGGCCCGATTCGGACAGGTCGATGACATCGTCGGCTAGCTGGAATGCAATGCCGATGAGTTCGCCGTAGCGTCCGACAGTCTCGACGACTTCACGCGCGCATCCGGCGAACTGAGCGCCGAAACGGGCCGCGGTGGCGAGGAGAGACCCGGTCTTATCCGACAGGACCTGCAGGTAGTGCTCGATAGGGTCATCGTCAGGCCCAGCACCGACGGTCTCGTGCAACTGTCCCAGACAGAGTCGTTCGAAGGTCTGGGCCTGCTGTCGGACGGCATCTGGACCAAGACCCGCAACGGTCACCGATGCTCGAGCGAACAGCAAGTCGCCGGTGAGGATGGCAACGGAGTTCCCCCACACTTCGTGAGCGGCGGGCGCACCGCGACGCAGTGGTGCCGAGTCCATCACGTCGTCGTGATAGAGCGTGGCGAGGTGCGTCAATTCCACTACGGCGGCTGCGTCGATCACTTCGGGGCGTGCCGCGTCGCCTAGTTCCGCGGTCAATAAGGTCAGCAGTGGGCGAAGCCGCTTCCCACCGGCATCAACCAGGTGGCGCGAGGTGGAGTCTGCGAGCGCATCGGCGTTGGCCACTGCATCGCGCAGCCGTTCTTCGACCAAGGCCACCCGCTGCTGCAGGCGTGCGGACAACTCCTGGTCTGCAATCAGCGCGCCAGTGGCACTTTGTCCGCTTTGCCCGGTTTTTGGCGCTGCGGCATCTCGATCACTCATATCGACGACCTTATTCACACCTATGAACTTAGCCGGACCTGAACGAAGAGCCGAATCGGACGGCGGGTTATGGCTCGTTCCGTGACCGACGCCACATGGCGCTGGCCGTCACAGGCCTGTTTGGTCCCCGGTTTCCGTGACGATTGGCTTGGTGCCGCGGTGCATCGCGACAATCCCACCAGTGAGATTGCGGTAGGCGACCTTGTGCCAGCCAGCGGCCAGCATCCAGCGTCCGAGTTCCGGCTGATTCGGCCACTGTGCGATGGATTCAGCCAGGTAGACGTAGCTGTCGGTGTTGCGCGCGATAACCCCCGCAACACGCGGAAGCAACTGTCGCAGATACAGGTTGTAGGCGCTGCGGATGAAGGTGTTGACCGGTGTGGAGAACTCACAGATCACGATTCGACCGCCTGGACGCGTCACTCGCAGCATCTCTTCGAGGGCTTTGGTCGGTTCGATGACGTTACGCAGGCCGAAAGAGATAGTCGTCACGTCAAAGGTGTCATCGTCGAAGGGCAGGTTGGTGGCGTCAGCCTCGACGATGTCCAATTCCGGGTGGCGCCGCTTGCCCTCGGCGACCATTCCGGCGGAGAAATCTGCCGCGGTGACGTTTGCCCCCGCCTCATGTAACGGCAGGCTGGACGTTCCGGTGCCTGCGGCGATATCGAGGATTCGCATGCCGGGACGAGGGCCGATCTCACGAGTCACAATCCGCCGCCAACGTTTCGCCATTCCGGCGGAGAGCCACTCGTTAGTGATGTCGTAGCGCCCCGCGATGCCATCGAACATGCGCGCGATCGCACCGGGGTCTTTATTCAATTCGGCCGAAGTCATGACTCTATGGTGACAGCCCAGGTGGACGGTTGTGAAACCGTCCACCTGGGCTGGTGCGATACGCGGCTTGCCGCACCGGGTTCAGGAGTTCTCGTCGTCACCCCATGGATCGAAGTTCGGACCGGGCCAGCCGTCCTGTGAATCACCATTGCTGCCGCGCTCATTGCTGTCGTCATCAGACTGGCTGTCGTTATTGCCCTGGCCGTCTTGATCGCTGCCGCTTCCCGCGGGGGCAGTGTCTTCGCGTACCGCGAGGACGACTTCAGCGTCCAACGTCTCGCCGTCGCGCACGAGCGTCACAATCGCTGTGGATCCCGAGGATTTAGCGCGCACATGTGCTGTCAGCGACTCAGCGCCCGATACCGGTTGCGAGTCGATGGCTATGACTACGTCACCGGTCTTCAGACCAGCTTGCTCGGCCGGAGATCCGGCGATGACCTGTTCGACGCGCGCGCCTTGCCGGGTCTGCCCATTGGTACTGGCGGTCGCGTCGGTAAGCGTGACACCCAAGAATGCGTGTTGCGCACTGCCGTTCTCAATCAGCTGCGAACCGATCAGGTCCGCGAGATTCGACGGGATGGCGAAACCCAGTCCAATCGATCCACTCGCACTGTCTGAGGCTGACAACGTCGCAATCGATGAAGTGATGCCGATGACCTCACCGGAAATGTTGAACAGTGGGCCACCGCTGTTACCGGGGTTGACGGCAGCGTCGATCTGAATGGCGTTGGTGACGACTGTCTCACTCGAGGTCCAATCGGCGGTGCTGGTGGACACCGGCCGGTTGAGCGCCGATACGATCCCGGTGGTAGCCGTGTTCGACAGTCCGAGTGGGTTGCCCATGGCCATCACGGGATCTCCGACCTTCACTGCGTCTGAATCGCCGAATACCGCCGAACGCAGATCATCTGGGGCATCGACCAGACGCACCACTGCAAGGTCCGTGGTCGGGTCGTTTCCAACGATCTCAGCCTTGTACATGGTGCCGTCATAAAGCGTCACGGTGACTTCCGAGGACGTCCCGACAACGTGGTCGTTGGTCAAAACGAGTCCTGATGCGTCAACGATGACGCCTGAACCGACGCCTTCACCTGACGATGAGGAAATGGCGATCGACACCACGGAAGGAGCCACAGCGGAGGCTACGGCCTGCCAATCAGGACTGTCTGCTGTGGAGGACGAAACCGGGACCTCGACGCTGTTGTCGTCAGCCGTGCCCAATTGCGCCGTGGAGTTGGGCAGTGATCGTTGCGCTTGGGATGAACCATTGCCTCGTCCGACGATCAACCCTGTCGTGAGGCTGGCGACCAGGGCCGCCACGATTGCCACGGCGATCAACGCCACCCACGGTGTTTTTCCGGCGCGACGATGAGCGCGCGTCGGTGGCGGTGTGCCCGGTCCGCCGGGCTGTGGGCCAGCTTGCCAGGGACTAGAGGTCGGTGGTCCCTGGTGCCCCGTGGCAGGGAGTCCTGCCGGGTGAGTGCCGGGCCCGGCACCTGACGGCGGTGGCGTGCCGTATCCTGTCGCGTTGCCAGGGCTGTAGCCGGCGAAAGCATGCGAACCGTAGTTCGGATCGGGCAGTGACGCTGTTGTGTAGCCAGCGGCGTCCGGGCTCGCTAGCGGCGTCGCTGGCGTAGCCGCGGGAGTCAGTCCGTGTGGTCCGTCGCCCGCTGGGGTCTGCGCCTGGTGGCTGTCTTGCGGGTACGGGTCAGCACGGTAGTGCGATGGAACAGCCAGCGTGTCCCGCGACCATGGTGCAACGAGCGTGGGTTGCTGCATTGCGAGCGATTCAGTTGGCTGATCCTGGGATTGCTGCCCCTGCGGCTCCTGGTATTCGGAGGCACTGGGCGATTCTTGTGGTGGCACTGCGGGCGTCGATTGCTCCACTGCGGCAGGGACTGTTTGGTCCTGCTGGTCAGGAACTCGACCCTCAGTGGGCTGCTCGTCGTGATCGTTCATTGCTTCCTCCTTCGACATTTATTAGCAAACACCAGCGCGCTGGAGGATCACTAGAACATTCCTGGAAGTTAACTATGAAGTTGTTGAAGTCTTTGAGACTAGCGCCTCAATCACCGTGATGCCGCGAGCCGGAGTGCGTATCGCGGCCTCCAGAGCGCTGGCATCGAGGACCTGAACATGCCGAACTGAGTATCCGGCGCACAAGGCGCCGATATCGGCTTGTGGCGCGGTTGTCAGGAGGCGATCCACCGCTCGTGCCGCATGAGCACCGGAACGAGCGACATCGCCATGCTCCAAGCCCGCGAAGATCGTGCCACCGCGGTCGTTGACGACGACGATCTGCAATGACGGCACCGGCTCGCCCGCACCCGTCTGCAAGGCGTTCAGGTCGTGCAGGAAAGTCAGATCTCCCATCAGTGCTCGCACCGCACCACCTGACCAGACCTGTGCCGCACCGTATGCGGTGGAGATGACACCGTCGATACCAGATAGTCCGCGATTGGCGAGCACGGTGGCCTGCACTGGTTCAGGTTGATCGTCGATGAGTCGGATGGGGCCGGAAGGACCGAGAACCAACAGATCCCGCACATCAGCCGTTTGTGCGACAACCGCGGCGACGGTACGACCGTCCCACGATGCGGTGTCGCGGCACTGTTGGCGGGAGGCAGCATCTGGTGACCAGGACAGCGCAAAGGCTTCACGTCGCGATGACTTGGGCCTGGGCACTAGCCAATTCGCTGGGACCGCATCGAGAGTCATGGCCGCTCGTCCCAATGGATTAGCCCACTTGTCCACTCCCCCATACTGTTGCGCAATCGCTATCAGCTTCGCGGTGGGCAACGTCAACAGCCGCGTGAGTTCACGCGAGAGGGTGGGGCGACCGATCACGATGATCTGATCAATCTGCGCGCCCCGCTCCAGTTGATCGACGATGGCCGTGCGATAGGACTCCACCCAGTGCGGTGCCCGGCCGCTATTCGATGTCACCTCGGCGATCAACGGCCACCCCATGGCAGTAGCCAGTGCGCCAGCACCGGGACCTGCATCGTGGCCCGCGACCACCACGGTGCGATCAATCGTCAGCGGTGCGGGGTCGATCTGCTCAGCCGCCACGGCAACCGGATCCACAGCCGAGGTCGCCGCATAGGTGCGTTCCGCAGCGATGATGGCGTCCTGCAACGTCGCACGCAGTGCGACCATCGCATCGGTATCAACTGCCACGGTCGGAACGAGCGGATCGCGTAACTCAATATTGAGATGCACGGGCATCAGCTGCTGCCGATGACGAACAGCGGCTGCGATAGCCTCGGCTGCCACCGCCATCGACACGCCTTGCGCGGCAGCACCCAGATCCGTCGCTTGCAACTGCACCGTGGGCACTGCCGGACTGAACATTCCGTAGTGATCGGTGGTCTGATTCGCACCGGTTCCGTGAAGTTCCTCGGGACGATCTGCCGAGATCGCCAGCAGTGGCACCCCCGCATGGGCCGCCTCCACCATCGCCGGGTGCAGGTTTGCCACCGCCGTGCCCGATGTCACGAGCACCGCAACAGGGCGGTGTCCATCACCGAGGCTGAGCCCTAGACCGTGGAATCCCGCCACCCGCTCATCACTGCGAGGGTGCAAGGTGAGTAGACCGAGGTCCTGTGCCGCTGCCGCAGCATACAACAGCGGCGCATTACGCGACCCTGGGCAGGTCACGACATGGCGGACACCGGCGGCTATGAGTGTCGCGATCACGCCCACGGACGCCAAGATCGACGGCGGTTGCTTCACCAGATGCCTCCCGCCACGGCGGCGACTCGCTTGCGCCACCGTTGTTCCAGTGCGGCACCGGCTGGTGCCGACGGCATCACGTCCTGCGCTGCTCGCAATGCTGCTTTGACCTGCAGCATTCCATCGACCGGCAGCAACGGTGCAGTCACAACATCGTCATTGAGCAGCGACGCAGTTCCTAAACCGCAGGCGTACGGCAGGTCCGGCAGCGCGGCGGCCAGAGCAACGCCAGCGGCCAGTCCTACCGAAGTCTCCAAGGCGGACGAGACCACCACCGGGATGTCGATCTGTGCGGCAATCTGCAAACTGCGTCGCACCCCGCCGAGAGGCTGTACTTTCAGCACCGCGATATCGGCTGCCTCCGCACGGATGACCCGCAGCGGATCGTCGGCCCGCCGAATCGACTCATCCGCGGCGATCGGCACATTCTGGCGCCGACGCAACTGTGCCAGGTCCGTCATACTCGCAACGGGCTGTTCGGCGTATTCCAGCCCACCGGCGGCTCGATCGAGCAGCGGCAGGCGCTGCAACGCCTCATCCAACGTCCAGGCGGCGTTGGCATCGATCCTGATCTTTCCGGCTGGCCCAAGCGCGGCTCGCACTGCTTCAAGGCGGGCGATCTCGTCCCCGAGGGTCTGGCCCGCCTGCGCGACCTTGACCTTCGCGGTGGCGCAACCCGCGGCAGCGGTGACGATCTGTACGGCACGGTCGGGTTCGACCGCCGGAACTGTCACATTGATCGGGATCGTCTCACGTACCGGATCCGGCCAGCCATGATCGGCCGCTTCGACAGCACTGTGCCACCAGTGGACTGCTGCCTGGTCGTCATAGTCCCAAAACGGTGAGAACTCACCCCAACCGTGCTCGCCGCGGATAATCACGCCGTCGCGTCGGGTCAGCCCGCGAAAGGGAGTGCGCAGCGCGATGTCATAGCAGTGGATCTGGCGGGTCACTGTCCCAGGCTAGGACATACCGGCCCTTCGTTGACAACCGGGCCGCCTTCGGCACGCCGACCTCACACACTGCCGTCGACCTCAATGGCTATCGCATATGAGGTCGACGATGACCCATGAGGTCGGCGCTGGGTGACGGCAGAAACAGTGGATAGTGACGTGTGGATGGGCCGGAACTGTCCGGCCCGCCCACACTCGCCTACTGACGCAGTTCAGATCACTTCGCGCGCAGTTGCACTGCCTTTGATGCCTTGGCCCGGAAGTTCTTCGGGGCCTTCGGTGCGAAACGTGCCTTGACCTTGATGCGAGCCTGGTTCGTGTAGCGAGCTGGCACTCGTACCGTCACTTTGCCGCGGCTCTTCGGCTTCAACCGCACGGTCGCAGCCTTCTTGCCTCCGACTCGCACCACGACGCGGCCTTGAGCCCAGCGGCCATTGTTCATCTTGCCCACCCGAATCTTGATCTGTGACATCGATCCGCGGTTGAACCGCTTCGTGGTGACCCGAACGTTCTTCGGACGAGCCTTGATGACCTTGAACGTTTGAGGGCTCGCTGCCGAAGTCCTGGTCTGTGCGCCAGCGCGCAGCACAGCGACCACGTTGCGGTAGGTGCCACGCTTCAGGTTGCCCTTCAATCGCAATGTCGCAGTGTAGGCATTGCCAGACTTGACGACCTTCGCGGTGCCGAGCACGGTGTTGCCGGAACGGAAGGTCACAGTGCCGCTGGTGACTCCGGTGACCACGCTGGCAACCGAGGCGCGCAGTTTCGGCTTCGATTTGAACGCCTGGTTCTTCTTGGAGAAGTTCGGCGCAGTCACGGCCGGAGTCGAAGTGATTGGCACGACATTCACGGTGACCGGAGCTGAGGTCGAAGCGAGGTAGGTGGCGTCGCCCGAGTAGGTGGCAGTGAAGGTATGCACACCCGCTGTCAGCGCAGCTGTCGTCAGACGGGCCGTCCCCGCTACCAGGTTCGCGGTACCGATGGCGTTCCCGCCGTTGGCGAAGGTCACCGATCCGGTGGCCCCTTGCGGTACCACCGTCGCGGTCAGCTCAACCGAGCCACCCGCGTTGATGCTGGCAGCATTGGCCCGCAACGACGTGCTCGATGCGGTCGAGGCGCCCTCGACTCGTACCTCGCGTGTCACCAAACTGGAGTGTTCACCATCGTGGACCACGATGGACACCGTGAACGTCCCACCGACTGAGTAAACGTGGTCGAGGATCACGTTTCCGTTGACGTCGATCACGGCGTCCTTCGCACCGGTGCCGTCACCGTAATTGATCACGGCCGTCAAATCACCGCGGCCACCCGAAGCAGTCGCTGCGATACCCGAGAGGACACCATCGGTGCCGACTGCGATCTGCTCGTTCGAGGAAGCGGTCAGCGTCACTGCCGGTACGGCGGAACCGTTTGAGGCAAAGGCCACGACATGCACTTGGCCCTCTGGTTTGATGTTGCCGACCTGCGCCGGGAAGGTGACGGACTTGACCTGCTTGCCCGCGGCCAGGTTGACCGCGTTGGTGGCGAAGACCGCCGCGGTCAGCTCGTCCACTGCACTCACACCGCTAAGTCGGCCTTCGACCTGGAAGACTCGCGAGGTGCCAGCGACCGGGTTGGCGGCGGCACCTACCCAGTCACCGAATGCGACCGGGACGGCCTGGTTGGTGCCGTCGGTGTAGTTCAGCGTCAAGGTGGTGCTACGGGTGCCCTCGTTAGCGAAGCCCAACACAGACAGCTTCGTTGCGCCCGGAGCCAGCTTCACCGGTACGGTCTGCCCGGCCGGGAAAATGGTGTCTGTCTGCCCAGTCACGGACTTGGGCAGTGCGTACCGGAAGGTGTCGCCGCCTAGGTTGAACGTCGCTTGCTCGCCGAATGTCGCACCGGTTGCCTGCGCGACCTTGGCACGATCGAAGGCGTAGCCGTTGCCGTCACAGTCACCACCGACACCTTGGACCGAGAAGCAAGACAGGTTGGCACCGCGAACGATGTTCGCAGCGTCAGACTTGTCGAGCAGCACGTCGACGACGATCTGCGCCGCTTCAGTTTGGCCGCCAACTGTCACTGTTACCTGACCGGTCTGGCGGCCCAGCATTGATTCCGGCAGTGGGCCGGTCAGCGAAACCTGGAGGGCGCTGCCCACTCCGACCGATTCGACCACTGCCGGCACCGACTGACCCCCAAGGGTGACTGCCGCGGTGAAGGCCCCCGGCGTCACGGAACCGCCGCCGGTGATCCGCGCCACCGGCAGCCCCAACGGAGCGGCAGCGACAGCTTCGAGCTGCGAGATAGCCTGCACCTGTAGCGGCCCTTGCGCAGTGGCATTGCCGTCGACCAGCAGTTCCAACTCGGCGATCTTCAACGAACCGGCAGTCGAAGAACTGTTTTGGACGACGAGTCGATACCGCGGGTACGCGGCCGGGCTGGCGACGGAGAACGGTCTGGTCTGAGTGCGCCACTGGAAGGTCTCGCCACTGCGCTCGTCGACGGTGACCCAGTTCGAGCCGTCGTTCGAGCCTTGCAGCCGCCAACTCTGCGGTGCTTTGCCGTCTGCGCCATTCGTGATGGTGTATCGCGAGATGAGCACCTCGCCGACGTTGGAAGTCGCGGTAAGAGTCGGGGTATTCGACGAGAACGTCGCTTCAGACTTGGAGTTATTGTCGATCAGGTTGGCCGTCGACGTGCCATCTGAAGATGACAGCGTGAACCCGCCGGCGCCAAGCACATCGCGCTGTGGCGTGGGAGCATCCGCGGCCAAGTCATGTTCGCCCCAGGTCGATGGTGTCGCCCCCATGTTGAACGTCAGAGTCTTGTCTGTGCCAGTCAGGTCATCGGTGGTCACCGTGACATTGTTGTGCGCCGCGCCATTGAGGTTGACCGACTGCACATACACGTTGTCGAAGCTGTTGTTGTTCGACGTGATCGTGAGTTTGTTGTTCGTTCCCAGCGGACGCAGTACTGCCTGATCGTACAGCGGTGACCCCAGAGTGTACTCACCAGATCCCGGTGCCAATGGATAGAGCCCCAGAGCGCCGTAAATGTACCACGAAGCCATTGCACCGTTGTCCTCGTCACCTGGGTATCCCTGGCCGATCTCTGACCCGACAAAGAGACGTTGCAAAGACTCACGAATGATTTCCTGAGTACGACTTGGTTTACCTGCCGCGGCGTAGATGTATGGGATGTGGAAGGACACCTGGTTGCTGGCTCCCCACTGGCCCATCCGGACGTCGCGCGCCTCGAAGGTCTCATGGATGCGCCAGCTCCAGGCGCGTTCCTGCGTTGCGAAGAACGTGTCGAGCTTCTCCACCAGCCCGTCCTTGCCGCCATACAGGCTCGCGAGTCCGTCTACGTCATAGGGCGCGTGGAAGGCAAAATTCCATCCGTCCGTTTCCGTGTAGACGTGGTATCCGGTTCGGTAGTCACCGTCCCAATGCTCCGGATTATAGATAGTCTCAACGTTGTCGTAGGTGTATTCACCTGGTGCCATCACAAACGCGCCGTCCTCATGACGCCCTTGAAAGAATCCCGGTGAGTCATGTCCGACATTCGGATCAAATAAGTTGACGTAGTCCTCAGTACGCGCCATGAAATACTGCGCCTCTTCGCGTAGTTGCTGACGCCGTCCCTGTGGTGTTTGCGGATCGTCTGCAAGTTTTTTGGCCATCTGCGCTAGTGCGTAGTCATTGATAAGACCTTCGAGACCCCACGAGACGCTCTGATCTTGGCTAGCCGGGGTATACCCTAGGAAGATCGATCTGTGAAGGCCTTTACGTCCCACATGCCTCGCCTCGTAATCGAAACCGTTCGGCAAGTTTGAGTCGGAAAGCACGGTCGCGTTCTTCAGTGCTGCATCATAGGCTTCCAGCGCAAGGTCTGTCGGTAGTGAACCAACTACATATGCCTCCGCGAAGGACGCGTCGGAACTCGTGCCTGTCATGAGGTCTGAGTACCCCGGTGAGGACCACCTCGAGATCCATCCACCATCGCGATATTGTTGCACAAAGCCGTCAATTAATTCGGCGGACAACTCTGGGTACAACTGTGAGTACAGCGGCCATGCAGTGCGGTAGGTATCCCAGAAACCGTTGTTGACATAGAGCTTTCCATCGCGTACTTGAGCGTTAGTTGTAGTCGACCCCGGGCTTCCAACCGAGCCGACCACGGGGCTCGCATATTTGTATTGCGGGTTTGAAGCGGTCCCCGTGTTCTCGAACTGCGAGTTGGGGTATAGGTTGAGCCGATACAGGTTCGAGTACAAGTTGACCATTTCTACGTCGTTCGCGCCTGATACTTCAATAACTCCGAGTCGCTCATCCCAAGCAGCCTGAGCAGCCGACTGCACGTCATCGTAGCCCCAGTTCTTGTCGAGTATTTCCATCTCCAGGTTCTTCGTAGCCTGGTTTACTGAGATGAAAGATGTCGCAATTTTGACCTCAATTTCTTTGTTTGTTGAAGTATCGAAACGGAATGCCAGAGCACTGTTACGTCCAGAAGCGACGTTGAAAGAAGTCGCTGCCTGGGAGAAAAGGATGGAGAAGTACATCCGTGTCACACCTGAACCGACGCCTCCGTCGATATAACCCGTGACCTTCTCCAGACCAGGTTCCTCCACCATGAAACTCGACCCGTTATGCACCTGATCGAGGAAAAGTGTGCCCTGATTCTCCTGACTCGGGTAGGTGAAGCGGAAAATACCCGCGTGGTCCGTCGGAGCGACCTCAGCTTTAATGCCGTTGTCGAAGGTAACGGCATACTCATCGGGTTGCGCGATCTCGTTCTCGTGACCAAATGATAGTTCACGCGCAACCAACCCCGCATTCGGAATACCTGGGGAGTAAAGCGCGGGCATGAATGCTAACTGGTTGCGATCCTGCATCCAGATACTCGGTTCATGTGAGATACCGATACCCTGCAACCGGGGACGGTTGTTCGCGTCGGCTGCGGCTTGGTACTTGTAGAGTTCACGGTTCGATTCACCCTCCGTGAATGGGGTGAAAAAGTTAAAACCATTGGGCCATGCTGTAGCCGGAAAGTTGTTGCCACGCGAGAAAGCTCCCGACGAGTTGGTGCCACGGCGCGTGTCCACGTAGTTTGTCAACGAGTCATCAGGATTCTCGATTGGTTGCTTCGCACTAATCGCGATGTCGTCGATCCACCCTTGGAACGATGTCACATCGGACCCATCCGGGTTGTTGTAGGTCAACAGAACCTTGGTGATCTTTTTGCCGGCAATGCTCGCAAGGTCGACACGAATCTTGTTCCACTGATCCGGCCATAATGTCTTGGCACGGCCTTGCTCGGTGGCAGTGATGCCGTAGCCGTACTGGTCGGTCAATGTGCTGTTGCTTGAAAGCAGGCGTGGATTTGAACCGTTGGCGTCGGTGTACTCAACGTCAATGGCAACATAGTTGCTCGGGTAGGTCAGATCGGATTCGTGCAGTTCCGGGAAGACGAGGTAGGACAGTTCGGAGTCGTCGCCGACGGTGATGTTCAGCCCGGAGTACAGCACATTGGTGGCACGAGCAGTCGAACCGTTGCCCACGTGGTAGCCGCTGTAACGCATCGACTTGAGCCCGGTGAAACCAACGTTGGCACGCGCAGTCCTGGAACTGGCCGGGCCTGTGCCCGCGATGGTGGTCATCGCCGGAAGGCCAGTCGGGTTCACCGTACTTGTGCCGATCAACTCGAATTCTGCGAGCTGCGTGTCATCGCGTCCGTTGTTGGCGGTGACGTTGATCTGGTAGTAACGGTAGGCCGCTTGGTTCCCTCCTGGCACCGCGTAGGTGTGCACGCTGAAATGCTCTGGGATGTTGTCGCGCATCTTCAACTGGTCGGCGCGAGTGTCAATGGTTGACCAGTCGGTGCCGTTGTTGGAACCCTGTAACGCCCAGTTCTTCGGGTTGCGCTGCCAGAAGTCGTTGGCGGTGGTCAGTCGGTACGCCGTGACCGTTTGTGCGGAGCTGAGCTCGTAACGCAAGTATCCGGTCGGTGATGGCATGTACCACTTGGTGTCACGACGGCCATCATGTGCTTTGTCGGCGGCTTCATTCGCGCTACCTTGACCGCTGGCCGTCACGTTGGTGACAAACGAACTGAGGCTACCCGTGGTGCGGTCGATGCCGGCTACATTCGAGGTGGGTTCGAAACCCGCCACGCCGCTGCCGCTGTACGTCGTCGACTCTGTGACAGCAGGGTCCGCGGTCTCGAAAGAAGTGCGCCAGGTATCTCCGACTGCCGGTGCTGCCTGGGCGGGCGCCGCGGCGATACCTGCCAGCGTGGCAGCGAGTATTGCGGCGAGGCTGACACCAACAGTGCGTCCAAGACGCATTCGTTTGGGCATGGCCTGGTGGCTTGATGTCGCTATCGACATGACGGCTCCTGGTGGTGAGGGCGGTGATCCGGCTGACTGCGTCATCCGTCCCGAAGCAGGTTCAGGGCATGGACGAAGCGTTTCTGCCGACACGGCATGACAACGATGTCAGACCCCATTCTAGAAGTGCGACAGGCTCTGTGTCAACGACGCCTGAAGCCCACCGTTCATCCCAGCAACAGCGCTAACGCACCCACCGTGACACAGCTGCCCGCAACGATCAGGAGCACCAGGCGCCATCGAATCCGCGGCTTGCGGCGCTGCGGCGCCTGTTCGATTTTGGGCACCGTGACGCGTTGGCGCGTCGCAGGCTGTGTGAAGTCCTGCCGTGTTCCGCGTTCGACGTCTCCGGTCTTGCGCAACTCGTAACGCTCGTAAGATAGCGGCGACGAAGGGTCAACGGGGATGGATACGACTGCTAAGTCATCGCGAACTGACGGCGGAACCTGTCGTTGTGCTGCTTGTCGGACCGTAGCCTCATCAGCTGGCGGTACCGAATGATGCCTGGGACGTTTGCCGCTGACAACAGTGACGTCATCATCGGGAATGTCAACTCGGGCGCGCACTGCCGTGGGGTCGTCGTCCAACATCCCCTCGTCATCGACACCGGCCAACGACGCTCGTCCCCGCACCACCGTAGGATAGTCGTCCAATGTGCTGTCATCTGTGGGAATGCCAGACGTTGGTCGGCGTCGGATCACAGTGGGGTCATCGTCGAGGGCGAGGTCAGCACCCGACTGCGCTACAGCGCCACGCGACCGGATGACCGTCGGATCGTCATCAACCACATCGTCATCAGTCGCACTCCCCCGCGTGCGCACCACGGTGGGGTCATCATCCAACGCTCCGTCATCATCGACACCGTCCGACGACGCTCGTCCCCGCACCACCGTCGGATCGTCGTCGAGCGACCGATCATCCTCATCAGTCATGATCGGCTCTGTCTCGGGGCGGTATCCTCATCCGGCAGTTCCTGCTCGAAGGCAGTCGTGACGACTTCTCCGGTACGTTCCCCATGCGCCATACCTCCCGCGATGACGTCGACTAGAACAAGCGAGACGTTGTCCCTTCCGCCATTGTTCAACGCTAACGCGAGCATACGATCCACCGCATGCTGTGTGTCCGGCGTTGCGGCCAGTACGGCAGAGATAGCGGCATCGGTGATCTCGTTGGTCAGTCCATCGGAGCAGATCAGGATGCGTTCCGTGTCGATCACCGGGATCAGGAACAGTGCCGGTTCGTGATCTGCGGCTCCTAATGCCCGAGTGATCACATTCCGACCCGGCGCGGACAGCGCTTCTTTCGCGGTCAAGGTGCCCTCATCCACCATTTGCTGGACGAGCGAGTGATCAACGGTCAACTGCCGCAACTCACCATCGAGGTACCGGTAAACCCGCGAGTCTCCGATGTTGAAGACCAACCAATGCAGGCCCTCTCGGAAATCGACGACCGCGACGCCGGCAACCGTCGATCCTGCGCTGCGCGGTCCGCCAGACGAGATCGAGACGACGTCATACTGCGCAGCATCGAGCGCGGCCACCAATTGCTCCGGCGAGATAGCACCGTTGTGAGCGTTATGGTGGAGTGCTCCCAACGCGCGGACCACGGCCGCCGATGCCACCTCGCCAGCCTCGTGTCCGCCCATGCCGTCAGCGATCGCGAAGACAAGGCCATCGGCTAACACCGCGTCCTCATTATGGTCACGCACCATCCCGGCGTGGGTTTCGGCCGCAACGGACACGTCCAGACGTACCACCGTTAGTTATCCTCCGTGTCGTATGCATCAACGCGCGAACTCTGCTGCGTTAAGAACCGCCATGAGATTTTCGCACGCCAACGCTGCCAGGCACCCATTTCGGCGCGTCGTTCTGCTATTTCCGCATGCACCAAACGCCAGTAGTCATCCGCCTCTTGTGAGGTGGGCTCGCGATCTGAGAAGACTGCGGCATCTGCCAACACCGCCAGTGTGACGTTTTGTGTGCCGCCGTAGACCGTTGCGCTTTCAGTTCTGGTACGAGCCGCAAGACGTGGTTGCCCCATATCCACAGCGCGGTCGAGATATTCATCCCAGCCACCCGTGATCTGATCTTCCGGGGCGCCGCGTCGACGGCGCTTCCTGCGCAGCAACTTGACCAGCACGATCACCCAGATGGGGCTGGTCAGCAGGAGCAGCGCACCCAGACTCACTCCTGAGATGGCCACGACTCGACGCCAGCTCTGATTCCCCGCAAGGTCCTCGGGTTGATCCTGTGCTACCGGGGAAGACGAGCCGCCGGACTGGGAACGCACATCAGGAGGCGGCAGTTGTGGCGATACATCGCGCTTGACCGGGTTGGAGTACTGATTCGGGGTGGGCTGGGTCTGGGTGTCGTCGAATGAGTTATCAGTACGAGCAACCGCCTCGATCGGCGTCCAGGAGCCATCGGCTGACTGCAGTTCAGCCCAGGCCCGGATGTCCTGGGCCCGCACCTGTCCATCCTCGGTCGGCGTCGCACCAAGCACGACCCGCACCGGGAATCCCGCGGCTTGTCCGAGCAGCGCGGCTGCAACCGCGAACTGCTCATCGTCACCGACCACGGCGGCACAGCGGGTGTCCTGCGGTCCGTCGCATTTCCTTATGGTCGGGTCGATGAGGCGGTGGAAGATCTGCTCGTCAATCGTGCGCAGGTTGTGACCGGCATAACTCGGTTCGAAGCGGAATCCGTCGTTATCGACGGTATCCAGCCAGGTTCCCGCAGTCGTGTTCCAGGTTTCGGCGGGATCCACCAGCGAGTGACTCAGATAAGACGCCCACATCATGCGATCGACGATGTTTTGAACGTCGGCGACTGTGTTCAGCGGCGCGTCCAAGGTCTCCAACCAGGTGTACATGGCCGGCAACTCGTCCTGCGACCACTGCGAGTCGATACCGGGGCTACGTCCCGTAGGGCCAGCTGCGTCGGGTTCCGCGACTTTGAGTTCATAGGTGTCACCCTGCACAAGCCCGGTAACGTCCCTCGAACGAGGCGTCATCACGATCGCACCCGTGGTGCTGCGGGAAACATACAGCTGTGCCGCTAGTTCGCGGGCTGAATCACCTTGAAAGACGACCTCGACCACCTGGCCGACCGTTGGCAACCAGGGACCCTGATAATTCTCGATGTGGATGGCAACCGAAGTGTGAGCACCGGGCACATCGGCCACGCGATACGCAAGACGCCGGAAGTCGGAACTCGAGTCATCAGGGTCGACAGCGGTGAAGACATCGCCGCGGTACGAGGGCATCGTGGCGATCCGCACCCGTGACGGCAACTCGTCGGCCGATACTGTGAACAGCACCTCGTCAAGGTCTGTCCCGGCAAAATAAGAACGGAACGTCGATAACGGACTATGGGACGGCGGTTCAACCACTTCGGGAGCGACAAAAGAACGGGCCACGATGCGCTGCGACGTCCATGTTGGCGCCACCCCCACGGCAACGATCGTTCCGATGAGCAACGTGGCGGTAGCCGCCAAGAGCCGCGCGGCCGGGAGGAAGATCATCCGCCGACGAGACCGCTTATCGGCCGCGACGGTCTTGACCCGCGGCGCGGCGAAATAGCGCCGGATGCTCAGCCAGAGCACCATGACGAGCGCCCACACCACGCCCAACGTGGCTTCGCGCGGTTGAGTGACCTGCCAGTCGATGAACGAGACCGTGCCGGATACCGTCAGCGGGCCTGTGACGATCACGAATATCAAGGGCACGGATACCGCCAGAATCCGCAGCCCGACCAAATGCGGCCGGCGCAGTTGCAGCAGCACGAGCCATAAGGCGCTGGCACCGAAGACGATGAACGCCGGCACCAGGACGTTGCCGAATTCCCCTACCGGAAGATCCAGGGTGACGAGGGTCTTCCAAGCGGTGATGGGGGCCACCACCGCTTCTTTGAGCCCGTAGAGCAGGTTGGTCGGGAAACTCCATAGCGCCGAGCCGATCGCAAGAGGAATGACCGTGATGAAGTAGATTCCTACCGCCAGCAGCCAGACAAAACGGGCTTTGAGTTGCCACCGGGTACTGCAGACGATCGCTAATCCGGCGGCCAGCACAGTGGCAGCCACCGCGCAGATCACGTAAGCCGAATGTTGGTAGGTGGGCCAGCCGGCGACGATCGCTAATCCCAACGCAAGCGCCATCACGGCCGCGTCCAAGATCGGAATGACCTTCGACCGCGAGCGGGTGCGCCAGTTCACGGCGCCCCGGCCACCGCTATCGGCACCTTGATACACGTCGCTCACGATTGCTCACCCCGCAACAGCAGGTGACGCAGGTCGTCGAGCACCGCAACCGTCACGATGGTCATATCGGACGTCTTGATGACCCGTGGGGCTGCTCCCAGATCGGCGACCACCGCTACAACCGAGACGTTCTCAGGGAACTTCAACGCACTTGAACGCAGTTCGGCCAGACTCGGCACGGCACCGCACACGATGAACGCGACAGACAACCCGCTAAGGCTCTGTGCGGCCAACTCCGCCATCTCGACCAGACGCGGCGAGTTCTGGTACGGGTCGACGCCACTGAGCGAGTCCAAGAGCACCCGCGGGGTACGCGTCTCGAGCATTCGAATGGTGCGCAGGCCCCGGGTGTCGAATTCCGATATCGGTTCCGGCACGACGGTCTCGAACTCGCGTCCCAACCGCAGTCCGGAAACCCCCAGCGAGCCCGCGATGGACACCGCGAGCTCGAACTCGTCCTCCTCGGTGTAATCGGCTGCGCGCAGCGATAACAGCACCGCCATCCGAGAGCGTCGGGTCTCCTCGAACTGGCGCACCATCAGCGTGCCGGTCTTTGCGGTGGCCTTCCAATGGATATTCCGCATGGGGTCGCCCGCAGTGTATTCCCGCAGCGCATGAAAGGAGATGTCCGCATCGGCAATGGTCCGAGTGGGGTGCCCCTCCAGGTCTCGGATCAGGCCCGCCTGCGACATAGGAACGGCAGTGGTCTTCGGGTGCACGTAGACCACGAACTCACCGGGCCAGGTGGTCTCCAGCCGGAGCAGCTGCAACGGGTCGGTACGCACCGAGCGCACCGGTCCCACCGGCACGACGGCACGACGATGTGTCGGCAGGACCAGCTCTTGTTCATGGGACGAGCCCGACCGAAGCATGGGGACGTCGACCACCGCGAGGGCATCCCCCATGGGAATCTCAACTCGTCCTGGCATCGACGCCCGACGCCCCGCGTTAGTGACCGTCACACTGCCAGTCGAGTCGTCACCGACCGTGACTCGCTCGCGAAGCAGGCCCAGACTGACTTCATAGTCGCGCCGCGATATCACGAAGAGGATCGCGACCACCAAGCCGATGATTGCCAGAGCTCCAACAGCGGCGGCTTCCGCCCACCCCAGCCAAAAGGTCAGCACCGGGCCGATGGTCGCACCGGCGACCATGAACCATCCAGCGCTGGTCAGTGAACGCTGCAGCACCGCAAACCCGCGTGCAGTGCCCGCAACGACCCGACGCACAGTGCGCCAGCTTCCCACAATCGCGCCGGTGGCAATCGACGAGTCAGTCGTATCGGTCATCCGTGACTGAGTCGACTCCAGCGTCTGGGTGCTCGTCGTTACTCGGGTATGGGTGCGAATCCGCGTTCGGTCTCGAGTAGAACCGCCACGCGGAGCTGAGCCAGACTTGCCAGTCACTGCGCTGTACCGACCAGTGATCCGTTATTCGGCGTGCTTCGTCGGTGGGGGCACGTCAAGCAGGATCTGCGAGATCACTGCTTCAGCGGTGACACCGTCGAACTCGGCTTCGGGGTCAAGGATAAGTCGGTGCGCAAGGACGGGCTGTGCCAGCGCCTTGATGTCGTCAGGTGTCACGTAGCTGCGGCCATGCGCCCCAGCCCACGTCTTCGCGGACCTTGTCAACGCCAAGCCACCACGGACCGAAGCACCCAACCGAACCTGCACCGCGTTACGAGTCGCCTCAATGATGCGCGCAATATAGTCCGTGACCAAAGGGTCGATGTAGATGCCGCGAGCAATATCGGACAGCGTCAACAAAGTCTGGGGCGTGACCACCGGTTCGAGTAGCTCAGACCTTGCCGCTCCGGAGATGATCTCGATCATGGAGGCATGATCCGGATACCCGATGGATGATTTGAGCATGAAACGGTCGAGCTGCGCCTCAGGCAGCCGGTAAGTCCCTGCTTGCTCGACTGGATTCTGGGTCGCGATGACGAGGAACGGCAGGCCCACCGGTCGAGTAATGCCGTCAATCGTCACGTTGCGTTCTTCCATGACCTCCAGCAGCGCCGATTGAGTCTTCGGCGAGGCGCGGTTGATCTCGTCCGCGAGAAGGATATTGGCGAAGACCGGCCCCTTATGGAACTCGAACTCACCGTTCTTCTGGTCATAGACCGTCATACCGGTGACATCGCCGGGCAGCAGGTCGGGAGTGAACTGGATGCGGGTAGACGTTCCAGCGATCGACTGAGCCATCGCGCGAGCCAATGAGGTCTTACCGGTGCCCGGAACGTCTTCAAGTAGCAGGTGCCCTTCGCTGACCGCCGCGGTGAAAGCAAGTTTGATGACATGCTGCTTACCCAGGATCACCGACTCGACATGAGAGACCAGGCGTTCAAAGGTCGTCTGAAACCACGTGGTCTGTTCCTGGGTGATCGCCATCAGTTCTGCCTCCTGAGCAGCAAAGTCGCATAGTGGTGCGCATTGTTAAGTATCTCGGCCAACCGGTTGACCAGACTTTAGCCTACGGTTCATCTCCCGGATCTTCAGGGTCACCCGGGTCCTCCGGGTCGTCATCGTCGGGCGGGTCTGGAACTTCGCAGGTCACGGTTCGCTCAAATTGGTTGATATGCGGCGCATTGAGATCGCTGAGCAAGCCCTGGAACGTGACAGTCAACGTGAAACGATACTGCCCTGGCAACACCGAGTCCCCGTCTGGGTACGGCGTCCATGACCTCGTTTCACCGCTATTCGCTGAGGAATAACTCCACCAACCGGTCTCACCATTGGGTGCGACCACCGAGTACTCCCACTCCCAGTCCTGGTTTCTGATGTCCTCGAAGGTCGGGCGGCGGAATGTGAATTCGGCATTGTCAGGGGCCACGCACCCACCCGAGAAGTCCGGGAACCCGTCTTGGAAGCCCGCAGGGACATAGGGCGCCTTATTGGCAGCGGGACCGATCGTGTACGGGTCGTCAACACTGGTCTCAAAGTTGTGGTCATCGGCCCTGAGATAGATCTTGACACTACGGTTCTGCAACGGTGACCCAGGCCGGGGATCGCCCGGGACCCGCACGGCCCGGAATTTCACGTTTCCGATGGTCGCCTCGCCCAGCACGACATTGAAACCAGAGTGCAGGTCACCGACCACGTGGTACTTGAACTTCTGGAACACATCGATCGTGGAAGGCGATTCGACGACGATGACCTTGTCGTTCACCTCAGTGACATCCCCGAAATTGCCGTCTAGCGCACGGGTGTTGATATCGGGCAGGTCGCGCATCGTCGTCGCCACCGACCTCGCACAGAATCTGACCGAGTGGAACCGGTTGCTGTTGATCGCTTCAAAGGTCTGACGCAGCGAGGCATCCGTTCTTACCTCGTTACGCCACGTGCACGACCCGCCGCCAAGCACCCAGCCGTATTGATATCCGGCCCCGCGACCACCAGTAGTGATGTCTGCTTGTACTGTACGGCCACCAGCGACCTGCTTCAGCGAGTCGATCTTGGGGGCGGTCACACCATTGACGGTGAGGTTCTTGCGCGCCGTGTCATGTTCGGCCGAGATCGGGTCGTGTTCAGCGGCCAGCGCTACGACGCTGATTTGCTCGCCACTGTTGGACCGACCCGATAGCACCGGGCTCCAGGTCCGGCCCGCGGATCTGTTGCTCGCGATCTCCTTACCGGACTCATCGAGCACCGTGTAGCCTCCGGTGTTGTGGCCGTTGGCGGTGACCCACAGCTGAACCCGGCCCCCCTTGCCGTCATTGGGCACCGGAGCCCATGTGACGGTGGGTGCGGACGGGGCCTCATAGGCCCATGCGGTCACTGGGAGTGATTCTGCCGACCAGCCCACACCGTTGAACGCTGCGGCAGTGAAGTTGTACTTGTCGTTGACCGCAAGGTTCGACACCTCGACGCGCCAACCCTGTGCCGACGAGACGCTCTTCGTCACCGGTGTCAGCCCTTGCGCACTGATCCGGATCTCGCTGACCGATGGTTGTGAGTCAACCGGTGTCACTGCGAAAGTCACCGAGTTCGAACTCACTCGTTCAAGACGCATCGTCGGCCGTGGCGGAACCGACCGGTAGGTGATGTGAATCCGCCCAGCGCCTTGATGCGCCTGCCGATCTGGCGTGGTGGTATCCACGAAACGATAGTTGATCGTGGCTGTGCCTGACGGCGTGGGCGAGTTCTCGGAGCCAGGTGCCACCTCAATGTTGATCCGGGACGAGTCCACCACCGAGCACGTTGTCGGCAGTCGATTCTGGGCACCGCAATCCAGCGACTCGGGAAGAACTCGTCCATCAACCCACCCGAAATATCGCTGATCGAGCGTTGCCTGGATCGTGTCGAGGACGTTGATGGTCTCACTCGCTGCGCCACCGTCGAATCCAGTGAACTCAATCGTCGTCTGGATGTCCGGGACTTCCAAAAGCCCGCTGACCTGACCGTTCTCAATCTGGACGACGACCATCGACTCCACACGCGGGTCGAAGGTTTCCGGTCCCGAAATCCATACCGGGATCTGCACCTCCTGGCGGGCCGCAGTGTGTTTGACTGAAACGACGGTCAATGTCGACCCGGAGCATTCCACGACCAGGTCATCGCTGGGCGCGGCGTTACAGCCAATCGTCAGACGACTCTTGTCCACCGGTCGTGAACCGCGTTGCCAGTCGATATACGGCAACAAATCGAGTTGCCGGTTCGTCTCACGCGGATAGACCCGCAGCGGTATGGAGCGCACCAGGAATTCCGGCGGGGCATTGAGCAGCGTGACAGCGAAGGCCAACCGCATCGAGACTTCGGATTCAGGCTGACCGACCCATCGGGCTCGGATCGTGCATCCGTCATTGCGTTCGGGCGCTCCCAGGCCTGGGAAATAAGTCAGCACGGTACCGGTGACCACGCAGCGTGCGGCAGCGCTGGAGCGGCGGCCGTCCACCCGAGCCTCACCGATGATCTCCAACTCGCGATCCGCGAGCGGTACGACCGCCTGCATCAAGTTGACCTCGACCGAGGTGTCGAGCCCTTCGGTGACCTCGTAGATCCGGTTCGGATCACGCAGTTCCGGACGCAGCAGCTGCGAAGCCGGAACGTGGACGAAACCGTAGGAGACCACGGGGTATTCGGTGTTCTCCTGGCTCGGATCGCGCAGTTCGAACGGAACGATCTGGGCAGCCTGTCCTAACGGCCCGGCTATTCGAATCTGAGCATCGGTAGTGAAGTCCGTCGCCTGGTCCACCAAGCTGAGGGTGAGCGGCGCACCGTTCCACACAACTTTATTGGTGTACACATCGACATTGAACGAGTCGCCGACGATATTCGCCGCGCCGACGTAGGTGTCAGTGATACGTGGGTATGGCGGTACTGCGATGTCGCTCGATGAGACGATGACCCGCGCCGAGGCCGTGCCTTCGATCACCCCTACCTCTCGCACCGGGTCGAAGGTTCCGTCCTGCGCGATTCCGGTTGCGAGGGTGTACTCGTAGACAGTGGATCCGTGCGATACGTCGGCGGTAAACGACTGTCCGTCGTCAGAGATCGACGTCACCCGCACCGGGGTGACTTCCCCACCGACCGTGCGCAGTTCGAAGACCTCGAGCAGACGACCTTGGCGACCAGCCGGGAGTGCGTCGTTCAGCAGTGGCCGCACGGTGATCTGCTGCCCCGCCGGTTCGTAGCGGTAGTCGTTGAACGCGACAGGCTGCGGCATTTCGTTGGTGACCGCGACTGTCACGGGCACGGTCACCGTGTGGTCTCCGTCGGATACCTCGACGGTGAACTCAACCGCGGTGGTGCCGTGTGCCGCGGCCTGATCGTCCGGTTCTGGCGGGAAGGACTCCGTGGAGGCGACGCGCAGTGCCCGGCCGTTCTCGATCAACTCGACCTGCGCGTTCTCCGGCTGGCTCACCTGCACCGCGAGGATCTCGTCCCCGTCCGGGTCGCCCCCTGCCCGCGGCAGTTCAATGACCGTGTGCCCGCCCCGTCGCATCTGACCGTGCAACGCCCCGATGTCCGGGGATGCCTGGCCGCCCGGCGGGTTGACGTTGAGGTAGATGCTGCCCATCGCGGTGTTAGCCGGATTGCCGCGAGTGTAAACATAGTACGGAATCTCGATCATGCCCGGTTCGCGCGGTGCGAGAATCCGCATCGTGGAGCCGGAGGCGAAGGCGAGGCCGGTGTTCTCTAGATCGAAGGCGTCAGTGCCAGCACGTGGTCTTGGGTCTAGGACAAGTTCAGAACCTGCGGGAACCACGTCATTGGCGAGTACATCGACGTCAATCGTCGCACCCGCGCGGACCTGAACCGCGTCGGCTCCAGTGATCGGAGCCGTTCCGGCATCCTCAGGGACGAGGTACACCACGCCATAGCCGGGAATGATCTGGGGGTCGCCGCCGTCACCGAGGACTGCCACGTTGTACCGGAAGGTTCCGGCCAGCAGTCCCGGTACTTCTTCGCCGTCGCTGTTGAGCACTTGACCGGTTGCGGTCTCGGCGAACACCCGCAGTTCTGAACCCTCGACAGCTGTGACGTCGACGGTGACTTCCAACGCGTCATCGGTGCCGATGTCATCGCGTGGCAGCACTTCTACGTCTGTGATGGCCAAAGTCGCCTGTGCTGGATTGACGATGGCGGCCAGCGGATCTATTTGAGTGTCATCGCCGGGAGTCACATAGACCGCGAGCGGGGCAACTGTCACCTGGGCGTCTTCGGGTGCTATCGCGGTGAATCGAACTGTTCCCTGCGTCGTGACGCCGTCGGACATCACTTCATAACTGATCGTGTACTCGCCCGCCGCTGCGGACTGAACCTCGATGGCCGCCGGTGACTGCCGTTCGGTCAACGTCAATCCAGCCACGTCGCTGAGCACACCGATTCGCACCATTCCAGTGGCGCCAGAGACGTAATCGGCCACTGGAATACGTACCCGCTGGTTCACCACACCGGTCACGGCCGCTGGCGTGACGTGAAGTGTGGCATCCTCACGCACCTGAACGGTGATGAAATCCGTTGTGACGGTTCCGAGCGCATCGACAACGCTATAGCGTATGGAGACATCGGCGGTGGTTGCCTCAGTCGAAGCGCGATAGACGATGCGCCCGTCGGGACGAGCGATCACGCTGCCCTCGTCCGGCTGCAACGCTGTGAGAAGCAACGCATCGCCGTCGGGGTCGACCCACCGACGCAGCACGTCGACTGAGATGGCCGCTCCCGGCGCGACGGAGTAGATCGTGCGCGTGCTGCGTCCGGGAAGCACCATCCGTGGTGCCAGATTCGCCTGGTCGAAACCGTGCACTGCTACCCGTGCCTGAGTGGCCACACGGTGTGCTGGAGAATCGTGTCCATCGGTGATCTCGAAATGAAGCACTGCTTCGCCTTCGGTCACAGCGGTCGCATCGACGACAATCGCAGTGTTTCCATCAACCAGTTGCGGCGCGCCGAAGGGCGCATCATCGCCGCCCCACTTCACCGATCCCGGCACGATGGACAAAATGTCGCCACGGTTGGGGTCGGTTGCACCGATCAGCACCGGAATACGTGTCATGGTGCCTGGACGAACCCCGAATTGCGCGTTCTCACCCGTCGCCGGCACCGGTGGCATCGGGTCGGTGGTGTCTTCCTGATTGTCTTCTTGTTCTTCTGAGGTGGTCGACTCTTGGGGAACCCACGATTCGCTGGAGGGAACGAATTCCCATGCCTGGTCCCGTAGTACCCATGCGGTACCGCGGGTGGAGTTGTTGACCGCGATAGTGTCACCGACCACACGCCATTCGATGCTGTCTGCGATCTGAGTGGATTCACCGCCTACGAGGTTCGTCGCTGGTTCACCGCATACGGACGCCAAAAGCGCGTTGTTGCTCGGCCACACCGCCAGGACGCACTCGTCCCCGGTGATCATCGGGGCGACGGCACTGGCATTCTCGATATCAACCTGAGCGGGACCCGGTGCGCCCGTGGCGTCATAGCTGACAAGGCCGCTCGACGTGGTCAGGTGAAGCAGACTCGCGTCAGAAGATCGCGCCAATTGCGCATCTGAGGGCAAGTCGGTCGCCACGAGTTGATCATCTATCCACAACGAGACGGGTTCGTCGGAACTCGATTGTGCCGCCAACGCCCAGTGGTCGCCGAAGGTCGTGATGGTCACGACCCGGTTCGAGGTGGTCGGGATGGCTACGTTGTCCAGTGCAGTGCGTTCCGGCTGTTCATCTGAACCGATCTGATGCGTGACCAGCATGCCTTCACTATTGACTGCGACGAGCTGGCCGCTCGCGGTCACATTCATAGCGACGAGTTGCTCAGTGGCGTTGTCCTCGGCCTCCTCGTTGATCGGGCCTGATATCTCACCACGCGCTAAATCAGCCACAGTCGCGCTGTACACCTGGTCGTACTCGTCGCGTAACACAACGTACTCACCGGCAACCCGCACCTGCGAGATGGTGGCCCGCAAGGTGTTCAAGGTGGTGTCTTCATCAATATCGACTGGCATGGCGGGGTCGACTGCAAGATATCGGTTCCCGCCGAGCAGCACGGTCGTTTCGCGGCCTTGCACAATCCAACGCGGGAAGGCCGGCGTGGTTTCCTGTACCGAGTTGAGTTCCATGATGTCGACATTGAGCCGCCCATACATGTTTGAGCTTTCCCGGCTGAGCCAGATGTTCGGCTCTTGGACCTGTACCGCCTGCACATCCGTGGGACGGGTCAATGCGACAGCGATTCCCACTGAGGTCACCACGACCACAAGAGCCAACGCGAACGCCCACAGCCGACGTCGCTTAGCGACATCTGCCTGTGATGTCAGTGGTTTCGCATCAGCCATCTGACCTACCGTCCTTGCACCACGATCCAGGTGACCAGAGCCACGATGACTGCAAGGAGACCGGCACCTACCCAAAGCGCGGTCTGCAATGAAATGGTCTTCCTGCCGTCAGGTCTGACAGTGGTATCGACGTCGTCGTCACGAGTCACTTCTGTTTTCTTGCGACGGGGCCGACGCGATGTCGTCACGGCGACCTCGGAACGCACCACTGGTGACTCGTTGTCTTGACCGAATTCGATCACAGGAGGGGCGAATGACGATTGTGGTTCAAGGATGTCGATCGGCGTGACCGGCAAGCCTAGTCGTTGCTCGACGTAACGCAGCTGCTCACCGACTTCGCGAGCGCTGCTCTGCCGGTTCTGCGGGTTGGCGTTCATCGTCTGCGCCAGGATGCTCTGCAGGTCGGAGGGCACGTCCTGTCGTTCTAGCGGCGTATAGCGCGCTTTGCGCACCCGTGCGCTCAGTTCGTCGGGACCGTTTCGTCCCGAACCGGGAATCTCGAACGGGCTGTGCCCGGCCAGCATCGAATACAGCGTTGCGCCAAGTGACCACACTTCGGTGGCGATCGATCCAGTGCTCTGATCCGAAACGACTTCGGGTGCGCTCCAGGGAACCGACAATGCCATGACACCTGAGGTGCCCGACAGTGACGTGGCAATACCGAAGTCGGCCAGCACCGGGGCGCCGTATTGCGTGATCATAACGTTCGACGGCTTGATATCACGGTGCAGAATGCCTAATCGATGGGCGCCTTCGATAGCACCGGCAATCTTGACACCGATATGAAGTACTTCTGGAATAGACATCCGTTCTTTACGATAACGCTGCGCGATCGCAACCGGGCAGTATTCCATTGCGATATATGGCCGACCATCTGAGGATATCGACGCCTCATAAACGGTGACGATGGACGGATGCGAACCGAGCTGAGCCATGACGTCGGCTTCCAGATTGAACATCCGCGCGACATCTTCGTCAACGAGGTCGCGCAGTAGGACTTTCACCGCTACTTTCCGCTTCGGCATTTGCTGTTCGTAGAGAAAAACATCGGCGAAACCACCGACGCCGAGCGGGTTGATATGAGTGAATCCAGGCAGCACAGGAGGGGCGGCTGGCATTCGTTTGGCCATGACCTCAGTCCCCCCATCGGCTTCACTGCTGCGAGGCCCGTCGACGCGCCGCGGCCGCAGCGTAGCCTGCTTCCATTTCCTACCGTGTCGAGTCAAGGTTAGTTGGTTTCTGCTGCGTACCGCTACCACCACCCATCTTGTCAGCTCGTATAAGCCCTCCGATTTCCCGGTTCACCTTCGATCTCCCCTGATATCGCCAGGCAGGTCGAAGGTAAACCGGTAGATCGACGCTGGACGCGAATGCGCACTAGAGTCGTTCAAGTGAGCGATCAATCCGGATTTAACGCAGTTTCCCCGTCACCGAACAACGAAGAGTCAGCTTCGGAGGTGACTGAAACCTTGAACTCGTCCACGCCCTTCGACCCCAAACGCTGGCGAGCCTTGCAGGTCGGCGAAGCATGGACCGATATTACGTATCACCGCGCCATTGACCCGGAAACGGGGCAAGACCTCCCTGCGGTAAGGATCGCTTTCGACCGCCCTGAGGTGCGTAATGCGTTTCGACCTCACACCGTGGACGAACTGTATGCCGCGCTTGATCACGCTCGTATGACCTCCGACGTCGGTACGGTCATCGTGACCGGCAATGGGCCTTCCCCCGCAGACGGCGTGCACGCTTTTTGCTCTGGCGGTGACCAACGCATTCGGGGCCGTGACGGTTACCGCTATGCCTCGGGAGCCGAAGCCGATTCCGTGGACCCGGCGCGGGCTGGACGCCTCCACATCCTTGAAGTGCAACGGCTGATCCGCACTATGCCAAAGGTGGTCGTCGCGGTGGTCAACGGTTGGGCTGCCGGGGGCGGCCATTCACTGCACGTAGTCGCCGACCTGACGATTGCCAGCAGAGAACACGCGCGGTTCATGCAGACCGATGCCAATGTCGGTTCCTTCGATGGTGGTTACGGATCTGCCTACCTAGCTAAGCAGGTTGGCCAGAAGCGAGCACGCGAGATCTTCTTCTTGGCCCGCGAGTACTCGGCGCAGCAGGCGTACGAGTGGGGCGCGGTCAACGACGTAGTGCCGCACGCCGACCTCGAAGACACCGCACTGGAATACGCCCGGATCATTGCGACAAAGTCGCCACAGGCGATCCGCATGCTCAAATTCGCATTCAACCTCGCCGACGATGGCCTCGCCGGGCAGCAAGTTTTCGCTGGTGAAGCGACCCGCCTCGCCTATATGACTGATGAAGCGGTGGAAGGCCGCGATGCTTTCCTAGAGCGTCGCGCACCGCGCTGGGACTCGTTCCCGTACTACTACTAGGAACGAGCATTCCCTCCCTACATCAGGTCGCCTACGAAAGTTGTCGCGGTGCCTTCTGGATCGACCGGAGGCAAGGGCTCCTGCGGATCTGGTTCAGGTTCGGGATCCACTGGATCTGGATCAGGTTCCGGCTCGGGATCTGGCAGCGGATCTGGAATATGGTACGTCTGCGGGATACCGAAGCGGGGGTACGCGCCGCATGCCGCCACGCAGCGCAGCGAGATACGGCGCAGTCCATCTGCTCCAAGCGGGCCGAGCGCCCACCGGGCGAAGGACTCGGTGACGGTCGAGATGGTATTGGTCTGCCACGCGGAGAAGTTGAGTTCCGAGATGTGGTTATAGGCGTAACCGTAGACCGCTCCGCGACCGCCAGAGTCCACCACACGATAGGCCAGCGCCCGTGGCACACTTGAAATCGTGTTGTAGGAGACGAACAGGTTCCTCGAACCGTCGACGATGATGCCCCGTTCAATGCCTGTGGTGCTTTTTATCCCGGTGATCGTATTGCGGGACACCGTTGAGTTCTTCCATTGCATGACGTGCACCGCGTAGCGGCCCTGCGTGTTCTTGAAGACGTTGTTGACCACCCGGATCTGGCGGTGATAATTCGGCTGGTAGGTGCCGTTGACCTTGGTCGCCGAGAAGTTGTGCGTGCCCACCCCGACTTCATTTCCTTGGAAGGTGTTGTTGATGATCGACACCTTCACGTTCGGGGTCTTGTCTTGCGAACTCCAGAAGAATGGAAAACTGTCGTTGAGCACGTCAGGAGTGTCGACGTTGATCGCCTCCTTGCACCCGCACCACGACTGTTTCATCTTCTTGAAGGTGTTCTTCGCGATGACAACATTCTTGGAAGCGTCCAATTCGATGTAGTGCGAGGCATTGGCCCCCTTGAACACGATGTTGCGAATTGTCAGTCGCTTCGTATGCCCGGCTGCGATGCTGTGTCCGGGATAGAGCCCTGACATGTTGATCACGGAGGGCTTGCCTTTTTTGGAGCCGAGGATGGAGATGTTCTTCTCCCCCTTGTAGCCCTTCAACCGGTATTTCGCCGCAGTGCCACCCTTGAGGCCGACGGAAGGGCGCACCGTGTGAATTAAGGCATTCGATGGTCGTAGCGCTGTGGTGCCAGTGGTGCGGGTCTTGATGAGTTTGGCACCGGGCTTGAGTTTGATCGTCACATTGGACGGCACGAAGAGTGCGCCAGGCACCCGATATTTGCCCTTCCTGAGGACGAGTTTGCCGCCACCGCGCTTCTCAAGGACTTCCAGGTAACTGCGAAGCATGTAGTAGTGCTTGGTGTGCTTGTTGTACGACGTCCACTTGGGATAGTTCTTCTTGCCGAGTTTCTTGGCGAAACCGTTCTTGTTCGGCTTGGTCTTGGGCGAGACCCGGAAGGTCTTGAACTTTTTGTTGCGCTTCTTGATGCGCTGGTTGAGGTTCTTCCGCTTCTTCGCGATGGCAGTGCGGTCATTCCCATCGCGGTCCGCGATCTGCTGCTTGGTCACTGATTCCAGGATCGGCGGCAACGCGACTGTTGTCGCGTCCTGGGTGGCTGCTACGGCGCTGCGGTCTGCCACAGTTGCCAGACTCACTCCCAGCACACAGGCCAACGCCACGAAAAGGGCGGAGAAAGGGACAAATGGGCGACTTGACTCGCGTCGCATTGAAGAAACTCCCGGGTCGTTTGGATGGACGATCTTTCACGACAATGCTTCCACCCTAACGAGAATTCACCGATTCGTCTCCATCCGTTCGTTTTTCGGCGTGGCACGATCCAGTGGCCGTTCATCAGGCTGGGGCGTAGCGTGGGTGGGCTGTTTCCCGGGGCCGCTGTCAACCGCCCTGGTGAAGCGACCTGGTGCGTATCAGAAGATGCTGTCAATGAAGAAGATCATGATCGACGAGTTCTGACTCGCTCGCATCGCCGGCGCTGCCTAGTGCGATCGCAGTGCTTCGATCAACTGCTTCTTGTTCATCTTTGAGCGTCCCTCAATTCCTAGTTCCTTGGCTCGCTGCCGCAATTCCGGGACGGTACGGTCTTCGTAGTTCTCTCCGTGGCCGCCGCGTTTGCCGACTTCGGAACGCCCGTCGCGTGCTGCCGCATTGGCTATGCGCGCGGCTTTCTCCTTCGAAGCGCCATCCTCGCGCAGCGCCTCGTATACCTCTTTATCGTGCACTGACGGTCCTGGATCACGTCGTGGCATGGCCCTGTCCTCCTATCACCGAACGTCGTGACCGTTCGGCTGGTCATTCATGTCGGTGAGCCGACCAGCCAACGGTATGGCTGCTTCCATCATGGTCACAGTTCGGCACGATGCGCGCGACAAGACCGCTGGCCAGTACAAACGGAAATAGCGGCTGGGGCCGTGCTCGTCGATGACCTCAAGACGGCGCAGGTTCGATCAGCAGGGCATCGCGCCTGCTACAGATCGTCGAGCCACGCGCCCAAGGCCTGGACCGCTCGTTCCGCGAGCGCCGGTCCGTGAATCGCGGCGTCCTCGCGGATGCGCCGGGGATCGATCTTTGCGGCTGCGAGTTCGCCAGCATGGCCGATAAGCCATCGTTCAATATCGCGATGGTCTGCTTCGATATGGAATTGCAGCCCGAGAACGCGATTCTTCCATGCGAAGGCTTGATGGGGGAACTCGTCGGTCGATGCCAAATGGCTGGCGCCGCTCGGTATATCGAACTGATCGCCGTGCCAATGCAGAACCGGCTGGTCCGCAAGGGGTGCGAGCACGCTGTCGGAACCAGCATCGGTCAGCGAAAGCGGCATGTATCCGATTTCCTTACGTCCAGTCGCCGTCACCGGTGCTCCCAGCGCGGCCGCGATAAGCTGCGCTCCGAGACAAATACCCAAGGTCGCGCCGCCTCGCGCTATCCAGCCTCTCAGCAAGGCGATCTCGTCGTCGAGGAAAGGATATTGCGCAATATCGGAGACTCCGATCGGACCACCGAGGACTATCAGCAGGTCGTTGTGGCCGAGGTCCTCATCGCCCGGGATGTCGCCGATTCCTGCCTCGATTGTCGCGATGTCGTAACCTCGCTCAGACAGCAGTGGTTCGAGCAGACCGATGTCCTCGAAAAGCAGGTGCTGAATGACGTAGGCGGTTCTGTTCGACATTGACGCTCCTCACTTGGGTTCCCCAGTAATCACGCTACCGACGTGCGGACATTTTTCTGGTTGCGGTAGCACCACCAGGCGCATAGCGCGCACCATGCGAATCCCAGCGCCAGACCCGCGATCACGTCGGTGACATAGTGAACTGCGAGCGCGACCCGCGAGTACGCGGTGAACACCGCCAACACCAGCGCGCTGGCAATGAGAACTGTTGACCTGACTCGGCGCACTCGTTGTCTGAGCACGAATGCCGCTACGAATGCCACCACGACAGCAGCACTGGCATGTCCCGAGGGAAATGACGAGTGAAATGCTTCGATCGCGGCGCCATCCGGTCGTGCGCGGTCGGTCAACGATTTGGCACCGTAGGTGATCAGGCCGCCACCGGCCACTGACGAGATGACGAACCTTATATCAGTCAGTGCCTGCTGGCGGATCACAGCTTGTGCGCCCTGGTCGGCTCGCAATCGCCACAGCCAGCCGCATGCGGCGAGCGCAACGAGGTAGGTGCCGACCGGCGAGATGACGAAGCCCACCGCTGACCACCACCCGGTCCAGCCCGGGGTGGCTGCGGCAACCCCCGCATAGTGGATGGCGACGGCCATATCGATCTCATGGAGCGGCATCCAATCGAGCCCGACAGCCACGGTCACGGCCACGAGAGCCAATAGTGTCGCCAGCCCTGCTCCCGCATAGCCGCGACGCCACCGCACGAGTCGCTCGTCATCCATGAGGGCAATCATGCCAAATGCTTACGGGCTGGGGCCGCAGGACGCGGGGCGGGCGCCCTCCCTTCGTGCGCTTTTCTAGTTCGACGTGCGTTTGTGGTGTTGGGGTGCCGATATTTTTGTCAGTTTCGTACGTACAAGCGCAAAACGCGCGTCCAACCGGGTGAGGGTCGCAGCGCAGGCGATGGAACACAATCGACTGGCACACGCGACAAACGCCTGCTAGGTTACTTAGTGAACTAACTAACCAAGGAACTAACCGACGGTTGTTCCCCAACGAGAGGTGAAGCGGTGCTAGACGACGATCGCCCGATTTTCCTCCAATTGGCACAGTGGCTCGAAAACGGCATCGCCCGTGGCGAGTTCCCCGAAGGCACCGCACTGCCTTCGATCAACGAACTCGCCACTTTTCACCGTGTCAATCCGGCAACGGCGAATCGTGCGGTCGCGCTGCTGGTGGAACGTGGCATCGCCACGCGACATCGCGGCATCGGAATGTTCGTGACCGAAGGAGCGAAAGAACGCATCGTGAAGGCACGAACCGATGACTTCGCCGAACGACTCGTCCGACCTGTCATCACCGAAGCCAAATTGCTTGAACTCGATCTAGCCGACGTGACCGAACTCTTTGAAAGGGAGTGGAAACCGTGACAGCACCAGCCATCGAAGGAGCCGAACTGACACGTCAGTTCGGCGCGATGACCGCCTTGAATGAGGTTGACATCACCGTACAACAGGGTTCGGTCTGCGGCTTGCTGGGTCGCAACGGCGCTGGTAAGACAACCCTGATGTCACTGATCACCGGGCAAGATCGCCCCACCAGCGGCACAATCAAGGTCCTGGGACACAACCCGTACGAGCACGATCGCACCGTACAAGCGATCTCCTTCATCCGTGACAACCAGCGTTATCCGGATGACTTCCGATTGCGTCACGCGTTGAAGGCGACTCGAATGTTCCGTCCGAACTGGGACGAGGCACTTGCGGAGCGACTTGTCGAGGTGTTCCGCCTGCCTGCCAAGACAGCCATCAAGAAATACTCACGCGGACAAATCAGTTCGTTGGCGATTGTGCTCGGATTGGCCTCCCGCACCCCGATCACACTATTGGACGAGCCCTACCTGGGCTTGGACGCCACCGCGCGTCAAACCTTCTACGACGTGTTGATCGAAGAGCAAATGCAGCATCCGCGCACCTTCCTCATCTCGACCCACCTGGTCGCCGAGATGGAAAACATCTTCGACTCCGTGATTGTGCTCGATCGCGGTAGCGTTGTGTTGAACGCGACCATGGATGACCTCCATGGCAAGTTCGTCCAGATCTCAGGACTCAAGGCCCGCGTTGAAGAGTTTGCTGCTGCTCATCGTGTAGTCAGTACTCGCACCGTTGGCTCGCTTGCGACGGCACTGATTCACAACAACCTAGACGGTGATGCCCGACACCGGGCCACTGAACTGGGACTCGAATGGGAACGCGCCGACTTGCAAAGCGTCGTAAGCGCACTGGGATCCATACCGACCGCGACGGAGGGAGCGAACAATGTCTAAGACCACGACAACGACCGGGACCGTTACCGCGACGACTGCACAGGGCAGCCAAGCCTCGTCGAACACACTGCTGGGAACGTTGCGGCTCCACTTCGTCAAACGTGACGTCATGCTGGCGACACCGCCTTTCATCCTCGCGTTGGTGGTTGTCGTCACCATTGTGATCGCTCTTGTCGTACAACGTGTGGGAGGCGACCCATCATCAGCCGAATGGGCTGAAGGCTCCAGGAACAACGGCGGCGTGGTCTGGTCCCTGGCTGGATTCGTCACCTATCTCGGTGTTCAGTCCGTTGGAACGACCTTCCCCTTCGCCTTGGCGCTGGGTGTCACCCGACGAAACTTCACCATCGGTACACTGCTTGCCCACCTCAGCCAAGCGGTATATCTAACCGTTCTTGGTTCAGCACTGCTCTGGCTGGAGAAGATCACCGACCACTGGTTCGTCGGCGCCTACGCTTTCGATTCCCACATACTCGGGTCGGGCGATCCTGGCGTATTCGCCATCACTGTTCTGCTCGGCAGTTGGGCACTGTTGAGCATTGGCGGCGCCTTCGGTGCGGTCTGGGTCCGCTTCGGCAAACGCGGACCGCTCTTCGTGGGCATCAGTGTGGCTTTGATTCTCGCTTTGCTACTGCTGATCCTGGCACCATCGCTTGGTTCGATCTTCCGGAACTTCCAAATGTGGTGGCTGGTCGTGCTCGCAATCGGTGCTGCGATCATCAGCGCGATCGGTGAATACGGCGCGCTTCGCTCCGCATCGGTGAGGTGATCTCACCAGGCATCCGATGGTCGAGTAGTCGAGGAACGAGACGTATCGACGCTCCGCCAACGGTGAACCGTCACTAATTTCGTGAACGGTCGCATAGTTCGCGTCCGCGCCTAGTGTGCGAGGGCGGTCTACGAGAATACCGACGGTGTACGAGTTTGGTGACGGACTACGGGACGGAAAGAAGACGATGGGCCGCATGGGTTTGATCTTTCGATCAGACCCATGCGGCCCGCGTCTGTTCAGTGAGTTAGTGGATCAGCGGCGTACCTGAACGGTGCGCTTCTTCGACCACTTGGACTTCTTGATGTTCTTGTTCTTCTTCGGCAAGTACCGTGCGCTGACCCTGATCTGCTGCGAGTAGGACCGTGGCAGCGTGATGGTCACTTTGCCCTTGTTCTTCTTGCGCAACTTCACGGTGGTGACCGTCTTGGAACCTACCTTGATCCGGACCCGTCCCACAGCATGACGACCATTGGTCAGCTTAGAGATCTTGACCCGTACCTTCGGCTTGGTACCAGCACGGAACTTCTTCGCGGTCACCTTGGGACGCGCCTTCTTCGGTGTTGCTTTCACGACCCGGAAGGTCGCGCCCGAAGCCACCGATGAGACAGTCTCGCCGTCGGTGGTGCGTACAGTCGCCACCATCGAACCGTACTTGCCACGTGGCAGCTTGCCCTTGATCAGCAACGTTGCCCGGTACTGGTTACCGTCCTTGACCAGCGTTGCCGAACCGAGGGTGGTCTTGCCCGCGGTGAAGGTCACCGTACCGGCAGTAGCACCTGAAACGGTCGCAGTGATCGTCGCCCGCTGCTTCTTCTTGGACGCGAAGGCCTGCTGGGCCTTGCTCAACGTCGGAACCGAAACCACAACCGGATCCGGCTTCGGATCAACCGGCTTGGCCGTGACCGTGATCGTCGCCGGGCTGGAGGTGCTTGGCAGGTACGGGTCCTGACCCAAGTAAGCCGCCGTGATGGTACGAGTGCCTTCAGCCAACGAATCCAGCGTGAAGGTCACCTGACCCTGCGCATTCAACGACTGGGTAGCAACCACTGTGCCATCAACCGACAGTGCCACATCACCAGTAGCACGACCACTGACACCGACCACAATCTGCACCTGATCACCGGCTACCGCCTGAGTTGGGATGCTCAGGAACGAGGTCTGGGTAGAGACCACCAGTTTGACCACAGAGATGGTCACCTGGGCAGGAACCGCAGATTCGGCGCCTTCCGCGACGAGCACATAGTCACCATCGGCAGCCGAAGCTGGGATGGTCACCGTCGTAGCGACTTCACCAGCAGCGTTCGCTGTGGCAGTCCAGTCGGCTGTCAGAGCCGGAGTGCCCTGCCAGGTGAACGTCACGACCTCATCCGGCGCGAATCCGCTACCCGTGATCGATACCGTCTCACCAGGCTGAACATCTCCGTCCGGTCCGACCAACGTTGGGTCGTACACCACAGGCCGTGGTGTGACCGTGATGGTTGCCGGGCTGGAGGTGCTTGGCAGGTACGGGTCCTGACCCAAGTAAGCCGCCGTGATGGTACGAGTTCCCTCGTCCAATGTATTCAGCGTGAACGTGGCCTGACCTGACGCGTTGAGCGACTCAGTAGCAACGACCGCGCCATCAACCGACAACGCCACATCACCAGTAGCACCACCACTGACACCGACCACAATCTGCACCTGGTCGCCTTCGACGACCTCAGTCGGAATCGTCACGAATGACGTTGTCGTCGTGATGACGATCTTCAACACCGAAATAGTGCTCTGAGCCGGTGTAGCCGAGACAGCGCCAGTGGCCACAAGCACGTAGTCACCATCAGTTGCGGCGACCGGGATGGTCACCGTCGTGGCGACTTCACCAGCAGCGTTGGACATTGCTGTCCAGTCAGGCGTCAGAGCCGGAGTGCCCTGCCAGGAGAACGTGACAATCTCACCCGCAGCGAATCCGCTACCCGTGATAGACACTGTTTCACCAGGCTCAACATCGCCGCTCGGTCCGACCAAAGCCGTCTCATAGGTGATGTCGAGGTCCTCGTATGCGGTCTGCAGAGCACTGAGCGCTGCTACGAAGTCGGCGTGCGAATCCGTAGCCGGGTCGAGCGCCTTGGCCGCATCGAGCGCATCCAGCAACGCGGCGTATGCTGCCGGGCTGACAGAGGACTCGTCCACGGCCTCTGCCTTGGCGATCCAGTTATCGAGTTGACGTACGACCTTCCATTCCAGGTTGCCGGCTGCCAGGTTGAGCTGGCGTGTCACTGTCGAGATCTGGTTCGCCGTGGCATCGGCGTTGGCCGCAACTGCACGAGCATTCGCCAAGGCCTGCTCAAAGACACGGAAGTCCGCTGCTACGTAGAGTGCCTCGTCATCTAGGAGGCCCTCGACATCAGCGATGGCGTCACGCAGGTCGGATTTGTCCTGACCGTAGACCAGTGCGAAGGAATCGAAGTTTCCGACGTTCCCCACGCCTGGCAACGGCACCGAACGGAACTCGAAGTAGAGCGTGTTATTTCCGGTCAGTTCAGTGGGCAGGTCGATGGCAATCGTCTCGTAGGTGCCCCAACTCGTCTGGTTGTTGTTCGGCAGGTCGGTGACGATGAGCGGGTCGCCGTCCATCGACCCAGCGTAAATCGCCAGGCTGCCCTCATTGACGCGGTGATTCGGCGCGTCGTAGGTCACCAGGATGCGAGACGAGAACTTCTCGCCCAGGTTCACGTTCTGATAGCGAACCCAGTTGCCGTTCTCCGTACCTGCCAGCACAGCGCCACCATTGCCGTTTTCGGTCTTGAGACCGTTACCGGAATAGTCGACACCTTCCGTCAAGCCCGGTGCCGCGTTCAGGTTTCCGTTCCCAGAACGAATCGACTCGAACTCAACGGTGCGTCGAGTGTTGTCCGCCTGTGCGGTGGAGTCACCGAACTGGAACCAGCGGAAGTTACCCACATAGGGAGCACCCTGACTGGTATGCACCGGATCCATGCGGAACACGATGTACACATCCTGGGTTCCGGTGAATATGGCGGGGTCGACATTCATCTCGTGAATGTTGTAGGTGCCCCATCCCGATCCGGTACGCGGCAGCATGACACTGCTCGCCACGGTGGTTCCAGTGGGACTGCCCAGCCGAACGTCGATCCAGGTGCCATCCTGGGAGCGGTCACTATTCGGCTTGTCGTAAGAGAACGACAAGGTGTCAGCGCCATTTGGACCGAAGTCAACGCCTGCGAAGTGGATCCACTCCTCATTATGGGTGTTGCCGAAGTTTGTGTAGGCGCCAGCAGAGCCATCGCGGCCCATGCCCGGGCCCATAGTGGTGACATTGTTCGGGCCGAGTTGCGCGAACTCGAATGGTCCGTCCGGGTCTTCCTCGTCGTCCACATCCGGGATGAACTCGAAGTAGTCGAAGTTGGCGACCCACCGACGGTTGGTGTCGTCCCCGCCACGGAAGACGAAGTAGACATCCGGAGCATCCGCGAGCGCAGAGATCTCAGCAGGAGTGAACTCGTGCGTGAGTTGCGTGTAGTTGGCCCAGCCATTGGTCGTCGGCAGATTGATGGTGGTCACCAACTCGCCGTCGTGCGACCCAGTACGGATCTCCATCCTGGAATTCGCCGAGGCCGAGCCAGGGTTGTGTGCATAGGCAACGATCAACGACTTGAGCGGAGCCTCGGAGAAGTCGAGACCGTAGTAGCCCACCCAGGAGTCGCGTTCCACGCCACCGATGTTAGTGCCGGTGCCACCGCCTTCGGTCTTGAGTTCACCGCCGGACCAGATGTCGTTGTTCTCGGCTTCGAGGCGACGGTAGCCGCCCTCGTCGAGTGTCAATGAGTCAAGCGCGCTTTGCAGCGCGGCAGTGCTCTGACGCAGTGCGGCATCCGAAGCCTGCAAGTCGGCAAGTGTCGATTCGGCACCATCGATCGCGTTTGTCAGTGCGACAAACGACGCCGCCGAATAGTTACCCCGTTTGACGAGTTTGGCTTCCTCGATCAGTGCGCTCAGTCCGCCGCGCAGATCTGCGTGCGCCGAGACGACCACCGGACTCATACCCGACAGACCATCACCGGTGACCTGAGCAGCGGTGACCGAGCCTGCAAAGGCATCGTCACTGAACACGATCACGAAGGTGGACGTCGCCATTGCATCAAGCGTTCCGGTGATTGCGATACTCAAGGCGGTGTTCGATGTCTTGATCACCTCAGCGTTCAAACCGCTGGCCAAGCCGATCAATTCCACAACCGACTCGTCCAGAACTGTGCCATTGCTGCCAGCGAACTGCGCGCCACCGGTCAACGAGACCACGATCTCGGTGTCAACGTCACCGTTCGCTGCCGCGGCGACCAATTGGGTCGACAGTTCAGTGCGGTATCCCTCGAACGCGACCTTCAGGTCGAAGGTGCGGTCCGCCGCACTTGGCGCGTTTGCCGCGAAGGCAGCAGCATCCAACGTCACACTCAACCGATCAGTCGAGTCGTTGAAGCCGTGGTTCGTGGCATTGCCTTGGAGCGAAAGCGTCACCGTCGTATTCGATGACTTGACGGCACGGATGCTCAGTCCGGCAGGCAGGCCAGAGGCCTGCACATGAGCTGACACATCGGCGCCGTTGGCACCGGCGAAGGTCGTTCCCTGTGCTGTCAGCGTCAGACTGTTGCGGATTGAGCCATCGTTTGCGGCTGCCTCTTTGAACACCTTGGCAGAGGTGGATACCGGCTGCGCGGGGTTGTAGATGCGCGAGGAGACCTCGTCCGAAAGCGAATACGCCATCGGGCTGTCCTTACCCCAGTCAGATGCTTCGTCGCCCATGTTCAGGCTGAGGGTGCCACCTGCAGTCAGTTCGTCGAAGCTCAACCAGGTGCGGTCCAGTGGCGCACCGTTCAATGTCGCGTCCTGGATGTAGAAGTTCTCAGCGTTGACACCGTTTGATTCGAGAACGAAGTTCTTTCCTCCGGGGTAACGGATGGTGATCTTCTCGAATAGTGGCGAAGCGATCTGGAAGGAGTCCGAACCCGAGGTCACCGGGAAGAGTCCCATGGCACCGCCGACGAAGACGGATGACATGGTGCCCGCGTCATTGTCCATGGTCGGAAGCATGCCATCAGGGGCGTTCTTGTAGACGTACATCTTGTGCGGCGGGTTGAACTCGCCACCGCCGGAGGGCATTTCGCCCGTCGAACCGGTGCCGATGTAGCGGTTGCAGCTTTCCTCGGTCAGGATGTGCCGCACCCAGTATTGAGTCCGGTCAGGAGCGCCAACGTAGTTGAACAGGTATGGAGCCTGCAGGTCGATCTCGTTCGCGTTGGAATGGAGCATGCGTGAGCAGTTCTCCGGCGCCTGCTCACCGAAGTGGAACCGAACTGCGCGCTGCGCGGCCTCCTGGCCACCCATGAGGTCGATCATTCCGCCCATGTCCTGTGCGACATACCAGTTGTACTGCCATAGCGTGCCTTGGTAGAGCCCGGCGCCAGAAGGTTCGAACTGCTCTGGGTTCTGGGTGCCGAAGCTGCCGTTGCTCGCACGCGGCATGATCAAGCCGACGTCGCTGACTCCCGCTGTCACTGCGGGACCGTTGGAGGCCAGGGCGTTCTTATTGAATGAGTTCACATAGTTCGTCGACCGGTTGCGGAAGTATTCCGCGTCTGCGGTGTTGCCGATGGCGTCGGCGATAACAGACATGCCCCAGTCGTCATAGGAGGTTCCGACGGTCTCAGCGACGCCGTTGGGAATGTAGCCGAGAGACTCATTAGTCGAGTTGTATTGGCCATTCGAGTGCTGCTTGAGCGTGGCATAGGCCAGGTCCAGTCCCTCGAGCTCTGCGCCCTTGCTGATCACATCCGCAATCACCACGGCTGCGCGTTCCCAACGCACGGTTGGAACAGAGTGGACCAGGGAGTTAAAGGAAGAGCTCGACGAGTTACCGCGTTCGATGAACAAGTCGACCAATGATTGGCCGATGTCGCGGTAACGGTCGGGGTAGATCATTGCGATGGATGAGTACTTACGGAAGTCGTCCCATAGTGCCCATGAGTCGTAGTGGGTGTAACCATCGGCCTGATAGATGGTGCCGTCCACACCGCGATACGTCCCGTCAGTCGAGGTCGCATTGATGGGCGAACCGTTCATGCGGAACAGGTGGGTGTAGAACTGGATCTTGAGGTCACCCGTGGGGTCGTCGTCAGCGTCCTCTTCGATATCGACGACTCCGAGTGCTTCATTCCAGGCGTCGATAGCTGCGTCGTGCACGTCCTCGAACGACTTGCCGCCAACTTCTGCAGCCATGTCGCGCTTGGCCTGGGCTGCTGAAATCGGGGAGAACGTTACGCGCAGTCCCACCTTCTCACCGGCTGTGACGTTGAAGTTGAGGATCGCGCCGATGTCAGTGCCGTTTTGGACGCGTGTACCCAGGTTGAGATTGTTGTCGTTCCAGGTGCTGAAGGTTGAAACCGGGCGGGAGGTCTCAGCGTAGTAGTACAACTGATAGGGGGCGTTGTAGAAGTGTCCTTCGAGGCGCCCTGCAAGTGAAGTGTTGCCCGCAGCGGTGGTGCCGACGTCGAGGCTTGCGCCACGGCGGTTGCCGTAGTTGTTGGCAAGGTCGATCACCAGACTGCCGCGTCCGGCTTGATCGAAGGTGTACTCGTGCACCCCGGTGCGAACGTCTGTGGTCATTCGGGCATCGATGGTGCGCGATCCCTCAGTGAGGTTCTCGATCGAATAGTAGCCGGGCGAGGCTTCCTCATTCGCGTGGGAATATCCCTTGTTGTAGGTGCCGGTTCCTGGACGAGCCGTGTAGGAGTTGTAGGTCGGGACAACGAGGAAGTCACCGCCAGCGCCGTTACCGCCAACACCGTCGAGGGTGATGCCGGTGAACCCGCGCATGATCGTTGAGTCATAGTCGTAGCCGACATGCGAGCGCGGACTGGTCAGCGGAGTGACCTTCGCCAAACCGTTGGGGACGAAGGCGCCGGGACCGTCCTGCCCGAAGTCGTCTTCGGTTCCGATGAACGGGTTCACGAATTGCGTGTAGTCCGTCGTGGACGGAGCAGCAGTTGCAGTCACTGCGGGCAGGACCAACGCCGATGACACGAGTGCTGCCGCCGCGATTGCGGAAACAGCACGTTTGCCCATTCGGCGGGATCGACGCGCAGGAGTCGATAATGCGGGCTTGTTCATAGAAGTGTTCTCCAGGGTTGCACAGCGTCAGACTGACACGGTTGTCATGGGCTAAGCCTAAGTTGTGAAAGCGCCCTGATGCAATAAGCTCGGTGAAAGTTGATTCGTTTCATCATGCGGAAAACTGAACTCTGTGATAGGCACGCAGGTCAAACCCACCTAATCACAGGTCTACATCTTGTCGTTCAGGCAAAAATGTGACGCATAATGGCGCGCAGTATCGAGTACGCGATTCAGCCACTTCGGTGGATTGCCTTCGCTTGCCGCGGCAGCACGAACTGATTCCCACATCACAGCCAGCAGGTCAGGGGTCTTCTCTACGATCTTGACCATACGGACCGGACTGGAATCAGGGTGCGACAGCAACGTTGTCATCGCTGCCCGCACGGCCTGCGAGCAGATGTCTCCTGACGTCCCACCGCAGCCATACGCAGGACACCGTCCGCATCCAACTAGGAAGTCCGCTCATCCAGATAGCATTGCAGCGCATCGCGCACGAACTCGGCCCCCTCACGACCGCCGTAATTGGCGGCGAAGCGCTCATCCTCGACATACATCTGCGCTAGGCCGCGCACATAGCCGTCCAAGTCGCCTCCCTCAGCGGCGGGAGTGCCCGGGATGGATTTCAACCAGGCAACGTGCCGCGCCGCAACGTCCTGTGCCGGGGCTGAGTCGGGCGTGATCTTCGGGTCGTTGGCGACTGTGATCCAGTCCGTTCCCAATTGCTCCATCTCGCGTTTCCACGCAGCACGCTCGTCCTCGCTCATCGCACGCCACCACCGATCTGAGCGTCGGTATGCGTCCGCACCCCAGCGCTGGGTGACCTCGTCCTTGTACCGTGTGTGGTCGAATCCGTCGAACATTGTCTGGGCCATGAGTGATTCTCCTTGCTTTAAGGACGAGATCGTGGCTTCGACTGCCGCAATCTGGCGAGTGCGACGGTCGAGATCCTGACGCAGCAACTCCAGGTGAGTGCTCAGTGCAGGGATCTCGTCGGTGTGTTGAGTGACGATGTCGCGAATCTGGGGTAGGCCGAGCCCTAGTTCACGCAGCAGCAAGACACGCTGCAGGCGTACTAGCGCCGCCTGGTCGTAGTACCGATATCCATTGAGACCGATATGACTGGGCGGGACGAGGCCGATGTCGTCATAGTGACGCAACGTACGACTCGTCGTACCCGCGATCTTCGCGATTTCTTGGATGGACCATTCCATGCCCATGACATTAGAGGTTGACGTTACGTCAAGGTCAAGCGGATTCTGACATCTTGGCTGACATCGATGGCCCGCAGGTCATCTGTATTTGAGACGACTAACACAAATGAAAGCACATCAGGTCAGAAACAGGGCGCGCAGCCGTGCGGTGGTGAAACGAATCCCGATCACCGAGAGCACCGTGAAATACAGCACGTGCCACAACAGCCCGAGATGAACCACCCCTGTGGTCAGCGACCGTACAAGCTCAACCGCATGCCACAGCGGCATGGCTTGGATAAACCATTGCACCAGCTGCGGGTACACACTCAGCGGGTAGAAAGTCGCCGAGAGCAGGAACATCGGCAGCAGAACGAAATTGATCCAGTCCATCTGCTGGAAGGTCTTCATATAGCTGGTCACAGCCATGCCAAGCGACGCGAAACCGAAGGCGATCAATACCGTCGCGGGCAGCGCCGCAAGGGCCCACCAGGACATATTCAGTCCCAGCACGGTCATCACGATCATGAACCCGCCCGCATAGACCGCACCGCGCGCCAACGCGATGCCGATTTCCCCTAACGCCACGTCCAACGGCCCGAGCCGAGTGGCCAGCATGCCGTCATACAACTTGGAATAGTTGAGTTTGAAGAAGACATTCCATGTCGAGTCGTAGATCGCGCCATTCATCGCAGAGGTCGCCAGTAGCGCCGGGGCGATGAAGGCCGCGTACGGGATTTCTCGCCCATCGGGGGCAGCAACCACTCCGACGAGTCCGCCCAGTCCGATCCCCAGTGACAACAGGTAGAACACCGGCTCGAAGAAGCCGGAGATCATGATGCCGTAGTGGGTACGCGAGGCGACACGCCAGCCGCGCCACATCACCGATCGCGCGTTGCCCGCGTACAGGGTCTTGTCGACCAGCCGGCGGCGATGGCTTGCCACGGCCAATTCGGTCATGGTCATCGGTTCAGCCTCCTTGCCGCGATGCGATGCGCCCAGATCCATCCCACTGCGGTGAGCACCACCAGGTAGGCGATGCGTCCGGCGATGAGCAGACCGGACTCGTCCAAGCCATAGGTGGCGCTGCGTGCCAGTTGCGCGCCATGCCACAGCGGGGAGAGCCAACCGATAGGTTGCAGATATCCCGGCATGGTCTCAAGCGGGTAGAACGTGCCGGAGAACAGCGTCAGCGGCATGACAAGGAAGCGCATGATCATAGCGATCTGTCCACTGTCCTGTTCGATGCTCGCGGAATACGCCATGATTAACGAGTTGAATCCCAGCGAGGTCAGAACACCGATGGGAATGGTCAGCCACCCCCATGCCGATGGGCTGGCGCCGAAAGCCAGCAACGCACCGTAGTAGATCGTAGTGACAAAGGTGAGGCGCGCAATGACTGAGATCACGACTCCGTTGATGATCTGTACTGGCGCCAGGGGCGCGGCGTTCATCGCGAAGTAGATGGGATTCCATTTGAATCCGCCCAGGATCGTATAGGTCATCTCCTCACTGCCCACGGATACCGCTGCGGTGACGAGCAGCGCCGGGGCGACGAAGACGAGGTAACTCACGCCGGAGATGCCCTCATCGCCCATATTGGCTGAGACGAGGGACCCCAATCCGAGTCCCATGGCCATCAGGTACAGCAGCGGCGTGCCAATCGCAGTCCAAATGATCGTGTGAATATAGGTGCGCTGATGCCTGAATTTGCATGCCGCGACGTACCAGGTCCCGTACCGGCGCGGCTTGGCGCCGCCGCGCAGCGCCCGGTTACGCAGGTCTTCTAGTGTGAGCCCGGCCAGTTGTGCGGTCGGCACAGTTGCCGTTCCTTGGCCTGGGCTGCCGCCTTGCCGTTGCAGGCCGGTCTCATGCTGCAGATCAGAGCCGCTCATTCGATCAGGCTCCGTCCCGTGAGCCGCAAGAAAACGTCTTCCAGTGACGACCGGCGCACCAGCGACGTGATCGGTTCGAGTCCCGTGGCGATCACCTGGTTCAGCACGGTCTCGCCGTCGGGCGCGTAGATCAAGATGCGGTCCGGCAGCAGTTCCATGCGGTCGCCGAGGCCTTCGAGCCGTTTGGCGGCGTTGGCATTGTGTTCGGTACCGAATCTGACTTCGAGGACTTCGCGGGAACTGTACTGCCGGATGAGGTTCGCCGGTGAGCCTTCGGCCATGATCTTGCCCTCGTCGACCACGATCAGCCGGTCACAGAGTTGCTCGGCCTCGTCCATGTAGTGAGTGGTCAATATGAGGGTGATGCCGCGTTCTTTGAGTTGGAAGAGCCGGTCCCACAGGATGTGGCGCGCTTGCGGGTCGAGGCCGGTGGTGGGCTCGTCCAACAGGAGCATGGCCGGTTCGTTGATGAGCGCTCGCGCAATCGTCAAACGCCGTTTCATCCCGCCGGACAGGTCATCCACCCGCGCCGTCTTGCGATCCGACAGTTGGGCGAACTCAAGCAGTTCGTCAGCACGGCGGGCCACGATCTTGCGGTCCAGCCCGAAATAGCGGCCATAGACCAGGAGGTTGTCGCGGACACGCAGGTCGACGTCAAGGTTGTCGGCCTGTGGCACGACACCGAGTTGGGATCGGATCTCAGGACCATAGTCATTCGGGTCGAGGCCGAGAATCTCCAGTTCGCCACTGGTACGGGTGCTCACGGCACCGACCATGCGCATGGTGGTGGACTTGCCGGCGCCGTTGGGGCCTAGCAAGCCGAAGGATTCACCGGCGGGGACCTCGAAGTCGATCCCGTCGACAGCGCACTTTTCGCCATACGTCTTGACCAGATCAGTGGCGCGCAACACCGTGGGGCGAGAATTCAGACCGATTGATGACACTCAACCAGTTTAAGGATGGATCAAGAACCGACCATTTTTTATCCGCGCCATTGATTTCCCATGGCTTTGCCTTCAATCCAGTAGGCGCGGATCTCGGCGTGAGACTTCGGAACGCCTAATTCGCCTTTGAGGCGAGTCCGCAGCGTTTTGAGCGAGCCAGATTCGGCTGCGGCCCATACCCGCCATCCGGTGAGATCACGCGACTCGATGGCCTTCGCCAAAGTATCCGCATCGTCTCGTTCGGCCCAGGCGATCTGCGCCTTGGGGTGCTTCGCCATGGGGATCTGTTGATCCAGTGGGTCGTGTTGTTCCAGGTAGACCTTTATTTCGACCTCGGCCGGGATGGTGCGCAGTACCGCGTTGATGGCGGGCAGGGAAGCCGCATCCCCGACGATCAGATAGCCCGCGGGCAATTCGGCTGGGATTTCAAAGATGGACGAGCCCAGACTCATCACTTCAAGGCTCTCACCGCCGCTGACTGAACGCGCCCAGATCGATGCGGGGCCTGCCGGTTCATGCAGCACGAAATCGGCGGCGAATCTTCCGGGTTCTTCTCCCACCTCAGAGATGGTGTACGCGCGCTGATATTGGGCACGTCCGCCATTCGGGTCCGGAATCCACAGCCGAAGCCATGCTGTCGGTCCGACTTCGATCTCGTTCAACAGGGTCTCGGCATGGAACCAGATCCGGCGAAAGCGCGCGGTGATGTCTTCGGCCCCGACGACTGTGATTGTTCGGTCGCGCGCCCCTAGACCCTTGAGGATAGCGCCCTGAATGCCACGCTTTGCCATGTGAGTTTCCCTATGTTGTCTCGAGTACGACTGCTGGGCATGAGCGTGCACACTCACCCATTGTTTTATTAGGTAACCCTAACCTACCTCTTCATATCTATTATCTGCGCCTCGCACAGATTCAGCACAGCAACTGCTCCGAGGCTGGATGACAACGCGGAAATGAAGGGAAGTTCACGTCATGAATTGGATCTATCTTGTTGCTGACCTAGTGCTCATCACGGCGCTCGCCCTGGGGCTGTACCGGCGGCGGCACGGACGCAAAGACCTCGTCATCGCCTTCATCGGGGCGAATGCCGGAGTGTACGTCGTAGCCGGGGCGCTCTCCAGCATGTCGAGCGCCACGTCTCTGGGCGTCGGCTTGGGACTATTCGGCGTGCTGTCGATCATTCGGCTTCGTTCGACCGAGATTGAGCAGCACGACGTCGCCTACTTCTTCTCGTCCCTGGCAATAGGGCTTGTCGCTGGCCTCGCAGTGGGCGACTGGCACCTGACAATCCCCATCATGGCACTGCCAGTAGCGGTTCTGGCCTTGGTCGATAGGCCCGGATTCATGCACAAGTCTCGTAGACAACGGATCGTGCTGGACCGTGCCATCACTGACGAGTTCGCCCTTCGGGCGCATCTCGAACGACTGCTCGGTGCCGAGATAACACAAGTGACCACATCTCTGACCGACCTGGTGCAGGACAAGACCGTTGTTGACGTGACCTACCGGGTCGCATCGGCAATACCGGCACGTCGCAGCGTCACCTCCCCCGCCGACAACGTCTCCACCACCCCGGAGCTGAACAAGGCGGGTGTGCGATGACCGTGACAACGCAGCCTCACAGCCTCGCCTTGGCCGATGTGGCTTCGCAGTTCGAGCCCATCGATCTGGTCGAGCTCAATGCGACGGCGGCACTTCAACATCGTGTTGATCGCAAATACATCGTCACTGCAGCGGCAGCCGCGGATCTAGTGGGTTGGATCGCTCGATCGGCAGGCGAATCCACTCGACCTCGGGTTCTCCAAGTCGGCGAACAGCGCTGGAGCGACTACGAGTCCACCTACTTCGACACCCCGGAACTGCGGTGTTATCGCATGGCATTGCAGCAACACCGCCATAGGTTCAAAGTGCGCACCCGTACCTATAGCGAAACCGGAAGCAGCTTCCTCGAAGTCAAGACCAAGTCACCGCACGGCCACACCGTGAAACGACGCATGGCCTGGCAGGACACCAGGCCTCAGTCGGTGATCACCAGCCGGGGCCTCGACTTCATCAGCGCCTGCCTGTCGTCACCGTCAGTCGGGTCACTTGACCTGGCTCCATCACTGGTCACCGCTTACAAACGACTGACGCTTCACCTGCCACAGTCCAAGGCACGCATGACCATCGACGCAAACCTGAAGTGGCAGGCGCCGAATCAGGCCGGAATATACGAAACCGACCGGTTGATCATCGAAATCAAATCTTCCCGGTCGCCTACCCCCGTCGATCATTGGCTCTGGCGAGCAGGCCACCGACCCGTACCGTCTTCCAAATACGCCGCGGGCATCGCATTGTTTCATTCTGATCTGCCGCGTCACCGCTGGTCGCGCACCGTGATCCGCGACTTGGGCCGCCCCGAACTCATCCACTACGGCTGACTACATCGCCGTCACCAAGACTTCAGAACAGGAATTGTCATGAATAACAGCATCCAGCACCCAACCACGCGAATCTCGCGTCCACTTCGCGCTACCGCACCTCGCAAGACCCTGATGGCGTCGATGCTGATCGGCAGTCTGCTCGTCGCAGGCGGTTGTGACGCAACCGCAACCAGCACTGAGACCGCTGCCGGCAACAACTCCGCTCAGGGCAGCGGCGTGACAGCAACGCAAACTGCCACGGCGACGGCCATCACCGCACGCGATGAACTCGCATCAGCCACACATTACGATTCCGACGACCTCGAATATGACAGCTCACAGGTCACCACAGTGGAGCTGGCGACTACTACCGCCACGGTGACCGGAGCAGATACGCAGGATGTCTCAGTGTCCACCGAAAACGGCGAGACCGCCCTGACGATCTCCGGCAGCGGCGTCTATCGGCTCTCTGGAACCCTGACCGGGCAAGTTGTGGTGGCCTCGGACGACGAGGCAGCCGTGCAGCTCATTCTGGACAACGCCGACATCAGTTCAGCAATCGGTCCGGCCCTGTTGATCACAGCCGCAGACGAAGTCACTGTGATCATCGCCGACGGCACTACCAATTCGCTGGCTGATGCCGCTAGCCGCACTGATGACGAATCCGATTCCAACTATGACACCAACGCCGCACTCTTCTCCCGGTCCGGTCTCACGCTGGCCGGCACCGGGACACTACAGGTCACCGGCAACCTTGAGGATGGCATTCACAGCAAAGACGGCCTGGTCATCGATGGGCCAACGGTCACCGTCACAGCCCTCGACGACGGGATCATCGGTAAGGACTACGTCGTAGTGGCTGACGGAACCCTTGATGTGACGGCGGTCGACACCGGCATCGGTTCTGACAATGATGAGGATGCCGACCGCGGCTGGCTGTCAATCATTGACGGCACCGTGACGGTCGCCACAGAAGATGACGCGATCAAGGCGGAGAACGCCATTGCGATCGCTGGAGGCGTGGTCACCGTCACGCGGTCCAACGAGGGCATCGAGGCAGCCGGCATCACCATCAACGATGGCATCGTCGACATCACCTCCGCAGATGACGCCATCAACGCCTCGGGTGGATACGGCACTGAGTCCACAAGCGACGACACCGGTGCCGCAACGACTGAGACGACCGAATCAAACCGTGAACGGCCCGCACCGCCCGACGGCGACACCGCTATGCCGCAGCCGCCAGAGGGCAGCGGTGGCGAACGCCCGACTGGCGAACCCGGTGGCACTGCTCCAAGCGGCGGCGCGCCAGGTGGCGCCCCCGGCGGAATGGAGGAAGCGGGTGATCAATCCATCGTCATCAGTGGTGGCACGATCACCATCAACGCCGGAGGGGACGGAATCGACTCGAATGGCTCGGCAGTGATCAGCGGTGGAAACGTCATCGTGTTCGGCCCCGAAGACAACGGCAATGGCGCACTTGATGTTGCCGGGACATTCGAGGTCACCGGTGGCACCCTCGCTGCCGTCGGTTCGGCCGGAATGGCGCAATCGCCCGACACCGGCTCCGCGCAGGCATCGGTGTCCATCGCCCTGACGTCCCAACTTGCAACCGGAGCCACCGTGGCTATAGCCGATGCGGACGGCAACGTGCTCACGACCCTCACGGCAGCCAAATCAGCGGGACATATCGTGTTCTCGTCAGCCGGCCTCGTCACCGGGAAGACATATGAGGCCTACCAGGTGGCCTCGTCCTCCCAAGACTCTGTCGAGGACGCCACTCTCCTCGGCAGTGCGACTGCGGCCTAGGAGGAATCTCGATGATTTCAGCAGCAAAACCAGCCATCAACCGGGATAATCAGACAATGGGCAGTTCCACTGGATCAGAACCACAGTCATCGCTGGCCTCCGGCTTCGGGGCGGGTATCGCCGATATCAAAGATCATCTGCCGGAACTCACTCATCCTGACGGGTCACCCGTTCGGGCCTTGGTAGTCGACGATGAACCGATGTTGGCCGACCTGGTCGCCATGGGTCTGACGATCTGTGGCTGGCACGTGAAAGTTGCCCACGCGGGACGCGCCGCCGTCGAGACCGCCCGGGAATTCGCGCCGGATGTGCTCGTCCTGGACTGGATGCTCCCGGAGCTGAACGGTCTTGAGGTCCTTGCCAAGGTGCGCATCAGCCAGCCGAATGTCCCGGCACTGTTCTTGACCGCCAAAGACGCAGTGGCAGACCGGATCGAGGGCCTGTCTGCGGGCGGCGACGACTACGTCACCAAGCCGTTCTCCATTGAGGAGGTGCTGATTCGGCTGCACCGCATCGTCGAACGATCGGGGTTGGTCACCAAGGAATCGGACGAATTGGTCGTTGGTGACCTGGCCATGAACACCCGCACCCATGAGGTCACCCGGGGCGGCGACCACATCGAACTCACGGCCACGCAGTTCGAGTTGCTGCGGTATCTCATGGAGAACCCCCGCTCGGTGCTGTCAAAGACACAGATCCTGGAGCGAGTGTGGGATTACGATTTCGGCGGCAACTCGAACATTGTCGAGCTATACATCTCCTACCTGCGCAAGAAGATCGATGTCGACCGCGATCCGATGATCCACACAGTGCGCGGGGTGGGATATGTCCTCCGTCCCGTCTGATTCCAGTGCGCGCACACCGCGCCGCCGGTCCGTTGCGTTACGCACCACGTCAGGGGTGGCGGCACTGGTCGCTCTGGTGATGGTTTCACTCGCTCTGGTCACTGTCACCGTCGCGGGACGAGTGGTCGATTCACGACTGGACGACCAAGCTCGGGAAACCTGGCAGCGCACCGCTGGATTCGTCACCGGACCCGGACGTGGTTTTGACGTCTCGTCCGGGTCCGACAGAGGCGGCGGCTCTCGCGAACCCGGATACGCCCCGGGGCTGCCTATCGACGCGATCTCACTGACCGTGGACGTGACCGGGGTCGTCTCGACTGCCAGTCGATTCGACACCGATGGGCTGCTGACGAGTTTGCCGGATGAAGATGTGGCGTCGCTCAAGGCTGTCGCCGCGGATTACCGTGCGGCAGCGCGCAGCGACAGGCTGACAACGCGCTTGGAGCTAACGTCCGGCAACTACCTGGTCATGGCGGGTTCGCTGGCCGCGGCCGAGATCACCGGCCCGACGAGGCCGGGAAACGATGGCCAATCGAGTGACGTCGTCGATCCCGATACGGTGCTACTGGTCGGCCTTTCAACTGCCGAGGTCGACGGAACCAAAGCCAACCTCTGGCTGATTCAATCCGTCGGCTCGGCGGTGGCGCTGCTCTTGGTGGGACTGTCGGTATGGTGGTGGATTCGCCGGTCGCTGCGTCCTTTGCACGATGTCTCGCAGGCAGCCGTACGGGTCGCCGCGGTTCCGATGGCCTCCGGAACCGTCGAGTTGGAGAAGTACCGCGTTCCTGAACCGCTTGCCCAGCCCACCGATGAAGTCGGCGATGTGGGGCATGCCATGAACCAGCTCATCACCTCGGTAGATGCGGCGTTGGCTGCACGTTCGGCTTCTGAGCAACGATTGCGGGATTTCATTGCCGATGCGTCTCATGAACTGCGCACGCCGTTGGCTGCGGTACGCGGCTACGCGGATATGATTCGGCTCACCGAGAGTCTGGGCCAATCAGGTCAGGACATGCTTGACCGGGTGCTGCAACAGTCCACTCGGATGGGATCGCTGGTTGAGAACCTGCTGTTGCTGGCCCGCCTCGATGCGGCTGAGAAGGCCGGAGCGGAATCGGACGAGTTGGCCATCTCGACTAAATCGATCGATGTGGGCGAACTCGTCATTGATGCGGTCACCGATGCCACGGCTACCGGTCGCGATCACACCTGGCATGCGCACATCCCGCCCGATCCGGTCATCGTACCTGGTGACCGGGTCCAGTTGACGCAGTTGCTGGCGAATCTGCTGTCCAATGCTCGCAAGCACACCCCAGCAGGGACCGTGGTGACGACCCGGCTAAGCGTCGAGTCCGGTCAGGCGGTTATCACGGTCACCGACACCGGACCTGGAATCGACCCGATGCTCCTGGGTAGGCTTTTCGATCGCTTCGTGCGCGGTGACACGGCCCGCACCACCACTGAAGGCTCGACAGGCCTAGGCCTGTCCATCGTGCGGTCCATCACCCGAGCGCACGGCGGCGATGTAACGGTGACCTCACGTCCCGGTGATACGACGTTCAGTGTCAGGCTGCCGCTCGAGGATCACGAATAGCGGCGTAGAACAGCGGCCAGCCGGACTCGTCATGATTGATCGTGAAAAGGAAGGGCCGGTCGAAGTGGACTTCGTTCGCAGGTGGCATCGGCGCTGACGTCACCCCAACGCCGAGTTCGGTGACGGCGGCGGCCACCGTCCCAGCTTCGTCGATCTGCAGCACGGCCTGTTGCATCGCTTGCTCCAGGCACAACTCCCCGGGAGCAAGTGCGATTCCGGACAAATCGGCCGCGCCACTCGTGCACAACGTCGATGCGATGCCGAGCTGTTCGAATACCCCACTGCCGATCAGATCAAGTGGTGCGGCATCCTTGATGTCCACTTTGGGTAATGACACCGCTATCTCAACGGGTTCGTTCTGATTCAGTTTCGCCTTGGCCTCAGCCAACAGGCTGGGCATGGCCTGCGCCGGGTCGGTGCCCTGCGGTGGCAGCAGCACGTCGGCATATGCCGCATCTTGATATGGCATACGCACCGCAACCCAGCCATCTGAGAGTTCTGCATAGCTGAATGAGGCGTCGATGGTGCTCATGGTTTCAACGTCAACCTGGGTGCCATCTGCCAGGTTGAAAGGCTGCTGCCAGGTAGCGAGCGCAGAAAACTCATATTGCCAACGGCCCGCGAACAAGATGGCATCTTGTAACACCAGACGTAGGTCGTCACTAGGCTCAATCGCCGATTCCTCGATCAATCCGCCCGTGTGATGGTTGACCCAGGCGTCGAGCACTTTCTTGCCTGCTGAGGACGAGAGGTCCGCGTGCTGCGCTCCGGCGTCGTAGCCGTCCGCGAGCGCTTCAAGGTAGTTCTTGTTGACCTCGAAACCATCGTCAATCACAACCTGGCTGGCGAGATGCAGGATTGGCTTGTCAGGGAGTTCGTCGCCTGTGGCGAGGACTGGGTCACCGTCGTGCTGTCCGATAGCGCGTTGCAATGCCGCGAATGCGTCGCGGCGCTGGTCGCCACTTGCCCCGAGCATCAACTCCAGGTCTGTCAGGGTCTGCCCTTTGGCGCCATCGGCGAGCATGGCCAGTGCCGTGACCAAACTTGACGGAGAGACGACGAGGTTGTCCTCGCCTCCCGCTGTCTGCAAGGTGGTCGCCCCTACCGCGACGGCGGCTTCAACCACGCTGTCCAGCGCATCCGCGCCACTGAGTTCGACAGTGCGCATCTGCACGCCTTCGGCGCGCATCAGGTCGGATTTGACGCCCGGTTCCGAGTTGCCGGAGCACCCAGCCAGCACGACGAGCGGCGCGGCGAGCGCTGCTGCCAGCAGTCGATGAAATGACCGCGATGCGGAAAGACGCGATGCCTGACTGTGCCTGGTGAGCCGGTCCATGCCGCGAGCCTAACACCGGGGCGCCGCCGCCGCTTAGGACTGTGCCGTGTAGGTGTGCATACGCACACCCTCGTTATTGAAGATCGAAAGCACTTGAGCCGGGCGTGCACCACCGGCGAAGATCGCGTGGGGCACACGAGTGTCGAATTCCGCTGCCTCGCCCTTCGTCAAGATCAGATCTTGTTCCCCGAGCAATAGCCGAAGTCGCCCGGACAGCACATAGAGCCATTCGTAGCCGTCGTGCACCCGCAGGTCCGGCGGTTCTTTCACCGGCGGGTAGGTGATTTTGTATGTTGTGATCGGCGACCCCTCGGGTGTGAGCGGAGCGATCACCATGCCATCGCGGCGCACCGCTTGACGACGTACCCGTGGGTCGGGAGCGGATGGGTTGACCAAGTCGTCAAGACCGATACCCAGTTGCCTGGTCAGTGGAATGAGCAGTTCCAAGCTGGCCTGGCGTTTACCCGATTCGAGTCTGGACAGCGTGCTCACGGATATTTGTGCCCGCGCAGCGAGTTTCTCGAGCGTCCAGCCCTTGCTGTGCCTGATGGCCCGCAACCGCGGGCCGACCTGCTTGAGCTCTGCTGCCACCATTCACCACTTCTTTGCCAATACTGCAAGATTGTTTGCTATTTCACCATTGTGCCACTGAACTGGACTCATGGATAGAGAATTCGATGTTGTCATCATCGGCGGCGGAGCCGCCGGGCTATCGGCGGCGCTGACCTTAGGGCGAGCGTGCCGACGAGTCCTCGTTATCGACGCGGGCGAGCCGCGCAATAGGTTCGCTGCGCATATGCACGGCGTTTTGGGGCATGAAGGACGACCGCCCCTCGACCTCTTGGAACTTGGCCGCGCAGAACTGGACGCTTATGACGTGACCGTGCGATCCGGACTGGTTGAAAGCGTCAGCGACGGACCGGAGACGGTCAAGGTGGCGCTGTCCGACAACACAGTTTTGACTGCCCGTGCACTCATCGTCGCCAGCGGCATCAGCGACGACCTTCCCGATATTCCCGGGCTCGCAGCGCGCTGGGGCGATACGGTTCTACACTGCCCCTACTGCCACGGCTGGGAAGTGCGGGGCAAACGCCTTGGAGTGCTCACCACGTCGCCACTGGGCATGCACCAGGCAGAATTACTGCGCCAGTGGAGCGACCGACTCGTCGTCTTCACCGCAGGCCTGGGCGAACTGAGCGACGAGGCTATTGCCCGGCTGCGCTCCCGCGGTGTCGAACTCGTCGACTCACCCGTCACCGAACTACAGGGTGACCCAGATGATCCGATCACGGTCCGCACCGCGGATGGTCGCAGCGTGGAACTGGATGCGATCTTCACCGTTGGCGCTGCACGTCCGCATGACGAGTTCCTCGCCTCGCTCGAATTGGAACGCGCAGAGAATCCTATGGGCAGTTTCCTTGCCGTCGATCAGACCGGCAAGACCAGTCACGAGCGCATCTGGGCTGTGGGAAACGTCGTCAATCCCGGAGCGAATGTTCCGATCTCAGTCGGTGCTGCGTCGTTCGCTGCCGGAATGGTCAACATGGTGCTGGTGACCGAGGACTTCGACCACGCGGTATCAAACACATCCTGGCCCGAGATCGCACCAGTCGATTTCTGGGAGGACCGCTATGCGGGCAGTGACCGGATATGGTCTGGTCGAGTGAATGGAACCGTGGCTGATATAGCAGCCGATCTGAGGCCCGGTCGCTCTTTGGATCTGGGATGTGGCGAGGGAGCCGACGCCATCTGGTTGGCTCGCAACGGTTGGCAAGCAACCGGGATCGACATTTCGGCCACCGCGATCGCTCGTGCCAAAGCAGCCGCTCACGAGGCGGGTCTGAGCGAGAACCAAGCGACGTTCATTGCCGCCAACCTGGCTGACCTGGACCATGACACGACGTACGACCTGGTGACTGCGAGCTTCTTCCACTCTCCCGTGGAACTGCCGCGCACTGAGATCCTGCGTCGTGCCGCTGAGTTCGTGTCCACTAATGGCCATCTGCTCATCACCTCGCATGGCGCACCGCCCCCCTGGGCTGACGCTTCGGCGCACGATCACAAGTTCTTGACCGCTGTCGATGAACTCGCCGAGCTCGATCTGTCAGATGACGACTGGGATGTCGTGCGTGCGGAACAACGCCACAGGGGTGCCACCGCACCTGATGGCACCCCTGCTCAACTTGAGGACTCTGTCGTGTTGCTACGTCGCAAGTCGAAAAGGAACTAGCGTCGAATCCGAATGGTGGCGGTCTTCTTCGCCTTGGTGGCTCGCGCACTGCCAAGGTAGGTGACTGCCACCTTTCGCTTTCCGAGTTTGAGCTTCTTGCCCACCTTGATCCGGATCGTCGCGCGGCCCTTCTTGTTGAGTTTGACGGTCCGGGTCTTGCCCGCGATCTTTACCCGTACCTTGCCCCGCACTGCAGCGCCCGAAGCCCGCACTCGTACCTTGATGACGGCGAGCTTGCCCCGCTTCACTTTCTTCTTAGCCAAAGCGACCTTCACTTTTGCCTTGGTCTTCTTGGTGCCGGTATTCACGTTTGACCCATCCGGATCGACAGGGCCAGCAGGTGGGGTCGGGGTCGGTGCAGGTAGTTTCGGCCCGGGTGGGACGAGGCCACCATCGGACGGGTCCGGCTGAACTTCGAGGATGACGATCGGCGAGGGCCCATAACCGAGATCGCCGTTCGGTTTGATCAACGACACCCGATACTGGGCACCATCGTCAGCCGCAGCAGCGGTGAACGACAGTTCCGCTTCAGTCTCGTTCCCGACCACGGTCCAGTTCTCAGCGTCCGCGGCTTTGCGCTCCCACCGGTGCTCAGTCAGAACCGTCGCACCGTTAGCAGGCAACTCGCGAGTCAGCGTGACGGTATCGCCCGCAGTCACGGAGGTCTCCCCCGTCACAGTCGGCTTCTGCCGCGCGGCCGCACCGTGGTCATCGACGTGGATCGTCACCGGATCGGCGATCACGGATTCTTTGCCGTCGGCGGCGAAGTCAAGGGTCGCTCGTACCTCTACCCCGTCCAATGCCTGCTCAGCCGTGATCGAATACCCTGTGCCCGAGGCGCCTGGGAACAGGTCCCAGTCAGTTCCCGGCCACTTCCACTCCCAGACGATCTCATCGCCAGCCTGCGGCTCCGGAGACACAGTGAGCACCAGATTCACCGCATCGCCCTGGTGGTAGTGCGCGGCAAGACCGTTGAGCAGGAACAACTGTGCATTCGGATCATCCGTGACATACACGCGGACCGCACCGGTCACGAACGCCTGCTCACTGTCCGGTGTCAATACCCGCAGCCGCAAATAACCCTGATCGTGTTCGGCTACGTTAAGCACCTTCGATATTGCGGCTGTGGTGCCTTCACCCCAGATCTCGGTGCTGGGATCGGCAGCCGAGAAGTTCGCCGTCTTGGAGAACTGCCACTGGTAGATGAACGCGTCCGAGTCGCGCACCGGATAGATCTGGGCGCTCAGGTTCGCGGACGTGCCTTCCAAGTAGAGCGTCTGCAGTCCCTCAATCGGCAACTCGAAGTTCGCCGGGGCGACGAGGAAGGGGGCGGACTGCCGCACCGCAAGACCGTCACGCACCACTTGGGCCGCGACCTCGACGGGGACGATGTTGGTGCCAGTCCTGCTGACCTCGACGGTCGTGTCAGTCGGGAAGGACACGGTGGTACCGACGACATTCACCGTCGGCATCCATGCCACCGCATAGCGGAAGACGAAGCGGAACTCCTCACCTTCCCCGAGGTTCAGATCGGACGCCTCCAGCCGATAGCGGTCGCCCGGGTAGAGAGGCCCCTCGCCCAGGGTACGGGTCAGCACCGGCGCAGTGCCCTCTTGGGTCACGTTGAGGGGCACCCAAGGCGTGTTGGCGACCGTGGTGCTGCCTTGGCGGAGTTGGGCACTGATCTCGATGCCATCGTGCGATGCGTCTATCAGTTGGGTCAGGAAGCCTTGTGCGTGCTGACCGCCGGTGCCGTTGAACAGGAATGTGAGCGTGGTGCCGGGCACGCGGGCGATCCACCGGTAGGTCTGGCCTTCTTCGAGGTCATGTCCGACTACCTGGGCATTCAGAATGTCACCTGGCTGGTAAGACCCCTGGATGCCTGTGATCGCGAAGAGTTCACCGTTCTGATCCGCGATGTATTCGGGCTCAGAAGTAGCTACTCCGGCATGCCGCCCCGATGTGATCGCAGTGACGCGCACCGCGATCTGCTGGGCGTATTCGTCTTGCGTTGGCTGGTAGGAGTCGCTCGTCTCACCGGGAATCGGCTGTCCGTTGCGCAACCACTGGTAGCGGTACTCCTCAGCCTCAGGAGTCCAGGTGCCGGGAGTTGCGGTAACAGTGCCACCGACGTGCGCGTCTCCGGTCAACGATGGCGCCTCAGTGCTCTCCGGGGCGGTGAGGTTGCTCGCATCGCCGATGTGCCAGTGGTAGATCGCGCTGTCCCCGGTCAGGGTCTCGCCGTCGGTCGTCGTGGCGGTCGGAGTGACGGTGAACAGATAGTCACCTGGCTTGGTGAAGGCCCAGTTGGTGTGGACGTGAGCGTGACGGGCAACCGGGATGACATCGGGTGCAGGATCGTTGGTGTCGATATATCGGTTGATCAGGGAGCCGAAACTGCCGGACTGCCAGGTGAAGACATGACCCGGACCGTCAATCTCGATCGCCAGTTGAACCGGCTCGTCGGTGGGTCCGCCAGGCAAGGTCACTCCGCTGGGCAGGGACGTCACCAAACGCTCGGTGGACCAGCCAGGCCAAGGCAGGTCGTCGTCTTGGACCTGCGGCAAGAGGTACAGGGTGTTTCCATCGACCTTCAGGAAGTCGTACTGCGGCGGGGCGCCTGACAGGTCTGTCGCTGATCCGGCAGCGTCCACGACGACCGAGACTTCCGCTGGGTCCCGGAAGACCACGCCGGGGTCGTAGAGCTTGGTGTCGTCCTTGACCAGGAGTTGCAGCCCTTCACTCTCCTCGTCGTAGGTCACCTCGAACAGGTCGATATGCCCCTTGGTCAGCGCGAAATCGCGCACCGCCTCGGCTGCGTGCGCCAGGGTGAACGCACTGGCGACGACGAGTAGGGACAGGCTCACCGCGAGTACGGTGAGTAGAGCTATGGGCCGATGGAGCCGGCGAGCAGACATACGCGTGTTCCTTGATCTAGTCAGATTGACGAGCGCCGTGCCGCACTGGATGGTGCAGATACGCTGATATATCCGGCGCGAACGACACCGGACGTGTGGCTGTTGAACTTGTGGTTGTTAGCCCTGACGCGCCTTGAGGCGCGGGTTCTTCTTATTGATGACAAACACTCGTCCGCGGCGGCGGACGACTTGCGATCCGGGCTGGTTCTTCAATGACCGAATCGAGTTACGGACCTTCATTGCCTCTCCTTCTTTGGTGGTGTGCTGAGTTCTTGCTCCGTGGTGGCACGGTCAGTCTGCGCTTCGGGCGATCACCCCAGCCGGGACACATCGAAGTAGCCGCGTTGCACTGCGCGCACGAGTCGGCGCGGCACACGGTAGGTCTCGTCGCCGACCTTGACCGGGACGAGTTGTTCCGCTGTTGCCTTCCAAGCCGATCGGCGATGGCGGGTATTGCTGCGCGACATGCGCCGCTTGGGAACTGCCATGGAGTCTCCTTATGTGAAAAATAGAAGGGTGATCGATCACTTCACCTGTGGTTTCGGTTTCCTGAGATCAGGCGGCCCGGTTGATGGGTCCTAGCCAGGGTTCGAGTCCGTCGAAGGACTCCTCCCAGATCTGGCCACGTGAGGCCAGTTCCTCGTCAGTCAGCAGACAGCGATGGAATGCCGCTTCGATCTCCTGGCAGTCACCAGCGCTGTCCGCCAGCCCGACGATGACCAGTCGGGTCAGCGGTGTCTGACCGTGAGCCCACTGCTCAAGCGCACCGACACTGGTCTGTCCTCCCGCCCCATCCCATACGCAGATGTCCTGAGGACGGGTGGGCAGCCAGAAGCAACCGCGTGACCGACGGGGGCCGCCGCCTAGGATCATCAGTTCGTCGTGAATGCGAACGGGATGAAATGGCCGATCAGAACGCAGATCGAGGCGCCATACGCCACTGTCCGCCATATCGGGCAGTTCCCCGCGCCGCACCTCGGCTACCCAATCTTCCGTCACTTGATGGCGGTGCACTCCGGTGGCGAGCGCAACGGCGTTCAGTAAAGCCGGATCATCGATCATGGGGACGCGCGGCCGTGCCAGGGCCGCTACCAAGGCATTTTCTTGGGATGAAGGGGTTTCGCTCAAACTCACAACGTCGGCGTACTCGACCATCGCGCAGGCGACTTCAGCGACTCCGCGCTCGTCGCCCTCGAACGTTGCCAGACCACGTTCGCATAACAGTTCTTCGCCGAGCAGATCCTCGCTGACTGTCGTGCCATCGAGTGCGGTGACGACCGCCGAGATGTCTACTCGCCGCACCGCTCGCGGTGTGTTGCCGAGCACCCGACATACCTGCACTGCCTCGGCGGCCACCGGCAGGCAGGCGATGATCGCGTCCCACCGGTCGAGCGCGGCCAATCGTTCCAGAGTCGGAACGATGTCTTCGCGGATCGCGCAGGAGACACATGTGTGAGCCAGGTCGATTTGCTCGTATTCCAGCACCCCCATCACGTCGCTGACTGTGCGGGTGAGTTGCTGACGTTGCAGGTTGATGGTGTGGCGTACTGCTACAGCATTCGGCAAACCGAACTGCAGCGACATCGAAGTCGCCATCATCGCGGGCTCGTCGATGCCGCACACCACCAGGACCGGGACCGTATTGCCTTGCGGCAGTTGGTAGAAACGTGCGGTCATTTCTTGCCCTTGTCCGTCCCGTAGCGACGGTTGAACTTCTCGACGCGACCTTCGCTGTCGATCACCCGGCCTCGTCCAGTCCAGAACGGGTGGCTCACGCTGGAGATGTCCACACCGACGACCGGGTAGGACTGACCGTCTTCCCAGGTCACTCGGGGGTGGTCGGCTGCGAGTTGACTCACGATGGTGGATCGAGTCAGGAATGCCTCGTCAGCAGAACGGTCGTAAAAGACGACTGGGCCATAGGCGAGATGAATGTTTTGCTTCATCGGTCTCTTCCTGTCACACTTATTGATAACGATTCTCATTCTATGCATAAGGAAGCCATGTCTCGCAACTGCCAAGTCACCGGGGCCAAACCGTCTTTCGGGCATTCGGTCTCGCATTCTCACCGCCGTACCAAGCGGCGCTGGAACGTCAATGTCCAGTCGAAGCGCTACTGGGTGCCCTCGCTGGGCCGTCATGTCACGCTGCGCGTCAGCGCCCGCGGCATCAAGACGATCGACAAACGAGGTGTCGATGTCGTCGTCGCAGAACTCATCGCACGAGGAGAGCGAATCTGATGGCGAAGAAAAGTCAGGATCTACGTCCGATCATCAAGCTTCGGTCAACCGCTGGAACTGGATACACCTACGTGACCAGGAAAAACCGGCGTAACGACCCAGATCGACTCGTCTTGTTGAAATACGACCCCAAGGTCCGTCGCCACGTGGAATTCAAGGAGGATCGCTGATGGCCAAGAAGAGCAAGATCGCTGCCAACAACAAGCGGATGGAACTCGTCGAACGCCATCGCGCGCAACGAGACCTGCTGCGCGCGGCATCCAAGAACATTCATCTGCCCCTTGAAGAACGACAAGCCGCCGCACGCGCACTGGCCCGATTGCCACGTGACTCCGCACCGGTGCGGCTTCGCAAACGAGACCAAGTTGACGGAAGACCCCGCGGTTACATCGGAAAAGTCGGACTCTCGCGAATCAACTTCCGCACTGCGGCACTGCGCGGCGAACTACCCGGCATCACCAAGTCCAGTTGGTGACCAGATAGCGCTCAGTCTTCGTCCACCGTTGTCATTGAAGGAATCTCCCATGTCACCTACCGCCCAATCCACACGTATCAGCCGCTACTGGTTCCCGTTGCTTATCGCCGCTTTGCTGACCTTCAGCATTGCGGCTGCTGGCCTTAGTTTCGCTGCCGATGAGGACGACGAGTTCTCCCTGGTCCTTGATCACGGCCACATTGATGCCTTCACGCTGGTCCACGAGGACGAGCAATTGCGTGTCCGCCTACAAGAAGATGTCACTGGATACCATGTGCTGCACGATGCGGACACTGTGCTGCTACGGGTCAAGGACGAGGCAGAACTCACCCTTCCCTCTCCTGTCCCGCCGAGCATGTCCTTCCTTGGCAAGGCTGGCGACCGGGTCTATTTCCTGCCGCAAACTCAGGACTACGATCTGATCTGGCCCGGTTGGAGTACCGAACGTCTCAGCGCGGCTGACTATTCGGATCCGCTGCAGATCCATATCGAAGCTGTCGACGGGCCTGGCAAGGTCTTCTTGTGGCAGACCGGATCATTCGGCAACTCGATGCCGGTACTCGATGACGAGGGCTACGAACTCCCAGGCGACATCACGGTCAATCTCAACGCCCACGTGCACGCGAACTGGGCATTTACCGCTGCCGGTCGCTATGAGTTGACGGTGCGGGCAAGTGGGACTCGTGCAACCGGCGGTGACGTAACCAGTGAGCCGGTGACCTACACCTTCGATGTCGGCACTGCCGGAACTGACCCCGGTCCCGACCCTGATCCAGACCCGGACCCGGACCCCGATCCAGACCCAGGTCCTGATCCCACCCCAAACCCCGACCCGTCGCCCAATCCGGATCCCGATCCATCGCCCGGCGCGATCTGGAATGTGGCCAACAGCACTGTGAACAACCGCGGTGCGACGGTGCTCAACGATGGTCACATCGACGTTGCCTCCCTGTTGGAAGGCGGCAAGCTCGTCACCAAGATCAAGGACACGACCCGCACCTCGACACCGGTCTGGCGAGACCCGAAGAAGACGATCATGCAGTTGCTGCCGTCGTCCCAAACCACGGTCCCCTCCAACTCGGCCTACTCCTTCTTGGGTAAACCCGGGGCGTCTTTCTATCAGGTGACCCAGGTCCAGCAACGCAATTTGCTCTGGCCCGGTTGGTCGACTGAGTCAATCCCCGTGTCCGCAACCACCGGTGGCGTGTTATGGGCATTGACCGACGTATCCGGCCCGGGCGAATTCGCGCTATACGAAACCGACCCGTTCGGCCAGCCCAAGGTGCTGTTCAACACTCGTGACGGCGTCAACGCGAAGGATCGCTTCACGATTCCGAAAAACACCCACGCGCATGGTTCGTGGGCGTTTAGCAAGCAGGGCAACTATTGCCTTTCGATGCAACGGGTCGCGGAGACCGCTGCGGGTAAGACCGTCAGCGACCAACACGTTCTGGCCATCGCGGTCGGCCGGGCTGACGTGATGAACGTTGACCCCGCGGAGTGCTTCAAGCAGGTCGAAACCGATGTTCCGACCATCAAGCCACCGAAGAGTGACAAGAAATCCGGCGGTAAAGGCTCGAAGAACAATAAGTCCGGCAAGAAGGGCAAGGACTCTGACGACGAGGACGACTCGCCGGTCCGTAAGGTCGAGGAAACCGCGTGCACCGTCGAGGCAACGATCCTGTCAGCGGGTCACATCGACTATGCATCCCGAGTGCTGGGCGGTCGACTGCAATCCCAGATCGGTGATGACACCACTGGCAAGAAGGTCTATCGCGAACCATCTGAGACCGTGTTGTGGCTCAAACCAGCCTCCAAGGTGACTCTGCCGTCCGGGTATGAGAAAGTCGGTGCGGCTGGATCGGTGGTGTGGCAGGTGCCACAGACGCAAAATGCTGATCTGATCTGGCTGGGATGGAGTACTGAACCCCTCAACGCTGGAAATGCTGCTGGGCCGGTCACCTGGAAACTGGACAAAGTCGATGGCCCTGGCACCGTGAAGGTGTACCTGTCTGGCGCATTCGGCGGCGTTCAAGAAGTAGTGCTCAGTGGCGCCGGTTCGTCGTACACCGTCCCGTTAGGGGTTCATGCTCACGGTAACTGGGCCTTCAGCAAAGAAGGCATCTACCGGCTCACGATGACGCAGACCGTTGCGTTGCCGGGTGGCTCACGGTCCTCCGATACCGAGACTCTGACGATTGCAGTCGGCAACGTTGATCCCGCTTCGGCTCTGACGGATCCGGACTGCGTTGAGCCCGGCACATCGGCGGCAGCGGATTCCGGTTCCACTGACGACGACGCGGCAGTGCCAGTTTCGGCACCGCAAACTCTTGCTCCAACGGCGCTCGCCCCGTCGCTCACCGGACCGTCGACTATGGCGGAACTGTCCGATGAATCGGCGTCCGGCCTGCAGGTGACCGCTAGTACTGCTCTTCCTCACGGTGACGACCAGGTTCCGGCACTTCTGGGCGCGCTCGGCGGGCTGCTGCTGGTTGGCAGTGCTGGAAGCGGCACCCTGTGGGTGCGGCGACTATCGGCACCGAAGGGCGGTCTAGCCGCGTGAGAGTACCCTTCCTGCGGCTCATCGCCATCGCCGTTTCCGCCTTGCTCGCTACCGCCCTGGTCGGGTGTGCTAATAAGACCGCGTTGTCGAATCACAGTGACCGACTTCAAGTGGTGACGACCACTCCGCTGTTGCGTGATCTTGTCGAACAGGTCGGTAAAGATCGCGTCGAAGTGGCCTCCATCGTGCCCGATGGCGGTGACCCGCACTCCTATGAACCGACATTGCGCGATTCTCGCAACGTCGTCTATGCCGATGTCGCCTTCTCCAACTACGCGTTATTGGAGGAGCGCAACGTCATCAAGACGCTGGACGCGAACCTGCGCGCCGATGCAGTGAGCGTGTCGCTTGCGGAAGAAGCGGTGAAGTACGCGGCTGAGATCATTCCCCTCGTCGAGAATGTCAACCTCGACACCGTTTGGCTCGGCTTGCGGGCACAGGGGGACGGCGCGGACCGGTATGGCGCGAATCGCACTTCGAAAGTGTTGGTCTCTGCCACCGAGGTCACCGGCCCCGGTGACATGTTCGCGTACCTGACCGGGTCGCTGGGAGATACCGATGTCTACTTCAACTCGGCCGATGGCTTCGATCCCGCGACGGGATACAAGCACGACACCATGTCACTGCCGCCGGCAGCGCACACTCACCTGTCTTGGACCTTCAGCGAACCGGGTATCTACACGCTGACGCTTGAGGCATCGTTGCAGGTCGATGACACCAGTCGGCCGGTGCATCTCGATACTGCCACCTTCACCTTCGCAGTCGGCGTGAATCCCGCCGATGCCGGTGTCACTGATCCGCTCGTTCTGGACGAGGGGCACGCCGATCTCACCGTGAACCTCGATACCAGCGCCCTTGAGGTGCGGTTCGATCCAGAGGGTGGAGGCGATCACACCCAGCAGACCTACCCCGCGAACCGGGTGGTGATCGACGTTCCGGCCAAGGCTCTCGATGAGGTCCCAGGAGGCAGCCAGTTCCGGTTCCTCGGTAAACCGGGGACCAGGGTGTATCAACTTCCCCAAGCTGTGTTGGGCAAGCATGTCCACGGCGAGATAGACCCGCATTTGTGGCAGAACGTCCGCAACGGAATTGCCTACGTTCAACTCCTTCGGGACACATTGATCGCAGCCGACCCCACGCACGCTCGGGACTACGCCGCGAATGCCTCCAGTTATCTCAAGGAACTAGAGGACACCGAAGACTACATGCATCGAACGATCGACCAGATCCCACAGCGGTCCCGGTATCTGATCACCACCCACGACGCATTCGGCTATCTGGCCCACGCCTATCACCTGAATGTTGCAGGATTCGTTGCGCCTAATCCTGCGGTAGAGCCTTCGCTGGCGGACCGGCGCAAACTTGCCGAGACTATTCGCACACTCGAAGTCCCAGCCGTGTTCCTGGAACCGAATCTGCGTGCCCGCTCCAACACCTTGACCGAAGTCGCACACGAGGCCGGCATCAAAGTGTGCTCGATCTATGGCGATTCCTTCGACGCTGAGATCAGAACGTATGTGCAGATGATGAGGTTCAACGCCGATTCGTTGCGCGAATGCCTCTCCTCGTAACTCCTGATTCATCCCAACGAAAGCCCTGAAAATGAAACTTCGCTCTGCCCTACCCGCGCTCGTCGGTGCTCTCGCGCTGACCATGTTGTCCGCTGTGACCGCAACTGCGGTCGACGACCCCAACCTGGACCAACAACTCGACGATCTTGCCGTGGCCCACGGCACCCGCGTACTCGACGCCGGGCATGTGGATATGGGTCCGAAATATGACGACGGCGTGTGGACCATGATGATCCACGACGATGTCGCCAAAGCCGACGCCAACGCGACCAGTGTTTGGCGTCATCCGGACGAAACGGTCTTCCACGTCCTGGATCAGAGCGAACTGCAGATCCCCGATGACCCCATCTATTCCTTCATCGGCCCCGAGCCCGGCGAATCGGTTTGGGTGATCCCGCAGACACAGAACCCGGACGTCGTGTGGTTGGGATGGAACACCCAGGACCCCGAAGTCATGACCACCATTGACCGTGGCATCACCTTGTCGCTGGATGGGGTGCAGGGTCCGGGCGATGTCAGTGTATATCTGCAATCGGGAACTTTCGGTGAGCCTCAGGTGCTGTGGGATTCGCGTCAGCCTGAGGTCCAACCACTCTGGGTGGATGTCAACACTCACACGCACGCCAACTGGGCCTTCACCGAACCCGGTGTTTACCTGATGCAGGTGCGCGCCGATGCCGATCTGCTGGACGGATCGCAGGTCAGCGACACGCAAGTTCTGCGGTTCGCAGTCGGCACCGCTACCTCGACGGACGAGGCGCTCGCCGCCACGTGGGAAGAGCCGACTGAGCCTTCCGACGCTGGCACATCCGATGGCGCTAACAACGGCAACAGCGCTGACAGCGGTGCGGCAGCGCCTGGCGACTCGGCTGCTGAAACCGATGCGGAGGTCGCAGCGGATTCCGATCAGGAAAGCAGTCCGCTGGTTCCCATCCTGGTCGGAGCGATCATCCTTGTGGCCGTGGCACTGATCGCGGGATTCACGATTGCGGTCGTTCGCGGAAACCGGGCACGAAAACAGGTGCTCGCACAGCGCGCAACGGTTGCCGCAGCTGACGAGATAGCAGACAAGGAGCAATCATGACCGAGGCTCCCACCACGGACCAATCTCCGATCGCGGCCATGGCGTCTGACGGATCGAAGACCAAACCGACTATGCCGCCTGCAACCGCTCAGTCGACCGCGCTGCAAGTCCGCGACGTTCACGTCAGCCTGGCCGGTCGCCCGGTGCTCACCGGAGTGAACCTGCACGTCAGCCGGGGAGAGCTCGTCGGCCTTATCGGCCCTAACGGTGCCGGAAAGACCACCTTGCTGCGCACTGTTCTTGGCCTGCTACAGCCCACCTCCGGCCAGGTTGAGGTTGAAGGACGAGCGGTGCGACCGGGACGAGTGCCCATCGGCTATGTGCCGCAGCGTCACGAATTTGCCTGGGATTTTCCAATTTCGGTTGCCACCACTGTGATGACAGGGCTGACTGGACGGCTCGGCCTGTTCCGCCGGAGCCAGATCTCCGACTGGGAAGCAGTAGCCGATGCCCTGGAACGGGTCAAACTCGCCGATCTGGCAGACCGACCCGTCGGTCAGCTCTCCGGAGGGCAGCGCCAGCGTGTGCTTGTCGCTCGCGCCCTGGCCCTGCGGCCCACGGTGCTCCTGCTCGATGAGCCGTTCACAGGTCTCGATATGCCCACCCAGGACCTGTTGGCCGATCTTTTCCAGGCACTTGCCCACGAGGGTCGCGCGGTCCTGATGACCACTCATGACATCCTCTCGGCGCTTGACGGCTGCGACCGGATCGCTTTGATCAATCGCAAGATTGTCGCCGCCGGTGACACCACTGAACTCAGCTCCGACCCGCAGGCGTGGATGGACGCCTTTGAGGTCGGTCCGGAATCTGCGCTGATGCGTGTTTTGAAGGCCGCGTGATATGAGTCCTCTTGATTTCCTCACTGATTTGTTCAACCCTGATCTGGCGTTCCTGCCCAAGGCGCTGATGGTGGCTATCATGTCGTCGCTGGTGTGCGGGGTTGTCGGCTGTCACGTCGTGCTGCGCGGCATGGCATTTATTGGCGATGCGGTCGCACACGCCGTGTTCCCGGGCCTCGCCGTGGCCTTTGTGATCTCGGGCAATCTGGTGATCGGTGGCACCGTCGCCGGTGTTCTCACGGCAATCCTGGTGGCGATCTTCTCGCAGAACCGCAGGATCAAGGAGGACTCCGTGATCGGGGTGTTCTTCGTGGCGGCATTCGCACTCGGCATCGTGATCATTTCGCAGGCGCCAGGCTATGCCGGGTCGTTGCAGCAATTCCTCTTCGGATCCATTACGGGTATTCCCACGTCGGACCTGTATGTAGTGGGAGTCACCGGGCTTGTGGTGCTGGCGGTCCTGCTCGCGCTGCACAAGGAGTTCGTCACGGTCAGCCTCGACCGCGAATCCGCCCGAGCCCTGGGGGTTCGCGTGTTCTGGCTCGATCTGGTCCTCTACATCCTGATCACCCTGGCTGTGGTGATCTCGGTTCAAACGATCGGCAACATCCTCGTGCTTGCGTTGCTGATCAGTCCGGCGGCGACGGCCAGGCTGCTGACCGACCGGTTGGGCGTCATGATGGTGCTGGCCCCGCTGATCGGCGGCCTTTCTGCTCTGATCGGGGTATACATCTCTTGGTCGTGGGATCTGCCGACGGGTGGCACGATTGTGCTCGTCCTGACTGCCGCATTCCTGCTCGCCTGGTTCTTCGCCCCGCGGCAGGGTGTGCTGTCCCGGGTGCTCAATCGGTCCTGGCGAAGGCTCGATCCTGAATCCGGGCCGATGCCCGCGACCACAACGACACCAGAGCCTGTGGCAGAGGTGGCGTCATGAGCGATTCGACACCCCGTACCCGTCGCTGGATCATCCCCGTGGTGACCTTGGCACTGCTCGTATTGGGGACTGTGGTCGTCACGATGGCGATCATGTTGGGCATGACTGATAGCGATGGCGACAACGCGATCAGTTCAGGCACTCCTGCGGCCGCTTCGGGCGAGGTTCCCTCCGCTCAATCCACCACCTCCGAGGATCCCGCCGCACCCAGCGGAACTGTTCCGCCCGATATCCCGTCGGTATCCGGCGATGAACCGGCAGAGACGGGAACTACGACCGGTGCCGCTTCGGTCGTCAGTGAGCTGGCCGATCCGGTATGGGTGAGTCGCATCGCGGCCGCAACCGATATTCCAGAACGCGCTCTGGTCGCCTACGCGGGAGCTTCGCTGGCCGTGGCTCAAAGTCATCCCGGCTGCGGGCTGGGCTGGAACACTCTGGCTGCTATCGGCTTGGTCGAATCGGAGCACGGCAGCATGAATGGCTCCCTTCTCGGCCAGGACGGGGTGGCAGGTCCGGAAATCATCGGAGTCGCGTTGAACGGTGACGGTGTTGCTCGCATTCCCGACACGGACGACGGCGCGTTGGACAACGACACCACCTGGGATCGAGCCGTCGGACCGATGCAGTTCCTTCCCACCACCTGGGAGCAGTACGCGATGGATGGCGATGGCGATGGCACACCGGATGTGCACAATATCGACGACACGAGTCTGACGGCAGCGGTCTATCTTTGCGAAACCGGAAACGACCTGACGCAGCCTGATAACTGGATCAAGGCTGTCGCGGCGTATAACGCGGGCAGTGATTACAACACGCGCATTGTCGAGGCCGCGAATACTTACTCTGCGGCAGATCAGTGAACGTCGCTGAGACGCTTTCTGAGGTCCATCACGCCTTGATGTGCGAGCGCATGGTCCAGTTCCTGAGTTAGCCCCGACACCGCGACGACGCCGACCAATCCCACCCCTTTGACGGTGATGGGAAATGCGCCACCGTGGATGGCATAGTCCATCGGGTCAAGTCCGCGGCGCGCATAGAACTCGGCTTCAGTACGAGTATTGCTGCGACCCGCACGCAGCGACGCCATGCCCAGGCGCTCGACCGCATTCGATTTGCGACGCACCCAGGATTCGTTGTCGAGCACGGTGTCTTCGCCTGCCTGTAGGAACACCTGGCGGCGGCCGTGGCGGATATTGACAGTGATCTGACTGGCCAGATCTGCTGCCAGTTGAATGATGTGTCGCCCCAACCAATGAGCATCGGCAACTGAGAATCGCGGCAGCACCGCCTTCGACTCCTGTTCCGCGATGTGCTCCGCGGTGAGTTCGCTCCAGTCGGTCCGGTTCAAATCGAGGTTTGCCATGTTGCCGCTCCTTGCTGCGCTTGAGGGTTGCATCCGCTGCTGAGTTGAGCCTATCTGTTGACGGGAGCACTCGTCCGGAATAATATGCAACCAAATGGTTGTACATGACTTGACCGAAGAAGAGATCGATCGGATCTTCAAGGCGCTGGCAGATCGCACGCGCCGCGATATCGTGCGCCGCACGTTCAGCGCCGAATCCTCGATCTCCGAACTCGCACAGCACTACAAGATGTCATTTCCTGCAGTGCAAAAACACATCGCGGTGCTCGAGGCCGCTGACCTCGTCACTCGTATCCCCCAGGGAAGGGAACGCATCATCCGGGGAAATCCCGCCACCATCCGCCGCGCTCAAGAACTCTTGAGCCACTTCGAACACATTTGGCGCTCGCGCATAGACCGGCTCGATGCTCTTCTGGCCGAGGACGAGCCGCAAACATAAACCATCCGCACCTGTGCGGCCGCCAAGTCCGCATCGAGACGGAACCGACAAAGAAAGGCGCATCATGCCTATCACCGCAGTCAACACAGACCCCGAAGCACTCACTTTGACAATCGTCGCGGATTTCACCGTCTCGCCGCGACGACTCTGGGACGCCTATCTCGATCCGCGTCAGATCGAACAGTTCTGGGGTCCGCCGACCTACCCTGCGACATTTCTGCGCCATGATGGTTTCCCAGGCGGGCTGACCCAGTACTACATGACAGGGCCGGAAGGCGATCGCAGTTATGGCTATTGGCAGTGGGTCGCCATTGACGAAGGCCATTCCTTCGAGGTCCTCGACGGATTCAGCAACGACGATGGCACACCCAACACTGAGATGCCGTCGATGCGCATGACCTTTGAGTTCACCGAGACCGCACTCGGTTCCCGGCTGACAACCACGACCCATTTCAACTCGCTGCAAGAGTTGGAGCAACTGCAGGCAATGGGCATGATGGAAGGCACGAGTGCTGCCATGGCTCAGATCGATGCCGTGGTCGAGGACTTGACATCGTTCGCCGCGGATCTGGCCACGAGTGCTGTACTTATCGGGGACGACCGGGCACGAGTTTCCCGCGTGATCCGCGGATCTCGCGAGCAGATCTGGCAGGCTCACATCGACCCGGCGATTCTGCGTCAGTGGCAGTTAGGGCCGGACGGGTGGAGCATGCCGGTGTGCGAGTACGGCGGCGAAGTCGGGGACGCGCTGCGCACTGAGTGGCAGAACGACGAGACCGGTGAGCGTTTCGGCTTCGTCGGTGTGGTCAAAGAATCCGATGCACCACACCGGCTGGCTTCGACCGAGCGCATGGTCTCGCCCGATGATCCCAATGGAGAGAACAGCCCTGAGACGTTCAATGAAATGACGCTGACTGCTGTTGCGGGCGGCACATTGCTGGTCTATGTGATCACATACCCGAACGTTGAGATCCGTGAGCAGGTCCTCGCCACCGGTATGACGGAGGGCATGGAGACGAGTTACGCCCGATTGGAGCGCGAGGTGCTCGTGGGCTGACCCGACTCGGTCGCGCCCTCTGCCCGTGCCCGTTTCCCCTACCTCTGCTCGTTTCTCTGCCCGCGCCCGTTTCCCTGCCCGCGCCCGTTTCCCCGTCTCATGGCCGAGTGCCTGAAAATCGTGTTGGGCACACGTTATAAGGGGTGCCCAACACGATTATCGAGCACTCGGATAGCGGTGGGAGCAGGTTTCATCTTCGTGGCGGGCCGTCACGGCCTGATGTCACACGGAAGTTGTCTGATCCAAGCGGCGGATGTGGGATCGGGCATGCTCGACGGCATCATCAAGACCGTCGAAGAGGTGGTTGTGGTGCCGCAGCGAACTGAGCACTTCCATCCGGCGCATCACTGTGAGGTGCTCGGGCCTGATTCCTTTGATGAGCACGGTGATGTCCCGCTGCTCTAGTGCGCGCACCAGCGTGGACAGTTCGAGGGCGCCGGTGGCGTCTACCAGTTGTAGTTGTGACAGTCGCAAAATGACTACATCGACGCCTCGCTGTGATGCGACGCGTTCTATGATCCGGTCGACGGCGCCGAAGAACAATGCGCCGTCGATCCGGAAGATCGCGATGCGCTCGTCTCCTGCCGTGACCGGGCCTGCAATTTCTTCACGGTGCACGCCACTGGCTCGGCTCAGCGCACGCAGCGAGAAGAACGCTGCGGCGGCCAATCCGATGACGATGGCGATCACCAGGTCGAACGCGAGGGTGACCAGTGCCGTGACAACGAAGGTGGCGGCGGATGACCTCGTCGAATGGAACACCATGCGCAAGGTGCGGGTGGAGACCATACGCACTGCTGTCACCATCAGAACTCCGGACAGTGCGACCAGCGGGATGCGAGAGACCACGGAGGCAGCGAAGGCGACGACTGCAAACAGTGCCACGGAGTGCACTATTGCTGACAGACGTGTTCTGCCGCCCGCTCGAACGTTGACTGCGGTCCGCGCGATCGCTCCCGTGGCCGGCATTCCCGCGAAGAATCCGGCGGCGATCGAGGCCAGCCCTTGGCCGACGAGTTCTCTGTCCGCATCGAATGGGCCGGTGTCAGACATCGACGCGGCCACGCGCGCTGAGAGCAACGACTCGATGGCGGCCAACGCTGCGACCGCGACCGCTGGACCGGCCAGGGCACTTATCGTTTCAGGCGCGAGGTTCGGTAGCGTCGGCGCGGGCAGACTTGCGGGAAGCTCGCCGATGAGAGTCAGCGGCATATCCGCCGCGGCAACCACGATTGTCAGTACCACGATAGCTACGAACGACCCAGGAACGGCTGGCAGGAAGCGAGCCACCGACACCATGAGCGCAGCGACAGCCAGCACGGCGGCAAGCGGCACCAGAGCTTGAGGCCAGTCGGCAGCGTGCACTGCTTGGCCTGCGGCAATGATCGCGTTAGTCGATTCCCCTGCGGCACCGACTGCTGCGGGAATTTGCTGCGCGAAGATGATGAGCGCAATGCCCAGTGTGAATCCTTCGACGACCGGCCATGGGATGAACTGGACAAGTCGACCGAGACGACATGCTCCTGCGATAAGAACCAGAAGACCCGCCATTAGGCTCACGGTGATGACCGCATTCACACCGTGGATGGCCGCAATGGGTGCGAGTATGACGACCATGGCACCGGTCGGTCCTGAGACCTGAACATGGGAGCCGCCGAATATGGCTGCCACAAGGCCCGCAACGATGGCTGTTACTAGACCCGCTTCGGCTCCAACTCCGGAGGTGACGCCGAAGGCCAGGGCCAGCGGAAGCGCCACGATCCCTACAGTGAGCCCCGCAAGGACGTCGCGCCGCCAGGTTTCGCGCAGTTGACGGTAGTCGCTCGACTGAGGCAGGAGCGAGCGCAGGCCGCTCTTCTTCATCGCAAGTCTTCCGACGATGCCGATCGGCCGGATAGCGAGTCCGGCTGCTTCAGTTGCGCAGCATTTTCCTCAAAAAGGTCAATGAGGAGTTGGCGGGCAGCAGTGAGCATGGTCGCTGCGTGTGACGATGCGAGACGGTAATAGACGTTGCTACCGCGGCGTTCTGCGACAACCAGGCGATAACGCCGCAACACCGCCAAGTGCTGCGAGAGATGCGAGGCCTCTATCTGCATGTCAAGCAACATGTCAGCTACGCAGACCTCTTGAGCGGCTGCCAAGAGTTCGAGAACTCGGATCCGGTAAGGATGCGCCAGGCCTTTGAACAGGTCTGCCTTGATCTCGTATAACGGCCGCTGCGTCTTGTCCAATGTTGTCTCGCCCCGAGTAGTTATGGCCTTTTAGCCGATGAATTGATGGTTTTATCAATTCATCATAACGTGAATGTTCCATCGGGTTCGGGACATAGTAGAAGCAGAGGGCCGATGTGGCTCGTGCCGACCCCGTCGACGCGAGCCACGCCGAAAGAACAACAGACACCGGGGGAAGAGTATGCGGGCGAGAAGAACAGTCGGAACCTTCGCGATGATCATCACGTTGACGGCAACGGCGTCCTGCGCCACCGGCAGCGGGCCTTCCCAGGTCACCTCGTCGCCTCCTCCGGTGACAGGTGAACGGCTGCCTGAACTCAGCGAACCTGATTCGGCTGAGTCAGACACCGAATCGGCCACCCTGAACGACCTCTATGAATGCGGAGACCGTCAGAGCCCGGACGGGGACCGACTGCGCGGCGGCCGCATGTACGACTATCAGCCTTTCGCCACTATCGGCGATGCGGTCGATACCGTTGAAACCGCAGTAGTTGGGCGCATCACCGACTGGCGGGCTGGCCGGTCTGTCATCGAAGACGACACGGCATTCCGCTATGCAGTGATCGAAGTTGCCGTGGACCAGTCATTCAAGGAGGACCGCCGCGACACGATCTACATTGAGTTCGAATTGGGCAATGACATCGTTGACGAGTTCGGTCAAGTCGTTCGCGGGCCTTTCTCCACAAATCTTTTGACCATCGATGACGCGAAAGACGCCGCTCCCATCGGCACGCCGGTGATCTTCTTGGGCGACGAGATCGCTGCCGAGAATGACCCACATCGCAAGGTGGTCGACCCCGATGCCGGATTGCCCGCTGGCGAGGCACCCCACGGTTCTTACCCGCAGGGCCTGCTGCTGCGCAACTGCGATGGCAGTGTCACAAGTGCCATGGCTGAGACTCGGGATATTGACGAGTGGGTGGTTAGCGAGGCAGCGCTCGTCGATGATTCGACCCTGCGCAAGGCGACCGATCCGGGTAGTTTCGATCTGTTGGTGAACGCAGCTTTGCTTTTCGATCAGTCCTCTGAGTAAAGGGGCACCGGCGCTTGGCGAGTCGACGTGCGGGTGCGCCGATGCCATTGTCCTCGCTTTGGTGAGCGTCAGCACCCCCGCAAACGCTAGTGAACCGATCACGCCGCGGACAAACTCGTCCGCGCCGACCACGGGACACTCGCCGATCTCATCGTCCAAGGCGGCCGGCAAGAAAACGAAGATTCCGAAAAGAAGGCGAAGCGCGTTTTCAAGAAGTTGCTGAAGGCTGCGAGAAGCGGGCCTGTGAAGAAGACTCAGAAATACCCGGTCAACAAGAAGCAGGCACGCAAAGCGGTGGGGTACTTGAGCTATCTAGAAAACAATGTAATCTCACAGCAGAGATCTACGAGTTGTGACGTCCACGGGAGACAATTTCTGTGCAATCACTATGCCGGACAGTACGTTAGCGTCGTTGATTTCGACATCATCATGGCTGTCGACGCCGTCGCGAAACGCACCAGATCCGGAATGATTGTGTTCACCACGAACTCTCGGTACGCGAACAACATCAGCTAGTGCCAATGCGCGGTTGTGGTACTCAGACAGCGAGCGCCATATGACCGACGAGAATCCACTGGCAGGTTCGCCGCTTGTTCCGATACCTCATTTGCGACTAACCGCAAAAAACCTCTTCAATCTGACCATGGCGTATGTCGGCACACGAGCCATGTTCGAGGAGGCAGGCTTCGAATGGGCCGCCGACTCATCGTCAGTATTGAACGGCTTCCCGCGCATTGTGATGCGCAGACGATTCGCCTGACCTGTCTGGCCTGTCAGCCCTGCGAAGTCGCTTTGCGTTTGATCCACAGCCAAGCGCTCGTCCCCAGGAACAACACGATGCCGATGATCGCGAGCCAGAACAGCCCTTTGATCACGAATCCCAGGACGGATAGCACGAGCCACACGATCAGCAGAAATATCAGAAAGTTCACCATGTTCTGAGGTTACGACCAGGCACTGACATCGGCCACTCGAATCGCTAAACCTCCCAGTGGGCACGTAGTGCCAGCGTCAGGGTGAATGCGCGCCGTCTTGGCTTTCATCCCCCAGCCGTCCCCCAGGTGGCGTCGCTACCGTGTGGCCCATGGCCAACGGCGACACGCCTGACCGTAAACGTGTACTGCGGCGTCTGACATCTGGATTGGTCGTATTGGAGACTCTATACGGCGTGTGTCTCGTGGCTTTACTTGCACTGATGGGGCGCTCCATGGCTAGGTTCGACGGCTTGACCTGGTCACCCGTGCCCTATGTCGCGATGGCACTCGTCCTCGGGCTGTATGCGGCAAGTGCGGTGGTCATCTGGCGGGACCAGACCCGCCCGGCCCTGCGGCGAACACTGTTGTACCTCGTCGCTAGCGCGCACATCGTCGCAGCAATCTTCTTCTTCAGCTGATCAGGTATGGTCCGCTAGGTCCACGCCGATCCAGACCGTCTTGGCGTTCATGAACTCGCGCATGCCTAAGTCGGAGAGCTCGCGCCCGAAGCCACTGCGCTTCACACCACCGAATGGGATCTCCGGGTAGCTCGCGGTGTTTCCGTTGATGAACGCCATACCCGCCTGCACATCCCGTATGAACTGTTCCCGTTCGTCCGGGTCCTCGCTCCACAGGCTCGCGCCGAGTCCGTATGGATGCGCGTTTGCCTGTTCCAGCGCATCGCGCACCGAGGACACTCGGAACACCTGGGCCACCGGTCCAAAGACTTCTTTGTGGTACATGTTCATCTCAGGAGTGATGCCTGTCAAAACCGTTGGTGGATAGAACCAGCCTGGCCCATCGGGCTGCTTGCCGCCCACCAGCGCCGTGGCCCCCTTCGCCAGTGCGTCATCGACGAAGGCGACCACATCGTCTCGTCCTGCTTCAGTGGCAAGCGGTCCGATATCAGTACCGGGATCCATAGGGTCACCAACGACCAGAGCACCCATTTTGGTCACAAACATTTCAAGGAACGTCTCGTAGATGTCGGTGTGGATGAAGAAGCGTTTGCCGTTGATGCAGGACTGGCCGCTGTTGAGGGTGCGGGCCTTGACCGCGTTATCACTGGCCTTGACCAGGTTGCTCGACGGCATGACGATGAACGGGTCCGACCCGCCGAGTTCGAGCACCACTTTCTTGATCTCGGATCCCGCAACGGTGGCAACCGACTTACCGGCGGACTCGCTGCCGGTCAAAGTTGCGGCTTTCACCCGCTCGTCGCGTAACACTTGTTCAATCCGTCCGGAGGAGACCAACAGCGTTTGGAAGACGTCGTCCGGGAAGCCTGCTTCTCGGAACAGTCGCTCCACATACAAAGCCGTCTGCGGCACGTTGGAGGCATGCTTGAGCAAGCCCACGTTTCCTGCCATCAACGCAGGTGCGGCAAATCGCATGGTCTGCCATAGCGGAAAGTTCCACGGCATGACCGCAAGCACTGGTCCGATCGGCTGGTAGCTCACATAGGCTTCTTTGGCCCCAACGCGTGCTGCGTCGCAGGGCAGGTTCTTCAGGAACGCGGGCCCTTCGGTGGCATAGAAACGTAGTGCACGCGCAGATTTCGAGACCTCGCCCTGCGCCGCAGAATAGGTCTTGCCCATCTCGGTAGTCATCAGCATGGCAACGGAATCCACTGCCGTCTCCAGATTGTCTGCGGCTTGGTTGAGCCATCTGGAACGTTGTTCGACGCTCGTCAGCCGGTATGAGTCTGCCGCAGCAGCCGCACGGCTTAATTTGTCTTCCAGTTCGTCCGCGGTGAGTTCATCGAACTCCTTGAGCACTTCACCGGTTACTGGACTGATTGTCGCGATTGCCATGGCGATTCGTTCCCTTCGCTGATGGCCGGGTCCGGATATGTGGCTTCAACAGCAAACTATCACCGAACACCGTCATCGGCAGTGGGAGATGATGGTGATATCCGGCGATCGCGGAAAGGAGGATCATGCCCACCAGCATCGATCTCGCACTCCCTTTCGCCGGAGACTGGCTCGTCCAGAACAGCCCCGCCAACCGCGTCCCCAGTCACGGAACGACGCTCTTCGCATCCTCCTACGCCATCGACTTCGTACCCGTCAACAGTTCAGGGCGCACCGCGCCTTTCACTCCGGGCTCACTCGTACGTCCTGAGCCTGCGGCACGATTCCCTGGATTCGGCCGCCCGATTCTGGCACCCACAACTGGCCTCGTCATAGCTGCACATGACAAGGAGCCCGATCACCCGGCATACCGAGGCCTTCCCTCCATCCGATATGCGCTCACCCAACGCCAACGAGCCGCAGCAGGGTGGAAGGCACTCGCGGGGAACCACGTCTTCATCGATACCGGCGAAGCCGTGATCGCACTGTGTCATCTTCAACGCGACAGCATCGCGGTCACCCCCGGACAGCACGTCCAGACTGGTGACATCGTGGCTCGCTGCGGCAACTCGGACAACAGCACCGAACCCCACCTCCACGTTCAAGCGATCGACGACCGCATCGTCGAGAACGCGCACGCCGTCAGCCTCACTTTCAACGGAGCGCTACCCCGCAACGGCCAAATCATCCGGACGTAGATCCCGTGGCGGCCATCGGCCATTACCGGAGCTCGCCGAGTGCCGCCTCGAGGTCTGCTCTTCGTGTGTCGGATCGATGCTCCGGCTCTTTTTCGCACCTTGGTTTTCATGATTACGTGGGCTTCGCAGATGCCATTAAGGCTGCCAACTGCATACGCTGTAGCAGGCTGAGAATTGCGTGCTACGGAGACACTGTCCCGGATCGCGTCAAGGAAATGCCAAAGACTCACAGGTGTCAATCGACGAAAAGGCAGGAGCGGTATGGGTAATGCGACACGCATCATGATCGTTGTATGAGACGAACCTCCGGCCCGGGTACTGGTCAATCTACATCGCATCCTTGGACACGGACTGTGTTAGGTGCGCAACCGTCTTCGAGCCGGGCATCCGATCATCGACGTTGAGGTGTTTGGCAACGAGCACTTCGCCCCATTGGAGAAGATCTACGCCGAACGCGGCAGCCTGTTCGATATGACACCAACTGATGCCGACACTGAGTATTGGGTGCGTCTGATGTCGATGGAGGCTGCGCAGCGCACTCTTGGTCGACTGGCTCAAAGAGGCGTCAGAGGGATACGTTGCTGGATAACATAGACGGCATGTCAGGTGCTTCCGCCACGGCCGCTGCCCTTGGACAAATCGCGTCAAGCAGGAATGGGCATGGGCCGATATCGCAGGGCGGTCACCCCTGACCGGAACTCGTGGCGGTCGACGAACTCAAGCTGGATGCGCTCGTGCAGACCGGCGAGCAACGTCGGCCCATGTCCGGCAAGGACCGGATGCACAAGGAATTCGTACTCGTCGATTAACCCCAAATCTGCCAAAGCCGCAGGGAGCGTCACTCCTCCCACCCATAGACCTTCGTCTGGCTGCTGCTTGAGTTGCTGAACCGCTTGCCCCAAGTCGCCTTGCACCAGCTCGGCGTTCCAATCGACGCCGTTCAGCGTGCTCGACACGACGTACTTCTTCGCCTGGTCGATGGCCTCGGCGAACGGGAACTCCCATTCATCCATCCAATCGGGCCAGATGCCGGTGGCTGGCTTCCGCCACGCCGACTCCATCATCTCGTAGGTGACCCGACCGAATAACAAGGCGTCGGCTCGTTCCATCTGCCCGGTCCAGTAGCGCATCGACTCCTCGTCCGGCGGGAGCCCTGCATCATGATGGCAGCAGCCGTCGAGCGTGACGTTGATGGAGTATCGAAGTGTTCTCATATCGCCGCTCTCCCTTGACGCGCGCCCTGCGTTGGTCGACCGTACTCAGATTACTATCGGCGCCGCCGCTTGTCGGCGCCTCGGAGGGTTACCTCAACATCCGTACGGTCTATCAACGAGCGGTGATATACGCACCGTCAAATACGTTTTAGGAGAGCAACTGGGTGGAACTGTTCTCCTCGCAGACAAATATAGAGTCGAGGGTTCGAGTAAGAGCATCATGGTGGACCTCGGCAGCGACCATTACAAAGAATGGCGGCCTCTGTTGGCCTACAGGGCGGGCTGCCCGCCCCAGCCTAGCCAAACGCCAGCGGAGCCCCCGGAAGCGCCAGATACGGCCCCACAGGCCGTTTCTGGGCGGCGAGGGCGCAAGCCGCAGCTGCACCTGCCGATCGAGCAGCAGCTCGAAGTTGTTGAGCTGTACAAGGCTGGCGTCTCGGTCAAGGAGATAGCTGAGCGCTTCCACATCCACCGCGCCACGGTCAGCGAGATCTGCAAGCGCAGGCGCGTTCCGCTCCGCAACGAGAGCCGAGGACTGACACGGGAGCAAGTACAGGGCGCCGCGCTTCGATATGTCCAGGGTGCGTCGCTCGCGACAGTCGCGAAGGAGTTCGGCTCGACTCCAACAACGATCCGCACGGCGCTGATGGCGGCTGGGATCGAGATGCGGCCAGCGCGCGGTAGTAAGTGACGACGTTAGCTGATTCAGAAGAGCCATTGCCAAGAACCAGCCTAGCTCTGAAAGCTGGAGCCCAGGATGATCCCCCAGAGGCGCTTATCAGCCGCCTTGGTCTCCGCCAGCTCTAGCGCCTTGTGCTTGTCCTGCGCTGCCGGATATAACCCCTCGTGGAGGTGTTTCTCGAACTCGCTGTCCCGAACCCGCTTGACCATGTCAGTATATCCCGCTTCTTCAGCTGTTAACACCTTCCCGGAGCGCGGGAACTTGATTTCGCGCATGATGCTGGCCTTCTCTTCGGACTTTTGCTACGGCGCAGTCGCGAGGTTCACAAACTCCTGCTTGAGGGCATCAATCTTTGCTTGTTCAACTAGCCCGGACTCGAGGTTGTAGAGCACATACTGCGGCTTCCGACTCGACTCGGGCGGTTTATTGGGTAGCGGAACGATGCCAAGTTCAGTTTCGAGGTCGTTGGAGAATCGAGTAATCCGCTTCGTGAAATTCGTCCTAGCTTCGTTGATGGCCGCAGTGACCTCCGTGTCAGAGCAACGGCCACTATCACCGTCATAGAGCACCGAGTGGTCGATACCGAAGGCGCTCAATATCGCGATGAAACGATGGATATTGAACTTGCCCATGCAGTCGATGACAGCGAGACCGCGAACCGGCGGCTCCATGTGCCCGCGCGTCGTGAGATACCTGTAGAGCGCAGTCTCGCTCGGCCCCTCGACGAGGATGACCCGCTGACTGAAGAATGCGGTGGTCCGAGTCGACTGCATCCAAAGTTCGGTCTTCAACGACGCCATCATCGCCGCCTTGTTGACATCGACTGCACTCGTGCCGTGCGGCACGATGCTGTCGTCAGCGACGAGTGCGTCGGAAAAGAGCTGATCAAGTTGTGACTGGGATAGCTGATACGAGGTGGTCACACCTTCATCTCGACGGAGACGGATCAGCCTCGTCAAGTCGTCCATCGATCGGCTCACGAACCGTGAACTATGCGTCGTTAGCAACACCTTCGTGGTGCCGTCCTGTACGAGCTTCAGCAGGCTGTCGTGCAGTACTTCTTCCTGCGACGGGTGCAGAAAGGCTTCCGGTTCCTCATAAAGAATCCAGGTGAGCTGCGGCGTGAACTCCTTCTTCTCGCTGGACGACGCCTTCGGCGGGTTTGCGTGCTTCGCGGCTAGCTTGATGAGCGTGTAGATCAGATGCCGCTGGAACCCCGCGCCGAATCGCGACTGATCAATTTCTCCACCGTGCGTCTCATCAATGAGCTGTGGCTTGATCAGGGTCTTCAGGATTTCTTCAGGCTGAATACTCTGAACTGCCAACGAGAACGAGGCTTCCCAGCTCGATATCTCATCAGTTATTTCCTCCTCGAGCGACTCGAGAGACCGACCATCAGCGCTTGCCTGCGTCTTAATTGAGCCCTCGAAGGTGCCGAATGCTTCCGTCAGGTGCTTGTATGCGGGGCTGTCGGCCACAACCTTGTTGAGCACTTCGGCTACAAGCTCACGCAGCGCTGACGGGCCGGTCAGCTTGGTGTTCTCATCGATCTTGCTCACCGCAGGGATGTAAACGATGTGACCAACTTTGCCGGAGCCGACGTTCTTCGCGCCGTAGAAGAGGTTGTTAGAGAGGTTGCCGTTTTCGTAGGCGTAGTAGCCCGAGCGGGCTTTTCCGTCGGCGCCCGTTGACGGACTGACGTAGTTGCGAACCCGGAATGTGCCGTCGGCACTCTTGTAGTCATCCTTCAGTTGCGCCAGTTCATCTTCGGTCGGCTTGAACTCCACCTCAACCCATGCCTCGGGGTCGCCCGAGGCAACCTTCGGTTTGTCGCGTGCGTCATCCCACTTCAGGTCGCCATAGAACAAGCGGATCGCATCAATGATGTTGCTCTTGCCCGCATTGTTGGCACCGGCGATCAGTGAGAGCGGCTCGAGCCGAATCCTCGCATCGTGGATACTGCGGAAGTTGTGGATCTGGATTTCTACGGCACGCATTAAAGGCTCCATCTCCCAGGTACTGCCCGCGCATAGTCGTCGATGCCGATGGCCTCGAAGTGGCGCTTGGCGGACTTGATCTTCGCGAGTTCAGTCGGTCGGAGTTTCGAGTCGTCGAGGGTGCTCTTCGTCTCGCGGATCATGTAGATCCGGTCCTCGCCGTCCTCCTGCTTGATGATCGCCCAGTCGGGGTTGTACGGCCCGACCGGGGTGTCGATCTTGAACTTCGCAGGCAGCTTCATGAACAGCTTGATGTCCTCGCGAGAGTCGAGCAGCTCCGCGAACTGACGCTCCACGTCCGAGTCGAAGACGACGTAGTCGAAGTCGGTCTTCTGGGTGTGCTGCACCTTGTACATCTGGTCGAGGAAGCGCTCCTTCTCCTCCTCACCGTCCTTCTGCAGCTCGCGCAGCTCGTAGACCGATCCAGCAATCCGCTCATACTGGATGCCCTCAACCACGATCTTCGCGAGCTCGCTCTGGAGGGCGCGGTTGGCCATGGCGATGAAGTCGTTGGGGTTGCCGATGAACTCGCCCAGCCGCTCGCTGCCGATCAGGATGTCGACGATGGTCTTGCGGGTAAGGGAGGTGGCCTCCTGCAGCTCGGTGATGATGTCGGGCAGGTCGTAGCTGCCCTTGAGGTCGGCCGAGCGGGTGCCGAGTTCTTCACCCTTGGCTCCGCCTCTCAGCACCTTGACTCCGGCGCGGGTCACCTGGATACGCAGCGCGTCGATCTTCGGCGCTTCACGGATCGCCCGGATGGCGTTCTCAATCAGCTGCTTACGCTCGACCTTGACGCGGTAGGTGGTCTTCTGGCTGATCGTCTCCCAGAACTCCTCGAACTCCGGTGTCGAGTAGAGCTGCTTGTTGAGCACGCGTGGCTGACGCTTGCTCACCGGCTTGACGTACTTGCCGATGTTGGCGCGTTCGACCAGTTCGATGATGATCGGCTCAGCCCAGACGAAGTCGACCGGCAGGCCAAGGTCGAAGCCGAGCTGGTTCGGCTGGAACTTCGGAGTGACAACGCCGTCCTTGTCGATGAAGCCCTTGTCTCTGAGGTGCTCCCAGACCAGGACGGAGCGCTGGTAGCCGAACTGGTCGTCGGTGAGCGAACCGTTCTCGTCCTGCCACGGGATCTTCGAGAACTCAGCCCGGCGCACCCGCCCGATCTCGACACCAGCGTCCTTGTACTCACGCTGGAGCGCGTCCGCGAACTTCGTGTACGACTCGTTTGCCACGACTGTCAGCGTCGCGACGCCACGATCAGCCACACGGGTGTAGCCGTCCTCAGTCTTGGCCACGGGCAGGCGAAGGCCACGGCCAAGGGTCTGGCGGCGCTCGGTCTCGGCACCCATCTCGCGCAGGGTGCAGATCTGGAAGACGTTCGGGTTGTCCCACCCCTCGCGCAGGGCAGAGTGACTGAAGATGAACCGCGCGGGCTCGTTCTCATCGAGCAGTCGAGCCTTGTCCTGCATGATCAGTTCGTAGGCGTCGTCATCGGCCTTGGTGGTGCCGGACGAGTCCTGGAAGGTCGTCGTTTTGCCGCGTTTGATCTGGGAGAAGTACGCCCGGCGCAGTTCACTCGGCGCCTGCGGCAGCAGCTCCTGGTAGCGCGCAGACTTCGCATGCTCCTCGACGAAGACCTCGTCAAACCACTGCACGAAGTCACCGTTCGCGTCGTCATTGTTCGTGCCATCACCCAGGTAGCTGGCGACCTTATCGACGAAGAAGAGGCTGAGCACCTTGATGCCCTTGGCGCGGAGCATCGATTCCTTGCGCAGGTGCTCGCGAACGGTCTCTCGGATCATCTCCTTGTAGATCGCGCCGGCCGAAGCACCGATGCTCTCGCCCTCGTAGAGGAAGCCGTGGGTGGTGAGGTCGACGTAGGCGGGCTCGATGCTCATCTTGTTGATGCGCCAGCCCTCGTAGATCGGGTTGTTCGTCAGGCGTGCATCCGACAGCTCCTGGTGCTGCTTCACGCTCACGATGCGCCGCTCGAGCGAGCCATCGGCTTTGCGGCAGGACAGCTCGAGTCGGGCGGACCACGACGGCTCACGGCGCACCTCGACCAGCTTGATGTACGGCGTCGCATCGGCGCCCTGCTGGGCTACCTCGGCCACAACGATCTGCTTCACCAGTCCGAGGTCGTGAGCGTCAACGGGGTCAAGCCGGTAGACGACGTTGCGCTGCTTCTTGTGCGTCGCGCTGTAGCGCAGCGTGAACACCGGGTCGAGTTCACCGACGGCCGACTGCGAGAGCTGCGACTCCATGTTCTGCGGCTCGTCCATGATCACGACCGGGTGGGTCGCCTTCAGGTAATCGATCGGGCGCAGACCGTTCAGCTTGTCGCGCGTCTGGTGGATGATGCGGGTGTTCGCATTGCCACGGATCGAGTCGATCGTCATGATGAGGATCTGCACGTTCGTCGAGGTCGCGAACGACTGCACCTCCTCGGCGCTCTTGCCGCTGTAGATCGAGGCATCAAAGGTGATGCCCTGCGGCTTGTAGAGGTTCTCGAAGTGCTCGCGCATGAGCCGGATGCTCGTGCTGACGCCCTCGCGAATTGCCACGCTCGGCACGAGGATCACGAACTTCGTGAAGTTGTACCTAACGGCCAGATCGAACATCGTGCGCAGGTAGACATACGTCTTGCCCGTGCCGGTCTCCATCTCGATATCGAAGTCGAGCGCGTCGCCCGCAAGCGACGGCGCGACCTCAAGGCCGTTCCGGTCCTGCACGCGCTGCAGGTTCGCGAGGATCAGGTCGCGGTCAAGCACGAGGCTGTTACCGACCGCTCCGACCTCCTGCGTGAGGTCAATATCGAGCGCCGCCTGATCGGACTCAGGCAGCACCGCTGCGCTCCGCAGCGTCGTGACCAGCTTCTCTGCATCCTTCGGCTGCCCGTCGAACAGGTCGACCACGGACGCGATCGCATCCAGCTGATATGGCTGGCTGGCGTCGAACTGAAATCCTGATCCGCTCGCTGTGCTGTTTTTCATGCTCAGGCCGTCCAGAGCTCAATGCCCTTGCTCTTCGCGAGCTGGGCCAGGTTGGTCTTGAGTTCGTCATCGCCCTGGAAAGCGTCTTCGAGCACGATGATCCGCGTCGGCGCCTCATCGACGAGCGCGCGGAGCTGCTCAAGCGTCGGCTTGACGTGCTCATTCAGGTACGCCAACACGGCAACGTCGCCATCACGGTCACGCACGAGCCGGACGTCGAGGCCACCGACCTCAGCAGGCGAGACGGATTCGGTCAGCGAGTAGCCTTGCTTGAGGAGGATCTCGGTTAGCAGCTCATCGGCAGTCGCATCGTCAGTTGCGCTGTCACGAAGGCTAAGCAGGTGCTGCTGGAGCGCGTCCTCGTCAACATCACTGGACAACCGCCACTTCGAGAAGTTCGTGTCGGCCAACTTGTACGCGCGAAAGCCCACATCAGCAGCATCTCCGGTGTCGAGCTGACCGTCCATGCCCTCCGAAATCTCACGTCCAGCGAGGTCGATGCGCTTTCGTGCGAGCTCTGCAATAGTGGCGTATCCCTTGGAGGCTGCGATCGAGCCTTCAGGGGTCGGCTCAGGTAGCTGCACTGCGACGAAATGACGTCGCCCGTTGTCCGAAGCATTGAGCGCCAGCACCGCATGGGCAGTGCTGGCCGAACCTGCGAAGAAGTCGAGCACGATCGCGTCGGAATCGTCGCTGGTGACTGAATTGATCAAGTACTTAAGCAGGGTCGTCGGCTTCGGGTGGTTGAAGACCGCGTCTCCGAACAGCCCCCGAATCTCAGCGTTTCCCGCCAGGACATCGCCAACCTGATCTCGAGGTATCAGGGTGGTTGGGGCGAGCGCGGACGTAGCAATCTTGCGGGAGTATGGCACGAAGCCGCCGCCCTTGATCACGATGCGGGTACCCTCGGAGACTTGCTGCTCGAGGTATTGCTGAGACCAAATGACGCGCCCAGTGAGCCGGAACGGTGCCGTTGCACAGCCGTCGACGACGGTTACGTCAGTCTCAAGCGTGTAGCCAGAGGAACGCTCGCCGGCCTCGTATGTACCGTCTGCCAGTTGAAAGTCCACCCAGTCGGGGTCGAATGTCAGAGTTGAAGGCTTCATCGACGATTTGGTGAGAGAAGGAAGTCCTTCTGTCGCCTTCTGGGCTCCGACAAGACCGGTCAGGAGCGACTTGTTACGTGCGTAGCACAAGACGTGTTGAGCGTTCTCGCGCTCGATACGCGAACTGTTGTCCGGGCGGAAGTTGCTCTCCCATATGTAGTTCTCGATGAAGTTTGCCTCACCAAATACTTCGTCAAGAACGCGACGCAGATTGGCGACCTCGTTGTCGTCGATCGAGATAAAGATCACCCCGTCATCTTTGAGCAGGTTACGTGCCAGCTTGAGACGCGGATACATCATGTTGAGCCAGTTGGAGTGGTAGCGCCCCTCGGTCTCCGCATTGGTCGAGACCTTCTTGCCCTCCTCGTTGACCTGGCGCGTCCACTCGAGATAGGTGTCGAGGCCCTCTTTGTAGTTGTCCGGGTAGACGAAGTCCTTGCCGGTGTTGTACGGAGGGTCGATGTAGATCAGTTTGATCTTAGCGTGGTAGTGCTTCTGTAGGATCTTGAGCACTTCGAGGTTGTCGCCCTCGATGAAGACGTTCTGTGTCGTGTCCCAGTCCTTCGAGTTCTCAAAGTCGGGCTTCAGCGTCGCCGTGGTCGGCTCCTGCGCAGCGCGGAGGGCACGCTTCTTGCCGGGCCAGAACAGTCCGAACCGCTCACTGCCGTCGGCTGCATCCCCGTCGAGCAGTTCCTTGAGCTTCTCGACATCCACCTTGCCGTCGGCGATGGCCTCGGGAATCAGATCGGCAAGCTGCGCTGCCAGCTCGGTCTGGAAGTTCGGAGTAGTGGATGGTGTTTCGTAGATCTCGTCAGTCATTCGGGTGAATCTCTTTCATGATTTTAACAATTCGTGTCGGGTTTGTGAATGCCCGGTGGCCTAAGTGGCGATCCGCCATCGGATCGTGAACAGGTGCTCGGTCTCCTGGGTTCCCTGGAGCGACTGCTCGATCAGTTCCAGGTATTTGTCGGCCTCGGCGCGGAGCTTCTTGCGTGTGTCCCGGAAGTCCTCGTCGGCCTCTTCGGCACGCTGCTCCCACTTCCGGGCTTCCTTCTTGAGCCGCAGCTGCTCCATCGGATCATCGGCCTGCCGGGCGAGCCTGCGGGCTTCCTTCTCCTTCGCCCGGTAGTCGCGGATGGCACCCTCGTGCTCGGCCTTGCGATCCTGCTGGTTGCGGTAGAGCAGCTCCTCCTGCTGGTCGTAGTAGCGGGAGTTGCGGCCCTGGACTTCTTTCTCCAGCTCCGCCCGTCGTGCATCAAGGTGCAGCGTGAAGCGGGACTCGTCGATCGCCACGGGCTGCTCTCCGACTGAGATGCAGGCCAGGTCGAGGATGTCCGCGACGTACTCCTCGTCGAGCCACTGGCCGTCATCGGTCAGGGCGCCGGCCAGCATGTAGGACTCGGAGACGTCCTCGTCGCGGGCCTTCATGCGGAAGGTCGCGAGGTTCACAGTCAGTTCGCCGCTGGTGCCCTCCAGTGCCCGGATCGCGCTGCTGACGCGGTCTGACTGCCCAAGCGAGAAGGTCAGCTCACGTGCCGGGGTCTCATGTCCCTTCGACGTGTCGACGACGTACTGGGCGAGCGCGCTCGCGTAGCGGTACTGGTGGGCGTTGTCGAGCGGCTGCGACTTGAAGAAGTAGCGCCCCGTCGGCGCCTCCCTGACCGGCGCCTCGGTCAGCACGAACGTGCGGCCGTCGCCTTCAAAGGTGGCGAATCGATCCAGCTCATGCCGGGTTACCGCGAGCAGCAGGCGCTCGAACTTGTTGAGCACCTCGCCGGACTGCGTGTCATACGCCTTGAGGCGATCTTGGACGTGCGGGTCGAGGTTGTCGAAGACTTTCGCCTTGGCGCTGGCCATCTCGCGCGAGATCTCGCTCGCGTACTGCCCCTCGAGCTCGCGGAACGCGGCGTCCAGCTCGTCGGCGGTTCGGCAGCGGGTGAGGATGTCGCTGATCGTCTTCTCGAAGTCCAGCCCGTCCTCGATCGCGCCGAGCACCTCGTCGCTTGCACCGAACACGCTGGAGAACAGCTGGAACTTGTTCGTCAGCAGTTCCAGGATGCGCTGCTCGGCAATGTTGCCCTTGTTTGAGAAGTTCACGACGACGACGTTGTGCTTCTGGCCGAAACGGTGCACGCGACCGATCCGCTGCTCAACGCGCTGCGGGTTCCACGGCAGGTCGTAGTTGACGAGCATCGAGCAGAACTGCAGGTTGATGCCCTCGGCTGCGGCCTCGGTCGCGATCATGATCGTTCCCTCGGCGCGGAAGTAATCCACCAGCGCCTTGCGGCGATCTACGGCGGCGATGCCGGTGATCAGGTCGCCGTCCTTGTTCTTCTCCAACCACGCCTGGTAGATCGCAGTCTGCTCAGGCCCGTTGTTCGAGCCGTTGAACAAGACGAGTCCCTCGCCACGACCGGCTTCACGCAGCGATCGAGCGATGTACTCCTGCGTCTTGGTCGAGTCGGTGAAGATGATGGCCTTCTGGGGAGCGCCCAGCTCGCGGAGCCGCTCGAAGCCCAGGTCGAGTGCCTCACCGAGCTTGACGGCTTTCTGGTTCTCCGTGATCGAACGGGCAAGCGCCGCGTACTCGCGCAGCTCGGCAACCTCAGCACGCATCGCCTCCAGTAGCGACTCGTCAAGCGGCAACGACGACGGGCGGGAGCCGTTGGCGGTTCCGCCGATCTCCTCGGCTTCCTCCAGCTCCTCGCTGGTGATTTCATCGTCGATGGCGAAGTCGGCTGCCACGAGGCCACCACGACCATCGCGGCGCTGCCCGGCCGCAACCTCGTCAGCCAGGCGGTTCGCGATGTTCTCCAGCGTGCTCGCGACCGCGTAGGTCGATGATCCGAGGCGCTTACGGATGATCAGGGCAGAGAGGTGACGCTGACTCCCCGCAAAGGCAAACAGCTCATCACGCTGTAGGTAGTCGTTCACGAGGTCGTAGAGCCGCGCCTCGTCCGGCGACGGCGTGAACTCGACCGTCAGAGGCAGGCGCTTGGTGAAGTGAATGTACTTGTCAGCGTCGCGCCGCAGCGTGCGCTTCGAGACCGTCGCGACACGCTCCACCAGGTCGTCATCGCCACCCAGATCGCGGTTCTTGACGTACCGCTCGCGGAACGCATCGAGCGAATAGAAGTAGCCAGGGTCGAAGATCGACACCAGCCCGTACAGTTCCTCGAGCTTGTTCTGCAGCGGCGTCGCCGTCAGCAGCACCGTCTTGTGCGCACCCTTGACGATGTGCGCCACCGCCTCAGCGGCCTTGGTCTTGCCCGTCCAGTAGTTGCGCAGCCGGTGCGCCTCGTCTGCGACGACGAGATCCCACGCCTTGAGCAGCGAGGTCTCGTGGCGGAGCGCGAACTCGTAGGAACAGATCAGTACCTGTGCCGAGCGTCCGCCTGCTGCAGCAAGCAGCGAGTCCTTCGACTTCGGGTCGAGGATGGCGGACGGGATCAGGAACTTCTCGTACAGCTCCTGCTGCCACTGCTGCCGCAGACTCGACGGAGCAACGATCAAGATACTGCGACGGCGCTCCGCCCAGTACTGCGAGATGACGATGCCCGCTTCGATCGTCTTGCCGAGGCCCACCTCGTCAGCCAGGATCACGCCCGGCAGGAACGGGGTCTGCAACGCGAACAGGGCCGCATCGATCTGGTGCGGCTTCGGCTCCACCTGCGCGTCGAAGAGCAGGCCGGCGAGCTTGCCGACGTGGTTGTTGGCGTAGCTGCGCTGAAGCTCGTGCGCGTAGTACTTCGCCTGGTAGTCAGTCAGCTGGGATGTCATCTGCACTCCCTCCATGCAGAGCATCGGGAGCACGACGAAGCCGTGGCGGCCTGGTGACCGTCGCGGCGGGGTGACCGTACCGCACTGCGTCTCATCGGGTTGCGCTCCTCCGCGCCGAGGGCGCGTCTTAAGTTGTGCTCATAGGGCCGTGTCCCACGCTACCGGCGGCCTCCGACACTGCTAGGGTGCCGCGCCGCTCGGGCGGGTCGTGCTGTCGCAGTCGGGAGCCGGACGGCTCGACCGGGACGCTGCAGTCTACGTCCCATTCTCTCATAATCCGCAATTTGCCGGAATAGGAATATCGCAAAGCAACGGATAAATGCCTGCCTAAAAGCCATTTCAGTATTGTCTCAGCAATTGATTCGTGTTGTATTCCCATACAGTAATGCGTCTGGCTTTCCACCACACTATCTCCCGCACTTCATGCATCCTCGTCTCACGTGGGGGGTGATTTGGGAGTTCGCGCGTAGTGCGTCTCGCGTCCGACCTCACGCCAGTTGGCTGGTTCCTGTTCGGGGCGATGGTGCTCCTGATACTGACCTACCTCTACTTCTGGTGGATGGTGATCAAGGCCAGCGCCCACAACCACGTCTCTCGTGAGAAGGTCACCAACCGGAAGCTCACTGCGTCGCTGGCTCACGCGAAGCGGAAAGGGAACACGCACCGCTTCCTGATCCAGATCACGACCAAGGGTGGTGCGCTCTCCGTCGTCCAGCGCGGCGTCGACAACGTCCTCGCGGGCGTCGCCCGCTATCCGGTGCTGCAGAAGGTCGTCTGGGTGGAGATCATCACTGAGGACGCTGATGAGGTGGCCGCGCTCCGCACTCGTTACCGCAATGCGGTCATCCCGGTGACGCCGTACCTCCTGCCGACCGACTACCGCACACCCAAAGACACCCGCCTCAAGGCTCGTGCGCTGGAGTACATGGTCCAGCAGCACCGCGCGAACCCGACCGATTCCTACGTCGTGCACTACGACGAGGAGTCCGTCTTCACGCCCGACAACCTCGCACGCCTGATGCATCGTCTGAGCCGTCATCCGGTCGGGATCTCGGAGGGCATGATCTCCTATGGTCTGGACTGGAACGAGACGACGCTGCTGAACAAGGCGATGGAGTCCAACCGTCCCTTCGGCTGCCACGAGTGCTATTCCGTGATGACGAGCCCGCCGCCGATGCATCTGCATGGCTCGAATCTCGTTGTCCGTCAGGATCTGGAGAACCAGATCGGCTGGGACATCGGCAACCTCGATGGCTCCGCCCTGATCGCCGAAGACCTCGTCTTCGGTCTCGCAGCCTATCTCAAGTTCGGGAAGGACGTGTTCGGTTGGCATCACACCGAGATGATCGAGCAACCGCCGTTCACCACCTAAGCGCGTCGCTGCCGCCGAAGTAGCAGCAGGAGAAAAAGCAGCATGAGCAGCTACCACCAGCAACGAGAAACCCGCAGCCGGATCATCTTCACCGTCCTGATCATCGCCGTCAGCGTCGCCATCACCTACGGCCTCATCCGCCTCACCCTCCCAAGCCTCACTGGCCAGACCACGACCACGAACGATAACTCCATCACCCAGACCATCGAGAAGGAAGAGACGAAGGATCTCCCGCGCGGTGACGCCAAGCGAGTCGCCGACCTTGATCGCCTCGCCGCAGCACTCAAGACCTACAAGGAGCAGCACGGCGGCTATCCGATCAGCACCGGAACCTGCGCAGGCGGCAGCTTCGACGGCGACGCCGACCTCAGCTTCCTCGCAGACCTCGAACGCGAAGCCGTCATCGACGCCATCCCACGCGATACCGGCGGCGTCATCAAGAGCGCCAAGGCAGAGCGGGGCACGAGCACGACAACCGCCGCTGAGGAGTGCGACACCATGTACGGCGCGAAGCACTACCTCTACTACTCCAACGGCACCAAGTTCGCACTCATCGCCAGCGTCGACGACGCCGACGCCATCCCCGACGACGCCGCGGGCGTCTACCTCGCAGAAGGCGACCGCGAATGGTTCGACGGCTCAGCCCTCATCGCCGACTGGCACTGGAGCCGCAACGTCTACATCGTCAGCAACCAGAAGCTCGCAGCAGCCGCTGGGGAATAGTCCACACGCTCGAGCGGGTCAGTCAGATCGAGCGAGAACGTCAGGATTCGACCGCTGCCGCCGGAAACACAACGACAGACCCGTCATGTCCCCGCTCGATCTCGATCACCACATCGGCGCGGCTTCCAGCAGCATCGATTCCGCTGCTGAGGCCCCTGAGCCGATAGGCGGCAGTGAGGAGCTTGTCAACGTCGGACGGTGCGTAGTGCACCTTCTTGACCAACCCACTTGGGCGCTTGAGCTCGAGCGAGGACAGTCGCAGCAGCACGCCATTGATGCTCGCTTCGAGGTCGTTCAATCGTTGCTCGTCGCTGCGCAGCTCGCTCAGGAAGGACTCGAACGGGTTGCCAGTGCCGTCGAGCTGCGCGTGCTCCACAGCCTGCAGCACCAAGACACGACGCTTCAGCGCAAGGGCCAACCTCGCGGTCTCCAGGTGCGCACTGAAAGCACCGTTCTCGTCCGTAATGCCAGGGAACGTCTCTGTGAGCGTCGCCAGCTCCACCGGTCCTTCGGGGAGTTCATCGAGCGCGTCCTGCCACTTCTTGAGCCGCGTACGAACGGCGGCAATGGCGGTGCTGATCTCGTGTGACGCGGAATCCAGTCCCAGCGACTGCCCGATCTTGCCCTGATCCAGCAGTACCGACGTGGCCTTGTCTATCGCGTCCCGGCAGCCATCGAGCCGGTTACGTTCCTGCTCCAACTTGTCGTCGTGCAGCTGCTCAAGCAGGTCAGTGATCCGTTCGATGGCCTTCTGCCGCTGATGGTCGGCGTAGGCGCTCGCACCCACGGCCACAGCCATCAGGACGAGCGGAGCCGCGACGGTCAGCGCTCCTGCGCCTGCAATGCCGACGCCTGCGGTTGCTGCAGCGCCGGTTGTCGCGCCCGTGCCAGCCACAGGGACGAATGTCGCCTTGGAGACGATTCCCGTCGAGTCCCGGAGAGCACTGTAGACGCCGCCCGAGACGGCCTTGGACGCCATCGGCTTCACGAGGCCCTTGCTCACCTGGGAGGCGACCTTCGCGGGCACCACCATGCGGTAAAGCACTTCACCGGAAGCCGCGATGTCGACCTTCGCCGGCGCTGACCGCGCGGTCTGAGTCACGAGCTGCGAGAGCTGCTGGGCAAGGGGGCTGCTCGCGTGCAGCGCGATGCCGCCAGCCGGGTCACGGCGTCGCTCGATCGGATGCATCTCCAACGTCGCGATGGGCGCCTGCGCGAACGTCGCAAGCGCGGTGCGCAGGTCAGCAAGCCGCTCGGGAGTCATGTCCGCATCACCCACGAGATCGGGCACCGCCACGGCCTCAGTGGCAAGTGTCCAGACCGGCACCAGCGCGTTCTCGTCTGCCATGCTGTCTCCCCGTTGCCGTGAGTTCCACGCCCCGGCGACGCGCATCTCCCTGTAGCAGCAATTCTAGGCGGCGGCACTGACATTCCCTCATGCGCACTTGGGACGAGGTGCTCCGTATCGAGACCGTAGGTCGTGAACCAATGAAAAGAGCGGCATCCGCCGAGCGAGAGCACATGATTCTCAAGCTCGGTCGGATGCCGCCGGGGCAGGGATTGTCCGTTTAACGGTGTGTGGGGTCCGGCGGTTTCATTAGTGGGTGGTGCTCTCGAACCGTCCGGCGAAGGTGATTGCGAACGCGTTCAGCGCTGGCTTCCACCTCATCACCCAGCGTGCCTTCCCGCCGCCGGTGGGGTCAAGTGAGCGCGTGACGAGATACAGGCACTTGATCGCGGCGGCCTCGTTCGGAAAGTGTCCCCGCGCCCTCACTGCCCTGCGATACCTGGCGTTGATCGATTCGATCGCGTTGGTCGTGCAGATCACCCGGCGGATCTCGACGTCGTACTCCAGGAACGGCACGAACTCCGCCCAGCTGTTGCGCCAGAGTTGCACGATCGCCGGGTACTGCTGCCCCCACTCGGCCGCGAACTCCTCGAACCGGTCCTTCGCCGCCTGCTCGGACGGGGCCGTGTAGACGGGCTTGAGCGAGCGGACGATCGCGTCCCGGTGTTGCCGGCCGGCATACCGGAAGCTGTTGCGGATCAGATGCACGATGCACTGCTGCACGACCGTCTGCTCCCAGGTGGTGTTGATGGCGTCGGGGAGGCCCTTGAGCCCGTCGCAGACCGCAATGAACACGTCCTCGACGCCGCGGTTCTTCAGCTCGGAAAACACCTGCAGCCAGAACCTCGCGCCTTCCGCGCCGTCGCCGGCCCAGATGCCCAAGATGTCGCGTTCCCCGCTTACCGTGACGCCCATGACGACATAGAACGGAGTGTTGCGGACCTGCCCGTCGCGGACCTTGACCACGATCGCGTCGACGAAGATCACCGGATAGATCGGATCCAGTGGCCGAGAGGCCCACTCGGCGATCTCACCGGTGACTTTCTCCGTGATCCGGCTGATCGTGTCCTTCGAGGCCTTCGCCCCATAGACCTCATCGAAGTGCGCAGCGATCTCACCGGTCGTCAGTCCCCGAGCTGTGAGTGAGAGCACGATCTGATCGACCCCGTCCAGGCGACGCTTGCGCTTCGGGACGATCACCGGCTCGAACGACCCATCGCGGTCTCTGGGAACCTCGATCTCGACCGGGCCGATCTCAGTCAACACGGTCTTCGTCCGGGTCCCGTTGCGCATGTTCTCGCCGATCGGGGTTCCGCCGTGCTCGTGACCGAGATGCTCAGTCAGCTCCGCTTCCAACGCGGTCTCAAGCACATTCCTCGTGAGTTGACTCAGCAGCCCACCAGGCCCGGTCAAGCTCACGCCCTGTTCTCTTGCTTGCACGAGCAAGCGTTCTGCGAGTTCTTTCTGATCGATGATCTCCCCGGTCACGAGATCAATCATCTCGTCGTCAACGACGACATCGGTCGTGTCAGCCACGGCCATCTCCTTACGGATCAGGCCAGACCCTCACACACCGTATTTCTGACAGTCCCGGGAAGAATGCGCTGGGTCGATCGATTTTGGTTCTATGTAATGCCCGTGCTTACGGGGCTCGCAGCTGGGTGCGCAGTGTGGCTTGGAATGCCGCTCAGTAACGGTGTTCCTCAGTTGCTCGCAGCATCTGGGCTTTTGGTTGGTGCGATGCTCACTACGTTCGTGTTCCTGGCAAATCTCCGCGTGAAGGTTGACGAGTCGAAGGAGATGAAACATCGGCACCATCTGCAGAGGCTTATCGCGTCGACCGTAGTTGCGGCACTTTACACAGCGGTCGCTGCTCTCGCCGTCACCTTCGCCCTTGCAGCGATCGCAGCTTTGCCATGGCTGCGCACAGATCACGCCAAGCCCCTGGTGGTCGCGGTGACGGGCGCGCTACTTGCACATCTCGGGGTGACCCTCATCTCCGTGATCCGCAGGATGTTCGGCGTCTACTACGAAGTCTTTGCTCGCGACTACAACCAGTTAAGTTCACAGCGTGAGGCAGGAACTCGACCTCGCCTGTAGGCGGCCGGGCGTCCTCTTTTTGTAACGCAAGGACTTGCCCGTTGGCCTGATAATCAGGACGTTGAGACACCGCCCCCACCCTCCTTCGGGAGGGTGGGGGCGGTGTGCGATTGGGAGGTTTCTGACTTAGGTATCACTAAGCAAACTCGCAACCGGGTTCCACTTGACATCGGGGATCGTTCTTGCGTAGATTCACACACATAGCTCCCCACCGTCCTCCGGGACTGGTGGGGCTTTTTCGTATAGGAGACTCGATGCAACGCCGAACGGCCAAGATGGTGATCGATTATCAGAATATTCACCTCACGGGGCACGGGATATTTGCACCGAATGGCGTTGCTAAGCATGAATCTCTCGTTCACCCCCTGCATTTCGCCAACCAGTGGCTCGCGGTGAGAAATCATGTGTTTGCCACACAGGCGATGGCAAAAGGTGAAGAGCCTGTCGCCTACGAGCTCACCAAAATAGTTGTATACCGAGGGCTTCCGTCGAACAGTGAGAACCCGAACGGATACCGAAGGAACCAGGCGCAGCAATCGGAGTGGACTCGTGACCCGCGTGTGGAGGTTGTGCATCGAGGTCTCCGGTACTCCTGGGTCAACGGGGAGAAGCATGCTCAGGAGAAGGGCGTAGACGTCCTCGTGGCCCTCGATTTTGTACGAAGCGCCGACCGTGGCGACGCTGACGCAGTGATACTCGCATCGCACGACACAGACCTTGAGCCCGCCCTGGCAGCGGCCTTCGAAAGTGGCAAGGTGTCCGTCGAAACGGCCGGATGGAAAGGGTGTCGCATTCTAAAGGTGCCTGGTCAGCGCGTGTGGCACACCAGCCTACACGGCGCGCACTTCGTTCAAGCTCGCGATCGCAAGGATTACACCTAAGAGCACCACCGCCCCTACCTGGCTCACGCTGGGTAGGGGCGGTGTTGTATTGCCAAAAACAGACAACCCCCCCGCACGTGGCGAGGGTTGTGTAGTTCTAGCCCGCCGATGTTGCCTCGCAGTGCCCGCAGGACGTGTTTCCAGGGGCGGTCGAGCGGGTCTAGAGAGGTGCCCCTGACACTCCGGTATCGTCGCCGACCATCTCGCCGTAGCCTAGAGGAATGTGCGGACGAGTCATCGTCGACTATGACGAGATAATAAGCGGCGCGAAGTCGACGGAGATCGCAGCCTGGCTCAGCGAGCTACCCCAGGGCGCTCAATCGAATTGGAACCTCGCACCGACTCAACCAATTCCTATCGTGTTCACCTCGGATAAAGACCAGCAAAAACACTTTGACCTCGCACATTGGGGCATCATCCCGCCCTGGTCTAAAGACGGATCCGCTCGCTTCACGTTCAACGCACGCGTTGAGACATTGATAGAAAAGCCCACCTTTGCCCCGTCAGTAAAATCGCAGCGGTGCGCATTCCCGGTGAGTGGGTTCTATGAATGGACAGGGAAAAAGGGTTCACGAACTCCCCACGCAATCTTTGGCCCTAAACCCATCCTCGCCCTAGCTGGCCTCTATAGATGGTGGAAATCCCCCGACAGCGAGTGGGTACTCACTGCGACCATCCTCACGCGCAGTTCTGCCGGGGTCATGGAGCGTCTACATGATCGAATGCCCGTGTTCCTGTCCGACGAATTAACCAGCGACTGGCTTAACCCCGAGATCGTCGGGAACCTCGACCTAGTGAACCTGGCGGCTGATCTTGCAGCACCCATCTCACGCGAACTCACTGAGTATGAGGTGCGTCCATTGAGAGGCAATGGAAGGGAATTGATCCAGCCCGCGAGTTAAGGCACCCTGATGAGAGACTCACCCCTATGACCCACCCAACCTGGTGCAACCTCCCTCAGCCTCACACCATCTGCGAAGCCACCTACGGACACTGGACCATCATCCGAGGCGACAGTCCCCAGCCGTCGATCCTGTTCCCTGCCGACGAGATTGAAGTCAGTGAGTTAGAGGTTGTTGCCGCGGATTTGGAGAGGCTGCTGCGGGCGGTCGAGTAGGTCGCCGATACACCCAAACTTACTATCGTTACAGAATGGCTCCCAGAATGGCTCCCAGTGCCGATCCTGCACCTAGGCGAGCAGTTCTTAAGAATGTTGAAATAGCAGCAATCAAACCGTGGTGGAGCTAAGGGGATTCGAACCCCTGACCTTCTCATTGCGAACGAGACGCGCTACCAACTGCGCCATAGCCCCGAGGTCTGCACCGCAGATAAATCTACGACGCGACCGCGCATCAGAATATCATCGCACCCGGCGACAAATCAGACCCCACAGGTCCTAGAGACAGCGCAGATCACTCGCCTACTGCGCGGCGACGCTCCAAGACTCCATAAATAGCCTCGTCGCCAAGTGCAGTAGTCCCCTGTTCAGCAGCGGTGCCCGGAACGCGGCCACCACCCAAGGTGATTTCAGCATCAAACTCAACACCGGACACGACCACAGCATCGTCCTCGACCGCGACTTCACCGTGCTCAGCCTCCCACTGGGCCATCGCGCGCGTAGCACGCTGGATTTCAGCACTGAGTGGCGCCGGTTCCCAACGCGGAGCCGCAGGCTTCGTCGCGTAGGTTGGGCGCGGAACCCGGTGCGGACGAACAGCACGACCGGTGGTCGTCGCGACTTTCTCAGATGGACGAGTGCCCTCAGACAATTCGACCTCGTGGTCTCGACGAGCTCGATCATCGGTATCGGCACGACCGGCGGAACCATCTCGACCAGCGCGGCGCTCGTCCACCCGGTCAAGCACTTCCTCAACCGAAGCACTCCAGCCCAAACCAGCCTCAGCCTCAGTCTCGGCAACGACTGGCACAGCACCAGTGCGTGCGGTGCGCGGCTGCGCCACCGGAATCGGTCGGCCGACTCGGCGGGCACCGGGGCGTCCAGCCTGCATTCGCGTCGCAAGTTCTGCACGGTGTGCCATCCGAGCGCGACGCGCCAACTCCGCGTCAGCACGTTGCTGCGCCACCACCGCACGGCGGCCCAGAACAAGAACGACACCGAGCAGACCACCGGGCAACGCCAGCCACCATGCGGACATGGCAGTCAGTAACACCACGGGCAGCAGGGCAAGGGTGATCACCCCGAGCAGCGCTGTGAGCAGCGCGCGGCGTCGCGCCTGCTGGCGCCGCTGAGTCATCAATGCGGCACGCGCTGCTGAGAACTCTGGCTGGTCCATGTACGAGCCCCTCCCTAGTGAGGCGGTCTGCTGCGGATTCCTCACAAGCAACTTCGTCGTGCGCGGTTTCGCTACCGCGCAATCACCGTTAGGTGCCGTCTCGACCTTTTGACCGCCCGCAATAGCCAAGACACGCAAACTCTCTGAGAATCTGTCGTCAACGCGTGCGGCCGCGACGCGCTCTCGACGCGCCAGACGTCCGGGTACGAAGTACGCCAGCCACACCAGGAGTATGGCCAGCGCGACAAATCCCGCCGGTGAATCCACAAACACGACGTTAGGCCGCTTGGGGCCTGCGGCACCGCAATCTGTTCGGCGTGTCCGAGGGATAAATTACATCGGTGTCATTTGACGACGAGTTCCGACTTTGAGCATCATCCACTGAACTTAAGAGTCGGACCCGGTGCGCAACCATTCGTACCATCTGGCTACCAGCGTCCCAGGCCCATTCCATTCACTGGTGTCGAGGGCGTAGACCAAATGATCGCTCCACTGCCCGTTGATATGGATGAATCTGGGCCGCACTCCTTCGTAGCGCAGCCCTAGTTTCTGGACCACGCGAATGCTCGCCTCATTCTCAGGGCGAATGCATATCTCCACCCGGTGTAGCGCACGCTCGGCCAACAGGTAATCGATCATCATTGCGAGCGCCAGTGGAGCGATGCCGCGTCCTGCCAGATGATGCGAGACCCAATAGCCGACCACTGCGGATCGTTGCGAAGCGTAGACCATCGAGCCTGCGGTGACCTGTCCCGCGAGTTCTCCGTCGACTTCGATGACCCAAGGCACCGAGTGCCCCGACCGTGCCTGCCGGTTCAACGACCTGACGTAGGAGCCAAAAGAGGGACGAGTCCACGGCTCGATCTTGTCGGGTCGCTCCAGCGCGGGATCAGATGGTTCCCATGGCGCGAGCCAGGCCGTATTGACGCCGCGCACTCGGTCCCAGTCGGCCTGCTCGTTACGACGTAACGGACGCAACAACAAGGAACTGAATCTTGCGGGTGGTCCCGGGTCTTCGCGCAGAGTCACAGGCCAAGCCCGCATCGTACTAGCCTTCCAGAACCAGGCAGTGCAGCGAGGTGCCTCGCGCGACAGTGGTCACGTCTTCCGGCACGACGACCAGCGCATTGGCCGCTGACAGCGCCGAAATCGACAACGAGCTCAACTGGTCCGGTTCGGCCACCGGGGTCACCTCGTACCCTGCATCGGGGGTGCCGGTGATGGTGGCTGGCACGAATTGACGTTCATGTGAGTCGACCTGCCATGAGGTCGCGGCCCGTGCCGACAGTGACGGCCGGTAGATGTCGTTGTACCCCGCTATGGTCCGTAGTGCTGGACGTACGAAAACCTCGAAAGCGACGAGCGCCGCAACAGGGTGTCCAGGAAGCGCGAAGATGGGCACCGCCCAATCCTCGGTCCCCAGCATTCCCACACCGTGCAGCCGTCCGGGACTCATCGAGACCCGATCGAACCGCACCGTTCCCAGTGGAGAGAGCACGTCGCGCAGAGTATCGCGTGGCCCGTCCGACAATCCCCCGGTGGTCACCACCAGATCGGCGCGCACCAGTTGATCCTCCAGCGCTTCGCGCAGCGTTGCCCGGTCATCGCTCAGCGGACCGACCTGAATCGCTGTGGCTCCCGCATCTTGCACCGCAACACGCAGCGCCGGCCCGTTGGCATCGAAGATCGGCAGATCCCTGCCCTCACTGGCGCGCCGCGACCGGTTAGCGGAGTGCAACTCGTCCCCAACCGTCAAGATCACAACGCGTGGCCGCGGGTGGACCGTGACGCGGGAAAATCCAAGAGACGCCGCCAACGCGATCTGCCTGGCGCCCATCCGGGTCCCAGCCTCGATGGCAACCGAACCCGCTGTCGCTGCCGAACCATGCGGAATGACGTTGTCTCCCGGACGCGGCGGATAGGCGATACGGACTTTTGCCTCGCCCCGATCTGAGTACTCCAACGGCACCACCGCATCGGCGCCATGCGGTACCCGCACGCCGGAGGCCACCTTGACGCTCTGTCCCGACACGATGCGGGCGGGTTCGCTGGTAGCGGCAGAGACCTCGTCCACCACGCGCAGCGTGACCGGTTCGCTCACGCTCGCATGCGCCAGATCGGCACTGGCTAGTGCGTAACCGTCGCAAGCCGCCCGGTTGCCACCGGGCACATCGGCCGGGGCGATCAGCGGCTCAGCGAGAATACAGCCCACAGCATCCGTCAAGATGACGTCGAGTGGTCGTACCGGTTGTGCGACTCGCAGCACTGCCGCGAGGTGGTCGCCGACACTTCTCATTTCAGTCCGGTGACGAAACCGTGTAGCCAGTCACGGAAGTCGGGGCCAAGGTCGTCGCGTTCTGCCGCCAGTTGCACGACGGCTTTGAGGTAGTCGAGTTTGTCGCCCGTATCGTAACGGCGGCCACGGAAGACCACGCCATAAACACCGTGACCGGGTTGGGAGGGATCCTGCGCCAGCTCTGCGAGTGCATCGGTGAGCTGAATCTCGTTGCCTCGGCCAGGTTCGGTGTGTTCCAGCACGTCGAAGACTGCCGGGCTGAGCACATAGCGCCCGATGATCGCGAGGTTACTGGGAGCGTCTTCCGGGGCCGGTTTTTCGACGAGCGCGTCGATCCGCACCACATCTGCCTGCGGCAGCGGCTCACCTGTCATCTCAAGTCCCGCTGCGAGCGCGGGGTCTGCGGCGCTGACCGCGGCGCAACCGTACAGCCCGATTTGGTCACGAGGCACTTCCAGCAGAGCGATCACGGACCCACCGGTGCGTTCTGCCACCGCGAGCATCACTGGGAGGATCTGATCGCGTTCGTCGATGAGGTCGTCGCCGAGTAGCACCGCGAAGTGCTGGTCGCCCACGTGTTGCCGACCGCATAGCACTGCGTGCCCGAGCCCACGTGGCCTGCCCTGTCGCACGAAGTGCAACGTGGCCAGATCCACAGGTTCGCGCACCGAGGCCAGACGCTCGTCATCGCCCTTGTTCTTGAGCGCGCGCTCGAGTTCCGGAGCCACATCGAAGTAGTCCTCCACCGCGCGTTTGGACCGACCGGTGACCAGCAGTACGTCGTCGAGGCCAGCATTGGCCGCTTCTTCGACCACATACTCGATGGCGGGTTTGTCGACTACCGGCAACATTTCTTTCGGCATGGTCTTTGTCACGGGAAGGAACCGCGTACCTAGACCCGCCACGGGGATTACAGCCTTCGTAATGGTCATAGATAAGACCGTATCCCACTGGCAGCAATTCCGTAGCGAACCGGCGACCGCTTCGTCACAATCTTCTGCGAGAATCTAACTATGACCGGGATCACACATTCGCTTCCCACCCTGACCGGATTGGAACCAGAGGACGCCAAAGCCGCACTTCGTGGATATTTGCGATCCCGCCGTCAAGAACGATCGCTGCGCCGCCGCACCGACGCCGGGGACGCGATCGCCATCGTGGGTTCCAACTTCGTGGCCGGACAGAATGCGACCCGTGTGGCGATCTATGCTTCCAGGCCGACGGAGCCCACGACTGAGCCACTGTTGCAACGCCTTGAAGCCGCCGGTGTTGAGCTGCTCCTGCCGGTTCTCGGCGATGGGTTGCAACGGCAATGGGCCACCTTCAAAGGACTCGATGACCTGGTGGAGCGTGCGCCTGGGCGACCACCGGAGCCATCCGGACCATCCCTGCCGATGGAGGAGATCGCACGTGCTGACGTCATCTTCGCCCCGGCGCTGGCGGTGGACACTCGCGGCTGCCGCCTCGGACAGGGCGGCGGTTGGTACGACCGCGCGTTGTCGCACGTCAATCCCGATGCCACGATTTTGGCCATTGTTTTTGACGACGAGGTCTTCTCCAGCGACGAGATCGAGTTGCCTTGCGAGGACCACGACCGATTCGTCCACGGCGCTCTGACCCCCAATGGCGTGCGCTGGTTCAGCGACGAAACACGGTAAGATTGGCACTCGGACACTGAGAGTGCCAACCGACATTCGGCTGGCAGGTAACGCCCGAGGAGATGAACGTGCCGGTCTACGCCTACGCCTGCACTGCGTGCGACCACGCATTCGACTATCGCCAATCCTTCACCGACGACCCGCTCACCATCTGCCCACAATGCGAGGGCAAGTTGCGCAAAGTCATCGGTTCCGTCGGTGTGACCTTCAAAGGCTCGGGTTTCTACCGCACCGATTCCGGGGCGGGCAAGGCCAAGCCGTCGAGTTCGGCAGGTAGCTCATCGACGAGTTCGCAAGGCGAGTCGGCCACCTCTTCCGATTCGAAGACGAGCACACCCTCGTCGGGTTCTTCAGCGACGAGTACCACCGCCGCCTGACTCGAAGAGTTTTCCACAACGTCGATGTGGGCAAGCCCTGCGATGGCGCATGATTGCACAGTGGTGTCATGGCAGCCTCATCCACGTTCGAATCCTCGCCGCAACCGCTCAGCAGCTACCAGCGAGCCGCACGATATCGCGGTGTGCTGTGGCGCTGGCGACATTTACGTGTTGTGGTCCCCGCACTGGTGTTCGCGATCCTGGCGATCAATGCCGTCACTCCGGAAAAGCCCGCCTATATCGATGTTGCTGTCGCGGCAGCGCCGCTGGTTGCGGGTACGCAGCTTGGAGCGCAGATGACTAGAACAGTCGCAGTGCCCGAAGAGGTCGCCACAGAACTTCAGCTACTGGACAGCACTGCGCTGTCAACTCTGATTGATTCCGATCAGGCGAATCAGTTGCGGGTGACTGTGCCGGAGGGCACTGCCCTCACGGCTGCGCTGCTGAGCGAACCCGGCGTTGCGTCACTTTTGGAGTCAGGACGAGTCGCCGCGACGATCACGGTCCAGTCAGGTGAACTCGTCCAATCCCTTCAGCCCGGCGATCGGGTCGATGTGCTGCTCGCCGACGAGACACAGTCGCGGCGTATCGCGGATGCGGCCACAGTGCTGCCGTGGCCGATGAAGGCCACTGCCGAGCCCGCCGACTTCGCAGCACCGACGTCGTCATTGTTGGTATCCGTCACTGCCCTGGAAGCCGCTCAAATAGCCACTGTTCCTCTGACACAGTGGCTATCAGTCGTCGTAGTGCCTAGTTAATGACTAGATTTAGTCCTGCACTAATTTTCTTCATCACGCAGCAACTCGGAGGGAGCCACCATGAAGAATGTCTTCGAAGGATTCAAGGAGTTTATCTCGCGCGGCAACGCAGTCGATCTGGCTGTCGGTGTCGTTATCGGTGCGGCGTTCAGCGCCGTGATCGATGCGCTTGTCAAAGGTGTCCTGACCCCAATCATCGCAGCGCTGTTTGGTCAGCCCAATCTCGATTCTGTCGGCCAGTTCACACTCAACAACGCAGCCTTCTATCCCGGTGCCGTGTTGACCGCACTGATCAACTTCTTGCTAGTCGCCGCGGCACTGTACTTCTTCGTCGTTCTGCCACTGAACAAGTTGGCTGAGCGCCGCGCCGCGAAGCAGGATGCTCCGGTTGAGGATGCCACTGAAAAGGCTGAGGACGTCGTACTCCTAGAACAGATCCGCGATCTGCTCGCTGCGAAGAACTCAGGTGGCAACACTCCGCCCCCGCCACTGCCGTAGTTATTAGGCGACTTTCGCTGGTCGATCGGCAATGCCACATTGATCAGTGACGCTTCGATGGCTCCCAATGCGGCGGCACCTCTCGACTGATCTGTTCGTCGAGACTGTCCGAGTTGGCGGATTCGCCACTGGTATCGTCGCGTTCGTCGCTGCTAGGGCCGGGCACTGAACCTTGTTCGGTGCCCGGCCTTTCTACTCTGCGCCGCTTTCGCTCAGTAGCCATGGTCCGGTTCAGGCCGATCAGTTGGCTGCGATATTGCGTCGTACGGCGGCCGCCAGTGCGGTATCGATACGGTTGTTGCGCTTCGTCACTTGCAGCAACTCGCGCATGGCGTCAAGCCACTCGTCCATCGAACGAGTGAGGCCATCGGCAGCGATCCAATGCACCAGATCGTCCAACTCGTCGTCGGTGTAGGCGGTCACCGGAAGGCCTGGTCGAATCGCCGGAGGCGTCATCCCCGCACGCGGGTCCTCCGCCGAACCGCTCCGATGAGCATCTTGAGCAGAGGAAGGCTTGATGACTGGATGCTGCCCGGTTTCCGCCCCGGCATAAGCTGGAAGCACCTGGGAAGGCCGTTGCTCAGCGGCAGGTTCGTCCACCACCGGCAAGGTGCCAGTCTGCGTGGTTGGCACGGTAGCCAACTGTCCTGTCTGCGCCTCATCCGCAGCCAACACATCCGCCACCCACTGGGCACTGCGAGTATCGAGCAGCGTCGGCAGTGCACCCGTCACCGGCTGCACGCTTTCCCGGCGCTGCTGCGCAATGTTCAACACGGCTTGGCGGATACGGTTCGCCTGGCGTTCCGGGTCGAGGAACAGCGAGACCGACCACACCTGCATGACGGTCCAGCCCAAACGTTCCAGATGAGTCGCACGCTGACGATCTCGCACTCGCACGCTCGGTTCGGCGACATACTCGTCGTCGTCAGTGAGCACCGCGACGAACAACTCGTCCGGGAAGTCCGGGTGACCCACAGCCAGCGGAATGTGATAGCCGCCATCGATGCCGTAACCGGTTTCCACCGTCAAACCCGAGTTCCACAATCGAGCAGCCAGATCGATCACCAACTGGTTCGGCTGACGTTCCTGTGGTGCGATGACGACCTTGTCGTCTGAACTGACGTACTGCTCCGCGAACTGCAGCAGGTCGGCGAGCAACTCACTGCCACGTGACTTCAACCGGGATCGGTCAAGGTCCGCGGCGGTAAAGGTGCTGACCACTGTCAAGCGGCGGCGCATCATGCCGATCGTGCTGAGCAGCAGTGCTTCGCCACCGGGCTCCGCGATGACACCGAAACGGTGCAGCACTCGACCATGCGGCGTACGTCCGAAGGCGACCGCGTAGATGACCGCATCGCGGGTGACGCCGGAGGCCCCGGCCAGGTCAGTGATGACGACCGGTTCCCGCTGGCGCGGGTCGAAGTAACTGATCAACGCCGGGTGCTTGCGCACCTCGAGGAGCAGCGCATCGCGGATCTGATCAGCGTGAATCTTGGTGGAGGCGACAATCGCCAAAGATTCGTCGGGACGCGACACTGCCTGCTCGATGGCTAGTTCGATCACCTTGTCGACCTCGGCCTGGGTCGATTCCACAGTGCCGGTCTTGTCGTCGTGCATTCCGCGGCCGTCCACCGTCACCAAGGAGACAAGACGCTCTGATTGCGGCATCGGCACGGTACGCAGCACTGACTCGTAGCCGTGCTCGATCAAGAACTGCGTGACGTTCGGATCCCGTGCAATCCATTCACCATCGAGTGAAACACTGGTCAGCACCTCGCTGAGAGCCCCGATGGCGGTGCCCGATGCACACCGCGGGTCGCCGATCACCATGACCTGGCGGCCGCGCGCCAGGGCACTGAGCACAGTCTCGATACTCAAGTGCTGAGCGGCGTCAAGGATCACAAGGTCCACGGTGCGGTGCGGCGGGGTCAGCTGCGGCACCAACGTAGGAGTTGCGACGAGCACCGGACGCAGCCGGCGCACCACGTCGCCGTAGGTCTCCAGCGAACCGCGCACCGATGCAAGTCGCTCGTCAATCAACTCCGCGAAAAGCTCATCAGCCTGGTCGGAGTGTTCAGTCAGAGCCTGCTGCACGTGGCTGACCACCGCGGCCTTGACCGGTTGTACGAGCAGGCGCAAGTGTTCGGAATCTAGGGCCCGGAAACGCGAAGCGAGTGTTTCGATCCGGGCGCCGTCGATCTGGGAAAGATACGGGTCCGCGGTGATGATCGAGTTGAAGACCGTGGTCCACCAGGCGAGTTCGACCTCGTCCGGGATCATGTCGAGCTCGACCCGACGAGCACTCAGATCCTCGACGAGTTCCTTGACGCCAGTCCGGTCGAGCATCTGCATCATGGCGGAATGCTCGTGCACCTTTTCCAACGTCGCACGCGGTACCCGCAGCGCATTGAGCCGGTCAGTGAGCGCCCCGAAATCTAGTTCGAGCAGGCCACTGCCTTCTGCAGTGCCCAAGAGCACCTCGTCCAATGCCTCAAGGTCGGCCACAGCGCTGCGCAGCCGTTCCTCGCACTGCGCCACACCGCGGGGCAGCCGCGGCCAGCCGCCATCGGGGAAGGCAGCCAACCACAGCTCACGCTGGCGTTCGACCGTGCACAGCGCACTGTGCAGGTCGTCAACGTGCACGCCCGGGCGCAGCAGGTCTTTGGCGTGCTTAGTCAGGCGACGCCGCTCGCCACGACTCAGTGAGATACCGCGCTCGGCGCGCCATGACTTACTCGCCGTCGCCGCAATCAAATCAGACGCGGAACGCTCAAAGGCGGCAGGCTGGAAAGTGTTCAGCGTCTGCCGCAGTCCGACAAGTACGTCGACTTGGGAACGCCACTGCGCGATCGTGGTGGGGGGCGCCGCTTGGAGGTCGTCGGCGATAGCCGCGATATCGGAACCGATCTCGACCAGTGTCTCGTCGAGCAGGCGAGTCACCCGTTCCAGCGCCACATCCATGGCATCGACATCAGACAGATTTGCGCCGAACCATCGTGACGAAGTCGCTTCGGCATCGAGCCCGCCGCGCGCGCCCAGCTGCATGATCTGGTGGGCGACTTCGCGACGCTGTTCGGCGTCAAGCGATTGCGCCGCCGCTGGATCGAGCCTGACCCGGGTGCGCGGACCGCCTTCTTCACCCGTCAGCCGCACCAGTGCTTGCAGTGCCTCATATGCGCTCACCCCCCATTGCGGGCGTGGCGCATGCAGACTGTCCATCGTGCGTGCGATCTCATTGCGCACCGTCGACAGTTCCCGGCGCACCTTCGAGATACGCGGGATGTCGACCGGGTCCGCATCGTGGGTCATTGCCCCGATCAGTCGTTGCGATACCGCAGCGCGCCAGTTTTGATCCGACGGAACATCGAGGACGAGCTCATCCAGGTTGAGTTCTCGCAACCGATTCTTCAACGCAGCGGCCGCGCGGCGGTGACCGGGCACATACATCACCGAACGGCCAATGGCTGCTGCCTCCGCGGCAACCGCGGCGATGAGCCCCGTGGTGTCGCTGCCGATGGGAGCATCAACGAACAGATGCCCGCCAGTGGCCAGGGCCTCGAGCACCCTGCGTGCGGATGGGTCGAGGTCACCCACACCACGCTCGAGGTTCGGCTCGACGTCTTCGCCTACGAAGGGTGGCAGTTCCACTGCCAGGCTCGCCAAACTCGGCGCGTGACCGGCAAGTGCCGCAATCAGCTCGTGGTGTTCCAGTCCGGTAAGCTCGTCCAGGTCGTCTACCAGCGCCTGACCGGGGTGAGCGAAAGTCCCTACCAGTGACCGCTCGGTGAGTGAGAAGTCATCGAAAACCGCTCGTCCTAGGGAATCGATGCGATCTAGCGCGATCCCGGGAACAAATCCACTGCTGTCAAAAGTCGACTGCGCCAACGAGACCGGATCGAGCAGGGCTCCGCGAGCGCGCAGTGCACGCGCCACAACGGGGTTGAGTTCTGCGGCTGGTTCCAGGGTGAGTTCGAAATCGGCCTCGTCCTTGCCTCGGCTGCGGATCGAGACCGGTCGCAATAGCACCGGTGCGTGTACGGTAACCGGTTCGAGATCCTGTTCCGCTGGCTCCTGAGCAACGGTGGCAAGGCGGTCTGTGGCACGCATCAATGCGCTGACGTCGTGTGCGTCTGCGACCGTTCCGGGTTGCTCCGTCCACTGCGCAACGCCGATCACTAAATAGGTCGGTGCCGTGCCGTAGCGTTCCGATTGCTCCCTGGCACGGTCCAGGACGAGTCGCACGTGGCGGCGAGCCGCGGGCAGTGCCGCAGGATCGCGGAAGATGTTCGAGAGCCGGGTCGGTCGCCCGGAATACAGTTGCGCGACACCGGATGGGTGGGCCCCGGCGAGATCGAGAATCGCATCGTCGAGCAGCGTCAGGTCGCGCAGCGGTGATCCGCCCGCCATGCGGACGAGTTGTTCGCGCCATTTTTCAATGGCCACATGGACGAGGTCGTGTGCGCTGCGTGGCCGCACCAGCTCTGGTGCCGCGACTTTTTCCGGCACGACACGTGGCTGGTCCGACTTGTGGTGGCGTGCGCTCGACCCGTCGATCATCGAGCCCGGTGGCTTCTCCACTACAGTTTCCTCCCCGTCGGCTGGTCAACCGTACTCACGGTGCACCCGATCCGACGCTAGCGAACCGTAGCGGCTGGGACGGCGCGGCGCGCCGAGAAAGTGGAGATATGACGGCGCGTGCCGCGCAGGGGGGCATGCGACACGCGCCATCTACGCCTGATCATGCACCCTGGTTTAGACGTTCGTCAAGATTCTTCAGACACCGACTTCCAAAAGCGCGCCCTTGCGTCTCCTGAGGGTTGAAAACATCGCGATGTCGGCCGTCGCTGGACACAAAGAGCGGGCCACCCCCGTTGTTAGGTCCATTCGGTATGTGAGTCGATTTCTTCTAACTGGTGAGTGCAAGATCGAGCGTACTCGACCGGAGTTCTGTAGCCGAGCGAGGAATGCCGACGAGCATGGTTATATTCGTACTTCCAGTCGCTGATCACGACCCGAGCATGGAGCAACGAGTAGAAGCTGTTGATATTCAAACACTCATCACGGAGCCTCGATCGGCAATGCCTTCACCGCACGCTCCAGGGCGTCACCTGGGGCGAAACAACACTACGGCAGCGTGATGCGCAAGAAGTCGTCGAAGATCTGAACCGTGACGTCCGTGAAGTCCTTGACTCGCGGCAAGGCCGTGGTGACCGCGGATTCATGCTCACCGATCACCATCGTCAGGGCTCCCGAGGCGATGCCCGCCTGCAGACCCGCTTCGGCGTCTTCGACCACGAGACAGCGCTGCGGGACGACACCCAGCCGCTGCGCAGCGATCTCGTACCCCATCGGATCGGGCTTGCCCCGTGTGACGTCTTCACTGGTGACCAACACCTTCGGAATGCCGATCCCAGCAGCCAGTAGCCTGACCTCCGCCAGCCGCCGCGGCGCCGAAGTCACCACCGCGAGCCGATCCTCTGGTAACGCGTTGATCAACTCGACCGCACCTGCGATAGCGGCAATGCCTTCAGTGTGGTTGGGCTCGTCAGTTTGAAAGGCTGCCGTGACCTCGTCCACGTCATGCCCCGGCGGCAGGAACCGCGAAACAGTGTCGCGGGTCTGTCGGCCGTGGGAGTAACCGAGCAACTCGACCAGATCAATGTGATACTCGGCAGCGAACTGCGCCCACAAGCGTTCCACCACCGGCGTGGAATCAACGAGAGTGCCATCCATGTCGAATAGCACCGCCGCGACATCCAGCTGAGTTTGCGTCACGGCTCATCCATCCTCCACACGAGACCTTGTCGCAGCATTGTCACTGATCGAAGGCCATTTCTGTAGTGCGCTCGGGCGGACTCGAACCGCCGACACCCGCTTTAGGAGAGCGACTAGCGCCGATTCTTAGCATAGCAAACAAGCCAAAGTTGTTGAGTTATCAACGTTTGCCGTTCACCACGATTAACTGGGAATATAGGTGTTTGACGGCGCTCTGCGCACAATGTGCGCACAAACCTACCCCTGGCAATCCTTGCTATTGCAACGCTAGTTGAGGATGCTCGTGTCAGAGTCGGCGGCCTGCATGTAGGACAAGCCTGTATGGCGCTGTAAGCGGCTGAGACAGGCAGGATGTGTCCAGGCAAGGGTGGAGCGCCGTTGGTCGCCTACGCTGCAACCTCGTGGCACTGGGCAGCAGGTGGCCGTTCTAGTTGGGTTAGCACCGGATACAGGGAAGAAACCAGAACGAGTTCGCAACGGCAGTGTGATTACCTATCTAGGTGATGTTGGTTTGAGTTACTCGCCTGTACCGTGCGGTAAACCAAGTCAGTCGGCAATGTCTGAGGTGGCCGCTAGCCTGACAACATGAACCTAGAACGCATTGCACAGATCATTGACCTGTTGAACGAGGCTGGAGAGCACTGGCCACAAGTTGCAGAGCAGCAGCCTGAGTTCATCAAGGCAACTAGGATCATGCCTGGTTTCAGAGGTTGGGACGGTGTCGAGCTAGACATGATCGACGAGTCTTGGGAGGGCGAAGGGACTCGCAACGTTGCGCTAGAGCGCGCTGAGATGACGCCGTACTGGCGGCTTGCGCGACAGGTCACCTTCGCGTCATATAGCGAACTCATTGACGCGGCCAAGCGCAACGCATTCCTGGGTCTGAGGCATGAGTGAACAAAGGGTAGGGGATACATCCCCTAGCACTTGACTTGGCCCATCGCCGGTCATAGCAGCCAAGATTGTGCCACCTTCAAACAGTGGACTTACCGACCGGTAAACCCTTGGGCAGCGGCAGAGTAAAGCCAGTTGCGAGCGCCTAGCGCTTGGTTGCAACGGCAGACAACTCTAGTTGTTCGAGCAGCGGAGGGTTGCGGTAAGGGCAAGGCTTTAGGACCAGTCCTTGCGACTAGCGCCTGAGTCTCACTCGCCAGGCGAGCCCTTCAAAGGGCTCTACCTGGAACGTGGTCTCTCTTTGCTTTCTCACCCTTAAGACTTAGTCCTAAGTGACGAGAGGCTGGTTCATGTCTTCAGCCTTTGGCCCTAAGGGGCCAGGCTGAGAATGAGAAGCAAGCGTAAGACTGAGGCTAGCGCTTGGCACAAGCACTAGGCCCTAGGCTTTACTCGCCTGTCGCTTGGTTGCGTTGCTCGTTGCCGTTGTTCAGTGCGCCTACCCAACAAGGCGCATCCTGGATACGTTGCAGGACTTCGCAAACCTACTACCGGCTGAGGTTCGACAGGTCTGGCATAGCGGTACTGGAATATAACAGCGTCCTGACACTGACATTGGTTTGCCGGTGCAGGACGCTGTCTGTTTGTCACCTAGCACTGACTCTGGCGACTGGCTTAGGTGCTCGGTTATGGTGCCTGGCTGAGGGTATTGCTCTATATAATAGGGACCTTTCCGTCTAAGCGTTGGAATTGCAACAACTCGTGTTGTTCTCCACGGTTACAAGTCTTGTAACCTGCACGGCGTCAATTCTGAAGGTGTTTGTACTCGTCTAGGTGTTGCCTGTTCTTGCAGCCCGGTGCTCGCCAGTTCGGCACTCGTAGCCCGGTGCGACGAGGATGAAGGTGTTGTGACAGCACTAGGCAGTTGGTTGAACTCGATGGCTCCAACGCACCACACTGAATGAGTTCACGCTTGGCCTTGTGGATGGTTTGCCGACTCGCTATTGTGCCATCGTCTGAGGTTGCTACCTGTTCGGCTATGTCTGTCCATCCTGCGAACCGTGCATGTCCGAACTCGTTCGCGTTGGCTAGGGTGGCGAACAGCATTCGGGTTGCCGTTGGAGACAATGGTGTCCGCGCAACCTCTGCAACCTTGTCCCGGTAGACACCAACGTATCGGCGCTTACCTCTCACGCTACCGCTCCTACATGCTTTCGGACTGAGGTTAACGCAAGCACCGGCAGACCTATATCTTGTGCCTCATGGATCATGTCACCGGCAATGGTCAAGGCGCTTGCCTCAGTCTCTGGCACAGTGCTCGTAACACCTATGTAGAGCATGTCGTTCACCTGCCAAGCACTGAGGTGAATACCGTTGCCCTGAACTGTTGCCCTTCCATCCTCGTCCCAGTCGATAGGTAGTGAATCGTCCTCGTCAAGCAAGAACTCTGGCAGGTCGCAAGCCAGGATGAACAGGTAGCCGTGTAGTTCTTGAGCCAGTAGAGCCAAGTCGTTCGGACTTGTGCTCAACCCTGATGTTAGGTGGACAACTACCTCATGGATCGTTTCTCTCATGCCGCACCTGCCACGATGCTGGATTCTTCAAAGTCAAGCACGTCGCGCAAGCGATAGCGAACACTCGAACCTAGTTTCACGTAGTTAGGCCCACGCCTAGCGCTACGTAGGTTTGCCAACTGGCCTAATGAGGTTGACCAACGCTCTGCGAGTTGAGCCGGTGTGAGCAGTTCGCTCACCGTTGTTTGCTGTTCCATTCCTGTTGTTTCTCCTAGTGTCGTGTGCTGCAACCAAACAAGTCACAGTGAGTTGGAGTCTTACTCCGTGAATCTAACGAGGGACAACCTTGCCACAAACGCACTGAGTTGTCAAGTAACTCAATGCACCACTAGGCAGGGCTACCGGCGTGTCGCTTGCAATGTCGGCGCTACGGCTTCCATGCCTGTATCGGCGTGTCGGGTAAGTCCGAGTAATCTTCAGAGCATGAGCCGTAGCAGACTTGTTCGAGCATCAACAGAAGCGCATGAGTTGCCCGAGACTGACACGTTCTTCCCAGACCTCGTTATCGGTGACCGCCTAGAAGATGTGCTAGACGCGCTAGACAACGGGCAGATAGAAGCACCGTTCGCCACCTGGAGCACGGTCAGTAGCAGCGCGCTCGTAGTTGTAGACAATGGCACGCTTGCAGTCGCAGCCCGCTTGATCCCCGTTGACACCGGCTGGAGTGCTCACACATTCGCAGCAAGGTTGAGTCAGTTCAGCGACAGCAGAGAACTAACAACCGACTCACCTATCGACGTTGGCCCACTGTTGAACGAGGCAGCGAACCTGGCTAAGGCGTTGTCACGTGTTCGCAAGACTATAGAGCAGCACCTGAACGCCTGGAGGGCTAGCACTCGCGGTAGCCGCTCACGTCGCAGCGACCTGGCTTACGCTGCACTAGCGGCAAGGTATGCCGAACTCGTGGCCAATGGCGAACACAAGCCAACTCAGATAATCGCCGACGAGTTGGGCCTATCCCCTACCACGGTGAGCCAGCGCGTCCGTGAGGCTAGGCGCGAGCCACTGAGTCTACTCACTGAGACCAAGCACGGCGCAGCAGGTGGCAACCTGACAAGCAAGGCGCGCAACATTCTCAGACAGGCGAGCGAGCAGGGCTAGAGCCGACTGCGAGCGCAACCGTTGACATAACAAACAGCACCCGCATAGTATGCGCACATGGCTTATGTGCAGACTCGGAAGAACAAGGACGGGCAGAATCGCTATGTCGGACGCTACCGCGTTGACGGCAGACTCAAGAACACTAAGACGTTCACCCGCAAGCGTGACGCTGAGGATGAGGCCACAAGGCTTGAGGATGCGGCTAAGCGTAATGACTTCATTGATCCGGCAGCGGCGGAGGTAACGCTTGATGAGTTCTTCAAGACTCGCCAAGCGGCAAGGTCTGGCAAGGCACCTCGAACACTAGAGACTGAGTCGGAGCGTTACCGGTCACTGATCGCACCAAGGTTCGGCAGTCTTCCACTGAAGCGGATTGCAACGGAAGACATCGCCGATTGGTCTGCGAACATGCCAGCACCAAGAACCGGCAAGACCGCTAGCAGCCAGCGACGGCATGACGCACTAACGTTGCTCATTGCCGTGCTTGACGATGCTGTTGACGCTGGAAGACTCACGCGCAACCCTGCACGCAAGCGCACCGGCAAAGCACTCGCCAAACCTCAAGCAGCCAAGCAGAAGCCACACCGCTACCTGAGCCACGAGCAACTAAGCCGTGTTGCACTATGCGCCAACAACGAGCAGGCGCGAACAATGATCTTGCTTGATGGCTTAGTTGGTCTAAGGTTTGGGGAACTCAGTGCGCTGCAACTCCGGGACATCGACACACTACGATGGCGGATCAAAGTGCGTAGAGCCGTTACCCGACTAGACAACGGCACGCTACTAGTGGGCAATACCAAGACTGGACGTGACCGAGAGGTAGCCATACCTGGAACAGTCCGGCCGTTGATCCTTGAGCAGATCAAGGGTAAGCGTCCAAGCGATTGGCTGTTCTCGTCTCGTGACGGTAAACCACTTCGCCGTGAGTCGTTCAGTCGCAACACGTTCAGCAAGGCTGTGGCGCTCGCAGGTTCGGCGGTCAGTGAACTGCAACGCCTCATTGGGTTGAGTGAGCAGGAGGTGACCGGAGAGTTCACGCCAAGCCTTGAGGCACGGGTCTGTCAGGCGCAGACCAAGGCTGGACTAGAGCCGACTGGCGTTGTCGATCCCCCAACGTGGGCTGTGTTGATCGAGGCTTACCGTGAGCAGCACACCGGGCTGTCTCAGGCTGACAAGGTGAAGCAGACAACCAAGTTCAAGGCACTGTCGCGTACAACCCTTTACGTTGGTTGCACCGACTTCGAGCGGCTAACGCTGCATGACTTGAGGCACACGGCTGCGTCGTTGGCTATCGCATCTGGAGCAACCGTCAAGCACGTTCAGAAGATGCTTGGCCATGAATCGGCCAAGATGACGCTGGATGTCTATGCCGGACTGTTTGAGGATGACCTGGACACTGTTGCTGAGTCCATGTCAGCAGCGCATGACAAGGCGCTTGGTGGGAATCGTGCGCACAATATGCGCACAAACACGGAACAAGCCATGTCCGAGGTAGTCACCTTACCTACCGCAAACATGGCCTGACCAGCGCTTACACCTAGTGCGCTCGGGCGGACTCGAACCGCCGACACCCGCTTTAGGAGAGCGGTGCTCTATCCACTGAGCTACGAGCGCAATGCATGTACTACCTTAGCGGTTCGATGACCAGATCGCGGACAACACCCGCGCTGCCTTCAGCCATCAGCGCCCGTCATGTCACTATGGAGCGATGAGCGAGACAACAGCCACATCACCTGTCCAGCCTCCGGTGACGGTTACCCGCGAGGGTCACCGCAGTTTCACCGGGCGCTCGTCCCGCGGCGGCATCGTCGCCATCGGAGACGCCTCTTACCCCGACACTTTCACGCCGGGCGAATTGCTCAAAGTCGCACTGGCCGCTTGCGCCGGATTCAGCGCCGAGGCGGCCATTGAACGTCGATTGGGCGAGGACGCCGCCATCACGGTGACCGTCAGCGGAGACAAGGACCTCGATGCTGACCGTTACCCGCGGCTCAATGAACTCATTGAACTCGACTGGTCAGGCCTGGACGAGGCCGCCCAAGCCCGCCTAGCCACGGTGATCACCCGGGTCATCGATCAGGCCTGCACCGTTGGTCGCACCCTCAAGGCGGGCGCCGAGACCACCATCACAGTGCAAACTAGCGAGGACTAATCACGGCTGTCACAGCCCTTCAGTGGATTTCGGTGCGCTTGTTGATCACCAGCACCGGGCAATCGGAGTGGTGCAGCACGGCCTGGCTCGTCGAACCGAGCAGCAGCCCAGCGAAACCTCCGCGCCCACGCGAACCCAGCACCAGCAGGTCCGCGGTTCGCGAGAATCGTGTCAGCAGTTCAGCGCCTGTGCCGTCCATCACGACGAGTTCTGGATCGATGTCAGGGATCTCCATCTTTGCCTGATCCACGAGTCTTTCGATACCGCGGCGCACGTCCTCGACAACTTGATTGCGATCGATCGCCGCTGGCAACCATGCCAATAGTCCGGAGCCAGACGCGATGGGGACACCGCCGACCACGACTAGTTCCGCGCCAAGGTCCTTCGCTTCGCGCATCGCGATTCGCAATGCCACCTGCGAGGTCACTGAGCCATCGACGCCCACCACGATCTTGCGTACCGGAGGCAATTCGATCACTGGATGGTCGTCTTGTGCCGAGGATTCCGCGTTGTCGTCTCCTTCGAGCCGCGCCCAGCAGCGCGGCACCACCACGGTCGGGCAGGAGGCGTGAGCCGGAAGCGCGGAGGAGACAGTGCCGAGTAGCCGCTCGGGAATCCCGGAGCCGCCCTTGGTACCGACCACGACCAAATCGGACTCTTTACTGATCTCGATCAAGGCCGCTGCGGCATCTCCTGGCACCACCATGGTCGAAGCATTCACACCGGCCGATGTCGCTGCTTGTTTCGCCTCTTCGGCGACCTGACGGGCGCCCTCTGCGATAGCCGCGTCATCCAAGGCCGCATACCCGCCATCGAGCGATGCGACGGTGAACGAGGGTAACGAGTACGAGCACAGCGCTACCAGGTTTGCTTGTTTGCGTTGGGCTTGTCTGATCGCCCACGCTAATGCGATACGGCTCGCTGTTGAGCCATCAACCCCTACAACGATCTGTTTTGCCATGGTCGCCATCCTTCACATCGAAGTCACGTGGCGAGGATCGTTCCGGACCAGGGTCCGAAGGAGTATCAATGACAGGTCCGAGACTGTCCTCTACCTTCACTTTACCCGGCAAAGGCGAACAGCACACCTGTTCAGGAAGATTATTTTCCCAGGTCAACCAGGCAAAACGGACGGAGCGAGCAACTCGCTGCGGCTCATCAGCCTCCGACGCGGATGTATACCGGGTTCGATTGGTACATCGCTCGGATCTGTATGGATTTCCCGGGACGAGGGGCATCGATGATCTGGCCGTTGCCGAGGTAAATCGCAACATGCCCAGGGCTCCAGACGATGTCGCCGGGCAGCGCCTTGGACGCCGAGACGACCTTGCCCATGTGGCGCTGTCCCGAGGAGGTGCGCGGCAGCTCGATCCCAAGCTTGGCGTAAACATACGAGGTGAAGCCTGAGCAGTCGAAGCCAGAAGGCGATGAGCCGCCCGCGACGTACGGCACGCCGAGGTAGCGCTTCGCGATCGCGACAACAGCGGCACCGCGTTCTTCAGGGTCACTCAGGTCAACGGCATCGCTGGCGGATTTCTTCGCGGACGATTTCTTATCGGACTTGGTGGACTTCTTCTTACTGTCCTTATCCGATTCCTTCTCGTCGTCGCCCAAACCGAGACGTGAGGAGTTTTCCTCATCCTGTTGAACTGTCGGACTGGTGCGTTGCGCCGAACGTGATGGCTGCACGGTCCGCGACACGGTCGCAGTGGCAGCCGACGATGCAGGTGTGGCGGGCTCTTCGTCCGCCTTCGGCGGCTTGACCTTGAGCGTCGTGGCGTCATCGGACCAGACGACCGAGTCGGAGACGACAACTGCGGGTGCGATTGTGACAGGATTGCCGGCCTCAGCGTTGACGGCCTTGTTGTCAGCGGGTGACTCCGCGATGGCTCCGGTCGGAGCGAACACTGATCCAACGATGAGAGATGACGATGCCACCACCAATGCTGAGCCGCGCCCGACCATACCGGCCTTTTGACTGGCAGCACGAGCAGCAAGCGTCAACGGTGTCACAGGTCGACGGGCTGCACAGTGGCGCCCTCGTTTTACGTCGGTCACAAGTAGTCTCCTGAGCCGCCGAGGTGAGCTGTCGGGTTCGAGCGGAGTTGCTCGGTCTCCGGATGGTCTCCCATCCAAAGACTTCACCCCAAGGACGTGACATCAGCCGCGCCCGAATGTGGTTCCCCCGTCCCAGCCGCGGGTGTATTTGTGCGATATATGCGACGGCTGGGTTTGGCGATTCGCACATATCGGCTGCGCCTGAATGACTAGCACGCAACTTGTCCAGAGTAACGCACCATCGTGCTGAATGTCACGTTCTGGTTACGACTAATTCGTGCCGAATTTTCCTGCTGTTACTCAGCTACGAAGATGTGGCGCACAAGTTCGCTGGCCAGGTCCACCACAGAGTCCGCCTCGGGTGCCCCGATGGCGTATCGATCGCGCTCTTTTGTCACCTCAACCTGCTTGCCTGGCGCAATGCCCGCCTGCTGAAACTGGAAAAGCAGTTCGACATCGGGTTGCAGCGGCTCGCCGATACGTTTGACTGTGTGCATCACGGTTTCCCCCGCAGGCACTGATGACATGACCTCGTGCAGCGGCGCGGCCCCATCGCGGAACCTCTCGACAGTGCGCTCTTCTCCCAGATCGCTCAGACCAGGAATGGGGTTGCCGTATGGGTCAAAATGCGGGTGTTCGAGAAGGTCGACCAACCGCTTTTCGACCTGCTCACTCATCACGTGTTCCCACCGGCAGGCCTCTTCGTGCACATGCGGCCAGTCGAGTCCGATCACATCGGTCAGAAGCCGCTCGGCAAGGCGATGCTTGCGCATCACGCTCGTCGCTTTGAGCAGCCCATCCTCGGTCAACTCAAGGTGGCGATCATCGCTAACGATCACAAGACCGTCACGCTCCATACGAGCAACGGTTTGGGACACTGTCGGACCTGAGTGGCCCAGCCGTTCTGCGATACGCGCACGTAGTGGGACTATGCCCTCTTCCGTGAGTTCATAAATCGTCTTGAGGTACATCTCAGTGGTGTCGATGAGGTCGCTCATCACTGCCTCCTAGACCTGGCGAAACACTCCGCAATAACCCTATCGTGTCACCGGGCCAGATTTCGTATCAGCAATCTGACATTACTGCCGGTCTGGTCACGCCTTTGGTCCCACGCGTACATCGCGACCAACGTAAACTTAACCGCGTGACTACCGAACTGATCATCCCGGCAACGCTTCTTCCTCGTGACGGCAGATTTGGCGCAGGACCGTCCAAGGTCCGCGAAGCCCAGGTCGAAGCGTTGTCCCGTGCTGGTCGTACGCTGCTGGGCACGTCACATCGCAAGCCTCCGGTCAAGGCGCTTGTGGAACGCATCCGCACCGGGATCGCGGATCTTTTCGCCATTCCCGACGGCTATGAAGTGATTCTGGGCAACGGTGGCTCCACCGCCTTTTGGGATGCGGCGACAGTGAGCCTGGTACGTGAACGGGCTGCCCACGGTGTCTTCGGTGAGTTCGGCTCGAAGTTCGCCGCCGCGACGGCAGCCGCCCCATTCCTCGCGGACTCACTCGTCACCGCTGCGGAACCGGGTGGTGTGGCACTGCCGGAGGCATCGGCATTGGCCGACGTCTACGCCTGGCCGCACAACGAGACGTCCACGGGAGCCGCCGCTCCGGTACATCGAATCGACGATCGTCCCTCACTCGTCGTCATTGACGGCACCTCCGCAGCTGGCGGGCTCGATGTCGATATCTCACAGTGCGATGTGTACTACTTCGCACCGCAAAAGGCGTTCGCTTCCGACGGCGGGCTTTGGATCGCCATCGTCTCGCCGGCAGCGATTGAACGTATCGAGCAGATCGCTGCATCGGGTCGGTGGATCCCGCCATTCCTGTCGCTTGCGACAGCCTTAGAGAACTCTCGTGCCCATCAGACACTGAACACACCCGCAATCGCCACGCTGATCATGCTCGTTGAGCAGATCGATTGGATCAATGACAACGGTGGACTTCCCTGGGCGACCGAACGCACGGGGCAATCTGCAGCCCATGTTTACAACTGGGCCCTCCAACAGCCCTTCACCACACCATTCGTGGCCAACCCGCAGTGGCGTTCCAACGTCGTCGCCACCATCGATTTCGCCGAGGGGGTCGATGCGGCCGCCATTTCACGAGTGCTGCGGGCCAATGGAATCGTTGATGTCGATCCGTACCGCAAACTCGGTCGCAATCAATTACGAGTAGCCATGTTCCCCGCAGTCGATCCATCTGATGTCGCCCTGCTGACACAGTCAATCGACTTCGTCGTCGAACGGTTAGCTCAAACGTCCTGAGACGGTGGCAACCTGTAATTGCGGGTACGTGACCTGGAGGAACGGCCGCATCTTCCGTGTCAGCACGATCCGGTAGTGCCACCGGCGCTGCGTCCAGATCAAAGCGATAATCGCAGCAACGCCCGTGGCAATGGCTCCGATCCAAATCGACCAGCGCGCACCCCAGTGCTCCCCGATCCAACCAACCACGGGCGAACCCAGCGGCGTTGCCCCCAACAGCACCATCAAGTACAGCGACATCACTCGACCTCGCATTTGCGGTGCGGTTGTGGTCTGAATAGCCCCGTTCGCGCTCGTGAGCATCGTCAATGAGAAGAAACCGACGGGGATACACATCAACGCGTAGGTCAGATAGGTCGGCATCGCCGCCATGACACCCATCGACACTGCAAAGCCAAAGGCAGCACCGACCACCAGACGCACTCGGGGCTGTTTGCGACGCGCTGCCAGCAAAGCGCCGGACAACGAGCCGATGGCCAAGATGGATCCCAGCACACCGTATTCACCCGCGCCCTTGGCGAAGGTCTCGGTGGCCATCATCGCTGACGTCAATTGGAAGTTCAGCCCGAGCATCGACGCGACAAAGACCACAGCCATGATGACCACGATGTCCCCACGTGCCCGGATGTATCTGACAGCTTGGCGAATCTGACCCTTCTCCCGCGAAGCTCGCGGCAGGACGGTCAGTTCCGCGGTTCTCATCTTCCATAGCGCAACGATGGTTGCGGCGAACGAGACCGCATTGATGATGAACACCCATCCGGGGCCGACTGCGGCGATCAGCAATCCCGCGACGCCAGGACCGATGAGCCGCGCGGCGTTGAATGAGGCGGCGTTCAGACTCACCGCGTTGGCAAGGCGCTCGGCTGGTACGAGTTCCGCGACCACCGTCTGTCGTGCCGGCCCGTCGAAGGCCGATGCCACACCCAGTGAAAGCGCAAGGATATAGACCTGCCACAGTTGCGCATGCCCCGTCAATACGAGCATTCCCAGGACGAGCGCGGACAAACCCATACTGGCTTGTGTGATGATCACCAGCTTGCGCCGATTCATGCGGTCGGCGAGCAGTCCAGCCATGGGCGACAACACTAGTGCGGGCAAGAACTGTAATGCGGTCACGATGCCGACCGCGGTTCCGGAGTTACTAGTGAGTATGGTCAGGACGAGCCAGTCCTGAGCGACTCGTTGCATCCAGGTGCCGACGTTTCCCACTAGTGCGGCAGCGAACCAGATTCGATAGTTGTAGTGTCGTAATGCTGCAAACATCTCATTCTTTCAGACCCTCAGACCTTATTCATCCTACGTCTGAACTGCATTTGTTTTTGGACCTCTATGCCTCACGCGTAGCGACAGACTGCAACGACCCTGCGGCAATAATCTGACCACCGTCAGCACGGTTAACCATTAGGCTTGAGCCGTGAGCCACAACTCCTCTTCCGCTCCGGCACCGCTGGAGGTCAATATCAGCCGCGTGTTCATCGTCGGCACCTCCCTGTGGACTATCGCACTCATTGCGGTGCTGATCTGGGATTGGACGAGCGATACGACGCTGACAGGGTGGATCACCGTGTGCGGATTCGGCATCGGTTTGGGGCTTGCCGGTCTGGTCTGGACCAGGTTCACCCGTCGCCCCGGCGCCCGCCAACCTGCCCTAGAAGCGGCGGATGCCGCACCCTAACCGCTAAGCGGCGTCCCAGTTCGCCGCGATCTTGCCGCTAACCAAGAACTCCGGCCCCCATGATCTGGGAACCGGAGTTCTTTCACTTGCTATTCGCACTTGCCTGCGGCACTACTTGGCCTCGAAATAGGCATCAATGACACCGAGGTAGGCGATCGCTGCAGGCAGCCACTGCCGTTCCTTACCGTCGGCACCCACGAACGGCACGGTTTGACCCGCGAGATTCTCAAGCGTCGGCGTCGCGGTATCTGCATCTTGGTTAGCTGCCTTCGCCAAAATCAATCGAGCAGCGAACCCCTCGACAACGCTTGCGCCTGCGATGACGAAGTGCTCGTATTGCACCTGCGGGTTACGCGGCTTGAGCCCAAAGGCGTTCTCAAAAATAGCCTGGTAGCGTTCGGCCAGCTGTGCGATGACTGTAGAGCGTTCGGTCTGGACGTGAGTGTCAGCGATACGCAGACCATCAGGAAGATCCGTCAGCATCGGCGACGAGATCATCATCTGTGCGTAGGTCTGCCATTCCGACGGGGCTGCGATTGTCGCCTGGTAGGAAGCGACACCGGTACGCACGGCTTCTTCTAGCAAAGCGCGACGACCCTGGGACGTATTAGCGTCCCCTTCGAATTTCTCGATCAGCTTGTCAGCACCAGCGAAAACTTCGGTCTTGGCCACCTGGTCCGGGAATAGACTCCCACCCGCACCGCCCGAGGCACCGCCAAGTGTCTCAAAAAGATCGACAAGGTAATCCGCTTTAGTTTGCCAAATGCGAAATACAGATGATCTGGGAACCGCAGCGTTTCGGATCAGGTCATCAAAGTGTGAATCATTCAGATCAAGTGTCAAGCCAGCATTCCACACGCTCTGGCGACCAGCATCGATCATCAGCGACCTGACCTCAGCAGCCGACATCCTACGGCGTCGCGCCACTACGTTTCCTCGTGCATTACCCGGCATTCGGCTTCCCTCACTTCCAAGCTGGCGGATCCGACGTCAACTGTCGAAACCATCTTTCATGAGTCATGTTATCTAGGCATCCTGAATATCAGCCGAATGTCGAAAGATATTCATGAACGTCCATCGACTTCGGCTACTTAGCGCATAGAACACGGGGTTTCCAACGCTATGGTGCACCTGTGTCCAGAGGCGGCCCCGCCGAATCACACTTTTTATTATGGCACCCGATAAGCTACTCCGCATGTCGGGCGATTTTTCCGTCTTTAATTTACCCACGCCTGCAGGTCAACGAGGTATCTGGAGAATCGGCATCGCTCTCAAACTTGAGAATTAGCGTAATTAACGTGCTCTTTCTTGCACCGTGCGACACGCCGACCTCAACTCCGCCCTGGGTCACGCAGTCGATGTGGAGTGCCTTCGGAGCACCCCCATGAACGAATCTACGCGCGAACAACTGTTATCGCATCCGATGCAAGGTACTGACGATCAGTCTTCCTGCTCCACTGCAACTTCATTGGCGACGGTCGTCGACTCAACCTCAATCGTCAGATCATCGATCACAGGACGGTCAGCCGGCCAACTCGAAGGACGCTGTGGCGCATCGGTTTCTGAGTGCGCACCACAACCGTGATCAAAAGAGACGACCCGGCCGTCGTCAGGGGCCCATTGGTTCGCGCACACGCCGAAGACCTGCCCCAATGCGCCCTGGAGAGGGACCAGGAAACCACATTCACCGCAGGGAGCTGACGAGAGTACCGCAATCGGGGTAGCAGCACCGCGGTCACTGTCGTACCAGCGCTGGGCAGCCTCGTCCCGTCCGGTCTTGGAGAGAATCCGCGCCCGTTCCAACGCAAGTTCTTCAATCGCCACCGCATCGATTTCCTCGTCACCCGTGGCGGTGAATCCAGGCTCGAGACGAGGATCGTCCGCCTTGAACGGCAACACGTCCCCCGGGCCGATGTCCCCCGGTCGCAATCGATCGGCCCACGGCAACCACCCCGGCGCGAGCAAGGCTTGTTCACCTGGCAGTAGCACAACCTCGCATACGGTCGCGGTGCGCGCACGAGGTGCCCGTGCCACGACGACAGCCCATCGCCAGCCGCCATAGCCTTTGAGTTCGCAGCCAAAGTAGTGTGTGACCAGCCGATCCTCGGAGACCACGCAACCAAGGTGCTCGCCCACATCCGATTCGCGATCTGCCGCTTCAATTGCGGCAGCCCGAGCAGCCTCCACCGCCCCTTCCAGGACGGTGTCGCGTGCGATCTTACGTTTGGCGGCAGGACTCATATCTACGCCTCGAGCTCGTCGGCGACGCGACGTAGCATCGCAGCGATCTTTTCGCCCGCAGGCCCTTCGGGATACCGTCCGCGACGCAATCGACCGCCGACCTCATCGAGTACCTTGATCAGATCTTCGACAATGACAGCCATGTCGTCAGGCGACTTTCGAGCGGTCTTCGACAGCGCCGGCGGCGGGTCAAGTAGCGTCACGGTCAGCGCCTGCGGACCCTTACGTCCGTCAGCGACCGAAAACTCGACACGCGCCCCCTTCTTTACGGTCGTGACCCCAGTGGGAAGATTATTGGCATGCAGGAATACACGCGAGCCGTCCTCGGAGTCGATAAACCCGAAGCCACGCTCGGCGTCAAAGAACTTCACCTTGCCGGTAGGCACCTGAAACCTCACTGAATTACTGGATGGACGATCAGCGCACGTGCAATCGGGCGCTGCAACTTCATCGAGTGACCACTCGTATCGAATCAGCCTACCTGGCTGCGACAGTGCGTAGCGACTTGTTTCTCCCAGAGCCGATTGTCGCCAGCACCTATAAACCTGCGACCGTCCCTAGCAAATATTCGGGAACCACAGGTACGCTCGGATCGTGAATGAGAGTTCAGAACGTAAGACTTATTTGATTGTAGATGGCGAGAACATCGATGCGACGCTCGGAATGAGCGTCCTGGGGCGCCGCCCCAATCCCGATGAACGACCTCGTTGGGATCGCGTTGCGGAATTTGCCAGCGAGCTGTGGGAACAGCCGACGAGCAACTTGTTCTTTCTCAACGCCACGTCAGGGCAGATGCCGTTGAACTTCGTTCAGGCGCTGCTTGCCATGGCCTACCGCCCCATCCCGTTGGCCGGTGAGGTGCACGAGAAAGTCGTCGATATCGGTATCCAGCGTACCCTCGATGCCCTTGCTGACCGCCCTGCCGACATCCTGCTCGCCAGCCACGATGGCGACTTCGTGCCGCAACTGGAGGCTTTACTCGATGCAGGGCACCGGGTCGGCGTCCTGGCCTTCCGCGAGTTCGTCTCGAATCAGCTTTCAGCACTGGCTGATCGCGGGGTCGCCGTTTACGACCTCGAGCACATCGTGGGCGCTTTCACGACTCAACTGCCGCGCGTCAAGATCATCCCGCTGACAGAGTTCGATCCACACCAGTTCATCTAATCTGTCCGATCTGTCCGCATATCGCACCTGGCAGGGAACACGACCATGCCCGTCACTGAGTCCTCCACGTAAATCTCCACACGAGATACACGCAATTCCCAGGAAAGACTCAGACAGTCTGATAAGGCTAGATACATGGCTACTCCAGAGGCACGGCTCGTGGTCGTCGATGACGAGCCCAACATCCGTGAACTGTTGATCACCTCGCTGCGCTTCGCCGGTTTCGAGGTACACGGTGCCGCAGACGGCACCAGCGCGTTGCAGTTGGTCAGCGACCTACAGCCGGACCTCGTCGTCCTTGACGTCATGCTGCCCGATATCGACGGCTTCGCGGTGACGCGGCGGCTTCGCGAGAAGGGCCAGCACACCCCTGTGTTGTTCCTGACCGCACGCGACGACACGCAGGACAAAATCAACGGACTCACCGTCGGTGGTGACGACTACGTCACCAAGCCGTTCAGTCTCGAAGAGGTGGTGGCACGCATTCGAGCTGTGCTGCGGCGCACCAGCCCAGAAGCACCCGTCGACGACGCAGTGCTGCGCTTCGCAGATCTTGAACTCGATGAGGACTCACACGAGGTGACGCGTGCGGGGCAACTCGTCGAACTCTCCCCCACTGAGTTCAAACTGTTGCGATACCTCATGCTCAATGCAGGACGAGTGCTCTCCAAAACCCAGATTCTCGATCACGTGTGGGATTACGACTGGGGCGGCGATGCCAATATCGTCGAATCCTACATCTCCTACTTGCGGCGCAAGATCGACCACGTTGTCGATGCCGATGGCAACGAAGTCGCACCGTTGATTCACACCAAACGCGGTGTCGGATATTTGATGCGGCAGCCAGTGACGCGTAGCGCTTAAGTTTGATGGAGTCCGACACAACCCACGTCACTGTGGATGACGTCACCAAACGGGTGCGCAAACAGTGGGCACATGTGCCGCTGAGCATTCGATTGGTGTCGATCATCACAGTGCTGCTCGTCGTCGGGCTGACAACGGTGGGCTTTTCCGCCAGTTTGCTGATCGAACGATTCCTCATCGGCCAGATCGATAACCAACTCCGAGGAACCGCCAATCAGCTGCTCGACGGTGGCCTGCAAACTCTCACTGGTGGTTCGGGAGAGAGTCTGCTGCCGTCGGACTACTACGTCGGCGCAGTCATCGGCGGCCAGCATCTGACCTTCTGGTACTACCCCGCGACGGCCGCCGCACACGGCGTACCCGATCTGTCCAATGCTCTGATAACCACCGATAGCCTCACTGAGCCGTTCACCGTCTCGGCCGCGCCTGCTGCAACCCAGGACACGGCACCGCCCGGAGCCACATGGCGTGCTATCGGCATCCCCATTACACAGTCCTGGACCGGAGCGACCGGTATGGCATACATCGCGTTGCCGCTGGCATACACCAAGGCGAATATCGCGCACGTTCGCGTGATCTTCATCATCGGAACGCTTGCCGTGTCACTGCTCGGTGGCATCCTGGGGTACATCGCGGTGCGGCAGTCGCTGAAACCGCTGCGGCGTATCGAAACCACCGCGGCGGCCATCGCCGATGGCGACCTCTCTGCCCGTGTCCCGGAAACGCCGCGCACCACGGAGGTCGGATCGCTCGCGCATTCCCTCAACGTCATGCTCAGCCAGGTTGAAGCAGCGTTCTCCGCGCGGGAAGCATCCGAGAATCGCATGCGCCAATTCGTTTCCGACGCCAGTCACGAACTGCGCACCCCGCTGGCAACCATTCGCGGTTATGGTGAGCTCTACCGAATGGGCGCATTGGACAAGAAAGACGACCTTGACGACACGATGCAGCGCATTGAGGACTCCTCCCGGCGGATGGCATCGCTCGTCGAAGATCTTCTCGCGCTGGCAAGGTTGGACGAGGGTCGTCAACTACGCCACGAACCGGTCAACCTGGCACTGCTGGCCCACGATGGCCTGATGGACCTGTCCGCGCTCGACGCGACGCGTACCGTCACACTCGTCGATCTGTCCGGCGAGGAGCTCAGCCCCACTGCGCATCAGTCACTTACTTGCGTTGTGTCAGGGGACGAGGACAAGCTGCGTCAGGTGGTCATGAATTTGATTGGGAACGTCGCACGGCACACCCCCGCGGGTACCGATGTGGAAATCGCCGTGGGAACCGACGGTGACTTCGGCGTGCTTGAGGTCATCGACCACGGCGCCGGTGTGCCTCCCGAACATGTCGAGCGACTTTTCGAACGGTTCTATCGCGCCGATTCATCACGTGATCGACGTTCCGGTGGATCGGGACTTGGACTGGCCATCGTTGCCGCCATTGTCGGAGCCCTCGACGGTGAGGCAGCGATCCGTCAGACTCCCGGCGGCGGTCTGACCGTCTCGATCTCACTGCCGCTGGCGTCGGCTGCCACGTCGGTCAAACCTGACACCCACTGATCGCCGCGCCCCGCGGCACCGATCACGCCACTCCTCTCATTGCGCCACACATCGCTCATTGAACCCCGTCGAGATGACCACACGCAGTTGTGGACGAAATTTGCAAAAGTGGCCGGAGAATTTCCCGACCGCAACTGCAAAATCAGTCCACATTTGGGAGGCTGATGGTTTCGACAGGCTCAACCCAGCGGCTTTCGACCCCTCGGCGGGCTCCGGGGCGGTACAGCTCAACGACAAAGGCGGGTGGTTCCGTATGGAACCACCCGCCTTCAGGAACTAAGGGGTCAGGCTCAGAAGCCGCCACCGAAGTCTTCGCCGCCCGGAGCAGCCGGAGCGGCCTTTTCAGGCTTGTCGGCAACAACAGCCTCGGTGGTCAGGAACAGACCAGCGATGGATGCTGCGTTCTCCAGTGCGGAACGGGTCACCTTGACTGGGTCGGTGACACCAGCCGCGAGCAGGTCCTGGTATTCACCGGTTGCCGCGTTCAGACCGTGGTTCACGTCGAGGTGGCGCACCTTCTCAGCGACGACTCCGCCCTCAAGGCCGGAGTTCAGCGCGATCTGCTTCAGCGGTGCTTCGATCGCAACCTGCACGATCTTTGCACCGGTAGCCTCGTCGCCTTGCAACTCAAGACCCTCGAACGCAACCTTGCCTGCCTGGATCAGTGCAACACCACCACCGGCGACGATGCCCTCTTCCACAGCAGCCTTAGCGTTGCGCACCGCGTCCTCGATACGGTGCTTGCGCTCCTTGAGCTCAACCTCGGTAGCAGCGCCAGCCTTGATGACCGCGACACCGCCGGCGAGCTTCGCGAGACGCTCCTGGAGCTTCTCGCGGTCGTATTCAGAGTCCGACTTCTCGATCTCGGAGCGGATCTGCTTGACGCGACCTGCGAGCTGCTCGGGGTCACCGGCACCTTCGACAATGGTGGTCTCGTCCTTGGTGACAACGACCTTACGGGCCGAACCGAGCACGTCCAGGCCGACGGTCTCCAACTTGAGGCCGACGGTCTCGGACACGACGGTGGCGCCGGTCAGGATCGCGATGTCCTGCAGCATGGCCTTGCGGCGGTCGCCGAAGCCAGGAGCCTTGACGGCAACAGACTTGAAGGTGCCGCGAATCTTGTTCAGCACCAGGGTTGCCAGGGCTTCGCCCTCGACGTCCTCGGCGATGATCAGCAGCGGCTTACCCTGCTTGATGACCTGGTCGAGCAGCGGCAGCAGATCCTTGACGTTCGAGATCTTCGACTCGACGAGCAGGATGTATGGGTCGTCGAGGATAGCCTCTTGACGCTCAGGGTCGGTCTCGAAGTAACGGGCCAGGAAGCCCTTGTCGAAACGCATACCCTCGGTGAGCTCGAGCTCGAGGCCGAAGGTGTTCGACTCCTCGACGGTGATGACGCCTTCCTTGCCGACCTTGTACAGCGCCTCGGCGATGAGCTTGCCGATGGCCTCGTCACCGGCCGAGATGCCCGCGGTTGCGGCGATCTCTTCCTCGGACTCGACATCCTTGGCGATCTTGTGCAATTCGGTCGTCACTGCGGCAACGGCCTTCTCGATACCCTTACGCAGTGCGATCGGGTTGGCGCCGGATGCTACGTTGCGCAGACCTTCCTTGACGATGGCCTGGGCGAGCACGGTTGCCGTGGTGGTGCCGTCACCGGCAACATCATCAGTCTTCTTGGCAACTTCTTTGACCAGTTCGGCGCCGATGCGCTCGAACGGCTCTTCAAGTTCGATCTCCTTGGCGATGGAAACACCATCGTTGGTGATCGTGGGGGCGCCCCACTTCTTGTCCAGGACGACGTTGCGTCCCTTGGGTCCAAGGGTGACCTTCACGGTGTCGGCGAGCTGGTTGAGGCCACGCTCGATACCGCGACGGGCCTCCTCATCGAAAGCAATGAGCTTTGCCATGGGGAATGTTCCTCCGCTGGTGGCTTGTCTGTGTGGTCCGGTTGCGCCCGCGACGGACGGCACCCACAAGGACGTTCACGTCACGTCCCGCAGATACCTCGCTTCCCGACCGATGGTTTGTCACTCTCGGTGTGAGAGTGCTAATGACAATTATTGGCACTCTCGACCCGAGAGTGCAAGACGGTTCAGGCTGAGGCACTACGCTGACAGCGTGATTGCGCAACACGGCAGGCCTCATCGCGGCGTCGGGCCGTGGGCGGCGGGCGGCTGGGTTGGCAGTGTCGTGCTCGCCACCATTGTGTTGGTCTTCGCGATGCCCGGTCCGCCGTCGCCTGTCACTGACGCGTTTATTGAACTGTACGCGGCAGGGCTCGTCGTTGCCGAAGACGGCAAACGCATGCCGTTACCACCCGAGGCAACCACGCGTCCTGCCCCAACCGAGGCGCAACTGGCTTGGTTAACACAGGGCTCAATTCCAGGGACGGGCACCCGTTATGAGGAGATGGCACGGCAAGCGCTGCTGGATATCGATGCCCTGACGCTCCCACTGGGGCACGTCGCCCATGACCCAACCGGCCCGCGGCGTTATGCGCTGCTCGCCGCGTGGCAAGACCGATGGCACTACGTTTGGCCGCGGGATGCCTCATTCGCGGCCATCGCACTAGCGCGCAGCGGACATATCGACCAAGCGTGGGGAATACTGGCCCATCTGCAAGATGTGCAAGCCGACGACGGCACCTTCCAGGCGCGCTACCTGCCGGATGGCAGCGGCAACACCCCCGATGACCGTCCGCCTCAGTCAGACGGAGTCGGGTGGCTGCTGTGGGCTGCGCAGCAGACGCTGGCCGTCACACCGCCAGCACGACACGACGAGATCCGATCCCACCTCGATCCGCTGATTTCCCGCGCCACCACTGCCGCATTGCGTCTGACCTCACATGGCCGACGGTTGCCGCCGGTCTCACCCGACTACTGGGAAGTTCGTGAGTACCGCGTCACATTGGGCACGGCGGCGCCACTGCTCATCGCTCTCGAATCGGCCGCCGAACTGGGGCAGGAGCATGCTGGATCTGCCGCGGCGCGCTACCGCGAACTCCTCGTCGCGACCTTCGGTGAGCAGGGCTATCCGCGACATCGCGGCTGGGTCGGCACTGTGGGTGCCACTTACTCGGACACCTCAGTCGGCTTTGTCCGTCCGCCGTTCGTGTCCGAGTCGCTGCCGGGTGCTGCCGAAGCCTGGTATGAGTCCCGAGCCGCTATGGCGCGCCCCGCTGGCGGGTTGGCTCCAGGCGGGTCATGGCGCAATGACGGGATTTCATGGACCCCGACCACGTCCGTATATGCGTTAGTGGCCGCGTGCACCGAAGACAGGGCTGAGGCTGAGCGGTGGCTCGACTGGCTTTCCGAACATCGCACCAGGGCCGGTTCGCTGCCGGAAAAGGTCTTGAGCGATGGCTCGCCAGCGGCCGTTGCCCCGTTAGCGTGGACGAGCGCCAACGTGCTGCTCGCCCTGGATTGCTTGGAAGATTGAAATCGCCGCGGAATCAGCCGGTGTAGTCGCTGGCCAGAATCACTGAGATAGGTCCGACCAGAGCGGGCACTTCCAGCGTGTTGTCGATTGCCAGCTCCGCTGCGATAGCCTCGGCCTCGCTGCGGTGTTCGGCAGACTTGTAATAGACCACCGAAGCCGTCACCTGCGAGGTTCCGGTGTAGTTGTCCGCCGTCAGGTCGCTCCAGCCAGCGCCTTCGAGCGCAGTGGTGGCACGAGCAGCCAGGCCCCGGGTACGAGTGGCATTGAGGACACGCACTGCCACACTCTGATCAAGGGTTTCCGGTTCGTCGTCGATGATCTGCTCGGTGTCGCCGTCTTCGACCTCAGTGTCATCGCCTGCCGGATCCGTGTCGGCATCGTCAGCGGGGTCGGCGTCTTCACTCTGATCAGCATCGGCGTCGTCAGTCGCGGGGGTCTCGTCAGAAGTTTCATCTGTGTCAGTCGCGGTGGGCGTGATGCCGATGGTGTCAGCGATGTCATCAGCGGTCAGGCCAAGCCAGCGCGGTACATAAGTTGCCGCACCGAAGCCGAGCGCGCCCGCCAGAACGATGACCAGAAGGGTGGTCCAAACGATGCGCCATTTCGAGCGCGGCTTGCGGTGCGCACCATGGGGGACTTCATCGTCCAACGGCAGATCGAACTCGTCCTCGGGATGTGGGTATCGCTTGGTCACGTGGAAAGGGTACCGGCTTTACCCGACAGATCACCACGGCACGCGTTGTTTTTGTCCGGTCTGCGCAGAAATTTCACTAGATCACTGGTCAGCCTTGACGGCGACGGCCGTCACTACGCTCGCGTTGACGTTGGTCACGCAGGCGGCGCAGGCGCTTGACGAGCAGTGGTTCAGCGGCGAGCGCCGCTTCAGTATCGATGAGGCGGTTCAGCACCTGGTAGTACTGCGTCGGCGACATCGAGAACTCGGTGCTGATCGCTTGTTCTTTGGCTCCGGCGAAACGCCACCAGCCTCGTTCGAAGTGGAGGATAGCGCGGTCGCGGTCGCTCAGTTCACCATCGGTGTTGGGATGCGTACCCGTGGCAGTTTGCGACATACTGACCATCTTACGCGGCAAATTACATAGTTGTCATTTACTCCAGCGCGCGAAGTGCGAGCCAGATGTGTGGAGCCGCCTGTCGGGTTCGAACCGACGACCTTTCGCTTACAAGGCGAATGCTCTACCAACTGAGCTAAGGCGGCGCGTGACACAGACTACCCAATGTTGGCAGTCTGAGTCACATCGGCTGAGATCAGCCTGCGGCGATGGCCTCTTCGATGGCCGTGCGGAACTCCTCGGCCTCGACTGGACTGCCGGCGTAACGCTCGCCGTTGATCAGAATTGTCGGCGTGGAGAAGTTGCCTTGGTCGTCACGCGCGGTTTCCATGGAAGAAATCGCCTCGGTGTGGTTGACGATCCAGTCGCGGAAGGTTTCATTCACTGAGGCCGCAGCGACATCGTCGGGAACTCCCGCCTGCTTCGCTAACTCGACGAGTTGGTCGTCGGTCAACCCACTGCCGCTCTCGGTCGGCTGGCTAGCGAACAGCAGATTGTTGAAGGCCCAAGCCTGTTCCGGGGCTTCCTGCGCCACGTATGCGTACGCCGCCGCCGCACGTACCGAATATCCGTTGAGGTTGCCACGGTTCAAGATCGCAACGGGGTGAGTGATCACTGTGATGTCACCGGAGTCACGGAACTCTTCAATCGTGGAAAGGTTGGTCTGCTCGAATCGAGCGCACCAGGGGCACAGGTAATCCGAGACGATCTCAACCGTGACAGCACCCTCGTTTTCAGTGCCAGCCACGCCGTCAGCGCTGTAGGGAATGCCGTTGTTGACCGCAGTAGCGGTCGCGGGACCGGCCGCCTCGGGGTCAACATTGCCCTTATTGTTACCTTGCGTCACGATAGTGAAGATAAGTGCACCGATCACCAGGATGCCGACAATGATCGACAGCAACGTGATCCGGCGGACCCGCGCTTCCTTCTTCAGCTGCGCCTGCTTCAGCGCTGCGGCTTGTTGACGCGCCGCCTCACGACGGTCTGACTTGGACTGCTGAGTATTTGCGGCCATGCTAAAACTCTCCGATTAGGGATTCGCGCTAGTCGACGTAGGACACGTCCGGACAGGTCAAATGGGCACTTTAAACCCATATTCCGGGCATTCTAGTCACCGATGCTGAGAAAATCCCCTGGCATCGCAGGCGGCCGAACTGCCGTGCCGGCTGACGATCGAATGACCGCCTGCTCTCCAGTCAGCCGCGACGACCGTGCCGGTCAACCTCCGGCGACGGCTTCGGTCAAAGCCGCACGGAACTGATCCGGGTTGCTCGGATCGCCCGGATACCGCTTACCGTCGATCAGCACCGTCGGGGTGCCCAGCCGGCCTTCATCCCCGGCCACCTCGGTATTGGCGGCCGCGTCATCGACGATCTTCAACGTCCAGGCAACGAAGTCGCCTCCGACGCTTGCCGCGGCGACGGCTTCGGGCACGCCGACCTGGGTTGCAATACGGACGAGGTCGTCATCGCTTAATCCATCGGACGACTGCGCGGGGAAGTTCGCGAACAATGCCGAGTTGAACTCCAACGCATACTCCGGCGCATTGTCCGCAAGATAGGCGAAGGCCGAGGCCGCCCGAGACGAATATGCGGTCTGGGATCCGCGCGAGAGCATCGAAAGCGGATGCAACACGAGGGTTATCTCACCGGATTGACGGAACTCGTCCAAGGTTGCCAAGTTCGTTTGCTCGAAAACCGCGCAGTACGAGCAGAGGAAATCTGAGTACACCTCAACCGTGATCGCGCCCTCGTTCTGAGTACCCGCCACCCCGTCTTGTCCAAAGGGGATGCCGCCGTTGACACCAGTGGCAGTTACGGGAGCGGTGGCGTTGAGATCGACAGACTCCTTTTTAATTCCCTGCGTCACCACGAGGACGCCGAGCCCGACAACCAACAGCACACCAGCGGCGATAGACAGCAGCGTGATGCGACGGACCCGCGCTTCCTTCTTCAGTTGCGCCTGCTTCAGCGCCACCGCCTGACGGCGCGCCGCCTCACGACGGTCGGATTTGGATTGTGGGGTATCTGCTGCCATGGCGCGACCTTCTTCATCAGGGTTGACGTCTATTGGCTATTCGGCAACGACAGATACGCCCTCCATAGGACTTGTGTCCGATATCGCCGAGTTGTTTTGGACGCGCCCGCCAGTTAGGTCAGCTAGCCAAGTTCGGCGGACCTGGCAGTGGCGACCAAACCGGGGCGTGATCCCCTACGACCACCTGCCACAGCAGCAGGATCAACAGCGCGCTGACACCCCACACCACTGCCACCGGCCAGCCGCGCGGTACCGCCTTGCTGATCGCGACTCGCGCACCAAGGCGGGTCAATCCGGTCAGCGGCCCAAACCACATCAGCACCACGATCAGCGCCACGGACCACAACGTGATCCATTGCAACGACTGCGATGACGACGCCCAGGAGACTTTCTCGTTGTCAACTAACCACAGCATCACGCCACCGGTCGTCAGCACGCCGGTGCCTGCCACCAAAACAGCTGGCACCGCACCGATCACTGCGCGCAACAGATGCCACGGCAGCAGTACGCCTTGCATCATGACATCGCGTTCGGTCACTCCCCCGCGGGTCTCGCGGCGCGACTGCAAGGAATCGTATGAAACACCGAGCACCCGGCAACCCAGCCACAGCACGCCGAAGATCACCGCCATTGGGCCGGGCCAGTTGGCCGCTGCCAGCGTGATCGGCAGGCCAAAAGCCAATGTGGTCCAGGTCCGATGGGCCAGAATCGGCCGGGTGTAGACCGGTGCCGGTGGTTCTTCGAGGCGTTCGGCGACCATATCGTGCGCTTCTTCGCGCAGACTGGGCGATGGTTCATTCCCGACGAGCGCTTCCGTGTCAGTATCGGACACGATCATCGTGGCACCGTCATCTTCCAACGGGCCTGCATCGACCGCGGCAGCACTGTCACTCGATATCCCATCGGTCGGCATGATCGCAGTGCCGTCTGCAGTGCGTTGCGGTGCCGCAACTGGGATTTGACCGGTGTTGTCTGACAGTGCGTCGCCGTCCTGCCAAGCCTTGCGCAATTGCTCGACCACGACACCCGGCGGGGTGCGGTCGATGGCTCGCGGCTGCAATGCACCGAGCAGGGCTCGTTTGGTGCGGTCACCCAGCCCTTCCAGATCTGGCCTCCCGGTACGAGCCCGGGCCAGCACCGCATCAATGGGCCGCAGGCCGAAGGGCGGTCGCGATGTGGCCGCGAAGGCAAGCATGGCAGCCCAACTCCACCAGTCGGTTGCCATCGATGGCTCTTCGCCATCGACGAGTTCGGGCGCCAGATAAGCAGGGGTACCCATCACGAGGCCGGTACGGGTCACTCGCGCGTCTCCCACAGCCTGCGCAATCCCGAAGTCGATCAGCACCGGACCGCGCGAGGACACCAGAATGTTCGATGCCTTCAGGTCGCGGTGAATCACCCCCGCGGCATGAACTGCTGTCAGCGCCTCATACATCTGCTCGGCGAGGTTGAACAGATCCTCGGCATCGAGCACGCCGCCCAATTCGATCTCTTGTTCCAACGTGGGCCCGTCAATGAGCTCGGTGACGATGAACATTTCCTCGCCATCGGCTTCGGCGTCAAGCACACGGGCGACACCGGGGTGCCGAATTTTCGATAGCACCCGGATCTCGCGCTGTAATCGTTGCCGTGCCTGCGGGTCTGCTGCGACACTCGCATGCAACGTCTTGATCGCCACCTCAAGCCCATCGGCGTCCCGGGCACGATAGACGGTTCCCATCGCCCCCGCACCCAACGGTGCGATGATCCGGTACCCGCCAATCAGCGTTCCGGGTTCTAGGCCAATGCGTTCCATGCGATCACGTTATCTGGTCTTTGCTATCTGTGGAGGGTAGGACGGGGGCGAGTTTTGCCTGTCAGCGCGAAATAGCCTGTTTATACCGGTCAAGGACGAGTTCAACCAGTTCAGCGGGAGGATCCTCGTCAGCAACCAGCAACGGAAGGGTACGGCGAAGACCGGCAACTTTCCCGCAGTGCTCACCTGCTACCCGATCGAAGTAGCCGGTGGCCAGCAGGTAAGTGGCGACAATGCAGTCGTGTGGGCTTGGGAGTCCATCGAGCAGGTCCGGCAATGCGGGTTCCGCAGCAGAGAGGAATGCCGCGCTCACATCGACAGTGGTCTCTTCTGCCAGCAACTCGGCCATCTGCTGGCAGGCTTCACTTGCTCCGTGATCAGACGATCCTGCCGCACACAGGACGATCTGTTGCCGAGCGCCCTGTCGCTCCGAGATATCTGCAGCGGTTTTCGACACACTGGCGATTCTGCGGGCGAGCACTCGTGCTAAGCGCCTATCCGGCCCCATAGCCGCGGCGACGCTCACATGGTCACCCGCCTGCCGGGCGGCACGCGCAATGTCGACTCGGACGTGGTAGCCAGCGGAAAGCAGCAGCGGCACGATGACAACCTCACGATCGCCCAGAGCCGCGAGCGCCGTCGGCACATCAGGTTGTTGCACATCGACATACGCTTCGGCCACCTCGACATCGGGTGCAGCCCGACGCACTGCGGCAACCAGTTGCGAGATCGCGATCGACCCCAGTGGGGACGAGGTGCCATGCGATACCGCGAGGAGCACGGGTAGATTTGCCATTGGGCCATGCTAGCGAGAGCCAATGACATTGGCGTACTGCGCGCTCAGTGACAGGACCGGCTAGTCTAGTTCACAACTCAATCAAGGAGCGGTAGCAATATGGCAAAAACTCAGCATGATCTCGTGGTCGTTGCTAATCGATTGCCAGTGGACCTTCGTCTCGACGATGAGGGCAACGCCACGTGGAAGCGGGCGCCAGGTGGCCTGGTGACCGCTCTGGCGCCTTTGATGCAGTCCAACGAGGGCGCTTGGGTGGGCTGGACCGGCACCCCGGACCTCGCCATCGATCCTTTCGACGACGACGGCATCTGGATGGTTCCAGTCAGCCTGTCCGAGACCGAGATCAAGGAATACTACGAGGGCTTCTCCAACGACACCCTCTGGCCGCTGTGCCACGATGTGATCGCACCGCCCGCCTTTCACCGCGAATGGTGGGAGACCTACCGCGAGGTCAATGAGCACTTCGCCTCGATGGCGGACTATGCCGCAGCTCCGGGCGCCACCGTGTGGGTGCAGGACTACCAGTTGCAACTCGTCCCTGCCCTGCTTCGCAAGGCGCGACCTGACCTGCGGATCGGCTACTTCCACCACATCCCATTCCCGCCGCTGGAGATCTATTCGCAGTTGCCTTGGCGCACGCAGGTCCTGGAAGGCCTGCTGGGTGCCGACCTGGTCGGATTCCAGCGCAACGGTGACGCATCGAACTTCCTGCGCGCAGTGCGCCGCCTCACGGATCACACGACGTCAGGCCAGTTGATCGACATCGACGATCAGGAAGATCGCCTCGTACGACGGGTCCGCGCGGCCGCCTTCCCGATCTCCATCGACTCAGCACGTTTTGATCGACTGGCCCGGTCCGAGAAAGTCCAAAAACGAGCGGCGGAGATCCGCGAGGAACTCGGCAATCCAGATTGCATCCTGCTCGGTGTGGACCGACTCGACTACACCAAAGGAATCCGACACCGCATCAAAGCCTACGGCGAGATCCTCGAATCAGGTGCCGTCGATCCGCAGAGCGTGACATTGGTCCAGGTGGCAAGCCCCAGCCGCGAGAACGTCGATGCCTACCAGCAGTTGCGCGAAGAGGTCGAGACTCAGGTCGGGCGGATCAACGGCGAGTTCGGCGGCCTCGGGCACACCTCTATCTACTACCTCCACCACTCCTACCCCGCCGAAGAGATGGCCGCCCTCTATGTCGCGGCCGATGTCATGCTCGTCACCTCGCTACGCGACGGCATGAATCTGGTGGCCAAGGAATACGTCGCCGCCCGCTCCGATGACCGCGGCGTGCTTGTATTGTCTGAGTTCACCGGTGCGGCCGAAGAGCTCAACGGCGCACTGCTGATCAATCCGCACGATATCGAGGGCACCAAAAGGCAGATCCTCAATGCCATGAACATGCCGGTTGCGGAGCAGCGGCGGCGAATGCGCCGACTACGCCGCCGCGTCATGGTCGACGATGTAGCGAAATGGTCCAACACCTACTTGGCCTCACTGACCGATATGGCCGCCAGCCAGCCCGAGCACGTCCACACGCCGGAGTCCGGCACCCTGGGACACAGCCTGCGGGATGCGTTGGAAACGTTCGTTGCCGGGCCGGGACCGATCTTGATCGCCTCTGACTTCGATGGTGTGCTGGCGCCGCTCGTCGACGATCCTGCGACGTCTCGCACCGTACCGCGTGCGCTGCGCGCCATGCGCCGTCTGGCCGCCCTACCCAGCAACCGTGCGTCGCTGGCGTTGGTGTCAGGTCGTAGTCTGCAGACCTTGGCGGAACTGTCCAAGGTGCCAGCCGGAACTCACCTGATTGGCTCCCACGGCGCGGAGCGCGGAATGGTCGATGAGGACGGCTTGAGCCGGGACGAGCTCGCCCTGTCCGAAGGGGAGCAGTCACAACTGCGTTGGGTCGTTGAAGGACTAGAGGATATCGCCTCGCGGCACACCGGAGTCTGGGTGGAGCACAAGCCGTCTGCGGCGGTCTTGCATACCCGGCTGTCCACGCACGACGGTGCGGATCAAGCCTCTGCTGCTGCTGTCGAGTTGGCGGGCCGTCTGGGACTGCGCCCGCTCGTGGGCAAGAATGTCGTGGAGATCGCGGTTCTCGACACCACGAAGGGCCGCGCCCTCGACGCCCTGCGCTCCGAATTGGGCGCCACCCGTGTGCTGTACATGGGCGACGACGCGACCGACGAACACGCCTTCGCGGTGCTCGGTGACCGCGATGTGGCCGTCAAGGTCGGACCGGGCGACTCCATCGCTCCCTACCGGATCGCCGACAGCTCCGCGGCGGCCCTCGTCCTGGAACGACTCGCTGTGTTGCTCACTCCGCAGACGAAACGAACCGGCCGTCAGCGCGGTTAGCACTTGCCTCGAAGCCCTCTCCTGCCAATGAAGTGACGCAAAACACTGCATCTCATGGCGCACTGTGACGTACCGCATAGCGCTTGAGGTTATGGAGTTGTAGTCTTGAGGAGGTTGAACCACCACGGTTCAATCGAACAACTCAATAATCATCCATTCACAACGGATCGTCCGGCACGTACCTGCCGGTGAAGGGAAACATCATGGCATCGGTGACTTTTGATCACGCCACTCGTATCTACCCGGGAACAGAAAACCCGGCGGTCAACGAGTTGAACCTCCACATCGAAGACGGAGAGTTCCTCGTACTAGTTGGACCATCTGGTTGCGGTAAATCCACCTCGCTGCGCATGCTCGCAGGATTGGAAGACGTCAACGCTGGTCGCATCCTCATCGGAGACCGCGATGTGACAAACGTTCAACCCAAAGACCGCGACATCGCAATGGTCTTCCAGAACTACGCTTTGTACCCGCACATGACGGTGGCGGAGAACATGGGCTTCGCGCTGAAGATCGCTGGCGTCGCCAAGGACGAGATCAACCGCCGCGTTGAAGAAGCGGCGAAGATCCTCGACCTGTCCGAATACCTGGGACGCAAGCCCAAGGCGCTCTCGGGCGGTCAACGTCAGCGTGTCGCCATGGGCCGCGCTATCGTTCGCCAGCCGCAGGTGTTCTTGATGGACGAGCCGCTGTCGAACCTTGACGCGAAACTGCGTGTATCGACTCGTACCCAGATCGCTTCGCTGCAACGTCGTCTCGGTGTGACCACTGTCTACGTGACCCACGACCAGACTGAGGCCCTGACCATGGGTGACCGCATCGCGGTCCTCAAGGACGGTCTCTTGCAGCAAGTCGGCACACCGCGTGAAATGTACGACGCTCCGGCCAACGTGTTCGTCGCTGGATTCATTGGCTCTCCGGCGATGAACATCGGCACCTTCGACGTGGTTGACGATGTCGCGCTGATCGGCAACGCTCGGATGCCGCTGCCACGCTACGTGCTGGGACAACTCGGCAACGACGACGGCAAGACCCAGGTGACCATCGGATTCCGACCAGAGTCACTTGACCTGGTGCCGCGTGAGGACGCGAGCGCTATCCCAGTTCACGTCAACCTGGTTGAAGAACTTGGTTCGGACGCCTTCGTTTACGGTACGCTGGCAACGGACCCAGGTGCTGACAAGGTCGTACCGCAGGGCCAAGAAGTTATCGTCCGCGTCAACCCGCGGGCAGTTCCTGAGAAGGGCTCGGAAATCTACGTCAAGATCCGTCCCGGACAAGAGCACATCTTCAACGCGACAACGGGTGAGCGTCTCGCATCTGCCTGATCGCACACTTCGACTCGATAGCGACTGAAATCGAGCCAGACCACGAGACGCCGTGGCCACGATCCTTGATCCGTGGCCACGGCGTTTCGCTACAGAGAAGGAATACACCGCACCATGGCGCATGAACTTCAGATCACCTCGGCATCCCCGAGTCCCGATCTGCTGGATCTGCCATGGGAGATCGCCTTGGCGCAGTGGCCGGCGAACGTGCTCGCCGCTCTGCCGCGCGGTCTGTCGCGTCACGTAGTCCGTTTCGTTCGTCTTGGTGGCCGAGTTATCGCGATCAAGGAAATCTCCGACCTGGTCGCGCACAACGAATACGAACTGCTGCGTCGCCTCGAACGCCTGGATGTGCCGAGCGTCGTTCCCTACGCCGTCGTCACCGGGCGTGAGACCCCCGAGGGCGAGCCTCTTGAAGCAGCACTGATCACAGAGCACCTGCAGTATTCCCTGCCCTACCGCTCACTGTTCAGCCACATCCTCGGCGCCGACACCGCCACACGCCTGATCGACGCACTCGCCGTGCTGCTGGTGCGTTTGCACCTGATCGGCTTCTACTGGGGCGACGTGTCCTTGTCGAACACCTTGTTCCGCCGTGACGCCGAAACCTTCGCCGCCTATCTGGTCGACGCGGAAACCGGTGCGTTGTATCCGCAATTGACCGACGGCCAGCGCAACTACGATGTGGACCTGGCACGGACCAACATCATCGGTGAATTGATGGATCTGGAATCCGGCGGCGTGCTGGATGAAGGAACCGATGTGATCGGCATCGGTGACTCGTTGGTGGCGCGCTACAACGAACTGTGGCAGGCATTGACCGAGGAGGAGTCCTTCACCAGAAGCGAGCGGTGGCGGGTTGCCGAACGCATCAACCGTATCCACGGCCTCGGATTCGACGTGGACGAGTTGGCCATGACCACCGAGGCCGGCGGGCAACGAGTGCGCATCCGTCCTAAAGTCGTCGAAGCCGGCTATCACGCACGCCGCCTTGACCGCCTGACCGGTCTTGAGGTGCAAGAGCATCAGGCCCGACGGCTGCTTTCGAACCTGGATGATTTTCGTGCCCGGCACGGCTCGGATGACCCGGAGGACCAGTTGCTCGCGCACCAGTGGATCACCGAAGTGTTCGAGCCGACCTTACAGGCCATACCGGCTGCCCAACGCGGGAAGCTGCAGCCTGCCCAGATCTTCCACGAGATATTGGACCACCGCTGGTATTTGGCCGAGCAGTTGGGCCGTGATGTATCGCTGGTGGAGGCGGCAGAATCGTACTCACAGTCGGTTCTGCCCGCGCGTCCGGAAGAGCAGGCGATTTTGGGCTTGACTCCGCAAGAGGCGGAAGCTGAGGCTGCACAAGCCGCGGCAGAGGATCCCTACCTCGATCGCTGAGTGGGCGACTCGTTTCAGGACGAGCGCTGCCTCGCTACCTCGTACAGTGAGATCCCACCAGCGACGGCGGCATTGAGCGACTCAACCTCGGATGCGATGGGGATTGAGGCGATGGTGTCGCAGGTCTCGCGAACCAGTCGTGACAGCCCAGCCCCTTCTGCGCCGATCACCAACACCAACGGGTCGGTGGAAAAGGGCTGATCCGCCACGGTGGCCTCGCCGCCGGCATCCAGCCCGACGACGAACAATCCGGCCTTCTTCAGATCGTTGAGGGTACGGACCATATTGGTCACACGAGCAACCGGCACCCGGGCGGCAGCCCCTGCCGACACCTTCCACACCGATACCGTCACCCCGGCCGCGCGGCGCGCGGGAACGATCACGCCATGGGCACCAAACGCGCCCGCGGACCGTAACACCGCACCGACGTTACGCGGGTCAGTCACTGAGTCCAGTGCGACGATAAGCGGCTGCTCGCCTCGTTGGGCGGCGAGATCCAGTAGGTCGTCAACCTCGGAGTACTGATATGGCGCGACTTGCAGCACGATGCCTTGGTGCGAGGCACCGTCGGACAAGTCGTCCAAATGCTGCCTCGAGGTCTCCATCACCGAGATGCCGCGCTCGGCGCACAGTTGCAGGATCTTGACCACACGATCGTCAGAGTCGAGCCGGTTCGCCACATTGAGGACCTTGGCATTGACGTCGGTGAGCAAGGCCTCCAACACGGCATTGCGGCCTGCGACAGTCTCGTCGTCGCCATCGCCACGGCGTCGCGATGCGCGCCCCGCGGAACGGGCAGACTCGTCCTGCGGCTTATACGCCTTGTGATAGGGCCTGTCCTCCGCCTTGGGAGTCGGGCCCTTACCCTCGAGCCCTCTGCGGATACGGCCGCCAGAACCGACCTTCGGTGCGCGGGTAGTCTTGCGGACCGCGCCGCGACGTTGTGAGTTTCCAGCCATTATTCGTCTCCCCTGTTTCGCTGTGCCATGCTCCAGCGTGCCCCATCGGGCCCGTCTTCCACTGTGATGCCAGCGGCTTGCAGGAGATCGCGGATGCTGTCTGCCGTTGCAAAGTCTTTGGCGGCGCGTGCGGCAGCGCGCGCATCGAGTTGAGCTTGGACGAGTGCTCCCAGGGCGGCGTCTGTGCCCTGGTTGGACGACACTGCCCATTGCGACGAGGCAGGATCGAGGCCGAGCACGTCGAGGATCGCGCGAACCTGCACCAGGTGGCGGCGCACCTCATGCTCGTCGCCAGCGGTGAGAGCCACGTTGCCGTCACGCACCAACTCGTGAACAACAGCCATGACCACGGGAATGTTGAAATCGTCATTGAACGCATCGACGGCGGCGGGCACAAGTGCCACATCCGCCAACTCGGCGACCTCGATGCCGCCCACGCGTTCGGTCGCCCGTTCCACGAAACCACGGAATTTCTCCCAATTGGCCTCTGCTTCGCGGATCGTTTCAGGTGCCCACTCGATCATCGAGCGGTAGTGCACCCCGGCGAGCGCCAGTCGCAGCACGGCAGGCTGATGTGCTGCCAACACTTCCGAGACAAGCAGGCCGTTGCCCAAGGACTTGCTCATCTTGGCACCGGACTGTGTCACCCATGCTGAGTGCATCCAGTACTGGGCGAAGTCGTCGCCTGCGGCACGCGATTGCGCAGCCTCATTCTCGTGATGCGGAAAACGCAGGTCGAGACCGCCGCCATGAATGTCGAAGGCACTTCCCAGATACCGATGCGCCATAGCGGAGCATTCCAAGTGCCATCCGGGCCGACCGGCCCCGAATGGGGTGTCCCATTGAGCGGTTTGCGGCTCGCCCGGCTTCGGAGCCTTCCATAGGGCAAAATCGCGCGGGTCCCTCTTAGCCGAGCCATCCTCTGTGTCGGCAGACGCACCCAGGTCATCAGGACGCTGGTTGGTCAAACTGCCGTACTGGGACCAGGATCGGGTATCGAAGTACACGTCCCCCGGACCTGCCACATAGGCGTGTCCATGGTCGACAAGGCGCCGCATCAGCGCAATCATGTCGGAGATATGGCCGGTGGCGCGAGGTTCATAGGTCGGGCGCGACACCCCGAGAGCGTCATAGGCGGCAGTGAAGAGCTGTTCATTCAGATACGCCCACGCCCACCAGGGCCGGTTCGCCTCGGCTGCCTTCGCCAGGATCTTGTCGTCTATATCGGTGACGTTGCGGATCAGCGTGACATCGTAGCCGCTGCGCGATAGCCAACGCGAGATGACATCGAATGCTACCGCTGACCTCATGTGCCCGATGTGGGGAGCCGACTGTACCGTCGCGCCACACAGGTAGATGCCGACCTGTCCTGGGATCAGCGGCGTGAAGTCTCTGACCGCGCGAGCAGCCGTGTCGTAGATTCGTAATGTCACAACGTAAGGTTACCGGTCTTGAGTCGCTTCATGTTCGGGGAACGTTAGGGGCAGGGAACACGATGGCGGTTGCTATCGCCGCAGCGCCCTCACCGCGTCCTGTGAGCCCCAGGCCATCTGTCGTCGTCGCTGAAACCGATACGGGAGCCCCGACAGCTGTGGAGAGAACTCGTTCCGCTTCAGTGCGTCGCGGCGTTAGCCGTGGCCGCACAGCGATCAACTGCACAGAGATATTGCCGATTTCGTAGCCGTGGTCCCGTACATGCTGGGCGGTGTGACGTAGCAGGTCTACTCCGGACGCACCAGACCACTGCGGATCGTCAATGCCGACCAGGCGTCCGATATCGCCTAGTCCGCACGCGCTCAACACTGCGTCGCAGGCGGCATGAGCAACGACATCGGCATCGGAGTGCCCCGCAAGACCGCCGTGATCGGACCAGCGCAGTCCAGCAACCCATAGCGGTCGATCGCTGTCAGGTGCGGAATATCCATGAACGTCCACACCCGTGCCGACCCTCGGAAAGGGTGGGTGTGCCGAAGTCGCGGAGTCCATCATGCAGCCGAAGTCAGCGGATAACCGAACTTCAGGAGGCAAGCACCTTGTCCAGCAGCGCCTCAGCCTCGTCCTCTTCGGTGTGTTCGGCCAATGCCAACTCAGACACCAGAATCTGGCGCGCACGAGCAAGCATGCGCTTCTCTCCCGTGGACAGACCGCGGTCAGTGCTGCGACGTGACAGATCCCGCACTACCTCAGCAACCTTGATCACATCGCCGGAGGCGATCTTCTCGACGTTTGCCTTAAAGCGGCGTGACCAGTTCGTCGGCTCTTCACATTCTTCCGAACGGAGCACTTCGAAAACTCGGTCGAGGCCTTCTTGCCCGACAACGTCACGAACCCCAACGAGGTCAACGTTATCGGCAGGGACTTCAATAGTCAGATCCCCCTGCGTCACACGCAGTTTGAGGAAGGTTTTGTCCTGGCCGCGAATGGTGCGGGTTTTGATCTCTTCGATCTTGGCGGCTCCGTGGTGTGGGTAAACAACGGTCTCACCAACTGTGAACGTCATGTGCAGATGTCCCCTTTCGCGGACCTCAATGTTATCACGCAACGCAGGTAGAGCCTATGATTACTCCTTGAGCCTGGACCAATGACTCGCGTGTTGTTGTGACCGGTCGGCCTGACAACCTAGACCTGGAGAAGTTCTGTGCGCCTTGTAACCACGATCAAACGACCACGTTGGACCGCAACGGCAGCGGGCTTGGCCCTGATCGGGACGATGGCCGCTTGCTCGCCCAACACCACCGATATGACCTACGCACCCTCAGATGGCGTGCGGGCCGACATCGGTTCCCTCGCGGCCATCAACCTGCTTGTCGTCGCAGACGACGAGGGCAACCGAGGCAGCTTCATCGGCGCATTCAGCAACCCCACCACCACACCTGCTGATCTGGTCGTCGAACTGCCGCAAGGCACGGTGATCGTTGACGAGACCATCGACGACAACGGCCTGCTGAACTACAACGCGCAGAACCCCATCGCGATCGAGGGCCTCGGCGCACAACCAGGCACCAATATCGAGGCAGTGCTCCGCTCCGGCGACGACGAGGTCACTGTCAACGTGCCGGTGCTGCCAAGTGCTGAAGTCGACGGCGTCGACACTTACCACGAGCTCGCGCCGACCGACTAAACGCAAAACGGCTCTCGTCCCGAATTTGGGGACGAGAGCCGACAGGCTGACGCTGGCGTTTAGCCGAAGCGTCCGGAGATGTAGTCCTCGGTCGCCGGATTCGACGGCGTCGAGAAGATCGTCGCGGTGTCGTCGATCTCAATCAACTTTCCCGGCTTGCCGGTTCCAGCGATGTTGAAGAACGCCGTTCGATCGCTCACTCGAGCAGCCTGCTGCATGTTGTGCGTCACGATCACGATGGTGAACTGGTTCTTCAGCTCGTTGATCAGGTCCTCAATCGCCAGCGTCGAAATGGGATCTAGCGCGGAGCACGGCTCGTCCATCAACAGCACCTCGGGCTGAACCGCGATGGCACGGGCAATGCACAACCGCTGCTGTTGCCCACCCGACAGCGACGAGCCCGGCCGGTCCAGACGGTCCTTGACCTCATTCCACAGGTTCGCCCCGCGCAACGAGTGCTCAACGACCTCTGCGGCATCCGACTTGGAGATGCGCTTGTTGTTCAGTTTGACCCCGGCCAGCACGTTGTCTGCGATGGACATGGTCGGGAACGGATTCGGACGCTGAAACACCATGCCGACGTGACGACGCACGGCAACCGGGTCAACGCCGGTGCCGTACAAGTCGGTTCCGTCGATCATGGCTTTTCCGGAGACACGTGCCCCCGGAATCACCTCGTGCATACGGTTGAGGGTGCGCAGGAAGGTCGATTTACCACAACCTGACGGACCGATCAAAGCGGTGACTTGGCGTGGCTCAATCGCCATCGTCACACCTTCTACGGCGAGGAAGTCGCCGTAGTACACATTGAGGTCCTTCACATCAATACGTTTCGACATTGTCAGTCGATTCCTTTCTTAGCAGCACCCGCCGGGCGCTATGCGGCAATACGAGTGCGGCCCGGTCACCGATTAAATTTTGGGGAGAACTTACGTGCGATCAGGCGCGCGATGAGGTTGAGCCCCATCACGATGATGATGAGAGTCAGTGCCGCTGCCCAGGCGCGGTCAATGCCCACTCCGCCTTTCGAGTATTCGGTGTATGCGAAGACCGGAAGAGTTGCCATGCGACCGTCGAAGATGTTGGTGTTCATTCGGGTCATCATGCCGACGGTGATCAGCAGCGGCGCGGTCTCGCCGATCACGCGCGCGATAGAGAGCATGATTCCTGTGACGATGCCGGCCACGGAAGTGCGCAACACGACTTTGATGATGGTGAGCCACTTTGGCACGCCCAGGGCATAGGAGGCTTCGCGAAGCTCATTGGGGACGAGTCGCAGCATCTCCTCGACACTGCGCACCACGACTGGAGTCATCAACACACTCAGCGCCACAGCGCCCATCAATCCAGCCCGGTATGCCGGCCCGAAGATGAGCACGAAGAGAGCGAAGGCGAACAGACCCGCAACGATCGACGGGATACCCGTCATCACATCGACGAGGAAGGTAATGGCGCGAGCCAGCGGGCCGCGACCGTATTCGACCAGGTAGATCGCGGTGAGCAGACCCAACGGGACCGAGATGAGCACCGCCGCACCGGTGATCAGCAGCGTTCCGACGATGGCGTGGACTGCGCCGCCACTGGTCATGTCGCCGAAGACGCCGACCATGTCGGTGCTCAGGAAGTCCCAGCTGAACATCTTCACACCGCGGGAGATCACGATCCACAGCAGGGAGATCAACGGGATCAGCGCGACGGCGAAGGCGATGGCGATGATGGACCGGGCGAAGCGGTCAACGAAGCGGCGGCCTGCCGACACTGGGGGGAAGGCCAGCGCAGCTGGAACTGCGGCCACGTCTTGAGATGTTGAAACAGCCATATCAGTTGGCCCCCGAGAAGTCTTTGCGGCGAGCGATAATCGCGCGTGCCGCCATGTTGACCAGGAATGTGAAGACGAAGAGCGCCAGACCGGTGGCGATCAGGACGCTGACTGAAAGACCGGAGGCTTCTGGGAACTGGGCGGCGATATTTGCCGCAATGGTCTGGTGCTGTCCCGGCTTGAGCAGGAAGAACGAGAACAAGAATCCGGGCGAGATCACCATCAGCACCGCCATGGTCTCACCGAGCGCTCGTCCCAGACCTAACATCGCTGCGGAGATCACTCCGGAGCGGCCAAATGGCAGCACCGCCATCCGGATCAGTTCCCAGCGGGTCGCACCGAGGGCCAGCGCGGCTTCCTCGTGAAGTCGCGGTGTCTGCAAGAAGACCTCACGTGACACAGCGGTGATGATCGGCAGGATCATCACCGCAAGCACAGTGGATGCGGCCAGCACGTTCTTCGCTGGCGCCTGATAATCCGCGAAGAGCGGAATGAAGCCGAGGTTGTTGGTCAGCCATTTGAAGACCGGATCAAGGATCGGCAGCAGCCACAACGCGCCCCACAGACCGTAGACGACTGACGGGATCGCGGCTAGCAGGTCGATGATGTAGCCCAATGACTGCGCCAGTCGACGTGGTGCGTAATGCGAGATGAACAGCGCGATGCCGATGGACAGCGGTACGGCAATCACGAGTGCCAGGATCGAGGAGAGTAGGGTTCCGAATACCAGCGGCGCGATATAGCCCATCAGCGAATCGGCTTTGAACCAGGAAATCTGCTGCAGCTCTTCAGTGGGTGCGGTTATCGCGGGCCAGGCTTCCTTGACCAAGAAAGCCGCGACCGCTGCCAGCACGATAAGGATGAAGATACCTGCGCCGTGTGACAGACCGGAAAAGATACGACTACCCCAGCGACCCTTATTGCCGGAGGCAAATAACTCGACTCGGTCGCGTCCGGCTGGTCGCTTAGAAACTTTGGGGGGATTGTCGGTGAGCAACCGTCACTCCTAGGCTGGCTGGTCTTAACAGTGAGTTCGTCATGTGTGAAGTTCGTTAGCGACCATCAGGTGGGTGCGACAGTCAGTGGCTGCCGCACCCACCTTGCGAAAGATGGTGCTCAGTTACACCCGCAGGTCTCGATGAACTCGACCGACGAGCGTGACGTGATCAGCCTGCGAGGCTGATGCCGTCAATCGCTGCCTGAACCTCAGCGTGCAGTGCATCCGAGATCGGTGCAGAGCCGGCCACACTCGGGTCAGCGGCACGCGCCTGGCCTTCAGAGCTCGCCATGTAGGTCAGGAATGCCTTGACGTTGTCGACGTCACTTTGCGAGTCGTAGGACGAGCAGGCGATCGAGTAGGAGATCAGCACGAGCGGGTAAGCACCCGATGCTGTCGTGGCACGGTCCAGTTCGACGACCAGACGGTTCGAGGTGGCGTTCTCGGCGCGAGGCGAAGCGTCGACCACGGCGGCAGCGGCTTCAGCCGAGTATGGGACATACTCTTCGCCGACCTTGATCGCGATGGTTCCCAGATCGCCTGCGCGCGAAGCATCCGCGTAACCGATGGCGCCTTCAGCACCAGAGACCGTGTCGATCATGCCCTGGGTCTTGGAGCCGGACTGACCGGATTCGATGGGCCAGGTTCCACTTGGCTCGTGGGCCCATTCACCCTCGGCTGCGGCAGCAAGGTACTCGGTGAAATTCTCCGTGGTACCGGACTCGTCCGAGCGGTGCACCGGGATGATGCTGGTGGCCGGAAGTTCGACGCCCTCGTTCTGCTGAGCGATCTCTGGGTCGTTCCACTCGGTGATCTCACCTGAGAAGACCTTGGCAAGGGTGGCGGCTGACATGTTGATGTTCTCGGCTGCCAGATCCGGCAGGTTGTAGATCACTGCAATCGGGCTGATGTAGAGCGGCAGCTCGAGTGCCTCGCCACCGAAGCAACGCTGTGAAGCGGCGGTGATCTCTTCTTCTTTCAGCGCTGCGTCAGAACCGGCGAACTGGACTGCACCGGAAAGGAACTGCTCGCGACCGGCGCCCGAACCCTGCGGGTCGTAGGTGGCGACGACATCGGGAGCGATGTCCGCAAATCCCGCAATCCAGCCTTCCATTGCCTTCTCTTGCGACGAAGCACCAGACCCAGCGAGGTTTCCTGACAGTTCCGTGATGTCATCACTCGGGGTGTTAGGGGTTTCCGACGAGTTCGAGTCAGGCGTGTTGGCCGGGTCAGTCGCGTCGGAGGAGCTTGAGCATGCACCAAGGCCAAGGGCCAAGATGCCGGCGACAGCAATGCTGCCCCAGCGAATGCCACGGTTTTGCTTCACGATATGTCCATCCTTTGTCAAAGTTTCGAGCACCAGCGAGTGCCGGTGTCCTGCTTGACGCTACGGCGGACAAGTTGACTGCGGGCAGTCAGATGGTGAACAGCAGGTGAACGCTTCGAGACAAGTTATTTACTGCTCGGCGGGTTCCGTGAATCGGTATCCCAGACCTCGCACCGTCAGGATGTATGTCGGCTGCGACGGGTCCGGTTCGATTTTGGCGCGGATCCGTTTGATATGGACATCGAGGGTCTTGGTATCGCCCACATAGTCGAGTCCCCAGACCCGGTCGATGAGTTGACCGCGAGTGAGCACTCGTCCCGCGTTGCGCAGCAGATACTCCAGTACCTCGAACTCTTTGAGCGGGAAGGAGGTCTCCACGCCGCCGATGTGAACGGTGTGGCGGTCGAGATTCATCGTGACCGGCCCTGCCGTGATGATCTCTTCATCATCGTTGTCGGCATCGGCCTGTGAACTGTCTGCCGTCGCTGTCGGCACCCGGCGCAGCACGGCACGGATACGCGCCAGAAGCTCCCGGAACGAGTATGGCTTCGTGACGTAGTCATCCGCGCCCAACTCAAGGCCGACGATCTTGTCTATCTCGGAGTCCTTGGCGGTCAGCATGATCACGGGCACATCGGATTTAGCGCGAATCTTGCGGCACACCTCCACCCCGGACAACCCGGGGAGCATCAGATCCAGCAGTACGAGGTCGATCGTCCCGGTGTCAAAGCTTTCTAGCGCGGCCAAGCCGTCGCTGACAGCCACAACATCGAAGCCTTCCCGAGAAAGCTGATACAGCAATGATTCTCGATACGATTCCTCGTCTTCGACTACGAGGATCCTCGCCATGGTCATTCGTCTTCCTTGCTTTCGTGTGTGCTGTCTGAATCATCGGCAGCAGCCCTGGGGATGTGCAATGTAAAGGTCGATCCTGCCCCTGGCTGCGACCATACCGTGATATGCCCACCGTGGTCCTGTGCGATGTGCTTGACGATGCTCAGGCCCAGACCGGTGCCACCGGTATCGCGCGCACGCGCGGGGTCGGCTCGGTAGAAACGTTCGAAAATGCGCATTCGTTGCTCATCATCCAGCCCGATGCCCTGATCCAGGATCTGGATGCCGACCATGCCGTCTTCATCCGTGATGCCCACGTTCACGGTGGTGTGTTCAGGCGAATACGCGATCGCGTTGGTGAGCAGGTTGCGCACCGCGGTGGTCAGCAGTTCGGCATCGCCGTATACGGTCTGGTACGACGGCGGGGGCAAGACGATCTCCTGCGAACGCGCCTGAGCGAGCACTCGCACCGCTTCTACCGATTCACGAACGACCTCGTCGATATCGACCCGCTCCAGAACAAGCAGCGCGCTGGCGCCCTGGAGTCGGGAGAGTTCAATGATGTCGTGGACCAGGGCGGCCAGCCGCTGGGCTTCCTGCTGCGTCTTCGCAGCGAATCGTCGCACTGCCTCTGGATCGTCAGCCGCCGTGATGAGAGTCTCAGCCAGCAGGCTGATCGCACCCACCGGTGTCTTGAGTTCATGTGAAACATTGACGGCGAAGTCCTGCCGGATCTGTTCGATACGGCGAGCCTGCGTGTGGTCCTCCGCGAAAATCACGATGATCTGATTCGTCAGGTGAGCAATACGAACCGAGATCACCGCTTCGCCATCGCCGGTGCGTTTGTCGAGTTCGAGTTCCTCATCGACGATGTCTCCGGTCATGCGAACCTTGGCGACGAGTTCACGCATAGTACGGTGGACGAGCTCGTCACTTCTGACCAGCCCCATCGCATAGGCAGCGGGCGATGCTCGTAGCACCAGGTCATCGTGACCCAGCACGATGACCGCAGAACGAAGCACCGCAAGGACCCGAATGATGTCGTCCTTGAGTTCAGGCTCCTCGACCTCGATCGGTTGGTTCTGCTCCCGTTCTGACTGCCGAAAGGCAATGGCCGCGATCAGACCGACGAACAGCCCGATGAGCCCGGCTGCCAGAATGAGCCAAGGCTGGCCGCTTTGTGTCATGGTTCCCTCCACGGGCTAAGCGTATGCCGGTACTGATCGCGGACGCATGCGAATCGGGCGAATCAAGCGATTCGCTCCCAGGAGTTCATGTCGGGGTCACCATCCGTTCACCTCCTGCTTGCCGTGGACTCACCCTGATGCGTAACACTGGACTATCAATGACACTGGGTAGTCGATGCCACCGATAGCAGAGAGTGAATGGTAAATGCGTGACATTTTCGAAGCTGAGTTAGCTCAACTCGGCGACAACCTGATCCAACTCAGCGAGAAAGTTCACACCGCGATCATCACTGCCGGTCAGGCCTTCCTGACTGCTGATGTCGCCAAGGCACAGCAGGTCATCACTGATGACGACATCATCGACGATCTTGCACGTGACACCGATGACCGTGCTGTGCTGCTCCTTGCCCAACAGGCTCCTGTGGCAACCGATCTGCGCATTGTCGTCTCGACACTGCGGATGAGCGCTACCTTGGAGCGAATGGGCGACCTGGCCCAGCACATAGCCCAGGTCGCACGCCGGGCATACCCGAATCTGGCTGTGCCGGAGACGGCACTGCCCGTGTTCACCGCGTTGCAGGACGCCTCAGTGCGACTGTCCACTCGCGTCACGAAGCTGTTGCAGACTCGCGACCTGTCCGAGGCCAACGCGATCGAGCGTGATGACGACATCATCGACGAGCTCCACCATGACACGTTCTCGACATTGCTCAGTCCACACTGGAACGGCAGCACCCAGGAGACCATTGACATCACACTTGTGGGCCGTTACTACGAGCGCTTCGGCGACCACGGCGTCTCCATCGCGCGCCGCGTCATCTACTTGATCACCGGCACCGACACGGCTCACACCTGAGTCGTTGCACCTGCGCGACCCTCGGTCAGCGCAACAAAGTTGCCCCATAAGCAAAGTGGTAGTGCGATATGTTGCACTACCACTTTGCCTATGGGGCGATCGTTCGGCGAAACCTACTTCTTGCCCTGGTTTGCCACAGCCTTGATTGCTTCGGCAGCGGCGTCCGGGTCGAGGTAGGTGCCACCTGCCTTAACGGGCTTGAAGTTCTCGTCCAACTCGTAGACGAGCGGAATACCGGTGGGGATGTTCAGACCGGCGATGTCCTCGTCCGAAATGCCATCGAGGTATTTCACGATGGCGCGCAGCGAGTTGCCGTGGGCGGCGACCATGACGGTCTTGCCGGCCTTGAGGTCACCGAAGACCTCGTCCTTGACGTATGGCAGTGCGCGCTCCAGGACGTCCTTGAGGCATTCGGTCAGCACTACCGGTGCGTCAGCGTAACGAGGGTCTGCGTCCTGGGAGAACTCGGAGCCCACCTCGATGGGCGGCGGCGGCACGTCGTAGGAACGGCGCCACAGCATGAACTGCTCCTCGCCGTACTGTTCCAGGGTTTCGGCCTTGTTCTTGCCCTGCAGCGCACCGTAGTGACGCTCGTTAAGACGCCAGTCGCGCTTGACCGGAATCCACAGCCGGTCGGCAGCATCCAGTGCCAGGTTGGCGGTGGTCATCGCGCGGCGCAGCAGTGAAGTGTGCACGACATCAGGCAGGATGCCCGCATCGGTGAGCAGTTTGCCACCGCGCTTGGCCTCGCCCACGCCCTTCTCAGAGAGTGCGACGTCGACCCAACCGGTGAACAGGTTCTTTGCGTTCCATTCGCTCTCGCCGTGGCGGAGCAATACCAGCGTGTATGTCATAGGAACTATTGTGCCTTACCTGACCTGCCTGCTGGTGGGTCAACAGACCCATCGCCGAACCATTTCTAGCAGACCTACGCTGACGCTCGCCCGGTAGCGGAATTGGCGTCCTGGTAGACCCGCAGCATGCGCCGCGCGGTCATCTCCCAGGAGAACGCCTCGGCATGGACACGCGCCTGCGCGCTCATCCGGGCCAACCGGTCCCGGTCGTGCAGCAGATCGCGAATACGTGCGGCCCATACTTGCGGGTCGTGCCCAGCGACTAGTTCTCCCGACACCCCATCACTCACCACCGTTGACAGACCGCCGACATCGGCGGCCACGACCGGGGTGCCGCAGGCCTGCGCCTCGAGCCCCACTAAACCGAAGGTCTCGTAGTACGAGGGAACGGCAACGAGATCCGCCGCCTGGAAGGTACGCGCCAACTGCGGATGAGCCAGCGGATCCAGCAACGCAACGTCAGCGCCAATGCCTTCTTCGGCGACGAGTTTTCGCAGGGCTTTGCGGTGATTCTTCGCACCGCTTGAACCACCGATGATCAACAACTGCGGCGGCTCGGGCCAGCGGCCCTGCTCGTATTCTCTGCGCCAGTGACCCCAGGCTCGCACCAGCACATCCGTGCCCTTCAGCGGCTGGATCCGTCCAGCGTAAACCACCAGAGGACGATCTGGGCTCACGCCGAGCTCGCGACGCAATGCCCGTTTTTGTTCATCCTGGTCATGACCCGCAAGCGGGTGGAAGCTGTCAATGCGCACTCCCGGTGGCACCACCGCGATCTGCTCGTGCACCGCACCATAGAGCGTGCGTAGATGCTCCGCCTCGCTGGGCGTAGAGACCACCAACCGATCAGCCTCGAGCACCACCTGTTGCTCTCCGACTACCCGGGCCTTGGGTTCCGGGATGTCTCGCGGCGCCAGGTTGCGGTTCTTCGCTTTCGCCAAGGTATGCATGGTGTGTATCAACGGCACTGACCAACGGTCTGCGGCCAACCAGCCAGCCATACCGGAGAGCCAGTAATGCGAATGCACCGCATCGAACCAATGCTGTCGGCGGCTCGCTTCGTATCGGAGCATTCCAGCGGTGAAGTAACACATCTGTGCCGGTAGGTCGTTCTTATTCAGCCCTTCGTAGGGGCCGGCATCGATATGGTGCACCCAAACGCCCTGGGCGGCCTCCACGTGGTCCGGCTGGGCGGCCTTCGTGCGGCGCGTGAAAACCTCAACCGCAGCACCCAGGTCACCCATCGCCTGCGCCAACTGCATCACATAGACGTTCATCCCCCCGGCGTCGCCGGTTCCCGGCTGTTCAAGAGGAGACGTATGAGCACTGATCATCGCAACGCGCATCGTTGACAGCACCCTCACCACCTTTATCTCTGTCTGTTAAGCCTAGGCCATGTACTGACTGGGACCTTCATCCCGGACAAATGGGACTTGCCGGACGCACCATGGAATATATGAGTGATACAGGGACGAGCCCAACCGGCGCCACCGCGTCGCTGGCGGATCTGCGGAATCTTCTAGCCGAAGAACCAGAGCTAGACGAGGTGTCACCGCAAGAAGCTGCGGCTGTCACCGACGAAACGGTCGTCTGCTGGTGTAACAACGTCACGGCTGGCGAGATTCGCACCCCCCTGCATGATGGAACTGCTTGTGATCTCGAATCAGTGCAACGCTGTACCCGAGCAACCGGTGGTTGCGGCAAATGCCTTCCCATGGTGGCCGCGATCGTCAATGTCGAACTGTCACGTAAGGAGAATGCGTCGCCACGCTGACAAGCGCCGACACTGCAATCTCTTTTCAATACAAAACACGATGTGGGCCAATCCTGTCCCAGGATTGGCCCACATTCTGTGAAACTCGCTATATCACTGCCTACTGGTGTGCAGCGTCGTAGATTTCCTGCAATTCAGCCGCGATGCGACCACGCGATGAAACTTGGTAGCCATTTTCAATAAGCCACGCACGGACGTCGCCGATATTGCGACCGTTCCCGGCGTTGCCTGCGACACCACCAGGAGTTCGCTTTGAAATATGACCGCGGTTCAAACGACCGACACGACGCGCGTATCGAATCCATTCCGCAATACTGTCGCGCAACTTTGCCGCGTTCTCTTCGTTAAGGTCGATCTCATATGCCGTCCCATCCAACGCGAAAGTTACCGTGCTGGATGCAGGACCGCCGTCAATATCATCTTCAAGAACGACTTGGACCTTCTGCGCCATCTGGATCTCCTCAACAAGGCTGGTAATGACAATGCAGAAACATTATCACTTTAGTACTGCAATGGCACGAATCGGAATGCTAGTCGATACCCTAAAGATTAAACGCATCATCGCTCAGATGAGTTCTGATCTTCTTCATCGAGTTCACGCAGATATTCCCGTTCCCGCCTATCGGCACGAATCACCGCGCGGATCGCGAAGAAAAATATCAGCCCAACACCGATTGACGGTGCCACGGTACTGACTACCCCAACGACGCCATCCACAGTGATCTCCGTTTATCTTCGTCTGGCTCAGTGAACCGGCTTGACCAATGGGAAGAGTACCGTTTCGCGGATTCCCAATCCAGTCAATGCCATCAACAGTCGATCCAACCCCATGCCCATTCCACCGCTCGGGGGCATTCCATATTCCATTGCAGTCAGGAAATCCTCATCGAGCGCCATCGCCTCATCGTCCCCTGCCGCTGCAGCCACTGCCTGCGCCTCAAACCGTTGGCGCTGAATAACTGGGTCCACCAATTCCGAATAGGCAGTCGCCAACTCGAATCCGCGTACGTACAGGTCCCACTTCTCAACAACCCCGGGAATAGAGCGGTGGTCGCGGGTCAATGGCGATGTCTCGACCGGGAAGTCCCGCACAAATGTAGGGGCATGCAACTCGTCCCCGACACGATTTTCCCACAGTTCTTCAATCAGCTTGCCGTGTGAGATCTTCTTGGGATCGAGGGAAAGCTCAAACCGTTCCATCAGTCTGTTCAGATATTCCACACTGGTTTCGGGCGTGATCTCTTCGCCCAGCGATTCCGACAGTGACCCGTACATGGTGATGTTGGCCCATTCACCGCCGAGGTCATAATGAGTTCCGTCGGCCAATTCAACTTCCGTGGTACCGAGCGCATCCTCGGCGGCTCGCTGCACCAGGTTCTGTGTCAATGCCGCCATTGTGTTGTAGTCGCCGTATGCCTCGTAGGCCTCGAGCATGGCGAACTCCGGGGAGTGCGTGGAATCAGCGCCCTCGTTGCGGAAGTTACGGTTGATCTCAAAGACTCGTTCCAATCCGCCTACCACTGCGCGCTTGAGGAACAGTTCCGGCGCGATGCGCAGGTAGAGGTCCATATCGAAGGCGTTCATATGCGTCACGAACGGGCGCGCCGCTGCGCCACCATGGATGCTCTGCAGCATCGGGGTCTCGATTTCGAGATAGTCGCGCTGGTGGAAGTTCTCGCGCAAGGAACGCACCACGTCGGTGCGCAGCCGGGCGACCTTGCGGGCAGAGTCACGCGAGATCAGATCGACGTAGCGCTGCCGCACGCGAGCTTCTTCAGACAGGTCCTTGTGCAGCACCGGTAGCGGGCGCAGCGCCTTGGCCGCAATCTGCCATGATTCGACAAAGACGGAGAGCTCACCGCGGCGAGAGCTAATCACTCGTCCGGAAACGAAAAGATGATCGCCAAGGTCGACTAAGGCCTTGAAGTCGGCCAGTGACTCTTCGCCGATCTCCCCCTGGGAGAACATCGCCTGCAGCCGGTTGCCCACGCCATCTTGCAACGCGACAAAGCACAGCTTGCCGGAGTTGCGCAGGAATACCACGCGTCCCGCGACACCCACGCGGTCGTCAGTCTCCTCACCTGTGGTCAGGTGGTCATACTGGGCGCGCACCTGCTCGATCGTGTGAGTGATCGGCACAGTGACGGGATACGCCTCGCCCCCTTCTGACAGCAGACGGTCGCGCTTGGCGCCGCGCACTTTCCGTTGCTCGGGAAGATCGTCGAACTCGGGCTCGTCAATGGGGGCATTCGCGGTTGCGGTAGTTGTCACCCGCCAATCTTACCGAGGTTGGCTCAGCAATCCTCCATGTCGAGGCCGATATCAAGAATGGCGGACGAATGGGTCAGCGCGCCGACGGACATGTAATCGACTCCGGTGGCGGCAACCGCCGCTGCTTTGTCGAGTGTCAGGTTGCCGGTCGCCTCGAGTTCGACCTTGCCGGTACGAGCTTCACCGTTACGAATCGCGGTGACTGTTTCGCGCAGTTCTTCCGCAGTCATATTGTCCAGCAGGAGGAATCTAGCCCCCGCGGTGATGGCTTCGAGAGCCTGTTCCTTGCGGTCGGCCTCGACTTGAATGGTCACACCGGGGAATGCTTCGCGAACGCGGCTCATCGCTTCGCCGATGGACCCCGCCGCGGCGATGTGGTTGTCCTTGATCATCGCTGCGTCATAGAGCCCGAGTCGCTTATTGGTTCCGCCGCCTTGTCGCACCGCATACTTCTCAAGCTCTCTGAGGCCTGGCGTTGTCTTGCGGGTGTCGAGTACCTGGGCTGGCGAATCGGCCAGTTTGTCGGCCCACTGCCGTGTGGCGGTTGCCACCCCGGACGCCCGCGACACTATGTTGAGCGCCGTGCGCTCTGCCATCAGCAGCACTTGTGTCGGCCCGGTGATGATGGCGAGGCGATCACCGGGGGCAACGCGTGTCCCGTCGGTGACGAGCAGTTCCACCCGGGCGGGCGCGAGCCCGAACCGTGCGGCCACATCAGTCAGGACGAGTTGAACCGCGGCGAGTCCTGCCACTACTCCTGCTTGCCGGGCGGCGAGGACCGCGCGCGACTGGTCTGTCACGTCGAAAATGGCCTGTGTGGTCACGTCCCGGCCCGCGGGTGGGACGTCTGCTGTGGAACCTGTGGCCGCTGGCCGAACCCCAAGGTCCTCGTCGAGTGTGCGGCTGACCAGGTCTGCCAGCCAATCGGCGCGTAACTCGTCCATGACGGCACTGTCTCCCATTGTCGTGGTCATTGCGTTGCAGGTTGCATTGTCACCGAGCGGCGCTGGGTGCGCAGCGCACCGGCTTCATCAAGTGAAAGCACGATGCGGTGCCGTCCGGCCTCGGTCGGCTCCGGGAAATCCGCCCGGAAATGCCCGCCCCGGGATTCCTCGCGAAGTGAGGCAGCAACCGATAAGGCCACCGCGGTTGCGAAGATATTCGACGTTTCCCACTCTGCCGATTGTGGTGAGGCCAGTACGTCTTCGCGCAGGTGCACGTCGGCGGGCACATTGCGCAGCGCGACGAGTGCGTTGTGCAGGCTTTGCGCATCGCGCACCGCGCCGGTTCCGGTGGTCATCACGCGCTGAATCCGCGAGCGCGCAGCGCCCGCCACCAGGCCGGCGTTTCCGGAGCGCTCCACTGGTCTGGTGATCGGGAGCGCGCCGCCGTCGATCTGCGCGGCAATATCGCGGGCGGCCCGGTGCGCGAAGACCAAGCCTTCAAGCAGTGAATTGGACGCCAGCCGGTTGGCACCGTGCACTCCGGTGCAGGCACATTCTCCGACCGCATAGAGGCCCGGAACGGTGGTGCGGCCGTGGTCGTCGGTGACGATGCCGCCGGAGTGGAAGTGCTGTGCGGGGGCGACCGGGATCAGGTCGTTGTCGAATTCGAATCCGGCGGCATGGAGCCGTTCGGTGATCGTCGGGAAACGTTGCTGGAGGAATTGGCCCCCCAAGTGGCGGGCGTCGAGCAGCACATGATCCGAACCGGTGGCTGCCATCTGGCGCACCATGGCATGTGAGACCACATCGCGCGGAGCGAGTTCGGCCAGCGGGTGGACCGACCGCATGAATCTGGTGCCGTCCACGTCCAGCAGGTAGGCGCCCTCACCGCGTACTGCCTCTGAGATCAGCGTGAGTTGGCCTTTGGCTCCCGCTCCCAGCCACAGCACGGTCGGATGGAATTGGACGAATTCCAGATCTGCCAATTCGGCACCGACCCGCAGCGCTGCCGCGAGACCGTCAGCGGTGGCCTGTGGCGGGTTGGTTGATGACGTGTAGAGCTGACCGATTCCACCGGTAGCGAGCACGACGGCACGCGCCTGGACGGCGCCTACGCCATCGCGGGTTCCCTCTCCCACGACGTGCAGCGTCGCTCCGCAGACCCGGCCGCTTTCGTCGGTGAGTAGATCGATCATCTGGGCGTGTTCGATAACCTCGATACCGGGATGGTCCCGGACCTGTTCGATCTGGGCGACGAGTGCCCGGGAGATCTCCGCGCCGGTGGCGTCGCCGCCGGCGTGCGCGATGCGCGATGCGTGGTGGCCGCCTTCCAGCCCGAGCATGATTTCACCGTCGTCATCGCGGTCGAAGAGCGCGCCGCGGGCGACGAGTTCACGTACCCGGGCCGGGCCTTCGCTTACCAGAACGTCAACGCAATGTTCGTCGCACAGTCCGCCGCCGGCGACCAATGTGTCTTCACGATGCGCGGCGACCGAGTCCGTTGGGTCGAGGGCTGCAGCGATACCGCCTTGTGCCCACACTGTCGCCCCTGAGGACAACACGGTTTTTGTGAGCAGGACGACTTTGCCGACTCGTCCGCATAATTCCAAGGCGGCAGTGAGTCCCGCCACACCGGAACCGATGACAATGACGTCCGCACTCGTTGACCATCCTGGGTCGGGTGCGGCGAGTTTGCGGGCGAGTCGTACCTGGCGCGCATCATCCTGCGCGGTTGATGTGGGGTTCACGAGGCCGGACGTGTGACCGGGACGGCACTGGTGGCCAGTCCGTACCCGGCAGGGACCTGACCTGGATCGTTACTTTGCTCAATGATGCGATTGTGCTCGTCCACGAATACGACGTGCGGCTGGTAGGTGCGCGCTTCAGCGTCGGCGAGCACTCCGTAGGCGATGATGATCACCACGTCGCCGGGGTGTACCAGGTGCGCAGCGGCACCGTTGATCGCGATTTCGCCGCTTCCGGCGGGGCCTGGGAGGGCATAGGTGGATAGCCGGGCACCGTTGGTGACGTCGACGACATCGACTTGTTGTCCGGGCAAGATGTCCGATGCGGCGAGCAGATCCTCGTCGATGGTGATGGAACCGACATAGTCCAAATCAGCGCCGGTCACCGTGGCGCGATGAATCTTGCCGATCATCATGGGGCGTTGCAGTGATGTCACGCCTGTCCTTCCACATCCTTCCGGCAAGCCGGAAGTCACTGGCCTGTCATGGTGACCGAGCAGTTGTCGATCAACCTGGTGCTACCCGCACGGGCAGCGACGAGCAGTAGCGCACTGCCGCGGTATTCGTCAGATACCTCTTCAAGTGTCTCAGGTTCGACGAGCACAACATAGTCGAGAACGAGTCCATCGCTACGCAAAATTGTCTCTTTCGCCACATCTGTGACCTGTGTAGCGTTCTTGCCCTGGTCTGCGGCTCGCCCAGCGGCGGTGAGCGCTTGTGGGATGGCGCGGGCCTGCGCTCGTTCTTCTTGGCTCAAATACCGGTTGCGGCTCGATAACGCCAAACCGTCTTCTTCGCGCACGGTCGGTACGGCCATGAGTCGGACCGGAACGTCGAGGGCAGCCACCATCGCCGAAATCACCGCGAACTGCTGCGCGTCTTTTTGCCCGAAGATCGCGATGTCGGGCTGGGTCAGGTTGAGCAGTTTGAGCACCACGGTCAGCACACCGTCGAAGTGGCCAGGCCGTATCTCACCCTCATAGTCGGTGCCGAGCGTTCCTGCGGAAACGGTCACCGCAGACTTGCCGTGCGGATACATCTGATCGACCGTCGGGGCGAAGACGAGGTCTGCATCAGTTCCCAATGCCGCGAGGTCGTCTTCGAGCGTGCGCGGATACCTATCGAAGTCTTCGTTGGGCCCGAACTGCAAGGGGTTGACGAAAATCGTGACGACAACATGGTCCGCTACTTCGCGGGCTTGGCGCACCAGTTCGAGGTGGCCGCGGTGCAATGCACCCATGGTCATCACGACCGCGCGGGTTCCGGTCAGAGCCCCCAGTGCAGCACCCAGTTCATCGCGAGTTGTGGCTACGACCGGCAAGCCGGCTTTCGACGCCTGAGTCATTGGTCGTCTTCCTCGCGATTCTTGCTCGTCTTGCTCGGGGCGGTCAGGAATGCCTGTAACTGCCCGTACTGGACTTCGGTGATTCTACGCGCACGGTGCGCACGGTCGGCAGTGGCCTGGGCGAGCACGCGATAGGAGTCGATCAGGTCCGGGTGACCGTCGCGGGCACTGACACGGCCTATCTCAACCAGATGGCTGGCAACCGTGCCCACGTCGCCACGGGACACCGGTCCGGTGAGCGCGCCGATCGGATCGGCCCCGTCGGCGCTGCGGCGCAGCGCACCGTCGACACTCGCGTCGACGAGGTGGCGGATCAATGTGCCGGGTGCTTCGACTCCTGCTGCTTTGAGCAGTTCGTCGGCTTGAGCGAGCAGTGTGACGAGGTGGTTTGAGGCGTGTGCGAGCGCAGCGTGATAGGCGGCTCGCTGCTCGTCCGCGATGACCACGGGTTCGCCGCCCATCTCGACGACGAGCGCCTGCGCAATCGGCAGGAATGCACTCGGCGCGGTTACCGCGAACGGGACGCCTTCGAGCCGGGCGATATCAAGGGAAGTTCCGGTAAAGGTCATCACCGGATGGACGGCCAGGACGAGTGCTCCCTCGCCGCGCGCCGCATCGAGCACGTCGAGGCCGTGGGCACCTGAGACGTGCAGGACGATCTGACCGGTCTGCCAGGCTCCTGTTGTAGCAAGGCCATCGACCAAGGGTTTGATGGCATCGTCGGGGGTGGCAATGACGACGAGTTCGGCTCGTTCCACAATGTCCGGGATCGGGAGGATCGGGACGTCCGGAAGCATGATTGCGGCACGGTCGCGTGATTCCTCGGATACCGCGCTGACGCCGACTATTGCGTGACCTGCGGCACGCAACGCACTGCCGAGGACTGCTCCGACTCGGCCCGCGCCGATGATGCCGATGCCTAAGCGCCCAGGGGCGCGGCCGGTCGGTGGCTGGGGTGCTGTCATACACTCATGCTAGAAACAACATCACGACCCCGGCAACGACGCTGAGCACCGCCAACTCACCCGATCATGGGCAGATCGAGGCCGGAGAACGAAATGAACACTCACCTTGAACATGCAGCACGCCCGTTGCACGATCTTCATGCTGACTCGACCTTGCCCGAAACCCGGCAAACCCCACTTACTGGATCAGAAATACTTTCAGGGCTCTTCGTAATCAAGGGTGTAGGTGGGGTCTGAAGCTGCCGGCTTCGATCAGGGACCTCGCAACGTAGTTGGTGAGGTTCCGGAAGCCGAGCGCGGTGGGGACTTCGCTGGTGTCCTGCCGCCAAGTGCGTCGGCAGTGCGCGCACCGGTAGCGGCGCACCCGGACCAGCAGTGTCGTCGGCCGGTGCCCGAACGGCTCGTGAGCCAGCGGACGAGTCACCGTGTCGCGCACGACGCCCTCGGCGCCGCACTTCCGGCACCACGGGTCAACATCGACAACGCGGCACTCCAGCACCGCCCGATCGGGTTCGAGCAACTGCCCGACGGCTTGAAGGCCGAGCTCGTCGAGACGGCACAACGTGGTCAAGTCAGGGATCGCGAACATAGGGTGGTGCACGTCGAGGTCTTCCCGCCGATGGTCAGCGTGAGAACTACCATCCTGGAAGACCTCGACCCCTATCCGCGAACCAGCCAGCGCCCCACGACTACACCCTCAAATGCGACGAGCCGCATTAGATGTTCCACCAGGCTGGCTAATTCCAGAGATCGACCAGCGTCCACACGCCGAGTACGCCGCAGATTTCGACGCGCATTGGCCCCAAATCGAGGTCGAGTTGCAGCAACGACTCGTGCCGATCAACCTGCCGCAGTAACGCAGGTGGATCAATCGGTGCGTTCAGCCCAGGCTTGGTGTTTCAGCGTGATCTGCTCGGTCATGTCTTCAAGGAACTTCACGACGGTGAGCCGCTCCTGGGAAGAAAGCCGGGCAGCCGCATGGAATCTTTTCGACTGGACTCGGCCCACGGTTTCCATCGCGGCTTCGCGAGTTTCTTCGGTGACCGAGATCGCAAGCGCACGCCTGTCTGTCGGATGCGGTTCACGAATGATGTGGCCGCCTTCTTCGAGCCGGTCCAGCAATTTGGTAATGGATGCAGTCGAAATTCGCAGGTGTTGCGCGATGGCGCTCGGGGTGACCACCGTTCCGCTGTGCCAGGCAACGATCAGGTAATGCAACGCTCGCATATCCGAATGACCCAGTTTCATGTATCGCTGCGATGCTTCGGTGAGAAGTTGTTCCGCCTCACGAAGCTTTCCCAACGCCGCCATGACGCGACCGATCTCCGCCACCTCTTGCGGGTCCAGGCCGCTGCGGTCGATGAGGCGCGATTCTGGGTCGTTCGAGTCAACGCTGTACATGGACGACGAGATGCTCTGATCGCTGTCGCCGGACTTTGCCATTTCCATATTTTAACCGTCAGGTGGGAACCCGTCTTGCCGAATGCTAGCTTGGCTAATATTATCGTCAACTAGAGAAAAAGGAGGGGTGAAATGTCACGACAAGTGGGTGCAGTACGCTCAGAACAGGTCGTTCTACTCTCCGAAGACGCCACGGCAATCGGCGCTGCCGACCGTGTAACAGTGCATCACAGCAACACCCCGCTCCACCTGGCGTTCTCGTGTTATCTGTTCAATCAACACGGCCAACTGCTGCTAACGCGCCGGGCACTATCGAAACTGACTTGGCCAGGGGTGTGGACCAACAGCTTTTGCGGCCACCCCCAGCCGTCCGAGGACCCCATTGACGCTATCCACCGGCGCGCCGAGTACGAGCTTGGCGCGCAGGTGACAGATATTGCGCCCGTTCTTCCGGACTTCAGATATATGGCCATCGACGCCAGTGGCATCGTGGAAAATGAGGTTTGCCCTGTCTTCAGCGCCACAATCCAAGGTCCGCTGCAGCCTCGTGCCGAAGAAGTTAGCCAGTGGCAGTGGGTTGACCCTGTCGCGATCACGCGGGCCGTCCGGCTGACACCTTTCGCGTTTAGCCCCTGGATGGTCGAACAACTGAATCTGTTCGACCCGTCATCCTTGCGCCATGACGCCACATCGTTGCGCAGCAATAGCACCGTCATGGGAACACCGTGAGAACAGGTACGGGGTACGAGCACACCCCCGTCCCCCTCCTAGCCGATGTTGCACACGAACTCGAGCAAATCTTCGCAGCCAAGAACGCCCAAGCCCAGTCCTACGGGAACAAATTTGGTCAACTGTGGTCGTTGGTCGCCAAGCAGATACGAGGCGGAAAGGCCGTACGCCCGTGGCTGTTTCTTGAAACCTACTACGCTCTTGATCGCGGCCGACACTTGGAAAACGAAACGAGCGGCCTCCCCGCCCAGCGGACACCCACGCGGCCGGTTCAATCTGACGTCGCCCGCATCGCGGCCGCCATCGAAGCCCTCCATTTCGCATTCTTGCTCCATGACGATGTGATCGACGCGGACACCATGCGACGCGGCAAGCCTAATCTCATTGGTGAACTAATCCAGCAACATCAAGATGTGGCGAACAACAACGGTGCACCCAACAGTTTGGTCACTCACTACGCACAGACAGGAGGGATTCTGGCCGGCAACCTACTACTGGCTGCTGCCCACCAAATCTTCGCCCGAGTGCAACTACCGGAACAGTCCCGAATCCGGCTCCTCGACGTTTTAGATGAAACCGTATTCGAAACTACCGCTGGCGAATTCAACGACGTTGGCTTGAGTGCCGGAGTCATTGCCTGTGACCTACCCACCGTTGTCGACATGAGTGCCCGCAAAACCGCGGTGTACACCTTTGAGTTGCCGCTACGTGCAGCGGTGGCACTGAGCGGTGGATCGCTCAAGCTTGAGCAGTCGTTAGTTTCCGCTACAACACATCTCGGGTTGGCTTATCAACTCCAAGATGATCTGCTTTCAACATTCGGCGATCCCACCGCACACGGCAAAGATCCCTACTCAGATCTGCGAGAAGGCAAGCAAACGGCCATCATCCACTTCGCACGCCAAACCACCATGTGGCCCCAGATCGCGGCGAACTTCGGGAACCCGGATCTCGATACCGAATCTGCCGTCAAAATGCGTGATACGCTCATCCAGTGCGGCGCCGAAGCCTTCGTTCGGTCATTGGTCGAAGAACAAATGCAGCTTTTCCATCAAAAGCTGCATCGCGCAGATGGCGAAGCAACCATTCCCGCTGATGTCCGTGACCTACTGAGCAACGTAGCTACCAACCTACAGGGGCGGCAATCATGAGGCCGCCCGCGCAGACCGCGCCCCTGAATCGTTTCACCCAAACCGCTCAGCAAGTAGCGGGACGAGTCATCAAATCGTATTCAACCTCGTTCGGTCTAGCGACACGGCTCCTTGGGCGACGACACCGCACTCATATTCGCAATATCTACGCGCTGGTGCGGGTCGCTGACGAAATTGTCGACGGGGTGGCGAACGCAGCCGGGTTGAGCCTAGAGGAACAACATGAAGCCCTCGATAGGTATGAGCACGAAACACACCAGGCACTACGCACCGGTTACAGCACCGATTTAGTCGTGCACGCTTTTGCACACACGGCGCGATTGGCCAGGATCGACGAGTCCCTAACCTCACCATTCTTTGCGTCGATGCGCTCGGACCTGGACGGGAGCGCACGCCAGACAACGTATGACCAGACTGCACACGCCAACTATGTGTACGGCTCGGCAGAGGTAGTGGGGCTGATGTGCCTGCAAGTTTTCCTGCGTACCAGCAGGCCCACTGCTGACCAACTAGAGCGGCTACAACATGGCGCCAGGCAACTTGGTGCAGCGTTTCAAAACATCAACTTCTTAAGAGATCTAGGTGACGACACGCAACGCTTAGGACGAGGCTATCTTGGCGTCAGCCATGCCATCACAGACAACGAACGTGACATGTGGGTCCAGACCATTCGCAAACAAATGCACGATGCCGCTCAGGTCACCACGCTATTGCCGTCTGATGTACGCACCGCCGTGCGTAGCGCCACCGGACTTTTTTCTGAGTTAACCAATCGGGTTGCCCGTACGCCTGCGGCGCAGTTGCATCAAAGCAGAATCCGGGTGCCGGACCCGGTGAAGTTGCGAATCATCGGTGCCGCAATAATCGCCACGCAGAAAGAACGTCTGAGATGACCACAACTGCAGACATTCGCACTGTCGTTATTGGTGGGGGCATAGCGGGCCTGTCAACGGCAACGTTACTTGCCCGCGAAGGTCACCACGTCACGCTCTTAGAAAAGAATGCGCAGGTCGGTGGCCGAACTGGGATCTTCGAGAAGGACGGCTTCCGCTTCGATACGGGACCTTCTTGGTACCTGATGCCACAAGTTTTCGAGCATTTCTTCCAACTACTAGGCACATCAGCTGCCGAACAGCTCGACCTAGAGTACTTACACCCGGCATACCGCGTCTTCGCACAGCCGACTGGTGACGATACCGACAGACGTCACCGCGAGCCCGTGACGATTCCCTATGGGCGTCAACGAGTACGCGAGGTCTTTGAACAGATCGAACCCGGTAGTGGAGCAAGATTTGATCGCTACCTTGCCTCCTCCATCCGAACCACCGAGCTTGCGCAGCGCTACTTCCTCTATAACCCGTTCACGAGATGGCGTTCTTTGATCCGCCGGGAGGTTTTAACCGGCATACCGAAACTCGTTAGTCTGCTCGCGACTTCACTCGAACGCTATGTCGCGCAGCGTTTTAAGGATCCGGTCCTGCGGCAGATATTGGGATATCCGGCGGTGTTTTTGGGCACTAACCCCGCTGATGCCCCCGCCATGTATCACCTGATGAGTGCCCTCGACTTAGGTGAAGGCGTGCAGTATCCGATGGGCGGGTTCCACCGGATCGTTGAGCGACTAGAAGAGCTAGCGCGCGCATCTGGAGTTGAGATCAAGACCAATGCCCAGGTCACCCACATCAGAACCGGGGATCTTTTGCAGCACGGCTCGCAGTTAACAAGGTCGCTACGCCGCATTTGGCCATCTGGGCAAAGACGTCAAGTACGCGGTGTCTCCTGGCGTGACCGATCCGCAGTAGAGCACTTCGAAACCGCAGATTATGTGGTCTCCGCAGCAGACCTCCATCACACCGAGACCTCACTTCTGAGCGCCTCCGAACGCAGTTACCCGCAACGCTGGTGGAACCGTCGCACCAGCGGACCGGGCGCAGTGATCGCGCTACTCGGAGTGCGCGGGGAGCTTCCGGAGCTACCCCATCACTCATTGTTTTTCACGGAAGATTGGACGAAGAATTTCGACGCGATCTTCGGCGATCACCCGCAGATACCCGATCCGGCATCTCTTTACGTATGCAAGCCGAGCGCCACCGACGACACCGTCGCACCGCGCGGGCACGAAAACCTATTCGTGCTGATCCCTGTGCCAGCCGACCCCCGGATCGGCCACGGCGGTACCGCACATTCGGCAGATCCTTTGGTCGAGCAAACCGTAAACACCGCAATCGAGCAGATCGCGAAGTGGGCTGACATTCCTGACCTGCACGAACGAATTGTGGTGCAACAAACTATCGGACCTGCCGATTTCGCAACGGATTACTTCTCCTGGAAGGGCGGCATGCTGGGTCCTGCCCACACCCTGAGTCAAAGTGCCATGTTCCGACCTGCTAACACCTCAAAAAAGGTCCGAGGGCTGCTCTACTCTGGCGCCACCACTAGTCCTGGAGTTGGTGTGCCGATGTGCCTCATTAGTGCCGAACTCGTCCTGAAGAGTATTCGCGGAGACCACACTCCTGGCCCCTTGCCCACTGCTGACCAAACTGACGGGGGCGCCTAATGGGATGGTTTTATTTAGGCTGCTTGCTTGCCGGGATCATCTGCATGTTGCTTCTGGACCGCCGCTTCCGACTGTTCTTCTTCCACGATCCCGCGGTGGCGCTATTGATTGTGACCGTCGGAACCGGCCTGCTGTTGTTGTGGGACTTCGCGGGGATCGCGGCAGGAGTGTTTTTTCGCGGTGACGCCACGATCGCATCTGGAATTGTGCTCGCTCCTGAACTCCCGCTAGAGGAACCAATCTTCTTGATTTTCCTGGTGCTCTGCACAATGAACACCTTCACGGGAATTCATAAAGTTATGACGGCACACGCTGAACGACAGCGTGGTCGCAACATCCCATCGCAGTCACAAGGGGAGGAGCCGTGAGCTACCTAACCCTTGCACTGGCGGGCGTTGCAGTAGCACTTATCGCAGGCGTGATCGCGGCAAGAATGGCGTTCGCGAGGAACCCGCGCACACCCCGGGCCCGCTTTTACGTGGCAGTTGCCGGAACTATCCTCGTCCTGGTTGTCCTTACCGCCATCTTCGATAACCTGATGATTGCGGCGAATCTTTTTCACTACGCACCCGACACGCTTATGGGTTTGAGCCTTGGGCTTGCGCCCTTGGAAGACTTTTCATATCCGATCGCAGTGGCATTGCTGCTACCTGCACTATGGATCTTCTTAGAAAAAGGCAGTGAACAACGCCGCCAAGATTTCTCACACTTAGTGTTGTCATCTCGTCCGATTAGCTGGATCAACACCGCATTCCCTTTCGGAGCGGCCTACCTGATGACCACCCGCGAAATCGATGGGCTACTCATCTTCGGGGTGTTGTACTTCCTCATTCCTTATAACTTCGCGATGTACGGAATCAACGATGTCTTCGATTACGCCTCCGACCTCGCCAATCCGCGCAAAGGCGGCATCGAAGGGGCCCTGCTGGCACCACGATTGCACCGTCCCACCTTGTGGATTGCGGCGCTAACGAATATTCCTGCCCTGGTGCTCCTCGGCTTGTGGGGATCAGGCGGCGCATGGTTCGCGCTCGCTATCAGCGGTTTCGCGGTAGTTGCCTACTCAGCGCCCGGGTTGCGATTTAAAGAACGCCCCGTACTCGATTCGCTGACCTCGAGCACCCATTTCGTGAGCCCCGCAGTGGTTGGGTTACTGCTGGCAGGCGCCGACATCACACGCACTAACGTGCTGATTCTCAGTGCCTTCTTCCTCTGGGGAATGGCTGCGCACGCTTTCGGTGCTATCCAGGACATCAGGCCTGATCGCGAGGCAGGAATTGCGTCAACGGCTACGGCCTTCGGCGCCCGCACGACTGCACGACTGGCCCTGATCCTGTGGATCCTAGCCGGGACACTCATGCTCTTCACCCCCTGGCCGGGACCACTGGCCTCCATCATTGTCATTCCTTACCTTTTGAACTGCGCGCCCTTTTGGTTCGTTTCTGACGAGCGCTCCGCCGCCACCAACCGTGCGTGGCGGCGATTCATCGCGCTCAATTTTTTCTCTGGTTTCCTCGTCACCCTCCTGCTGATCATGGAATGGACTCGGTCATGACCAACGGTTCACCTCACCTGTCCACAGCTGCGCAACCTGACAAGAGCACTAGAGCCCGACAGGTTCCCACTTGGTTGCGCGTTGTTTTGCCTACGGTATTGATCGTGGTCTGGTTCACCATTGCCGGGATCGGCGGACCCTACTTCGGTAAAGTGTCTGAAGTTTCCTCGAATGATCAAACGACCTATCTGCCCCAATCGGCCGAAGCAACCCAAGTGCAAAAGCTCTTAGGCGAATTCAACGATTCCGATCAGATCCCCGCGATCGTCGTATTTGTCGCCGAAACACCGCTCACCGATGCGGATATGGACCAGTTTGCGGACGTTTTGCGGTCAGCCGAGCAAGCTGCCGCGGTGACCGCACAATCTTCGCCACCTCTGCTCTCTGACGACGGATTAGCGGCGCAGGCATTCGTTCCCATTGATCTTGGTGCAGATATTGAAGTTGCGGTGACAGCACTTGGCAATGAACTCCGGTCACAGCTGCCCGACACAGTAGAGGTCTACGTCACCGGGCCTGCAGGATTGACTGCCGACCTCACTGCCGCATTTGCCGGAATCGACGGCCTGCTCTTAGGCGTCGCACTTCTGGCCGTTTTCATTATCTTGATTTTGGTCTATCGGTCGTTCTTGTTGCCAATCGCTGTCCTCATTACCAGCATGTTCGCGCTGTGTGCAGCGTTACTGACGGTGTGGTGGCTAGCTAAGTGGGAAGTCCTGCTTCTCAACGGTCAGACTCAAGGGATCCTCTTCATTCTTGTGATTGGGGCCGCCACCGACTACTCATTGCTTTTCGTCGCCCGGTACCGAGAAGAACTGCGGATCAACCAATCGAAATGGATTGCGACATCGAAGGCTATCCGAGGGTCAATCGAACCGATCTTGGCCTCTGGCGGCACCGTGATTGCCGGACTGTTGTGTCTACTGCTGAGCGATTTAAGGTCGAACAGTGCCCTAGGCCCAGTCGCCTCCATCGGCATTGTGTTTGCGATCCTGTCCGCGTTGACCTTGTTGCCTGCGATCTTATTGATCTTTGGTCGAGCCGCATTCTGGCCGCGTAAGCCACGTTATGAGCCAGTCCAGGTGCAGACAGAACAGAGCTCACGTCGCCACGGTCTATGGGCGCGAATTGCCCGACTTGTCGAACGCAAACCTCGTCATATCTGGTTAATAACAACGCTAGTGCTCCTTGCTGGGATGGCAGGTGTGACCCAGCTCAACGCTGTGGGCGTGCCGCAATCCGACCTAGTGCTCGGCTCTTCTGAAGCCCGAGATGGACAGGTGGCGCTGGGCAAGCATTTCCCGGGCGGTTCAGGTAGTCCTGCGCAGGTTATCGTCCCCGAGGACGAGATGACCGCGGCCGCATCAGTATTACTCTCAAATGATGCAGTGGCTGACGTGTCCATTGCTGTGACGAATTCTCAAAGCGGCACAGCGCTCGTCCTTCCCGATGGCATCAAGTCTGCCGGGCCGCCAGGGGAGCCAGAACCACAACCGAAGGTGATCGCTGGCCAAGTACTATTACAGGCCACACTGACCCAAGCTCCAGATTCAGACGCTGCAGCCGAAACAATCGTCGACTTACGCGAAGAACTCTCTACGACCGCACCGGGCGCTTTGGTTGGCGGAGTGACAGCAACTGCTGTGGACACCAACCAGGCTGCCATTCACGACCGAAACCTGATCATTCCGATTGTCTTGGTAGTCATCACACTCATTTTGATGCTGTTGCTGCGGGCAGTTATCGCCCCGGTATTGCTGATTTTGACCACCGTGCTGTCATTCGGAACTGCGATGGGGATCTCCGCCTGGATGTTCAATGGAGTCTTCAATTTTCCCGGTGCTGAACCTGCAGTACCCCTTTATGGGTTCATCTTCCTTGTGGCGTTGGGCATTGATTACAACATCTTCCTGATGACCCGAGTGCGCGAAGAATCGATGAAGCACGGCACGCGGCAAGGCGTCTTGCGGGGACTGTCAATCACAGGCGGGGTTATCACGTCCGCGGGACTCGTTCTTGCTGCCACGTTCGCCGCTTTGGCTGTGGTCCCCATTCTTTTCCTAGCCCAGCTTGCGTTCATTGTGGCGTTCGGGGTGCTCTTGGATACTTTCGTGGTGCGCACAGCACTCGTGCCAGCTTTGGTGTATGACATCGGCGCTCGCGTTTGGTGGCCCTCAAAGTTAGCGAAAACCTCAGGCCCATCCGTAGTCGCGCACCAGCACGATACCGAAACAGTACGGAGGCAGTCATGAGGTTATGGTCGTTACATCCGGGGCATTTGGACCGTGCAGGGCTGGTAGCTGCCTGGCGTGAGGCGCTGTTAGCTCAGGCAGTACTAGCTGATCAGACCACCGGATATCGTGGGCATCCCCAGTTGGTTCGATTTCGTGATTCGGACAAGCCACTGGTGACTATCGGCGCTTTCCTTGCGGGCTTACACGCTGAAGCCGTAGCACGCGGCTACAACTTTAATGGCAGCAAAATCCTGACCGGTGCTAACTCCCAAACGCAAATTCCCGTGACGACGGGGCAGCTTGATTACGAGTGGCAGCATTTGGGTGCCAAGCTCTTGCAGCGAAGCCCTGCCGATGCGCAGCGATGGGAGGAGACTACGGTTTCACCGCACCCGCTTTTCTTTGTGGTCCCTGGCAGTGTCGAACCATGGGAACGCACCTGATCGTCTGCGTTTAAGCACGAGCCCCACTACGGCCGACATAGGCAGCAGGCAGCAGGCAGCAGGCTGCGGTCCACCGACCCACCGACCCACCGACCCACCCGTGATGTATACATCAATGGATTCATTAGATATAGTCGACTGGTGAATGACGTCACTTCGCTGCCGTGGGAGGCCCATAAACCGGCCCGAACCGCTAAGCGCATTGCTGAATCGGTAGGTCGCGAGATAGTCGACGGCTCCTTGAGTCCCGGTGAAGTTCTGACCGAGGTAGTTGTCGCAGAACGCTTCGGTGTCAGCCGCACACCAGCACGCGAGGCGATGTTGCAATTACAGCGTTGGGGACTTGTGCGGTTGCTACCAAAGAAAGGTGCACTGGTCACCGCGGTTTCCGCTGGTGAACGCAGCGATTTGCTCGATATCCGCGCCACCTGGGAAGCCCGCGCCGTCACCCTTCTTGAGGACGATCCTTCTGGTCGCGACGCGCTCGTCACTTCGCTAAACGAAAGCATTCGAACGCAACAAGAAGCACTCGATTCCGGCAACCTCCTGCAATTCGCTGCGGAGGACTTCGGCTTCCACGTGCGCATCATGGACGCCGCCGGTAACCGCGTCGTTTCGGAGCTACTTGAAGATCTCGGACCCCGTTTTGCTCGCTTAACTTATCTCGCGGTCAATAACAATGAATCTTCAGCGCACGAGTTTCACCGCGAACACATCGAACTCGTCGAGCTCATTCGCAACGGAGCGTCGGCGGCTTACGAGCGCGCTGTGCGCGCGCACATTTCCAGCGGCCACTTCGGAACCACTAGCTGATGCAGTCACAATCTGCGTGGGCGCGTGTTGCGCCCACGGTGTTCATGCTCGCCTGGGGCGGTAATCACTTCACACCCTTACTGCATCTATATGAAGAGCTGGGACACTACTCCCCCTGGCAAGCCAACCTGCTGCTGGGAATGTACGTGTTCGGGTTGGTCCCGGGCCTGCTAGTTGCTGCCGCGATATCGGACCGTTATGGCCGCAGGTCCGTGGTTGTGGCAGGCCTACTCACTAGCGTTATCGGCAGTGTTCTCATTGCTTGCGGGTTAGAGATCTTCACACTTCTTTGCATTGGCCGAACACTCGCAGGAGTCGGGGTCGGCGTTGCCATGTCCGTTGGGACCAGTTGGATAAAAGAACTTTCCGCCCCCGCTTTCGACCCTCAAGCACCCGTAGGGGCGGGCGCGAAACGACCATCGCTGACTCTGACACTCGGGTTTGGTTTAGGTGCCGGGGTTACTGGCGCACTTGCGCAGTGGGGACCTGCCCCCACACAACTTCCCTATGTCATCCATATAGGCCTGAGCCTGGCAACCCTACCGTTTCTACTGCGAACACCTGAGACCGTCACTGACGGCATGCGCGCGACCGGCCATTGGTGGCTGGACTTACGCGTCGCCGCTGCCGGCCATCGTCAATTCCTGCGGCTCGTCGTTCCCGCAGCTCCGTGGGTGTTCGCGGCAGCAGGTGTCGCGTATGCCATCATGCCAGCCGTAACCGCATCGGCGATGGGCGAATGGACCACCGCCTACGCCACTGCGCTGACTGTGATCACTTTGGGCAGCGGGGCACTCGTCCAGCCCTTTGTCGCTCGCCTTAATCTGCGCACCGGCGGTCGGGCGCTACCCATCGGTTTGACACTGATGGCCCTTGGAATGGGATCTGCAGTCGTTGCAGCTTGGCTCCAGGTTCCAGCTTTCGTTCCGGTGGTTTCAGTAATCCTGGGAGCCGCTTATGGCATTACCGTTGTCGCTGGGCTGACTCACGTCCAAGCCATTGCTACCGCAACCGATCTGGCCGGATTGACTGGCGTGTATTACTCCCTGACCTATTCCGGCTTTCTGCTACCCGCAATTCTGGCGGCGTTACTGCCTGCGTCACCCTATGCCGCCTCGCTGAGTGTCGTAACTCTTGTGTGCCTCATGTGCTTGGTCGTTGTGACCATGGGCATGCGCAATCTGAAGCGAACGTAACCAACCCATCCGATTAGTTGCATCTACAACCAACCTAGGTATACATTTAGTTGTAGATACAACAACTAGCCCTTTTTGGGTGACTCAGGAGGATGAAAATCATGTCTAGGTACACCATTTTTGGTACCGGCAACATGGCCACTGCGATCGCAGGCGTACTGACAGCGGGCGGCGCAACAGTCGAGCACATCAACAGCGACCAGACTTCGGGAGCCACAATTTCGGGCGATACCGTCGTACTAGCCGTTCCCTACCCTGCGGTATCGGGAATCTTGACCGCCTACGCCACCCAACTCGCGAACAAAACCATCGTTGACATCACCAACCCGCTCAACTTTGAAACCTTCGATTCACTCGTTGTCCCCGACGGGAGCTCTGCGGCTGCGCAAATTCAACAGACCCTTCCCGGGGCGCGAGTTCTGAAAGCGTTCAACACAAACTTCGCTAGCACACTCACTTCAGGCAAAGTCGGCGAAAACCCGACCACTGTCCTAGTCGCAGGTGACGACGCCGACGCTAAATCCGCCCTTATTCGGGACATCACGGCAGGCCAGCTGCGGGCCATTGATGCCGGGTCACTCAAGCGCGCTCACGAGCTAGAAGCTGTTGGTTTCCTGCAACTGACCCTTGCCGCTTCAGAAAAAATCTCGTGGACCGGCGGGTTTACCGTCAACAACTGACCTACGGTCGATATCAGCATCAACCTCTCGGGTGGTCGCCAACTGAGCTCAGGGGCCAGTATTGACCCGCCACCAATTGGAGAAATCAAATGAACACAATGGCGTCCGACCACCACTCACATGCGGTCGATGACCGCGTCCTTTCACCCCTGCTAGGAATGGACGCGGTCACCCTTCGCGTGGGTGACCTTGAGCAGATGAGCAGTTACTACGAGAACGCGCTTGCGTTAACACCCATCCAAGAGCGCCCCGTCGGCGCTGAGGTACATCGGGTTTTGGGACGAGGGAACACCGCCATGGTGCGACTTGTCCACACACCCGACCTTCCCACTCCGGGCCGGAACCAAGCCGGACTATTTCACACAGCGTTCCTTTTTCAAGATGCAGCCAGTCTGGCCGCGACCGTATACCGCACAGCCCAAGATTCTCGCAGCCGCTTTGCCGGGTCCAGCGACCACCTAGTCAGTGAAGCGTTCTATTTCTCAGATCCCGAAGGCAATGGAATCGAGTTGTACGTCGATCGACCTCGCGAAACATGGCAACACAAAAACGGTGAGATCCAGATGGATACTATCTATTTGGACCCTAATGCGTACCTCAGCGAGCATCTGGACGAGTCGGTCTTGGCGCAGGTAGACCGCCAGTTGGGCGGCGTAGGCCACGTGCACCTGCAAGTCGGCGATGTTGCCCGGGCGCGAGCGTTCTATATCGACGCTCTAGGTTTCGAAACGACAGCTAGCAGTCACCCTGGCGCACTATTTGCTTCCGCCGGCGGCTACCATCACCACATCGCGATGAACACCTGGAACAGTCGCGGTGCTGGGCCGCGTGCAGCCGCACTCGGCTTAGGCGATGTGGCTATCACTCTGCCAACCCGTGAAGATCTTGACGCTGTTGTAGCCCGACTTCGCCACCATCGCATCGAGTTCGCAGACACTGGTAATGCGATCTTGGTTTCGGACCCTTGGGACACCCAAGTGACTCTTGCCCTACCCCAAAACGATTGCACGCGCGGGTAATCGCTTTGCGTAGTATGGATGGCATGGCACAGTCATCCGACATCGACTTCACTTCAGTGGAGACGCGAACGCTATGGACATCGAACTGTTCGGCAGCGCTTTCGCTGTCGTGACACTCACATTGGGTCTACTGGTGACAGGTTTGCTCATCCAGCGGAAACGACGCGGACTGGCACGCGGGCCGCTGGGTGGTGCGGGCGTGATCGGACTGATCACTGCTGTCGCAATATCCCTATTCGTCTGGAATCTATATGCTGACGAAACGACGGTTGCTATCAGCGGCAAGCACGACAACCATTTCAACTTCGATATCCGGCACACTAGGGTGTCCATGGACGGTGTGGAGTACCGATTCCGACCGCGGGTGTCGGAACAGGAACTGCGCCAAGAGTTCACCGCGCAGTATCCCCATGGCGACGTTGACGGCGACCGGCTGTCGGTGATTCTGGACGGACTGCGGTTCATAGTGGAACCTGATGACGAAGAAGGCGTCTGGGCAGCATGTCGTCAGACCGTGACGCTCATCGACCAGGGTGCTCACTTCGCGAACATCTCCTTCCCGACCGGTATTGTCAAGGACGACCAACTGCGCTTCGACGAGCCAGCCTCGTTGCTCGTCGACCGACAGGAAGTCTTCGACGAACTCGCTCTACTCGGCACACCTGTAGCCGAAGACGGCACCGTATTCGTCGGAACAGTGAACCAAGGGGTACTCCACATGACGTTCACCGAGGACACGGTGACGGTCAATCGGCTCTAGGGCAATCGCTCCGCGCCGACACAACCTCGTGTGCGTGCGCCAGTTGTGGCCGAGTTTTGTAACAGTGCCCGGTAAACGCCCGGTCCACTTTTACAAAACCTGACCACTTTTGCCGGCGACGGCGGTGGCGGCTTGCCGAAACCGCCGATCCTCGGCGACAGAACGTTCGGCCAGATCAACCGCGACCGACTCGTCCAGATGATCTAGAGCCTTGCTCACCGGCCCGGACACCAAACCGAATTCGACCGATGCCAGCGAACGTTTCCGGTCGAGCGGCCCCTGCACCACCGATGCCGACTGGCAGTGCGCCAGTTCGATCACGCTAACTGCTCGCTGCAGCCGGCCATGACGCAGCCACACCTGGTCATCATCGGCCCAGTGGCCCTGCCGCACCCATCCCAGCGGATCCCATAACCGCGCTCGCTGCGGCACGGCCTGGAACGCATCACCGGCCTGATGACGGTCGCCCGCCATCCCCTGCACCAGCAACGCAATGGTTTGCTCGTCCGTCCACCGCGCACCGAAATGCGCGAGGAAGTTCAACACCTCATCGGAGGTCGCGACCGGGACGAGCATGGTCTCGTCCCCCTCCTCGCCGTACCCGGCGATCGTTGCTCTGATCTGCCACCACTGACATAAGCGATGCAGCACAGTCTGGCGCACTTCAATGGCGTGAATGCGCTCCGTGGGCACGCTTTGCATCGTGTGGTCGAACAGCCCGCGCCCAATGCGCAGTCCTTGGTCGGACTTAGTGACGACGAAGCCGAAGTTCCGGGTGAAGCGTTTGACCGCGCCGCCACCAAACCCCCACAGCAGCGCGGCGACACCGGCCAATGTCGCAAACGAGCCCGTGATGACCACCGCTATGACACCGCCGATCACCACTCCAACTGACGTCACGAATTCACCGGACAACAGCGCGGCGGCGAACAGCCGTGAATTCGGGATCGTCAGCACGTGCTGCGCCGCGACCGCGGACGGCTCATATAGGGCATCTTCGACAGGTATGGACGAGTGCTCGGCAGCGATCCCCGCCTCGGGCGTGGTCACCGCCCCTGGGCGTCGATCATGCAGCCTGGCCACCGTCAACAGTTCATCACGCAACACATTCGCATCCGCCAGGCGCAAGAAGCCCAGTTCCAGGTACGAGTCCTTGCCACCGGCGACCTCAATGCGCAGTTGGCTCAGCCCGATCAGCCGCGCGGCGAGCGGCCGACGAACGTCAATGGTCTCGATCTTGTCGAGGGGCGCGGTGCGTTCGGTGCGCCACACCACACCCTGTTTGAAGTGAATCCGCTCGTCATCGACCGCATAGCCGGTGCAGCGCCACGAAATATAGAACCCCGTCAAGATAGCGGCGATCACCCCGACCAACACCGCCCATGCAGTCCACGAGACCGCTAAAGCCAAGATCTCGCGGTAGCCACCGGAGACGAGTTCGTCGACCTCCCGCAACGTGAAAAGCGCGAGCGCCACCAATGCCACCCACATCCGCACCAGTGGGGTTGCAGGATGAACACGGTGCCATTGCAAGGGTGAGGCGGCCTCGTCCGATATGGAAGGCTCCAGACCTGTCACAGTCGCCTCATCCGTTTTTCACCCAATCGAACGAGTTCTTCACGCACCGATTGCGCTTCAGTGGCGACCAAGCCGGGCAAAGTCGCATTCGTGCTCGCCGATGCCGTCTGGAATTGCAGCGAGGCCAACCCGAATCGTCGCTCCAACGGACCTACGGAAACGTCAACCGTCTGCATGCGTCCGTAAGGAATGACCACCAGTCGGCGCGCCAGGACTCCCTTACGGATCACCAGGTCATCGTCACGACGGGCATACCTGATCGCTCGGACTTGCCGGCCGATCAAAACGCAGGCTAGCAGCCACAGCACCAGCAACGCCGCGGCAACCAGCCCTGGCCACCACATCTGGGTGACGGCCAAGACGATAACGAGGACAACGATCGCAGGGACCAACACGATGCTTAGCGAAAGGCGTCGCAATGTGACCAGTCGCGGCGACACCGCCTGCCACTGCGCGCCGACGACGTCCAGCGCATCATGCCGATTGGCCACTTGGCTCATCTGATTCCCCCACTGAGTCGCCGCCATCGGATGGCGGGATTCTGCCAAAACGTTCTGTGACGTATCCGGCCACAATGAGGACGAGCGCGCCCACGGCGGCCAGTCCGGCGCTCAGTGCGCGGGCTCGCTGCGGCTCGAACTGCAGCTGCGTCGCAGCCAGGATCGCTTGCGCGGCATACCAACCGAACAGCACCACTCCGGCATGGCTCGTCGCCTTGCCCAAGACCACGAATCGCATCGCCCGCAATCCGCTGAGTTCCGGCTTATCGCCGCGCAAGTAGGCTCGCACAGTCCATCCAGCAGCGAAGACCACCCCGGCAAGGAAGAGTTCAACCACGGCAACCAAATACGGCACCGGGGCAAGATGGACGCCCCGAGTGGCCAGTAAGTGCAACATTGCGTAGGCAACCGCAACCGCAACGACCGACAGCAGAGCCAGGTTAAGCGGCTTAGTCGGCGTCATTGCGGCACCTGCGGATTCCCATCGCCGTAGTTCACAACACCTATCGCACCGGAAACCGCCGGTTGGGCATCACCGACACCCGCGAAGTCCGGTGATGGCAGGGTTTCCGTAGCGAACCAATCCAGAGCCAACGACTTGATCCCGGCGGCGTCGGGCGCTGTCTTCGCCAGCATTTCCACCGGACCCCCGCCCAGCCCGGGCAAGACCGCCGTGTGGTCGATATGCGCCCACGGCAGCAGCACAAAAGCTCGCTGATGTGCCCGCGAATGAGGCAGTTCCAGATCTTCCGCCATCGTGATCAGGTCACCGAAGACGATGATGTCGATGTCGAGGGTGCGCGGACCCCAGTGCACCTCGCGGGTGCGTCCGTAGGCAACCTCGATCCCCTGTGTGATGTTCAACAGAGCGCGCGGTGACAGTGTGGTCGATGCCGTGATGACGGTGTTGTAGTAATCCGGTTGGCCTTCCGGTCCGCCTACGGCGGCGGTACGTGCGAGTGGTCCCACTCCAGTGACTGCGAACTCGTCCACGGTGGAAAGCTCCCTGATGGCCTGGCGCAACGTACCGATCGCATCCCCCAGGTTGCCGCCCAGCGCCAGCACCACATGGGTTGGGATCGTGGGAGCCGTATCGAGCGGGTCGTGCTGCGCGACAGGATCGGGAACGAGTTGCGGTAAGGCTTCCGGCTCGGGGCTTGGCAGCGGCACCGGAGGCATGTCCGCTGGCACCGCCGATTGCGCGGCGGGCTGCTCGCGCGGAATCATCACCTGCGGGCCGCCCTGGACACGAGTGATCCGCACTTTCACATCGCCAAATGGCACGGTGATGGGAGCTGCCGGTTTATGCACCGTGATGGTGACTTCTTCGACCTTTGGATTGAGCAACACCTGCTGTGAGAGGTATTCAGCCAAGGTCTCGATCAGGTCGAAGCGTTCGCGTCCCACCGCTGCGACGATCTCTTCCGCTACGGCGTTGTAGTTCACGGTGGCCATCAGGTCATCGCTGCGCGCTGCTGCACGGGTATCGAGCCGCAACGCCACGTCGATGATGAACTCCTGGCCATCACGCTGCTCATCAGCGAGAACACCGTGATATCCGAAAGCGCGGATACCCGATACCTCGATCAGATCACTACTCATCGGTCACTCCTTGCGGCTTGAAATGCCTCAACAACCCGGATTGCGTCAACGGAACCACGCACGTCATGAACTCGTACAGCCCACACCCCGCGCTGTGCGCACAACGTCGTCACTGCCGCAGTAGCGACATCACGATCCAATGGTGCGACATCGCTGCCCGGATCGATCACGGCTGCTAAGAATCTCTTCCGAGATGCCCCAATCAGAACCGGAAACCCGATGTTTTGCAACTGGTCGAGATGCGCCAGCAGTGGCCAGTTGTTCTCCGATGCTTTCGCAAACCCCAATCCGGGATCCAGCACCAGGTTATCGGGGTTTCCGCCCGCGCTCATGAACACTTCGACCTGGCGGGCTAATTCATCGCATACCTCGCGGACCACGTCACGGTAAAGATCGCGCTGGTCCATCACGTCGGAATGTGCCCGCCAGTGCGAGATCACATACGGCACATTCATGGTTGCGACAGCCGGGATCATTTCCGGGTCGGCTAATCCACCCGAAACATCGTTGACGAGCACCGCACCGGCAGCCACGGCGGCTTGCGCCACGCTGGCACGCATGGTGTCGACGCTGACCGGTACGCCAGCCGCTGCGAGCGCCTCAATCACCGGGATCACACGAGCTTGTTCCTCAGCCTCGGTAACGCGAGCCGCACCCGGGCGAGTCGATTCCCCGCCGACATCGACGATGTCAGCACCGTCGCGGTGCAGTTGCCGACCATGCGCAATCGCTCGCTGCGGGGTGTCCCACTGTCCACCGTCCGAAAAAGAGTCTGGAGTGACGTTGACAACGCCCATCACCAGGGTGCGCGATGTACCGGGCGGGCTCAGTGCGCTCAGCATCGTCGATGGGCCTGAAGGGGATGACACATCACTACTGTAGGCCAGCGAAGCCAAAGGTTACGAGCGCGCACGAGGGCATCCTGAGTCAGCCGGCGAACGAGGTGCTACATTGCCGCGATCAACGCTCGATACCGAGACGCTAATCGGGATGAAAGTCTCACATTGGACGGACTTGCGCCGTCTACCGTCTAAGTATTGGCTTCGATAGCCGCAGGGACTTGTAAGGAGACGGCCATGGGGAATTATGACGGATTGACACCGAATGAGCAGTCATGGGCTGTTGCCGACGAAGCACGTGGCTACATCGCGAATGTGGAGATGGATCCGCTCGACATCGACGCGCTAGAGATCCGGGTGCGCCGCGCCAACCACCTTGTCGAACCGGCCGTGGTGCTCGAACTGATCAGCCTGTTGCGCGAGGCACGCGCGAAGAGTTCGGTCTCAGTCGACTAAATCTCACCGCACTGACTGAAACGTCCGCGCTCGCCCGTTTTCTGTGAAACAGGGCGAGCGCGGACGTTTAGTTTCGCTCAGTTTGTTGCGGTGTCAATGTGCGCATCGGCGATAGCCAGCACCTGCCAAGCAGCGCCGCTCCCATCGCTGAGCTCGTAGGTCGGGAGCAACAGTCGTACCCCGGTTGGATCGTAGTAAGTCGCCAGACCGAGCGTCGCCCGTGAAAGCGTCACATCGACGATCGGCATAGTCAGCTTCGTTCCAGGTTCTGGCGTCACCGGAACCTGGTTCCACTGCGATTCCAGGGTGCGGTAGTAGTCATCCGAGTTCCACTGTTCCTCCAGCCATGTCGGATACTTCGACGGCCAGCGGCCCACGGAGAACCCGGGGTCGTTGAGTCGCTCTAGCGCCTTGGCGGGGGAGATGACCTCGTATTCGCCCAAGGAAACGGCCGATGCCAGGTCGCCGTTGAGGTCGCTGAGCTTATCGCCTACGAAAGATCCTGACCAGGACATCTCAGTGACGGCCCCGCCGACGTTCAGACTCAACGAGATCCAGCGATAGTTGGAATCACCGTAGTCTTCATTTTCAACGTTGAAGACCGCTCCTGTCGTGTCAATGCCGAGATCAGTCAGGTAACCCAGGACGATTTTCTGCATCTTCTTGGTGCCGATCGGCTTAGCCTGAGACGTACCCTCGTCATACGCCGCCATGTCGTAGTACGACAGGTTCCCGCTCTTCGACACATTCACTTGCGCGCCGTTCTCGCCATCGCCAACGCTCCAGCCCCAGTCATCGGCTTTGACTTTGCCTTCAACACCGAAGACGTCGGCTGCACGCTGCGCAGTCTTCTTCGTGGCTACCTGGGCTACGTCGAAACCCCATCCTTCAGCGCGACCGCCCACAGTGGACAATCCACCATCGGTGAACCTAAAGCGTGAGTTGTTCCAGGCTTCGGTACGCAGATCCGCTCCAGATTGGGCCCCATCGCCGCCTCCACTCGCCGCACTGTCAGAAGCAGCAAGTCGACTTGGGTCAGCAGGCCCGGATGCCGCGGCACTGTCGGCCTGTTCCGTTGCAGCGCCGTCTCGGCCCGCACCCGCACCGGATTGCCCGTTAAAGAACGGCAGGATACCTTCGCTCGGCCCCTCAGCGATCCTGACATCAGCAGTCATGTCCGAATCTCCCGATCCCAGCGCACCGATGGCATAGCCGCCACCTCCCGCTGTTGCCACAGCAGCGGCCACAGCGGCCACAGCGATCCACCGGCGACGGCCTGATCGAACTCGTCGTATCTCCGTGTGATGTAGCGGTGTGACGATCGCGTCATCGCTGTCAGCGGTCAAATACTGTGACCGATCTTCTTGTTCGATTTGTTCAGCAACCTTGGCGCGCAGTGCGTCAATATCGATCTGGGCATTCTTCCCGGGATCGTTTTGCTGTATTGCCTGCCAAGCTTGGGCTTCAGCGGTGCTGCTCGTCGGTGCAGCGGCATTTTTGCCGTCATGGGCTGCGGGGGTGGTTGTCCCCTCCCCTGACGGCTGGTCTTCGTTCGGTCGCTCGCGGTCCATCGTGTCCTCCTGGTTGCCAAGTGCGCTAACCCCCTGCGGTATCGCACTTGCCCTAGATATGTCGTTAGTGGCTTGGTACTTGCACTCAGCCCATTCGCTGCCATGCCTGAGCAAGCCGCCCGCGGGCCCGCGACAATGCCGCATCGGCACCGCCGACCGAAACCCCTAAATAGTCTGCCAATTCTTGCCGGTTCAGCCCGTCCCAGGCTGAAAGCTCGATGATGTCACGATCGCGACAGGACAAAGTCGCCAATGCTCGCAATGCCCGATCACGTTCGGCCACGGCCTCGGCAGGCTCTGTCCCGTTGCCGTCAGGACTGGTGATCGAACCGTGGCGGCGATCCACCAATGCTTCGATGTGTTCGGTCGCACTGGTGCGTTGTTTACGCCGAAAATTGGCCAGAACGAACCCGGCGACCCGGTAGAGCCACGCCAATTCCATCCCATCGGTGACGGTTTCCTTACGGCGCCATGCCGTGACGAAGACCTCGGCAGCGAGGTCTTCCGCGTCATCGGAGGTGATACGGCGCTGGAAATACAGTTGGATCGCTTTGGCATGCGTGGTGAAAACGTCGTTGAACCAACGTTCGTCACGCTGTAACGGTCGTATCGAAGACACGACCGGATCGGGCGGGGCGCCCGGCGCGGTAATGGGAGTAGCAGATTCCACGGTGATCCCCATCTATGAGTGCGTGAGCCTTGTGGCTAACCGGTTATGTCGCAAACCATCCGCTACTTGCACCTTGTCGCAAAAATTCTCACCACGCATCTGCCGATCTGTTACCGGCCGAGTATCAGCCCCATGAACTCTGCGCGCGTTGCGGGATCGCGCATCTGCCCGCGCACAGCCGATGTGACAGTCTTCGCCCCCGGCTTGCGCACCCCGCGCATGGACATGCACAAGTGCTCGCATTCGAGGACGACAGCGACGCCGCGGGGCTCCAGGCCCGTCACAAGAGCGTCGGCGACCTGAGTAGTCAGACGTTCCTGCACCTGCGGTCGTTTGGCGTAGACATCGACGAGTCGTGCCAACTTGCTCAGCCCCGTCACCCGGCCGTTGGACGGAATGTAGCCCACATGCGCCACGCCATGGAAGGGAACCAGGTGGTGTTCGCAGGTCGAGTACACCGAGATGTCCTTGACCACGATCATCTCGTCATGAGCGATGTCGAAGACGGTCTCCAGGACCTCGTCGGGCGTCTGATTCAGTCCGCTGAACACCTCTGAGTAGGACCTGGCGACGCGCTGCGGCGTATCACGCAGTCCATCCCGGTCGGGATCCTCTCCGACGGCAAACAGCAACTCGCGGATTGCCGCGGCCACTCGTTCCTGGTCGACACTCATTGGTCGATGTCCGGCTTCTGGTCAGGCTCGGAGTCCGGTCCCGGTTGAGGCTGGCCAGGTGGCACCGGCCCCGGTTGAGGCTGGCCAGGTGGAACCGGCCCCGGTTCTGCCGGAGGCACTGGACCAGTCGGATCGTTCGGTGCCGCCACAGAACCACCGTTACGCAGTTCCTGGTGTTTCTGATAGGCCTCACGAACGTGTGCAGGCACATCGACCGGACCGCGTTCGGGGAATCGGCCATCGCCTGACGACCACACTTCACGTTCCGGTTTGCGGGTCACCGGTGCGAAGATGCGGGCGATCTCGGCCTCACCGAGGGTTTCCTTCTCCAGCAGTTCCACCACAAGGGCATCGAGCACGTCGCGGTAGCGGATGAGGATCTCGCGAGCCTCGTCATGGGCTGTCTCAACCAGACGCCGGACTTCAGCATCGACGATGGCCGCGACTTCAGGCGAGTAATCAGCCCTATTGCCCATGTCACGCCCCATGAACGGCTCCGAGGACCCATCGGAGAGCTTGACCGCACCGACTTTGGCGCTCAGTCCCCATTCCGTGACCATGCGACGGGCCGTGGTGGTGGCCTTCTCAATGTCGTTGGCAGCTCCGGTGCTCGGGTCATGGAAGACGAGTTCTTCTGCGACTCGGCCGCCCATGGCGTAGCTGAGCTCATCAAGCAGTTCATTGCGGGTCTTGGAGTACTTGTCTTCGGTGGGCAGCACCATGGTGTATCCCAGCGCGCGGCCACGCGGCAGGATCGTCACCTTGGTCACCGGGTCGGTGTAGTGCGAGGCCGCTGCGACCAGTGCGTGACCGCCTTCGTGGTAGGCGGTGACAAGCAGCTCGTTGGGGTTCATCACGCGGCTGCGGCGCTGCGGACCGGCCAGCACGCGATCAATCGCCTCATCCAAAGCACGGTCATCGATGAGGTCAGCGCCGGAGCGCGCGGTGAGCAGAGCTGCTTCGTTGAGCACGTTGGCGAGGTCCGCGCCGGAGAATCCTGGCGTACGGCGCGCCACCGACTCCAGGTCGAGGCCTGGCACCATCGGCTTGCCCTTGGCGTGGACCTGCAAGATGTGCAATCGTCCCTTCAGATCAGGCGCGTCCACACCGATCTGCCGGTCGAACCGACCTGGCCGAAGCAGGGCCGGATCAAGAATGTCAGGACGGTTGGTCGCCGCAATCATGATGACGTTGGTGGTCGAGTCGAAGCCGTCCATCTCAACCAGCAGCTGGTTCAGCGTTTGCTCGCGCTCGTCGTGCCCACCGCCCATGCCGGCGCCGCGGTGCCGTCCCACTGCGTCGATCTCGTCGACGAAGATAATCGCCGGGGATGCCTCTTTGGCCTGCTGGAACAGGTCACGCACACGCGATGCACCGACACCGACGAACATTTCGACGAAGTCGGAACCTGAGATCGAGAAGAACGGGACGCCGGCTTCACCGGCCACGGCACGCGCCAGCAGCGTCTTACCGGTTCCGGGCGGCCCATAGAGCAGGACGCCCTTGGGGATCTTGGCCCCAACAGCCTGGAATTTCGCCGGTTCAGCAAGGAACTCTTGAATTTCACGAAGCTCGTCCACCGCCTCATCAGCGCCGGCGACGTCGGCGAAGGTCACCTTGGGCATGTCTTTGTCGACGAGTTTTGCCTTCGACTTGCCGAACTTCATGACGCCTGAGCCGCCACCTTGCATCCGGGTGAGCAGGAAGTAGAAGATCAGACCGATGATCAAGAACGGCAACAGCAGCGTCAGCAGCGAAGCCCAGATGTTGCCCGTCGGGACCTGGGAATCGTAGCCGTCGTCCGGATTTGCACTGACTACGGCACGAACCACCTGTTCGCCCTGTGGGCCGACGTACTGGAACTCGACTTCGTCACCAGTTTGGTCTTTGTTGTTCTTGAACGGCTCTGAAAGCTCCAGCTGTACGCGCTGGTCGCCGTCGATCATGGTGGCACGTTTGACGGTGTCACCGGCGAGAAGTTCCAGTCCTTCCGAGGTGTCGATTTTGACCACGCTCGGGCGGTTGAAGATGGAAAGGGCCAGAATCAGCAGGCCAATGCCGAAGATGACCCACAGTCCGGGCCCAGAGAAAAGTCGCTTCATGGTGTTGCTGGGGGCGACCCCGGCTCCCTTCGATCAGTTCACGGTGCTGAGGGCAAAGTTACCCGGTATATGTGGGTGAATGCCGCAATATGGCGTTTTGTTCGCCGAGGGCATCTGAAAATTCATCGTGATCGGCGTTTCTGGGGGCGTTACTGGTCGCCACCATAGACTGACGGCTTCAAGGTGCCGACATAGGGCAGGTTGCGATAGCGCTCGTCGTAATCGAGCCCATAACCGACGACGAACTCGTTGGGAATGTCGAATCCCACGTAACGCACATCGACGTCTACCTTGGCGGCATCCGGCTTGCGCAGCATGGTGGCGATCTCTACCGATGCCGGGCCGCGGCTGCGCAGGTTCGCCACCAACCAGGACAGGGTCAGACCGGAGTCGATGATGTCTTCGACCACGAGGACGTGCCGGTCGAGCAGGTCTGCGTCGAGGTCTTTGAGGATGCGCACCACACCGGAGGATTTCGTTCCCGAACCGTAGGAGGAAACGGCCATCCAGTCCATCGTGAGCGGGATCGCGAGCCGTCGTGACAGGTCCGCAACCACCATCAGCGCACCTTTGAGCACGCCCACGATCAGCAGATCCTTATCGGCATAGTCGGTTTCGATTTGTCGGGCGATCTCGTCCAAACGCTGCCCCAAGGCTTCTTCGGTCAGCAGAACATGCTCAATGTCATTTTCCAGTGGGCTGTGCGCCACAGTGTTGCTCCTTATGTCCCAGGCTGAGGACGAGTTCTTAACCACGTATGAATTCAAGCGTGCCACAGTGCCGCATGCCGCGGACTTGTCCGGGCAAGTGAATCGGACCTTGACCGTGCCAGTGTGTCAAGAGTTCATCCACCATGGCAACGTGACGCAATGAGATTGCGCCCGCAGGGCTGCCGGTTGACGTCAGCGCATGGTGGATCGTCCGGGTGCGCACCGCGGCATGCTCGTCCTTGAGCGTTGCAATATCAAGCCGCACACCTCCGCTGTCTGTAACACCGTGCGGGCATTGGCATGGAGTCACAGCACCCTGGGCTCTATTGAAGAGTTCTTCTGCACATGCGTCGAGATAGTCCAGGTCGCGTTGCAGCAGCGCAGCAGTGCGGGCAAGCGCTTTCGGAGCCGACTCCCCCAACACGTCCCGCACTACGGGCATGACCTGGGAGCGTAGCCGTGAGCGCAGCGGGTCGTCGGCGGTTCCCGCGTTGGTGGGATCCACCCAGTAGTCCAGGCCGAGGGCGGCGCATACGGATTCAGTCTGGTTCCGGGTGATCTGCAGTAGGGGTCGATGCCACAGCCCCGCCACAGGGCGCATCCCGGCCAGTGAGCGCATACCAGCACCGCGGGTCAGCCCCAGCAACACTGTTTCTGCTTGATCATCGAGGGTATGCCCCAGCAGGACCGCGACCGCGCCCCATTCTTCGGCGGCTCGTTCCAAGGCTTGATAGCGAGCCGTCCTGGCTCGGGCTTCTGGCCCGCCACCGCTCATTGTCGGAATGTCCACGGTTCGGATGGTGACGTGCTCAATACCCAGCACACGGCACTGCTGAGCGGTGGTTGTCGCGACCTGGTCGGACCCAGGTTGCAGTCCGTGATCAACGATGACGGCACCTACCTGATAGTCCAGGTGGGAGGCCGCGTTGATCGTCGCGGCTGCCAGCGCCAGCGAGTCGGCGCCGCCCGAACAGGCCACCAGGACGCGGGAACGTGGCGGTAGCGCCCGCAGGTGTTCTTCAACTGCCCGGCGCAGCGGATCTAGCGCCGTACGCCTCGCCACCGGCTCAGCCGTGTACGCGCTTGACCCACTGCTCAGGGTCAAGGATCTCATCGCCGGTGGGCAGGTTCTCGGGCGCCTGCCATGCTGCCGCAAGTCCTGCCGCCCCGACCTTGTCTTGGACCTGGCGAACGAACACCGCACCGTTGCGGTACTGAGCCAGCTTCCCGTCCATGCCGAGTAGCCGCGAGAAGACCCGCGCCATGCCCTTGGACGAGTCCCGGCGGTGTTCAAAGGCTTCACGCAGTTCATCGACCGACCCGATGACATCTGGACCGACCGCGTCCATAGTCACATCAGCATGGCCTTCAAGCAGAGCCATGATCGCGGTGAGTTCTCCGAGTCGTTCCCGCTGCGCTTCGGAAAGCATGCCGTCCATCAGACCGGCCTGGCTACGGCCGCGCGCCGCATCCACACCTGATTTGACGAACCGTCCGGCACGCACCAGGTTCGCGGCGAAGTGAGCCACAGTGTCCTTGGCGGATGACAGTGCACCCGCATCATCATCAGTGGATTCGTCCTGGTCCGCCTGCTCGTCAACCGGACGTCCGAGTTGTTGCACCAGGGAGACGATGTGGTCGCTGAGCCAGGGTGCCGCTTGGAATTGCGCGGCGTGGGTCAGCTCGTGCAGGCAGACCCACAACCGGAAGTCTCCGGCCGGAACGCCCATGACCGATTCGACGTCGAGGATATTGGGGGCGACGAGCAAGAGCCTGCCGTCCTGGTCCCCGTAGGGGTCGAACTGGCCGAGAACCTTCGTAGAGAGCACTGACAGGATTCCGGCGGCTTCGACAGTCGCGACGACTTGCGCGGCGGTCTTCTGCTCCCCCGCCCCGGCCAGCAAAGGTGCGGAAAGGCGGTCCATGGACGACGAGTTGGCACGAGCCCATCCCGACCGGTCAACGACGAATACTGGAGCGGTCACGGCCGCATCGCCGACGATGTCGCCCAAGCCGGATGAGGCAACTGCCAATGGCCAGGCGCGGTCGGCGGCGAATCGTAACTCGTCGATCAACTCCTGTAGCTCGACCCTGCTCCGCGTTGGTCCAGGTGGGGCAATCCGACCCGCGACCCGGGCGGCAGCAGGCCAATCGACGACAGATGCGCTAGTACTCATTTGGTTAACTCCGATACAAACTCGTCGATGACTTTTCTACTGGACCAGGTATTGGGCGAATTATCTGTGATGATCGCAAAGTTCAACGGGCGTCCGGTGCCGGTTCGCACTGTTCCAGCCAGCGCGACGACCTTGGGAAGCGACCCGGTCTTGGCGCGAACGTTACCGATGGCGGACTCCCCATTCATCCGTGCAGCCAAAGTTCCGGTCCATCCCGAAACCGGCATGCCCGCCGCGATGTCGTGAAATTGTCCGTCGCCGGGCGTCGCAATCCGGGTAACCACTTCGACGAGCATTCGGGGGGAGACTCGCGACCCTTCGGCCAATCCCGAACAATCCACCAGGCGCGCATCCCCCACGTCGATACCTGCTTCGACGAGCGCAGCGAGCACTGCCTTCGTCGCACCGTCGAAGGAAGCCGGGAAGCCTCGTTCGATAGCGACGAGGCGGCCCACCACCTCAGTGATCGAATTGTCGGAATGGACCATGAAGTGGTGAATGATGTCACGCAGCGGCGCCGATTCGACACGACCGATTTCCGTCACGCCATCAGCAGCCTGAGCGCCGCCGCGTACCGCGGTGACTTCAATCCCACGTTCTTCTAGTCGCTGTGCAAAGATCTTCGCGGCCTCGCCCGCGGGGTCGTTGTAGCGCGGCGCGTACTCACCCTCGCTCTTACGCCCCACATCCACCGCGATGGGGACCACTGGCGCTGCGTACCCCTCTGCCGGGGACTGCTTCCATACGCCGTGGGTATTCGAGTCGAATAGTGAAGTGTCGTAGGCGAGTTCTACTTGGGTGTCGCCGCGCAGCAGCAATCGACTGGAAACCTCGTCAGCGAGGTCCCCCAGGCCCGCACGGCCGTTGATCGCGGTCGGATCTGACTGGTCAGCCGCAAGCATCATGTCCCCGCCACCGACCAGGACAATCGCACTGCTATTAGGTTGCACGACCACGGTCGACAGCGTCGCGTCCAAGTCGAGTTGCGTTGCGGCAGCGTAAGCGACCAGGTTCTTCTGTGTGGAGGCCGGCGTCATCAGCCGTTCTGGGCGGCGCTGCGCCACCACTTCCCCCGTGACCGCATCGGTGATCACCGCACCGACGGATTTACCCATATTAGGACGGTCAGAGGTCAACTTTTCCAGTAGTTGCGCGACATCGATATCACTGGTCGGCGTGATGTTCGATGCGCCCGCCGGGACGGGCGAGGTCGGCCCAGCGGCCACCGCGCCTGGCGGGATCGGGAACGCCGCTGGCGGCCCCGGTAGCGGCTCCAGCGTGAGGTAGCCCGGAATCACGTCATAGGCGTCCGCGACGAGGTAGCCACCGATCGCGAGAATCACCGCGGCCGCGATCCAGCCTCCGCTACGACGGCGTTTCGCCATCGGCCGCCCCCTCTCGATGCGTGACCCTGTCACACTCGTCCCGATCTGTCTCGAACAACAAGCCTATGCCAGCGAATGGCGTAATACTGGAAGCGACCTTACGATTCAATTCGAATTATCTCAGCAAGTTCGGGCATCATAGGTCGTAGCAAGGGACCGTTCTACGTCGACTACGTGGGCGGCACTAACGGAGGGTGTGGCTGCTGTGGCACTGGAGTTCGACGTCACTATTGAGATCCCCAAGGGACAACGCAATAAGTATGAGGTAGACCACCGTACCGGTCGGATCCGCCTGGACCGCATGCTCTTCACCGCTACCCGATACCCCGACGACTACGGATTCATCGAAGGCACGCTGGGTGAAGACGGCGATCCGCTTGACGCCCTCGTGCTGCTTGAGGAGCCCACTTTCCCCGGTTGCCTCATCCGTTGTCGCGCACTGGGAATGTTCCGCATGCGCGATGAGGCCGGTGGTGACGACAAGGTGCTGTGTGTCCCGACCGCCGATCAGCGTGCGGCCTGGCGCCAGGACATCGACGATGTCTCAGACTTCCACCGCCTTGAGATCCAGCACTTCTTCGAGGTCTATAAGGACTTGGAACCGGGCAAATCCGTCGAAGGCGCACACTGGACGGGCCGCGATGAGGCCGAGGCCGAGATCGAGCGGTCTTTCCAGCGCGCCATTGACGCGGGCTACCACCACGGCGAACACTGAGTCGGCCCGCGTCGCGTAGGCTCTGCCGAAGTCCGCTAAGCAATCTGCCGCTATCGCTCTCGTAGACGGCCTGCCGCTGCCTCGCAGAACGGTTATGGACGGCCCGCGTAGGGCATCAGGTTCGTGTAGCGGATCGGTGACATCTTCACAACCGATCCGGGACGAGGCGCCTCGATCATCTGACCTGGACTGACGTACATCGCCACGTGCCAGATCGACTGCGGATCGTTCGGGTTCGAGCCCCAGAACAGCAGGTCCCCCGGACGCAGGTTCTCCATTTTGATCTTTTTGACCTGGACGTACTGTGAACGCGAGGTTCGTTGCAGGCTGACTCCCGCTGCCCGCCACGCGTGCTGGGTCAGTCCCGAACAGTCGAAGGCACCTGGGCCAGTCGCCCCCCAGCCATAGGGAACCCCGAGTTGTTTCGTTGCGGCTGCAACAGCAGCGCGTCCCTGGGCTGCGGTCGAGACCGAGGTGCCTTGACCCAGGTCGCTACCGCCCCCATTATTGCCGCCGCCGCTATTTCCGCCACCGTTGTTACCACCAGCATCACCGCCACTGTTGCCACCGCCGCTGTTGCCTCCGGAGTCGCCACCGGAACCGCCCGACCCGTTGCCTGAGCCTGAGCCATTACCTGAGCCACTGCCGGAACCATTGCTGGATTCGCCACCAGCATCGGAACCACCGTTGGAGCCCGAACCCCCATTCGATCCGGAACCGTTGTTGCCGTTGTTGTTCCCACCGCCGTTGTTTCGTCCGTTGCCGTTGTTGCCGCCTCGGTTGGACGAGTTGTTACGGTTGTTCGAACCGCGCGATCCATCATTATTGCTGGACGAGTTGTCGCGGTCCTGTTGCACCTGCCGAGCCGCCTCTTCGCGCGCACGTTCGCGCTCTTGCTCTAGACGCTGCTGCCGACGACGTTCCGCAGCCACAGTCGACTGGCGCAACTGCGCCAACTGGGCGACAAGTTGTTCCCGCTCAGTGGCGGCCGCGGATTGCATGTCCTCGGCGCGCTGCTGCTGGGCCTCGGCCGCTTCGAGAGCGTCAGCGGCCTGGCGTTTCGCATCGGCGAGCAAAGCGACAGATTTATCTGCCGCTTCTTTCAAGGTGTCCGCAACGACACTGTCAGCCTCATACTGCTGTACGGCGCGCTGCGCCTTCCCTTCGACGAGATTCACCGCGGCGGCACCGGCGACAGCGTCGTCAAAACCCTCGGCATTGAAAAACACCTGCAGTGAAGTCGTCCCCGCACTGTTACGAGAAGTCTCCCGGACAAGTTGCACCAACACCTGGCGGGAGAGCTCGCGCTGTTCGAGCGCTGCTTGGTATCGTTCCTCGGCTGACTTGGCCGCCTTCTTGGCGTTACTGAGGTCGACTGTGGCCTGAGTGTAGTCTTCACCAGCCTGCGCTACCGCTTGCCATGCATCTTCGACATCGGCTTCGAGTTGTCCGATGCGGACGTCGAGTGCAGCGACCTGGCTAGCGACGGAGGCGCTTTGCGTGCGCAACTCGTCAATGGTGTTGTCTTCGGGATCAGCTGAGGCCGGCCACGCCGAGTTGACCAGAAGAAGGGTCAGCGCCACCGCCGCCATGCGGCGTATCACGCGGCCTCGCCTTGGGTGCCGTGTGCGCGGCGAATTGTCGCGTCGGGTCAGTGCGACTCGCGCCATAACGCTCTCCTTCAAAATCACGGGAGATAACAGACGGGCCTCATCCGCGTATCTCCATTTGGCCAGCGTGTCATACGACACGGCAAACTGGCGTCATTCGAGCGTACCTAACTTTGACCACATTGGAAACAGCTGTCACATTTAGTCACATTGACAACACCAGTCACAGCTGAGCCGTAACCCAACACGAACTAGACCCCTCCGGGGAGGGAACCACGGGCCTCGATGTCCACTTAGTGAGACGGCAGGCTGCATTCGAGGCACCAACCCGACTACAGTCAAGGCTCATCCGCTATGTGCACTGACGCACCCCAACTCACCCCACGGAGCACCACGCATGAGTTCACCACAATGGTCCTTTGAGACCCGCCAGATTCACGCGGGGCAAACCCCTGACGCCGCAACTGGCGCGCGCGCACTGCCGATCTACCAGACGACGTCGTTCGTCTTCCCTGACGCAGAGACGGCAGCAGCCCGATTCGCGCTCCAAGACCTCGGTCCGATCTACACCCGATTGGGCAACCCAACCCAGGAAGTCGTGGAAAACCGCATTGCTGACCTGGAAGGCGGTGTCGGTGCGCTGCTGCTCAGCTCCGGGCAGGCGGCGCAGACCTTCGCATTCCTCAACATCGCAGAAGCGGGCGATCACATCGTTGCCAGTGCCAGCCTCTACGGCGGCACTTACAACCAGTTGCACTACACCCTGCCTAAGCTCGGGGTCGAAACCACCTTCGTGGACAATCCGCACGACCCACAGCAGTGGCGCGATGCGATCCGTCCGAACACCAAGTTGCTGTTCGCCGAGTCCATCCCCAACCCGCGCTCTGACGTCTTAGATATTGAGACGGTCGCCGGTATTGCGCACGAAGCAGGTGTGCCACTGATCGTCGACAACACCGTCGGCACCCCCTACTTGGTCAACCCGATCAAATACGGCGCCGACATCGTGCTGCACTCGGCAACGAAATGGCTCGGCGGCCACGGCACCTCGATCGCCGGCGTGATCGTCGACTCAGGAAACTTCGACTTCGCGCAGAACCCCGAGAAGTTCCCCGGCTTCAACACTCCAGACCCGAGCTACAACGGCCTCGTCTTTGCTCGTGACCTCGGCGTGGGTGGCATCCTCGGAGCGAACCTCGCCTACATCCTCAAAGCACGCGTGCAGTTGCTCCGCGACCTCGGTTCGGCTGTCTCTCCGTTCAACGCATTCTTGATCGCCCAAGGACTCGAGACCCTCTCGCTACGCGTCGAGCGCCATGTCGAAAACGCTCAGAAGGTCGCCCGTTGGCTCGAAGACCGTGCCGACGTGGAGAAGGTCAACTACGCATCATTGCCCTCAAGCCCCTGGCACGCCAACGCCCAGAAGTACACGCCGAAGGGTTCTGGCTCGGTTGTCTCATTCGAGATCCCTGGCGGCGTAGCCGCGGGACAAGCTTTCGTCTCAGCACTGAAGTTGCACTCCAACGTGGCCAACATCGGTGACGTTCGCTCACTGGTGATCCACCCGGCCTCGACAACCCACAGCCAGCTCACCGCCGAAGAACAGGCACAATCCGGTGTGACACCGGGGCTGGTGCGCCTGTCAGTCGGTATCGAGCACATCGACGACATCCTGGCTGACCTGGAGCTCGGCTTCGCCGCTGCCGCTTCAGTCTGACTCGCATAGTTGAAGGTGATGTGAAACGCGGGTCTACACTGGCCTGCGGCCAGACCCGCGTTTCACACCACCAACTGCCGCCATATCGTCTCGTTGGCACATAACGGACCGAGCCACCGAGACAAGACATATCGGACACCACCGCGTAGATTGGTGACATAGTGACGAACCCGCCCGAGCGCCCTTCGGCGTCAAAGCCTCACCGCGCACCGCGCCGCACCACCCAGCGGCCGCTGCCGGTCACTGGCGCATGGCGTGAAGGCGACCCAGTGGGCATGCGGCAATTCGTCAATCTTGGCCCGCTCGCACTTGAGTCCGGCTCGTCCCTGCCCGAAGTCACCATGGCTTACGAATCCTGGGGCACCCTCAACGAATCTGGTACCAACGCCGTTCTCGTCCTGCACGCCTTGACCGGTGACAGCCACGTCACCGGCGAAGCAAGTGAAGGCCACCCGACACCGGGCTGGTGGTCCGAGATGATCGGACCGGGTTGCCCCATCGACACCGACCGTTTCTACGTCGTCAGCCCCAATATGCTCGGTGGATGCCAAGGCAGCACCGGACCCTCCAGCCTGGATCCGGCTGGCCGGGAGTGGGGCAGCCGGTTCCCGCGCGTGACTGTGCGCGACCAAGTCGAAGCCGAAATCGCACTGACCAAGGCACTCGGCATCTCCCGATGGCAGTTGGTCATCGGCGCGTCCATGGGCGGCCTGCGCGTCCTGGAATGGGCTCTGATGGGACCGGCGGCAGGCGTCGAAGTCGAGTCCATCGCGCCCATCGCCTGCTCCCCGCAGTTCACCGGTGACCAGATCGCCTGGAGTCACCCCCAACTCGGCGCCATTCGCGCTGACGCCAACTTCCGCGGCGGCGACTATTACAACCAGCCACCCGGACAAGGACCACACGTCGGTCTCGGTATCGCCCGGCAGATCGCACACATCACTTATCGCAGCGCGACCGAACTCGACACCAGGTTTGCGCGTCTGCCCCAAGGCGCCGAGGAACCGCTGCACGGTGGCCGATTCGCGGTCCAGTCATATCTGGACCACCACGCCAACAAGTTGGCCGTTCGATTCGATGCCAACAGTTACATCGTGCTGACCGAAGCAATGCTCACCCACGACATCGGTCGCGACCGCGGCGGGGTGGCCGCCGCCCTAGAATCGATCAAGAGCCGCGCGCTGGTCGTCGGAGTCGATTCTGACCGCCTTTTCCCGGTGGGCCACTCCATCGATATGGCCCGACGGATCCCTCACGCTGACGAATGCGCCATCTTGCACTCGAATTACGGACACGACGGCTTCCTCATTGAATTCGATCAACTCGCCCCGCTAGTGTCGAATTTCCTAACCTCGGTTATCAGCAAAGTCAATCAGTGACTGAATAGTTCATACGGCGAAGGGCGAAGTCATGCGCACGACGTTCGACGAGATTGTTCCGGCGTTTTCCACGAGTTGGCTCACCCTGGATACCTGGCTCACTGAGAACGAGCGCGTTCTCCATGTCTACGGTGCAGCCGACAGTTCACTGCCCGGCTGGAGCCGGATTGAACTCGTCGCTCATCTCGCCCGTGCCTTCGACGCTCTCGTCATCTGTGAACCAGCACCCGAAGGCACCGTTCCGCTCTCACTCGCGGAATATTTGGGCACTTACCCATCACGAGCAGCACAGATACTAGAAGTCACGCAGAATCTTGCCGCCACCCATCAAGACAACCTGCTTCAAGTCGTGCGCACCAGCGCCACGAACGCTCTTGAGAATCTCAACCGGCTGATAGCGGCCGCGGCTGACAGTGGTCTGGGCGATCCGGGCGACCTTGTGGTGCAGGCCCGGCGCGGCCCGATTCTGCTCCGTGACATGGTCGTGTCACGGCTGATCGAGGTCGTTGTGCACACCTACGATCTGGTGAACTCATTCAACGGGCTCATCGATAGCCGCGGCGATGCTCGTCCATTGGACCACGATGCGGAACGTATCGTCGCCAACGAGTTGCTGCGCATTGTGATCACCCGCGGCGGTTGGCAGTTGACCGTGGCGGACCCGTCATTGTGGATTGCGTTGGCCACCGGACGGCAGCCGTATGATGTCGATGCCTTGGCGCGAGCGCTTGAACCAGTGTTCACATCGGATTCAGTGCCCGATCTGGGCAGGATGCTGCCATTGCTCTAGGCCGCACCGGCTACCCGAAAATCTCCTGCCAGGCCTCTGCCAAGGTCGGACCGCGCTCGCCGATTCGCCATACATCCCAACCGTCGATGCTCGACGACAAGGTCCCTGCCACCGCTTTCGCAGCACGAGTCGGACTAGTGAAGGTCAAACCTGAATCAGTCGTGATGGTGCCGCTCGGATCCAGCATCGCGACAAGAGGCTTATCGCTGTTGGACGGCTGCCATACCAACGGCACCGTGGACTCGAGTTCGGCACACAGTGACTTGAGATCACGTTGTTGCTGCGTGCCGATACCGCTCACAATCGACTCGGCCGACCGCCCGGAAACAGCTGCTTCAAGTGCCACCGTGCGCACCGCAAGGCTGCGCGCCGGGGGACGATTGTCTTTATTCGCCGGACGCGGCAGCACGGTACGTGGCAACGCCCTCTTACCTGACTCAACAATCGGGATCTCGGTGGTGATGGTCAGCGGTTCGGCACGCCGTTGCGGGTGCAACTCTGGCTTCTCGGTACCGGCTGATTCACTCGGTGCCGATTGGGGCTCAATCGGTTGAGCACTGGCCGTCGGCTGCGGCTTAGCCTGCGGTTCAGCAGGTGGTGTGGCGGCTGGGCTCGGTGGCGATGGCTCTGCGCCGACCTGAGATTGTGCACCAAAAGTCGGTTGTGGTGCCGATGGACTGTCCGCCGGAACGGGTGGCGAAGGCAGATGCGGGTTGGCCGGTGGAGCAACCGACGCTTGCGGTGGAACCTGCACTGGCGCCGTTGACGACGGTGCTGCAGCAGTAGCCGACTTGGTAGGGGCAGGAGCGGTGGGCGCGGGTTGAACTGGTACCGTCTGCCGCGGCGTTGGAGTTGGAGCCGGCTGTACAGGTGTGGGAGTCGATGGCGGCTGCCCACCTGTGGCACGGTCGCGCACTTGTTGTACCACCCGATTTACGACCTGCGCCGTCAGCGGAAGGACTTCCACAATGCCGCCGCTGCCGTGCAGAAATCGCATCGCACCATGGGAATCTGGATCGACATCGCCGCATACAATCACCAGTCGCGCATTGGTCGAGGGCAGGGCGATTCGAGCTGAAGTGTCCCGGTCCTCGCCGTAGAAGTTGGCCACAGCGAACTCGAATTCAAGCGATCCGCCCGGGTAATGCTCCGCGATTTGCGTGCGCGTCAGGTAACCGAATCGTCCCGTACACATGATCGCGTCTAAGATTCCCTGCGGCGTCAGCCGATACGCCACTGTGACGACGACCTGGCGCCCTTGTTTGTCCAGTGCCACCACGGCAGGCAGTTTGTGATGTCCGTCTGAGGCGATGCCTGCTGCCGACCACACTGTGAGCAACGGTTCCTGAAGCAGCACAGCCGCATGTTGCGCCAGAAGTGCTCGTACCCGGGTCTCGAACTCGGTAATTTCCCCGGCGAGCGCCTCCTGCGCTTGTGTCTGACTCATGTGAACGGAATCTGCCGCCTGAGGCACTGCCGAGGACTGCGGCGCGGGAGCGACACCGGGTCCCCGACGAGATGCACCTTCGACATTAGCCATAGGTGAATGGTAAGTGGCATTAGGCAATCCCGAAAGCCGAACGGCAGAATTCCCTGCCGTAGCCGGATAACGGCGGCAACGGCACATATTGATCTGGTGGCGTCAGTGGCTCTTGCGGTACAGCCGATACACCGAACTGCTAGGTCTCCACACCCGATACTTTTTTCGCGCACATTTGGCGTAATCCGATACGGTCATCCGGGTCCAGCGCACCGAGCAGTGCGTCAGTGATGCCCTCCAGTGCTTCGAGTTGGTCAGAGGTGAGTCGATCAATGACAAGTTCTCTGACGCTCTCGACATGAGTCGGCGCCGCGGCGACAACAGCCTGCCAGCCTTCTTCCGTCAGGGTAGCCAGGGTAACCCGCCGGTCGAGCGGGCTGGGGGCGCGGCGCACGTAACCGCGCTGCTCCAGTCGCGTTACGACATGGGACAACCGTGGCAGTGTGGCGCTGGTGCGCGCTGCCAACTCGGTCATCTTCAGGGTGCGTTCGGGAGCTTCGGATAGTTGCGCGAGGGTGATGTAGTCGTAGTGGTTCAGCCCGTGGGCACGTTGCAGCGGCTGATCAAGCGCACCGGGTAGCAATTCAGCGATGGCTTCAAGTTTCACCCAGGCACCAAGTTCCTGTGCCGAAAGCCAACGTGTCTCACCCATGGCACCATCCTACCTTTAGTTGCATCAACAACTAAACGCCTGCTCGCACCTGCACTATGTTTCGTGAACCGTCGCACAATTCGTGAACTTGCCTAGTACGCGAGGGTGGTTCGCGAAAATGCCGACGGTGTACGGGTTTGGAGACGGCTTACGGTCGGGCGATCTCGATCCTTCGGCGGGCTCAAGGGCGCGGGCGCTTCGCTATCCATCCATCGATTCGTAGCACTCCGCCGATCTGCCTAGTCGAGCCGCTCCGCAATCAACTCTGAAAGCGTCTTGCCGTCGACACCCATCAGGTCGGTTGCCTGCGTCCGGCAAGAGAACCCGTCAGCCAAATAGATGTCGCCCTCTTCGGCAGCGCGCAGGGCTGGCAGCAGGGCATTTTCGGCGACTTGCACCGACACATCGTAGTGACCCTTTTCCATGCCGAAGTTTCCGGCCAAACCACAGCATCCCGAAAGCATGGTCAACTTCGCGCCGGCGGCGCGCAGCAGTTTCTCGTCCGGGCCGAATCCCATCACTGAGTGGTGGTGGCAGTGCGGCTGTACCACAGCGGTCACATCTGACAGGTCCGGCATCTGCCAGGTTTCGGCTGGACCGACTGGTGCTGGCGCACTGAGCAGTTCAGCCAGGGTCATGGTCTGCTTTGCCACCGCGATAGCCCGCGGGTCATCCGGGTGCAGTTCCAGCAGGTCGGAGCGCAGCACACCGGTACACGACGGTTCGAGGCCGATGATCGGCATACCCGCGACAGCGAACGGACCAAGCACCTGCAAAAGCTGTTCTTGTTTCTTGCGGGCACCATTGAGCTGACCGGTCGAGATCCAGGTCAGACCGCAGCAGGCCTCACCGCCGGGCACGATCACGTCATAGCCGGCGGCATCAAGTACCTTCAGCGCTGCCTGCGGCACCCGCGGGGTCATGGAGTCGGAGAACGAGTCTGCCCACAACACCACTTTGGTACGCGTCGCCGGTTGCGCGTCGGGTGAGGACGAGGCCACCTCGCCCGAACGCTTCGCCGCCACTGTAACGGGCAGGTCCTGCTGCTTCTTCACCCATGACCTAAACGGTGTCTTGGCGAAGTCCACCATCTTGCGACGCGGATCCATGCCGCCGCTCCACATCACTGCCTTCGTGATGGGTCGAATACCCATGACTGTGTTGACCACCGCTGCGAGCGGAGCCCAACTGGACACCAGGCGCGCCCAGCGCGGGAGCCAACCCAGGATGTAATGGTTGATCGGGCGGAGTTTCTTCTCGTACTTGCGGTGGATGACCTCAGCCCGGTACGCCGCCATGTCGACACCGGCCGGACAGTCTGACGAACACGCCTTGCAGCTCAGGCATAGGTCAAGTGCATCGGTGACCTCTGGCGCTGACCAGCCGCCGGTGATCAGTGAGCCGTTGATCATCTCCTGCAACACGCGAGCACGGCCACGCGTGACATCTTTCTCATCCTTGGTCGCCTGATATGACGGGCACATGAACCCACCGGCTGACAGGTTGTCCGCGCGGCATTTGCCGACACCGGTGCAACGGTGTACCGCTTTGGTGAAGTCACCGCCGTCATGTTGGAAGGCGAAACCGGTGCTGCGTTGGGTGGCACGGGCCGCCGGACGGCGCAGATGGTCGTCTAACGCATCGGGCCGGACCACGACACCGGGGTTCATCACATCGTTCGGGTCGAAGAGCGCCTTGAACTGTTCGAAGACCTTGATCGCCTCGGGCGAGTACATCTTCGGCAGCAGTTCTGAGCGGGCTCGTCCATCACCGTGCTCGCCGGATAGCGAACCGCCGTGGCGGGCGACCAACTCTGCGGCATCGGTCAGGAAGCGGCGGAAGATGGTGGCGTTGTCCTCCAGGGGCAGGTTGATGCGCACGTGGATACAGCCGTCGCCGAAGTGCCCGTAAGGCACACCGTCGAGTTGGTACTCGTCTAGGAGCGCGTCGAAATCGCGCAGGTACTGCCCTAGGTTCTCCGGCAGAACCGCGGCGTCCTCCCAGCCCGGCCAGCCTTGCTCGCCGGAAGGAGTGCGACCAGCCAGCCCGGCGCCATCGGCGCGGATTCGCCACATGCGGGTGGCTTCTGGACCTGCCGGGAAGATCATCACGTGGTCGGTGTGGGCCGCCGCGGCCAGGGCCTTGGCGTTGTCCAATGCCTCTGCGGCATCGGCTCCGCCGACCTCGACCATCAGCCAGCCACTGCCTGGTGGCAGTTCGGGCACCGCGTTGTTGCCTTTGGCGCGCTTGATGATGTCGATCAGCCGGGCATCGAGTCCTTCGATGGCCAACGGCTTGCAGGCAAGCAGTGTCGGCACGTCATCGGCGGCCAGCGGCATGGTCTCGTATCCGAGCACTACCAACGTGGGTGATTTGGGAATCGGCACGAGGTTGACGGTGGCCTGCAGCATGGTGACGACCGAACCTTCGGTCCCGACGAGGGCGCGGGCGAGGTTGGATCCGTTTTCTGGCAGCAGGTGTTCGAGGGAGTATCCAGAGACCTGGCGGGAGAATCGTCCAAGTTCAGTGCGGAATAGTGCGAGGTTACTCTGGATGAACTCGGGCAGGCCGGTGACCGTGTCGAAGCCTTGTTTATTGGCACCGGCAATATACCGCCGCCCCAGACCGTCGATCACATCGAGTTCTACGACATTGTCGACTGTGCGACCGTAGGCGACGGCGTGCGGTCCGCAGGCGTTGTTCCCGATCATTCCACCGAGCGTCGCCCTGTTTTGGGTGGAGGGGTCCGGGCCGAAACGCAGACCGTGTGGAGCCGCCGCGATCTGCAGATCAGACATGACCACACCGGGCTGGATGACCGCGGTGCGCTCGTCCGGGTTGATCTCGAGGATTTTGTTGACGTGACGGGAGAAGTCGATGACTACGCCGGGACCGATCGAGTTTCCGGCGATTGAAGTGCCGCCGCCGCGGGTGGTCAGCGGCACACCGGCCTCACGGATGATTTGAGTTGCGGCGATGACATCGTCGACGGACTCTGGGATCACCACGACCTGAGGCGGGATGCGGTAGTTCGAGGCGTCGGTAGAGTATTCGGCCCGGCGCAGGGTCGAGTCAGATACTTCTCCGGTGACAGCGTTGCGTAAGGCTGCGACAAGGTCAGCCGTATCCGACGCGGGCTGGGCGGCGTGAGGGGCAGGGGTTGTCAACGTCACCTGGCTATTGTCCCATCTTCACAAACCTGCATTGGGACGTTCGGCACAGGCGCGCGCACCCCTGCCCCGCACACCTACTTGTCAGCTGGCCGGTGGCTGATACGGCGGTTGCTGTGCGGGCGGCTGATACGGCGGTGTGGCCGGTGCCTGCTGTGGCGGGAGTGCCTGGACCGGCGGGCTGACTGGCGGACCTGCCGGTGGCGCGGCCTGCTGCGGCGGTGCGCCCATGGGCGGTGTCGCTTGCCCGGGTGGCATGCCCAACGGCGGCACAGCTTGCCCCGGTGGCTGTCCCAGAGGCGGCACGGCCTGCTGAGTCTGCGGATTGTTCGCATCTGGGATTCGTGGTTCCGGCCACAGTTTGGTCAGTGGAATGTTCGCGTTGGCGTCTTGCTCGTTGCGTCCACTGATCGTCGATGATTTCAAACCGCGGCGGGATTGCACTCGCACATCAGTGGTCTTGAGGTCATGGACCTCAGCGTGAATGTGCTCCTCGTACTTGAACCGTGCATTGGAGTTTCGGTAGTAGTTGTGCACCAGCCAGTACATACCGATACCCACCACAACTGGCAGGATGAATATCAGGACAGTGCCATCACCCTCGCTGGATGAATCAGCGAGGTGGAGCACCTGAGCGAGCATCTCGGTCATAGCATGACCACCGCCAATCCAATTCCGAATGTCACGAGGGCCGCACCCAACGAGTACATGGCCAGTTTGAACCGGTTGACCGGGACGGAGCCCATGGTGGCTCCGGTGCGACCGTTGACCGCGATGTAGTGCAGGAACTCGTTGTTATCGCCGTGGTTCTCGTAGTACGAGTACAGCCAGATTGGCGCTGCCATCGACATGTAGCGCACTCCCTTGACTCCTACAGCACCGGACTTCCAGGACACGCCTCGTCCATACTGTCTCAACGACGGGCGGATCATGGCCGATCCCAGACCGAAGATCATCCGACCGACGGCGCCGGATAGATCGTCGACATCGAGGTCGCGGCGCTCTGAGGTGTAGCCGCCCAGATAGTTCGCGTTGTACTGGACCGCTTGCTTGGTGTCGAAGGGCAGCACTGCGTTGATGACGTTCGACGTGTCACGAGCACCAGCTTTTCCGAGGCGCCGGGCCGATGATTCGACAGTGGCATCGTCAACGGCCAACTCGAACTCACGTGCCACGTGATACACATCGGCGTCATAGCGTGTCTCGCTGCGGTTCTCGCCGACTTTGACGGTGTAGCGGCGGGTTTGGATCTCACCCTCGCCTTGCATCTTGATGTCAGCAAGCGCGTCGGCGACGATGTACGGCATGTACACGCCCACGACGTTCTCGGGCGAGAATTCACTCCTGAAACCTTTGTGAGCGAAGAACATGCGCTTCTTCGCGAAGGCTTGCACATTCGCTACAGCTTGCTCGTGCGTGATGGAGAACGGCAACACGGCGTCCGGCACCGCGCCATTGCTCACGCGTTCGTTCAGCGACAGAACTGAACGGCACCAGTGGCAGCGAGCCTGCACGTTGAGCGCCGAGTTGATCACAACCTCTGCGCCGCAACCTTGGCATTTGAGAGTGATGACCTCAGCGGCATCAGTGGCGATGTTGCTGGCGCCACGCGAGATCGTCACTCCTTCGAGTCCTCGAATATCGGTGTCGTAGCCCAGTGCGGCTTCAGCGAATGCTTCGCTCCAGGCATGCCTGCAGAATTTGCAGGTCAGTTGACCGGTCTTTTTCGAGTACGCGATATCGGTGGAGCCACATTTTGGGCATTTATCGTGCCCGCCTACCTGACCCGTCGGTGTCACAGACCCAATGCCTTCGCTTTGGCCGCATCGTAGTCAGCCTGGGTGATCAAACCGGCATCAAGCATTTGCTTGAGTTGAGTCAGCTTTGCGACTGGGTCGTCAGCGGGCGGGGTCGCCGGGGCTGGTGGCTGCTCCGGGGTCGTAGCGGCCGGAGGTGCGTACTGCTGCTGAGGTGGGGGCGCCTGGTGTGCGAACGGGCCTTGGGTTGGGGCCGGTTGCTGCTGCATCGCACCTGCCATGCCACCCGCTGCACCTGCGCCCATACCGAACATCGCCAGTCCGGCTCCGCCGCCGGTTTCGCCAGCTGCCTGGACACCGCGCGCGACCGATTGTTGTAAGAAGGTGTTGCCACGCTGACCAGAAAGCGCATCCGCCTTCTTGACATCGGAAAGCAGGGCCCGGGTGTCCTCGTCGTATTCGATGGCTTGGATGGCGACTGCGACAATCTCCAGACCGCGGTCAGTGCGCCATTGGTAGCCGTCCTCAACGGCTTGGCCGAGCGATTTCGCGAAGCCGAGGGCATCCGACTGGATGCGCGAGATCCGGTTCCCCTTGGAGGGGTCGTTGGTGTACATCGAGAACGCTGGCGAAAGCGCGCTGACGACCTCGTTGAACAGTTGCGCGGCAGCGTCGTTGTCGATGTCGGTGAAGTCAAAGACCGGGCCGCCTGCGGAGATGTAGACAGCCGGGACGAATCGAGAGACGAACAGGACGGGGTCGACGATGCGAATCGTGTATGTTCCACGCACTAGCGCGCCCACCTGCGCGTTGAGGTAGGCGTCGTCCCAGTAGATCTCTGACTGGGTGCCGAAGCGGTTGTTGGGGATCTCTTTGAGGTTGACGTAGAGCGCGATCTGCTGCGCGCCGGGCTGGCCACCGAACTTGAAGCGTTCCCAGGAGGTCTTGATCAATGGGCTGACGAATCCGTCACCGGCGAAGATCGATTGGGAGTTCTGCTCGTCAGTGGTGAAGGTGTAGCCGCCTGGCTCGGCGATGAAACCGCTGATACGGCCTTCGGTAAAGGTAAGCAATCCGTAGCCCTCAGGGACGACGATGCGCGAACCGTTGGTGATGATGTTCGCTGAGCCTTTGGTGTTCGAGCCACGGCCGGCATTCTGGCCCTGCGGAACGGCTGGGAAGATAGCGGCCGTGGGGGTCAGTCCCTGCGGCGGGGTGAGGTAGTCGATCCACTGATCTGCGAGGGTACCGCCGATGGCACCGGCGAAGGCTTTGATGAATCCCATCGAATCTCCTAAGTTGTGCGGCGGCACATGGCGCGCCAGCCCGAAACGTCCCGTTCAGACTACTGGCGATGGCGTCAGGAGGCGAGACTTATCGTGCAGAAGTGTGGATATTGATAATGCGCCAACTGCGACTTTGTAGATTGCCGTGACGTTGAGTACAGTAGTGGCCGGTCTTGTCGACTGTTCATCGGACGTCAGCGACCACGCCGCCTTAGCTCAGTCGGTAGAGCGATTCACTCGTAATGAATAGGTCACCAGTTCGATTCTGGTAGGCGGCTCATTTATGCAGGTCAGCCCGGGTCTATAGGCCCGGGCTTTTGCATTACACGATAGCAATCCATAGAAAACCCATCGTTTTCAATCACCTCGCCAACTCGTCCAACGCGGCCGTAGCATCTGCAACGACCCGTTCTTTTTTGGCGTAGTGCCCCTCTGTCGTGGGCACATTCGCGTGTCCCAGTAAGTCGGCAGCCACCTTTGAGCCCATGGCTCCGGCGACCACCGTGGCCGCTGTCTTACGGAACACATGGGGATGCACCCAGGACCACTGAGAATGGCGCCCTTTGAACTGTCTCCACTGCCACTCAACCGTGGTTACCTCACGCAATCCGCCCGCGGCACTCGGAAAAACTACGCCATACTCACCAGGGTGCGGTCCCTCGATGCGGCGACGTTCCAACATTTCGGGGATGAAAGTCGGCACCTTCATAATGCGCTCAGACTTCCCCTTAGTGTTTCCCTGTCGAACAACTCCTTGCCCACTAACGCGAATGACTGTGCCCGTTATCGTCACCGTTCTTGCGACCAGGTCAATATCGGACCACCGAACAGCTAGCGCCTCGCCAATGCGGCACCCGGTTCCCAGCATGAAGTCCACGAGATCTGGCAGATCCGCTCGGTTAGCCTTCTTGTCAGACTTGAGGTCTTTTCTTAACTTCCTCACTTGCTCGACCGACAATGATTCGACCTTCTTCGACCTCACTTCGATTGCGCCGACTTCGCGCATAGGGTTCACCAACAACGCATCGGAGAGCACCGCGTAGGCCAAAATCGAAGTCAGCACGGTTCGACACAGCCTGGCGGATGACGGTCCGGATTCTTCGGTCTCCTTGCGCAAGAATGCAGTCAGGCGAGTGGGTGAGCATTCTCGCAGCTTAAGTTTTCCAATACCGGGGACGATCTTCTTGTCCACAAGGTCGCCGTAGCGCTGAATCGTATTCGGAGCCTTCTTCTTATCTGGCTCTACCTCAGTCTTGAACCACAACTCAGCAACATCCCCAAGACGAGACTCACTCGTGATGTCAGCACCGGTGTGCTTCTTCCGCTCAGTTAACGCTGTAATCAGCGCACGCTCAGCTGCTGCACCGGACTTGCCCCACGCTTCAACGAGCCGCGTCACTCCATCGTGATCACGGAACCTAGCGCGGGCACGATGTTTGCCGGGTTCCGCTTGTGACCGAGAAATCTTGCCCCAGGCGCCGATAGGGAGAGGTGGTCTAGGCATCAGAACTGAGCCAGTCAACTACAGCATCGACATTGCGTGCACAAGGCGGGTGTCCGCGACCTCCGTTGACCAAAAGATGATAGACAACCTGAAATTCCTCTAAAGTCATCCTCCTTGTGGCAACAGCTAGTTTCAGAATGTGCCATGTGCTGTAAACCGGTACGCCGTGTAACTTCGCTTGACGTCGAGCATCCGCATCGTCTGTGACAAAAGCTGCGGCAATCTGACGGCCAGTGATGATCACTATCGTCTCCGCTTCGCCAAGGTGTGAAGTAGCAACATCGCCTGGCTGCATCATTTTTTCCTGCAGCACCTGTATATCCACATGCTCAGAAGGACTCGGGAACAAAGGCTCGCCAAAAATACTTGCTGCTTCATTCATCGCACTAAGCCCCGGCTTGGATGCTCCAACAGAGCACTCGGATGCCACCGTTGCACACCACGAGCCGTTGCCGTTCACCATCTCCCGAAGAAGGTCCATCTTATCGATCAGGGCGAAGTTGCTCACGACAGTCGTATCAGGAAAGAAGAGCGTTCTAGTCAACAGCCAATCCAAACGCTGCTGCTAGTTCCTGGACTTCCGGATCTTCAATCTCTGGCGCATATGCCTCGGCAATTAACTCCGGCTCGACACCTCGCATCCAGGCTAAGTAGGCGGGTCCCAGTCGCCCTTCTTCCACTCCAACCTCATGTGCTTCCTGTAGCGCGATGGGAAACCGTCGTCTGCTGGCCGATTCCATACGCATCGTAATCTTGTCGCCGAACTCAGAAGACCAACTACGGGCACGGCGAAGGGCTCTCTGCGTATTTTGGGCTAGGACATCCGAAGAATCAGTGACGGGAATGCCAAGTGTTTCAAGTCGAATTTTCAGCGCAGCAGTGGAGATGCCGGTTTGCCAAAGAAAATCGGCAATCGCTTCCTGTGAGGCAGATGCCCAATCCACCGATCGAACGAGATCTTCGGGAAGTAATAGGTTCGCTGCGAATGCGTTCGCTTCCGCCTCAGAGTCGAGACCCGCAACATGTGCAAGCTCATGCGCCAAATCCCAGTTCTCGCGGAACCAACTTCCCGTTGTTGGGATAGCAATAAAAGCCCGACCCGAGACCACACCTGAATATGCTGTGCCGAGATCGTTCAGCCTTATGACGTCAACCAACAAACGCTCTTCGATTCGGTCTGCGAAAGGACGAACAAATTCCGGGCCGAGGAAATCTCGAATAATTGCGGGATCACATCCAACTACCCTATGTTCCCGTTCTGGCAATTCGGCCTGAGCGTACGCTATGCAAATGTCCTCTAGGGCTTTCTTGTCGTCATCGAATGTCGGAACACTGCGCTTGGCTGTGTCGTGGTCATAATCGTGTCGAGCGTTCACGACGACCTGATGCGGATTAGCCTCTCCAGTTATTAACTCGTGAATATCGGCCTTAAGCTCGTCAGCGATCTTTACGAGCTCAAGGCTCGCGAAGCCCCGCTGCCCGTTGAGGGCACGGGATAGAGCGTCTGGAGTCATCCCCACCCGTGTCGCGAATTCCTTACGCGTTACAGCAGGGGTCAACGCATCAATACGCGCGGCAATGCGTGCTCCCATGTCCATGTGTTAAGCATACAAGCATCTGTTGGGAAAATCCCAACAGTAGACCCGGGGACACGGACAATTGTTCCATAATGACTAGCATTACCCGATGGGCCACAGAAGGAAACCTCATGCCCGCATTGCACGATGCAGCCTGGTTCGCGGAGCAGATCGGCATGTCTGAGGATTGGGTGCGCCGCAACTCAAAACGACTACCATGCCACAAGGTTGGACGGATGCTGCGGTTCAGCGAAGACAGTGTCCGCATCTTCTTGGAACGCACAGCGATCGACCCGGAGAGGCTATCGCAGACAGAGAGATCGAGGATGCTATGACAGAACCCTTACTCATGGATGCAGAGACTGCAGCGGCTATCCTCGATCCAACGATGAGCGCGAAAACTCTGTTGAGAATGGCACGCGAGGGAACCATCGGATGCCATAAGCGCGGACGCCTTGTGCGTTTCACGCGCCGGGATCTTGAGGACTACGTTGAGTCGACAGCACGGTGGGCAGCGGCCGAATACCGTTCCGTCCCCGCCCGACCAAACGCGAGGAAGTATCCACGGTAAGGGTGGACAGCCTCCTAGCGGAGCTGGGTCTGCTGTAGGAACAGGTGACACCTTGACCTGCCCTACAGCAGACCCCAGGTAGCAATCGCAACGACGAGTCTGCAGATCATTACACAATGACCGTGTTCTGCAGGCTGTATTTGGACTCTCGTTCAGCCTCAATCTAGTGAAAACATCAATTGACACCGGAAGCGTTAGGACGACTCGGAGAGTTGCCTCCGTGTAACGAGCTGGTCATCGAACCACACAGCAGTCCACGTTCCCGGTGCGAAAAACGCAATGGTCTGGTTCATGATGTTACGAAGGTCTAGCGCACCGTCGGAAATATACATGTCACCAACATCGCTTACCTTTACCTCCGACAACGTCTCACCATCACTACTCAAATCCGTCGTCACGGTCACAATCTTCGTTTGGTCAGCCACGGCTCTTCTTCCATTCCTCGCCCATGATCAGGGTGTCAGTATCAGTCGTTCAGGGAACTCAATGCGCCATCTCGGCGCTACGGTAACCATAGATTCTGCCCGTCAACCTGTCACCGGAATTTATGCGGGGAACACCGGTCTTTTCCTTACAGATCCGCAATACAGAGCGGAGGTGCCATATAACGAGAAATACAGTTCGCATATGGCACCCCCAAACAGGACCAGGACCACAAACTAGATCGTCCGCTTGGTGGCCCTGATCCCTACGATCATGCCGATCACGCAGGTGGCGACCGCCGCGACCGCTCCCCACAGCACGTTCGATGACCCGAAGGTGCCCGACAGCAGGTCACGTTCGGCATCGACGATGTAGGTCAGCGGGTTGAACTTAGCAGCAACCTGCATCCATCCCGGCCCTGACTCCAACGGCAGCATCATGCCCGACAGAATCAGCAGCGGGAACATCAACGACTGTTGAATCGTCCAGAACAGCCATTCACGGTTCTTCGATGCAAGCGCCAAACTGATCGACAGCGCCCCGACCCCGATACCGAAGATCCCGAGCAACAACAGTCCGACAAACAGGTGGGCCGGGTACATCTTGAATCCAAACGGCAGGCACAGCAGCACGATGAGCAGTCCTTGCAGCACTAGCGGAGCGAATTCCTTCAGCGACCGCCCGGTCAGCAGTGCGGTACGGCTCAAAGGCGTGGCAAGCAGCCGCTCATAGGAGCCGGTCATCAATTCGAACAGCAGGTTCGAACCCGACATGGTGGTCCCGAACAAGCAGATCATCACGATGACACCCGGCACGAACCACTGCAGCGTGTCGGCAGTCGATCCGGCGTCGCCGAACATCGACCCCATCGACCCGGTCAGCAGCGGCGCGAACAGCCCCAGGAAGATCAACGGCTGCATGAGAGAGAACACCAGTGAGAATGGGTCGCGCAGAATAAGCATGACTTCGCGTACGAAGATCGCCCAGGTGTCATGCAGAAAACTGCCTTGAATCGCAGTGGGCTCCTGCACCACTGGCACGTTTGTTATTGCAGGTGCGCTCATGCTGCGGCTCCTTCACTTGCGGTGGCGGCGCTCGTCCCGCCGTCTTGTCCAATTCCGGCGGCTGCATCTTCGCGCAGACTGCGCCCGGTCAGGTTCAAGAACACGTCATCCAAACTGGCTTGCTTCACGTCCGCGGAAACCACCGGCAGGCTGGCCACACGCAGGGACTCGATGGCGCGGGGCAACCACTGTGGTCCGTCATCGGTGGAGAGCTGGACGAGTGCCGTGTTGTTGTCGCGCACGGTGACTTCCAACTGTCCGACCACATCGCGCAACGCATCAGCAATGCCCGCTTCGCTGACAGCATCCGATTCCACTGACAGGGTGATCAGATCATCAGCATGATCGCGCTTGAGCGTGTCCGGGGTGGCATCGGCGATGATCTGGCCGTGATCGATGATGATGACTCGTTCTGCCATCTGATCTGCCTCGTCCAGATAGTGAGTGGTCAGCACCAGTGTCATGTCGAATTCTTTGCGCATGGTCGAGATGTGTTCCCACAGGTTGGCCCTGCTTTGCGGATCAAGCCCGGTGGTCGGCTCGTCCAAGAACAGCAGTGAAGGATGGTTCATCAGCCCCATGGCAACATCAAGACGGCGACGCTGCCCTCCAGAAAGACTCTGCACCGTCCGCTTCTCAAGACCACCCAGGTCGAGTGCCTCGATCAGGTCGGTGGCACGGCGACGGTATTCCGCGGCAGGCAGTTGATAGAAGCGCCCTTGATTGTGGAGCTCGTCGAGCACCCGATACGAGTGGCCCGCCCCGTTGCCCTGGCCGATATAGCCGATGCGGGTGCGCACCTGACGCGGGTGCTTCACCACATCCCATCCCGCGACTTCGACGGTTCCTGCTGTTGGCATGAGCAGGCTCGTCAGCATTCGCAGTGTGGTGGACTTACCTGCACCATTAGGGCCAAGGAAAGCCACCAACTCACCCTTGCTGACATCGAAGTCGATGCCTTTGACCGCCTCGACAACTTCCTTGCCGCGCCGGAAGGTTCTGGTTAACCCACGCGCATGTAGCATCACATTCCCCCTTCATTGTTATACGCTGTACAAGATTCCCAACCAGGCTAATATACACCGTACGGTAATTGTTTATTAAGGGTCTACAGGTGACAGCGATGGCACAGGATTCGGTGGCCAACCACGCACCGCGGGACAGCAGCGACCCCGAACAACTCGTCGCCGAACTCACCGCACACGAGCATGACGCGGTGACCCGCAATGACGAGGCCATGCGCCGACTGCGAATGCTATGGGATCCGCCGCCACCCGCCGTTCGCGGACGCAAGGCGCGGCTTTCTCTTGAGGATGTCATCACGGCGGCCACCCAGATTGCACAGCAGCACGGCCTGGAATATCTCTCGATGCGACGCCTCGCCACTGAGTTGGGCGTCAGCCCCATGTCGGTCTACACCTACGTGCCCGGACGCACCGAACTGATCGACCTGATGATCGATCGCGCCTATAGCGAGCTGACATTGCCAGCAACCTCTGGTGATTGGCGTGCCGGACTGGGCCACTATGCACGCGAGCATTTTGAGCTGTACCTGCGCCATCCCTGGATCCTTGAGACAAACCTGTGGCGCGCGCCTCTGGCACCCCATGTGCTCGATGCGCAAGAGGCCGGGTTGCGTGCGCTCGTCGATACTGCACTGACAGCGCCTGACATCGTGCAGATCCTGCAACTGGTCGATCTTTCGGTACAGGGATTGGCGCGGGCCGCGATCGCTGAGACCCGCGATCAAGAACAGTCCGGTATGGGCGAGGACCAATACTGGGAATCGCTGAGCAGTTTCTGGGAGGACTACTTCTCCGTCGAGCGCTACCCCACCATGACTCGGATCTACCTTGACGGCGGTTTTGAGGAAGGCGCGTCAGATTCTGGGCGTGCCATCGAACGACTACTCGACACCATCGAACTGACCATTGATCATGCTGTTGGCACCGGCACCGGCACCGACCACGACGATTGCAACGACGCGCCTACCAACAGATAGCGCTACCCGGCCCGTGTCACTCGACTTCCTGCCACTCGTCGATCACTAGAACATACCGCTGCGGATTTTGCGGACTGTGCCGGTCAATATTTCGGTCGAGGCGGAAGACGCGGCGTTAGTGCCGTCCCCTGGGACACCGGCAGCCAAGATATCCGCCGCGGCCAATATGCCCGCGGGCGCACGTCCTGCTTTCTTGCGTCTATTGCGTGTCCGAGAATCGCGATAATCCGAAGCACCAATCCCAGCAGCAAGATAGCGCCTGGTGAGGGCAGTTCTAGCGGCCTTTGGCTCGTTGTTCCAGATCGCCCGGTCGGACCAAGAAATCGTCAGAATCGAGCACCGTGCCATCGAACCGTTCCCGCAGAAGTATCACGGCTTTGGCGATCATGGGAGCGACGCGGCGCCGCGCGATTCCTGTCAGCGATGACGAGTCAGAAGGGTCGATTTCCATGGCTTCAGGCGGAATCCAGGAGACTTCGTAAATATGCGGGCCGAAGTCACGCCAGTTGACCGTAGCGAGCACTGAAGGAAGGTCTCGTCCGGCTCGATCACGCGTCACGGTGATAATGCCGTCATATTCCGATGTCGTGTAAAGCGCCTCACTGCCGTCGTCACGCAGATAGTTCTGGGCGCGTGGCAACACCGACCGTACGACTTCTAAGACGATGCCCATGGGTTGGGGATCGGGAGAAAACAATCGCAGGGCGACGAGCGCTTCCGGATCAGGGCGCTCCAGCTCGCCCGAAGCGTACCAAACAGCGCCACCGCAATGACGTGCTGCCGCCACCGCCCATGCCATCAGTGCCTCGTGACGCAGTGATGAGCCAGCCGGCAGCATGAACAGTTGGTGATCGACCGCACCCAGCCCCATGGCCTGCGCCTGCTGTGCTGACAACTCGGTGGGTCCGGTCAAGATCAGATCATCACTGAGCGCGAGTTGCGCATCGACTGGTTCGGTGACCGAAGCAGCGCCACGGAACCGGGCGCCACCGGATGATTGCGCTACTTGGCGGCTGGCCGCTGCCTGCTCGGGAGTGACCAACCATGCAGCATCTTCATAGCGCGCAGCGACGAGGTCCATGATGTCACTGTGCGCGGGAATGACCAGGTAGTCGCGCTGTGCTTCCAGCACCGCCGGTGCTGAACCTCGTTTGATCTTCATGGCGCAACGGTAGCGATGCTGTGCTGCGGGAATGTTACGAGAACATGCCCCTAAATGTTTCCAATGGGCAACGTGAGCAACAGCACACTGACCGTCCCTGCTAGCAGGACACCTCAGCTGTCGGCACGATTCCCTCCAATAAGAAATCGTCGACGGTCTCGGTGATGCATTGGTTGGAGGCGCCGTAAGCCCCGTGCCCATCACCGTCATAGGTGACGAGGAATCCAGATTCGAGGACTTGCGCCAGACCCTGGGCCCACTCGTATGGCGTTGCCGGGTCACCCGTTGTTCCGATCACCATGATCGCCTGCGCACCCGGCGCGGTCAGGTCGAAATCCTGCGACGGTACCGATGCGGGCCACTGCGCGCACTGTACGGCTTCGATCGGCCAGGTCGCACCCAGCGTAGGGGCGACCTCAAGGATCTGAGCTTGCAGTTCCGCAAGATTTTCTGAGTCTGCGCTAATGCGTGGTTCAAGGCAACTGATAGCGATGAAGGCTTGTCCGGAATTGTCCTCGAATGTGCCATCACTGTTGCGCCCGTGATAGGCATCCGCGTTCGCCAGCAGTTGGGTTCCGTCTTGGTTATTGATGGCACGGTCCAGTGCCGCTGTCAGCACAGGCCACTGCCACGAGGCATAGAGCGGATAGACCACGCCGACCATGCCCAAAGGCTGAGTGAGCACTCGATCTGGGTCTTCAGTGCGCAGAGGGTTGTTGCCCAACGAACCGAGCAGCACGTGTATCGCACCGAGCGCTTCTTCGACCGTGCCGCTCAGGGGGCAGTCTGACCGACTCAGACAGTAGGAGACGTAACGACGGAGCGCTCGTTCAAATCCTTGTGCTTGACCGAGCACCACCTCATTGGGGCTCAGCGCCGGATCCATCGCCCCATCAAGGACAAACCGACCGACATTGGTTGGGAAGAGCCCCGCATAGGTGCTGCCGAGTGAAGTGCCGTAGGAGTAGCCCAGGTAGTTCAGACGCCGCTCCCCCAATACGGCACGGATGAGGTCCATATCGCGTGCAACAGATTGGGTATCGACATAGGCCAAGATGTCTGAGGCGTTGGTTTGGCAGGCCAGCGCGAATGCCTGCGCGGCACCTTGTTGGTCGTCGATCGAACTAGTTGCACTTGGGCCATTGGTGATGAAGTTGTCCCATTCCGCATCCGGGTAGCAGCGGATAGGCGACGTGCGTCCGGTACCGCGCGGGTCGAATCCGACTAGGTCGTAGGATTCGCGCACCTGTTCGCTGATGAGAATTTCGGCATAGCTGACAAAGTCGGTACCGGACACCCCCGGCCCACCTGGGTTGATCAGTAGTGATCCCTGTTTGACAGAGGTCGCTGGAAGTCGTTGCAGCCCGATGCCGATGGAGTCGCCTTTGGGGTCAGACCAGTCCAGCGGAGCACGCACTGTCGCGCATTCATAGGTGGTGTCGCAGGTGGACCAGACGATGTCTTGGCGGTAGAACTTGCGGAAACCCTGCGGAATGCGCGAGCGCCTCGTCTCACCTTCGTCTGCTTGGGCATTATTCTCACCGACGGTGACGTTAGGAATGCCGATCTGGGTTTTCTCGTAGCTTTCAGCCTCGGTACACCCGGCGAGCAATAGTGCACACACCACAGTTGCGCACCACACTCGAACGCTCACAGTCACCTTCTCAGCCTAAAGTTCTCAAGCGCCAACAACGTTGTCGACACCACCGGGCTCGGCGATTCCCACCAGCAAGGCTTCCAAAGCCAACTGTGGCGTGACATTAGCCGCGACCCGTTGCCGGGCCTGCGCGATGCGTTCCAGTATTCCCAACGTGACCGTTGCGGTGGTCTGCTGTGCGCACAATGCAATCTCATCTTCGAGGCCCTGGTTGACCAGGGCAACTTCAGCCCCGATTTGCCGAGTCATCACGTCACGGTACAGCCCGGCTAAGTCGGTGAGCAGTTGATCGATGACGTCGAGCTGCCGCCGCCTGCGGCGCCGCTTCTGGTCCTCTTCAAGCTGTTTGATCTGACTGCGAATAGCGGGCGGGAAGGTGGTGAGATCCTGCGCCCCGAGGCTGGTGAGTAGTTCAGCGCGTTCCTTGGCTTCGAAATCTGCCGCGAGATTGTCGGTTTCGGTTTTCGCAGTTTCGACGAGTTCTCCCGCGACTCTCATCGCATCGACCACTGAGTTGATGCCCAGCACCGCACCGAGCATTTCCGTGCGCCTGATGGCTGCGGTGGCGTCAGTGGCGAGCCAGCGGGCTCGTCCCACGTGCGATTGTGCGGCATAGGCCGCTTCGATGGCACGGGTCGGGTCTGCCTGGTCGCGTCGAATCAACAGCTTCGCAACGGCTTGCGGGTCAGGCACCTGCAAAGACACTGCCCGACAGCGGGACCGAATCGTGATCAGCACATCCATGACCGATGGGGCGCAAAGAATCCACACGGTGTGAGCGGGCGGTTCTTCAATGGCCTTGAGTAGCACATTCGTGGTGCGTTCAAGCATTCGGTCGGCGTCTTCGACGATGATGATGCGCCACCGCCCTGAGACGGTGGTTCGTCCTGCCACTTGGACGAGTTCGCGCACATCGTCGATGTAAATGGTGACTTTGTCGGTGCGCAGTGTTGTCACATCGGGGTGGGTGCCTGCAAGCACGGAACGGCATTCGTGGCAGTGGCCACAACCGCCTTCTTCACATTGCAGTGCCGCAGCGAAGGCCTGGGCCGCATTGGAACGACCGGATCCGGGTGGTCCGGTGATCAGCCAGGCGTGAGTCATCGCGGCAGGGTCTATGACCGCACGTTGCAGGGTTTCGACGGCCCGGTCCTGTCCAACCAGGTCGCTCCACACGTCGAAGGTTTCGCCCGGTTCGAGAGCACTCGTCATCGTTCTACTCCCGCCAGCAGTTCGGTGACGTGCTCGACGACGATTTCGCTGATCACATCAATGGGCTGGTCCGCGTCGATAACGACCCACCGGTTCGGATCGTTGGTGGCGCGCTGGAGGAAGAAGTCACGAGTGCGGTGATGGAACTCGTCCCCCGCGCTTTCCAACCGATCGTGGGTTCCGCGGCGCCTTGCGGCCCCGATCTGCGGGTCGAGGTCGAGCAAGAAAGTGCGTGTTGGCAGCAACTGATCAGTGGCCCACAACGAAAGCTGCTCGACTTCATCGGGACCGAGCACTCGTCCGCCGCCCTGATAGGCGACAGACGAGTCCAGGTAACGGTCGGTGATGACGATGGCGCCGCGTTCAAGTGCGGGACGGATGACTTCTGCGACGTGCTGCGCCCGGTCAGCCGCGTAAATCAGCGCCTCGGCTTTCGCCGTCATTTCCTGACCGTGCAGCAGTATTTCGCGCAACTGCGCACCCAAGACCGTTCCGCCTGGTTCGCGGGTTACCACTACTTCATATGACGAGTTCTTCCGAAGCCAATCGGCTAACTGGCGAATATGCGTGGTCTTGCCGACGGAGTCGCCGCCCTCGAAGGATATGAAGATGCCTTGAGCGCTATCCGTGGTCTGCATTGTCACTCGAATAGCCTACCGAGTTCGATGGAGCTACTCGCCCGGGTAGACGACTCCGACTTGTTTACGGGCCTCGTCCAAAATGCTCAAGACTTCGACGGTGTCAGCCCACGGATTGCGGGCACTTTGGATCACACCATCGTCCAGGCAGCGGGCTACCTCGGCGGCTTCGAAGGCGAGTCCGGCGTGTCCGGGCGGGAAACCGGTGCTGAACTCCTTGGTCAGGCCGTCTGGCAGGTGGAGGCGCACGCTCGGCGGGCAGTAGAAGTCACCTGGGACCTCAATCCAACCCTCGGTACCAGCGATGACGGCAGTGGTGGCGGTCTTCGCCCACAAAGTGGTGTGGAGGGATGCTTGTTGTTTGCCTTCGTAGGTCAATGTCAGCGCGACTTGGCCGTCGACGCCGGTGTGGGTGCGCTGGCCGGTCGCCACGATGTTTGGCGCTAGCCCGAGGATGTCATGCGCGTAGGCCGTGGGGTAAACACCGAGGTCGAGCAGGGCTCCGCCGGCGAGGGCCGGATTAAGGAGGCGACCAGCATCGTCGTGGTCAAGTTTTTGGCCGTGATCGGCGATGACGGTGACGACGTCGCCGATCTTCCCGGAATTGATAATCTCGTGCACGATAGCGGTGGCGGGTAGGAACCGGGTCCACATCGCTTCCATGGCGAACAAGTTCTTACGTTGTGCCATATCGAAGATCTGCAGCGCTTCGGCGACGTTGCGGGTGAAGGCCTTTTCGACCAGCACGGGCTTTCCGGCACCCAGCGCCAATTGGGCATGTTCGAGGTGGTGCGAGTGCGGTGTCGCAACATAGATGACGTCGATGTCGTCGCTGGCGACAAGCTCTTCGTAGGAGCCGAAGACGTGGGGCACGCGGAAGTCTTGAGCGAATGCTTGCGCCTTGGCGAGTGATCGGGATCCCACCGCTGCGATGGTCGAGGTGGTGTGGTGTTGCACAGCACGAGCAAACATCATGGCGATGCCGCCAGCACCTAGGATTCCCCAACGAATACTCGGTGCTGTTGCCGGGTCGTGTGGCAACAGGCTCTTGTCAATGACCGGACGGGCTGGCAACGCGGAAAGATCGATGGAAGTCATAGGACCATCATGTCGCGAATATCCGTCTATGACCAGTGGCAAAACAGGGCTGTGAATAACTGTTGGGAGTCACGTCGCACGCGACTCCCAACAGTTATCCCTCAGCGCTCAACTAACCCGTATAGCTGAAGTAGGTGCCAGTTCCGATGATCCCGACGATCACAATGAAGTAGATGATGATGAGAACCATCGAGATGTATCCGATGATCAAGCCCGCCAAGGCCATGCCACGGCCCTGTTCACCAGTCCGCTTGATCTGGTTCAGCGCGATATGACCCAAGATCACACCAACGAGCGAAACGCCGACGATGCTACAGATCAGCGAAGCGATGGCGAGTGCGTTAGTTCCGGCGGGCTGCTGAGCGTAACCCGTGTTCGGATAGGCGCCATTGGGATAGTTCTGCTGCGCATAGTTCTGTCCGGCATAATTCTGGCCAGCATAGTTCTGACCAGCAGGAGCGGAACCGTACTGTTGATCATAGCCACCGGGCTGGTTACCGTACTGCGGGTATTGCGTACCGGGCGCCGGAGTCTGGTACGGATTCGAGTCGCCAGGGTTGGTCATCGTTTTACTCCTCAATCGTGCAACAGTGCCATTAGCGTACTTCGAATTGCGTCAATCGTGCGCGATTCCGTGGTTTCGATACAGTTTTTCTTCAGACTCATCGGCTGACTCAATCAGTTCAAACAGTTCCTCGACTTTTCAGTGGAGATTCCCGTTCGTTGTGATCCGATGGTTGCCTACCCTGCCTCGTCTGTGGCTATACGCAGTTCCAACCCTGAAGACGAGTTCAATCTGATCGTTCGGAACCGCAGCAGTTCGAGTCAATCACGCACCACGCCCTCGAAATCGGGCACCGCGGCGTGACGAGTCGGTCGCGTGCTGGGACTTACTTGGTCAGGTTGGTTTATTTTTCCAGGCGAGGTACCAAGGACGAGTTCGTTATCCTAGCCAGAATTTTTCGGCTAGGTACTTGAGCGGAATACGCAGAGGCTCCCCCTCACACCGAGAACACACCATATCGGCTATCAATGTGATAGCGGTGAGCCATCACTGCTAGTAGTTCACGATTCATCATCGAAGTATTGATCAATATCAACACAGGCACCGGCAGCGGCGAGCCAGGCGATGGTCTGCTCCGACAGGTGTATTCCAGTAGAAGCCGAATCGTCCGAAACTTCCTGCACGATACTGAGCACAACATCACAACCGCGGGCTCTTAACATTGCGAGACGTTGCGCGAAGGATGCCCCCAAACCGGAGTCTTATCCAGTTCGACAATGATCTCGTCAAGGCCCATATCGCGGCTCTGCACTACAAGTTCCGCTTTCAATGCAGTATTCACTTTGGAAACTCTCCCGTTGGAATCACGACAGAACCATCCTTTCGCGATGGATGACTACCGTGGTGATGCTGGACGATGTCCTGACGCGGGTTCGTGCGACCGACGAAACCAAAGACACCGTCCAGTATTTACGTTCGGCTATCGCTGAGTGGTTCGCCTGGCGCGGCCCCGTCAGAGAAGACGAGGCGCCAGCGATTACTTCTTCTTCGCTGCCGGTTTCTTGGCAGGAGTTTTCTTGGCACGGGTGGTCCGCTTCGCCGGTCCCTTGGCACGCTTCTCAGCCAACAACTCCACAGCCTGATCGAAGGTCACCGACTCAGGAGTAGCATCGCGCGGCAATGTGCGGTTCGTCGTCCCATCGGTCACGTACGGACCGAACCGGCCGTCCTTGATCACAATCGGCTTCTCCGACGTCGGGTCAATGCCCAGCTCCCGCAGTGGAGCCGACGCTGCTGCACCGCCACGGCCACGCTTCGGCTGCGCATAGATCGCCAGCGCCTCCTCCAACGTGATCGTGAACATCGACTCTTCGCTCGGCAACGTACGCGAGTCCGTGCCCTTTTTCAGGTACGGACCGAACCGACCGTTCTGCGCGGTGATCACATCGCCAGATTCAGGATCGACGCCAACCTCGCGCGGCAGCGATAACAACTGCAACGCGTCGTCCAAAGTCACCGACTCAATGGCCTGCGACTTCAACAGCGACGCGGTACGAGGCTTCGGCAACGCAGCCAGCGCCTTCTTGCGCGCAGCCGCACTGAGCCCCTCGTCCAGCTTTGGCTCGTCCAACACCTCGGTCACATACGGGCCGAACCGGCCCGGCTTTGCAATGATCGGACGCCCCGTGGCCGGGTCTGTACCCAACTCGCGACCCCCGTCCGCTCCTGCAGCCAACAGCTCTCGAGCCTTTTCGACAGTCAACTCATCCGGTGCCAAGTCGTCAGGCAGGGACGCCCGCGGCGGATTCTCCCCCTCCTTGACCTCAGCAGTCAGGTCCTCCAGGTATGGCCCGTAGCGACCCACTCGTACCTGAATGCCCTCGCCGATGGTCACCGAATTGATATCGCGCGCGTCAATGTCACCCAGATTCGCGACGAGTTCCCTCAAGCCTCCATCGAACCTCGCCGCATCGGCCCCACCACCGAAGTAAAACGCGGTCAGCCAATCGACACGATCCTGTTCACCAGCGGCGATCGCATCCAGATCCGCTTCCATCTGCGCGGTGAAGTCATAGTCCACCAGCCGGTCGAAATGCTCCTCAAGCAACCGGATCACTGCAAAGGCCAACCAACTCGGCACCAACGCCTGACCACGCGACGAAACATAACCGCGGTCCTGAATCACCGAAATCGTCGAAGCATACGTGGAAGGACGCCCGATACCGCGCTCTTCCAGCGCCTTGACCAGAGAAGCCTCGGTGTAGCGCGGCGGCGGTGTGGTCGAGTGCCCGTCGGCGACCAGATCACGCGAGTTGATTGCGTCGCCCTCGGCGACCTGCGGCAGGCGCTTGTCATTGGAAGCATCCTCGGACTTGCCGTAACGCTCCGCGTCGCGCGATTCCTCATAGGCGGCCAAGAACCCAGGGAAGGTGATGACCGTTCCAGAGGCACCGAAGACAGCCGTCAGGTCCCCGTCAGCCCCGGCGCCGGTCACACTGATGCGCAGCGACGCGGTGCTACCGCGAGCATCGGCCATCTGGGAGGCGACCGTGCGCTTCCAGATCAGTTCGTACAGGCGGAACTCGTCCCCGCTGAGCTTGCCTTTGACATCCTTGGGAGTGCGGAACGAGTCCCCAGCCGGACGGATCGCCTCGTGCGCCTCCTGCGCGCCCTTGGCACGCTTGGCGTAAACCCGTGGTTTCTCGGGGACATAGGCGTCGCCGTACAGTTCAGCGATCTGCTTGCGTGCAGCCGACACTGCCTGCGTGCTCAGAGCCGACGAGTCGGTACGCATGTAGGTGATGTACCCGTTCTCGTACAACGTCTGCGCCACGCGCATGGCCTGACGCGAGGACAGCCGCAGCTTGCGCGATGCCTCCTGCTGCAGAGTCGAAGTAGTGAAAGGGGCAGCCGGGCGGCGGGTGTACGGTTTGGTCTCCACGTTGGAAACGACAGCGTCCTGCCCCTCGATGGCAGCGACCACTGCGCGGGCGGCGGCCTCGTCCAAATGGATGACGTCACGCGACTTGAGCGCGCCATCGTCGCCGAAGTCACGGCCCACCGCGACCTTCTTGCCGTCGACGCTGACCAGACGCGCCTCGAACCACTGCTGCGCATCCGCACCGCTGACCGGAGCGAACTGGCCGACCACGTCCCAATAGTTCGCAGGCACGAACGCCATGCGCTCACGCTCACGCTCCACGACAAGGCGCGTCGCAACCGACTGGACTCGTCCAGCACTCAAACCCTGACGAACCTTGCGCCACAGCACGGGCGAAACCTCGTACCCGTATAACCGGTCCAAAATGCGCCGGGTTTCCTGCGCGTCAACCAGACGCACATCGATGTCACGGGTGTTCTCCAGTGCGCGCGCAATGGCCTCACGAGTGATCTCGTGGAAAACCATGCGCTTGACCGGCACCTTCGGCTTCAGCGCCTCAAGCAGGTGCCAAGCAATGGCCTCACCCTCGCGGTCCTCATCAGTTGCCAGATAGAGAACATCAGCGTTCTTCAGCGCAGCCTTGAGCTCGCGGACCTTCTTCTTCTTGTCCGAGTAGATCTCGTAATAGGGGTCGAAGCCGTTCTCGATGTCGACGGCGAACTTGCCGTACGGACCCTTCTTCATGTCCGCAGGCAGCTCAGAAGGCTGCGGGAGGTCGCGAATATGACCGACACTCGCCTCCACCTCGAAGTCATCTCCGAGATAGCTGGCAATGGTTCGCGCCTTAGCCGGTGACTCAACGATCACCAACTTACGTGCGTCAGACATCAATTACTCCCGTCGCGGTGTGGTTGCGGCAAGTAGCCTACGCCGAATTGCTGGCAGGTCCGCCATCGCATAGCGCTCACGAGTGCCCATAATGCCACGCCTGCTCGGGTGATTGCCCAACCGGACGCGAAAACTACCCTTAACTTGCCCCTGGAAAACCACCGCCCGGGAAGCCGTCCGGCATTCCACCGGAGAAATCAGGACGGCCGACGCCTCCGCGCTTACTGCCGGAGTTGCCGCCCAGATCGGTGAGCGATCCGGACGAGCTCTCCCCGTTAGTGACCGGCACGGTCAGATCGGCAAGAACCACCTCATCCCCTACCTCGACTCCGGAGACGATCTGGGTCAACTCAGTGCCCATCGCGCCCACCTCGACTTCGCGGGTCACCGCTTCGCCCTCTTCAAGGACGGTCACACTGGCTTGCGTTCCGTTCCGAGCCACCGCCGAAGTAGGCACCGTCACCGCATCCGATTCCTCGCTCACCACAATGTCCACACTCGCCATCGACCCCTCGTTCAACACCCCATCAACCGGATCGACAGCAAGTTCGACCGTATAAGAGGGAATAGAGGTGGTCGATTGATTGGCCATGCCGATATTTGCCACAGTTCCGACGATCTCATCGACCGTGCCAGACGCCGTCCCGCTGAATGTCTGACCGACTTGCAGCAGCCGAACATCGCTGAGTCCCATCGTCGCGGAGACCTGGTAACCGCCGTCGCCCAAGATGGTGATCACTGCCGAAGTCTCTCCTGCTGCGACCGATTGATCGAGATCCATCGTGATCTGCGCCACCTGCCCCGCAATAGGCGCACTCAGCTTCCCGAGTTTCTTGGCCTGTTTGGCGGCAGCCAATTCAGCCTTCGCTACCGAGACCGCAGCCCGATACGCGACGATACGCTCGGCCGTGACCGTGACACCGGACGAGTTTCCTCCCGCAGCCGAACTACCGCCCGCATTGGGGCTCGGTGTAGCGCCACTTCGGGAACCGGCCCCACTCGGTACATCCCCCGCAGGCATGCCACCGTCGCCACTGGCACCAGGACCATTCGTTTCGGAATCATCCGAGCCTGGACCATTGCTGCCGCTGCCTGGCCCAGTAGCAGTATTGCCGTCGGCATCAGTGCCGGAATCCGAAGAGGTGTCATTGACGGCGCTGCCGGTATCGGTACTCGATCCGTTGCCGCCGCCGGTGTTCGACTGGTCCGCGGCTTTCTCTAGGGCCGTCGCTGCCTCGTCGAGTGCAGCGATCTTGTCATTGAGAGTGTCGACCAGGCCCTGCAACTCTGAATAGAGCGTACTGACGGCAGTCAGGCTTCCTTGCGCGGTCTGGATCAGCGCTTGGCACTGTTCCAGGTGACTCGTGGCCTGCTCGTCCGACGGGTCAGTTACCGCCAAGAACGCCGCGCATGCTCCCGCGGTCGAGGTTACATCCGCCACATCGTCATCCATGGACGAGCGCTCCCCGGCGATCTCGTCGTACTTCGCCAAGAGTGCGCCCTGCGCGGCGGTCACTGCCTGCTGCGCTTTGGTGTAAGCCGCAAGTGCGGTGTCGAGGTCGCTAGTCGTGGACGTTGGCGTGACCGACCTCGCAGCGGATGTAGTAGCGACATAGCTCACGGTGGTGCTTCTTGTCGCAGCGCCAGCGACCTCAGCGACATAACTCGCTGGAGTGGCCGATCCCGCTCCGGTCGAATTCGATCCAGCGTCTACCTGGATTGTAGTGCCGTCGGCTTGCGCTTCGAGCGCATCGACAAGCTCCTGCTTCGCGTCAGCAAGCGAGGTTTCCGCATCGTTGACCGCCTCGGTCAATTCCTCCGCATCCAGAGTCGCCAACAGGTCTCCGGCACTGACTTCGTCACCCACCGAGACGTCAATGGTGGCGATGGTCCCAGCGGTGCCGAATGCAGCGTCGGCGCGAACAGCCGACGTCACGGTGCCCGTGGCGGACAAGGACTGTTCGACAGTCCCTAGAGCCACCGTGGCGACACGGAACTGCTCTTGCCCGCGGATGGCAAGCGCACGAGCAGTCCCACCTACGGCGACTAACGCTGCCACCATGAGGATCGCCAGCAGGATCCGACGCCGGTTCCCGATGTCCTTACGTCGAGTCGGCACTGTGGTTGCGGCATCAGGCACGGCGACCACCCGGGAACCCTGCTGTGCAGCCGTCCTCCTGCTTCGTGCTCACAGTCAGTGAGGCGGCTGTGACGGTTCCGGCACTGTCTGCTTGTCCTGACGCGACCACGCAACTTCCGGTCGTCACAGCTGTCTCATCGCCGGCAACCGTGGCGGTGTAAGTGGTATCCGCGGTGACCGTGACGATCTGGGTGGTTTCCTGACCATCTGATGCATCTGCGGTCGATGAATCGTCGGTCTCGTCTCCGGCTGGTGGCATGGCGGGCATCACCGAGACGACAGTGATGGTCTCATCGTCGATGCCGGTGACCTCCCCGACCGCGAATTGTCCAAAGCCGCCTGGGCGGCCAGATCCTTCAGGCGGGTTTCCGCCCTCGCCACGAGGATCTCCCTCGGATGCGTCAGCACCATCCGGCGGCTCGAATCCTTCCGGCGGCTCACCACCGGACGGCGGGGTCCCACCAGTACCGCCAGCATCGCCAGCGCGGTCAGCGCCACCGGCAAATCCCGGCATGCCGCCACCGAACCCCATTGCGCCTGACGCCGTGCAACCGTCATCATCGCTTTGTGAAATCGCGATGGAAGTCGCAGTCAACTCGGTTGAACTCGTCCCGGACGAATCCTCCGTGCTGGCTTCGTCTCCATCCGGCGTGGCACCTCGCACCACGACGCACGACCCCACTGCGATGTCAGCGAAGTCGGCTGCGGTCGTCACCAGGAACGATGTGTCGGTATCCCAGGTGACAGCGGTCTGTGACGAATCGTCTTGCACTTGGGCGATGCCACCGGTCAGTGCCACGACTTCGCCTGAGACCATCGTCCGTCCGTCAGAGTCGGCCGGTTGGGACTCGGAGGCAGCGGAGGCATCTGGTTCAGCAGGCGCGGTGCTTCCGGCGGTAGGCGCGGCGGTTCCGGTTGGGGACGAGCAACCTGCCACGAGGACGACTGCGCAAGTTACGACTGCAGCTGTGACGCCCCATGAAGCGGACCGCCGGTGATGATGAACTGACATACGAGTACTCCTTGAAAGATGGGGAAAGGTCACTGCGAACGCAGTGCGTCAATGGGAGCCAGCCGGGCAGCGCGAACCGCCGGGTACACCCCGAAGATCATTGCTATGGCGACGGCAACGCAGATCGAACCGATCACGGCCAGTGGCAGTACGACGACTGACGAGCCGATCAAAGTCGGCAAGACTCGTGCCGCGACGATGCCCAGCAGAGCACCGAGTAATCCGCCGGTCAGTCCCAGCATCGCCGCCTCGGTGAGGAACTGGCGGCGAATAGCCGTCGGCTGGGCACCCAGTGCTTTGCGCAGCCCGATTTCATTGGTCCGTTCCGTGACGGACACGAGCATGATGTTCATCACGCCGATGCCGCCCACCAGCAACGAAAGCGCCGCAATCGAGGCCAGCAGCACTGTCAAAGTTCGATAGACCGAGGTGGCCGTGCCAACCAGCGCGTTTTGCGCGCTCACCGTGAAATCGGCATCGTCCGGCTGAGTGATGCCGTGCAGATTGAGCAGGAGTGCGGTTGCCTGCTGTTTGACGGCGGAAATCTGATCCGTACTCGCGGCCTTGAGATAGATGGTGCTGACCGTCTCGGAACTCGTCCCCCCGACGATCACTGAACTCATCGCGTCTAGGGAAACGATCGCAGCATCGTCGAGGTCGGTTTCAGCGCTGGAGCCTTGTTCGGCCAGCACGCCGACCACCTGGAAACTGTTGTCCGCTATGGTTACGGTCTGCCCCACCACGACGGTGGTGCCGAATAGTTCCTCGGCAGTCGTCGCGCCGAGCACCACCTCGTCGACCGATCCCTCGGTCACGAAGCTGCCGAGGGCTACCTCGCGGGAACGCGTATGCAGCCACTCCCCGGACACTCCGGTCACGGTGGTCGTCCAATTCGATTGACCCGCCTCGATGGACTGGGAGGATTCTCGTTCGAGCGCAACCGACTCGGCGTCCGGCACTGTGACCTGCGAACTGAGCGCCTGCCCGTCGCGCCTCGTCAGGGTCTGTCCGGTACCGAATCCGCCCCGCATGCCCTCAGCGTCAGTATCTGAGCCAGGTGTGACGATCAGCAGATTAGAGCCGAGTGAACTGATTTCGGCACTCACGTCGCGTTGGGTGCCCAACCCCAAACCAACCGTCAAGACCACCGCGGCGATACCGATGAGGATGCCGAGCACGGTCAGCAGCGAACGCATCAGGTGGGATCGAATGGCGTGCCAGGCGGTCGCATAGGTCTCGGCCCAACTCATCGCGCCACCTCGATCCCCGACCGGATCGCTGCATGGCTGCGCGGCGAGGACAATTCTTCGAGTTCGCCATCACGCATTTGCACCACTCGCTGCGCACGCTGCGCGACATCGGGTTCATGAGTGATCAACACGATCGTGCGGCCTTGCTGCTGCAGGCTGTCCAGCAACGCGAGGACATCGCGGGTGGAGGTCGAATCGAGGTTTCCGGTGGGTTCATCCGCAAGTATCAAGGCGGGATCGCCGACGAGGGCACGAGCCACGGCCACGCGTTGCTGTTGTCCACCAGAGAGTTCGCCAGGCCGATTCGCGGTCTTATCCGCCAACCCGACGCGTTCCAGTGCGCGCAACGCACGTTCCCGCCGTTCTCTCTTGCCCAATCCCCGGTAGATCAAAGGAAGCTCCACATTGCGCACGGCACTGAGATCCGCCAGCAGATGGAATTGCTGAAAGACGAATCCGATTTCCTCATTGCGCAGTTTCGCCAGTTCCACACTGTCCAGATCTGCGACGTTGTGTCCGGCAAGCCGGTAGTCTCCGTCAGAGAGAACGTCTAGACAACCAAGGATGTTCATCAGGGTTGATTTACCGGAACCCGATGGGCCGATGATCGCCACATACTCGCCGCGCTGAATCTGCAGGTCGACGCCGCGCAGGGCCTCGAACTCCATCGACCCGGTGCGGTAGGTCTTGCGGGCATCGCTAAGACGGATCACTGCTTGATCCGGCTCGTCCGCGACCAAGCCGTAGTCGGCGGCAGCCACACTCGTCGCGTTCATCGCCTGCCTCCACCCGTGCCGCCGCCTGTCGGAGGGGTGAAGCCACTGCGAGGAGTGAAGCCCTCTGGCGGACTGAAATCGCCGCCCATCGGGAATCCCTCTCGTCCCATCCCGTCTTGGCCGGACGAGTTCTCACCTCGATTACCCGTGAACTGCTCGTACTGCACCTGCTGTCCTTCGGTGAGTCCAGCTGTGATCTCAATCTGGTCACCAGAGGACTCCCCCAACTCGACCGTGGTGGTCGTGACGGTTTCGTCGTCTGAGACCAACTGCACCGTGGAAGCCCCGTCCGATGTCGTCACCGCGGCTGCCGGAATTGCCAGCACATCTGCGCGCCTGGAGTAGATGATCGAGATGTCAACTGAGACACCGTCAAACAGGCCGTCAACATCACCGGTGACGGTGACCGTCACCGGGTACGCGATTGCTCCGGACGAGGTCGATGGGAGCCGTCCGATTTCGCTGACGACACCGAAAATGGTTTCACTGATGTCACCCGCAGTCATCTCGACTTGATTGCCGACCGCGATATTGGCCATGTCGGTTGCGCTGACCGTCGTGGAAACGCTCCATTGCGTCGTACCGACGATGGAGATCGTGCCCGTGGTCGAAGTGCTCGTAGTACCCGTCGCGCCTCCTGCCGGAGAAGTTCCACTATTCGACCCCGCAGAGACGCCATCCCCGACTGCGATGTCTACTGCGGTGACCAGACCGTCAGCAGGTGCGACGAGTACCGCATCGCTCATGGCATCCTTGGCGGCGACATAGGCAGATTTCGCCACGGTCACTGCTGCTTTTCGAGCGGAAAGCAGCGCATCGGAGGCGTCGGAGCCGTCAGCAGCGTTCTTCGCTTCGGCGAGCGCAGCGCGCGCACTGAGCAATTCGGCCTTGGCACCCAGCCGGTTGAGGTCGAGCTGTTCGGTGTCGATGCGTGCCAGTTCCTGACCCGCGGTCACCGTGTCGCCGACCTCGACAGCAACCTCGGTGACCGTGCCCTGCGCATCGAAGGAGAGGGTCTCAGCGACCGTGGGCGTCAAAGTACCGCTAGCTGTCACGCTCTTCTCGAACGTGACGAGTGCCGCTGTGGCGGTACTCGTCATTGCTGCGCCTTCCGCGGTGGACGAGGCTCCTGTCGCAGTGTGGCGAATCAGCCCGAAGACCAGCGCAGCGACCGTGACCGCAATGGCTGCGGTGATGATGGCGGTACGCCGACGTGGCGGTCGAAGAATATGTGCCATGGTCAAGACGGTTCCTTCCCGGAATGCGAATCGGATGTGACTGCGCTATCCCGGACGCTAGTTCCGCACCTTAAGCCGCAAATTATCCGAACCTGTGTCGAACCTATGAACACCAAAACGCTGCATCGCTCACTTACCCGGCTACCTACAGTTCGTTTCGACATGCGAACTTCAAACATTGCCCATATGGTGTTTATGCAGATGCCGAACATCAGACTCAATGTTGAGTTCGATGGCTGCCTGAGAATGTCGTCGGAAGCCTGGCTGCTGGCGGCAGAAACGGCAATCCTCGCCCCTGGTGAACCGTTCAACGTTGAACGGTTCAAGATCACGAAAGGCTGATCGAGTGAGTATGAGAAAGACAGCTGCGTTGCTGAGCGCACTGACACTTGCAGGAACCCTCGCCGTCACCGGTACGGTGGCCGCAACAAGCGCTACGTCGGCTCCGACTGCGAGCGCCACCACTGTTGCCGCGAAGGCTCCGGCTGCGAGCGCCGCCAAACCGATGACCAAAGCGGAGCAGATCCGCACTATGGTCCGCGAACTGAAGATCACCAAGAAGCAGGCGAAGAAACGCCTGAAGGTCGAGAAGAAGGCGCGCAACCTCGAACCGAAACTGCAGAAGAAACTGGGCGGCAACTTCGCCGGCTTGTGGGTATCGAAGAACGGCAAGAAGATCGTTGTCGGTGTCACCACTAAGAAGGCAGCCAAGCAGGTTCGCAAGGCAGGCGCGAAGCCAAAACTGGTCAAGACCAAGTTGAACAAGCTCAACAAGGGCGCCAGCAAGCTCAACCGCGAAATCAGGAATGTTCCGGACAAGGTCTCAGCCTGGTGGGTAGACCCGGTGAGCAACAAAGTCGTCATCCAAGCCAAGTCAAAGGCTGCCGCGAAGAAAGCCGCTAACGTCGCCGGCCTCTCTGCTGCCGAAGTCTCCTACGACATCTCCGACGTCAGGGTGACCCCCGTACGCGACTACTGGGGCGGAGACCCGCTATGGGGCTGCACCTTGGCGTTCGCTGTGCACGGTGGTTTCCTCACCGCTGGTCACTGCGCCGTTGAAGGGCGCGGACACATCCTGCGCACCGCTCTAGACGGTGGCGGCCACATCGGAACGGTAGTGGAATCACAGTTCGGTGGCGGTATTGACGCAGCTTGGGCCACCAATGCTGGAAGCTGGAACGGCCTGCCACGTGTCACCCACTGGAACGGCGGCGGATACGTTGAGGTCCGAGGATCGCAAGAAGCGCCCATCGGCGCTCACCTGTGTAAATCAGGCAACACCACCAAGTGGACTTGTGGATATGTCCTGACGAAGAACGTCAACGTCAACTACGGCAATAACAAGATCGCGACTCTGACCGAGACTTCCGCTTGTGCTCGCCCTGGTGACTCCGGCGGCGCCTACATCTGGAACGACCAGGCGCAGGGAATCACCTCCGGTATTGCCGACCGCCCCGACGGTTGCCGCTCGTTCTTCCAGCCGGTCAACCCGATCCTGCAGCGCTGGGGTCTGACATTGAAGACCGCCGGTTCCCAGGTCGCATCCATTCAGGGCTGGCAGAACAAGTGCATCGACGTTCCTAACTCGAACTTCAGCGACGGCGTGCAGCTACAACTGTGGAACTGCAACGGCACCAACGCGCAGCGCTGGCAGTTCGCCAACGACGGCACACTGCGCATCGGGGGCAAGTGCATGGACGCCCGCTGGGCGTGGACTCACAACGGCACCGAAGTGCAGTTGATGAACTGCAACGGCCACGTCGCACAGAAGTTCACCCTCAACGGTGCAGGCGACCTCGTCAACCTGCACGCGAACAAGTGTGTTGACGTCGAAGGCTGGGGCACCAACAACGGTGCAAAACTGCAACTGTGGGAATGCCACGGCGGCGGCAACCAGAAATGGTGGCGCATCTAGCGGCAACCAGACAGTTTGCGTGACGGACAGGCAGTGACATCGCGCGAACGCATCACACAGTGGGGGTCTTTGCTTCAATGCGAAGGCCCCCGCTGTTCTTTCACACTGCTCTGAGCGCACTCACGCTCACCGGTCGATGGTGAGCAGCCCATCGGCTAGCAGTCCGCGAATAGCTGGGAACACCTCGGCTGCGAGCGCGGCAGCATCCTGGTCGGTCAGCGAGGCGACTGCCGACAGCAGTTGACCCACAGTCAGTTCCCCGTCGCTGGCACCCACCACAGCCGCCACGGCACTCGACACGTGCACGCTGTGCTGGAATCCACCTCCTTGGCGCAGCATCACCACCGCCGGGTCCGCCTGACCGGGCCGGTAATACCGTTCCTCTGTGACGTCGACGGCCACCACACATCGCAAGGCAGCGATCTGCTCGTCACCGGCGCTGCTGAGAAACTCCTGCATCCGCAAACCGGCAGCGAATACCGGGCCGAGAGGCTGGGCGACGGTGCCAGGGTGTTCGTCAAGACGGCGCCAGGCCGGACGAGCCACCTCCTTTGACGCTGCTGGATGGTGCAACAGCACCATTCCCATTCCCACCGCTGTCACACCGCGTGCGGCGAAGTCGCGCAGATAAGCCTCGTAGCCCGCTTGCCATTGCCCGGATTCACGTTCGGCGGTGATGCCACCGTCGCGCAGCCAGGTTTCCGCATATTCAGCGGGGTCAAGGATCTCGCGTTGCACCACCCATGCATTCAGCGGTGTGGTATCGAGCCAGCGCCCGATACGTTCCTGCCACGGCTCACCGCGGTGATGCTCCCAGTTCATCAGCAGTTGCGCCGCCCCGCCAGGCGCCATCACATCGGCGATCCCAGTGACGAGCTCTTCGACGAGGCTGTCTCCAGCTCGTCCTCCATCGCGGTACTCGTAATCAGGAATCGCATCCGACTGGCGTGGCGTAATCACAAAGGGCGGGTTGGAAACCACCAGGTCGAAGACCTCGCCGCGTACCGGATCGAGCATCGAACCGTGGCGGAACGAGATGTTGTGCACGTCGTTGAGCTCAGCATTGAAAGAGGCAAAGTTCAATGCCCGCTGCGACAGGTCGGTGGCGACGACCTCACGGCTGTGCCGAGCCGCGTGCAACGCCTGGATGCCGCATCCGGTGCCGATATCAAGGGTGCGGCCAACAGGTTCGCGCATCGTGATCGCGGCCAGCGTCAGTGAGGCGCCGCCCGCGCCCAGCACGTGATTGGCGTGTAGCGCTCGTCCCGTAGCCAGTTCACCAAGATCAGAGGCGAGCCACCAGCGCATCGCCCCCACATCGTCAACCGCGGCATACGGTCGCAGGTCGACCAGTGGGCGCACATGCTCAACGCCGTCAATGAGCATGCTCTCAACCAGACCCAGTTGCACGGCACCGTCAATGCCAAGGCGCGGGAGCACTCGTCCCAGGCCATCGGTGCGCACCGGCTGGCCGAGCGTGAACAGACGCAACAGCACCAGCGTCGGGGCGTCGCTTCGTTCCGTGACAAGCAGGGCCGGAACCTGCTGTTCGCGATGCATTGCTGCATCGGCCATCGGCCCCAGCAGCTCCGCTACCGACTCGACCGTGTACTTTGCCGCCACCAGGTCCTGCCGCAGCGCGGCAAGCAATGACGAGTCGATGGTCAAGGGTAGGTCTGTTGTCATAGCACCAGCGTAATGTTGCCACGTAAGATCGAATGGTCAACCTCTCCTCCGGCCATGGAAAGCGAACCACTGTGAACGCTCAGCCCTCACCCATCGATGCTGCTTCGACCGACGCATGGACGAAATTGGAGGCGCACGTTGCCGATCTCAAACCCGATCTGCGCCGCTGGTTCGACGAAGACCCCGGCCGTGCAGAGCGCTTCACCCTCAAGGCCGCAGACCTGACCGTTGACCTGTCGAAGAACCTCATCACCGATGAGACGCTCGCGCTGCTGGACGAGTTGGCGACATCGGTCAACGTGACCGGCCGGTTCGAGGCAATGCTCCGCGGGGACAAGATCAACGTCACAGAGAACCGCTCTGTACTGCACACCGCGTTGCGCCGCCCTCGCGGGCTGGAGCCGCTGATCGTCAACGAGCAGGACATCGACGCCGATGTGCACGAGGTGCTGGACCGTATCGCGACCTTCGCCGATAATGTGCGCGAGGGCAGTTGGACCGGTGTGACCGGCAAACGTGTTGCCACGGTCGTCAACATCGGCATCGGCGGGTCAGACCTTGGCCCCGTCATGGTGTACGAGGCGCTCAAGCCGTACGTCCACCCCGAGATCGAGGTGCGATTCGTCTCTAACATCGACCCGGCCGACGTATATGAGAAGACGGCCGACCTCGACCCGGAGACCACGTTGTTCATCGTGGCTTCCAAGACCTTCACCACATTGGAAACGCTCACCAACGCCCGCCTGGCCCGCACCTGGTTGTGGGAACAGCTCAGCGCACGCGGCATCATCGACGACACTGACGCGGCCCGTACCGGTGCTGTCGCCAAGCACTTCGTGGCGGTATCGACGGCGCTGGACAAGGTCGCGGAATTCGGCATCGACCCGACCAACGCCTTCGGGTTCTGGGACTGGGTGGGCGGCCGCTACTCTGTTGACTCGGCCATCGGAACCTCAGTCGCCATCGCCATCGGCCCCGATCGGTTCGCTGAGTTCCTAGGCGGTTTCCACGCCATGGACGAGCACGCCCGCACCGCTCCGGTCGCGCAGAATGTGCCGTTCCTGATGGGGCTGCTCAACGTCTGGTACACCAACTTCCTCGGTGCGCACACGCACGCGGTGCTGCCCTATGCGCAGTACCTGCATCGTTTCCCTGCTTATCTGCAGCAGTTGACCATGGAGTCCAACGGCAAGTCGGTGCGTTGGGATGGCACCCCGGTGACCTCCGACACCGGTGAGATCTTCTGGGGCGAACCGGGAACCAACGGCCAGCACGCCTTCTACCAGCTCATTCACCAGGGCACTCGACTGATTCCGGCTGACTTCATTGCGGTGGCCAACCCGGCTCGTCCACTCAAGGACGGTGGCGTCGACGTACACGGGTTGTTCCTGGCGAACTTCTTCGCACAGTCCAAGGCTTTGGCTTTCGGCAAGACCGAGGACGAGGTGCGTGCCGAAGGCACTCCCGAGGAGATCGTTCCAGCACGAGTGTTCCCCGGGAACCGGCCTTCGACCTCGATCCTGGCACCGGAATTGTCCCCGGCTGTGGTCGGTCAGCTCATTGCGCTGTACGAACACATCACGTTCGTGCAAGGCATCGTGTGGGGCATCGACTCCTTCGATCAGTGGGGTGTGGAGTTGGGCAAAAAGCTCGCACTAGAGATTGCGCCAGCAGTCAGTGGCGACGGGCTTGCCCTGGCAGATCAGGACCCATCGACACGTTCGCTGATCACGACCTACCTGGAGATGCGCCAAGACTGAGGGTCCCCACCGTCATTCACGGCCGCACCGCCCGTACGGCGCACCGTGCGTCACTGGCGATGCGCCCCGCTAGAACGCCCACACACCAATGGTTGCCCGATATGCAAAGTCGTAGTGCGACATATACCTCTAACACCTTGCATATCGGGCAACCTTCTTAAGGAGGCGAGAGGGCAACTCGTCCTAACGGCGTTTCGGAACTCCGGCTCCGGCGAGCGTCTGCTCTATATCATCAGGGCTAGACAGATCTGCCCAGGTAAGCCTGATCACTTTGATACCTAGAGCTCTGATTCGATCCTCACGACGTTTCTCTTCGACGACAACCTCGGAGGTGCTACGTCCAGCGAGCATTGTCTCGTCTAGATACTTAACTTTGCCATCAAATTCCACCAGCACCCGCGACTCTGGCCAATAGAAGTCACCCCGCCCAATCAGGGTCCGCCCATCCCAAAAGACGTGCTGCAAAGTTGGCAAAACGAAGCCGAGTTGATGAATGACCGCGCGGCAGAAGGATTCACCAGCAGACTCGATACGGTCATCGGCCAAGTCCACAACCAATCTCGCTCGATGGATCCCGTACCGATGCGAGTTTTCTGAAATTGCGTCCAGCAACTGACGTTTAGTGGCGAGCCGACGGACAAGAACGTAATCAGCGCATGCCAGACCGATGGCGAACTCGCTTTCGCATGCAACATCAAGGACCGTTCGGGGCGCTGACGTGACTAAGACACCGTTATGCCGTATTGCCTTGTCATCCAGATCGAAATGCCGACGCTGAACCGAAGCAGACGACCGGCGTTTCGTCTGAGAACCAACGACGCATTGCAGTTTCGCCGGAATCCTCCAACGTTTCCAGGGCATACCCTGCACTAAGGCAGCCGTAGCGTGGCTGAATTGCAGATCAGGATGCTGCCGAGCAAGCGCTTGCGCGTATTCGACATGTTGGCGTTCTGGTTTCAGATCTGCCCATTTGGCCGACTCCGCGTAGAAACCATGCGCCACGCGCACAAGCATGCCCTGTTTGATGCACTGCGTCATGACGTATGAGCTGTCGCCATCATTGAGCAGTTCGCGCCTGTGATGCACTACGCGCCGGGATTTGACCAGACGATCACGAATATCACGAAAAACAGCGGACGTGTCAGAACCGAACTGACGAGCGGTAGTTGTCATTCAGCCAATCTGTCATGTTCGTTGTTGCCACGACTGTCCTATATCCGACATGTGGGTAACTTATCGCGCAGTGTAAGCGGCCCGGTCCGCTGGACGGTTGCCCGATATGCGAAGTGGTAGTGCGATATATACCCGTACCACTTTGCATATCGGGCAACCTTCTACAGGCAGGCATGTGCAGAAAGACGCTAGCCGAGTTTGTGCCGTTGGCGGGCCTACGCTGTCCAGGCCTGCCAGCGGATCGAGACTCCGCCACTGACGGCCATTAGCATGGGATCATGCGCACACTGGCACGCGGTATCGGACTCGGTGGGATCCTTGCGGGCTTCCTCGGGATATGGCTAGGTCCCGAGGGGTGGACCTACTGGCATTTTTGGGTGCTCGGCCTCGTGGCGTGGATCGCCTCGTTGGGACGGCCACGAGCAGAGGCTACCGACTACACCGGCACGATGCTCAAACAGGCCGGCTACGCCGATCCCGATGATGACCTACCGACAGGCGTGCAAGCACCCGAGAAGCGAGCAGTCCACGGTGGCGTAGCTTTCCTCATCATGCTGCTCACCATCGCGGTCATCCTGTGGCCTGCCCGCACCCAGATATGGGAAGAAGTTCGCGCAGTTGTCACCGAGATCGAATTCGACAGCTGACACGCCACCAACAGCGCCCTCTCGCCGGTGGCGACCACCGGAATTTAACCGGTTAAGCGCCACTATCGCAGCACCCAATCGCCGTCTCACTAAGGAATTTTTACCCATAAAGGCGAATTGCCGTGCAAACAAATGCGCTCACTATCGGGCATTTATCTGTTTCATAGCATAAACACTGAACGATTGCGATGATTCGACTAGACAAGCGCGTATTTTGGGATAAATTAGACGTGAGTCAATGTCGACTTGCCCCTCGTCCATAACCCACGTTTTGTACGAGGACCCCGTCGATTACGCAACGACGCGTATCGCATACCGTCACAACGGATGCACCACTGCCGCTGAGCAACCGCACAGTGCATCCACGAAAGGACGCCGATGTCTGTCACCACACGGGACCTTAAACCACCACTACGACCTCGCCGAATACCCGCATTGGTCGCCACCGCCGCACTGCTTTCGCCTCTTGGAGTCGCGGCCCTGTCCGCGGCTCCCACTGCCGTCGCCAATACTCCAGTCCAGGTGTGGCAAACCACCCAGGACCGTGCCGACCAATTGACAAAGAAGTCCGATGTGACGCTCGGCAGTTCCGGTTCCGGCAACGTCACTATAGATATCAATCCGAATCAGACCTACCAGACCATGACTGGTTTCGGCGGTTCGTTCACTGATTCAGCGACCGTATCAATCGGCAGTTTGAACTCGTCCCAACGCAGTAAATTACTGTCCGACTTATTCAGTTACGACAATGGCATTGGACTCAGTTGGCTGCGCCAACCCCTCGGCGCGACTGACTTCAACCGTGACACCAACTTCTACACCTACCAAGACGCCGGGCCAGGCACACCGGTCAACGTGAACCGCGACAATGACGCCCTTAATCTGATCAAGGCGGCCAAGATCTACAACCCGTCGATCAGCGTCGCTGGCGCCCCCTGGAGTGCCCCTGCCTGGATGAAGGTCCACCCAGCGCTCGTCAACGGAAACTCCAACACCAACCAACTCAAGATCGAGCACGAAGGCGACTACGCCGAATACCTCAAGAACGTCGTCCAGGCTTACAAAGACAAGGGCGTCGACATAAACTACATCTCCATTCAGAACGAGCCGCACTTCACCCCCGGCGGCTATCCCGCGATGTACATGTCGCAGTGGACTCAAGCCAATGTCGTCAACGAGCTGGGGTGGCGCCTGAGCAATTCCGGACTCGGCAACACCAAGATCCTGGGCTGGGAGCACAACTGGAACAACACCGGCTATGCAGAGTTCCTGGTCAACGGATGGTCGTCTCAGTACGTCGCCGGAACCGCCTGGCACTGCTATGAAGGCAGCGCTGGAGCGCAATCCACCGTGCATCACGCCAACCCGTCCAAGGGCACCTTCTTCACCGAATGCTCCGGTATCGAGTCATCGAACCGCGCCAACACATTCAAAGACACCCTGTGGTACCACTCCACGAACTACACCTTCCCCGCAGTGCGTAACTGGTCCAAGACGATCAGCTTCTGGAACCTCGCATTGAACGAGAACAACGGCCCAGTCCAAGGCGCCTGCACTTCAAGCCCATGCACCGGGATCGTCACCGTCAACAACAATGGCACCTACACCCGTAACGCTGGCTACTACGTCCTGGGGCACTTCTCGAAGTTCGTCAAACCCGGTGCAGTGCGCATCGGATCGTCCGACACCACCAGTTCCATATCCAACGCTGCCTTCCGCAACCCTGACGGCTCCCGCGTGCTCGTAGTTCACAACGGCGGTGGGTCCAACTCCATCAAGGTCAACATCGACGGCCAGACCTTCGGCTACAACGTGCCTGAGAACTCGCTGGTCACCTTCGCCTGGGGCGGTAACGGAAACTGGGGCGGAACCGGCGGTGTCAGCGGCGGTCCGGACGGGTCACCCGGTCAAGGCGGCGGAGACGATCAGGACCCACCGGATGTTCCCGGAACAGCCGGGGCCATCACCGGGCTGGCCAATAAATGTGTGGATGTGCGCTCAGGTGGCGAGACCAAGGCAAACGGCACCGTCGTCCAACTCTACGACTGCAACGGAACTATCGCGCAACGCTGGATCATCGCCAATGACGGCACTATCCGCGTGCGCGGCAAATGTCTCGAAGTCAACGGAACTGGCAACGGCGCACAGGCCTACATCTGGGATTGCGACGGGAAGAATACCCAACAATGGACCATTGACGGCCAACTGATCAAAGCCAGCGGTGGACGTTGCCTCGACGTGCCGGATTCAAACTCGTCCAATGGCACCCAGCTCAAACTCTGGGACTGTTACGGAGACGCCAACCAGCGGTGGAACCCTCCCGTGTCGAACCCGGTTGGCAACACCTCGACCATCCGGGACTCCCAGCACAATAAATGCGTTGATGTAGCCGCAGGGTCCACCACCAACGCCAACGGCACTGCCGTCCAGCTGTACAACTGCAACGGCACCATTGCTCAGAACTGGACCTTCGCCCCCGACGGATCGATCCGATTCGGTTCGAAGTGCCTGGACGTCTCGGCTCCGGTCAGCAATGGTTCCCAGACTCAGATCTGGGAATGCACCGGACGAGCGAACCAGCGCTGGCAGCGTGACGGCAATTTGCTGCGGGTAGTCGATACGAACCGATGCCTCGACTTGCCGGACGGGTCATCGTCCAACGGCACCCAACTGCAGGTGTGGGATTGCTTCGGCGCTGGCAATCAGCAGTGGAATGTCTAGTTCGCTGCTGACCGGTTGATATCACAGGGTGGGCGAGGTCCTAGTCTTTGGTCTTGCCCACCCTGTAGGTTTATCTGTGCAGGTCAATGCGCCCACTAAGCAATGTGGCTCAGTGAATTCGGCGCGGCGGCTGCTAGACGGATCGAGGAGGATCGCCTTTTGCCTGGTTTACGTTTCAGACGCCCCACAGTCCTTGCCGCTTCTTTCGCGCTGGTGGCCACATTGGGTGTGTCAGCAGGAACATCACCCGCAGTGGCTGCCGATCCTGTGGCGTTTTGGCTGACCGACGCGAATAATCCTGGCGGCTCCCGCATGGAGTACAAGGGAACCGTCAATTGGGGTTCATCAACTGCTGCGGGCGCGGAAATCACTGTCGAGCCGTCACACACCTTCCAAAGTGTGGTCGGTTTCGGGGCTTCCATCACAGATTCGACGAGTTACAACATCAATCACCAACTCACCGAATCGGAACGCGACAGATGGTTCCAGGATCTGTTCTCCCGTTCGACCTCGTCCTCGGAAGGGATCGGCTTGAGCTGGCTGCGTCAACCATTGGGCGCATCGGACTACATCCGCACCGAAGGCCGTCCGCTCATCCCCGTGAACGGCAACTCTCCGTTCTACACCTACCAGGATGTTGAGGCTGGCGGGGTCAGCATCGATGCCGATAATCCGGCTGTCGCTGATGCGCGTCGCGCACTACAGATCAACCCGGATATCACCGTGGTCGGATCGCCCTGGAGCCCACCCGGCTGGATGCGGCAGAACAACACTGTTTTTGGTTGGGGCGGCCCGCTGCGCACCGATCGCGAACTGAGCTACGCGAACTACCTGCGCGAAGTGTCCCAACAGTACCGGGACGCGGGAGTACCGTTGCGTTACCTCACGTTACAGAACGAGCCACGCTACGAACCGGGTTACCCGGGTATGTGGATGCCGCCGGAGCAACAGGTACGAGTCGCCAACCTCCTGGCACCGCAGTTACGCAATGCCGGACTCAGCACTGAGATCCTTGCTTGGGATCACAACTGGGACGAGCCAGGTTACCCGGAACATGTGCTGCAATACGCGGGTGACTCTGTGGCAGGTACCGCATGGCACTGTTACGGAGTCAATGATCCATCCGTGCCATGGCAATATGACCCCAGCAAACCAGCAGTCACCGCCGCGTCACAAACCCAGGTGCGTGATCAGTTCCCGGACAAAGACGTGTTCTTCACCGAGTGCTCTGGCACGGTGGGAAGTAACGAACACGAGACGTTCTCTGGAACCGTTGGCTGGCATATGCGGCTTTACGCCATCCCCGTGATGAGGAACTGGTCGCGGTCGCTGTCTTTTTGGAATCTGGCGCTGGACCAGAACAACGGTCCTTATCCAGGTGGCTATGGCATCTGCGACCACTGCTCCGGCATCACCACGGTCAACACGAACACCAAGACGTACAGCCGTAGCGCTGGCTATTACGTACTGGGGCACTTCTCGAAATTCGTCGTCCCCGGCGCCGTGCGGATCGGATCATCGGAAATCTCCAACGGGGTATCCAACGTCGCGTTCCGCAACCCTGACGGAAGTTACGCACTGGTCGTGCACAATGGCGGCGGACAGCAGACGATCGGGGTGACGGTGGGTGGCCAGCGGTTCACCCAGTCGTTGCAGGAAAACGCTATTGCTACGTTCACCTGGGGCGGTGGCGGTGAACCTGACCCGGATCAGCAACCTGACCCCGTCGTCGACGAATCCGATGGGCCGATTGGAGCCATCGTCAACCCGTCGTCGAGCAAATGCCTCGATTTGGCTTCAGGCTCGTCCACTAAGGCCAATGGCACACCCATCCAACTGTGGGAATGTAACGGCACGATCGCCCAACGATGGCAGCAGCGAATCGCCGATCAGTCAATTCGAGTACGCGGCAAATGTTTGACCACCGCGACCGATAGCAACGGTGCAGTAGCCGAGCTGTGGGATTGCGGTACCCAACGCGTGAAAGCCTGGACTGTGACGAACGGGAAGATCATGAGCCCCGGAGGACGTTGTCTCGCGGTCCCGGGCAACTCGTCCAGCGATGGCGTGCAACTGCAGTTGGCGGCGTGTGGTGCTTCCGGTCAGCAGTGGCTCGTCCCCGATCCTGCCGCCGAAGGCCGCACAACGATCTCTTCGATCAAAGCGCCGAACCGTTGTGTTGGGATTTCTGGTGCCGCGGTAGTCGGTGCAGAGGTTCGTTCTGTCGCCTGTACGAGTTCTGCCCGACTCCAGATGGCCGCTGATTCTTCGCTTCGGTTCGGTGACAAATGCGTTGCCTATCGTGCTGCTGGTGCTACCACGGCGGCGGCGAATGGCAGCCGACTTCTACTGGCCTATTGCACCGGGGAGTCAGCGCAGCGCTGGCAACGTGTCGGTAATGAACTGCGACTCGATGGCACGTCATTCAGCCTCGATTTAACGGATGGTGACACCATCGGCCCGGTACAACTGCAAGTGTGGACCTTCGATCCGGCTGGTAACCAGAACCAGCAGTGGATGGTCATGACTGAGCCGGATGGTGGGCCTGATGACGGCGATCCAGGTGATGGTGGTGATGGACCAGGTGATGGTGGTGATGGACCAGGCGGAAACGATGGACCGGGCAACGGCGCAGACAACGGCGGATCGAATGGCAGCCAGCCTGACGGCGGCAACGCTCCAGACACAGGGAAGCAGCCGGACGATTCCGGCCTTATCCGCACTGGCAAGGCGAAAAGTCGCATTGCAAAGGTGAAGATCGTGCGCGGCAAGACCGCCAAGCGCAGCATTCGGGTAAAACGCAAGGCACGAATCCGTGTCGTGGTGCGCACCACTCCACAGACAAAAGCTAAAGGAGTCGTGCGATTCCGCGTCGGCAAGCGCGTCATTGGCAAGGCAAAACTGCGTGTCAAAGGTAAGAAGTCTGTTGCAGTGATTCGCATTGGGGCGAAAAAGAATCGAAAGCTTGGCCGAATCAGAGTTGTCTACCGCGGCAGCAAAGTTGCGACCAAAGCGACATTGAAGTCGCGGATCTTCGTGCGGAAGGTCCGTTAATTATCACGGTAGAATCACATAATTGACCGACACTGCCGTCGATATCGGCCATGAGGAGCCAATTCGTGAATACCTCCGATCATCCACGTCGTTACCACTCGTCCCGTTCAGCGACCATTGCGTTATTTTCGTCCGTGGTGCTCGTCATTAGCGGAACCATTGCGGCAACCCCCGGAGCGGCTGATGCCAACCAAGTCAGAATATGGCTGACTGAAGGCGCAGCGGACTCGTCCCTCCGACTCACCGAACAGATGCCACTGACCTGGTCGGCGACTCCCATTGGTGAGAACGACGATATCGACGCGACGATCAACGTCGACCCCAATGAGCGCTTTCAAGAGATGACCGGATTCGGCGCATCGTTCACGGACAGTGCGTCGTCCAATGTGGATCGGCTCAACCCTGCTGCGCGTAACGCGCTGATGACCGACCTGTTCGACCGGGAGGACGGCATCGGGCTGTCGTTCCTGCGCCAGCCGCTGGGTGCGTCGGATTATGTTGACCCGGCAGGTAGCGAGGGCAACCCGTTCTACACCTATCAGGACACCCCCGGGTCTGCGGTCAATATCAGCAGGGACCAACGCTCGATCGACCTCGTCAAACAGGCTCAACAGATCAACGATGAGATCACAGTCATGGGCAGCCCGTGGAGCCCACCTGCTTGGATGCGAGCCCAGAACTCACTGCTGGGCACAAACTGGGAAAACTACCTCGCCAATGCGCAATATGCCAACTATCTGGTGGATGTCGTCAAGGCATATCGAGATGCCGGGGTGACGATCGATCTGATGAACGTGCAAAACGAGCCACTCCACAATCCGGGCTATCCGGGGCTTATTCTGCCTGCGTCTGACCGCGCACGGGCCGCCATGGGCATAGATGCCAACAGCACCAACCACATCGACGTTGTGCGCTCACTGTCCCCCAAACTGATCGCGGCGAATCTCCCCACCCAGATTCTGGTGTACGGCCATAACTGGGACATCCCCGATCAGGGGTGGGACGACGCCAGCTGGTCGGATCCGGTCTCGGACAATCCGGCTTACCCCGTCGAAGTTCTCGCCGCAGATGTCAACGGCACCCAGATCGCAGACCTGCCGAACGTTGCTGGCACGGCACTGCATTGCTACCAGGGACTGGCCGGCGCGGGCGCTAAACCTGGCAACTCGACGCTGCTGCATGAACGGTTCCCAACCTCCGGCGTGTACTTTACGGAGTGTTCAGGAGTCGACACCTTCGATAACGATACGGGTGAAGAGACAACCTTCCCCGACACCATGTCCTACCACTCGCGCAACTACATCTTCCCGACACTGCGCAACTGGTCGCAGTCACTCGTCTTCTGGAACATGGCGCTCGACGAGAACAACGGCCCATACCCGGCGGGCTACGGTATCTGTGGGAACTGCTCGTCCATTGTCACGGTCAACAGCGGTCAGGATTCGGCCTACCGCAAGAACGTCGGCTACTACCTGCTGGGACACTTCTCAAAGTTCGTGCGACCGGGCGCGGTGCGTATCGGATCGACCGACACCAGCAGTGACGGGGTACACAACGTTGCTTTCCAGAACCCGGATGGCACCTTTGCCGCAGTGCTCTATGCGGAAGTCGGCCAAGAGTCCCGCAAGGCTGCTGTACAAACCACGAATGGTCACATTACGGTGACCATCCCTGGCAACTCCATGGCGACGATCACCTGGGGCGTGCCGGACGAGACCCCGGGTGGCGGTGGCACCACTCCTCCGGTGACTCCCGCTCCGCAACCGCCGGTGACTCCTCCGACAAAGTCGGCGAAGAAGATCAAAGTGCGCACCAAAGCGAAGATCGTGCGCAACGCCAAGCCACGTAAAGCGGTGAAGCGGACCACGGTCAAAGCCGTGCTGCGAGTCAAAGCAGGCAAGTACCAGCCTAAGACGGCCAAGGCGAAGTACCAGTGGCTGCGCAATGGCAAGAAGATCAAGAAGGCGAAGAAGGTTCGCTACCGGGTCACGAAGAAGGACCGCGGCAAGAAACTGCGTGTTCGTGTCACCGTGACCGCCAAGGGCTTCAAAAAGACGAGCTATCAGACCAAAGTCGTGCGGGTCAGGTAGGGCGGGTCTCGACCAGGCTCGACCAGCGGTAAGTGTCTTAACCAGGCTCGACCGATGGTGGTTCAGTTGAGGTGGAGTTGTCGCCAGTGGGCTAGGTCGGCGCGCAAGCGCCGATCATGCGAGGCGATGACCACCGCAGCATCTGTGGCATCGAGTGCTGCGGTCAGGTCGTCAACCAGGTCTACTGACAGGTGGTTGGTGGGCTCGTCCACAATCAACAGATGCGGTGCAGCGATCAATGCCCTCATCAACTCGAATCGGCGCCGCTGCCCAGTCGACAGTTCAATGAGCGGCCGGGCCATCTCGTCCTCATTCAACAAACCCAAACTGTAAGCCGGGATGACCTGCTCCGGATCGAGCTGCCCCTGTGCGAGCAGCCGGTAGACCTCGGCAGTGCACTCGTCCTCACCGGTGGCGGTCACAGACTGCGGTTCGCGCAGCAGGCCGTCTTGGATCAGAACACCAATGCGTAGACCTACCGCGCTACGGCGCACTACCCCGTCGCCTGGGTCATCGGACGCGATGGCGCGAAGCAAGGTCGATTTGCCCGCACCGTTACCACCGGTGACCAGGATCTTCTCCCCCGGTGCGATGTCCAAGGTGGTGCCGCGCAGCGCAGCGAGCGCCGTCCACCTGCCACTAGGCCGGTCGATCGCAAGCGAGATGACTGAGGCGTCGCTCATCTCACCCGGTTGCGATGGCAACTGAGGAAAGTGCAATGGCTGCGGCGGCATCGGAATATCGACGGCCTCACCCTTGAGCTGTTCGATCTGCCGATCCGCGTTCTTGACATGAATCCGGGCGCGGGTGCCCCGGCGATGCTTCCGTGATCCTTTGGGCGGGCGCCACTCGTCCGAAAGCCCCTCGTAACTGGTGTCGAGCACTTCGGCCAAATGCGCCAACCGCCGTTGTTCTCGGTGGTAGCGACGGCGCCACACTTTGAGCGCATCGGCCTTCGCCCGGCGGTAACCGTCGTAGTCGACCTCGCGATACAAGGCGGGTCTGCGATCCATGGATGGATCGAGGTCGAGGATGGATCGTGCAGTGTAGTTGAGCAGGTCGCGGTCGTGCGTGACGAGGGCGACCGCACCCGGCCAGTTGCGCAGCTCAATGGTCAACAACTCGATGCCGGAATCGTCGAGGTGGTTAGTCGGCTCGTCGAGGAGCAGCACATCACTACGGCGCGCCAGCGCACAGGCCAGTCGCGCCCGGTAACGTTCTCCGACCGACAAGGTCGCCAAGGTCCTGTTATCCGGATGCTCGACTCCGAATTGCGTCAGCAACGACGCCAGTCGTTGTTCGGCCTCCCACGGGCGCAAGTGCTCATGGCGGGCGATGGCATCGTTGAGGTCCGCCAAGTTGCCGTGATCGTGGTCGAAGGTCTCGATGACCTGTTGTAAAGCCTGGTCCGCTGCGCGCACCTCGTTGAGCGCTTCCTCCTTGAGACTTCCGATGGTCCGCTCAACAGGATCCAGTTCCTGAGAGACGTACGTGAGCGTTCCGCGAAGCTCGATGGTGCCGCGGCTGGGGACGAGCTCGTCGCTCAGCAATCGCAATAGTGTCGACTTACCGCTGCCGTTCTCGCCGACGATGCCGGTGATAGTGCCCGGTCCCAACTTGATCGTGACATCTTTCAGCACGTCCTTACCGGGGTACGAGAAGGCGAGGTCTTTGGCGATCAGTGACATAGCACCACCCTAGGGCGCTGGCGTGCTCGGTACACATTCTTTTCCGCAGGAACGATAGCCCGATATGGCAAGTAGTAGGCGGATATTCAGCACTACCACTTTCCATATCGGGCTACCAACTGAACAACGGAGACGATGGCGGCCTCTTAGCCGTTGAACAACTGCGCCGCCTTGAGGACCGTCTGGATCACCCCGTAGGAGAGCAGTGCTCCCACGACCACCCACAAGGACGTCGCCAGCATGGTGATGCTTGCGCTGGCCTTGGCCTTCTGTGCGTCTGCTTCAGCTGCCGCACCCACTTGTTTGGCGGTCATCACAACGCCTCCTTCGCTAGTTCTTTGTCCAGATCGTCGTCATCGGCTACGGCTTCGATGACTGCTTCCGCTTCGACGAGGACTTCCTCAGTCGTCTCGGCGGCGAGGGCCGCGGTGTCAGCGACCCCTTGCTTGCCGGGCTCTTCAGCGGGCTCGTGATATTTCTCGCTGACCGGACGAACCAGCAGGTTAGCGATGAAGCCGATCACCAGCACGCCACACATCACCAGCAATGACGGACGGTACAGATCCGCACCTGTAATACCGGATTGTTCGCGCGCATCCACCAGCAGGTTCACGATCAGCGGGCCAGCCACACCTGCGGCCGACCACGCGGTCAGCAGTCGGCCGTGGATCGCACCGACTTCGAGCGCTCCGAACATGTCCTTCAAATACGCGGGGACTGTCGCGAATCCGCCGCCGTAGAACGACACGATCAGGAAGCACAGCGTGACGAACAGAGCGACATGTGTTCCGCCGACGGTGGCGAGGAAGAAGTAAAGCACCGCACCCACACCTAGGTACATCACGTAGGTCGGTTTGCGTCCGATCTTGTCCGACAGCGTCGACCAGCCGAATCGGCCGCCCATATTCGCTAGCGACAGCAACCCGACGAAGCCTGCAGCAGCACCTGCTGCCACTGGGGTCGCTGTGTCTTTGAAGATGCCCTGAATCATCGGAGATGCTTGCTCGAGAATTCCGATTCCGGCGGTCACATTGGTGAACAGCACGATCCACAACAGGTAGAAGGCAGGAGTACGCACCGCATGGCGCACCCGCACGTTGGCATGGGTCTGCATCGCCTTCTTCTTCACCACCGGTACCCAGCCTTCAGGCTTCCAATCCTTGGCCGGTACGCGGATAACGACTGCACCGGCAGCCATCAAGACACCGTAGATCGCCGCCAGGGTGAGCAGGGTGGGCACGATCGCGTCGGTGGGCTGCACATCGGCAGGAAGCTTCGTGTAGTGGTTGAGCAGCATGTTGGTCAGCGGGGAGGCAACCATAGCGCCACCGCCGAAGCCCATGATCGCCAGGCCTGTTGCCAATCCTGGCCGGTCTGGGAACCACTTGATGAGCGTGCTCACCGGCGAGATGTAGCCGATACCAAGACCGATACCGCCGATCACGCCGTAGCCCAGATAGACCACCCATAGTTGCCCGATATGCACACCGAGGGCCGCCACCAGGAAGCCGCTGACCCAGCACACCAGTGACAGTGCCATGGCCTTGCGTGGCCCATTGCGCTCCATCCAGACGCCACCAAAAGCGGCAGACAGACCGAGCATCACGATTGAGATGGAGAAGATCACACCGATGAGGGTGTGCATATTCTCTTGCGTGCCCTCGGGGTTGAAGGCTGCCATCAGTGGTTCTTTGAGAACACTGAACGCGTATACCTGGCCGATCGATAAATGGACGGCTAGCGCAGCTGGCGGCACTAACCAGCGGTTATACCCGGAAGGCGCAACGGTGCGGCTTCGGTCTAGGAATTGCATCACGGAGTCCTCGCTGAAGGATTGAGGGCGTCATACGCGCCGAGTTCTTGTGTCCTCAATTCTGGCCGCGCATAACCCGCACAAAGTGGGACCTTCGGGCAAATCAGAATTCATCCCATCAATTCTGTCTTTTTCAGCGCATTTCGGTATTCTTCCGACGTTCCGTCGCTGCGCACGGTCTGCAGCACGTGATCGTCCACGCCGTACTCGTCTCGCAGCAATTCCGTCAATCGCGTTACATCGCCTGGCGTCAACACTGTCGGGTCAACCGTCGTGCGAACCTGCACTGAGATGCCAGCCTCCATCACCATTTCCAAGGATTCAAAGGCTGGACGAGCGCTCCCTTGGCGCCGGGTTATCTCGTCATATCTATCTGGAGGCGCTTTGATATCCAAGCCTACCCAGTCGATATACGGCAATAGCGCACGAAGGCGAGTCGGGAACGCCCCACCGGTGTGCAGCCCGACCCCGAACCCGAGGCCGCGCACCTGCCGGGCGGCAGCGACCAGAGCACGCTGCCGTGTCGGCTCGCCCCCAGAGAACACCACTCCATCCAACAGCCCTTGACGCTTGGCTAATAGATCAGCGACATCCTGCCAGGGCACCACACCCGGCGTGCGCGGGTCGAGGATCGTGTAGTTGTGGCAGTATGTGCAGCGCCACGGGCAGCCCTGGAGGAACAGAGTCGTCACGATCCGGTCCGGCCAGTCACAGGTGGACAGTCGGGACCAGCCCGCGATGGCGAGCTCATCAGCGCTCGGCTCAGTAGAGTTCAGCGCTGTTGCGCGAGTGCTCACGACACTCGGCACAGCCAAGCCAAACTCGCCATCGCGGTCTAGGCGACTCGTCATACCGCGGCTCCAACAGTGACGGACTCGTCCTGCTTACGGTCTGCGGCCGCCTCTTCAAATGGAGTGCGCTCGTAGAACTCGCCCTTCTTGCCGACGTTGAAGGACGCCACCGGACGGTGATAACCCATCACACGGGTCCATACCTCGCATTCCTGCGGCTCCCGGTCTGGGAACTCCAGGGCGCACTTGGTGCATGTCGGTTGTTCACCGGCCAGGTAGCCGTGCACCGGGCATACCGAGAAGGTCGGCGTGATGGTGATGTACGGCAGTTTGAAATTCGTCAGCGCGCGGCGCACCATGTTGCGGCAGGCCGTGGCAGAGGAAATCTGCTCTGACATGTACAGGTGCAGCACTGTTCCGCCGGTGTACTTTCCTTGCAGCTCTTCCTGACGCTCCAGCGCTTCGAACGGGTCGTCCGTGAAGGCAACCGGCAGTTGGGACGAGTTGGTGTAGTACGGGTTCTGGTCCGTGCCGGCCTGAAGAATGCCGGGGAATTGTTTGCGGTCTTCTTTGGCGAACCGATAGGTGGTACCTTCCGCCGGAGTGGCCTCGAGGTTGTACAGGTGACCGGTTTCCTCTTGGAACTCGACCATCGCCGCACGCACGTGATCGAGTAGTTCAATGGCCATCGCGTGGCCTGCGGGTGTGGTGATGTCCTCGGTGTCACCAGTGAAGTTACGGACCATTTCGTTCAGACCGTTGACGCCGATGGTGGAGAAGTGCGCGTCCAGGTGCCCCAGGTAGCGCTTGGTGTATGGGAACAGTCCATTGTCGATGTAGTGCTGAACTATGCGGCGTTTGATCTCCAGCGACTCCTTGGCCAGCAGCATCAGTCGGTCGAGTTCGGCGTAGAGCGCGTCCTTGTCGCCCGCGAACCGGTAGCCGAGGCGCGCGCAGTTGACGGTGACCACGCCCACCGATCCGGTCTGTTCTGCCGAGCCAAACAGCCCGTTGCCGCGCTTGAGCAGTTCGCGCAGGTCAAGCTGCAGTCGGCAGCACATGGAACGCACGTCGCCGGGGTTCATATCCGAGTTGATGAAGTTCTGGAAGTACGGCAGCCCGTACTTGGCGGTCATGGCGAAGAGCCGTTGCGCATTTTCCGATTCCCACGGGAAGTCTTCGGTGATGTTGTAGGTCGGAATCGGGAAGGTGAAAACTCGTCCTGAAGCATCGCCTTCGGTCATGACCTCGATATATGCCTGGTTGATCAGGTCCATCTCATATTGCAGATCACCGTAGGTGAAGTCCATCGGCTGATCGTCGATCAGCGGACGCTCGTCGCGTAGGTCCTCGGGGCAGGTCCAGTCGAAGGTCAGGTTGGTGAACGGGGTCTGGGTACCCCATCGTGATGGCACATTCAGGTTGTAGATCAGTTCTTGAATGTTCTGGCGGATGTCCTCGTACGTCATATTGTCTTTGCGCACGTAGGGGGCCATATAGGTGTCGAAGGACGAGAACGCCTGGGCTCCGGCCCACTCGTTTTGCATGGTGCCCAGGAAGTTGACGATCTGGCCCACTGCGGAGGACATGTGCTTCGGGGGATTGGATTCGACTCGTCCCGGAACTCCGTTGAGGCCCTGCTGTAGCAGATTGCGCAGTGACCAGCCGGCGCAGTAGCCGCCGAAGACGTCAAGGTCGTGGATGTGATAGTCGCCGTTGCGGTGCGCCTGACCGATTTCAGGGGTGTACACCTCGGAGAGCCAATAGTTGGCGGTGACCTTGCCTGCAGTATTGAGGATCAAGCCACCGAGCGAATAGCCCTGGTTGGCATTCGCATTGACCCGCCAGTCGGTCTGGTCGAGGTACTCGCGCATCGTCGAACGAACTTCGACGATGTTGGCTGATGCTGATGCAGACATGTCCATGCACTCCTAGGTTGTGTTGTGTTCCGGCTTGGGTCGCTGCCACTTGCGTTGCCCGGGAATCTGGCGCTCGACGAAAGCGAATCACAACTTCGTGACCTACATCTTCACCATAACCCCAACCACAACATCTAGTGGCACTTCTTGGTTACGTAACTAGATATTGCTATCGCGACCCAATTCGCACTGGGACATTGGTCCCAAAAATGAGGTCTGTGACGACGGATTCGTTGCAGAACTGCCGATGTTTCAAATCCGAGAATTTTTCTTTTCTCGGCGCGTCGTGCGACCGGCTCAGCACCGTGGTGCTATCCGGTTGACCCAGTCGACTGGACCCTGCGGTGCCCTCCGGCTGGACCCAGCGACGCCATCCGGCGCGGCAACGTGCCACGATTGATGCGATGACCCGAGCAGATGACCTCTTAACCGCGCTGCTGCGCACCCTGGGCGATTGGGGGCAGGTGCGCCACATTGAGCACCTTCCAGCGCGCACGGCCCGCACCGCCCCGTGGCCCGCGTGGTGCGATCCAGGCGTGGTCGAGGCGTACCAGGCTGCGGGCATCGCCGAATTGTGGCAGCACCAGTACGATGCCGCTGAGGCGATTCACCGCGGGCAGACTACTGCCATCGCCACCGCTACCGGATCGGGAAAGTCTCTCGGATTCTGGTTGCCGATTTTGTCGACCATCGCAGCGGGAAAACGCGAAGCGGCGCGTGCGACCGGGCTGATCACGGCAGTGCGCCCTGCGAGCGCCCTGTATCTGGCCCCCACCAAGGCCTTGGCAGCCGATCAGCATCTGGCTCTGCGTCGGTTGGTGGCTGCGAGCCCTTCACTCGACACTGTGATCGATACCTGCGACGGGGACACGCCGCGCGAAGCGCGGGACTGGATCCGCGGGCACAGTGACGTGGTCCTGACCAATCCGGATTTCCTGCACCATGCGCTGCTGCCGCAGCATCAGCGCTGGACCCGGTTCCTGCGGTCACTACGTTACGTGGTCATTGACGAGGGGCACGCTTATCGCGGCCTGTTTGGGGCGCACTTGGCACTCGTCCTGCGTCGCCTGATGCGAATCCGCGCGCACTATTCCGATGCCCCTCGCGAGGCAAGAGGCGAGGACGAGCCCGCCTTGACCTTCGTCATTGCCAGCGCGACAACGGCGGACCCGACCCATTTGGCATCACTGCTGACTGGCACTCCCAGTGAGGAAGTCACGGTGATCGCGCAGGACAGTGCGCCCAGCGGCGCCCGCACGGTGGTGCTGTGGCAGCCTCCGCCGGTGGTGGATTCGGATGCTGACACCGCCGTCGAGGTGGATGGCCTGTCCATCGACGATGCACTGACGGACGGGTCTGATGATCTGACTGGGCTGACGGGAATCCCTGGGCAGGGCTCTTTGGACGAGGTGCGTCGCTCCGCAACCGTCGAGGCCGCCCATGTCACCGCCGCGCTGGTCGAAAACGGGGCACGGTTGTTGACGTTTACTCGGTCACGACGCGGAGCGGAGACTGTGGCGAGTGTGGCCTCGTCCATTTTGAGTACACGAGGCGGGGTGCCTGCTGACTCGGTGTCGGCCTACCGTGGTGGATATCTGCCGGAGGAACGGCGCGCGCTCGAGTCCGCGATGTCGTCGGGTCAGCAGCGCGCGCTGGCGACAACGAATGCACTGGAACTGGGTATTGATATTTCCGGGTTGGATGCGGTGGCGATTGCCGGATGGCCGGGGTCTCGGGCTTCGGTGTGGCAGCAGGCGGGACGAGCCGGTCGCGCCGGAGGCACTGGATTGGTCTTGTTTATCTCACGCCAAGATCCCTTGGACAACTACCTGCTGGACCATCCGGAGTCGTTGTTCTCGCAGTCGGTGGAGGCCACGGTGCTGGACCCGTCGAACCGGTACGTATTGGCGCCGCATTTGTGTGCAGCGGCGGCCGAGTTGCCGCTAACCGAGGCCGATTTGGCCCTTTTCGATCCGTCAGCGCGCGCGTTATTGGACGAGATCACCACGGCTGGGCTGTTGCGGAAACGCGGCTCCGAAAACGGCCCGCGTTGGTTTTGGACGAGGCCGGAGCCCGCTTCTGCGCTGGCCGATCTGCGCGGCGCCGGGACAGGTACGGTCACGATTACGGAGGCTGATTCAGGGCAGGTGATTGGCACGATGAGTGCCGAGGATGCCGATAGCGCGCTGCATACCGGCGCTGTCTATGTGCATCAGGGACGGTCGTTCCATGTGGTCGAGTACTTGCCGGATGAGCTCAGCGCCATGGTGGTGGCGCGCGCGGTGGACTTCCACACCTGGGCGCGTTCGACCACGTCGATGCGGATTGTGCGGCAGGAACGTGCTGTGTCGTGGCTATCCGATCAGGTGCAGTGGTGTTACGGCAACGTTGAGGTGACTTCGCAGGTGGTGGAGTTTCAGCGGCTGCGTAATAGTGATCGCCTGGTGCTTGGTAATTTCCCGTTGGAGTTGCCGGAACGAGTGCTCGCTACGGCTGCGGTGTGGTGGACGATGTCTGTCGCGGTCTTAGAACGCGCCGGGATTGATGCGAGCACCGCGCCCGGTGCGCTGCATGCCGCCGAGCATGCGGCGATCGGTGTGCTGCCGTTGCTGGCGACGTGCGACCGCAGTGATATTGGCGGCTTGTCGACTGCGTGGCATGACCAGACGGAACAGGCCACTATCTTCGTCCACGATGGTGCGCCAGGCGGGGCGGGCTTCAGCGAACGAGCTTTCCAGCAGGCTCACCGCTGGATTGAGGCGACGGTGGAGGTGATCTCGCAATGTTCATGTCGTTATGGCTGTCCGGCGTGTGTGCAGTCACCCAAATGCGGCAATGGCAACCACCCCCTGGACAAGGCCGCCGCACTACGGCTGTTGCGAGTGCTGCTCGAGTCACATCCCGGCACAGATCCTGCACTGCGCGTCTGACGATCAGTTCGCTGCTTCACCAGTTGTCGCCTGCTGAAGTCACCACTCGATTCCGGCGCGGGCGGCGGCCGTACGAGTTCCCACATGGGTGTCGAACTCGACGACGACACGCACCTGGTTGGGGTCGCTCGGTGTGCAAGTCGACAGACGGATCCCTCGGCCCTCGACCACCTGCAAGGCCAGATCACACGGATCGTGCCGCCCCGATAGTGTTGCTGTCGCTGCTGCCAGCGCCGCGATATCAGCAACACCCTGTGCATGAACCGCGCGGCTCACATTCGCGGAGACCAACGCGAGTGTTCCGGTGAGCATCAAACCCACAACGACTACTGCGGCCATCACCTTCGTCATGTCGTCTCCTTCGCATGACGCTGCTTATATCTCGGCACGCTCCGCTAATCGATCAACGGCGGGGCGAAGCCCGCTGGGCTGAGTCTGTCGAAGCCAAGCACATATCGCTCGTGCGGAGCCACGTGCTCAGCACTGACCGTCCAGTTCAGCCATGATGCGACCACCGGCTTCGATACCGACACTCTCACCCAGCCCTGAGTACTGTCCCCGATTTCCACCCCTGCCGCGCTGCCTGCAATGCGTTGCACGGCAGTTTGGATGTCGCCCTGACTGGTATCGACGCTCGCCATGCGTGCAGCCACCGCCGCGGCTCGCTCCACCCGGATTCGCTGGGTGCCAAGTTGCACCACCGTGAGCAACAAGGACAGCACCAGAACCACCGCTGGTAGTGCCACGGCCATCTCGACCGTGGCACTACCAGCGTCGCCACGCACCAGTCTCACCACTGCTTCACATGCTCAGCGCAGATTTGATGATGCCCTCCAACAGCCCGCGCACCGCACCTGACTTCAACACCACGATCAGCAATCCGGCAAAACCCGCGGCGGCCACAGTGGCAATCGCATACTCGGCGGTAGCCAACCCGCGATCGCCGTAGTGCCGCATCGACGATGTCGCCCGCCGCACATGCGCGACAGTCTTCGTCTTGCACCGCTGATAGACACTGCTTGGTGTCGGGGTCACACAGGTATTGCCCGCTGGCACAAGCACCGATTCGTGCAGTCTTGTCAGATCATTGCGTGGATGTTCCGTGCCACTTGTCTGAATCATCGCGCTATCTCCGTCTCACTCGTTATCCCTAGCGGCCATCCAAATGGGACACCGCGGATCTTGTAGTAAAGATCTACTTCGATCGTGCGTCGCCGCGGCAGTCCGCGGCATGGTCAATCCATCAATGTGGATAACTCTTCGGGGCATGCGCTCAGTTCATTCCACCTCACCCGACAGGTCCGGTCGGCTTTCGCCCCGGGAGCTCACATCCCCAGACTCAGCGCCAACGGCACCAGCCCCACCAGGACGAATGCCGGAAGGAAGCAAAGACCCAGCGGTAAAACCAGTTGCACGCCCAACCGTGCGGCAGCACGCCCGGTAGCACCGTCACGGTCACGACGGGTCTGGTCAATCAGTCGTGTCAACGTCACTTGTGCACTCGCACCGTGATTCCAGGCAGCACCCAAAGCAGTGAGCACTCGTCCAATGACACCGTTGGACCCCCTGGTGGCCTCGTCCCAAGAAGTCCCATAACTGACCCGTTGAGTGAAAGAAGTCAGAGCCGCACCGTGATGGCCCTGGAGAACCGTGCCGGAGATGTGCAGCGCGCGCAACAACGCGGCCCCAGAGTTGACCGCGCTGAGCACAACAGCGATCACCAGTTCATCCGCCAGCGGTACTTCGGGATCGGGGGCAGCGACCTCGCCAGAACTCACTCGTACCAACGCCGACGACTCAGCCAACGGGCGCCCAGTCAACAGAGCAACTGCCCAACCTGTCGGACACGAACGCCGTATCGAGCCGGACGGACGCGACGAACGCCAAGACGATGACCGTTCCGGCACCCGCGCACCCCGCGACAACCGCGAACGCCACGAACCTTCACCGTGCGAAATACTGGCCGCCCGTTGCGCCAGCGTCTCCACCCATCGCCGACCCGCCACCATCAGCAGCCCACCAGCCAAAGTGCTCAACGTCCCCAACCGACTGTCAAACATCACCTGCCACGGTGCTGCGCCCAGCAGCATTCCGAGTCCGACTGTCGCCACTGGCAACCACATCAAAACGCGCACACTAGATCGCGGCCCGGCGAGCGCACTGCGGCGCGCCTGTACCGCCACCTGGTGCGATTGCACCGACGCCGCAACATGGTCCAGCACATCGCCCAACGGGGTGCCTAACTCAACTGCGATCACACAAGACATGCGCGCAGCGCGGATCGCCTCCACCAGGTCAGCGGGACTGGCACTAGCGTTCGGTGCCGAACAAACCTGCAATAAGGACGATTCAGCTGGAACACCGCGCACATCACATTCGATCCCCACGCCAGACCACGCTCGCGATACAGATCCTCCGGAGCGCAGCGTGGCGGCCACCGTCGCCAGCACAACCGCTAGGTCCAGCGGCACCCTGGAGGCCACCGCACGGCGTCGCGGCTTCAAACCGAGTCTGCCTATCGCAATGACCGTTGCCCACATTTCAAACCACCTGTTGCGCAGCGGTCAACAATCGTTGCAATTCGGCCCATCCAGGTCCTTCTCGCGACGGACCGTATCCCCGCCAGGTCAGCGCGTCAAGGCTAGTAATCGCAGACCCGGGAGCCGACGGGGTGTCACCGCGGCCTGCAAGAACCGCAACATTCGACACGAAACGGCGCAACTGCCCCTGGTGGTAGGCACGACGCACATGCATCACCACGCTGAACGCGGTCGTCGCCTGGTCTGCCACGACCGCGGGACTCAGCCCAGCGAGTTGTCCCAGAGACACCAACCGAGCGGGCACATCTTGCGCGCTGTTCGCGTGCAAAGTGACGGCACCTCCGCGATGTCCAGTGTTAAATGCCAGCAGCAATTCACGAATCTCGGCACCGCGCACCTCCCCGACCACGATCCGGTCCGGCCGCATCCGCAGCGATTCCTTGACGAGTTGACTTAGCGTGATCTCGCCCGAACCTTCGGCGTTGACGCGGCGAGATTGCAGCGCCACCAGGTGCGGGTGCTCCACCATCAATTCACGCGATTCCTCGATCAGCACGATTCGTTCATATGCGCCCGCCGCCCGCAGCAGCGCAGCCAATACCGTGGTCTTCCCAGCGCCCGTGGCGCCAGAGACCACCACTCCGATACGCGCCGCGACAATCTGGGCGAGTATCGGTTCCCACAGCGCAGGAATCATGGCCTGTTCGACCAGTTGCGGAAGCTGCCATGATTGCGTTTGCGGGACCCGCAATGAGATCACGGCGGCAGCGTCCACCAATGGCGCCAAGACAGCATGAAACCTGGTGCCATCCGGCAGGCGACCATCAGCCGTCGGACAGGCGTCGTCGAGTCGGCAGCCCGCATTCGCGGCCAACCGCATCGCAAGAGTGCGCAGGTCAGCATCGGAGCCCAAAATGACGCGAGTGCGCTGCAACCCTTGACCGCGATCCACCCAAATGTCCTGCGGCCCATTGACGAGCACATCGGTCACACCGGGCAGGTCCAGCAGTTGTTGCAGCGCGCCTGCTCCCAACAACTGCCGCTCCAATGCACGTGAGATGTCAGCGACGGCCTCGTCTCCGAGCGCGACCGCATACTCACGCACATAATGCTCGATACGCGCGGAGGTGACCGGTTCATTCGCGGCAATCAGACGTTGCCGAATGCTGGCAACCACATGGTCATCATCGGAGTTCACGAGTGCTCCCTGACTACCAGAGCCAATCGTGCGGCAGCGACCTCAACCGGCACTGGGGCCGCGGAAGTCAGCCGTCCGGGCTTATCCCACCGTGGTCGCGAAACCGCCGGTCCCACTCCGCATTCAACCGGCTGCGCCAATTTCGGGGTGTGTGCGAGGACTGGACCCAACGGCACCCCAGCCGCAACGGAAACGTCGTGCGCGGCAAGACTCATCCCTGGGTGGCACCGTGCCACCAGCAACTTCTTCGACCCGCAAGATGCGGCCACATTCTTGGCGATCACTGCTGAGAGCACATCGCGCCCTGCGATCAGCAGGGTCAAGTTGGCCTCGTCAAGCAGGGAGCACTCGTCCCGCCCATCCAACGCGTCTAGAGCGAGATCTGCCACGACCGGGGTCGCGGCCCGCAGTGTCTCGATGATGGGGGCCACGCTGAACCGCGGCGCGTCGCCAGAAGAGGCGGCGGCCAGTCGGCTGCCGGAGATCACCGGCACCTGCCACCATCGTGGCGCAGTCTCGAGCAATGACCCAGCGGCAATCCGGTGGGCGGTCAGGTTGAGGTTGGACCAGCGCGGTCCATTGTGATCCTCGGTCCCGGCAAGAGTGTCGAGCCCACCGAAGAGCCGAGTGTCGACGGCGCACCCACCTAGCGCCCCGGCAAGATGCAGGGCAAGGGTCGATGCGCCCAGGTTGCCTCGTACTCCGATCACACAGATCAATGGTCGTTTCACCACTTCATCGTGCCCACACTGACCTGCGCGTAGTGGTCGAATACAACGATTGTGGATAACCTTTGTGGCCGTTGGGCATTCGTGCGGAGCGTCAGACCGATAGGCTCTCAATATGGCCGTGAGTAAAACCGCCGCATTCTTTGATCTGGACAAGACGATCATCGCCACGTCCAGTGCTGCCGCGTTCTCAAGGCCGTTCCTTGCCCAAGGGCTGATGAACCGCCGGGCGGTGCTACGCAGCGCGTATGCGCATTTCCTGTATCTGATTGGCGGCGCAGACGAGGATCAAACCGAGCGGATGCGGGCCTATCTGTCAGATCTTGTGGCTGGTTGGGATGTCGCCCACGTCAAGGCCATCGTGTCGGAGACGTTGCACGAGCACATCGACCCGTACGTGTATTCCGAGGCTGTTGAACTGATCGCGGAGCATCATGCAGCCGGGCGCGACGTGGTGGTGGTGTCAGCCTCGGGTTCTGAGCTGGTGGAGCCTATTGCGGCTGCCCTTGGCGCCGATCACACCGTTTCGACGCGGATGGAAGTTCTTGACGGTCACTACACCGGCAAAATCGACTTCTACTGTTACGGCGAGAACAAGGCGCATGCGATGCGTGAGCTGGCCGAGCAGGAAGGCTACGATCTGTCGAAGTCGTATGCGTATTCGGATTCAATTACCGATGCGCCCATGCTTGAAGCAGTCGGTTTCGGCAACGCGGTCAACCCGGATCGAGGTTTGCGGCGCCTTGCCGAGACGAACGGATGGGGGGTGTTGACTTTCGCCAGTCCGGTGTCGTTGTGGCGGCATATCCCCGTGTCGCGGACCTGGAGTTTTTCGCTGGTCGGAGCGGCCACAGTGGGCATTGTCCTGCTGTGGTGGTTACGGCGACGCAGGCGGCGAAGTTGAGTCCGGTACCCGAGACGGGTCTTACAGGACGAGAGGATTCGTCTCAGTTCCAATAAATGCTTCGCGAAATGTGGCGCGCATCACAAAAGCCGGGTAACAATGTAAGTACAACAGCATACGGGGGAAGCAGAAACCCACACGCGAGGTAACCCACTCTCATCGGGTACGTTGAACTCGCAGCAGCGGTCACGGCGGACAAAAGGCGTGCATGTTACTTTGCTACCCCAGCTGGAGCGGGCGACACTCGAAAGGGTGTCGCCCGTGTTTTGCGTTCGCCTTCTACTGCGCCGACCTCCCGCTCCACCGCCCACCTCACCCACTACAACAGGGGAATTCGACGGTGCATCAGGAGTTCGACGGCGCACCGGGGGTTCGCTATTGACCTTCCGAACTCGACGGACGACGGTCATAGCTGACATAGGCCAACCCGATCACCGCACCACCAACGAGGTTTCCCAGCCCGACCATCAGCATGTTCCTTCCGAATTCCGCGACCGTGGCACCCGACATACCACCGAACATCCCCAGTCCATAGGTGGTCATATTCGCGACGACGTGCTCGAAGCCAGAAGTGATGAACGCGAGGATGCACCAGAAGATCATCATGAACTGCGCGGTTTCGCTCTTGAGCCGAGCAACCGACCAGATCGCCACGCACACCAGGACATTGCAGAGTATGCCTCTGGTGAACAGTTCTACTGACGATTCATGCGCTTTGGCTTCCAGCATGGAGTTGAGCATCATTCCGGCAGGCTTGTCGATATCCAGCAAGCCGGAGAAGTGCACCGTGGCAGCAAACACCAACGCTCCCACCAGGTTCGCCACAAAGGTCAGGCCCAAAGTGGTGCCCCATTTGGCGCCATTGATGGCCTGCCTGGCCCAACCTTGGGTCAATGTCATCATGGACGAGGTCACCAATTCGCCGCCCGCGGCGACCACCAGCATGAGCGCGACGCCGAAGACGGTGCCATTGACGAGCTTGACCCACGGCGAGCCCTCGGCCATGAGCGGCCCGGAGGCTGAAACCATCAGCACAACGCCGACGCCGACATAGGCACCAGCCAGCATGGCTTGAACCGCAAAACGCCACGGCTGCTCTGCTTTGTTTGCCTTCTTGATCGCGTTGAAGTCTTGGACAACAGCAGTTTCGGGGATCGTCAACACATATCAAGATTCCCGCCCATTCATCCTATGAATGTGGGACTTTGGGGTATCTGTTGCCCATCTCACACAGCCCGCGCTTTGGCTGTACAACACGTCGTCGATTCGCCGCACATCTCTCGAATGCGCCTAAAACTCTAGGACGATTCGCGCGAGAGTCCGCGATTCAACGCATAATGCCCTCACTGAGCGCCACTTTGTAAGTTAGTTTCTCGGCAGGAACCGGAGCGACCACTTAACTCGTGGTCGCTTCAGTGATACCCCGGAAGAGGCAATCGCGTCCAATGCTACTTCGCGGATATAGCATCTGAGGAAATGATGGCAGCAAGGTCTTCATAATGTCCTGAACCGCGAACAGTAACGACGAGGACAACTTTTCCTCGTTGGAGGAAATTGAACGACCGATATTCCGGGTGCGTCAGTTTTTGTGGCGACAAAACCTCAATGCGCACGCTCGCGCCCATGACACGCGCAGCGTACCCGCCACTAGCGGATTCGTAGAACTGGTACTGATCCCCATAGGCGTCCAGCCACGCTCGATATGCATCATTTTCACCGCCATCTACAACGTAGACGGCCTTGACATAGGCTTCATAATTACCGAACAATCCATAGAACGACTCCCGTTCATTGCGCCGCCGTTCCTCCGCTGTAGCCGGTGCAACCAGAGCCGGTTCGGAACGCAGTTCGGCCAAATCCGGCGCTGGCCTGATCGCACCGAATACTGCGAAGATGCCCAGCACGGACGCGAGGATCATCGGACCGACAAAGACACTTAACAGCACACAACCGATCTGAACCGTTCCGCGTCACTTTGACGAGACGGCGGCGGAAGAGTCTTCATACAAAGCTCAACTCCGATACCTGATCAAGAACTACCGACCACCCACGGAAACGGTGACAACAGTCGACCCCGGTGGCGGAGCTTGAAAGTTGGAAGCCATATGGACGTACGCATTCACGTCACCAAATGGCCCGTATTGCGATTTCCGCTCAACCCGCACAAGCTCCTCAGCAGGAATCGGAGCCACCAACACCGGCTCCTGTTCCTGCATCAGACCCACACAGCCAACCGAACCAACCGCCAGGTACGACGCCGCCGGGGCGCAACCTTAGTTTTCAAACCCTCCATACCATGTTGCGGCAACGACCGCCCATCCATCGACATACACTCCACCCCGGTATTCGACCACCCTGCACCACGATCTACCGCACTCATCCCCGCGAACCGTCGCAAACTTCGTAAGATCGCCAAGCACACTAGGGCACTTCACGAACACCCCGAGGGTTCACGGACGCAGTCGCCATTACCTGCCAGTGACGCGCACTGTCACAATTGTTGAGTCAGGTGGCGCAGTGCGAAAGTTGGAAGCCAGATCTGGCGGAACCACGACTTCATCTGTGATGGCTATTGTCACATTCGCATTCGAGGTAGGAGCCCAATACGACTGCATCCTCGGCCTGAAGTCATAGTCTGGGTAGGCATCAAACCATGCCTGGTATGCCTCCTCCTCAGGAAGGTTAACCGCGTAGGCCACATACACATACGCATTCACGTCACCGAACAGACCGTATTGCGATTTCCGTTCAACCCGCCCAAGCTCCTCAGCAGGGATCGGAGCCACCAACACCGGCTCCTGTTTAATCTGCGACAAATACGGCGCAGGCCCCACCCAGCCAGAAAGCACCGCCACACCATAACCAACCACCAGCACCACCACTAACAGCACAGCGAGCAGAACCCACCGCCTGACTCGCCGCCACCGGGGCACAACCTCAGTTTTCAAACTCTCCGTACCATGTTCCGGCAACGACCGCCCATCTATCGACATACGCTTCGACCCCCGATATTCAGCCCACTGGACCTCGCTGATACTTAGTTAGTGGCAGCCGTCAGATTGACGGTGCCCGATCCAGTCCAACATCTCGTGTCAACGTTCCCGGTCATCGTGATTAGTCCGTTCATTTCGGTCCGCCCACCTGTAAGGACCTGAACCTGCACAGTTGGATCAATCGTGGTCTGTGCCGATAACGATACGGCGGGCCCTCCCTGGCAACTCTGCGCACCTTCTGCGACTATCAGATGAAGTTTGCGACCGTTCGTTGCAGATACATTAAGCCCGTTGATGCTAGAGAAACGGCCAGCGTAGAGCACCATATCTGCGTTTAACGTGAGGGTCATACCCTGCAACGCCACTCCGCCAGCACAGCCGGACCCGCGAGCGTCAACAACCGTCGGGGTATCAATGACAACATCCGTGCCATTGACAGAATCGGCCCACGGCGCCATAACACAACCCGGAGTACTGGATAGCCCTGATGACCAAGTGGGGGCTGAGTTCGCGGCGGCCGTCTCATTCATCCACTGGTTCCAACTCTTGACGGAGTAGCCACTCCAATCCGCCGCATCTATGACTTTCGCTGAGTCTGGCAGGGGTGGAATGTCAACGAGATCGTTTTCGGTTATAGCACCACCGATAGCCCCACTTTCCTGCAATTGTTCAAGCGTACGCCCATCGGAAATCGTCACTTCGCCGCCTGTAGTTATCGCACCTAGAATCGTCGCAGTCGATTGCATGACAACCCGGCCAGATGCTACAAGATCACCCTCAATACGAGGCGTACCATCCAGCGTCACTGAACCGCCGGCACGAACGTTGCCAATAACAACACAATTGTTAGTCATGTAGACGTCACCAACAGCCACCACATCACCGTCGATTTGCACTGACGAATCGCAGGTGAAGTCGCCACCTGTCAGTACATCTGCATGTGGACCTACCGCCTGGAATTGGTTCGTCAAGGCGACCGATTCCTCTGATCGCAGTACTGGTTTCCAATCAGAACTATTCTCCACCTCGTGATCGTAGGCTGCTGGCGGACCCAGCACGACTAGTTCAGGTTCGTCGATAGGAGCGATCGATAGATCCGTGATCGTATAACGACCCGGTTCCGTTAATGCCTCGTTTACATCGAAACTCAAATGCACTGTCGACACACCCGCTGACAGTTCTATCGCGCTCAAGGCTTGCGCAGCCTTGGCACCAGAAGGTGACATCAGAGAACCCGTGAGTACATACTCACCCGCGACAGGAAGTGTGGCCCTCGCGGAGACCACCAACTCATCACCGTTGCGGACGAGTTGAGTGCCAAACAAGTTTGTCTCGGTCACCGGAAGCGCCGAGAAATCATACTTGCCGACAGTGCCCATCATCGCTTTCTCGGCAACGACAGTGCGTACCGCGTCGTCTAGTGTCATGATCCCACTGGTCACCGTGTAAGGCCCCTCGATACCCCCTGCGATCAGTGCGTTTATCGGCGCAAGCAAAGTGATCGGGCCAGAACCGGCATCCAACTCCGCGCTACCGGGTGCGCTGAATGCAATCTCGCCGCCTGGTCCGGTGAAGTCCACAGCAAGTTGATAGGTACCTGCCCGTTCAACGTCAACTGAGATATTCACCGCCAAACTATCGATAACGCCGTCCCCATCGGTGTCCACTAGCTCATCATCGATTACTTCTCCAATAGAGGCCGTGTCGTCTGGGGCAATCACACCAACTGTAGTGCTACGGCTGATATCACCGGTCAGTGTGAGGTCGATGGGATTCCACTGTCCGGGAATAGTCGGCACCTCACCGACTAAAACGTGACTGCCGTCTTCATTCAGCAACGTGAGTGCGGCATCAACCGGACCTCCACTCGTTTGCACGGTCGCAAACGCATTGAGCCCTCCGAGCAGAGCGGCAGTGCTATTCGATAAGGACGCTGATATCCGCGCCGAAGTCGGCGACAACGGCTCCACTTCGGCCTTCAGTTCATGTCCACCGGACTCTACGTATGTCACTACACCGATGTTCGCGTCCCTATCGCTAGAGATTACTGCGACACGTTCTTCGCCAGCAGTGTCCTCCAAACTAACGAAGTACTGGTACCCACCTAGGTCAGTCGACGGCCCGAACACAACGTTCTCGACATCCTGCCCTACGCCATCAATCACCGCAATGTGCAGAGGTACGTCGGACCAGATTTCAGCGCTAATTGCCGATCCCTGCTCAGGGTTCAGGCGATACTCTGTTGGTTCGACACCAGTCACCGGGACGACGGCCACGGTTTGACGCACCGTTTGGCCGATTTGAGGTGCCTGATTCGTGTCTTCAAGCGTCTCGACAGATCTCGCAGCGGAGGCAATTGCCTGACCGCCTACACCTGAATTGTCTTCACCGCTTGGCATTTCCAGCCCGGAATCTTGACAACTCACGCCATCCCGGTACGGGTTATCAACAGACTTCGACCCGTACAAAGACGCCACCACCTGCGCGGTGGGGCACGGGTCTTCTCTCATAGCAGAGTGATCGAGCCGATGAACCGGTAACAGGGCATGGTGCACTTTGTCGGGCGCGAAAGCCGGAGGACGCATGGCGATGTAGTCTGTTTGGTCAAAAGCGCTACTCACGCAGACAACACCATCACTTCCTTGATCGACCTCTGCCAGTAGCGTCGCAAACGAACAATTCGAGGCGACGATGTTTGTCGCTGTACATGCCGCGGAGCCTAGGTCTGTCGGTGTGACGGCAGTACAGTCACCTGCCGTGACGTAGTTGATATGTTGCGGCCAGCCGCGAACCTGCTTGTTTAGAGTATTTCCGACGTACCCAGTCTGAAGATTGAACAGTCCATTACTCGCGTCGTCACACGGACCCTGCTCGGGAAACGGCCAGTTCTTGCCCGAAACCCTACGCATCGCACACAACTTATCGGCCGCTATACTGCCGCCGTTTGGCGTCGCCAGCATTCCGAGTCCCCGAAACAAGTGCGGGCTTTCCCACATTGCAACCCTTGTGTCTAGTCCTCCTTTGGAGTGTGCGATCACATTGACCCGAGGCTGTCCCGTGTCTCGGGTGAGTTTTTCCGCATCTCTCACGACTTGTTTCCCGTTATCCCAGACACTGCCGATTTCCGCTGTAGTTGTCGAGTAGGTGCTTGATCCGCCCAGCGTTGGAACCAACTCTGTCGCTAGCTCGAGGTTGTGCTCCATGTCATCAGCATCACCTGTAATCCCGTGCGCGCCAAGCAACGGAACAGCGGTTTCATCCACCGACGGTCGAGCTCCACGACGACATTGCGTCAAAGGGAAGTCAACGGTAGTGAAACGAAGGTTGTCAATGAAAGCCGCCGAGTCGTAAATGGCATCCCCAACATCGAAGATTGAGAAAATGAAGGTGTGATCACCAGGGGTCACCGGCACTCCAGCCGTCAATAAAGGTGTGGCACCGTTGAAAGCAGTGCCAAGCGCGTTGGATCGGCTCATCGCGGTCCGCCCCGTCGTGTTGATCGTGACGGGATCCCCCTCAGAGTCGAACGCGAAGTTGTCCGGCGCAGACAGCGTTGCGTCCGGCAGGACACGCCAGGTCGATTGATCGAGTTCGATGACAAATGCATCGTTCACACTCTGGCCCACATAATCCGGGTACTCCTCGGAGAAGAACCGGAAGTCAACGCGTGCACAGTTGGCACCATGCGGTACGTCGACATCCACTTCAAGCATCACAACGTCGTACGTATTGCCACGCAATGAGCCACCGCCGTTATTGACGCTCAGATGTGTGGCCGAGTCACCGCCTGCGACCCGCGTACTGTCACCCGTCGACATCACCAAATATGATCCGCCGTTCTGCGGAAAACTTGATAAAGGCGAGCTTGAAACCGTGACCGGATTTCCGTACGGCGGCAATTCTGCATATCGTGCGGCCACAAGTGTGCTCGGATTCGACACGATCGAGAGAGCCGCAGAATCCGCCTCAGCCACCGGCAGTTCAGCGGCCGAGGCGAAGCTCGTTGGAATCACAACCCCGACGATTGCGACGCCTGCCATCACAGCTGTATAGGCGGGAGGTCGACTACGCTCCCGAAACGCGACTGACCAATTCTTTCGCCCAGCATCATCCTGACGCCCAAAAGGTCTGCCAAACACCGTCCGCACAAAGTTCAACGACTCTGGTAGCGCGATCACGCGACTCTCCTCTATTGGATTCCAACAACCAAACCGAGAGTACCCTAAGCGCGCGATGTTTACATATAGCGCGTAGCGCTCCGATCAAGTGTTGAGGCAAACGTCGAGGAAGTCGAAACGTATCGGGCACTTCCTATTTCACCGGATACAACCGCCACGTACACAACACGCACGACAGCGGTGAAGTCGCAGACAGACGATGCCCGTGCCGTTCCCTCAGCCGCCCGAGGAATCCAGCCAGATCGTCACCGGGCCATCGTTGTTGATGGTCACCCGCATATCAGCGCCAAAGACGCCTGTCCCCACGTTCAAACCGCGCTCCCGCAGCCGCGTGACGACCTCGTCCACGAGTGGCTCGGCCACAGACCCTGGAGCAGCGCCGTTCCATGACGGCCGCCGCCCCTTACGCACATCGGCATATAGCGTGAATTGCGAGACCACGATCACCGGAGCCGAAACATCCACCGCACTGCGCTCGTCGCGCAGAATCCGCAGTTCAGCAACCTTGCGGGCGATGTAATCGCAATCGGCAACCTCGTCATCATGTGTCGCGCCCACCAACACGACCAGACCTTCGCCTTCGAAAGCCGCTACCGTCTCACCAGCCACCACCACGGATGCGCCGACACTGCGCTGTACTACTGCCCGCATACCCGCACCCCAGTTGCCAGCGCCGCAGCCCGAAGTCGCTCGTCCCACACTGCCGCAAGGCCACCATCGCGCAGCGCCAACTGCGCCCCAGCAAGATGCCAAGCGTCGTCGGCGCGCAGGTCATGATTCAGGACGAGTTCTCCCGCGCGCAGCGCCAACTCCTTGGAGGCGCGGATCACGTAGACCGCTTGGCGCACATCGTGCCAACTGGCCAATGCTCGCTCCAGTCCCGCAGCGGTCAGCAGGTTACGACGATGCGCTTGCCCAAGCGCCGCAGGGACCTGGACGAGCGCCACGTGTGAAGTGACAGCAGCATCGGCCCTGATCCACAACCGCTGCGCCAACGGCGTGCGGGGGCCACTCACACATAGTGACAGCAGCGCTGACGAATCGAAATAGACCAGGCTCACGACTATCGCCGCCGCCGTGAGAAGATGCCGCCGCCGCGCTGATCGGCACTGCTGTCGATATCGGTCCCAGGCGTGACCGGCTCGCGCGACTTCTCTGGCTCAGTCACCAGTCCGTCGCGCACCAATTCGGTGAGCAGATCAGCTGACTCGACGCCGGACAGTCGCGCCACGGGCACGCCACGATCAGTGATGATGACCGTCTCGCCCGCTTTGGCCCGGTCGATCCATGACTTGAGTTCCGCGCGCAACGCGCTCACAGCAACGTCCATCACCCTAGCGTACAAGGATAGACGCCAATTTTGTACGGTGAATGCCAGACGAGGACAGGCCGCGGCTACGGGCGACCGATCATGCCGGTTCGGGGCAATCCTTTGAGCAATGGGCCGTGTCCGGCCGGCCGGTCAACGGACAAGCCTTCGGCGGAAACGACTTCGACCTGGGTGGCAGCGACGAGCGTAGGGGCGACGGCGGTCTCGACAGGTTCTGTCCCCTGCTCGACGGTCGCAACAGACGCCTCTATGGCTTCGACCATCAGTTCTTCGCCCAGTGCCGTCGCACGCTTAATCAGTGCCAGCGCAATCGGGCCTTCAATATGATGCCGGGCAGAGCTCGTCACAAAGCCAACCGTCTTCGCCCCGAGTTTGACCACACTACCCGGCGCCGGCAACGTGTCGACCGAACCGTCCAGATGCAGCTGTACGAGCCGGCGCGGCGGCTTACCTAGATTGTGCACTCGCGCGATGGTCTCCTGCCCCCGGTAACAGCCCTTATGCAGGTGAACCGCCGTACGAAGCCAGTCGACTTCATGCGGAATGGCGCGCTCATCCACTTCGCGGGCGAATCGCGGCCGCCAGGCAGCGATCCGGATCGCTTCGCTGGCCCAGGTCCCAGCCAACCGCCAGCCAGCCTGCTCCCGGCCGAAGATCTCAGTCTCCAGTTGATCCCGTGGGACGAGCACCAACCGCCAGGCGCGCTCCACACCAGGGTGATCCTCAGTGGCCACCCCATAACGAGTACCGCCCGCACGAACCTCAGGCCACGTGTCCCACCAGGTCACCGGTTCCCCGTCGTTGCCCTCAGCGGCTATCGCCTCACCGAGCACGGCCCACCGGTCAGTGACATCCACAACCTCGACCCGCATCGCGAAGCGCATGGAGTCCAGCCACTTCGTCAATGACTCGCGCTGGGCCACCTCGGTGATGAGCCAGGTCGTCTCCCCATCGTCGACCACGCACACCGCGGCCTCGAGCCGTCCCTGCGGAGTAAGCAGCAAAGTCTCAGTGGACCGGCGTGGCGGCAGTGCCGTCAAGTCCTGACTCGTCAGAGAATTCAACCACGTCAGCCGGTCGGCCCCGGTGACGGAAATGACTGCCAGGTGGGATTGGTCAACGACTGCCGCACCGCGTTCCAGAGCACGCTGCTCTGCAACCGGATCGCCATAATGCCAAGCGACACCCGCATCAGGGCCGCTCGCCGCAACAGCGCCGGGGCGATCAAGTAACGGACTGCGCCAGGTCATGACGAGACCCGGTCCATAGCGACAGACAGATAGGACTGCATCGGATGGCCGAAGGCCGCCAGTTCCCATACCCACATCAGTTGGCCGGACACCAGCCCAAACATCCGGCGTGACGCAGTGACCGGCGCGGCGGTCGCCGTGCGCGCGATCAGGTCAGAGGCAATGGTGATACGCCCTTTGCCGACCGCTCCCAAGTAGATGCTGACCCGCCCTGCCGGATCGGAGGTCATCACTTCGAGCGCGGTGTACTCGTCCTCGAGTTCTGCTGGCTTTTCCGGCGAGATTCGCCAAAACCCCGATTCGGTCGACCAAGTAGGGATGGGCTCGTCCCCGTCCTCTGACTCGCCGGAAACGGGGGTGACCACACAGCGGTAATCCAGGAACGGCCCGTCTCCCTCAGTCCATGACAGGTCGACCTGGACCGATTGCTGATCTATACCGGGATAGTTGAGTTCCCCGACCCCGCGCCACTGCCCGATGACCCACGCCAGCGGATACAACTCCGGAGCCAGACTTTCTGGAATCACGAATGACATGCTGCGCGCGGCCCGTCAGGACTTGAACAGCTTGTAAACCACGAAGCCCGCGAACCAGATGATCGTCACCGTGACCACAACCAGCAGGCCCAGGAAGAACGCCTCAAGTGCCTCAATACTCATGGCACAAGCCTACCGGCTGACAGCGGTTATTTGCGCCGTAGCCATAACGGCGGTCACGACTACACCTGCAGGGTCAGGCGCGCAATGGCATAAATGAACGGCCCAGCTGCCACCAATGGCACCGCCACCGTCGCTATCGCCGCACGCGGCGACCGCAGCGTTGTCATGCGAATGAACAAGGACTGCGCGAAGGCGACGCATAGTCCCGCGACCAACCCGGCCGCTAGCGCCGTGAGCGTGCGAACATTCAGCCACACCTGAGCAAGTGCGACTGCGGTGGCGACCCCGGCCAGAGTGGTCGTTGTGAACGACGTCCAGCCATAGATCGGCAGCGCCGCTAAGATGGAAGCCACAGCCAGCGCCAGTGCCGCTAGCACCACCACACGGTGACCCAATATCGAACGATCCGCTGCCAGCCAGCCGGAAACCCCGATTGCCAAGAATGCGCCGCTGACAGTCCCCAACAACGATTCCGTCAGTCGAGAGCGGTCGTCAGGACGAGCAAGCTCGTTGACGAAAGCCAGAACAACGGCAAAGGCGAGCACCAGCGGCACCGAACGAATCCAAGGCTCACGTGGCGCCGCGTACACCACAGCCAGTGACGACAGCCCCGCGAGCGCCATGACCAGTGACGACCCCGTGACAGCAGGCAAGTTCATCAATCGCGGCCAGCCCAGCGCGATGGCAAGGACCACCAACGCGAGCACGATGGTCGACCCTGTGACACCAAGCAGCGCTCCGGCCGCAACCAGCGCCGCAGCCACAGCGGTCAACAACGACCTGCCGGACAGGTTGATGATGGCGGTTTGTACGTTCACAGTGACAAGTCTCTCAGACTTGACGAGTGCGCCAGATATATTGGACGCGGCGCGCACAAGGTACGGTAAATGCAGTGAAGTACTTCGTCGGCATCGCTCAGGGAGGTATTAGATGGCCGACCTGCTGCTGCTAACTGCGACAGCTGGGGGATCAGCAACGGTCTTACCCGCGCTTGGGCTGCTGAACCATCACATCCGCATTCTTCCCATGGAACCGTCGGCTCTTATCGAAGCGCCGGACGCCGATGTGGTGCTGCTTGATGCCCGCCGCGACCTAGCGAAGGCACGCACCACCAGCCGCATGCTGCGCGCCACCGGTCTGACCGTCCCGCTGATTCTGATTGTGACCGAGGGTGGTCTGCTCGTCGTCAACGCCGACTGGGGCGCGAACGACCTGATGCTCGACACCGCACCGCCGGCTGAAGTCGAGGCGCGTATTCGTCTGGCCCGTGAAACAGATGCCACAGCCGCTTCCGAAGACCAACCGGAGGAAATCGCGACAGGAGAACTCGTCATCGACTCCTCCGGTTACACCGTCCGGTTGCACGGTCGACCGCTTGATCTGACTTACAAAGAGTTCGAGTTGCTCAAATACCTCGTGCAGCATCCGGGACGAGTCTTCACCCGCGCCCAACTTCTGCAGGAAGTCTGGGGCTACGACTACTACGGCGGTACTCGTACCGTAGACGTGCACGTGCGACGGCTGCGTGCCAAACTCGGCACGGAATACGACCAGTTGATCTCCACCGTGCGTAACGTCGGTTACCGTTTCGATCCGCCCAAAGATCGCCACAATCCCCCCGTCACAGAAGAACCTGCGACAGCAGATGAGACCTTCGAACTGGCAGATGCCGAATCTGCGGGAACCACGGCGCTCGAACACCCCACTGAAATATGACGAGGCATAGTGGTTGCTGACTTCTCAGATGTGCTCCTACCCGGCCCATGGGAACACCGTTTTGTGTCCGCCAACGGGTCCCGATTCCACGTAGCTGTCAGTGATGACGAGGCGACCGCGCAGGCACCGCTGATCATATTGCTCCATTCCTTCCCGCAAATGTGGTGGACTTGGCGGCACCAGTTTCCCCACCTCACCCAGGCCGGATACCGGGTGGCCGCGATGGATCTACGTGGCTACGGCGCTTCAGACAAACCTCCCATGGGCTACGACACGCCTAATCTGTGCCGGGACGTGGCAGGAGTCATTCGCGCATTGGGCGCTAGCAGCGCAACCATCATCGGCCATGGCATCGGCGGCATGATCGCCTGGTCAATGCCGACCGTTGTCCCAGCAGTGACGACGGCGGTGGCCGCCTTCAGTTCCCCGCATCCGGCGCGAGTGCACGCGTCAACTCGTGCCGTGATGTCAAAACTGGCACACAAGGGCATGAGTGCTGCGATGGTCCCCGGTGCGGTTGAACGCCGACTGCGCACCACAGACCTGGCAACTCGCATTCTCAGGGATTTGACGATTACGCCATGGCCAGCACCCGATCTTGAGGTGTACCGCACCGCCATGCGATTGCCATCGGTTTCACGATGTTCGCTAGAAGCCGTGCGCTGGCACTACGTCAACCGTCTCGGTTCGACCTACCGTCGCTATTTGGCCACGGTGCGCGGCATCGTGACCGTTCCCGCGTTGCAGGTCATGGGCCGTATGGACCCGGTGTTCGATCTGGGCTGGACCGGAGTGGACGCGGCGGCTTTGTGTACTCATCTGCGCAGCGAGCAAGTCTTTGGCGCTGGCCACTTCCCACATGAGGAACGTCCTGATGAGGTCGCGGAAATCTTGTTGGATTGGCTCAATGACTCAGTTCCGCTGCCATAGCGTAGCGGCAGATATCGCGCAGCGGGCAGACCTCGCACTGCGGCGTCCTGGCGTGGCAAATCCGTCGCCCTAAGAAGATCAGCCGGTGCGAGACCATCGGCAGTTGCCCTGCGTCGTACAGCTCAACCAGGTCGTGTTCGACCTTGAGCGGATCCTTGTTGTCAGTGAGCCCGATACGGTGCGCCGTGCGCATCACGTGAGTGTCAACAGCGAGGTAGCCAAGTCCAAACGCCTCAGCCAACACGACATGGGCGGTCTTGCGCCCCACCCCTGGCAAGGTGACGAGTTCATCGCGGCTGCGCGGCACCTGCCCGCCGAACGAGTCCAACAACTGTGCGCTCAACTCGATGACATGGCGAGCACGTCGGGTGGTGAATCCCAGCGGACGCAGTACTTCTTGCAATTCCTGCTGCGCAGCTGCGGCCATTGCCCGCGGCGTGGACCACCGGGCGAAAAGAATCTTGGTGACTTGGTTGACTCTGACATCGGTGGTCTGCGCCGACAGCACCGTGGCGACCAGGAGTTGCCACGGTGTTTCGTAATCCAGTTCGCAGTGGGCCTCCGGGAAGCGACCTGCCAACCGGCGATCAACCTCCTGCGCGAGTTCGCGCCGAGAGGACGAGCGAGCAATCTTAGGTTGTTCCACCCTGCCATCATCTCAGCAGACGCACGATTGAAACGATCCGCGCTCTCAAGACACAGCGTTTTCGTGCCGTTGCAATGATGGAGAAAGGAGGCCATCTTGTCGCATGTGGAGTTAGGAACAGCTCTAGGAGATTTACGTGAGCGCCGCACGGCGCTTCGATGCGAGTTGGCCTCCGTGGGTCATTGGCGTCGCTTAGTGCGCGCGAAGATGGATCTGACTATCGCGCGCGGCGCGGCGCCCCGCCCACTTAGCAGCAACATGCTCGATTCGCGTCCGCAGCACGCCGCGCTCCTTCCTATCCTCGACTCACTGGCACAAGTCCCCTCGGAGGGTTTCCCGCTGGGCGAACTGCCGAATCTGCGCGATCTGGACGCGCATCTCGCATCATATGAGAATGATCTACGACGAGAGTTGATGGCGCTCACCGACCGCCTAGTCGAGCAGCTCGCCGAAGACCGGAATCACCACGCGCTGGACTGATAGGGCACACTGGTGCTTAGCAGTGTGATCCAACGCAACAATGATCTGTCAATGATGAAGGGATTGCCGTGGAGAACGAAGAGGTAGTGCTCAGCGCGCCGCTATTCGCGAACATCGAACCAAGTGAAGCGCGTGCGCTGCTTGGCTCTATGACACCTGTTCGCCTGTCAAAGGGTGAGGTGCTCTTCCGAGAAGGCGCCTTGGGCAACCAGCTATTCGTCATCACTTCCGGAAAGATCAAGCTGGGACGCAGTTCTCAGGATGGTCGCGAGAACCTCTTGGCCGTTCTTGGCCCCGGCGAGATGCTCGGCGAATTATCGCTATTCGATCCCGGTCCCCGTACCGCGACCGCCACCGCAGTCTCCGACAGTGAGCTGCTTGAACTCCCGCACGATCGTCTCGCCTCGTGGATCACGACGCACCCGGCGGTCGCCACCCCGCTCCTGGGCGCATTGGCCGGCCGACTGCGCCGCACGGACGAGGCTCTGGCGGATCTCGTCTTCTCCGACGTTCCGGGACGAGTCGCCAAGGCTCTGCTCGACCTGGCCGAACGGTTTGGCCAAAAGACCTCCGATGGAATTCGAGTCACCCACGAACTCACCCAAGAAGAACTTGCGCAACTCGTCGGTGCTTCACGTGAAACAGTCAACAAGGCGTTGGCGGATTTCACGACTCGTAAATGGGTGCGCCGCGACGGACGCACCCTGATCCTGGTGGAGTTGGAACGACTACAGCGCCGCTCGCGCTAGCGCGCTGCGCTGGTTGAGCGCACGCTGGCCTGAGTTTGCCGAAGGGTCGAAGCCCTGCTTATCGACCGACGCGGGCGACGAGTTCGACCTCGACCGGGGCATCCAGCGGAAGCACGGCTACGCCGACGGCGCTGCGCGCGTGAGCACCCTCGTCCCCGAAAATCTGCCCCAGCAGTTCACTGGCACCATTGAGGACCGCGGGCTGACCTGAAAAGGCAGGATCGGATGCCACATAGCCGACAACTTTGACGATCTGTTCAATGCGGTCCAGCGAACCCACCTGGGCCGCGATCGCCGAGATCGCGTTGAGCGCAGCGATGCGGGCGAGGTCGTAGGCCAGTTCGGGGTCGATCAAGCCCTCGCCGTGACCGACTTTGCCAGTGACGGGCAGCTTACCGTCGACCATGGGCAATTGTCCGGCCGTCCACACGAAGTCGCCGGAGCGGATCGCAGGAACGTAGTTGGCGAGCGGTGCCGCGACCGGAGGCAATTCGATTCCGAGTTGCACCAGGCGCGTCGCTACCGAACCAGACACGATCAACTCTCCTGGGCGATGGGGCGCTTGAGATAGGCAACCAGGCCATTCCCATCGGGTCCCGTTACAACGGTGACAAGCTCCCACCCATCAGAACCCCACGTATCGAGGATCTGCTTAGTGGCGTGGCTGATCAGTGGAACTGTGGCGTATTCCCATGTCGTCATGGGTCAAGACTACCCGTGTTATGACCGTCCAGGATAGAACACCGTCCAGGTCGCTTGCGCACTCCTCACTCGATGATTGCCACGAGATTCACACACGATCCTCACACCTGTGACAGGGCTCCCCTCTGCCTATCTCAAGACTGTTCGCGTAGGCTAGAATCCATGGGTTCTTCGGCAGGTTCGGGTAGTCTCAAGCGCGCTCCACGCCATCGTGTCAACGTGGCCGCGCTCTTTGCCTCATTAGGTGCTTTCATCGCCTTGGCGGTTGTCGCCGGGTTGCTCGCTGGCGCGCTGGTAGCACCTATCGCGATCGGCGCCGGCAAAGTCACCGAAGGCGGGATCGAAGTATTCGATTCGCTACCTGACGAGATCGAAGCGGGCCAACTGTCCCAGGCCAGTTACATCTACGCCAACGACGGCAAGACCCTGCTGGCGACGTATTACTGGGAGAACCGGATCGTCAAAGACCTCGATGACATCTCCGATCACCTGCAAAATGCGGTGGTTGCCACCGAAGACAAGCGGTTCTACGAACACGGTGCCATCGACATGATGGGCATGACTCGCGCGCTGGTCAACAACGCCACTGACGGCGACACCCAGGGAGCTTCAACCCTGACCCAACAGTACGTGAAGAACATCTTGGTCGAACGAGCCCACGCGGCCGGAGACGCTGAAGGTGTCAGCGAAGCGACAGCAGGAACATACGAACGAAAGATTCGGGAGGCACGCCTTGCTGTCGAACTTGAAAAGCAGATGAGCAAGGACGAGATCCTTGAGGGCTACCTCAACATCGCACAATTCGGTAAGTCCGTGTACGGCGCCGAAGCCGCCTCACAGCACTACTTCGGGATTGCCGCCGCTGACCTGTCCATCGTGCAGGCAGCAACGATCGCCGGTATCACGCAACGCCCGTCGGCCTACGACCCCACGATCCACCCTGAAGCCTCTGAGCGACGCCGCAATATCGTCTTGAGCCTGATGTATCAACAGTCAATGATCACGAAGGACGAGTACGAAGAAGCACGTGCAACACCACTCCCCGAGACGTTGGACGTCCAGGAGATCAAACAGGGCTGTGTCGCTGCGAAAACCGCCGCGTTCTTCTGTGACTATGTCACCAAGGTGATCACGTCGGACAAGGCTTTCGGTAAGACTGCGGAGGAACGCACTCAGTTGCTCTACCGCGGCGGTCTGCGGATCGTGACCACCATCGATATGAAGCTGCAGCGGCAGGCGACAAAGATCCTGCGCAAGTCGATTCCTCCGAACGAGCCCAACGGCATTGCAACCGCGATGACCACTGTCGAACCTGGCACCGGCGAGATCCTCGTGATGGCGCAGAACCGTCCTTATGATCCCAGCGACAATCCCAAAAAGAATCGCACTGCGATTAACTACAACACCGATCAGGACCACGGCGGGTCGCGAGGTTTCCAGCCCGGATCGACGTTCAAGCCATTCACACTGGTGGCCTGGCTGCGTTCCGGCAAGAAGCTCAACGATGTCGTTGACGGTACCGGCCGAACTTACAACCTCAGCACTTTCCCGGCCGCCTGCACCGGATTCGGCGGCACCTGGACACCGGGCAACTCCGAAGGTTCCCGGCGCGGCCGCATGTCAGTGCTGACGGCCACCGCGCTTTCGGTGAACACCGGATACGTCGCTATGGCACAGCAACTCGACCAGTGCGAGATTGCAGACGCCGCCTACGATGTGGGTTTCCGTCCTTCGCTGTCCAACGGTGAGGACATATCCAACTCGTACTTCACAGACGACGGCATCGAGGTCACCCCGTCGATGACCCTCGGCATCCAGAACACGTCTCCTCTGGCCCAGGCCTCGGCTTACGCCACTTTCGCCAACGAAGGCAAATACTGCAAGCCGATCGCTATCACCGAGGTCAAAGACGCCGACGGCAACAAGCTGGAAATCCCCAAGAAGGACTGTAAGCGTGCCATTAGCGCCGACATCGCGAACACGGTGACTTATGCCTTGGAGCGCGTGCCGCGCGCTGGCGGCAGCGCCCCGGTGGCAGCGCTGTCGGGCGGTCGCCCTTCAGCGGGAAAGACCGGTACCGCGGGTAACAACACCCACACCTGGTACGTGGGTTACACCCCACAGCTGTCAACAGCAGTATGGGTCGGCAACCCGACCAAGGACGTCGAGATGCGCTACATGAGCGTCGGTGGCCGCAGGGCCCAGACCGTCTACGGTGGCACAATCGCAGCTCCGACCTGGAAAGAGTTCATGGACATCGCTCAGGCCAAGAAGCCTGTGAAGTCCTTCCCAGGTCCGTCATGGGCGCTGGTCGGCGCAGCCCCGAAGCTTGAAACGGACTCCGACAAGAACAAGGATGACGACAAGAAGAAGTCGTCCGACAAGAGTTCCGACAAGAAGGGCTCGCAGTCCTCCGGAAAGAAATCCTCTGGCAAGAAGAAGGACTGACGTGCTCAAGACGGACGCATCGACGTCACGGTGCGGACTACGGCCTGCGCTGTGGAGCATTGGAGCGGTGACCGCAGCAGGAGCCGCCACAGCTGCCTGGGCAGCGTTCGAGGCCCACCGGTACACGTTGCGCGAGGTCGCTGTCCCGCTACTGCCGACCGGCGCCGAGCCAGTACGAGTATTGCATATCTCCGACATACATCTGATTCCGGGACAGGTCGACAAGATCGCCTGGCTGCGAGATCTTTCCACCGTCATGCCTGACGTGGTCGTGAACACCGGGGACAACTTCGGCCACCGCGATGCGCTGTACCCGTTACTACATGCCCTCGAACCGTTACTCGACGTTCCCGGTGCGTTCGTCCTGGGCTCGAACGACTACTTCGCGCCGTCATTCCGCAACCCGCTGCGCTACCTCCTGGACCATTCGGGATCCGTCGGTGGCACGCTCAACGAGCCCGACCTGCCATGGGAGAAATTCGTCAGCGAACTGACCAACGCCGGGTGGGCCGATCTGGGCAACCGACGTTCCGAGATCCGCGTAGGCGAGCAATTGATCGACTTTGTCGGCCTAGACGATCCGCATATTGGACGTGACGAGTTGCCTGCTCCGCAATCCAATGCGGACGAGGCTATCCGACTGGGAGTCGTCCATGCCCCCTACCGCCGCGCACTTGACGCGCTCCACGCCGACGGCGCGGCATTGATTCTCGCCGGACACACGCACGGCGGTCAAGTGTGTTTGCCTGGCTATGGAGCTTTGACGACCAACTGTGACCTGGATACCGCCCGGGTTAAAGGGCTGAGCGGGTGGCCAGCGGCTCAGCCTGATGAGCCCGGTGGGGCGGATTCGACCTGGCTGCACGTCAGTGAGGGCGTGGGAACCAACCCGTTTGTCCGACTTCGTCTGGCGTGTCGTCCAGCAGCGACTTTGATCTCACTGACAAGTCGATAACGGACCATCACACAGTTTCATTTCTGAGGCCCACGTCGGGTACAGTGTAGTGGTTTGAATGCCACGGGGTGTGGCGCAGCTTGGTAGCGCGCTTCGTTCGGGACGAAGAGGTCGCAGGTTCAAATCCTGTCACCCCGACCAGCCAGAGGGCTCTGATCAGCGGAAACGCCGATTGGAGCCTTTTGTCGTGAGAGCGACCAGGTCAGCTTCACGCCTCCATCACCCGCAGCGTCGTCTTGCGGCTGCTATCCCCGGTCCCACAGCCTTCCTGCCAAAGACAGCCCTCTCTGCAAAGTAGTAGTGCTATATATCCGACTACCATTTCGCATACAGAGCTACCAACTCCCGTAAACCGAACGAGTGTCGTCGGCAGTTCGCCGAACCGATGCTTCCCGACCACATCGATCTGGGAAGTGTCGAGGTCCCCGCCGCCCAGAAAGATTCGAGCGATCGACCCCGCCTCTGGACCGCATTCGTCCGCAGGTGCATCGTCCGGGGCACCGGAGCGTAAACCCTAGCCATGCAATGCGCTGAAGACGGGCCAAGACGCTATCGAGAATCTCTGCATTTTCTTGGTTTTCGCCGTACATGCATCAAGCACCCCGCCCCTGCAGACGAGACCCCTGCGTAACGCAAGCGATTGCCCCGCGCAAACACCAAAGCCTTCTAGTCCCGCCTGAACACACTTTATTTAACTATATTAAATAGATAGGGTTACTATGTTTTAGTAACTTGGGCAAATCCGTCCATGTCACAGACAACTGCCGTCAGCGGCAAAGCCAGACAGACCGGAATTGAGGAACCATGCTGCTCGAACATCACTATCTTGACTGCCTATCCCAAGGCTCTTACATCGTCGCCGACTCGGTCTCACGCCAGGCTGTCGTCATCGACCCGCGCCGCGACATCGGCTGTTACCTCGACAGCGCCCGAGAGCACGGCCTCACCATCGTCGGCATCATCATGACCCACTTCCACGCCGACTTCGTGGCCGGTCACCTTGAACTCGCCGCCGCGACCGGCGCTTGGATCGGCCTTGGCTCGCGCGCTCGCGACGAGGTGGATTACCCAGTCCGTTACCTGGAACACGGTGAACTCGTCTGCCTAGGCGCCGCAGTTGGCCCGCCGACTCAGGCAGGCTCCGCGACCGGCGGAGAACTCGTCCTCGAAATCCTCCATACGCCCGGCCACACGTGGGAATCCATCTCAATCCTCGCCCGTGAGAACGGTACTCCGCGCGCCCTGTTCAGCGGGGATACCCTTTTCGTCGGTGACGTGGGCCGCCCCGACCTTGCCGCAGCGGTCGGCGCCGTGCCCGCCGAACTTGCTCGAGCCCAGTACCGTAGCCTTCGCGACATCATCCTGGCATTGCCTGACGACGTCACCGTGCACCCCTCTCACGGTGCCGGGTCGGCGTGTGGCAAGGCACTCGGCAGCGAGAAGTCCTCCACTATCGGTAAGGAGCGCCGCACCAACCCGGCTCTGGCTCCCATGACCGAGGACGAGTTCGCCTCCTGGCTGATGTTGGATCAGCCGCCAGCCCCATCATCCTGGTCACCGAGCCCGGCCGCGAAGACGAGGCCGCCATGCGGCTCGGCCGCGTCGGATTCGACGACATCCGAGGCGCATTGAGCGCCTTGGACGAGTTCTTCGCTGCCCGCCCTGATCTGAAACGCGCGGCTGAACGCGCTAGTGTCGCCAGCTTCACCTCCCTGGCCGAGCAGCCAGAGACCCTGATCCTCGACGTGCGCAGCTCCACGGAACGCGCTGGCGGCGCCATCCCCGGCTCCTTTCACATCCCCCTCGCCGGCCTGGTTCGCGAACTCGACAAACTTCCCGCCAACCGTCCTGTCGCGATTCACTGCGCGGGAGGTTGGCGCTCCTCCGTAGCGGCGAGCGCACTGCGGACTCACGGCTACCAGCATGTGACTGACCTGCGCGGCGGCTACGCGGCGTGGGCTGTCGCCACTGGTGCCACACGCTCCGGTGGCACTGCCACAGCGAGCGTGATCGCACCCGAGATCGTGGCTACAGACGAGGAGCCCGACCTTGGCCACGATTTCGTACAGATGCGGGACGATTCACCCTCCACGCCTAGGACGAGTGGTCCGGTTCGGAGCCTGCGCATCCCACCGGTGCCGGAGCGAGATTCCGGGATGCACCGCGTGACGATCCGGGACACTTCGTGCGCTGGGCTCACAAGCGCGGATTCGACATCGACGCGCGAGACTTCGCACCACGCACCATGTTCGGCGCTTACCTCTCGGACTTCGCCGAACAGTTGCGCAGGGCGGCAGCCGGACGGCTCTCCCTCGTCTCCGGGGAGGCGGCACATATCGACGCTGACGGTCGTGTGACGTTGACCGATGGCGTTTTTGTGGCGGCCGACTCGGTGATACTCGCGCTCGGAACCGCGCCCACGGCACCCTGCACGCCGGTGACACCCTCGGGATTGTCGGAACCGGGCTGACAGCCATCGACATCGCGACATCGTTGGCACGCACAGTGCCCGGCGTGCGTATCGTGGCGGCGAGCCGAACCGGATTGCTTCCCAGACCTCACAGTGCCCCTACTGTCGCCGGTAGCGGGCCGTTGACACTCGCCGCACCAGGCCTCATCCCGACCATGCGCGCGCTGATCACGGAACTGCACCGCACGTCCACGGACGAGGAACCCTGGCAGGACGTGATCGATGCGATACGACCTAGCATCAACGACTTGTGGCGATCGTGGACGCTAGCCGATCAGCGGCGTTTCATAGCCAGATACTCGCGCCGATGGGAAACCGTCAGGCATCGCATGCCGGAGTCGGTTGCCGACGAGGTCGGCGCACTGTTGGCATCGGGGGTCCTGACTATTCGCCGCGAGCCGATCTCCGACGGTGAGTTCGACGTCGTGGTGAACTGCACCGGGTCGCGCGCTTTCGCATCCGCCGGTTGGAATCCCGTCATCGACGGTTTGCTTGCGACCGGACTCGCCACGCCGGATGCGCACGGACTCGGTCTTGCAATTACCGAGAACGGAAGACTGCTGCACGCCAGTGAAGCGGGATCAAGGCTGGATGACCAGGCGGCAGAATCCAGCCGGGATTCGGCAGCTGCGGTCGTGCTCTACGCCGTGGGGCCTGCCCGGCGCGGGAGCCAGTGGGAGTCCACGGCGATCCCCGAGATCCGAGCGGATGCGACCCGCTTGGCCCGACACCTCGCTACCATCGCATCCCGCTAGCGCGTGCCACACTGAAGGGCATGCTTGCCCTTCCTCCCACCTCGTGCTGGATCCGCTGGATCCTGTTCGCATGCGCGGTCGTCGTGCAACTGATCGCGTTGTATTCGCCGTCGGGGCCGGGCCGTGGCGAAGGCATCCCCCACCTCGACAAGGTCGGACATTTCGCCACGTTCGCGACGGTAGCGCTGACAGCCGGTTGGCTCGGGTTCCGATGGTGGGTGATAGCGGCGGCGCTCGTGGCGAATGCCGCAATCTCCGAGATCTGGCAAGGGCTGCTCCTGGCGGAACGCAGTGGCGATCCGTTCGACTTTCTTGCCGATGTCGCTGGAATCGCAGCAGGCTTGCTCGCAGCGCGATGGACGAGTGCTGCGCGTCGCAGCGGTCGTCCCATCAGTTGAACGGGGCGGACGACCATGAGGCCGCCCGCCCTCGGACTCAACGAGCCTTCTTGGTGACGAGCACCTTCGTCACGCTCTTGTATCCCGGTTTCGTGCCCCTCACTGTCACCCGCAACTTCTTCCCGCGGTTACTGGCCTTGACTTTGTACGCCGCCTTCTTACCGCGCTTCACGGCCTTCCATTTTCCTTTTACTCGGTGGGACCAGCGATAGGTCAAGCGCGTTCCACTCGTCCACGATTTTGTCTTCACCTTCAGCGTCTTCCCGACGCGGGGTTTGCCTTTCAGGGTGAGCTTCTTGGGTTTGATGATTCCTAGCTTCGCCTTCACACCTGACGCCGTTCGCGATACTGCCGTTGCATTTGTAGCGCGTCCGGTAACGGTCACCGTGATGGTCTTCTTCGCGTCGGCGGGCGTCAGACGGTAGTTCATCTTCGTGGCGCCGGAGATAGGTTTACCCGCCCGGTTCCACTGGTAGGACAACTGCGTGGCCCTGGGCTTCCAGCCGGTGGACTTGACGGTCAGGGTGTTGCCCACCCTCGCCTTGCCGGTGATCGACACAGTGCCTGGTGTGATGGTGACGACGGGGTCCAACGGCTCGCCTGTATTTGCTGGCGCGACTTCGATAGTTCCCAGATCGATGACATCCGTCGAATCGACCTCGATGACAGGCGCGTTCTGCTCAGTCGTTCCACGGGCACCGTCAGTGCCGACCCACGTGGTCACCATGGGAGTCGTGCGGTCTACAGACATCCCGAAGTTTGCGCCGAGATCGTCAAAGAACTTCAGTTTCATCTCGGTACCGACCACTGCACAGTGCTTGAATTTGCCCTGCTCATCGGTGCCGAATGGGCCGGCCTGCGGAGCCTCGAACTCGCCATTGCCACTATTCGTGTAGGGCACGGCACCCAGGAAATCAACGGGGCCGCCATCGGGATCGAGCACGGTCGCGATGATGGACGGGTTATATTCCTCCACCAGATCGGCGCCAGTCACGGTTTGCCCGGGCGTCAGAACGCCTAGATCGGCCTCCGGGGTGGTGTAGCACCTCTCGTCATCATCGTCCCACTCCCGGTAGAAGTCCAAGGACCCGTTAACTCCCGAGGGAACCCCGCGAATCTCGAACGTTCCGTCAGCGGCAATCGGGTTGGCGGGGTTCACGTGAGCGGATCCTCCGCCCGGACGGGCCAGCTTCGCGCTGACGTATCCACCCGTGGCCGCAGTACCATCCGCGAGCGTGACCGATCCTTTCACGGTCGCGCCAATGCGGATGCTGTGGTTCTTCTCGACGCTGGCCCCATCGGTCAACGTGAAGGTCTCCGCATCCTGCACGGAATAAGCGCCGCCGAGCCATTCCTGCGGGTAATCGCTGCACGACGGTTCGTTATACAGGCAGTAGTTGTAGAACACGGAGAACTGATCGCTCAAGCTGCCCCACGTGGCGCCGCCAGCGTCGGAGGCGGTTATGGTGAACTCGCCGTTGGAGTCTGTCCACGCGGTGCCGACGCTGTAGTTGGTGGTCGCGTCACGCAGTTCTATGGCGGCACCCGCTATGACCTCGGTCGTGTTGTCAGCCTTGATGCCCGTCAACGTGCCATGCACTGTGGCCGATGCCGCCTGCGCGGGCGGAGCCACGGCAATCGCCGCGATGACTAGCGACACAGCAGCGGCAATGCTCAGCGTGCGTGAACTCGACCGGAATCTTGGGGGTGAACTCGTATCCTGCATGATGGTGACCCTCCTGGCAAACGTACGGTGAGCCCGCAATCTTATGGAGAGCGAGCCCGCTAGGGCACCAAGGCTAAGTCCGTCCCGCCGACCCCGCGACCGGACACAGTGTCTCAGATCGAGGGAATGCGAGACACTTCCGGGCTCACACCACCCCTACCCATAGCCCGTCGCGGGCGCGGGTCATGGCAAGGTAGAGTTCCCGGCGCAGGAACGTGCGCTGTTCCGTTGCGGCGTTACCGCTGGGCACGCTGTTCGACCCACCATTTGACGAGTTCTCCACATTCGTCGCGACCTACGCGCGAACCTGCACGACGGCATCGGCAACTACCTGAGCCGCAAAGACGAGACCATCCGGACAATCTTGCGTACCCAGTCTGGCGGTCTCAAGACCAACCGGGGCGCGTGGTGTACAACTCGCCGGAGGGCAAGTTCCGGAGAAGTGTGGAGCACATGGTCGACCGTGCAGTCGGACCAATATCAGTCTGCTCTCTGGGACTAAGGCGGGTGATTGGGAGGGCTGGCTCACCTATATGGCGCGCCACGTCGAACGCAGATTTCGTCCGGACAGCGAAACCCCGCACCCACACCTCACCCAAACAAAAGGTGGCCCGCCCCATAAGGGGCGGACCACCTTGACCGGCGGGGTTACGGTCTAGAGAAACCTCAGTCTGTAACGATCGTCGAGAATGCCTCGGGGTACTGGTTCAGCCACTCATCGACGGCCTCTGGCTCCTTGCCTTCACCGAACTCGTTGACGACGAGGTCTTCGAGAGCACCGTATTGCTCGTCATCCAACTGGATTCCAGCAATCAACGCAGCTGCATCAGGGTACTTCTCAGTGAAGCCCTTCGCGCCGAGGAAGTGCAGCGCCTCTGGCTCGCCCATAGCACCTAGCGGGTCCTCAAGGTCTTTGACCGGGAAAGCGTCATTCGCCCAGAACGGACGCCACAGCGTCACAACGATGTCTTCTTGCTTGTCAGTCGCGTTACGCAGTTCGGTCAGCATGGCAGCGGTGGACGAAGTGACCAACTCGTACTCGCCGTCGATGCCGTATTCGGGCATCATGGTTCCTTCAGTCTGGCCTGTTAGACCAGCACCCGGCTCAATGCCAACGATGCGACCGCCGAAGCGATCCGCGTTGCCCTTCAGTTCCTCAATCGAGGTGATGTCGGTGTACTCGGGAACGGCAATGGTCAACTTCGCGTTGTCGTAGTACGCGCCGAGGTCTTCGATGTTGTCGCCGTACTCGGTCATGTAGTCGGCGTGCGTCAGCTCAGGCCATGCCGATGGGTAGATGTCGATATCACCCTGTGCCAGCGCGGTGTACAGCGGACCAGCTTCGGTCAGTTCTTCCATCTTGACCGTGTAGCCGATCTTGCCAAGCTGGTCTTCAAGCAGGTAAGCAGTGCTTAAACCATCGGTCCATGCCGGCAGGAAGCCGAGCGTGATGGTGCCTTTGCTCTCGCTGTCGGAGCCAGAGTCGTCGCCACCACCACAACCTGCCAAAGCAAGCACGGCGGCAGTTCCAAGTGCCAGCATTCCGGTTAGTTTCTTGTTCATATTGGTTCCCTTTCGGTATCTGCTGCGTTTCGTATCGTTGATAGGTCAGTGCGGTGCAGCGAGTTCGGCAACGACAGTTGCCCTGTGGATGAAAATGGGAGTGTGCGGGATCGTCCCCAAGTCGGTGATGACCCGTCAATTCGTGCGACGACGCTTGTCTGCGGATCGCTCAGTTTCCGCCGCCACCACCGAAGCCGATAGGTGCACGGCGTGGTGACGCCTTAGCACGGTTGGCTTCTTCGATAGCTTCAACTGCCTCAGCGGCGGCCGGGTCGTTGCCGGTTGCAGATGCTGTCACGTCCACGCTGCGCCCGTTGGCCGCCTTCGCTGTTCGCCAACGCGACATGATCGCGATCAGCGACGAGCGGTAGCCAGCGGGATTGCCTAGTGCAGCGGTGACACGATCCAGGTAGACGGCGATGAACACCACGGACAGACCCGCTTCGACACCCTTGGCCAGATTGACCGTGGAAATCGCATTCACGACCTCTTTACCCAAACCATCGGCGCCCACGATGCCAGCGACAACGGCCATCGATAATGCAAGCATGATGACTTGGTTGACACCGGCCATGATGGTCGGCATTGCCAGCGGCAGTTGGATACCGCGCAGGATCTGCCCGGGCTTTGCTCCGAAAGCGTGTCCGGCTTCGACGGTTTCTGGGTCGACCCCACGAATACCGAGTTCGGTGAGGCGCACTCCGGGCGGCAGCGCGAAGATCACCGTCGAGACCAGACCTGGCACAACACCAATGCTGAAGAACGTGATCGCTGGAATCAGGTAAACGAAGGCGGGCATAGTCTGCATGAAGTCCAAGATCGGCTTCAAGGTTGCCCGCACCGCGGAGTTTCGGGCAGACCAGATGCCCAGCGGCACCGCAATCGCAACAGCAACCAACGTCGCGACCAACACCAATGAGAGAGTCTGCATCGATGTTTTCCACTGGTTCATCGCCACGATCAGTACGAACGTGACCACAGTTCCCAGGGCGAGCCGCCAGGACCGCACCAGCCAACCGATCAATGCTGCGACCAGGATCGTCAAAGGTATTGGAGAGGCGACGAGGATGTCTGTCAGCCCGTTGACCAGCCAGCGCACGACTACTGCAATGGCATGAAGAAGCCAGTCGAGGTTGTCGCGCACCCAGTCCACACCGGTGTCGACCCAACTACCGATGGGGATACGGAAGTCTTCCATCAGTTCGCCTCCTTCGCCACACCGGCATCCGCCGGTTCGCCGAGCACCGCATTGATCTCGCTGGCGAGCATGGGCTTTGCCGGTGGTGTCAAGTCGTTGGATTCGCCTGGACCGAGTGCCGCCAACAAGGTAATGCGCGGGATCACTCCGACGAGTCGCCCTTGATCGTTCGTTACGGCAAGGGGAAGCGGTGACTCGGCAGCAGGGACGAAGAGGTTGATGAGAATCTCGTCTTCTGGAACGGTTTGCGGGACGGGCTGTAACGCGGCTTGTAATGTCTTAGCACCTGCGCGTACTAGGTCCACTGCATCGCGGTCGGTGACCATGCCGAGAAGTTTGCGATCCTTGCCGACCACGTAGGTTGCTGACATGTAGTGATCGCGCATGGTGCGCAAGGCAGTGCGCGGTCCTGCCGTGTCCGGGATGACGGGACGAGGCCGTTCCATCACGTTTCCTGCAGTGAGCACACGAGCGCGGTCAACGTCTTGGACAAACTGCGCCACATAGTCATTGGCTGGATCGGTCAGAATGTCCTCTGGGGTGCCGATCTGCACGATACGACCATCACGCATCACTGCGATGCGGTCGCCAAGCAACATGGCCTCATTCAAGTCGTGAGTGATGAACACAATGGTCTTGTGCAGTTTCTCTTGAAGTCCGAGCAACTGCTCTTGCATCTCACGCCTGATCAGCGGATCAAGAGCGCTGAACGCCTCGTCCATCAGCAAGATGTCGGTGTCCGCGGCCAGGGCACGAGCGATACCGACACGCTGCTGCATTCCACCCGACAGTTCTGACGGAACCTTGCTCCCCCAACCGGATAAGCCGACCAAAGCCAGAATCTCTTCGGCGCGTGCCAACCGCTCCTCACGCGGCACGCCGCGCAATTCGAGCGGGTAGGCAACATTTGCCGCAACGGTACGGTGTGGCAGCAGTGCGAAGTGTTGGAACACCATCGCTATACGGTCGCGGCGGATCTCCCGTAGTCGGTTCGCTGGGATTCCCGTGATGGGATCACCGTTGATGGTAATGGTTCCATCTGTCACGTCATGCAGCCCGTTGAGCATGCGGATGATCGTTGACTTTCCCGAACCGGAAAGCCCCATGATGACGAAGATCTCACCTTTGTTGACTGTGAAACTAGCGTCGATTACTGCCGCTGTTCCGACATCGAGCACATCCGCGCGAGATTCCCCGGCCTTCAGCCGACGAACGGCCTGACCAGGATTTTTTCCGAATACCTTATACAGCTGGCGTGCTTCCAGAGTTGTCTCGGACACGTCTCCCCCGTGGCCGGTACGCGTCCGCCAGCCACCTTAGGTAACGCCCGGGTGATGACCACGGGCCAGCCGGGATTCCGGGGCGCGGACAACGGGCATTGGGCCCGTGCACGATCATCGACCATACGTTCGTACATATCCCCGACCTCATTCGGCGGCGGACCGCGCACGACCGCGGACTAGTCTTCAGGGCGAAAGCCCGCCTAACAACCTAACGAATCATCATGGCAAATATCAAGTTTGCCCCATAAATCCGTTGCGTTTCGTATAGGAACGGCCATGTTTACTCGACCATCTCATGCCTAACTCAGCCTCGATAGAGCAACGCTAGACATCTAGTTCTTGGTGACCCCGACCAGGATTCCACCTACAGCGACCAATACCAGTCCACCCAGTACGAAGACGAGTTCCTTCTTCGTCTTGCGTTCCTTCAAAATGATCAATCCGCCGATGGTGGCGACAATGACGTTCATCTGCGACAGCGTCCATCCCACCGCAGCGCCATTGCGCTGCACCGAAATCATCGCCGCTAGATTTCCTACCGCGAAACAGATTCCGGTGAGCATATTGACCCAGCTCTTCGAGCCGAATACCCCGGTTTCACGGTCAAAGGCCTCGCCCTTTTTCGCTGTGCCGAAAGCAATGGCGCCAGTGGCGATCACCATCACCACAGCTTGAGGAAAGAGCAGGTCAAGCGGGTCTACTTCAAAGATCAAACCCGAGGTGGCATACAGCACGTAGCCCATAGATGACACCAGCAACAACAGGATGCCCTTTTTGATGCTCCCGCCAGATTCCGCCAGACCGTCATGAGCCGCTGTCTTCTCCTGGAAGGTCGTCATCCACACACCGATGACCAGCAAGATCAACGCCGGGACACCGATACCGAATTGCCATCCATGCACCCATTCGTTGAAGAACGCCACGCCGACCAGAGTCGTGCCGAAAAGCTGCATCCCGGTTGATATCGGGATGGTGCGCGAGACCCCGATCATCTCGAACGTGCGAATCTGCAGAATCTGACCGATAGTCCACGGCACCCCATTGAGGACGGCAGCCACGATCAATGTGCTCGTCCAAGCACCCGCGGTAGGCGGTCGCACGATCAACACGCCAACGGCCACCACCAAAGCGGTCAGGACCATGCCCATCTGCTTGTTTGCAGTCCGGCCGCCGAGCTTTTGCATGACGATGCCCTGCATGCCCCAAGCAACTGCCGGGACCAAGCCGATCATTATGTCTGGCATTTCACCTGCTCTTCAACGATGCGCTCAGCACACCATACTGCGCTATACCCCTACCACTATGAATCACAGTGAGCCATTTACTGCACGCTGCGACGCGCCCGGACGGCCTGCGCAAAAGTCCGCAGCAGATCGGCTGTGGTGTCCCAATCGATGCATTTGTCAGTGACCGATTGACCGTAGACCAGCCCGGACGGGGCGGGTTTCTGGTTTCCAGCGACGAGGAAACTCTCCATCATCACGCCGAAGATTCCCTGGTTGCCGCTTGCGATTGACTCAGCGAGTTCGCGAGCCACTTCAGCCTGGCGCACCTCGGACTTGTTGGAGTTGCCGTGGGAGGCATCAACGACGAGTCTCGGGGCGAGCCCTGCGGCAGCCGCGAGTTCATTGGCGGCGCGGATTGACTCGTCATCGTAATTGGGTCCGGTCGCACCGCCACGCAGAATAACGTGGCAATCCGGGTTGCCAGACGTCTCAACTGCTGCGGCTCGTCCCTGGTCGTCAATGCCGAAGAACACGTGCGAACTCGCGGCGGTGATGCAGCCGTCAACGGCGGCTTGGACGGAACCTTCGGTGGCGTTCTTGAAACCGACTGGCATGGACAATCCGGAGGCGAGCTGCCGGTGCACTTGGCTTTCGGGGTTACGTGCCCCGATCGCACCCCACGACACTGCGTCGGAGATGTATTGCGGGCTGGTGGGTTCCAGGAACTCGGTCGCGGCAGGCACGCCGGCCTCAAGCACGTCCAGCAGGACACGGCGGGCTAGGCGCAGCCCTGTGGTGATGTCGTGCGAACCGTCTAGGTGCGGGTCGTTGATTAGCCCTTTCCACCCGATCGTGGTGCGTGGTTTTTCAAAGTAGACCCGCATCACCACGACAAGATCGTCGCTCAGCTCTGGAACGAGCGCTGCCAACCGTTGCGCATATTCAACCGCGGCGTCAGGGTCGTGCACGGAGCACGGACCAACGACAACCACAAGGCGGTCGTCGCGTCCGGCGTGAACATCGCAGATCTCGTCGCGGGAGCGGCGCACGAGTTCAGCAGCGGCGTCGCTGAGCGGTTGATCAGCCAATACCTGCTCTGGTGTGGGCAGCGGCTCAAGGGCTCGAACGTGCACGTTCGAAGTGGTCTTCGGTGCGGCGTGGACAGTCATAGTCATTCCATTTCATGTGGCTGGGACGTGGCCGCCAATCGGTGCCCTGATGCGCTGAATCGATCCGGAGCCGACTGACATGACGAAGGGCCCGGCACGTCGATAAGACGTGTCCAAGGCCCTGTGCGGCTCCGGGTGGATGGTGTCAGGCGCTCACCTGTATGGCTCCACCGGGAGCCTGCATAAAGCGCTGATACCATCGCGATCCGGTCATAGCGTCATATCCTAGCACCGCTAGTTAAGCCAATTTGCGCTGGGCGACGAGTTCTGCGATCTGCACCGCGTTGAGCGCCGCACCCTTGCGCAGGTTGTCGGACGAGATCACCATGACGATCCCGCGACCGTCCGGCACGGACTGGTCCTGTCGAATACGTCCCACCAGGGACGGGTCGATTCCGGTTGCTTCCAGCGGTGTTGGGATGTCGACGAGTTTGACGCCAGGCGCGTCTGCCAGCAGCGAGGTGGCCTCGTCCGGGGTGATGGGCTGCGCGAACTCCGCGTGCACCACCAGGGTGTGTCCGCTGAATACCGGAACCCGGATGCAGGTGCCTGCTACAGCCAATCCCGGCAGATCAAGGATCTTGCGGGATTCATTGCGCAGCTTTTGTTCCTCGTCGGTCTCACCTGAGCCATCGTCCACGAGACCACCGGCAAGCGGGACTACATCGAAGGCAATCGTCTTGGCGTAGGTGCCCGGGTCAGGGAACTGCACGGCAGAGCCGTCAACGGCGAGCTTCTTCCAGTCCTGTTCCACAGTGGAACGGATCTGACCCTCAAGTTCCTGAACGCCTGCCAACCCCGAACCGGACACTGCCTGGTAGGTCGACACCCGAAGACGTTCCAGACCCTTGGCAACGGCGAGCGGCTTCAGTACCGGCATGGCAGCCATCGTGGTGCAGTTCGGGTTTGCCACGATGCCCTTGCGGACATCATCGAGTGCATGCGGGTTGACCTCGGAGACGACCAACGGAACATCCGGGTCAAGGCGCCAAGCCGACGAGTTGTCGATCACTGTGGCACCGGCTTCAGCAAAACGCGGAGCGTGGGCCTTCGATCCAGCCCCGCCAGCCGAGAACAACGCAATGTCGATGCCGCGCAGATCGTCCACGCTGGCCGCGGCTACGTCCTCGACGACGATGTCCTGCCCGCGCCAGGGCAAAGTCTTGCCGGCTGACCGCGCGCTGGCAAAGAACCGCACTGCGGCAACCGGAACCGTGGAAGCATCCAACAAGGTGCGCATCACAGTGCCTACCTGGCCGGTCGCGCCAACGATGGCGACGGTCAATCCAGAGTTCAGTGGCTCAGCAGTCATGATGTTTTCCTATGTTGAAGTTTTGGGGTTCGAGTTGGTTACGGTTCAGCGGATCACGTTCTAGCGACCAGTTCCACCGTAGACGATTGCCTCGTCCGATGAATCAAGTTCAAAAGCCGAGTGGACGGCGCGCACTGCCGAATCCAGTTCTTCAGCGCGGGTGACCACCGAGATTCGGATCTCTGAGGTGGTGATCATCTCGATGTTGATTCCCGCGTCGCGCAGCGCGCCGAATAGCTTGGCAGAAACACCCGGACTGGACTTCATCCCCGCCCCGATCAGGGAAAGTTTGCCGATCTGGTCATCAAAGAGCAGCTCGTCAAAGCCGATCTCGCTGCGGCTCTTCGTGAGAGCCTCGATGGTCGCGGGGGCATCCGCCGTGGGCAGAGTGAATGAGATGTCGGTCAGACCGGTCCGGGCGGCAGAGACGTTCTGCACGATCATGTCGATGTTGGCGTCCGCGTTCGCAACGGTTTCAAACAGCAGTGCCGCGGTACCGGGCACATCTGGCAGGCCGACTACGGTGATCTTCGCTTCGGTGCGGTCGTGTGCGACTCCCGAGATGATGGGTGCTTCCATGATGTCCTCGCTATCAGTCGAGTGGGAGGAAAGTTCAGCGTCCTCGGGCAGCAGACCTGGGATCTCGCTGCCGGGCTTGTCAGTGACCAGAGTGCCGGGCTTGCCGGAGAAGGACGAGCGCACATGAATGGGCACTCGGTAACGGCGACCGTATTCAACGCAACGCAGCGCCAAGATCTTTGCGCCGCTGGCTGCCATTTCCAGCATCTCAGCATAGGTGATCCGCGGTACCCGCCGTGCGGCGGGAACAATGCGTGGATCGGCCGTGAAGATGCCGTCGACATCGGTGTAGATTTCACAGACATCGGCGCCCAAGGCAGCAGCCAAGGCAACGGCAGTGGTGTCGGATCCGCCTCGTCCTAGCGTGGTGACGTCGTTGCTCTCCCGGTTGACGCCCTGGAAACCCGCGACGATGGCGACTCGTCCCTTATCCAGCGCTTTTTGGATGCGTCCCGGTGAGACGTCGATGATCTTGGCCTTGCCATATGCGGCGTCCGTGATCACACCGGCCTGCTGCCCGGTGTAGGACTGTGCTTTCACACCGAGTGAGTCGATCGCCATCGCCAGCAGCGACATCGAGATGCGCTCACCGGCAGTCAGCAGAATGTCCATCTCGCGCTGCGGCGGGACCGAGGTCAGTTCGTTCGCCAGGTCAATGAGCTCATCGGTGGTGTCACCCATCGCCGAAACCACGACGACAACGTCGTTGCCCGCTAGCCGGGTCTGCGCGATGCGCCGCGCGACCCGGCGAATGCTCGCCGCATCACTGACCGACGAACCGCCATATTTCTGGACGATAAGTGCCACAAGATACTCCGTGTCAAGGTCAGGCGGGTTGTAATCGCCAATAAAGTTCAATTACAGGTGAAGCCCAACGAACAACAGGGGACAGCCGATTCTAACGTTGTCCAGCTTCCCCATTACGTGACCTCCGTCACGATCCGATTAAAGTCCGGCCCTCAAACGCACGCCCGAGGGTGACTTCATCAGCAAATTCAAGGTCCCCGCCGACTGGAAGGCCAGAGGCAAGCCGGGTGATCTTGACTTCGATGGCAGTCAGCATTCTGGCCAGGTAAGCCGCGGTTGCCTCGCCTTCGACATTGGGGTCGGTAGCGAGAATGACCTCTTGGACCACACCGTCTTGCAGCCGCGCCATCAGTTCCCTGATCCGCAAATCCGATGGACCGATGCCGTCAATCGGGTTGATAGCGCCGCCAAGCACATGGTATTTGCCGCGGAACTCACGGGTGCGTTCGATAGCGACGACGTCCTTGGATTCTTCAACGACGCAGATCACCGTGTCGATGCGGCGCGGGTCAGCGCAAATCTGGCAGGTCTCCGCTTGCGCCACATTGCCACACACGTCACAGAACCGTACTCGCGCCTTGGCTTCGACCAACGCCGTGGCAAGCCGCTGCACATCTGCCGGGTCGGCGTCGAGAATATGGAACGCAATGCGTTGCGCACTTTTCGGCCCAACTCCAGGGAGTCGGCCGAGTTCGTCGATAAGGTCTTGCACCGCGCCTTCATACACATCTTTGATCGTAGTGGGCTTTGTCGACATTTCGGGTGCAACTTGCGGCTGAGCGCGCGAAGATAGAAGAACCAGTCCATTTCCCACGAGCTTTGAGGTCGGACGATGAAAATTGCAGTTACTGGCACTACCGGACATCTTGGTCGATTGACGATCGAGGCACTGCTTCAAGGTGACACCGAAGTCTCGGATGTCATCGCACTGGCTCGGGACACCGAACGAGCATCACAGTCGTTGCGCGCGGATATGGAGATTCGCTACGCCGACTACGACTCATCAGAAACTCTGGACGCAGCGCTGACCGGTGTCGACACGCTGGTGCTCATCTCATCAAACGCGGTCGGTCAGCGCTCCAGACAGCACCGCAACGTTATCGACGCAGCCCAGCGTGCCGCTGTCTCGCGCATCGTGTACACATCGGTGCTGGGTGCGCGCGAAGCGCGTTTCAGCCCGGTCGCTGGCGAGCATGTCGTCACTGAGGACCTGTTGCACGCGAGCGGCATACCTACCACGATCTTGCGCAACGGGTGGTACACCGAGAATTTCGTCGACAGCGCACGGCAGGCAATGGAAACCGGTGAACTGCTCGGCAACACCCATGGCGGCAAGATCGCATCCGCATCTCGCGCGGACTACGCCCAGGCTGCGGCTGTTGTCGCGGCAACTGACGGTCACGAGGGACAAACTTATGAGCTCTCCGGCGACTGGGCGTGGACCTACGCAGATCTAGCGGTGATCTTGACGGAACTGAGCGGACGCGACGTACACTCCCGGGACGTTTCCGAGGAGTTCCACCTCGATGCTCTGGTCGCGTTGGCCGGAATGGACGAGGCGTTAGCCGGCTTTGTCGTTGCCGTCGATCAGGCGATCGCCGCCGGTGAGCTGGCCAAGCAGACCGGTGAGTTGTCGGTGTTGATCGGACATCCGACAACTGACGTCACGCAGACTCTAGCTGAAGCGTTGTCGCGGTAGGAGGGGTTCAGTCGCCTTGTTCGATGTCCTCGTCGATAACGACACCGCCGAGGATCTGTGCGATCAAGGGCGCGCCGACCAGTGACGAATCCTCGAGTTCAACAGTGTCGGTGGCCTGCCAGGCGGCTTCTGCCGCTGCCTCTTGTTCGGCTGGCGATTGCGCTGATGGGGTCTCACGTTGCGATGCTGCGCGCCCAGTGGCGTTTGATTCGTTTCGCCCATCAGTTGAGCCGGTTGAGTCGTCACCATTGCCGCGTTGCCACGGCCGCGTGCGCGCTTTGTCGTTGGCCGTGGACGAGTTCGCCTCCGTTGTCTTTTCGCCGTTGTGGCTACGACGTGACGGAATCGGCGGCAGCACTGGGCGTTCTGACGATCGACGGTTTCCAGGTGGGACCGGTGTTGCCTGCGGTTCGGTGACAACCGGTGCCGCCTCAGGAAGTGGCGGCACCATGTTGTGGTCATCATGAGAATCGGGTTCTGGCGGTAGTGGGATGTCCTCGTCCGCAGATTGCGGGGTGTCTGCGACCGGTGGCGGGTCGTCATGCGGCGGGACCGGCTCCGTATCTGCCGGTCTGGCAGGCTCCTCTGCGGCAGGTTCATCGCTGGAACCGGTGCTGCTCGACTGGCGGTGACTTTCCCGTGGGGTCGCTGCGGTACTGGCTGCTGCAGCAGCCTGTGGCAGGTCGCCGACTGCCGCAGTGACTCTGGCGGTCACACCCAACGACCGGCTCAGTGCCTCTGCAACGATCTGCGCGTGAGTACCGGACTTGAAGGCGGAAGCCAAGCCTTCCGAGGCGAACAGGAGCGTCAGCACTTCACCGTCAAGCGATCCGACCGTCGCGTTTTGTTTGACGAGTGCCCAGGTCGCTTTACGCAGTGCGGAGACCTCGGCGAGCACATCATCCCAGCGCCGCATCAGTACTTCGGTCTCGACCTTCGTCACATTGCCACTGACAGATGGTGCACTGGCGGACGGCTCCGATGTCGACGTCGGCGAAGTTGGCGTGGGCTGCGGCTCTGGTGCTGCCTGCTTCTCAGTCGAGGGCGGTGTCGACTCCGGTTCAGGGACTCCGCCCGCCTGCGGTGCCGCGGCAGTCTGCTCGGCAGTGGCGGGGGCAGCAGATCGTTCCTCTTCACGCACAATGCGGGTCGCAGCAGCGAGCGCAGCGTCAACATTATTGCGGGCAGGCGATTGCCGCGGCGCGGTTCGCGCATGCTGAGTGGTCTGACCTGCTTGTGGGGCAGACTGCGCAGTCTGAGCGGGTTGAACCGCTTGAGCGGGTTGAGTCTCTGTGACAGGCTGTGCTGCTGAGCCCTCAGGTGTGGGTCCGGCGACGACCGCTGTTGATTGGGGTGCTGTCAGACCACGTCCGGTCTGCTGGGACGCAGCAGAGCCCGCGGGTGCATTCTGCACATTCGACACTGATCCACGGCCGGATGTGACAGCACCACTTTCCAGATTTTCGACCCGCGCCAGAACCGAACGCAGTTCAGATTCAGCATTAGGGAGCAGGAGTCGAGCACAGAGCAACTCGAGATGCAGTCGCGGCGATGTCGCCCCTGTCATCTCAGTAAGAGCCACATTGATGATGTCCGCTGCGCGGGATAGTTGCGCCAGACCGAGAGACCCGGCCTGCTGACCCATTCGCTCCACCTGGTCTGCCGGATAAGACGAGAACACCGCGGCACCGCCCTCACCGGAGACCTTCAGCACTAGCAGGTCACGGAATCTCTCCAGCAGATCTTCAACAAAGCGCCGAGGCTCATGACCGGTCGCGATGACTTGTTCGACAACACGGAACAGCCCTGCACCGTCCTGACCGGAGACGGCTTCCACCACGTCGTCAAGCAACGTGACGGGCGTAAAGCCCAACAGCCCAGCGGCTATCTCGTAACTGACTTCGTTACCGTCCGCACCAGAGATCAACTGGTCAAGGACAGAGAGCGAGTCACGCACTGATCCGCCACCGGCACGAACGACGAGCGGCAAGACTCCCGGTGTAGTGACGATGTTCTCTGCGGCGCACACCTGTTCCAGATAGGGCTGGAGGACTTCAGGGGGAACCAAACGGAAAGGGTAATGGTGGGTCCGGGAGCGAATCGTGCCGATGACCTTATCCGGCTCAGTGGTAGCGAAGATGAACTTCAGATATGGCGGAGGCTCTTCAACGATCTTGAGCAGTGCGTTGAATCCTGCGGACGTGACCATATGCGCCTCGTCCAGGATGAAGATCTTGAAGCGGTCTCGTGACGGACTGAAAGTAGCCCGTTCCCGAAGATCACGCGCATCATCGACACCACCGTGGCTCGCGGCGTCGATCTCGACGACATCCAGACTGCCCGAGCCGCCACGGCCCAGTTCCATGCACGATTCACAACTGCCACACGGCACTGCGATCGGTGATTCCTCAGTATTGGCCGCACAGTTGAGCACTCGCGCCAAAATGCGCGCGGAAGTCGTTTTCCCGCAACCACGCGGCCCGGAGAACAAGTAGGCATGGTTGACTCGACCGCTCTTGAGGGCCTGCATCAACGGTCCAGTGACATGCTCCTGCCCGATGACTTCGTCAAAACTCTCCGGGCGGTAGCGACGGTACAGGGCTTGGCTCACCTAAAGAACTCTAGACCGAACCACTGACACTATCCACACTGTCGGCTTCGATCCATCGCAGAACACGCGAGGACCCCCCGCGCACCCGCCAGAGCCCACCTACCCTTGCTACCTTCCGGTCCTGGGGGAGTTCAGCAGGATGACGCCACACGAGGGGTCGCTCAATAGGATAGCCCACATTGCGTAACGAGAAGAAACAACAGGCGACCGCAACAGCGGCGACGGGAGGCGACGAACCGCGGCATTTCAAAGCACAATATGGTGGACGAATCCACAGATAACGGACTCTCTCGCTTGCGCAACCACCCATAGTTTGGTTCTGTAGCAACATGGCATCTGCACGACGGATCATCGGGCGCACCCTTATTGCCGGGGCGGTGATGACCGCTGCCGCAGCGAGTGCGATTGCACTGCGTTCCTGGTCTGGGAGGTGGGGCACCGACGTACTCGAAGAGGGCGGGTACCTGCCTGGGGACGAGTTCTTAGGTCGCGCCGATCATCAGACCACTCGTGCCATCGAAATCCGAACTGCTCCGGCGCGTATCTGGCCGTGGCTGGCACAGTTGGGTTATGGGCGCGGCGGCTTCTACTCCTACGACTGGTTGGAGAACCTCGTCGGGATGAACCTGCATTCCGCCGAGCACATCGAAGCAAGATGGCAAGACCTCAACGTCGGCGACCATATCGCCTTGGCGGACGGCGCGTTACTCGAAGTGGTAGCACTTCAACCGGAGAGCCACCTCGTGTTGCGCGGCGGCAGCAGCGATGTGCCCGGTACAGTTCCATTCGATTTCACCTGGGCCTTCGTGCTACGCCAAACCTCCGACGCCCGCACCCGGCTTATTGTGCGCGAACGCTACACCTACCACCGTGCCGCGGCGCCACTGATGGTCGAGCCCGTGTCCATGGTGAGTTTTCTGATGTCCACCAAGATGCTGCGCGGTATCAAAGAGCGCGCTGAATCAGTCGACTGAGAACTCGTCCACTATGACGGCCGGAGCGATCGGCATCACCAACCTCACACAGGTCTGACCACCTGAGTTGTCCACCATCACCGCGCCACCTTCAATTGCGGCCCGGCGGCGTAAATGGCTCAGTCCGGTGCCATCACCCGACTTCCGCCACAACTCCCCATCATTGGCGACGCTCACCGTTAGTTCTCGCTCCCCGGTTTCCGGATGCTCGACGGTACGCATCGAGACGCCGATCCACATTGCATGGCCGTGTTTCAGCGCGTTGGTCACCGCTTCTTCGACAAAACGCAGACAGACCAGCCGTTGCGACTGGGTCAGTTCGGGCTGGACGAGGTCATCAAGGGTCTTGGTGGCCTCGTCCACATCGAACTCGTGCGCAATGGCTGCGGGCAACCGACCCAGGATGATACGAACGGCAGGCCGCAAGCCCAATTCCAGACCATCGGGGGAAAGCAACCTGCTTGTCGCGCGAATGGTCTCGTCACGCATCGTGGTCAGCTCGTCACGAATCGTCTCTAACTGTGTGCGCACTTCGTCGTCCGCCACAGTGATGAAGTCTTCCGTTTGCAATACCGAATTGATGTGCGCTTCCAGCAGCACGAAGCGCTGCTGAACGGTGCCGTGAAGCGCCTCTGAAACGTTCTGGTGCACGCGATGCTCCTCGTGACGCAGCGCATCCATGGCCTCTAGCGCATCGTGTCGCGCCCGTTGCCACTCCGAGTTGATTTCGCGTTCGGCTCGTTGCCGACGAGCGATAAAGATCGCCATGAAGAGCGCGAGACTGAAGATCAGTGTTCCGGCAAGTATCTCGAACCCGACCGTCGATGTGTCTGGCTGGACATATATACCCAAGAGGATCTGCAAACCGGCGCGCGCTAACGCTGCTCCAAAAGTCAAACTTACGCCCGCCGCAAAACGCTGACGACTCGATCGGATACGCCACACCTGGAAAGATCGCGCCACGACTGCCACGATCCACAGCGGCAGCACTGAGGCCACGAACCGGTTGCCAATCGTTCCCTGAATATTGGAGCCGTGCGTCTGCACCGAAAGGTAATAGGACTGAATGAGCGCAACAATGACATAGGCCGTACCAATTCCAGCGAATATCAGCATAGTGAGATTGCCATCGCGCCGGTCATACGGCGTCGGCGGATCAAGCGGCATCGACAGGACGCCGATGGGAGCTGAGTTATGCGACACAAGCCAAGCGTGCCATCTTGGCGTGGGCACCGTCCACCATTGACGAAGATGCGCAGCGTTGCAAGATATTTATGTAACTCTCGTTCCATTCGGTCTAAATATCGTTAATACTCATGGGTATGGACCTAAGCAACGCCGCTTCAAGAAGACGGCAGGCGCCTCCTGTTGTATCCTTTGGCACCGACGTGCGCGTTGCAGTTGTCGATGACAATGTACTGTTCCGGCAGATGCTGACGTCGACACTACGAGCCGTTTCAGGGATTATCGTCACGGCTGAATGCGCGAGCGTTGCCGACGCACGGGAACGAGTGCTCCCTGGACTTGTCGACCTCGTCGTGATGGATATCGCGCTCAGCGATGGTAACGGGGTGTCGCTGGGCATCTCTCTGCAACGGCGCGACCCGCGCCTGCGTATTTTGCTGCTGTCCGCGCACAACGCGATGGACCTGTTGCTCGATTTACCCGAGAACATACGCGACCGCTGGTCATATTTGTCGAAGAACTCCAGCACGTCGGTCAACACACTGGTGTCGACCATCGAACGCACCATGGCGGGGCGATCAGTGCTCGACCCCTTCCTGTTGGAGAAAACGGCACCCCGTGCTGGCACCGCGGTGTCTCGGTTAAGTAAGCGACGCTATGAAGTGTTGAAACTCGTCGCCCAGGGTATGTCCAACGCGGGGATCGCCGAAGAGCTCGGAATCACCGACAAGTCAGTGCAGAACCATATCAACGCTATCTATGCTGACCTGGGGATCGACCCCGATCGGTCGTCGAACCCGCGCGTGCTTGCGACCTTGCGCATGCTGGAAGAGTCCGGATCGCTGATCGACTAGTTCGCCGAGGGTGCGCCGCGTGGTTTCTGAGCGAATTCTCGCGGATGTCACTGGCCTTGCGGGGCATCACCGTGGTGACGATTCGGTCTTGCGGCCAATCTCCGGTATTCTCGACACGCTGGATTGTGTCCCTGCACGATCTTGGCCAGGAGGATTCGCCTAGTGGCCTATGGCGCACGCTTGGAAAGCGTGTTGGGTTAATAGCCCTCAGGGGTTCGAATCCCCTATCCTCCGCGAAATCAAGTGAGCCCCGCGCATATGCGCGGGGCTCACTTGTTTCTGGTGTGACGTTCGTTGCGGCCGACGCCAGTCGCAAGGACCTCCGGTAGCCCTTTTTGCAAAGAAGTAGTGCAATATATCCGACCACCACTTTGCGTATCGGGCCACCAGCACCGTCTGAAAGGAAACACCGTGGACACTCCCTTACGACTGCTGTTCGGAGCAGTGTTGACACTCGTCGCTGCATTGTCCGGGTGCACAAGTGGGACCGCGCCAGACGAAGCCGTCACGCCAGCGACGAACTCGTCCTCAAACCCTGTGGTCATCGACGTGCGCACGCCGGAGGAGTTCGCCGAGGCCCATCTGACGGGTGCGGTCAACATCGACATCAACGGCCCCGGTTTCGCCGACGGGATCGCCCAACTCGACAAGGACACCGCCTACCAGGTGTACTGCCGTTCCGGGAACCGCTCCGCTCAAGCGGTCGCGCTTATGCGTCAGGCCGGGTTCTTAGAGGTGAGCGACATCGGCGGACTGCAGGACGCGGCCGAGACCACCGGCCTGGCGGTTGTCAGCGAAGACTGACCGTCACATAGGTCGCAGAGACGACCGTCGCTCCATAGGCGACAGCGCCTAACGTCCGAATAGCTTGGCGAAGAAGCCCCCAGCGGGCTCGTCCTCGTGTCCGGCACAACGCTCGGCCCGCGGCACGTTACGCATCACGGCGTCAACGTGCTGGCCACAGCCGGTCCAGGTGGTTTTGCCGCAACGGCGGCAGGTCGCAGGGTGACACATGGGAATCTCCTTCAGTTAAGAACAGGGACGAGTGCTCAGTCGCGGCGCGAGCCGCCCCATAACACTCAGGCGAGCATCAAGAACAGTTTTTCCAGTTCGGCAACGGTCAGCACATCGCGGTTGTCGCCAACCGCCGTGTCATCGCTCTGCGCGACGCAGTCCTTCATCGCGGACGAGACAATGGCGAATCCGGCACGGTCCAGGGCGCTGGTCACCGCAGCGAGTTGCGTGACCACATCACGGCACGATCCACCTTCTTCCACCGAACGAATCACGGCTTCAAGCTGCCCGCGAGCGCGACGCAGTCGATTGAGAATCTTGCGCTGTGCTTCCACATCTGCTGTTGTCATAGCGACTTCCCCTCCTTGAGCTCTTCCCTCGTGCGGCTGCCTAACCAGGCGCGCAGCGTCTTCATGCCCCCGGACAGTGTGGCCGAATCCAGTCCGGCCTGAGTCAGCACCCGGTGTGCGATATACGAACGCATGCCCGAGGCGCACACTGTCCGTACGGGCCTGCCCGCGGCCGCAGCGCGCACCTCATCGATACGGCCCCGCAGTTCAGTGTGAGCAATATTGAGCGATCCGGGGATAGCGCCAGTGGCGTACTCGGCGGGGCTACGGGTATCGAGCACGAGCGCCGACTTGCGCACGTCATCCAGGTCCTGTGCATACCAAAGTCGGGTGGTGCCATCGAGTACGTTTTGCCCGAACATGCCTACCAAGTTCACCGGGTCTTTGGCGTTGCCGTAGGGCGGCGAGTAGGCGAGGTCCAGGTCGATCAGATCGCTGACGCTCATCTGGGCGCGGATCGCAGTGGCGAGCACGTCAATGCGTTTGTCGACCCCTTCAATGCCGACCGCCTGGGCACCGAGCAGCAGACCATCGTTGGCCCGGAAGTGCACACTGAGCGCGATCTGGGCGGCTCCAGGAAAGTAGCCGGCGTGCTGGTTGGGATGCAGATCTACGGTGTGATGCTCGATTCCGGCGCCTGTCAGTGTGCGCTTATTCGCCCCGGTCATCGCAGCAGTGAGTTCGCCCACGCGCACGATGGCGGTTCCCACCGGCGCGGGAATCGGCCTGGCAGTAGGGTGTCCGAAAATATCGTCTGCGACAAGCCGTCCGGCTCGGTTGGCAGGACCGGCTAGAGCCACGGTGCGGCGAGCGCCGGTGATGGGGTCAAGGCTGGCTGTTGCATCACCGACGGCCCATACTCCGGGCAGATTGGTGCGTCCGTGCTCGTCCACAAGGATCGCGCCGCGTTCACAGGCTACTCCTGCCGCTTCGAATATTTCGGTGGCAGGTTTGACTCCGACAGAGAGCACGATCAGGTCGGCTGGGATCTCAGTTCCGTCACCTAGAACGACAGTGTCCTCGTCACTGCCACCGCGCACCTCGGTCGCCGCTACGCCGGTGCGCACGGTCATCCCGAGGCGGGTTAACTCGTCCTGAACGAGGTTTGCCATGCCGGTGTCCAGTGGCGGTAGTACCTGCGGCGCAAGTTCGACCACGGTGACGTCCAACCCGCGGCGCTCCAGTGCTTCGGCTGCTTCAAGACCGATGAACCCGGCACCGAGCACCACCGCGCGGCGCGCATCGGTGGCCAACTCCTTAAGAGCCACAGCATCGTCGACGGTACGCAGCGTGCGCACCCGTGACGAATCCAGACCGGGCAATGGCGGTGCAATCGCGTTGGCGCCTGGCGAGAGGATCAGCGCGTCATAGGACAGTTGCTGCTCACCTGCTGCGGATCGGACGGTGACCGTTCGCGCGGCGGCGTCAAGACCGGTGACTTCGTGTTCGGGGCGCACATCGAGATTGAGCGCAGCCCGTAGTCGCTGCGGAGTTTGGACGAGCAACGACTCCTGTTTTTCAATCTCGCCCCCGACGAAATATGGCAGGCCACAATTCGCGAAGGAAACATAGGGGCCTTTGTCGAGGACGATGATCTCGGCCGACTCGTCCAACCTCCGGGCGCGTGCAGCAGCACTCATACCTCCGGCAACGCCGCCAACGACGATGAGTCTCATGATGCGATCTCGCGGTCGGCTTTGGCGGCGGCGAGTTTGGTGCGGACCTCGTCCATGTCGAGATCCTTGATTGCCGTGATGAGGGATTCCAGTGCTTGCGCCGGCAGGGCGCCGGCTTCGTTGTAGACACCAATGCCCTCGCGGAAGGCGATCAGCGTAGGAATGCCGGTAATGCCGAATTCTACGGCGAGCTCCCGGTTTGCCTCAGTGTCGATCTTGCCGAAGGTGACCTCGGAGTGCTTGTTGCTCGCGGCTTCGAAGACGGGGGCGAAATTGCGGCACGGCGCGCACCAGTCCGCCCAGAAGTCGAGGATGACGATTTCGTTGTTGTGGATGATGTCTTGAACGTTGTCGAGTGTGACCTCTTGTGTAGCCATAGTCGCAATATACCCCTGGGGGTATTCAATTTCAAGGTGGACTGGTTACCCCGCAGGCATCCAACTAGACTTAGCCCCATGATTTTCCGTGCTGTCGGACAGGGCCGCCCCTACCCGGACCACGGACACGTGACTCCAAAAGACTGGTCAACCGTCCCACCGCGACAAGTTCGCCTGGACGAGTTGGTCACGACCAAACGAACCTTGGATTTGGACACGCTACTGGCAGATGATTCGACCTTTTACGGCGATCTATTCGCACATGTGGTCCAATACCGTGGAACCATGTATCTGGAAGACGGTTTGCATCGCGCCCTGCGAGCCGCCCTCCAGCAACGACAACTTTTGCACGCCCGCGTGCTTACCCTGCCCGACGAGTGAAGATAGGCAAACCAGTGCCGAAGCCCCAGGATCCAGCCCAGCGCGCAAAGATCCAGCGCCGCCGCCGCAAGCGTGCGCGGCAGTCAGTGGTCTTCGGCGTGCTCATTGCAACTATGGCACTGGCTGGCCTGGGAGCGACCGCGGTCTACTCGGGAGCCATCTCACTGCCATTCGCCAGGGAGTTCTCGTCCGATAAAGCCCCAGCAGACCCCGCTCTCACGCCGCCGTGCCTGACTGAGGAACGCCGCAACCCCGCCGCCTACAACAAGGTCAAGGTCCGCATCTACAACTCGTCCGAACGCCGCGGCCTCGCCTCGACAGTCGCAAAGAGCCTCGAAGGTCGCGGTTTCCACATTGTCACCACCGGTAACCTGTCGGCAGGCGTCAACGATGCTCGGATTAGCTTCGGCCATAAAGGACTCGTGCGCGCCTACACCTTAGCCGCTCACCTTCCCGACGTTCAGTTGCTCTACGACGACCGCAGCGGAGCCACCGTCGATCTGATTGTCGGTCAGTCCTTCGAAGCGCTGATCCCAGAGGATGCGGTCCGCCTCCAGCCGAAAATCCCCATGGAGAACCTTCCGGGCTGTGTGCCACTGGACACGATGACACCGTCAGCAGCGATCGTTCCGGAGTCACTGGGCGGCGGGTAGGCGCAGGGCTCTCTAATTCCTCAGTGAACTAGTCATCGTCACGGTCAATTCGCGCGCCCTTTTTCACGACGAGTTTGCCGGCGCCTCGTTCACTGACGTTGCCATCGATACGAGCCGTCTTGCGAACCAGAAGCTTCCCCTTGCCTCGCTCCTGCACGTTCCCGTCCACCGTTCCGGCAATCACGACTTTGCCAGAGCCCGTCTCTTTGATGTTTCCGTCAACGTATCCGCCCTTGCGCACGATCACGCCGCCCGAAGACTTCTCTTCGATATTTCCGTCGACCTTGCCGCCTGAATAGACAATGACCGAACCTTTGCCGACCTGTCGCACGTTGCCGTCGACCTTGCCGTAGATCCGCAATGTGCCGTTGGTGACGATGAGGTCGTCGTCGATGGTCTGGCCCGCACGAACCGTATATGAACCGGTGCGGCGCATGTCGTCCGCCTGGGCGGCCGGAGCGCCTAGTCCTGCGGAGGTCAGCGCAAGGATGGCACTCGCAACAACTGTTGTCTTCAGTGTTCGTTTCATGATTCCCCCATTTCCGCACAGGACCGGTGCCTGTGCCATTGCCCCAAGTCAAGTACATCTGGGTGAATCTGAAGTGAACGGCACATGAGAAAGTCCTCATGATGCACGGTGTAGGCGGGTCCGACGGCGCAGTGGGTGCCGTCGCTCGCTGCTCCCAAATCCCGCAGTGCCTGAAATGACGCGAACCCCCACTGGAGAATCAGTGGGGGTTCGCGTCGGTGGCGGGCGCTCTGCAGAACAGTTGGAACGAGCAAGCATGGTCACATGTCAGAAAAATGCTGGAGCACTCGGAGGCGTGGAATTAGGCAAGAGCGTCCGGAGATGGTGCCCCTTCAGACACTACCCCTGCGTTAGCAAACAAGATATCAACACACTCTTGTATCGCACTAGATTTGTAAACGATACCGAGACCTATTGGTTCTCGGAACGAGGCAATCGAGCCAGTTGTGGTAATAGAAATTTCACCGCTGATCTCACGAGTATGGACAGCAGCAACAATACCCACCAGGAAGAACCTGGACTGGCCGAGATTGACGGCTCCATTTCGGGCCACATACAGCCCGTTGTCGAAGATCACAACCGGACTTCCACTTGACCCAGGAAACACTGCTGCATCAATCAGAAACGCCGGCAAACCGTTGTAATCAATGTAGATTGGGGTTGCAGTCTGGCCTCTTCGTGCGATTGGAAGCATGCTCACGGAGTCGTACAGGCCAGCTGGGTATCCCAGAAATGTGACCTGCTCGATAGCATCTAAATCAAACGAATTTCTTTGATCGAGAAGGTTTTCCGGAGAAAACGCTCGATAGAACCCAGGTGCATTGATCTCTACCATTCGATTCCATATAGGAGCGAACAGCATGACGGCAACATCAACGTTCTCCGCAGGATGACCCAGCCAAGAATCTTGACCGAATCCTTCGTACTTTATCTTCACTGCCCCTTGAGCAGGATCGTTGCCTTCAGCTCGCACTAGTCTGAATTCTGCTTCGTACGCCCCCAACAGAACGTGCTTGTTGGTAACAAGAACCGGAACGATATTCCCCGCAGTTACTGGATAGTTAATAAGGAAACCAGTGCCGACTTGACCTCCGTCCAGAGTCTTCGTCTCGATGTACACGGTTGAATAAAAAAGGTTGTCAGCGATACTCGATACGGGCCTCTGCATGCGCAGATGATAGCAGAGACAGCACCACCCATAGGTGATTGGCATTCCGCTTTGGGCGCAACTTGCCGACCACACCAAAGGAGCCCAAGCACTCGTCACAGCGCAAACCATCCGCCTTCGGCAACTCGAAGTCACCAAACAGAAACTCGTCGATGCCTACCTTGAGGGCACACTGAGCGCTGAGGACATCAAGGGCCGACGTCGCAGCATCGAGCAAGACATACATAACGCCACCAGGCTCATTGAACAGAGCAACCTCGACACCGCAACACTCAAACAACGCCTCGAGACCATTCTCGAACTACTGCGAGGTGCCCACCGTATCTACGAAGCCACACAGGGCGAGCAGAAGCGCTGGCTCAACAACGCCGTCTTTAGTGAACTTGCACTCGATGCGCTTGGCGATGATGACCCCAAGCGAACAAGAGACAGCCTCACCATCGTCGTCAAAGAAACCCTCACACCCGCCGTCGCAGCCGTCCTGAATATCACCCACAACGCCCAGGACGCCGCCCAAAGCGACGAAAACGGCGGACAAGAAGTGGTACACGTTGAAACCAGAGGTGACGCCTCGGGCGACCTCAAGACGCCCCGGGACGCAAAAACCCCCGGCGAACTTTCGTTCACCGGGGGTTCCAACTTGCACAACTTGGCGGTAGCGGTGGGATTTGAACCCACGGTGGACTTTCACCCACACACGCTTTCGAGGCGTGCTCCTTAGGCCGCTCGGACACGCTACCTTGCGTCCGACAGACTACCCGGTTCGAGCCTTGTTGTCACAATCGTGCTGATCAGAACGAGCGCTGCCGGTCAAAAAAGTTTCGTAAATCGGCGGCGCACTCATCTTCGAGGATCCCCGAAACAACCTCGACCCAGTGATTCATACGCCGGTCCCGCACCAGGTCCCACACTGAGCCGCAGGCTCCGGCCTTCTCATCCCACGCCCCCAGCACGATCCGGCGCACCCGGGCGAGCAGCACTGCTCCCGCGCACATGGCGCACGGCTCCAATGTCACCACCAGGGTCGCATCGTCGAGCCGCCACGTTCCGCGCGCGGCCGCGGCTTGCCGCAGCGCCACCACCTCAGCATGCGCGGTCGGGTCGTGGTCGGATTCGCGCTGATTCCAGCCGCGTCCCAACACCGTTCCGTCGGGGGCGACGACGAGCGCGCCCACGGGCACATCACCACCCTGGCGCGCGCGGTCAGCGAGTCGAAGCGCCTCCCTCATCCAGACCTGCTGGTGTTCCAGCATGCTCGCTTTGTCGGAACTCGTCATGATTTCAGTGTCGCATCAGCCCACGGTCCTGCACACAATCGCACTAAAGGCGCTACCGTTATGTCCATGCAAGTCCACGTGGCACAACACCCTTTGATCGCACACAAGCTCACTGTCATGCGTGATGAGCGCACCGACTCTCCGACCTTCCGTCGCCTCGTCGATGAACTCGTCACTCTGCTCGCCTATGAGGCAACGCGCGACGTGCGGACCGAGGAAATCGAGGTCACCACCCCGGTTGCGCCGACGACCGGCACCCATATCGCAGCCCCGCGGCCGCTCGTCGTGCCAATCTTGCGGGCTGGCCTCGGGATGCTCGACGGCATGGCGCGACTGCTACCTACCGCGGAAATCGGCTTCCTCGGCATGATCCGGGACGAGACCACTCTGGAAGCCGTGACCTACGCCAACCGGCTGCCGCAAGACATCACCGGACGACAGTGCTTCCTGCTTGACCCCATGCTGGCCACCGGTGGAACCCTGATCATGGCGATCGAGTACCTGTTGGAACGCGGCGCTCGCGATGTCACGGCCATCTGCCTGATCGCGGCCCCCGAAGGCATCAAAGCGGTGGAGGAAACTGTCGGGAAGACGGACGCGTCGGTCAAGATCGTGGTCGCCAACGTTGACTCACACCTGAACGAACACGGCTATATCGTTCCAGGTCTCGGCGACGCAGGAGACCGCCTTTACGGTGTGGTTGACTAATTCACCGCGATAACTCGCAGTGAGAAGTCGATATAACCCAGAGATTTGAAATAGCCAACGCCCCTATCCGCGCAGACAGCATGGATAGGGGCGTTGACTGTTTTCAGATCAGAAAACTCAGCGGCTTTCGAATGTCAGGCAGCCAGGGTGGCTGACATCGTCCGCTCCGGCACCAATACGCACCGCAGACGCGTGACACTCTAGTGAGTCGTTGTGAGTGCAGTCCGCACGGTGGCAGGCGCCGACTTCGGCGATGACCTTCTCTAGACCGCCTTTGATACTCAGCGGGATGAAGGTCGCGCACGACGCAGTCCCAGTGCCTTGTCCGCTGACGGTGATCGCACCGGCGTGGCACGAGTGGTGGCTGTTATACGAGCACCCTGCGACCGAGCACTCTGCGATGTGTGGCAAATCCATTGTGGCGCTCATGGCGACCTCCCGAAGTTTAGTCTGGCCCTAATGACTCCAAACTAAACCCAAATTGAAATTGCCGCTAGCAAGTTAGGCCAAACTTACTATTACGCTTTTGCACTGGAATTCCAAAACAATAATGTTTACTAATTCGATTCTTGGTTCCGGCGCGGCGCAGCTTCCAGCATGCCGCGAATCTTCAGTCGCCGTTCGCTGCGCGCTCTGGCGCCGCTGAGGACAACGACATCTCCCCCGGACGCAGCGGTGAAAATGCGCGACCCCGGCTCGCGCGTCAGCAATAGATCAATGTGCCCTCGCAACCGCGTCACTTCCGCCTGCAATGTGAGAATTCGTTGAATTCCGGCGAGATTGATTCCCTCGTCCTGACTCAGTCGCTGAATCTCGCGCAGTGTCGCGATGTTGCGCAGCGAATACCGCCGACCACGACCCGAGGTGCGCTGCGGTGACACCAGCCCCAATCGGTCGTACTGGCGTAGCGTCTGCGGGTGCATCCCCGCTAGCTCCGCGGCACGCGAGATCAAGAACAGCGGTTCATCCAACTGTTCTTCGGCAAAACGCTCACCGCCGTTACCGCCGGGCATCTCGCCTCGTCGGTAACGGCGGTTAGTCGAGTCGTTCACGGCCTCACCGCTCCGCTTCTCGCATCAGGTCTTCTCGCACGTTCGCACCGGCTGTCGCCGCAGCGAACTGTTCAACAGCGGCGCGGGCGTCCTCGTCCAATTTCTGAGGTACCACGACCTGGACTGTCACCAGCAGATCGCCCGCACCCTTGGACGTCGCAATGCCGCGCCCTTTAACCCGCAATACTCGCCCAGACGGAGTGCCCGGTGCAACCTTCAACTTCACCGATTTCCCATCAAGAGTGGGCACCTCAACCGTGGCACCGAGCGCCGCCTCTGGGAAGGTGACCGGCAGGGTCATCCGCAGATTGCGCCCGTCGATGGAGAACACCGGATGCGGTTTGACTGACACCGTGATGATCAAGTCACCAGCGGGGCCGCCGTCCATGCCGGGCTGTCCTTTGCCGCGCAGCCGGATCTTCTGACCGTCGTGCACCCCGGAGGGAATGCGCGCTTTGATGGTGCGGCCACCCACCGACAAAGACACAGTCTCGCCCTCGACTGCCGAACGGAAGTCCAACGTGGTGGATGCACTCAGGTCGCTGCCACGTTGCGGCGCAGCGCGGCGAAAACCACCCCCGCCGAACATACCGCCGAGGATGTCGTCAAAGCCGCCGCCACCGGAGGTGGAGAACCGCACATTCGGTCCGCCAGCAGCGCTGCCGCCACCGCCGAACATGCCACCGAAAAGGTCCTCAAAGCCGGCAGCACCCTGGCCACCCGAACCGGCCGCAAAGCGTGGTCCACCCGATGCCATCGCACGGACCGCATCGTACTGCTGGCGTTCCTTCTCGTCGCTGAGCACCGAGTACGCCTCTGAGATGTCCTTGAACTTTGCCTCAGCAGCCGCATCACCCGGATTCTGATCCGGATGATACTTGCGCGCCAACTTGCGATACGCCTTCTTGATCTCAGCGTCGTCAGCGGACTTGGAGACGCCAAGCGCAGCATAGAAGTCTTTGTCGAACCAATCTTGTGCCGTCATGATGTCTCCCTCCTTCGTGCATTCTGTGGCGACCTGCGTGTGTCAATCCGGGACGAGCACTCCCTCACTGTTGTGGACCAGTGACTGCCACGCGCGCTGCGCGCACGATCTTGTCACCGATGCGGTAGCCCGGTTCGATCACATGTGTGACTGTCACGGCCTCGGCGCTGTCATCGCTCTGGTGCATCAAGGCCTCGTGAATCGTCGGGTCGAACTCTTCGCCCACCACTCCGAAGGGCTCGATGCCGGTTTTGGTCAGGCTTGCCGTGAGCTTTTCCACGATCGCGGCGAAGGGACCTTCGAGTTCCTCATGTTCTTGAGCACGAGAGATGTCGTCCAACACCGGCAAAAGTGCTGTGAGGACTTCCTCGATGCCGCGCACTCGCGCAGCCTCTTGGTCCCGCAGCGCACGGTTGCGGTAGTTCGTAAAACTTGCGCGCTCGCGCTGCAGGTCGTCGAGCAACTGGGCGGCTTCGGCCTTCGCCGCTGACAACTCGTCATCGGTCACCTCGCTCGGCTCGAAATCGAGGTGTGCGATGGAGTCGCCATCCGACGAGCCCGACTGGCCTCGTCCTTCGCTGTTATCCGATCCCGGACCGGCTGTCGCCTCCGAGCTTTCGCCCGCCCCGGCGGGGTCGGCTGGTGTAGCCGACCCCGCCGAGTCACGCACTTCCCCGGTTTCAGGGTCGATGCGCCGGTTGTCTGCGAAGTGGAACGGAGCGTCAGCCGATTCCTCAGGATCGTGCTGTGTCGAATCCGTCACTTGGAATCTTCCTCATCTACGATCTCGGCGTCGACAACGTCATCATCGGTGCTTGAGTCGCCCTCCCCAGCGCCCGCATCGTCTGCACCAGCCGCTTCGTTTGCGGCGTATAGCGCCTCACCGATCTTCTGCGCAGCCTGCGAAAGCTTCTGAGTCTTTTCCTTCACGGCGTCCGCGTCGGTGCCCTCGAGTGCGGTCTTCAACTCGTCGATGGCGCCCTGAACCTCAGTCTTGACGTCGTCGGCAATCTTGTCGCCGTTGTCGGCCAACTGCTTCTCAATTGCGTAGACGAGACCTTCGGCCTGGTTGCGGGTCTCAGCCTCTTCGCGACGCTTCTTGTCTTCTTCAGCGTGCTCTTCGGCTTCCTTGACCATGCGGTCGATGTCTTCCTTCGGCAGTGCCGAGCCACCTGTGATGGTCATCGACTGCTCCTTGCCGGTGCCGCGGTCCTTCGCGGACACGTGCACGATGCCGTTTGCGTCGATGTCGAAGGTGACCTCAATCTGCGGCACGCCACGTGGCGCCGGTGCGATTCCGGTCAGGTCGAAGGTGCCCAGCGGCTTGTTGTCACGAGCGAATTCGCGCTCGCCCTGGTAGACCTGGATGGTCACCGACGGCTGGTTGTCATCAGCAGTGGAGAAGATTTCCGAACGCTTGGTCGGGATCGCCGTGTTGCGCTCGATGAGCTTGGTCATCACGCCACCCTTGGTCTCGATACCGAGGCTGAGCGGGGTCACGTCGATGAGCAACACGTCCTTGCGCTCACCCTTGATGACGCCTGCCTGCAGCGCGGCACCGACAGCGACGACCTCGTCCGGGTTGACGCCCTTGTTGGGCTCCTTGCCACCGGTGAGTTCCTTGACTACCTCAGTGACGGCAGGCATACGAGTCGAACCACCGACGAGCACCACGTGGTCGATCTCCGACACGGAGATACCGGCGTCGCGAATCACGGCGTGGAACGGGGTCTTGGTGCGGTCGATCAGGTCCGAAGTCATCTGCTGGAACTGGGCACGCGTCAGCGTGGTGTCCAGGTGAATCGGGCCGTTCTCGCTCATGGACAGGTACTGCATCGAGATGTTCGTGCTGGTGGCGCTGGACAGTTCCTTCTTGGCCTGTTCCGCGGCTTCACGCAGACGCTGCAGCGCGATCTTGTCCTTGGACAGGTCCACGCCGTAGTTGTTCTTGACCTCTTTGATCAGGTGCTCGACGATCCGGTTGTCCCAGTCGTCGCCGCCCAGGCGGTTGTCACCGCTGGTCGCACGGACCTGAATGGTGGAGAAGTCGTCCTCGTCCTTGCCGACTTCGAGCAGCGAGACGTCGAAGGTACCGCCACCGAGGTCGAAGACGAGGATGAGCTCGTCCTCCTTGCCCTTCTCGAGGCCGTATGCGAGCGCGGCCGCGGTCGGCTCGTTGACGATGCGCAGCACGTTCATGCCTGCGATCTGTCCGGCGTCCTTGGTTGCCTGGCGCTCGGCGTCGTTGAAGTATGCGGGCACGGTGATGACCGCGTCGGTGACAGGCTCGCCGAGGTACTCCTCAGCATCACGCTTGAGTTTGCCGAGGATGCGGGCGGAAATCTCCTGCGCGGTGTACTTCTTGTCGTCGATCTCGGTTGACCAGTCGGTGCCCATGTGGCGTTTGACCGAGGTGATGGTGCGGTCAACGTTGGTGACCGCCTGACGCTTGGCGATTTCACCGACGAGGACTTCGCCGTTCTTGGAGAAGGCGACGACGGACGGGGTGGTCCGAGCTCCTTCAGCGTTGGCGATGACGGTGGGTTCGCCACCTTCGAGAACTGCAACCACGGAGTTGGTGGTTCCGAGGTCAATGCCTACTGCGCGTGCCATATGTGCTCCTTAAGTGTTGGCGCGTGTTGCTGTTTCGGCTTCGCTTCGTGCTATTCGCGTCTGCCCTGCCTTACCGCAACGTAATCAATCCTGAGTCGTCCATACTCAACCTAGAACCTTGAGCCAGAGGGACGCAAGTCTTGGTTGCCCAAAGTTGAGTCTAATGCACTCAACCTTGAGGTTACCTGGATTATTCCCGATATTTCGGACGAGTTCTCCCATCTCGTTCACCCTCGTCCCTAGTGCTGCCTTACCTCCCTCCCCTACTCGAACTCGCCCCAGCCCACACACCCTTCCGCGATGTGCCATTGACGTCCGGGGGCCATGTTCGGGTTGTCCCATCCATATATGCAACCCCCAACCCGAAGACAGCACCCTCAATCGAGAACGACGTCAGTCACCACGCGGCTGCCGCTGCGGGATCCCGGCGCTGGTTAACAGTCGTGCAACTTCGCTGGGCTGTTTCAACTCGTCCCATGTCAACCGAACAACGCGGATCCCCAGCCTGCGAATTCGGTCTTCTCTGAGCTTTTCTTCCACGACTACCTCACCAGCGGTGCGGCCATCTCGAAATTGCGGGTTTGTGTACTTCGCTAGACCGTCAAACTCAAGTAGCACGCGTTGTTCCGGCCAATAGAAGTCACCTCGGCCGAGCAACACGCCGCCGTCCCAGAATTCATACTGGGGAACCGGAGCGATAAAGCCAAGATGATGGATGACACTGCGGCATAGTGACTCACCTGCAGATTCGATGCGCCCGTCTGCCATGTCGATGACGGTCCGAGCTTTACGAATGCCCTTGCGCCTTGAGTGGAGCAAGGGCAGGGAACTCAATTCGTCTGGAGTGGTAAGTCGGCGTGCAAGCCCATAGTCTGCGCAGGCGAGACCCGTGGCAAACGAAGAGTCGCACGCCACGTCGAAAATAGTCCTGGCCGGTGAAGTCACCAGCGCGGCTCCTACCCGCACCGGTTGGATGTCCCGATCGATCCTGCGCCGTCGAATAATCGAAGATGATCGCTCCTCTGCTGCGCGGTCCACCACAGAATGCAACTGCATCGATACTCGCCCCAGCCACGGCAGTCCGTGCAGCAGTGCGGCAGTCACATGACTGAACTGAACATTGGGGTGCCGCCGACTTACCGCATGTGCTAGTTCGATATGTTGCTCTCGTCGTCGAAGTGCCGACCAAACCACAGAAGTCGCATAGTAACCATGTGCGACGCGCACGAGCAGTCCAGCACGAATACATCTAGTTGGCAGATCTGGATCGTCGTAGTCGAGTAGGACCTCACTGCGATGGCGCACAGCACCAGGCACCGTTGCAAAACGGTCGAGCAGGTCCTGCGCGGAGCAGTTGCGAGAGGTGAGATCGCGGCAATCACGTTCCTTGGCACTCATCACATCTACGGTTGCAGCCAACCTCGACTTATGCGCAACCAGCGCAATGATGTGGATAACTCAAAGTGACAAACGTTCTGCAATCGCTGTCCGCGAGGACTGCCGTTGTACCGACCTCGCATCACGATCACTTGCGGGTGCCGTTGTCGGGTTGAGGGTGCCATATATGGGTAGGACAACCCGAAGATGGCACCCGGAACGCGCGGGTGGTGCAGGTGAGGAATGGCGCGCGGCTATTCGCCGTCTGGGTGCAGTTCCCCAGGGGCAGGAGCGGGAACGGACGGCACGGCAGCGCCACTTCCGGCAGACCGACCGTCGCCGGGCTCGTCGTCGTGACCGTCAAGCTCGTCGGCGATGGCACGTGCACCCTCGAAGTTACCGAACAGCAGTTCAGTGATGATCACGTGCACTCGTTCGACGCGCGGCACATCTGGCAACTCCAACGGCCGCTCGGCCGCCGTGGTCAGCACCAACGTGCCGCAGCCCAGAAGACGGTCGGTAATCGAACGCTCGTAGTTCACATTGTTGATTCGCGATAGCGGCACGTCGTGACCGGTCTTGTTCAAGATTCCCTCGCGGGTGATGATCCGTCGATCTGTCAGCGTGTAAGTCGAGGTCAGCCAACGCAGGAACGGCAGTAAGAACAAAGCAATAATGGAGATCGCTGCTAGTATGCCCACGGCCCAGTATCCCCAGGAACGCCACGAGTCCGGCATGATCACGATCAGCGCGGCGGCAACCGCAGCCGTACCGAGCAAAGCGAGCACCGGGATGATCAGAGCTTTGGCGTGCGTACGCATCGAGAAGATGACCTTCTCGTCCTTACCGAGGAACTTTCGCGGAATAGCCATGTGGTAATAGTCGCATGATCGGCGGCTTTGTAAAACACTTACAGCGTCGGAATCAATTCACGCAGGTATTCCGCCGTGTCCTCCCAGCCGGTCACGGCATGGCAGCGCACACCAAGGGCCTTGACCGGATAGTCGTTGCCGTCCGGGTCGAGCCGGTCGCCGATGAACAGCATGTCGTCCAATGAGAGGCTGGTCAGGTCGGCGAGTTTGCGCATGCCGTAGGCCTTGTCGATCCCGCGACGGGTGATGTCGACGGAGGTCGATCCGCCAGAACGCACCTCAAGATCGGGCAGGTCGGACGCGACCACGTCACGCAGTTTCGATTTCTTCTCACCCGAGGGATCCCACGCTGATTTCGCGGCAACTGGCGCCTGCTGGCCTAGCGCGGAGAATGTGATCTGACTGCCGCGATCCTCCAGGATCGGCCCCCAGGTCTCCGACTCCCACAATCCGAGCTCCTTGGCGTGCTTTTCGACAGATGCGAGCGCACGAGCCTTTTCATCGTCGCTGAGGTTCTCGGCATAGATCTGGTGCCACTGGCCGTCGTGGTGGGTGTAGTACTGCGTGCCGCAGGTCGGCATCAGGTGCAGGCGCGCGAGCGCCGCCTCGTCCGCATCGACGAGCCGATCGATGACCTGCATCTGAAACTGCCCGAGTTGCCCACCCGAGATGATGCACACCGGCACACGCTTCAGCAATGCGATCAACAGGTCGGCCATGGCGGGGTCGAGCGGGGATTTCGATGGCGCGAGGGTGTCGTCAAGGTCAAAGGCGACGAGTTTGACTGGGCGCGCGTCAACGCTGTTAAGAGTAGGCACGTCCCCATACTACACAGCAATACCCGAAACGTTTCGGTTGCCTATTATGCGAAGTAGTGGGCAGATATATCGCACGGGCGCCTTCCATATCGGACAACCGACTCTGTGCGACTGGTCAGCGAACGGATTCGTTTCCCGCGATGAGTGCCTAGAGTAGGAGAAGCACCTATCGACACCGAGAGGACCCGATCATGATCACCGCGATAGTTCACATCGACACCGAACCAGACAAGATTCCTGAGGTGGCTGAAATCCTCGCGAACCTCGATGGCGTCTCGGAGGTTTACTCCGTCACGGGCGACATTGATCTGATCGCCATCGCCCGGGTCAAAGAACATGACGACCTCGCTGAAGTGATCGCCAACCGGATCTCGAAAGTCGACGGCGTGCTGCGCACCCAGACATTCATCGCGTTCCGCGCCTATTCGCAGCATGATTTGACGCGTGCATTCGACCTTGGCCTCGATGACTGATCATTCCATTCAGCACAGCCTCCCTACCGCGAAGCCAGAGACGAGGACCGTCCCCTGATCCCCCTCGCATTAGGCGCCGCAATCACGGTTGGTGCCTTCTTACCTGTTCAAACCGCTATCAACACCCGGCTTTCGCGTGCCCTGGGATCAACATGGCTGACCTCGTTGATCTCGTTCAGCATCGGCACCCTGGCGCTCGCTATCGCAGTGGCGGTCACTCGTCCCGCGTTATCCGGTATCCGCATCGGCGACCTCGACTGGTGGATGTGGATCGGCGGTCTATGCGGTGTTGTCTACCTGACCTTCAACATGGTGTTGATGCGGCACCTTGGCGCTGCCATCGCGGTGGTCATTCCAGTCGTTGGGCAGGTCTTTGGCGGTTTGATCATCGATGCCGGGGCTTTTGTGGGAGCACCGCATCATCCGTTGACGGTGGCGCGCACTCTTGGTGCCGCATTGGTGGTATGTGGTGCGGCTGCGACCGTGATCCGGCGCAGCCACTTTCCTCGCAGCAATGATGCCGCACAGCGCAAATCGCCGCTGCTCATCGCGATTCTGGTGACCTTGGGGATCGTGGCCGGTGGGCTTTCAGCACTGCAGACCACGGTGAACGGAGCGCTCGGCGCGCAGATCAACTCACCACTCGTCGCCGCCCTCGTCTCATTCGCAGTGGGGACTGCGGCACTCGGTCTGATCAATGTGGGACGAGTTGCACAGCGCTCTCATTCGCAGTCCGCTGAGGCAACGAGTCGGCCACGGCCGCGCCTGGCGGAGTTCTCCGGTGGGTTGCTCGGCGCAGCCTTCGTCTTCGGGTCGGCGCTATGCGCACCGATCCTGGGCACCGCCACCACCGTCAGCGTCATCCTGCTCGGTCAACTCGCATCCGGCATGGTGATCGACCATGCCGGGTTACTTGGCGCACAGCGCCGCCACGCCACTATCATGCGCGTTGCCGGTTGTTTCATCGTTCTTGCCGGTGTGGCATTGGTGCGCTTGGTCGGCTAGTCGCCGGAGCGACCCACGACGCCCGCATCGCGCAACCCTTCTTCGGCAGCACGTATCTCGACACTCAGATCCCGCACGGTCGCACGTAGCGCCTGTTCCGGGTCGAATCCCTGAGCCCGAGCGGCGGAAGCGATTGCGAGCAGAGTGCGCCCCACTTCCTGCTCGTCGGTGAAGGGGAAGGTAGCTGCCGCATCCTCGCGGGACCCGAGCAATCCCAGCGACTCACCACGCGAAATCACCTTCGCAGCGAGCGAGAGGGCCGGGAGCGATTGCGGCACACCGTCGAGCACTGAGGTGCGCCCCGACTTCTCAGCATCCTTGAGCTGCTTCCAACTTTCTTCGATCTCGTCGATGTCCTGGGTTCGCTGCTCCGGTGTGCCGAAGACGTGGGCATGCCGACGGCGCATCTTCTCGTTCGTTGCTGCCGCCAATGACTCAATGTCGTAACCCTCGTCATCGCGCCGCGCTATTTCCGCGTGGAAGAGCACCTGGAACAGGACATCGCCCAGTTCTTCCGATAGTTCCTCGTGATCCTTGGCGGCGATGGCGTCAAGGGCTTCACACGTCTCCTCCAGCAGATACTTGGCTAGGGTCTCGTGGGTCTGCTGGCGATCCCACGCGCATCCGCCCTCGCCAAGGAGGGTTCGCACGGTTTGGACGAGTTCTTCCAGAGCCGATATGGACTGTGGAGCGTTTGAGAACAGTTGCGACATGTATGCCAGCCTACGACCAGCACTTAAGTCAAACCTCGTGAACTCACGATCCGCGCGGCATCCACATCAAGCCACACCGTCGCGTCCGGGTCCCAACCGGCCAGAATCGTGTAACCACCATCGACTGGAATCGGCCGGTAAGCCGCCGCAAGGTACGTCGCCAACGGCAAATGAACGCCCGCACAATGCTGGGCGACCTGGGACCAATCCGGCACCAACCATGGCCCGTTGCAGCCGGTCATGCGCCGCCATTCATTGCTTGGATCGCGCATTTTCCTGGGGTATTTCACGACGAGTTGCGCCCACTCTCGCGGCGTAGACAGTTCAAGCACGTCGCCTGCTGGTGGTGTGAAATGCGCGACCTCAGGATCTTCGGTGGCGATGTCTTCCGCGCAGATCGCACCGACACTTCCGGCACCGGCAACCGGGCCTCTCGTCGTATGCAAAGTGCGTGACGCCCTCGGCACGACCCACCAGTCGAGAGCCTCGTCGTCCGTCAAATTCTCGACGTCGATTCGCGTGCCCGTAGCCGTCTGGGTGATGAACTGATTGGCTCCGACAGTATCCCACCACCAGGAGAACTCGGGCGCTGCGGTCAGCGCTTCGGCTACCGGATGGAGGATATCCGCACAGGATCGCAACGCGACGAATCTGCGATGACCGGATGGCGCAAAGCCGTGGTGAGTCGACTCCACGAATCGGGCTACCACGTCCATCAGCCGGCGCGAGTCAGTGTGAGCCAGTTCGCGGATTTCAGGCAGACGCGTGCTCGCTCGCGTTGCCAGCAGCTTGCGGAATCGGGGCACATCGGTAAGGACGCTCAATTCGTAATCGAGCAACATGTCATGCTCGTCCAATACGAGCCCGATCAGGGACAACTGCCCAACCGGCCCGTCCAACACACTCCAGCTCAACTCACTCAAACCACAGTATCGACATATGCCACCATTGGCACTTCAGACCTTCGGCTCATGACGCTTGCCAGAGGCGGCGAAGCCATGAACCGTCGCCTTTTTCGTGTCATTGCCTAGTATGCGAGTACGATTCACGAATTTCGCGACGGTTCGACGCTAGGCAGGCGGTTCGATCAGCGTTGGAACGGTCGCAGTCATCCTGGTGCCATCCGCACGGCGGGTGCCCTCAATGTCGCGGACTTCTGGCGAACCGATCAACCGTGGCGGATCAGGAAGCTCCATCACAATAGGCTCGTCAGCCGTGACGTTTACTTCGTTGCCGCATACATCGATGCGGGCGGAAGACCCCTCCTCCACAGTCAGCGTGACCTGACCGTGCTTCAGGTCGACCCGCACCCGGGTGCCCTCCAAGGTGAGTTTGAAACTTAAGCCCTTCCACACCTCAGGAAGTCGCGGATCGAGGGTGAAGTTACCGACGTAATCACGGAATCCGCCAAAGCCGCACACCAGTGCATTCCACACCCCGCCAATCGACGCAGTGTGCACGCCATCGCTGGCATTGCGGTGCAGGTCAGCCAGATCGACAAAGACCGCAGACCGGAAGTAGTCCAAGGCAAGCTCTTGGTAGCCGACTTCGGAGGCGATGATCGACTGCACGACTGCCGACAACGTGGAGTCGCCAGTGGTCAGCGGATCGTAGTAGTCAAAGTTGGCGAGTTTTTCTTCAGCAGTGAACTCGTCCCCCTGCAAGAACAACGCCAAGACCACATCCGCCTGCTTCAGCACCTGGAACCGGTAGATCACCAACGGGTGATAGTGCAGCAGCAGCGGACGTTTCTCGGCGGGAGTGTTGGGAAGATCCCACAGCTCTTTCTCCAAGAACTGCGCATCCTGCGGGTGGATGCCGAGCCGTTCGTCGTAGGGGATACACATGCGTTCCGCTGCGCGATGCCACTCGGAGAGTTCTTCCTCGCGCAGCCGCAGCCGCCGCCACACCTGCTCGTACTCGGCCGGGTAGTCGCGTTTGAGCAGCTTCAGCGCCCGCAGCGCACCACGCAGATTCGCCCGCGCCATCACGTTCGTGAACATGTTGTCGTTGACTACGGTGGTGTACTCGTCCGGGCCCGTCACCCCGTGAATATGGAAGGTATTGTCACCATTCTCACGCCAAAATCCCAGATCAGCCCACATGCGTGCGGTCTCGACCAGGATATCGACGGCTTCACGAGCCAGGAAATCTGTGTCTCCCGTGGCATTCACATACTGCCGTAGCGCATGGGCGATGTCCGCGTCGATGTGATACTGCGCGGTTCCCGCCGCGTAATAGGCGGATGCCTCCTGCCCGTTGATGGTGCGCCACGGGAAGAGCGCCCCTTCTTGATTCAACTCCACCGCTCGTTCCCGAGCCGCGTCCAACATGGTGTAGCGGAACCGCAGGGCGTTGCGCGCGAACTGTGGTGAGGTGTAGGTCAAGAACGGCAGAATATAGACTTCGCTATCCCAGAAGTAGTGCCCCGAATAGCCCGAACCGGTCAGTCCTTTGGCCGGGATGCCGTTGCCCTCAGCACGTGCCGTGGCCTGCGCCAGTTGGAAGAGGTTCCATCGCACTGCCTGTTGCAGTTCCGGTTGATCCTCGATGACGACATCCGAACGTTCCCAGAACGCATCCAGCCATTCGCGCTGGCGACGAAACTCAGCGTCGGCCCCACCCTCACGAACTCGTTCCAAAGTCATCAGACAGCGGTCGATGAGTTCACGCGACGGCACGCCGCGTGACGTGTGATAGCTGACCGCTTTAGTCACCGTGATGGGAACGCCGACCCGCGCTTGAACCCGGTAAACATGTCGGGTGAGGTCCTCGTCAGAATCCGCAAATTCCTGGTACGGGTTCTCCGTGTCAATCGTGTGATCGGACACCACACCGATTGTCATGCCGGACGAGTGCGCCCGGTAGCCAAGCGCGCTCATGCCGTCACGGTGCCAGTGGTCTTCAGGGACCAGCACGCGACCAGTCAGGGCCTCGGAGCGACGCGGATCGAAGCCTTCACCCATTGCCGCATCGCGAACGTGATACTCGTCCTGACCATCTTGCCGATTGAGCATTTGGCAGGAGATATTGATCGGGACATCGTCGCCGTCGAGCAGCGTGACCTCGTACGTCATCACCGCGAGGTGACGCTCCGCAAAGGAGACCATGCGCTTTGAACGGATTCGCACCCGGCGGCCGCTGGGGCTTTGCCATTCGACATCGCGGTACAAGACACCCTCGCGAAAATCGAGACGGCGCTCGTAATGTCGTAAATCTGCCACTGACAGCAGCAACGGCTCGTCATCAATGTAGATACGGATTACTTTGGCGTCGGGGACGTTGACAATGGTCTGTCCAACGCGTGCGAATCCATAGGCTTCTTCGGCGTGACGAATCCGCCAGGTTTCATGGAATCCGTTGATGAATGTGCCGTGGGCGTATGAGTCGCGGCCTTCTTCGACGTTGCCGCGCATTCCGAGGTAGCCGTTGCCCACAGCGAAGAGCGTCTCGGTCACGCCAAGATCGCTGCCGTCATAGCGGGTCTCAGTCAGTTGCCATTCGTCGACGGGAAATCGAGAGCGGTCTATCGGGTCGTCGACAAGTGCTCGTCCGTGACTCACGATCCCTCCTTCGACGCCGGGGACTGCCCGGTCGGTTCGCCATCGAGTAGTTCTACTAAATCATCTACGACCACGTCGGCGCCGTCTTGCAGCAACACGTCGCGGCCGGCACCGCGATCCACGCCGATCACGATGCCGAAGTTGCCGGCCCGGCCAGCGGCGACACCGGAGGGAGCGTCTTCGATCACTGCGGCATTCGCTGCGGAGGCTCCCAGTAGTTGCGCGGCATACAGATAGGTATCGGGGGCGGGCTTGCCCGGAATGCCACGATCAGCAGCGAGTAGGCCGTCGACGACGATCTCGAAACGATCGGCAATGCGTGCAGCCGCCAACACTGCCGTGGCGTTGCGGCTGGAGGAGACGACCGCGACCTGTTTGCCCTCCGCGATGAGCGCGTCGACCAGTGCGATTGAGCCCGGGTAGGGTTGCACGCCTTCAGTTTCGAGCACTTCGGTGAAAACGTCGTTCTTGCGGTTGCCGAGGCCACATACCGTCGGCATATCAGCGGTATCGGTCGGGTCACCGTAGGGTAGTGCGATGCCTCGGGCAGCGAGCAGGTCCGCAACCCCGGCATAACGAGGCTTGCCGTCCAGGTGGTCGAAATAGTCTTGATCCGTATACGGGGCGACGTTGAACTCGTCAAAAACTTCGCTGAACATCTTTGCCCAAGCCCGCATGTGGACTTCCGCGGTAGGAGTCAGTACCCCATCGAGGTCGAAGAGGTAGGTTGTGATTTCGTTGAGCGTTGTGGTCGTCACCATTGTCACGAGGCTATCCCCTCTTTACGACGCGTGCCCATCCGGCGGCTTTACTGGGTAAACCGGTTCAGGGGCGATCAAAACGGACGGTCAGAACTACCTAACGATCCTAATGGGCTTGGATGTCCATTCGGTCAGCGCGGTGTGTCGTGCAGATGTCCCGGGACGAGTCGGCCCCTGCTCGTCTGCGCCTCACTCGCCGCTCCTCGGTTCGGGGTGCGATGTTCGGGTCGTCCCACCCATATACAGGACCCTCAAGCCGAATATGGCACCCTCACGCGGCAACGGAGCCGCCGTGAGGCGACCACCACCATTACCAAACCCGGCCTGATTCCTGATTGAATGGTCTGATGTTCTCTGAAGCCGACGTCCGCCAATTGGTCGGCGTTGCCAGAGCAGCACGCGGCGCCAGTTACGCCGCCCAAGGCATGGTCACCGGTGTCGCGATGCGCCGCCCCACAAGTACTCTTGCCGATGCGAGATACCGATCCGTGCCGACCCTGATCGCCCATGTCAAGGCCCCGCACCCCATTCCGTACCTGGTCAAAGTCACATTCGCCGAGTCCCAGAACGACCTGCGCCCCATCCACGGAGACTGCTCCTGCCGCGATGGGCAGAACTGCAAACATGTCGCGGCGGCCCTCGTCGCGTATCTGACCTCGCATGGCGGGGATAACACCCCCACAGCAGAGGAACAGCCGGTCCTGCCACCAGAGCCAGAGACGTTACAGCTGCGTTCCAACCTGGGGCTGCAGTTCAAATTCGACAAGGAGAACTCGTCCACTACCGCCATCTACCTGTCGCCCAGGCAGGTCGAACGTCAATCGAAGGACCTCGGCGGTGGCCGAATCGGACTGCGACCGATCATTCGCAGCGCATCGGGACGCTGGCTGCGCACCGGCCTGTCCTGGCAGGGCCTCGTGGACACCACCGACTACGCCCACGATCCCGGCGCTGACGTGCTACGCGCCATCCACCGACTAGGCGGCCCGCAGAACCGGTATCACCACTCCGACTGGGTATGGACCTCCGAAGCCTCCAACGCCGCCATCTGGTCGCTGCTGCTAGAGGCCCACCGCGTCGGAGTCGAGTTCGTCGAGGCTAAGCCCGGCTACCCGACCATCGAGATGAGCGACGAACGTGCGCTGACAGTCGTGACCGTGGACACCCGCGATGACGGTGCGCTCCTGGTCTCGGCCACACTGCAATTGCCTGACCAGCAAGAACAGATCACCTTTGACACGGCGCAGATCATCCCGATCGGCAACCCTGCCGTCGGCGTCATACACCGTGATGCTGGACCAACTGGACAGCGCCTGACGTTGGTCGCCACTGCCCGCCCGGTTGATGCCGTCGTGGCACGACTATTGGCAGCCGGCACGCCGCAAGTCATTGAGGCCTCGCGGCGCGCACAGTTCTTCAGTCGCAGCCTCTCGGAACTTCTGTCCGCAGCTGACACCGTGAACTTCGCGGAGGATCTTGATGTTCCGGCCACGCCGCGCACAAGGGCCGCAGTGCAGGTTGTCTTCGAGCCGGACCACAAGACTCTCATCACGGTTGCGGTCCGCCACCGGGTGGGCGATCAGATCCACGACGACCCCCTTGCCGACGAGTTGTTCGCACCACAGAACTATGCGCGCGATCCGCGCCTGGGTCTGTTCATCCAGCTCGCGGAACGCAACGAGTCCTTCGCCTGGGTTTGGCATCGCGTCCTGCAAAGCAAACGAGGCGCGATCGAGTTATCAGGCTTGGATACGGCCACCTTTGCCCGTGAGGTCATGCCCACGTTGACACTGTTTGCCGACGAGGACCCCGACTTCGACCTCGAGGTCACCGGCGAATCGGCCAGTTACGACATTTTGGCTGACGCCCAAGTCACCGTCTCGTCACGGGAGAACTCACAAGACCGCGACTGGTTCGACCTGAACGTGACGGTTCAGGTCGCCGGTCGGCAAGTGCCGCTGCCGAACCTCTTCACGGCGTTGGCACGCGGGGACGAGTTCCTCCTAGTCGATGGCGGTGGCATGCTGCCGCTCAGCGACCCACGCCTGCAGCGACTACGTGAATTGATCGAACAAGCCGGAGAACTGCGCGATACTCCGACATCTACCCCGCAAGTCTCGCGGTATCACACCGCTTTCTTCGACGAGTTGTCCGAGGCGGGTTACCTGGGCCAGGGTGCCGAATCGTGGCGTCAGGCGGTTGGCGCACTCGCTGCTGACGCACCGCCTGAACCACTCGATGCTCCGCGTGGGTTGAATGCCGAGTTGCGGCACTACCAACACTATGGCTTCGAATGGCTTGCCTACCGGGCGCAGCATCGCCTGGGTGCACTGCTGGCCGATGACATGGGTCTCGGTAAGACCTTGCAGACGATTGCCACCTTTCTGCACTTGAAAGACCTGGGCCTGGCACCACACCCATTCTTGGTGGTCGCGCCAACCTCAGTGGTGGACAACTGGGTCAGCGAATGCGCCCGGTTTGCCCCCAGTCTCAAAGTCGTCGCCATTCATGGCACCGCGGCGCGGCGCCGTATCGATCTTGCGACCGCTGTCGCCGGAGCCGATGTGGTGGTTACCTCCTACGCTTTGCTGCGTTTGGAGTCGGACGAGTACCAGGTGCTGGATTGGTCCGGTGCGATCTTTGATGAAGCTCAGTTCATCAAGAACCACCGATCTCAAGGGTACGAGGCCGCCGTGCGGATTCACTGTCCGTTCAAGATCGCGCTCACCGGCACCCCGCTGGAGAACAACGTGATGGAACTGTGGTCGTTGATAACTTTGACCTGTCCAGGGCTACTTCCTGGCGTGACACAGTTCAACCAGGATTTCGCTCGTCCTATCGCCCGAGGCAAGGCACCCGAAGCACTCGCCCGACTACGCCGCGCCATCTCGCCTTTCTTGCTGCGCCGCACCAAGGACGTGGTCGCGGCCGACCTGCCGGAGAAAGTCGAACAGGTCACCGAGGTGGTGCTCAATACGCGGCACCGCCGGGTCTATGACCGTTATCTGCAGCGCGAACGCGCCAAGGTGCTGGGGCTCATCGACAACCTCGACGGCAACCGGTTCGAGGTGTTGCGCTCGCTGACATTGCTGCGGCAGGCCAGTTTGGACGTTTCGCTAGTGGACGAGGCGCATGAGGGAATCTCGTCCTCAAAACTGGATGTGCTGTGGGAGATGCTGGACGAAATCATCGCTGAGGGACACAACGTTCTGATCTTCAGCCAGTTCACCCGATACCTGTCAAAGGTGCGCGATTTCATCACCGAACGCGGCATCGACACAGCGTATCTGGACGGCAAGACTCGCAACCGAGCCCGGCAGATCGCCCGATTCACCGATGGTGAGGTGCCGGTCTTCCTGATCTCGCTCAAGGCCGGTGGTTTTGGCCTGAACCTGACGAACGCCGATTACTGCATTCTGCTCGACCCATGGTGGAATCCGGCCACCGAAGCACAAGCAGTCGACCGGGCCCACCGCATCGGGCAGACTCGCAACGTGATGGTCTACCGGTTGGTCGCCAGCGGCACCATCGAATCCAAGGTGATGGCGCTGAAGCAGGAGAAGTCGGTGCTGTTCTCCCAGGTCGTCGACGGCACAGAGGCACCCGCCACGTCTCAGATCGGACTTAGCGCGGACGACATCCAAGACCTGCTGGCGTAGGTCGACGGGACTGGATGTGTCGTGATTCACCCGCCCTCGCCTTGGCAGTTTTGCCAGATCGCGCGACACTAGAAGTGGAGGGGATCCGCTTTGTGCTCGTCATGGGCGAGCACCGACTTAGGAGTGCGCCATGACGGACTCGACCATCCCTACCGACCCGAATCCCCACGCCGACCCCGCGTATGCGGCACGCGTCGCCGAGGCCCTCAAGCCAAGTTACCCGGACCAGCCGGTGATCATCCAAAATCACGAGACCCCCGCTGACGCTGGCCTGTTTCACGTGAACATCAACGTACTGAGCCGGGAGACTCTCGAAGACGCCATCGAGCACCCCGAGAAGTACCCGAACCTCACGGTGCGTGTTTCCGGTTACGCGGTGAACTTCGTCAAGCTCACCAAGGAGCAGCAACTCGACGTGCTGAACCGGACCTTCCACGACCACGCCTAGCAGCCGCGATCACTGCGTTCGCCCGTCGAACTCACGGTTCACTTTCGATATCACTGGAAATAGCCAGGGGAATCGAGGGTAGACCGGGAAGTCTGTGTAGAGGCGCAACTACCGAGTACGACGAAGGCGCTGCCCCCACTGGGGAGCAGCGCCTTCGTCGTCGCACAACCGAATGGACCGCAACCGGCCCGTAGTGACTACTCGTGCAAAGGAGTCAGTGCCAAGTAGTCGTCGAGGGTTCCATCATTCATGCAGACCTCGATGATGGCCCGACCACGTGGGTCGAGTTCGTCAGTGAGGAACTGCTGAAGTTCGGATTTGAAAAAGTCTGTGAGAATCTTCGCGCCAGCGTCATAGGCCTCGACGCCGACCTTCGACTGGAACTCAGGGGTCAACAGGGTCGGCCGCACTTGCTGACCGTCGATCTTGAACTCCTTGAGCGCATAGCCGAACAGTGCGCAACGTGCTGGTGTCAACAGGTCATCGCGAATCTTGCCCTGACCGCGACGTGCCAGATACTCGCGAGTGAGCCACTCGGCGGCGAAGCCCACACGGTAGGCACCGATGTGCTGGTTCGGAGTCAGTACGTAGCGAGTTTGCGGTGCGCCGAGGATCTGTTCCAACAGCAGGTTTGCGGCAGCGACCTTGGTTCCGGTGGAGAACGGCCAGTACGAGCCGACGCCTTCGCCGACCATGCCGCCGTGCTTGATGGTCTCGGCCTCCTCAGCGGTCGCCCCGATTGACGGGTTCTTGTCGCCGCGCGGCGCGATCAGACGCCACAACCATGCCAATGCCGGCGGGATCACGTGGCAAATACCCATGATTCCGTAGGAGGGCTTCTCGGTGGTGCAGGCTGGCATGCGCACGCCGAAGGTACGCACGTCCACCTGCTGCGGTTCGTTGACGATGCCATGGATCTGACTGCGCGGGATGACCACGCGCGGGTTGGAGCATGGCTTGCCGTTGGAGTCGAGGGTGTGTTCCCACGGCAGGCAGGTTGCGCCCGGCACACCGTGGATGTTGAAGAAGACCAGCGGCTCTTCGGGGTGGATGCAGGCCCGTTCAAACGAGGGATCCTCACCGTAGCGGGTCAGGCCGTCAACGCGGACGAACCAGCCTTCTTCCGCATCCGCCACGGTCAGCAGGCCATCAGAGCGCTGCAGGTCGCGGTGGCACAGCGTCATATCGTCGGTGACCGGCGCCAGCTTCGAGGTCTCAGAAAGCGTGATGGCATAGGGCTCGTCGGTGACGACGTTGTAACCGAGCAGCACGCGGCCGTCCTCTTCACGGCGCATTTCCTGGCACATCTCGGATTTGCCGCCGCCGGAGGCACCTTCGTGCATGATGACGGTTTCGTTCTCATAAGGGGTGGTCACGCGCACCGAGGAGGCATGGGCGGTGATCCAGCCTTCTCGCTCACCGATGTCGAGCAGTGCGGAGAACACACCCTTCTTCGCGCTTGGCCCCGGGTAGAGGTTGTAGGCGAAGATCTCGTGCAGCGTTTCGGAGCGGTCGTGCACCACGATCTGCTTGCCGTCGAAGTGCGTGTGCCTGAAGGGCGGAGCCAGATACATGATGGCCCGCGGGCTGAACTGCGGCAGTTCGTCAAAGGTGACGAATCCTTGCAGGTCCACCAGAGCGAGCGCGAAGAACGCCGAGTTCTTCGGGATGATCGCCAACGACGGGTATCCGAAACGGAGGCTTCCGGCCTTGAAGGGCACCACGATGAGTTCTTGCTGCGAGAGCCATTCGAGGGTCTCGGCCTTGACCGGAGCGAAGTCGGAGCCGTGACGGTCCTTGTACCGCGGTTTGTCTGTCGGGAGGTCATCTGCGATCCGCATGCAGTCTGGGTCGCGGCGCCGAATGTAGTCCTCCGGGTAGTTCACCGCGATGCCGTTGGTGCAGCGCACCACATCGGCCTCTTTGATCGGACCTTGACCGGGCACGTCGTAGACGACATCGAATTGGTCTGCGTCTGGGGAACCGAGGGTGAGTTCGTACAGTTCTTGCCGCGTTGCCGGGATGGTGATGCTCTGACATGCCGCGAGTGCTGCGGCAACGTCCGGGGGCAGCACAACTTGGTCAAGTAAATCCATTGTGGTGACTCCTTGCTGGCGACCTCGTGGGCCACTCCTATCCAGTTGCAACCTGAGATGGTCGCCGGTTCAGTCACGGTCGGCGCATCCTCACCGCATAGACCTGCGAGGCGCAATCCTGACCGCTTCTTTACCTAAAGACTAGGATAGGTGCCCGTTTTAGCATAGGACTTTTGACTTCATTTGGCTTGATGTCAATGTTGCCCGAATTGTGCGGAGTCTGTTTACGGTTACTTGCGGATGACGATTTCGGATCCGATTCCCATGCCGCCCTTACCCCACAGGTAGTCCATCGCGGGGTTGGCAATACGGATGCAACCGTGGGAGGCCGGATAGTTAGGGATGTTCGGAGAACCGTGGATTGCCCACCCGCCCGACAGGTAGTACTGCGGACGATACATCGGCCCGAGTTCCGCTTTGTGCAGGTAATCCCGCTTCATGTAGACCTTGAAGCTGCCCGTGGGGGTGTGCGCATAGATGCGGCGACCCTTGTGGGTGTAATAGCTGTTCGATCCGGACGAGATATTGAAGGTCGTACGGACCTTGCCGTTGCGCACGATCGACATGATCTGGCGCGACAGGTCGATTTCGAAGACTGCCCGCTTCTTCGACTGTGCCTTGGTGATTGAGGTCGGAGGTTTGGTTCCGAGGAAGAGCTCGTACCACACGCCCTGGGTCGCACGACCCGTGCGGGCTCGTCCCGTCGACTTCTGTACCGCCATGACCGCCTGCTGCGTGGAGTGGCCATATTTGCCGTCCGCGCTAGAAATCCAGTACCCGTTCTTCCGCAGTAGTTTCTGCAGCCGAGTAACCTGCTCACCGCGGCTGCCACTCGACAGCACCGGAGCCTTACGGGATTTGGCGCGCGCCTTTTTCTTCGCCGCCCGCAGCGCTTTCTTGGCCTTAGCCGCCTTCTTCTTTTTGGCTGCTTTCTTCTGCTTGGCAGTCTTCTTCTTGGACGAGTTCTTCCCCGGCTTCTTTGCTTCCGCGCCGCTATCGCCAGGTGAGTTCGCCACGACAGCCGAGTTGACCCCATCGGTCGAGCTTGTCGCGGCCACTGCGACAGCGGGGTTCACCCCGGTCACGCCTACCGCTATGGCGACGACCGTCGCCACCAGACCAGCAAAGATTCGTTGGCACTGCCTCTTCATCAATGTCCCTTGTCATGTCGTTATTAGCGCACGCACGGGTCAGTGCGTCGCGCATGAGTCAGTGGGTGCCCGTTACCGATTCTCCCGGCCGCGCAACCGATCAAGTTGGCGGCGTTCACGTTTCGTGGGCCGACCGGTTCCGCTGTCGCGGACGGCCGTCGGGATCAGTCTTTCACGCGGAGGCGGCGGCGGGCTGTGATCCTCGTAACATTCAACGGCAACAGGTGCTCCGACACGTTTACTGATCACACGGGTGACCACAACGACGCGATGTCGATCCAGACCCGTGATTTCCACGGTCATGCCAGGACGCACTGCAGTGGCAGGCTTGGCTCGGGTCCCCTCGACGGTGACATGACCGCCTCGGCAGGCCGCGGCAGCCGCCGCCCTCGTCTTCAGCAATCGGACCGCCCAAAGCCAGGCGTCGACTCGTCCTGACTTCGCTTCAGCAGCATCCACGTCACCTCACCTCTTTCGACGGTTTCGGGCACTCTACCTGCCAAGTAGGCGTAGCGTTGTCCTCGGAGAATTTCGACCACAAATCCTTCAGGAGAAAATGTGACCACACCATCGTCGCAGACCCCCATCCGTCCGGTCTCACCGCGCCACTACCTGATGGCCCGCCCGACGTACTACACCGTCAACTACCAGATCAATCCGTGGATGCATCCCGAAATCGCCACGGATGGCTCATTGGCCATGCAGCAGTGGCAGGAGTTGCACGACCTGTACGTCCGGATCGGACACCACGTCGAGGTTATCGAAGGCGCGCCCGGTTTGCCGGATATGGTCTATGCCGCCAATGGCGGGCTCGTCGTCGACGGCATCGCCGTGGCCGCGAATTTCACCTACCCGGAGCGGCAGGGGGAGACCGAACTGTATGCCGACTGGTTCCGCAGCGCTGGTTTTGAGGTGCATTACACCGACGAGGTCAACGAGGGCGAGGGCGATATTCTCACCGTGGGCGACGTTATCTTGGCGGGTACTGGGTTCCGCACGAGCACCAAGGCCCATGAGCAGATCGCCAAGGTCACAGGCCGCGAGGTCATCTCGTTGGAACTCGTCGATCCGCGTTATTACCACCTGGACACGGCGCTTTCGGTACTCGGCCCAGACCTGATCGCGTACTACCCACCGGCGTTCTCGCCTGCTTCGCGCGAGGTGCTTTCCCAGCGCTTCCCGGACGCATTGATCGCCACGGATGCTGACGCCGCGGCGTTGGGCCTGAACCTGGTGTGCGACGGGGTGCACGCCATGATGGCGCCGCGCGCGGTGGATCTGATCGAGAAGGTGCGCGGTCGCGGTTTCACCGTGCATACAGTCGACACCTCGGAACTGCTCAAGGGCGGTGGCGGGATCAAGTGCTGCACGCTGGAGCTTCGCTCCGCGTTCGCCACCAGCTAGTTGCTGCAGGTTTTCTTTTATGTTGACGGTAAGTTTCCGGTCAACAAGAAAACTTTCCTGCGGCAATATCTGATCTGTGACGTGTCGGATCTGACCTCGCCATCAGTTCGCGTGCATGGAGGTCATGACTATCCGGCCAGGACGAGACGCAGCCCGGGGATGTCGGCCCCCGCAAGTCGTTTATCTGAGGTGAGCAATGTTGCGTCCATTGCGAGCGCAAGCACGACGTAATGTGCGTCTGCGATGCGCACACGGTGGCGCAGTCTCCATACCTCTTCATTGAGCGCACCTGTTGCGATTCGCGCACATGCTAGATCTTGCCAGTTGGCAATCGCCGCATCGCACGCGTCTGCTGAGATCGCCCCCTGCCGTTCGAGACGCGCAAATGCCGAGAGCACCTCTGTATCGATGAGGGTCGGCGCCATCAGGTCGCCACCGTGTAACTCCGCGAGCACAGCGCGATCCCCCAACAGCGCGTTTACTGCCGCACTCGCATCCACTACGAGCTTTCGTCGAGCGATCACCGCCGGCGGCTCCGGTCGACAGCAACGTCTGACACCGCAGTAACGACACTCTCCGAACCTGAGGGAATGTCAAACTCGACGCGTACCTCATCGATAAGTCGTACGGCATCAATGCCTTTGACCGGCGCTGACTCCTGCCGCGCAGCAACCCATTCCTCAACAGTGGGACGCGATAAGTCCTGACTCAGCAACCGAATCACGTAGTCCGACATGCTGAGCCCTTGGGTTTTCGCGCGCGCAGCCAACGCCGAGTGGAGTTCCGGCGGCACATTCTTCACCTGTAGCATGCCCATAACATCACGCTAGCATGCTATGGACATGCTCTTGACTTCGATGACGGCATCGCGGACGCAAGATTTGTGCCACGCATTGGCCGCCCACCAGTTGCTGCAGGTTTCCTTTCTTATTGACGGTAAGTGTCCGGTCAACAAGAAAACTTTCCTGCGGCATTTTCTTCGTGTCGCGACGACCCTAGGCGCGCAGCGCTAACGTTTCGACGGGTTGCCCGGTTATCTCCGCAATGAGGTCAAAATCTTCATCGACGGCCAGGACAGTGAGTCCGGCCTTCTCGTCCGTGGCTGTAATCAACAGGTCCCGGATCGATGGCGCACGGTGCTGACTACGATCCACTAAGAGCATTTGCACCTCGAAAGCGCGGCCATCCATTGCGGGAGTAATGTACTCAACTGGCATGAGAAAAATTGGTGGCATTTCAAAGGCTTCTCGACCCGCAATCCCGGATCGAACTGAATAGCCAAGTTCTAACTTTGTCAGCGCGGATATTCGCACCAAACCTCGTCAAATGCGCTCGTTCCACTCATCAAGATGCAATGATTCGCCCATCTGCATCCGGGCGTACGCCGACTTGTCGACGAGCCACCCGGTCACTGCCATGCTGTTCCCATCACGGACGGATCCCCTAAATCTTGGAATACTTCCGCCGACCGGTTCCAGTCTTCGGCCGTGACCGTCACTGAGGATCTCGGAACATCGCCACCTTCGAGTTTGCGGCGCAGAAATTCATGACGGGACAGGCCCAATTCCGCCGCTTCCGCATCGATACGCTCGACGGCCTTGTCACTAAGCCCACGGATCAGCACGTTCGTCATAAACACCACCTCCACTGCTGACGATATCGCGATATCAGCCAACGTACGCGGGGTTGGTGCAGTGGGCGCGGAGCGCCGGGCTCGGTACGGGGCGGGTTCGTTCTCGGGGACGAGTGAGCCTCCTGGGGTGGCGGGCTAAGTAGTGGGGACGAGTTGGCCCTCGGACATGGTGAGCACTCGCTCCGCGACGACACTGGCTTCACCATGATCGTGGGTCACATACAGGGCCGTCGTCCCGGTCGAGCGCAGAATGTTGCGCAAATCGTGTGAGAGCCGTTCGCGTAAGTCACGATCAAGCGCACTGAGCGGCTCGTCCAATAGCAGCAAACGAGGTCGCGGCGCGAGCGCCCGTGCAAGTGCCACCCGCTGCCGCTGCCCACCGGACAGTGTCGCCACCGACCGCGACTCGTAACCTTCCAGGCCGACGAGCCGCAACAATTCCGTGACACGCTGAACCCGCTCAGCGCGCGGCACATGGTGCATGACCAGGCCGTAGTCGATATTGCCCGCCACATCACGGTGCGCGAAGAGCTGCCCGTCTTGAAAAACGAGGCCAAAGTCGCGGCGATGGACCGGTACGTCGGCCAGATCCTGTCCGTCGAAGCGGATCAGGCCGCCAGCCAGCGATTCAAGTCCGGTGACGGCTCGCAGCAACGTCGACTTGCCACAACCGGACGGGCCGAGCAGCGCAACCGTGCTGCCTTGCGGCACATGCAGGCTGACTCCACGCACGGCCGCCACAGGCTGCGCGCCGCGCTCACCCGGATAGGTCACCGAGACGTCGATGACCTCAAGCCCCTTGGGCGTTGATCTGCTCAAAATTCCCCCGCTCCTGCATCGCGCAGCCTCTCGGCGGCCATGATGATGATCGTAGTGACCAGCCCCAACACCACGGCGGCAGCCAGCGCCATGCCATAGTTTTGGGCGCCTTGGCGGCCGATGAGTTGGAAGATGATCACCGGCATGGTGACGCTGTCGGGTCTGACCAAGAACGATGTCGCACCGAATTCACCGAGTGAGGCGGCCATCGCGAACCCGGTGGCCAACCCTACGGATCTGGCAGCGATCGGCCAGTCGACAGTGGCCAGTACCCGAACCGGCGATGCCCCCAGCACGGCAGCAGCGTGCCGCAGGCGCGGGTCGATGGCCCGCACCACCGGCAGCACCAGGCGGATCACCAGTGGCACAGCAACCACAGCCTGCGCAATGGGGATCAGCACTCCCGAACTGCGCAGGTCGATATCCCAGCCAAAGGGCTGGTACATGGTCAGTAACAGGCCGAAGCCGACCGTGACCGCGGACACCCCCAGCGGCAACATCACGAAGCCGTCGATAGTTGCGATCCCGCGTCGCGCGAGCGGCTTGCCCGGACGGCGCGATAACACGGTGACCAGCAACAGTCCGATGATCATTGCGATGACGGTGGCGGCCAGTGCCAACCGCACCGACGTGGCCAGCGCCTCCCACACAGTCGACGTCAGCGCATCGCGACTGCCCTGTGTGGCGAGCGCCGTGTAGTTTCCGAAACCCCAGCCTTGCGCGTCGCGCAGCGAGCGAGCAACAAGCGAAGCCAGCGGCAGCACGTGAAGCACGGTGATCGTCGCCCCCGTCACGATCACGGCCGGTAGGTCAGCGCGCTGAATCCGCCGAGAGGTGGTTGCGACCGCGGCGAGATTCAGTGCGGTTTCACGCCTAGTGCGCAATCGACTCGAAACGTACAGCGCGATGGAGACGATGACCAGTTGGGCGATGGACAGCACCGCGGCGGCCCGGAGGTCGAGCAACTGCGTGGTCTGCCGATAGATCTCAGCTTCCAGATTCGCGAATCTGCGCCCGCCCAGGACCATCACGATCCCGAATGCCGTCGAACAGAACAAGAAGACTAGGGAGGCGGCCGCGGCTATCGCGGGCCGCAGTTGCGGCAGCGTCACTGTGACGAAAGCGCGCAGGGGTGAGGCACCGAGGACCCGTGCGGCTTGCACGGGACGCGGATCGAGTCGTTCCCACAGTGCCCCCACGGTGCGCACGACGACGGCATAGTTGAAGAAGACGAGCGCCCACACCACCGCTGGCAATGTCTGGTCCCAGTCCAGAAACGCCAACGGTCCGCCTTCGCCCAGCAGTGACCGGAAAGCCACTCCCACCACCACGGTGGGCAGTACGAAGGGCACAGTGATCCAGGCCCGAAGCGCTGCTCGTCCGCGAAACCGCAACCGTGAAACCACGTAGGCGCCTGGCAGACCCAAGATCACCGCACCAACGGTTCCCAACGTGGCCTGCAGCAGAGTCTGACCGATCACCCGCCAAGTACTGGTGCGGGAGAAGACATCGGCGAATCCGGTCAGATCGACCGCACCGTCGGCGGTGAATCCGCGCACGATCAGGGTGACAACGGGCCAGGCGAAGAAAATGCCGATGAAGGCAAGCGGAATGAGCACAGTCGAGGTCCATCCGAGTACCGGAAGCACTCGGATGGACCTCGACTGTTGACGGCTCATATCTGTGTGATTTCTAGCGCAGGTTCGCTAAGTCAGCCCGCTAGCTGTGACCATTCGTCGAGCCAGGCGGCACGGTTCGCCGTGATCTGGTCGGGTGCGAGGTCAAGGCTGTGCTGTGGCACAGGAGCCCAGTTCTGCCATTCGTCGGGAACTGCGCCACTGGGCAGCACGGGGTACATATACATCGTCTCGGCAACGGTGTCCTGGAAGTCTTGTGAGACCAGGTAGTCGATGACGGCACGAGCACCAGCGGGGTTCTTGGCTCCGGCCAGCACACCGGCATACTCAACCTGCCGGGTGCAGGTATCCAGCAGCACTGAGGTGGTCGACTCGTCCGACCCTTCCGCAACGGTATATGCCGGTGAGGTGTTGTAGGACACCACAATGGGGTACTGCCCGTCCTCGCCACCGCCGGAAAAGTCAACGTAATAGGCATCCGACCAGCCCTGGACGACCTTGGTGTCATTCGCGAGCAGTTTCGTCCAGTAATCGCGGTAGCCGTCCTCGCCGAACTTCGCGACAGTGGCGAAGAGCATCGCGGCTCCGGGAGACGAGGCCGTGGGGTCCATGACAACGGTCAGGCCACGGTAGGCCTCGTCGGTCAGATCGTCGAGGGTCTCGGGCGCTGCGAGGCCGTTTTCTTCAAACCAAGCGTCATCGGCGTTGAAACAGACATAGCCATGGTCAACGGGGGTCACCGACCCTGCATCGTCCGCGGCAAACTCGGTGGCTGACTCGCCCAAGCTCTCCGGGGTGTACGGGTCGACCGCACCCGCCTCGATCAGGCCGGTCACAAAGGAGTTGTCCACTCCGAAGAACGCGTCAGCAAGCGGCGCATCTTTGGTCAAGACGAGTTGGTTGGCGAGCTGGCCGCCGTCACCAGTGGTGGTCACGTTGAGTGTGAGGCCGGTCTTTTCCTCGAAGTCAGCGATTAACTCGTCCGGGAAAGTGAACGAGTCATGTGCGATGAGGGTGACCTCGCCGCTGAGTTCTTCGCTCTGGCCCTCCGTATTGGTGGCCACGTCATTCGGGGTCGGGCTGTCAGTCCCGCCACCACATGCAGTCAGGACGAGCGCCAGGCCCGTCGCGATGCTGGCGGTGGCGACTCGATTGACGGAAAACGGATTCTTGATCCGCGACATGTAACTTCCTCCAGGTTTCATCCGCGCATGCGGAACATGGGAGGGACACCACAGATCGCCCGCTCATGCGGAACGACGGTTGTGGTGTGAGCTCGACTTCCTCCACCGGTGCTAACCGGATCAGGTTCGAGGGTCTGCGATTCCAATCGCACTCTCAGCGCCTCTTGCGCTCCCCTGTCGTGCTGTCCACATTACCGTATCGACAAAGCCGTTTGGGCTGTACGGTGGAGACAGTGGATTGATCCGCACATTCGCGACGGAAAGCGATGAGAGGGGCATTGATGAGCGACAACGAAGAGATGACAGACTCCTTCGGGTACAAGATCGTCACCGCGGTAACTGCGTTGGCTGCCGGATGGCTTGCCCAAAAAGTGCTGGTCGCGGGATGGAAAGCGATCACTGGCAATGATGCACCGGAAAATCCTGATGACGAGAGTGCCAACATCGTCGGGGTAGTCGGATTCGCGGCTGCCACGGGTGCTGTGGCTGCGTTGGCTCGCGCCGCGGCAACACGCGGAGTGCGCAAGGCGGCTGCTAAGGCTGCTGCTCGCCGCTAGCCCCTCATCCCGAACGACAGGTGCGCTAGAGTATCGCGGTGCGCTTCCTGGCCGATATCACCCCGCTTCGCGAGTCCGCGGATTTCCGTCGCCTGTGGTGGGGACAGGGCGTCGCAAGTATCGGCCATCAGATCACCGTCATCACGGTGAGTCTTGAGGCTTATCACCTGACCGGCTCAACCTGGGCGGTTGGGATGATCGGCCTGTGCGAGCTCGTCCCCCTGATTGTTTTCGGACTGTACGGCGGGGCCATCGTGGACCGCGTCGACCGGCGCAAGGCCGCGCTACTCGCCACCGTGGTGCTTTGGCTGACAACTGTGGCACTGGCGCTGCATGCCTGGCTCGACGCCGAGAAGATCGGCATTCTGTACGGTCTGGTTGCTATCCAAGCCGCCGCCTATGCCGTGAACTCCCCGGCGCGAACAGCCATTACTCCGCGGCTGGTGCGCGCTGAACTTCTTCCCGCAGCCAACGCGCTCCAGGGTGCGGTCGGCAACCTGGCGATGACGGTCGGTCCGATGTTGGGTGCGCTACTCGTCGCTATGGCCAGCTTTGCGGCGGCATACGGTCTCGATGCGATTTTGATGACGGCTGCCATGTGGGCGATTTGGCGGCTGCCGCCAATTTTGCCTCTTACCGAGGACGAGGCCGCGTCGCCCGAGATCGCCTCGCAAGAACAGACCGCGCGCCGCGTTCGATTGCCGCGCGGGATCGCCAGTGTGTGGGAAGGGCTGCGGTACCTGGGCACTCGTCCCAATGTTCGCATGACCTTCTTAGTGGATCTGTGCGCCATGATCTTTGCCATGCCTCGAGTCGTCTTCCCGGCAGCCGGCGTGCTGTACCTGGGCGGCGGCGAGATGACAAGTGGCGCCTTGATCACAGCGATTGCCGTCGGTGGCATTGTCGCCATGGTGTTCTCAGGGCCGGTGTCACGAATTCACTTCCACGGACGAGCGATCGTGTGGGCCATCGTCGGTTGGGCATTGGCGATCCTGGCATTCGGTTTTGTGCTGGTCGCTGCCGGAGATACACGGCCGTCAGGTCCAGTGTGGTGGGCGATCACCGCTGCCGCGGTGGCGTTGGCTGTGGCTGGAGCGTGTGACTCAATCAGCGCTATCTTCCGTCAGTCGGTGTTACAGACCGCTACCCCGGATTCAATGCGCGGCCGACTGCAGGGCGTCTTCATCGTGGTGGTTGCTGGTGGACCACGAGTGGGCGATATGACGCTCGGCGGCGGTGCTGAGCTGCTGTCTGAAGGCTGGGTCGTCGTGGTCGGCGCGTTGCTGTGCTTGATCTGCTTGGGGTTGCTCGTCAATGCCAATCGCGGATTTCTGGCGTACGACGCCCGCAATCCGGTTCCCTAAAGGTTCCTCTTGGTCCAATAGCCGGACAAACCGTGGTCGGTTTGCCCCAATTGCACTTAAAATGGCAGCGCTGCTCACAATCTGATCTCCTGTTCCATCCCTAGCCTGTGAGCAGAGCAGGCCAACTTCCCATTTTCGCCAACGCATCGTGCCCTTCATCGAAGGAACTCCTATGAAAAGCGCCCGCTCAGCCACGCCAAGTACCAACCGGTTTGTCCCATTCATCGCAACGACGGCGCTCGTGATCGGAACAGTCGTCACTGCAACACGTGGCGCCACCGCAGATGGCGGTACCGCACCACCGTCGAGCGGCGGACGAGTCGTCGCCTTCGGTGAACACCCTGATGCGCTGCGCACCGGAACCTTCACCGCTGTGGCAGGCGGTTGGGCCCACAATCTGGCACTGTCTGATGACGGTCAAGTCATTGCCTGGGGAACCCGGTGGAACGACGCCCCGTTCCCACAACCAGACTGATATCCCCGAAGGACTCAACGACAAGTTCGTTGTGAAAGTTGCCGCAGACGGTTCCCACTCCTTGGCACTGACTTCTGCTGGCGAAGTGGTGGCGTGGGGAACCGACCGAGTCGGCGCGGCGTCTGTTCCTGCTTCGTTGCAAGGCAAGAACGTCATCGCGATCGCAGCTGGAGAAAACTACTCCCTCGCGTTGACTGCTGACGGCGAGATCACGGGCTGGGGATCGAATTTCTATGGTCCGTTGGATGTGCCAGCTTCACTGAACAATAAGCGGGTCACTCAGATCGCTGCCGGAGCCGGGCATGTGGTGGCACTGACGGCTGACGGTGAGATCGTCACATGGGGCCGCGATTCCCACGACCTGCACCATCAGGTTCCCGCATCGTTGAACGATAAAACCGTCGTTGTCATTTCCGCAGGCCTTTGGCATTCGATGGCGCTCACCGACGAGGGCAAGGTCTATGCCTGGGGAGCTGACCGACTGGGGCAATCAACCATTCCCGAATCGGTCGAGGACGAGATCGTCGTGGATATCGTCGCTAGCGATGAAAGATCGTCTGTGCTGACAGCCGAAGGCGAAATCATCTCGTGGGGATACAACGCCTATGGGCAGAACAACGTTCCATCATCCCTCGACGACAAGATTGCGTTTGCTATCTCAACGAAGTCCTATTGCGCCGGTCATCGCACCGTCGTCACCGCACCGGGGCATTCCCGGCACGTCCTATATGCACAAGTTACGGATCGGCGGAGTTCCGTTCGCGACGATGACCGTGACTGACGGATTGCTGCCCGCCGGGTTGACGCTGTCGCCAACCGGGGTGCTGTACGGCACGCCAGTTCAGGGCGGCGCGTACTCATTCACCGTGACGGCGACCAACTCTGCTGGATCTTCAAGCCGGACTTTCACCGTTCAAGTCGGTGACGAACCGAACACCCCCGGACCGGGCGGACAGACCCCGGGACCGAACGGCCCTGTCACCACCCCGCCGACCAAAACAGCGAAGGCGAACTCGTGCATCAAGGTGAGACTGGCCAAGAAGAAGATCCGCGCGGCAAGCACAAGGTGCGGGCCAACTACAAGGGATCGAAGACCGTCAAGAAATCCAAGACCAAGAAGGCGGTCACCCTTCGGGTGTTGCGCGCGAAGTAGTCGATGACGGATCGACGAGGGCTCTCAAGCGCTTGTCGACCCATCAGCGCTGGCGATGTCATCGGTTTGAGCAACATCGTCCGTCTCGGCTGCACTGGCCGCGTTGCCAGTGCCGTCTGGCTCCCGGTCCCCGTGCAACCGTACCGGTCTGATCTCGCCGATGATGGGGTTGGGGTGAACCCGCCAAAACTGGCCGTACCGGGTCGCCAAGTTGGCGAAGGTCGCCACCCTATTGCGACCGCCAAGCAGTTGGAACACATGCACCACGGCCCACATGTACCAGGCGATAGGACCTGTCATCGCGGGTAATCCACGGATCTGCGCGACCGCAGCGCGACGACCGATGGTCGCCATCGTTCCTTTGTCCGTGTACTTGAACGGTTCCGTTGGTCTGCCACGCAGGTCGTTGGCAATGGCACGCGCGACATATTTGCCGCCCTGCAGCGCAGGCTGCGCCAGTTGCGGCAGGTCATCACCGCTGATGGCGACGTCTCCAACAGCGAAGATGCGCTGGTGCCCGAGCACGCGCATATCCGGTCCGACTTTGACTCGTCCGCCCCACTCCTGTTCAAAACCCCATTCGGCGACTTCGTCATGGGCCCGAACTCCTGCCGCCCAAATCACCAAGTCGGCTGGCACCTGGGTACCGTCAGCAAGTTCCACACAGTCAGCGTGAACCTCCTTCACACCCGAACCCAGCCGCAGGTCGACGCCGCGTTTCTCCAGAGACCGTCGCGCATAGGCGCGCAAGCGCGGTTTGAAAGGCTTGAGCAGTTCAGCGCTTCGCTGCACCACGGTGATCTGAATATGATCCTGCGCAATCTCCGGATACGCGAAGTACAGACCCTGGTTGCGCAGTTCCGCGAGCGCACCAGCCATTTCAACACCCGTTGCACCGCCGCCGACGATGACGATGTTGAGTCCTTGGCTGTGCGACGGGTCCGCAGCGGCCGCTTCGAGCCGACGGAAGACCTCGTCTCGAATCTTTAGCGCCTGACTGCGGGTGTAAATCGCCTTCGCGCGCTCTTTGGCGCCAGGAGTTCCCATGTAATTGGTGGTGACACCGTTGGCCAAGATCAAGTAGTCATAGTCGAGTTCTTCGCCGTCTTTGAGCGTGATCACCCTCTGGTCCGCATCGACTTTCCACAACAGGCCCTGCCGGTAATTGACATTGTTCTGGCGATAACGCAATGCACGCAGGAAGTATGTGACGTCACCCGGATTCAGACCAGCAGTAGCCACCTGGTAGAGCAGCGGCTGGAACATGTTGTAGATATGCCGGTCGACGAGCACGATGTCGACATCAACTCGTTTGAGCGACCGCACCGCAGCAATCCCCGCGAAGCCACCACCTACGACAACGACCCGAGGTCGACCGCTGGCACCAGAACGAGCAGTGGCGTCACTAGTCATAACATCCCGCATATCTGTAGAAGGTCGGACGTCTCCTACTCTACAAATGGTTTTGTCCTGTTTTGTCCGATGCCCCTTCATCGGCATGCGACGGCTTCTCCGCCAGCCCGGGAAGTACCCCTCACCGCTCCCAACAGCATGAAAGACACCGATCCAGGACGAGTTCCCACATGTTGTACATCCCTCTGGCAATAGCGTGGATCGACTACTACTCTAGGATTCGTAGTTGCAGTGCCTCGCACGTCCACTCCGGCTCCGGTCGGCTTGATCCCTATCAAGAGCTGGCGAACGAACACCGTGACGAGCAGCCCCGAAGTGCGGGGCTGTCCGACCACTCTTGAGGGAGTAAGTAAACATGGCAGTAGGAACCGTTAAGTGGTTCAGCCCTGAAAAGGGATTCGGCTTCATCGCACCGGACGACGGTGGCGACGACGTCTTCGCGCACTTCAGCGCCATCCAGAGCTCGGGTTACCGCACCCTGGAAAACGACCAGCGTGTCGAGTTCGAAATCACTCAGGGCGACAAGGGTCTGCAGGCGGAGAACATCCGCCCCCTCTGATCTTGTAGCACCAGCAGTGGGCCCCGACGTATCCAATACGGCGGGGCCCACTGTGTTTCAGGACAGCGCGAATTTGACCAGAGAAGCGAGGTTACCGCGAATCGGAGCCTGTGGACTCGATGGCGGCGCGGCCTGCCTCTAGGCGTGCCACCGGCACCCTAAATGGCGAGCAGGAGACGTAGTCCAGTCCGACCTCGTTAAAGAACCGGATCGATTCTGGGTCACCACCGTGCTCACCACAGACACCGAAGGTCATGTCGGGCCGGGTGGCTCGTCCTTCCTCCACCGCGATCCGCACCAGCCTGCCGACTCCGCGAGCGTCAATGGTCTCGAACGGGGAGACCGCCAATACACCGTTGTCGGTGTATTCAGCGAAGAACGCGCCCTCCACATCGTCGCGCGAGAAGCCCCACGTCGTCTGCGTCAGGTCGTTGGTGCCGAATGAGAAGAACTCAGCGGCTTCAGCGATGCGCCCCGCAGTCAGCGCGGCACGCGGCAACTCAATCATGCAGCCCACCGGAATATTCAGCTCAATACCCTGCGTGGCAGAAACCTCCGCCATGATGGTCTCCGCCTCGTCCCGAATCAGGTAAAGCTCCTGTACGGAACCAACGAGCGGCACCATAATCTCCGGGCGCGGTTTGCCACCGGCCGCCAAGCGCGCTGCCGTAGCCTCGCAAATCGCCCGGATCTGCAAGCCGAATAGCCCCGGCACCACTAGACCTAGTCGCACACCGCGCAGACCCAGCATCGGGTTTGCCTCATGCATCCGCCGTACTGCGGCAAGCAACATAACATCGCGCTCGTCCACCTCGCCACGCTCTTCATCGAGCGCGACTTTGACGGAGAGTTCCGTCAGGTCGGGCAAGAACTCGTGCAGTGGCGGGTCGATCAACCGAATCGTGGTTGGCAGCCCGTCCATCGTCTCCAGCAATGCCTCGAAATCAGCTCGTTGCAACGGCAACAGCTCGTCCAATGCCTTTTGCCGGTCAGTATCGGATTCCGCCAAGATGACGTGCTCGATCAGCACTCGTCTGTCACCGAGGAACATGTGCTCGGTCCGGCACAAGCCGATACCTTCAGCACCCAAGGACCTCGCCCGGGCGGCATCCTCTGCTGTGTCCGCATTCGCTTCGACCCGCAACCGACGTGCGTTGTCCGCGTGGGTCAGCAACCGGTCGACGGCCTCGACCAGGGCACGAGTCTCCTCGTCGTCGCCCGCCTGGTCAAGCGCAGCGTCAAGTCCAGATTCCAGGTAGGTCGTAGCCGGGGATGGCACCACCTTGACATCGCCAAGGAAGACCTCACCGGTGGAACCGTCGATGGCGATCACGTCGCCTTCTTTGACCACCGCGTCGCCCACCGCGAATTGCCGTGCCACTGGATCAACGTCCAGTTTGTCGGCACCTACCACACAGGTTCGGCCCATGCCGCGCGCAACCACAGCCGCGTGCGAGGTCTTACCGCCGCGGGCCGTCAAAATCCCCGCCGATGCGATCATGCCGCCCAGGTCATCAGGATTGGTTTCGCGCCGCACCAAGATCACTGCTTCACCCTTGGCCGCCCACTCTTCAGCGGCAGCTGAATCGAAAACAGCCTTACCGACGGCCGCGCCTGGCGATGCCGCCATCGCTTTGGTCAGTAGGACCCGTGACGCTTGCGATTCCTCTGACGAATCGAACCGCGGGAACATCAATTGGCTCAGTTGATCGCCGGTCACGCGCGTCAGTGCCTCATCCATCGTGATGAGGTGTTCGTCGACGAGTTCACACGCAATCCTGAAAGCCGCTGGCGCAGTACGCTTGCCCACTCGTGTTTGCAGCATCCACAACTTGCCGCGTTCCACGGTGAACTCCACATCGCACAGGTCGCGGTAGTGAGTCTCCAACCTGCGCATGGCGGCTCGTAGTTCGGCGTGACTCTCGGGGTCGATCTGTTCCATCTCGTCCAAGGACAAGGTGTTGCGGATGCCTGCGACGACGTCCTCGCCCTGCGCGTTGACGAGGTAGTCGCCGTAGGAACCGGGTTTACCGCTTGCCGGGTCGCGGGTGAACGCCACACCGGTTCCGGATGTCTCACCAAGGTTGCCGAACACCATGGTGCAGATGTTGACTGCGGTGCCCAGATCGTTGGGGATGCGTTCCTTACGGCGGTACAGCCGTGCCCGGTCGGTGTTCCAGGAGTCGAACACGGCGACGATCGACATGTCTAGTTGCTCGCGCGGGTGCTGCGGGAATGGGATCCCGGTCTCTTCGAGCACGATGTCTTTGAACTCGGTGACGAGTTCGCGCAGGTCCTCAGCGGTCAGGTCAGTATCTTGTTCAGCGCCGCAGGCTTCCTTCTTCGCGTCCAGCGCTTCCGCAAAGACATCGCCATCAATGTCCAGCACAGTCTTGCCGAACATCTGGATAAGCCGTCGGTACGAGTCCCAGGCGAAGCGCTCGTCCCCGCTGATGGCGGAAAGGCCTTTGACCGAAGCATCGTTGAGACCGATGTTGAGCACTGTCTCCATCATTCCGGGCATCGAGAACTTTGCCCCGGAACGCACCGAAACCAGCAACGGGTCGTAAGGGTCACCCAACTGGCGACCGACCGCATCCTCCAGTCGGCGTAGCGCCATGGTCACCTCGACTCGCAGTTCCGGTGGAACTTCACCTGTGGTCATATAACTGCGACAGGCTGTTGTCGTGATGGTGAAACCAGGCGGCACGGGCAGCCCCAGTCTCGTCATCTCGGCCAGGTTGGCTCCTTTGCCACCCAGCAGGTCCTTTTGATCCTTGTCGCCCTCTGAGAAATCCTGCACGTACATCGCCATAGCGGCACCTCCGTCGCTGCCGTAGTCACGTTTCGATACGTAACTCCCTCCCCCTCAAGTGTGCTCTAGGTCACACTTAACCGAAAGGGGACCTATGGCCCTCGCTTGACCAGCGGGTCTTATGCGGCACATCAAACCAGCCGCCGGAGTATCGTGAACAGAGAGTTGAGGTCCCCATGCGGCGCCTTAGCGACGTGCGTCAGTTCGGGACGAACGGCCCGACATTGTGATTCCAATCACGCCTAGCGTCAGAGATGAAGGCGACGAAGCCGATCATTTCCGAGGTGATTCTCTTGCACACTTCTTCTGCGCACACTCGACGAGCACGTGCCATGAAGCGCTGGTTACTAGCTGCCATCGTGGCACTGCTCCCCCTTTCTACCGCTCCTGTGGCCCACGCCGACCACGAACTAGGCGGCGAAGCAAACCTGCAGCTGCCCGACCTCAACGCGATGTCAGCGGGAGGTCTCAGCGGGCACACACTGCTGTTCATCTCTCTAGGCATCTGCATACTTGGACTGGCATTCGGTGTCGTTGCCTACGGACAACTGCAACGTATGCCGGTGCACGCCTCCATGCGTGAGATCTCCGAGCTCATCTACGCCACCTGTAAGGAATACCTGATCAAACAGGGCAAGTTCCTCATGGTTCTGTGGGCGTTCATCGCCACGGTCATCTTGCTGTACTACAAGGTTCTGGTCGGATTCGGCTGGGGCAAGGTCGCGATCATCTTGGCATTCTCCCTGATCGGCATGGCCGGCTCCTTCGCTGTCGCCTGGTATGGCATCCGACTCAATACCTTCGCGAACTCGCGGGCAGCCTTCGCTTCCCTTGACGGCAAGCCGCTCGCCCAGCACCGCATCCCGATGAAGTCTGGGATGTCCATCGGTATGGTGCTGATCAGCGTGGAGTTGTTCTTGATGCTGATCATCCTGCTGTTCCTGCCCGGCGACATCGCCGGTTCCTGCTTCATCGGATTCGCCATCGGCGAGTCGCTTGGCGCGGCAGCGCTACGTATCGCCGGCGGTATCTTCACCAAGATCGCTGACATCGGCGCCGACCTGATGAAGATCGTGTTCAAGATCAAAGAGGACGATCCGCGCAACCCCGGTGTGATCGCCGACTGCACCGGCGACAACGCTGGCGACTCGGTTGGCCCGAGCGCCGACGGCTTCGAGACTTACGGCGTCACTGGCGTAGCGCTGGTGACATTCATCCTGCTCGCCGTGCAAGAACCCACCGTCCAAGCCACCTTGCTGGTCTGGTTGTTCGTGGTTCGCGCGGTGATGCTGATCGCGTCGGGGATCTCGTACTTCGTCAACGATGCCATCACCGTGAGCCGCTATCGCAACGCGTCACGGATGAACTTCGAAGAGCCCCTCACCGTCCTGGTCTGGCTCACATCGATCGTGTCCATCGCACTGACCTACCTGACCTCCTACCTGTTGTTGGGACACCTGGACGTCACCGGCGGCCTGTGGTGGAAGATGGCCACCATCGTCACCTGCGGCACCCTGGCAGGCGCCCTGATCCCAGAACTGGTCAAGGTCTTCACCTCGACGAAGGCGCGTCACACCCAGGAAGTGGTCAAGAGTTCCCGCGAGGGCGGACCGTCACTGAACATCCTGTCTGGACTCGTCGCCGGAAACTTCTCCGCCTACTGGCTGGGATTGGCGATCGTCGCGCTGATGTCCGGTGCCTACCTGATCTCGAATCTGGGGCTGGATCAGGTCATGCTCGCCCCGGCGGTCTTCGCCTTCGGTCTGGTGGCCTTCGGGTTCCTCGGTATGGGACCGGTCACGATCGCAGTCGACTCGTACGGCCCAGTCACCGACAACGCGCAAAGCGTGTACGAGCTCTCCCAGATCGAGCAGATCGAGAACATCGACGAGGACCTGCGCAAGAACTTCGGCATCGAACCGCAATGGAATGACGCCAAGCGGATGCTGGAAGAGAACGACGGCGCCGGTAACACCTTCAAGGCAACGGCAAAACCCGTGCTGATCGGTACCGCGGTCGTCGGTGCCACCACCATGATCTTCTCGATCATCGTGTTGCTCACCAACGGACTCACCACGGGCCTGGAGAACCTGTCGATGCTGCACGCGCCGTTCTTGCTCGGTCTGATCACCGGTGGAGCCATCATCTACTGGTTCACCGGAGCCTCAACACAGGCCGTGACCACGGGTGCCTATCGAGCCGTGGAGTTCATCAAGGACCACATCAAACTCGACGATGAGAACACCGAACGCGCTTCAGTGGAGGATTCTCGCCGCGTGGTCGGGATCTGCACCCAATATGCGCAACAAGGTATGTTGACGATCTTCCTAGCAGTGTTCTTCGCGACACTCAGCTTCGCGTTCGTCGAACCGTTCTTCTTCATCGGATACCTGGTCTCGATCGCGATCTTCGGCCTGTACCAGGCGATCTTCATGGCAAATGCCGGTGGCGCTTGGGACAACGCCAAGAAGATCGTCGAGGTCGACCTGCACGCCAAGGGGACCGCACTGCACGATGCCTCAGTGGTCGGTGACACCGTCGGCGACCCGTTCAAGGACACCTCGTCGGTGGCGCTGAACCCGATCATCAAATTCACCACGCTGTTCGGGTTGCTAGCCGTTGAACTCAGCGTCAGTTTGACGGCCCGAGGAAGCAGCACACTCGTCCATATCCTCGCCGCCGTCTTCTTCGCGATTTCCGCCTACTTCGTCTACCGGTCCTTCTACGGCATGCGGATCGACACGTCGCTGGACGACATCGAGGATCTACGCGTACCAGAATCAGCATCGCCGGTCAGCGGTGTGAAGCAACCTGGTGAGGCTAGCCAAGCAGTCGTACCGCCCGCGGCAGGACCCGAGGACGAGGTCTCCCCGGTCGTTCCCGTGCCCGCAGCATCGAAGGAATCAGGTGAATAGTGATGAGAATTGCAATCAAATACGACAATGTCTTTGTCGACGCTGAGGGCAAGATCGGCGGTCACGAAACCGGTGACACGCTAGTACGACGCCTGATTCGCCTGTTCCCCAACAGCATCGTGATCGGCCCCGGCCCGCGCAAGGGGCAGGGCTTCGATGTGATGCCCCTGGAGTTCATCCAGGGCGGCGATACCATCGTGATCAATATGGACGTGATCGACTCGGTCGAAGTGTGGCGCACCCTGCATGAGACCACCGAGCACCCCATGGTGATGAACTTCCTGTGGTGGCCGGTGGCCCGGTACAACACCCAGGTCGAGAAGGCGACGCTCGCACTGTCGTGCGCGTTGTTCCCCACCTTCGCGAACTCGGAGCGCACCGCTGGTGAGGCCCGCGAGATCGTCGCCAAGTGGGATACTCAACCACTCGCAGAGCGGGCAACCATCGCCTGGGTGAACCTGGGCTTCAGGCACGAGCACGTGCAGGAACGGCGTAACACCCCGGAACCCGTGGTGCTTTACCCGGCGATTTATCTCACCTCCCAGAAGCGGCCACAGTTGTTCTTCGATGTGGTGGAGAAGGTGCACGAGCGCACCCACATCCAGGTGGAGGCTCGCTTGCACGAGTCCCAGTTGGTTACGGCCATGGCGATGCGGCAATCTCGCAAAGACTGGATCTGGGTCGGCCCGCTGACCGCTGGACGAGACAGTTACTGGGAGGCCTTGAGTCGCACAACCGCGTTCCTGGCTACTGCCGAGGTTGAGTCCTACGGTCTGATGTATGTCGAGGCCCTGGCTGCAGGCGCCATTGGCGTGTTCCCGAATCTACCGTGGGCTCATGCACTGGTACCGGATCGGTACCCGTTCTTCTACGACACTCAGCAGCAGGCGGAAGCTCTGCTCTACCGGGCGGTGACTGAGCCTGAGGCGTGCCTGGAAGAGATGGATGCCGCAGCGGGCACTGGGTTCCAGAACTGGCTGCGGTCCCGTCACGATGACGACATTTTCGAACGAGTCATCATGGCCCGCGTCAACCAGTGGTTCAACACCACATTCGAGTTGCCCGAAGGGCTGGGTTCGTAGGAGAAGGCGTGCTCGTCCCCCTCGTGATGATGGACGAGGGGGACGAGCGCGTCCTTTCGTTAGTTTGTCCAGTGCAGGAATGCAGAGGCACGGCTACGTTGATGCCAAGAGGTACCTGATTCATCGACGCTGCCCCACGCCACCAACTCACCGTCTACGGCCCAGGCACCAAGGAGTTCGAGCACCGGATCCTCCAGGTCCTCAAACCCTGATAAGTGCGGATCCAACTGCCACACCTGGTCAGTCTTTCCTGGTTGCGCCAGATAGGTGGCCCGAGTCTCTTCGCTGAATTCCTGCCAGACCATATGACCGGCTGCGGTCAAGATGGGAGGAATGCCAGCCTTGGGCGAGATCACCCACACCACATTGTCGTCATCGAGTGGCACGACAAAAGTATCTGACCCGAGATAGACCGCAATGCGATCCCCTGCAACTTGCACGGTGACCTGGTCCCCTGTTGCAGGTACCCGATTGAAGCGCAGAAACGACTCACTCTCGACACCTGTGATGCGCACTACTCCGATCCGGTCACCTACATGCTCTCCAACCTCGGTGGCGAATACGCCTGCCGGACCCGCCACCGGATCGATAGCATCGACTGCAACAGTCCTGATCGGCTCTACCCCGGCTACATCACGTGATTTGAGCTCATTTTGTCCCGCCACCTGTTGTGACCAATAGATCCGGCCGTCAAAGATTGCGACCCCTGGCCGCTCTAGGGTGTTGCCAGCGGTCTCCTCACTCGAAACAACGAGTCGTGGCACACCAGTCGCTGTATCGGCTGCGAAGATCCAGAACTCATCAGTGCCTGATTCTAATGGAAGGCGTTCCACCCAGGCGACTGTTCCAGCACCGTTAGGGTCTATAGCAACGTTGGGAGTCCAGCGCGCATCAGCATCAGGCACGAGCGTCGCAGTTGAGGGCCATCCCTGGTAACCCGTCGCGGCGGAAAAGAGTCCAAGGCGAGTCGAATCGTGTCCGGCGAAGGACTGGTAGGTCGCCACAACCCACTGACCAAGCTCTTGCGCTGGGCCGATGAGCCGAAGACCCAGCAAGTCCGGCTGAAGACCACCAAGGGTTGGGACCTTTTCGACTGTAAACGACCCCGGGCTACTAACAGCGGTTGCTTCGCCTTGCTGCCAGTCGCGATGATCGAAAGCCAATTCCGTGCCATCGACACGAGAGATATCGCCGACTTTGATCAAGTCCTGGTCAGGTACCTCATCCTGGTCCGGCTCGGTATCGACCTCAGCATCAGGATCAATCAGCGAGCGCAGTTCCGTGCGTGCCACCTCAGTGATACGCCCATCCGCAACAGAGACGAGCAACGCCTCATGTGCATAAAGATATTGCTCCTGGGCGTCGATGAATTCACCGTTTCCCACAGAGGTCGTGTTGCTGTCGTAGACCGGCAAGTAGCCAATCACCACATAGGATCCGTCGGCTGGCGCGGCTTCAGCCGTCTGCGATTCCTGCGCACAATCCCTCGCTGCACGAAGTGCCGGACCGGTGACCGACCACTGCAAACCAGATCGCGACAAGTAGAGCGAGCCACCAAGCAACTCACCATTCAGTTGTGTCAGTGTGCCGTACGTCATTGAGACGCTATCTCCACCAGCGACGGTGTCCGGTTCCACCGCCGGAAACCACATCGTGCCCAATGTGTCATTCTCAAACCACAGCGAGTCTGGGGGCAGATCATCAGTCCATGCCTCCGGATCGCGTCCGAACTCGTCCGATTCTGGTCCGGCAATCACGGCTGCGGGAGCATTCGGCTCGTCCACCGAAAGCTCAATAACGGTATGACCCAGGATGTCAACCGGGCCGCGAACAGCCTGGTCCAAGGTGACTCCACACCCCGGCCGCCCCTCCCACGCCAGGTTCGGATCAGCGGCCACTGTGGGAAACTCTTTGACCGGCGGCAGCCCGCCGCCATCGCGCAGACCTCCCACAACCTGCCACCCCACCGCGCCAACACCAAGCAGCAGCGCAAGGCTCATCGTTGTCGCCGTCACAGCCCGAGCGGTTCGTCGTCGTCTGACCTGCACGAACATGTCTTGGTAGCCATGGGCTGGATCTTGAGCAGCGGCCATTTCGGCGTCCAAGCCATCGTGTACGTGTTGCCGGAACGCAGCGGAGAACTCGTCCGAAGAAGGATCAAAACTGTCGAAATTCTTAGCCATGGGACTTCTCCCCTGCATTGGTCGGGATAGCAGCGTCGTGCGGGACGAGTTCTCCCTCGCGCAATCGTGCGAGTGCGTCGTGAAGGTGCCGTCGCACGGTGCCGTGTGCCAGGCCAAGTTCGTCGGCGACCTGAGCGCTGGTGAGGTCCTCGTAGTAATAGAACAGAATGCAGGCCCGCTGCATGGGTGTCAGATGGGCCAGAGCACGCGACATGACGCCGCGGGCTGCCACAGCGTCGGCATGATCGGGAACTTCTTCTGGCAGTGATGCGCGAAATCCGATAGATCGCCATCGTTGTTTGCGACGGGCACCGTCAATGTAGATCGTCAACATGGTGCGACGCAGGTAGGCAGCAACCGTAGAAGGAAGTGCTGTTGAGGACAGCCGTCGCCCTGTTCGCCCTTTGGGCGCACCGGTACGGCTCGTCATCCGGGAAAAGACCCTGACGACCGCGTCATGCACCAGGTCTTCGGCTTCAGCCTTGTTTCCTGTGACGGCCCGCCCGTATGCGTAAAGCGATGCGCCATACTGCGTGAGGACTTGGGTCATCACTTCATCCCACGCGGCCATAAGCCCGCCCTTTCGGTGCGCCCTCGGCGATTAGCGCCGCAGCAGATCTTCTCCTTGTGAGATTAGACGAATGGGCACCCCAGAATTGTTGGGGTGCCCATTCGTCGTTCCGTGGAGCGTGCGTCTAGTCGCTCACCGCCTGTGTCATACGCGATCGAGACGCGCCACACCGATCTTCGAGTCAGCCATACCGTAGAACACGTAGTACGTACCTTCGATCTGCTCAATGGCCGTCGGGAAGACCACGTTCGACACCGTGCCCTGGGTTTCTTCCACAGTCGCAGGTTCCAGCACCGGCTGTGCACCACGAGCCAGCACCTTGGAGGGATCGCTCGGATCCAACAGCATCACCCCGGCGACGTAATGCACGTTTTGCTGGGGCGTGAACCCACCGGACACGATCTCTCCCGTGACACCATGGTGGATCAGCAACCAGCCCTCATCGACGCGCAGCGGTGCGGGGCCGCCGCCAATCTTGAGAGCCTCCCATGGAAACTCCGGACCCGCGAGGAACCGATGACCACGGAGCCGGGTCAGCTCGCTGATGTCCTTCTTCACCTCTTCCGCGTCGATGTAGGAAATCCATACGCTCGCACGGTCGTCAATGATTCCTGCCGGCAACGGCGCGGGCTCGCCTGGTCGCACGAAGGAGAAGTCCCACATCGGGCGGTGCAATACCGCGAAACTCGGCCGCCCATCAGGGTCGGGCACGATCTCAGGAAAGTAGACCACGTCCTTGTTTGGAAACAGGTTCAAGTCGGTGTCCAGCTCGTCGTCAAAGCCGAACAGCAACGGTCCGAGACGGTCCCAGGTCTCACCGCCGTCCTTCGACACCGCCAACGCGGGCCGTGGGCCGAGCGGGCCGTATGCAACATAGGTCATGATATGAGCGTCGAGCACGGGCACCCAGGTAATACGGGGGTCCTCCACGCCGCCATGCTGCGCCCCGTGTTCCCAACCACGGTCCGGTTCCAACACCACACCGGCACGTTCGACACCGACTGGCACACCGTCTTCGACGATGACGCGCGCCTTGCCGACCCGGGACACATTGCCCTCGGATACAAGCCGCGGATACAAGTAGAGATCTCCGTTGGCATCCCACGCTGTGGCGGGGTTGAGCACACCTTCGACTTCGAGCGCGTTGCCGGGCTCGGGACTCATGATCACACCCAGCCGTGTCAGCGTATAAGGCACATCGCCCAGCGCTGTGGGGCTTGGTGTCACTGAGACCGAGGTCATATTTACTCCTGTAAGACTTGAACTGTTAGGGACCGCAGGCGGATCGAGGTCAGCCCTTGACTGCGCCGACGACTCCGTTGACTAGGTATTTCTGGATGAAGATGTAGCCGATGATCAATGGCGTCGCGACGATGAGTGTCGCTGCGGCGAGCAACGTCCAGTTATTCGAGTAGGTGCCCTTGAAGGCATTGAGCCCGGTCGCAATCGGCCAAAGCTTGGAGTTGGAGAACAGCACCGTCGCCAAGATGATCTCGTTCCAGATCCACACGGCTTGGAGAATAAAGATCGTCGCGAGCGCGGGACGGGCCAACGGGAAGATGAAGCGGAACAAATACCGCCAGTACCCGATACCGTCCAGGGCGGCGGCCTCGTCCAACTCCTTCGGAATCGATTTGACGAATCCGCTGAATAGCAGCGGACCGATCCCGACACCGACTGCCACCATCAGGATGTAGCCCAACCGCGTGTTGTACAGATCCAAGCGCAGTAGCAGTTGGAATTGCGTCATCAGAGCATTCGGCAGGAAGAGGACGAGCACAAACAACGCCGTCCACAGTTTGCCGCCGCGGATGTAGCCGCGCGACACCGGGAAGCCCATCACCAGTGCGATGAAGGTACCGATGGATGCCCCTGCGATGGTGTACAGCGCGGTGTTGAGGATGTAGTCGCCGAAGTTGCCCCGCTGCCAGGCCTCGGCGAAGTTACCCCATTGCGGACTTGAGACGATGCCCACCGGGTTCGCGATGTACTCCTGCGGCGACTTCAGTGCCGTGTTCACCAGATACAGCAGTGGGAACACGAACATCAGCATCAAGAAGCCCACAGCGAAGTAGGCTCCCACCGGTCGACGTTTCCGGCTGAGTTTACGAGTGCTGAAGTCCTCGCGTTCGGCCCGCGGAGTCAATCCCGTTCCGTTGCTCGGCACAGCGCTTCCACCCGGTTCGGTGAACTTGTCCGTGGTCACTGGTTTCGTCGTTGAGTCGCTCACAGTTTCGCCTCCCTGCGACGTAGCCACCACAGTGTCAAGAACGTAATAGTGCCAACGAAGAAGAACTGGACCATGGAGATAGCCGCCGCATAACCCTGGGACTGCGCGAGGGTGGTACCAGATCTTCCGCCGAACGCCTGCTCGTAGACCTGCAGCGAAAGCACCTGCGTGGCTCGGTTGCTTTGTCCGGTCAACACGTAGGTGAGTTGGTAGGACTGCATGGCGTTGACGACGCCCAACAGCACATTCGCGGTGATCGAAGGGGCAAGCATCGGGATCGTGACGAACCTGAACCGTTGCCATGGGCTCGCTCCATCAATGGCCGCCACCTCGTACAGGTCTGCCGGGATTGCCTGCAGGCCCGACAGGAAGATGATCACGGTGACGCCGAGTTGCATCCACACCTGGCAGAAGATCACCAGGTACAGCGCAATATTCGGATCGCCGAAGAACGCCGAGTCGGTTCCAAAGGCATTCAGAATGCTCTGAATCGGACCACCCGAGGTGTTGAACATCAGCGACCAGATCAACGCTGTCACCGTCACACCGAGCACCGTCGGCATGAACACCACGGATCGGTAGAAGTTGCGGCCGCGCAGCGGACGATTGAGCAGCATGGCGATCGCAAGACCGATACTGATCTGCAGCACGGTGGCCAACGATGCGAAGACAATGGTGTTCCGGAACGCGTTGACGTTGTCAGCGCGGTGACCTGGCCCGAAGTAACTGCGGTAGTTGTCGAATCCGATCCACTCGACCGGCAGGCCCGGCAGGCCCTTGAGGTTGGTGAAGGAAACGAAGACCACTGCAATGGCCGGCACGAACGCGAACAGGATCAGAATGATCGTCCCCATGGAGAACGACGTGCGCACTGGCGACCGCCTGGGGAACGGGAAGGAAGATGTTGCCATCGAAAAATTCTTTCACTGAGGCTTGCTGCGCGGCGACTTTGACTTTCCTCGAGTCAGCTCTGCGGACGGTGCCGCATGTGCTGAACAAAGTACCGTCCCGGACCGAGAGACCAGCCATGGCGTTCCGTCGGGCCGGGCCGGAAAGTACCCGCCCGGCCCGACGGAATGAGGAAGTGATGAATGGTTTTCAGCGGTGAGCTAGAACGCTGCTGTCCACGCCTGGTTGGCTGCCGCCGCGGCATCGGCTGCGCTCTGCGCGCCTAACGGTGCCAGAGCCGGGTAGTTGAACGGGTAGACCGCGTCTTGACCTGCATCGTTGTTAGCGATCCACAGTTCTTCCCAGACCGGCTCGAACTGCTCGGTGATGTCAGTGATCGAGTTCAGGAAATCACTCTGGTCGATGTCAGGCTGAGTGGTGGTGAACCCCGAGGTCGCAACGAACTTGGTGTAGACATCCTTCTGGGAGAAGAAGTCCAAGAATGCCACGGCGACGTCTGGGTCCTTGGCACCAGCTGATGCCGCAAGCTGAAGCTCGATCTTACCGTTCAGGTAGGCGTTGTCCGCAGCGTTGTCGCTGGCAGGGAACGGGAAGTAGCCGTATTCGAAAGCACCGTCAACAGCGGAGTTGATGGTCGGCTCGTTCCAGGTTCCGTCCGGCAGCATCGCGAAGTCGCCACGACTGAAGGCCGCTGGCATGTCGTCGTAGCCAGCACCGGAGAAGTTGCGCTGCGCATGCTCGAATACCCACTGGGTCTTCTCAAGAACCTCAAGCTGCGTGCCGTCGTTCAACGCGATCGAGTTGTCCCACAGACCGTCAACGGCTGCCTGCTTGTCAGCTGCGGTTGGGTAGAGACTGCCGACTACACCGTTCATGACGAGTCCAGCTGGCCAGGTGTCCTGGCCACCAATTCCAAATGCCGTGACTCCGGCGGCTTCGAGAGTCGCGACCGCGCTTTGCAGTTCACTCCAGGTCGTGGGGACCTCAAGGCCGTTGTCCTCGAAGATCGACTTGTTGTAGTACACGCCGGTCACGAAACTGAGGCCTGTCGGCACCGCGTACTGGCGGCCACCGATGGCTTGCGATTCGAGCACGGACTCGGAGTAGTTCGCCATGAATGGCTCGTCCGTCAAGTCGATGAGGCCCCCGCCTTCCGCAAGCAGCACGTCATCGGACTTCGAAGCCTCGGCGTATTCCGGGATTTCACGGAAAGTCTTGACCACAAAGACATCGACTTCACCTGCGGTCAGCTGTGCTGCCTTGGCCGAGGGGAAGGTGTCGTTAGGTACTGAGGTGAGGGATGCCTTGGCGTTGGGGTACTTCGCGTTGAACGCCTCAACGACCTCGTTGAATGCTGCGTCGGATGCGTCTGCACTGGAAACCAGAATGCGCACTTCACCGCTGAGCTCATCTGCCGATGCGGTGTTGCCGCCGCCAGGTGCCTGGGTTGTCTCGTCACCGCCACCGCATGCTGCCATTGTGGCGACGAGGCCAAGGCTCGCCACAGCCGCGATGACGCGGCCAAACTTGCGAGGGGAACGCAACTTCGTCGTTGCCATGATCACTCCTGATAATTGTCGGACCGAAACGTTTCGGTTGCATAGACACTACCACCGCGAAAGCCATGCCCTCGACTTCACAATTAAGTTCGTTACCAACTTGTTACCCGAATCTTGCTGCGGACGAGCTAGATAGGTCGCTCAGAAACAGTGAGATTCAGCGGGGCACCGGGCCGGTGGACTTGCGCAGCACAACCTCGGCAGCGGGTAACTGGATTACCTCGTTTTCGCGTGCCTGCGCATCATCAATCACATCGAGTAGTAGCGCTGCGGCCGCCGAGCCCACCTGCCGCGGCGTTGCCTGCACACTGGTCAGGGCAGGTCGCACATAGGTTCCCAGCGCGATCCCGTCATAACCCGTCACTGACAGATCCCCGGGTATCTTGATGCCGAGTTCCTGTGCTCGCATGATCAACCCAACCGCACACAGGTCGTTCACGCACACCACAGCGGTGGGCTTGTCGTCGAGTTCCGCGATCCTGTCAGCAGCCGATCGCCCGCCCTCGTATGTGAAATCGCCGTCTAGACGCGGGCCGGGCTCCAGGCCTGCCGCAACTAGCGCCTCCCGCCACGCCCGATCACGCTCGCGCGAGTGCACATAACCTTCCGGACCAGCGACGTGCGCGATACGGGTATGCCCGAGTGAGACCAGGTGCTCAACGAGTTGGGTGACGCCTACAGTGGCGCTCTGCCGCACATAGGGCAATGGGAAGGAGTCCAGATCCGGGCTGATGCCGACTGCCGGAAGCCCGAGTTCTTTCACGAGTGATACCCGTGGGTCATCCACCCGCAATTCGTTGAGCAGCACACCGTCCACTCGCCGATTAGCCGCAAGTTCCCGGTAGCGATTCTCCGTGTCCTGCTGGTCAAATCCCATCTGAAGCACCAACGCATAGCCCCGGTGCGAGATCGCTTGCTCGATACCACCGATAAAGGCACCGAAGAACGGGTCAGATTCGAGCACATCCCAACTGCGCTGCAACACTAAACCGATCGTGAACGCGCGCTGGGTCGACAGGCTTCTGCCACGCAACGACGGGACATAACCCAACTCACGCGCGGCTTCTTGAACTCGCTGTCGCGTGGCCTCAGAGACACCCGGCCGACCATTCAAAGCGCTGGAGGCAGAACTAATCGCCACCCCAGCCCGAGCAGCAACATCGACGATCGTGACTCGACTCGACCCCACAATTTCCTCCTGTGCCATGTCTTGCGGCACTGCCAGACATCGCGATGGGGTAACCACAATGAGGCGCACCCACGCATGACAATCTTGCCACTTTCCCGCAACGGCATCTCAGCCGCAGGTCCCGACAAATCATCTCATTTTTCTAAAACGTTTCGTTTTTGCCATCGAGATCTCGCTTTGCCAAAGATCACGGCGTAGCATGAGAACGTTCGCATCCCGCTAGCGCACACATTGTAGTGAACACTCGATGAACTCTCTCGAGTCTCAGTCGGCACCCGGAATGGAGTCACTCACTCATGGCCCCACGTGACACTGTCGAGTCGCCAATGCGACGACCGACGATTGCCGATGTGGCGGAACTTGCGCAAACCTCGCGTGGCACAGTGTCATTCGTCATCAACAATCGACCCGGCGTTGCCACGGCCACGCGCGAACGGGTGCTGCGCGCAATGCGCGAACTTAACTGGACACCCAACCGCACCGCTCGCGCGCTGTCGACATCGCGCGCTTACGCCATCGGGTTCATTCTGGCTCGCGACGCCATGGCCTTGAGTTCCGATCCATTCTTCGCACCGTTCATCGCTGGGATGGAGACCCGGTTGGATGAGTCCGGGCATTTTTTGATGTTGCGGTTCGCGAACAGCCACGAATCGGAGCGCGCCGCTTACCTGCGTTTGATGGAGCAGCGGCGAGTCGATGGTTTCGTACTCAGCGACTTGACCCAGGACGACTACCGTTTCGACCTGCTGGCCGAGCATTCTTTCCCGGCAGTGACCCTCAATGTCGCAGATCGGTCTACTCGCCTGCCGTCGGTCTCTCGTTCTGATGAGCCAGGTGTGGCAGCCACCGTGCAGCACTTGATCGAGTTGGGTCATCGCCGGATTGCTTATGTGGGTGGGCCTTTCCATTACCTGCACGTCGCTAGGCGCCGCGCCACCTGGGAGGCGACTCTGCGGGATAGTGGCATCGAACCAGGCCCTGCCATCGCCTCCGACTTCACCGCAAGCGGAGGTTCCGCAGCGACCGCGCAACTGCTCGATCTTCCCAAGAATGAGCGACCCACTGCGATCGTATTCGCCAATGATCTGATGGCCGCCAGCGGCATGTCCTACGCACTCAACCGAGGGTTGCGCGTTCCAGAAGACCTGTCTATCACGGGATACGACGACTTCGAGTTGGCCGCATTCTTGTCACCGTCCTTGACCACAGTGCGCACCGATCCCACCGCTTGGGGTGCCGCTGCGGTGGATCATCTTCTTGCTCTGATCAATGGGGACGATCCCTCCGACTTGGCGCTGCCGCCACCGACGCTGATCACCCGCGACTCGACGGGTCCTGCCCCGCAATAGGGACGAGCGCACCCTAGCTCAGACGGTCAGAGGCTGTGATGAACCGCAGTTGACCGACTCGTCTATACCGGTTTAAATGGTGGAAACAAATGGACGAAGACGTCCGCCCACCATTCAAAGGTTGATGAATGCGCACCACACATAGACTGACCGCCCTAGCAGCGTGCGCCGCATTGGCAGCAAGTGCCACAACACCTGCCATAGCGAACGCTGCTCCCCTGCCACCCGCCGCCACCGCGGCTGTGACCACCGATAGTCTGCGGGAAACCGCCCCGGAGCAGCAACGCTGGCTTTCAGTGCCTGAATCACGCGTTGTGCTGAACCCGTACGACTTCGGCAACGCTGGCTCCGAACTGGACCAGAACTCCGGTGGCGATCTGCCGCTGTCGAATGGCTACTACGCACACGATCATGCGATTCGCACCGCGAATGTGCTGAATACCTACGTTGACGGACTCGAGGCTCCAGAACACCTCATCAATTCGGATTTCACCTCCCAGTCGACCACGGAAGCGGAAGGATGGACGACTGCGAACGTCACTGCCGATTACTCCGACGGCAAGGTAACCATCACCAACTCCGGCGGAGCTGAGTGGGGCAACATACGCTCGGCCGCCGTCATGCTTGATCCGAGCGTGTATTCCACCATGACCGTCAAGGTCGACTCGGTCGTCCCGGCAGACGCTAGTTGGGCGATCAAACTAGTTAAACCAGGAGAGTCTGACGACTTCGTCGTTATCCAAGACGACACCAGCCAGACCGGAACCTTCACATACGACGTTGAGCAGATCATGGCTGACGCTGGCCAAAGCCAGCCTCAACTCGTCCATGTTCGACTCTGGACATCAACTTGGGGTATCGATAGTTCCACAGCGGCTTCCACCTTCGACTCAATCTCGCTCTCTCGCGACCCAGGTGCCGGTGGTACCGTGCGCGGAACGGCTGAGTCGGTGGCCTACTCCTCGACCGCAGCAGAACTCAACATGGTCGGCACGTACTCGAATGGATCCGTTGAGACGAGCGAGTACTTCACAGCATCGGATCCGAACGCATATGTGCGCGTCATCGACGCCGATGTCGACAGCAATGTCCTCGTCGCTGGCGCCTACGAGGGCAACGGCACCACGTATGACCAAGCAAGCAATGTCATCACGATCCGCGGCCAATATGCGACTCGCTCCATTGCGCTGCCGATCGGGGCTACAGCACAGTTCTACTCGTCCAAATCGGCAATGGTCGCAAACCTCAATCCAACATCGGCTCCCACCGGAAACAATGGATTCTGGGCCGCTTCCCTGCCCGGGGATGAGGTGTCCGTCGTCGGTGTGGGGTGGGCGGTGAACGCAGGCACCTTCGACTACCCGGACGTGAACTACGTGGCCGATCAAGTAGCCGAGTCGCGCACCAGTGCACTGCTGGCAGCGGACCCCGCACTTGCGGCAGCTGCGCTAGCCCACTGGCAGCAGTTCTGGGATGCCTATCTTGCGTCGGTGCCAGTGATTGAAGACTTCTCCGTGCAACGAGTGCCGACCGGCGGTGTTACCGCTGACCAGATGGAACGGTTCTACTACAAGGCGTGGGTCGGACTGGAGATGAACGTCCTGCCGGCCACACCTGAGACCGGCAACGAGCACACGCAACTGGGAACCGGTAAGCCGTCGATGTGGATGAGCGGTACGCCCCGGACCAAGAATGTGGCCTCGTGGGACTCTCTGCTGGGAATGCAACAGCTGGTCTATACCGACCCGGCCAACGCCTGGGACTCGTTCATCGGCATGATCAAGCAGGTCAAACTCGATGGCGATGAGCCAACCGATACGAATGCCTTGGACGGCAAGGGCGCACTCGGCGGTGAATCGTTGCCGAGTCGCAAGGCGCAGACCGCGTGGATCCTGCACCAGGTCACCGGCGACACCGAGAAACTCGAGTCCATCTACGAGGCACTACGGCTCAACCTGATCTGGTCCACTCACAACATGCGGTGGATCTATGGGGCGAATAACTACGTCGACGAGCGAGACAGTGAGTTCGTCGCTTCGGTGATCTATGACCTGAAGTTCGGCGCGAAGATCGCGCGTGAACTGGGACACGAGGATCACGCTGCGGACTTCGAGCAGCGCGCCACGTCACTGACCCGCGACTACGAATCCTGGTTCTTCCCGACAACGTGGACTACCGACCGCGACGGCAACCCGGTCCAGTGGTCGACGGTGCAGAAGATCTATCTTGATCGCTACCAGGGCGGACTGGGCTGCCCCTGGTCAGACGATTCTGAAGGCGCTGACTACTACAACGCGGACGGGCAGTGTGTGAAGGCCGGATGGTCGTTCTACACGACAACAGCGCTCGTCGCCCATGAGCTCGAAGACGAGTACAAGACCAAGGTCATGCAGCGTTTCATGCGTGACTACGACGACACCGAGCAGCTTGCCGGGCTGGGACACTTCGCGGTGAAGGCACCGGACATGCAGTTGATCACCTACGGGCTGTTGGATGATCCGGGCTGGTCGGACTACTCCCGCACGCAGCTCATTGACTATGCCACGGTGATCGTGAACTCATTCAACCGGGACATGGTCAAGTCCGGCTGGTTTGCGGAGGTCTACTACTCCACCGGTGATCACAAGGCGGGCGGGACCCCCGGAGCGCGCGGAGTACGTCCGTCGCTGTTCGGAATCTCCAACTATCTGGACAACATCTTCATCGCGAATGGCTACCGCATCGATGAGGGTGATCCGGCTGTCCTGCGGCTGGCAGGAGCCACCGGCGGCATCAAGAATCTGACCTACCTGGGCAAGAAGTTCGACCTGGATCTGCAAGGTGACAAAGCCCTGCTGACCGGCGAAGCCATAGATGAGCGACTGCTGCCGGCGACCGTCGACCTGAGTCAGCCCGGTGTCACGACATTCCCCGAGGCTCCCGGCCCGGACGACGGTGGCGATGACGGAGCGCAGCCAGTCGAGCCAAGTCCACAGCCAGTTGCGTCACAGATCGTCGTCTCACCACAGCTCAGCACCCGCTACGGAACGCCAGTCCGAATGTCAGTGGCAGTCAATGCCACAGGACGAGTGCCCACCGGACGAGTCGAAGTGCGCCACGGCCAGCAGCTACTAGGCCAGGCGAATCTGAGCGCGGGACGCGCATCGATAGCGTTGCCCACCACGCTTACAGCGAGTACCCGCGCACTGGATGTCACGTATGTCCCCACAGCCAATAGCGGAGTGCTCGGGTCCACCGCCCGCACCAGTCTGGTGATTCGCAAGGCTCAGGTGAAGTTGCGCAATGCGAAGGTCACCAAGCCGAAGAAGTCCAGCAAACAGATCAAGCGAGGCAAGAAGGCTGTGGTACGGGTCGTTATCGTCACCCCGAGCACAGCCGTGCTCAAGGGACGAGTCACCCTGAAGGCTGGGAAGAAGATTCTTGGCCGTGCCAAGGTGAAGGCCGACAAGAAGGGCACACGCTATGTTGCCAAGATTACGGTCGGGAAGAAGAAGACTCGTTCGATCAAGAAGAAGCGAGTTGCCGTCAAAGCGATCTATGCGGGCAACAACAACTTCGCCAAGAAGACCTTGAAGACCCCGATCAAGGTACGACGGTAGTCACCATCGGGCAGTAACGGAGGGCGGGTGGTTCCTAGTTGGAACCACCCGCCCTCCGTTATTCGATAGCACTCACGGGACTCGAACGATTGCCACGCTGCCCTGCCCGGTCAACCTCAATGCTTCACCGTCGATGCCAAGGACTGCATCCCCCGCGGTAAGCGCCATGCGCGACTGTTGCGATGACACGACAGTGGCACCATCGAGTCCGACGACAATGCGCGGACCCGCAGTGTCGGTGACCTCCACCGGGTAAGTGCCGCCGTTGATCTCATAGATCTTCACCGCGTATTCCGCCGCGGGCGTCTTGTAATTGCGCACGGTCGACGGCGTGCCCGGAATGCGTTGCCGCTCCGGTCCGCTGACGAGCGCTCCACCCGGTTTGAAATCGAGGATGCGCACGAGTTCATCGAAGTCGACCCGCTTCTTGGTGAGTCCTGCGCGCAGCACGTTGTCAGAATTGGCCATGACTTCTAAGCCCAGCCCAGAGACATAACAGTGCACCACGCCAGCACCCACGCTCAGCGCTTCACCGGGCTCTAGTTCGAGGGCATTCAAGAAGATGGCTGCTAACACGCCGACATCGCCCGGATAGTGTACGAGCAGTTCCGCCGCCACGGCGAGGGAATCGGAACCCCACAGGTGTTCCTCGGCGGGCTGCACCATACGGGCTGCGATAGCGGCAAGAGCTTCATCGACCGCGGACTGCTCCAACCGCAGCACGGTGTCGAATCCGGATCGGAGCGCCTCCTCGTCGTTATCCGACTGCGCCATCGCTTCAATGGCTTTCCCCAGTCCGACTACGTCTAGTCGACGCAGGTCAGCAAGAATTGCGGCTGGCGTCCGGAATCCGGCGAGCGCTCGCGTCGGAAGTAGGGCGAAGAGCGTTTCAGGCTTGTGGCGACCATCCGCATAGTTGCACTCCGTTGGCGAAGTACCGACTTGCCGCTCATGCGCATATCCGGCAGCGGCCTGGTCTGCATCGGGATGCGCTTGGAGCGACAGGGGCCGACCAGCAGCAAGCAACTTGACCAGATACGGCAGCACACTCGTGGGTGCGGCATCCGGCCCGAGTACGGCGGTCGGATCTGCGGCGATAATCTCGTTCAAGGTGTGCGACGCCGCTGGATCTGCAACCTCATTCTGCGCCTGAGAAGGAACCGGAAACCACGGTGTCGTACTCGTCACGACTGCTGGCGCCGAAGGGTGGGATCCATACCAGATCTCAGCCCAAGGCAGACCGTCTGCGGGCAGTCCGACGAAATCGGGGAGTGCATGATGCGAGCCCCAGGCGTAGTGCTGAATCCGCCCCTGCAATCTGAACATGAAGCCATCCCTAGGTGTGCGCGGCAACAGCACCACGCATTATTAAACCGGTTTAATAGAACCGTATCCGGTACAGACCTCGTGCGTCAATTCTCTCGCCTCGCTGCCCAGGCAACTGCTCTCGCACCGGACCCGCCTAAGCGTTGACCCGTTCACTTCCCGTGGATGCCGCTTGCACCGCACGTTCGGCAGCAAGCATCACCGCACCCACGATTTCACTGCGAGTACCCAACTCTGAGACGCACACTGTGACATCCTCGGAGATCGCGGGCTGCGCAAATCGAGTCACCGCTGACTCAACTCCTTCAAGGAACGTCTGCGAGTACGCACCGAGCGCGCCACCGAGGATCAGGCGCTGCGGATTGAGACAGTTGCAAGACTCGGCCAACAGTCGACCCAGCGTCCAACCGGCTTCGGACAGAATGCGTACGCCAGCGACGTCAGTGATCTCGCGCACGTCGAACTCGTCGGCCTCGTAGGTCTTACCTGCGGCAAAACCCAATTGACGACGCAGTGTATCCATCGACACGACCGACTCGACACAGCCCCGGTTACCGCACCGGCAGAGTTCAGAGGTGCCTGGAATGGCCGTGTGGCCGATTTCTCCAGCGAGGCCGCTCGTCCCTCGATACCCGCGGCCGCCCAGCACCATAGCAGCGCCCACCCCGCCGGATACCTTGACGTACAGCAGATTGTCGCAACCGCGACCGGCACCGCGCGTGAACTCGCCGTAGACCCCCAAGAAGGCGTCATGTTCAAGAGTGACCGGGACCTCGAAGGAATCCTGGAACAGTTCAAACGTCTGAACGTCGCGCCATCCGGCGAGCACTGTGGGAGTGCGCATCTTGCCGGTACGCGCGTCTAGCGGTCCGGGGATGCCCGCGACAATGTGTTGCACAACGGGGTTCTCCGCCTGCTCCAGAAGGCCATCGAGAAGGGTTCGAGCAAGTTTTACCGTGCCGACGGGGTCATGGTCCACGTCGAAGCGCTCAGTGGCCTCGGCATGAATGTTGCCGTTGAGGTCGGCCAGGGCCACTGTCACGTGACCGTGTCCGAGGTCAACACCCGCAACGTAACCCCGCGAACCGTTGTATTGCAGATAGGTGGAAGGGCGACCTCGACGACCGCGGCTTCCTTGACCATCCGAGCTCGACTCGATGATGCCTTCCTCAAGAAGCGCACTGACAAGGTGGTTCACGCCACTGCGCGACAAACCCAGCTCACGCATCAAATCACTGCGGGAACAACCTCCTGTGCGCCGGATAAATGCCAGTGCCGCTTGCCTGTTACGTAGCCGCGACTGTATTGCTTCACCGTCAGAGATCATGCTTCATGCTATCCCTTTTTTGGCGGTGACGACACTATATTGAACGTGTCTATTGCGAGAATTACGACAGATTACGGTCTGCGGAGATGAGAGCCGGCCGCAACCCACACGATTTCGGCACTGTCATCGCGTTAGACGTGCGCCTAACACGGCAACTTCCGTCAGGCCCGGGCGTGCAGCACGGTACGCAAAGGTGACCTCACCTGGGAACCAAAAAGCCCGTACTATCGAAATAGCACGGGACCGGTATGGTGCGCCCGGAGGGATTCGAACCCCCAACCTTCTGATCCGTAGTCAGATGCTCTATCCGTTGAGCTACGGGCGCATGGCCACTGAATGAGTGCTCATTGTTTGAGGCCATCGGAGACTCTACCCTAATTCGGACTGAATCCCCAAACTCAATGACTCCGCCGCGCACTGGGAGAACTCGTCACTGACATGCTAGCGCACCAGAACGGCCTAATGAAGCCAATTGCGCGGAGACGGAGGGATTCGAACCCTCGAACGGGTTGCCCCGTTACCACCTTAGCAGGGTGGCGCACTAGACCAGACTATGCGACGTCTCCTTGTTCCCGACGGGAACTGCAATAGCCTATCGGTACAACGTCGCTGGTTACAAACTGGCGGCTAGTTTCTTCGCTACTTGCGCAGCACGCCGACTCGCAACCATTGATGATCGGTCACCATGCGGGCAAGCATGAGACCAATCGCCAGTGCCAAGACGACGAATGTCGCCTGCACTCCCCAGGCCAGCGCCTCAATCGTCTGGCCGTCGTTGAGGTAGTAGATCGCGCGATATACGGCGGCACCCGGCACCATGATCACGACAGCCGGAACGCACAACGTCAGGCGCGGCATCGAGATTCGCGGCGCGATGATATTCGCCAGCAGTCCCACCAGGAGCCCGCCAACCGCCGCGGCGCCCTGCGCGATCATTCCAGCGTCATACAGTTCGATGCGCACCACATTCGCAATCGCCCCAATGATCGCCGCGGAGAACGCCAAGACCAGCGGGCTGTTGAACAAGATGGCGAAGCCGAACGCGGCAAGGGCTGAGGCGACCAAACGCAGCGCGAGGAGCAACTGCCACGGCATCGTCGGCAACTCGGTTTCCGACGGGGTCAGCCCGAACAACGCCGAAACCACCCAGACGCTGATAGCGGCGCAGGTGAGGAGCATCACCGCGTAGGCGAGCCTGGAAATACCTGCGGTGAAGTCCATGCGGGACAGATCCAAGGCCGCCGTGATCAGAGGGAATCCCGGGACGAGGAACAGCACCGCCGAAACGTAGCCACTGGCGTGCACATCATCCAGTGCGCCTGCGGCATAGAGTCCCTGTGCGACGACCAGATAAGAGGTAGCAGCGACGAGCCCAGCCAACAACGTCACCGCGAACTGGTTGAAGTCTCGGTGCAGCAGTGATCGGCGCACCAGCTGACCGAGCATCGCTGCGATGAACACAATGGCGCATTCGATCGGTCCGCCATTGTTCAAGAAGGCAAAGGCCGCACATGCCAGCCCAGAGAACACTCCGCCGATCAACAGGCTGTACAGCGGCGGAGTCTTTGCAACGGCATCCAGGACGCTGTCGACCTGTTCGACTGTCGTGCCTTCCGGCAACGAGCGGGTGTAGTTCTCCAGTTTCGCGATACGGTCCGAATTGACGCCGATGGTGCGGCTTTCGACCACCTCAGTCCGAAAGATCGGCCCTTTCCAGGCCGTTGCCGTAATCGAGGTCACGGACACCTGAGACTCAACCGCATCGAGACCTAGCGCTCGTGCCACGTTGTTCATGGATGAGCGCACCCGATAGCTGCCGCATCCCGACGCTAGTAGCATTCGTCCAGTACGCAGCACGGTGCTGGCTTGCCTGATCAGGTGAATGGGCTCGAGGCTGTGTTCGCGTGAGGGATGGGACATCGCCTCATCCTCGCCGGGATCGCTGCATGGGTTCTCAGTCGTCACACCATGATTCTCTCCGATACCCGAACCACATTTCTCGGTCGAGAGTCCTGGCAGGACTCCGGTCCGTGGCGTACCGCATGACGTTTGACGGGCGACCCGTCAGTTGAGTGCGCTTTCGGGCATTGGGTGCACCTTTATCACGCGCAAAAGGGCACCCTCATGCCCGAAACACTCACTGAGCACTTACGAGGTTGGGGAAGCAATATTCGGGTTGGGTGTCGCATATAAGGATGGGACAACCCGAATATGACGCCCTCAGCCAGAGATGACGCCCCAGGCGACAACACCATAGCGGCCAGCACAACCCCCGCCACGGGCAATTCCACAACCTCCAGGGACGAGAAAACCCCGGCGAACTTGCGTTCACCGGGGGTTCCAACGTGACTAACTTGGCGGTGGGTGTGGGATTTGAACCCACGGTACGGGGTCACCGTACACCAGTTTTCAAGACTGGCTCATTCGGCCGCTCTGACAACCCACCTCAGGCTCAACGATTCGAACCCGCATAGCATCTTACGCTACGAATCGACCTCGGCGGGACACCGTGTCAGGCTGCAGGCTTACGAAGCCGTGCCATCGCGTGCTGCACCAGTGCGATCAGTGTCTGCTTGGTGGCAGCACGCGACCGCGCGTCCGTGTACATCATCGGAACGTCCGCCGGAACCTGCAAAGCTTCACGCACATCTTCGATACGGTGCTTGGCGATTCCGTCGAAGCAGTTGACTCCCACGACGAATGGAATACGACGGCTTTCGAAGTAGTCCACAGCCGGGAAGCACTGGTCAAGTCGATCGGTGTCAACGAGCACAACGCCACCAATGGCACCGCGCACCAGGTCATCCCACATGAACAAGAAGCGGTCTTGTCCTGGCGTACCAAACAGGTAGAGCCACAATGATCCCGGCAATTCGATGCGACCGAAATCCATCGCGACCGTCGTCGTGGTCTTTCGGTCTGAGACGCCACCCGCGTCATCGACTCCCACCGAGTGCTCGGTCATCGCAGCTTCGGTGTTCAGCGGCTCGATGTCGGAAATGGATCCGATGAAGGTCGTCTTGCCGACAGCGAAGCCACCTGCCACCACAATCTTGACGACGGTGGGGGCTGGCACTTGCTGTGCGGCTGCCGGGGCGGTTGTCACGTTGTCAGAGGGCGGAAATGCCATTGAGAACACTCTCCAGAACGCTCAGGGACAATGCTGGGCTATTAGCGCCACCATGACCGGTGTGGACATCAACGGGGGTGTTGGAATGGATAGTCAACAATCCTGCGTCACTGAGGTCAGAGACGAGGATTCTTACCACGCCAAGCGGCAACTTCAGTAACGCTGAGAACTCCGCGATGGACACGTAGTTCTCAGCGGCACTTGCCAAGATTGTGCGCTTCTCGGGAGGTAGACCTCCCGCGCTGGCTGCCTCCGGACGCGCCGAGACAAGAGTCTCGAGTGGAAGATCCGACGTTGCGGACTTCACTCGCCCTCCAGTGACGGCATACGGACGAACCGTGCGAGCCACGGTCTCCTCCCCCAGTCCGGGGGGCCCTTGGTTCGGATTCTGTGTCATGGCTACCTCATTGAGCGGACGAAGATCGGGTCTCACCATCCACCGGCAGGTTTCCTCGCATTTCAGTGATCAGTTGCGGGGTCAGTGTCTGCTCGGTACGAGTTACAAGCATGGCCATCTCATACCCGATTTGCCCGACGTCAGCGGTCTCTTCAGCAACGACTGCCAAGACCGATCCGTTGGAAACGCTCATCAGGAACAAGAAGCCTTTGTCCATTTCGACGATGGACTGACGGACTGCTCCGGTACCGAGTTGACGTGCAGCACCGCGCGTCAGACTCGACATTCCCGAAACAATTGCAGCCATCTGGTCACCGCTCGTGCGGTCTAGGTTCTCGGACATCGCCATTAGCAAACCGTCAGCGGAGACCACCAGCGTGTGGCGTGTTCCCGGTACGGTCTTGACGAAGTTATCCAGCAACCATCCAAAATTGGTTGCTTCACTGCTCAGGGCACTCATATTGCCTCCTTGGCCGGAGTGTTGCGTGTCACACGCAGAGTAGGGCTAATGTGCATCAATGTGAATCTCCTTCCGAAGAAGGATCGCTATTATCACCTGGCTCCACACCGGCCTCGCGGCCGCGCGAAGTACCACTTTGGAAGGCTGCCAGTCGAGTCCTCAGCACCGCAGCGTCGCGGGTGATGCGCTGCTTGGTGGGGTCGTCTTCGGCAGGACCGGCCTCTACTGGGGCCGCCTTCTTGCGCTTTACTAGCCCTGAACCTCCGTCAACCGTCATCTCCTGTGGTCGATAACTCGACAACTGACTCAGCTCAGCAAGGGCCTGATCCTGCAAATCTGCACGCGATGCGAGCGTCGCCGCGAGTTCTGGGGACATAGAACGAGGCGTGTCGGGCGAATCGAAGTTGAACGCGTCCGGCGACCACTCGTTCTGCTGCGCGCCAGCAGGCTTAGGTGTGAATGAGCCCTGCCCGCCGAAGTGCGGGAATCCGGAGTCGAAGTCCTGCGATGACGCTGACGCGGCTGGTTGTGAGGCCTCCGCACCATCGGCGCTCCAACTCGATTCCGCAACTGGCTGCGGTGCTGGTGTCACAGAAGGCGGCTCATAGGCCGTTGGCGCTGGTGTCTCGGGTTGCGCGGGGGGCGACTGGGTCCCGTCCGGCCGATACCCGGTAGGCGGCGCTGTCGGGCTAGACCACGCCTGCCCGGCAGTGCCGGCGTCAGCAGGAGCTGAATCAGCAGCTGGTTGTTCTTCAGCCGACTTCTTCTTGCCGAACAGCTTGCCGAAGATGCCGCGCTTTTCAGGCTTCGCTTCTTTTGCGGCGCCATCGTCGGTCGGGGATCCGGCCACCACATCTCCGAAGCTCGGCGGCGGTGTGGGTGTCTGTGGCGCATATGGCTGGGCTGGCGCTGCCTCAGCCTGCTGCGCGTACTGCTCAGCGATCTGAGGTTGCGGAGCGTCTTGTGCCGCATAACCGTTTGCATCGGTGCCTGCGGCCTCATACGGCGCTGGTTCCGGTTGTGGATCAGCAGGGAACTGTTCCGCATAATCGGCCTGGGGCTGCTCGAACGATTCTGGTTCGTCCGGCTCCAGCATCGGGACCGCACCATACGATGCCTGCTCACTGTTGTCCCAAGTTGGCTGTGCCAGATCAGCGCTCTCGCTGAAGTCAGCTGCCGGAGCATAGGCCTGCTGATCTTCCGCGAACTGCAAGTCTGGTTGAACTGAGTTGTCGTCCGGTCGAACCGAATCGTCAGACACCAGCGCGTCAGTGTCATGGATTGCGGGTTCTGGCGCTGATTCCTCAACGTGGGCCGACTGCTCAGGCACTACTGAACTCTCAGGCACCGCCGGGATCGGTCCGGTGATCGCTGCCGAAACCCCCTCTGGCCCGCCGTACTCACGCATGAGCCGTTCCAGGTCCTCAGGGCTCGCATGCCGCGGCAACACGATCTTGTGCTCGCTTGGCGCAGCACCGTCGACACCGGTCTCAGCAACCGCCGCAACCTGCTGCGGGAAGTCAGCTACAGCCGGATCAGACGCCTCGGGCTGCTCGAAGGCCGGCACTTCGGTCGCCGGTTCTGACGTGCCAGGTTGCACTTCTTCAGCGACCGGTGCCGACTCGGCAGGCGCAGATTCGCCAAGTTGCGGTGTCCACTCTGGTTCTGCGCTGGGTGCGCTCGGAGCAGCGGCAGGCTGTTCCAGCGGCAGGTCGGAACTCGTCCTGAACTGTGAGAAGACTGCAGCACGATCCGGCAATCCAGCGGATTCGTGACCAGTCGGTTCCGGCTCCGCAATGGTGGGCTCGTATCGTGCAGGGTCTTCAACTGGAGCCGCGCCCGTCTGGTCGGCGCTTCCAGCGACTTCAGCCAAATCGCTCGATGCCCGGAACTGCGAGAACATCGAAGCGCGTCGTTCGGTGTTAACAATCGGCGTTTCTTCGAAGGGCTCTTCGACCACCGGAGTCGAGCCGGTGGCTGTGCCACGGGTGGGCAGTCCGGCGCCACGTGACGGCAAACCGCCGGGTTCGAAACTGGCCTGTTGTAGCGGCTGCCAGTCCGAGGCTTCAGCGTCCGGGGTCACCCCGATCGCGGAAACATCTGGTGCGGCGATCTCAGGCAAAACGATGGCGTTCTCGTCGTAGTCCGGCCCGGTCATGGTGCCACCCACCGGGGCCGCACTAGTGATCGGAGCTGGTTCTGCAGGCGCGTCACCATCGCCTGCGCCCCTACGACGTGGCATTCCAGTCGCGGTCATACCGTCAGTCAACGACGCCAGGTCGACCTCTTGGACGGGCGCTGGCGGCACCCATTCCTCTGAATCTTGGATCTCTGCCGCGCTGCGCTGGACCGGCGCGAGCGGTTCAATCGGTTCTTGAACGTCCGCAGCGGTGGCGGCGAACAACTTCGCCGGGAACGCCACGATAACGAGCGTTCCGCCGTCGGGAGCGGCTTCGAAGTTGACGTGAGCCTCAAGACGCTCTGCCAGACGACCGACCACGAGCAGACCCAGTCGCTGAGCACCCACGACATCGGTAGCGGAGCGAGATGACACCTTGAGGTTCGCTTCAGCGATTTCCTCTTGCGTCATACCGAGACCGAAGTCGCGAATCGCGACAGAAACGTAGTCCTGGTCGGCGTTCGTCGTCACTTCGACCTGCTCCGAGGGATCGGAGAACATCGTCGCGTTTTCAAGCAGCTCCGCCAGCAGGTGCGCCGCGTGCAGCGCGTTGTGGCCGAGCATCATCGGGTCCTGCAGCAGCGTCAATGAAACGCGATCATACGCCTCGATCTCAGACGACGCGGTACGGACCACGTCGGAGAGAGCCATCGGCTCACGAACACGACGACCAGAGTCAATACCCGCGAGCACCAGCAGTGATTCAGAGTTTCGACGCATTCGGGTAGCGAGGTGGTCGAGTCGGAACAGGTTCGACAGGACTGTCGGATCTTCTTCGGCTCGTTCCAACTCATCGAGGAAGGACAGCTGCCTGTTCAGCAGCGTGTGGTCACGACGCGCCACGTTGACGAACATCTCAGCAATCGAGCCACGCAGCGCTGCCTGCTCCTGAGCCACCTCGATGGTGGTCTCGTTCATATCGTTGAGAACTGTCGCCAGTTGACCGATCTCATCCTTGGACTTCACTTCGATCGGATCAATCGTCATGGTCGGTGCCACACCGGGAACAGCAACCTGTTCAACCAGGGTCGGCAACTCGTCACGGACCTTGGTAGCCGCAGCGGTCAGACGTGACAGCGGAACCACAATACGACGTGCGATCAGCAGCGCGAGGAGCAGCGAAAGAATAACCGACGCCAAAGCGATGCTGGCCGTCACGATAGCTTGAGTACGTGCTTCGTTAGCTGCGGCAGTAACCGTGTCGACCAGACGGTTGCGAATACCACCCTGGAAGATCGCGACTTGGTTCTCGAAGAAGGTTGTGTCCGCGGTCCACGCGTCAGCCTGTTCCGTGGTGATCGCGTTCGGCCTGTTCGCGAGGATCACGGCACGTAGCGCACGGTGCTGCGTAGCCATATCGGTAATGGGAATCTCACGGATTTCCAGGTCCGCCAACGCATTAACTGTCTGAGAGATCAGCAAGTCAGTGTTCTGGATTGCCGACATGGCGTTACGCACAGTGGGGTCGTCCGGGCTGGCCGTGGCACGGTTCTCCACGATGTTGCCGACAACGCGCACTTCATTGGAGTACGCCGCACGCAGTTGGAACGTGTTGGCGTACAGCGAGAAATACGCGGCGACATGCCGGTCCGACATCGCGTCGGTCACGACGTTGTAGAAGTCTTCTTGGCTACGGATCACCGAGGAATAGACCGCAACGACCATCGGTTCGGCATTGATCTCGTCCTTGTCAACCAGCGAGGCATCGAGGAGATCGCGATCTAGACCGCGCAGACCCGCTCTTGCGTTCGCCCATGCAGTTTCCACTGTGGCGGAGAAGCGGCCGAAGTCAATCTGGGAGGTTTGTTCGTTGTAAACCTTGAGGGCACGGTCTGTGTTGGCTCGCCGCGACTCGAGCATCACATCGGATACATCGGCGCCGTTGGCGATCTGCAGGGTAAGGGTGTACTCCTCTTGCAACGCAGACATCAAAATGTCGTGCGCCGGAGTCGACTCAGCCAGCAACTGCGATTCACGTCCCACCAACGCGGTCGTCACTGATTGCACGGCGATGATCGCGGCAGCGGCAATCAAGACGACGATAGGGACTGCCAGGGTAGCGAGGATCTTTCCTCGCACACTCAGTCGGCGGAGCATCGCACCCTCCAGTCAATTGACCATCCACGAACAAGTAAGGAATTTTACGAAGTTGTAAAAAACCTCCTGATAGATACTTTCGGCGCGTCCCACGTGCACCATAAGTACCAAGAGTGACTTTAGCTTGCTGACAACGCTGACCCATAACTTCTAGATGATTCAGGCCGCGTCGGCACCATTGCCGAAGCACTTCAACTTGCAACTATCGGCGCAAGCCTACCCGGCACTGAAGCAACCTTGAAACCCCGTTCAACAAACGAAATTTCATGACACCTCTCAACGCTGGGCTAATCGTTAGTGTCGATGAGCCATTCGAGGACTACGGCCAGCCCATCGTTCTCTACCGCAAGAGTGACCACCTGTGCGGCTGCGCGCACAGGTTCGTCGGCATGCCCCATCGCCACCGACACTGTCGCCCAGTCCAACATTTCGATGTCGTTAGAGCCGTCGCCGATGGTCAGGGAGTGCTCGTACGGAGCCAGATGTGTACGCGACAGCTGTTCTAGTGCGCTGGCTTTCGTCACACCGGGGGCGACGATGTCCATCCAGGCGGTCCAGCCGATGTAGTAGGAAACCTCGTCGAGCCCCAACCGGCTTGCCATTTCAACGAAGTGCGCCGAGTCATGGTCGGGGCTGCGCAGCACAATACGGGTTGCGGGACGAGCGCACAGCTCCTCCAACCCAGCGACGATCTGATCGCCGCCGAGTTCACCGTCCGGGAACTCCCGGGATACTCGTGAAGCCATGCCGATTTCTTCGACTGCGACGAGGACATCGGGCTGCTCGCGTTGCACCATCCGCAGTATTGGTTCGGGATCGAAAGTCACCGCCGCAACGATTTCATAACCATCGGCATGGTCGAGGTCTAGGCGAGCCGTCACTGCCCCGTTGGAACAGACCAGCCATCCGCTTTCGATACCGAGGTCGGCAGCGATCGGCAACGTTGCCGCCAGGGAGCGACCGGTCGCCAAGACAACCTCATGACCCGCTTGGCGTACGTCCGAAATAGCCCGCGCAACCCTAGGTGACAATTCACCAGCGTGCGTCACGATCGTGCCGTCGATATCCAATCCGACCAGATAGCGGCCCGGTTTCGCGGGCTGTCCAGTCCATGAAGGCAGCACAGATTCTGCGATACTCGCATGATCTTTCAGTTGTGCCTGCGTATTGACCTGCGCACACATCTATCTCACCGGCTCAAGAACCTCTAGGCCGCCCAGGTAAGGGCGTAGCCCTTCCGGAACTCGCACTGAGCCATCTGCCTGTTGGTGGTTCTCAAGTATCGCAACGATCCACCGTGTGGTGCCGAGCGTGCCATTCAGCGTGGCTACTGTCTGCGTGGGACCCGAATCGACCCGTTCGCGCACCCCGAGACGACGCGCCTGATAGGTGGTGCAGTTCGAAGTCGAGGTCAGTTCCAAGTAGCGCTGCTGGGTGGGAAGCCATGCTTCACAGTCGAATTTACGAGCCGCTGAAGACCCCAGATCGCCTGCGGCGGTGTCGATGACCCGGTAGGGCAGATCGACGAGCGCCAGCATCTTTTCTTCCAACTCAAGCAACCGGCGGTGCTCGTCCGCAGCATCCGCCACGCGCGTGTAACTGAACATCTCCACCTTGTGGAACTGATGAACACGGATGATTCCCCGCACGTCTTTACCGTGCGAACCAGCCTCACGGCGGTAGCACGCAGACCATCCGGCATAACGCAATGGACCGTCGGACAGGTCGACGATCTCGTCCGAATGGAAGCCGGCCAGCGCGACTTCACTGGTGCCGACCAGGTACAGGTCGTCGGTGCCGAGGTGGTAGATCTCGTCCGCGTGACGCCCCAGGAATCCGGTCCCGGCCATGATCTCGGGCTTGACGAGGGTAGGGGTGATCACGGGGTTGAAGCCCGCTGCGAGCGCGGTGTCCATCGCGGCGTTCAGCAGCGCCAGCTCCAGCCGGGCACCGACGCCGGTCAGGTAGTAGAACCGCGAACCAGAGACCTTCGCACCCCGTGCCGTATCGATAGCACCCAGTCTTTCACCGATGGCGAGATGGTCGGCGGGCTCGAAGCCCTCAGCAGCGAAGTCTCGGGCTTGACCGACGTGCTTGACGACGATGTAGTCGTCTTCACCGCCGGGAGGCGCACCTTCGACCACGTTCTGGATCTGGGCGAGGACCTCGTCTAGTTCTGCGGCGGCGGCATTGGAATCAGCTTGGAAGGCCTTGACCTGTTCGGCAAGCTGCTTGGTCTGGGCAAGGAGCGCCGGGCGCTCGTCAGCACTGGCTTGAGCCACTTGCTTGCCCAAGGACTTCTGTTCTGCCCTGGCAGTCTCGAACTCCGCCAGCGCGCTGCGACGGCGCGCATCGGCGTCGAGCGCCTGGTCAACGAGGCCAGGGTCCTCACCACGTAGCCGCTGTGAGTCGCGGATCGATTCGGGGTCTTCACGGAGCAGATTCAGGTCAATCACTCAGCCAGATTAGCGGTTCTGCGTCTAACGTGGGGGTATGGATGGCAAAGATTGGGTGATGCTAAGCACAGTCATCGTGGCTGTGGTTGCGTTGGTGGCGGCGATTTCAGCCCTACGCGCGGTGCGTAAATCGGCAGGACATGCCGGGACGAGCCCCTCGGGCCTCACGCCAGCTGACCGCTATGCGTTTGTGATCAATCCCTCGAAACAGGGTGCTGCAGAAATGCGCCAAGCAGTGTTGAAGTACTTCGAACGCTACGGTCTGGACGAGCCCGCATTCTTCGAAACCACCGAAGTCGACCCTGGTTATGGCCAGTCCCTGCACGCACTACGCGACGGTGCAACAGTTGTCGTCGCCGCCGGTGGCGATGGAACCGTGCGCGCCGTCGCCTCGGCGCTGGCTGGCAAGGACGCGACAATGGGATTGCTGCCGCTGGGTACTGGAAACCTGTTGGCGCGCAATATTGATATCGATGTCACCAGCGTGGAACGAGCGCTGACGACCCTCACGACGCCCGTAAGCCGCACTATCGATATCGGCCGTCTCAAGATCCTCGAGGTTCCTGACCGTGATGATGCCGCCACCGTGGATTCCGAGCATGTGTTCTTGGTGATCGGAGGCATCGGATTTGACGCGGCGATGGTGGCGGCGACCTCTGCGGAGTTGAAGAAGCGGGTCGGGTGGATCGCCTACTTCATGGGTGGCATCAAACATCTGCACACCCGTCGTAGCACGGTGCGTATCAGTTTGGACGACACCAAACGCTTCCAGACCACGTTGCGCACGTTGCTCATCGGCAACTGCGGCAAGCTGCCCGGTGGCTTGAGTCTGATCCCCGACGCGGTGATCGACGACGGACGGCTGGACATCGCTGCAGTCGACACCCGTGCGGGATTGGCTGGCTGGCTCCAGCTCTTCGGCGAAGTAGTGATGCAAGGATTTGGCATTCGTTCCAATGCCGCCAAGAAGGTTGGTCGCATCGACCACACCACGGCCGAGAAAGTTACTGTGGACGTCATTTCTGGAAGTCAGCAGGTGCAGGTCGATGGTGATGTGCTGGGCCACGCCCACTCCATTGAGGCCTGGGTGGAGCCTTCAGTGTTGCGAGTTCGAGCACCCATTCAACCGTGATGCGACCTGTGGCGTTACGACGCGCATTATTGCTTCTGGGAACGTTGCTGTGCCTGTTTCTTCCAGCTGCTACCGGCGCGATTGCGGCCCAGTCTCCTGGTACGACGGACTCGTCCGTCACCGATCCAGAATTGCCGCGTCATCTTCTGATCGGCACGCACGGTGTGACCTGGGATGATGTGCTCACCGCGGGCAATGATGCTGGAATATTGCGGCAGTTTGCGACGAATGCCACCATCGCACAGGCCATTGCCACCACCGGAACTGACAGACGATGCGCGATGGACGGCTGGCTCACGCTCAATACCGGCACTCGCATCACAGATCGGGTGGGCGATGTCTGCCGTCCGGTTGCGGTTGACCTGCTGTCTCACAACCCGGTTGACGTGAGTCACGGCGCCAACCGTATTGAGGTTTGGCCCGAAATCGTTCAGCAGACCGCTGGCCAGTCGTATCGACCGCTGTTGGGGCTGTTTGCTGAACGGCTTGACGCCTTGGGTGTCGCTGCAGCAGCCATCGGTCCTGGTGCCGCTGTCGCCCTTGCCGATGCCGATGGCGCAGTTTCCAGCCCGGTGACGATGCCGACGAGTGCTCACGACATCGAAAGCACTGTCGCTCACGCTGTCACTAACTCGCAGTTGGTGGTCGTCGATGCGGCATCTCTTGGGACACGTGCCCTTGGTTCTGCTCCTCCTGCGCAAAGTACAACGCCAGAGCAGGTGCGCGGACTCGATGCCGTACTGGAACGAGTGATTGCGGGGCTCTATGCATCGTCGATCGACGTGAACCATGTGAGCATCACAGTGGTCTCGTTGACCGATGATGGGGCGCATGACGCGGCGGGAACCATGCAGTTTTTCGCGAGTACCACCGTCGACCTTCACGGCTCCGCCGGTGACCATGGCCCTGCTGCCAGTGGCGACTCAGCCGATGGTGGCGGGCTGGCTCGTTCTAGCGCTACTCGTCAAGATGGCCTCGTCCTCACTACCGATATCGCCGCCACTGTGCTTGCCCAACTGGGGGCGCCTGCCGACCAGGCGGCGGGTATCGGCACGGTCATCTCACGCGCGGCGGGCGGTCCGGCCACTGCGGATGGTCGCTTTGATGTACTGCGGGATTCCGCGCAGCGGGCTGCGGCCGGCAGTGCCGCCCAGGTGCCCGTTTTGGTGGTGTTAGGCTGCTACGTCCTGCTGGTCGCGATCGCAGCAACCTGGGTGCGACGCTGGCGGCAGTCCTCACGTGCGCGTTTTGTAGTGCAGTGCGCGGCTTTGGGGCTGGCCTGCGCACCCGCGAGCGTGTTGTTGGCAAGCGGAACCGGATGGTGGCGGACGAGTTCGCCTGCGGCCGCTTTGATTGCATTCTCCACGCTGTTCGCCGCCGCGTTGACGATCGTTATTCGCTTGATAGCCCGGCAACGAACCTGGGGACTGCCCCGCCGGCCTGTGGCCGTCATCCTGGTCAGCGCGACAACCTGGCTGATGATCACCGTTGATGTTGTGCGCGGCGCCGTGTGGTCCAGCGGCTCACCACTGGGTACCCAGCCCTTACAGGCGGGGCGGTTCTATGGAATGAACAACACCGCTTTTTCGTTCTTCGCGGTGGCCACGCTAGTGCTGGTGGGTGTGGTCGGAACGCTTCTCGTCAAGCGGTTTCGAGGCCGTGGTCTAGCTGGCGTGGTGGTGTTCTCGGCGGTGGCTGTCGCCATCGACGTTGCCCCTGGAATCGGTGCTGACTTCGGTGGCGGACTGGCACTGGTACCTGGGCTGGTGATTGCGGTTCTCGCTGTGGCAGGGGTCAAACTGACGTGGCGCCGGGTTGCCGTCGGGGTGCTTGGCGCGGCCGTGCTTGTTCTTGCGGTGGGGGCTGTCGATGCGCTGCGGCCGGTGACAGTACGGACACATTTGGGGACCTTCGTAGGTGACCTGTGGTCGGAGCAGACCGTGGTCACGGTGCAACGCAAGTTCAACGGTGCCTTTGGTGTGCTGATTGAGCAGCCTCTGGTGGGGCTGGCGGTCATTGTTGCGGCGGTGGGGGCCGCAGCGATCGTGTGGCTCTGGCACGGTTTTATCCGATTGCCGGTGTGGAGTTGGGCCGTCGTGGTGACCTGTGTCGCGGGTTCGCTACTCAATGATTCTGGCTTGGCTATTGCCGCCTGGATGGCGATGTTCAGCGGTGCGCTGGTGGTGGTGCGGTACGGCACTCGGCCAGCTGTTGTGCGGCAGAGTGTGGCCTGACGAATCATTAAACCTGCTGGGCAGCCTCGGCGACGATCTAGCCTTGTGCCGGTTAGCGGACCGCGGCCTAGCGGCGCACCAGACGGCGGACTTTGCCCAGGCCGGCGCGGACTCGCCTGGCGTTGATGGCCAATATGACGTCGCGGTACTGGCTGGCACGGTGCGCTTGACCGGAAAGGGAGTTGTCTGAGACCCGGTGGCGTAGGTCACAGGGCACTTCGACGACTTTGTAGCCTGCCCGAAGCAGGTCGATGGTCAGGCCGACTTCAACACCCCAACCGTGTGCGAGCGGTGAAGCTGCTTCATAGGCTTCACGAGTTAGGCAACGGATGCCCGAAAGCGGCTGCACCGGCGACCAGCCGGTCAGCGCGGCGACGGCACGGCGCGCCGTCCGCACCACTATTCCCCTGCCCCCTGCACCGGGTTGTGGTGGCAGCAGGGCAATGGACATGTCGGCTTCACCGTCGACGATTGGTGTCACCAGGGGGGAAGCATTCACTGCGGTTTCGGCTAGGTCTCCGTCCAGGAACAGCAGTAGCCGAGCCGGGTATCCGTCGGGGTCGCGCATTGCGACGACTGCCGCACCGGTTTCGAGGGCCGCTGATTTGCCGCGGTTGCGTGAGTGCCGGACGACGACTGCGCCCGCTGCGCGGGCGACATCCTGGGTATCATCCTCTGAACCGTCATCGACGACGAGTACGAGATCGACAAATGGAATCGCGCGCGCCGAACGGACGGTTGCTGCGATACGACGTGCCTCATCCTTGGCAGGGATGACCACGGCAACGCGCCGTCGCATTGTCACTCCTTCATCTGCCTGCTTCACACTTCTTATCGTAGTCGTAATGATTAGGTTTGCGAATCGTCACGTACTGATCAAGACGCGCGGGGCGGTGGTGGTCCTTTTCGGGATGGTTTCATCCAGTTCCAGTTGGGCGAGCCGGGGTCTGCGATCTGGTGACCCGGGAAGTGGATCGATGAGGACCCTTGGGTCCGCCACTGGCCCAGATCAGCGCAGGGTCTTTTGACGCGCGACGATGCCCGCGCGGGCGCGGCGTTCGTTGCTGTCGAGGTCGGACTTGTCTGCGATAGCGGCCTGGAACCGTGGCAGGAATTCCGCGGCGGGCGCTTCGAGTTCTTCCGCTTCGGATCCACGAGGAAGTTCCCACACCGGGATTGAAATACCGCAACTGCGGAAGGCCCCGATGAACTTGCCACCACCGAGCGATGACTCACGCTTGGCGTGGAGTCGTGCAATGGCGTCAAGGATGGCGTCTTCGTCTTCCGCGAAGGACCAGCGCAAGTATTCGCGAGCGCCCATGCGGCACCAGTATGCGTGTGGCACGGATTCGAGTTTGACGGTGTCGATGATGGCATCGGCCGCTTCCTGCAGGGAACGGTCCAGTTCTGTACTGCGCTCGGCGGTCGGGTCGAGCCAGAATTCGAAGTTGTCGTGGACGGTCACTTCGAAGGGGACGGCGAGGTCGAGCACGTCTTGGAGTCGTGGTCCGGGGCCAGGTAGCGTCTGGGTGATGATCGGGGTGCCAGGTTCGGTGTCGATCGCTTGCAGCAGTGTTGCGGCGAGGTCGCGGCTGATGTCGCCGGAGCCTGCGTGAGTTTGCAGGGCGAGCAAGATCACGCCATCTGCCCGGTGCAGGGCGGGCCAGGATTCTGGCAGCGAGGTCACAATGGTGACGTCTTTGGCGCCGTATTCCTTGGTGGTCCGTGCCGTGGCGGTTGCTGCCGGGATGATCTCGCGCATGGCGACGAGGTCGGCTTCACCTGGTAGGCCTTCAAACGGGCGCGGGACGAATTCGATTCCTGAGTCAGCAGACATGGTCGCAATCATATCCGGGATCGGCTAGTAGCCGCCCGGTTGATGGTGAGGGTCGCCTGGGAGAGTGTGGTAGCGGAAGTCAGTGCCCGTGAATTCTGAGACAAGGCACTCACTCAAGATGACCCAACCACGTCCGTTGGGCCAGCGTTTGCCTCCCACAGTCATGTAATAGGGACCCTGGTAGCCACGTGACTTGTAGTTGGTAACATTACTGCGCAGCCCGTTGTAGTGGGCACTGTCGAGGAAACTCATGGTGGTGGTGAGGTCACCGCCGACGCTCCACGTCTGCTCTCCACAGGACCAGTTGTAGTTGGGATTGCCGATGGGTGCAACGACCTCCATTCGGTTGTCACGCCACGCACCTTGCATTGCTGCTATTTGTGACGGCGAATGTCGGCCAATAGTGGATGGTAGTTGAGTGAAGTTCATGTCAACATCGACTTTGCCATCACCGGACGAATAACGTGGTGTGCCTCCATCGGCGTTCATCCAAAGCTTGGCATGGGTGCGATCGGTCGCGACTATGTCTACCCATTGCTGTGCGGGGCCGCCCTGCCCGGGAACTAAGCCGTGGCCTGGCGCAGTCATGGATGGAAACCCCGTCCACGTGCCGCTCGCTTCTGGAAGGTGACGATATGGTGGCCCGTACTGGTCAATCTCCGCTTGGGTGATCCAGCCCTCGTCGACCGCGAACATGTTGAGTTCGTCAACTAAGGTCGGGACATACATGGTCTCGGAATCCGTCGACAGCCAATGCGTTTCCGCTACGGCGGGTGGCGGGGACCACTGCTGGAGTGTGTTCGGCCAACCGCGTTCGAGTTCTGCTGGCGTGGGATCACGCCAGCAGGTGATAGTCACACCACACTGGTCATTCGGGGTTTTCACGCCCATGATCGTTGAGACTGTTGAAACCGTGGCAGGGCCATAATCTCTGCATCCCGGGATACGTGCTGGCGGATAGGTTGGGGCAACTACTTCACCGTTGATCACTCCGTTTGTGAAACCTGTTCTGTCGAAGCAGTTCCGTTGACCCGGCTGCCATGAGATAGGCGGAGTGCTTCCGTTGCCCTCGTTTCCTCCTGGGTTGTTTCCGTTCGGACCTCCACGGTTGTTGTTTTGTTGTGGTGTGACGGTGACAGTGGTCAAGGTCAGGGCTTTCATAGTGACGGTGGAGGATGCTCGCACTCGCCAGACCGCTGTTCCCGCGGTCGCGGGAAATGTCGCAGACCATGTCACTTTTCGTGCGTTCGAGGTACGTAAGACGGCCTGTGTCGACCATGTGCTCCCTTGACGTCGCTGCACCAGGAGCCGCCGCCCGAACGCAGGGCGCAGGGTTCCCGAAAGCCTGACAGGTGCGCCTGTGGCCGGTATGGCAACCGCAATTCTTTTCCCACGACGAGTGGCGCTGCCGTCACTGACCGAGCGGATCCGCAGGGTTGATTTGGTCCGCACTTTGGCAATGCGCTTGGTTTTCTTCATTCCAAGCACTCTCACGACAACTTTTTTGGGTTTCTTCGCTGTCACCTTGGTCTTTACTTGCCAGGACTCACCTCTCATCTCTGCCCGCACCCGTTTGACTTTCTTTCCGATCTTGATGCGGACAGTGATAGGCACCGCGGTGTGTGCTCGTGGATTTACCTTGAATCGAACTGTCACAGCGACTCGAGATTTCTGCTTAGCAACGACTACAGACTTGGCAGCAACACGAAATTTCGTCACTGGGTTGGGAGTCGCATCGCTCGGAGCGGCAGCGGCACCCACAAACAGCAGTGCCAGGAGCGTTGCGGCCACCGTCCCGGATCGAAACATCATTCAGCCATCCTTGCGCAAAACCAGCCACCTGTCTTATTAAGGTGCAATGTCTAGATGGTCATGCCGAGCCATCCTGGGGCATCCGGTCGCTGCATCAGGGCAGGATAGCCGAGTCAACACAGTCGTTCATCTCACCACCCGTTTGGTCTGCCGCGTTGACGGCGTGGCTGCGACTACAACACGAAGTCGTGCTGATTTCGCGATAGTTACCGAAAGTTGCAGTTTGTTCCGTACCGCGCGCTTGCGTCTGATGGTTTGCCAAACGCCTGCCTTTTTCCGCTGGACTTTCACCCGTGCGCTCGGTGCCCGGGTGACCTTGATCCGGGTTTTCCTGGTGTTGCGTCTCACTGTGATTTTTGCCTTGGTCTTTTTGGCCGTTCGCACGGTGAGTGCGGGTGACCAGCCAGAGGTTCCTTCAGCGTTCGCCGCCTGAACCGAGATTCTGTACGACTTATTCGCCTTCAATCCTGTGATCGTGACCGCGGAGTCCCTCGTAGTGATGGTCCTGCTATGGTTGCCGACAACTTTGACCGTGTAGCGGGTGCCCGGTGACCCGGACCTCCAGGACAGACCCAACGAGGTCGGAGTCGTCGTGGTTACTTTGATGCCGTTGGCGACAGAGGGGATGGTGGTGAATGTGAACCTGCTGCTCGATGGTGTCTCGCCATGCGCTAGTGCAATCAGCGTTCCGGTGTAGGTTCGACCTTGAGTCAATCCGGTCAATACTGCCGTCGTGGTGGCAGACCGCCACTCACCGTGATGGCCATCAATAGTGAGTTGATAGTGAGTAGCACCCGGCACATTCGTCCAGGACACGACGGTCGAATGTGAGCCTTTGCGGATGACAGCGACTTTTCCAGGTTCCGGGAGTGTCGTGCGGGCTTCTACGGTGACCACACCGCCACGAGCAGGAAGGTTCAGGGCCTGCACACTCACGGGATAGGTCGTGGCTGGTTGGAGCCCGGTGATCTGAGTTGTTGTTCCTGCCACTGTTCGACTGGACGACCCGACAGTTACCTCATAACCGGTGGCTCCTGGGGCAGGTTGCCAGGACAGTGCGAGGTTTGTAGGTCCTGCCGTGGTACGCGGGTTCGTGGGAGCTACCGGGCCAGTGGTAAACGTTGATTCGTGTCCAATGACGTATCCGTCAAGATCTGCCACAGTCAGTTCATAAGTCGTGTTAGGCGTTAACCCCGTCATGGTCACAGGTGCCGTGCTGCTGGTTGACCAGGTCCGTTCAACGGGTGGCAGGCCTGAGCCTGGTGAGGGTAGGGCTACCGCACGAAGCGTATTTGAGCCGGTCAGCCACGGCTGATACCCCGTCACATTCAATATGAGCGATGTGGCGCCGATGGTCTTGGTGACCGTCAACTCGTCTTTCGGCACCTGGAGTGTGACGGTTTTGCTCACCGTGTTGGTATTGCCCGGGTATATCTGGTCGCTCATGTGGTTGGCCCGCAGCAAGTGCAGCCGTGGCGATGGGATTTTGGTGTGCAGTGTGAGAGTGACTGGCCCGGGACGTGCTGCGTAGAACGAGCGTTCCACGTTGATCGTGTTATTCGCCACGACCACTACACTGCGGGAGTTGGCAGGTGTCTGCGGATCGAAACTTGCGTCGTTGACGTTGAGTTCCACTTGGAGTCCGTGCCCGGTCTGGGCGCTGCCATACGAGAAATCAGAACCGCGATCACGCACGTCGACGTCAGTCAACGTGAAAGAGTGGGTATCGCGGTCATAACTGGTGATGACGGGAAGAATCTCCGCTTCGCCGGTTTCGTCGCCAGTGAGCATCGTCGTCTCCGCCACCATTTGCGCTGCCGCCCTAGTGGTCGCGGGGCCATGGCAGGCATATCGTGGCGCGTCCATGATCGAACGGATCGCATAGTTCGTTGCAAAAGTTGTAGGACTGGGTGATGATCCGGAGATGCCGTGACGGTTGAGTAGGTATGCAATCTGGGCACGCTGTCTGACTGTGGTTCTCGTGCCGTTCATCATGACTTGCTCGTTAGCTTCGGGCACGTACTCGATCCATGAGATTCGCTCCGCCTGAGAATAGTGATCATGGTAGTTGGCCGCCGCAGTTCCAGTGCCGCTCATGGCGTCGTACCACAGCATCGTCTCGTCGCCTTGAACGAGGGTGATTTGTCCCCCGAAGGTCGTTGGATTGCATGAGACGTCAATATAGGCCGAAGCTGAGATAGGGCTGGCGGTGGCGGCAGGTGCTATCACGAACCCGGTGACGAGCGCACAACCCAGAGCGAGTGTTCGGAGATAGGAAGTTTTCATCATAGCGATGTCCTTACTTCATAAAAGAGGGAGCAGATGGGGACTTATGCCGTGACAGTGGGACGCGTCCGGAGCAGGAAGATTCCAGTTCCTGTGACGATCAGTGCCAACCCTGCGAGTCCGAGGTAAAAAGCGAGTGTTCCGCCGGTTTCGGGCAGCCCAGGTTCATCGGTGATCTCTGGTGTCGGGTCGTCAGTAATCCGCGTGGTTTCCGACTTGAGCCGGTACCCACCCATGGCTATCGGAGCTACGCGGCCTGGAACGTAGAGTGCTTCGACCCAGTGCACCGTGGTGTCACGATCCACCTTCTGCTTGGGGGCCCGGTAGTCGCCTGAGGCATTGACTGTGATTGGCTTCGTGGTCGTCAACAATGTGTCGCCCTCGTAGCCGGTTTCGGTGAGAATCGCGTTCTTCTTCCCCGTGTTCTCCATGACCTGCCAGGTCAGATACGCACCTTCGGGCAGCTCTCCACCCAGATCAACGTGCACGGTGTCAGAGAACGCCGCACCTACCTTGGCGGTTTTATCGGCCGTCGATGAGACATCGACGATGATCGTCGTCTCATCCGGTAGCCGTGGTAGCCCGTGGATCAGTGGCGGGGAGTCGAGGTCGATCTGCCCTTCCGCGTCCGGGGTGTAGAGGCGTTCGCGGAAGTATTCCTTGCCCGGTGTGTCTGAAACATCGACAGTTGGCGACAGATAGTCACCCGGTCCGTTGACTGCTACCGGACCAAGGGTGGCCAGCAATTCGTCATTGGCGGGATCGTCGGAGTCGACTTCCCGGTAATAGTCGAAATACAGCATCGACCCAGCTGGCACTGGACCGGAAACAGTCGCCACGTCATAGGTCGTCGTACCGGCCTGGGCGTATGGGTTTGCTTTCGTGGTCACTGAAACAACGCGGGTGACTTCCGAAGCAATACCGTACGGACTGGTCCATTCCTCATGGAATGGGCCTTCTGGAATGTGCTCGGTCCACACGAAGTACGGGCACACGGTTGGTGCCACGATATGTGGTGAGGTTCGAACCCCAACTTCACCATTCTGGCCGGAGGTCACCCTTGAGGTCACCGTTCCGGCAAGCACCGCACCCGCAGGCACATCATCCTGCAGGGTTGGTTCGACCTGGGAGCACCAACCTGAGTGCGTCACCGTCACCGTCGTGTGAGGTGGTAAAGACTCCACAGTGAACTGGTCCGTGAGCAAATCGCCTGCGATGGCTGTTTGGTGCGATGCCATCGTCGTGACAGTGGGTTGGAACCTAATCAATGCCAGTTCACTGGGAATGCCGTAGTCAGATTCAACGCCGATGCCGTCAGTGCCCGGGTCGGCCTCGATCAGTGTGTCGGTCCATGGGTAGAAGCCGGGTTGTTCGGCCTCGAAACCTGGCACATTACCGGTGCCTTCACCGGCAGCGTTCAGGCGGATGGTCACATCATCGCTGTACACCGAAGCGGGACGCCGTGAGATGTTTGTCCACGCAGTACGAGTTGGCTGCTGCCCTGTCGGTTCGTAAGCGGTCAGGCGGATAGTCACGTCGCTGCCCGGCTTACCACCAGTAACACGCACAGTGTCAGCAACGGTGTCACCGATCACACCCGCATCCGAAACTGCAGGGCTCGCCACAGTCGTGATCGTGGGATTCCACGGCACAAACGCCGTCTCATTCACGTACACGGTCGTATCGCACTTGCCAGCATATCCGTTGATACGGTCTGGTTCAGGTGTTCCATCAGCCCAATCACCGGTGGCCGCGAAACAGTTCGTATAGACCCACCAACCACCAGCAAGAGTAGAATCACCGGGGAGCGTGAATGGATGCTGGCCGGGGACGATGAAGCTATCTCGCGTGTCACTAATAGGCTCAAGCTGACGGGTATCAACTAACCGAGGGCTACCTGGTTGGTCAGTGATGTCAGTATTGAATACCGGCTTGTCAGTCAAATGCCACAAGTTAGAGGTCACCACAAGCGGATAGTTGCGGGTAACTGCCTGAAGTTGATTGATGATCAGGGTGTCCGTAATCGTCTTACCAGGGACGGCGTCTTGATCAGAGACCTGAGTGGTAATAACCGGCTCAACTGAGTCACCACCTTCCACAAAGACACTTTCCTCGGCAAGACCATAGCGAGATGTCTCTCCCGGCCAACCGGGCATCGAGTCGGTAGTGACTACCCAGGTGTAATGCGTGCCCACTGCACGCTGCATCACGGTTTGCACCACCGTGGCGTTCGCTTGGCCCTGTGTATTCGCGGTAACTGTAGCGACGATCGGTACTCCAACCGGCGCAGCACCCGCAGGAATGGTCGCCACACCACCTGGACCAGGCATGGTGGCCCCGTCTGGGTGGCGATAGAGCGTGGCGCGGTGGGTGACTAGTTGCCCTGCTGGGAAACCCGAGCCGAATATCTCGTCAGTGATGGTCACCGAACGGTCGGTGGCGACCGCGGACCGAGAAGCCCGTGTTGCCACCGTCGGATCCAATGACCATAGTCGGGTCTCCGCTGGGATGCCGTAATCGGAAGTAAACCGGGCCAGCAGCCCGTTGGCGGCGGGATCCGAAGTGACCACCCACGTGTAGTAGCCGGGTTGCTGCGCAGTGCGCACCTTCGGAGTCACCCAGGTCGCATTACCGCTCGCATTCAACGTCACGGTGGTCCATACCTCACCACGCGGCGAACCAGGAATGAATGCGGTCGACGAAACCGGAACCTGTGTGGGCACGGTGCCGCCCGCATAGCGCAAGTACGCAGTGACGTTGACTCTTTCGCCCGCGAAGCGCGCCGGAGCGCTAATCGTCACGGTGTCCTGGTGAGCAAGCTCGTTACCCACGGCTTCGACAGCAGAAGCAACCGTGGAGATAGTCAGGTTCTGCGGGCTGGGGTTGATCGAATCAGAAGCCGACCGATTCAACCTCAGCGGAGTGATCATGTCCTGGACAGTCCCAGAACTGCCGAATTTGTTATCTTGCCCCGACCACACAGTCACGTTCTGCGCTGGCAGGTTCTCAATCACGATATCCGCGGCAATCTGTCCAGGGCCGGTGATTTTGATATCAGACCAGGACAGTCCCGACGTAGTGGTCGTGAAGTTCTTCGACCGGTCACCGTTTTTGAACGTAGCCGGTCCAGACAATGACACCGAGCCTTTGAAACCCGGCACGAAGTTCACCGATGAAGTGCGCACCCCGACTCCAGCCAGGTCAGCAGTGATCGCACCGGTGCGGGTGAGACTGAGCCGTGCCGTGTAGTTACCGGCGTACCTGGTGGCCTCAGTCCACATGCTGTTGGCGATGTTCTTGATCTTCATCGGTGTTTTCGACACATACGCACTGCGCCGCGAGGTGGCAGAAACCTTACCGAATCCGGTGTCGTACTTCGAGTGAACCAGGTACGACAGCGCCGCATGAGTTTCACTCTTGGTGCTGTTTCCGAAGTTAGTCCCAGACCAAGCCACCAGCGCATAGGACAGCGCGGGAGCATCCATCGTCTTGGACACCCCTCGTCCCGAAGGCGCCGTCGCCCCGCCCTGCACACACCATGCATAGGTGGTGCCCATGGCCGATCCGGCACGGTAGGAGCCCAACCAAGTTTCCCCCTTGGCCAGCACACCCGTGAGTGCCTGCCCATACTGCCGCGAAAAGGCAACATCGGACTTGGCTGCCACAGCCTGTGGGCTCACGATCGACGATATCGGTACGAGTGTCAATAACAGACTGAGCAGCACGGCAGCGGCCAACAGCCACCGAATTCGACTCGAGGTGAACCCCATCCCTCCCATTCCAGTCGTGTCAAAACGTCCTGCCCACGGAGTCCGGGAGCGCTCGTCAATGGGTATGGAGAAAAAGCGTGACATGGGTTCAGGCCTTTGCGTTGTCGAACGAGGTACCTCACCACTTTGTCCTTATCGCGTGCTGACAGGTCGGCAAAAACAGGCCCTGTGGATAACTCTTCGCGTATCCACAACTCACGCGGTACCGGTTCCCTGATGGCAGATAGTCGTGGCAGGATCGTCCTATGGACCCACGAGCTGGCAAAGTCGCCGAACCCAGTGACCTGATCGATGTCGATGCGCTGCTCGGCGCGTACTACGATCGCCGTCCCGATGTTGAGGATCCAACGCAGAAAGTTGTCTTCGGCACCTCCGGACACCGCGGATCGTCCCTCGATGCGGCCTTCAACGAGGCGCACATCGTCGCGATCACCGCCGCCATCGTCGAATACCGCGCAATGCAGGGCACCAACGGTCCGTTGTTCATCGGACGAGACACCCATGCGCTCTCCGAGCCAGCGACCAATACCGCCCTTGAGGTGCTTGCTGCAGCCGGTGTCGAAGTGCGAATCGACTCTCGTAACTCGTGGACCCCCACCCCGGCGGTGTCTCACGCGATTTTGCGGGCGAATGGAGTGGGTTCGGCAACCGGATTAAGGACGAGCGGCACTGGCCTCGCCGACGGCATCGTTGTCACACCGTCGCACAACCCACCACGAGATGGGGGGTTCAAGTACAACCCACCCCACGGTGGTCCAGCCGACTCGGACGCGACAGGGTGGATCGCCAACCGCGCGAATCAGTGGTTGCGAGATGGCATCGGAGACATCCCCCGTGTCTCGCTGCGCGACGCGCTTGCCGCCGACACGACCCAAACATACGATTTCATGGGCAACTACGTCGACGATTTGCCCTCGGTCATCAACTTTGACTTGATCCGCACCGCGGGCGTGCGCATCGGAGCCGACCCGTTGGGCGGCGCAGCCGTTGAATACTGGGCCGCCATCGCCGAGCGCCACAACATCGACCTGACCGTGGTGAACCCCAACGTTGACCCGCAATGGTCCTTCATGACCTTGGACTGGGACGGCAAGATTCGGATGGATTGTTCATCCCCGTATTCAATGGCCTCCCTGGTCGGGCGGATGAGCGGATCGGGGACGAATTTTGACATCGCCACCGGCAACGACGCCGACTCTGACCGACACGGTATTGTCACGCCTGACGCAGGTTTGATGAACCCCAACCACTACTTGGCCACTGCTATCTCGTATCTGTATTCCGGGGCTCGTCCGGGATGGCGACCCGATGCCGCCATCGGGAAAACCCTGGTGTCCTCGTCATTGATCGACCGTCTCGCGGCGGGGATTGATCGCAGGCTGATCGAGGTTCCCGTTGGTTTCAAATGGTTCGTGCCCGGACTTCTCGATGGCTCAGTCGGATTCGGTGGCGAAGAATCCGCCGGCGCTTCGTTCCTACGATTTAACGGTGACGTATGGACCACCGACAAGGACGGTCTGATTCTGGCACTACTCGGCTCAGAGATCATCGCAACCACCGGAAAGTCACCGTCACAGTTGCACCGTGAGCTCGTCGAGAAGTATGGCGAGTCCTGGTACGCCCGCGTCGACGCGCCCGCAAGCCTGGAAGAAAAGGCGAAGCTGAGCGCTCTCACCCCTGCTCAAGTGACTTCAACGACCCTTGCGGGCGAGGCAATCACGGCGGCACTGACCGAAGCTCCCGGAAACGGTGCGAAGATCGGCGGGCTGAAGGTCACAACCGACAACGCCTGGTTCGCAGCGCGACCCTCCGGCACGGAGAACGTGTACAAGATCTATGCGGAGTCATTCGTGTCAGCCGATCACCTGGCACAGGTGCAAAGCGAAGCGCGCGAGGTCGTCGCGGCAGCGCTCAACTCGTAGCGGCGGGCCGCTGCGGGTCGCGGTTGGAGTGAATGATGCCATCAGGGTTGACCTGGTCGCGTACCGCGAACCAACGTTCTAGCGCTGCATCATCGTAGGCATCGCGATAAGTCTGCCCCCGTGACAGGAACGAGGCGACTGTACGCGGTTTGCCCTCGCATCGCACAATCTCGTCAAGCCGGTCATAGGATCGGCGCACCCGATCATCCCCGGCAATATCCGGTCCCGCAGCCAGCACCAGATGCGGATCGTGAATTGCACCGGCGATCCCATCAGGAGTAGGCGGTTCCGTCAGCACACCGCCGAGCAGCCGCACCTGAACAGTGCGGACGACCTGTCCGTCATCGGATGCGAACAAATCGACCAGATCATCGATCATGGGCCGGTCCACACTGGTCAACCGTGAAAAATCAGCCGCCCGCGACGGCCTTGTCGGCTCATTGATGGCCTTATGAATGCTCGACACCGCCAGGTGCCCGAGTGCGTCATCCACAATCGGCGGGATGGCAGCCCGGATCGCGTCGAGAGTACGCATGTGGCTGGCCTCGTCATCGAATCCGAAAGCATCCAGCGACACCACCCGCTGACCCTGCAACATGTCCGAGACATCGTCCGTGCTGGGCAACTGTGCCAGGGTGACCGACATATTCAGTGCCGGATCGGCATCGACGCCGTGGGCCAAAACAGCATCCAGGACATCGCCCGCCTCTTCAAGGGCGAAGATCATCTTGCCGCCATAAATGTCGAGAGCCTCATACAGGTCGAGCTCAACCGCCGTGACGATCCCCAGCGAACCGCCTGCGCCACGCAACGCCCACATCAGCATTCCATCATCGTCGGTCACCCAACGATGCTGACCATCGGCCGTCAGCAACTCGACCCCTCGCAACGCCCGAACGCCCAATCCAGTGGCGCGGCTAAATAGCGAAACACCGCCAGCTAGAAGGTAACCCACGACGCCAACGGACGGATTCGAACCGAAAGCTGCAACCAACCCGGTGCCGTCCAGCGCTGCAGTAACCTGCCCCCACCGCACACCGGCACCGATGCGTGCGACCTTACGCCTGGCGTCGATTTCCAGTAGGTCGAAACCTGCCGGGCGGATGACGATTGAACCTTCCAAGGACAGATTCGCGCCGTGTCCGGTCAGCTGGGTGGTGACCCCTACGCCAAAGTCGCTGGCGACCTCCAACACCGCGCGTAGATCGGCCACATCGGAAGCGGCCACAACCGCAACAGGGTGCTGTGTGATCGCCACGTTCCAAGGTTGCGCCACCTCGGCCCAGTCAGCACTGACCGAGGATGAGACTTTCTCCCCGAGTCGCGCTCTGAGCGCTGCAATGGCCGGGTCGAAACTTGAGGTCATGACGGCTCCTTTGGCTGACACGTGTCACGCCCCAGCCTATCGCCCACCAGGAAGGACCGGATCCAACGTTCGTCCCATAGCCCGGATCTCGTCCGGCCGTCCCGAAACGGTCCCCGGTCAGTCGACCACGAGGTCACCGTACTGCGGGTTACGGCTCAAGAACGTATCGATATACGAGCATTGCGGCACCACCTGCCAGTGCTGCTCGCGCGCGTGCTCGAATGCAGCCTGCGCCAGCATCGCCGCATAACCACGCCCATTGAAGTTCGGGTTCACCACCGTACTCACAATGGTCATGGTGATCGTGTCGACCTCATACCTCAACGAACCCACTTGGCCGTGATCCGGCAAAGTCGCGACGAAGACCTGTTGCTCCTCGTCGTGGCTGATCGTTGGTTTCATCTCTGATTCAGTGCCCACCGTCACACCTCGATCCTATAAGACTTAGCGCGTTGTCGTGACACAATGATGGGATGCCTGACTCCGACCCGCAGGGTCGACCCGAGGCAGCCCCCACCCGCTCGGCGGCCTCGTCCCCTGAATCAGTCTCACCACGCGACACCACCGCGTCATATGAGACGACAACCTCGCACCGTGACGACTCGTCCCGACGCAATCCGTATGCGACGATCCTGCGTTTTCCCGGCGCTGCCCGGTTCTCCGTTGCAGCCGCCATCGCACGCCTGCCGATGTCCATGGTGGGACTGGCGATCGTGCTCATCGTGGAGCACACCTATGGCAGTTATGCCGCTGGTGGACGTGTCACCGCGGCGTATCTGATTGCTGCCGCCATCGCCACCCCGTTGATCGCTCGGCTCGTCGATCGTCATGGCCAGGCGAAGGTGATGCGACCGATCGTCGTCATCAACTCGACGCTGACGGTGGCACTTGGACTGGCCATCGTCAACCAGGCTCCTGAACCCGTGTTGTGGGGGATCGCCGCTGTGGTCGGCGCCACGATTGGTTCCTTTGGCGCACTCGTGCGAAAGAGATGGACCCATGTCCTCGACTCTCCGAATCATCTTCATACCGCGTTTTCGCTGGAATCGGCGTTGGACGAGTTCCTCTTCGTCATCGGCCCGACACTGGCGACCATCCTGGTGGTCCAAGTGTGGCCATTGGCCGGACTGCTGGTTCCCGCCGCCGGGGCGCTCATCGGCGGGCTGTGGTTCTGCGCGCAGCGAGCCAGCGAGCCTCCCGCTCATCCCGTCACGGCCGATGCCACACGTGGTAAGTCGGTACTGCGCAACAAGTCGCTGCTTGCCCTCTCGGCAATCTTCTTGTTCATCGGGGTCATCTTCGGCTCGGTCGAGGTCAGCACGGTTGCTTTCGCGAAAGAAGCCGGACGAGAAAACCTGGGCGGTCTGATCCTTGGCGTATTCGCCGCTGGCTCAATGATTACCGGATTGGCGTACGGAGCCCGACACTGGCGTTCGACCTTGGTGCGACGCCTCACGGTGACCGTTACGATACTGGCCATTGGCATCGCCTGCCTGCTGCTCGCACAGAACCTGTGGCAGTTGACGTTGGTCCTGCTGGTTACTGGAGTCGCGATCGCGCCGACCCTGATCACGGGCAACAACATCATTCACGAGATCGTCCACGCCGGACAGCTCACTGAAGGTCTGGCGTGGGCCTCGACGGCGATGACCATCGGGGTTTCGGTGGGTACTGCGGTGGCTGGTGGGCAGATCGACCGCCTCGGCGCTGTCGGCGGATACCTGATCAGTGCGCTCGGTGGCGCTGTAGCCCTGCTGCTGACCTACGCCGCGGCGACGGCTTTCCGGCGCAGGCGAACTGCCGTGCGGCGCGTACAGGGGAACGCCGCCTAAACATCAGTGCAGCCAAACCGCCGAGTGTGACCAAAAGGACACCTCTCCCAGCCTACTCATCCTATGAATGGGCGGATACTTAAGAGGACAACCAAGCCTTGATGTGGGCACACTGAAACAACGGCACCTCCGCCAAGGCCGACGTTACGCAACCAGTTGGAGTCACCATGGCCAAGAATCAAGTACGAGGCGACACGGTCGCCGATCTGCTCGTCAATCAACTTCTCGCGGCTGGGGTGAAACGCATCTACGGGATCGTCGGCGACTCGCTGAACCCCGTCGTCGACGCCGTGCGCCGCTCCAACAAGAACGGCGAGGGAATCCAGTGGATTCACGTGCGTCACGAAGAGGCCGCCGCCTTCGCAGCGGCGGCCGATGCCGAAGTCACCGGCGAACTGGCGGTGTGCGCGGGCAGTTGCGGACCTGGAAACCTCCATCTGATCAACGGGCTTTACGACGCGAACCGTTCCCGCGTACCCGTCCTGGCCATCGCCAGCCACATCCCCAGCGCCCAGATCGGCACCAGTTACTTCCAGGAGACCCACCCGGACCGGATCTTCAACGAATGCTCGGTTTACAACGAGTTGATCTCCAACCCGGTGGTCGCTCCGCGGGTGATTGCGTCAGCCATCCACCACGCCTACGCCGCCCCTGGCGTCGCCGTTCTGACGATTCCAGGCGATACCGCGGCGGCTGATGCACCCCAGGACTACCCCATCGACCTTTCGGAACGTACTCCCAAGCCGCGGATCGTGCCGGCTGAAAACGCACTGCGCGATCTGGCCGATGCCATCAACGCCGCCAAGAAGGTCACCATCTTCGCCGGAGCGGGCGTCAAGGGTGCCCATGATGAGGTCATCGCGTTGGCTGATCGGATCGCCGCACCCATCGGACACTCACTGCGCGGCAAGGAGTACATCCAGTACGACAACCCCTTCGACGTGGGCATGTCGGGATTGCTGGGCTACGGTTCGGCGCATCAGGCGATGCACGAGGCCGACCTGTTGCTGCTGCTTGGCACAGACTTCCCCTACGACCAGTTCTTGCCGTCCGATGTGCGCACCGCCCAAGTGGATATTCGGGAGGAAGCGCTGGGGCGACGCACTCGTCTCGACCTAGCCGTGGTTGGTGACGTCAGGGAAACAGTCACCGCCCTGTTACCTCTGGTCGACAAATCGCGGTCGCGTAAGTTTCTTGATCAGATGGTCAAGAAGTACGAGAAGGCCATGTCGAATGTGGTCGGCGCCTACAAGGGCAAGAAGGCCGAGAAGCTCAAGCCGATACATCCGGAATACGTCGCGGACCTCTTGTCCGAGGTGGCAGCCGACGACACAGTGTTCACGGTCGATACCGGGATGTGCAACGTGTGGGCAGCTCGGTATCTGCGCGTCAACGGCAAACGCCGTGTCATCGGTTCCTTCCTGCACGGTTCGATGGCCAACGCTATGCCGATGGCCATCGGTGTCGCGGCGGCGCAGCCGGGCCGTCAGGTGGTGTCCATGTCGGGTGATGGTGGTCTGTCAATGCTGCTGGGCGACCTGATCACTCTGAAGAACTACAACCTGCCGGTCAAGGTAGTGGTGTTCAACAATGCGTCATTGGGCATGGTGAAGTTGGAGATGCTCGTCGAAGGCATGCCCAGTTATGGCACCGACGACGAGGTCGTCGATTACGCAGCCATCGCCAATGCGATAGGGATTCCGGCCGTGAAGGTCGAAGATCCGATCGACGTGCGCGGCGCTCTGGAAGGACTGCTTGCTCGCACGGGTCCGGCTCTGATCGACATACGCACTGACCCCAACGCTCTGTCACTGCCGCCTAACATCACGGCAGATCAGGTCACCGGCTTTGCCACCGCCATGAGCAAGGAAGTCCTCGGTGGCGGACTCGGCGAGGTGATTTCCATGGCGAAGTCGAACTTGCGCAACATCCCGCGCCCTTAGCCGACGGTAGCCCCGAAGACGAGTCCGAGAACGTAGGTCACGGCAGCCGCGCCGAATCCGATGGCGATCTGCCTGATCGCGCGTGTCAGCGGCGAGGTGCCCGAGAGCAGCCCGACGGCTGCGCCGGTGAACGCCAAGGCGATGCCGGTCAGTCCGGCGGCGAGCAGCAGAGCACTCGTCCCTGTCGTCCCGAGCAAATATGGCAACAGCGGGATCAGCGCGCCCGATCCGAAGAACAGGAAACTGGAGATCGCCGCCCCCCATGCGGTGCCATGTGATTCCAGGTCCTCACGAGGCTCCACCGGGCCAAGTTGGGTAGCAGCGGTGTAGTTCTGCAATACGTCCTCGGCGTGAGTGGCGGCGACGTCCGCATCCATTCCACGGGCGCGATAGACGAGCGCCAACTCGTTGGCATCCACATCGAGGTCGGGAAGCCTGCTAGCGGTGTGTTTGCTCGGGGTGGATGCTTCCAGGAGCTCGCGTTGGGAGCGGATCGAAATGTACTCGCCAGCACCCATCGACATCGCCCCGGCCAGCAGTCCCGCCACACCGGACATCACGATGGTCGAGTTCGCCACGCCCGCGGCACCCACACCGAGAATAAGTGCCAGGTTGGAGACGAGCCCGTCATTGGCGCCGAAAACTGCCGCACGGAAAGTGCCGGATAGCTGGTTGCGACCGCGTTGAGCCAGTGCCCGGACGACCTCTTCGTGGATGTGCTCATCGGCGGCCATCGCGGGGGTCGCATCACCGTCATCGTCATATTTGGCACGTGCTTCGGCGCGCTGCGCCAGAGCCAGAATGAACACTCCCCCAAAGTGTCTGGCCAGCCAGCCCAGTATCCGTGAACGAATGTAGCCGCGGTGTCGTCCGTCGGCGTGCTCTCCGAGCAGTTCGCGCCAGTGCGTCTCGTGGCGGCCTTCCGCATCCGCGAGCGCAAGCAAGATTTCTCGTTCCTCGCCGGTGCGTCGGGTGGCCAGATCCCGGTACACCGCGGCCTCAAGTCGTTCATCGGCTAGGTTGCGTTGCCAACGGCGTATTTGGGCCCGAGTCGGGGACACCGATTGAGCGTCGTGAGATTGCGGCGCAGGGGTGGTCATAGCGCCGATTCTGCCAAAGAACCGGCCGGGTATGAGTTCGCTGCTGCGAACATATAATCGGCCCCACCACGAACATCACCGGTGCGAATCGCCAGTGGGGCCACCGCCGCGGCCCGTTGCGTCACCGATCGCGAACAGGGCGTCGTGGTCAGTGCGTGGCGAATGAGGCGGGCAGAATCACATTCTCAGAACGCTTGCTGAACAGGCTCGACACTTCGGTAACCGGGTATCCGGCGATCCCCGTTCCCAGGCGGGTGACCCAGAAGTCCAATTCGGGGTGTTCAGCGGCATAGTCGAGGAAGCGGTGCACGGCGTCACGCATCTCGTCCCAGCCGGACATGGTGTCAATCGCATAGCAGCGCCCGGTTGGCCCATCCCCGACACCCCATTCGGCGCCGAAATGCTGGTGCGCGAACCGGGCGGCGCCTCCGCCATGGAAGCCTGCTTTATTCGATCCGAAGACGAAGATCGTGTTCTGCGGTAGCTCTTCGACCGGTTCCGGCGTGAATTCAACCTTGTCCGTCATCGTCTTGCCCCTCCTGCCGCCATATGCGGATCGTGTCCGAAAAGTCCTTTATTCGACTACATCATGCCCCATGCCCGATTCGGCAGGACCAGAGTCCCAACGCCTTCCACGTTACGCCGCGGCGGCATCCTGCTCCTGTTCCACAAGCGACCGGTAATAGTCGCTGCGGTCCATCAACTCGTCATGCGTGCCTCGCGCAACGATATCGCCATCTGCGACGACCGCAATGGCATCGGCGTCGCGCACAGTGCTGAGCCGGTGAGCGATGATCAGTGTGGTGCGCCCCTGTTGCAGGTCGCGCAGTGTTCCAGTCAGTTCCGATTCGGTGTCCCGGTCGAGTTGACTGGTCACTTCATCCAGGACGAGCACATCCGTGTTGCGCAGCAGTGCCCGCGCAATCGCAATACGCTGCCGCTGTCCTCCAGAGACGCTCAACCCTTGTTCACCGACCATGGTGTCCAACCCATCGGGCAATTGATGAATCGTCTCCAGCAGTGCTGCCTGCTCGCAGACCCGTAGCAACTCGTCTTCGGTGGCCTCCGGGGCCGCGAAACGAAGGTTGTCTGCGATGGAGGCGTTGAACAGGTATGGTCGCTGTCCGACGATCGTCACTCGCGACCGGAATGTATCGTCGTCGAGATCACGCAGATCTACCCCGTCCAGAAAGACTGTTCCGGCGGTCGGGTCATAGAACCGGGTGACAAGCTGGGCGATGGTGGACTTGCCTGACCCAGAGGCGCCGACTAGCGCGGTCACTGTTCCCGGTTCCAGTGTCAGTGAGACGCCATGCAGCACTTCAAGCGGTGAAGCAGGGTCGCGAGGGCGCTCGTCCTCATCGGTAAACGATGGGTAGCTGAAGTGGACGTCGCTGAGTTCGACCCGGCCCGGCCGTTCGCCGCTTGCAAGAGTCGTCGGGGCCGTCGGTTGCGGGGTGACGGCAGCGGTTTCGGTGATGGCTACCACGCGTGCCGCCGATGCGAAGGCCTGGTCCAGGTCCGCAGTGAATTCCTCCACCGCTGTCACAGCTGGCATGGCTCCTAGGGCGAGGCCAATCACCATCGCCAGTTCTTCGACGGTCAGGGAACCTCCCGAGACGAGTCCGGCCCCCACCAGTACCAGCGCACCCAGCGAGGCCGCCATGGCAGCACTGTTCAAACCGCGACGCAGCGCGACGGCTCGTCCAAGGACCGCAATGTCGTGGTGAGTCTCTTCGCCCAGCTCCGCCAGTTCACTACGGCGACGCTCGGCATAGTCGAAAGCGACGATCTCGCGCACACCTTGGATCGAGTCGGTGGTGTGCTGGGCGATTCGACCTCGGCTGACGCGCAGCCGCTGGGCCGAACGCAGCGCTGCTTTGCCGCCTAGCAGCGGGACGATACCTCCGACGATCAGCCAGCTGACGGCGGCGACTGCGGCCAGCACCCATGAGGTCGTCGCCCCGACCCAGACCACCAGGCCGACCGGCACGATCACTGCGGTCAGCGCGGGACCCAGGGTGTGGGCGAAGAACACTTCGATGCGGTCGATGTCGCGCGTTGCGCGGGAGAGCAGGTCCCCGGTGGGACGTCCTTCGGTTGCCGCCGGTGCTTGCGGTTCCAGGCGGCGGTAGAAATAAGTGCGCAGTAGCGCCAGCGCCCTAAAGGCCACGAAGTGCCCGAAGAACTGCTCCAGATAACGTGCCACGGCTTTGCCCAGCGCAATGACGACGAGCACCGTCACGACTGTCTTGAGCGACGTGCCGATAGTCAGGGCCGTGGCTGCGGCATGGGCGGCGTAGCCGATCAATGCGGCACCGGCGACAAGCCCGACAATGCGCATCAGGATCGAGAGGGTCAGTGGCGCCAGAACTCCCCGGGTGCGTTGCAGCAACCAGATGGACAGTTCCTTGCGGGTGCGCGGAGCTGTGCTCGTCATGATGCCACCTCGTCCTTGGTCACAGTGCTCAACTGCCCGCCACGCATTTCATAGATTCGGTCGGCGGCCCGCGCAGTGCGCGTCCGGTGGGTGATCGAGATAACGGTGCGGCCCTGCGCCAATCGGTCTAGTGCTTCGAGGATGGCTGCCTCACTGTTGGGATCGACCTGGCTTGTCGGTTCATCCAGCAACAACAGTGGCGCGTCCTTGAGCAGTGCTCGTGCGATGGCGACTCGTTGTGCCTGACCGCCTGAGAGCGTCAAACCGCGCTCGCCTACTTGGGTGTCCAATCCGAGCGACCAATCGCGGACCTCGGACAGGTTGGCTTTGTCGAGCGCTTCCCACAGTTCGTCATCGGTGGCATCCGGTGCCGCGATCCGCAGGTTGTGCGCGAGAGTCCCGCTGAACAGGTATGTCGATTGCGCGACGATACCGATCTGGGCGGTGAGCCACGACGGGTCGGCTGCTTTTGTATCGACACCCCCGATAGACACAGTCCCCGCGCTGGGCTGATAGATGCCCTGGATCAGGTTCAACAGGGTTGACTTACCGCCACCAGATGGACCCATGATCGCGACGTGCTCCCCGGTGCGAACCTGCCAGTCCAGTTCACCCAGGACGAGCTGGTCCTCGCGGTATCCGAATGAGACCCGGTCGAAGACCACCATCGGTGCCGCACTGCGACCGGGTTTCGTCTTGGCGGCTTTCTCGGCGGTGAGGGAGCGCTCGTCCTCATCACGAGCGGTAACAAACCGCTTGATTTCGCGCTTAGCGGCAATCCCGCCCATCCCGATGTAAAAGAACTGACCGATGCGGTCGAGGGGTTCGAGCAGCAGCGTCGAGATCAACACGAGCGCGACCGCCTGACCCGGCGTCAGGACTCCCGCCACGGTCCGTTCGACGGCGAGCGCCGCGGCGAGCGTGATCATGCCCAGGGAGAATGCCGCGTCTGAGACGAGCAGGATGAGTTGGTTGCCAAGCAGCATTCGCATGACGTGCTGGCGGACGTTTTCGGCCTCGTCGGCGAGTTTGTCGCCGTGCTTGCGGCCCGCGCCGAGTGCCCGCAGCGTCGCGAGGCCCTGGATCGCGTCGAGATAGCGCGCAGCCAGACGCTGTGAGGCGAAACGGTAGCGTTTGGAGACCGAGCTGAAGGCGCGTTGGAAACCGCCGATGAGCACTGGTATCAAGGGCAATGCGAGCATGAGCCACAGCGCTGTGGACCGGTCGAGCATGAACCCGATGATCAGGGTAGCGATGATGGGACTTGTCATCGCGCCGATCATGGGCCCGAGGAATGTCACGCGATAGTTCGCGGAACGTTCGACGGCATCGGTGGCGGTCGAGACCGTGCGACCGGTCCATTCCCGCGACGCGGCTACGGCCGGAGTGTCGATCACGGTGCGCAAAATCGCGTCACGATCCGCCGATTCGGCACGGGTCAGAGCCCTCGGGAATCCAGCGTTCCCCGCCCACATGAACAGTCCGGCCAGGATGGGGCCAGCGATCACCAGGACGAGTTCTCTGGTGCCGATGGGTTCGCCTGTGATGATGCGGTCCAGTGCGAAGCCGATCCCGAGATAGGCGGCTGCCAAGGCGATGGTATTGAGCCACGAGAAAATCAGCGGTCTGGTGATGATCATGGGCACACCTCATTGCAGAGCATAGGCTTACCTTAGTTCCCATGGGGGTACCGCAATCAAGACCAACGGCCTAAAACGGACAATTATTCTGACGTAACGTCATGATATTGGTGTCATCTACTGGATCACCCCGTCTTCAGCAGTGCTTCTAGTCCGTGGCCCGATATGCAAAGTCGTAGGCCTATATATCGCACTACTCCTTTGCATATCAGGCTACTTCCAGGCATAGCTGTGCGCTGATCGGGGCGCAGCGGATCTAGACCCATGCGCGCACACTCGCTGTCTTTTCGAACTAGGCTGGTGGAAATGGTTGCCGCTGCTTCCACTCCCTCGGGGTGGCCAACACGGCGAATGACTCGGAGGTGTATTCGTGACGATTGCGGTGGCCCGCAATGGACGTTGGTGGCAATCGTCGTTGCCGCCCTCGCCTGTCACTGGACGCCGGAGCGATGAATCTCTTCCCGACGAGGTGCGCGCCCGGCTACTGACTGAATCCGATGCTGGCCGTCACACGTCAGAGCCTGATGCCACAGTTTCCGAGCCTCCACTCGATACAGCGGATCTGGACTCGTCCTTGAAGAAAGCCGGTCCTGTGGCGGTCGGTGTGCTCGGGTTCGAGCCTGATTCACCGGCGGTGTTTCACGTGACACGAGGTGCGGACTTCACTGCCGTGCCAGTGGCGTCTGCCCTTCCGGCGGTGTTGTCCTCGCGCGAGGAACCGAGTTCGCACGATTACGCCAAGATCGTTGCACAGGCGCTCGATGCACTGGATTCCGGTGCACCGGACTCTGGCTCTGACGGCACCGCGTCTCGATTGCGCAAAGTGGTGCTGGGACGATGGCTACGAATCAGCACCGAATCAGCAGTGTCACCTGCCGACTTGGCGGCTTCACTCGCGCAGCACAATCACAATTCAACGGTGATGGCGGTGCCGCTTGGCGGCGCTGATTCCGATGCTGCCAGCACCCTGGTGACCGCTTCCCCCGAATTGCTATTGGCTCGTCGCGGCCCGAGCATCCTGAGCCGCCCGTTGGCCGGTTCGGCTGTGCGAGCGTCCGATCCCGTCGAGGACCGCCGCCGGGCTGACGCGCTATTACTGGATGAGAAGAATCTGCACGAACATGCGCTCGTCGTCGAGGCCATTCGCGATGCGCTCGGGCCTCTTTGCACGCAACTGCAGGCGCCCACGCGCCCTTCCCTGGTCGGGACGAGTGCCATGTGGCATCTGGCGACAGCGATCTCCGGAACGCTGCGGGCCGACATCGCCGATCACTGGTCTGCACTGCATCTGGCGCAGTTGCTCCACCCTACTCCGGCCGTAGCGGGCACCCCTCGTAGCGATGCCATGCGACTCATCAGTGAACTTGAGTTAGAACCACGAGGACCGATGACCGGGGCGGCCGGCTGGGTGAACGCAGTAGGCGATGGTGAGTTTCATGTAGTGATCCGCGCTGCACTTGTCGCTGGCACCGCAACCCAGTTGTTTGCCGGTGCCGGTATCGTGCCGGGCTCGGTACCGGTGGACGAGGCCACTGAGACCGGGGCCAAACTCAGCACCGTGCTGCGCGCCTTTGGCGGGTGAGCGACTGTCCCACACCGGCAAGTTATCCACATAGTGCTAGTTCAGATTGCACTTGTGATGCCAGCACGATGAGCGTGGCGTCATGCCCAAGCCCCAGAAGTACCGTGACGCGATCAGATTCTTAAGATCGCAAGGTTGGGTGATGCTGCGTCAAGGTAAAGGTTCGCACCAAATCTGGGGCACTCCGGACCGAAAACAGAAACTCGTGCCACCAGGACACCGAGAGGTGCGCGCGGGAATTGTCGCGCAAGTCATCAATGAGTTGCCGAACGCACCACAACACTGGAGGTGAATGATGGCTGCTGACTACGAGGTAGTTGCGTACCGCGACGGGAAATGGTGGGCGTTCGAGATACCTGCGCTGTTCACACCTTCGCCACGAGGTGGCAAACACCGCATAGTTGCGATGGGACAGTCGTCAACCATTGAACAGATCGCAGCCGACGCTCGTGACGTCATAGAACTGTGGACCGAAGACGATGATTTCGACTTGCATATCGTCTATCGGTTGCCCTCTCAGGTCGAAAAGACACTTGACCATGCCCAGGAGCGCGAAAGGGCCGGTCGTCGCGCGTTGGTTGAAGCAAGCGATGCGCGCCGGAAAGCAATACAGGCATTGCGCGCCACAGGTCTGACGCAGGCTGAAACCGCCGCAATACTTGGGCTGTCCCGCCAACGTGTGCAACAACTAGCGCAGTAGCCAACCGACATGGCGCGAGGCAGCGTGCCGCACTAGGGTGGAATGACTGAAGGATTCTTCGCTCTGAGGGAGGAGACCACAATGGCCACCAACGACCCGCGCGAATACGTTTCTGACGTCGACCTAGCCGACCAGGCGACGCCTGCGGTCCCGGGTGACGACAACGACCAGATCGACGCTCAGATCGACCCCGCCAAGGCCGATATCGCTGACCAGATCGATCAAGCGACCGTCGTGCCCGATCTGGACGAGGAAGACCTGCGCTAGTTCACCTGCTTGAGTTGATCTGCGCTAACTGTAGTACTTCGTACCACCGAGCAGAATGCCTTCAAAGCGCGGCGACGCCTTCTCACGATCATCCATGAACACACCGAGGGTCACCGTCTTCTTCGTTCCGTTGGCATAACGCAACTGGACTCGACCACGGCTAAGGACCTTGTAGGTGCCCTTCTCATCGTTGCTGCCACCGACGAACCAGTTGTCCGTCGGGATGCCCCAACTCGTCGTTCCTTGCCGCCCTTCGGAGAACTTCCCGTTCTTGCCCAAGGTCAGATACCAGGTATAGGTGTAGCAGGTCTTGCCATACCCGTAGCCGCAGCCATTGGCGCCCTGGTGGTGCAGCGACACCTTGAACTTCTTACCTTTCTTGGGGAAGCTGATCCGCGAGTAGTACTTGGAAGAGCCACCCTTTTCTTTGACCAGCAGCGACTTCGAGTCGACCGTTCCGCTGAACTTGCCAAAACTGACCTTGCCGGTGCGAGGGTTGTACTTATAGCGATAGCAGTTCTTCTTGGGCTTGCAGGCCTTCTTCGGCAGGCCCTTGGTGCGCAGTCCCACATAGACTCGCTTGCTGTCGACGAAGTGCACCCCGCGTGGCTGCCAGGCATCGTCTAGCGATGAATCCGCACCCCAGAAGTATTGGCCCCGCAGCGTCTTTAATTTGGTGCTCTTCTTATACCGCAGCACTTTGGTCTTGGCCGCATCGTTGATGGCGCCGGGCGCCGAGGCCTTGACACTGATCGTACGTGTCTTCTTGCCTTTGAGCTGGACTTTGACCGTGCGCTTGACCGACTTGCGACCGGCAAGCGAGGCGATCTTGATGCTCTTCTTCTTGAACTTCAGTTTCGTGCCGCTAAGCTTCACGGTCACGTTCTGCACGGGGTCCCGACTCGAGTTGTATACGGAGATCTGGACTTTCACCCATTTCTTGCCCTTGGCAGAAACCGTCGCTGGTGCCCCGACCGACAGTTCGGGGACCTCAACGGTGTTCTCCCGCAGGCGAACCCAGCCGCTCGTCTGATACGAGGTTTCGTCCTTCACCGTGACTGCATAGGCACAGTCCCAGGCCGTGCTACCCAACCGAGCGTTGCCACGCGCAGTGACAGTGGCCGTGGCACCGGATACCGCTATGGACGAGGTCACCGTAGTACTGGGAAGAAACGCTGCGTGGGACCAGCGTGGTCCCGGACGTCCCGCCATAGCGAAACTCGCCTGGCATGAGTCGGTTGCCGAGACCTTCCCGAAGTAGATCTGGATGTCGGTCGTATCCGCAGCAGGTACCGCAGCCGCATAGGTGACCTTGGATGTGACGGTCGATTGCGCAACGTTCTGGCTGACCTCGATGCCCGTCACCGCGACCGAACCCGCAGGCGGGCTGTTCTCAAAGACAGAGATCGTGCCCGATCGGCCCACCAGTACATCCGCCGCCTGAGCCGCAGGCGCCGCAATTGCACCGCCGACAATCAGGCCTGCAACGCTCACCATCACGGCCGCCATCCGGCCACACCTGTACTTCATCACGGGTCCCCTCGTCCGCCCTACCTACATATGACCGTAATGAACGATCGTCTATGTCGCATCCGCACGGGACTTCGCACTGTCCGACCAGGGAAACTACGGAGTACGTAGTGGCCGGTGATGCCCAAACACCCGAAACGGATTCACAGAAGATTATTTAGCCGTTGCGCGGGGCGGGGCGGTGCTGGCGCGCACGATGAGCCGGGTGGGAACAGTGACTGGTTGCTGTGGTGTGATCGTGGGGTGCTCCAACTGGTCGAAGAGCAGCGTGATCAGTTCCGCACCGATGGTTCGGTAGTCCTGACGAACGGTTGTCAATGGTGGCCAAGCAAACTCTGATTCTGGTAGGTCATCGAATCCAACCACCGAAACCTCATCAGGCACGCAACGACGACGCTCAAACATCGCCCGTATTACCCCTAGAGCGATTTGATCATTGGCGCAGAACACAGCTGTGACTTGTGGATCAGCGGCCAATTTCTGGCCGGCTAGGTAACCCTCAGCTGCACTCCAGTCGGTGTGCAACACATCTGGTGTGGCGACGCCAGCATCAAGGAGCGTCTGCCGCCAGGTTTGCTCGCGTTGAATCGCGGGGATGGAGTCTGTTGGACCTGCCACATGGTGTACTGTGCGGTGGCCAAGGTCAAGTAAATGCTGAACAGCATCGGCGGTGCCACTGACCTGGTCAGAGACTACTGCGGGCAATTTGCCGACTAACCGTGAATCGAACACCGCCGTCGGCAGCCCAGCAGGAAGGTGGAGTTCGTCGTCTGAAAGCATTTCCGCACGAATAACGACGAGGCCATCGACAGACTGTTGCCGTAGATGGTGGACTGCGGCCGACATATGCTTTGGCAACGGTGCTTCGATATCGACAAGGGAGATGCTGTAACCCTTCTCGTAAGCCCGCGATGCGACAGCCACCACAGTTTGAGACTCTCCGGCACGTCCCAGTTGGTGTGCGATGATCCCAATATTGCGGAAAGTACCAGACTTCAGTGCTCGAGCAGCAGCGTTGGGAACATATCCGAGTTCTCGCATCGCCGCGATCACGCGATCGCGGGTCGCTGTGCGGACAGCGAGACTGCTATTGGCCACGCGCGACACTGTTTGCATAGACACACCCGCGAGAGCCGCTACGTCAGCCATCGACGCGGATCTGCGACCGGATCGATCCGGCCGTCCCTGTCGAGAATGCGCCATGCTGATCGATTCTACGGGATGTGAACCTTTGAACGATCAATCACAAGTAGCGGGCAGACGATCCGTGCGGGGCGTGATGTGATGGTTGTGACGATCACATCACGCCCCGCCGACGGCCGGACCCGCCTACCGTCTGACTTTGATCTTGGTCCGCGACTTTGCTTTGCTTATCGTGGCCGATCCGCGATACTTCACGGTCACTTTCCAAGTGCCCTTCGTCAATTTCGGAAGTTTCATCGTGGCTCGGCCCTTCTTGACCTTGATGGTCTTCTTCAGGACTCTCTTACTTCCCTTTTTGACCACCACAGTGGCTTTGCCCTTAGCCTTGACCTTCGTGTTGGTCTTGACTCGCACGGTGAGTTGCGCTCGCTTGCTTGTCGTCACCTTCTTTTTCTTTGGCTTGGTCTTCAGCTTGATCTGACTCTTGGCCTTAGTGACGGTAACCTGCACCGCAACTACCGAGGACAGTAGCTGTCCAGTTCCGTTATAGGACACCACAAGGCTGTGCCGACCAACCGCCAGCTTCTTGGGTAGGGCAAGTTTTACAACACCTGCCTGAAGGGTTCCTCTCGCGACTTCCTGCGCGCCATTTCGTACCGTGACGGTGCCTGTGACCGCACGTCCATCAGCTGCTGTGACACTAACTGTGAACTCAGCACGCGACCCAAAGGCGACCTTGGGCGCGACCGTCGCAGATGTCGTCGTCTTAACGGAATCGGGCCTGACCACAACCGCGGGGACTGTCACTGTTTGCGTTTCTGAGACATGGCCTACGCGGTCTTGGGCACGATAGCTGATAGTCGTGGCGGTGTTACCGACCTCGACAGGTGCGGTGTACAAGGTCCAAGGACCATTGTTGACACGGTATTCAGTCGCTTCGACTCCGGAGCCGGTATCCGTGGCGGCAAGAGTTACGGTTCGAGCCGACTCCGACACCACCGCCGTGACAGTTGGAGCATCAAGGTCAACATTGATGAGTGACCTTGCCGGTGTCGAGACATTTCCAGTGCTGTCGGTGGCACGGACACTGAGCGAGTGTGCTCCATCGCTGAAGGTGATAGGTGCAATGTATGGCGTCCACGTCACACCATCGTTGGTTGAGTACTCCACAGTGAGATTGATGTCGTCGTCATACGCCTTGATCGTCGCCGTTGCCGGTGTTGTGTACCAGCCTGCGGTCATCGGCTTCGCCGCCGACGTGCGGACCTCGACGGTGGGCTTGGTCGTGTCGCCACCTTGAGGTTGACACTGTAGTTGAGCATCGGCGAACACGACATGGTCGCTATCGTTGCTGTCGCCGCCATTGCCGGCGTATAGCACCAATTCAGTCACTCCGGTCAGTGGCACGTTGACCGGTACCGCTGGGGAGTCCCATCGGATCGTTGACGGCGATTGCGCCAAAACATTGCCTGATTGATCGCGGATTTCGAAGTCGATCGACCCTCTATGTTCCTCTGGGTGATCTGAGTCTGATTGTTCCAGCCCTACAGTCGCGGTGAATGCTTGGCACTGGTTGTTCAGGTTGATCTTTATTGTGGCGATCGAGTTCACCTCGATGCCCTTTTCGTACACGGTGTCGACACCATCCGGTCCCAGCATATTGAGCGGGTTGCCGAAGAAATCGACGTCTCTGGTAACCGCTCCCCACTGGGTTTCCACGCTCGCAAAATCAATATCGGACAGGTATACGCTGCCGACTAGCGGGTTTGCAGAAACGGATACGTTCGCGGGACCGGCTGATCGTATCCGTTGACCCGCCGGGCTGGTGAAGCGCGCAGCAGCATTCAACGCGATGTCGCCGCGAACCCCGCCCGAGCCGACTCGTAACGTCCAGGTACCTGAGATTGATTCGCCGACCGCGACAGTGTCCCGGATGACTGGGCTGCCCTCGATCAGTTGCCAGGTTGTCGGGATATCTGGAGCAAACACGAGATCGGTAACTGGGCCGCCAGACTGCAAAGTGAATGTTGCATCAAGGGTAATCTCATCACCGGTTGTCACCTGTGAGTGACTCACAGTGACATCGCTGACTGTGGTGGTTGGCACTTGCGCCACATCTTGATAACACGAGGTGAGACCGGGGGTAGCCGGGCAGAGCATGAGCACGAAGCCACCGTTATTGCTCGTCGGGATGGATAAGGTCTCAGAGGCAGTCGCGGTACTGATGGATTCGTTCAGTGCTGGACCGGAATCAATGATCCGGTGCATCAGCCACTCCCCGGCGCCTAGGAACGACAGCGATACTGTCTGATTACCTTGAGAACCACTGGTAATTCCGCCGACGAACCAGTTGTCACCACTTCGGCGTGCCATTGTCACATTGGTCCCGGGCGTACCGGAGAGGAACTTTGTGTCGTCCCACACACTGCCGAATTGCTGTAGGAACCGCTGAGCGATTGGCCGTGAAGTGTATGCGGAGGGGTTGTCAGCGTAGTGAGTCCATCCGGATTCATACAGGATGGGTAGCGCTAATTCGTGCGCTTGTGTCGTCTCATAGTTGTCTGTGAACACCACCGGGGTGTAGTCCATGGAACCAACGACATTGCGCGTGAATGGCAGGATCGTGTTGCGCTGTGAGGAGCGGCCGTTCTCTTCGCCTCGTACACCTTCGTAGGTCATCAATTGTGGCCATGTGCGCTGCCATCCTTTAGGAAGGGTGGAACCGTGGAAATTGATCATCAATTTCGCATCAGCCGTTTCGCGCAGGATATCGTCGTACCACTTGAAGGTCTGCTGGGAATCGGAATCCATGAAGTCGACCTTGATCCCCGCCACGCCCCAATCGGTGAGTTGAGTGAACCAGTCTTGACGCTGCTTCGCGGTCTGCAGATCCCGCGAGTGGAACCAGGCGATGATCTCAACACCCTTCGCGTTGGCATACCGGACTAGTTCATCGACCCATTCAGACTTCCATCCTTCATCGATGACGTAATAGGGCCATCCCTGCTCGGCAGCAAAGTCGACAAAGGACTTGTGCAGACTTAGATTGCCCTGCGGGCCGTGGCCCCGGTTCATGTTCCATGACCAGGCTGACGTGCCTGGCTTGATCCATGAGATATCTGTGTCGACGAGTTCGCTTGGTTCGGCGAGATCATCGACAAGCGTCGAGTCGACGATATGTCCAAGGTCACCGACGATTGCCACGCGCCAGGCGGTGTTCAGTGCACCTCGCGCTGTCACTGGAGGCACACGGGTGCCGCTTTGGGGGTTGCCAAGTTCGGTTCCGTACGTGGGCGAGCCTGCCGCATGGGTGAGGTGGGTAGCGGCATAGTTGCCGTCGACACTAGATTCGGTAAGGAACACGTAATGCGAGTCAGCATCGGTGGAGGTACGGAACAAAGCCGGGTAGGCGATCGTTCCACTGACGTTTCCTGCGACGGTCGACACCTCATGGTCGTTTTCGTAGTTCACCGCGAAAGGCTGCAACCATGCCGTGGCATTACTGTTCGGCAGCGTGAAAGTCGCTGTCTCATCGGTAACTGTGTAATCGGTAGCGTATGAACCGAATCCAGGGAGTTCTATGCGATAGGCAATACCGTCGTTGGCCGCTCGTATGACGACTTTGAAAACGGTTGTCGGGGCTTGGACGTTGAGGACAAGTTGGTTCTGCTTAACCTCACGACGATGTGATTTGCCTGTGACCATGGTGTAACTGTCGTTGATGGCGGATTGCTCACTCGACAACACTGACAAGCCTACGGACAGATCGGCAACTGAGGTGAGAACTCCGATCGCATTGACGGAGAGTACCGTCTTGTCGTCGCGCGAAGCGGTAAGCGAGAGTTGTCCTGAATCGAGGTTCACTTGGGCAGCGATTGCACCATCGGGCGACGAGATGGTCCACTGCGTATCAGCCGCTTGGGCGGTCGATGGCAACACCAAACTGCCGGCGACAGTTAGCGCGCATGCGGTGACGATGGCAATCGCGAGCCGCCGTAGGCGGCAACGAAAATCCGGGGATGGCATGGGTACTCCTTGATGGCTATGGCGGACTCCAGTGTCACGCCAACTCGCGAAAAGTGACCACATCGGTCAGTGAGACAACGTTGTCACATCTCCAATGATATCGCAAACATTTGTGGAAGTGAACTCCCGAATCGCCAAAATTGCCCCCGGTGACAGCGCCTTCTCCACGCTATTTCGACACCACTTGACGCATCATTGGACCCTCGAACTGACGGAACCTCTTCAGTCATCCGCCAGGAAATCACGGACGAGGTCGGCCACCGGCTCAGGATCGCGAATCATTGCCTCGTGGCGGCGTTCTGGAATGTCATGGAGAACGGCATTCGGAATCAGATCTGTGACATGTTGCGCCCAACCATGCGGGCTGACTTTGTCGAGTGCGCCTCGAATGACCATGGTGGGCGTAGTGACCCGCGGGTAAACCGACTGCACGTCATGAGCCAGCATCGAACGCAGCTTACGGACCAGCCATAGCGGCCCGGCTCGCACATACGTGCGCATCCCCGCAAGCAGCACCTTCGGATTCTCCCCGGCAAGGTCCTGAATCAGGCGGCGAATCTGCTTGGCAGCGGTGCACTCGTCCCTATTGATGGTCGGGGCGATGAGCACGAGTCTGCTCACGTCGGACGAGTGCCGTGCCGCGAGTTCGACTGCGACTTGGGTACCCATGGAATGACCGATGAGCACAACGGGCGAGATCTGTTGTGCAGCCATGAACTCGGCGACATGATCCGCGACTTGGGCAATCGTGCCCCACTGATCAGGTTCGGGCGAATCCCCAAAACCCGGCAGGTCCAGCGCGTAGACCGTGCCGATCTGCGACAACTTCTCACCGAGGCCAACCATGACCTTGCGGCCCATCCCGATGCCATGCAGCAGTAAGAAGGTGACCGATGGCGGCCCGTCATAACGGTCGTAGATCATCGGTGCTATCGGATGCTCGTATCGCAATTCGACTGGCTCGACGGTGTCAGCAGACATGGAAACCAGCGTAATGGGTGGCTTCGGCCGGACTCGAACGACGAACTCAACCAGTAAGACGATTGACTACCGTCGCACGCGCCATTTGGTCTTGACAGTTGCGTTGGCCAGTTTGCTCTTGCCGAAGAACTTCACCTTCACCTTGCCGGTCTTCTTCAGCCGTTGAGTCGTAATGACCGCGATCCACCGTTTCTTGCGTTTGGTGACTTTGGCGACGCCCACACCGCGGCCGGCTACCAGCACCCGCACTTTGCCGCGTTTCGGTGTGTAGGCACCGACCTTGTTCACCCGGACTCGGATGATCGCCTTGCGTCCTTGACGTAGTCCCGTGACCTTGGTCACCCGCACTTTTGGACGAGCCTTCTTGACCCGCAGCGTTGTCGCTGTGCTCGCGGATCGCCAGGTCGTGACGGCTGGGTCTGGCGTGTAACTGACCGCCAACCGGTGTCTGCCTACCTCGAGATTGCGCGGCAAGGTGACATTTGCTCGGCCTAGTACCAGGCGCGCCGCGCCCAGTCGGCGCGAGCCGCTGGACACGATGACCGTACCGGTTGGACGTACCGACGTCGCAGCCGTGGCTGAGATAACGACAGTCGCCCGGACGCGGTAGCGCCGTGGTGCGGCAGTGGCGGTCAGGGTCACCGTTGCCGCAGGCGCGACACCGCCTGGCGGGATGCCACCGCCATCGCCAGGATCAGGCGGATTGCCCCCGTTATCTGGGGCGGTCCATTCCAGCGAACGCACGTGCTCAGTCGCGCGCTGTAGCCGCGAAATCGCAGCATCAATTTCACCTTGAGTTGCAGTGCTGTGCGGGCCAGTGCCACGTTCGATCAGATCGTTGACCACCGCCACGGCTTCCCGCAGCGCAGCAACATAACTGGGCAAGCGGTGATCGACTTCATTCAGCGCTTGTTGCGCTTCAGCACGCGCGACGAGCAGATCTGTCAGGTCTGGCGCACTATCGAAGCGCACCGATTCGATATTGGCCACGAACGGACGAGCATCATCGTGCCCGGCGCTGCGGAACACCAGGTAAATGTCTTGATCGGTGGCATACCGGGCCGGGTCCAACGCGACTTGAACTGTCGCTGACGTTCCCCACCCAGCAGCCGTTTCACGCAGTGGAATGGTGTCGAAATCCGTCGAGTCCGGTGCGCCGCGGTGAATCTCGACCCAGGTGTGCTCCGGAGTTCGCGAGGAGGGCTTTTCATACGTCACCTGGACACGATCCGCACCGATGGCGCTGAGCCCTGCGGCGGACAACGCCCGATAGTGCACCCATGACCCGTCCTTGATGTTCTGGATCTTGTACGAGTTGCCAAGGTTCAACGCCGTACCGTCGGTGGCAGTACCATGCGCATCGACATTGCCAGCCGTCAACGACACCCGGACGGTTGGCGACGCGGCAGTCAACTGCAGCCAGTCCACATTCGACACCCAGCGACGATCCGTCGGAGTCGAGCCGCGGAAAACGAAGGTGATCTGCTGCGCACCGATGAGTGCCTGCGGGGCAGTCAGATTTGCACTCGTGATCCGGTAATGCCGCCACTCAGTTCCAGTGGGTGGCAATGTGACGGTACCGACGACCGGCCCGGCTTGCGTGCCAGCACGGATTTCAACCGACGCATTGTGATAGGCGCGTTCGACCGGGTTTGCATACCGTATTTGGATACCGGCGGGCAGTGCATCACCGGTGACCGGCTGGTCTAGGTCAAACCGGATCCAGGAACCGTTTTCGGTACCGCCCAGGTTTCCGCTGGAAGCATTCGTCTCTCTGCTCAGCGCTCCACCGGACCAGTGATCGCTAGCTTCCGCTTCAAACCTGCGCACTATTCCATCGTTAAGGACGAGGCCATCCGCGGCTGCCTTGAGTTGTGCATCGAGATAGATCAACCGTGATCGCACGGTGTTCGAATCAGCCACACCAGCAGTGGCTGCGGTCCGTGCGCGAGTCAGTCTTTCAAAGGAAGCAGCAGTGTATGGTCCTTGCGTAGCGGGCTCGGTCGCAGCCAGTGCTTCATTGATGCTGGTCCGCAACTCCGCGGTCGTGGCGGGTCCGATCGGTGGTCCGGGTTGTGGCGAGGTCGCTGAAATACGGGTGGACTCGTCCGACATCGAATATGCCGGTGCACTGTCCTGACCCCAGGTCGATGCGCTTGAACCCATCGTGAAGTTCAATGAACCGGCGCCGACGAGGGACTGATAGGTGACCCAGGTGTCGCGCAGCGCCGTTCCGTTGAGCTCGGCGGACTGGATGTAGTAGTCAGCCGGGGATACCCCATCGGCACGGATGGTCAATACTTCGCCGCTGGTGCGGGTCACCTCGATCTGGTCGAAGAATGGGGTACCGATCTGGAACTGGTCGGTGCCCTGCGTGACGGGGAAGAGTCCCAGTGCGGCGGTGACGAACATGGCTGACATGGTGCCGTGATCGTCGTCCATGGTCGGTAGCAGGCCGGTGGGGCTCAGTTGGTAGACGCGCATCTTGCGTGGTTCAAGGAATTCGCCGTTGTTGTGGCTGCCGCTGATGTTCTCTGTGGTGGCAACGTAGCGGTTGCAACTTTCAGCGGTGTAGATCTCGCGCACCCATTTCTGAGTCTTGCTGGCTTGGCCGACGTAGTTGAACAGGTAGGGCAGGTGCAGGTCGACTTCGTTGGTACTGTTGCGCAGCATGCGGGTGCAGTCGTCAGGGGCTCGTTCCCCGAAGACGTGTGACAGCGCCAGTTGAGCCGCCGTAGTTCCGCCCATGGCTGTGAAGAGCCCGTCTAGATCATGGGTGGGGTACCAGTGGTACTGCCACAGCGACCCCTGATAGGGGTTGTTTCCCTCAAATCTCTCCAGATTTACGCTGGCCCAACTGCCACCCGAGTCACGTGGCGTGAGCACACCGACTTCGGTGCCGTCATCAGCGGTCCAGGCTGCTGGTTTGATCACATTCGCATAATTCCTGGCACGCTGCCGGTATGCGGCAGCATCGGCGGTTTCACCGATGGCTTCAGCAATAGCGGCCATGGCCCAGTCGTCATAGGCGGCTTCCACGGTGACTCCGGCATGACCGGCGACGTACTCGTCCAACGAATCAAGGTCACGGTACGCGGAGGAATACGCGGTGAGCGCGGGATAAGCCTCGTCCAGGCGGGCAAGGGTGAAGCCCTTGGCAAGAGCATCGGCGATGACCACGGCGCTTCGTTCCCAGCGCACATTCGGCGCCGAGTGAGTCAAACCACGCGGGTCCGTCAGCCCGGCGTTGGTCGCCTGCGCGAACATGTCGACCTTGGACTGGATCATGTCCGCGTAGCGTTCCGGATACAGCACCGAAAAGACCGCGTATTTACGAAAGTCGTCCCACGTGCTCCATGAGCCGTAGTGCACACGACCGTCGGCAGGATAGATCACGCCGTCGCCGCCACGATAGGTGCCATCGGTGCTGGTCACGTCCACTGGCGCACCATGCATCCGATACAGGGTCGTGTAGAACAGTCCGCGCAGTTCTCCGGTTGGATCACTGGCCTCGGTCGCCGTGACCCGGACCCGATCGAGCAGGTCGGACCAGGTCTGCCGAGTGGCGCGGCGAACAGTGTCCAGGGCCGTGTTGTCGAGCGGACTATCGGCTGTTGCGCCACTGGCCCCGATGGCTGCCAGTTCGGCTCGTTGATCACGCTGCGCCTGCGCCACGGAAATACCCGAGAAGGTCACTGCCAGACTCACTGTGGGATCCGCCGCAGGCAGGTCGAAGTCCATGATGGCCCCGGTGTCCCAGCCGCGCTGACTCGTCGCGCCGGTCAGCGTCCCCGAGTCGTCCCAGGTCCGCACGTTCGTGGTGGGCAGCGAGGTCTCGGCGTAGAAATACAGTCGGTAGGCGCCACCGTGCGAGGCGACGAGTTCGCCTGAGAGGCTAGTGCGGCCATCGACAAGCGAGTCGACTTTGACGCTGGAGAGCACTCGTCGGCTAAAACTGTGGTTCAAGTCGATCACGAGCGAAGCAGGCCCAGCACCCGGGAAGGTGTACTTGTCGATGCCCGTGCGCTGCAGGGCGGCCAACTGCGCGTCAATGACGCCCGGCGCCGGTGCGACATTCGAGTCGCTGCCCTGTGTCGCCCTTAGGCCCACCTGGTAGTAGCCGGGTTCAGCAGTTTCATCGTCGTGGGTGAAGGACTTCGCATACGAGGAGGCTTGCGGTCGGTAGTTGTAGTCGACCATCGTTGGCACGACGAGGAAATCTCCCGCTGCGCCGTTGCCGCCGGCCCCGTCAGTGTTGGTGTGAACGAACCCGGTGATCTGCGATTGGGCGTAGTCATATCCGCCGTGCGCCCGAACGGGATAGGTCACAGGGGTGGCTTTGACCAGGCCGGCAGGCGCGAACGCCCCAGGGATGTTCTGTCCGTGATCTGCTTGGGTGCCCATGAACGGGTAGACGAAGTCGGCCGGGTTGGTTGTAGCCGAGGTTTGGTCCCCGGCAGGCAGCACCGGGTTCGCGGGATTGTTCGCTGCCGTTGCTGTGCTCCCGCTCACGGCTAAGACACCGACGAGCACGAGAGCAATGAACGCACTGGGCTTGCTCGTCTTCATTCCTGACAACCTTGTCATAGGGGCGGATTCCACCATAACAAGCCCGTCTGACAAGCCGGACCAGATAACTCATTGTCCACGCAGGTTCCATTGAGTAGCCTGGAGAAGAACTGGCGTCATTGTCGGTATAGAACTGTGCAATGGCGCATAGATCGGACGCGTGTGAACACCGCAGTTCGCACACCAGCCAGTTACAACGAGAGAGCAAGGCCCGTCATGTCCCATGACTCACAGTGGATCGCGTGGCACCACGAAGCCACGCAAGTTGTAAACCAAAGCAATCGCAATCGCAGCAGCCAGTGCCCTCGCGGGAACCCTGACCGGAGCGGTCACCCCCAGTCCCGCCGCCGACACCTATCAGCAGATCGAATTCGAGCCTGTCGCACCCGCCAACGGCATATTCGACGACGTTCCAACACTGACGGCGGGTGTGGACTACGCCAACGGTGATAACGGCGGTGGCAGTGTCTCCCAGAACCAACTCAAGACAGAGAACAACGGAAGCGCCTCTGGCTCGCGTCAGCTGGCGGGAGTGACCACTGGAGCGTGGGTCCGTTACCCTAACGTGAACCTGGACTCGAACCAGGCTGTCGCCATTGAAGTGCGCTACGACGCCCCCACAGGACGCGTGGTCAACGGCCGGATCGAGGTGTATGTCGACTCATTGGACAACGACCCTCTTGGCACCATCAACCTGCCCAACACCGGGTCAGGTTGGGGCACCCACGCAAGCGTGATCATCGATCTGCTTCCACCAACGTTGACCGGAGCCCATGATCTCTATTTCAAGTTCCTGTCCGACCCGGATACCGATCACCCCTACGTGGGTAACTTCGACTACTTCCGGTTGATGTACACGGTCAAAGCGGATTTGGATGCGGCCATTGCACAGTATTCGCCGTACACCGAGAACCCGGACTGGTACGACGCTGCCGATTATGCCGCCTTCGCAGATGCGCTGGCAGCAGCCGAAGCAGTCTCAGCAGACCCGAACGCCGGTCACCAGGAGGCCGCCGATGCGACATCCGAACTGATCGCGAAGGCTTCGGTGCTGCGGTGGTTGATCATTGACGAGCTTTCCGCGCTGGTCTCTGCGACAGGACAGGCGAACGAGTCGGACTACACGGCGTCGTCTTGGGCTACTTTCGCTGCTGCCCATGCGACAGCGCTGAGCCTGTCTCCGACCACGAACTCCCACGCTGATTACGAGACCGCCCTCGCGGACTTGCAGGATGCTTACGACGCCTTGGTCCTCCGGCTTGAGTCAGCAACCGCGATCGCTGACGCTCCTACCAGCATCGTCGAAGGTGAAGATGTGACCTTCAACGTTGCGGTCACTGAGGGTGCCACGGGGGAGGTGTCCATCGTGGCCGATGAAGTCACCTTGACAGCTGTGACACTGGGTGAGGATTCCACGGCGCCCGTCGTGCTGAGCGGATTAGAGGTCGGAACCTACACGTTGACGGCGGAGTATCCCGGGGACGAGTTCTATCTGCCGAGCACGTCAGAGCCGATGACCCTCGAGGTCACTGCAGTCGTTGAACCACCGGACCCGGACCCTGCCGTCACCATCAGCGCACCTCGGGTTTCAGCGGCATCGCAGATCTATGGTGCGGCAAACGGGCGTGTCACACTGACGACCACCGTAACGGGGACCACGGCCGGAACTGTGACCTTCCGTTCCGGAGCCACGGTGCTCGGCACCACTGCACTGACGCGTCAGGGATCCATGTACCAGGCAAGTGTCACTGTGCCCGCCGGTTTGGCCGTTGGCCACTACGGGTCGCTGACGGCATCGGTGAGTACTTCGGATGGCAAAACCGTGACTTCCGCTGCGGCCTCGGCCTCCTTCCGCGTTGTCAAGGCGAGCCTGAAGAAGCTCAAGGCGAAGACACCCAAGAAGGCGAAGCGCGGCAAGAAGACCTGGGTGCGCGTCGTTGTCTCTAAGAAGTTGAGCAACGAGGTCGCACCGCGCGGCAAGGTCCGGATTTACGTTGGCAAGAAGCAGGTGCGTCAGGTCGGAGTGAAGAAGGTCATCAAGCGCGGCGGCAAGATGAAGCTCAACATCAAGAAGAAGTTCGTCAAGGGCAAGAAGATGAATGTCCGCGCGGTCTTCGTGCCTGGTCCGAAACTTCGTGCTGGCGTGGCCGAGCGCACCGCGAAATCCAAGATCAAGGTGCGGCGGTAGGGGCGTAGCTTGTGGCGGGTCGTGCTTGACTCGTCGCGGGTGAGTGAATGAGTTGGAGGTGGTGTACCCGGACGGGTGCACCACCTCCGGTCTTTTCAGCCACCGGTGGGGGTGTTTGGGGCGCCGCCGTTGCCGGGTGGCGATGTGCCGGGTGGTCTGCGAGTGGATGGAGGTAGCGATGATTCAGATCAATAGCCTGTTTGATCTGGCGACGATTGTGCGTCGGCGGCGCTTGGAGATCGGACTGACCTCTGAAGAGCTCGCCGAAAGTCTGGGGATCCAGGTGGATGCCGTCGTCGGGTTGGAATCTAGCTCTGGTGCGGTCGATATCAGCACTGCGTTGGTGGTGCTACGACGGCTCGGGGTGTCGCTGTATGCGGTCACGCCGGAGGACGGCGATGGGTTCTTTGGACTGATCGCCGATGGGTTTATGTGAGTTCGTGGGGCCTGCGGTTATTCGGTGTCGCGGGCGAGGGCGTCTTCGACGCGAGCGATCTTCGCGTCAATTTCGCCGGTCCGGCCCGGTCGAATATCGGCTTTGAGGACGAGCGAAACTCGTCCGGCGCCTGCACCGGCTGCTTCAGTGGCACGTTTGACGACGTCCATGACCTCGTCCCACTCGCCCTCGACCTCGGTGAACATAGAGGTCGTGCGATTCGGCAGGCCGGAATCCCGCACTACTTTGACTGCGGCAGCAACCGCTTCGGCAACGGAATCGCCCACACCAGATGGGGCTACAGAGAATGCAACAATCATGCTCACGAGTCTGCCAGGTTGCCGCGCGGTGTGCTGGTTGTCGGGTGCGGTTTTGGGCGAGTGGCTGTTGGGTTGGCCCAGTATTCAGCGTGCTGGGGATCAATTCACTTTCCCCCGATAGACTTGGCTGACCCAGAACTCAAGTACACCCAGAGCTGGGGATCAGTTCACTTTCCCCCCGATAGACTTGG